>NZ_CP109171.1:6090000-8762255 GCF_036246005.1 Streptomyces sp. NBC_01723
GCTCATCGGGGGCCCTCGATTCTGCGGGTGGTGCTCATCGCACGCAGGCCGTGGCGTGCGGGCGGAGGTCGGTGGGGGTGGTCTTGCGGCGGACGACGCGTCCGGCAGCGAGGTGGCGCTGGCAGATCGTCAGCACGGGCGGCCCCTCGGGAAGCCGCTCTGGATGGCAGGCGCTTGTCTCGGCGTCGGCCTGGGGTGTGCCGGGCAGCAGGTGGAAGGCGGCGTGGACTTCGGTGGTGGCCTGCCAGAGCCTGGTGTGGGCGGTGGCCAGGTGACGTCCGGCGGCCGGGTGCGGGGGCCGGGTGTGGTCGGCGAGCCGGTCCAGAAGCTGGAGCAGAGCGGTGAGGTGGGCGTGCAGTACGTCGAGGTGCAGACGGTCGTCCACGGGCCTGGGCGGGTCTGCGTCCGAGGGCGTGAGGGCGCGTGTGTGGTGGCGGATGCCGGCGCTCGCGGCGCGGAGGTAGGGGTGCGCGTCGTCGGGGCGCGGGGGAGAGGTCAAAGGTAGTGGTCCTTCCTGCCGGTCGGCAGGGTGGTGATGGGGCGTCCCGTCGCGGGTGATCCGGAGTGCAGTGGGTCAGGGCGCGCACGGGAGCTGCTGGTTCACAGGGCGGTGCGGGCGAGCGGGAGCGCGGAGAGGGCGAAGGCGTCCGGCTGCTGGTAGTTGAGCCTGCGGAGATCGACGCCGGAGGTGACGGCGTGGGTCTCGATCTGTGCGCAGGCGGCGTCCAGGAGGGCGTCGGTCTCGGCGGTGACGGTGACCAGGCCGGTCAGGGCCACGTCCGCGTGCCCGGCGATGAGCTGGCGTTCGCGGGTCTTGACGTCGGCGTACTCGACGGAATCCTCTTCGGAGTCGACCTGCCCGCGGCGGGCGCGCTCGTTGGCGTCGGCGATGATCGCGGCCTTCTTGCGCTGGACGTCCCGCAGTGCGGACTCGAGCCCCTGCGGCACGTAGATGAGGGAGAGGCTGCGGCGCACGCCGGCCGTGAACATGATCCCGTGCAGGAACCCGGCCCCCATCTCGGTGCGCGGCCAGTTCTCCACCCAGTACGTCGCGTGCCGGGCACTGTCGGTGGCGAGGCGGTCGTACTCCTCGAACTGCACGACGGGACCGGCGGCTGCGGGGTCGGCCTCGGCACGGCCGGTCTCGGACCACTGCTGGAGCGCGGCGAGAGCCTTCGGGTCGTAGGCGGTGCGGATGACGGCGGCGATCTCGCGCGCGCTCAGCCATCCGGTGACCATCAGGCCGGCGTTGCGGGCGGCCTGGGCGATGGAGGCCGTGGTCTGCTCCATGACGGTGAACGCGCCCGGCAGCCCACCGCCGGCCTGCGAGATCAGGCGTCGGGCGGCCTTGAGGTCGAGGGAGATGGAGAGGTACGTCTCGTGCGGCGCGGCGGCCGGGCCGGCCGAGGCGACCAGCTCGGAGTAGATCTGTCCGGCGACGGGGGCCTGGGGCTGCCCGTTCTGGCTCCAGTGACGGGTGAGCGTGTCACCGCTGTCGGGCACGGTGCGCTCCAGTACCTGGACGGTGGCTACATGCCCGGTGCGGGCGATGCCGGCGAGGGCGCGTCCCCAGCTGGCGACGTTGTGGTTCTGGGTGGCCGGGTCGAGGAGGGCGAAGGCGCGGCTGGTGACGCGGGCGATGGCGGTCAGGGTCTGCTGGTGCGGGTCATGGACGGCCGCAGCCTGGTTGGCGGAGTCGCCGGGGGTGACGACCTTGAGGGAGGCGGCGGTGCCGGGCAGGTGGAGGACGCCGTCCTGCCGGGGCCGGGTGACGGGCCGGGCGAGCCAGAGGGTCTGGCCGGTGCGGCGGCGGTGCGCGTACCGGGTGACGACCGGTGCCCAGTCGATGAGGGAGCGGCCGTGGCGGCGGATCGCGACCAGTGCACCGGACGTGGCCCACAGCGGTGCCAGGGCGATGGCGCCAAGCAGTCCGGTGGAGATCACCGTCATCAGCAGCAGGGCCAGCGTGCAGGAGACGAGGACGAGCTGGGGCAGGGAGAGGCCGAGGAGGATGCCGCGGCGGCTGCGGTGCGGGAACTTCACCGTGACCGGAGCGACAGAAAGATCAGTCATGGGGGCGGGTCCTGGAGGCGCGGGTGGAGCCCGGGGGCGGGAGGTGGTGCGCACGTCCCGCCCCCGGGAGTCGGACAGGGATCAGAGGCCGGTCGGAGGCGGCGGCGGAGCCGACCCGCTCGACGCGGCATCCTGCGAGCCGGAGGACGGGGGTGCGCCCTGCGGAGGCGGTGTCGTCGTCGGCGGAGTGGCCTGCCACCCGCCGCCCTGGCCCGACGCGGCATTCGCGCCGGATCCGCCAGAACCTGGGGCGCCTCCCACCTGGCCGCTGGTGTCGTCGGACACGCTGGTCGGCGCGGGCTGGACGGCCTTCTCCAGGCCGGACCTGACGGCATCGCCGCCGGGCGAGCCTCCCGTACCACCGCCCTGCGAACCGTCCTTGCCTTCGCCGCCGCCAGTCGGGTTGGTGGCGACGTCGCCGGGGAATCCGCCGCCGTCGGGGCCTTGCGGTGCGGCACTCCCCATGGCGGCAGCGCCACCTGCTCCGGCTGCGGCGCCTCCGGTTCCGGCGGTGGCCGCGGCTGCGGCAGCCTTGCGGGCGGCCTTTTCTGCGTGGGCCTTGGCGATCTGGGCCCCGGCGCCACCGGCACGGTGGATGGACTCGCCGTCGGTGCCGTCGGCTGCCCAGTGCACGAATTTGAAGACGGCGTACGGGCACAGCAGCACCAGGACCATGATCACGATGCCGGACATGACGTCGGCGAGCGCGGCGATGCCGTCCTTGGCTTCGGTCTTGCCCATGGCGGCGATACCGAGGACGAAGATGACGGTCATCAGGAGCTTGGAGACGACGAGGGTGGCGGTGGCTTCGATCCAGCCCTTGCGCCAACGTCGGGCGACTTCCCAGCCTCCGCCGGCGGAGGCGAAGACGGCCAACGTGACCATGACGAGGATGCCGACCTTGCGGACCATCATTACGCACCAGTACAGGACGGCGCCGATGGCGGCACCCAGACCGGCGACGACCGCCACGAGCCAGCCGAGGCCGGCCAGACCGGGGATCTGGTTGACCTTCACGATGCGCCGTACGGCGGAGGCGATATCCAGCTTCGCGGCGCGGAACAGTCCGTCGGAGAGCGCATCGACCACTTCGATGGCGACTGTGGTCAGGGCGATGGCGCAGAAAGCGAACAGGACACCGCTCATGGTGCCGGTGAATGCTTGGGTGAGGGCTTGTCCGTCGCGTCGGATGGCGGCCCGGACGAGTTGCGCGCAGAAAGTGGCGACCAGCAGAACCAGGCCCAGTGGCAGCAACATCTCGTAGTTGTCGCGGAACCATCCGGCGTTGAGGTCCACCCTCGTGGTGGTGTTGACCGCCTCGGCGGCCAGATCGGCTGAAGCGGCTGCCAGTTCACCGGCAGACTTCGCCATCCAGTCACCGATGGCCTTGCCGGGGTCCGAGGCGAAATCGACGGCGTCGCCGACGGCGCACAGCTTGCCGGCCAGGGGGATGTCACAGAAACCCACGGGGAGTTACGCCTCCTTTCCTGTCTCAGGTGCGGGTCACTGCGTGACGCTGGGGGCGATGGCGGCCAGGGTGCAGTCGTGGTTGGGGCGGCACTGGACGGCGAGGGTCACGGCTCGTTCCTCGGCTCCGCCACCGCCCTTCTTCCAGCTGAGGGTCTGCTTGCCGTTGACGGTGACGACGTAGACGTACGCCTCGGTGATCGCGGAAGGGTCCTCGGCCAGCGCCTGTTTGAACGCGCCGGGGTAGTGGCCCTCGCTGATGTGGGCGGTGGCGTGCTGGTCCTGGTCGGCCATCCGTGACCACAGCACCGGGTCGGGGACCTGGCCGGCGACCGAGGCCCAGTCGGCGTACTTGGTCTCGGTGGTCATCCAGGCACGCATGCCGGCGAGCTGCTCGTCGCGGCTGGTGTCGCGGGTGTCGTAGGACCACAGCATCTGGGCCGCCGCCTTGGCGTAGGCGACCGGTTCGGCGATCTGCGGAGGCTTGGGCACCGATCCGGATCCGGCGGAAGGCTTCGGGGCGGCCTCGGAGGAGGACGGGCTGCCGGTCGGGGCGGGCGCGGCACTGTCCGGCGCATGGTGGCCGTTGCCGCCGCCGGTCATCAGGGCGACGATCACGGCGAGGGCGAGCAGGCCGGCGACGGCAACAGCGACGATCGCGATGCGACGGGTGGCAGACCATCCCGCGCCGTATGAGGACAGCGAAAGGGAAGGGAAGCGGTTTCGCATCAGTGGACCTGCGACCCCAGGCCGGAGAAGAAGGCCACGATGCCGTTGGCGGCACCCAGACCGAGGGCGGCGCCCGCGGCGACGACGGCGCCCTTCTTTCCGTTGGCCTCGGCCTGGTGGCCGCCGGTGTGGTGGCCCCAGGCCCATACGCCGAGCGAGACGGCGAGGGCGCCGACGACGGCGATGATCCCGAACATGTTGATGCTGTTGACCACGTTCTTCAGCACGGCGAGGCCAGGCAACCCGCCGCCCTTGGGTGAGATGCCTGGGTCGTAGGCGAGCTGTATGACGCGGTCTGCGAGAGGGACGGACATAGGTGTGGCGGGCTCCTTGCATACGCGGGCCAGGTGAGGGCCGGCGGGAAAAGCGAAGCGGAGGGGGACGTGCGCTCGGGGCGCGACAGTGGCCGCGGCGGCGGCTTGCCCGGACCTGGGGCGGGCAGAGGCGGGGGGCCACTCCTCGGGTCCGGGGTGCGGCTTCGAAGCCGCCCTTGCTGCCCGGGGCCAGGGAGGGATGCCGGGGCGTGCTACTTCGGAATCGGCGGCTTCGGTGCCGGGTTCGACGCGTACGGGTTGGCGCAGTCGTAGATCATGAATCCGCGGATCCTCTTGCCGTCGGACTTCCGAGTCACGGTGCCGCGGGTGTACCAGGTCTTCTCTGCGCGCTTGTACGCGAACTGGTTATAGGCGACCTTGTCGTGCCGGTAGGCGATGCCCACGACGGCGGACTTCTTCGACGGATCCTTGTGGACCTTGACCGCCTTGCACGAGATCGTCGTGTGGCCGGTGTCGTACGCCTGGGCTGTGGAGGCGCTGGCCAGGCCGCCGGCGGCAACTACGAGGCCGATCGAGCTGGCCGCGAGGGCGCGCCGGACGCGGGAGGGGATGGTCACGTGGATGCTCCGGGAGGTGGGGAGATAGGGAGTGGGCCGTTCGACTCGTCCTGCTGGGCGGTTCGTCGGGCGAGACGGCGGGCGCGGAGGGGGTTGGCCTCCGCGCCCGGCTCTCGGGCAGACCACTGGCGAGGTCCTGGCGACGGCGACTCGCGGGCCTGGGGGCTGACCGGGGTCAGAGGACGCGGCGGGCGGCGAGAATGTCCCAGTCCTTGATCGGGGTGATCCGGACCGGTTTGGTGGTGCGCGGAGCCTCGATGACGAGGCCCTCGCCCATGTACATGCCGACGTGTTCGGGCCGTGCGGCGGTGCCGCGGCTGAAGATCAGGTCGCCGGGCTTGAGGTGAGCGGGGGAGACCGCCTTGCCTTCGCCCACCTGCGTGTACGTGGTGCGGGTGAGCGTGATGCCGGCATGGGCGTACGCCTGCTGCATCAGGCTGGAGCAGTCGCAGCGGCCCATGGGGTCGGGGCCGTGCGCGTTCGTGCAGGATCCGCCCCACTGGTAGAGCGTGCCGAGTTGGCGCATCGCCCACTCGATGGCCTTTCGGGCCTTCGGGTCGGCGTCCTTGGGGATCGCATAGCCCTTGGGGACGCTCCCCTCGGGGATGCGGCCAAAGCCCGACCCGTCCTGGCCCGGCGCGCAGCCGGTCGTGCTGGTCGACGGCTTCTCGCCCTGGTTCGTGTCCTTGCCGTCCGCGTCGCCGGCGCCGGGGAAGGTCTTGGCGATGGCGCTCTGCAGCGCGGTGGCCAGGTTCTCCCACTGCGCGTACGCGTCCGGAAGACCAGACTTCTGCACGGCTTGCGCGGCCTGGGTGACGGTCATCTGCTGCCAGCCGTCCACCTTGAGCAAGTGCTTGTAGAACTGCTCGGAGGCGTAGACCGGATCGTGGATCTGCTGGGCGCTGCCCCAGCCCTGGGAGGGTCGCTGCTGGAACAGGCCGAGGGAGTCACGGTCGCCGTAGCCCAGGTTGCGCAGCCGGCTCTCCTGCATCGCCGTGGCGAGCGCGATGATCTGTCCCTTCTTGGGGACGTTGAGGGAGATGCCGGTGGCCACGATCGTCTGGGCGTTGGGGACCTGCTCGGCGGGCAGGTCCAGGCCCTCGACGTGCACGTCCTTGCCGGAAGCGCCGTCGAGGATCTTGGTGACCTGTTCGGCGATCTTGTCGCTGTCGATGCCGGTCAGGCAGCCGCTGAAGGAGCCGCTGCTTTGCACGGCGTCGGCGGAGGAGGCCAGCATCATGCCGGTGCCGGCGATCAGGATCGGGGAGAGGAAGACGACGCCGATGCCGGCGGCGAGCGCCTTCAACCTGAGCGGACCGCTCGCCGGTCAGCGGTGTCGGGCATGGGTGGGTAGCGAGACGTCATGAACGGCTCCTTGAGGGGTGCGGTGTCCGGCGTGCCGCGGTCGTGAGGTGTGGTGGAAGGGCGCGGCGGCCGGGGTGGGCGATCGGAGGCGGGCCGGTGTGGGCGAGTTGCCGCTCGCGCCGTGTGTGGCCGTGCCGTGAGCTAGGCATGCCGGGGCAGGGGGGTACCTCCGTGAGGTGTGGCAGGGGAGTAGCCAGCGGCGGTGTGCGCCGGGCGGTTCAAAAACAGTAGGCCCGGATCGGCGGTTGACCAAAAAGTCGTCGTGAGGTGCCGGAAACCGATACCCCGGCCGGGCGCTTCTTGGTCGTCGGCGCTTTCGCCTCTACAGTTTTTGGACTCCCCTCGCCTTCCTCGGTTTGCGGCCCTGGGCTTCTGCATGCCCATTTCCGGCCCGTGAGGACTTCTGCGCGAGGCGGAGTTTCCCTCCGTGTTTTCGCACCCGAATAGGGGTTCCTCTTTGCCTTTTTCCCTGCACCAGGGCGACGCTCTGGCCGTTCTCTCCGGTCTCCCGGACGGCTGCGTCGACTCCGTCATCACCGACCCGCCGTACAACTCCGGCGGCCGGACCGCGAAGGAGCGCACCACCCGCTCCGCGAAGCAGAAGTACACCTCCGCAGACGCCAAGAACGATCTCGCCGACTTCACCGGCGAGAACATGGACCAGCGATCCTACGGCTTCTGGCTCACCCAGATCATGACCGAAGCGCACCGGCTGACGAAGACCGGCGGGACCGCGCTGCTGTTCACCGACTGGCGCCAGCTCCCGACCACCACGGACGCGATCCAGGCGGCCGGGTGGCTGTGGCGGGGTGTGCTGGCCTGGCACAAGCCGCAGGCCAGGCCCCAGAAGGGCCGGTTCACCCAGAACTGCGAATTCATCGTCTGGGCGTCCAAGGGGCCGATCGACGGCTCCCGGAACCCGGTCTACCTGCCGGGTATGTACTCGGCTTCGCAGCCCTCGGGGTCCAAGCGCCAGCACATCACGCAGAAGCCGGTCGAGGTGATGCGCACCTTGGTCAAGATCAGCCCCGAAGGCGGCACGGTCCTCGACTTCTGCGCCGGCTCCGGCTCCACGGGCGTCGCCGCCCTGCTGGAAGGCCGGGACTTCATCGGCGTGGAGAAGACCGAGCACTACGCGTCGATCGCGGCCGACCGGCTCACCGAGACGATCCGCGCAACCCTCACCAAGGACGACGTGGTTCTCACCGTCTGATCCGGGTCCTCTCCTGCCGCCAACGCAACCGGCTCCCTGCTGAGCCTCCGGCGGAGCGCCGCCGCAGCGGACGCGCGATTCGCTGTCCGGTCCGTTCAAGGACGCTTTCGCCCATCTCTTATCCCGTGTCTCGTAGGAGGCCGAACTTTCAATGTCCGAATCCGCAATGCCCTCTGACGATCGGAAGCTGGAGCCGGTTCGTATTCCGGATCCGCAGCTGGAGGGAATCGAGGCGAGCGTGCGGCGGCTCATGGAGCAGTCGGCGCAACAGGCTCAGCAACTCGACCACCTCGCATCCGCACCGGCGCCGAGCGGGTCACCGTTCGCCGCGTTCGGCATGCCGGGACTCGGCGGGCCTCCGGCCGCCGCTCCGCCGGAGCCCCGCCCGATCCTGGAACTCGACGGGGAGGAACGGGAAGACGAACTCGACGCCCTCTCGGACTGGGTCGACGACTTCTTCCTCCCGGTCTACGGGGCGGAGGTCACCACCGCGGCACCCTGGTGCCTGCAGTGGCAGGAACACGACGACGTCGTGGCCTGGCTCCACGCCCTGTGGCTCGCCTACCAGCAGCACAAGGACCCCGAAGCCGGGCTCTCCGGGCTGTTCGTGTGGCACCGGGACTTCCTCACCCACGCCGTCGCCGCGATCCGCGCGCCGGGCGGACCGCTGTCGGCCTGCATGACCTCCCCCGACCGGCCCGCGCACCGTCTCCTGCCCGGCCCGCCGCCGTCCGTACGCACCGAGACGGCGGCCACGGCGGATGGCGCCGGCACTGCCGAGCCGGGCGAGCCGACGCCATGAGCGCGGGAGCGGGACAGCCCGCCTTCGCCCTGAGCTTCGACCCTCGCGCGCTGACCGATCTCCTCCAGGCCCCCAGCGATATCCGCGACCTCACCCTCGCCCACCTGCAGGAAGTCGTGAACGCACAGCGCTTCGGACAGCGCCTCGACGGCGACCTGGAGGGATTCCGGAAGCTGTTCGTGGACCGCCGCAAGGACTGGCGCGTCGTCTACGGCGTCCGTCCGGCGCCCGCGGAATCCGCCCACCCCAAGGAGATCCACGTCGTCGCGATCCGGCCGCGTGCGGGCAACGACGTCTACGACGAGGTCGGCCGCCGCCTGGGGATGACCCGCCGGCCGCTCAGCGCGCGGACGCACGCGGCCCGCTCACGTTCCCCGCAGCTGACCACCCGTCCTCCCGTGCCCCGGCCCGGTCCGCCGCCTACCGGACTGCCGGGTCTGCCCCGTCCCGCACTCAACCCCGCGCACCATCCCACCCGCTGAACGCACGGAGCGTCGCCCATGCCCCCTCAACCCGCGCCGACACCCGCCCGGCGTGCGGTCACGCAGCTCGACCACCGCCTCGAAGCGGTCACCGGCCACGACATCGACACCCTGTGGGCCTACCGCGACCGCGGCGTCCTCGACGACCCGCACGCCCAGCTGGTCGACCGGCACCGCACCCTGGCCAACGCCCAGATCGGCGTCACCTTCTACCTCAAGCTCCTCAACCGCCTCACGAGCGGTGAGTTCCCTGTCGACGGCGCCCTCTTCCTACGTATCGACCGCACCGTGGACCAGCTGGAGGAAGCCGCCAACGCGCGCGACGCCGCAGCCCAAAAGGTGCTCGCCGCCCTGGAGCCCATCGAGGCCGCCGCCGCAGCCTCGACGCCCGACGGAGGACGGCTCTCGACCGACGACCGGGCGGCACTGCTCGCCATCGCCGGCGGTGCCAAGCTCCACGAACACCTGCTGACAGGCCGACTGTCCGTGACCGCCTCCTCCGGCACCCGCATCCCCTACCCCCAGATGCAGCAGCTGGAACGCGCTGGCCTCACCGTCCGGGACACCAGCCACCCTGTGCACGCCGGCCAGCCCGTCTCCCTCACCGACGCCGGACGAGCCGCACTGCTCGATGCCCGCCGGACTCCCACGACGCATGCGCCGAAGAGCCCAGCTCCCCCCGGCGTCTCGCCGTCCACTCCCGCGAAGCGGCGCTGAACTGCACCGATCCACCGAAAGGCTCTTGTTGTCCCCCACCGAACCGGCGCCGGTCCGGAAGTCAATCCCCCACGTCGACTTCGCATTGGACGACCTCGACTCCGACGAGGAGAGGTACTTCGACTTCTACCGCAAGGTCGCTGTCCACGAGGACATGCTCGTCCCCCTCGCCGAACACCACGACGGCCCGAACAGTTACTACGTGCTGTTCGACCGCGCCGCCACTTGGGGCCCCGGCATGCCCCAGGTCTTGGCCGTTCACCTGCAACGAGACCAGGAGAAGCAGACGTTCAGCTTCGAGCAGGCTCCACTGCCGCTGCCCGCGATGGCACAGTCCTGGCTCATCCACCGCGGCTGCCCACCCGACGCCATCAGTCTCGACCCCGAACTGGGCCCGCCACCAGCAGACGAGGCCACGCGAGCACTGGAGCGTCGCCTCGTCCGTGACGGGGACCGCTACGCCATGAACTACTCCTACACCAGCGACGACCCCGACGACAGGGTCATCGTCGTGGTTCTGCAGACCCGGGACGAGCACACCCCCAGCCCGTTCCGCGTGGTGGTCGAGGAGGTCGATACCGAGACGTGGACGCACACCCTCCGGGAGGGCGGCTTCGACACGGCAGACGAGGCCCTGCAGTGGTGCGACGATCGCCTCACCGGCGAGGCCGGCCTTCTACCGCCAGTGCGTCCGGCAGCCACCGCCAGCCGCTCGGCTGGTGTCGCCAAGGCCGCTGCCCCGCGCCCGCCCGGCCGTTCTCGCTGAACGCTATTCCAGTCGCGGGCGGCGCAACATAGCCGACGATCGCCGGTTAGCCAAACCGGCGATTCTCCGGACTCTTATACAGCCGCCGGGACAACTCCCGCGGCCCCTTCCCCGCATTTCCTGTGCCTTCACGGAGGTTTCATCCGCATGCGCTCCACCCGAATCGCCATATCCGCGGCGATGCTCGGCGCGCTCGCGCTGCCGGCGCTGTCCGCCACCCCCGCCAGCGCCGCGACCGTACCCACCGCAGCAACCGCCACCCGTGCCGTGAGCTGCCACAACCTGCCGCCGCTCCCGTACGCGGTGCACACCAAGGCCGTGACCATCCGGTCCAAGGCCAGCTCGAAGTCCACCGCGCTCGGCGTGCTCTACAAGAGCCACAAGTTCAGCGTGGCCAAGAAGAGCGGCAACTGGCTCTACATCACGGACAAGACGACCGGCGTCAAGGGCTGGGTCTCCGGCACGTACGTCTACCGCGACGTCCGCATGTGCCTGGACTGACCGACCGGATCCAACATGTCTCGCCAAGCAGCGCGGGCGCCGAATGCAGCCGCCCCTCACATTTCCCAGGCACCGGCCTTTCCAGAACAGGAGATCTCTTTTGACTGACGGCATATCCGAGGAGTCTGTGGATGTCGTGGGCGTGCTCACCGAACGGATCGAGGCCCGCTTCGACATGGGCATGGACCAGTTGACGGCCGCGGTCGCCGCCGCTCCGACCGCGAACCCCGACGCCACCGACGTCGTCAAGTGGCACGGCCTTTTCGTCGAGGCCCAGTCCGTGCTGGAGCGCGCGGAGGACGATCTCCTCGCGGCCCTGGAGACCCAGCCCAGCGAGGTCGACGACCCGACGATGGGCCTGGCCCACCGGGTGAACGCCGCCGTCACCGCCCGCGACGGCCGGGCCATGGTCGTGCGGTGGCTCCTCGACCCGGACGCCCCGGGGAAGAAGGACCTCGCCGCAGAGCGCCTGGCCCGCCTCCGGCCCCGAAGCGGCCCGGCGGTGCAGACCAGCGCCCCCAACCGGCCGGCAGGGACACCCGCGCCGGCGTCGGCGTGGCGACCGGCACGGTCCGCCCGATGAGCCGGAACAAGGCCAGCACCATGGACACCGACCTGCAGAAGGTCTTCGGGAACCCGGTACCCGAGCTGTACGAGGCGGCGTCCGGCCACGATGCTCCACCCGCGCTCGCGCGCGCTCTGGAGCTGCGCTCGTTCCTGGCGCTCACCGAGGAGCAGGTCGCCCGCGTCCGCGACCGCGTCCACGCCGACATGGATCCCGCCCGCGACATGGGCGAACTGTCGGCGGACACGCTCCGCTTCGACGCGCAGTGGCTGGAAGCGGCACTGGAGGCCCGCGACGGCTACCGCGCCGCACTCGGCGAGGTGCTGCGCACCGTGCGCCCGCCTGCTCAGCAGGCCCGGCCTGTCCGTACGGCACAGCTAAGGGCCACCGCCACCCTGCACCCGCCTGCCGCCCCGGCACCTCAGCGTGCCGGGGCGGCCCGGGCCCGCCGACCGTGAAAGCCCCCGATTGCCCCACCTCACGTCCACCGACATAGCCGGACAGATCGAGGACCTGTACGGCGCACCGCTCGCCGACCTCGAAGCCCACGCACAGGACCAGCCCCCCGGCATGCTCTCCGCCCTGCTCGGCATGCACGACACCCTCGCCCTGGCCGAGCGCAGCATCGACTTCCACCGCGACCACCTCGCCCGCCTCATCCACCCCGAGCGGCAGATCGGCCCGCACGAGGTCTCCCACCTCCTCGACGGCACCCGCCGGCTCACCGAAGCCGTCGCCATCCGCGAGACCCAGGCCAAGTCGGCCGCCGCCGTCCTGCAGAGCCTGGCCCGCGTGCCGGCCCCGACCTCTGCCTCCCCGGCTCCCACGCTGCCTGCCCCGGCCGCGCCCCTTGCGGCGCAGAGCGCGGCACACAGCCGCTGACCCCCAGGCACCCCCCCTTCCTTTCACCCAGGAGTTCCTCCCTTGGCCATCACTGCTCTGCCCCCGGACACCGAGGCCGACATCGCCCGGGTCACCGAGGCCCTCGCCATGATCACCCCGCGCTGGAACGTGAGGATCCTGCTGGCCCTCTCCGGACCGCCGCTGCGCTACAGCGAGCTGGCGGCCAAGGTGTCCTGGCTGCAGAACGGCCAGCTCCACCCCAAGCTCAAGTCGCTGTGCGACGCCGGCCTCGTCGAGCGCACCGAACACACCGCACGGCACGTCACCTACGGCCACACCGAGCGGGCCACTGCCCTGCTGCCGATCCTGCCGATGATCGTCACCTGGGCCGAAGAGCACTTGGAGAAGGCGGAACGCCCGCTGGCCGCGATCGAGCAGATCGAGGACAGCCTCACCCTGCTCACCCGGCGCCACGCCGCCGCCATCCTGTGGGTGCTCAAGTCGCGCGAGGAGGTCAGCGGCCGGGTTCTGGCCCGGATCGTGATGCCCAGCAGTGACTGGACCAACATCTACCCGCCGTTGCGCCAGCTCGTTGCCGACGGCTTGGCCGACACCGAGGGGAACGGCCGGCCCTACCGGCTGTCCGCCGCCGGCGACGCCCTGGGCCCCGTCCTCGGCACGCTCTCCGCATGGTCCGCCGGACAACCCCTCGACCAGGCGGCCCACCACCCCGTCTGGGGCCAGCCGCAGGCCAAGAGCAAGCCGAGGCCGTGGGTCAGCAGCCCGTCACGGCCGGCGCCTGCGGCGCTGCCACCCGCTCGGGCGGTTGGGTCGTCCCCGGCGTGGCACCACCGCGACCTCTTCTCGCATGCCGCCGCCGGCCGCCCGACGGCAGCCATCCCGGCGGGAGGCCCGCGCCGATGAGCAGCTTCTTCGCCTCTGCCGCAGCGCGCCACGCTGTCGACGTGCTCGCCTCGCGCTCCTTGATCCGTCTGGTCACCGAGATCGACGACAACGGCGCCATACCGCCGCGACGGCTCGCCGGGACTCTGTCCGACCTCTCCCCGCACCAGCTGCGAAGCGCCTCCGACACGGCCCGCACCTACGGTCTCGTCCGGGTCGCGCCCGGCGCCGGCCTGGAACTGACCGAATCCGGGCGGGAACTGGCTGACCTGTACGACGCGCTAGCCCGGTGGGCGCGGCGTCACTCGGTCCCCGCCGCCGTCTGCGAGTTCAGCAGCCGTGTCCGGCATGTCCTCGGTCTGCTGGCACCATCGCTCACTCCTGGGAATGCCGACCGCCCCGGCCCTCTGGCCGATGTGCGCCCCATCAGTGTGGAGGCTGAGGCGGAGCTGGCCTGTGCCCGCACGTCTCTGATCCAGTGGCTGGTTGGCAACCCCCAGGTGGCCAGGGCCGAGCCCGAGCGGGCCGCGTGAGGGCAGCGGTCGCACCCCGGCACGCACGCCACACGGCCGGGCTGATGAGCAGCATCTACCTGCCGCGCACGGCGGACGCGTTGGCGTTCGCGATGTCCACCTACGGCATCCCGTTGCTCGTCTTGGCCACTACTGGCTCCGCCGTGCTGACGGGTGCCGCCTTCGCCCTGGAGTGGATCCCGCGCTTGGCTGCCTTCGGGTGGGCCGGATCGATCGTCGACCGGCGTGGCGCCTCGGTGGTCTTCCACCTGGCCTCCCTGGGGCGGGCGTTGGTTCTCGCCGCCGGCGCGGTGCTGCTGTACCTCTACCCCTCCGGCACCGTGGCGAGCGCGACAGCGATGGTGCTCGCGGCGGCGACCGGCGTGCTCACCGAGTTCAGCTACATCGCGACCGAGACCGCCGGAGCCGCCGCCGGCCGACGAGCCGGACCTCGGGCCCACCGTGTCCAGGCCGTCCTGCTCGGCATCGACCAGACCGCGACCTTGGCCGGACCGGCGCTCGCCGGCGTGCTGCTGCTCGCCGGGCCGCCCTCGATGCTCGCAGTGGTCACGGTGTTCTCGCTGCTCGCCGCGCTGCTCGCCCTGCGCACCCCGCCCTCGCCCGTTGCCCCGGCCCGCGCGCCGAAGGGGCGGCCTGGCGCCGGGCTCGTCACGGGGTGGCGCACCATCCGCGCGCTTCCGGCGCTCGGCTGGTTGGTGGCCGGGCTGACCCTGTCCAACCTGTCTGTCGGCCTTCTCCAAGCAGCTGGTCCGGTGATCGTCGTCCAGCACTTCGGGCAGTCCACTACGGCTGTCGGCCTGGTGTGGTCCGCCGCAGCGGCGGCCACCCTGGTGGCCGTCACCGTCTGTCGGTTCGTGTTGGACCGCCTGGGCCTGTGGCCGGTGGGAGCAGCCTGCTCCGTCATCGCTTCGCTCGCCTGTCTCGCTGCCGCCCTGGCCCCCGACTACCTGTCCTACCTGGTCATGGTCGCGGTCTTGATGGCAGCCGATGGTGGCCTGGCGGTCGTCCTGCGCACCCTGCGCTCCCGCCTGATCCCTCCAGAGGCGTTCGGCAGCACCCTGTCGGCCACCATCCTCATCCTCCTGCTGCCCTTCCCCGTCGCCGGCGTGCTCACCGCGCTCACCCCGCCCGACGCGCTGGGCCGCGTCATCACCGCCTGCGCCGTTTTGCAAACACTCGGTCTGTTCTGTGCCTTCGCCCGCCTGCGCAACGACCCCGCCCTGCGCACCTGACCCTGCTGTCCCCAGCCTGTGGAGAACCCTCATGGCCATCGCCGCCCTCGGGTCGCACCGAGCGACCGGCCGCACCATCACCGAGCAGTTCCACGCCTTCGATGCCCGCAACCCGCACGTATACCGCGCTATGGAGCGCATGGCCGCACGCCGCCTGGCCGCCGGTGCCACCCGGATCAGCCTCAAGGACCTCTTCGAAGACCTTCGCCGCCAACTCCCGTACGCCATCGCCGGACTGAACAACAACTTCACCGCTCTCTACGCCCGTCGCCTCATCGACGACCACCCCCACTGGGCCCACGCGTTCGAGCTGCGGCGGCGCCGCGCCGCCTGAGACACCCCCTTTCCCTGCCCTGCCGTCCCTCGATACGGAGAATTCCCTCTTGTCCGCTCGCCCTGTTGTACTTGTCGTTGCTCCCGGAGATGAGAACTACCGCGGCTACTGCCTTGAGCAGGTCGCCGACGCCTACGATGTCGTGCTGCTCACCGGCACCGAACCCGCCTGGGAGAAGCCGCACATCACAGATCACGCCGTCGTGGACCCAAGCGATCCTGCCGCGCTGCTGGCGGGGGGCCGGGCCCTGGCCGCACGCCACGACCTCGCCGGTGTCATGACCTGGGACGAGTGGAGCGTGGTCCCGACCGCCCGCCTCGCCCGCCAGCTCGGCTTGCCCACCACCGCGCCCGAAGTGATGCAGGGGTGCCGCAACAAGGCCACCGCTCGGTCGCTGTTCGCCCGCCACGGCGTGCCCTCGGCCGCTTCGGTGAGCGTACGTACCCGGCAGGAGGCCGAAGCCGCCGCCGAACGGATCGGCTACCCCGTGGTGCTGAAGCCCGCCTCACACGCGGGTGCCATCGGCGTGCGCCGCGTCGATGACCGCGACCAGCTCACGGCCGCCTACCGGGCAGCCGAACGGACGGCCGGTCAGGGCACCGAGAGCACCAGCGTCCTCGTCGAAGAGTTCCTCGACGGGCCGGAGATCTCCGTGGAGTGCGTCACCTACCGCGGCGCCACCACGGTGGTCGCGGTCAACCGCAAGACCATTAGCCCTCCGCCGCACTTCGAGCAGCTGGCCCACAGCGTGGACGCCGACGACCCGCTCCGGGAGGCCGTCGCGCCGGCCGCCCGGGCGGCGATCAGTGCCCTCGGCATCACCGACGGCGTCAGTCACATAGAGATGCGCCTCGTCGAGGGCAGGCCCCGCCTCATCGAGGTCAACGCCCGCCTGGCCGGAGACATGATCGGCCACCTCGTGCGTCTCGCCACCGGCATCGACCTGGTCCGTGCCGCCGCCGACATCGCCTGCGACCGCACCCCCGACCTCACGCCCACTAGGTCCTCGGCCGCCGCCATCCGGCTCCTCTACCCGGACACCTCCGGCACCCTCACCCGCCTCACCTACGACGGGCCCCGCCCGCATTGGCTGGACCGGGTGCACTTCCAGTGCCGCCCCGGCGACCAGCTCCTCCTCCCCGCTGACGGAGGAAACCTGTACACCGGCCGGATCGGCTACCTCATCACCACCGCCACCACCGGCCAGCAGGCGCGTGCACGCGCTGACCGGGCCGCTCGTGCCGTCACCGCGGGCCTCGACCGGACATCCGGCACCCGCAGCACTGCGGCGTGAGCACGGTGTCTGCGGCTGACCGGCATAGCCGGGCGTTGCTGACCGGCTACTTCCTCGGCCTCGGGGCCATCATGGCGGTGTGGGGCGCCCGGATGCCCGCCGTGCAGCAGACTGCCCACCTCGGCACCGCAGGGCTGGCCCTGGTCCTGCTGGCCGCCGCCGTCGGCATGGTCGCCGGACTGCAGCTCGGAGGCCGCTACGCCCGCCCGGCGCGGCTACCGGCCCTGCTCACCACTGGGTCCCTTGCCCTGGCTGGATGCCTCGTTCTCGTGGGCCACAGCGAGAGCCTGTCTGAGTTGCTGGCGGCGGCTCTCGCGTTCGGCCTCGCCCACGGCGTCCTTGATGTAGCCGCTAACTCAGCGGCCGTCCGCTGCCAGAACGCCTTCGGCCGCCCCATTATGTCTGGTCTTCACGCCGCCTACTCCCTCGGCGCCCTGGCCGGCGCCGCCCTGGCGGCTCTCACCGCCCAGGCCCCGCATATCACTCTCTTCACCGCAACAGGCGCCCTCCTGGCCGGCGTCGCGGTCGCTGCGGTGCCGGTCACCCGAAGCCTGAGCGGCGCAGACCGCCCGACTGCACGCGTCGGCGCCGGGCAGCTGCCTCTGCTTCCGTCGCCGGGAAAGCTCTGGCTTCTGGCTGCGCTGGCCGCTGCGAGCCTGCTGGGGGAGGGAGCCGCCGCCGACTGGGCCGCCGTGCACCTGCACACCCTGGGCGCCCCGACGGCCGCGAGCGCCACCGCGTTCGCGCTGTACAGCGCGGCCATGGCCGCGGGACGGCTGACCGGAGACCGGCTCACCGCCGCCTTCGGCGCCCCGACGGTCGTACGGGCCGGAGCCGTTCTCGCCACGGCCGGACTGACCATCGGCGTCATCGGGAGCAGTACCCCTCTGGCGCTGGCCGGGTGGGCGGTCTTCGGACTCGGCCTGTCCACCACCGTCCCCTCGCTCATCACCGCGGCCGGAGCCGGAGGCGCCAAGGCCGTGGCCACGGTCACCGCCACCGGCTACCTCGGCCTCCTCGCCGGACCGGCCCTCATCGGTGCCCTGGCCAGCGCCACCACCCTGTCCACGGCCCTGCTGCTGCCCGCCCTCCTCGCAGCCGCCGTCGCCGCCCTCGCCCACCGCGCCCTGGAGAACACCACCCCTTGACACCCACCACTGCCCACGCGGGCCAGGACGCCGCCATCCTCGACTACAACGGCGTCATCGGCCTGCAACCCACCCCCGACCAGTGGCTCCGCCTGGCCCACACCGCCCTGTGGCCCGACGACCTCCCCGCCTTCCAGAACGCCTTCTGGACCGCCCGCCCCGCATACGACGCAGGCCAGCTCAGCGACCTCGCGTACTGGGCCACGGTCCTCGGCCACCACCCCGGCGCCCGCCGGCTGCGTGAACTCCGCGATGCCGATACCGACATGTGGACGTCCATCGACGATCACGTCATCGATGTTCTCCACCAGGCCCACGAGTCCGGTCTGCCGCTGGTCTTGCTGTCGAACGCACCCCGCCACCTCAGCGATGTCCTCGACCGCCGCCCGTGGCGCCGCCTGATGACCCACGCCTTCTACTCGGCCCGGCTCCAGGTCTGCAAACCCGACCCGGCCGCCTACCAGCACGCGATGAACGCCACCGGTGCCGCAGACCCCGACCGCGTCCTCTTCGTGGACGACCGGGCCGACAACTGCCATGCAGCCCGCCACCTGGGCCTGCGCACCCTGCACTACACCGGCCGCCCCACCGACCTCGCAGCCGCCCTGCAGCCCCCGAACTGACCCGCTTCCTCCTCCCCCCAGGATTCAGTGCCTCACGACGACCACGACACCATCGACGGCGACGTCTACGTCTCCCCACGCCACCTGGCCCGCTCCACCGCGGTCAGCGACCCCGGCCTCGACCCGCTACGCGACCTCGGCTGGGACCTGCACCACGACCACCTCGGCAACGCCTACCTCACGGCCCCCGACGGCAAGGTCCGCCTCGGCTACCTCCCCGAAGGCGACGACGACGGACTGTGGCGCATCAACGCCTACAAGGACGCCTTCGGCCCACCGGCCTGGGGCGTCTGCTTCAACGACGCCGCACCCACCGAATTCGTCACCGCCTTCACCACCGCACTTGCCGAGGCGTACCAGCAGGGCCCGGACCATACCTCGCCCGCCCGCTCGCCGGAAGCGCCGACCGCGACCCGTTCCAAGCCGTCGACCCGCTCATCAACCGAGGCTGGCAGCTCAACCGCCCGCACCGGAGCACCTTCGCCATCACCGCACCCGACGGGCTCGCCACGCTGGAATACACCACTGGCGACCTCGACCCAGCCATCGAACTGGACACTCGCGACGCGCGCTGGCACCTGTGGGCCGGCACCTCCTCAGCCCGGCCCTTCTGGTACGCCACGGCCAGCACCGACACCCCCGCTGCCCTCCTGCGGGCCGTGACCGAAGCCGTGGCCGACCCCGCACCCCTGCCTCGATGGCGGGACGACACTTCCAGCTACGTCAAGGACCACGCCCGGCTCTCCCCGGTCCTCCCGCCGAGTTCGCCGTCGCCCACCCCGCTCGACGTCCGGCGGGCCGCCGCGTCCCGCCGCCCGGCCGCGCTACCGGCGGCCAGCGTCCCGCGCTGGAGCACCACCAGTCGGCCCGCCCTGTCCGGCTCACGCCGCTGACCGCAGCCCAACCCGACCGGAGACTCTCGTGTCCCTGCAGGCCCCCGAGTTCTTCACCGAGCTGTGCCTTCCTTTCCACGACCACGCCGTCGTGGGCAACACCTACTACGCCGCTCCCGTGCCGGGCGCGCCGCTGCGTTTGCGGATTGACTTCACCCGCACCATCCACGCGGACACCTACGGCGGGCTGCGTGTCGCAGTCGTCCACCCGGAACGCGGGGAGATCGACGCGGTGGCGCTCAGCTTCGTGGACCACGGAACCTTCCACCGCCGCGACGAAGCCACCAACACCCGTCCGAACACCAAGCATTACGGCACCTTCGGCACCTACCACCGCCCCGGTCGCCCGCCGTGGGAAGGGGCCGTCACCACCGGGCTGCGCGATGCCATCGAGCAGTACACGGCCGTCTGGTTCCCCGGCGCCTGGGCCGCCTCCGCGCCCAAGCGTGCGGCCGGCCCCACGCCGCGCAGCACTCCAGCTCCGCCGACCGTCCCCGCCGGGGCCCGCACCCGCTGAGCCTCGTCCCGATCCCCGCGCCACCTACTCAGCAGGAGCATCTCCTCGTGTTGCCCGACCCGCCACGCGACCCCTTCAACAATCTCGACCCTGCCCAGACCGCGAGAGTTCTCCCGCGTCACCTCGCCGGTCCCGGCCAGGCAGACCTGGAGACGATCTGGACCTTCCCCTTCGACGACGGATGGCACCTTCACCAGGGACTCGAAGGGATGGTGTTCGCCATCAGCCCCTGCGCCCGGCTGTGGACCCGCTTCGCTCCCAAGCCCGAGGAGCGAGGCGCAGACACGTGGACCATCGGCATGGACCGTGCCCCCTTCGGCCCGCGGGCCTGGGAGATCACCTTCGACGCCACCACCCCCGCCGAACTCCTGCGCGACGTCCACACCGAACTGCTCGACCTGTATCTCGAAGACCGCCACAGCGACAAGAACCACCTGGTCGAGGATCCGACGGCCCCGCACGAGGTGTACACGCCGCTCCTCACCCGCGGCTGGAGCCACAGCGTCAAAACGGACGGCACACAGACCTTCCTCCCACCGGACGGCCTCGGCGGCGTGCGCCACCAGTACGCCACCACCGGTTCCGACGGCCCGATCTGGCACGCCTGGGGCGGATACCCGAGCGAACCGCACTGGCAGGCCCGGTTCTCCGCCGCCGCGCCCACCACCCTCGCCGCGGCCTTCACCGCCTCGCTGATCTCCACCGAACCGCTGCACCGGGCCGTGAAACAGATCCCGTTCCACACCCGTCGGCACCTCTACGTCGCACCCGCTGGGGCCCCGCAGCCACTCAACCGTCCGACCCCTGCGATGCCGCCCACCGGCCATACGACTGGCCGCACCCGCTGACCCCGACCGATCAAGGAGTCTTCTTCCTCGTGCACGCACGTCTCGTCCGATCCGCCGCCGCCCTCGCCGTCGCCGCGGCTGGCACCCTCACCTGGGCGCCGGCCGCGAGCGCCGAGCCCTCCGAACCGACCCCCTCGGCCTCCGCCGAGACTCCGGCCCCAGACGCGGGCAGCGTCGAGATCACCACCAAGGACACGGCCGGAGACGCCCTGCCCGGCGCCGTGTTCCTGCTGCTCGACGCGTCCGGCCAGGAGGCCGGACGCGGGGAGACCGACGCACAGGGGAAACTGGCCTTCTCCGACCTCGCGCCCGGCGTCTACCGGCTCAAGGAGACGGCCTCCGGCAGCCCGCTCCACGAGGTCGTCGCCGACCAGGACGTCATCGTCACCCCGGGCGCGACCACCCGGCTGACGATCACCGACCCCTTCAAGGCCGCCAAGGTCCTCCTGCAGGCCAAGGACGACAAGACCGGCAAGCTCCTGCCCGGCGCGACCGTGAACATCGGCACCGGCACCTCGACGCTGCTCACCCTGACCACGGGAGCCAAGGGCACGGCCTCCGGAGAGCTGCCCATGTCGAGCCGCGAGGCCCAGTTCTGGGTCAAGGAGACCAAAGCCCCTGCCGGCTACGACCGGTACAAGGCGACCAAGACGTTCACCGCGGCTCCCGGCGACCCGGTGACCGTGACCGTCACCAACGCCAAGACCACCACCCCGAAGCCCGTACCCTCGGGCAAACCCACGCACACGCCCACCGACACCCCCACCACCCCAGGCAAACCGAACAGCGGTACGGGAAGGGCCACGCCGTCCGCCGCGGACAGCGACACACCGGAACCCGACTCCTCCACCATTGCTGCCACCCCGGCCGGCGACTCCACACCGAAGACGCCGACGGGCTCCCTCGCCCACACCGGCGCTGATGCCACACCGTGGCTGATCGGCGGAGCGGCCGTCCTCATCGCGGCCGGTGGAGGCGCCCTCGCCGTGACACGCCGCAGTCGCACCAACAGCCACACAGAAGACTCCACCGGGAGCTGACTGCACCCACCCTTCTTCACTGCACGGGCCCCCGCAGCCCAGATGGACACCCTGTTGGCGACCGCCAACAGCGTCCTCCCGGGTGCGGGGGCCTCCGTGCGTGCTTAGGCCGCGGTGCTGGCGATCAGCTCGTGGACTTCGGCCGGGCGTGGAGGAGCCGCTAGACGGCCCCGGCTGAAAATCGCCCTTTACAATCGAACTTGTGAGCGATAACCCGTCCCGTCTGGAACTGCTGCAGTTCACGCGCCGTGTGGTCGAGCAACAGGCGCGGGCGAGCCTTCGGCAGCTTGACCGGTGGATCGCAGACGAGGAGCGTCGGCAGGCCGAGCACCGGCGGGCCGAGGAGCGGCGGCCACCGCCCCCGGAGTGGCTGATAGAGCGGGGCCTGGACCGGACCAGCCTGGTGGCGGTGCACACAGGGGACTGCTGGGACCCGGGTAAGCACCTGATGCCAGCGACGCGGGAGCAGGCACGCGACGCGATACGTCAGCAGGTTCCGGCGTGCTCGAAGTGTCGGCCGGACACGCGGCTGGGCCTGCTGGAGTAGTCCGGCGCGCGGGCGGCCCGGGCGGCGTTCGAGGGTGGCGGGGTGGAGTTCCCTGTCGACGTCGCCCTGGCCGAGCTGGTGCCGCAACTGCCGACCGGGCCGCGCTGGTGGTATGAAGTGAAGCTCGACGGTCACCGGGCAGTTTTGTGGCGGCTGGCTGAGACAGTTCGACTTCAAGCGCGGTCGGGTCGGACGTGACGACGCCCTGGATGGATCTTGCCGTGGCGGGGATGGCCCTGCCGCCTGGTGTCGTCTTGGACGGCGAGGCCGTCGTCGTGGTTGACGGGCGGGTGTCGTTCGAGGCCGCTCAGGCTCGGGCGGCTTCCTCGCCTGCCCGGTCGCGGGAGCTGGCGGCGCGGCACCCTGCGCTGCTCATCGTGTGGGACGTCTTGTCGTTACCCACCGGGGACGTGAGGGGGCGTCCGTATGAGGAGCGGCGCGCCTTGATGCTGGACATGGTGGCCGGGCTGCCGGAGGGGTCGCCAATTCAGGCAGTGTCGGCGACGGAAGACGTGGAGGTCGCCCGGGTCTGGTACGAGACGCTGACCGGCTCCGGTGTGGAGGGGGTGGTGGCGAAATCGGGGCGGTCGCCGTACCGGGCGGGTCGGTCGTCGTCGTGGTGTGTTGACTGCACCATCTCAGCGAAGTGAGAGTGCAGCCTTCGAGCCCGACGACGGCAAGGGGCGGTACTGGTCCATGGATCTACGAGAACTTTTGACGACGGGGCAAGCGCGCCCAATGCAGGTGGGTGGGGTCGTGAGGACCGGCCGCGAGGACATTCCGTTCCTCGTGGTGGATGCCCAAGGCAACGCCCTTCCCGAGGTGGAGGTTTGGGTACGCGACCTGATGCGAGGGGACGCCCGCCCGAAGACCTGTCGTTCTTACTGCTATGCCCTGCTGACTTGGTACCGGGTGTTGTGGACGCTGGGGCGTCCTTGGGATCGGGCCACTGAGAATGACACGGCTGTGATGGTCGGTTGGCTTCGTGTTGCGCGCAACCCGCAGCGGCGTCGATGTCGGGTGGGTGCGGCTCCGGCGGGGTCGGTGAATGTACGGACGGGGAAGCGTGCTCTGCCCGAGGGATACAGCGCTTCGACGATCAACCTGACGCTGGCGGCGATGCGGGGCTTCTACGAGTTCCACGCCCATTTCGGGGAGGGGCCTGCGGTCAACCCTGTGCCGGAGTCGCACCGTCAGCGTTTGCTCAACCGTCATCACGCGCCGGATGCCCCCTGGCAGGTGAGCCGTCGTAGTCGGCTGCGGCAGAAGACGGTGGAGCAGTCTCCTCGGTCCATCCCGGACATGCAGTGGGACGAGATGTTCGCCAGCCTGCGGTGCGACCGGGATCGTGCTCTGCTGGCCTGCTACGTCAGTTCGGGAGCGCGTGCCACAGAGTTGCTGAGAGTGCTCGGTGCGGATGTCGACTGGGCTGGGCAGCGCCTGTGGGTGATCTCCAAGGGGAGCACCGCTCGGCGGGCGGTGCCCATCTCGCCTGAGGCCGTGCGATGGCTGGCCCGGTACATCGCGGCCCGCGGGCCGCTCGATCTGCAGGAGGTGGTGTGGCGGACCCGGCGCGGTGAGTCACGGCCGCTGTCCTACTCGGCTATGCGGCGGGTGGTGCAGCGGGCGAACGAGGTGCTGAGCACGAACTGGACGCTGCACGACATGCGGCACACCGCGGCGATCCGGATGGCCAATGACCAGGCCCTCAGTCTGACCGACGTGCAGACGATCCTCGGTCACCGCGATATCCGGACCACCACCCGCTACACCGTGCCTCGGGTAGAGGAGATGTTCGACCGCCTGCAGACGTTCTATACCCGGCCGAGGAACGAGCCGAGGCTGCCAGCCGGATACGACCCGCAGGACATGGAGGTCGTCTTCGGTGGCTAGGGCATTGTCGGAGACCACCAGCCGCACCCGCCGCCGGGCACTGCCTGCGCCGGATGTGCTGAACACCCGGTTCGTGGAGGGGGCCGGTGTGGTGCAGCCGGAGCCGGCCCCGCCGAACCCTCCGCAGCCGTTCGGGGACCTTGCGGCGGCTTCAGTGGAGGAGCTGTTCGAGGCGGCGGACATGGTCGGGGACGGTGACGCGTCGTCGGTCCGGTCCAAGCGGCGGCAGTCGGTCAGCGCGATCACGCAGTATCTGTCGGCGTTCCCTGGCGGAACCTGGCAGGAGCGGTGGACCGCGTCGGAGCTGGACGACGCTGAGGATCCAATCCCATTCAGCCAGGTGCGCCGGCGCTGGGTGGAGACCGGGTCGATCGTGCAGGGCGTGACCTTGATGACGACGTTCCGCGCCATCCATCCGTCGCTGAGGGCCCTGCGCGCGAACATGCTGCCGAACTTCGCCGAAGTCTTCCTGACCGGGCAGGGCACCGCAGACATCGACGCGGCCCTCAGGGCCATCGAGTCATCTCCCTATTCAGGGCTGTCCCGACGACGCGCCCGCCACGACCTGGCTGCGGCGTTGGTTACCCAGAAGATCGCGATGAGCGACCTGACGCCATCGGCGCTGCTGCACTACGCCTGGGAATGGCGGCGTATCTGCACCACCATCGGCAACGGCGAAGTCTCCTTCGGAGCCCGGGTGCTGTGGGAGATTCTGTGCGAGACCGGCCACTTCCCGCCGACCACGCCCAACACCCTGCGCCGGGCCCTGAACGGAAATCCGCACGATCTGGCCGCACTGATCAGCAGATACGAGCTGCGGAACAAGGCTGTTGAGCGACTGCTGGTGGACTACATGCGCATCCGGGTCGCCGATGGTCTGGACTTCTCCAGTGCTTCGGCCCTCGCTCGCACGCTGGCGCGCAACTTCTGGCAGACGATCGAGTCTGTCAACCCGGACCAAAATGATCTTCGGCTCTCCCCAGAGACCTACAGAGCCTGGCTGGAGCGCATTTCGGTCAAGGCCGACGGACAGCCGCGGATCGACACCGACAACATCCAACTCGCCGTGCGGGCCTTCTACCTGGACTTGTCTGCCTGGGCCACGGCCGAACCGGAACGGTGGGGCATGTGGGCCGCACCGAACCCCATTCCGCCCAGCGCCACCCGCGGCTACGCCGTCCGGCAGCGCCGCCGGCAGGAAGGTATCGCCGACCGCATCCGCGTCCTGCAGCCGCTGTTGCCCCGTCTGGTGCAGCACATCGACGATGAACTGGCTGCCGCCCGTCGGCTACTGGCCGCCACTCAGAAGGCACAGCCCGGCGAGCTCTTCACCTGCGAGAAAATCGCCTACCGCAGGATGTGGACCAAGTACGACAGCGACCGGGCCCGCTGGGACGGCACCGCACCGGTGCGCGCACAGCGCCTGTCCGACGCGACGGTCACCAACGCCGAACTCACCGAGGACACCGCATTCTGGACCTGGGCCGTCATCCATACCCTGCGGCTGACCGGCGTCCGCATCGAGGAGCTACTGGAACTGAGCCATCTGAGCATCCGGCAGTACCAGCGCCCCAACGGCGAGGTCATCGGACTGCTGGTGATCGCCCCGTCCAAGACCGATCGCGAGCGGGTCATCCCCATGTCCGCCGAACTGTTCCACGTGATCGCCGAGATCATCCGTCGGCTCACCCGCACCGGCAGGCCGATCCGGCTCGTACGGCGGTGGGACCAGGCGGAGAAGCAGCTGAGTGAACCGCTGCCGTTCCTGTTCCAGCGCCACAGCAACACCGCCAGCGGCTGCATCTCCGAGAACGTGGTCACACGCATGCTCCGCGGCGCCTGCCAGTCCCTCGCCCCTGCCGACCATCGCTTCAGCACCGCGAAATTCACCGCACACGACTTCCGACGCCTCTTTGCGACCGACCTCGTCAACAACGGTGTCCCCATCCACATCGGCGCCGCCCTCCTGGGCCACCTGAGCCTGCAGACCACCCGCGGTTACGTCGCCGTCTTCGACGAAGACGTAACCCGCCACTACCAGCAGTTCCTCGACAACCGCCGACACTTGCGGCCCCAGGCCGAGTACCGGCCCGCCACGACCGACGAGTGGTCCGCATTCGAGGACCACTTCGACACCCGCAAGGTCGAACTCGGAACCTGCGGTCGCCCCTACGGAAGCCCCTGCCAGCACGAGCACGCCTGCATCCGCTGTCCCGTCCTGCGGATCAACCCTGACATGATCCCCAGGCTGAAAGTGATCGAGCAGGACCTGGTTGACCGCCGGGCCCGTGCCGAACACGAAGGCTGGAAAGGCGAAATCGAAGGCATCGACCTGACTCTCTCCCTCCTGCGGCAAAAACATGCCGAGGCCCTGCGGCTGTCCGGTCACCCGCGCACTGTCCACCTGGGGATGCCCTCCGCCGCTCCCTGACAGCCACTGCGCGCAGGTTGCCTGGCAGGGCGGATCATTGTCTCTGCGGAGCTCAGAAGCCGAAGGAGTTGTGCGGTTCGGGGTCGGCCCAGAACATTCGAGCAAGCTGTCCGATCGCGCCGTCGGTGTGCGGAGTGATATGGCCCGCATACGCCAGGTGGTGCGCCGATATGCCACCGAAGTAGAGCGAGCTGAGCGCTGAGAGCCTGATAGTCAGGTCCGCCGCCTCGTCGGTCGGAACACACGTCGCCACGGGGCCATCTGCTCTCAGATGCCACGTCCTGTTGTTCGCCCGGCACATCTGGTCGTCGTCGATGGTGAACCTCAGCTCGCCGGGCGTGAGATACGAGCGTTGCGTCAGGGCTCGGGGGACATCGAGAAGGCGCGCCCAGAGGTTGTCCGTCTGGCGAGTGACGCGCATCGCCCGCGGGTTCGTGAGCATCCACCGCAGGGGTTCGTCGCGCGGACGACCGGCCGCCACGATGCTCTTGGTGAGGTCGAAGTCGATCAACAGTCCCCACAACGCGCGGTAGGCCACAGCATTCGTCGCCTCCAGGGCTTCCACCACGAGCGTTCCCGCACGATCCGCAGTCGGAGACCACGGCAGTCGGAAGTTGGCGATGCCGTCCACATCGCCGTGCTGGTCGCGGTGGGCGAGAAAGCGCAGCGGTCCGTTCGTGCCGTCCGCTTCGTCGGACAGCCCGTCCCAGCGCCCGGGGAGAGGACTCAGCTCCCCGACCCGGTGTGCACGCACGTCCGCATGCACCGGGGGCCAGGCCTTCTTCGCCTGCGCGGCGTCGACCAGCTCCAGCGACCCAGGGTCCGGCTCCGCCGGAAGGAGGGCCGCTTCGTGACGGGCCAGCTCCCACCGGGTGCGGTAGGTCGCCGGCGAGAACCCGAACCGTCCATAGATGCCGCCCTCGCTCGCGCTGAGCATCGCCAACGGCTCGCCTCGCTGCAGGGCCGCGTCGAACATGGCCTGCATCATCTGGCGCAGGTAACCACGCCGGCGATGCGTCGCGATCACTCCGGTAGCAGTGACGCCAGCCATCCTCCCCGTTCCCCCTCCGGGGACCGTCACCTCGAAGGA
This sequence comes from Streptomyces sp. NBC_01723, assembly GCF_036246005.1. NCBI lineage: Bacteria > Bacillati > Actinomycetota > Actinomycetes > Kitasatosporales > Streptomycetaceae > Streptomyces > Streptomyces sp. NBC_01723. Next base: position 6,117,742 of record NZ_CP109171.1, read on the forward strand.
GATAGTCGCCGATGCACCGACACACCTGCCGTCGACGAATGTCGCGATCGGGTGGAAGGACTCGTCCTTGATGTCGGCTGCCGCCAACTTCTCAAGCCGCTCCGCGCTCGCAGGCCTGCGCTGTGGGGGCCACGGCTCGGGGCCACCGTGCCACGCGGCGTCCGCAGGCTCCCAGCTCGGTAATCCGTTCGCGAACGGCAATGCCCGGTAGTACGCAGCCATCTCATCTGGCCGCGGCGGACGGACCTCAGTCATCATGCCGGACATTGCATCCGCCATCCCCACAGGCGAGCAACCGAATATCCGCTCAGGGCTTGCCCTTCAGCAGCATAGCCATGGGCGGCCAGGGCGGGGGAGCACGATTTGGAGCAGCCAGACCTTGAAGAACAAGCTGAGCCTGCGGCAGCCTCGTGCTGATCGTCGACACCATGTAGGGCCCCTACCTGGTCCCTCCTTACGTACTGCACTCCTACTGACCCGCGACGAGGGCGATCCACACCCGCCAGCAGCATCACAACCGGTTCTCGAACCGTCGGGAGCCGACGTCCGTCCCCGTCCTGCCCAGCCTGGGCAGGCCCAGATTTGCCCCTCCCGCTGGTACAGACACCGTCTTGAAGATCAATAGTTGGTGCAGTTAAGGAAGAAGATCAGACACGCGGAGACGATCGACGCGGAGGTGGTGGGGTTCACGGGGGCGGCGGGTCGGCCGCGGGCGCTGGCGGTGCGGTTGCCTGACGGCCGTGTTGCATTGTCTCAGCGGCTCGGGGCGCAGCTGGCCGCGCAGGTCGCGGCGGCGCTGGTGGCCGTTGCCCCGGCCGGGCGAGGTCGGGCGGCTGGGGGCGAGTCGTTCACGGCGGCGGAGTCCGGACTGCTCGTCGAGGTGCTGGCGGGGACGACGAGGCATGCCGTGGTCACCGTGACGCGCGTGCGGTGAGCTGCCGCGGACGAATCGGGAGGAATAGCCAGACTTCGGCTCGGCGAAGGACCGCGGGTCCCAGCGCACGACCTGCTCGCTTCGGCGTGGGTGTGGGCACGCCGTCCCTGAGCTGGGGCTCCGTTATCCACGAACGCGCGGACACCTCGTTACGCTGCGGCCGTGACCGAGCCCTCCCCGCTGCCAGGCGACCCCTCCGAGCTGCACCTGCGCATCTCCTACGACGACGGACTCTGGGACACGCCCCAGGCGGACACGCTGGAGTGCTGGAACGTGGCCGTCCTGCACCGCCGGCGCGCTCATGGTGAACATCGCGAGCCGGTCAGCTCCAGCGGGTGTGCGGCTGCTGATTGCTCCTCGTGCTCGGTCGAGGACGTAGCCGTCGGCTCCATGACGTTCTACCGGGTTCACCTCGACCGGGGCCGCAACGCCTACTGGGCCATGGAGGAGGAGTCGGAGGAACTGTACGAGACCGCGCAGGTCCTCCTTGATCCCGAGACGGGTTCCTTCACCGACGAAGTCAGCGAGCGGCTGGAGTACGTCGGCTCTGCGCTGCTCGTCATGAATCGCGTGACGCTGGATCCGCCATGGCGCGGGCACGGCCTGGCGGCCGTGCTTGCCTGCGAGGTGATCACCCGGCTCATGGCCGGCTGCCGGGCCGTCGCCTGTTCGCCCGGCATCACCGATCTCAGCAGCCGTCGGCTGACGGCCAGAGCCGAGTGGGACCGCGTGAACGCCAAAATTGCCCAGGGGTGGGAGAGCCTGGGTTTCCGTCCCTACCGAGACAATGTCTTTCTTCTGTCTCCCGCCTCGCAGGACCTTGAGGAGCAGCGCGGTGCCCTTCGCCAGCATCTTGCCGACCTTGGGGGGCTCTGGCGGACCGATGCTGCGAGATCCGTCTCGCTAGCGGGTGAGGCAGGCTCGCCAGAGAGCCTGTGAAGCCCAGAGGGGGCGGTGTCCCTCCTCGGGCTGGTGACGCTTGGGGGAACCAGTAGCAAAGTCATCGTGGGATACCTGTCCCGAGTCGGGACACGCCGCGTGTCCCGACTCGGGACAAGGTCGCCGGCGGGCTGTACGGCGTAGTCCCCGGCGCGGGAGTGTGCCGGGGCAGCTGGTGTTACGGCCACGGAATCGGAGATCCCATAGCTGTCGACGGACGGCAGTTCGCCGGGGGCAGACAGGAATGATCCGGGAAAGACTGGCCAACGGGCGCGAGGGCATGTCAACGTAGACGACCTTGCAAGAAACCCCAGGTCAGAGAGGTGATTGCTCGTGACCGTAGCCCCTGCGGGCCCCGGTTTCTCCACCACCGTCGAAGCCCTGCGGCCGCGGGAGTGGCAGCTCGGCCCCGGTCAGCCGACTCTGGTCATGGACCAGTTCTCCGCCGAGGACTTCCACCTGATCGTCGATGACCGCGCGGACGTGCACGTCAGCTCCAAGGACGGCCGGTTCTACCTCGGCTGGTTCCCTCACGGCCGACCCGGCACGGACGATGAGGGGTGGAAGATCGCTGTCACCGGCACCGCCCAGGTCCGCGGCTACCACCTGTCGTTCGACACCGAGACACCGGCCGACATCGTCGCCGCCACCGTGGCGAGGGTGCTGGAGACCTCACGCCGCCTCTGACAGCGCGGCCACCGATACAAAGCGCCCGCCCTATGAGCGCTGGCGATGCCGTAGGCCGGCCCGGCTTCACTGCCCCCCGTTTCCCTCGCCCCCCAGGAGGCTGCCCGTGACGTCCCCGGAGATGACCGTCGGCGATCTCATCGACCTGTTGTCCGGATGCGACCGGAGCGCTCCGGTCCGCCAGGCCATGAACCCGTTCTTCCCGATGGCGCACCGACTGGCGCAGGTCCTGCAGTCGGTCGACGAGACCGGCCAGGCCGTCGTCTACCTCGCCGAAGGAGCCGAGCCGGAGGCACAGCTTGGCCACCTTCCGCCGGAGGTTGCCATCGCCCTGACCTGGCAGGGCCCCGTCCAGGCACCGCCGCGCCGTCCCCGCCGTCGTGCCGGCGGCAACTAGGGTCCGTCTTCAAAGATCACTGAGGTGGTGGATCATGGTGGGGTGATACGCCGCCATGAACTCACGGATGCGGAATGGGAGTTACTTGCTCCACTGATACCGCGGGCCGCCACGGGACGTCCGCGTGTGTCGGACCGCCAGGTCATCAACGGGATGGTCTACAAGATCCGCACCGGTATCTCCTGGCGTGACCTGCCGGAACGCTACGGGCCGTGGAAGACGGTCTACACCCGGTTCCGCCGCTACGCCCTGGACGGCGTGTTCGCCCGAGCGCTTCAGCAGGTCCAAGCCGAAGCGGACGCGGCCGGCGACATCGACTGGTTGGTCCAGATCGACTCCACCATCGTCCGTGCCCACCAGCACGCTGCTGCCACCGGCCGAAAAGGGGAACCACCGGCAGGACGAACCGGACGATCACGCCCTCGGCCGATCCCGAGGCGGACTGACCACCAAAATTCACCTCGCTTGCGACGGCCGCGGCCGGCCCCTCGCCATCCTGCTGACACCCGGCCAACGGCACGACAGCATCTGCGCACGCCCGCTCCTCGAACGCATCCACGTCCCGCGAACCGGCGTCGGACGACCACGCTGCAGGCCCGACCAGGTCATCGCGGACAAGGCCTACAGCTCCCGCGGCTTCCGCGCCTACCTGCGCAAACGCGGCATCGCACACACCATCCCGGAGAAGACCGACCAGCGACGGCACCGTCACAACCGCGGACGTCACGGCGGCCGACCACCGGCATTCGACCGGCATCTCTACCGTCGCCGCAACGTCGTTGAGCGCTGCTTCAACCGTCTCAAGGGCTTCCGCGGCATCGCCACTCGATACGAGAAGACCGCCACTTCCTACGAAGCAGCGGTCAATCTCGCCTCATTCCTACTCTGGGCAAGATCCGTTTGAAGACGGACCCTAGACCCACACCGAGCCCTTGGAGGCGCCCCTGTACCCCGACCTTCCGCCCGACCCGTCCGCCCCGCGCGGCGGCCAGCCCGCTTTCTGGGTCGGCCCCCGGCACTTGGCCGGTGACGATGGACGCCTCTACGACGTCGTCGCCGAGGCGCTCGCCGGCCTGGGCTGGACGAGCCTGACGATCGTCCGCGGACGGCAGGAGCCGGACGAGGAACCGGAGGACCGTCAGGTCCTGCGCAGCACCGTCCTGCACATCAGCCCCGACGCCTTGCGCTGGGCCCAGTGGGGCCTGGCGGACGAACCGTTCCACCTGGGTGGGCTGCCGATCGCCTGGCAGATCTCCGCCCGAGCCGAGGCGAGCAGCCCGCTCGCGCAGTGGTCGGCCTACTTCACCCGTGACGTCCCCGGCGAGGCGGTGGTCGACTTCCTCGTCGCGCTCGACGCAAGCGACCAGCCTGCCTCGCCGCTCGCCGGACCCGATCTGGTCCTTGACGCTGTCGCCGCCCACGGCTGGTTCCGCGACATCGACCAACCCCGGGCGGCGGCGACGGACCCGACGTTCACCTCGCACATCAGCCTCGGCGAGGTACCACCCCTCATCCAGGACGCCGACCCGCGGGCCCTGTCCGCCGAGGACGACGAGACGGGACCGGCCGGATGGCAGGCGTGGGCCGAGCCCGTGCTCGGCGCCCCGCTTCTGTGGGTGGCCTCGTTCGCCGCCAGCGTCCCGCACGATCTCGTCGCCGCCTTCGCCGCCTCCCTCAGCTCGACCGCACCGGTCCTGCGGCGGGTCCTGCCCGAGGCAACCCAGGAGCGCCTCCTGCGCGCGCCGGCCATCTAACGTCCCGCGCACCACTCTCGACGATCGCAGTCCGGCATCCTCCCAGTTGGGGGTGCCGGACTTTCTTGCTTACCGGGTGAAGTGGCAGGTCGGGTCGTCCATGCACAGCCCATAACGCACTGCTGCCCCCGACCAGCGGTGGTCGGAGGCAGCAGCGTGACGCGCGCAGGTCAGCTCGTTGCCGTGGCCTTGGCAAGGGCCTTGTCGAGGTGGCGGTCGACGAGGGCCGGGGAGCCGGAGACGACCAGCAGCAGGTTGCCGTCGCGGATCGCGGTCTGCTTGACCACGGTGCTCCGTCCCCCGGCGATGAAGGTCAGGAGCAGGCTCCACCGCTCATCACCGCCGACGGTGGGTGCGGGCAGCTTCTGCGAAGACACGTCGACAGGGGTCCCACCGGAGACGACCTGATAGGCCGGGCAGCCGGCCATAGCGTCGAAGATCCGGCCGACGCCGTCGGAGAGCTTCTTCGTGCTGTCGCTGTACAGCTCCTCGGAGATTTCCGAGGAGCTGCCGCCGTAGGTGAAGTCCACCTCCGCCTTGTGCGGGAAGGCGAGCGTGCCGCCAGTCGCCGCGTCGCCGCCCAGCTCGCTCAGTGCCGGGCAGCCGATGACGGTGACGTCGTCGTGCTGGGCCGGACGCTCCGGCTTGGGAAGGTAGCCGCTGCCGAGGTCGCTCTCATCGAGCAGGAGGGACTCGAGCGCGGCCGAGGAGAGCGCGGCCGGCTCCTGGGCGGCCTCGGTCGGCTTTCCCGTACGGGAGGAGGGCTGGTGCTTGGGCCCGGTGGTGTCGGGCGAGCAGGCGGGCAGGGCGAGGAGGGCGGCGGTGATGCCGAGTGCGGTGGTGGCGACGCGAACGCGCATGACGGAACTGACCCCTTGGTGCTAGGCGACGGGTGGTCAGTGCGGGCCCACGGGCCCGGTGGGGTCGTAGGAGTGGTGGTCAGTGCCCGAGGTGGCGCAGGCAGTCCTCGAACGTGGCGTGCGTCGAGTCCGCCGGCCCGGAGTGCCGGTTGTACCAGGCGGTGTCGATGCGGGTCTCCCGCTGCTGGTGGCCTGCCCGGCAGCGCAGCCAGATCTCACCGCGGGTGGAGAGGATGAGCCAGTCCCGGTACGCGCCGCACTCGATGCAGGCGGCCAGCTCACCGTCGAGAACCAGAGGCTGCTTCCACGGCATCATCTTGCCTTCGACCTGGTCGTGGCTCGGTACCCGCAGTTCCGGCGGGAGGAAGTCGTCCACGACGGCAGCCGGTTCGACGGACTGTGGCTCAGGCGCCGGCACGCCGAAGCCGGGCGGGACCTGGCCCTGCAGCTGTGCGTGCAGTTCGGCGAACTGTCGCTGAGCTTCGCTCGGCTCCTTGGCCCTGCGGCGTATCCGGTGAAACACCCTGGCGTCCTCCTCTACCTCGGCACCTCGTCCTGCGCGTTTCATGATCGTGCCTCACGCCCCCCGTGGTTTCAATTCACAAACTCCACAGCCCCCTCCGACCAGGTCAGTAGGGGCACTCGACCGCTCGGCTGCCCGAATGACGCGTGGGCCACGATGCGTGCTTCGGTCGCCGTGGCGGCATCATCACGGCGGCGATGCGGTGAGACTGCGTGCCAGCATCCGGTGGGCTCACCGCGCCTGACGCGATGTCTCCTCTCCGCTGCGCCGCCTGCCGGGCGCGGAGGGTCTGGCGGCCATCCCGCGCGTCACGGACCGGTTCCCTGCGGTGCTGGTCTCGGGAAGCTGGGAGGCATCGGCGGGCAGATCGGCTGTCCGTCGCATCCGCCACACGAGCACGTCGCTGACGGAGTCCGCGGTGCCCAGTTCGCGCCGAGCGGCAACGTCGGACAGGAGAGCGGCCGGGTCGTGGCCGGCGGCTTCGGCTTCCGCAATGGTTGCAGCCAGGGCGTACCAGCCGGGTTCGGCAAGGATCTGCTCGGCCAGCTCCGGCAGCGCCTCGCGCAGCAGCACGGTCTGACGCTGGAGCATCGGTCGGCTCAGACGCCGACCACGCTGGTAGAGCACACCGAGCGGCTGGGCAGAGGCGGCCCGGTAGGCGGCGCTCAGGTGCTCGGCTGCTCGGGCGGCGGCTTCTGCCTGCTGGGCGTGGCCCTTCCTGGCGTGCCAGTGCGCGGTGGCGGTGATCAGGAAGAACAGCATGTCGATCGCCATTGCCGTGGTGGCTCCGTCCTCACTCCGGCCAAGGGCCGGACCGCCCTGGTCGAGGTCGCGGGCGGCCTGTCGCAGGGCGTGATCGTGCCCGCGTACGGCGCGGACGTGAGAGCGCGAGGCCCGTTCGAAAGCCGTTGCAGCGTCGCGCAGTTCGCGGCGTGTGTGGGCGGCGGACGTCTTCGCGAGGGCGTCCAGGACCTCGCCGACCGCGGCGATGTGGGCGGCGGCGACCCCGTCCTCGCCGTGTTCGACGACGAGCACGGCCTGCCACACGGCCGATGCCGTTCCGCGGCGCGCGGAGGCCGGACTGCCCGGCCCCGTACGAATTGCTTCCTCTCGCCGGGCCGCAGGGACATCCTGCGCATCACCGGACCACCGCTCGCGGATGCGAGGCAAGGACAGGTCGGGAGCCAGGCGTGCGCCGGGGTAGAACACCGGCTCGCCGTCCTTGTTCAGGTCGTCGGGCAGGGCGACCTTGTATCCGAGCAGGTCACCGGAGGGAGCGGCGCGCTTGCGGATCAGGAGGCCGGCGGCGGCGAGCCGGTCGAAGAACTCCTCGTCGCTCCGCGCTCCGCTCACCGCGCGTCGTACGGTTTCGCGCAGTTCCTCGCGGGCGGTGCGCTCGCGGCCCTGCCGCTTCGCCTTGTGGCGTTCGGCGCTGGTGGGCCGCTTCGCTGCGGTGCCGTCTCCCTTGTTGAGGCGCCGCAGGCCCAGTTCCGCTTCGAGCGCCCGGGCCTGGGCCTGCACACGGTTGGCGTCGTTGTCGAGGTCGGGTTTGTATCCGTCTTCGCGGACCAGAGTGGCGACGATGTGGATGTGGTCGTCGGCGTGACGCACGGCAGCCCACCGGCAGCCCGCTCCTTCCTCGGGGTTGTCGATCCCTGCCGCGGCGACCATCCGGCGGGCCACGTCGCCCCATTCTGCGTCCGAGAGGATCCGGTCCTCGCTGCCGTTGCGCACGGACAGATGCCACACGTGCTTCTTCGGGCGCTGGGAGGGGTCGATGTTCTCGACGGGCTGGTCCAGGAGCTGCTGGAGCTGCTTGAGGGTCGCGGTGGTGTCGCGGCCGGGGTCGGGGGCGTTGTGGTCCCAGGAGGCGACGAGGTGGGGGTCGGTGTGCTCCTCGAACTTGCCTGGTCCGTAGAGGTAGTAGAGGAGGCCGATGGTGCGCTGTCCGCGCTTCTGGATCCTGGGGATCATGGAGCTGATGAGTCCTGGTCCTGGTGGAGGAGCTGGTCGGTGGCGTGATGGACACGCTGGATCGCGCGGTCGGTGGCCGCGATGACCACGTCGAGTTCGCCCGGGTGTGCTCCGGCGTTGACTGCTCGGGCGATCTGGTTCAAGTTGTTGCCGATGTAGCCGAGGTGGCGGCGGGCGGCGAAGAATTCGGCGATTACCTCACGCTCGTCCGCGACGGCACTTGCGGTCCGTTCAAGGTCACGGGCGGCAGAGAGAGCAGCACGCGCGAGGAATCCGGCGAGGGTGAGGCCGGCAGCCTTCGCGCCGGCGGTCACGAGGATGAGTTCGTCATCACTGAAGCGGGTGTTGCGGACATGCGGACGCTGGCGACGCTGGTACTTGCGCCGGCGCGTACGCGGCTGCTCTCGTATGTCCTGTGCCCCTCCTGGCTGCGATCCGCCCCCGGTCGCAGCCTCCTCGTCTGGCGTCCCCCGGCGCCGGACGAGCCCCGTCCCCCCAGGGGCGGGGGAACCCTTGGATACTCCGCTCAAGGCGGAGTATCCAAGGGGATAACTTGCTCGCCCCGAGACCGAGTTGGAGCCGGGATCAGGTTCCGGGGTGGTGCCGTTCTTGGGTGCGTTCGTCATCGGGATTCGGGCCTCGTAGAGCGGGTGCGTTGCTGGATGGTGGCGGCCAGCGCGAGGACATCGGCTGGGCTGGCAAGGACGCGGACCGGTTTGTTGGGACGGTTTTGGACGAGCCACTGCCCGGTCGGCGTGAGGACGACGGCGTGGAGGAGTTGCCGGCGGACGAGGACCTCCGCCCAGGCATCGGCCTCGGCAGTGGTGGGCCCGGAAAAGCGAGGGGGACGAGGAATCATGGCGTACCTCCTAAGAGGGGCGGTGGCCCGGCTTCAGCCGGGCCACCTTTACGGATACGGTCCTTGAGCTGGGGCTTTGCCGGTTCAACCGCACTCGGGGCAGCGCCCGACGTGACTGTTGAGCGCGCGGGCCATCCGCTGTTTCGCCGAGGCAGCCTGCTTCGCACTGGACTTCGCCGCCGGCCTGCCCGCATGCCGCTCGGAGTGAGCGAGCATGAATCCGATCTCTCGCTCGTACTCCGCACGGACCGTCTTGAACTGGTGGCAGGTCTTCATCGGGCGGTGCTCCTCGTCGTCGTGATGTCCTCGTTCCGCAGCTCCTGGAGGACCAGGCCGAGTCGGTCGTTACCGACTCCCGTCAGACCCTGGCGGCGGATGATTTCGCGCAGCTGCACTCGGGTGATCGCTCCGTTGCCGTCCCGTTCGAGCAGGGCGGGAACATGGGGGCGCACCTCACGGACAAGCTGGCGCTCGGATTCACCCAGCTCGCGTGCCTGGCGCTCCGTCTGCGGAGAGCGGGACCGGGCACGCTTGTCCTTGTTCTTCGTCCGGGACGTCCTGGTCGGCTTCCGGCGAAGCGGGACCTTGTGACCTCGGTCCTGGGTGGTCTCGGTCCCGGACGGTGGGGCGGTCGGTCCTCGGTCCTGGGTGGTCTCGGTCCCGGACGGTGGGGCGGTCGGTCCCCGGTCCTGGGTGGTCTCGGTCCCGGACGGTGGGGCGGTCGGTCCCCGGTCCTGGGTGGTCTCGGTCCCGGACGGTGGGGCGGTCGGTCCCCGGTCCTGGGTGGTCTCGGTCCCCGACTTTGCGATGCCCGGTCCCCGGTGAGAATCCGCGTCCTGAGCTGCTACTTCTCGCGTGTGGCGGTCGGTCCTCACGGCCGCCGCGTTCCGCGCTGCGGATTCCGGACCGGCGAGTTCGGTCCCCGGGACCGCACCGTCTTCACAGGGCTTGCTCCCCGCGGCCGTTCCCGTTGCGTCGCCTTTGGTCCCCGCCCCGGCCTCGGCTTCCCGGTCCGCCTCCTCGGGAACCGGTCCCCGAGAAGTCCTCGATCCTCGGTCCCGGACCGGCTCGTCGGAACCGTCAGGACCGGGCACGGGGACTGGCACATTCGATGTCGGTTGTGCGGGGACCGTGGCCGCCGATGCGCTGCTGTGCGCCGGGGACCAGGGAGAGGGGAGCGGGACCGTGGCGAGCGCGAGTGCGTGTCGCCGGGCGGCGAGTTGGTCGAGCAGCTGCGCCCGCTGGAGGGGGTCGGTGCCGACCGAGGCCCTGCCGACCGCCTTTGACAGGCGTCGCGTCAGCCGCCGGCCGCGACGGTTCCGCTGCTGCTCGGGTGTGCGCTCGGCGAGGCGGGCGGCGAGGGTGACCGCACGGGCGGTGGCCCGGTCCCGGGTGATCTGTGCGGCGTCGCGGTCCCGCGCGGCGATGCCCAGGCGGGACAGCAGCCGCTCGCGTGCCTCCCGGCCCAGGACGGCGATCAGTCCGTGCGAGGCTGCACCCGGGGTGCGCAGGCGCAGTTCGATGCCCATGGCCAGGTGCCACAGCATCGCCGCCATGACCGGTCCGACGAAGGCGCGGACCGTGCCGCCGATGGGGCCGCTCTCTGCGTAGGCGGGGATCACCTGCACTGTGGTGATCACCCAGACCAGCGTGCCCGGCAGGCCGGGAGCGCCCTGGACGGCGAGGTTCTGCCGTGCCATCAGCGCGGTGGCGAACAGGGCGAGTTCGGCGGCGGCGAACATGCCGGCGCGCTCGGCGGTGCCGGCCATGTCCAGGTAGTCGGCGGCGAAGCGCCAGCTGGTGTCGGCGCTGTAGGCGGTGCAGCCCAGGGCGGCGACGGCGGCGACCTTGACCGCTGGGCCGCCGAGACGTTTCTGCGAGCGGGTTCCCCGGCGCCGGATGGCCCAGGCGGTCAGCACGAGGGCGAGGGCGGCTGGCACGACGGCGGCGAGGAGGAGAGGGAGGTCCGAAGGAGCACCGAAGGCGAGGACAGGGTGGGTCATGCTGCCTTTCCGAGAGGGGCGTGCGCCGGGGTCGACGCTGCCGGGCGGCCTGTCGGCTGCTGCGTGCCGGGAGTTGCGGGCGCGGGGGTGCCCTTGGGCTTGGAGGTCTTCTTCCGCTTCTTCTTGGAGCGGGGCACGCCGTAGGTGCGGTCGCGGTCGAAGACCTTGTTGGCTGCTTGCCGGAGCAGGTCGCGGGCGTGCTTGTGGCTGATCTGCAGGGCGGCGGCGAGCCGGTCGGGCTGCCAGCCCCGGACGTAGGCGTGGTCGATGGCCACCTGGCGCTCGGCTTCCGTCAGGTGCACGTCGCGTCCATGGAAGAAGGCGGTCACACGCTGGTAGTCCATGCGGCGGTGCAGGTTGTCGTGCAGCGGGCGTCGCTCGGCTTCGGTGAGCCCGCCCCAGACGCCCTCTTTGAGGACGTTCTCCAGGGCGAAGTCCAGGCACGCGCGGCGGACGGGGCACCAGCCGCACAGCTCCTTCGCCTCCGCGATCTCCTCGTGATCCCGGGGGCCGGGGAAGAACACGGCGTCGGCGTCCTCGACGTCCATGCCGTGGCACGCTCCGCGGACGTGCCAGCTGGTGTCTGCGATGCCGCGCAGGCCGGTGGCCGGCGCGTCGTGGGTGGTGATGTGGCGCAAGGCGAGTCTCCGATGTGCTGCCGCACCGGCTTGCTGGCTAGGGCGGTGCTCGGCGGGTGCGGCGTCGGGTGCCGGCTGCGGCGCGTGGGCGTGCGCCGCAGCCGGTGCGGGACGGTGATCTTGGGGCGGTGCAGCGGACGGGATGCACGCGCCGGAGTCGCCGGTCAGGCCAGGGCGGGATGCTGGGCCTGCTCGGTGTGCTGGGCCTGCTGGGCGGCGGCGAGGTCGTAGCGGCCGGGGTGCGGGGTGGCGCGCGGCGTGATGGCGCGCACTCCGTCGTTGGGGCCGATCCGGCGGCGTCGGCATGGCTCGCCGACCGGGGCCAGGCACCACTCGCATCGCACGCTCAGGGCGTCGGGCAGTCCTTGCGCGACGGCGGCTTCGCGTGCTGCCCGGGCGGGCCGGAATGGTGCGAGGGCGGCTCGGGCGGTGGGCGGTATGCAGGAGCCGATCTGGTCCAGCCGAGCCTGCAGCCTCGGGTTGATCCCCTCCTGGCTGCTGGTGATGGCCCGGGCCTGTGCGGGCTGCGCCATGCCGGTGGCGACGGCGTGGCGGGTGCCGACCAGCTCGGCGGTCCAGGCGGCCTGGTCGTCCGGGTCCGCCGACGGTGTGGGGTCGCAGTGGAGAGCCAGCCGGTTGCGCCGGTAGCTCTCCCAGGGGCGGACCACATCGGCGGGTTGGATCTGGTACGGCGAGGCGCGGTAGTGCTGGCGGGCAGCGACGCGGGCGTCCCAACCGTGCGGGGTGGCCATCGGCACGTCACCGAGCAGCTCGTGCCACTGGGCGAGCTGGTCGCGGGCCTCGCCCTCGTCGGTGCGGATGCTGCGGGGGTCGAGCCTGCCGATGTAGGCCAGCAGGGCGGCGATTTCGCGGCGGTCCACGGTCAGCCCTCCGTTCCGGTCGGCTCGTCCAGGGCGGCGAGAAGGGCGGCGGTGTGCTTCTCGGCCCGCGTCATGCCACCGGGCGCGGCGGTGTGCTGGCCGGGCACGGCGTAGAGGTTCGGGCGGCTGGGGGCGTGCTCCCGGGTGATCCAGGCTCGCCAGTCGGCAGCCCAGGCTTCCGCTGGCCTCGGAGCATGGCCAGCCCGGTGGGCACGCCACTTCGCATCGGCAGCCTGCAGGCCCTGCTCGCCGAGGCGATCGAGGTGTCCCTGCTGGCGGGCCCAGGTGTGGGTGGCGGAGTCGACCTGCCACTCGGCAGCCGAGGTGACCGCAGCACCACCACTACTGCTGTACCTCCGGTTCAAATCAGGTTCACTACGGTTCTGTGTGCCGGTAGCCGGTACGTCCCTGTGCCGGTGGCCGGTACGCCGCTGTGCCGGTTTCCGCCTGGACCTGCCGGTTTCCGGTACTGCCGGTTTCCGGACCCTCGCGGGGGATTCCGGCACCTCACGCGGGCGGATCCCGTACCGCCGCAGCGCCGACAGCCGGAGCTTCGCAGGGGCGGCGGGCTCGTCCGCCACCGTGGTGTCGCCCTCTTCCTCCCGCTGCTTTCGCAGGACCTGTGCGACCGCCTCGGCGGCGAGGGGCAGGCGGTAGACCGTGCTGCGCTGCGGGCCCACCAGGTCGTCGAGCTGTTCCAGCTCGCCGGCCAGGCGCAGACGCTCGATGGCCTCGCGCACCGTGGACACCGAGGCGTTGGTGCGCTGGGCCAGGCTGGACAGCGAGGCCCAGGAGACGCACTGATCGTCGGCTACCCGGTCGGCGATCGATAGCAGGACCAGACGCGCGGCCCCTCGGCTGGAACTGTGCTCCCACACCCACTCGCGGGCTTCGCTGCTCATCGGCCGCTCCCGGCAAGCGGGCGGGCGGGGCGGCTCGCGTGGGCCAGGATGGCGCGGTCCGGCTCGGGGCGCTGAGGCGCCGAGGCAGAGCTAGCTGCCGCGCAGGCCGGACGGTAGGGCCTTTTGCGCAGGGCGGAGCGCATGCAAGAATCTCCTTTGGTGTTGCCACGCTGAGACGCCCCGTGGAAGGGATCAGCGTGGTGATGGTGGCGATCTCCGCCCTTGCCGGGGCGGTACAGCCGTTAAGCGTCCGGCGTCCGGGAGTTGCAGCTCTCGGGCGCCGTCGCTGTGTCCTGGGACCTATGAGGCCCGGAGGTTGTGCACGTCATTGCTCCTGTGCTCGTCCGTGCGGGCTGTGTGCCCGGCGGGGGACGACGAACATACGCACGGCTCCGCGTCAAGGTCCAGAGTTGGTTCTTAAACCCTGTAGAAGTCGCGTGAGCTGCTGCGACGGGGGTGGAGCGATCATGGGCAAGTCCTAGCGCGTACGTAGGTCACGACGGCCGGGTAAGAAGCGCTTACCGCACCCTGCTGGCGTCGCAACACTTCAGTGAAGCTGTGATCGAAAACCTACGCCAAAGTGATCCCGGTCTGTCAACACTGAAGTGAAGCGTCTCGGTCTTTGATCCTGGGAACTACACTGCAGTACAGTCCGGAGTCGCCGTCTAGATGAGAGGAGTCGGTGATGGTGGAGTCCAGCGGACCGGCGGAGGCGCCCGGCGGCGCGGCCGACGCTCGGCGCTCATTCGCCGACAAGCTCAACCACCTGTTCCAGACCGTGACGAACCCGGAGACCGGCAAGCGCTACACCAACGCCGAGGTCGCCCGGGCGATCTCCGTGTCCGAGAGCGCGATCTCGCAGCTGCGGACCGGCGCGAAGCCCAACCCCACCTACACGACGGTCGAACGACTGGCCGGCCACTTCCACGTCAAAGAGCAGTACTTCTTCTCGGACTACGACGCCGAGGAGGCCGAGAAGGTGCGCGCCTCCATGGAACTCATCGAAGCCGTAGTCGACAGTGACGTGCGCGGCCTTGCGCTTAGAGCCAACGGCCTCTCGGCGGACAGTCTCCGGATGATCACGGATGTGATCAATCAGGCGCGACGGTGGGAAGGGCTCGACAAGCCCGGGCAGTGATGTGACCTCGCTCACTCGCTGGGTGGATTTGACTGGTATGCCGCGCATGGTCCTTCAAGATCGCCTTGGGCAACCATCGGGACGTATGCAAAGCTCCGCTCGAACCACGCGGAATGGTGGGTTCCGGTTAGCGCAGGCCGGGTCAGCGCTCATTCGGGGGCTACAGCAAGGATCTCGTCCATGTTCAAGCGGCATTTCGCGCGCAGAGAGGCGCAGCTGAGGCGACTGTGTGAGGAGCAGTTGCGGGGGATCGAGATATCCGATCCCTACGCGGTGGATGAAATATGCCGGCAGCTCGCCATCAAGCGTGGCCGCCCCCTGTACCTCCACGAATTGCCTGAGACCGGAGGGGCCAACGCTCCCTGCGGAATGGTTCTCTCGTTCGACCACAGGGATTACGTCTTTCACGTCACGGCTACCAGCGAGCGGCATCGTGCGCAAATCGTGCGCCACGAGCTAGCGCACCTGCTGCTCGGGCACGCCGGGAACAACGAGAGCGTCGTCACGTCTCTACTGGGAGTCCTCCCTGACGGGGTCGACCCCTCTGCCGTGCTCTCCGCTCTCGGCCGGACGAGCTACGACAGCGAGACCGAGTACGACGCCGAAATGGCCGCCTCCTGCCTGGGAGAGCTCTTTCACGATCTTGCCCACTCGGGCCGGGAACGCGGTCGGTCCGGTGCCGTGGCGCGGCTCGACGACGCCCTGGTCCACCCACGGAGGAACCGCCGCTCATGAGCACATCCACCCTCATCGCCGGCGTCCTCTGGCTGGTGGCTCTGTGGCGACTGCCGTCCCTCCGGCACTCTCGCAAGCAGCGAAGCCTGGCGCTGACTTTGGTGGCCCTCGCGGCTGCCATGACGTTCGAGGTTCCGCAGGTCAAAGAGGCAGTCGATGCCGCCGTCGGCGCAGACGCCAGGCTGTCGCCGCTGCTGAAGCACCTGCTCGGCGTTACCTCGGCGGCATATCTGCTCGACTTCGTCATCGCAGTCGTTCGACCGCAGGGCCTGGCAAGTCGCACCCGGCTGGTGGCCGCCGGCGTGACGTTGCCCCTCATGCTCGCCTTCTACGCCCTGGCCAACTGGACGTCAGGAGGGCCCGTCAGGCTCGGGGAGGGCCGTGGCGCCCTGTTTCCCGTCCTCTACATGACGGCCTTCACGCTGTACATCGGCATCGCCATGGTCGTCGCGACATGGCTGTTCCTCGGCGGCGTACGCCACAGCCGGACTCTCCTGGGGAAGGCCGGCCTCGGATTTCTGGGCTTGGGAACCCTGCTCGGAAGCCTGTACGCCCTCCAGCGCATCGTCTTCGTGACGGTTCAGCTCGCCTCCGGCACCAGCTATCCAGCCTTGGAGAACCTTCTCTCCACAACGCTCAAGCAGGCCACCGTCCTGTCGGTCGCAGTCGGCGTCTGCTTGCCTCCTCTCTCCGTCGCCGTGGAATACGTCGCGGCGTGGAGCACCCTGCGGAAACTGCGTCCGCTCTGGGTGCAGCTCACGGAAGCAGCCCCGTATGTGGTGCTGGCGACATCTGTAGGCAGGTGGCGTGTCCCCTTCCGGCTGGAGCGGTGCGTCATCGAGATCGAGGATGCCTGCCTGGCACTTCGCGAGTACGTGTCAGTCGACATGCACACAAAGGCTCGGAGATTCGTCCGTCAAGAAGGAGTCGACGCGCAACTCTCTGACGCAGTGGCGGAAGCCTGCTGGCTGCGCGCAGCCGTCCAGAGCGCGCGAAACGGGGAGCGACTGCAGGGAGTTGAATATCCACCTCTCGGCGTTACTGGCCGAGACAGAGCGAGCGAACTGTCATGGTTGCGCACTATTGCCTCCGCGTACCTCTCCTCGCCAGCGGTTTCGGAATTCGTCCGGCAAGAACAGTCGTCCATTTCCCGCGAGCAGGGCGCTTCGGAAAGGTTCTCCTCACATGACAACTGATGTCCGCCCCCGCGAGTCGCGGCTGGCCCGCCGCATTACAGACTGGCTTGAGCCGAAGAACTGGATCATTGCTGTCACGCTGCTGGTCGGCTGGCACACCGAACAATGGGCAGGTGTGGCCTGGGGAGTGGTCGGCGCCCTCTTCGCGGCCGTCATCCCGATCACCTTCATCAAGTACGGCATTCGCAAAGGCCACTGGGGTGACAGACACGTCGGAGCGAAGCCAGCACGACTAGTCGTGATGGCCGTCATCCTGCTCTCCGTAGCCACCGGCATCGTCCTGATGCTCGTCGCGGGAGCGCCGAGCACCATGGTTGCCCTCATCGTCTCGATGCTCGTGACGCTCGCGATCCTCACCGCAATCACCTTCGCCTGGAAGATCTCCGTCCACCAGGCCGTGTCCGCAGGTGCCTGCGCGATGCTTGTGCAGACCTACGGCCCGTGGATGGCCCTGGGCTTTCTCTTGGTCATCGTCGTCGGCTGGTCCCGCATCGAACTGCGCGACCACACACGCAACCAAGTGATCGCAGGCACCATCCTCGGCACCATCGTGGCCGCAGCCGTCTTCCACCTGACGCGCTGATCCGATGGAGGGACGTGGTTGAGGGCACCGTTACGCCTCTCAGACCCGCCGTCCGTTGTTCCGGTGTCACTAAGGCTCCGCCGAAGGTTGCAGAAGCTAAGCCGATGTGGATGTCCACGGGCGGGATTCCCACCATGAGCGGATGGAGGCGGCTCCGCTGCCCTTGGCGAGGGATCCGTCCGGGTGGCGGTCGGGCACTCCCAGCAGCTGCTGCTCGATCGGGGTGAGGGTGGGGTCTTTCCGTAGGTCGGTGGCGGGGTCGTCGACGGGGTGGAGCCATCGGTACCCGTATTGCAGCATGAGGGCGATGCGGGGGCGGCCGGAGAAGTTGATGCCTCCGGTGTGCCACGTCCGGTTCTCGAACAGGACTGCGTCGGTTCCGGCAATGTCGGGCGTAACAGCGCCGGGCGGGTCGATGGCGCCGGCGGGGACGACGGGTTCTTCGGTGAGGCGGTGGCTGCCGGGGAGGAACATCGTCAGCCCGCAGTCGGGGGTGACGGGGGTGAGGTAGTGGGCCGCTTTGATGGCCATTCGGGGGGTGTGGGGGAAGCCAAGGTCGGCGGTGACGCCGTACATGTCGCGATGCCAGCCGTGGCGCTCGGGGATGCGGATGGTGCGGGGCTGGCCGCTGGGCAGGGCGATGAGGTGGGCGGAGAGCAGGTGGATGTTGGGGCTGAGGAGCTGGACGACGGTGGGCAGGACGGCCGGGTTGGCGAGGAGCGGGAGGAAGGCGCGGTCGAGGGTGAGGCATCCGCGGAAGCCGTCCTTGCCGTCGCCTCCTCGGTCGCGGCCCTGGGTGATGTTGCTGGCCAGCAGCTTCTCGGCGGCGGTCAGGAGTCGGTCTCGGAGGTCCTGGGTGATCGCGTCGCGGATGACCGCGTACCCGTCGCGGTCGAAGGCGTCGATGGTGCCGGCGTCGGGGGCGGCGGGCGGGAGCGGGGTGCTCATGGGACCGGTGTCTCCTTCGGGGTGTCGGTGAGGGTGGTGGCGAGCTTCCACAGGCCGACTTCGTCGAGGCCGCAGAGGCGGCGGAGGTGTTCCTGGGAGACGGGGCGGCCGGGGTCGCGGTAGCCGAGGACGGTGAGCCGGGGCCCGGGATGGCGGCGGCCGAGGAGGGCGTGGATGTCGGCGGGGTGTCCGCTGGTGGCCAGGATGATCGGCGCCCGGGTGCCGAAGTGGCGGGCGAACGCGTCCGGGTCGAGGGCGAGGGGGCGGGTGCCGTTCTCGGCGAGGGCCGTGAGGTCGTGGACGTGGATGTACCGCAGGCGCAGGCCGGGGCGTTCGGCGTGCAGCCGCCGGGCGAGGGTGGTCAGGGCCTCGGCGGGCAGGTCGCCGGCGGAGGCGAGGATCAGGCCGGGCTCGCCAGGGCCGGGGTGGGTCAGGTGGGGCCAGATCGCGATCCCGTGCCGCAGCTCCTCGTCGACGGTCTCCAGCGGGTGCTGGAGGTGCGTGTGTTTGCCGGCGACGACGATCGTGCACCGGTCGAGCTTGCGCAGGGCGAAGGTGAGGGCGGCGGCGGCGCGCGCGGGGTCGGCGGGGGTGAGGACGTGGAGCGTGGGGTCACCGCCGGCCAGAAGTGCCGTGGCGAGGCTGGGGTTTTGGTGGGTGAAGGTGTTGTGCCAGCCGAGGCTGGTCAGGAGGTAGACCAGGCTGGGCAGCGGGGCGAGCCCGGCGTGCCGGCGCACGGACCGGTGCTTGAGCTGCTGCTGGATGAGGCTAAGGGTGATCGGCGCGAACGCCTCGTAGGTGGCGACGAGGGCGTGCCGGCCCGTCTCGGTGTAGCCCTGGGCCCAGGCGTGGCACAGCTCCTCGTTCAGAACTTCCACCGCCCATGGCGCCGGCCGTCCGTGCTCGTCGGTGAGGTCGAGGCGGTTGGAGGCCAGCTCGTCGGGGCTGAACACGCGAAACGGTCCCTGCTCGGCGCGGGTCCGCAGGACCTCGGGGGCCGCCTGCGCGAACGGGCGCCCGGCGGCGTGGGCGGCGCCCCGGGCGGAGGCCGCGACGCAGCCGCGCGGCGCCGGGAGGCTGCCGGGCTCGGGCCGGGGTAGCGGGAGCGCGGCCAGCAGGTGCGGCCGGGGCCGGCCTTCGGGGGTGAGGAGCTGGGCGGGCTGGTAGGAGGCCAGCCAGTCGGCGAGCACCTCGAACCCGGCGCCGGCCGGGTCGAGCAGCGGCGTCTTGTGGACCGCCGGGGTGCCGGCGAGGCGGGCGGGGGCGCCGTGGCCCTTGTCCAGGGTGAGGATCAGGACGCGGGAGGACCCCGGGATGCCCAGGGGCTGGGCGGCGGCGAGCGCTTCGGCCAGCGCCTGGCGGAGCTGGCCGGTGTCGAGGCCGTCGCTGTAGACGGGCCGGTGGCCAAGCCCTGTGAAATAGGCGGTGAGTTCGGTGCGGCTCAGGGCGGACAGTACGCTCGGGCCGCCCATGCGCAGGCCGTTGAGCAGGACGACGGGCAGGACGGTGCCGTGGTCGCCCGTACCGTGCAGCGCGCGGGTGGCGAGCCAGGAGGCGGCGGTCGTCCCGGTCTCGCACTCCCCGTCGCCGATCAGGACCACCGACAGCCGGTGGGGGGCGTCGAGGACGGTGCCCTGTCCGATCGCGAGGGCGGGCCCGAGCTGGCCTCCGGTGTGCAGGTGGTCAGGGATCATCGGGGTGATCTCCCCGCCGATGTCGGCCCGGGGGAAGCCGGAGACGAGTTCGCGCAGTCCGGCCTCGCTCTGGGACAGGCCGGGGTGGGCGCGGCCGAGTCGGCCGGTGAGGTACGCGTGGGCGAGGGCGGAGGGCCCGGCGTGCCCGGCGCCATGCAGGACGTGCAGGTCGTAGCCATCGGGGACGGCCGCCTGGAGCGGTCCCAGGGCGGCGAGCATCCGGTTAACGGGCGGGCACACCCCCCAGTGCCCGGCCGGCCGGGGCTTGATGTCGGCCGGGGTCAGCGGTCGGGCCAGGAGCGGGTTGTCGCGCAGGTAGAGCTGGGCGAGGCAGAGGTAGTCGAGCGCGTCGGCGACGGCGGCCACCGACGCGTCGGGCACCAGGCGGTTCGTGCGGCGGGCGAGGTCAGCCCACATGCGGTCCTCCCTGCCGGGTGAGGGCGGCTTCGACGGCGCGGGCGTGGACGGTGCCCTCCCGGTCCAGGCGGGCCGGGGCACCCGCGGGGCAGTCGACGATGGTCATGTGCCGCCCGTGCGGGCAGATCCCACCGTCGACGACCGCGGCGATCCCGGCCCCCGCGGTCCGCTCGAAGGCGACGACCTGGGCGGCGGTGAGCGCCGGGTGGTCCCTCTCGCCGGCGGCGGGGGTGGAGATGCTGCACACGGCGGCGGCGAGCGGTTCGCCAGCCAGGGCGACGAGGCGGCCCAGGATCCCGTCGGGGCATCCGGCGAGCGCCGGGGAGCCGACCGCCGCCACGGTCTCCGCGTCCTGCTTCCACGGAAGGCGCAGCGCGAGGTCCCCCGGCCACAGGGCGCCGGCCAGCAGGCGGGCATCGGCGCTCAGGTCGAACAGGTCCTCGGCCGTGATGAAAGAGTCGAGCAGGAGCAGTAGCGGCTTGTCAGTGGGGCGCTGCTTGGCGCGGAAGACCGCGTCCGTGGCGGCCGGTTCGGCGGCGTGGGCACAGAGCATGTACCAGCGCGGGGTGGGCACGGCAACCACCCGCCCGGCGGCCAGGAGCCGGGCGGCGGCGGGGAGCTGGTCGGGGGTGAGGACATCCACGGTGCGCCGCCCCTTCACGCGGTGCCGAGGCGGGCGCGGTCGGCGAGCGCCGGGTACTCCAGCCATGGGTTCGACAGGGCGGCCAGGGCGAGGTCGGGGTGCTGGGCGTGTTGGATACGGAAGTACGCCATCACCCTCGGGGTGCTGCTGGTGTTGATGCCGACGCGGTGCGGGACGAGGTGGTGCATCACGATCACGTCGCCGGGCTCGGCGGTGAAGGCGGTGCCGTCCTGGGCGTCTATGTCGTCGGGGGTCTGGGCCGGCTGTCCCTGGACCCAGTCCGTGGCGAAGTAGCGGGCCATCCGGTGGTGCCCGCCGGGCACGTAGTGCAGAGCGCCGGCGTCCGCAGTGGCGCTCCCGTCCAGGACGACGCCGATGATGAAGGTGAACGTGCGCAGGTCGGACGGTTCCAGGTGAGGGCAGGAGACGCCGTCGACGTGCATCGCCTTCACCGGCTGCTTGGCGCCGTGCGGCAGCCGGATCTGGATCTGCGTCCGGGTGACCGGGGCGATGCACGAGGGCCGCAGCAGGTACTCGGCCAGCTCCGCCAACCCACTGTGTTCATAGAGGGCGAGGAGGTGGGGGTGCTCTTCCAGCTCCGGGGCGAAGCTGCGTTCGGTGTAGGCGGTGAGCCACGCGGGGTCGTACGCCTCGGTCAGCCAGCCGCCGACGAGGTCACGGGCCCGGGACAGGACGTCGCCGTGGACCAGGCCACGGCGTATGAGGACGCCTTCGTTGACGAACAGACTCTGCTCGTCGTCGCTCCATATCTCGGGTCGGGGCACGGTGGATCTCCTTCCGGAAGAACGGGACAGGGCTGGGGCGGGAAGGTGGCCGCCCCGGCGAAGAGGGGGGCCCGGGTCAGCCGCGCCGGCCGAGAACGACCTGGAAGGAGGCGTGCTCGGTCAGCCCGCCGGCGGCGGTGTGCTCGTCGAGCAGAGCCCGGGCACGGCGCTCGAAGTCATCGACCTGCTCGCCGAACAGCGGCCGGGCGGCGAAGGACGTCGAGTACAGGTAGCCGATCACCATGTCGGTGCTCCACTCCCGCTCGACGGTGATCGTGTGCTCCTCGACCCGGCCGAAGGCGGACTCGGCGAGGATCTCGCGGTACGGCCGGTTGTGCACCGCGTACGTCTTGCCCGCCCCGGCCCGTCGCTCCTCGCCCAGGTACTCCTGGATCAGGGCTCGCAGGGCGTCGGTCCACGCGGTGCGCGCGGTCCATAGGCTGCCGTCGCCCATGACCGCGACGGTCGCGTCCGGCGCGGTCATGCTCTCCAGCCGCGACAGCACCACGTCCTGGTCCATCCAGTGGAACGCGCGGCAGACCGTGACCAGGTCGGCCCGGTAGGAGGCAGACGGGGTGAAGTCCTCGGCCGGGGAGTTGTGCAGGCGGACGGTGACCGGCAGCCCGGCCAGCGCCTTGTCCGCCTCGGCGAGCATCCCCGCGTCCTGCTCGACGACGTCGATCTCCGTCACCTCCCCGGCCAGGGCGAGGGGGACCTGCCCGGTGCCGGACCCGAGGTCCAGCAGGACCCGGTGCTCCTGGCCGGCCACCCGCCGGGCGAGCAGCTCGACGGCCTCTTTCGGGATGCCGGGCCGGTAGGTGGCGTAGAACGGGGCGGTGGTGTCGAACTCGCTCTTGCTCACGAGGTGGTGCTCCTGATCGTGTGGGTTGACGGGAGGAGGGTCTGCTCGATGTACCGGACCGCGCGGGCGAGGCCCGGTACGACCGCGACCCGGCCGGGGTGCTCGGCCAGCAGCCGCAGGGCTTCGGCCGACGGCGGGCGCGGGGTGATCCACAAAGCCTGGGCTCCGGCGGCGAGAGCGCCGCGCACGTCGTAGTCGAGGCTGTCGCCAACGTGCAGCACCTCCGCGGGATCCCTGTCGTGCAGCCGGGAAACAGTCTCCACGGCGCGCGGGTCCGGTTTGGCGAACCCGATCCGCCAGGAAGGGTGATGGGCCCGCAGGTGGGGGGCGAGAAGGGCGGCGACGTCGGTCTCCCGCTCGTCCCAGTGGCTCACGTTCGACAGGGTGACCACCGGCACGACCCGGGCGATCCGCGCCACCGCCTCCACCGCGCCGGGCCACAGGGCGAAGGCGGGCGGACGGTGGTCGTGGGGGAAGGCGGACGGCGCGATGCCCAGGGCGGCGCACACCGTCTGCGGCCCCGTTTTATCGGTGCTCGGGTCCAGGGCGTGCAGGATCCGCTGGGCGACCCGCTTCGCCTCCCGTGCCGGGCGCGGGGACAGCTCCACCAGGCGCTGCGTCAGCGTCGTCCCGGACGGCTCGCCCAGGGTGTACCCGACATCGAGGCTCACCAGCCGCACCGGCGCCGCGTTCACGAACGGCCTCCCAGAGTCGTGATGATCATGGCGATCCGCTCGGTGCGTACGGATGCGGAGCCGGCCTCGCCGAGGAAGGTCAGCAGGTGCCGGGCCTCGGCCGGCGACCAGCCACCGGTGTCGACGCCGGCTTCGGCAGCCGCCTGGGCGAGGTCGTCGGGGATCGCCGGCGGGCGGGCACCGTGCGGAATCAGCAGCGTGCCGCTCCACTCCTCGCCGGCTCGCTCCTGCGGCAGGACCGGGGCGAGGGGAGAAAGAACGGTGACGTCGTCGAACGTGAGGATCCGCACCCCGACTTCGGGCAGGTGCACCGGCTGTTCGAGGCGCAGGGTCGTGGACAGGAAGGTATCGCGCCCGCTCAGCCGCTCGTCCACGACGAGCAGCGTCTTCCCTTCGCGCTGCCGCAGGTGGCCGTGGACCGCCAGTTCACCGGTGTGCCTGGGCATTACCGGCGCACCTCCATCCCGAGGCCGGGCCGGTCGGGGAGAACGACGTGCCCGCCGTCGGGCCGGAGCGTGCCGCGCAGCGCCCGCTGCCGCCTCGGCTCCCACACCACCTGGTACTCCACCGCCCCCGCCGCGTCGGGGAAGGCGGCGGCCAGGTGCACGGCGGGCAGGAACGCCCGGCCGTGCAGGTGGACCGGCACCCTCGCGTCGAGGGCGGCGCCCAGCCAGCCTCGCGCCTCGGTGATGCCGCCGCACCACACCACGTCGAACGTGAACGCCTCCGGCCGGCAGTCCTTCAGCAACCCCCTGGCGTCCTCCAGGTGGGACAGCCGCTCGCCGAACGCGACCCGAAGGCCCTCCGACCGGCTGCGCAGCCGGGTATACGCGGTCCGGTCGGTCCGCGCGAGCGGGTCCTCCACCCAGCGCACCATCTCCGAGTCGAGGAGAGGTGCGACCTCCATGGTCCGCAGGTGGCCCCAGGTGCCCAGGGCGTCCACCGCCACACTGTGCCCCGCCCACGCTGCCGCACGTCTGGCCAGCAACACCATCTCCGCGGCTTCTGCGCCGCCACGTAGAGCCCACTTGGTGAAGGTGAACCCCTCGCCAGCGGTCGCCTTGACGGAGTCGGCGGCCGAGGCAGCAGCCAGGTCCAGGGAGAGCCAGGATGCGTAGACCGGCACCCGCCGCGCAGGCCGGTTGCTGAGCAGAGCCGCGACAGGGAGGTTGGCGAGGCGGCCGTGCAGGTCCCAGACCGCGCAGTCCAGCACCCCGACCGCCCAGCGCCCGAGCCCTTCTGCGCGCGAGCCGAGTTCGGCCAGGAGCCTTCGCAGCAGTCCCGTGTGGTCGGCCACCGGGTGCCGCAGCGCGCTCTGGCCGAGCCGGGTGGCGACGAGCGCGGCGGGCAGCTCGTCGACCGGGGCAAACACCCCGGTCTCCCCGCTGGCCTCGACCACTACCGCGTACCGACTGTCGCCCGCCTTCCACGGACCGGCCACGCTCTCGTCGAGGCGCTCGACCCGCACCCGGTCGATGACCGCGTCAGCGGGGTCCATCGACGAGGTCCTCTCCGGCGAAGGTGAAATACCACAGCGGCCGGTAGCACTCCCAGCCCACCGGCCGCAGCCCGGTCGATGCCATGGCCCGCTCGATCACCGTGCGCGCCTGCAGGTAGTACTCCAGGCTCTCCGCGCCCGGTGTCCGCATCCCTTGCATGATCACCGTGTGTGCTTGGAAGACTTGGAAGTTCGGAAACGCGGTGACCTCGTCCGCAAGCTCGTTCACCCCGTGCGCGAGGTCGTCCATCGGGTCCAGGCCGACGATGTACGTGTACGAGGTGTCCAGCCCTGCCTTACGCGCCCGTGCCAGCAGGTCCGGCATCTTGGCCGGCCCAAGGTCGGCCTTGGTCGCCTTCATCAGTGCCTCGCGACGGGTGAAGTGCTCGGTCGTCAGCCTGAGTACGAACGGCGATACCTTCGAGGCGATGGCCTCGAACGCCTCGTCACTGCGCAGTACGGAGGTGAGGAAGCCGATCCGAGCCGTGACGCCGGCCCGCTCCAGGGCGGGACGTAGAGCGGTCAGGTGCGCGACTGCGGCGTCCTCGCGCTCGAAGCAGCCGGTGGAGACGGTGACTTCCTCCAACTCGCATAGATTGCGGCGGGGGTGCTGCTCGTTGAGGGCCCGCAGGAGTGCATCGAGGCCCTGGTCCTCCTGCATCCTCGGATCGGCGGCGGCCTCCAGGGTGTTCGGGCACCAGCCGCACCCGACACACCGGCTCCGGGCATTGGGGTTCAGGGTCGCGGCCCGGCCACCGTTGCGGAAGTAACCTCCAACTGCCTCGTCGGCATCAATGCGCTCGACGTTCGCGACCACCGCGCCGTTCAGCGATAAGTCGTCGCCACGCAGTCGGAACGGGCTGGCCGGCTGGTTCAGCGGGACGATGATCTGCCAGGCAGTGTCGGGGCGGCGTACGAGGCGGAGGTTGACCCGGGCCCGGTGACGGTCGTGGTCAGAGGTGATCCCGTACAGGTTGACGGCGATCAGCAGCACGTCCTCGACAGGGACTCCGTGGCGAAGAGCGACCTGCTGCAGATCGTGGAGTCGGTCGGTACCGACGGCGCCGTCTGAGGATATGGACCGGCGCATGGAGAGGTGCGGCATGAAGAACTCCAGCTTGGTGTTGAGCGGTGTGTGTTGCTACCGGGGATGCGACACGTACGTCGTGTCGCGGGAGGGCATCGGAGGCGGCGGTCAGCGCGGCCTACTTGGCTGGGGCGAAGGCGGTGAAGTGCGCCGGCGGGTGGTCGACGGGCAGGTCGGGCCGCCAGGACGTGAGGATCTGGGCGCTGCATACGAACAGGCCGTTGGGGAGCTGGTCGAGCGGGTACCACGCCCAGTCGCCGACGCTCTCGTCCGGCTGCGTCAGTGGCTGTCCTTGCCAGGCGTGGACGAGCGCGCCGACGGTGACCCGCAGGACCCCCTTGACGTGATCGACGAGCGTGCCCAGCAGTTCCACGTCGCCGGTCCGAGCGACCAGGCCGGTCTCCTCGGTGAGTTCTCGGACGACCGCCTCCTCGAAGGATTCTCCGGTGGCCTCCACGCTGCCGCCTGGTAGTTCGAGGGTGCCGCGGCGATGTCGGCCCAGCAGGATGCCCTGCTCGCTGAGCAGGATCGCTCCGACGCCGACTGCCGCGTGGGCGGCCGGGCCTCGGGTGCTGCGGGGCCGGCTGGTAACGCGCGTCGGCCGGTCGGGAAGGCGCCGGGCGCGGATGAGCTGCTGGATTACCTTGGCGTTCTCGCCGGGGTGCGGGAACAGGTCGATGGCTTCGACGCGAAAGCCGTACTCAGTGAGCAGGTCCTCCCACAGCTGCGGTGCCAGGACCCACATCTGCGTCGGCAACGGCGGGTCGTCGCGCAGCAGGATCATCTGCTCGCGCGGCGCCACTGCCGTGGACGGACCGTGGCCGTGCAGATCGGTGTGCAGGAGCGAAAGGAGCAGCGGGGCATCGGGACGCAGACCATCGCGCAGCGCAGGCAGCGAGCGGTGCGGGTCGATGAAGGCGAGCGTCCCGATCGCGTACGCGGCGTCGAACGGCTCGGCTCCGCCCAGGTACTCGGCCACGTCTGCCCGGACGAACTCCACGCCGTCCACGTCCACGTGAGTGCTGACGGCCCGTTCGTGCTGGGTCGGGGACAGCTCGATGCCGGTGACCCGCGCTCCGTGTACTTGGGCGAGGTGGACGGCGTGGTGGCCAGCCCCGGAACCGATGTCCAGGACGCGGCGGCCAGTGATGTCGCCGAGGACTTCTGCTCCCGGCCCGATCCCGTCCCAGGGCGTCCAGCCGAGCCGCTCGGGGACGGGCGGGGCGTAGGCGCGAGCGAGTTGGCGCTGGCCGTAGATCTGCCAGGCCCGGATGTTGGTGTCCTCGGCGGGCACGCTTGCCTCCTGAGTGGGGATGCCGGGGTTAGGTGTGCGTGTTCCGGGCGCGTTCGACGACCAAGGACCAGGGAGCTATGGCGCTTGTGCGGCGATGCAAGCCCTCGATGAGCTTGCGACGGGAGAGGTCGACGATGACCGCGTGGTGATCGCTGAGCCCGGTGGTATCCAGCACGCGGACGTCTTCGACGGCCTGCACGCTCCAGGCGTCCAGATAGCCGCGGTCGATTCTCCGGGGGCCACCCTGACCGGCGGCAGCATGCCCGGCGGTCGCAGCCAGTGCGGTCGTCTGGCCCAGGCGGTGTGCGGCCCAGCGGGCGGGGTCGTGCATGCCGCAGTCATGCATGATCTCGTCCACCGCGGTGCAACTGACCCAGGTGCCGTCGGGTTGCTTGATGGCACGGTGCCGGCGGTGCACCACGTCAGTCACCCTTGACCAGTCAATGGCCGGGACCTGCTCGCCGACGGGCACCGGGTACTCGTTGGTGTCGCCGAACAGCCAGCAGGCGGCGTGACCCCCGGCAGGGTTCGGATGGTGGGCCTTCACCTTGTCGACGAGTTCCGTCAAGTCCATGGCTTCGGAGCGGCGTTGTGCGGGGTTGCAGAAGGCGCTGTGGAATGAGGCGGTGATGATGGGCACGTCCGGGGCCTCGGCGAGCCGCAGGTCGACGTGGGTGGGCGGTGCACTGTGGCCGACGGGGTGGTGACGCTGGCGGGCAGAGGGAAAGACGGCCTCGCGTATGAACACACCGGTGGGATTGGTGCGCTGCCCTACCGCGGCACGGAAGCCGCGCATACCGAGGATCTGCTGTGCGGCCGTGAAACGGCGCTTCGCCGCGTGCTTCTCCGCCGGTGGCACGTCTGGCCGGGTCTGTGAGTATTTGAGTTCCAGCATGGCCAGCCAATCTGGCCGCTGTGGCTTCAGGACCTCTTCGTAGCCCTGGCGCCACCGTGCCGGCAGGACGCCGGGCCGGGGCTCCGGGCCTCCGTCGCGCTCCAGATTCCACAGCATGAGCCGGATGCGGTCCTGCGTGCTCACTGTCTACCTCCACGGATGATGAGAACGGCCAGTTACAGCTCGTCCGACGGGCAGGGCATCTCCTTCGCGGGCATGCTGGGGCAGGTGTGGGTGACGAGGTAGGCGGGGCCCTCGCCGCGGCGTGCTTGCTCGACGGCGTCGAGGCGGACGAAGGCGCGGGGTGCCATCAGCTCCTGCCATGTGGTGAGGTCGTGGATGGCCCACATGTCGTGCTCATCTGGGTCGAGGCGGATCCGGCCGAGCTGATCCGCGCTCAGCCGGCCTCCGTCGAAGATGAACCCCACCTTGTTCAGCGGCAGGCGGGGCCCGGCGTGCAGGAAGTGCGTCAGGAGCAACTTCGGCCTGCCCAGTCCCAGTCCGAGGCCCGTCTCCTCGACCGCCTCGCGCCGGGCGGTCTGCAGCGGGTCCTCGCCCAGGGCGTCCAGGTTGCCGCCCGGGAACTGCCAGAGTCTCGAACCGTAGACCGAGCGGAGCTGGATGGGCCGGTCGTGCTCGTCGCGGATGTACAGGCAGCCGTAGACGGTGTGGTGGGGGACGGTCTGCGCGTAATCCTCGGCCGTCATCGGCATGGAGCGCCCTGGCCGGGCAGGGCGATGGTCGAACGTGAAGGCGAGAACGCCGAGCGCTTCCTTGACGGGCGGGTAGATGCTGCGGAGGGCGGCGAGCACCGCCCCGGGCGGTCGGTCCGGGTCGATGTGCGCGGGATCCTCCGAGCCGAGCAGGTCCTTGAAGGAGGGGTACGAGGTGATCCGTTGCACGGTGACGTCGAGTTCCCGGCCGGTGTCCCGGTCGTGGAAGACGACCGTGTCGCCGGCGGCGACGGTCCGCTTGTTCGGGGTGGCCACCCTGACCTCGATCGTCTTGCGGCCTGCCTCCACTTGGCGGTAGTACCGCCCGAGCAGGTGCATGTGGTGCTCTTGCGGGCCGTTTCCGCTGGCCGGGCTCGGGCTGGCCGCGGTCGCCTGTTGGATGTCGTCAGGCACACGTGCCTCCGTTCGATGCCTTGCGTCTGTTGCCGGTCTGGCCGTCGTAACCGGGCCAGGGTGTGGTGGCCGCGCTCCCGTGGCGGGGCTGCGGGCGGGCTAGGGCAGTTCAATCGGTCCATAGCGCGCGTGCGGTTCCTGCCGCATCAGGGCGTCGTACCGGTCTGCTGCCGAGAAGTGCCAGAACTCGGTCCCGTAATTCGTGAAGCCGGCGCTCTCCATCGCGTCGAGCAGCAGCGTGCGGTGGTGACGCGCACGGTCGCTGATGTTCGTGGCGTGCGTGAAGCAGGCCCCGTCGCTTTCCTCCGGGGAGGCGTTGACGCGGGTGCCGAGGTCGAGTTCGTGGCCGTCCTGGTCGACGAGGGTGACGTCCACGGCCGCGCCCGCGGCGTGGGGCGCGATCTCCGGCGGCGACACGTACCGGCTGGCGTTCTGGTGCAGCTCCTCGGCGGTCCAGTCAGGGTGGGCGGCGGCCAGGTGGTCCCGGTACTCGGTGAAGTAGCGCTGCTGGAGGGCGAGCGGCCGGTAGCCCTCGATGAACAGGAGGTCGGTGCCGGCGGGCAGGAGCGAGCGGGCGTGCTCCAGGCGCGCCAGGACGCCCTCGCGGACGTGGGCGAAGGCGCCCAGCGAATCTCGCTTACGCGGGTCGACACGGAAGTCGTGGTCCCGTACGTCGACGAGGGGTTCCCCGCACTCGCGCACCGGGACTGCGGCGACCTGCGGGTCGGACATCAACACCAGTTTGCTCATTGAGGCTCCCTGTGACGGCTTGTCCTGCGGCGGCGGGATGGGGGAGGCAGAGGCGAGGTCGGTTTCGAGCAGGATTCGCGCGATGGTGTCCCGGAGCGTGCTGTCGGCCGGGATCACGGTTTCCAGCGCGCCGGGCAGCAGGTCCATCTCGCGGTACCAGGAGGCGAGGTGGCTGTCGGTGACCTGGGCCAGGTATGCGGCGTCCGCCTTCGACGCGTGCCGTACCAGCGTCGCCTCCAGGGGAACGTCCAGGTAGTAGCAGTGGGAGGCGCCGCGGTGGTCCCGTACCAGCGATGTGATCATGTGGCCGTAGCGGTCGGCGTACAGGATCCCTTCGAGGACGACGTGGAAGCCGGCGTCGAGGGCTGCGCGGGCGATCGTGCTCAGCAGGGCGATGTTGGCGCCGCGCGCGGTGTCGTGTTCCCTGAGCACGTTCCGGCGGATCACGTCCTGGCCGACGATCGCGATACCGCGGCCGTAGTGATCGCGCAGGCCCTGGGCCACGCTGGACTTGCCTGACGCCGAGTTGCCGCGGATCACCACGAGGCGGGTATCCTCCCGGCCGACCGCAGCTGTTGTGGACACACGACGGGGTGCGCCGCTCGGGGTGCCGGTCACGCGGGCCATCCCGTCTCGCTGTACAGCTCCCCGTTCTGGATCTTTGCGATGGCCACCCGGGTGTAGGGGACGAGGTTGTCGGGGAGCGCGGTGGGGTACCAGAATTTCCACTCGGTGCACTTGTCCGGCTCGCGCAGTTCCGGCTCGCCACTCCAGGCGCGAGCGCGGAAGAACAGGCCCATGCGGGGCCGGTCCCCGGCCTTGTCGATGTGGTGGATGACGTGGACGAGTTCGACGTCCTGACGCTCGATGTGCAGCCCTGCTTCCTCACGTGCCTCCCTGATCAGGCACGTGATGGCGTTCTCCTGCTCACAGTGGCCGGCCAGCGCGTGCCAGGTCGAGGGCGCGAACGCGGAGTCGGGGTGGCGCAGCCCGAGCAGCACCGTCCCGTCGGAGCGTTCCAGGTAGAGGTGGACGCCAATGACGTTGGGGACCGTGCCGTGCGGTGACGCCGGACGCTGTTCTTCGAGCTTGGGGTCGCTCGGCATCGCCGGGAGGCTGGCGGCGTGGCGCCGTACGAGGTCGCTGGTGGTGTCCGCGATGCGCAGGCGGTGGAGGTCGTCGGGGGCGAACCACTCGTCGCGGTAGAGGTATTCCTCTTCTCGAACACCGGCATCCTGCTGTTCGACGTCCGGCGCGGTCCCCTTGGGTGGTTGCGGCGGCTGGTCCTGCGTAATAGCCGAGGTCATCGTTCCCCCTAGGGCGGTCGCTACGGCAGAGTCGTGAGGTCTAACGACGCGGTTGCGATATCGAACACACGTCATTCGGTCGTGCTGGAAAGCCCGTGATTCCCTGCGTCTGTGGAGCCCGCAGGCGCCACATCCCTGGTCTGGCTTGGAGCGGCTGCGGGCAGGAAATGGCCGAAACGCCGACACCGCCGCACCGCGCGGGCAGTACGCCTGGGCACCGCAGGTCGCCCGCCTCCTAACCGGGGTCGGAATCGGCCTGCAGCAGCCTTTCCAGCTCCCGCTCGGCGTGGCTGACCGCGCCCGTGAGGGCCTCGTGGTCGTGCGCGGACAGAGCGCCGGCTCCCAGGCCGGCCGCGGCGATCACTGCGGTCAGTGCGACCGTCGCCTGGTGGCCCAGAGCTGACGAGGCGGCGGGGTGGTGCAGAGCCTCTCGTGCGGCGTAGGCGTCGAGTCGGGCGACGCTGCGGAGGGAGTCGAGTATCCGGGCATGATGGCGGCCGGCGTGGTCCAGTTCCAGGGCCGACAGGCCCGTGCGGGTCTGGAAGACGGCGGTCGGCGGATCGGGATGGGCAAGGAGCTGGACGGCTTCTTCCACGGTGCGGTTGAGATCGGTTTCGGGGACGGGAACGTCGGCAGGCCGGCAGTGCGCGTGCAGGAGGAGGGCGACGGCCGTCTCCCAGGGTTCTGTGGGCTGGGTGGTGTCGATCAGGTCGCGGGCCTGCTGGTCCAGGCCCTGCTCCATCAGGGCCATGATCTTGATCTGGCGGCCGTCGAGGAGGCGGTTGCCGATGCCGCGGTGCTGGGCCATGGCGTCGGCGGCCTCGGTCCACCGCCCGACCTGGGCGAGGGCGCGGGCGCCGTCCACAAGGAGGGTGATGTACAGCTCCTGGCACACCGTGCGGTGGTCCTCGTCCGTGTCGGTCAGGGTCGAGAGGTCGACGGTGCGGCCGTCGATGTCGGTCTTGTTGCGGTGCCGGGCGGCGTCGTTGAGGCAGTGCAACAAGCTGTAGGCGAGTTCGCCGTGGCCGGCGCGGGTCTGCAGCCGGGCGAGGTTGACGAGCGGCATCAGCGACATGACCGCGATTCGTCCGCTGAGGCGTCCGGCGTTGGCGAAGACCTGGTGCTGGCGCCAGCACAGATCCTCGGCCAGGTCGGGCAGGCCGACGTCGGAGGCGATGAGAGCCGCGTAGTTGAGGACCCCGCAGGTGCGAGCCACCAGGTCGTGGTGGCTCGCACCCGCGGGCGCGACGGTCAGCCCGGTGAGGTGGTTGATGCGCTCCTCCAAGGGGAGCGCGGGCGCCTTGGTGCGGCGGACCAGGGGGACGCGGCTGGCTATCGCGGGGATCATCGGCTCAGCCCTGGCGCGCCCAGTCGACGACCAGTCGGCTGTATGGCTTGTCGACGACGAAGCGCCGGTCGTCCGCCGTCAGCCGGTCGCGCGAGTCGGCGACGGCCATCCGGAAGCCCGGCTCGGGGGCGTCGTTGCCGCCGGTCGCGTCCCAGGCGCGGATCTCGCTCACCACACGCTCGGCGAGGCCGGCGCCGCCCTCGCCGTGGCCGGTCACGCCGACCTCCCAGTACCGGCCCTGCTCGTCCTCGCCCTCCCGGATGGTCAGGTACGCGAGCGACCCGCCGTCGAGGGCCGCCATGGAGCCCCACCCGAAGTGCGGGGTGAACCCGGGGCGCTGGCCCGGCAGGCGGGACAGGCCGTTGGGCAGTACGCAGGCCAGGTACAGGTACAGCCACTCCCAGGCGGAGCCTTGCCGGAACTTCACCCCGGTGTAGATCTTGGTCTGCTGCTGGTCGAGGACGGTACGCAAGGCGTCGCGGTCGACGTCCTGCTCGCTGAACGTTTCCAGGCGGACGTTGCCTTCGCCGGCCATCGGCACGAGGGTGTACACGTCGTCGCAGACACCCTTGCGCAGCGGGATGAAGGTGGCCATCTCGCAGGAGACGGTCTGCCACGTCTCGCCGTCACGTTCGAAGGCGAAAGAGCGGGAGATGCTGCCGCGGATGCGCATCGGCAGGACCAGGCGCCCGCCGGGGGCGAGCTGGTCGAGGATCTTCACGGGGACGTCGCCAGCGCCGACGGTGAAGATGATCCGGTCGTAGGGGGCGTGCTCGGGCAGTCCGGCCGCGCCGTCGGCCATGACCGCGGTGGCGTTGTCGACGCCGGCCTCGGCGAGGTTCTTGTTCGCGCCGGCGACGAGGTCCTGGTCGACGTCGAGCGTCCACACCTGCCCGCCGGGGGAGACGATCTTGCCGAGGAGGGCGGCGTTGTAGCCGGTGGCGGCTCCGGCTTCCAGGACCTTGTGACCGGGCTGGGCGCCGAGCTGTTCGAGCTGGGTGGCGACGATGGACGGCGCGGAGATGCAGGAGATCATCTCCCCGTGCTCGTCGTGCTTGATCGGGACCGCGTCCTCCTTGTACGCGCTCTCCAGGTCGACGCCGGGCAGGAAGGCGTGCCGGTCGGTGCTGCGGAAGGCGTCGATGGCCGCCTTGCTGCGCAGGTGGCCACTGTCGGCGAGCCGCTGGGCGAGGGCTTCGCGCAGCTGGCTGGGCTCGGTTTCGGGTGTCACGGTGGTCTCCATTCGGGGGAGGCTAGGGTCCGCCGAGGCGGACGTGCGGGTAGACACGTCGCCATCTCCGGTGGAGAAGGCGACGTGACGGCCGAGCCACGCGGTGGCGGCCTGCACGTCGGCAGGCACGCCTGCGCGGTTGAACGCGAAGATCGCGTGATGGGCGATGACGCCCCGGACTCCGCGTATCAGTCGGCCGTCGGCGGCGAGCCGGCGCAGCCGACGGCCGGCGTCCTCGAACGCGGCGACGCGCTCGACCCAGCCGGCGTCCGCGTCGGGGCGCAGGGCGGCGTCCGCGTTCATCAGCCGCCGCATAGCCGATACGGCCTGCTCCAGCGCGGGGCCCTGGGGCGGGGTGACGGGGGGCCGCAGGGCGGCCCACTGGGCGTAGACGTCTCCGGCTTCGAACGGGTCCAGCCCGGCCTCGCGGATCATGGCGGACAGCAGCATCACGCTGCGTTCGCGGGCGCCGGGGCTGCCGGTCTCGGAGAGCGCGGCCGGGCTGTCGGCGCAGAACACCTCGTGCGCGACCTGCATGCCTTCGGGGCCGCCGAAGGCATAGGTCTCCGGCTCGTAGATCCCACCCGTCCAGCCGGTGATGACGCGGTCGGCGACGAGCTGGTCCAGCAGACCGGTGGCGGGCTGTTCGGTGCGCAGGCGCACGCCGGCGTCCTTGCGCAGGAAGTGAAAACGGTGCCCGGACAGCGCGGTCGCCAGGGTCCGAGCAGCGTCCGTGTGCGGATCGGTGAAGGCCACGGATGCGTGCCACCAGGACGTGAGCGGAGGGATCGGCAGGTTCTCGTCGTCGAAGGTCATGGAGGGGCAACTCCTTGCACGTCGGCAGGTTCGGGGGTCAGGTGAGCAGGAGAGCGCGGCTCCAGCCGGTGGTGTCGGCGGGCTGCAGGGCGAGTTGGGCTCCGGCGCGGCCTTCCATGAAGCCGAGCTTGGGCAGGCGCTCCCAACTGGTGGCCAGTCGTCGGTGCAGGTCCTGGATGATCGGGCTGAAGCGGTCGGGTGCGGGGCTGTCGGCGGCGACCGCGCGGGTGAGAGTCAGCAGCCCGGCCCAGCCGTGGCAGAGCGTGGAGTCGGTGATGCGGGTGAGGTGCAGCGGGTCGGTCAGGGTGGTCTCGATGGTGTCCTCGGCCGCCCGGCGGCGGGCGGGGTCGCCGAGGGCGAGCGCGGCGAGCTGCTGGGCGCGGGCGATGCCGGGCCGGCCGTAGCACCAGGACTGGCGGGCCGGCTCAGGCGCGGGCGGCTGGTCGGCGTACAGGTGGGCTGCGGTGGACCAGTAGCGGGCGCCGTGCCGGTCGAGCCAGGTCACGAAGGTGTCGACGGCCTCCTCCTGACCGGGGACGCGGATGCCTTCGCGCAGGGCCAGGGAGAGCACGGCAAGAGGCCCTGCGATGCCGTGAGCCATGCCGTTGTTGCCGTGCCCGCCGGTCATCTCCTTCCCGTCGGGGCCGACCGGCGACCACCACCCGGGCAGTATCCGGCCGTCACCGGGGGTGGGACGGGCGAGGGCGACGAGGCAGGTGAGCACGTCGGGCAGCCGGGGCGCGGGCGGTTGGCGGGAGAGCAGGAGGGCGGCGAGACCGGTCATGCCGCGGATGAGGTCCCATTCGGCGAGGTGGGGCAGCGCGCCGGCCGCCTGGCGGCGGTGGGCGGCGGCGAGCCGGGCGTCCACGACGCGGTCGACGGCCGCGTGGACGTCGTCGTCGGCTCCGTGGGCGCGGGCCAGGACGAACTCCAGGGCGGGTGCGCCGTGGAAGAGGCTGGCGTTGCTGCCGGTGCTGACCCCGCGTGCGGTGGCCTGGGCGAGGTGGCGGCGTGCGGTGGACAGGTCGCGGCGCTCGATGTCGAGCAGGGCCATCCCCAGGGCGCCTTCGGACAGGTCCTGCGTGCGAGGCCCGGTCGTCGTGGTCATGAGCGCCTGGCCAGGGGGACGACGATGCTGTGGGCCCGGCCGCCGATCCACCCGTCGGCGTCCGGCGGGGGCGCCTCGTGCAGGGTGGCTATGCCGAAGGGGCTGGCGTCCAGGTGCGCGCGCAGGAGGTCCAGGTCGACGTCGCGGGACAGGTCGAGGGGCAGCTGCTGGTCGTCCTCGGCGAGCAGGACCCGCTCCGGCACCCGGAACCGGGCACGCCAGGCGTGTAGTTGGTCGGCCCACTGCTGGAGTGGTGCGGAGCGGGCGGGCAGCGTGCGGCTGCTGATCTTCCAGCGGGCGGTGGTGAGGATGGTGCGCCGGTAGGTGAGGGCCGGGGTGAAGGGCAGGGTCCAGGCGGCGCCCCAGTCGAACCAGGTCACCTGCGGGTGGGCGGCCCGGCTGATCTCGCCGAGGAAGCGGGCCATCGGCGGGGTGTAGTTGTTCCACAGGAAGTTGATGGCGGTGGGGGCCAGCAGTTCCAGGGGCTTGCCCGTCGCGGATTCCAGCAGCTGGGGGCGGCCGTCGGTGACGGTGACCGCGAGGTCGCGGGGGAAGAGGACGTGTGGGGCGGGGCGTCGAAATTCGCCGACGCTTACGATCCGGGGCAGGGCCTGGGGCGCGCGGGTGAGCAGGTCGGCCGCCACCCGTCCGGCGTGGAAGGAGAGCTGCGCGAGTTCCGCCTCCGGATCGGCGGTGGGCAGATGTGCGTACGTGGCCTCGGCGCCGGGAAACAGGTGCCAGAACCGGCCGGTCATCGATCCGGCCGAGCGGGAGACGGTCAGCACACGCAGCCGGAAGTCGCCCCGGTCCAGAGCCGGAACGGAGGTGGCGTGAATCTGTCCTGCCAGTTCGAGGTGGGGCGCCGCGTTGTGAGGCTTGGTTCCGGCCGCTGCCTCCAGTTCCTCGATCATCGCCCCGGTCACCGCGACGGTGCGGTTGCCTTCGGCGGCGGCGGTGCCGGCCAGCTCCATCAGCAGACGGTCACGCCGGGACATCGGCCGGGGTGGTTCGCTCGCCGTGACGAATCCTGCCGGGAAGCCCACGCCCCGGTCGGGGTCCGTGGCCACATCCACCGGTACCGGGGTGTTCTCGCCGTAGGTCTCGGTGAACTGCTCGATCCACCGGCGCCAGGTCGGTGTCCCGTTCGGATGGGTGACCAGGCGGGCCAGGACGGTCGCCGCGGTCTCGGCTTCGGTCAGCACTTGCTCGGGCAGCCGCACGTCGGCGTCCAGCCGCAGATCGCACGCCGTGCGCAGGCCGGCGGCTTGAGTGCGCGCCGTGGGCGGTAAGACCTCGGTGGGGTCGGCGACGGTAGCGGGCGCGCGCAGCGAGGAGCGCAACAGCCGCACCCGCAGCAGTTCACCGAGCAGCCGGTCGCGCGCGGTGCCGTCCACGGCGGGGAACTCCGCGGCCAGCTTGTCGGACAACTGGCGGTACCCGATGGGCGATCGGGCCAGGTCGAGCACGAGACGCAGCGCGGGGCTCAGAGCCAGGCGGAAGGCGGCGTCTCCCTCCGAGGGCACGTGGAGGTGCCGGTCGCGCTGACGGATCAGGGTGTTGACGCAGACCTCGGCGTCGGCCATGCGCGCGGCGTCGCTCTCCCAGGTGCTGAGCATCTCGTCGAGTAGGGCCGGTTCGGGACGGGCTACGGCCTGGTGCTCGTCGCCGATGCGTACGGACGTGGTCTCGTCGAAGCCGAGCGGGGCCACGCCGGCGAACAAGCCGAAGGGGGTGGAGCGGCGGGCGTAGCGGATCGCGTAGCGGGCGGTGGCCAGCGCTGCCCGGCGCATCCGGCGTACCTTCGGTGTGCGGCCGTCGATGATGGCTTGCACCTGCTGGGCGAGGAGAGGGCTCGCCTGCGACACGGTCTGGCGGAAGTCGGTATCGGACCACACCGTGCTCAGCCACGCGCGCCACTCCTCCGCAGGAGCCCTGGACGCTGGCCAGGGCGGCATGGCGGGCTCGGACGTGTGGACCGCGGCGCGCAGCATGGTCTGCCCCGTGGCCTCGTACAGGCTGGGCCGGTGCCGTGTCATCAGGGCTCTCCTCATCTTCCTGTGTGGCGGGCGGGTTGGGCGTGGCGGGCCGGACGGGGAGCCCCGTCCGGCCCGCGTTGCCGGGGTGATCCGGCTTACGAGGTGGTGCAGGCGCTGGGGCAGGAGCTGCCGCAGGTGTCGCCCGTGCTGCACATCAGGGCCGTCTCGGTCGCCGGCGTGCCCTCGATGAAGGTGATGTCGAGCTTGAACGGGTCGTCGTCGGCCTTCACGAGGTCCGTTGTTGCGGGACCGGTCGGCCTTTCGGCCTGGATGGCGGTCATGCATGCCTCCTAGGAGTGAGTGGTGCGGGATGCCGAGGTCCTGTCGGACCTCGGGGTCTGCTACCAGACGGCAACCAGCGGCGAAGCCGCCTGAGCGGTCGCTCGCCTGGGAGTCGGTTGGTGCCGTCAGGTCGCAGCGGCCCGTGCCCGCGGGTGCTGCTTGGCGGCCTGGTCCAGCACCCGGGTAAAGTGCTCGCCCTGCTCATCGCCCTCGGCCTCCTCGGCGCGGAGGTCGCCGAACCGCTGCCAATAGCGTCGGCAGACGTCGTTCTCCATCAGCTTCGCGGCGTGCCACGGAAGGTGTCCGGTGCGGACGAAGCCGAGGCGGTCGCGGACGCTGAGAATGCAGATGAGTCGGTTGGCGGCGAGCAGCTGCATGTACTCCTCGACGTCCATGTCCTCGGGAGCCCAGAGCTTGGCGAGGTCGGGGTTGGTGGACATCTGGGCCAGCCAGTCGAGCTGGTTGCGGGTGAGGAACGCCTCGTTGCGCTCGGCCTGGTGTCGCGCGTTCTGCCTGAGCCGGGTGGCTCCGACCACGGCGGTGGTGAGGGAGACGGCAGCACCGGCAGCGAGGACGGCGGTGGTGAGCTTCATCGGTCAACGGACCTTTCGCAGATCGGAGATGCGGCCAGTGGGCCGACTGAGGGAAGACTTGGAGTTCCACCTGTTCACGCGGCCCCCGCGAGGACGACGGTCGGGGCTTCGTCGGCGGAGCTGCCCGGCGTGTAGCGGCGGCGCACCGCCATGAGCGCGACGGCTAGTGGCGGCAGACCCACGGTGGCCCTGCGTGCGTCGACGGACTCCGGCGCACGCAGCGGGCACAGCTCGATCCCCTCGGCGCTCAGAATGAGCTGGGTGCCGTACTCCTGGGCGCACCCGCCGGCAATGAGGGCACGGTCGTGCAGGTGCGCCCAGTGCTGGACGAGCGCGTCGTCGGCCTGGACCGCACGCCTGAGCAGGATGGTGGCGGCGCGCTGGAGGGTGAGATCGTGGTCGCTGTGCAGGGCGATGCTCCAGGCGGCGCGGGCAGCAGCAGGGCCGACGAGGCGGTGGCCGGGCCACTCGTATTCGCCCAGGACGCGGCGCAGGAACTTGGTGTTGGCGTGGTCGGTGTGCCGGCCCTGCCCGAGTTGCACTGCATCGAGCTGGTCGCGCACGCGCTTGGCTCGGTGCACGGCCGATTCCGTTGCGCGGGCGATCAGCTCGCGGGCAAGGTCGGGTCGCTGCGGTTCGTCGGTTGTCACGCGGTGCTCCGATCGTCCGCGGCCAGATGAGGTGCATGGGTCTGGCAGCTGATCAATGTGCTGAGCCTGGGGCGGTGCTCGGCGGCCAGTTCGAGGCGGGCTACGCGGTCCCCCTCCCGTCCTGGACCGGAACCCCGCACGTCCCAGCCCATGTCCGTGAGCCGGCGCAGCAGGGCGGCGATGGGCTCGGCTTGGAGGGCGTGGCGGGCCAGGATTTCGGCCCGTACGAGCGGGAGGCTCTGCCGGGCGGCGAGGTCGGAGGCCCACAGGGTGATCAGCCGGGTGATGTCGTCGGACTGCTCGGGCAGGGTGTGGACGCGTCCCAGGCGGAGGCAGGGGCCGTCGCCCCAGCTGAGGCCGGGGTCGCGCGCGGGGACCATGCAGGCGAGCAGCTTTCCGTCCTCGAACAGACCGGCTGACCTCGTCTGCGGGTCGCGGAAGAGGGCCGGAACGTCGGCTTGAGCGGGCACGGGGAGACCGCGCAGGGTGAGCCAGCGCTGCCGGTCCTGCACGAGAGCCGCGGCTTCCGCGCGCTCGGCGTCCGTACGTAACGTGCGCACCGCGTACACGGCGCCCGGGTACTTCGCTGCGAACGAGGTGGAAGCCGGAGCCTCCTCGTTGGCCAGGGGAGTGGGGGGCCTTCTCACTGGCTCGCTCCGCTCCGCGCCGCCGGGTCGGTCGGCAGCAGCTTCCAGCCGTGGGCAAGGATCACCAGGTGGGTGGTGTCCCGCGCGCCCGTGTCGGCGAGGAGTTGGTCGAGTGCGGCGCGCTGGTCGGCGGGGGCGAGCTTGGCGGCGACGGCGATGTCACGGGGGTCGCTGTGCTCGGCGACGGCTCGGAGCAGCAGCCGCTGCTCCGGGGTGAGGGATGGCGCTGGCCGGTCCGCCGTGGGTGAGGCCACCTGCTGGGTGGTGAACAGGCGGTGCACGATCACCGGGGGCTTGCAGCGGGGCGGGCAGTGCAGGCTCTCACGGATGTCGCGCACGTACTGGCGGACGGTCACGGCCGACAGGCGGGTCTCTGCCGCAATCTCCTTGGCCGTGAGGCCGTTCGTGAGGTGCTGGGCGACGCGCTGCAGGGTCGGCGTCAGGGGTGTGATCGGTGCGCTGGTCGTCACGGGCGGGGTCACGGTGTCTCTCTCGGCTGGGTGGATGGTCACGGGGAGGGGTGCCGCCGGTCCCCGCGGGGGACGGGGGCCGGCGGCACGGGCCCGTGCGCGGCGATGGGGAGTCACGGGGTGCCGCGCACGGGGGCTTAAGCGGCGGTCGGATCGGGTCGTGCCCAGGCGGCTTCGGCGGCGAGGCGCTCGGACCACTGGATGTGGTCCTCTGCGAAGGCGGCGTCGGCCAGGCGTATGCGCTGGACTTCGCCGGTTCCGGCCGGTGGGTAGGTGTGCTGGATGTCGCGCCACAGGCGCTGGATGATGTAGTCGCCATCGAGGGCGTTGGCGCCGTGCAGTTCCATGGCGTCCTGGGCGGACTGGACGGCCCACTGGTGGCCGAGGTATTTCGAATTGATCAGGTCGGCGTCGCAGGGCAGGCCCTGGTCGAGGAGGTGCACGGCCTGGTAGGCGAGTATCCGGGCGGCGCGCAGGCGGGCTTCCATGCCGCCGACGCGGTCCCGCAGGACGGGCAGGTCGGACAGGGCGCCCTGGTAGCGGGGGCGGGCCTTGAGCCGGGCGGTGGTGGTGTCCACGACGGCTTCGTGGATGCCGAGGCTGACGGCGGCCAGGTTGGGGCGGCCGTAGAGGATGCTGCTGCTCTGGGCCACGGCCAGTCCCTGGCCGATCTCCCCGACCACGTTGTCGGCGGGGACGCGGACGTGATCGAGGTCGAGGCGGCCGGCGGAGAAGCCATGCAGACCGAGGCCGGCACGGTGGTCGGGGACGGAAAGTCCGGGGCGGTCGGCTTCGACCATGAACGCGGTCAGCGCCTGCGAGGTGCTCACTCCGGCCGCGGCGGTGCGGGCGACGACGAGGTGGGCTCCGGCGAGGTGGCTGTTGCCGATATGGATCTTGCTGCCGGTGATCACCCACTCGTTGCCGGCGCGTTCGGCGGTGGTCTCGATGCCGCCGATGTGCCCGCCGGCGAGCGGTTCGGTCACGGCGATCGACAGCAGCAGGGAACCGTCCGTCACCCTGGGAAGCCAGCGGCCCTTCTGCTCGTAGGTGGCGAAGTGCAGCAGGGCGCCCACGGGGATCAATGTGGCCTGCAGGATGGCCGCGGCAGCCGCCGAGACCCGTGCGATGCGGTGGACCAAGACGGTCCTGGCCACGTGTCCGGCGCCCAGCCCGCCGAAGACGGCCGGTACGGTGACGGCGAACCAGCCCCGGGCGGCCATCAGGTCGGCGACCTTGCGCTCCACCCTGCCCGGAGCGGCCTCCATCCGCGCGGCGCGCGGCGCGACGTGCTCGGCCGCGAAGGCGTCCGCCTCCACCCACAGCAGATCGTGGCGGGCGGTGAGGTAGGGACGCAGCGCCGGTGGAGGCGTGGTGGGTGTGGCGGACATGGTCTCCCTCTCCCTGGATGAAGGTCGCAACGCGGAGCGGCCGGGGATCGCCTACGGCTCCCGGGTGGGGGGGGTGTGGAACGGGCTTAGCGGACGAGGGCCCGGGACATGTGGTCCATCACCTGCGCGCCGGTGTTGATGGTGATGTCCCTGATCCGTCGGGCCTCGCGCAGAGGCCGCTTCTCGGGGTCGATCACGCACACCGTGCCCAGCACGGTGCCGCTTTCGTGGATCAGCGGTGCGCCGAAGTAGGAGCGGATCCCGACGGCGTCGACCACTGCGTTGCCGCTGAAGCGCGGGCTGGCGTGTACATCGTGTAGCGGGAGGGCCTTCTTGCGGGTCATGACCTCCGGGCACCAGCCGTGGTCGCGGCTCATGGTGCGGCCGACGATGACGTACCCGCTGTCCGCGGGCGGCTGGTGCAGCCCGACGAAGGTCTGCTTCTCCAAGCCCAGGTTGACGAAGCCGTACAGGAACCCGGCCTGCTCAGCCATGTCGCGGGCCAGCTCGTCGAAGTCCTCGTTGGCCACGGGGGGCACGCCCAAGCGGTTGAGCAGCTCGTAACGCTGCGCCAGTTCCAGCGATTGCTGAGGCCGCTGGCTGGTGAGGGCGGTGCCGGGCGGGGTGAACGGGCCGCGGTTGGTGTCCCGCATGTCGCGCCGTGGCAAGGACCCTGCGGGCGGGGCGGTCTGCGGCGTGCGGTAGGGGGTGCTGGGGTGCTGTGACATCAGGCGTCCTGGAGGGGCGTAGAGGGGGCGTGACCAGTGCGATTGGTGGTGGCGGCGCTGTTCACGGCGTGGTCGACGAGGGCCAGCAGAACGCCGGCGACGTGATTCGTGTCGCGGGCGTCGCAGGTGACCACCGGTACGGCAGCGGGGAGTTCGAGAGCGGTGCGGACCTGCTCGGGGTGGTAGCGGTGCGCCCCGTCGAACTGATTGACGGCGACGACGAAGGGCAGGCCGATGTCCTCGAAGAAGCTGACGGGCGTGAAGCTGCTCTCCAAACGGCGGGTGTCGACCAGGACGACCGCGCCGACGGCGCCGCGGGAGAGGTCGTACCAAAGGTCGACGAATCGGTCCTGGCCCGGAGTGCCGAACAGGAACAGCTCCAGAGGAATCGGCGCGTCGGGCAGGCTCAGTCGGCCGAAGTCAAAGGCGACCGTCGTGGTCTGCTTCGCCTCGATGCCCGCCAGGCTGTCGACGTCCGCGCTCGCCTCGGTCAGGTACTCCTCCGTGCTCAGCGGCGTGATCTCGCTGACGGCGCCCACGGCGGTGGTCTTGCCCGCGCCGAAACCGCCGGCGATCACGATCTTCAGCACGGTCGGCGCACCGCCCCGCGGGTGCGGCGAACTCCGCGGCACGGCGGTCGGGTCATCCGGCCTGGGGATAGGCGACGGCATCAGGCCACTTCCTCTTCAGGCCGGCGGTAACGGCTGCCAGCAGTTGGGTAGACGGACCGGATCCTGCGCCGGTATCGGCATAGGAATGGGTCAGGGGGACGACGAGGGCGTCGGCGTCCAGGAGGTCGGAGACGAGCACTTTGACGGCGCTGACGGGCCGGCCAAGGCGTCCCGCCAGCTCGACCACCGACCGTCGGCGCTCCCGGCACAGGGCGAGGATTTCCTCGCACTCCTCGGCCTGCGCCGGGCCTGGCCTTCCCTGCCCGGCCTCCAGCACGGTTTCCAGAGCGAGCAGGTGCCGCGGCCTGGTACGCCCGCGCACCACGGTGTACGTCCGCACGAACGCCGACTCCTCGGCCGCGCGGCCGTACGTGGTCACCGGACCTCTCCGCCCGTGCCGACGCGGACGGGGATCACCATGTAAGGGGCGAACTTCGCAACGAGCCGGCCCATCTCGAAGCCGACGGTGCCCACGTCGGCGTCCCTGGTGGCGATGACGGCGAGGATCGTGTCCACCTCACCGCGTTCGTTACCGGGGTGGTTGTCGAAGGCCGCGCTGCACCCGGCGCTCTGGACGAAGAACAGGCAGTCGTCTCGCTCGATGATGACCTGCCGGGCCGGCCTCTTCTTGTGGCTCGGGCCGGTGATGTTCGCCGCGAGGGAGGCAACGCCGCTGAAGGCGGCCGACAGCTCGTCCGCCCAGTCCTTGTCGACGTCGCTGTCCAGCAGCCGCAGTCCGTCGCGCGAGAGCAGGACGGCGTGCGTGACGCCCTGCGTCTCGGAGGCGAACTGACGCAGCAGCCAGACCATGCTGTCCCGCTGTCCGCTTGGCGTCGTCGCAGATGCAGCGTTGCCGTCGGTCACGTTGTTCATCGCGGGGTGGGTGCTCATGAGGATTGCTCCAGAAGGGGGAAGGGCCAGTGGGTGTATCGGCCACCGGGAACGCGGAAGGACGGGTCAGGGGGTGGGGTGTTCTGTCGACGCGGGAGAGGGACTGGCGCTGCCGCCGGCCTGGAGGCCGTTGCGGAAGGCGGCTGCGAGCCCGGGCGTCGCCGCGGATACGGGGGCTTGCTCACGCTCCTGTGGTGGACGGAAAGATCCCGTCCGGCGTGTGCGTGTCGGCAGAGCGGGCGCGTCAGTCGACTGACCTGCCTCCGCGGTCGGTGCCTCAGCGACGCCACGGCCTGCGGCCTGTGCTGCCTCCGGGACGGCGGGAGTCGCGGCCACCGGCTGCGGCTGCCGCCCGGAGCCGCGAGCTTCCTCGGGCGGCGGCGCGCCCGCATCCTCGACCGATGGAATGGCTACCAGGAGCCGTGCCGGTATGACGACCAGGGCGGTGGTGCCTCCCGTCGTATTCTCTTGCAGGAGGACGGTCATCCCGTGTGACTGTGCGATCTTCGCGGCGACCAGCAGGCCGAGCTGCCCGGCCCGGACTTGGCCGCTGACATCGACCTCGTCCGGGGCTTTGAGCAGGTGGTTCATCTGTGCCCGCATCTGCGGGTGCATGGGGATGGCGCGATCCTCGACCTCGATGGCCAGCCCGTGTGGCACCCGCTGTGCGCGCACCATCACCCGCGTCTCTGGATCGGAGCACTCGCAGGCGTTCTCGATCAGCTCGGCCAGCAGGTGCGTCAGGTCCGGCCCCACATGGCCGGGCAACCCCAGCTCGGCGCCCACGGATCCGGCCGCGACGGCCACCCGCGGATACTGCACGACCTCGGAGACAGCGCCGCGCAGGGCCGTCGTGACGGGAACGGGCCGGCGCACGCTGCGCAGGGACTGTCCGCCCAGGACCGCCGTGCTCTCGACCTGGCGGCGCATCCGCGTCACGAGGTGATCGATCTCGAAGATCTTGGCCAGCAGCTCCGGGTCGTCGGTCAGCATCTCCAACCGGCTCAGTGCCTCAAGAGCCTTGCTGACCAAGGCGTGCTCGCGCATGGCCAGGCGGCGAAGCACTTCCAGGAGGACCACGGACTGGGACTCGTCGTGCACGCGGATCAGCGAGACGATGG
Organism: Streptomyces sp. NBC_01723; assembly: GCF_036246005.1. NCBI lineage: Bacteria > Bacillati > Actinomycetota > Actinomycetes > Kitasatosporales > Streptomycetaceae > Streptomyces > Streptomyces sp. NBC_01723. Next base: position 6,162,730 of record NZ_CP109171.1, read on the forward strand.
CTTGCGCCTGGAGGGCACTCAACGCGTTGTCGATCCCGGCGTTCGGGGTGGACGACTGCGCGGTGTGCGGGTCCGGCAACGCTGGACGTTTTCCGCGGCACAGCTCGTCCGCCGACCACTGCACCGACTTCTCAACGGCTGCCGCTGCCCCTGTGACCGCGTTCAGCGCTGCCGTCTGGGAATCCGCCACCGCCGACTGCACGGCGCTGGCGACGCTGTGCGCTCCGCGTGCTGCCACCGCGACGACCCCCGCTAGTCCGCAGACCAGGCCGGCCAGGACCCAGCCGGGGCCTACGACGGACCCCGACCGGAGAGCGAAGGCGGCGAGCAGCAGCGCGGCTAGGAGTGCCAGGGGCAGTGCCACGGCGCGACGGGCGAGGTACAGCGTGGTCGCGTCGAGCGGGGGCCGCCGTCTGCGGTGGCCGGTAGCGGCTGGCCGTGCCGTCAAGGCGCTGTCAGGCATGGGAATCCTCGTCAGGGGTGGGGTGGCTATGCGTGCTGCGGCGTCAGGTCTGCGGTGGACTGGCGCGTGCTGCGGGGGGTTGAGCGGGGTGCGGGGACCGCGAGCGCGGCGTGGCGGGGGGAGGACTGCGTCGCCATCTGCTGAAGGAGCAGGGCGCTTTGGATCAGGCCCATGTGGCTGAACGCCTGCGGGAAGTTGCCGAGCTGGCGCTGCTGGACGGGGTCGTACTCCTCCGCCAGGAGCCCGAGGTCGTTGCGCAGAGCCAGGAGGCGTTCGAACAAGGCGCGGGCCTCGTCGAGGCGGCCGGTCAGGGCGAGGCCGTCGACGAGCCAGAAGTTGCACAGGAAGAAGGCGCCCTCGTCGCCGGTCAAGCCGTCCACCCCGACGTCCTCACCGCAGGTCGGGTACCGGTACACGAGCCCGTCTTCCGTGGAGAGTTCACGACGGACCGCATCCACGGTGCCGATCACGCGCGGGTCATCGGGCGGCAGAAAACCGGTGCGGGGGATGAGCAGCGTGGCAGCGTCCAGCTCCTGCGAGCCGTAGGACTGCGTGAAGGTGTTGCGCACCGGGTCGAAGCCCTTGTCACAGACCTCCCGGTGGATCGCCGCCCGCAGCTCCACCAGAGGGGCCACGTCCATGTCGAGCGCGCCGGCCTCGACCAGACGGATGGTGCGGTCGACCGCCACCCAGGCCATCACCTTGGAATGGACGAAGTGCCGGCGGGCCCCGCGGATCTCCCAGATGCCCTCATCGGGCTCCCGCCAGCGCTGCGCCAGGTGCTCAACGAGCCGCTGGTGCAGGACCGCGGTGTCGGCGCAGTGCGCGACACCGCTCTGGTGCGCGACGTAGAGGGTGTCGATCACCTCGCCGTACACGTCCAGCTGCAGCTGGCCCGCAGCCCCGTTCCCGACCCGCACCGGCGAAGAGCCTTCGTACCCGGGAAGCCAGGGAAGCTCCCGCTCCCGCAGGTCACGCTCCCCGGTGATCCCGTACATGATCTGCAGGTTCTCCGGGTCCCCGGCCACGGCCCGCAGCAGCCACCGCCGCCATGCCTGTGCCTCCTGCCGGTACCCGGTCCCCAGCAGCGCGGCAAGCGTCGTGGCGGCGTCGCGCAGCCAAGTGAAGCGGTAGTCCCAGTTCCGGTCGCCGCCGATCTCCTCGGGAAGCGACGTGGTCGGCGCCGCGACGATCCCGCCGCTCGGCCCGTAGGTCATGGCCTTCAGCGTGATCGAGGACCGGACCACGGCCTCGCGGTAAGGCCCGTTGTAGGCGCACTCCTGCGTCCAGTCCTGCCAGAAGGCGAGCGTCTCGGCGAGCGCCGCCTCCGGGTCGGGAACGTCCGGTGCGGGGGCGTGGGACGGGCACCAGCTGAGCACGAACGCCACGCTCTGTCCCACTCCGACGGTGAACACACTCACGACGACGCCGTCCTTCTCCGCCTGCGGTACGCACGTGTCGAGCCAAAGGGCGTCCCCGCCGGCCTCCGCGACCATGCGCCCACCGACCTCGTGGATCCACGGGCTGACGCTGCCGTACCCCGGCCGAGGACGCATGGCCGAGACCATCTCCACTTCGCCAGTCAGGCCCTCAGCGATCCGGATCACCTGCGGGGCCCCGTCGCGCGGCGGCATGAAATCCAGGACCCGGACCGAACCAGTCGGGGTACGCCACAGCGATTCGAGAACGAGCGAGTCACCGCGGTACCGACGGGCAGCCACTCTTCCGGAGCCGGACCAGCCTGCGGACGGGGCCGGGGCGATCTGCCAGGTGCCGTGCTTCTGTGTGCCGAGCAGACCGGCAAACACGGCCGGTGAGTCGAAGCGGGGCAGGCACAGCCAGTCGATCGTGCCGTCGTCGCAGACGTGGGCGCTGGTCTGCGTGTCGCCGATCAGGCCGTACTGCTCGATACGCGGAAGGCGTTTCATCGTGTGTGAATCTCCAATAAGCCCCGTTGGTCTGGGGGTGTTATCGGGGCCGCCGAAGCGGCCGGGGACAGGCCGGGAGTCAAGGAGTCAGCGGTCACCGCGGGGACGCAGGCTCGCTCGGAGGTGGTGTAGAGGCCCTGTCTGCGGGATCGAGGCCAGTCGCACGAGTGCCTCGGCACACCAGCCACGCCATCGCGACGAGGATCAGTCCGATGAGGAGCGCTCCGGTGAGCGTCATGACCGGGGCACCGAAGCGGCCCACACCAAGCAGGTGAGGGCGACGGCGAAGACCGCACCGCGCAGCACGTTGATCTGCGGCGTCCATCGAGCCAACCTCCGTGCCGGTCGACTCGCTCCGACGTCGTCCAGCCGGATCTTCGCGATGAGTTCCTGCGTGGCCTCGGCGAGCCTGACGAGGTGCACGCGGCTGGACAGATAGCCCTCCGGGAGCCCGACCGAGCAGAGTTGCTGCGCACGGAGCAAGGCCGGCTCCTGCGAAGGCATCAGGGTTCCGAGCTGGTTGACGTGCCCTCGCAGCCGCAGGACGAGGTCCTCCACATCGGCGGCGGTCTCGGGCACCGGGGAGTCCTCGCCCAGCACGAGCGTCACCGTCTCCGTCGCGGACGCCGCTTGGTCACGCCCGGCACCCGGATCACCGAGACTCCGGCCCTGACCACGGCGCTGGCAGAACGCCCGGCGAGGGGCCAGCGAGAGACGCATGACACAACTCCTAAATGGATCAAGCCAAATTGAGTGAGAGACGCCGTGCACCACAGTCGGTCGGCGTGCATGGTGAGTGATCCGGCCGCTACGTTGAGCGAACCGCGAATCCCCGCTGGGGGGTATGCCTGTGCGGCCCGCAAGGCCGTCAAAGGCGTCAAAGATCATTTCGGACCCGAGGGGCAGCCCATGGCCCGTGAGCGAAACGTCGCCCTCGCCGCACTCCTGCGCGAAGCGGGCTGGTCCCAGCCCCAAGCAGCCGCCGCGGTCGCTCGTGTCGCCGCGGAGAGCGGTGCACGCGAATTGCAGGCCATCTCGCGCTCGCACATCGCCATGTGGGTCCAGGGCACCAAGCCCAGCGGACGAGCGCCTCATATCCTGCGTGAGACGCTGTCCCGCAGGCTCAGTCGCCCCCTCACCCTCGCTGACCTCGGGCTGGAAGACGGGCCGACCGGCTCGCCCGACAGCAGTTCCGACTGGAGCGTCGACCCTCTGACCGTGCTGGCCGAGCTGGGAAGCGACGACCTGGACATGCACCGACGCAAGCTGCTGGCGACCGCCGCGTACTCGGCCGCCGGCCTCACACTGCCCGCGAGTTCGTGGTGGACAACCGCCCCAGCCGCTGCAGCATCGCGCCCAGCAGTCTCCCCACGGCTGGTGACCCAGGCCGACATCGATGACGTCCGCAACCTGACAGCCTTCTACTCCGCACGGGACCAGCAGCGTGGTGGAGCCTCTGGGCGCTCGGCTCTGGCCGGCCACCTTCGCGACGAAGCGGTGCCCCTGCTGGGCAGCAGGTTTCGAACGGAACGGCACCGACGGGACACGTACTCGGCCGTGGCAGAGATGACCTACATCGCCGGCTGGATGGCGTTCGACGCCTCGGAGCACCGCACCGCCCAGCGCTACCTCACCCTCGCCGCCCGCATAGCGGCCGAAGCCTGCGACGGACCGCTGGGCGGCCACATCCTGCGCGCCCTCGCCCACCAGGCAGTCGACCTCGGACACCCACGAAGGGCCCTCGACCTGACCGATGCCTCCATGGCCCGCACTCACTACGGCCAGGCCAGCTCGCGCGAGAAGGCCCTGCTCTCCATCGTCCACGCCCGTGCCCTGGCCGCCGACGGCGACAGGCCCGGCACCCTCGCGGCCATCAGCCGAGCAGAGCGGGACCTCGCCCGCGCCGACAACGAGGACGCCCCCGACCGCGTCGGCTTCTTCCAGGAAGCCTCTCTCGCCCACGAAACTGCCTGCGCCCTGCGCGACCTGGGCAACCCCGTCGAGGCGGAGATCCATTTCCAGCGCAGCGTCCGCACCCGCCGCCGGCAGCAGTACGCCCGCACCCACAGCGTGACACTCGGCTACCTGGGCGCCGTCCAGGTCCAGCAAGGACGTCTCGACGAGGCATGCGGCACGTGGGGACAAGCCCTCGATGCCATGGTCGGCGTCCAGTCCGGCCGCGCCCGCGACGTCATCGTCCGCATGCAGAGCGACCTGTCGCCCATGAGGCAACGCGGAGGCCGCCACGTTGTTGAATTGGACCGCCGGGCACGGGAAATGCTGCGCGCCATAGGCTGACCACAGGGCAGGTCCGCAGGTACGGCCGGCGGTTGCTGCACACGCGATTTCATGGGAGAGGAACGAACGCCGATGGCGACGTACGAGGTCGAACCGATCGCAACGGTCATTGGGGGCCACACCCGCGTCCAAGACGACTACCAGGGCGGGGTGGAATCGATCATCCGACTGGACGACGCCTTCCCGCTCGAAACGCTGCAGGGCATCGAGGAGTTCTCCCACCTCACAGTGACCTGGCACTTCCACCTGGCGCGTCCCGAAGACGTGCAGCTCCACGCCCGCAGCCCAAGAGGAAACCCGATCTGGCCGGCAACCGGAACCTTCGTCCACCGCAACCACCGACGCCCCAACCAACTGGCGATCAGTTATCCGCGACTGCTCAAGACAGACGGCCGGGACCTCGTCGTCACCGACCTGGACGCTGTAGACGGCACTCCCATCCTCGACATAGCGCCGTACTTCGCACAGATGGGGCCCCGAGGACCGGTGCATCAGCCAGCCTGGCCGGGCGAAATGCTTGCCACCTACTGGCTCGATGCCTCGGAGCGCCCGTAACTCCGCTTGCCGCAACTTATCGCCGGCTGCGTCCCTCATAGCGGCCTGGGCAGTCACCAACCGGGGCGCGACATTCACGTCGGGCTCCCGATGCTGTCACAGAAGAACTGGCACCACGTTTCTTTGCCGCTGCTGCCCCACTTGTCTGCGAGCGCTGCGACGAGCGCCATGCCCCGGCCGGAGATGTCGTCCGGGCCAGCCTGTTGCAACACTGCCGGGGCGGGATTTTCGTCGGTCACTGAAACAGTGAGGGTCCCGCCGACAGCGCGCAGCCGCAGTTCGACCACGCCGTGTCCGTGCTCGATCGCATTCGTGATGAACTCCGAGACCGCCAGCACCACATTGTCGGTTATCGGCCCCGTCAAGCCTGCCTGCCCCAGGAAAGCCGCCGTCGAGCCGCGCATATCCGCGACCGCCAGCGGATCCGGTACGAACGCGGCCTGGAAGACGTGCATATCTGTAGCCGCGGCGGCGTCCGGCAACCACGCTCGGGCTCCCATCTTGGCTGCCCGTTCCAAGCAACTACGCGGGGTGGTGCTCTGGCTCATGGTGGTGGCCTCGGCTTCGTGGGGAGTTGCAGACCGGCCCTCGCCGCCTCAAGACGCTCAAGCGGAGACCGCGAGGGGAGATCAAGGTTTCCCCGGGGGAGCCGGGCCCGCCATGTCACCGGGGGTATCACCTGCATCCCGCGGGGTGACACGGGTATCACCAACATGTCATCTGGACCCCACTTGCCTGCGAGATCGCTATATGGGGCTTGAGTTGGGTGATAGTTGAAGCGCGGGGCTTGACGCCCCAGGCCGATACGGGCCGCCTCATTGCCAGCGGCCAGAAGGGAGCCGTCGGGGATGGAAGCGCGGACGTTGCTTCAACTGCTGGTCTGGGAACGCGGTTGGGCGTACCCGCGGTTCAGGAAGGAGTACGAGAAGGCCGCTCAGGAGCTGTCCGTCGCGGCCGGCGAGCCCCACTTCTTCAGCGCCACGGTGGAGGAGCAGACATTTCGTCGGTGGACAGCAGGGCGCGTCAAGGGGCTCCCGAATCAGCCTGCACCCGAGGTGCTTGAGCGCATGTTCGGACGCAACGCCAGAGCTCTTCTCAGCCAACCGAGCGGGCCGCCGCCGGGCGCGAGCTATGTACCTACGATCAATGAGAGTGATCTTGCAATGACTGCTCGGGATGCCGCTTCGCACGCCGGGGACGCCGCGTCCCTCAGTGTGCCGGACATGACACTCGACCAGCTTGACGACGACATCGTCGCCCTGGCACGCGAGTACAGCCGAACGTCTCCCGTGGAGGTCTACCGCAGGGCGAAGGAACTCCTGAGCGTCGCGCAGTCGCTGCTGGAGAGGACCCAGGTGCCCCGCCAGCGTGAGCGCGGCTACCTGGCTGCCGGCCAGTCGGCCGCCGTCCTGTCGGCGATCTGCTTCGACCTCGGCTCTCTGCCCGCCGCCGTCTCACTGTCCCGTACGGCCGCCTTGTACGGTCAAGTGATCGAGCACGGTCCGCTTCAGGCGTACGCCCACGGTGCACTCGCCTTCCTGGCGTTTTGGGGTGGCCGTCCAGCGGAGGCCGTACGTCTCGTGCGCACTGCCCAGCAGTTCGGAGGACTCGGCGACACGGCTATGACGCGGCTATTCGTAATCGAAGGACGCGCCCACGGACACCTGGGCGACCAGGCGTCTGCTGAAAGGGCTGTGCGGGCCGCCCTTGAGCAGAGCACTGGTGCGCGAGACGAGCTGCACGATGACGTGGGCGGCGAATTCGGGTTCCCCCTTGACCGCGTTGCCATGAGCAACGCCACCACCTACCTCCTGCTGCGTGATGCTGACGGCGCTGAGGAAGCTGCGGAGCAAGCCCTCCAGCTCCTCAGCGCCAAGCCCGAACATCAGCGTCCGCTGCTCATCTCCACACAGGCGCACGTGGATCTAGCCCGCGCCCGACTGCTCCGAGGCGAACTCGACGGCGTGCAGGCCGCACTGGAGCCGGCCTTCAGCGTACCGACTGAATGGAGAGGAGCCGGGACACTCGAACGTATGGCGGCAGTTCGCGCCGGTCTTGTTCGGGCGGACTTCCGCGGTGCGCCTGACGCCATCGCGCTCGGCGAGCGGATCGAGGACTACACGGCGGAGGCGTCGGCCCAACGGTTGGGGAGCACGCCGCCACTGGCCATCGAACCCTGACCGTTACGAGCCCAGCTTCGCGAGGATCTCCTCCTCCTTCTCCGGCGAGATGCCGTGCTCTGCCCAACGGGGGTGTTCGACGGGCACACCGCCCGACTGCATCCACTCCCACGTGGCCGCTACGGTCTCCACCAGGGGACGGCATTGCAGGCCAGCGGCCTGCGCGCGCGTCGAGTCCACATTCCAGACGCCCGCGTGGGTGCGCCAGAGAGGCAGTTCGGTCCACTGCTGCACACCCTGGTCAATCAGGAGATCATCGGGTGCCCAGACCAGTCGCCCCCCGCTTCCGGTGACATTGAGACAGGCTGTGAGGAATCCGCCCATCGTCTCCCGACCCAAGGGCGCGGTGACGTTGAACTCACCGCCGTTCGGTGAAAGGGCCTGATCGAGCGCAAACGCTGCTACGTCGCGTACGTCCACCGGTTGGATCGATTTGTCTGGCTCTCCCGGCGCGAGGATCATCCCGCCCTTTGAGGTGCGCCGGAGCCACCAAGGGAGGCGACCCACGTATTCTCCGGGTCCAAGAATGACGCCGGGCCGCAAGATCGACACCCGCGGAGCGCCGAACGTGGTGATGGCGGCGCGCTCCGCGCCGGCCTTCTGGCGACCGTAATACCAGTCGGGTCCATCCCAGTTCGCCGGCAGCCGTCCGAAGTTCACATCGGCGTCGGCCGGTGCGTCCAGCAACTCGGAGGATTCGGTCAGCGGCTCTTCTGGCCATCCGCGGTAAGCATTCACGGTCGAGATGTAGACGTATTTGCCCGCCACGGGCTGCAGCGCCTCGGCACCGGCCAGCACATCGCGTGGGGCCAGCTCGGAGGCCGATGTGTCGATCACCGCGTCCCACGGCCCCTGCTGTCCCAGCCGGAGGAGGTCCGTGTGCACGGTGCGGTCTCCGAGGATCTCTTGAGTGCCTTCCGGAGCCGTACCGGACCTGCCTCTGTTGAAGACAGTCACCGACCAGCCACGATCAAGCGCAGTCTGAGCAACGGTTCGCCCAAGGAACCAGGTCCCACCAAGCACCAGAATGTTCATGTTGCTGATCCTGCCCGTTCAGGGCACCTCCGTGCTACAGCGCCCGCTAATCATGAGATCTCGACAGCTCCGTCGCCGCGAGCCCGGGCTGGCGGCCGACGGGCCATGGCTGGGAGGCCCGACCATGGAGCATGCGATCCCGAACGGCTCTCGCGCCAGCTTCACCAGCGCTTCGCCCACGCCGACGAGAATAAAGCCCAAAGGGCTGGAACCTCCTGACTATGTCAACGTGCATCGTCCCGCAAAGTACATGGTCAGGAACGGGGCCTGTGGGGTCCTCCAAGGCGACCAGTGCCACGTTGGTGTCGTCGTGTAACGGCCGTGTCTATGACCCCATAGACGCTCTGTCGCGTCAGTGCCCCATTCGCTCACGGCAGACGAGACAGATTTCCAAAAGGCTGGAACACCTCCCGATGGTATGTCAACGTACAACAGGCCCGGGAGGAAGCAGGCGCGTTAACGGCTCGCCGGGTGAAATGGAGGGAGACTGTTCTGTCGGTCGGTGGTCTTCGAGGCGTTGAGGTGGGACGGCCAATTCTCCACGTGCTCGGTCGATTGAAGCCTGTGATGGTCGAAAGACGGGTGGCTGCGCAGCGGTGTTCACTGGTCTCTGCGCTTGCATCTCTGCGGGTTTGCCTACCGAGTGAGGACTTCTTGCAACGATGCTACGAAGAGGGCTGTGCCGTAATCGCGTTGGCGAACAGTGTTCCGGCGAGTCCGCACCAAGTGGTGCGCGGCCCCGAGGTTCCCGAGTGTCGTATCACGGTGCCTCTCGACTGACCTGCGGGCGAGGTCCCGCTAGCAGCCACACCGGGCAGACGGCCTCGACGACCAGGCAGCCGTCGGGTGCGGTGCGGCGCGCAACATAGCCGACGATCGCCGGTTAGCCAAACCGGCGATCGTCGCGACCATTGAGGTGTTCGCCTTCCGGCTGCGCTTGGCGGTGGAGCCGTGGCGGACGCAGACAGCTTCGCGTTGGCAAGAGGAGGCGCGAGGTAGTTCTGCTGCGGCTCCTATGCCGTAGGCAGCGTGCGCCGCTGGCAAGCGGTCCTCCTGGCGCCGATGACGCGAGGTGATGCTGCCGCGCCCCTGTCGCTCCTCGCGCCCTTGCAAGGAAACCCTGCCGTGCGCCAATCCGTGATGCCCCCTTCTCTTTTTCGCCACGAGATGACACCGAGTTCCGCTATCGGCGTCCGGGAGGTGACGGCGTGGCGGTAGCTGTGCGGCCTGGGGCAAAGCTGACGGTCGATGACGTGTGTGACGAGCTGGGGATAGCTCGATCCACCTTCTATGACTGGCGACAGAAGGGGCGAGGGCCGCGCTGTATCCGACTTCCCAACGGAAGCCTTCGGATACGGCGTAGCGATTTCGAAAACTGGCTTAGTGATTGTGAGGATGCATCTTGACCGATGGCACGTTTGACGTACGGATCTACAACATCGAGCGCCGCACGCGAGCGAACGGATACACGTACAAGGTGGTCTGGAAGGTCGGAGCGAAGAAGCACAGCAAGACCTACCCGACCAAGGCACTCGCGGATGCCCGACGCTCCGACCTGTTGACCGCAGTCAAGCGTGGCGAGCCCCTTCAGTACCGAGACCGGACTGCCAATCTCGTACGCCAGCAAGGCCGCGGACACCAACTGGTACGACTTCGCGGTCGAGTTCGTCGACAAGACGTGGCCCCACTTCTCCGCCAACCAGCGGAAGAACGTGGCCAAGGCGATGACCTCCGCGACCATCGCCTTGCTTCGGACTCCTCCGAAGCAGTTCGATCCGGTGAAAGTGCGGACCGCGCTGCGCGAGTGGGCCTTCAACTCCAAGCGCCGGACCAACCCCGAAGAGCCGATACCCGACGATGTTCGCGTCATCCTCGACTGGGTCCAGCGCAACACCCTGTCGATGGCAGCGTGGGAGCAGTCGGACCGGGTCGACACGGTCGTCTCCGCTCTCGGAACGCTGCTTGACGGCACTGCCGCAGCGTCCAGCTCCGTGTCCCGCAACCGGCGGATCATGAACCTGGCAATGGAGTACGCCGTCCGCCACGGCATCCTCCGGCAGAACCCCCTGCCGAAGGGCAAGGGCAGTGGAGGGGGTGCCCCCAAGGTCGCTCAGGCCATCGACAAACGCTCTCTGCTGAACCCTGAGCAGGTCACCGCGCTCCTCGATTGGATCGGCAAACGACCCCTGCGGCGGGGGCCCCTATACAGGGCCTTCTTCGCCACTCTCTGCTACGCCGGTCTCCGCCCGGAGGAAGCCGTCGCGCTCCATGTGACTGATGCCACGCTGCCCGAAACGGGCTGGGGCGAGTTCGTGGTCCACAGCGCCCGGCCGGAGGTCGGTAGCCAGTGGACCGACAGCGGAGAGCCCCACGATGACCGTGACCTGAAGGGACGAGCGGAGGGCGACACCCGCACTGTGCCCATCCACCCTGACCTTGTCCACTTCCTTCGCGAGGTCATCGTCCAGTACAAGCTCAAGCCGACTGACCTCCTCTTCCCCGGAGAGTTTGGCGGCAGGCTAGCGGGCTCGGTGTTCCGACGGGTCTGGGACAAGGCCCGAGCGGAGGTCCTCCAGCCCCACGAGTACGAGTCGCCGGCGGGTAAGCGCGTGTACGACTGTCGCCACACCTGCCTCAACAGCGTGCCCGTGCTCCTGGCGATCTATGCGCGGTGCATCGTCGGCCAGCGGGACAACTACCTGAAGCAGATCTACGACGTCAGGTACAGAAGCGAAGCCAAGTAGGACGGATGCGAGAAGGGCGGTGCGGGACCCCGGTGCATGGGGCCCCGCATCGCCCTTCGGCGTTGTCCAACGGGGCCATTCGGATGCATTTGAGCCTTGGGGGCTGGGGGACGCATGGGGGACAGACACCCGTAGAACCCCAGTTTCAGCCGGTGTCAGCCGGACTCCAGCGCCGTTCGGTGGACCCGCGTACGCTGGAAGTCTGCGACGGTCAGACGCAGCCTGACCAGGCAAAATGAAGCCCACCTGGCGTGACGCCAGTGGCGCCCCCGGCAGGACTCGAACCTGCGGCCAAGCGCTTAGACCGTGTCCTACATGGTCAGTTGGTCGTTGGGCTGCGTATGGGGCGGGGTACGTGGAGTTGGATTGTTCCGGACGGCTTGTGGGAGATCGCCAGGCCGTTGATCCCGGAGGTCCGGGTTCGGCCGCAGGGCGGCGGGAAGCAGAACACGCCTGATGAGACGCTGTTCGCAGCGATCATCTATGTGCTGGTCAGTGGATGTGCCTGGCGGGCTCTGCCGCCGTGTTTCGGGATATCGAAGTCGACCGCACACCGCAGGTTCATGATCTGGTCGAGGGCCGGCGTGTGGGGGCGCTTGCATGAAGCCGTCGTTCACCGGCTCGATGACGCGGGCCTTGTCGATGTCTCCCGTGTGGTCCTCGACTCGGCTCATGTGCGCGCTAAAAGGGGCGAACACACAGGTCCGAGCCCCGTGGACCGAGGCAAGCCGGGTTCCAAGATGCACATCCTGTCGGACGCGAACGGACTGCCCCTGGTCGTCGGCGTCTCGGCCGCCAACGTCCACGACAGCCAAAGCCTGAAGCCCATGGTGGCGGGTCACCAAACGAAACACGACCCCTATCGCGGCCGCCACTTCAAACCCCAACGCCTCCATGCCGACAAGGCCTACGACATCCCTGGACTGCGGAAATGGCTCCGCGGCAAGCGGATCGGAGTGCGTATCGCCCGCAAGGGCATCGAGTCCAGCGAACGATTGGGTCGGCGCCGATGGGTGATCGAACGGACCATCTCCTGGCTGTCCGGCTACCGCAGACTCAGCCCTCGCTACGAACGGAAACCCCGCAACTACCTGGCCTTTCTCGGCCTCGCCGCAGCACTGTGCTGCTACAAACGACTCCTCAAACTGACCATGTAGGACACGGTCTTAGAAGGCGCCTGCTCTATCTTCACGTTCCCTGGCCGTCGAGGGGCAGGTATGGGTGGGTTCGGGCAGATTCGCCGACAGCAGACACATTGAGTCCCATACGGACTGGATTAACTCGGTGAAGGAAGCAAACCTAGAGCGGTCTTGAGAAAGCAGAACCTGCTCTCTGCGCATCAGTCGGGACCGCGAGAGGTGTGTCGCGGGCGCAACATAGCCGACGATCGCCGGTTGGCCAAACCGGCGCTTCTCCAGACCATTGAATGACCAGGGGATGCCGACGCGTCCCGATGTCTCGTGTGAGGAGTCATGTAGCTTGTCGAAGCTGGCAATAGGTGAATCGTCCTTGCTCTCTGCGGACCATGTTCGCGCCCTTCTGGAGTGGATTCAGGAGGAATCTTCGGGAGCCGTTTTCCCTTTCCTCGCCTCTATGGCGGGCACCGCCCTTTCGCCGGGTGAAGCAGCCTCGGTCCGGGTGCAGGACGTGACGCTCCCGGACGGGGAGTTCGGGGAGGTGTTGGTCCGTGCCGGCGAGGGCCGGAAGGTTCCTGTCTCACCGGACATCGTGGGTGTGCTGAGGCGCTGGATCGACGAGGCGGGTTTGGAAGCTGAAGACCTGTTGTTCCCGGCCGAGCGGGGTGGGCCGTTGGCGTCCTCCGAATACAAGAGGGCGTGGAGGCGCGCTCGCCAAGCGGTGTTGAGCCCTGACGAGGTGCAGGCGGGCTTGGGGGAGCAGGTCTCCAGCCTGCGTGACTCCTGTCTGGACCGCTGGCTTGAGGCGGGCGTTCCTGCGTGGGGTGTCGCCGAGTGGGCTGGCGTGAGTGCGAGCTGGATTGCGCTGCGGTACCCGCACCGCTTCCGGCTGGAAGACATCGAGATCGACTGGGGCCACCTGGAAGAGATCCTGCGCCTTCCGGACATTCCCGAGCGGTAGTTTCCCGTCCCGCGCTCGGACTTACGATCCGAGCGCGGGAGCACCGCCGCATGCATCCCGAACGTCAGCGGTCCACGTTTCGCGCGTTCGTGTCACATAGCTCGGCCGTACAGCGAACTGGTCCCACTGCTCCTGACAGGGCCGGTTGACCTGCGCCGTGGACCGCCGACAGCCCTGCTGAACCAATTCTCCCCTTCGCTTTTCCTTCCCTGTCTCCGAGGACTCGCGCATGCCTGCCCGTTTGCTGTCCATCCCCGCTGTCGCCGCCGCCCTGGACGTCGACCGCCGCACCGTCTACCGCTTCATCGCCGCCGGGGACCTCCCCGTCGTCGACCTGCGTACCGGGACGGAACGATCCCGCGTCCGTGTCCCTGCTGCCGGGCTGGAGGACTTCATCGCCAGAAGGCTGGTTGGTTCCCCGCGCCCCCGTCGGTGATCTCTCGCCCCTAGTCCAACCCTCACCGCTTCCGAAAAAGGAGTAGTACCGCGTACCTGCGCAAACTGAAGTCCGGCAAGTGGCAGGCGACCGTTCGTAACCGGGCCGGAGACCGGTTCAGCGAGTCCTTCCCCCTCAAGGCCCAGGCGCGGGCCTGGGGCATCGAGCTGGAGACCCAGTTCGCCCGTGGAGGCATGCGGGACCCGCGGGCCGGCGAGATCGCGTTCCGGGAGTGGCACGACCGGTGGTGGAACGCCCGCATAGTCGAACCCCACACCCTCCGGGGCGACGCGTCCAGCATCAAGAACCATGTCATGCCCTACTGGGCGGACTGGGAAATGCGGGCCATCACCCGCATGGACGTCCAGAGCTGGATACGCTCCCTGGTTGAGAAGGGTGCAGGCCCTGCCGCGATCAAGCGGGCCTACAACCTGACGTCGTCCATCATGCGCGCTGCTGTCGACGACGATGTGATCGCGGTGAGCCCGTGCCGCAGCATCGATCTGCCGCCCATCGCGGTCAAGCCACCGCAGTGGTTCACGCCCGACCAGGCGCAGAGCATCCTCGACGGACTCGCCCCCGCTTGGCGGACGATGTGCCTGCTCGGCTTCTACACCGGACTGCGCTGGGGAGAGCTCTCCGGCCTGCACCGCCACCGCATCGACACACGCCGCTCCCGCCTGTTCGTCGTGGAGGTCAACACCAAGAGCGGCATCAAGGAGTACCCCAAGAGCTCCAAGAGCCGCCGGGAAGTCCCGCTCCCGCCCCACGTCCTGGAGGCCCTCGAACGTCACATCCACCGGCTCGACCGCGACGCAGTGGTCTTCACGACCATCACCAAGGGCCGCTCCGGGCGCCTCCTCACCGATAGCAACTGGCGCCGGCAGACCTGGTGGCCGACTGTCGAGGCTGCCTACCATTTCGGCGACGACGGCGAGTTGCAGCTCGTCCCGCACTACCCGCCGCACTCCATGCGCCACACCTGCGCCTCGTGGCTGGTCCAGAAGGGGGTCTCGCTCTACGAAGTCCAGCACCTTCTCGGCCACGAGAGCTTCCAGACCACTCAGCGCTACGCCCACCTTCAGCCGGATGCCCATAAGGCCGTGCTGGGAGCCTGGGAACGCATGGAAAGCCCGCTCATCGTCACCGCATGACGTGCTTTCGCCCCTGCCCTCCAAGGGTGGGGGCGAAGCCGTCTGCAAACGAGCTGATACCCCGATCGCAGGCTCCAGCCGGGCGGCTCGAAACCCGTTGCCCATGACAGCGCTCGGCCTTGATGTCAAGTCGCTGGCGTTCGTCCGCTGCAATGCGGGATCGTTGCCTCCTGACGATCGACGACGACCATGTGGTCTCTGAGAGCGGTGAGCCAATGAAGCGTGCGCACCTGGTTCGCCCTATAGCGAGCGGCCCGTCGTGCGTGCTCGGCGAGCGAAGGCGCAGGGACTGATGGAGCGGCTCGTGGCCGATGGGCGTTTCCGGATCGCTGATCCGGATGACGACGAGGTTGCGGAGTGGCGGCGCGTCGTCAATTACGCGAAGCGTCACGGCTTGGAGCCAGCCGGGCAACGCATCGAGAGGGTCCCTCAGAGAGGGCCGGGGTCGGAGCTGTTCCTTGCGGAGGGACCGCACCCCAACGCGCGGAGTCAGTGCGCCCCTTCCAACCTGCGGGCTAAAGCCGGTCAGTTGGGCTGACAGACGGGTGAAGCCCCTGGTAGATGGGTTTTCGACCAAGAAGAACCTGTGTCCACCAGAGGCTTCGCATGCCTGTCTACCTGTCGGGGCTGGACGTGTCCGGCTCTGCCCTGCGTTTCCTCGCAGTTCGTTTGCGGGATCACAACACCGTCGTCGTCTCGGCGCCCGATGGCGGCGCCTGAGTGCGGGGCGGTAGGCCCTGCTCGCTCCCGCTCATCTGCGCGACGGCCATCCGTACGCCCAGCTCGCGGCCGGGTTCGGGATCGGCACTACCACCGCCTACTGCTACATCACCGAGGCCGTCGACGTCCTGGCCGCCCTCGTCCCGACCCTTGCCGATGCGGTCCGGGCGGCGTCAACGCAGGCGTTCGTCCTGCTGGACGGGACGCTGCTACCAATCGACCGTATCGCCGCCGACCGACCGTTCTACTCGGGCAAACACAAGAAGCATGGGGTGAACGTGCAGGTCGTCGCGGATCCGTTCGGCCGGCTGCTGTGGGCTCTCCCGCTCTGCCCTGGGCCGTCCATGACGTCCGTGCGGCCCGCGAGCACGGTGTCATCGACGCTCTCGCAGGGGCCGGCATCGTCTGCTGGGCCGACAAGGGGTACCAAGGAGCCGGGGGCACGGCCCGTGTTCCCGACCGCGGCCGGTGGTAGACGCTGTCCACGGGCCAGCAGGCCGTCAACCGGTCCCAGGCGAAGATCCGGGCCCTGGTCGAGCAGGCCGTCGCCACCCTCAAGTCCTGGCGGCTCTCCGTAGACTCCGCTGCTCGACTGCCCGCGTCAGGAGCCTCGTTCAGGCTGTCCTCACCCTGCATGTGGCCAGCTCAGCCTGAAGATGGAGAAGGCTCCCTGTGTCAGAACTGCCGATCTGTGACGTCTTGTAGCAGGTTCGGATGAACCGAGCGCGCTCCAGTTTCGTTCAAAGTGATGACCTGCGGGCTACGTCTGAGGAAGGTATCGTGCCTCAAGAATTCACAGAGCTTGAAATTGAATATGCGGTAGCGCTATGTGCTGCAACAGAGGCTTGGGAGCGGGTCCGGCTCCCCCGCAAGGGAGAGATCGTGACAGCAGGACCACCTCGCCCGCACGAGCTTGAGATGGTTCGCCTTCGGGCGCCGGCTATTTGGAGCCTTTCGCATCACGATGGGGATGTTCTTGCTGTTACACGTCGCGCTATCGCAGACGGTTACCAGGGTGGCCCCCTGACTGAGCAACAACTCTTTCAAAGTTTGTCGTCGAATGTTGCACGGCGGATTACTGCCCTAGCCTCGCGCTTTCACGAAGCGGGCTGTCCAGCAGGTGATCGAGACAGCAGAAAGTGCGTCTGACCAGCGGGAATGAGGATTACTGAGGTCCTTGTTCCCGCTCCTGTCGGAGGCACTTTCCAGGTGAAGCAGCCTACCGGGTCCTACCCCCATGTCCGTGTCCAGGATGACGGCCGAGCCGTGGTCTCGCGGGCCGGATCGGTGCTGCTGGTCGAAACGGTCCGCAAGACCGGTCTGGATCAGGCGGTATCGCAGGCTCTGCCGCCGTGGCGCAAACCGCGGGCCTTCCACGACCCGGGCAAGGTCCTGCTGGACGTCGCCCTGGCGGTCGCGTTGGGCGGGGACTGCCTCGCGGACGTCGCGATGCTGCGGTGTGAGCCGGCCATCTTCGGCCCGGTCGCCTCCGACCCGACCATCTCCCGCCTGATCGACACCCTCGCCCCCTCCGAGGAGAAAGCTCTGCAGGCTATCCGATCTGCCCGGTCCGAAGTCCGGCAGCACGTCTGGTCGTTGGCCGGCGGGAGCGCCCCGGACACCGACGGACACGTCACGGTCGACCTCGACGGCGTCCTGGTGATCGCGCACTCCGACAAGCAGGACGCGGCCGCGACCTGGAAGAAGACCTACGGCCATCACCCCCTGACGACCTTCGTCGACCACGGCCCGGGCGGAACCGGAGAGCCGCCCGCCACCCTGCTCAGACCGGGGAACGCAGGCTCCAACACGGCAGCCGACCACATCACCACCGCCCGCCTCGCCCTGACCCAGCTACCGAAGCAGTACCGGCGCGGGCGGCAGTCGCTGATCCGCACGGACTCCGCCGGCGGCACCCACGACTTCGTCGCCTGGCTTGCCAAGCGAGGACGCTGGTTGTCCTACCCGGTCGGCACGGTCATCACCGAGACCATCCGCAGCCACGGCTTGGACCCCGGCCATCGAAACGGACGGCGAGGTCCGCGACGGCGCCTGGGTCGCCGAACTCACCGGCGACCTGCTCACGGGCTGACCGAAGGACATGCGGCTCATCATCCGCAAGGAACGACCGCATCCGGTGCCCAGTTGAGGATCACCGACGCGGACGGCATGCGGATCACCTGCTTCGCCACCAACACCACTGACCGGCCCATCGCCGCCATCGAGCTCCGCCACCGCCTGCGAGCCCGGGCCGAGGACCGCGTCCGGGCCCCGCGCGACCGGAATGCGCAACCTGCCCCTGCAGCACACCGCCCAGAACAAGGTCTGGCTGGAGATCGTCCAGATCACGCTCGATCTGCTGGCCTGGATGCCCGTGCTCGCCCTGACCGGACAGGCCCGGCTCTTCGAGCCCAGCCGGCTGCGATTCCGCCTCTTCTCCGCGGCCGGCCAGTTCGTCACCACCGGCCGGCGCCGCATCCTCCGCCTTGCCCGCCACTGGCCCTGGACCGGCGAGATCACCGGCGCCTTTGAACGGCTTGCGCTCCTGCCGAACCCCGGCTGACCAGCGGATTCGCCTGCCCCTACGAGTAGAGGAACCAGCCCGGAGCAGCGGACCGCGGACCCGGTGCCCACCCGAGGCGACACTCGGGCCGTCGGAATGCCCGCGATCAGCCACCGAAAGCGAAACGGTCCACCGACTCCGTCGGCGGACCGTCATGCAAGATCGAGGCTAGCGGCTCGGCCGACCCCTACTGGGAGGGGGTCCCGGTAGAGACTGACGACGCTCTCGTTGCTCCCGGCATGCCCGAGCAGTAGGTGCGCCAGTCTGTGGCGCACGATTTGCTCACGATGACGTTCGCTGGTAGGCGCAATGTGAAAGACGTAATCCCCGTGGTCGAACGAGAGAAGCAGTCCACAGGGAGCGTTGGGTCCCCCGGTCTCAGACACGGCCTTGCCGCAGTTGGGCGTAGGCGACCTTCACGCCCAACCACGCCAAGGGTAGTTTGATCTGTGCTGGAGAGATCAGAAGCCGTTGATGACGGCGTCAGCGTGGAGAACTTCTGGAGTGTCAACGAAATAGGGCACCATTGAGTTGGTGAATTTGGCGAAACCCTCAGTTTTCATGAATACTTCGGCGTGATATTCCATCGACTCCCACTGCACACAGAGCAATAGCGTGCCACTCTTGTCAATAGCACGGTAAAGGATCACATCCAGACAGCCCCTATCCTCTTTGAGGATCGGCATATGCGACCGAACAACGGTTTCGAATTCCCCCTCCCTGCCTTCTGGAACTACAATTCTGACAATCTCCCAAATCGCCATGCGATTACCTCCTGAGTGCGTTCCTCTTTTTGGTTGCGTGCGTCTTTCAGCGTGCCGGGCGGTGGGTCTTTAGCATGCTGCGGTCCGGAAGAGGCGTTGCGGTGAAGACGTGCTCAGGGTCGTAGGTCTCCTTGGCCTTGACCAAACGCTCAGCGTTAGCGCCATAGGCGTGAACAACCTGCTCTTCCTGGTCCGGCAGAAGAAAATTCGGGTAGCCCCCCGGAAGAGCGAAGGGTGCGAGAGCGTTGTAGACACCGTCCAGCCATTCTTTGAAAGAATCGTGATTCTCGTCGGGACCGCGTCCTGCGGAGATTTCAACTGCCACGTGGTTGGTGCGCAGGCCGAAGGCGCTCTCCTCGGTTCCCACTCGCGTGGCTGCGCCATGAAATTGCCGCAACCCGATGCCTGCTCCCGGTCCGGGGCGCTTTTCTACCCAGCCGGTGAGGAGGCTGATGACATCGGGCGTAAGTTCGGCGATATTTCGGGTACGCAGATCCCAGTGCATGCCGCTGGGTACCGCCTGGTCGAATTGCGCCCACAGGTCCTTCTGTGTAGTCGGAGCCACGGCACCCACGCCCCGCCGGCCGAGGCGCATGACTTTGCCGACAGCAGCGTCGGCGCCCTGTGGGTCACCGGACCATACCGGCACGACGACGAGGCACGGCCCGGTTCCGGGGGCAACGGTCATTTCGAGCAGGAGGGTGAGGCCATCGGTCGCCTCGGTGATCAGTTCCGCGAAGCGGGATAGCACGGTCGATGCTTCCTCCCAAGGAAAGAGGACCATGCCGCCGACGAGTCCACGGTCGGAGTGGAGACGGAGACGGATTGAGGTGACAACGCCGAAGTTGCCGCCACCGCCACGCAGGGCCCACAGCAGTTCGGGATCGTCCTCAGTTGAAACGATCCGACCGTCGGCAAGTACGACTTCCGCTCCGAGAAGGTTGTCGGCGGCCAGCCCAGTCGTGCCCAGCAATGGGCCGTAGCCTCCGCCAAGCGTCAGCCCGGCCATGCCGACGACGCCTGCGGTGCCCACAGCAACGTTCATCCTATGCTGAGCGGCAGCCGCTATTACGTCACCGGCCCGGCTTCCCCCGCCGATGACAGCGTTGTCCCGCTGCACCCGTACGTCACGCATGGCCCCAAGATCGATCACCAATCCACCGCGGAGGGCCCGCCCGGCCCAGTCGTGGCCTCCGCCGCGTACGGACACGCCTACACCGAATTGGCGTGCGGAGGTGATTGCGGCGGCGACCTCGGCGTTGGTGTGGGGCCGCACGACCAAGCCAGGCCGAGTGGTTACTCCGCCGTTCCAGAGTGCTGTCGTGTCGGTATACGAAGGATCACCGGGCCGAAACAGGCGGTCGGTCAGCGCTTGTCCGCTCAAGTGGCGTGCCAGTTCATCGATCTCGTCCGTAGAACTCATAGTCACCCTTGCATCCCACAATTCGATGGTCCAGCTATAGTACCGATCATGGCCCGCCCTGGAGTTCGTGCCGGCCATTTCCTGATGAGAAGAGTGCCTTTCGGCACACGGTTGTGTGGCCTCTCACCGCACAGGCGCGCGGCGGACCACGCTCGCGCGCTCCAGGCAGCACTAAAAGTCGGCTGACATGTTGCACAGTGTGGCGACTGTCTCGCGTCGTAGACCTTGCTCATCTCTCCGTGCTGCTTCCTTTCTATACGCCGACGCACGCCTACCCGCGGCCTGTCGATCCCCCTACGACGCACGTCGTCCGCGGCAGGGCGCAGTCGATGGGCTTCCCGCGCGGGCGGAGCCGGCGTTGCCAGTGCGGTACTGAGCCTTCTCCATCGTCGCTCTGAGTTGGCCAGATGCAGGGTGAGCGGCCTGGACGAGGCAGGTGGTCCGGGCGGTCGAGCGTCGGAGCTTGCGAAGAACCGCCAGGGCTTGAGAGTAACCATGGTCTGCTCGACGAGGGCGCGGATCTTCGCGTGGGACCGATTCACCACCTACTGACCGGTGGAAAGGGCCGACGGGATCTCGATCGTCCCGGTCGGTTCGACAGCCGCTGACCGCGGCAGGGAGGCGTTCGGCGCGCAGGCAGCGTCGAAGGCCGCCGTTCGGTCCTGCGCACGGACATGGTCCTTCGAGTTCAAGGGCCGCGGCATCCGGGGCAACGTCGTCTCTCCGGCACGAATCGAGACTCCCGGGATCGCCACCACCTTCGGTGATGGAGAGACCTTGCAGGCGATCAAGGAGGATGTCGCCACAAACTTTCCCAGGCGGAGTAGGTTCACGTCATGCCGAACTTTCACTGCGTGGCAGGCCAATGTACCTGGACACAAGCGCGTCCACAGTCTGGGTTGGCAGAAGTCGCTTGAGCGCGACAGTCATGCGCGCATCGCTGCCAACGAGGTAGCGCGGGCGGGGCCGCCTTACGGTGAGCGCTTGCTCCACGACAGCCGCAACACGCTCGGGCGGGCCCGCCCCGGCCTCTACCTTTTTGTTGAACTGCAGAAAAACATCCATAGCCTTGCCATACTGACGCTCTGCTATCTCATCCATGTCTGCACGGTCGGACTCTGCCTTCGCGTCGCTTTTGGGACGATTCCGCGATTTGAAGGAACCAGGGTTAACCACGATGACGGGCAGACCCCATGGCGCCAACTCCTGACGCAGCGCGTCCGCGATCGCTTCCAGGGCAAACTTCGAGGCGCTGTATGCGCCGAGCAAGGGCACGGTGACGAGACCTGCGGTCGAGCTGATCATGAGGAGGCGCCCACGCCCGGCCCTCAACGCGGGCAGGAACGCCTGCGATACGGCCAGGGCCCCGACTGTGTTGACCTCCAGTTGTTCACGGAGGTTGTCGAGAGGCATGTGTTCCAAAGGGCCAGAAAAGGTGATTCCAGCGTTGTTGACCAATCCGCTGAGGGGTCCGATTTCCTTCGCTGCCGCAGCCAACTGCGCAGCGTCGGTCACGTCAAGCGCTACCGGTCGGATGCGGGAGTGGACCGGGGCATCAGAGATTCGGCGAACTCCCGCCACCACGTTTTCCCCGCACTCAGCCAGTCTAATAGCAATCGCTCGACCGATGCCGCTGGAGGCACCAGTCACAAGCACTGTCATTTACAGCCCCTTACGGTTAATTTACTGGACGCAAAACCTCGCGCGGGAGGATCCCGACCTGTGGCCGCCCCACCCCCGCCGAAACTGTTCGCTGGAGTCCAGGAGTAAATCCGCCAGATATGCGGCTCGGGAGTTTGGACCCCGGAGGGCGACGATCCCCCGCAGGCCTGCGGTGTACATCCGGGTCATGAACGCGTGCTGCTCCGGAGCGTACAGGTCCCGGGCGCTCGGGTCGGTGAACCACCGGTAGCCACTGCTGCGAGCAGGACCGGTGTACTGCGTCGTGTCGCCGGTGAGGGCGACGCCCATCGGTGTCTGCCGCAAGGTCTCGCCGAGCTCGGTAGTGATCTCCGCGGGGGTGTCCTGCAGCCGGTCGAGAACGCGCAGCAGCCCGGGGCTGATGTGCTCACTGGAGCTGTCACGAGGCGGCGGGTTGTGCCCGGCCAGCCGGAACAGGTGGTCACACTCGTCTATGGACAGGTGGAGCCCCTGGGCGATCGAGACGAGCATCTGCGGTGACGGCTGCGGACCACGCTCGCGCTCCAGACGGGCGTAGTAGTCGGCTGACATGTGACACAGCGCCGCGACCTCCTCCCGCCGTAGTCCGCTGGTCCTGCGACGCTGCCCCCGGGGTATGCCGACGTCCTCCGGCTGTAGCGCCTCACGACGGTTACGGAGAAAGCCCGCCAGCCCTGCCCGATCGATCACCACGCCCCCCTTCTGAGAGTTGCTCACTTCTCCGTGCTGCTTCACTTCTACCGTCCATGCATTCGCGTATCCACGGCCTGTCGATCCCCCCCCTTACGGGTTGGTGCGTGATAGTGGGTGAGGCGTGTTTGGCCTGGTCGTGGCTTGTGCTCAGTTGTTGTGGGTGCGGTCGGAGACGTGGCCGGCGATGGCGCGGTTGGTGTCGGGCAGGCGGTCGCGGCGGTGGGTCCAGCGGGTTAGTTGCTTCCAGCGTTTGTGGTCGGCGAGGGCATGTTCGACGGTGATGCAGTCGGATGAGTGGCCCTGACGGTCGCGTTCCCACTGTTCGCCTCTGCCGGGCAGTGCTCCCGGACGCGGTTTTCTGGGCGGTGTGATCGCTTGCCCGCGGTGGTCGCGGCTGAGGCCGAGGTAGCCGTCGTCCAGGAGGACCTCGACGCCGGGGAAGTGCTGGAAGCAGACGGCGATGCCTTCGCTGCGGGCCGCCGTCGCGTCGTGCATACGACCAGGCCGCAGGGCATCGGTCCATAACGTGCGGCCCCGCCAGTCGGCGATCACGGTGGCCTTCATCGTGTTCTGCTTCTTCTCGCCCGAGACGAACGCACGGCGACCACCGCGGTTGGCCTGCGGCCTGCGGACCTGGATCTCGGTGGCGTCCAGCCGCAGCTCGACGCCTTCGGCCTGGGCGTAGGCGAACACGTCCGTCAGCGTCCGAAGACGCAGGCCGGGACGGTCGGGAACCGCGCACCCCCGCTCGGCAAGGAGCGTGTGTATCTCTGCGGTCGCACGGGTGATGGTGGAACGGTCGACGCCGAACAGCAGGCCCAGCACCGAGTGCGGCAGGTCGTGCCGTAGATGTATCAGCGTGGCCACCAGCCGGTCGACGAACACCAGCTGGTGACGGGCGCCGGCACCCGCGGCCCGCTTCCGGACTCCTCCTCGTGCGGCATGGCGTCGGCCCTCGAGTCCGGCCTGCCACGGCACCGCCAACTCCTCGACCAACAGGCGAGATGCCGACAAGAGATCCCGATGAACAGCCGATGGGCCAACACCACCCGATTAACCATGATCGCCACGACCGGATCGTGCCACCTGCCTGGCACGACGCCTCACCCGCTATCACGCACCAACTCGTTAGGGCAGGCGGGTGTGAACCGTCGGGCAGTGTGTTGCGTTGAGGGGGTGTGTTTGTCGGTGGTTTGCGTATGGAGGATGTCATGGATCAGCAGGCTTCCCTTCAAGGGCATGCTCTGGGGATGGCACGCCTGTACGGCCTGAGCGGCGAGCTGGAGCACACCGCCCAGGTCCCCCTCGGCCACCTCCCCACGCAGAGCAGGAAGAGCGCGCCCGAGTCGGAGAACGCGGCCCGACAGCGGATGCATAACCTCCTCAAACCCGCGAATGTGGTCAGTGCAGCGGAGATGCAGGTGCTGGCGGAAGCGCAGATCCCCCTGCAGCCACGGCCGCAGGGGGCGGGTTACTACATCGACCCGGCGGTGCCGCGGCTCAGTGACGAGACCAGGGCGGCTGCTCATGTCAGCAACGCCATGGGTATCGCACGGCTGTACGGCCTGAGCGGCGAGCCGGAGCACCCCGCCCAGGTCCCCCTCGGCCACCTCCCCACGCGAAGGAAGGACGCTCCCAAGTGGGAGAAAGCGGCCCGGCAGCGGATGCATGATCTCCTCGACCCTGTCAAGGTGGTCAGTGAAGCGGAGGGAAAGGTGCTGGCGGATGCGCAGATCCCCCTGCAGCCACGACCGCAGGGGGGTTACCACATCGACCCGGCGGTGCCGCGGCTCAGTGACGAGACCAGGGCGGCTGCTCATGTCAGCAACGCCATGGGGATCGCACGGCTGTACGGCCTGAGCGGGGAGCCGGAATACACCGCCCAGGTCCCCCTCGGCCACCTCCCCACGCGAAGGAAGGACGCGCCCAAGTGGGAGAACGCGGCCCGGCAGCGGATGCATAACCTCCTCAACCCTGTCAAGTTGGTCAGTGACGCGGAGGGGAAGGTGCTGGCGGAGGCGCAGATCCCCTTGAAGCTACGGCCGCAGGGGGCGGGTTACTACATCGACCCGGCGGTGCCGCGGCACGGTGACGACACCAGGGCGGCTGCTCATGTCAGCAAAGCCATGGGGATCGCACGGCTGTACGGCCTGACCCGCGAGCTGGAGCACCCCGCCCTGGTCCCCCTCGGCCACCTCCCCACGGCGACCAGGAAGGGCGCGCCCGAGTGGGAGAACGCGGCCCGGCAGCGGATGCATCATCTCCTCGACCCTGCGAGTGTGGTCAGTGAAGCGGAGGGGAAGGTGCTGGCGGATGCGCAGATCCCTCTGCAGCTACGGCCGAACAGGCCGGGTTACTACATCGATCCGGCGGTACCGCGGCAGCGGGACTTCTTGTCCGGTGTGGTTGCCGGTGGTGTGCAGCCCGGGCTGGGGCTGCCTGGTGCGGGGGCTGTGCAGTCTTGGAGCGGGGCCGGTGTGCCGCTGCCGGGAGCTCTGCCTGCCTCGGACGAGGCGCACAACCCGGTGGGGAGCTATCTGGTGTCCGCGGCCGGCACCGGTCAGTTCCCCAGTCCCCAGGCCGGTCACCAGCCGGGCCCCTCCCAGGCGGCACCGCCGGCTTTCGGGTATCCGACGGCCCCTCATCCCGCCAAGAGACAGAGGCGCTGAGCTTGCCCCGCCTCCAGAACACAGACCACCACCCTCTTCCTTGCCGGCGGCGCTTGAATGCTGAGCCGTAATTCCCGCCCTTGGAGCTCGTAACACGATCTTGTTGATGTGGGCTGGTCGAGCGTTACTGGTGTGACGATTCGGCCGTTCGTGATGGTGTGGGTACTCGGCCGTGGATCGTGAACGATGAGTTGTGGGCGTCGATCGAGCCGTTGCTGCCGCCGTGGCCGGAGCGGTCGCCGGGGCCTCGGCCGGTGCCGGACCGGCTCTGTCTGCAAAGCATTCTGTTCGTCCTCTACAACGACATAGCCTGTCAACTCCTACCGCTGGGGTTGGGCTTCGGATCGGGGCAGACGTGCTGGCGCCGACTGGACCGGTGGCAGAAAGCAGGAGCTTTCGACCGGCTGCACCAGGTCCTGCTCGCCGAGCTGAACGCGGCCGGCGAGCCCGACTGGTCGCGGGCCTGCGTGGATGGTTCTCACATCCGCGCGAAAAAAGTGGGGCGCCGACACCGGCCCGTCGCCGGTCGACCGGCGGAAGACAGGCAGCAAGCATCATCTGATCTGCGACGGACGCGGCATCCCACTGAAGGTCATCACGACCGCAGCGAACGTCAACGACGTCACCCAGACTCTCGTCCTGGTCGACGGCATCCCGCCCGTCGCAGGACGCCCCGGCCGTCCCCGCCGCCGACCTGAATCCCTGCTCGGTGACAAGGGCTACGACTCCAACGCCCACCGCGACGCACTGCGGAACCGACGAATCCTGCCCGTCACCTCACGCAAGTCATCACCGAACATCAAGGGCATCGGCATGCTCCGCTACGTCGTCGAGCAGACCTTCGCCCTGCTCCACCAGTTCAAGCGGCTCGCCGTGCGCTGGGAACGCCGCACCGCACTCCACCACGCCTTCGTCTCCCTCGCCTGCAGCCTGATCAGCTTCAGACGCCTCAAAAAGACACGATCATGATCGTGTTATGAGCTCTAGCCTCGCCGTTTCGGATGGGGTTGCTGGGCGGTTGAGCGATGTTGTTTGAGGCTGGGTCGGCGGGTGGGCATGGTGAGGGTCCGACGCGGGGGCGGGTTCTCCAAGGTCCTTGAGTCGAGGTGGGCGGGGGTGGCGAGTCAGCTGGCGGGGCGGGGCAGTGCGGTCATTCGGTGGAATGCGGCCGTGAGTTCATGTCGCCAGGGCCAGGTGGCCGATATCCGAAGGCGGAGGCGGCGGCCGCCCCGAGTGATCCGGGCGGCGACGTGCAGGATCCGGGCGCGGAGTCTCCTGGGTTCGGCCGTCGCGAGTTCGCCGTCCAGCAGGAGGACGCGGGTCCAGGCCAGGAGGTCGATTGCCGGAGGCTCAGTTCGAGCCAGGCGGCGTTGAGGCCGAAGCGGCGGGAGGGGAAGCGGCCGAAGCCGGTGGTCTTGCCGCACCGGATGTGGTCCTCGACGGTGGCATGCCCGCGGTGGCGGACCTCCAGTTGTCGGCGTACAGGTGGACGTGCGCCACCTCGTACGGAGGAATGTGCTCCGTTTTCGGTGCGGGGGTGGGGTGGGGACCGTGAGTCTGCTGCTGTCGGTTTCGTGGCAGGGAGGCGGCTGGCGGTGGTCCTGGATCCACATCGGTGGCTGGAGTTGAGGCGGTTTCGTCCGCTGTATGAGTCCGGGGCGATGAGCCTGCGGGAGATTGCCAAGGAGACGGGGCTGAACCGCCGGACGGTCAGCAAGTACCTGAAGAATCCGGCTTCGGCCGCGCCGCCGAAGCGGGAGGTGGCCGGTCAGCGGCCTCGGCGGGTGGTGGACGAGGTCGCGCCGTTGATCGACGCGATACTCAGGGCCGAGGTCTTGCTGGAGGCCTCAGTGATCCATGAACGCCTGGTCCAGAATTATGCGGTCAGCATCAACTACCAGCGGGTGAAGCTCTATCTGCAGGAGACCCAGCCGCGAATAGCGGAGGAACTGGGCATCAGCCCGGGCGAGCTGGCGGGCCTGCACCGGCGGTTCGAGGTCGTTCCGGGAGCTCAGGCCCAGGGGGACTGGGTAGCGGACGGCGAGTTTCTCGTACCTGGTGGCGACCGCGCGGTGACGCTTGAGGCGATTGATCCCGCATTCGACCGCGTGCCGCTCCCGATAGTCGATCTTGTCGAACTTCGGAGGCCGGCCACCGTGGGAGCCGCGCTTCTTGCGGTTGCGGACCTGGTCGGCCTTGTCCGGGATCGTGCAGCGGATCCCGCGTCGCCGCAGGTAGGCGCGGTTCTTGCGAGAGGCATACGCCTTGTCCGCCCGCACGCGATCGGGCCGGGTGCGGGGTCGGCCCGGCCCGATGCGGGGCACGCAGATGGCCTTCAGGACGGGCTCGAACTGCGGGGAGTCCCCGCGCTGCCCGGCCGTGATCACGATCGACATGGGCTTCTGGCCCTGCTCGACAGCCAAGTGCAGCTTGGTGGTCAGGCCGCCGCGCGAGCGTCCGAGCCCGTGGTCGCCGGGCTCGACGGCGATGCCGCCGGGCGGCTCCTTCTGCAGGTCCCCCTTTCCCTTGACCCGGCTGCGTGCTGGTGGGCCCGGCAGACGGTGAAGTCGACGTTGATGTCCCAGGTGATCAGGTTCTTCGCGTCGGCCTGGGCCAGCAGTTCGGTGAAGACGCGCTTCCAGGTGCCGTCCCGCTGCCAGCGGCGGAACAGGTCGTACACCCGGCCCCAAGGACCGTATCGCTCCGGGACATCCCGCCACGGCGTCCCGGTCCGGGTTCGCCACCGTATGCCGGCGATCAGTTACCGCAGAGTCCATATCGGCGGCCGACCCGGCTTCGTGCCCTCGGGCAGCAGCGGCTCCAGCCGGGC
This sequence comes from Streptomyces sp. NBC_01723, assembly GCF_036246005.1. Classification (NCBI taxonomy): domain Bacteria; kingdom Bacillati; phylum Actinomycetota; class Actinomycetes; order Kitasatosporales; family Streptomycetaceae; genus Streptomyces; species Streptomyces sp. NBC_01723. The sequence continues at coordinate 6,190,962 of NZ_CP109171.1, forward strand.
CCACTGTGCATCCGTCAGATCTCCACGTGCCACGAAACAAGATCATTTCACGTCCAAGATCCACTTTCGACACACGCCCTAGTCTTCTGAGTCAGGAATTCTATTTAGATGTGTAGGGTTGCCTGGTGGCGCGTACTGGGCGGCCGAAGGCCGAGTTGATCCTGTCGGATGAGGAGCGGGCTGCGCTGGAGGGGTGGGTGCGGCGCCGTTCCACCCCGCAGGCGTGGGCTTTGCGGTGCCGGATCATCCTGGCCTGCGCGACCGGCGCGTCCAACAAGGACGTGGCCGCACAGCTCGGTTCGACACCGCATGCGGTGGGCCGCTGGCGGAAGCGGTTCGTTGAACACCGGATCGCCGGGCTGGGTGACATGCCGCGGTCCGGCGGGCCCCGGACGGTCACCGACGAGCAGGTCGCCGCGGTGGTGAAGCGGACGCTGGAGACCGCGCCGAAGAACGCCACGCACTGGTCGACGCGGGCGATGGCCACGGAGATGGGTCTGTCGCAGTCGACCGTGTCGCGGATCTGGCGGGCCTTCGGCCTGCAGCCACACCGCACCGAGACGTTCAAGCTGTCGACGGACCCGTACTTCATCGACAAGGTCCACGACGTCGTCGGCCTCTATCTGGACCCGCCCGAGCGGGCCTTGGTGTTCTGTGTCGACGAGAAGTCGCAGATCCAGGCCCTGGACCGGTCCCAGCCGGTGCTGCCGATGATGCCCGGCATCCCGCAGCGGGTCACCCACGACTACGTGCGCGCGGGTACCACCACACTGTTTGCCGCGCTGGAGGTGGCCACGGGGAAGGTGATCGGCTCCCTGCACCGCCGGCACCGGGCCGAAGAGTTCAAGAAGTTCCTGATCAAAGTCGACCAGGAGATACCGGCGGACCTGGACGTGCACCTGGTGCTGGACAACTACGCCACCCACAAGACCCCCGCCATCAAGACCTGGCTGCTGGCCCACCCACGCTTCCACCTGCACTTCACGCCCACCGGCTCGTCCTGGCTCAACCTGGTCGAGCGGTGGTTCGCCGAGCTGACGAACAAGCAGATACGGCGAGGCGTCCACAGAAGCGTCCAGGCGCTGGAGAAGGACGTCCGGACCTGGATCGCCGCATGGAACACCGATCCCAAGCCCTACGTCTGGACGAAGACCGCAGACGAGATCCTCGAACGCCTCGCCAGCTATCTGAATAGAATTCCTGACTCAGAAGACTAGCTTGATCTTTAACCTGTGCGGCGGGGGCGGGGAGTGGTCGACTTCCTGTTCCGGGACGTGGTAGCCCTCGTTTTGCGGGGTGTGTGGACGTCGTGGCGTGGGGTGTGCCGGGTGTTCTTCCGGCCGGGAGGTCGTCCAGGTCCGGGGCGGGTGGATTTCGGTGCCCCGGCCGGGCAGAGGACCGTGGGGCGGATGTGCCGAAAGTCGCGGCGGACCCGTGCCGGGGTCAGCCTGTCTGAGGCAATGGGCCTCTCCCATGGGCGACGCCGGTCGGCTGCGAGTGGCCGGGCCAGCCGCAGTTGGGTGTAAGCCGCGAGGATCAGCCAGGTCCAGCGGTCGGCCGCCTCGGGGGTGCGGATCTTGGGGCAGGTCCAGCCGAGCGTCTGCTTGAACAGGCGGAAGGTGTGCTCGATGTCGAAGCGACGCAGGTATGCCTGCCAGAGTCGGTCGGCGTCCGCTTCGGTGGCGCCGGTGCCCGACCACCACAGCCAGACCGGCTTCGGGGTGGCTCCGCTGGGCAGATGATCGATGTCCAAGCGGATCACTGTCCCCTCGACGATCGGGAGTGAGCCGTCGGCCGCGGCCCAGGAAGAACGGTGGGTGAGCTTGGGATGGAGCCGGTCCCAGGACCGGGCGACGGCGGTGCCGTAGAGGCGCGTGTCGGTGACCGTGTGGGTGTCCGGGGTGCCCCAGGTGTCAGGCTGCCCGAAGACGAACTCGCCGCCGTGCCGGGGCGGCCGGCCCATGGTGTGAGGCTGCCGTGGCGGGGCTGGCCTGCGCAGGACGCGGTCCGACCGCATCCTGGCCAGGACTTTCACCGGCAGATCCCGCAGGAGGTGGGCCAGGCGGGGCGCGTCGTACCCAGCGTCCGCGATGACGAGGACATCCGGATCACCGACCTGCCACTGGCCTGCGGTGATCAGCCGCTCGACCAGTTCGCGCAACTGCCGGGCGGTGACGGTGGCGCTGTCGTCCCCGGGCGCCAGACGCAGAGCGTCCAGCGGGGCGGTCCACGAGCTGCGGCCCGGCTCGAGCGCGCAGATGATCGAGTACGGCCAGCCGGGGACGGGGATGTGCTGGTCCTTGCCCCGGCCGTAGGTGTGACACAGGATCCGCTCCGGTGAGGTGTGGGCGTCCGGCCGCAGCCAGCAAGTGATGTCGACGGCCAGGACCAGCCGGCCGTCGGCCGCCCGCGGCAGGGACACCAAGGCCAGAGCCTGCCGCATCCGATCCGCATCGACCCGGCCCTTTGAGACAGCGGCGTAGAGTCCTCCGTGCCCTCGGCGGTGTTCGCCCACCAGCGACAGCTCGGCCAGGGATCTCACCGGCCCATCACCGCACAGAACCGCATCCGCCAGCTCGAACAGCGCATCCGAACGAGCGGTGAGACAGGAGTAGAACTCGCCCCGGAAGCGTGACAGTTCGACTGGCGGCTCTCGCCGGACATCGCGATGCAGCAGACTCATCCTCACGGCCTTTGTGCTGGACGTGTGTGTTCCTTGGTCGGAGCACATGTTCAGACGAAGGCCGCTTCCGTGTACGGCGGACACCGAACCGAGTGATCAAGTACGACGCACCGTTCGACGGCGCACGTTAAAGATCAAGCTTACTGATCGTTTCAGAATGCAGTTCGTTGTGGGGCTTGGCAGTCGGGTGTCGTGTCGGCAGGATCTGTTGGGTGTCTGCTGACCTTGTACCTGACGACCTGTGGGAACGAGTGGCTCCGCTGTTACCTCCTCGTCCGCCCAGGCGACATCGGTATCCCGGGCGGTTGCCGGCGGATGACCGGGCTGCGTTGCGGAGCATCGTCTACGTTCTCTGCAAGAGCGTGAGCTGGCGGGACGTTCCGGCGGAACAAGTCCGATGCAGCGGGGTGACCGCCTGGCGGCGTCTGCGGGAGTGGACCGAAGCTGGTGTCTGGCCCCAGCTGCATGAGGTGCTGCTGGCGGAGCTGCGGGCCGCAGGTCTGCTGGACATGGACGACGCCGCGATCGACGGCTCGCACGTCCGAGCGCTCAAGGGGGCTCACACCGGACCTTCGCCGGTCGACCGGGCTCGGCCCGGCAGCAAGCACCACTTGATCGTCGACCGGCACGGCACACCGCTGGTCGTCTCGCTGACCAGCGGAAATCGGCACGATGTTACGCAGTTGATTCCCCTGTTGGACGCGATACCCCGCATTCGGGGCGTTCGCGGCCGGCCACGTCACCGACCAGGCCGGCTGTTTGCCGACCGGGGTTACGACTACGACAAGTACCGTCGGCTTCTCCGGGCTCGCGGCATCACACCGAAGTTCGCACGGAAAGGCACCGCACACGGCTCCGGGCTGGGAAAGACCCGCTGGGTCGTGGAGCGGACCCTCGCCTGGCTTCACCAGTTCAAGCGACTCCGGATCCGCTACGAGATACGCGCCGACCTCCACCTCGGACTGCTTCAACTCGCCTGCAGCATCATCTGCTTGAGACGACTTCGAACCTCATTCTGAAACGATCAGTTAGCTTGACGTTTATGCAGCTCCCGTGAGTGTGGCCGTTGCTATGGGGTTCGGTTTGTGCTGTTTCCCGACAGGGTGCTCAAGTGCACGGTGCTTGTTCTTCACACCGGTGGGCCGGCCGGGGCCTGCGGTGCCGAGTTTCGGTGCGCTGGCCGGCTGAGGGGTTTTCCCGTGGAGGCGGCGAAATCCTCGGCGGACACGTGCGGGTGTGAGGCGTCCTTGGCGTGCGGGCCGCTCCCACGGCTTGCGGAGGTCTTCTGCGAGGGGCCTGGCGAGACGGAGCTGTGTGTGGGCTGCGATGACGAGCCAGGTCCAGCGGTCGGCGGCGGTCGGCTCCCGGAGCCTGGGGGCGGTCCACCCGAGCGTCTGCTCGAACATCCTGAAGGTGTGTTCCAGATCGAATCTGCGCAGGAATGCCTGCCAGAGGCGGTCCACATCCCCGGCTGTGGCGGCGGTGGCCGACCACCACAGCCAGACCGGCTTGGGGTTGCGGCCTCCGCGGAGATGGTCGACCTGCAGGCGGATGCCGGTGCCTTCGATGACTGACAGTTCTCCTTCGGGGTGGCCGGCCCGGGCCGAGCGGCGCACCAGCAGCGGGTGCAGGCGGTCCCAGGCAGTGGCGACGGCCTTCCCGTAGTGGGTGGTGTCCGTCACGATGGTGACGGAAGGGGCCGGCTGGGTTGCCGCAGTCTCGAACGCGAACTCCGGCCCGTCGCGAACTCCGGCCCGTGCTTGGGCTTGCGCCCGCGTTTGCCCTCCAGCTGCGGTGGTGGAGGGAAGTAAAGGACTCTGTCCGAACGCATCCGGCCGCAGCCAGTTGCTCACGGGCCTTGACCCGGATTTTTGGACACGGGTTATGCGGCTTGGGCCAGGGTAGTTGCTGTCGTGGCGAGTGCTGTCTCGTAGGCGATGGGACTGCGTTGGCCGAGGCGGGAGTGGCGGCGTCGGGTGTTGTAGCGGTTGAACCGGCCGAACGCGTCGAGTCGGGCCTCGCGTTCGCTGGACCAGGTCTTGCGGCCCTGGAGCGTCTCGCGTTTGAACGTCGCGTTGAAGGACTCGGCGAGCGCGTTGTCCGCCGAGCTGCTGATCGCGCTCATGGACCGGCGGACGCCGGCCTGGCGGCAGGCGTCGGCGAAGGCCCGGCTGGTGTACGGGGCTCCGTGGTCGGTGTGCATCACCGCCCCGATGAGGCTGCCGCGGGTGTGTTCGGCGGCGGCCAGGGCGTCGGTGACGAGACCGGTGCGCATGCGGTCCGCGATCACCCAGCCGGCCAGGCGGCGTGAGGCGAGGTCAATCACGGTGGCCAGGCAGAGGAACTTCCCGCCGTCCAGCGGGAGACAGGTGATGTCGCCGACGTACTTCGTGTTCGGCTCACTCGCGGTGAGGTCGCGGCCGATGAGATCCGGGGCCTTCGCCGCGGCCGGGCCGGCGATCGTGGTGCGGTGCCTGCGCCGCAGCCGCAGTCCTGCCAGGCCGATGCTGCGCATCACCCGAGCGATGCGCTTGTGGTTGACTCGCTCGCCCGCCTCGCGGAGCCCGACGGTCGTCCTGGGAACGCCGTAGGTGCCGCCCGACTCGCGGTGCACAGCCCGGATCCGTGCGGCGAGAGCGGCGTCGGCCGCCTGCCGGGCGGCTCGGTCCGCGGCAGTGCGGCGCCAGTAGCAGAAGCTGGAGCGGGCGATGCCCAGGATGGTGCACAGCCGCTTCGTGCCGTAGCGGCGCTGGTGGTCGGCGACGAACTGGAAGCGGTTCACCAGCGCGTCTCCCCGGCGAAATACTTCGCCGCCTTGCGCAGGATCTCGCGCTCTTCCTCCAGCTCGCGGACCTTCTTGCGCAGAGCGGCGTTCTCCGCCTCCAGCGGTGTCGGCGTCTCTGCCCGGCGCCTCCGGGGCCGGCTCGCGCCGGCTGCCCGGACCCAGTCCCGCAAGGTCTCGGGGTTGATCCCCAGATCGGCAGCGACCTGCCGGATCGTCGCCTGGCGCCGCGACTGGTACAGCGCGACCGCGTCCGCCTTGAACTGCGGCGGACAGTTCTCCAGAACCACGAGATGTCCGTCCTCAGATCCTCAGGAGCCAACGTCTCGCGTGTCCAAGATCAGGGGTCAAGGCCCGGCACTGAACCGTCGGGCAGTGTGTTGCGTTGAGGGGGTGTGTTGTCGGTGGTTTGCGTATGGAGGATGTCATGGATCAGCAGGCTTCCCTTCAAGGGCTTGCTCTGGGGATGGCACGGCTGTACGGCCTGAGCGGCGAGCTGGAGCACACCGCCCAGGTCTCCCTCGGCCACCTCCCCACGCGGAGCAGGAAGGGCGCGCCCGAGTGGGAGAACGCGACCCGACAGCGGATGCATAACCTCCTCAACCCTGAGAGGGTGGTCAGCGACGCGGAGGGGAATGTGCTGGCGGCGGCGCTGATCCCCCTGAAGCAACGGCCGCAGGGGGGTTACCACATCGACCCGGCGGTACCGCGGCACAGTGACGACACCAGGGCGGCTGCTCATGTCAGCAACGCCATGGGGATCGCACGGCTGTACGGCCTGAGCGGCGAGCCGGAATACACCGCCCAGGTCCCCCTCGGCCACCTCCCCACGCGAAGGAAGGACGCGCCCAAGTGGGAGAAAGCGGCCCGGCAGCGGATGCATCATCTCCTCGACCCCGAGAATGTGGTCAGTGCAGCGGAGATGAAGGCGCTGACGGAAGCACAGATCCCCCTGAAGCAACGGCCGCAGGGGGGTTACCACATCGATCCGGTGGTGCCGCGGCTCAGTGATGAGACCAGGGCGGCTGCTCATGTCAGCAACGCCATGGGGATCGCACGGCTGTACGGCCTGAGCGGCGAGCCGGAATACACCGCCCAGGTCCCCCTCGGCCACCTCCCCACGACAGCCAGGAAGGACGCGCCCGAGTGGGAGAAAGCGGCCCGGAAGCGGATGCATGATCTCCGAAACCCTGAGAGGGTGGCCAGTGACGCGGAGATGAAGGCGCTGGCGGATGCGCAGATCCCCCTGCAGCCACGGCCGAAGGGGGGTTACCACATCGACCCGGCGGTAGCGCGGCACAGTGACGACACCAGGGCGGCTGCGCACGTCAGCAACGCCATGGGGATCGCACGGCTGTACGGCCTGACCCGCGAGCTGGAGCACCCCGCCCTGGTCCCCCTCGGCCACCTCCCCACGACAGCCAGGAAGGACGCGCCCAAGTGGGAGAACGCGGCCCGGCAGCGGATGCATCATCTCCTCAGCCCTGCGAGGGTGGTCAGTGCGGCGGAGATGAAGGCGCTGACGGAAGCGCTGATTCCCCTGCAGCCACGGCCGAAGGGGGCGGGTTACTACATCGACCCGGCGGTACCGCGGCAGCGGGACTTCTTGTCCGGTGTGGTTGCCGGTGGTGTGCATCCCGGGCTGGGGCTGCCTGGTGCGGGGGCTGTGCAGTCTTGGAGCGGGGCCGGTGTGCCGCTGCCGGGAGCTCTGCCTGCCTCGGACGAGGCGCACAACCCGGTGGGGAGCTATCTGGTGTCCGCGGCCGGCACCGGTCAGTTCCCCAGTCCCCAGGCCGGTCACCAGCCGGGCCCCTCCCAGGCGGCACCGCCGGCTTTCGGGTATCCGACGGCCCCTCATCCCGCCAAGAGACAGAGGCGCTGAGCTTGCCCCGCCTCCAGAACACAGACCACCACCTTCTCCCTTGCCGACGGCGCTTGAATGCTGAGCCGATTCCCACCCTTGCGACCTTCCTCGCCGGCGAAGGCGGCTGCCGCCCCATGCCCCTCCTGCTCACGCCGGGACAATGGGGCGACGCACCGCAGATGATCGAGGTCCTGGACCGGATCCGAGTTCCGCGGCCACTGGGCGGAAGGCCCCGGACCCGGCCGGACCACGTCAGCGGCGACAAGGCACACAGCTCTCGCCAAAACCGCCGCTACCTGCGAAGACGCGACATCCGGAACACGATCCCGGAACCGAAGGACCAGCGGGCCAACCGCCGCCGCAGGCGGCAGCAACGGGGGCAGGCCCGCCGGCTTCGACCGCGACCGCTATCGGCGACGCAACGAGGTCGAGCGGACCATCAACCGGCTCAAGAACTCCCGCGCGGTCGCTACCCGTTACGACAAGAGGGCGTACGTCTTCCACGGCACAGTCACGGCCGCAGCGATCCGGCTCTGGCTCCGATCCTGAGCGGGCTCACTCCTTCTGAGTTGACGCCCGGGAAAACAGCAACAGTGCGACAAACAAGACCACGGGATAGACGCCCGCGCTCCACGGTTGCGGCACGAACTTCCAGGCAGCAACCGCCACACCTGCCAGCAGAACCCAGCTAACGATCAGCCATGGCCGCGTGGCCAGCGTTTTGCCCACGAACGCCCAACGGCTCCGGGGACTATCCCCCATTGATCCCATAGTCAGACCCTAGTAGCGCTTCGTTACGTTGAGTGATCTCGGCTGGTGGTGGGCAACCTCCCAGAGTGAAGCTGGGGGAAGTGGAACGGCTCCGGGGCGAGTTAGCGGGATTTGTTGCCGATGTATTCGGGTCGTTGCCGCGTCGGGATCAGCGGCGTTGGGGCGAGTGTTATCTGCGGGGCCTGATGCTCGATGGCCGGCGGAAGTCGGTCCAGCCGATGGCCGAGCGGCTGCCGGACGGGAACATGCAGGCCCTGCAGCAGTTCGTGAACCAGTCGCCGTGGGACCCGCTGCCGGTCAGTCGGCGGACCGCCGAGCGGATCGCCGAGGTGATCCCGCCCGAGGTCTGGGTTATCGACGACGTGTCGTTCCCCAAGTGCGGCACCGCGTCGGCCGGCGTTGCACGCCAGTACTGCGGAGCCGTCGGCAAACGGGCGAACTGCCAGGTCGCGGTCAGCGTCCACGCCGCCACCGACACCGCGTCGTGCCCGTTGAACTGGCAGTTGTATCTGCGGCGCGAGCGGACGGCCGATCCGGACCGATGCCGCAGGGGGGGAGTACCTGACGTCATCGTCCACCAGGAGAAATGGCGTCTCGCGCTCGGCCTGCTCGACACGCTCGGCGAGTGGCAGCTGAAGGCGCCGGTGGTGGTCGCCGACGCTGGCTACGGCGTCAGTACCCCCTTCCGGACCGGTCTGGAACAGCGTGGGCTGTCCTATGTTCTCGCCCTGACCGGGAAGGAAGTCGCCCACCCGGAGGATGCCGAGCCGCTCCAGCCTGCTTACCGCGGGCTCGGTCCGCCGACGCTGGCCCGCTACCGCACTTCGCCACGAGCCGTCTCGGTCCTCGCGGTCGAGGCCGGTGCCGGCTGGCTCACCGAGGTGACCTGGCGACAGGGCAGCAAGGGCGCGATGGCCTCACGGTTCGCGGTGCTGACCGTGAGGCCTGCGGGCAAGCAGCCTGTGGCCGCAGCCCAGGAGGCGGGTGGCGGCCGCAGCAGGTGGGACGGCGTCCTGCCCACCCAGACACTCCTGGTCGAATGGCCGGAGGGCCAGGACGCTCCGAGCGGGTACTGGATTTCGAATCTGCCCGCCACCACCCCGGTCGCTGACCTGGTGCGTTGGGCGAAGATGCGCTGGCGGATCGAGCACGACTACCGCGAACTCAAGCACGGTCTGGGCCTGGACCACTTCGAGGGGCCGCATTGTCGGCGTACAAGCGAACGTGCGCCACCTCGTACGGATGAAAGTGCACCGTTGCCGGTGCGGTGATGGGGTGAGGGCCGCGAGTCTGCTGCTGCTGTCGGTTCGGGGCGGCAGGGAGGCGGCTGACGGTGGTCTTGGATCCGCATCGGTGGCTGGAGTTGAGGCGGTTCCGTTCGCTGTATGAGTCCGGTGCGATGAGCCTGTGGGAGATCGCGAAGGAGACCGGGCTGAACCGTCGGACGGTGAGCAAGTACCTGACAGATCCCGCTTCGATCGCACCGCCGAAGAGAGAAGCGGCAGGTCAGCGCGCTCGACGGGTGGTGGACGAGGTCGCGCCGCTGATTGATGCGATGCTCAGGTCCGAGGTCTTACTCAAGGGAAGATCTTCCGGCCGGGAGGTCGTCCAGGTCCGGGGCGGGTGGATTTCGGTGCCCCGGCCGGGCAGAGGACCGTGGGGCGGATGTGCCGAAAGTCGCGGCGGACCCGTGCCGGGGTCAGCCTGTCTGAGGCAATGGGCCTCTCCCATGGGCGACGCCGGTCGGCTGCGAGTGGCCGGGCCAGCCGCAGTTGGGTGTAAGCCGCGAGGATCAGCCAGGTCCAGCGGTCGGCCGCCTCGGGGGTGCGGATCTTGGGGCAGGTCCAGCCGAGCGTCTGCTTGAACAGGCGGAAGGTGTGCTCGATGTCGAAGCGACGCAGGTATGCCTGCCAGAGTCGGTCGGCGTCCGCTTCGGTGGCGCCGGTGCCCGACCACCACAGCCAGACCGGCTTCGGGGTGGCTCCGCTGGGCAGATGATCGATGTCCAAGCGGATCACTGTCCCCTCGACGATCGGGAGTGAGCCGTCGGCCGCGGCCCAGGAAGAACGGTGGGTGAGCTTGGGATGGAGCCGGTCCCAGGACCGGGCGACGGCGGTGCCGTAGAGGCGCGTGTCGGTGACCGTGTGGGTGTCCGGGGTGCCCCAGGTGTCAGGCTGCCCGAAGACGAACTCGCCGCCGTGCCGGGGCGGCCGGCCCATGGTGTGAGGCTGCCGTGGCGGGGCTGGCCTGCGCAGGACGCGGTCCGACCGCATCCTGGCCAGGACTTTCACCGGCAGATCCCGCAGGAGGTGGGCCAGGCGGGGCGCGTCGTACCCAGCGTCCGCGATGACGAGGACATCCGGATCACCGACCTGCCACTGGCCTGCGGTGATCAGCCGCTCGACCAGTTCGCGCAACTGCCGGGCGGTGACGGTGGCGCTGTCGTCCCCGGGCGCCAGACGCAGAGCGTCCAGCGGGGCGGTCCACGAGCTGCGGCCCGGCTCGAGCGCGCAGATGATCGAGTACGGCCAGCCGGGGACGGGGATGTGCTGGTCCTTGCCCCGGCCGTAGGTGTGACACAGGATCCGCTCCGGTGAGGTGTGGGCGTCCGGCCGCAGCCAGCAAGTGATGTCGACGGCCAGGACCAGCCGGCCGTCGGCCGCCCGCGGCAGGGACACCAAGGCCAGAGCCTGCCGCATCCGATCCGCATCGACCCGGCCCTTTGAGACAGCGGCGTAGAGTCCTCCGTGCCCTCGGCGGTGTTCGCCCACCAGCGACAGCTCGGCCAGGGATCTCACCGGCCCATCACCGCACAGAACCGCATCCGCCAGCTCGAACAGCGCATCCGAACGAGCGGTGAGACAGGAGTAGAACTCGCCCCGGAAGCGTGACAGTTCGACTGGCGGCTCTCGCCGGACATCGCGATGCAGCAGACTCATCCTCACGGCCTTTGTGCTGGACGTGTGTGTTCCTTGGTCGGAGCACATGTTCAGACGAAGGCCGCTTCCGTGTACGGCGGACACCGAACCGAGTGATCAAGTACGACGCACCGTTCGACGCCGCACGTTAAAGATCAAGCTAGAGGTTTTCCCGTTTGGGGTGTGGGTTATCCAGTGAGGGCCAGGTTGTGTAGCCGGGGGATGCCGAGCATGGCCTGGTGAACTCCGTTGCCCTTGAGTCGGCAGTCCCGCAGGATCTTCCAGTTCTTCAATCGCGACAGGGCATGTTCCGCACGTGCTCGTGCCCGGCGGTGGACGGCGTTCTCAGCCTCCTGCGATGGGCTGAGGTGGCTCTGGCCTCGTCGTTTGCGGTGCGGGATGAGGAGGCCGGTGCCTTGGCAGCCGCCGTCCGCGATGGTCGGGGCGCCGCGGCAGGCCTGGTCGGTGCCGGACTCGGTGAAGGCCCGGCAGTCGTTGCGGCTGCCGGGCAGCGGGAGACCGATGGCCACGACCAGGCGGCTGTTGGCGTCTATGACGACCTGCAGGTTGGTCGAGTACCGGTAGTTCTTGCTGGACGCGGCGACACTGCGGTCACGGGTGGGCACCAGGGTGCCGTCGGCGATGTAAACGGTGTCCTTGCGCGGCCGGCGCGCGGGCGAGATGGCCAGCAGCGGTGCGAGGTGGTCCAAGATGCGGTCGGCCGCGGACTTCGAGACTCCGAACAGCGGCGCCACCTGCCGCAATGTGAGGTTCGTGCGCCAGTACGTCGCCACCAGCAACACCCGGTTCTCGAGCGACAGCCGCCACGGCCGACCACGCTGAACGTCGCCACCCCGGCGCCGTACCAGTGCCACCAGCCTCGCGAACTGCACCTCGGTCAGACCCGCAAACCGCTCGATCCACTTCGGATCATCTGCTGAGATCACCCCACCCATGCCCGACCAACGCACCAGCCGCACCACTGGTTACGGGACAACCTCTAGTAGGAGTCGACACCCACGCAGACGTCCATGTCGCTGTTGCTCTCGACCAGCTCGGGCGGCGGCTGGGCACGCTCGCTGTCCCGTCGACACCAGCTGGCTACGCATCCTTGGAAGCGTGGGCCACCGATCTCGGCATCGTCGAGCAGGTGGGTCTGGAAGGCACCGGCTGCTACGGTGCCGGCCTGTCCAGGTGGCTGCGGCAACACGGCCACCGTGTCGTCGAGGTCAACCGGCCCGACCGTCAGACACGCCGCCGTCGCGGCAAGTCCGATGTCGTCGATGCCGAAGCCGCCGCACGGGCAGTGCAGGGCGGGACCGCGACATCGACCCCGAAGTCCGGTGACGGCGCTGGCGAGATGATCCGGGCCCTGCGGGTCGCCCGACGCAGTGCGATGAAGGCCCGCACGCAAGCCGTCAACCAGCTCAAAGCCCTGATCGGCACCGTTCCCGACGTCCTTCGCGAACACATCCGCGGGTTGCACCGAATGGAACTGATCCGCACTGTCACACGGTGGCGCCCAAGGGCTGAACCAGACACTCTGGCCACGGTCACCAAACTGGCCATGCGGTCCATCGCCCACCGCTACCTGCAGCTCGACGACGAGATATCAGAGCTGGACCGTCACCTGCAGCGGCTCGTCACCCGGGCGGCACCGGAACTCATGGCCGTAAAAGGACTCGGTGTCGAGACCGTCGCAGCCCTGCTCGTCGCTGTCGGCGACACCCCAGGACTCATTCGCTCAGAGTCTGCCTTCGCCCACCTCTGTGGCGTCGCCCCGATCCCTGCGTTCTCCGGCAAGACCAGCCGCCACCGCCTCAACCGTGGCGGCGACCGTCAGGCCAACCACGCCCTCTACATGATCACCGTCAGCCGCATGGCATGGGAGCCAAGCACACGCGCCTACATGGCCCGCAGAACAGCCCAAGGCAAGACGAAGACCGAGATCATTCGCTGCTTGAAACGACACATCGCCCGTGAGGTCTACGGCCTACTCGTCCCGCGAACCCCAGCACAGCCATCTGCCCGCGACGATCTAACAACCGCAGCCTGACCTTCCTTGACAGCTATAAGAGCATCGGCAAAGTCGAACGCTTCCACCGCGCCCTGCTCGACGAATGGGCCTACCACCGGCCCTACACCAGCAACTACGAACGGGTCTGCCGCACGAGCGGTGACATCTGAACTGGCTTGCCCTGTGGGGCGGGTGGGAAGGATGTCGCTGTGCCCAAGCCGCATCCGGAAGAGTTCCGCCAGGACGTCGTGCGGGTCGCGAGGAACCGCGGCCCGGGTGTGGCGGTCGAGCAGGTGGCCACCGACTTCGGGGTGCATCCGATGACGTTGTGGAAGTGGATGCGTCGCGCGGACATCGACGACGGGACCAAGCCCGGGACGACCAGCCAGGAGAGCGCCGAGCTTCGGGAAGCTCGGCGGCGGATCAAGCTGCTGGAACAGGAGAACGAGGTTCTGCGGCGGGCCGCGGCCTACCTGTCGCAGGCGCATCTGCCGGGAAAAGGATCTACCCGCTCGTGAAGGAGCTGGCCGGGGGCGGGGTGCCCGTCACGGTTGCATGCCGGGTGCTGAAGCTCGCCAGACCGCCCTACTACCGCTGGCTGGACCAGCCGGTGACCCATGCCATGCTGGAGGAGGCGTATCGCGCGAACGCGCTGTTCGACACGCACTGTGACGAACCGGAGTTCGGCTACCGCTTCCTGGCCGACGAAGCGCGCCGCGCCGGAGCCGTGATGGCGGACCGGACTGCATGGCGGACCTGCCGGGACAACCGCTGGTGGAGCGTGTCCGGCAAGAAACGCGGCAAGGGCAGGAAGGCCGGCCCGCCGGTGCACGACGACCTGGTCCGCCGTGACTTCACCGCGGCCTGTGCGAACCGGCTGTGGCTCGCCGACATCACCGAGCACGCCACCGGGGAAGGCAAGCTGAAGGCAAGCTCTATCTCTGCGCGATCAAAGACGCCTTCAGCAACAGGATCGTGGGCTACTCCATCGACGAGCGGATGAAGTCCCGCCTGGCCGTGACCGCCCTGGACAACGCCGTGGCCCGGCGTGGAGACGTCGACGGCTGCATTCTGCACAGCGACCGTGGATCGCAGTTCCGCTCCCGGAAGTTCGTCCGGGCCCTCGACCGGCACCGGATGGCCGGATCGATAGGGAGAGTCGGAGCTGCCGGCGACAACACGGCCATGGAGTCCTTTTTTAGCCTGCTGCAGAAGAACGTCCTTGACCGCTGCGTCTGGGCCACCCGCGAAGAACTCCGGACCGCGATCGTGACCTGGATCGAGCGGACCTACCACCGACGCCGCAGACAAGCCTCACTCGGCCGGCTGACCCCCATCGAATTCGAGACCGTCATGACCACGCCGGCCCTCCAGGCCGCGTGACCGAACCTGTCACCCGAACCTGCACCAGACCCAACGAACAGCAGCCCTTGCAGACTCCCTGCACACCTACAACCACCACCGCTGCCACACCGCACCCACCGATCACCCGTGTGAACAACCCTGCGCGTCAATACAGCTTAGCCCGCAGCCGAGCACGAGGCGTGGGCCCGAAGCGGTCAAGATCGAGAGGCTTCGAGTTCGAGGCTCGCCGGAAGCGCGGCGACAGTGTGGTCAACGAGGACGATGAGGCTCTCCGCGCTCGCTTCGTCGCCTGTACGCACGGTCCAGGCGCGCTGGGCGCTGCGGGAGGCGACTAGGAAGAGGTCGAGCAGAAGCCTGGGTCTGGGATCGTCCGTGACCGAGATGTCCAGGATGGGAGCGACAGCGTTCAGTGCCGCCTGAACGGCCTCGTCGCAGAACCGGAGATTATGAGCGGCAAACGACGGGTGAGCGGCATCGAGCCCGAGCGCCAGGCGCACGAGACGGGTCCAGTTCGCATCCCGATTCGCGCATTTTCGAATGGAGGCTACCAGTGTGTCGTGCAGTAAGGAGAGCACCGCCGTGTCCGTGCCGCGGGGCTGCGGCTCCGACTCCAGTCGGCGCAGGAACTCACGCCACATATCTTGCAGAGGCGTCATCGCTACGTCTTCCTTGCTGGTGAAGTACCGGAAGAACGTGCGCTTCGAGACACCCACCTGAAGACACAAGTCGTCGAGGGTCACCGCGTCCGCGCCGTGGCGGGTGAAGGACTGCAGGGCCTCGACCACAAGGGCCTGGCGGGTTTGCGCCTTCTTGCGCTGCCGGAGCGTCTGCGGTGCCCCCGCGTCACCGTCGGCCAGTCTGACGCCATCCATTCGCACAGCTTACCGCGAGCACTTCTATTGCCTCCTGGTAGCATATGCCCCTCAGGGGCAATTCGAGGGAGCTTTCCATGTGGGCACTGATGGTCGACCACGCTCTTGGCACTGGGCTGCGGGTGGGTGAGGTCGAAACACCTCGGCCCGGCCCTTCCCAGGTGCTGGTGAAGGTGGGGGCCTTCTCGTTGAACTACGGGGACGTCGTGACCGCGCGCGAGCTGCCCGACGGTGCCGTCCCGGGGTGGGAAGCCGCCGGGCATGTCGTCGAGGCAGCCCGCGACGGCTCCGGGCCTTCCGTGGGAACGTCCGTCGTCACACTCGACGAGGCGAACGGCTGGGCGGAGTACCGGGCGGTGGACACCGCGACACTCGGCGTTGTCCCCCCGAGCGCGGATCTCGGCGCGATGAGTACTATCCCGGTCGCCGCCAACAGCGCCCTGCGCGCACTACGGCGCATCGGCCCCATCCTCGGCCGAACCGTCATGGTCACGGGTGCCACCGGGGGCGTGGGACGCTACGCGGTGCAACTCGCACGCATGGGCGGGGCCGCGGTGGTCGCGGTCACCAGCTCGCCCGGGCCGTACGCCGACGAACTCCGCTCCCTTGGTGCCGCTGAGGTGGTCTCCCGACCCAGCGAATACGCCGGGCCCGTGTACGGGGTCATCGAGTGCGTCGGTGGTCAGCTCCTCGTGGAGGCATTCGACCTCCTGCAGCGGGACGGTGTGCTCGTAGCCCTCGGACACGTCGCTCCGGAACCGGAGTCGTTCCCGCCGGGTGCGCTCATCGCAGGCCCGACGCGTCACAACCGCAGCATCGTCACCTTCCACCAGCTCGATGGCGCTCCCTTGTCGCCCGACCTCAGCTGGCTGGGCGAGCAGGTCACCCAGGGAGCACTGACTCCGTCGGTGGCGTGGCGGGGCTCCTGGCACCGCGTCGACGAGGCGGTCGGCCGGCTCCTCACCCGCACCCTGCACGGCAAGGCGGTCGTCGAGGTCCGCCACCCGGAGGCCGAGGTGCGCGAACACCGCTAGCCTCCCGACGTGACCGAGGCTCCCCGCATGCCAGACACCTAACGAGCTCGTGCACGGTAAGCGGTGAGACGTCGGGCACCTGATCGTCGATCATGGTTATGTGGTGGGGAACACGTCTCGTGCAGCGATCATCAGCGACCGGAGGATCACGGGCCTGTCGGCTGACGTGATTTCTGAACTCGTGGCTGAAGTAGGCGCGTTGTGGCATGGGCGTCACCAGGCACGGCTCACCTACCGGCCGCGGAAACGGTCCGTGGGCGCAGGCGCGAGGCACCGGCTGGTGTTCGTCGACCGGCTCCTGGCCACGCTCGTCCATCTTCGGCACGGGGTCACCCATGACGTGCTGGCCTGCTGGTTCGGCGTGGACCGCTCCACCATCACCCGGGCCGTCGGTGAGGTGCGGCCTCTGCTCGCCGAGCGAGGCTGCCCCGTCAGCCCCGACGTGCGGCTGCGGTCTCTGGCCGAGGTCATCGACCACCTCGGCGCGAGCGGGACGACCGGCATCGTCGACGGTACCGAGATCCGGGTTCGCCGCCCAGCCGCCGGACGCAAGGACCGCGACAAGTTCATCTCCGGCAAGAACAAGCAGAACGCCGTCAAGTCCATGGTGGTCACGGACGGCGAAGGCCGCGTGCTGTGGTGCAGCCCAGCACGGCCCGCAAGCTGCGCGGACATCACCCAAGCCCGCCAGTTGGGGCTGGTCAGGCTCCTGGTCGACGGGCCTGCGGTGGAGATCCTCGCCGATGCCGACTACCAGATCCTGGGCGCACAGACCGGCGGCCGGATGGTGAGGCCACCGCACCTCAAGTTCAAGAAGAACGCCCCGGACTGGTACGAGGAGAGGCACGAACGCCAGCGCAAGGCACACTCCTCAAGCCGGATCCGGATCGAGCACGGCATCGCCCACCTGAAGAACTGACGAGCCCTAGGTGCTGACGGTAGCCGCCGTCGACCCAGACCTTGCGGATCCCGGGATGGTCGGCGGTGACCTGATCCAGGAGCCGGGCGCCGGCGCTGGAGTCCTGCACGCTCGCTGCGGTGACCAGCGCGGCGAGGAGAAGGGCGAGCGTGTCGATGACGATGCTCCGCTTCCTGCCAACGATCTTCTCGCTCGCGTCGATGCCCTGACCAGAGGCCGGGACACTGGTCGGGGTCTTCACGCTCTGGGCGTCGGTCACGCACGCTGAAGGCTCGCCCTCCCGCCCTTCCTTCTCCCGCAGCAGTTGCCGGAGCAGACCGTTGAGCTGAGCGAACACACCCTCGTCCGCCCACTTGGCGAAGTAGCCGTAGACGGTGTTCCAGTGCGGGAAATCATGCGGCAGGTAGCACCCCAGGTCACAACCACAATCTGAAGTCTCTAACAAACCCGGAACGGTTCAAGCGCCGCTGGCAAGAGGGAACGTGGTGGTCTGTGTTCTGGAGGCGGGGCAAGCTCAGCGCCTCTGTCTCTTGGCGGGATGAGGGGCCGTCGGATACCCGAAAGCCGGCGGTGCCGCCTGGGAGGGGCCCGGCTGGTGACCGGCCTGGGGACTGGGGAACTGACCGGTGCCGGCCGCGGACACCAGATAGCTCCCCACCGGGTTGTGCGCCTCGTCCGAGGCAGGCAGAGCTCCCGGCAGCGGCACACCGGCCCCGCTCCAAGACTGCACAGCCCCCGCACCAGGCAGCCCCAGCCCGGGCTGCACACCACCGGCAACCACACCGGACAAGAAGTCCCGCTCCCGCGGTACCGCCGGATCGATGTAGTAACCCGCCCCCTTCGGCCGTGGCTGCAGAGGGATCAGCGCTTCCGTCAGCGCCTTCATCTCCGCCGCACTGACCACCCTCTCAGGGCTGAGGAGATCATGCATCCGCCTCCGGGCCGCGTTCTCCCACGCGGGCGCCGCGCCCTTCCTGGCTGTCGTGGGGAGGTGGCCGAGGGAGACCTGGGCGGTGTATTCCGGCTCGCCGCTCAGGCCGTACAGCCGTGCCATCCCCATGGCTTTGCTGACATGCGCAGCCGCCCTGGTGTCGTCACTGAGCCGCGGCACCGCCGGGTCGATGTGGTAACCCCCCTGCGGCCGTTGCTGCAGGGGAATCTGTGCTTCCGTCAGCGCCTTCATCTCCGCTGCACTGGCCACCCTCTCGGGTTTGAGGAGGTTATGCATCCGGTGTCGGGCCGCGTTCTCCCACTCGGGCGCGCCCTTCCTGCTCTGCGTGGGGAGGTGGCCGAGGGGGACCTGGGCGGTGTATTCCGGCTCGCCGCTCAGGCCGTACAGCCGTGCGATCCCCATGGCGTTGCTGACATGCGCAACCGCCCTGGTCTCATCACTGAGCCGCGGCACCGCCGGGTCGATGTGGTAACCCCCCTGCGGCCGTTGCTGCAGGGGGATCTGCACATCCGCCAGCACCTTCATCTCCGCTGCACTGACCACATTCGCAGGGCTGAGGAGATGATGCATCCGCTGCCGGGCCGCGTTCTCCCACTCGGGCGCGCCCCTCCTGGTCCGCGTGGGGAGGTGGCCGAGGGGGACCTGGGCGGTGTATTCCAGCTCCCCGCTCAGGCCGTACAGCCGTGCCATCCCCAGAGCATGCCCTTGAAGGGAAGCCTGCTGATCCATGACATCCTCCATACGCAAACCACCGACAACACACCCTTCAACGCAGCACACTGCCCAACGGTTCAACACCCGCCTGTCCTGAGAGGTCGTTTTCGTCCAATGTTTCATCCCGTAATCGGTTGCTTCACGGCTTTCGTCGGGTCGCGCCAGGAGGTGGTGTTCTCGCCGGTGAGGCGGCGGGCCATGAGGTCGGTCATAGCGGTATGGATCACCGCTTCGGAGCGGCTGGGAAGGGTTTCGTAGTCACGCGCGAGGCGGCGGTGGAGCATGAGCCAGCCGTAGGTCCACTCGACCGCCCACCTTTTCGGGGCCGGGGCGAAGCCCCTGGTCCCGGGCTTGCGAGCGGTGATTTCCATATCGATTCCCAAGGTGGCGGCGAGCTCGACTAGGTGCTGACGGTAGCCGCCGTCGACCCAGACCTTGCGGATCCCGGGATGGTCGGCGGTGACCTGATCCAGGAGCCGGGCGCCGGCGCTGGAGTCCTGCACGCTCGCCGCGGTGAGACGACCAGGGGCAGCCCGTTCGCGTCCGACAGGATGTGCATCCTGGGACCCGGTTTGCCTCGGTCCACGGGGCTCGGACCTGTGTGTTCGCCCCTTTTTTTAGCGCGCACATGAGCTGAGTCGAGGACCACACGGGAGCATCGACAAGGCCCGCGTCATCGAGCCGGTGAACGACGGCTTCATGCAAGCGCCCCCACACGCCGGCCCTCGACCAGATCATGAACCTGCGGTGTGCGGTCGCCTTCGATATCCCGAAACACGGCGGCAGAGCTCGCCAGGCACATCCACTGACCAGCACATAGATGATCGCTGCGAATAGCGTCTCATCAGGCGTGTTCTGCTTCCCGCCGACCTGCGGCCGAACCCGGTCCTCCGGGATCAACGGCCTGGCGATCTCCCACAAGCCGTCCGGAACAATCCAACTCCACGTACCCCGCCCCATACGCAGCCCAACGACCAACTGCCATGTAGGACACCGCCTAGCCCCAATACCGGTGATTTAAGGTTGTTTTCAGGCGCCTGCTGGTTGGTTTGGTGGGTGGGACCAGCGTGATGGTGTGAGCCGATGGCGGGGGTGTTTGAGGTGCCAGTTGGTCATCTTGCGTTTGATTACGCGGGGGTTGGAACGTCGCCTGCGGGGTGAGAGGAGTTGTTCGAGCAGTTCATAGGTGGTGCGCGTCAGTGCTTGTGTGAGTCGTGAAGGGGGAAAGTGCCGCCTGGGCGGTGACGTGGCGGCGGGCGGCGTTGAGGGCGTGGGTGAAGGAGATCCGGTCGGGATCGAGGCCGGCTTCGCAAGCGGCCTGGTGCATGACGTCGCGCAGTGCGCGGTGGACGAGGAGGAATCCGTAGATCTCCTGCTCGATGCCGTCGGGATACTGCGAACGCAGGACGAGTTGCCGGCCGCCCTGATGGGTCTTGATCTCGTCCAGCGTGTTCTCGATCTCCCACCGCTGGTGGTAGAGCGCGGCGAGCTCGGCGGCGGGAGTCTGGTCGGGGTCGCAGATGGTGGTGATCAGGCGGTAGAGGGTGTCCTCGTCGCGGCCGTCGAGCCGGTATTCGACGACGCGGACCGGGAATGGGCTGCGGCGGTCGCGGTCTTTGCTCGCCACGATCTCGGAGAGGTAAGAGCCTCGTCGAATGACTGCAGGACGGGCAGGACGATGTTCTTGCGAACTCTCCACAACAGGTCCGCACCTGTGGCATACGCTGCCTGCCACAGGTCGAAGCCGGTGATGCCCCGGTCGGCCATCAGAAGCATCCCCGGCTCGGCCCGGTCCAGCAGGCCAGGAACCAGCTGCTGTTCGTGGAGCGACAGGGGGCCGGCCGCGGCGGCGAACACTGCATGCGTCCCGCACTCGACCAATGCAGTGACCCTCACCTGCGGATACGCACTACGCTGCTGACCACGGCCCGAACCGGGCCGGCCGAAGAACGAGCCGTTGGCGTCGGTGTCCGGGACATCGAAAACGGTGCCGTCCACCGCGACCAGCCGCCACCGCCGATACCAGGCACCCGGGCCTTGACCCGGAATCTTGGACACGGGTTATGCGGCTTGGGCCAGGGTAGTTGATGTTGTCTCGAGTGCTGTCTCGTAGGCGATGGGACTCCGTTGTCCGAGGTGGGAATGACGGCGTCGGGTGTTGTAGCGGCGGTTGAGCCGGCGGAACGCGTCGAGTCGGGCCTCGCGTTCGCTGGACCAGTGCTTTCGGCCCTGGAGCGTCTCGCGTTTGAACGTCGCGTTGAAGGATTCGGCGCGTGCATTGTCCGCGCTGGAGCCGATCGCGCTCATGGACCGGCGGACGCCGGCCTGGCGGCAGGCGTCGGCGAGGGCCCGGCTGGTGTACTGGGCTCCGTGGTCGGTGTGCATGACCGCCCCGGCGAGGCTGCCGCGGGTCCGCTGGGCGGCGGCCAGGGCGTCGGTGACGAGGCCGGTGCGCATGCGGTCCGCGATCGCCCAGCCGGCCAGGCGGCGTGAGGCGAGGCCGACGACGGTGGCCAAATACAGGAACTTCCCGCCGTCCAGCGGGAGACAGGTGATGTCGCCGACGTACTTCGTGTTCGGCTCACTCGCGGTGAGGTCGCGGCCGATGAGATCCGGGGCCTTCGCCGCAGCCGGGTCCGCAACAGTGGTGCGGTGCCTGCGGCGCAAACGCACGCCCGCCAGACCGGCACCCAGCATCAGCCGCGCGATCCGCTTGTGGTTGACGCGCTCGCCCGCCTCGCGGAGCCCGGCGGTGATCCTGGAAACGCCGTAGGTGCCGTCCGACTCGCGGTGCACGGCCCGTATCCGTGCGGCGAGAGCGGCTTCGGCCGCCTGCCGGGCGGCCCGGTCCGCAGCCGTCGCCCGCCAGTAGCAGAAGCTGGAGCGGGCGATGCCCAGGATGGTGCACAGCCGCTTCACGCCGCAGCGGCGCTGGTGGTCGGCGACGAACTGGAAGCGGTTCACCAGCGCGTCTCCCCGGCGAAATACTTCGCCGCCTTCCGCAGAATCTCGCGCTCTTCCTCCAGCTCAGGGACCTTCTTCCGCAGAGCCGCGTTCTCCGCCTCCAACACCGTCGGCGGCTCCGCCGACACCTCCGCCCGGCGCCCCCGCGGCCGGCTCGCACCCGCCGCTCGGACCCAGTTCCGCAGCGTCTCGGGGACGATCCCCAGATCGGCCGCGACCTGGCGGATCGTCGCCTCGGGCCGCGACCGGTACAGTGCGACCGCGTCCGCCTTGAACTGCGGCGGACAGTTCTCCATGACCACGAGATGTCCGTCCTCAGATCCTCAGGATCCAGTGTCTCGCGTGTCCGGGATCAAGGGTCAAGGCCCCCAGCGATTCCTGGGTGGCGACCGGACGGCAGACCCGGTCGAACAGCATCTTCAAAGGCTCCGGCCCCAGCCGCCGGCGGGCCCGGCCGATCGCCGCCGTCGTCGGCACCTGCCACGGCTTGTCCCACCGCCGCACCCGCTCCAGCCCTTGCGTCAGAAGCCGGGCCACTTCCTCATAACCCTGCCCCGAGAACAAGCACATCGCGAGCACAAAATACACCATCACCCGCGCCGGCAGCAGCCGCGAGCGCAGTTCGACCCGCCCGCACTCCTCCACCAGCTCAGGCGGAAACACCCGCGCCAGCACACCCAGAGCGATCCGGTCCGACAACCGGTCACCCGACGACTTCACCTGTCCAGGCCTTGGCACACCCCACCCAACGACCACCACCACTCAAAGTCACCGGTATTGCGCCTAGAGGTCGTTTTCGTCTGTCTTACCTGTTTTTAGATGGATTCTCGGTGGGTGAGGATGCGATGCGAAAGGGGCAGCCGGTGTGGCTGGGGTCGATGAGTCCTGAGGTGTGTCTGTTGGGGCGGAGTGCTGCTCGTTCCTGTCTCATCCCAGGATGCCCGGCTTCCCAAGCTGCGTGCTTCCGTCGTCATCGCTGTGCGCCTGGGCACACTCGGTCTGCGGCGGTACGCCGGAGGCATGCCGAAGCGACGCCCGTATCCGAGTGATCTGTCCGATGCCCGCTGGGAGTTGGTCGAGCCGGTCCTGGCGGCCTGGCGTTTCGAGCGCCGTGGCAGAGCTCTGGACTTCGGCCGGCCGCCCGAGCATGACCTGCGCGACATCATGGACGTGATCTTGTATGTGGACCGCTCTGGCGTCCAATGGCGCTACCACCCGCACGACTTCCCGCACTGGAACACGGTCTACGGCTACTTCGCCAGGTGGCAGCAGGAAGGTGTGTTCGCCCAGCTCAACGGCCTGCTCCGCCAGCTCTTACGACAGAAGGAAGGCCGGGAGGCCGAACCGTCGGCCTGCGTGATCGACGCACAGAGCGTGAAAACCTCCACCAGCCTCCTCGCCACCAGCCAGGGCATCGATGCCGGAAAATCATCGGACGCAAGCGGCACATCGTTACCGACACCATCGGCCTCCTGCTGGCCGTCACCGTCACCGCCGCCAGCGTCCACGACTCCGCCGCCAGCACCCAGCTCCTGGACCAGGTCGCCGCCGAACATCCCAGCATCCGCAAAGTGTGGGCCGACAACGGATACAAGACCAAAGCCGTCGAACACGCCGCCCACCTTGGCATCGACCTCGAGATCGCCCAACGCGACCCCACCACCCGCGGCTTCCACGTCCAGCCCCGCCGCTGGGTCGTTGAACGCACCCTCGGCTGGCTCATGCATCACCGCCGCCTGGCCCGCGACTACGAAACCCACCCCCACCGGCCCGAAGCCATGATTCACCTCGCCATGATCGACCTCATAAGCCGACGGCTCACCAGTGAATCCACCCCGAACTGGCGCAATACCTGAACCTCGAACCAAACAACCTTGCCGGGACAAAACGCTCTTCTAGCGTGGGGCCCCGCGGCCTTCCACGCTGACGCCGTCGCCAACGGCTTCTGATCTCTTCGGCACACCTCGACTTGCCCTAGTACTGCAACGGTGCTTGCCGTGACTGCTGGGCAGTTCTTCAGGGGCTGTGTCCGCGTCGTTTGTAGTGGCTGAGCCGAGTTTGATGTTGCCGTCTGCGGCGCCATGTCGACCAGTGCAGGATGTGGTCGACCGGGGTGGGACGGCGTGTGGTGAGTCGGGTGATCAGGCGTCTGATCTCTGCGAGGCTGAGGTGGATGAGCTGGGAGGATCCGTTTCTGCTTTGTCCACGTCCAGTTGTCGGGCTCGCAGGACGGTCAGGCAGGCGTGGGCGGCCATGGCCAGGGTCATGTGGCGGTGCCAGCCGGGATAGCGGCGGACCTGGTAGTCGTCCAGGCCGCACTCCTGCTTGGCGGTCTGGAAGCATTCCTCCACCGCCCAGCGGCTGCCGGCGATGCGGATGAGCTCGTCCAGTGTGGTGCCGGCGGGGCAGTAGGCGATGTAGTAGGAGATCTCCTCGGGCCGGCTGACGCTGCGGCGGGCGAGAACCCAGTGCCGGCGGTCCTCGCGGTGCCAGGGCCGGACCTCGACGCGGGCCCAGTCGTAGATCCGTCTGCCGTGGGCTCCTTCACCGCAGGAACGGCGTTTCCACTTCTGCCGCGGCAGGCCGGGGAACAGGTCGTGCACGGGATGGTCGAGGGCGAAGCGGGTGACGACGGTGTCGT
Source organism: Streptomyces sp. NBC_01723 (assembly GCF_036246005.1). NCBI lineage: Bacteria > Bacillati > Actinomycetota > Actinomycetes > Kitasatosporales > Streptomycetaceae > Streptomyces > Streptomyces sp. NBC_01723. The sequence continues at coordinate 6,215,458 of NZ_CP109171.1, forward strand.
GGCGGGTGGTGGCCATGACGTGGAAGACATCAGCCTGCTCCAGCTCGAAGCGCCAGCCCTTGCTGAAGCCGTAGGCGGCGTCCGCCGTCACCCACCGGAACGGAATCGTGTCGGCGATGGCCCGGCGGACCATCGTCTTGGCCATGGCCACCTTCGTCTCGAAGGCGACCTCGTCGCCGATACCCGCCCGGTGACAGCGTTCCCGGTCGTCCGTCCAGGAGGTGGGCAGGTAGAGCCGCCGGTCGATCAGAGTGCGACCGCGGCCGGTGGCGTAAGCGAGGAAGACCCCGATCTGGCAGTTCTCGGTGCGTCCGGCTGTACCGGAGTACTGCCTTTGCACGCCGGCCGAGCGGATGCCCTTCTTCAGGAACCCGGTGTCGTCGACGATCAGGACGGCATCCTGGTCTCCGAGGTGTTCGACGACGTAGTCGCGTACGTCGTCCAGGACCTCGTCGGCGTCCCACTCGATCCGGTTCAGCAACCGCTGGATGCGATCGGGCCCCGCGTGCCCGGCCTCCTCCGCAAGCGTCCAGCCGTTCTTCCGCTCCAGCGGAGCAACCAGCCCTCGCATGTAAGCAAGCGCAGACTGACGCGGCTCCTCCCGGTTGAACCGGTGCACGAACCGCTCATGCACCGCCTCGAGTTCACCCGCCCATAGCCTGACATCAGCAAGGTCCCCACCCATGACCACACCAACGACCGAGCTGGCCAGCAGTCACGGCAAGCACCGTTGCAGTACTAGTGATCTGAGTCAGAGATTCGTCGGCAGTAGGCGGCGACTTTGTCGAGGATCTCGTCGGCGGTCTTTGTCCAGACGAAGGGCCTGGGGTGTTCGTTCCAGTCGGCGAGCCAGGTCCGGATGTCGCGCTCGAGTGCCTGGACGGAGCGGTGGACGCCGCGCTTGAGCTTCTTCTGGGTCAGCTCGGCGAACCACCGCTCGACCAGGTTCAGCCAGGACGCGCTGGTCGGGGTGAAGTGCAGGTGGAACCGCGGGTGAGTCAGCAGCCACTTCTTGATGTCGGGTGTCTTGTGGGTCGCGTAGTTGTCGAGGATCAGGTGGACCTGGTGGCCGACCGGTACTTCCTTGTCGAGCTTGGTGAGGAACTTCTTGAACTCGGCGGCCCGGTGGCGGCGGTGAAGCGAGCCGATGACCTTGCCGGTCGCTACTTCCAGGGCGGCGAACAGAGTGGTGGTGCCGGCCCGGACATAGTCATGGCTGCGGCGTTCAGGAACGCCGGGCATCATCGGCAGCACTGGCTGGGAGCGGTCGAGGGCCTGGATCTGCGACTTCTCGTCCATGCAGAGGACCAGCGCCTTCTCCGGCGGGTCGAGGTAGAGGCCGACGACGTCGCGGACCTTGTCGATGAACAGCGGGTCGGCGGAGAGCTTGAACGTCTGTGAGCGGTGCGGAGCCAGGGCGAACGCCCGCCAGATCCGCGAGATCGTCGACTGCGACATCCCCGTGGCGGCCGCCATCGACCTGGTCGACCAGTGGGTGGCGTTCTTCGGGGTTTCCTCGAGCGTCTTGACGATGACCCGCTCGACGTCCGCATCGGTGATCTTGCGCGGGACGCCCGGGCGCGGGTCGTCGCACAAGCCGTCCAGACCGCGTTCGAGAAAGCGGCGCCGCCACGTGCGGACCGTGTCCGGAGTGACCCGCAGCCGACGGGACACCTCCATGATCGAGTGCCCCTCGGCGCACTCCAGCACGATCCGCGACCGCTGGGCCAGAGCCTGGGCCGTCGTGCGACGACGCACCCAGCCCTCCAGCGCGGCCCGTTGAGCATCAGTCACTGACAACGGCGGAATCTTCGGGCCTGGACGACTCATGCCCAACCAACGACGAATCTTCGACTCAGGTCACTAGGCGCTGTTTCCCGGATCTCCTGACATGACAGGGATGTTGTGGTCAGGCTGGAGTTATGGGTCGTGGGGATTTAACGAATGCGGAGTGGGATCGGCTGGAGTCGTTTCTGCCGCGGGGCGGGACGCGTGGAGGACGGTGGAGTGACCACCGGCGAGTGATCAACGGGGTGCTGTACCGGGTGCGGACGGGCGTGCAGTGGCGCGACCTGCCCGAGCGCTTTGGGCCCTGGGAGACCGTCTACAAGCGCCATCGCCGCTGGTCAGCGGACGGCACCTGGAAGATGCTGCTGTCGAAGATCCAGGCAGCCGAGGATGCGGCAGGTCGGGTCGACTGGGACGTGTCGGTGGACTCCACCGCGGTGCGGGCTCACCAGCACGCCGCTGGCGCCCGCAAAGTGCCGCCGCCCGCGCCCCCTCAAAAGGGGGCCCGCACGGGGACGAAACAGGCCGGTCCGGTTTTGCGGAGACTGGCCGTCCGGCTGGAGGAGGTGGTTGCCTCGGCGAGTGCCTGGGACGCTCCCGCGGCGGACTGACCACCAAGATCCATCTCGCCGCCGACGGACACTGTCGGCCCCTCGCGCTCCTGCTGACTCCGGGCCACTACGGTGACGGCCCCCAACTCGAGCCCGTGCTGCGGCAGATAGCTGTGCCCCGCATCGGCGTCGGACGACCCCGCTCCCGGCCCGACCACGTCCTGGCCGACAAGGCCTACACGTCCCGCAACAACCGCCGCTACCTGCGACGACGCGGGATCGCCCATACCATCCCCAAGCAACGTGACCAGCGCAGACACCGGCTCAACCGCGGCTCTCGCGGCGGCCGACCCACCGGCTTCGACAGCGATCACTACAAGAAACGCAACACCGTCGAGCGTGCCATCAACCGCCTGAAAGGCTTCCGCGCCGTCGCCACCCGCTACGAGAAACGGGCTTACATCTACCTCGGCACCGTCACCCTCGCAGCACTCATCATCTGGCTCCGCACATGATCCGAGAAACAGCGCCTAGTCCGGCGGCGAGTCATCTGGAAGGCGAGTAGATCACAATCCAGTGATCCCGCTCCGGGTCGTGCAGCATCTCGCTCTGGAAAACCAGCCATCCTCGTGTCGGGTGGCGCAGACGCTTCACGCCAGACCGATCAGCCATGACCTCGCCCCGCTCCCAGTAGCTCCTGAAGGTGGCACTCGTCGCTGAGAGCTCCGCGCACAGGGACCGGAGGTATTCGTCGTCCGGGTATCGGCCCATCGCAGAGCGCAGCTCAGCCGTGGCCCAACGGGCGTACCGGTGGGCCCCCTCGTCTCCGAGGATGCGGGATGCCGCAGCCGAGAAACCTTGGTGGACGATGTTGCGCCTGTACCGACTCCTGCCAGGCTGCGTTCCGAGGAGCTCAGCGGCGGCGGCGTTACGCGCCATCACGTCCAGGCGCCCGTCGTGGATGGTGACCGGGACGGTGTCGTCGAGGTTCCGCAGCAGTTGGAGAAGCCCTGGCCTCACCTCGCAGTCAGGGGCGAGCGGCTCCGGGGGCAGCTCGCCGACGAGTCGGAACAGGTGATCCCGCTCAGGGGCCGTGAAGTTAAGGGCTCCTGCCAGGGCGGTAAGGATCTCCCGCGACGGGCGGGGCGCCCGCCCCTGCTCGAGGCGGGTGTAGTACTCGACGGAGATCCCGGCGGCTTCGGCCACTTCCTGGCGTCGCAGCCCGGGGACCCGCCGTCGTGACGCCGGCCCGCGGGCCGACTGCCCAGGAGGTGCCATCGTGGCGCGCTGAAGGCGCAGGTATTCACCGAACCCCGCCTTGATTCTCGTCGGCATGAACCCATTGTCTCCCAGCCGTCCGTCGGCTGGTCCTCTCAGTACCAGGTTCGATCGGGTCTCCCCCATCGTCCGGAAGCCCCGCATGGTTGTCGAACAGCGCGATGTGCCGGGTGGCACAGGCGCTCACCCACCGCACCACATCGAACAAGGGAGGGCCTTGTGCCCACGGACCGCATCGCTCTCGTCACCGGAGCCAACCAGGGCATGGGCAAGCACGTCGCGAAGGAGTTGGCCGCAGATGGCGTCACCGTGTTCATCGGATCCCGCGATCTCGCCCGCGGCGAAACGGCGGCCGCCGAGATCGGAGGCGGCGCCGTCGCTCTCCAGCTCGACGTGACCGACGCAGCGTCGGTCGCTTCGGCCGCCGAGCGAATCGACGAGGAGGCCGGTCGGCTCGACGTCCTCGTCAACAACGCCGGCATCTCCACTACCCGTACGGGCGCCTTGGACATGGCCCAGTTGCGCGCCCTGGCGAAGCCGAGCGTTGCCTCGCTGGACGAGGTGCGGGCGGTATGGGAGGTGAACGTTTTCGGCCCCCTGCGGGTGTACCAGGCCATGTTGCCGCTGCTGCGCAAGTCATCGGACGCGCGCATCGTGAACGTGACGAGCGCACTGGGCTCGCTGACGCTTGCCGCCGACCCGGCCTTCGCGTATCACTCCTCCTTCGAACCGGTCTATGCCGCGTCGAAGACGGCGCTCCACGCAGTGACGCTGTCCATGATGATCGAGCTGGAAGCAACCGACATCAAGATCAATCTCGTCTCGCCGGGATTCGCGCGCACCCGACTGGTCAACTTCGAAGGTACGGAGTCGGTCGAGGACGCCGCCCGCGAGGTGGTGCGCGTTGCCCGGCTCGGACCGGACGGGCCCACCGCGACATTCACCACCTGGAAAGGGATGAGTCTCCCCTGGTAGCACTGCCGCCAGGCGTTCCGGGCCTGCGGGAGAGCGTGGGGCGCCGATCCGAAGGCGGAGGCCGAACCGGTGCTTCCTCGCGGGACGATCCTCCGCGGCTTCCGTTCCTCCTGCTCGGTCGGTCGGTGAGCTCACCGGTGATGCCCTGCGCGCGTCTCCCTTCGACGGGCGGTGGTCCGCACCCGAGGCGTTGCCTCAACCGACCGCCCGGAGCCGGGATGTCCTCCCCCGGCACCGGCCGCGGCAGGAAGACGTAGGACGTGGTCACGCGTCGGCTACATCCCGTTCGGCTCTCCTCGTGGAAGCCGCGCGCCCCGTGCCGGTACGCCTGAGAACGGACGGTGACGCCCAGGGCCGGCGGGGCCCTGCCGGCAGTCCTGGGTCCGAGCCCCTGGGACACCATCCTCATCCAGCTCCGCGCCGACGGCTTCGACGTCCGCCACAAGGACACCACCCGGCTCTCCCCCTTCGTCCACCACCTACGCCGTGAGGCGAGTGAGTCGTTCATAGCAGCAGAGGGCCGCGGCGAGGCCGAGCACTGCTTTGCCCGCACTGCCATGCCACCGGCCTGATCGGCGTCGCAGGCTCCCCTCTGACAACGGCCGCTCACGCCTCTTCTACGCGGGCGTCGTAAGCACCGCGTGCTGCATGCACACGGGCTGCGTTTGCCCTGGACCAGTCCGCGATGGCCGTGGTGAACGCTTCCGCGTCGCGGCCGAGGCTGGTGAGCGCGTACTCGACCCGTGGCGGGACGGCCGGATAGACGGTACGGCTGACCAGGCCGTCGCGTTCGAGATTGCGAAGCACCTGCGTGAGTGACTTCTGCGTCACGCCGTCTACATCAGGCACCTATATACCTATACGGTGCCTACTTCACAAACGATACGCCCCTTGGGAGGCTGGAGAACCTGTGTCGCGGTGCGCGCAGACCATCCCTTTGCGTAGATCCTGATGACGGAGACGCCATGATTTTGGTGACTGGAGCGACGGGCAAGATCGGACGTTTGTCTTTGCCCCCTCGGTGGGGTGCGCAGGCGGTAGCCCAGCCGGGTCCGGGAGCCGGGCCGCATGGCGATCAGCCCGGTGACAGACAGACGCCCCGAGCGTCGGCCGCTCACCGTCACCTGCGGTGTCACACCGCGTCGGCCCCAGGTGCGCCCCCTGGGCGGCCGACGGGTGAAGCCTGCCTCGTCCTCGAAGCAGATGTAACCCCCGCAGGCCGCCCGGGCTCTTTTACCTCCGCCCAGGTCGCCTCCTTCCACGTGGTGACGGCCTGCTCGTCACGCTCGGCGACCCGGCGCGCGGGAACCTGCGGGCTGAAGCCGAGCCGGTGCATCAGCCTCGTCGCTCCCGAGACACTGTAGGAGACGTGGAACTCCCTGCCGATCAGCGTGGCCACCCTTGAAGCGGTCCACACCTGGTCCTCAACCCAGCCGTGCGCGGCCGGACCCTGCTCCAGACACGCGGCCAGCTTCTCCAGACAGCGCGGGGACAGACGGCACCGCGAACCGCTCGGGCCACAGGAGACCAGAGCCTGCACACCACCGTCCCGCCACAACTGGTGCCACTGGTAGGGCGACTTCCGGCTCACCCGCAGTTGCCGCGCGACCTCCGACGGCTTGGCCTTCCGCTCGAACATCTCGGCCGCCTGCATCCGCACCGTCTCCCGGCGCCGCCGTCCCGCAGCACTCAGCCCGCCCCCATCCGCATACCTCACACAACACGGGAAACAGCCATCACGCCGCGTCCCTCAGACACATCGCGGAAGTTCACCCCGACGAGCCGAAACCGGTAAGGCAGGCGGGTGTTGAACCGTTGGGCAGTGTGTTGCGTTGAGGGGGTGTGTTGTCGGTGGTTTGCGTATGGAGGATGTCATGGATCAGCAGGCTTCCCTTCAAGGGCATGCTCTGGGGATGGCACGCCTGTACGGCCTGAGCGGCGAGCTGGAATACACGGCCCAGGTCCCCCTCGGCCACCTCCCCACGCAGAGCAGGAAGGGCGCGCCCGAGTGGGAGAACGCGGCCCGACAGCGGATGCATAACCTCCTCAAACCCGAGAGGGTGGTCAGTGACGCGGAGGGGAAGGTGCTGGCGGTAGCGCAGATCCCCCTGCAGCAACGGCCGCAGGGGGGTTACTACATCGATCCGGTGGTGCCGCGGCTCAGTGACGACACCAGGGCGGCTGCGCATGTCAGCAACGCCATGGGGATCGCACGGCTGTACGGTCTGAGCGGCGAGCTGGAATACACGGCCCAGGTCCCCCTCGGCCACCTCCCCACGCGGAGGAAGGGCGCGCCCGAGTGGGAGAACGCGGCCCGGAAGCGGATGCATCATCTCCTCAGCCCCGCGAATGTGGTCAGTGAAGCGGAGATGAAGGCGCTGACGGAAGCGCAGATCCCCCTGCAGCAACGGCCGCAGGGGGGTTACCACATCGACCCGGCGGTGCCGCGGCTCAGTGACGAGACCAGGGCGGCTGCGCATGTCAGCAACGCCATGGGGATCGCACGGCTGTACGGCCTGAGCGGCGAGCCGGAATACACCGCCCAGGTCCCCCTCGGCCACCTCCCCACGCAGACCAGGAAGGACGCGCCCAAGTGGGAGAAAGCAGCCCGGCTGCGGATGCATCATCTCCTCGACCCTGCGAGGGTGGTCAGTGAAGCGGAGATGAAGGCGCTGACGGAAGCGCAGATCCCCCTGCAGCAACGGCCGCAGGGGGGTTACCACATCGACCCGGCGGTGCCGCGGCTCAGTGATGAGACCAGGGCGGCTGCGCATGTCAGCAAAGCCATGGGGATCGCACGGCTGTACGGCCTGAGCGGCGAGCCGGAGCACACGGCCCAGGTCCCCCTCGGCCACCTCCCCACGGCGACCAGGAAGGGCGCGGCGCCCGCGTGGGAGAACGCGGCCCGGAGGCGGATGCATGATCTCCTCAGCCCTGAGAGGGTGGTCAGTGCGGCGGAGACGAAGGTGCTGGCGGATGCGCAGATTCCCCTGCAGCCACGGCCGAAGGGGGCGGGTTACTACATCGACCCGGCGGTACCGCGGCAGCGGGACTTCTTGTCCGGTGTGGTTGCCGGTGGTGTGCAGCCCGGGCTGGGGCTGCCTGGTGCGGGGGCTGTGCAGTCTTGGAGCGGGGCCGGTGTGCCGCTGCCGGGAGCTCTGCCTGCCTCGGACGAGGCGCACAACCCGGTGGGGAGCTATCTGGTGTCCGCGGCCGGCACCGGTCAGTTCCCCAGTCCCCAGGCCGGTCACCAGCCGGGCCCCTCCCAGGCGGCACCGCCGGCTTTCGGGTATCCGACGGCCCCTCATCCCGCCAAGAGACAGAGGCGCTGAGCTTGCCCCGCCTCCAGAACACAGACCACCACGTTCCCTCTTGCCAGCGGCGCTTGAACCGTTCCGGGTTCGGTAGAGGCTTCAGATTGTGGTTGTGATCTGGGGTTTGGTGGTTGCGCGGTAGTAGTTGGCCTCGTGTTCGGCGGGTGGGATGTGCCCTATGTCACCGTGCATGTCCTGTCCGATGCGAACGGACTGCCTCTACGCGTCGGCATCTCCGCGGCCAACACTCACAGCAGCCAGGCCCTGAAGCCGATGCTGTCCCATTTCCACATGGGACACGAACCCCACGCGACCGATTCCAAGCCTGGGCGTCTTCACGCGGACAAGGCGTACGACGTGCCTCACCTGCGGCGATGGCTATGGGGCAAGCGCATCGGGGTCCGCATCGCCCGCAAGGGAATCGAGTTCAGCGAGCGACTTGGCCGCCGAAGGTGGGTCATCGAACGCACCATGTCCTGGCTGTCCGGCTACCGCCGCCTCAACCACCGCTACGAGCGGAAACCAGGCAACTACCTGGCATTTCTCGGACTCGCCGCTGCCCTGTGCTGCTACAAGCGCCTCATCCGCCTGACCATGTAGGACACGGTCTAGTCTTCTGAGTCAGGAATTCTATTTAGATGTGTAGGGTTGCCTGGTGGCGCGTACTGGGCGGCCGAAGGCCGAGTTGATCCTGTCGGATGAGGAGCGGGCTGCGCTGGAGGGGTGGGTGCGGCGCCGTTCCACCCCGCAGGCGTGGGCTTTGCGGTGCCGGATCATCCTGGCCTGCGCGACCGGCGCGACCGGCGCGTCCAACAAGGACGTGGCCGCACAGCTCGGTTCGACACCGCATGCGGTGGGCCGCTGGCGGAAGCGGTTCGTTGAACACCGGATCGCCGGGCTGGGTGACATGCCGCGGTCCGGCGGGCCCCGGACGGTCACCGACGAGCAGGTCGCCGCGGTGGTGAAGCGGACGCTGGAGACCGCGCCGAAGAACGCCACGCACTGGTCGACGCGGGCGATGGCCACGGAGATGGGTCTGTCGCAGTCGACCGTGTCGCGGATCTGGCGGGCCTTCGGCCTGCAGCCACACCGCACCGAGACGTTCAAGCTGTCGACGGACCCGTACTTCATCGACAAGGTCCACGACGTCGTCGGCCTCTATCTGGACCCGCCCGAGCGGGCCTTGGTGTTCTGTGTCGACGAGAAGTCGCAGATCCAGGCCCTGGACCGGTCCCAGCCGGTGCTGCCGATGATGCCCGGCATCCCGCAGCGGGTCACCCACGACTACGTGCGCGCGGGTACCACCACACTGTTTGCCGCGCTGGAGGTGGCCACGGGGAAGGTGATCGGCTCCCTGCACCGCCGGCACCGGGCCGAAGAGTTCAAGAAGTTCCTGATCAAAGTCGACCAGGAGATACCGGCGGACCTGGACGTGCACCTGGTGCTGGACAACTACGCCACCCACAAGACCCCCGCCATCAAGACCTGGCTGCTGGCCCACCCACGCTTCCACCTGCACTTCACGCCCACCGGCTCGTCCTGGCTCAACCTGGTCGAGCGGTGGTTCGCCGAGCTGACGAACAAGCAGATACGGCGAGGCGTCCACAGAAGCGTCCAGGCGCTGGAGAAGGACGTACGGACCTGGATCGCCGCATGGAACACCGATCCCAAGCCCTACGTCTGGACGAAGACCGCAGACGAGATCCTCGAACGCCTCGCCAGCTATCTGAATAGAATTCCTGACTCAGAAGACTAGTACTCCAGCAGGATTTCGCTGTCTGACCTGGTCTTTTCGCCGGGTGGCGGGAGTGTAGCGGGACTCCGGTCGTGCGGGGGCGGTCTCACGGAGAGCGCCCCTCGATCGTGCGACATCGCCGCAGGTAGTGACAGCGGCGGGCGACTGCGTGGCGTCGGCGGCGCCAGTTCGACCAGCTCAGCGTATGGTGTAGTCCCCGGTGTCCACTCAGGTGCGGGGGCTGGGCACGAAAAGCTGCCAGGAGTCGCCGAACCTCTGCCGCTGTGAGCCCGATGACCCCGGCTGTCCCACCTGTTCCGCCCCTTTTTTCCAGGACTGGTGTGCCGTGGCGGCCAGGAAGGCGTGCGCGAGCATGGCCAGAGTGATGTGCCGATACCAGCCCACGTAGCGGCGGACCTCGTACTGGTCCAGGCCGCACTCGTTCTTCGCGGCCTGGAAGCACTCCTCGATCGCCCAGCGCGCCCCCGGCCTGCGAGACCACCGCCCGGCCGCCGCCTTCGATGCGGACACGCGGGTACGACCCGATACGCTTGCTCACCTGGAGAGTGCTTCTTTCCCTGCAGCCAACAGGACCCTAGACAAGTCCCATGGTTGCAGGTCAGGAGTACTCTTCGCTTATTTGATCAAGCCTCGGGCACCCCACCCCGTGAAAGCGCGAGGCTAGCCCACCTGCGCAAAATCCCGCTGCCACCCGGATCAGCCCACGCCGCCTACGTCCTCGTCCCGCCCGGCGCCACCGCGAAAACCCTCATCACCGAGTTCGCCCGCTACCTCGGCATCCCCGTCACCACCCGCATGACCCAGACCCAGATCACCGACGCCGTCTGCCACACCTACACCGCCGCCGACGTCCAACTCGTCCTCATCGACGAAATCCACCGCCTCAACCCCCGCACCACCGGCGCCCAAACCGCCGACCTCCTCAGAGACCTCACCGAACGCCTCCCCGCCCGCCACGGTAAACGCCACCCCTTCCGGGACGTCATCATTAACATCGAAAAAGCCCTCGACCTCCACCACCACAAACCCGGCACCCTCCCTCGGCACGCCTCCTACCTCCACCAGCGCACCGCAGGCCGCGTCGGATCCCTCACCCGACTCATCCGCCAAGCAGCTATCACCGCCATCCACGACGGCACCGAACGCATCACTAAAACGACCCTCGACGCCGTACGACTCGACCACCTCGCCGAATAACACAACCGCCCCACACACAGCCGCTAACCCCCGCCCACCGAACAGGCAAAATTGCCCTGACCAGTACAAACACCAACTGAGCCTTTACGCGCTAGCGAAACCCACAACGAACCCGGCCCCACTCGGCACACACGGCAAAACCAGCTCAACACCCGAACTACCCGCTGGAACCGTGCACCCGGCACTCTCAATGGACCCACAACACACCAGGCCAGCAAGTCCGCGATACACCAACCAACTCCCCTCCGAGCGTTACGCGCCAGGCCGGCGTCCGCCGGTCCATGAGCGCGATCGGCAGCTCGGCGGACAACGCGCTCGCCGAGTCCTTCAACGCGGCCTTCAAACGCGAGACGCTCCAGGGCCGCAAGACCTGGTCCAGCGAACGCGAGGCCCGACTCGACGCGTTCGGCCGGTTCAACCGCTACAACACCCGACGCCGCCACTCCCGCCTCGGCCAACGCAGTCCCATCGCCTACGAGACAGCACTCGCCACGACAACAACTACCCTGGCCCAAGCCGCATAGCCCGTGTCCAAAAATCCGGGTCAAGGCCCCACCCTCGCAACTCTACACATCTGAACAGAATTCCTGACTCAGAAGACTGGGGCAGGCGGGTGTGAACCGTCGGGCAGTGTGTTGCGTTGAGGGGGTGTGTTTGTCGGTGGTTTGCGTATGGAGGATGTCATGGATCAGCAGGCTTCCCTTCAAGGGCATGCTCTGGGGATGGCACGCCTGTACGGCCTGAGCGGCGAGCTGGAGCACACCGCCCAGGTCTTCCTCGGCCACCTCCCCACGCGGACCAGAAGGGGCGCGCCCGAGTGGGAGAACGCGGCCCGGCAGCGGATGCATAACCTCCTCAAACCTTCGATCGTGGTCAGTGCAGCGGAGGGGAAGGTGCTGGCGCAGGCGCTGATACCTCTGAAGGTACGGCCGCAGGGGGAGGGTTACTACATCGACCCGGCGGTACCGCGGCACAGTGACGACACCAGGGCGGCTGCGCATGTCAGCAACGCCATGGGGATCGCACGGCTGTACGGCCTGAGCGGGGAGCCGGAATACACCGCCCAGGTCCCCCTCGGCCACCTCCCCACGCGGACCAGGAAGGGCGCGCCCGAGTGGGAGAACGCGGCCCGGCAGCGGATGCATGATCTCCTCAACCCTGAGAGGGTGGTCAGTGCAGCGGAGGGGAAGGTGCTGGCGCAGGCGCTGATACCTCTGAAGGTACGGCCGCAGGGGGAGGGTTACTACATCGACCCGGTGGTGCCGCGGCTCAGTGATGAGACCAGGGCGGCTGCGCATGTCAGCAAAGCCATGGGGATCGCACGGCTGTACGGCCTGAGCGGCGAGCCGGAATACACCGCCCAGGTCCCCCTCGGCCATCTCCCCACGCGGACCAGAAGGGGCGCGCCCGAGTGGGAGAACGCGGCCCGGCAGCGGATGCATGATCTCCTCAACCCTGCGAATGTGGTCAGTGCAGCGGAGGGGAAGGTGCTGGCGCAGGCGCTGATACCTCTGAAGGTACGGCCGCAGGGGGAGGGTTACTACATCGATCCGGTGGTGCCGCGGCTCAGTGATGAGACCAGGGCGGCTGCGCATGTCAGCAACGCCATGGGGATCGCACGGCTGTACGGCCTGAGCGGGGAGCCGGAATACACCGCCCAGGTCCCCCTCGGCCACCTCCCCACGACAGCCAGGAAGGGCGCGCCCGAGTGGGAGAACGCGGCCCGGAGGCGGATGCATAACCTCCTCAAACCTGCGCATGTGGTCAGTGACGCGGAGATGAAGGCGCTGACGGAAGCGCAAATCCCCCTGCAGCCACGGCCGAGGGGGGGTTACCACATCGACCCGGCGGTAGCGCGGCTCAGTGACGAGACCAGGGCGGCTGCGCATGTCAGCAAAGCCATGGGGATGGCACGGCTGTACGGCCTGAGCGGGGAGCTGGAATACACCGCCCAGGTCTCCCTCGGCCACCTCCCCACGCGGACCAGAAGGGGCGCGCCCGAGTGGGAGAACGCGGCCCGGCAGCGGATGCATGATCTCCTCAGCCCTGCGAGTGTGGTCAGTGCGGCGGAGATAAAGGTGCTGACGGAAGCGCTGATCCCTCTGCAGCCACGGCCGCAGGGGGGTTACTACATCGATCCGGCGGTACCGCGGGAGCGGGACTTCTTGTCCGGTGTGGTTGCCGGTGGTGTGCATCCCGGGCTGGGGCTGCCTGGTGCGGGGGCTGTGCAGTCTTGGAGCGGGGCCGGTGTGCCGCTGCCGGGAGCTCTGCCTGCCTCGGACGAGGCGCACAACCCGGTGGGGAGCTATCTGGTGTCCGCGGCCGGCACCGGTCAGTTCCCCAGTCCCCAGGCCGGTCACCAGCCGGGCCCCTCCCAGGCGGCACCGCCGGCTTTCGGGTATCCGACGGCCCCTCATCCCGCCAAGAGACAGAGGCGCTGAGCTTGCCCCGCCTCCAGAACACAGACCACCACCTTCTCCCTTGCCGACGGCGCTTGAATGCTGAGCCGATTCCCACCCTTGGAACCTGAGTGAATGTTTGGTTCTCGGTTGTCAGTTTCATTTGATTTGGCTGTCGCGCCAGTTGGGGGTGGTTTCGTGGGTGAGGCGGCGGGTCATGAGGGGGCCTTGACCCTTGATCCCGGACACGCGAGACACTGGATCCTGAGGATCTGAGGACGGACATCTCGTGGTCATGGAGAACTGTCCGCCGCAGTTCAAGGCGGACGCGGTCGCACTGTACCGGTCGCGGCCCGAGGCGACGATCCGCCAGGTCGCGGCCGATCTGGGGATCGTCCCCGAGACGCTGCGGAACTGGGTCCGAGCGGCGGGTGCGAGCCGGCCGCGGGGGCGCCGGGCGGAGGTGTCGGCGGAGCCGCCGACGGTGTTGGAGGCGGAGAACGCGGCTCTGCGGAAGAAGGTCCCTGAGCTGGAGGAAGAGCGCGAGATTCTGCGGAAGGCGGCGAAGTATTTCGCCGGGGAGACGCGCTGGTGAACCGCTTCCAGTTCGTCGCCGACCACCAGCGCCGCTGCGGCGTGAAGCGGCTGTGCACCATCCTGGGCATCGCCCGCTCCAGCTTCTGCTACTGGCGGGCGACGGCTGCGGACCGGGCCGCCCGGCAGGCGGCCGAAGCCGCTCTCGCCGCACGGATACGGGCCGTGCACCGCGAGTCGGACGGCACCTACGGCGTTTCCAGGATCACCGCCGGGCTCCGCGAGGCGGGCGAGCGCGTCAACCACAAGCGGATCGCGCGGCTGATGCTGGGTGCCGGTCTGGCGGGCGTGCGTTTGCGCCGCAGGCACCGCACCACTGTTGCGGACCCGGCTGCGGCGAAGGCCCCGGATCTCATCGGCCGCGACCTCACCGCGAGTGAGCCGAACACGAAGTACGTCGGCGACATCACCTGTCTCCCGCTGGACGGCGGGAAGTTCCTGTATTTGGCCACCGTCGTCGGCCTCGCCTCACGCCGCCTGGCCGGCTGGGCGATCGCGGACCGCATGCGCACCGGCCTCGTCACCGACGCCCTGGCCGCCGCCCAGCGGACCCGCGGCAGCCTCGCCGGGGCGGTCATGCACACCGACCACGGAGCCCAGTACACCAGCCGGGCCCTCGCCGACGCCTGCCGCCAGGCCGGCGTCCGCCGGTCCATGAGCGCGATCGGCTCCAGCGCGGACAATGCACGCGCCGAATCCTTCAACGCGACGTTCAAACGCGAGACGCTCCAGGGCCGAAAGCACTGGTCCAGCGAACGCGAGGCCCGACTCGACGCGTTCCGCCGGCTCAACCGCCGCTACAACACCCGACGCCGTCATTCCCACCTCGGACAACGGAGTCCCATCGCCTACGAGACAGCACTCGAGACAACATCAACTACCCTGGCCCAAGCCGCATAACCCGTGTCCAAGATTCCGGGTCAAGGCCCGAGGTTGATAGCGGCGAGTTGTATCATGGCTGCTGATCGGTGGGGGTGGGGTTTAAAACCCTCCGGGTCTGATGGAGGCTCGATTTCCTGAAAGGATCGAGTTATGGCACGTCTGTCCCCTTATCCGTCCGAGCTTCGTGAGCGTGCGGTGCGCATGGTCGCGGAGATTCGTCCCAACTACCTACTGACCTTCAAGCGTGGTGTCGGTGGGCTGACGGCTCATGATCCCTGCGGTATCCCGAGTAGATGAGGTATGCCCAGGGTGGTGGCCTGACCGACGAACGCCGGGTCTTCCGTGAGAAGTTGCGGTTGGAGGCGGCCGAGCGGTTCCGGTACGGCGACGAGAACACGGTCATCGCGCACGATCTGCGTGTCAGTGTCCGGTCGGTGCAGCGGTGGCGCAAGGCCTGGTCGCAGGGCGGGCCAAGGGCTCTGGTTTCGAAGGGGCCCGCGTCGCTGCCGCTGCTGAGCGACGAACTGTTCGCCGTGCTGGAGCGTGAACTGCTCAAGGGACCGGTGGCACACGGCTGGCCGGACCAGACCTGGACCCTGTCACGGATCAAGACGCTGATCGGGCGCCGGTTCCACAAGAGCTACACCGTGCAAGGCGTCGCCGCCCTGCTCAAGCGGCACGGCTGGAGCTGTCAGCTTCCCGCCCGCCGCGCGATCGAGCGGGACGAGGCCGTAGTGGCCGGCTGGGTGAAGGAGACATGGCCCCAGGTGGAAGGACCGTGGCGGCGCTCGGCGCCTGGCTCGTCTTCGAGGACGAGGCCGGATTCTCGATGACGCCGCCGACCACCCGCACCTGGTCCCGCCGCGGTCACACCCCCGTCATCCGCGTCCGGGGCCGCTCCCGCCGCCGCTTATCGGTCGCCGCCCTGGCCTGCTACAAGGCCGGCGAACCCTCGAGGCTGATCTACCGGCCCTGCCCCGATGCCCGGCCCGACGGCCGCAAAAGCTTCTCCTGGAACGACTACCGCGACCTCATCCAGACCGCCCATCAGCAGCTCGGCGGACCGATCGTGCTGGTCTGGGACAATCTCAACACCCACCTCACCGCCGGCATGCGCCGCTACCTCGCCGATCGCGACTGGCTCACCGTCTTCCAGCTGCCGCCCTACGCACCCGACCTCAACCCGGTCGAGGGCATCTGGTCCGTGCTGCGACGAACCACCACAGCCAACCGGGCGTTCGCCAGCCCCGATGACCTGATCACCGCCGTCCGCCGCGGCCTACGCCAGCTCCAGTACCGACACGACGTCCTCGACGGCTGTTTCGCTGGCACCGGCCTGCGCAAACCATCATGACGACATCACGCATTCAAGGTCAGTAACTGAGTGGGCCGCGATGAAGGCTGTTGCGGCGAAGCTGGGCATTGGTGCGGCTGAGACGGTGCGGACGTGGGTCCGCAAGGCCGAGGTCGACGCCGGCCGGCGGCCCGGCAGCACGTCCGACGAGGCTGCGGAGATCAAGCGGCTCAAGGCGGAGAACGCCGAGCTGCGGCGGGCCAACGAGACCCTCAAGGCGTCGTCGGCTTCGTACTACCGAAACATGACGCGACTACGCCCGTATCCCAGCGACCTGTCCGATGCCCGCTGGGAGTTGATCGGCCCCACGCTCACCGCCTGGCGGGCCCAGCGCAGGGGCAAGGGCCTGGACATCGGCCGTCCCCCGAGCATGCCTTCGCCGCATCATGGACGTCGATCGCACCGGGATCCCCTGGCGCTACCTGTCGCACGACATCGCACCGGGGGAGACGGTCTACGGCTACTTCGCCGCTTGACAGAAGAAAGGCGTCTTCGCCCAGCTCGACGGCCTGCTGCGACGCCTGGTTCGTGAAGCCGAAGGTCCCAGCGCAGAGCCGAGCGCCTGCGTGCTCGACGCGCAGAGCGTCAAGACCTCCACCAGCGTCCCCGCCGTCGGCCAGGGCATCGACGCGGGGAAGAAGATTGTGGGCAGGAATCGGAGCATCGTCACCGACACGCTCGGCCTTCTGCTTGCGGTGCTGGTCACCGCGGCGAGCGTACAGGACTCCAGCGTCGGCACGCTCCTTCTGGACCGGGTCGCCGCCGACCACCCCGGAATCCGGAAGGTCTGGGTGGACGGTGGCTGCCGACAGCCCTTCGTTGAGCATGCTGCCGCCCTCGGCATCGACATGGAAATCACCACCCGCAAGCCCGGGACCAGGGGCTTCACTCCGATCCCGAAGCGGTGGGCGGTCTAACGGACCTATGGCTGGCTCATGCTGCACCGCCGCCTGGCCCGCGACTACGAAACCCGTGCCCACCCGCTCCGAAGCAGAGTTCTTCCTCGCCTGCGAGACGAGACTCCTCCTGCGGGTCCGGCCTCCGAGTCGGGCTCCCATGCGGAGCAGGATCGCCTCGTAGAGGCGATCCCGTCGGGCGGCCACACTGCCTGCCGGGATCGATCACGATGTCTCGGGGGACACATCCTCCCGACTGACACGTGGCGAGCCCACAGCAGGCGCAGGCGCGACTTCACGCGTGAGGCTCCGGAGCGGAGGAAGCGCTGCCGTGCTGCGAATGGCCATGCCACGCCAGATTGCCCGCGCCAAACCGACGTACGTCCGTGACGCTCATTTGACGCTCCGGGCGTCCACTGGCCCTCATTCGGGACCTAAAAGCTCCTTTGACCTGCTGCTTTACCGCCCGCTCCCAGGCCGACATCTTTCCGATGACGCATCACGTGGAGTGCGTGGCGATCTTGGAGCCTGCAGCAAAGGGGCTCTGACGTGCTGTTTCTCTGGATTGCTGAGGATCGCCGGTGGTTCCTCGACCTGTTCTCCAAGGTGCATGGTGTGGAGTCTTGCCGTATGTCCGGGAGGGCTTCCGACCCGCGGTTTCGACAGCTGACAGGAGGGCCCCGGGCTCCGGGATCGCGGTATTCGCATGGACGGCCGGTGCCACTCGTGACGCTCACCTGACGCTCGTTCTGATGGCAGGTCAGGACCTTCCAGGTGACGTCAAGGACCGCGTTCTTGCCCCGCTCACCGGCGGGGCAGTGCGGGGCCCGCAGCGCGCGAAGTTCTCGCGCGGCGGAGAGAGGCGTTCGAAGCCTCAGCCCACCGGTTCAGGAGCTTCGACCGTCTCCTGTTTCCGCCCGCTTGATCTGCCTCACGCGCGGGTCAGGCGGGTCAGGCGGGTCGTATGGGAGGGGGTGCGCAGAGCGATCATGGCGACGTCGTCATCGTTGTCGCTGGGGCGGACCTGATCCAGCAGCAGGTCGCAGAAGGAGTCGAGGGGGCGGTGGGCGAGGGAGGCCGCGTGTCGGCGCAGGCGGTCAAGCCCGTGATCGATGGAGTGGTGCGGGGATTCGACCAGTCCGTCGGTGTAGAGCAGGAGCGTGGCCCGGGGTGGCAGGACGGTGACGGCGTCGGGGCGAGGTCTGGTGACGCCGGTGCCGAGGAGTATGCCGTGAGCCTCGTCGAGGTAGCGGGTCTGGCCGTCATGACTGATGAGCAGGGGCGGCGGGTGGCCGGCGTTCGTCCAGCGTAGGCGCCACAGTGTGTCATTCCCGAGGGTGAGCCTGGCGAGGATCATGGTGGCCATGGGTACCTCGGCTATGTGCATCACGGCATCGTCGAGCCGTGTGACGATGGTGCTGGGTTCGGCCTCGGGGTGGGACCAGGCGAAGGCGCGCAGCATGTTGCGGACCTGCGCCATACCGGCCGCGGCGTCGAGATCGTGTCCGACGACGTCACCGATGGCCAGTGCGTGGGCGTGGGCGGCCAGGGCGAAGGCGTCGTACCAGTCACCACCCACGGAGGAGGCGTCCGGAGCGGGTACGTAGCGCGCGGTCATCTCCAGCCCGGGCAGGACGGGCAGTTGGGGCAGCAGGTGGCGTTGCATGGTCTCGGCGACCTTGCGCTGGCGCTGGTACAGGCGCGCGTTGTCCAGCGCCAGGCCCGCCCGGCGGGTGAGGTCCTCCAGCAGCGGCAGGTCGGCAGGGGTGAAGGCGTCGTGACGCTGGGCGCGGCCCAGGGTCAGGGCGCCGAGTACGTCGCGCAGTCCGCGAATGGGTGCGATGGCGGCGGAGTGCATACCTGTCGCGGTGAACAGGCGCTGCTGCTCGACCGCGATGCCGGAGTCGGGCGGGCCGTGGTAGGTGGCGGGGCCGGCGAGGGAGGAGGCGGCGCCGCGCAGGGCCCGTGACAGGGGCATCGGTGACTCTGCCGGGACCGGGGGCATGGGGCCTTGCAGGTCGTCCCGCTCGACGAGAATGCCATCCTTGTGCTCCATCACGAGAACGCGTCGTACTTCGTCCCGTTCGGTGAGCAGGTCGAAGACCGCCCAGTCCGCGAGCCGGGGCACCGTCAGGGCCGCCAGTCGGTGCAGCGCCTCGTCGACGTCCAGGGTGGATGTGAGCTGGGTGGTCGTCTCCGCCAGCAGGGCCAGGCGGTCCAGTTCCGTCAGCGGCGCGGACTGCCCGCCGTCGCTGTGGCGCACGTCCCCTGGCTTCGGCTCGTACAGCATCGCCAGCGCACCTGTCCCGCCCGGGCCGGGTGTGTAGGGCGTGACCAGCCAGGACAACTGGACGAGAGTGCCGTCCCCGCGGGCGAACCACTCGGCGTCGCCATGCTTGGTGGCCCCCGTGAGGAGGGCCTTCCTCATCCGGCAGCGCGTGCGCGGCACCGAGTGTCCGTATCTGTCCCGGTGCAGCAGGTCGTGGAAGTCCTGACCGACGAGTTCTGAGGCTTCCCTGCCCAGCAGGCGTTGGGCCACGCTGTTGACCGCGGTGATGAGACCATCGTCATCGACCGCGATGGCGGACGCCCGCAAGTTTTCCAGCGTTCCGTCGAGCAGGGCGCCAGAACGCGCCCGATGCCCGGACAGGGGAACACTTTCCCTGCCGGCAGCGGCGACGTCGTCCATGTCCCTCCTCTGTTCAAGCCCGAATCGAGGCGAGTACCCCAACCGGAGTCCGGCATGCACCGAAGGCTCCTCTTCCCTGCTGCGACTGCTCGAGCACATCCCGGTGGCGCAGGAGGAAGTCGTCCTTGAAGCCCCGAATGCCGGTCGCGAGTGAGGAGGAGGAATGGACTCCTGTTCCTGACGCTCTCGGCGCAGGCACGCGGAGCAATGAGCCGGAAAACGGTCCCTGAGCTGGTCTTCTTCTGCACGGCATGGGCGCGATCCACCGGCCGCCGGGTCCTGGTCGTCGGCCTGGGAGGACAGGGACTGTGCCGCCGTATGCGCGATGCCATCCACTCGCCCCGCGGGGGACGCCGCCGCTGAAGGTCCGAGCTCCCGAGGCCCCGCCAGCTCGAAGCGTGCCCTCTGCGGAGTGTGTCGGTCGTGCGGTCGCCCACGCGGGTGGAGGGAAGGGGGACTTGCACCGCCTCGCGCCGTAACGCGCGCGCGATGGCGCGCGCTTCGATGCCGGCCTGACGAAGGACACCCGTGAGTGGATTGGTGTATCCGGTGAAGTACAGGCGCGCGGCTTCGGGACGGGTCAGTGCTCCTACGGCGAGAGGTTGCCCGTCCTCGTTGAGTACGCCCAGGGACCCGACCAGGTCGTGCAGGTTGGGCTGGTACCCGGTGGCGGCGATGACCGTGTCGGGTCGCAGTCGGGTGCCGTCGGCCAGTAACACGTCGGGGCCGTCGAACGCCTGGACGGCTGCGACCGGCTCGACCCACCCTGACCGGACGGCGTCCACGAAGCCGTGGTCGAGCACCGGGTTGACTCCTTCGCGGGCATTGCGGGTGTACAGGCCCGTGCGGGGCCGCGGCAGCCCGCGGGAGGCCGGGTCGGGCACCGCGAGACGTTGCGTGAGCAGGGAGGTGCGGTCGCGCCACGTGAGCGGGAGGATCTCCGTCAGCCGGCCGACCGCGTGCCATCGGGCGCTGAAGCGGGAAAGATGTTGGGTGGGGTACGGACTGCGATCCGTACCCGTTCGGCTCCCGCCCCGGCGAGGACGCCGGCGATCTCGGTACCGCTGTTACCGGCGCCGACCACCAGGACGTGCGGCCCGCGGTAGGGGGCCGGAGAGCGGTAGTGGGCCGAGTGGAGCAGCGTGCCGGTGAAGGTCGAACGCCCCGTCCAGTGCGGGACGTTCGGGGTGTGGCAGCGGCCGGTGGCCACCACGACCGCATCGGCAGTCATCGGGCCGTCGTGGGTGTGAACCAGCCACTGTGCTCCTGAACCCGGCTCGGCCCGTTCGATGCGCTGCACCAGGGTGGTCACCCCGGACGTCGAGTCGGTGATGGACGACGTAGCTCTCCAGATATCGCACATAGTCGTCCCGGCTCACCCACGGGCCAGCTTGGCGCGGCACCGGCAGGCCGGGGGCCAGAGCTGCAGTGACTCTTCCTGCCCGCCGTCGCCGCCCCGACCCTGGCTCGCGGTGCTCTACCCGAGCACCGCGAGCTGATGGTGCGCATCGGCGACTATCTCGCCGACCACCACAACGGTGACGGTGGCTGGGCCTGCCCGCCCCACAGGGCAAGCCAGTTCAGATGTCACCCGATCGTGCGGCAGACCCGTGTGTTCCACTCACTGGGAGGCTTCTAAGCCTCCGCGACCACGGGTGTGCCGGACAGTTCCACGCCAACTTGGCTCAGTTCGTCGCGAGCCTGCTGGATCGTGTCGTGGTGTACGCCGGCGGTCAGGTCCAGCAGGACTCGGGTGGTGAATCCTGCTGCGGCGGCGTCCAGGGCGGTGGCCTTCACGCAGTGGTCGGTGGCGATACCAACGACGTCCACGGTGGTGACGCCGTGCTCGCGCAGCCACGCGGTCAATCCCGTCCCTTCTTCGTCGGCGCCTTCGAAACCGCTGTAGGCGGCCTCGTAGGCACCCTTGTAGAAGACAGCGTCAAGGGCTCCGGCGTGTACGGCGGGGAGGAAGTCCGGGTGGAAGTCGGAGCCTTGCGTGCCGGCCACGCAGTGCACGGGCCAGGAGGTCTTGAAGTTGGGGGTGTCGGAGAAATGGTCTCCTGGGTCGATGTGGTGGTCGCGGGTCGCCACGACGTACTGATAGCCGGCTTCTGCCGCGCGTCCGACCAAGTCGCGGACTTTGACGGCGACCAGGGCGCCGCCTGCCACGGGAACACTGCCGCCTTCGCAGAAGTCGTTCTGCACGTCCACCACGATCAGTGCTCGTCCCATGTTCCTGTCCTCCGGTTCGGCGTTCACGTCGTTCATGGATCTACTGCTCGCCGTCGGCATCTGGCCTCGGCGTCTCGTAGGCGTAGGCGAGGACGGTGTCGAGGAGGTGGCGCAGCTGGGCCGGTGTCGGGGCGACGGCGATGGCGATGAGGGCCTGGGGGTCGGCGAGAGGGGTCAGTACCGCGTGTCCCTCGGCCGGGTCGTCGCCGATGACATGCGGCTCCTGGGGCGTGCCCAGCCCAGGATCGACCAGGAGGAGCTGCCCCGTCGCCCGGTGGGCTCCGAGAACGGCCGGGCCGTCCCACGCCGGCGCTGGGTAGCCGTAGGCGGCCTGCTGGTCGAGGAGTGGTCGCCCGCCGCGGCGTACGGCCAGGCGGGTGGTGAGGTAGCCCGGCACCTCGCCCGAGCGGCCCAGGAGTTGTTCCTCCCGCATGACCAGACGGGAGGTGGGGGCGAGGTTGACGGTGAACGTCTGGTGCAGGGTGCTGCCCCGAGTACTGATCAAGGGTTCGGGCAGCCAGTGCAGGGTCGCGTCGTCGTCCACCCTGATCCGTACGTCGTACGTGGCGGGGATGGTTGTGGGGCCGCGCAGGGCGATGGTGGCGGCGGCCGTGGTCACCTCCAGTCGGGCCCGTGTCCCGGCGGTGATGTCGAGGGCGAGCCGGTCTCCGCCGAGCGGTGCGCTCATCGCGCCGAGTACACAGACACGTGCCTGCTCTCCGCGGGCCCGTAGCCGGCGCAGGTGGAAAGGACCGTCGCTGTGCAGGAGCGGAACCGTCGTGGTGCGGCCGTTGTGGGCGGCCCGGATCTGGGCGGTCGCGGTGACGCCGGACGGGTCCGCCGGGGCGGATTCGGTGGAGTGCCGACCGTGGGGGCCACCGTCGGCTCGCAGCGGTTCGTCGGCCGGCGCCGGAATCACGGCCGGCGTCTTCGCGGTGGTGAGGTTCACCGGGCGGATCCGGTGGCGTGCCAGGCGGCGAGGCAACTGGTGACCCAGTCGGCGATCGGTTGGATGCCGTCGGGGGTGGTGAGGCTGGTGAAGGCGTACGGCAGGTCCCTCCGCTGCCTGCGGGTGTCGGCCCTCATGGTGTCCAGGTCGGCTCCCACGTACGGTGCCAGGTCGGTCTTGTTGACCACGAGGAGGTCGGCGGTGGTGATGCCGGGGCCGCCCTTGCGGGGGATGTCGTCGCCGCTGGCCACGTCGATGACGAAGACCTGGCTGTCGACGAGCCCGCGGGAGAAGGTCGCGGTGAGGTTGTCTCCCCCGGACTCGATGAGGATCAGGTCGAGCGGGCCGAGGTCCTGTTCGAGCTGCTCGACGGCTTCGAGGTTGGCGGAGATGTCGTCGCGGATGGCGGTGTGCGGGCAGGCTCCGGTCTCCACGGCGGTGATGCGCTCCGGTGGCAGCACAGCCTCACGGCGCAGGAAGGCCGCGTCCTCCTGGGTGTAGATGTCGTTGGTGACCACGGCGATGGACAGCCGGTCGCGCAGGGCGCGGCACAGGGCGGCCACCGTCGCGGTCTTGCCCGAGCCGACGGGCCCGCCGAAGCCGATGCGCAGGGCGCGGCGGCCGCCGTCAGCGAGCAGCGGTTCGGCGCTGTGGGTGTGGCGGTGCGGCATCGTCACGGGGTGGTCGAGGTGCACGAGGAGGCTCCATGCGTCGGTCGGGGCTGGTCAGGAGGCGAAGAGCCGGACGGTCCAGGCGGCGTGCTGCTCGCTGGTGATGTCCAGCAGGGGAGCGGAGGCGGCGGGAAGGACGCCGACGCCCTCGGCGGTGACGCGGCGCGCCGCGGCGTCCGCGGCGTCCGCGACGGTGTCGAGTTCGCCGGCGAGCCGTGCCAGGACGGCGGTGGCGTCGAGCGGATCCAGGCTCAGCAGGCGCACCGCGGCGGTCGCCGGGCCGCCGACGCTGTCGTAGGCGGCGGCCCGGGCGGCGTCGAGCGGGGCGAGTCCGGCGGCGCGGGCGGTGACGCCGAGCACGACCGGCTGGTGGGCGCCCTGGGGCCGGTGTCGGGCGAGGTGGTCGAGGTCGGTGCTGGGCCAGGTGGCCCGGGCCGCGCGCATCAGCTGCCGGCCCAGACGGCGTGCGATGCGGCGCAGCGCCGGTACGGGGGTGCGGGTGTCGGCGGCCTCGTCCAGGGCGAGGGCGTCGCAGCCGTCGGCGGCGGCTGCGGCGAGGCCGGCGGCGACCAGTCCGGCGGTATGCAGCCGGCCCCGGCAGAACGCCTCCAGGCTCGCGGTGTCGTGGACCCGGCCGGAAGCGACGGCGGCCTCCATTCCGCCGGAGTGGGCGTGCCCGCCGGCCGGGAAACGGCCGTCGGCCAGGACGAGCAGGGCAGTGCGGCTCATGGGGCGACGGGACCGCCTTTCGCGAGGAGGTGCCGGAATCGGTCGCGCGGGCGTGACCGATTCCGGCCGTGGTGGTCAGAAGAGGAAGTACCGCTGTGCCAGGGGCAGTTCGGTGGCGTAGTTGCGTCCGATTTCCTGCCCGTCGACCGTGGTGCGGACGTCGGACGTGGTGGCGCCGCCGATGGTGACGTCGAAGGTGTCGGGGTCGATGTCGATCTCCGGGACGCCGTTGTTGTGGACCATGTCGGCCTTGGTGACCTCCCGGGTGGAGCGGATCGGGTGCAGGGGCTTGAGCAGCCCGATCCGGGAGAGTTCGCCGTCCAGGGCTGTCTCGGCCACGAAGTTGAAGGAGTTGGCCGCCGGAGCGCGGCCCTTGAAGCCCCAGACGGGGCGCGGGAGGTAGGGCTGCGGGGTGGGGATGGAGGCGTTGGCGTCGCCGATCTGGGCGTAGGAGATCTGGCCGCCCTTGATGACCATGTGCGGCTTGACGCCGAAGAACTTCGGTTCCCACAGCACCAGATCGGCGAGTTTGCCGGTCTCGACGGAGCCGACCTCGTGGTCGATGCCGTGGGTGATGGCCGGGTTGATCGTGTACTTGGCGACGTAGCGGCGGGCACGGAAGTTGTCCGCGCGCGCGTCGTCCTCGCGCAGGTGACCGTAGCGGGACTTCATGACGTGCGCCGTCTGCCAGGTCCTCATGATCATCTCGCCGATGCGGCCCATGGCCTGGGCGTCGGAGGACATCATCGAGATGGCGCCCATGTCATGCAGCAGGTCCTCGGCGGCCATGGTGGAGGGCCGGATCCGGGAGTCGGCGAACTTCATGTCCGCCTCGACCTCCGGGTTGAGGTGGTGGCACACGATCATCATGTCGACGTGCTCCTTGACGGTGTTGACCGTGAAGGGCCGGGTGGGGTTCGTCGACGCGGGCAGCACGTTCGGCTTGCTCGCGAGGCTGATCATGTCGGGGGCGTGGCCGCCGCCGGCTCCCTCGATGTGGAAGATGTGCAGGCTTCTGTACTTGGCGTCCTTGGTCCTGCGGTCCTTCTTGGTCGCGGCGAAGGTGTGGTGCACGAAGCCGGACTCGTTCAGGGAGTCGGCGTGCAGGGCGACCTGGACCCCGGTCTCCTCGCACACGTTCAGGGCCGCGTCGATCACGGCCGGCGTCGCGCCCCAGTCTTCGTGGATCTTGAAACCGAGGGCGCCGGCCGCGACCTGGTCGTGCAGCGCCTTCTCGGAGATGGTGCTGCCCTTGGCGAGCAGGCCGATGTTGACCGGGAAGGCGTCGAGCGCCTCGAACATGCGCTGGATGTGCCACTTGCCCGGTGTGACGGTCGTGGCCGTGCTGCCCTCGGCGGGCCCGGTGCCTCCGCCGATCAGTGTCGTCACCCCCGAGGCGACCGCCTCGTGGATTTGCTCCGGGCACAGGAAGTGCACATGGGTATCCACGCCGCCCGCGGTCAGAATGCGGCCCTTGCCGGAGATCACCTCTGTCTCGGGCCCCACGACGAAGGCCGACGCGCGCGGGTCGCGGCTGGCCGGCGCCGTCATGGTCTCGGGGTTGTACGCCTTGCCGATGGCCCGGATGCGGCCGTCGCGCAGCCCGACATCGGCCTTGACCACGCCCCAGTGGTCCAGGATCAGAGCGCCGGTGATCACGGTGTCCACCGGTTCGCGGGGGTCGTCGCGGGGGATGTGCGACTGGCCCATCGACTCGCGGATCACCTTGCCGCCGCCGAAGACCATCTCATCCCCGCTGATCCCCGGGCCGCCGCACCAGTCGGCGTCGATGCGCAGGACGAGATTGGTGTCGGCGAGCCGGACCCGGTCGCCGGCGGTCGGCCCGTACAGGTCGGCGTAGCGGGAACGCAGCAGTGGGTCCCAGGGCTTGTCCTTCTTGGCCTTGTTCTTCTCAGTCCTGTCCGGCATCGAGGTGCTTCTCCTCTTCGCTCTTGTCGGCCTGCAGCCCGTGGACGATCCGCTCACCGGCGATCGGCACCAGCATCACGGTGCGCTTGTCGCCGGGCTCGAACCGTTCGGATGTACCGGAAGGGATGTGCAGCCGCATGCCGTGGGCCGCCTCACGGCGGAACTTGAGTCCGTCGTTGGCCTCGGCGAAGTGAAAGTGGGAGCCCACCTGGATCGGACGGTCCTTGGGGTTGCGCACCACCAGCGGCACGGGCGTCGCTCCTTCGTTGAAGGCCACCCGGTGTTCGTCCTCGTCCGGCAGCAGTTCCGGCTTGCCGGGATGAATATCCACCTTGGTGGACGCCTCATCGAACGGATCGTGGATGGTCACCAGCTTCGTGCCGTCCGGGAACGTCGCCTCGACCTGGACGTTGTCGATCATCTCCGGCACGCCGTCCATGACCTCGCTGCGCTGCAGCACATGGCG
The DNA here is from genome assembly GCF_036246005.1 of Streptomyces sp. NBC_01723. Lineage (NCBI taxonomy): Bacteria > Bacillati > Actinomycetota > Actinomycetes > Kitasatosporales > Streptomycetaceae > Streptomyces > Streptomyces sp. NBC_01723. Next base: position 6,242,107 of record NZ_CP109171.1, read on the forward strand.
CCCGGACTCCATCACCGCATCAACCGTTGCCCCGGCCCGTGCCTCCTCATAGACGTGCGCCGTCAACAGCGCCATGACCTCGGGATAGTTCAACAGCAGACCGCGTTCACGCCGCCGCTGGGCGACATCGGCCGCCACGTGGATCAACAGACGTTCCTGCTCATGCGGAGTCAGATGCACTCCGGTCCCCCTTCTCCTGTCCGTCGCTTCGCCCGCGCGGCAGGCATCACAAAGCGGAACAAAGGGATGCCACCGGTCGCGCCTGTCGCAGACCGATCCTGAAAGAGGGGGGAACCCACGGACAGTGAAACGGTCTGGTTGGCCCGGATGGAGTGAACCGGGGTCAAAGGGAGCATGCGGGGCGCAACACCCGCGTGCGAGGCGGAGAGGCATCGGCTGATCTCGTGAGTAGGCCCCACTGTCTTCCGCGCGGTGAAAACTGCCGGCTGTCCGGCACACGTACGAGCAGTGCTGTCGAGGGAGAGGCGTCACCCATGTGAGCGGTCCGCTTCACGCCAGTACGGGCTTCGGCGAAGCCTTCCGGAAGCGGGCGCCAGAGCACACCTGCTGCAAACGAAACGCGGCTTTCCCGGGGCTGCGGCGCAGCGGCCTGTGTGCACGCGCTGCTGGAACACGTTCACGGACGACCGCTGGCAGTTGCTCTGGCAGCCCTCGCTGCGCAGCGAGGGAGGCGACGTGTGAGGGCTCGAGGCGGAAGTCTCTGCTGCACCTCCGCCCGCGCTGCGAGCCACCATCTTCGGCCGCGCGTTGCTAGGGAACGCGACTCCACCGCGTCACTGTGATACCGGTCAGGTATCATGGCTGTATGGCGATGACACTCCGACTCCCCGACGACCTTGACGCGAAGCTCACCGAGCGGGCTCGTCGGGAGGGGCGCAGCAAGCAGGAGCTTGCCATCGAGGCCATCCGTGACGCCCAGAACCGGGCCGAGCTGAAGGTCGATGATGTCCTGGCCGAGCTGATGGACAGCGATGCGGAGATCCTGGACTACCTGAAGTGACGGACGTGCGCTACCTCCAGGTCGACGAGATCCTGGCCATCGCCCGCGCGGTCAACGGTACCGAGCACAGTGTGCGTGACATGGGCCTTCTGGTGTCGGCGATCGAGCGACCCCGCACGAATGTGTTCGGCGCCGAGTTGTATCCCACGCTGCACGAGAAGGCTGCGGCACTGCTGCACTCCGTCGCCCGCAACCATGCGCTGATCGACGGCAACAAGCGCACCGCCTGGCTCGCCATGCGTGTCTTCCTGCGGTTCAACGGCGTGAGCGCCGGGGCCGTCCCGCCGCCCGTCTCCGTTGCCGGTCCGTTCGTCGAGGACGTCGCGCAGGACGAGGTTGACGTACCGGTCATTGCCAAGCGCCTGTCAGCCTGGCTCCCCGTTTCCTGACGTTCGACGACGTGACGGCAGGGCAGACGCGTGCCGTGCCCTCACGCGCGGTCCGGCCTTGCTCGGGTCAGGTGTCGATTGTCCGTGCAGCAGTCCCCGATGGTGGTCACGGACGGCGAAGGGCGCGTGCTGTGGTGCAGCCCAGCAAGGCCCGCGAGCTGCACGGACATCATCCACGCACGCCAGTTGGGGCTGGTCGGGCCTCTGGCCGGCGGGCCCGCGGTGGGGATTCTCGCCGAGGCCGGCTCCCAGGGACTGGGCGCCCAGTCCGGCGGCCGGGTGGTGACACCCCCGCACCGCACGCGAAGAACGCCCCCGACTGGTGCGAGGAGATGCATCAGCGACAGCGCAAAGGTCACTCCTCACGTCGTATCCGTGTCGAGCACGGCACCGCCCGCCTGTGGACCGTCGGGCCCCGGCCTGCCACCTCCTCCGCCGTGAGCACATGAGCGACACCGTCCGGGCTGTCGCCGGCCTGCTGCAGCACCCCGTATGTTCGTCCAACAGACAACAGAACCGGGGCGGCGGGGAAACGGGCTACTTCGTGGCTCCTTGGGCGAAGCCGTTGTAGATGTAGCGCTGGAGGAACAGGAAGATCACGAGGGTCGGCACGATGACGAGGACGGCTCCGGCCGAGATGTTCTCCCAGTGCGCCCCGAACGGGCCCTTGAACCGGAACAGGGCCGTTGACATGGTCCCCAGATCCTCTTTGGGCATGTAGAGGAAGGGGATGTAGAAGTCGTTGTACGTGGTGATGCCCTTGATGATCACCACGGTGGCGATGGCCGGCTTCAACAGCGGGAAGATGATCTTGCGGTAGATGGTGAACGAGTTGGCGCCGTCGAGCCGCGCGGCCTCGTCGAGGGACTTCGGGATCCCGCGGATGAACTGCAGGAAGATGTAGATGGCCACGATGTCGGTGCCCATGTACAGCAGGATCGGGGCCCAGCGGGTGTTGAACAGCCCGAAGCTGTTGACGACCTGGAAGGTGGCGACCTGGGTCGTCACGGCCGGCACCAGCGTGGCGATCAGGAAGAGGGCCATGACGAGCTTCTTGAGGCGGAAGTCGAAGCGGTCGACGGCGTACGCGGTCATCGAGCCGATGATCACGGTGCCGGTGATGGAGAACAGCAGGATGAAGGCGGTGTTGCCGAAGGCCGTCATCATGTGGCCGTCGGTGAAGGCCGTGGCGTAGTTGGAGAAGTTGAGCCAGTCGTCCGGCAGGGCGAGGGCGCCCTGGCCGTCGGAGATCTCCCCGTAGGACTTGAGCGAGGTCAGGAAGATCACGACGAGCGGCAGCAGCACCACGAGGGAGGCGACGACCAGCGACAGGTACGTCAGGGCGGTGCTGACGCGCGGGCGGCGGCGCGTCTGCTCCCGCGCGCGGCGGGTGGGGGCGGTGAGGGTCATACGAGATCCACCTTCTCGTCGGGCACGAGGCGGCGCTGGATCCAGATGATCAGCAGGATGATCGCCAGCAGCACCACCGCACAGGCCGAGGCCAGGCCGGTCTTGTTGAACTGGAAGGCGTACTTCACCGTCTGGATGACGAACGTCGAGGTCTCCGTCGCACCGCCGGTCATGATGTACGGGATCTCGAAGACGGACAACGAGCCGGAGATCGCCAGGATGACGCTCAGGCTCAGCACCGGGCGGATGCCCGGCGCGATGATGTGCCGGAACTGCTTCCAGCGGCTCGCCCCGTCCAACTGGGCGGCCTCGTACAGCTCGCCGGGGATCGACTGGATCGCGCCGAGGAACAGCACGAAGTTCAGGCCGGTGAAGCGCCACACGGACACCCCGGCCATGGACGTGTTGGCCGACTCCGGAGTCCCCAGCCAGGCATGGTCGGTGCCGACGCCGAACCAGGAGAGGACCGAGTCGAGCGTGCCGCCGTCCTGGAAGAAGTACAGGAAGACGAAGCCGATGGCGACGCCGTTGATCAGGTACGGGAAGAACAGGATGCCCTTGAACAGGTTCCTGAAGCGCAGGTCGAAGCTGAGGACGGCGGCGAAGTACAGGGCGATGACGATCTGTACGACGGACGCTGCCAGGTAGTAGAGGCTCACCGCGAACACCCGTAGCAACTCGGGCCGGGTGAAGATCTCGGTGTAGTTCTCCGTACCGACGTAGTTGCGGTCCGGGCTGACACCGTCCCAGTCGGTGAAGCTGTAGTAGATCATGTTGCCCACCGGCACGTACGTGAACGTGATCAGCAGGGCCAGGGGCGCCAGCAGGAACAGCCACGGGGTGAGCTTGCGCAGCGGCCGGTCGAGCCACGAGGAGCCGGCCAATGCGCGGTGCAGGGAGGGGCGTTTTCCGGTCCGGCCCGGCGCGGCGGCCGGGGCGGGTGGTGAAGCGGCGGAACCGGTTCGGGTCATTGCGGAGCCAGGGCCTTTCGTCGTCCGCTGAGGGCACCGGGTGCCGGGTCCCGTTTCACCGGCAAGGCGGGGAGGGGACCCGGCGGATGCTGGGCGCAGGCGGGTGCCGGGATCAGGAGCCGGCGGTCTGCTTGGCCTCGGACCAGCGTTTGTTCAGGTCGTCGAGATAGCCCTCGAGTGATCCGTCGGTGGCGCCGCGCGCGATGTCGATCAGCTTCTTGCGGTAGTCCGGCTTGTTGAGTCCGATCTCGGAGGCGTTGTCGATGGCGTCCACCTCGGCCGTCCGCGCCGCGGAGCGTTCGATCAGCTTGACATCGTTGTCAACGTAATCCTTGAGCGTTTCCGGCATGCCCTCGGACTTCAGGGCGGAGACGGCACCCTCCTTGGCCGCGTATCCGGACTCCTCGGTGAACCAGTCGATCCACGCCCGTGCGGCCTCCTTGTGGTCGGAGTGGATGTTGACGGCCTGCTGGTAGTCGGAGACCAGGGTGGAGCAGAACGTGCCGTCCTTCTGGGGCGGGAGGGGCATGAAGCCGATGTCGTCAGGGTTCTGGCCGGCCTTCTCGGCCGCGTCCCGCATCTGGTTGACGGCCCAGGAGCCGAGCACCATGCTGCCCACCTCGCCCTTGGCCAGAAGGGTCTTGGAGCTCTCCCAGTTGGTGGTGGCCGGATCGTTCTCCGACAGCTTCTCGTGGACGATGTCGTAGAGCAGGGTGTCGAGGGCGTTGAGGTCGTTGCCCTCGGCCCACGGCTCGTCCATGTCGGCGAGCTTGTCGTGGCCCCGGGTGTCGCAGCTGATGGAGCCGACGCTGTTGGTCCAGGGGCTCTCCAGCGGCCAGCCGTCCTTGAAGTTGGTGTAGTACGGAGTCGCCCCGGTCTTGTCCTTGACGGTCTCGAGGTCGTCGAGGAACTGCTCGGTCGTCGTCGGCCAGTCGGTGATCCCGGCCCGCTTCCACAGCGCCTTGTTGTACACCAGGCCGTTGGCGGTTCCGAAAGTGGCGATGCCGTAGGTCTTGCCGCCGACGTCGGTCTTGTCGGTGAAGCGGTAGGTGGGCTTCATCGACGAGGTCTCGCCGAGCGGTGCGAAGAACTTGGGATAGTCGCCCTTGGCCACCGCCGACGGGATCAGCAGGACGTCGCCGTAGTCCTCCGTGTTCATGCGGATCTTCACCTCCCCCTCGTAGTCGGTGAGGCCCTCGAACTTCACCTTCACGTCGGGGTAGGTCTTGTTGAACTCGGCGGCGTACTTCTTCATCGTCCCGTCCTCGACCAGGTCGGTGCGATTGGTGAGCACGGTGATGTCCCCCGAGACGCCGTCCGGGTTCACCGGCGCGGCGGCGGTCTCGCCGGCGTCCGCGCTCCCCCCTCCGCTGCACCCCGCGACGGTCAGTATCGCGGTGGCGAGCAGTGCGAGGCTCAGCGTCCTCTTCCCCATGTGCCCAGCTCCTTTCCAAGGATTACGGCTCGGGCTCCGGTGGTGGCTGACGGCGACTATGTCAGCCGCTCATGAACCGGTAAAGCTCTCTAATCGCTCGCGATACTCAATCGTTACCTGGCGTGGAGTGGGTGGGTGGGCCGAGCGGGAGCCGCCTGCGTCTTCGCAACGGCTCCTCGTGCTCTGAGATGACTAGACCGGTTCACTTCTGTGGGGTTAGGTTGAACCGCGTCGCCTACGATCCCGGGCCCGTCCCGCCGAAGGAGCCGTACATGATGGAAGTCGTCCCGCTCGCCGAGGGCTGGAGCCTCCGCCACCGCGAGAACCTGCTGCCCGCCCAGGTTCCCGGCTGCGTCCACACCGATCTGCTCACGGCCGGCCTGATCCCGGATCCCTTTCTCGGCACCAACGAGACCGAAGTGGCCTGGGTCGGACAACGCGACTGGACCTACGTCCGCGACCTGCTGACCACCGACACCGCCGGGGAGGAGCACGAGCGGACCGACCTGGTCTTCGACGGCCTGGACACCGCCGCGACGATCACCCTGGGCGGCTGCGAACTGGGCCGTACCCGGAACATGCACCGGCGCCACCGTTTCGACGTCACCGGTCACCATGGACTCCTGGCCGTGGACTTCGCCTCGGCCTACGACGAGGCGGCCTCGGTGCGGGCGGTGACGGGGGAGCGCCCCAACGTCTATCCGGAGCCGTTCCAGTACATCCGCAAGATGGCCTGCAGTTTCGGTTGGGACTGGGGTCCGACCCTGGTGACCGCCGGGATATGGCGCCCGGTCCGGCTGGAGCGGTGGTCGACGGCCCGGCTGACAGACGTGCGCCCCCTGGTGACGGTCGACGGCGGCACGGGCCGCGTCGAGGTGCGCGTCGAGATCGAGCGGACCGTGCGGGGGACGGCCCGCCCGCTCGCCGTACGGGCCGGCCTCGGAGACCGTCTCGCCGAGGCGCGCGCCGTGGTGGAGGGGACACGCGCCGTACTGACGCTGGAGGTGCCCGACGTCTCGCTGTGGTGGCCCCGCGGCTACGGCGACCAGCCCCTGTACGACCTGGAACTGGCGCTGGTCGAGGAGAGCGACGGTGGCGACGGTCCCGAGGAACGGCACCTCGACTCATGGCACCGGCGCATCGGCTTCCGGACTGTGGAGCTGGACCGCTCGGCGGACCGGCACGGCACCGGCTTCACCTTCGTCGTCAACGGCGAACGGATCTTCGCGCGCGGGGCCAACTGGATCCCCGACGACGTCTTCCCGTCCCGGATCACCCCCGAGCGCTACCGCACCCGGTTGCGCCAGACCGCCGACGCGGGCGTGGACCTGGTGCGGATCTGGGGTGGCGGCATCTACGAGGACGACGCCTTCTACGACGCCTGCGACGAACTGGGCCTCATGGTCTGGCAGGACTTCCTCTTCGCCTGCGCCGCCTACCCGGAGGAGCAGCCGTTGCGCGGCGAGGTCGAGGCCGAGGCGCGCGACAACGTTGTCCGTCTCATGCCGCACCCCTCACTCGTCCTGTGGAACGGCAACAACGAGAACCTCTGGGGCTTCCGCGACTGGGACTGGGAGCCCGAGCTGCGCGGCGACTCCTGGGGCGGCGGCTACTACCTGGACCTGCTCCCGCGGATCGTCGCCGAACTCGACCCCACCCGCCCCTACACCGCCGGCAGCCCCTGGTCGGGCTCCTGGGACCACCACCCCAATGACCCGGCCCACGGCACGCATCACTCCTGGGAGGTCTGGAACCGCCGGGACTACGCCGAGTACCGCGACTCGGTGCCCCGCTTCGTGTCGGAGTTCGGCTGGCAGGCCCCGCCCGCCATGGCGACCCTGCGACGCGCGCTGCCCGGCGAACGGCTCGCGCCCGACTCGCCCGGCATGCTGCACCACCAGAAGGCCGAGGACGGCAACGACAAGCTGAACCGGGGCGTGGAGCGCCACTTCGCGCTCCCCGAGGGCGACTTCGACCGCTGGCACTACCTCACCCAGGTCGTGCAGGCCCGCGCGATCGCCACCGGGATCGAGCACTGGCGCTCCCACTGGCCCGTGTGCGCCGGCACCGTCGTCTGGCAGATCAACGACTGCTGGCCGGTCAGCTCATGGTCGGCCATCGACGGCGACGGCCGGCTGAAGCCGCTCTACCACGAGCTGCGCAGGGTCTACGCGGACCGGCTCCTCACGCTCCAGCCCGGCGACGGCGACGACGGCCCCGTACTCGCCGTCGTCAACCAGGCCGCCGAGCCCTGGCATACGCGCGTGACCCTGCGTCGGCTGCGGGCGGACGGCACCGAGGCGGTCGAGCACGTGCTCGACGTGACCGTCGCCGCACGCTCGGTTCACCGGCGGGCGGTGCCGCGGGACCTGGCCCCCGCACCGCAGTCGGCCAAGGAGTTCCTCGTCGCCGACAGCGAGGATCTGCGGAGCGTGCACTTCTCCGTGAGGGATCGGGAGTTCGCATACCCGGTACCGCACTACGACGTGGCCGTGGAGTCCCCGATGGGTGCCGCGACGGGTAATGTCGAGGTCGTGGTAACCGCACACACCCTCGTACGTGACCTCCTCCTGAAGGCCGACCGGCTCGGCCCCGAGGCGGTCTGCGACACCGGGCTACGCACCCTGCTCCCCGGCGAGCGGCTCCGGCTGAGGGTCTCGGGTGCCACCGACACCGGGGCCAACGCCGTGCGAGCGGCACTCTTCTGCGTGGAACCGGCGTGAGCGGACAGTCCGTACGCGTCACCATCAAGGAGGTGGCCGCGGCCGCCGGCGTGTCCAAGGGGGCCGTCTCCCTGGCCTTTAACGACAAGCCGGGGGTCTCGGACGCCACCCGGGAGCGGATCTTCGCGGTGGCCCGGCAGCTCGGCTGGGCTCCGAACTCCTCGGCCCGCAGCCTGTCGCGCCAGTCGGTGGACACCGTCGGGCTGGCGATCTGCCGGCCTGCCCGGCTGCTGGGCCTGGAGCCCTTCTACATGGAGTTCGTCTCCGGCATCGAGAGCGTGCTGGCCGAACGCGACTGCTCCCTGCTGCTGCGTCTGGTCGGCTCGCTCGACGAGGAGATCGGGCTGCAGGAGCGCTGGTGGCGGGAGCGGCAGGTAGGGGGCTCGATCCTGGTCGACTTCCATCAGGAGGATCCCCGGATCGCTCCGCTGCGGCACATCGGCCTCCCGGCCGTGGCTGTCGGCCACCCGTCCCTCACCGGCGGGTTCCCATCGGTGTGGACCGACGACGCCGCCGCCGTCGCCGAGGCGGTGCGCTACCTCGCGGTGCTGGGGCACCGGCGCATCGCACACGTGGGCGGCCCCCACGGGCTCGGACACAGCGCCATCCGGACGACCGCGTTCGAGCAGACCATGGCCGAACTCGGCCTGGAGCGAGGGCCGCACATCGAGACGGGATTCTCGGGCGAGGACGGCGCACGCGCCACCCGCTCCCTGCTGCTGTCCGCCGGGCGCCCCACGGCCATCCTCTACGACAACGACATCATGGCGGTCGCCGGACTCGGTGTCGCCGCCGAGATGGGCGTCTCCGTGCCGGACGACGTGTCGCTGCTGGCATGGGACGACTCCCAGTTGTGCCGGCTGACGCATCCGACGCTGTCGGCGATGAGCCACGACGTGCACGGCTTCGGGGCGCAGGTGGCGCGGGTGCTGTTCGAGGTGCTGGCCGGTCACGACGTGACGTCCAGGCCCGTCGCGACACCGTCACTGGTGCCGCGGGCGTCGACCGCCCCACCTCCTTCGTAGGGGCGTAAGTCGAGGACCGAGGGGCGCGGCGCCATGCCGCGCCCCTTCGCGTGCCGTCGAGTCCTGGGGGTGACCATGCACAGCGGCACTCCCGTTCGGAGGATGACTTGCATGTACCGGTTAATCGAGAAGGAACGTAGAGGCGCCTGCTACGACTGTCAATCAATCGTGCAGAGTGCCTTCCTGCTGCTGAATGTCCAATCGTGGACGCCTCTTGGTATTGGGCAGCTGATTTAGCGGTTTAGCTCTCAAGGGGTTCGATGCTCGCTGAAGTGAATCGTGAACCGCCTATTGACATGGATGGAACATCCGATGCCTCATGGTGTGGCGCTGGGCGGTCGCAGCCCTCTTCCGGCCGCCTCGACGACCCGTCGCACCGTTTGTACGGCGCCTGCTCCGCAACCTCCGACGCCCGTGAGGGCCTGTGCCGGGCGGCATGTTCCACCGTCTGACATCGTTGTCATTCACCTGAGGAGACACATGGGAAAGCCAAGAAGCACGCTCATCACGACGGCGGGGATGGCGTTCGCCGCCGTCCTCGGGCTGCTGTTCTCACTCGCCGGGCCGTGCACCGGCAAGGCTGAGGCGGCGGAAGGCGGTATCCACGTCGGCGACGGACGCGTCGTTGAGGGCAACGGCAACGCGTTCGTCATGCGCGGGGTCAACCATGCCTACACCTGGTACCCCGAGCAGACCGGCTCCATCGCCGACATCGCGGCCAAGGGCGCCAACACCGTCCGCGTCGTGCTCGGCAGTGGCGGCCGCTGGACGAGGACGAGCGCGTCCGAGGTCTCCACGCTCATCGGCCAGTGCAAGGCGAACAAGGTCATCTGCGTCCTGGAGGTCCACGACACCACCGGGTACGGCGAGGACGGCGCTGCTACCAGCCTGGACCAGGCCGCCGACTACTGGATCAGCGTGAAGGGCGCGCTGGAGGGCCAGGAGGACTACGTCGTCGTCAACATCGGCAACGAGCCCTTCGGCAACACGAACTACACCGCGTGGACCGATGCCACCAAGTCGGCCATCGGCAAGCTCCGCGGCGCCGGCATCGACCACGCCCTGATGGTGGACGCGCCCAACTGGGGCCAGGACTGGTCCGGCACGATGCGGTCCAACGCGGCCTCGGTGTTCGCCTCCGACCCCGACCGCAACACCATCTTTTCCATCCACATGTACGGGGTCTACGACACCGCGACCGAGGTGCGGGACTACCTCAACGCCTTCGCCGGCAACGGACTGCCCATCGTCGTAGGCGAGTTCGGCGACCAGCACAGCGACGGCAACCCCGACGAGGACGCGATCATGGCGACGGCCCAGTCCCTCGGCGTCGGCTACATCGGCTGGTCGTGGAGCGGCAACGGCAGCGGTGTCGAGTACCTCGACATGGTCAACGGCTTCGACCCGAACTCGCTGACCAGCTGGGGCGACCGCTTCTTCAACGGCAGCAACGGGATCGCCGCCACGTCCAAGACGGCCACGGTGTACAGCGACGGTGGCGACGACGGCGGCACGGGCGGTACCGCGCCCAACGGTTACCCGTACTGCGTGAACGGCGGTGCCTCCGACCCGGACGGTGACGGGTGGGGCTGGGAGAACAACAGCTCGTGCGTGGTCCCCGGCGGCCTCGCGCCCAACGGTTACCCGTACTGCGTGGACGGCGGTGCCTCCGACCCGGACGGTGACGGGTGGGGCTGGGAGAGCAGCCGTTCCTGTGTCGTCCGGGGCGGCGCTGCGGATCGCTGACCGGGGGATGAGGTGATGCCTCGCCCAAGGGAAGGCCCAGGGGCGGGGCATCAGTGAGAGTTCGCGCCACGGCGTGAGACCACTCGCCGTACCCGGCGGTTGTTCGGCCTGGTCGGCGTCAGTGATGGAAGGCCAAGCCCGAGATGATCATGTCCTTCCTGCGGTCGACGAGGAACAGATAGCCGTCCTCCCGCATCCACGCGAGGTCTCCGGTGTGCACCTAGCCGTCCCGGACGGTCTCCGCGGACAGCGTGGGCTCTTTCCAGTACTCGCGCACGCAGTCGGGCCCCCGCACGACGACCTCTCCGATCTCGCGGGGTCTCAGCTCCCGGCCCGCCTCGTCGACGACGCGTATCTCGGTGTCGTACGCGGCGGGCCCGCACGACTGGAGCAGCTCGGGGTCCTCCTTCACCGCGCGGGCGATCTCCCCGCTGCTCAGAGCCGCGACCACGCTGGTGGTCTTCACAGAGGCCGTATCCCTGGGCGACGACCGGGCCGAAGCGTCCGCAGCCCCGGCGGGGTGCCCGTCGCCGCGACGATGCCGAACACCGCGCCCCGCTGGAGCGGCGGGACGACGGCCGACGCCCCGTGCACGTCCCCGTGACGTGCGCGGGAGCATCTTCTAGGGTCGCTCATATGATGATCGACGCCGAAGCCGCCGGCTTGCTGTTCGATTCCCTCCAGGCGGACGCCCTCACCAGCCCGGACCAGCTGCGCGAGCTCTACCCGCAGCCGAACCAGAACGCCCTGCGCAAGGAGATCGACCACCTCACCGAGGAGACCCGGGCACTGATCGGCTGTTCCTCACTCGTGTTCATCGGCAGTGCGGACCACGAAGGCCGGGCGGATGTGACGCCGCGTGGCGGCCCGGCCGGGTTCGTCTCGGTGCTGGACGAGCAGACCCTGGTCATCCCCGACGCAACCGGCAACAAGCGGCTCGACACCCTGCACAACGTGCTGGAAACCGGACGCGTCGGGCTGCTCTTCCTCATCCCGGGCCGCCCGACCACCCTGCGGGTCAACGGCCGCGCCTGTGTTTCCACGCGCCCGGAGCTGCTGGCCCAACTCACTCCAGTTGGGAAACCCCCGGTCACAGCGCTTGTGGTGCATGCCGAACAGGTCTATCCGCACTGCCCGAAGTCACTGATGCGCGCCAACGCCTGGCGACCGGAGCAGTGGCTGCCTGCCGACGCCCAGCCGAGCAGCGCCGAGGTGATACTGGCCCAAATGAACCTGCCCGGCCTGACCCTGGAACAGATCGAGGAGGCCGAAAGGGAATCACTGCGCCTGCGCTACGAATGAATCCACGACGCGGACGGGTCGGCAGGCTCGTGGTCAACGGTTTTCGTCAGCAGGGCTTCACGGGCTCCAGCCGCAGCCGTTGGGCCGGCCAGGGCGGTGGTTCGGCCGGGCCGAACCACACCCGGACATCCTCCCCGGTGCGGACGGGCAGGCGGGGGAAGTCGTTCTCGGCGTGCTCGGTGCGGTGCAGCGCGTGGGCCCGGCCCAGGTGCCGTGCCGAGTAGGCGTCGAAGTCGCCGGCGTCAGTGGGACGGCAGACGGTCGCGAGCACCTCACCCGTCCCCGGCTCCGGTGTGTAGCCCGGGCCGCGCAGCAGCAGGACGTCGTCGCTGTCGGCCATGGTGGCGTTGGCGGTGTCACGGTGCTCCCGCCAGACCGGGCCGGTGTAGAACGCCTCCAGCGCCCGCCGGCGGTGCGCCATGTCGGGGAACGCGCGCAGCCAGACGAAGCGGTCCTGGTCGTCCAGGTCGCGGAACCGCCCGCCGACGGTGATGCCGGCCGCCTGCTGACCGGTCACGAACTCGCGCTCGAACAGCTCGATCAGCGTCTCGCGGGCGCCGGGATGCAGGGTGTACTGCCGGAGTTCCACGATGCTCATGCGGTGGCCTGCCCCATGCGGGTGAGGTCCGTCGTCCAGTTGTCGCTCATGCTTCGCAGAGTAGGAGCGGTCCGCTGACATCCACTGTCAGTGGATACTGAGCGGTATGCGTGCGAGCCGGCTGGTCACCCTGCTTCTGCTGCTCCAGAACCGGGGCCGGATGACGGCCCGGCAGCTGGCCGACGAACTGGGGGTCTCCGTCCGGACGGTCTACCGGGACGTCGACGCCCTCGGCGCCGCGGGTATCCCGCTGTACGGCGCCGCCGGCCACGCCGGCGGCTACCGGCTGGTCGACGGCTACCGGACCCGCCTCACCGGCCTGACCGTGGACGAGGCGCAGGCCGCGTTCCTCGTCGCACTCCCCGGCGCCGCCGCGGAACTCGGCCTCGGCGAGGCCCTCGCCGGCGCCCTGCTGAAGCTGCGGACCGCCCTTCCGGCGGAGCTGCGCGAGCATGCCGAGCGGATCCAGGCAGGTTTCCTTCTCGACGCCCCCGGCTGGTACGGCGACGTCGACCCAGTTCCTCACCTGGCCGCGGTCGCCGCCGCGGTGTGGGCGCGGCGGGCGGTGGTGCTGCGGTACCGGCGCTGGCGGGCGCCGGAGGAGATCGAGCGAAGGGTGGAGCCGTACGGGCTCGTCCTCAAGGCAGGCCGCTGGTACCTGGTCGCCGGTGGGCCGTCCGGGATCCGCACCTACCGGGTCGACCAGATCCTGGGAGTCCGGCCGCTGGCGGAGGAGTTCGTCATCCCGGACGGGTTCGACCTGGCCGGATGCTGGAAGGTCTTTCTGGCCGACTTCCGAGCGCGACTGCACACCGCGGACGCCCTGGTGCGGCTCACCCCCGAGGGCGCTCGCCGTCTCGGTGTGACACCCGCGGGGGACGGATGGACGGAGGTCCGCGTGCCCATCGAGTCGATCGACCACGCCCACCGGGACTTCCTGCGGCTGGGCGCCGACGTCGAGGTCCTGGCACCCGCCGAACTACGCGACCGCATCGCCGAGACGGCACGAACCCTGGCCACTCGCTACGAAGGGTGACGCTGCCGTGCCGTCGGCCCTCGCCCCTCTTCGCCCAGGTCGTGCCGCCGTGGCGCGCGAGACGGGACAGGGGTTCCGCACCTCATGGCATACGTCAAGCTGCGGGCCGTCACTGAGGGTGATTCTCTGGAGGGGGCCTGCTGACGCCTGTACCGTTGATGACAGTTGCCGCCCCGCAGCGACCGCGACAGGCAGGAGGATTCGGGAGACCCGCCGGGATTCCCGAAGGTGATGGACGTTCCCGCCCCGTTCACGCGCGACGTGGTCCGAGCCCAGGTCATCGACCTGGACCGGGTGCCGCACGCCGCTGTGACGCTCGCGCCCGACGGATCGCTCGTCGGTCTCAACGCACGGGCCGGACGCCTCCTCGACGGTGGAGGCCCGGCCGCTGTGCCGGCCTGGCTCGCCGAGGCACACCGCCGCCTGAGCGGTTCCGGCGACGCGGCCGACGGGTGCTGCTCCGGACCGGTGGGTGACCGGCACGTCGAGGCCCGTCCGGTACCGGAAGGCGACGGCAGCGTCGTCTGGTGGCTGCTGGACGTCACCGACCGGGTGCGCGCCGAACGCGACCTGCGGGAGGAACGCGAGCGCTCCGCGGTCCTCGCGGAGGTCTCCACCGCCCTGGTGTCCGCTCTGAACGCCGACCGCTGCCTGGAGCTGACGGCACGCACCGCGGCGGACCACCTGGCCGAGGCGGCCGTCGTCGTCACTCCTGCCGGAGGCGGCCGGCACACCCTCGCCCTGGCCCGGCGCGACGGCCCCGTCACCATGACCCGGCAGGCCATCGATCCCACGGCGCTGCCAGGTCTGGCGGACGCCCTCGCCGGATTCCCGCCGGTCACCGCCTGCTGGATACCTCCGGGCGACCTGCCGTCCTGGGCCCGCGTCGCGGAGCTGCCCGCACCCGTGCGGTCCGTCAGCGTCACGCCGCTTCCCGGGCACGGCGAGTCGGCAGGGGCGCTGGTCCTGCTCCGTACCGCCTCCAGGGCGTCCTTCACCCCCGCCGAGGAAGAGTTCGCGCGGTCGTTCGCGGTGCGGGCGGGCGCGGCGCTGTCCTCCGCCCGTGCCTTCGCCGAGCAGGCGGACATCTCCTCCGTCCTCACGCGTGACCTGCTGCCGCCGGTCCTCGGACCGCTCCGCGGAGTCGAGTACGCGGGTGCCTACCGGGCGGCGCAGGACGCCGATCAGGTCGGCGGTGACTTCTACGACGTCCATCCGGGCGCCGCCGACGGGGACGAGACACTCGTGGTCCTGGGCGATGTGGCGGGCAAGGGACTCGAGGCCGCCGTCCTCACCGGACGCATGCGCAGCACGCTGCAGGCCCTGCTGCCCTTCACCGGGGACCACGGACGGGTCCTGAGCCTGCTCAACCAGTCCGTGCTGATCTCTCGGCACAACCGCTTCGCCACCCTTGTCCTGGCCTCGGTGCGCGTTACCCCGGGCGGTGTGATGCTCCGTGTGACGAGCGCCGGGCACCCGCCGCCGCTGGTCGTACGGTTCGACGGCACCGTGGAGGAGGTGCCCACCCGCGGCATGGCGGTCGGCGTGGTGGCGCAGGTGACCTCGCGGACGGCCGAGATCGTGCTCGGACCGGGTGACACCTGCCTGCTGTACACCGACGGGGTCACCGAAGCCCGCGGGGGTCCCTTCGGAGACGAGTTCTTCGGCGAGGCGCGCCTGGCCAAGGTCCTCACCGAATGCGGCGGCATGCTGCCCCACGCGGTGGTGGAGCGGGTGCAGATGGTCACCGGTGAGTGGATCCGCGGGGGGCAGCACGACGACATCGCCACCGTCGCCGTCGGCGCTCCCCGTACCGACGGCTCCCCGGATCTGGCGTCCGAGGACGGGACGTGACCGGGACGGAGCTGGACGCGCTGCGTGACGACCTGTGGCAGGCGGTGGTCCGCGGTGACGAGGGCACCGCACAGGCACTGGTCCGGCAGGCCCGCACGTCGGGCGTCGACCCCGAGACGCTGCTGGTGGACGTCGTGGCCGACACACAACGGCGGATCGGCGCGGCCTGGGCCGCGGGCCGGCTCACCGTGGCGCGGGAGCACGCCGCGACCGCGATCAACGACCGGGTCGTCACCCTGCTCACGACATCGGACGAAGGCGCGAGGCCCGCACCGCAGCGTGGCCGCGTGGTGGTGGCCTGCGTGGAGGGGGAGTGGCACGCCCTGCCGGCTCGCCTGGTCACCGGAGTGCTGCGTCTGCGAGGCTGGCGGGTCGACTTCCTCGGCGCCCAGACACCCGCTCGGCACCTGGTCAGCCACCTGCACCGGTCCACCGCCGACGCCGTGCTGCTGTCCTCGTCGCTGCCGACACGGTTGCCGGCGGCCCACGCCGCCATCACCGCCTGTCAGGCCGTCGGCATCCCCGTCCTGACGGGCGGCGCCGCCTTCGGGCCTGACGGCCGCTACGCCCGGCTGCTCGGCGCGGACGGTTGGGCGCCGGGAGCCCAGGAGGCCGCCGACGTCCTGGCGGCCGGACTGGAGCGCCCGGCCAACGCCGCGGCCCGGCACCCCGTCGACGACCTGCCGCACCTGGCCGACCAGGAGTACGCCCTCGTCACCCGGGCCCGCCCCCGGCTGGTCAATCAGACCTTCGCCGACCTGTCCGACCGGCTTACGGCCGTACGCCGCTACGACGATCAGCAGCGTGAACGCATCGCCGAGGACCTGGCCCACACGGTGGACTTCCTCGCCGCGGCCCTCTACGTCGACGACACCGACCTCTTCACCGGCTTTCTCACGTGGACGGCGGACATCCTCACCGCCCACGGCATCTCCTCCCGGTGCTCGCTGTTGCCGGCTCTGAGCTCGCTCCGGGAACAGCTGCACGACTTTCCGCGGGCCCGACGCCTGCTCGACGAGGGAGCCCTCGCACTCGGCGACCCTGCGGTCCGGTGACCGTCGGCAGGGGGTGACAGGCGCGCGGCATCGCGTACGCACCGCCGTCGTGGCGCTCGCGTGCTCGCTCGGCCGCCGGTGCGCCGTACCAAGGTCAGGCCGAGGGAAAGTCGGCGGTGAGCAGCGACAGCAAGCGGCCCGGCGCGTCCTCCTGGAGCAGGTGGCCCGCGTCCTCGATCCAGTGCAGTTCGGCGTGTGGGATCCGGTCGCGCAGCCACTCGGCGTACTGAGGGGGAAGGATGCGGTCCTCGCGGCCCCAGACGATGCGCACGGGAAGCGGGATCTCGCCCAGCAAGTGCTCGTACGCGACGGTGTCCGCCTGCCTGATCTGGCTGTACTGACGGTAGAAGGCGGCCTGCCCCTCGGCCCCCAGCCAGGGTGTGAGGAACCCTTCGAGGACTTCCGGCCGGAGGCCGACCTGCGTGGCGTGCCGCAGGTGGCTGGTGACCAGTGCTTCGTGCGCGTAGTCGGGAAGCTGCTCGAAAATCTCCCGGTGCTCCAGGATGAGCCGGAAGAGCCCTCGCTCCCACTGCCCGCCGCTCACCGCGTCGAACAGGGTCAGATCCCGGTACTCCCTCTTCTCCAGCAGGAGCGTCCGCAGCGCCACCGCCCCGCCGATGTCGTGCGCGACGACGCTGGGGCGGGCCCGCCCCCAGTGGTCGAGGAGCCGGGCGAAGTTCCGTGCGTGGGCCGCCAGGCTCAGGTCCTGGCCCTCGTGCCGGTCCGACTGGCCGAAGCCGAGGTGGTCGAAGACGAAGACCGTGCGGGTGCGGGCGAGGGCCGGGGCGATGTCCCGCCAGAGGAAGGACGAGTACGGCGTGCCGTGCACCAGCACGATCGGGTCGCCGCTGCCCATGACGTCCCACCGGATCACCCCTTCGGGCGTCTCGAACTCCTCGCCGAGCCTCCAGTCCATCACCGGTCTCCCTTTCGGTCTCCCGTAACTCCTGTCACTTGGACCATGCCCGACGCGTCGCAGGCAAACGTCCCGGGCGGACAGAGGGGCCCGAGCTCATTTCCGGGACGCCGGTGGCACTCAGGCGCGGCCGCTGCCGCCCCGTCGACGCCTGACATCGTTGTCGACAGGACGGCCCACCTGTTGGCGCCCTACGGCGTGTACACGGCGTCGCTCCCGTACAGCTCCCTCGTGAACGCCGAGACGTCCGCGCTGCGGTCGGAACCGTCGAGGTTGTACGTCAGGTAGACGCCGTAGCCCTCGTTGACCGTGCGGCGGGCGAGGCTCGTGACCGTGCTCTGCGAGGTTCGGCCGATCTCGACGGCCGCCGGGGACAGCTGCGACTTGGGGAGGCCGATGCCGGGGACCTGCCAGGTGCCGTAGTAGGGGTTCCAGGCGTAGTCGAACTTGGCGGAGACGTCGACGCCGCCGTAGGACAGGCGTGATGCGGCCGGGCCGATGTTGTAGAGGCTGAT
Organism: Streptomyces sp. NBC_01723; assembly: GCF_036246005.1. Lineage (NCBI taxonomy): Bacteria > Bacillati > Actinomycetota > Actinomycetes > Kitasatosporales > Streptomycetaceae > Streptomyces > Streptomyces sp. NBC_01723. The sequence continues at coordinate 6,260,103 of NZ_CP109171.1, forward strand.
GATCTTGTCCGGCATGTTCGCGCGCAGTGCCGTCACCAGGTGCACGAACGAGCTGTCGTTGGGCTGGGCGGTGCCGTTCTTGCCGTACTCGGCGTATTCGTCGTCGAAGTCGATGCCGTCGAGGCCGTACTCGGCCACGGCGTCCGACATCTCCTTCGCGAACGCCGAAGCCGTCTGCTGGGACGTGAAGTTGGCGAACCCCGCGCCCTGGTGGTTGCCCAGCACCGAGAGGACGACCTTGATGCCCTGCTGCTGCAACGGCCGTATCTCCGTGGCGGCGTTGTCGAGGACGCGCTGCACGTTCTCGTTGAAGTGCAGGTACGCCTTCTTGGAGTTGGTGTCGTAGTTGATGTTCGCCGCGAAGATCACGGCGACGTCGAAGGCGTTTCCGCCGCCGTCGGCGATCGTGTACTTGCCGGCGTTGAGCATGCTGTTGTTGTTCACCTCGATGTAGGCCACCGAGGTCGGTCCCTGCTTCGCGGCGGGCGAGGGCGAGGGCGCGGGTGCCGCTGTCGCGCCGGTCGTGGTGGTCGTGCCGAGGGCGAGGGCCGCGACGGCCGAGAGTGCGAGGGCGGCAGTGCGTACTCTGCTCCGTACCGGATTGGACATCGTTGTCGGTCTCCCATCGCGTGGCGGCGCCCGACGGGTTCGGAAGCGCCTGGTGAGCCTCCGAGTGTTCCGCCGACGTGACCGAATCCCGGGAAGCGTGCGTCGTTTCTTCACGACTTCCACGCACGGACCGCCCCCGGCTCGGCCCGACCGCGCCTCGAACTGGGCCGGCAGAAGGTCGAGGGTGTCGGGGAACGCCGAGTGCGCGCCCCCGGGCAGGTGCTCGCGGACGGCGCGGATGGGTGTCCGCGGGCAGGTTGCCGTGGACGTCCCTCCGGGCCGTGCTCTCCTGGTCGCGCCCGGCCGTGCCGGCAGCGGTAGTTGTCGAGGATCAGGATGTCGCCCTCGTCCAGTCGGAAGCGCGGCAGGGACGCCTCGGCGTCCAGGACGGCCTCGCGGAATCGGGCCAGTTGGTCCTGGACGTGCCCGGTGGCCGGGTCTCGGTGGAGGGGGACCGCGCCCGTCGGCGCACCGGACGACGCGTCGTCCGGTGCGGGTGTACTCGACGTGCCGTCCCGCGCGCGGCACGACGGGCAGGCCGCGCACTTTCGCCCCAGGCCCCGGCCCTGGGTTCTCGCCCGGCTCCGGCGTCTCGCGGGATCCCGGCGTCTGGGGCGACGGGTTGATACGCGCGGCGGCCTGCATGGCTTCAGGCCGGCGCATTCAGCGACCGGCACCGGCCATGCTGAGATCGGCGTGCCCCGACTCCGGGTGGTGGGAGAAGCCGCGGGAGGACGGGACCAGGGCGGCCGCGGCGGGTGCCGCGAAGCAGGTGACCGCGCAGACGACCAGGACCGGCCTGGCGCCGAAGGCGTCGATGGCGGGGGCGATCAGGGCGAGTCCGAGCGGGGCCAGGCCGTACGAGAGCAGGAAGTCCAGGGAGGAGACCCGGGCCAGTTTGTCCGGCGCCACCTCGCGTTGTGCGGCGGTGAACCAGGGCACGTTGAACATCTCGATGCCGACGCCCGCGATGGCGTAGGCGGCCATCACGACGGCGGGGTGCACGGGGAACACGAGGCTGAGGGGCGCGAATCCGTAGGCGGCGAGGCCGGCCAGGGCGGCCCGGCCGGGGGAGCGGGGGCGCCAGCGGGCGATGAGCAGCGCACCGGCCAGTGCTCCGGCGGTGTAGGCGGTCATCGCGCCCGCGAGGACGACCTCGGTGCCGTAGTCGTCCCTGCTGACCAGGGGGAGTGCCACACCGGTCGCCGAGTAGCCGGTGGCTATGACGGCCGTCAGCGCGCCCAGGCCCGCGACGAACCAGGGGTGCCGGCGGGCCTCCCGGACGCCGTCCACGAACTCCGCGAGGAACGACCTGCCCCGGGCGCCGCCCGAGGTGGCCGGCTCTTCCCGCGTGACGTCAGTGGGCCGCGCGCCGCGTCCGGGTACGCACGCGGCGACCAGCCACAGCAGTCCGATGCCCGTCAGGAGCGCCCAGGTGTCGAGGAACACGGCGAGCAGGGCGGCCAGTGAGGGGCCCACGAGCGTGGTGACGCGTACCGCGAGGGTCATGGCGGCGTTCGCCTGCTGCCTGCGGTCGGCGTCCACCACCTCGGCGGTCAGGGCCTGGTAGGCGGGCCGGCAGGCCCCCTGCCCGGCTCCGGCGACCGCGGCCGCGATCGCCATCAGCGGCACCGAGCGGTCCAGCCCGGCGGCCAGCACCGGGGCCGCCGCCCCGGAGGCGAGCCCCGCCCACAGGACGACGCTGCGGCGGGAGTGCCGGTCGGCCAGTACCCCGGCCACGGGCACGGCGGCGAGGAACCCCACGGTGCGGGCCGCGAGCAGCAGGCCGAGGTCGGTGGCGCCGAGGGTGCGGTCGAGTACCGCGAGTCCGAGCACGAACGGCAGGGCCCAGGTGGCCAGGCCCGATGCGGTGGCGCCCGTCCACAGGCGGAGGAACGCGACGTCGAGCAGGATGGGCCGTTGCCCTCCGGCCCCGGCCCCGGCGGACGTGGTCGGTGCGGGTGAGGTCGGCACGATGGTGCGCTCCAGTCCTGGTGGGGTGAAGGTGCGGGTGGTGGGGCGGAGTTGGGCGGTGGGGCCGAGGCATGGCAGCTGTCGGCCGGGCGCCGTCCAGGCAGACTATCGTAATGACAATCATTTCCGTTAGTGTTCCTGCCGGCACCCCGCCACCCCCTTCCCGCGAGCCCGAGGAGCCCACGTGGACCCGACCGCAACCGGACCCGCTCTCCTGGACCACCTGCCCCCGCCCCTGGCCGGCGACCGGATCATCGCCCTCAACCAGCCGAAGGGCGACCTGCACACCACGCGTGCCTACGAGTGGAACGGCTGGACGTTCGACGTCCCGCCCGGCGTCTTCATACCCGGCTGGACCAGCCGCCTGATCCACGAGCGGCTGCTCGACGGCCGCATCGAGACACGGCACCGCCGCTACGCCGCCATGGGCGTGGGCCTCGGTGTCGAGGCGGTGGCCGCCGCCCACCGCGGTGCCCGGGAGATCCACGCCGTCGACGTCCATCCCGAGAGCGTCGCCGCCGCCGCCCGCCACTACGCGCGCATCGTCGGTGAGCGCCCGGAGACCGCCTTCCTGCCGATGGTCGGCGACCTCTTCGACGCCGTTCCGGACGGCCGGAGACTGGACGTCGTCACCTTCAATCCGCCCGCCGTCAGCCGGACCGTCAGCGACGACCCCGACGTCGTACGCAACGTCTGCGTGGGCGCGTCGCTGCTGGCGAGGTTCTTCGCCCAGGTCGCGGAGAGGGACCTGCTCGCCCCCGGCGGCGAGATCTTCGTCATCGCCTCCAACACCGCGGATCTGCGCGGCATCGTCCAGCACGCCCTGGACCACGGGTTCCATCCGGAGACGGAGTACCTCCACGACTGGGGGGACGGCGTACTGACCTTCCTGTTCCGCATCACCCGTGACATCCCCGGCGCCGGAGGGCAGGCATGAAGAACACCGAGGACCTGCTGACCGCCGTCCTGGCGGGCGAACTCGGTCCGCGTCCCGACGGACTCGTGGCCACCAGCGTGTTCTGGATCCACCACGGCACGCGGCTGGCCGGGGGCGACACCACGTACCTCAACCAGTACGTCCTCGTCCGGCTGGGCGGCTCCTTCGGAGGCTGTGCGTTCGAGGCGGGCGAGGTCGATCCGTCCCTGTGCCGTGACGCCTCCGGCGCACCCCTCGACTCCCTGCTGCGCGAGGCGCCCCGCCCGCTGCGGATCGCCGCACTCGACGCCTACCTCTCCGAAGTCGACCCGCACCGCGAGGCCGGGGCCGAACCGGTCGTCCTGCCCGCCGGGACGCCCGAGGTCCGGGCGCGGGCCCGGGACGCGGCCATCGCCGGACTGCTGGACACCGGACCCGGCGCGCGGGTCGGGCTGATAGGCGTCGTCAACCCGCTCGTCGCCGCCATCCGCGAGCGCGGCGGCACCCCCCTGCTCTGCGACTTCAACCTCCGCACCACCCAGTGGGGCGACCGGGTCACCGACGACATGCACGAGGTCCTCGACACCGCCGAGGCCGTGATCGCCACCGGTATGACCCTCAGCAACGGCACCTTCGACACGGTCCTGGCGCGCTGCCGCGAACGGGACGTGCCGCTGGTGGTCTACGCGCAGACCGGCAGCGCCGTGGCCCGCGCGTTCCTCGGCGCGGGCGTGACCGCCCTGTCCGCGGAGCCCTTCCCCTTCTCCCAGTTCAGCGCGGAGCCCACGACGCTGTACCGCTACCGGGCGGCGGACGGCGCATGACGGCGACCGCCCCGCGGACCACCACCCGGCACGCCACCACCGACGCGAACCCCGGCGACGGCGTCGGCACCGGACACGCCGCCTGCCACCACGGCGAGATCCTCCAGGGCGTCTTCCTGGACGAGCGCGGGCGCCCCTGCCAGGCGCTGGTCACCCTGCCGATGAACGGGCCCGGCAGCACCGCCCGCTTCACACCCCGGACCGGCACCCCGCCCGACGACGTGCGCGTGACGCCCGCCGGACGCACCAAGGCGCGGGCGGCGGCCCTCCTCGCGCTCCGGGAGTGCGCCGCACGCCTGTCCGCGGCGCCCTGCGGCGGAGTACTGACGTTGACCGGCGACATCCCCGTCGGGCTGGGCATGGGCTCCTCCACGAGTGACGTCATCGCCACCGTGCGCGCGGTCGCCGACGCGTGGGGCGTACGGCTGCCGCCCCGGACGATCGCCGGGCTGGCGGTCCGGGCCGAGGGTGCCAGCGATCCGCTGATGCTCGCCCCTGGCCCGCCGCTGCTCTTCGCCCAGCGCGAGGGCCGCACCCTCGAAGCCCTGGGCGCCGCCCTTCCGCCCGCCGTCGTGCTGGGCTGCGCCCTCGGCGGCGGCGCCCCCGTGGACACCCTCGCCCTGCCCGCCCCCACCTACGATGCCCGCGACCTCGACACCTACGAGCACCTGCGCCGGATGCTGCGCCGGGCGGTGTCCGACGGCGACTCCGCCCTCCTGGGACGGGTCGCCACCGCCAGCGCCCGCCTCGGCCAACGCCGCCTCACACACGTGGAGTTCCCGGCCCTCACCCGCATCGCGGACCGGGTGGGCGCCGTCGGCGTGCAGATCGCCCACAGCGGCAACGTGGCCGGCGTCCTCTTCGACCCCCGGGCCCCCGGCCTGAACGCCCGGCTGCACCGCTGCGCGCGGGATCTGGAACGCGAGGGCATCACGCCGACCCGCGTCTTCACCACCCACCCGAGCCCCAACGGCCCCACAAGCCACCAACCGACCCCGAGTGAGGACTCCTCCCGTGGACGCGCACATCTCGGAAGCCATCGGCCGGCCGGACCTGATACGTCTCGACGACGGACTCGTCTGCCTGCGGTTTGAGACGATGAAGGTGGTCTCCGCCCTGGCCGCCGTACGCCACCTGCTCGACACCGGAGCGGTACGGCGCGGCGACACCCTCGTGGACAGCTCCAGCGGGATCTACGCCTACGCCCTCGCGCTGGCCTGCCACCGCTACGGCATGCGCTGCCACATCGTCGGCTCCACCACCGTCGACCACACCCTGCGCACCCAACTCGCCGTACTGGGCGCCCGCCTGGAGCAGATGGAGCCCAGCGCGAGCCTGAAGCTCGACCAGAGCCGCCGGGTCGCGCGGGTACGGGAGATCCTGCGCGACCACCCGGATTACCACTGGATGCGCCAGTACCACGACGACATCCACTACCTCGGCTACGAGGCCGTCGCCGAGCGGATCCACGCCGAGACCGGCACGCGGGCGCTGACCCTCGTGGGCGGCGTGGGTTCCGGGGCCTCCACCGGCGCGCTCGCCCAGTACCTGAGCAAACGATCGTCCGGTGTGCGGCTCGTCGGCGTCCAGCCCTACGGCAGCGTCACCTTCGGCAGCGAGCACGTCCTGGATCCGGAGATCATCATCGCCGGGATCGGCAGCTCCATCCCGTTCGGCAACGTGCGCCACGACCTGTACGACACCGTCCACTGGCTCGCCTTCGACGCCGCCCGCGCGGGGAGCGTCGACCTGCTGCGCCGGCACGCCGTCTTCGCCGGCCTGTCCACCGGCGCCGCCTACCTCGCCGCCCGCTGGGAGAGCCGCGTCGAGCCTGCCGGGACGACCGTGTTCATCGCCGCCGACACCGGTCACCGGTACGTCGACACGGTGTTCACCGGCCACCACGAGGCGTCCTCCGTCGAGGAGTTGGCGCCCCGTCCGGTGGCCTCCCCGGACGAGCTGGCGATGCCGTGGTCGCGCATGGACTGGAAGGGCGCGTCGGCGCCGCCGAACGGGTCTTTCGCGGAGAGCCCCGGGATCAGCCCTTCACGATGCAGAACGGGTGCCCGGCGGGATCGGTGAGGACCCGCCATCTCTCCTCGTTCGGCTGGTGATCCGGCCTGCCCGCCCCCAGCCCCAGCAGTCTGGCCTCCGCCTCGTCCAGGTCGTCGACCGCGAAGTCGAGGTGGAGCTGCTGGGGGACGGTCTGGTCCGGCCGGCGCGGAGCCCGGTGGCCGTCGACCCGCTGGAAGCCGATGAAGAGACCGTCCGCGCAGACGAGTCCGGCGAACTCGGCGTTGGACTCCGGGTGGGGTTCGAGGCCGGCGGCCTTCTGGTAGAAGGCCGCCAGGGCCGGCGGATCGGGGCAGTCCAGGGTGATCGCGCGCAACCTCATCGTCACAGGCTACGTGCGCTGATGTCTCCGTGGGACGTGGTCGCCCGGATGTGCAGGGCGGCGGTGTCGTGGGCGTTCCTCAGGGCGTTGTGGACCCGGCCGTAGGAGGTGCCGGCGTCCAGCGACGCGGAGACTCCGCGGGCGGCGCCGATCGACACGTCGCCGGCCTCGGTGCTCAGCTCGACCGTGCCGCCCAGCGCCTCGGTGACGCGGATGTCGCCCTTCTGCGTGCCGAGCCGCGCGTCGCCGCCCAGCCTGCCCACCGTGACGTCGCCGGCGAGGAGGATGAGGCGGGCGCTCGCGGCCTCGTCGAGCTTGACCGAGCCCTTCGCCCCCTCGAAGTCGACGTCGCCGAGCCGCCCGACGCCGCGGAACTCGGCGTCGGCCGTCTTCGCCTCGACGCGGGAGCCGGCGGGCAGCTGGACCGTCACCTCTATGGCGCCGGAGTTGCCGAGCACGCGGTTCTTCGCCGGTGCGGCCGCGATCCGCAGCACGCCGTCGCCGTACGCCACCGTGGTCTGCTCCGCCGCCTTCACGTCGGTGCCCTTCCTGGCGTCCGCGGGGAGGACCTCGACCGCGGTGTCGGCCCGGTCGGCGGCGATGAGGCGGATGCGGCCCGCGGGGACGTCGAGGAGGACCGAGACCGGGGCGGGGGTGTCGAAGGTCTGCATCGTTGCGCTCCTTGGCTTCGTTGTTTCTGTTGATGGAAACGCTACGTTGCGTTCGCAGAACGTGCAATGCGTTCGTTGCATTCTATTAGAGAATATGCAGCTCAAGGCGTTGAAAGTGTTGCAATGGGCTGCGGGATAACGCAACGAGGGTCAGGGTTTCGTTGCAATGGAATGATGGTGAACGCTATACTCCAAGCGCCACGGAACACGAGGGAGGCCGCGATGCCCGGAGGCAGACTCACCGAGCAGGAACGTCAGCAGATCGCGCTGGGGGTGGCCGACGGCCTCGCCTACGCGGAGATCGCCAGACGTCTCGACCGGCCGACCTCGACCGTCACCCGCGAGGTCATGCGCAACGGCGGCCCCACCGCCTACCGCGCCGACCTCGCCCACCGGGCCACCGAACGCCGCGCCCACCGCCGCGGGCGGCCCGCGCCCCGGGCGGGCGAGGCGCCGTCGGCGGCCGACGGGCGGGACGCCGAGGCCGTGCGGGAGTTCGAGGAGGTCTTCACCACCGTCCTCATGCAGTCCGGTATGGCCAAGATGATGTCCCGGGTGATGGCCTGCCTCACCATCACCGACTCGGGCAGTCTCACCGCCGCCGAACTCGTCGAGCGCCTCCAGGTCAGCCCGGCGTCCGTGTCCAAGGCCGTGGCGTTCCTCGAGGGCCAGGGCTTCGTCCGGCGGGAGCGCGACGAACGCCGCCGTGATCGCTACGTCGTCGACGACGACATCTGGTACCAGTCGATGATGGCCAGCGCCCGCACCACCCTCCAGATCGTCGAGACCGCGCGGCAGGGCGCCGGCGTCCTCGGCTCCGGCACTCCCGCCGGGGTCCGCCTGGAGAACGTCGCGCGGTTCCTCGACTTCGTCTCCGAGGGCATCGCCCGCGCCGCCGAGCAGGCCCGCGACATCCTCTACGTGACGGCCGAGACGCCCTCCGGTGACCGCGCCGAGCAGGCCGAGGAGCGCTGATGATCGGCGGCCACGCTCCCGCGTACGCCACGTGCCAGAATGGAATCTTCGCCACCCCCACCGTCCCGCCACCCCCGCAACGCCGCCCCGAGGTCGCCGTGTCCAAGCCCGTCGCCCGTGAGCCGCAGCGACGCAACGCGCGGTCCAACCGGGCGCGCATCCTGGCCACGGCCCGCCGGGAGCTGGGGCGGAATCCGGACACCACGCTGGAGGAACTGGCCCGCGCCGCCGGTGTCGTACGGCGGACCCTCTTCGGCCACTTCCCGGGACGCGCGGCGCTCCTGGAGGCCCTCGCCGAGGAGGCGTCCGAGGTGCTGCGCGGCGCGATGGCCGCCGGCGCGGAGCGGGTCGGGCCCGGCGAACCGGCCGACCGTGCGCTCGCGCACTTCGTGCTGCTGATGTGGCCCGTGGGCGACCGCTACCGGATGCTCCTCGCGCTGGCCCGGCACGACCTGGGCGTGGAGCGCGTCGCCGAGATCCTCGCCCCGGCCCGTGCCGAGGTCACCGCCATCCTGGAGCGCGGCCAGCGGGACGGCGTCTTCCCCGCGCATCTGCCGCCGGCCGTGCTGAGCGCCGGACTGGAGGCGATGACCGTCGCCCTCCTGGAGCAGGTCAACACCGGGGCCCTGGAGGACGACGGCACCCGGGCCGCCGTCGCCACGCTCATCGCGGCGGGCGTGACCCGGCGCCGCGCACACACGGTGGTCGCGGAGGCCGGCCCGGCGCCGGTACCGGAGGAGTCCGCCTCCGGCGTATAGGCCACCGACTGCGCCCGCCGAGTCCGCCTCCGGCGTGCGGGTCACCGGCCCGTGCCCGCCGGGATCCTCCGCGGCGCCCAAGCTCGTCGGCCCCGTCCGCCACCGGCGTGGAGGTCACCGGTCCGAGTCCGCCTCGGGCGTGCGGGCCACCCGGCCGAGTCCGCCTCGGGCGTGCGGGTCACCGGCCCGTGCCCGCCGGGATCCTCCGCGGCGCCCAAGCTCGTCGGCCCCGCCCGCCACCGGCGTGGAGGTCACCGGTCCGAGTCCGCCTCGGGCGTGCGGGCCACCCGGCCGAGTCCGCCTCCGGCGTGCGGGCCACCAGCCCGTGCTCGCCGGGATCGTCCCCGGCGCCAAGATCGCCGGCCGCGCCCGCGTCGGTCAGGTCACCGGTCGCGCCCCGGCCTCGTCCCCGCGGGGAGCCGCCCAGCTTCCGCCACCTCCGCCGCGGTCCTGCTCTCCACCCCCGCCACCACCAGCGCGGCCACCGCCGCCCCGGTGCCGTCGTCCTCCCAGGTCCCCGACCGCGCGCAGCCCAGCAGTGCCAGCAGGTGGGCCTCCAAAGCCGCCCCGAGCGCCCCCGCTGGAACGCCGGTGTGGAAGACGCCCGCCCGCTGTCCGCGGACGATGATCGCGGTGACCGTGTCACGGGCGGGGCCGAGGACGGCGCGCACCGGATCGGGGTCGAGTCCCTGGCGGCGGGCGAGTGCGATGAGCGTGCCGTAGCGGTCGCCGACCGGCCAGAGCGCGCGGACGAAACGGGCCAGCGCGGTCGTGGGGTCGTCCTCCGGGGTGGGTGCGTCCGGTCCGGCGAGGGCACGCCGTACCGCCCGCGCGGCCTCCTCGACCAGCCCTTCGACCAGCGCGTCGCGGCCGGTGAAGTGGCCGTAGACGGTGCGGCGCGCCACGCCGGCCGCCGCGGCGACCTCCGCGAGGCTGCTGTCGGGATCGCGGACCAGCAGCCGCTCGGCCGCACACAGGATCCGGGCACGGGTGCTCGTCCCGCCGCCTCCGCCGCTGGCGCCGCGTCGCCTCCGCATGCCGCCTTCCTCCTCCTCGGCCTCGTCGAACAGTCATATTTGCACACCACTGTGCAACAAACTACGCTGACATTTGTCTGCACATCGATGGGCAATTAACTCGCCCGCGTTTTCCCGGAGACCTCCATGCCCCTACTGGCCACCACCCCCGTCGAGAAGATGAACGGGCCCTACCCACGGCGCTGGTGGGCCCTCCTCGTGCTGTGTCTGAGCCTGCTGATCGTCGTGATGGCCAACACGTCCCTGATCGTGGCCGCGCCGGACATGACCGCCGACCTGGGCCTGAGCAGCAGCGACCTGCAGTGGGTCATCGACGGCTACACCGTCCCGTACGCCGCGCTGATGCTGGTGCTCGGCGCGATCGGCGACAAGTACAGCCGCCGCGGCGCCCTGATCACCGGACTGGTGATCTTCGCGGGCGGCTCGGTGATGGGCAGCCTGGTCGAGGAGACGGGGCTGGTCATCGCGGCCCGCGCGGTCATGGGCGTGGGTGCCGCCGTCGTCATGCCGGCCACCCTGTCGCTGCTGGTCGCGGTCTTCCCCAAGGGCGAGCGGGCCCGCGCCATCACCGCCTGGACCGCCACCTCCGGACTCGCCATCGCGGTCGGCCCGCTGGTCGCCGGCTGGCTCCTGGAGGACCACGCCTGGGGTTCGACCTTCCTGGTCAACGTCCCCATCGCGGTCCTCGCGGTCGTCGGCGCGCTGCTCCTCGTACCGCCGTCCAAGGCGGCCGGCATGGGCCGGATCGACTACGTGGGCGGTCTGCTCTCCATCGTCTCCGTCGGCTCCCTGGTCTACGCGACCATCGAGGGCCCGCACTTCGGCTGGGGCGCCGGCCCGGTCACCGCCGCCGTCGTGGCGGGCGTCGGCCTGGTGGCCTTCGTCGCCTGGGAGCTGCGCCACCCGCACCCCATGCTGGACGTGCGCCGGTTCCTGCTGCGGCCCTTCAGCGGCTCGATGCTGGCCGTGCTGTTCTTCTTCTTCGGCACCTACGGCGCCATCTACTACGCAACGCAGTTCCTCCAGTTCGTGCTCGGCTACGGCGCGCTGGAGACGGGCGTACGGCTGCTGCCGCTGGCCGGCGCCGTGTTCGTCGGCGCCGCGGTGACCGGGCGGCTCACCCCGAAGCTGGGCGTGAAGGCCATGGTCGGCTCCGGCATGGCGATCGGCACGGTCGGCGTCTTCCTGCTGGTCCTGATCGACCAGGGCTCCACCTACGCCGACTTCCTCGCCCCGATGCTGCTCCTCGGCCTCGCGATCGGCCTCAGCGTCTCCCCGGCCACCGACACCATCATGGGCACCTTCCCGGAGGACGAACTGGGCGTCGGCGGCGGCGCCAACGACACCGCGCTCGAACTCGGCGGCTCGCTGGGCATCGCCGTCCTCGGCTCCCTCCTCGGCACCGCCTACCGCGACGAACTCGGCAGCCTGGTCGGCGACCGCCTCCCGGCCGCCGCGCTGGACACCGCCCAGGACTCCGTGGGCGGCGGACTCGCCGTCGCCCAGCGGCTCGCCACCGACCCGGCCGCCGGGCCCGAGCAGGCGCAGGCCCTCACCGACGCCGTGGACCGGGCCTTCGCCCACGGCGTCTCGACCACCAGCCTCGTCGGCGGCATCATCATGGCCGTCGGCACCCTGATCGTCCTGGCCGTCCTGCCGGGCCGCCGCCGCGGCGGCGCCGAGGAACGCCCCGAGGGCGAGCCGACGGCGGCCAACCCCGAACCGGAGCACAGCGACTCCGCGCGGTGAACCCGGGCCGCCCCGGCCGGCGCACGCGTCAGTCGGCCAGGGCGGCCAGCTCCTCCGCGGTGCGCGGTCCGGCCGCCGACTCCGGCAACAGGCCCCGCGCCCGCAGCAGTCCGGCCGCCGCGACGCCCCACGGCAACCGCAGCCCCGCCTGCCGCAGCAGATCCGTGCGGGCCAGCGTCGCGGCCGTCGGACCGGTGCGCACACCGTCCGGGGTGAGCAGCGCGGCATCGTCCGACCAGCGCAGGGCGAGGTCGACGTCATGAGTGGCCATCACCACCGTGGTGCCGCCCGCGCGGAGCCGGTCCAGCGTGGCGAGCAGCCGCTCCTGACCGTCCGGATCGAGCCCCGCGGTCGGCTCGTCCAGGATCAGCACCCGGGGCCGCATCGCGACCGCCCCCGCGATCGCCGTCCGCTTGCGCTGCCCGTACGACAGCAGATGGGTCGGCCGGTCGGCCAGCGCCCCGATGTCCAGCGCGGCGAGCGCCTCGTCGACCCGGGACCGGACCTCCGCGTCCGGCAGGCCCAGGTTCAACGGACCGAAGGACACGTCCTGCCCCACCGAGGCCGCGAAGAGCTGGTCGTCCGGATCCTGCACCACCAACTGCACCGTGGTCCGCAGCCGGGTCAGCCCCTTGCGGTCATACGCCACCGGCTCCCCGCCGAGCGTCAACGTCCCCGCACGCGGCCGGAGTCCGCCGCTCAGCAGCCGCATCAGCGTGGTCTTGCCGCTGCCGTTGCGGCCGAGGAGCGCCAGCGCCCGCCCCTCGCGCACCGAGAAGTCCAGCCCGGCCAGCACGTCCGGGCCCTCCTCGTAGGCGAAGGCCGCGCCCCGCAGGGCGACCAGTGTCTCCGGCGTGGCCTCGCTCGTCCCACTCACGACAACGGCCCTTCCAGTACGAGGGTGAGGGCGGCCAGTGCCGCCAGCAGCGCGCCGCTCGCCGCCGTGAAGGCCACCGAGACGCGGGCCTCGGGCACCAGGACCCGCAGGGTGCCGTCGTAGCCGCGGCCCGCCAGCCCGGACTGGAGCCGCGCCGCCCGGTCGAAGGCGCGCACGAACGCCGTGGCGCCGAGCCCGCCCAGCGAACGCCAGGTCGCGGCGCGGGTGGTGTGCCCGAGCCGCGCCGCCTGAGCCTCCCGGATGCGGCGCACTGAGTCCAGCAGCAGGAAACTCATCCGGTACGTCACGAGCGCCACGTCCACGACCGGCGCGGGCACCCCCGCCCGCACCAGCCGGGGCAGCAGGTCCGACATCGGCGTGGTGAACGCGAACAGCAGCACCCCGAGCGAGGCCGCCGAGGTCCGCAGCAGCAGCTCACCGGCGCGCACCGGCCCGTCCTGCGCCACCGTCAGGAACCCGTCCGCGCCCCCGACCTGGACCAGCAGCGGCAGCGCGCCCGTCACACAGAAGCCCAACGGCACCCGGTACGCCCGCCACAGCCGCCGCCCGGGCACACCTGCCGGGCCGAGCAGCACCGCCAGCGCCGTCACCAGCACCAGCGCCGCGCCCGGCCAGGGCGGCAGCGAGATCGCGAGCACGGTCAGGCCAAGACCGAGCACGGCCTTGTCCACGGGATGGCGGCGGCGCCACCGGCTGCTGTGGGCCGCCGCGTCGATCGGCAGCACTCAGTCCCCTTCGGGAGTGTCCCGCAGTGCCGCCGCCGCCCGCTCCTCGCCCTGCCGCCGGCCCCGGCGCACACCGAAGTAGTACGCCAGCACGCCCGCGCCGAGGGCGGCCTGCACCGCGAACAGCGCCGACTCGATCTCCCCGGACGGCGGTTCGTACAGCGGCGAGAACCACGGCTCGTAGTCCGGCTCGATCTCGGTGATCGCCGTCTCCGCCTCCGCGTCCGCGCCGGCGAACGGCTCCTCCTTGTGGTCGCCGAGCCCCAGCACCAGCGGCAGCACCGCGAGCGCGGCCACGGCGAGCAGCAGCAGGGCGTTGATCTTCACGTTGCGGGTCATCGGGCCACCGCCTCCTGCTCGTCGGACGTGTTCCTGCCCGACCGGGTGAGCAGCACGCCCAGCCGGGTCAGTTCGCCCTTGCTGGACTGCACCAGCAGCCGCATCACGATCACCGTGAGCAGGCCCTCGCTGACCGCGAGCGGGATCTGCGTGACGGCGAAGATGGACCCGAACTTGCCCAGTGCGCCGAGGAATCCGCTGCTCGGGTCCGGGAAGGCCAGCGCCAGCTGCACGCTGGTCACGCAGTAGGTGGACAGGTCGGCGACGAACGCGCCGAAGAACACGGCGACCATCAGCGGCACGTCGTAGCGGCGCAGCAGCCGGTAGATGCCGTACCCCGCCCAGGGGCCGACGATCGCCATCGAGAAGACGTTGGCGCCGAGCGTGGTCAGCCCGCCGTGGGCGAGCAGCAGCGCTTGGAAGAGCAGGGTGATGGTGCCCAGTACCGCCATGATCGGCGGCCGGAAGAGGATGGCGCCCAGACCGGTGCCGGTCGGATGGGAGCAGCTCCCGGTGACCGAGGGCAGTTTCAGGGCCGACAGGACGAACGTGAAGGCACCGGAGGCGCCGAGGAGCAGCGTGCTCTCCGGGTGCTCCCTGACCTCACGGGTGAGTGACCGGACTCCGTGGACGACGAACGGCGCGGACGCGACACCCCAGGCGATCGCGTGCGCCGGTGGCAGAAAGCCCTCGGCTATGTGCATGGCTCAGCAGACCCTCTCCAGCACCTCGTGGATGGACGACGCGCCTTGGCCGGTCTCCTGGCTGACGGGTACCGCAGTCCGGGCAACGCCTTCCCGGGTCACGAGGACCCAGTGGCTGCCCACGAGGGGCCGGAGCCGGACTTCCCGATTCACAGTGGCGAGGGCCGCACCGGCATCACACCGGATTTCCCGTTCACCAAGGCGTGGCGACAGTAGTGCTCCCACGGGGGTGGTGACAAGCGGGCCCCGGTCGGCGGGTACCCGGACCACCCGTCCTGGGCTGCGGAAACGTCCCCCGCCAGCCGGTCCGGTCCCCGTCCGTGCGCCGCACCACCATGGCGCGCGCCCGCGTGCTGAGCGCGGTCGCGGCGGCGGTGAGGAAGACGAAGCTGTAGGCGCATCGTGATGACCACGCCGGGCCCGGTCTCGGGGCGGTCCACGAGGACGTGGTGGATCCGCCGGAGCGGCAGCGCCGCCACGACGGCCAGCAGCAGGGCGCACAGCACCCAGCTCAGCACGGGCCGGTGCGGCCCCAGACGGTCGAGGGGCAGCAGGAAGTAGGCCACGACCACGGCCACCGCGACGCAACCGCGTACGGCCCAGGGCCGGGCGGTGCGCCAGGTGGAACGGGTCCGCACGGCGCG
This sequence comes from Streptomyces sp. NBC_01723, assembly GCF_036246005.1. Lineage (NCBI taxonomy): Bacteria > Bacillati > Actinomycetota > Actinomycetes > Kitasatosporales > Streptomycetaceae > Streptomyces > Streptomyces sp. NBC_01723. Next base: position 6,275,321 of record NZ_CP109171.1, read on the forward strand.
GCGCTCCGTCACCCGGTCGTTCCCGTCGCCGGGGCGTGGGCCGCCTCCGGTTCCGTCCGGCGCACCACCTGGGAGACGACGAAGGAGACCACCGACGCGATGACGATCAGCGGCATCTGGTCGGACGCGTCCCCACCCGTCAGCAGCACCGCGAGGACCGCGCTGGACAGCGGCAGCCCCGTCACGGCGGCCGCCGCGGCGGAGATGCCGAGGGCGAGCGCCGGGGTCACACCGAAGCCGGGCAGCCCGGAACAGGCCATGGCCGTCGCCGTGCCCAACAGCAGCGACGGGAAGATCGGACCGCCGCGCAGGCTGCCCAGGGCGATGCCCCACGCCAGCCCCTTGCACGCGACCAGGGCGATCAGCGCGCCCACTGACCAGGCGTGCGGGTGGGCGGCGAGCTGGGCGAGCGCGGCCTGCCCGGAGAGCGCCGCCTCGGCCGGGGAACGGCCGGTGATCAGCGCGTACGCGGCGACGCACACCCCGACCGCGGCGGCGCAGGCGACCGTGCGCACGGCCGTGTGCCGGCGCGTCCACGAGACGGTGCGGTGCCCCAGCTCCCGGGCCAGCGTGATCAGTACGGCGATCAGCGCGGCCGTCGGGATGCCCCAAAGGAAGTCACCAGCGTCCGGGTTGGCGGCCGGTGGCAGGTCGGGCAGGGCGAGCGCGCCGATCTTCAGGCCGGTCCACTGCCCGAAGCCGGTGAAGACCAGAGAGCCGGTGGCGCTGGCCAGCAGACAGGGCAGCAGCAGGACCACCATCTGCGCCCCGGCCAGCCCCGCGCCCTCGATGAGCAGGACGGCCGCGGCCACCGGACCGCCGAGGATGGTGGAGATGGCGGCGGTGGAGCCGGCCGTCGCGAGGATCGCCCCGGCCCGCTGGTCGCCGCCCGCCCCCGCCCGCCGCACCGCCAGCAGCGCGAGTCCGCTGCCGACCGCCATGAGCGGGGCCTCGGGACCCAGCACCACACCGAGCGGCAGCGTCGCCAGCGCGGCCAGGACCGCGCCCGGCAGCGCCTTGGGTCCGACGGGCGGCCCGCCCAGCCCGTTCACCGGCAGATGCCCGCCGGCGCCCGGCATCCGGGTCACGATCGGCGCGAGGATCAGCCCGGCCAGCACCAGTGCGGGCAGCGGCCACCACCAGGGCGGGGTGTCGTAACCGGCCGCCTCGGGCAGCGAGGTCCACACCCAGTGCTGCAACTGGTGCTGGAGAGCCACGAAGAAGAAGCAGGCCAGCGCGATCGGCACGCCCAGCAGCACGCACAGCAGCAACAGCCGCCGGTAGCCGGGGCTCAGCAGCATCTGTCGCAGCGACTGCTCGGCCCGGCCCGGGGCGGCCTTCGCCGGTGCCGGCCGACTCGTCACGTGCCCTCCTTCGTCCGCTCCCGCGGGTGCGGCTCAGTTAACGCGAGGGGGCGCACGGCCGCATGCGCACGTCGGGGCACCGTTCACCTGTACGGCGGACCCGCGTGGCCGGGGGGCCCGGCGCCCCGCAGGCTCGGAACGACCCGGCGGCGCCGTGCCGGTGCCGGCGGGCCGAGGCCCGTACGGGGGACACGCAGAAAGGACCGCGCACATGAGCCAGCACGCCGAACCCACTCCCGGACGCCCGTCCCAAGGCGACGGCACCTGGTCCCGGCGCTCGGCCGACCGGCCCGGCGGCTGGGCGGCAGGCGGCGTCGTCTTCGCGGGCGTCCTGCTGACGCTGAACGGAGCCCTCGCCGTCCTCCAGGGCATCGCGGCCATCGCCGAGGACGACGTGTACGCCCGCATCGGCACGTACGTCTACGAGATGAGCCTCACCGGCTGGGGCATCGTCCACGTCGTCCTCGGCGCCCTCGTCCTCGTCACCGGGTACGGCCTGTTGAAGGACATGGCCTGGGCGCGGGTCGCGGGCATCGTCATCGCCTCGCTGAGCCTGATCGCCCAGTTCCTGTTCCTGCCGTACGCGCCCGTCTGGTCGGTGATCATGATGGCGATCGACGTGTTCGTCATCTGGGCCCTGGCCGGCCGTCAGGACGCCACGTCCCGGGTATGAGCCCCGCGGACCGTGTCGCAGTTGGGCCGAACGGGTGACTTGACGTAAGAATTGGCTGGTGCAGGCAATAACGGCGAGTGGAATGCGGGGGAGCCGGTGAACAGCCACGACGTCACCGATGAGCAGTGGGAGGGGCTCGCCCAGGTCGTTCCTTTGCGCGGACGCGACGCCTGGCCCTCGGCGGTCGGTCACCGGGCGATGCCCGAGGCGGCGACCGAGCGGCGCCGCCGCTTCGTGGTGCTGCGGGTCAACGTGTTCGCGGACGCGCGCGAGGTCGCGGAGACGCTGATGGCGGGCATCCCCGTCCTGCTGGACCTGACCGGCGCCGAGGGCGATGTCGCCAAGCGGGTCCTCGACTTCAGCACCGGCGTCGTCTTCGGACTGGCCAGCGGGATGCACCGGGTCGACCGCAACGTCTTCCTGCTGAGCCCGGCGGGGACCGAGGTCAACGGACTGATGGAGGACGCCGTCGGGGTCCCCGGGGTGTGACGGTGCCGTCCCGTCCTGACGGCGCCGTCCCCCGATCGTAGGAACGCACCGGGGGCAAAACGGTTCGCCGTGCGACGGAGCCCTACGGTCCGCATATGGCAGCGTCATCCGCGTCGGCGGCGTCCGTCGCACCGCTCCCCGGCCGCCCCCGCGTCACGGAGCTGCGGCTTTCCGCCTTCGCGGGGCACCGGCGCGCGGTGCTGCGGCTCGGGCCGCTCACCCTGCTCGCCGGGCCCAGCGGCTGCGGCAAGACCACCGCGCTCAGGGCCTACGACGCCCTGGCCCGGCTCGGCGGCGGCGCGGAACTCGGCGCCGTGTTCCCCGACCCCGTCGCCTGCGTGCCCGAACGGGCCCGGCCCGACGGCCAGCGGCGCCGGGGCTTCCGCATCGGCTGCACGGCCGACGGCGCCGAGGGCCCGGTCCACCTGGACGTCGCCGTGCAGGCTGAGCCCGAACTGCGCGTCGTGGGGGAGCGGCTGTCGGCGGACGGCGTCGTGCTGCTGGAGACGGCCCTGCGCGACCCCGGCCGGCGTGCCGTGCAGGCCGCCTGGCACACGGCCGGTTCGGCGCCGGTGACCCGCGCGCCCCTGCCCGACGACCGGCTCGGCACCCCGCTGCTGCCGCTGCGGGTGGCCGGCAAGACGGACGGACAGCGCAGGGTGCTGGCGGCCGCCGAGCAGATGGTGGTCGCGCTGCGCTCCGTCTTCGCCTGCGACCCCCGGCCCGGCCGGATGCGGGAGCCCGTACCGACCGGCTCCGGCCGCCTGCTGGGCGGCTGCGACAACCTCGCCGACGTGCTGTGGCGCACCCGCACCGAATGCGTCCGGCGGCACGCGCAGTTCGTCGCGGCGGTCCGCACCGGCTGCGCGGGCCCCGTCGCGGACGTACTGGCCGAACCTGCCGTCGGCGGCGTGGTCCGCGCCCTGCTGGACCGGGGCGACGGGGTGCGCACCGGCCTGGCCCGGCTCGGCTACGGCGAACTGCGCTACCTCGCCCTCGCGCTGGTGCTGTTCACCGGACCCGGGGTGCTGGAGGTCGATCCGGCCGGCGAGGTCCCCGCCGCCCTGCAGACGCTCACCGTCCTCGCCGACGGCTTCGACCGCGGCCTGGACGTGCGCCAGCGCGCCGAACTCCTGCGGCTGGCGGCGCGGATGTGCGACCGCGGCCACATCCGCCTCGTCGGAGCGGTCGCCGACGCCTCGTGGGCGGCGGGGGCGGACGGCGTCACGGTGGTACACCTGGACCCGTGACCGATCACCCCCAGGACCTCGCCGTACTCCAGCGCAGGCTCGCCGAGTTCGCCGCCGCCCGGCACTGGCAGCCATACCACACGCCCAAGAACCTCGTCGCGGCGCTCAGCGTGGAGGCCGGCGAACTCGTCGAGATCTTCCAGTGGCTGACGCCCGAGCAGTCGGCCGCCGTCATGGCCGACCCGGACACCGCGCACCGCGTCCGGGACGAGGTCGCCGACGTCCTGGCCTACCTGCTCCAGTTCTGCGAGGTGCTGGGCGTCGATCCGCTGGCCGCGCTGGAGGCGAAGATCGAGCGGAACGAGTCGCGGTTCCCCCTGCCGGACCCGCGGGACGACTGAGCGGCAGGACGGCCGAGTTCGGAGGAGCCGACCACTCCGTTATCACTCTCCGCAGTCAAAATTCGGCCAGTTATCGAGATGTTGTCCGAAGATTTCCGCCTTCCTCTGGCTTTTCGCCCCACACACCTTCACTCTGGGTAGTGAGTGACGGAGTTCGGGCGGACGCGCCGCGCGCGCGTCGGAAACAGACGGGGGCAGCGCATGGACGCTGTGCGGCTCATCGTGACCAGTGGGCGTGCCCTGGCCGCCGGCGGAGAGGTGCCGGACGTCCTGACCGAGGTGTGGCAGGTGCAGGCCCTCGCCCAGGCGATCGGCAGCCGGCTGGCCGTCCACGGCCCACCGGAACTGCGCGGCGAGGCCATCGGCCTGACCGAACTGGCAGGCCGCGGCTGCGGAGTCCTGCACACCCCGGACCTGGCCCCGGGCGAACTGCGCGCCGCCCAGCTCACCGAGCTGGGCGACGCCCGCCAGGCCCTGATGCGCCTGGGCACCCTGCTCGGCGAGACCGGCATAGCCCTGGTGGGCATCGCCTGCGCCGCCGGCGACGAGGCCACCTACTGGCAGTGCGTGGAGGCGATCGACGCGGCGGACGAATCACGCGACCGGGTCCTGGAGATGCTGCGCAAACTCACCGACCGCGACGCCGGGTTACCGGAGCGGGAGGCCGGTTAGGGCCTTTCCGGCGGATCACGCCGCAGACGCGGGGTCTGGCACGCACATCTGCGGCGTTGTCGTCGGTTGCCAACTCCTCCACGCTCGGCTTCGCTCGCGCGGGGGCCCCATCGCGTTGCCGCCCTCCTCCGCCTTGCAGCCGCACGCACCAGACCCCGCTCACCTGCGCTGATCAGGTGCCGTCGCCTTCCTGCGACCTGATCCGCCGGACAGGCCCCAGCCCCGGGAGAGCCTGTCCGGCGCACCCGCGCCGAACAGGCAGGATGGAACGCATGGATCTCCGTATCTTCACCGAGCCCCAGCAGGGGGCCACCTACGACACCTTGCTCGCCGTGGCCAAGGCCACCGAGGACCTCGGTTTCGACGCCTTCTTCCGCTCGGACCACTATCTCCGCATGGGCTCCTCGGACGGCCTGCCCGGCCCCACCGACGCCTGGATCACCCTGGCGGGCCTGGCCCGGGAGACCAAGCGCATCCGCCTCGGCACCCTCATGACCGCCGGCACCTTCCGGCTCCCCGGTGTCCTCGCCATCCAGGTCGCGCAGGTGGACCAGATGTCGGGCGGCCGGGTCGAGCTGGGCCTGGGCGCCGGCTGGTTCGAGGAGGAGCACAAGGCGTACGGCATCCCCTTCCCGAAGGAGAAGCTCGGCCGCCTGGAGGAGCAACTGGCCATCGTCACCGGTCTGTGGGCCACCGAGACCGGCAAGACCTTCGACTTCCACGGCAAGTTCTACGACCTCACCGACTCGCCCGCGCTGCCCAAGCCCGCGCAGCCGAAGGTGCCCGTGCTCATCGGCGGACACGGGGCCACCCGCACCCCGCGCCTGGCCGGCCGGTACGCCGACGAGTTCAACATGCCGTTCGCCTCCGTCGAGGACACCGAGCGGCAGTTCGGCCGGGTGCGGGCCGCCGCCGAGGAGGCCGGCCGCGGGGCCGACGCCCTCACCTACTCCAACGCGCTGGTCGCCTGCGTCGGCAAGGACGACGCCGAGGTCGCCCGCCGCGCCGCCGCGATCGGCCGCGAGGTCGACGAGCTGAAGGCCAACGGCCTCGCCGGGTCCCCGGCCGAGGTCGTCGACAAGATCGGCCGGTACGCCGCCGTCGGCGCCCGGCGGATCTACCTCCAGATCCTCGACCTCGACGACCTGGACCACCTTGAGCTGATCTCCTCCCAGGTCCAGGCACAGCTGTCCTGACGCCCTGACACCCGTCCGATAACCGAAGGCGCCGCTCACCGGCCCTGTGCGATGGTGTGACCGTCGTCCTGCCGGAGCCCCCGGGATCACTCACCCTGGGGGCTCCCGCGCGTACGGCGCCTCGTAAGCATCCACCGGCCGGAGAGGCCCTCAGCATGTTCCTGACCATCACCACCACCGGCACCCCCGGACACCCCGCGACCGACCTCGGATTCCTGCTGCACAAGCATCCCGACAACGCGCAGGCGTTCTCCACCTCCTTCGGCACGGCCCACGTGTTCTACCCGGAGGCGGAGGAGCAGCGCTGCACGGCGGCGCTGCTGCTGGAGGTCGACACGGTGGCGCTGGTCAGGCGCGGCAAGGGCAAGGGCCGGGGCGGCGCCCCCGACGCGGCCCTCGCGCAGTACGTCAACGACCGCCCCTACGCGGCCTCCTCCCTGCTCGCCGTCGCTCTGAGCAACGTCTTCTCCAGCGCGATGCGCGGCGTGTGCAAGGCCCGCCCCGAGCGCGCCGCCGAGCCGCTGCCGCTGCGCGTCGAGATCCCGGCGCTGCCCGCCCGCGGCGGACCCGGCCTCGTCCGCCGCCTCTTCGAGCCCCTCGGCTGGGCCGTCACCGTCGAGGCCGTGCCGCTGGACACCGACTTCCCCGAGTGGGGCGAGTCGCGCTACGTCCGCCTGGCCCTGGAGTCCGGCACCCGCACCCTCTCCGACGCCCTGCGCCACCTGTACGTCCTGCTGCCGGTACTCGACGACGCCAAGCACTACTGGGTCTCGCCGGACGAGGTCGACAAGCTGCTGCGGGCCGGCGAGGGCTGGCTGCCGGGCCACCCCGAGCAGAAGCTGATCACCAGCCGCTACCTGTCCCGCCGCTGGTCGCTGACGCGCGAGGCGATGGAGCGACTGGAACTGCTCCGGCTGGCGGAGACCGACGACAGCGAGGTCGAGGAGATCGACAACGCCGTCGCGGCCGAGACCGAGCAGGAGGACCGGCCGACCCCGCTCGCCGTGCACCGCCGCGAGGCCATCCTCACCGCGCTCCGCGACCACGCCGCCGCCCGCGTCCTCGACCTCGGCTGCGGCGAGGGCCACCTGGTGCGCGAACTGCTCAAGGAGCCGCGGTTCACCGAGATCACCGGCGTGGACGTGTCGGTGCGCGCGCTCACCATCGCCTCCCGGCGGCTCAAGCTGGACCGCATGGGTGAGCGGCAGGCCGCGCGCGTGAACCTCCTCCAGGGCTCCCTCGCCTACACCGACAAGAGGCTGGGGGGCTACGACGCCGCCGTGCTCAGCGAGGTGATCGAACACCTCGACCTGCCGAGGCTGCCCGCCCTGGAGTACGCGGTCTTCGGCGCGGCCCGCCCCCGTACCGTCGTCGTCACCACGCCGAACGTCGAGTACAACGTGCGCTGGGAGACCCTCCCGGCCGGCCACGTCCGCCACCGCGACCACCGCTTCGAGTGGACCCGAGAGGAGTTCCGGACCTGGGCGGAGACGGTCGCCGAACGGCACGGATACGACGTCGGGTTCCGCCCCGTCGGTCCCCACGACCCCGAGGTGGGACCGCCCACCCAGATGGCAGTCTTCAGCACCAGGACCCCGACCGCGAAGGAGGCGAAGGCCGCATGACCACCATGGACACCCCCGGGACCACCGACACCACCGCGAGGACCCGGAACCTCCCCGTCACCGACCTCTCCCTCGTCGTGCTGATCGGTGCCTCCGGCTCCGGCAAGTCCACCTTCGCCCGGCGCCACTTCAAGCCCACCGAGGTCATCTCCTCCGACTTCTGCCGCGGCCTGGTCGCCGACGACGAGAACGACCAGAGCGCCAGCGGGGACGCCTTCGACGTCCTGCACTACATCGCCGGCAAGCGGCTCGCGGCCGGCCGCCGCACCGTCGTCGACGCCACCAACGTGCAGCAGGACGCCCGCCGTCAGCTGATCGACCTGGCCAAGCGGCACGACGTGCTGCCCATCGCGATCGTCCTCGACGTCCCCGAGCAGGTGTGCGTCGAGCGCAACGCCACTCGCACCGACCGCGCCGACATGCCCCGCCGGGTCGTCCAGCGCCACACCCGCGAACTCCGCCGCTCCCTGCGCCACCTGGAGCGCGAGGGCTTCCGCAAGGTGCACGTCCTGCGCGGCGCGGCGGAGGCCGAGCACGCCACCGTCGTCACCGAGAAGCGGTTCAACGACCTCACCCACCTCACCGGCCCCTTCGACATCGTCGGCGACATCCACGGCTGCGCCGCCGAACTGGAGGCCCTGCTCGGCAAGCTGGGCTACGCCGACGGCGTCCACCCCGAGGGCCGCACCGCCGTCTTCGTCGGCGACCTGGTCGACCGCGGCCCGGACAGCCCCGGCGTCCTGCGCCGCGTGATGTCCATGGTGAAGTCGGGCAACGCGCTGTGCGTCCCCGGCAACCACGAGAACAAGTACGGCCGCCACCTCAAGGGCCGGAAGGTCCAGCACACCCACGGACTCGCCGAGACCGTCGAGCAGATGGACGGCGAGAGCGAGGAGTTCCGCGCCGAGGTACGGGAGTTCATCGACGGCCTGGTCAGCCACTACGTCCTCGACGGCGGCCGGCTCGTGGTCTGCCACGCCGGTCTGCCGGAGAAGTACCACGGCCGCACCTCCGGCCGGGTCCGCTCGCACGCCCTGTACGGCGAGACCACCGGCGAGACCGACGAGTTCGGGCTGCCGGTGCGCTACCCGTGGGCCGAGGACTACCGGGGCCGCGCGGCCGTGGTCTACGGCCACACCCCGGTCCCGGAGGCCAGCTGGCTCAACAACACCATCAGGCAGAACAACAGCCTGCCGCCACAAGGCGCACCAAGAGCAGCAAGCCTGACACCAGTCGCCTAGCCATCATCGATGCAGGTCAGTGAGTCAGGGCGAGATCCCTGCCGGAACCCTCTGAAGGCTCGCCCGCGTCTTCCAAGACTCCCCGGGTGCTGTCCGCGAGAGGCTGGGGAGCGTCTGGGGAGATCTTTTTCTCTCCACCCTCAAACCAGTTCTGCATCGCGGTGCGGCCCCGGCCATCCGCCTCGGGCATCATGTGCGCGTAGATCCGGAGTGTGATCGACGGATCCGCGTGGCCAAGCCACTTCGAGACTGCCACAGGGTTCTCCCGCGAGTCCAGCTGCACACTGGCGTAGGTGTGACGCAGCGAATGGAAGCCCATCTCGCGGTCCTCCTCGTACCGCCGCACCGTCCGGAACATCCCCGGCTTACCGGCGATGGGCCGCTTCGACACCACGGGCGCCATCGCCAGCCCTACCGCCTCCAACGCCGGCTTCCACATCGTGTTGTTGAAGTAGTCCCGCCTCCAGCCCCCGCCGCGGCTCGCGGTCAGGAGCAGAGCAAACGTGCGGGGCGCCCGCTCCTTGATCTCCTTCTCCGTCTCACCGTCAGCGGGGTCACCCCAGGGCAGCGTCACCGCCTTGGCCGGCCAGCGGGCGACATGCTCGCGGACCTGCTGAAGCAGGTGGGCGGGCACGGGCACGGTCCTCGTCTTGCGGCCCTTGGGCAGCGCGAAGACGAGTTTCGACCCCACCTTCTTTATCTGCCTCTGTACATGGATGACCTGCCCGTCGAAGTCGACGTCCTCGAGAGCCAGCCCGAACACTTCGCCCTGCCGCAGCCCGGCCCCGACACCGAGGTCGATGGCGAGCCGGACCTGTTCGTCGATCGCGGCGCGCACCATCAGGACCCGGTCCCGAGTCCACGCCTCGGCGCGCGGCTCCGGCCGGGCGGGGGGACGGACGGTCTTCTGGGAGCGGCAGTAGTTCTTCGTGATCCGCTCGTCGTCGACAGCGGCCTGGAGGATAGCGGAGAGCGCCGCCCACACGTCGTTCACGGTGCCCGGCCCGAGCTGCGCGTTGAGCGCCGACAGCCAGGTCCGCAACTGCGGAGTCTTGATCGTGTTCAGCGGCTTCGAGCCCAGGTGGGTGAGGATGTGGTTCCACACCTTGCCGCGGACCGTGCCCCGGGTGACCGGGTCGGGGTAGGACTGGCTGGGCCACCAGTGCTGCTCGACGTACTCACTGAGGAGGATCTTGCCGTCGCGGGGGTCGATGAACTCGCCGCGGGTGGACTCGTGCTGAGCCTTCGCCAGCCACGCCTTGGCGCCTTCGGGCCCGAGGAGCTTGTCGAAGCTGCGGTCTTTGACGCCGGGTACGCCGGCTACCCGGTACCGCTTGCCCTGGTTGCAGCGGGGCGTGGGGATGGTCCGCTTGCCCTTGTCGTCGAGCTTGTACCAGCGGTCCTCGATGTAGCCGGCCACGAGGTGTCCCCCTTGGTTGCGCGGTCTTAGACCATGACTCTCTCGGGCGAGTCCATGGTGACGATCTCACCCTGCCACAGCTGGAACCACTGCTTCCCGGCGAGGAACTTCTCGATGGCCGGGTTGAGGATCCGCACGAGGAACTCGGAGGGCAGGCCGGGGCAGACGTGGAGCCGGACGACGCCCTGGCATTCCCGGATTTGGACGCCTGCCCGCAGGTCGACGCCCGGGTCGGCTATGTAGCGGACGGTGAGGGGGCTGTCGGGGGAGTCGGCGCTGATGATCTGGCCGCGCCAGATCTGGAACCATCCGCACTGCTGGACGAACGTCTCAAGGGCGACGTTGAGGGGTTCCAGGTAGTCATCGGCGACGGTGCCGTACTGAAGTTTGATGTGGACGCGTCCGCGGCTCTCGTGGATCTCGACGAGTACGCCTGGTGCGAGGGTCTGGGTGGCTTCGTACACAACGCGCAGCATGCGCCCTCCCGTCGTTGCTGTGCGCCTGCGCGACGAGAGTCGGAGACGCACGGTTGTGGAAGGGTACGTCCCGTGAGCAGACCGCGACAATCTGTTCGGAGAATGTCTACTTACGGACTTCTTCTTGTCAGCGGTCTGCTCGCACGGAAGGTCTCTGCTAGTCGTTGTCTCGGCGTGCGCGCTCGTCGGCTTCGATCATTGCGCGCCAGCGTCGCAGTTCAGACTCGGGCATGCCGGCGAGGTGTCCGACGATGATGCGGACGTTGTCGCCGTAGCCGGCGAGTTCGGTCGCTTCGTATTCCAGCCACTGCTCGGCGGCGGCGGCCTTGACGCGCCGTTCGGTGGTCTGGATGGCGGCGGCAATTGCGCGGAGTTGTGCGGGGCTCGGGGGGTTGGCGCCCGGGTTGGTGACGAGGCGGGCGAGGTAGGGCTTGGAGAGTTTCAGCCCTGTCTCCGGGTCGGCTGCGAGCCCGGCCATCTTGGCGTAGGAGAGACCACGGTCGTTTGCGTCCTGGATGAGCTTCGAGAGCGCACCTCGGGAGCTCGGCGCTGCCGTCCCGGTGTCCGGGGCGGTGGCCGCTGCCGTCATGTCCTCTTCCTCTCGGGTCACTTTCAATACCGGCTGTCTCTGTAGGGGTCGGTAGGCGTCGAGAAAATACCAGCTCAGTCCCTACAACCATCCGGCAACCGAGACAGTTCGTCTACAGATGCATGCTATCGAGCCACAAGTTTTGCCGAGACTCGACGTCGATCGTCTCCAAACCGTAGACGACTCGTCTCGACTGTGCTTAGCTATGTCAGGCAAGCAGCTCCGCACCACACGGGGGAAATGTGAGCCGACGCGCCAGCCGCTGCTGGACCCTACGCAGCATCGCGATCTTCAAGCACTACATGCAGTTCCCCGGCCGCGGCCGACCCTTCTCCGTCCGAACACTGGCTGAAGCGTCCGGCGTCAGCCGCGGCCTGATCGACAAACTCCTGACCGGCCGGCAAAGCACCGCCGACGTCGACGACGCCACCGCCCTCGCGGAGGCTCTTGGAAGCGCCATCCTGCCCCTTTTCGCGCCTCCATCGTCTCCAGAACAGATACGAACGACTCAGAACCTCGACCCCCACGAGTGAGGAACCCCAATGTCGAACAAGCCGAAGCCGCCGCCCCGCGGATGGCTCTGGACTGAAGACGCCGCCGACTACCTCGGCCTCTGCGTCACCACCCTCTACCGGTGGCGCCGCGACCAGTACGGGCCGGCCAGCGTCCAGCACGGACGCCGCCGCTACCGCTACAAGATCGCAGAACTCGACGCGTGGATGAACGGCGACACCGCCGACCAGAAGCGCCAGCCCGCACACGCCGCCTGACCGGCGACGCAAAGAGGCCGCCGCGACCCGCTAAGCCCGCGACGACCTCACGCTCCACCCCATCCAGAGCACGCAACGAAAGGGGCTTCACGTGCCTCGATCATCTCAGAACTTCGGCGGTGTCCGATGACTCTTGACACCCGCATCTTCATCCTCGACCAGGTCGACCCGCAGGAGACGTTCCGGTTCTGCCGTGACCTTCTCGGCGCCACCGACCGGCACGTCTGGTACGACCGGCAGGACAGCACGTGGCGCAAGGGCGAGGCGTCCGTCGCATCAGACAACCCGTGGACGGTGGGCAATGAGCTCGGCCAGGGGCTGCCCGCACTGCTCGACATCTCCTACCGCCCGGACGCCCCGCTCAGGACCGCGGAGCAGGCGGCCGAGCACGACGAGGACATCTGCAACCTCCCTGGCGTCGCCTGGTACGACGAGGCGGCCGGCCCCTGTGACGGCGTCCACTCCTGGAATCGCGCCTGCTGGCTGGAGGTCTCGTTCGACACCGCCTACGGCTACCGCGACGACCGTGGCTACGGCTGCGGTGACCTGCATGCCGAGTACGTCGCCAAGCTTGGTCAGTGGCTGGACGCCAAGGGTGTCCGCTGGGAGTGGGAGAACGAGTTCACGGGCGAGATCCACAGCGGCTACTCCCGCCTGATCGACCTTGCGTCGGGTGGCTTCGAGGCCAGCGCCTGGTTCCGCACCGCCGTCCTGCCCTTCATCGAGGCCGAGGCGAAGGGCGGTGCTCGGTGAGCGCGTTCGCCCGCTTGAAGCAGATGATCCGCACCCGCCCCGGCCAGATGACGGTGTGGTCCGAGTCCGAGGTCACGGCCGCCGTCGACGCCTTCCGCGCCGAGGTGTTGGCCGAGCGGGACACGCAGTTCGTGGCGTGGCTGCTGAAGAAGGCCCGCGAGTGCCCGACCGCCTCGGCCCGCCAGGAGAGGGCGGCCGACGCGATCGCCCGGCTCGCGTCGAAGGTGGCACGTGGCGCGGTCCGCCCGGACAACCTGCGCAGCAACTTCTTCCAGCCCGGCCACACGTACTCGGACAGCAAAGCGGGCGCGGGCACGGACTGGCAGTTCCGGTGCGACAGCGTCACGGCTCACCCCGAGAACGGCGAGCGCGCAGCTATCGGCTGGCGGCACTTCCGGGGCGAGTGGGAGCCCTACGCCTACTACGAGGACGACTACGAGGTCCACCAGGCCGTCGGCATCACGGACATCACCGAGGAGGTGGCGGCATGACCGCCCGCACCTTCGACCTGCCGGCCGAGTCGGATCCGGTCCTGTCGGCGATGGCCACAGTCGAGAAGGCCCTGCACCAGTACTTCGAGGGTTCGCCGACGCCGCGCCTGTCCGCCGCGCTGATCATGTCGCAGGCGTTCGGCAGCCAGCGGGAGGCCACTGCCGCCGCCTACCGGGATGCCGCCGATCTGGCCGCCCGGTACGCGGCGGGCACGGTCGAGCAGTCCGTCCTCCGCGACCTCGCCACCGAGTACCGGCGCAAGGCCCAGGAGGCGTCATGAGCGTCGCCAGCCTCCCGTCGCCCGTCGTCTACGTCCTCGACCTCGACTCCGATCAGACAACCACGCACGTCTTCTGCTGCAACCCGGACCGGGCCCTCTGCGGCCACGACGTCAGCGACGACCTCGAAGTCGACGGCCCCACGCCCAACGACTGCGTCGTCTGCCTCGACCTCGAAGAACAGCCCTGCCCCGTCTGCGGCTACCAGCCCGACACCGAGGAGGTGACGTCGTGAGCATCCCGAACCTGCTGGCGTCCCTGTCCGGCGGCGACCTGCCCGCGAACGCGGTGGGCGAGGAGCGCTGCCTGATGCCGCCGATCGGCTGCGGCAAGCCGCTGACCGCCCCCGACGGCACCACGCGCGTCTTCTGGGACGACGCCGAAGCCCACCGGTACGAGACGGAATGGCGGATCACCGGACTGTGCCCGGACTGCCAGGACCGCATCGAGGCGGAGGGCGACTGGTGATGGACGCCTACACCTTCAACGCCCTCGTCGCGGTCGGGACTCCGGTCCGGGTGTTCCCGAACACCCGCCAGGACCCGCCCCGCATCACCCGCACCCGCAGCCGAGCCACGGACCTCTGCCACGGCCTCACCGTCGTCCACGTCGACGACCACACCCTGCCCTACCGCGTCGACCAGCTCGACGTGCTGCCCGACGACTTCCCCGTGGAGGCGTGATGGCCCGCCCGATCCGCGACCTGGACGTGCCCCTCACCGACCTGCGACGGGACATGCGCCGGCTGGTGGCCCGTCAGCGGGTCGCCGCCTCCGCCGAACGCTTGCAGCTGCTCCTCGCCCACCCCGAAACCGCGACGGTTCCGGCGTCGGACGGCGAGCAGGCCGAGCAACGGCACTGGCTGTACGACGCCGACGCAGACGCCACCACCCCCGCCTTCCCCTACCCGACCGCCCAGGAGGCGTGATGGACCAGCCGACCGTCGTCCTCAACCAGACGATCGCCCTCACCCCCAACCCGGACGCCATCGCCCTCGACGAGGTGGACGGCCACCAGATCCTCGACCTCGGCAACCGCATCCAGGTCGCCCTCGGCCTGTCCAGCCAGGACGCCCTCGACAAGCTCGCCACCCTCACCGCCAAGGCCGCCGCAGACAACCGGGCCCGGCACCTGCGGGAGGTGGCCTGACATGGCGACCGTGATCGAGCCCCGGCCGCTCGCCGACCTGGAGCAGGACGCCATCGCGCGCGTCGAAACCGAGATGGCGCGACGGGCCCGCGGCGTGAAGCCGTGGACGACCACCGAGTACGTCGATCACGTCGCCCGCGTCCACGCCCACTACGAGCAGCGCCGCCAGTGGCTCCGCACCCACGAACAGGAGGCCGCGGCGTGAGCACCTACCTGCACGACGGTGTCGTCTTCGACCTGACCGTCACCCACACCGACGTGACCGGCGTCGAATGGCAGTGGTCCGGCGACTGGAACGACGCGGGCGAGCCGTGGATGGGGGCGACGGAGAAGGGCTCCGTCATCTTCCTGCCGCCGCTGATCACCCTCCCCGACCTGTACCTGTGGCACGGGCCGCTCATCCCCACCCCGCGCCGCGCGACCGCCAGCCTCTACCGGCGCGTACTCCGACAGGCCGCAGCATGACCGCCCCGCAGCCGACCCGCACCTCGCCGACCGCGGGCCTCCTCAACGCCATGGCCCGCCTCTACATCCGCCGCGCTACCCCGTTCATCGCCATCCAAGGGCGGGAGCTCGACGAGGCCCGCAACCTCAACCACCAGCTCCGCACCGCAGCCAGCGTCCGCGAATCACGGGCCGCCGGCTACTTCGACACCGACCTGGAGAAGCCGTGAGCCTCAACCTGATACCGCGCCTGAAGGGTCCCGGCCGGCGCCGTGCCACCGACAAGGTCGCCGAACTCCGCGACGAGAACCGGCGCCTCCTCGGCCAGCTGTTCGGGGCCAGCGACGCCTACCAGATCCTCGACCAGCGGCTCACCGAGACCGCGTCCCGGCAGGCGGAGGCCGAGGAACTCGTCGTCCAGCAGCAGGCCGACATCGACGACCTCACCGCCGAGAACGAGCAGCTCCGCGACGAGTTGGCCGCCCTCAAGGTCCGCTTCGGGCCCGAGCTGGCCGCCGAAGCCAACGCCGACGCGATCACCGTGCCGCCCATGGTCCGCGACACCACCGCCTTCGAAGACCAGGCGACCGCGCCGATCCCCGTCATCACCCTGCAGCAGGCGTTCGGCAGCACCGACCCCGCCCACGTACCCGCCTGGGCCGTCCGCGACGACGACCCGGCCCCGGCCG
Organism: Streptomyces sp. NBC_01723; assembly: GCF_036246005.1. Classification (NCBI taxonomy): domain Bacteria; kingdom Bacillati; phylum Actinomycetota; class Actinomycetes; order Kitasatosporales; family Streptomycetaceae; genus Streptomyces; species Streptomyces sp. NBC_01723. The sequence continues at coordinate 6,291,232 of NZ_CP109171.1, forward strand.
CCTAGACCGCCGCCCGCCGGATGACCACCAGGCCGGCAGGCGGCGCACCACGCAAGAACCCCGCCCGGGGATAGCGGGCGGGGTCCGGAACCCAGGATCCCACAAGGAGAACCCCATGATCGGTGCGACCACCGACTACCAGATGGTCATCAAGGGCGAGCAGCGGTACACCGTCCCCAACGCCATCCAGGCCGCGCCCGGCCTCGTCGTCTTCCGCATGCCGAACGACCAGTCCATCAACTCGGCGGCCCGCTGGCGGATCGGCCACCACGACGGGCGGGCCATCGCCGAAGCGATGTGCCGCGAGAACGCCTTCAAGGGCATCGACATCCTCGTCAAGTCCGGCATCGACTGGACGCTCGACGAGGACGACCTCCAGAACGCGATCAGCACCGAAACCGCCCGCGACCTGTTCGCGAAGCTCTCCTACGCCTGGTGCGAGCAACCCGGCACCTCGTACATGCCCGGCGACGTCACCCGCAACGGCACCTACACCGACGCCGACATCGAGCAGGCCGCCGCCGAGTACAAGGACGACCAGCTCAATGCACTGGAGATCCTCACCGCGATGGCGCACACCGTGCCGTGGATGGGCCTCGACACCAACGACTTCAACGACGCCCACAACCGCATCGTCGAACTCGCCGACGCCGACTAGCAGGCGCCCCCACAACCACATACGCCGCGCTGGGCGACCCCCACGCTCCGCGGCATCCCAGGCGGCCCGTCCCGCACCTCCCCCCGTCGGGACGGGCCGCCACCACCCAGCACATCCTCAGGAGCGTCACATGAGCACCGAAAGCACCACAAACAACCCGGGCGTCGTCCCGGAGGGGGTACTGCTGGGCCACCTCACCCCCGGCACTCCGGACTGGGACGCCGCCCGCTCGGGTCTCACCATCACCGCCACCGAGATCGCCGCCGTCGTCGGCCTCTCCCCGTGGATGAGCCGCTTCACCCTCTGGCACAAGAAGGCGGGCCTGCGCGCGGCCCCGTTCGAGATGACCCCCGCCATCGAGTGGGGCAACCGGCTCGAGGACCCGGTCGCCGCGAAGTGGCAGGACGAGCACCCCGGCTTCGTCGCCGCCCCGGCAGGGACATGGCAGCACCGAGAGCGGGAGTGGCAGCGCGCCACCCCCGACCGGCTCATCTACCCGCAGCCTGCCGCCGAGTTCGACCTGCCCGGTCAGGCGGTCGGCCTGCTGGAGGTCAAGACGTCGCCGATGGGTGACGAGTGGGGTCCGGACGGCGCCGAGGACGGGGTGCCGATCTGGTACCGCTGCCAAGTCATGTGGCAGATGGACACCCTCGGCGTCCGCCGCACCGACTTCGGCGTGCTGATCTCCGGCCACGACTACCGCGAGTACACCGTCGAGTACGACGAAGGCGAAGCGAAGATCCTCCGCGACGCAGCCCAGGAGTTCCTCGACGAAGTCCGCGACGGGAAGCGTCCGCCGATCGACAGCGCCGACGACACGTACAAGACCATCCGCGTCCAGCCCGACAGCTTCGACGACGTCGACATCGAGATCGCCGCAGAAGCCGCCGCCCGCTACGAGAACGCGCAGGCCGAATCCAAGGCCGCCGCAGCCGAGCTCACCGCCGCCAAATCCGTCGTCCTCGACCTGATCGGCACCGGCCGCCGCGCCGTCTGCAACGGACGCCGCATCGCCTACCGCATCGCCAAACCCGACGGCACCACCAAGAGCCTCAACCCCTACAAGCAGAAGGAAGCCGCCTGATGAGCCAGATCAGCAACGCCATCGCCACCCGCGACAACGGCCCCGAAGCCATCGTCCGCGCACACAAGGAAGACCTCACCCTCGTCCTCCCCTCCCACGTCAAAGGCGAGACCTGGATGCGCCTCGCCTACGGCGTCCTCCGCTCCAACGCCCAGCTCATGCAGGTCGCCACCCGCAACCCCGGCAGCCTCATGACCGCCCTCCAAGACTGCGCCCGCCTCGGCCACGAGCCCGCCTCCAAGAGCTTCTACCTGGTGCCGTTCGGCAACGAAATCCAGGGCATCGAGGGCTACCGCGGAGTCGTCGAACGCATCTACCGCGCCGGCGCCGTCAAGGTCGTCCACGCCGAGGTCGTCTACGAGAACGACGAGTTCGTGTGGGAGCCCGGCACCGTCGACACCCACCAGCCGCCCCGCTGGGAAGGCCCCCAGACCGTCCCCTTCCACAAGGCCGACTGGTTCGCCGACCGCGGCGACGTCAAGGGCGCCTTCTCCTACGGCATCTTCCAGGACGGAACCCCGTCCCGCGTCGTCATCATCAACCGCACCTACATCAACAAGGTCCGCAAGGAATCCAAGGGCAGCGAAAGCCCGAAGTCGCCGTGGGTGAAGTGGTTCGACCAGATGGTCCTCAAGACCGTCGCCCACCGCTTGGAGCCGTGGGTGCCCACCTCCACCGAGTGGCGCAAGGAGCAGCTCCGCGCCGCCGCCGAAGTCACCGCCGAACAGGCCGGCCCCGCCGTCATCGCGCCGACCAACACCGGGCCCGGCTACCCCGAACCCACCTCGCTCGACGACTTCAACGACGAAGGCCCCGTCGAAGGCGAACTCGTCGACGACTGACCCCACCCCACCCGCACCGGGGTCCCGCCCGCCGCAAACAGGCGGGGCCCCGGCCAGAACAGGAGACCACAGCCATGAAGGCACTGACCATCCGCCAGCCGTGGGCGGGCGCGATCGCCCACCAGTCGAAGCGGGTCGAGAACCGCTCGTGGAAGCTCCCCGCGAAGCACGAGGGCGCCCGCATCCTCATCCACGCCGGAGCCCAGCCCGACAAGTGGGCGGCCGTCTACGGAGAGCACCTCGACGTGTACTCCGCGATCATCGCCGTCGCCACCATCAGCAGCTGCCACTACGACAACGGCAACCCGGTCTGCTGCAGCTACTGGGCCCAGCCCGACCTCTACCACTGGGAACTCGCCGACGTGATCGCCCTGCCCGAGCCCGTGCCTGCCAAGGGCGCCCTCGGCTTCTGGACCCCCAGCGACGAGATCGTCAACGCTGCGCTCCGGCAGGAGACGGGAGTGGCCCTGTGACCAGCCTGCCGTACACCGACGAGGACGCCCGCGCCGAGGCCGCCGCCCAGCTGCGCGCCGCCCACGGCCCGGAGTCCTTCGACGTGAACATCGAGGGCCACAAGATCCCCAGCCGGGGCGACGTCCAGTGGGACCAGCTTGGCGACGACGACTTCCACGACGCCAACCGTGAGATCGACGAGCACGTCGAGGACGCCGTCGACCTCGCACGCTGGTCCGTCGACCTCGGCGCCTGCGCACTTCGCACGACCACCGAACTCGCCTGGGGCCGCGGCGGCAACGCCTGGGACCTCGCCATCCAGATCGCCCACCGGCCTGCGCTGAAGGACGACCTGCGCGAGGCGATCACGACGGCCATCCGGGACGCGGTGGACGCGGCCCTCGCCAGCCACGGCATCGACGACACCCGCCTGCTGCACCAGTCCGCGCCCACTGACAAGGAGTCCGCGTCATGACCGTCCGAACCATGCAACAGACAGAAGCGGACCTCCGGGCCGCACTCACCATCCTCGCCGACCGCTGGCACCAGATGGCCATCAACGAAGAGGCGTCGATCCCGCACCTCCAAGGCCCCGCCGCCGAGCAGGTCGGAGCCCAGATTCACCAGCGCGTGACCACCTATCGCAAGGCCGCCGCTGACGTCCGCGATGTCCTGCGGACTGGCCGGATTCCGCACGACCTGATGACCGACGCCGAGCTCGAGCAGCACGGCACCCCGGCAGCCGAGTAGCCGACCCCGATCGGGGCCTGCCGCGGCCCGAATCTGCGGCAGGCCCCGGAACCAGGAGAGCACACCATGACGACACTCACCCCGGACCAGGCCGCTGCCCGAGCCCGCCGCATCCTCGCCGCCCTCGGCCCCGTCCCCGCCTGGACGACTGCGGTCCTCGACCAGGCCGTCCTCCACCTCGGCCGCAGCGGACGCCCCTTCGGCTCCAACGACCTGCGGCTCATAGTCCCCGCCGACGACTGCAAGGCCGCCGGCCTGTACCTGCACCAGCTGATCGAGCTCGAGACGCCCGTCGTGCTCGTCAAGGTCGCCGAGGTCGTGTCGATCAACCCGAAGGCCCACGGCAAGCGCGTCAACGAGTACCGGCTGACCGCCGCCGGACGGCGGTACCTCGAGGCCCGCGTCGCCGCCCGCACCCAGCAGCGGAAGGCCGCCGCGTGAACGCCCCCACCGGCGCCCAGCCGGATCCGCAAGGGGCGGCCGTCGTCGACCTCGTCGCCGACAGCCTCGCCACCCTCGACACGATCACCGACACCGCCGCGATCTACGTCACCGCCGCCGCAGGCATCTGCGCCGCCCTCACCATCGCCGCCACCGCCATCTGCCGGGCCGCCATCACCGCCACCCGCCGCAGGAGGCACACCCGGCGCGAACTCCGCCGCATCGAGCACTACGCCAACCACCCCGGCGCCCGCCAACTCCACACCACCCCGCGAGAGGAGACACCGTGACCGCCGCCGTCCGCGAAGCCCCCCACCACCGCAACACCGTGTGCGTGAAGCTCTACCGCTGCCAACTCCCCGAATGCCGCGACAGGTTCAACGAGCGCCGCCGCCAGATCGCGACCGGACAGCGGCAGCCCGACCGGATCCTCATCGACGCCACCCCCGTCCGGCAGCACATCACCGAACTGCAAGACGCCGGAATGACCCTCACCTGCATCGCACGGCTGGCCGGCGTCGCCCACACCACCATCTGCACGGTCATGAACGGCCGCCCGGCCAGCAAGCGAGGACGCCAACAGTCGACCACACCGGAAACCGCCGCCAAGATCCTCGCAGTCCGTCCCCTCACCGCCGTCGGCGCACAGCGACGCATCCGCGCCCTCGCCGTCGAAGGCTGGCCCGTGCCCCGCATCGCAGCCCACGCCGGAGTCTCGGCGTGGTGGGCATACAGCGTCCGACCCGACTCCGTCATCCGCACCTGCAAGGCCGAGCAGATCGCCGTCGCCTACCAGGAACTACGCGACCTCATCCCGGAGGAACACGGCGTGTGCCGCGGACACGCCGCCCGCGAACGCGCCCGCGCCAAGGACAACCGCTGGCCCGACGCCGCCTACTGGGACAAGCACGCCGCCGACCTCGAAGACCCCCACTTCGAGCCCATGTACGGCGTCACCCGCCGAGAGATCGTCGCCCACGACGCCAACGAACTCATGCGAATCAGCGGCCTCGACCGGCAAGCCGCCGCCCACCGCCTCGGCATCAGCAAGGCCTACATCGACCACGCCTTCCGCGAGTTCCCCCAGTACGCCGTCGAGGTCGCCGCATGAGCCGCGCCGCGATCGAGCAGCTGTTGCACGCCGGCTACGGCGACCGCACCATCGGCCGACGGCTCGCCGTGTCCATCGGCACCGTCCGCCGAGCCCGCGCCCTGCTTCAGCTCCCCGCCGGCCGGCCCGGCCCCAAATCCCACGGCACCCCCGCCGACGTGTTCTGGTCCCGCGCCAAACCCGTCGACGGCGGCCACATGGAGTGGACCGGCACCGTCCACAGCGGAACCACCCCCAGCCTCCGCCACGGCGGCAACCGCTACTCCGCCTACCGCATCGCCTTCACCATCGCCCACGGCCGCGAACCCGTCGGCCGAACCCAGCCCGGATGCGACCACCCCGGCTGCATCCACCCGCGGCACCTCGAAGACCAGACCATGCGCAACACCTTCGCCGCGATCTTCGGGGAGGCCGCATGACCTGCCTCACCGGGAAGATCCCGCACCCCAGCAAGGTCGCCGCCCGCAAAGAACTCGCCGCCGCCCAACGACGCCGCACCCAGCAGCAGCGGCGCGAAGAGCGCATCTACCGGTGCCCCACCTGCAACCAGTGGCACCTCACCAGCCGCACCCAACCCAGGCCATAGGCCGCACACGACAAAGGCCCCGCAGATGCGGGGCCTGGAGGACAACCGAGAGGAGGGGCCAGTGCTAGTCGTCGGACTCGGCCGGCTTGCGGCGGATCACAACGCGCTTCTTGGGTTTGGGCGCCTCAATGCCCTTCGCCTTGCAGTAGGCGCGGACGCGCGAGTGAACGTGGCGACGAAGGTCGTCGGTGCGCGTCGTGCCTTCCTCCGCGCACAGCTGGCCGTACAGATCCCACATCTCGTCGTCGATGCGGATCATGCGACCGATCTTGGCGCCCGGAGCGTGTGCCGCGCGCTTAGCGTGCTCCTCCTCCGAGTCGCGCACGTTGTGCAGGGGCTTCTCGTTGCGAATGGAAGCGACCTCTGCCGCGGCGGCCTCAAGGCGAGTGTCGTACCACTCGACTCTCCGCTCGGCCACGATCGGCCACCAGTCCTTCTGACGGGCATGGTCGTACCAGCGACTGCGCGGGTCGAAGGCTATGCCGACATAGAGGAGCCGCCCCTCCGAGTCGAAGAGGCGGTACAGAGCCGTTCGGCGGCTGTAGTCGAGCGACTGGCTGGGGCGGCGAACCCGCACGTGGAATCTCCTCGGTCAGGCCGGGGAGTCGCCTCCCGGCTCGTTCCTTTTGGCCTCGATGGCCTCGGCTTCGGGGACCGGCACGATCGCGCCCACGCGCCGGCCGTGGCTGGTCACGTAGGTGATCCGGCCGCGGACGGCGGTCTCGTTCAAGACCTCGGACAGGGCGGCCCGCAGTTCGCGGACTCCGATTTCAACACTCGTGGGCGCAGGCATACACAGATGGTAGCGCCGGTACACCGACGTACACTAGTGTACACATTGCAGGGTGAGTCGCTTGCACCCTTTGCGCCTCCATGAGGGCTGTCCCAAAACCAGTCATGACCAGCACAGACACCCCTCCAGAAGGAAGTCATCCGTGAGTACTGAGGCCGTCACCTGGGCCATGGACCACGCGCCCATGCTGCGCACCGAGAAGGGCAAGCCGGACACCACCGCCCGGCACGTCCTTCAGGCGCTCGCTGAGCACGCCAGTCCGACCGGCACCGACGCGCACCCCTCGGTGCTCCGCATCCAGTACCGCACCGGCTACGACCGGGCCACCGTCCAGCGCGCCCTGCGGCGCCTGGAGAAGGGCGGTCTGATCGCCAAGGACGGCATGAGGGAGAGCCGTACCCGCTGGAAGCTCGCCATGGAACTGCGCCGGCCGGTCACGGACTGGGCCGACCTGGAGAGGGAGGAGGACGAGTTCCGGGCCTCGGCTGCGGAGCGGAAGCGCCGGTCCCGCTCGAAGGGTGTCACGCACGCAGAGTCCGTGACTGTCACGGACGCAGAAGGTGTGACTGTCACGCACGGAGAGTCCGTGACCGACGATGTCACGCACTCAAAGTCCGTCCGTCACGCACTTAAAGTCCGTTCGTCACGCACGGAACGCAGCCCTAACCACCCACAACCGTCAGACAACCAACTACTAAAAGACTCTTCTCCCGCAGCCGAGCCGGACGAGCAGCAGGCGCATGCCGCCACGGTCCAGACCAAGAGCAGCAGCGAGAAGACCGATCACCACATCAAGGCCTTCGGCGCCTTCTGGCTGACCTACCCCAAGCGCAAGGCCAAGGAAGAAGCCCGCAAGGCGTGGATCGCCGCCATCGAGCGTGGCGCCGACCCGCAGCACATCGTCGCTGCCGCCAAGGACTACGCCCACGAGCGGCAAGGCCAGGACGCCAAGTACACGAAGTTCCCGGCCACCTGGCTGAACAAGGGCTGCTACGACGACGAGCCCGACCCCCAGCCCGGCCGGCACCTCCACGCCGTCTCCGGCGGCTATCAGCCGTACCGCGATCCCACCGACGAGTCCGTCTACGACAAGGATCTGTGATGCAGTACATCCCGCCGAACAACCTGCGAGGCCACGACCTCGCCCCGCTGCTCGCCGCTCGCGGCCTTCCCGCGGACTGGTTGCAGGTCAACGACTTCGACCCGCACAGCCCGCAGAACGTGGCCCGCCACACCTACAGCGAGGTCGCCGCGCTGGTGCCGTTCCACTACCGGTCCGCGGCACCGACGCTTCCCGAGCTGCGGGAGTGGATCGACGTCCTGGTCGCCGCGGCGAAGGAAGCCCAGGCGGCCCGCAACGCGCCGATGGCCACCGTGCTGCACGGCCCGTCGCTGCTCCTCCTCGGCCGCGTCGGCACCGGCAAGACCTACGAGTCCTACGGGGCGATGCGGGAGCTGGCCGTCACCGGGGTTCGCGCCCAGTGGCACGTCACCACGGCCGCCGACCTGTACGCCGCGCTCCGCCCGCGGCACGGCATCGACTCCGAGGCCGAGTTCCGCACCTACCGTGACGCGCCGCTGCTCCTCGTCGACGACCTCGGCGCCGGCGGGAAGCCGTCCGAGTTCACAGAGGAAGTCAACTTCCGGCTGATCAACTACCGGTACGAGCGGCAGCTTCCGACCCTGTTTACGTCGAACGCCGACGCCGACCAGCTCCGGGACCGCCTCGGCGACCGGGTCACCTCCCGGCTCCGGGAGATGTGCCAGCGCGTCGCCGTCAAGGGCACCGACCGCCGCCGGAGTGCGGCGTGACCCGCGGGGCCGGCCGTACCCGCGGCTACCGCGCACAGGAGTCCGAGCTCCGGCCCGGCAAGGTCGTCGTCCCGTTCGGCGAGAAGACGATGATCTGCCCGGCCTGCCGCCAGCACAAGCACCACGCCTGCTGGGCACACACCGCCGCCCTCGGTATCGGCGGAGAGGCCGGTTGCCCGTGCGGCTGCCACGTCCCCCTCGACGAGCCGCTCCTCACCGACGAGGCCATCGACGACATGGCCGCCCACGGAACCCTCGCCGACCACGTCAAGACCCAGAAGGCGTGGGCCATGGGCTCCGGCCCGATCCACTTCGACGAGCCCTGCCGCCGCTGCGCCGCCATCAAGGGCGCCCGCACCGGCCAGCAGACCGCACTTTCCCTGGAGAACGAGTGACCACCGACACCGAACTGTGGGCGCCCGACGAGGCCGTGGCCGACACCGGTCCGCGCCCGCCGGAGCGCCCCCGGGACGTCGAAGCCGAACGCGTCCTCGTCGCAACCGCCATGCAGCAGCCGAACGTCGTCGACGAGCTCGGCGCCGAGGGCTTCGACCCCGCCGACATCACCACCGACGCCTACCGGTGGACGTGGTGGGCCGTCGAAGAACTCCAGGGCCAGTTCCGTGACGGGGAGCTCAAGCACCTCGCCGTGCACCGGCTCCTCGAGACGTGGCACGCCGAAGGCCGCATGCCCTCCCGCGTGCCGTCCGTTGCCGAGTTCCTCGACCTGTACCAGCAGGCCCACCCCGGTGCCGCCGCCTGGTACGCGAGGCGCATCGAGAAGAAGGCGATCGCCGCCAGGCTCGTCACCCTCGGCTACGACGCCATGCTGAAGGGCGCCTCGCCGGCGTTCGACGAGGACGCCGACGTCGCCGCCGTCCAGGCCGACCTCGACGGCGTCGTCCGGACCGCCGACGACGCCGACATGGCCCCCATCGGCGACCTGCTCCTCGACAGCCTCGAGCGGGCCACGACCCCGCCCACCAACGAACAGCGCATCCCCACCGGCTTCATGGACCTGGACGCGCTGCTGTCCGGCGGCTGGGCGCCCGGCCAGCTCGTCGTCGTCGGCGCCCGGCCCGCCATGGGCAAGTCCACGATCGCCGCCGACTTCGCCCGCGGCGCCGCCATCAAAAACAAGATCCCGTCCTTGTTCGAGTCGCTGGAGATGGGCAAGGACGAACTCTCGGACCGGATTCTGTGCGCCGAAGCCCGCATCCCGCTGCACCACCTGAAGCAGGGCATCGTTTCCGACGAGGACATGGCGCGCGCCGCACGGCACGCCCCGGCGATCGCCGCCGCCCCACTGTGGATCAACGATGCGGCGACGCTGTCGCTGCCGATGCTCCGCGGCCGGATCCGCAACCTCGTCCGCACCCAAGGCCTCCGCCTCGCGATCGTCGACTACCTGCAGCTGATGCAGGCCCCCCGGGCCGAGTCCCGGCAGCAGGCCGTCGCCGAGATCTCCCGCAACCTCAAGCTGATCGCGAAGGACTTCGGGATCACCGTCATCGTCCTGTGCCAGCTCAACCGCGGGCCCGAGCAGCGGCAGGAGAAGCGCCCGCTCGTCTCCGACCTGCGCGAGTCCGGGGCGATCGAACAGGACGCCGACATCGTCATCCTCCTCCACCGCGAAGACGCCTACGAGAAGGAATCCCCGCGGGCAGGTGAAGCCGACCTGATCGTCGGCAAGCACCGCGGCGGACCGACAGCTGTGATCACCGTCGCCGCGCAACTCCACTTCGCTCGCATGATCGACATGGCAGGTACGTGATGACGACCCAGCCCACCCCCGAAGACATCGCCGCGATGCGCGCCGACGGCAGCCTCCGCGACTACCTCAAATACCTCACCAGCCAAGCCGAGAAGCCCACCGCCAAGCCCAAGCCCGCCCTCACCGCGGTCCCGGCGGCCGGCTACCGCATCGCCCACACCGGCGGCTGGCCCCTCGGCACCGCCGCCACAGGCCCGACCCCGCCGCCGGACGCCTGCACCTGCGCCCGCTGCAGCCACAACCCCACCAGCACCACCACTCACCGAGAGGACGCCGCCTGATGTCGACCACGTCGAAGAAGCAGAAGGTCCGCACGGCCACGCACCGGCCGGCCACTCGCCGTCGCCGCTTCCGCCACGACGACCTGATCGCGGTCGACCTGTTCTCCGGCTTCGGTGGTCTGACCCGCGGGATCGAGATGGCCGGGTTCACGACGATCATGGCGGCGAACCACAACAGCTACAAGGTCGAGGTGCACGAGGCCAACCACCCGGACGCAGAGCACTGGATCGCCGACCTGGTCGACCCCGACGCCGCGGACTACCACTCCGCCCGGGACCTTCCTGCCGCCGATCTCCTCGTCGCCGGAGTGTCGTGCGTCAATCACTCGTTCGCCAACACGCAGCGGGCCTACGCGCACGGTTTGACGCTGTTCGGGATGAACGACCCCGACTACGAGGACAGGGTCACCAAGTCCGAGCGGGACCGGGCCACCGCGAACTGCGTGCTGCACTACGCGCAGAGGCACCGGCCGCGGATGATCCTCGTGGAGTGCACGACCGAGCTGCAGTCCTGGGGGCCGCTGCGGCCCGGCAGCAAGAAGATCGGCGACGGATCGACGTACCGGTGGTGGCTGAAGCAGTTCGACCTGCTCGACTACCACCCCCCGCAGGTTCTGTTCCTGAACTCGCAGTTCTTCGGGGTGCCGCAGTCCCGGAACCGCGGCTACTGGGTGTTCGTCCACAAGTCGCTGCCGATGCCGGACCTGGAGCACCGCCCGGTGTCGCGCTGCCACCACTGCGACAAGGACGTCGAAGCGGTGTGGACGTGGCGGACCCGGATCCCGCCGACGGGGAAGGTCGCCTACGGCGAGCAGTACGACTACCGGTGTCCGTCGTGCCGTCGGGAGGTCGTTCCGCCGATGACGCCGTCGCTCGCCGCCCTGGACCTCGGCGACCTCGGAACCCGCATCGGTGACCGTCCGGTCAAGACGTTCCCCGACGGCCACCGCGGGCCGTTCGCGGCGTCGACGACTGCCCGAATCGAGCGGTGCCGGCAGAAGTTCGCCGACTTCCCGGCGATCCTCATGCCGGCGAAGGGTGTGCACGGTTCGGAGCGGCTGCTGCTTCAGCCGCTGGCGACGCAGACCAGCCAGCAGGAGGCCGCGATCCTGTCGACCGGGCGGGCCCCGCAGGGTCTGTGGGACGAGGCGGCGATAGCGCTCGCCGTCGACAACTACCAGGGAGCTGCACGCGGAGCTGGCGAGCCGCTGCCCACCCAGGTTGGTTCCGAGACGCTCGCCGTGGTCTCGTCCGGCGTCATCCCGTACCGGAAGCACACCGTGCCCGCCGTGCACGCGGAGCCGATGTCGACGTTCACCTCCGACCAGATCCCGGGGCTGCTGACCGCGGCCGGCTGGTTCAAGCAGAACGGCTCCACTGGTACCGAAACCGCTGCCCACCCGGTGACCGACCCGCTGGGCACGATCACCGCCCGGGATACGACGGCGCTGGTCACGGCCGACTGGGGGCCTGCACTGTCGGAGCTGCCGTTCGAGGAGTGCTTCTACCGCATGATGGCGGCCCACGAGATCGGCCGTGGTTGCGGCTTCGACGTCAACTTCGGTGCCTACCGCGGCACGTTCAAGGTCTGGGGTACCGCCCGCAACCAGGTCGACGGCTTTGGGAACGCCGTTAGCCCGCAGGTGGGTGCCTGGATCGGTGCGCGTCTGCGGGCCGTGATCCACAGTCCGCAGGACTCGGGCACGACCGCGGACCTCGCCGAGGCTGCCTGATGTCGCCCCGCCTGTGTGAGGGCGGGTGTGGCCGGTGGTTGACGACGCCGGCATCGGTGGCGCTCGGCTACGGCCGGGTGTGCGCCGAACGCCACGGCATTCCGACCGGCGCCCGCCGCCGACCCGCCCCCGCCCGGCCGCGGCCCATCCGGGCCACCGAACCGCCGGCCGAACCCATACCGGGCCAGGTCGAGATCGACCTGACCCCCATGCAACCCAGCCTCTGGTCCCTGTGACCGAGGCCCAACCCGAAGGAGAACCGATGACCGAGCTCCACGACCACGAGCCCAAGCAGTTCTACTGGGACGCCGAGACCAACCACTGCCCGCACAAGCCGATCCCCGAGCGGAACACCGACGCCTGGGACCAGTGGATGACTCTGGGCCACCAGCCCTACGACAACGGCTCGGACCACGGCACCCTCTGCCTGTCCGCGCCCGCCGGCACCGCCTGCCCGGCTTGCTCCGCCGAGCACGGCGACATGGTGCCCTGGGAGCGCTGCGAGGGTCGCGACCACATCCGCCCGGCGAACGGCATCGCCCCCAACCCCGAGGTCGAGCACCAGGCGATCCCGGTCTGGGTCGGCAGCCTCGAATGCCTGGAACGGGAGTGCGAGGACTTCTTCACCGACGACGGCGACGAGAAGTTCGACGTCGAGACGTGCTCGCACGTCCGCGAGGAGACCGCGTGCTCCTGCCAGGCCCTCGGCTCGGGCGAGTACTCGCTGGGGGCGTGCCCGGCGCTGGCCCCCAGCCCGTGAACGCGGCAGTCCCGGCGTGCTCGTAACACGCCGGGACCTGCCCCGACCCTACCGCCGGGCCAGAGGGACCGGTGGTCCCGAAACCCCCGCCGCACACGCGGCCCAACCCCAGGAGAAACCCGATGAGCACACGCCACGTGGTGATGTGGTCCGGCGGGATCACGTCGTGGGCGACCGCCCGCCATGTCATCGCCGAACACGGCACGGCCAGCGTCACGCTGCTGTTCGCCGACACCCTCGCCGAGGACGAAGGGCTGCACGCCTTCAACGCTGCGGCCAGCGCGCAGCTCGGCGTGCCGATCACCCGCGTCGCCGACGGCCGCGACCCCTGGCAGGTCTTCGAGGACAAGCGCTGGCTCGGCAACACCCGCGTCGCCCAGTGCTCGATGGAGCTGAAGCTGAAGCCCTGCCGCGACTGGCTGAACGCCAACGCCGGGAACTTCGCCGACACCACGCTGTACGTCGGCATCGACTGGACCGAGACCGAACGCCTGCCCGCCATCGTCAAGGGCTGGGCCCCGTGGGCCGTGGACGCCCCGCTGACTCGGCCGCCGTACCGCGACAAGCGGCAGCTCCTCGACGACGCCCGTGCCGCTGGCCTGCCGGTGCCTCGCCTGTACGGGCTGGGCTTCGCGCACAACAACTGCGGCGGAGCCTGCGTGAAGGGCGGCCAGGCGCAGTGGGCGCGGCTGCTGAAGGTCTTCCCCGAGCGGTACGCCCGCGCCGAGGCCGCCGAGATCAAGATGCGGACGCTGCTCGGCAAGGACGTGTCGATACTCCGCGACCGCACCGGCGGCGACACGAAGCCGCTGACGCTGACCGTGCTCCGCTCTCGCATCGAGGAGCAGCCCGACCAGCTCGACCTGTTCGACGAAGGTGGCTGCGGCTGCTTCACCGACCTTGCCGCCTGAATGCCAGTGGCCCGGGGCGCGCCGTTACCGCGCCCCGGGCCTGGCCCTGATCATCCCACCCCGACCCTTGGAGACCCGATGACCGACCAGACCACCGAGCCGCACTTCGGCAGCCCGGACTGCACCTGCATCCCGTACACCCGGAAGTACGGGACCCCCCGCTACTGCGGCCCGAACGAGACCGTGGACGACATCAGTGGCTGGGAGCGCGGCACCGACTGCCCGCACCACGCCCCGGCTGCCCCGCTGCCGCCCGCCGACCAGACCGCGCTCCGGGACCGCATCACCACCGCGATCAGCAAGTGGCATCGCGACCCCGAGCAGCCGCTGTACGAGCAGGGAGCCGACGCGGTGCTGGCCGAGCTGGCGTCCCTCGCGGTCAACGCTGGCCGGGCACTCCAAGACGAGAAGCGGCACTACGAGATCGCGTGCAGGGAGAACACCCGGCTGCGCGCCGAGCTGGAGAGCGAGCGTGACGCCTCCCGCCGACTGCTTGCCCAGCGCCAGGAGATGGCTGAGGAGCGGTACGCCTGGCAGCAGCGGGGCGACCGCGCCGAGGCCGAGGTGAAGCGGCTCCGCGCCGACCGGGCCGCCGTCCTCGAAAGCGAGGCCGCGCTGATCCTGAAGCACTGCCCCGATCACGGGCCGCAGGACCAGGACGGCGTGTGGATGGACTGCCACTGCGCCGTGGTCGACGACATGCGGAAGCGCGCCGCCGAGCTGCGTCGTGTGGCCGACGAGACGGCAGCCACCGAGACGCACGCGTGCAAGCTCTGCAGCCTTGCCGCAGACGCCACCGAATACCGCATCCCCGTACCCGAGGACGGCGGTACAACCCTCCTCCTCCGGCGCCAGAACCTCGCCCACGGAACCGGATGGGCGGCGACCGCCCCCGGCTACGGCGGCGGCCGAGCCTGGACCACAGAGGGATGGCAGGACTCCATCAGCGCCCTCAGCGTCGACCGCCTCTTCTGCTGGCCCGACGCCCCTACCGCAGCCGACGAAGCACGCCGCGCCCTAGCCGCCGATGGCCCCGCGCGCGGCGAGCAGGAGGATGGACAGTGACCAAGCCGTACTGGGAAGACACGGACGCCGGACTGGCTCTCTACCACGGCGACATGCGCGAGCTCCTGCCCCAGCTGGAACTGCAGGCGGATCTGATCCTTGCTGACCCGCCCTACGCCGAGACCAGCCTCAAGTGGGACCGGTGGCCCGACGGCTGGCTCACCACCGCAGCGAAGCACGCACGGAGCATGTGGTGCTTCGGCAGCCAGCGCATGTTCTTCGACCGCCTCCACGAATTCCGCGCCGAGGACTGGCACCTCAGCCAGGACGTCGTCGGCAAGGATCCCGACGGACAGCCCGTCTTCGGCGACGTCCACTTCATCTGGGAGAAGACCGTCGGATCTTCCGCTGTCGCCGACCGCTTCCGCCGGGTCCACGAACACGCCCTCCACTGGTACCGCGGCCCCTGGCGCGACGTCCATCACGAGGCGCAGCGGGAACGCCGGCACGGCCGTAACCAGTCCACCCGGCGCTCCGGCTACAAGGGTCCGCATCTGGGCACCTACAACGCGCGGTCGTGGGCGGATGACGGCACGCGTCTGTTGACCTCGATGATCCAGACGTCTGGCATGCGGGGCAAGGCGATCCATCCCACGCAGAAGCCCTTGAAGATCGCTGAGCCGCTCATTCGCTACGGTTGCCCGCCCGGTGGCCTTGTCCTTGACGTCTTCTCCGGATCCGGCGTCGGTCTAGAAGCAGCACGGCAGTCCGGGCGCCGGTGCATTGCTATCGAGGCGCGTGAGGAGTACTGCGAGCGCATTGCTCGGCGCCTGTCTGAGATGCCTCTATTCATCGCCGAGCCTGTGCCCGCCGCCGGGGCGCGGCAGGACGAGGAGGTGTGACCATGGCCCAGCACGTCACCAAGGTGGCACCCGCCCTGCGCGGGCTGGATCACCTCCTCGTCAGCAAGCGACACCTGCGGGCCGCCCGACGGTGGCCGTGGGCCTGGTGGTGCACCTGCCGCGACGGGCACGGCGCCGCGAAGACGGAGACCGAAGCCGAGCAGCAGGCCGCCGCGCACCGGGCCGCCGCCGGGGCGCGGCAGGACGAGGCGCAGCGGTGAGCCTCGCCGGCCGCCGTGCCGCTGCCCTCGCCGTCCTGTCCCGCCGCCAGCCTCCCGCCGGGCAATTCCCGGGGGAGACCCGCCCGTCGGGGGACCTGCCGACGGATTGGCGGGAGGCGCTCGCCTACCTCGACGCCCGGGACCGAACGGAGGCCGGGGAGGAGCCTCCGCCCGCGTGACCGCCGCGCGGGGCGCTGTGTGCCCGTCTCAGCGCCCCGCACCTGCCCGACGCCCCCTCGCGGCGCCGAAACCCTCCCCAGAGCCTCACAGAGGCGCACAGAGCTTTCGATCACCAGGAGACGACATGACCCCCGCCGACGAACTCCGCACCGCCGCCGAGAAGCTGAGGCAGGACGCCGCTGCCGCGCACCGGGCATCGCCCTCCCCGTGGAACGTCACCGACGAGAACGTCGTCCGCTGCGCCGACGGCATGATCGTCGCCGACCGGTCCGGCACCGGCCACCCCGCCGAACGCGCCGACCTCCCGTACATCGCCGCCATGCACCCCGGAGTTGGCGCCGCCCTCGCCGCGTGGCTGGAGAGCTGGACCGGCATCGAGATGTACGAGGCCCACGCCCTTCCCGAGGACGCCCGCCACGCCCTCGCGGTCGCCCGAGCGATCAACGGCACCGCGCCGTGACCGCGGACCCGCTCCCGTTCTGCGACCCCCTGTGGACCGACGACTGGGAGCCCGGCGACCGCCCGCCCAGCGCCTTCGACCTTCGGCAAGCCGAGATACGGGACCTCAAACGCCAACGCGCCGGAACCAAAGCGCTCTGGACCGCCGACACCGTTCCCACCAGCCACTACCTCTGACCCGCCGCCGCCCCACACCTGAGGCGGCGGCCCGAGAAAGGCCCAGCATCATGACCGAACAGCCCTGCCCGTTCTGCGAGATCAACGCCGGACGCTCCCCGGCCACGTTCATTCACGAGTGGGCCGACGCCTTCGCGATCACCCCGCTCAAGCCTGTCGTCGACGGCCACACCTTGATCATCCCCAAGAGTCACGTCACCGACTTCGCGGACGACCCCGACGTAACCGGGGTGACCGCCCGGCGGGCGGCACAGCTCTGCCGGGAGCTAGACCTGGTGCACGCCAACCTCATCACCAGCCGAGGCGTGCACGCCACGCAGTCCGTGACGCATCTTCACCTGCACCTCGTGCCCCGCGCCGAGAACGACGGCCTGGCTCTGCCCTGGTACAGCGGGCGCGGCGGGAAGCGGGTGCACTCGTGACCGGCCGCCCGCTGCCGCATGTGCAGCCGTCGGCGCGGGTGTGGCAGATCCTCCGCCGCTGCTACCCCGGACAGTCCCCGGCCGCCGTCCTCGAACGCGCGCTGATCATGCTCGCCACCGCCGACGGCAACCTCACACCCAGCGGGCAGCTGAAGGCCGGCATCGGCGGGCGGCCCGCAGGACGGAGGCAGCCGTGACCGAGATGCCGTCCCGTGAGCTGGAGGTGCTGAAGCTGATGGCCGACGGCTTCACCTACGAGGAGATCGCCGAACAGCTGTCCATCGGCGTCGGCGGAGCGAAGGGTGCTGCGAGTCGCATGATGATGCGGCTCGGCGCCCTCAACGCCCCGAACGCCGTCTTCCTCGCCGTCCAGCAGGGAATCCTCCCCGGCCGTGCCAAGCGGCGCCCAGGACCCCCACGGCAGCCACTCACCCCCAGGCAAGCCGAAGTGCTCGACGCCGCCGCAGACGGGGCCAGCCTCACCGTCGTCGCCGCTCGTCTCGGCACCAAGCGAGAGCAGGTTGCAGCCAGCCTCTCCGGCGCCTACCTCCGCCTCGGCGTCCACCAGCATCCGCGAACCGAACGCCGCGCCGCCGCCGTCGCCGAAGCCCGCCACCGCGGACTCATCCCACCCGCCCAACAGGAGCGTGCCGCATGACCCCGTACCGCGTCCTCGTCACCGGCAGCCGGGACTGGCCCGCGCCCGAGACGGTGTGGACTGCCCTCAACGACGTCCGCACCGAGACGCTCCTCGCAGGCCGACCGCTGATCGTCGTCCACGGCGCCTGCCCGACCGGCGCCGACCTGCACGCAGCCCAGTGGGCCGACGTCGCCAGTCAGTTCACCCGCCAGGTCACCGCCGAACACCACCCCGCCCAAGGCCACCCAACGCAGAACTTCGGACCGTGGCCGGAAGCCGGACCTCGCCGCAACGCCTACATGGTCAGCCTCGGCGCAGACCTCTGCCTCGCCTTCGCAGGCCCTTGCACCAGGCCCCGCTGCCACAGGCCACGACCACACCCCAGCCACGGAGCCAGCCACTGCGCCCGCCTCGCCGAAGCCGCTGGCATCCCCGTTCGAAGGAGCGCCGCATGACCGATCTGCCGACTAGCCTGCCCTGCAAGCACGCGCGCCTGCGGCAGGTGCACGGCCCGCACGGCTGGGAGCCGCAGCCCGGCATGGATCCTGTCCACTGCCCCGGCCACGGCCAGCCCGCAGCGACCGAAGCGACCGACGCCGCGGCCCTGCGCCGCCTTGAGTCCTGTGCGGTGATCGCCGCCCTCAAAGCCCTCCACGCCCAAGGAGAAGGCGGCCTGCCCATGCCCGCCGTCGAAGCCATGGCCAAAGCTGTCGTCGCCGAGACCGCCCCCGACCTGGGCCGATACCGGGAGTGGCTGGCCCGCGAGTTGGCCAAGGCCGAACACGCCGACCAGGTCACCCGCGACCGCGGCGGCATCCCCGACGAGCTGCGGATCAGCCCGCACAACGGGATCGCCGCCGGACTCCGCACCGCACTCGCCGGCCTCGACCAGCACCTCGGAGCGATGGGCGCCGAAACCGGTCGCCGCGCGTGACGAAGCCCCGCCACCTCTCCGGAGGGGCGGGGCTTTCGTCGCGCTCAGAACCGGCCGGTGCAGGCCAGGCACACGTGCGACCGCGCCCAGGCCGCGTGCTGCTCCTCCGCCCACTGCGACGCCTTGAACACCAGCCCGCCCCAGCCGGCGCCACCAAGGACGATCAGCAGGCCGAGCAGGATCGCCCCCTCGGCGAGCACCACGACGCCGACAGCGATCGCGGCCAGCGCCGCCCAATACGACACTTTCGGCTTCGACGGCGGCGCGTAGTCGACCTTCAGCGGCGAATCCGACGGCAGGCTCCGCCAGTAATGCGGAAGATCAGCAACGTTCGGAGAGGAACATTTCGGCGACGGGCAAGCGATCACGGCAACCCCCGAGGTGCGGCGCGGTAGAGGCAGCAGCGTCCGGGGGTACCGGCCGGTACAGCAAGGCGGATGCGGGAGGTGTGGGCTGGGCCACAACCCGGCAGCCCCGCCCACCACATTCGTCGCTCTAGGCGAACCGTCCTCCGCCCGAACGAGCCGCACCGTGCCGGCCCTTGCCGGGTCGCGCTGCGTGGGCTGCCTGTACCTGGTCCGCGGCGAACAACGACTCCCCGCCCCGCCCTGGCGCGCGCCCGACGGCTTCCAGGCCCCAGCGGGACATCTGCTTGCGGGCCGAGCCGTTCGCCGACTTGCCCGTGTAGCCGAGGTGGTCGGCGACCTGGCTGATCGTCCACCGGTCGTAGGTGCGGGCGGCGTAGGCGTCGATGTCGTCCACGTGCCACAACGGCAGGCGGCCGTCGAGGGCGTGGTGCCGTGGCTCGGGCAGGTGGCCGACCTTCCACAGCAGGCTCCACCCCGTCGGCGACATGACCAGTTGGTGGGTGTCGGCGAGGTAGGAGCGGACCGTGTCCAGCGACAGGCAGCGGTCGTCGCGGGCGGCGTCGGCGGAGGGGACGCGTTCGTCGAGGGTGGTGAGGCTGTCGCGGGATCCGGCGATGGGGTACACGTCGTGGGCGAGGCCGTGGGCCTGGCGTTCCAGCCACTCCTCGGGCGGGGTGACGGAGTCGGCGCGCAGCGCGGTGGGGCGGATCACGGTGGTGACGGGCTGGGTGGCGATGGTGTCGGCTTCGGGGCCGGTGCCGTACCGCCAGGCGTAGTTCGGGGCGTCGCCCTTGGTCTTGCCGGTGGCGCACAGGATGCCGATGGGCCGATGACCAGCGGAGGCGTGGATGGCTTCGGCGAACGCGCGGGCCTTCGGGGTGAGGGTGTCGAGGTCGACGGTGTCGGTGAAGGCCTCGGTGCCGTCTGCGGTGCGGCGGATGTTGAGGGGGACGAGGGTGGGCATGGCGGCGTCTCCGGCTGTGGTGGCGGGTGGTCAGGCGGCGAGCTGGGCGCGGATCTGCTTGGCCAGGTCGATGACCGTGTCCATCGGGATGGCTGCGGTCGGCTGGTGCTTGATGCGGAGCCGGCCCTGGTCGAGGAAGGCGATGCCGTTGACGATCTCGTCGGGGCCTTCCTCGATCTGGTCGGTGATGGTGATCTGGGAGCCGGTGAGGGCGATGAGGGTGGCGGTGCGGTCTCCGTCGTCGGTGATGGCGTTGAGGCGGTCGGCGAAGAGCGGGGCGAGGCCGGTGATGGTGGTCCAGGTGTAGCCGGTCTTGCGGGTGCGGGTCTTCGTCGTGGTGGTGACCGTGGTGTCGGCGTGGGTGTAGGTGCCGGCGAGGTTGATGGTCACGGGGTTGGCCTTCCTGGTGCGCATGGCGCCGATGGTGATGCGGGCGGCGAGGGAGGTGGTGTCGATGATCCAGCGGCCGGCCTGCTTGGTGGCGGCGATGACGCCGCGGCGGCACCAGGTGCGGATGGTGGCGGTGGTGACCCGGGCTTCGGTGGCGGCGGCGGTGGTGTTCATCGTGTCCCCCTTGGTTCGATGACTCCATAATGCCGCACCGTGAGGCGTTATGGCAAGGGGGGTGAAGCCAACCAACCCCCGACAACACAAGCCCAAAACGCGAAACTGCCCGCCACCAGCAGAAAGCCGATGGCGGGCAGAGAGGACCCGCACGAAAGACCAGCCAACCCCGCAGCGGCGGGGAGCAAGGGCACATCACCAGAAACGCACGTTCCGGCCTCGGGCCACCCCCGCCAGCGCGGGGAGCAGACGCCGGTCACCCGACGCACCGTCACCATGCCACGCCCCACCAGCAGAACGCAGCCGAACGCGCGACTGAGGCCCCCGCCCGGATCGGGTGGGGGCCTCGTCGTCTGCTCAGCCGCGGGGCGCCGGAACCTCCGACAGCTGGTACGGCTCAGGCAGTGGCGGCAGTGGCACCCGCAACACCGCCCCCAGCATCGCCCGCGCCATCAACTCCCACTCCGCATCCGGCCGGCCCGCCGGCTTCACGAACAGCAGCGTCCCGTCTTCGCGGACGTAGGTGCCGCCTGTGAACCCCGGGCCCGCCTCCAGGGCGGTCACCGTCACGCCGTACTCATCGAGGAGCTCGGCGAGTGGTGCGTTGAGGAGACGGCTGGGGGAGGGCTTCCGCTGGGCGTCAGGGCAGGCTTGCGCTAAAGTCATGGCGTACTCCAGTTCCTTGGGTGGGATTGGTGAACAGCGAGTGGCGACTCGCTGGTGAAGAACAGGCCGGGCGTTGGTAGCGCCCGGCCGTTCACGTTGTTGGGCTAGCCAGCTGCTTTCCGGCGCGGCGGAGTGTGTCGTGTGCTCGAAGACTCAGACATGCCGCTCCTAACCGAGTGTGTGGCGTGTGCCACTCTCGGGAGTGACTGTAAGAGGTTAATTGAGAGGTTGGCAATCCTCGCGCTTGCCTCATAAGGCAGAGAGCCCCGACGCCTCGGCGTCGGGGCTCTCTGTTGGTGCAGGTCAGAACTCGTACTCCAGCTCGTACAGGTGGCCCGCCTTGATCATGAATTCCGCCTGGATAGGTCGGTCGCCCACGCTGTAGGTCACCCGGAACTGACGCAGCACCGGCAGCTTCGTCGGCATCTTCAGTGCCCGCTGCTGCTGCGGTGTCGGCCATCGAGCAGCGACCTTGTCCACGCACCGCACAGGCGGCAAGCCGGCCTCGGCGAGCACGCGCCCCGCCCCGCCCTTGATGCGTCGGCGCTCCTCGATCGGAGTCCCCTCCGTAAGATCGAGAGGGAAGTAGACCTCCACCAACTCGCACGGCTCCTCGTCGAGGTACATCACCTGCCGACGAAGAACCGCGGCCTCGCCCTCACCCATCCCGAGAGCTTCACGGACAAGGCGCGGCGGCACGACCTTGTCGACGTCTAGCAGCTCGGACCTTCCAGTCATGCCCTTGCGTTCCGCAGCGGCGATCCACTGATACTTGCCGCCATCGGCGGGTGGGGTCTTGTACTCCGCCGGCGTCATGGTGCGCTGTCGGTGCTCGCGAGCGAAGATGCCGGCGCCGCGACGGCTGTAGACCAGCCCCTCGCGTTCCAGGATCTCCATCGCATTCTTGATCGTCTGGGCGGCGGCGCCGAATCGTTCGTTCAGCTTGCGGCTGGAGGGGAGCGCCTCGCCTGGGGGGAAGTCGCCGTTCAGGATGCCGTCGCGCAGGTAGGCGGCGATCTGGTCCTGAACTGGCCAGACGGTGTCTTCTGGGGGTGTCTCTGTCACGTCAGTCGACCTTCATTGAGTAGTGGAGCCGCCCAATGCGGCCGGGGCTGACCATGACTGACACCTCGTAGGGGTGTCCGTCCGGTGCGGTGATCGTGCGGGTGAGGGTCAGGACCCATTCGCTGTTGCTCGGTAGGTTCAGCGCTTCAGCTTCCTCCTTCGTGGGGGGCCTGGTTTGGACGTCTTCGTCGACGACGGCGGGGCTGTAGCCCAGGTCGGCGAGCAGGCTGGCGGCGCCACCTCGGATCTTTCCGGTGCCAGCCAGGGCGGTCCCTGTGGCGAACTCTGCGGGCCAGTAGGACTGGGCGAATTCGATCGGCTCGTCGTCGAGCAGGATCAATCGTTGGCGGGTGACGACGGGTGAGCCAGCCGGGATCCCGAGGCTGTCGGCGACCCCGCGAGGTGCTGGCGTCTCGCCAGCCCCGAGGATGCGCTGACTGCCTTTGCGGCCACGCTTTGCCGCTTCGGCGCCCCACGCATCGCCCTTGCCGCCCTCGATGTAGGGCGCTGACGAGCCGATCCACCGGTCCTGTGTCACTCCGGGCCCTCTCTGGTGCGCAACGTCTCTTGAGGCATCCATCAGTTTCTCCACCATAAGCCCACGTCAACTGGGGCCGGAGGGCTTACGAGAGTGCCTGACTTGCACGAGAAGCTTGCTACCTCTCAAGAGACGTGTCACAGTCATCTCAAGCAACCCCGACTCCTGGATTGGAGAACCAGATGCTGCCTGCGGCCCAAAAGCTGCTCACCGTGGCGGAGACCGCAGTCCTGCTGCGGGTTTCCAAGCCGACGATCTACCGCTGGGCCGCCAGTGGATACCTGCCGTCGATCCAGTACGGGCAGCCCCGCGCCGAGGGCGAGACCCGGCGTGGTGGAGCCATCCGAATCCCGAGCAGCGCGGTGGATTCGCTACTCGCCCTGGAAGACGAGGCCGCCTGATGAGCACTCTGCCTACTGCGCCGTTCGAAGGCATGAAGCCGGTGACGCTTCCAGATGGGACGCAGCACCGACTCACCGAGAAGCAACTGCACCGGCTCTGGGGTTCCGTCGAGCCCAACAGGGACGGCTGTTGGATCTGGACCGGCCAGCGGACGAAGCTCGACTACGGACGCTTCAGCCTGCGGCGGAAGATTCTTCCTGTCTACCGAGTCACCTACATGGTGCTGGTTGGCGAGATCCCCGCAGGGCTGCACCTCGATCACCTCTGCCGCGTCCATGCATGCTGCAATCCCGCGCACCTTGAGCCGGTGACCTGCCGGGAGAACATCCTCCGCTCGCCGATAGCGCGCGCCGCGATCAACTCCCGCAAGACCCACTGCCAGAAGGGGCACGAGTTCACCCCTGAGAACACGGTTGTGGTGCCCACCGGGCGCGGTTGCCTCACGTGCCAGCGCGAGCGCGGTCGGCGCCGGTACGCGGAGGAGAAGGCACGTCCCTACACCGTCGAGGTCCCCAGCCACAGCAAGCAGGGGCAGCGACGAGAGGATCCCGAAGTCTGCGTCCACGGCCACGACTTCACGCCCGAGAACACCTACATCGATCCGCGCGGCACCAAGCGCTGTCGGACGTGCCGAACGTTGCAGGACCGTCGCCAGCGCGCCAAGCAGAAGCAGACGCGTAACAACGCACCGAAGGAGTCGTCATGACCATCGACCATGCCCGCGCTCCGTTCACGTTGGAGAGCCGGACCGCCCCGCTCCCGCCAGCCGCCGTCGAGGCGCTGGCCCGCACGCTCCCGCACTTCCCGCTGGTTCAGGCGGTCACCGAGTACGAGACGGCTGCGGTGCATGCTGCGCAGCTCGCCGGCCTCGCCGAGTCGGGCCGCATGTCGGACCTGGACGCCCGGTCGCTCGCCGAGGCCGAGAACGTCATGGCCGCCGCCCACACCGTCCTGAAGCAGGCCGGCCAGCTGCACCTGATCGGGGTGACGGCGTGACCGGGCCGGACGAGCGGAACCTCCTCGTCTTCGCCCTTTACCACGCGCTGGTGGCGTCGTCCCCGGACGACGGGGACCGGGCCGGGATGGTGACGCTGCGCCTCGCGGACGGCCGGTACGTCGGTGACGTGTGGCTGTCGACGCCGGACCTGAAGCGGATCACGGGCCGGGTGAACGGCGACGAGTCGGACCTGCCCGCCGTGGACGACGCCGACGTCAAGGCCATGGTGTGCGCCGCCGAGAGCTTCCTGGGCGCACCCGCAGCCGAAGCGCCGGCCGTGACGCAGAAGAAGCGGCGGTGGTTTCGGTGAGCCGCGAGATCCTCGCCGACTTCCCGGCCGGCAACCCGCGCGGCAGCTGGCCGGCGGAGGAGAAGGCCGCCGAGTTCACCGCCCAGGGCCAGCCCGCAACCGTCCGCATGGACCTCGACTCCGACCGGTTCGTGGTCGTGAGGGCCGAGTCGTGAGCGCCGAGCACGAGCGGGCGAAGACGCCCCTTCCCGTCCGGCCGCCGCGCCCCCACCCCCAGGGCTGACGCCCACCCCCTAGACCGCCGCGGTCGGCGGTGTCCAACCCCCGTCCCGCCGGCCGCGGCATACCACCCCCGCATCACCCCCCGCCTGCACCTACAGCCGAAAGGGCTACCTGCCATGTCTCCGTTCATCTCCGACGCCGACCTTGCCCGCACCGACCTCGGCCAGCGCGTCCGGTCCACGACCACGATCGCCGACCTGTTCGGCGACGACTTCGGGCGGGCGCTGCACCGGGAGACCGTCTACTCGGTGCCGCTCGCCGAGCGCCAGACGTGCCCGATCCACCTGGACTGGGTGACCGGCTGCACCGACCTCCACCTCCACCACCCGGCCGCCGCCTGATGGCGTTGCGGCGCCCGGTTCCGCCGGGGGAGTGCCGCCAGTGCTGGACCCACGCCTACGACCCGGACATTCACCGCAGGCTCGGCCCGCGCGAGGACTGCCCGCAGTGCGTGGCCCACATGGGCGGTGACCACGGCGGCCAGATCGTCCCGAAGAAGAAGTCGATCTGGCGGTGACACGACAGCCCACCGACCGCCGGGGCGCGTAACCCCCAGCCGCGCCCCGGCACCCCCGAGCTGACCGGCTGCCCGCCGGGCCCGTCTCGCACGGACCCGGTCGAGGGGAACCGCGCCAGCGCTTCCAACCCCAACCCGAGAGGAGGCCTGATGGGCGTGTTCAAGAAGACCGCCGAGGAGAAGGCCAACATCGCCGCGATGCGGGCCGCCGACCGCCGCCTCAACGAGAACTCCGACCGCGAGCGCCGCGCCGGCATCCGCGACGAGACCCCCGAGTACCAGCGCCTCAACCAGGACGCCAACGCCGCCGCGGCAAAGGTGTCGTTCTGGCACGGCGGCACCAAGCGCCGCTGATCGTCGGCCCACCCCCGCATGCGAGAGGAGCCCCAGTGCACCCCTACCTGATCACTGCGAAGCCTGGGCGGCTGCATCGGGCCGCCGTCTGGGCGGGCCGGTGTGTGCTGCGGGCCCTCGCCCTGGCGGTGATGGTCGGCCTCGGCACGGTCGTGTTCACGGTCCGCTGCACCCGGCCCGTCATCAACTACCTGGCCATCCGTGCCGCGTGGCTGGAGCTGTGGGCCGCGTCCGTGACCGGCATCGGCCCTGTCGGTGCCGCGGTCGGATCCGGGCTGACCGACGAGTTCATCCGCGAATTCCACAAGGCGCGCACCAGCGCGCCCACCTAGAAAGGAAGATCCGCATGCTCCGGAAGCCCCGCTGGTCGGTCACCTGGCCGACCCGCCCGAACGGCGTCTACACCGTGCTGGTTCGCGCCGCCGACCCCACGGATGCCGTCCGTGTCGCCGCCGCCCTGGACCTGCCCGTCACCGACGAGTACGCCCTGGCGTTCGACTACGAGCCGCAGGTGTGGCGGCTGCAGTGCCCCTACCGTCTGCGCTCCCACCCCGTGGCGGGCCCGGACTTCCCGGACACCGTGCCGGGGGAGGTCGGTTTCACTCCGGAGCCGATCGACCTGGACGCGGTTGCCGCCAAGGCGATGGGGGCGGTGAAGGCAGGCGACGCCGTCGGGAACAGCATGGACGAGATCCGGGCCGCGGTCGGTCAGGTTCTCGGCGGGCTGACCGGTGCGCAGGTCGAGGACGTTCTGGCCCGGGTCGTTGCCGAGGTGGACGAGATCAACGCGTACACGTGGGGCGAGACGGCCGTCTGATGCCGGTCACGTTCCGCAAGAGCTTCCGGATCCTGCCCGGCGTCCGCCTCAACATCAACCGGCGCAGATGGTCGATCACGGTCGGGCCCCGCAACGGGCCGAAGCGCACATGGTCCAGCACGGGGACCACCACCACATCCATGGACCTGCCCGGGCCCTTCGGCTACCGGACCACCCGCCGCCGCAACCAGCGCTGACTGAAAGGACACCGAACCGTCATGACCGCCGCGCCCGTCGAGAAGCAGGTCAACGGCCACGCGAGGCCGCCCATGCCCGTACTCGGGGAGTGGCAGGCCCTCACAGCCGACCCCGCCGAGGAACAGAGCAGCCCCCAGCCCGATCCGGGTGCCGACCAGGACATCGCCCGAGCCAAGGCTTGGGCCGAGGCGGAGGAGCGCCGCCTCGCCGCCGAGGCGCGGCGGGAAGCCGAGTTGAAGCTGGCCGACGCCGAGGCCGACGCCATTCGGGTCAAGGCGGAGGAAGACGCCCGCAAGCAGCGTCTCGCCAACGATCGCGCCGAGCGGAAGGCCGCCGAAGAGCAGGCCGCGTCCGAGGCGCGGATCGCCGAGCACAACCGGCGCCGAGACGAAGCCGACCGGTCCCGCGAGCGCGCCGCCCGCGAAGACCAGGAGCAGCAGCAGGCCGAGGTAGCCAAGGCTGGCGATATTGAGAAGTCGAGCACCCGGTGGCGTCGGGTCGCTAAGGGCTTCTACGCCCTCTGCGCTGCGGTCGCCCTGCCCGTGCAGATGACGGCCTTCTACAAGCCGGACGCCGAGTACCTGCTCGTCGCACCCGTGTTCATCGAAGTGATCGCCCTCGTCGCCCTCGTCGGCGCCGCCGCAGCGGTCACCGCCGGCCGCCCGCACTGGCACTACCGGCTCGTCGCGTGGATCGGCGCGCTCACCGCAGCCAGCATCAACATCGTCCACGGGCTCGCCGAGTACGACCCGGCCACCGCCTTCGGCACCGCGCTCGCCTCCATCGCCGGCCCCGGCATGTGGGACCTCCACGAGCACGGCCGGATCCGCAAGCGCGACGGGAAGCCGTCCTGGCGCCAGCGAAGGAAGCAGCGGAAGGCCGAGAAGGAAGAGGCCGCCGCGAAGATCGAAGCGGAGCTGCGAGAGACGGAGCGTCTGGCCTACTTCGAGAAGGCCGAACGCGACGCCGCGCAGAGGCTCGACCAGATCCGTGCCGACGAGTTCCCCGAGGTTCACCGGCACGCGTGGAGGCTCGCTGCAGACCTCGGCAAGACCGACATGACGGAGGCGATCTGGCGTCAGGCCAAGCTCGACGTCGAGGGTGCCCCGCCCGGTGAATCCGCCGAGGTTCTTCGCATGCGGAACGCGGCCGAGATGAGGGTCGAAGCCGCCCGCCAGAAGCGCCCCGTAAACGGATCATCACAGCAGGTCGCATCGCAAGTGCTCGGGCCCAAGCAGCGCCGCGTCTACAACCCGCCGGCCCGCCCCGGAAGGCGAACCAAGGGTGACACCCCGAAGCAGTCCGCAGGCGCCCGACGCCAAGCCTCCATCGCCGCCAAGAACGCCCGCCAGAAGGACGCGTCATGAGCCTCGATCAGCACCCCGAGTTCCCGGCCGACTGGGACACGTCGAAGGTCATCCCCGGCAGCCTCGTCGTCCCCGATGACCTGTCCGGCGAGGACGTCGACGACATCGCGCCCGGCATTGTCGTCCCCTACGAGCCGCGCACCCCCGTGCTGCGCGCCACCGGCTCGGCCGCCATGACCGCCGCCGCCGTCACCGGCCGCGCCTGCGGGCTCACGGCCCGCTGGTTCTTCACCGGCAGCCGTGCCGTCGGCTTCCTCGGCTGGCGGTACGTCCGCGCCCACGACCTTCAGGAAACCCTCGGCGGCATGACCAAGGGCGCCGACTGGAACAAGGTCGACATCGTCCGCAAGAAGCGGTGGCGGTTCCTCGGCTGGACCGCCGCGGCCACCGCCGGCCTGAACTTGGCCGGCTGGTGGGCGCTCGTCAAGTTCGGCGGCATGACCGCCGTCGACTGGTCGTGGAAGATCCCGCCCGCGCTCACCGCGGCGATCGCGTTCGCCGCCGTCACCGGGTACGGCCGCTACCGCGCCAACCGGCCCGACATCGCCCCGCAGATGCTCATCGCCGAGCAGGACAACCCGAACTCGGACGAGCCCTACCCGCTGACCCTGTGCACCTCGCCCAGCATGGTCGAGGACTGCGTGTCCCGGGCCCTCGCTTGGGAAGGCGTCGGCACCCGTGCCGTGCGCGCCCTCGGCTACCGCAGCTGGGGATGGGAGATCGACGTCATCCTGCAAGGCTCCACGCCCGGCAAGGTCAACACTGCCGCCGACCAGCTGGACTCCCACTTCAACATCAAGCGGGGCGGCACCCTCATCGACCCCGACCCGCAGCAGTCCGCGCACCTGGTGCTGCGCCTCGTCACCGCCAACCCGTTCAACGACATGCCGCGGCCCGCCGTGAACGCCCCGAACAGCCTGGACATCGCCGACCCGCACAACTTCGGCCGCTGCATGGACGGCAGCCCCCTCGACCTGGTCTTGGAGGGCCTGCGGATCCTCGCGATCGGCGTGTCCGGGTCGGCGAAGACCACCGGTGTCCTCCGGGACCTGGCCGAGGTCATCACCGCCTGCCACAACGCCATCGCCATCGAAATGGACCCGATCAAGGATGGGCTCCGCGAGTTCGAAGGCGCCATGGCCGTGCCGCCGATCCGCGGGAACAAGGCGTGCGAGACGTGGCTGGCGCACATGGTGAAGATGGCCAGCGGCCGGAACGCGGTCCGGCACCGGCAGGGAATGGGCGACACCTGGCAGGCCTCCCGCGACTACCCGGCGATCTTCGTGTTCGTTGACGAGTTCATCTTCCTCAGCCAGAAGGCCAAGGAGTCGTTCATCGAACTCCTGCGTATCGGCAAGCAGTCTGGGATCTATCCGATCGCCGCCGGCCAGGACGCCACCAGCGAGAGCATGGGTGACGCGATCGCCGACACGTTCACGCTGCGGATCATGCTGGCGGCGCGACACGCCGACATCCCGCTGGTCCTCGGCTCGGGCGCGATCAACGCGGGCTTCCGGCCCGACCGGCTCATCCCCGCCCAGAACCGGCAGCTGAAGAACGACGCCGGCCAGTCCTACATCAAGGGCCCCGGCCTCGACCGGCCGCTGCTGTACGGGTGGAACGAGCACAGCAGCGAGGCGATCAAGCAGGCGGTTGCCGACCGGAAGGCAGCGGGCCGGCCGTGGTTCGACCGGGACACTCTGGCCGCCGCCGGACTCCTGCACCTCGCCGACGGCGGCGCGACCCGCGGGCCTATCCCGGGGGACCGGCAGATCGTTGTCGATGCGATCGCAGTCATGGCCGAGGCCGAGGTCGACCGGATGAAGACCGAGACGCTCGCCGATGCTCTCGCCGGCTACGACCAGGGCACCTATGAAGGGCTGACGGCGGCCGAGCTGCGGAAGCTGCTCAAGGACGCCGGGGCCGGGTCGCCGGTGACGTTGGGCTACCTCAACGGCGAGAACAATCCGCGCGG
Organism: Streptomyces sp. NBC_01723; assembly: GCF_036246005.1. Taxonomy (NCBI): domain Bacteria; kingdom Bacillati; phylum Actinomycetota; class Actinomycetes; order Kitasatosporales; family Streptomycetaceae; genus Streptomyces; species Streptomyces sp. NBC_01723. The sequence goes on from NZ_CP109171.1 coordinate 6,321,485, forward strand.
CTTCAAGCTCGAAGCGCTGACCGTATTGACCTAGAAAATCCCCTGCTCAACACCTGCTCAGCGCTGCTCAGCCGCAGGTCAGAGCCGCTCAACCCTCTGCTCAACCAACTGCTCAACAAGATCGTGAGCAGGCGTTGAGCAGCACCCTGAGCGGCCCTGACCTGCAACGGAGCACCCGTGAGCACCGCTTGAGCACCTGACAAACCCCTACAAACCGATCACCCGTCCGAGGAGTCCCCATGCCGCCCGCGAAGCGCAAGCTGGCCCCCCGCAGCGCCGGATCGAAGGCCCGGCGCACCTCCGCCCGCAAGCACCCCGCCCGACGCGTCAAGATCCCCAAGTCGGGCCCCATACACGCCCGGATCGGCGCCCGCATGGTCCTCTTCGCCGTATCCCACCTCGACACCCACGGCGACGTCGTCCGCTCCCGCCAAGACGCCGCCATCCTCCGCGCCACCCACCAAGGCTGCCCCACCTGCCACGGCAACGGCCAGATCTTCACCAAGGACAAGAAGACCGGCGCCTTCAGCGGCTCCAAGCCCTGCCCCGCCAAACCCACCAAGCAGCGCGTCTCCAAGTGGGAGATCTACAAAGCCTCCCGGTTCGGGCCCGACAAGAACACCGGCCTCATCGGCTGGGCCTGCCCCTGCGGCAAGAAGGAGAAGCCCCGCTACCGCGACGCCAAGGAAGCCACCAAAGCCCTCCGCGCCCACGAGAGCAAGAAGCACGGCGGCAAGTCCGTCGGCGGCGCCTGGTACGCCCAAGCCAATGAAGCCGCAGCTCAGCCCGCCGTGCAGAAGCCGGCCGCCGTCTCTAAGGCTGTCACCGACTCCGGCATGACCGACGAACAGTGGATCAAGCAGAACAAGCCGATCGACCCCGCCAAGGCCATCGCCGCCGGAAAGTGCTGGCAGTGCAACGGCAAGGGCCAGCTGTACAGCGCCTTCGGCGGCCAGCAACTCGTCGTCGTCTGCGGCGAATGCCGCGGCAAAGGATCCGCCCCCAAAGCCGCCTAACCCCATCAGGAGACCTCATGGCCCGCACCTACCACTGGACCGCGCAGGTCAGCGACGGCAAGCACCACGACGGCGAAAGCGCCGGCACCGTCCGCGCTAGCTCCGAAGCCGAAGCCCGCGCCGCCGTCGCCAACTGGGTCCGCGAAGACGGCGCCCGCAAGAACCGCACCTGGACCGCCACCCGCATCGAACTCGCCTAGGAGACCCTCATGTCCGAGCACGTCGCACCGATGAGCGAGGAGGTCGCTACTGAGACCGCCCGAGAGATCATGGCCACCGCCTTCCGTGACCCCACCCCCGTCCCGGCATTCGGCAGCACCCCGCCCGTGCCGCAGCCCGACTCCCGCCGCGTACCCGCCTGGGCCACCGGAATCGCCGTCGCCTCCATCGGTGTCGGTGCCGGCGCCGTCGGCCTGGGCTGCGCCGTGTGGCTGGCCGCGAAAGGCCTGGCCGCGATCACCCTGACCGGCGTCCTGGCCGCTCTCTCCCCGTTCGTCGGCGTCTCCCTGCTTGTGCTCGCGATCGGCGCGGCCGTGGCCAGGGCCAGTCGTGCCAGCACCACGAACGTCTACAAGGGCTCCGTGTCCGTCTCCAACAAGACGGAGATCAACAGCACCGTGCGCGGCGCGTTCGCCCGCAACCGCAACACGGTGAAGAAGACCCGGTGAACCCCGGGCCGGCCTGTCGGTCTGCGCGACCGTTAGCTGGCCACGGCAGGGCCCCGGCCATCCGCGGCCGGGGCCGTCGCCGCGGGCGTGGGTACAGCCCGGGCCATCCACCTGCCGTCGGTCAGGTACCGCGGCATCATCACCGGCTGGAAGCCCGCGTCCACCAGCCGGGCCAAGCCCTCAACGCACTCGTCCTCTGTCGCTGCCTGGACGCTGACCCGGATCGCCATACCCGCAGTGTGCCGGGTGCCGCGGGGGAGTGGCGGGGGTTCCGCCGATTCGGGTCACAGGTCGGCCGCTTCACCTTCACGCCGATGGTTGCGGCGGCCATCATTCACCCACGTCATCCCTGGGGGGATCCATGTACCAGCAGCAGTATCCGCCGCCCCGCAACGTCAACGCGATCATCATCGGGGTTGCGGTCGCCCTCATCGCCGCGATCATCACCGCCGGGCTCATCGTCGCCGACAACCGCGACGACAAGCGGAGCGGTCGGCAGGCGTGCAAGGAGGCGCTCGCCGAGGTGTACGCGCTCGGCGTCGAAGAGAGCCTCGCCGACCAGGAATCGGAAGACCGGAAGCCGCCGCCGGCCTGCCTGTTTCTCGACACCGACGAGGTCATGGCGATCACCGGCGAGATCATGCAGGAATACCTCGACAGTCCCGAAGCCGACAAGGCGTTCGAGGACGCCATGAGGAAATCCCTCGAATCCGCCTGGCCCAGCGAGACGCCGTAACACCGAAGGCCCCGCCCGGATAGCTCCGGTGCGGGGCCTTCGACGTGCGGTCACGGGCGCCACGCCTCCCGGTAGCCGGGCCGGTCCGCGTACACGGAGGCGTGAGCCTGGAGGCAGTAGAGCAACCCGGCCCTCATGGCATCCGCGCCGTTTCCAGCGCCGCCTTCCCAAAGTTGGTGTGCCTGCTCGTAGCGAGCAATGACCTGCCGCTTGGCGTCGATCTCGCGCAGCACCCGCGCCGGGTTGTGGACGGCGATGTGCTCGGCGACCAACCAGTTCAGCCCATCAGCGACCAGGCGCAGGTCGGGGAAGGTGTTCACCTGGCACGGCTTCGTTGGGTCGACGGCGCCACCGATGTACCAAGGTCCGGGAGGCGCCTCCCGCGCGATCCGCTCGTCCTCGTCGAGTTGCTCGCGCAGCCACTGAACCAGATCAGACATCCTGCGCCTCCCCAGCCTGCGCCTTCTTGAGTCGTTCGGCGCGGTCGCGATAGCGCTCGTCGGGTTCGACGCCCGCGTCCCGGGCCATCTTGCGGACGTGGGCGCCGGTCCAGCCGGACGCTTTGGCGACCTCGGTGGGCTTGAGGTGGCCTTCGCGGAGGGCGGCGAGGACGAGTTCGCGGAGTTCGTCACTGGATTTCTTGAGGCGGTCGGCGTCGCGCTGTCGGCGGCTGCCAGCTGCGGTGATCTCTTCGAGGGTGGGCGGCTCGTCGGCGGGGGTCGGCTTCATGGCATCAATCTATCGCAAGGGACTTGCGGTGCCTATGCCTCATGGGTACTGTCTGAGGTGTCGCCAGCGCAACACATGATCGCTAGTAAGTTGTGATCACGCTAGGCGGAGGGGGACCCGCATGATCCGCTCGAACCGCGCCCGCCGCGCCGCACTGAAGGCCCGGAGCCGCACCACCCGCGCCGCCGCCCGCATCGCTCGCCGTGGCACCGGCACCCTCGCCTCGCACGCCATCGCTCAGGGTCTCGCCCCGCGTGACGCCCGCAGCATGGTCGGCACACTCCGCAAGGTCGCCGCCAAGTTGGGGATCACCGGCATCCCGGGCCGTATCCACCGCGGCCAGCGGATGCGGGACTGCACCCGCTACACGCCGATGCAGGTCGGAGTGATCTGCCTCGCCTACCGGCCGCGCCGGCTGGAGTTCAAGCTCGCCGCCGCCCGACTCGCTCTCGCCGCCTGACCTGATCAAGGAGTCGTCATGGGTTTCATCGCCGAGTTCGCCGACTGGGCCCGCACCGGCGAAGCGCAGGTCGCCGCGGTTGTCGCGGTCGCCGTCATGGCCGTCACCGAAACCGCCCGCCGGGCTGTCCGCCGCGCCCGCCGCTGAACCTCGCCACCCGCCACTACCTGGGAGACCGCCATGACCCGCCAGACCGCCGCTCCGCTGCCCACCGCCCCGGACGCTCTCGCCGACCGGATCCTGGCCGCCGGTGACGCCGGCCTTCTCACCGCGCTCACCGCCCAGATCGGCGGCCGGGAGGCCCGCTACCTCCTCGCCGAGGCGCACAGCATCGTCGCCGACCGACTCTGGAACAGCTGACCCCACCCACACCGGGACGGCAGCCCTCCGGCTGCCGCCCCGCCTGTGCCACTTAAGGAGCCCCTAATGCTCGGCATCATCGCTGTCGCGGACGTCCTCGACATGCTGACCCCGGACGACGATGACACCCCGGACTGCCTGTACGTCCGGGACGTTCTGCCCCACAAGCGCACGTCCGAGCATTACGCCGACCTGCTGGACGAGATCCGAGCGGACGGCATCGCCCTCCCCATCATGATCCGCACCCTCAACGGCCGGCCGTGGCTGGTCGACGGCCACCACCGTGTCGCCGCCGCCCTCGACGCTGGCCTCACGCACCTCGTGTGGTCCGACCTGCCGCTCGAGATCGAGGACCACCAGTTCAACTACGCGATGCGCGACGACTGGCGACCTTACCGGCCCGCCACCTGAGAGAAATTCCCCCGCGAACTCGCCGCCTAGGAGACCAGATGCCCGCTGACGACCCTGCCGAGATCCGCCGAACGCTCAACCACTGGAACGCGGCCCGCCACGGCTGGTCCCGCTTCCAGGCCAGCAACCGGCGTGCCGCAGAACGCATCGCCCGCCGCCACCCCGACACCGACCCGGAGGACAACCAGTCATGAGCACCCGTATCGACGTCGAGATCACCGTGTCCGCGGACGGCATCACCGAGTGGGACCTGGGCGAGTTGGAGGCCTCGCTGCAGGACGCGTCCTCCGCGTGGAAGGCCGACGTCACCGTCACCAGCCGCCGCGAGTACGACACCGACGGACGCCAGCCGTGATCACCCGCCCGTCCCTGTCAGTGCGGGATGCAGTGGCCCTCTCGCCGCCGCCCGCCTCGCACTGGCTGCGTAAGGAGCCCCCGATGCCTGAGCCCGTCGCCTTCCACCGGGTGATCGTCCGCACGCCCAGCGTGGACATGTTCCCCGGCTGCCGGATGGCCATCCCCCCGGCCGACGCGTTCGACCCGGCCGCCGTCCGGATCATCCCCGTCGCCGAGGTTCGGGCCGGCGACACGATCGTCGGCACGATCCAGCCCCACTACGGGCCGCTCCTCGAAGTCCTCGACCGGGCCCAGTGGGTCTGCTGGACCTCCCACAAGGTGAAGCCGCAGTCGGCTGACGCCCACCCGTTCGACCCCGCGCACTGCTACCTGTGCATCCACAACTTCCGGAATGCCGGGCGGGACCGGTCGTGCTGGACCGTCGACGGCTGCACCACTTACCAGCCCGACACGCTGCTCCTGGTCGTGCCCCGCGAACTCGGCGGCCCCCAGTGATCGCCCGCCCGACGTCCCCGGTTCCGGTGCCGGATGCGGTGGCGCTGCTCGCCGGCCGCCACCTTCCGGCACCGGTCCGGGCGGCGGTCGCCGACGCCGCGGAGGCGGCCCGCCTCTACGCCGCCTGCCGAGGCCCGCAGTACGCCGAAGCCCGGCAGCTGCTCGAAGCCCGACTCCGTGCCGCGTCCAAGGTGCTGGCCGCCCACAATCCGGGGCTCACCGTGCGGTGGGCCAACATCCCAACCCTGATCACGAAGGAGGAGCGATGAGCGCACAGATCACCACCCGCGTCCGCTCGCACATGGTCAACCTGGGCGTCGAAGGCGCCCCGGCCGTCGACAACCGGTGGGGCAGCGGATCGATCCGCCCCACACAGGTCCAGATCACCTACTGGTACGACACCGGCACCGGCGAGCCCGACACGGTTGTCCGCCTCTTCGGGACCTGGATCCGCGAGACCGGCGAAGCGACCGACCACGTCATCGATGTGATGTACGACCGGGGCCGCCGCAACTGGCCCGAGTGGCTCGTCGGCCTGGTCAACGCCAACAAGCCGTGACCGCCCCGCCACCCACCCCGCCGCTGGTGGAGCCGGGTCCTCCCGGCGACTGGTGGGACGAAACCCCCGCCCAAGCAGCCGCCGCCGACCGACGCTACTGGACCGACCGAGACGAGGACTGATGAACGAAGACGAGAGGCGGATCGCATCGCTGCGAGCCGAACTCAGCGACCGTGCCGCCGAGAACCGGGAACTCCGCCGAGAGATGGCTCGCGCCGGCCGCTACATCGACAACGGCGACATCGGATCAGCGAAGAACCTCCTGCAACGCCTCTCCCTCAGCGCCAGCGAGGGGCGGACCCCGTGACCCGCCGACTGTCCGTCAAAGCCGCCCGCGCGATCCTGGACGCCGCCGAAATCGTGAAGGCGCCCGACTGGTCGGAGACCCACCGCTGGCATGTCGTGTCCGACGGGCGGACGCTCGTCGTCATCGAACCCTCCTATGGCGGCGCGTCACGCACCGGCCGTAACGGATGGAACTGGTGGCTCGCCGAAGGGTCCCGCAGCCGGCACCAACCCGAACCCACCCGGCAAGCCGCCGCAGCAAGAGGACTCGCCGCCTGGCAGCGATGGGCCACCAGCAAGGAGACGCCGTGAACGAACCGTCCGCGGCCGTCGACCGCTGGGACCGCCACTATGCCGAGGCAGGCCCCGATCGCCCCCGCGGCAACCCGTGGCGCCTCGTCGACGCCGCCGAAATCCAGGCCCTCGCCGTCCACGCCACACCCTCCCAAGCCGGCGAGCGCGCCCTCGATGTCGGATGCGGCGTCGGAGACCTCACCGCCACCCTCCACCAGCTCGGCTACCAAGCCGACGGCGTAGACCTCTCCCCAACCGCCATCAACCAAGCCCGCACCCACCACCCCGAGTGCCAGTTCGCATGCACGGACATCAGCAGCCTCCCAGACGGCCCGGCCTACACCCTGATCGTCACCCGGCTCGTGTTCCCATTCATCGACCAGGCAGCGTTCCTGGACCAGACCCGCCGCCTCCTCACCGGCAGGGGACGGCTCCTCGTCCTCGACTACCTGGCCACCGACCTTCGCGCCCAAGCCCGCGGCATCGGCCTCACCGACCAACACCTTGCCGCGCTCACCGCCTGGTCCTCCCACATCACCCGATACACCAGCCAGAGTTTGCGCGGCTGGCTGGGCACACCCAAGGAGGCGCCGTGAACGACACCGAACCCCGCACCGAGCCCGCATTCGAGATCGACTGCCAGCGGTACACCGTGGGTGACCGGGTGCGGTTCCCGAACGCTGGGATGCCCTCGAACCAGGATCGCGTCTACGAGATCACCGAAGCGGGCACCGGCGGGATCACCGCCGCAGTCGACGGATGCACCTACCAGCTCAGCCGAGGCGACATCGCCGCCATCGGCATCACGCACACAGACCAGAAGTGAGGGAGCCGACCATGAGCATCTCGCCCGTGACGGAGGCTGGCCGCGTCGTGCAGGAAGAACTGATCCTGTTGCCCGCGTGGGATGCGGACCGCGTGCGCGACTACCTGAGCAACGCCATCGCGCGCGGCGACGCTGAGGCGGTCCGCAAAGAAGGCAACACGTGGTCCGGGACCATCGCCCTGAGCCTCTTCCGCCTCGCCGACGCCATCGATCAGACCGCCGACCGCGCCACCGAGAAGTGACCGCCCGCCGAGGGCCCGCACCAGACCAGTGCGGGCCCTCACGCATGTAGTGATCCGTCACGCTTTGGCTACACCGTGGCCACACCGCCTTCACCAGGAGGATGATGCCCATCCCACACACCCACAGGGGGAACCATGCTCTTCAACCGAGACCCTGAGAAAGCCGAAGAGAAGGCCGCACGCAAAGCCGAGAAGAAGCAGCAGCGAGACGAAGCGGCAGCACAACGGGCCAGCGAGAAGGAAGCCCTCAAAGAGTGGCGCCGCAGCCACCCCGCCGAACAGACCATGAACACAGCCGCCATGATGAAAATGTGGCCCTCCTCCAAGATGGGCGTCACCCCCGCTCGGGCCCATCAAGGGCGGCTCCGCCGAGTTCTTCAACGCCGGAGCCCACAAAGCCTGGACGGCTACACGGCTCATCGCCGGCGTCGCCACCGCAGGCGTCACCGCCGCGGCAACAGGCAGGAAGAACAAGGGCGCCGCAGTCATCAACGTGACCTTCGGCAACGGGGCCGCGCAGACGTACACGGTCAAGCCCGAGCCGTCCTACCTGAAGGCGGCCAACCAGTACGTGACCGCGTTCAACGCGCTGGCCGCGCAGCTCGCTGAAGAAGGCGAGGCTTCACAGAGCTGAGCGCGGCAGCATCCCGGCCCGGCCCCCCTCAACGGGCGCCGGGCCTACGCGCGCCCGTGCCACAGTGCCATTGGCGTCGACTGTCAACCCTGTAGTGCACCATTGGCTCAAGCGTCACCCTGCTTCCCGCGCCATGAGGAGCCTGCCGTGTACGACAACCCCACCACCGACCTCGACGGTTACGACTGGCCCGTCTGTGTCGCCCCGAACTGTGGCCGTCAGCTTTGGGCCAATGAGGTTGGGCGGCTCGCCTGCCGCCCCTGCGAAGATCAGACCGGCCAGCGGATAGCCGGACTGCCCGCCCTGTTCCGCCAGCTCGACACCACGGCGATGCTGATGCGGGGCGCGCGCCGGCCAGGCGGATCCGGGGGCACCGGCAGCAAGACGCCGCCGATCCCGCCCCGGCTGGAAGTCCTCGCGTTGGTCGGGCCTGGCGGAGTGGCCGCTCGGTTGTCGGCGATCGAGGACGCGTGGCGGGCCGCGCTCGGCTGGACCGTCGCCCCGTGGCGTGGCAGCCCGGCGCAGGCGATGCCGCACCTGATCGGCTTCCTGGCCAACAACCTCCTGTGGGCCTGCTCGTCCTACGAGGAGGTCGGCCAGGATATTGACGACCTGCGGCGTCTGCACGCCGAGTGCAAGACGCTCGTCGACGGTGACCGTCGCCCCGGCCGAGTCAAGATCGGCCTGTGCCCGGTACGCGTCGACGACGGCCACTGCGGGACGCCGTTGACCGCGACTGCCGCCAGCCACCGCGTCCGATGCGGCGCATGCGGGGCCCGGTGGGAGACGCTGGGGGAGTGGCGGGACCTCCGCGCCGCACAGGATGCTGTCCTCGCGGACCAGACTGAGCAGGCGGGAGCGGCGGCATGAGGATCACGGAGCGAATCAGGGCCGGTGCCGAACGCGCGCTGGCAGCCGAGATGGAGCGCGTGAGTCGAGCCCTGGAGAGGCAGGCACCTGCCCCGGACAACACCGCGCCTCCACTCGATGAGCTGGAGCGGATCCTTGCGGACCTTCGCAGGCGGAACGCGCCAAGGCGGCGCGTCTTCCTCAAGAGCACGGAATGACCGCCCCGCGGCCGCATGCGGCGGACAGTCTGCCGATCGTGACCGCGAACGACGGGCAGCCGTACCTGTCGTGCGAAGCCGTGACGATCCTCCTGCGGGCCATCGCCGACTCCTGCCGCACCCTTGCCGACGACCCCGACTGCGACCTCCACACCGCCGGGGCCGCCATCGACATCGAAGCCGACGCCCTCGAATTCCGCGCCATCGCAGCCACTCGGGAGACCACGTGAGCGACACGACCGCCCTCGGGGACCGCATGAAGGGCTACGAGGCCGTCCACCGGGCCGTGCTGCCGCGTCGCACCTACACGATCCTTCGCCTGGACGGCCGCGCCTTCCACACCTACCTGCGAGGCGCCGGCAAGCCGTTCGACATGCCGTTCATCGCCGACATGGCCGCCGTCGCCGAAGCACTCTGCGAAGAGATCGGCGGCGCCGTCTTCGCCTACCACCAGTCCGACGAGATCAGCATCCTGCTCACCGACTTCGCCACCCCCGGGACTCAGCCCTGGTTCGGTGGTGTCGTCGCCAAGCAGCTCAGCGTGTCCGCCTCCTTCGCCACCGCCGTCTTCAATGAGCGGCGCCCCGGTAAGCGGGCCCTGTTCGACGCGCGCGTCTTCACCATCAGCGACCCCGTCGAAGTCGCCAACTACTTCCTGTGGCGGCAGCGCGACGCCGTCCGCAACAGCATCAGCATGGCCGCCCAAGCCCACTTCTCCCACAAGCGGCTCCACGGCGTCACCAGCAGTGGCATGCAGGAACTGCTCTGGTCCGAGGCAGGCGTCAACTGGAACGACTACCCCGCCCAATGCAAGCGCGGCCAGACCACCACCCGCCAGACCGGGGAACGGCCCGTCGAGTACGTCGACAAGCGGACCGACGAGACCGTGCGCACCACGGCCGTCCGCTCCTGGTGGGAGACCAGCCCCGCCGCTCACTTCACCACGGAACCCGACGGCTGGCTCGCCGAGACGATTCCGTCGCTCCCGACCTTGCGCGCCGCATAATGCTGTTTCAGCAACAGGGCTTGCCACGTGATCAGCGCTGAGCGTATGGTGTGCTCCAATCGATCTCGCTGTGTCTGGAGGGCCGCTACAGGCGGCCCTCACGTGCGTTCCGGGGGTGATCCGATGCCCCCGCAGCTCGTCACCGAAGACCTCGCCGTCTACTGGACCGGCCGCCCCGCCAACACCATCCGCCGCTGGGCAGCCGAAGGACGGCTCACCCGCCACGGCGACCGAGCACGCCGCCGCAACGGCGTCCTCTACGACCTCGCCGAACTCCCCGAAGCCCGCCGCGACCCCGACACCCGTGAACTGCTCCAACCCGGCCCCACCCCACCGATCATCGACTCGGCGCCGTTACTCGCCGCCTGATCTCCCTGCGTGACGGCTCCCGCAGGGTTGGGCCTTGCAGCGCCCCCAGCGCTCGGCCCCCATGTCCGCCCGGCCTCTGTGGGGTGGCCGGGCGGACAACAACCTCGTCCCGCCGCCCGATGACCCCCCGTCCAGGCGGCGGGACACCCCCAACCATCCTGGAGGCGACCGTGCCCGACGAATACCTGCTGCGGCTCGAAGCCTCCGGCGAAGTCACCCCCGCACCCCAGCCCGAACCCGAGCCTGAGGAGGAGCAGTGACCGCAGGACTCGCACCCTCCCTCGTCTCCGGCTGGCTCAACACACTGCGCAGCGCAGGCACCGCCTACAGCCCGGTCGCCGGAACGTTCGCCCAACTCCACACCGGAGACCCCGGCGCCGCAGGCACCGGCAACGTGTCCGCCAGCTCCACCACCCGGAACAGCTTCACCTTCGCCGCCTCCACGTCCGGGTCGGCGCTCGCGCTCAGCGCCGCGCCCGCCGCGTGGACCAACGGGGGCACCTCCGAGACCCTCACCCACATCTCCGTGTGGACCGCGGCCAGCGGCGGCAGTTTCCTGTTCTCCGTCGCCCTCACCGCATCCAAGGCGTGGGCGTCCGGGGACCAGTTCACCCTCACCAGCCTGGGCGCGAGCCTCAGCCCGCAGTCCTCCTGACCGCCGGGAGGCGTCGGCCGTGACGACGTACCTCGCCCAGGCCAACACCGGCGCCGACACACTCGCCTCCACCCGCACCGTCACCAAACCCGCCGGAGTCACCGCCGGAGCCGTCGGCGTGTTCTGGCTCGTCCGCTGGCACGAGAGCGGATCGTTCCCCGCCGTCACCCCGCCAGCCGGGGCCGTACTCCGTGGCACGATCACAACGACCAGCATGCAAACCCAGTGCTACCTGCACCGGGTCGCAGCCGAGACGTCGTTCGCCTACACGTGGACAAGCGGACGCTGGTCGACCCTGGCCGCCGTCTGGTTTGCCGGCGTCGACCCGGCCGTCGACCTCGCTTCGGTCCCGTTCCAGTCGGCGACCGGCAGCGGCACCGCCATCGGCGCCCTCACCGTCACCAGCGACATCGACAGCGCACTCGCCTGGCACGTCAACACCATCGACACCTCCGGCGTCACCCACAACCCGCCCGCAGGGTTCACCGAAGTCGCCGACGCGTCACCGGCCGCATCCGCCTACCGCATCGCTGTGGCCAGCGGCAGCCAGACCGCCGACGGCGGCACCGCCAGCCCAACTTCAAACTGGGCTGCTGGCCTCGTCGCTCTCCCACCCGCACCCGCCGCAGGCGCCACCGGCGACGCGAACCTCACCGCCACCGCAGCACTCGCAGCCGGCGGAACCCGCGGTGTGCAGGGCACGACAGGGCTTGCGGCGACCGCCGCTCTGGCAGGTAGCGGACTCCGCAGCGCTACAGCCGGCGCCGGGCTCGCAGCATCAGCCGACCGGACGGCAGCCGGGGTCCGCGGCGCCGCCACCGGGGCAGGCCTCGACGCGGCGGCCGTCCTCGACGCCGACGGCGCAGTCGCCTCCCACCAGGCCGGCGACGCCGTGCTCGACGTCCACGCCGGCCTCACGTCATCCGGGCAGCGGGCCACGACCGCCAGCACCGGGCTCGCTGGAGCGGCAGCGCTCACGGCCGAAGGAAGCGCCGGACGCGCAGGACACGCCGCGCTCGCCGCCACCGCGGGCCTCACGGCGGCCGGCGCACACGGCGCCACCGCGGGCGCGAGTCTCGCCGCAACCGCCGTCCTCACGGCCAGAGGCGTGTCGTCCGGCAGCAGCCCCGACGACGTCGACGTCACCGTCGGCGCCCCCTACAGCCACTGGACGGCAAGCGCACCCCGGCCATCGGCGTGGACGGCCGCCCCGCCCCGGGCTGACAACTGGAGGGTGGGTGCACCGTGGTGATCCCCGCTTCCTCCACCGAATACCTGCACGTCCCCGTCACCGCCCCCGCAGGCACCAGCCTCGCCGGGGCGCCAGTGCAGATCGCGGTCGTGGCGCACGGCGACAACCCCGACGGCGACGAATGGCACACCGCCGAATGGGCCGAAGGCGCCGCCCGCATCCTCATCGGCCCCGACGGCGGGGCTCTCGCCCTCGACCCGGGCCGCTACCGGGTGTGGATCACCTTCGACCCGCCCGGCGCCGAAAACATCGTCCGGCTGTCCGGCAGCCTCACCATCAGCTAGCGCGACGGACTGGTGGAATGCGGTTCGGCGCCTCGGCTCTGGTGATGTTCCGAAGTCCCGTTGCGTGCCGGTCGACGATCCAGCGTCCGACGCCGAGACGTCTGGCAATGCTGAGATGTCTTTCTCCTGCTTTTAGGCCTTCTTCGATCTGGGCGTCGATTTCAGGAGTTGTGGCCAGCGGGCGCCCCCGTGGAAGGTTCTTCCGCTTAAGGTCGCCCATGTTGTCTGCGTGGGTGCCGAGGAACCAGTGTCTGGGGTTATGACACCAGCCGTGGTCGCAGGTGTGGCACACATGCAGTTCGCCAGGCGGCTGGCCGTTCGCTATCTCCCAGCCGACTCGCGTGGCAATACGGGTCTTGCCCTTCCAGCGGAACGCTCCACGGTCCACCGTCGCGTAGGCCCCGGTCCAGGGCCAACAGTCGTCGGGCCCACGCTTGTCGACCTTCTCGTGGTACCGCTGTTCTGGAGTCCTCCTGGGTGCTGATGCTGTCGGATCTCCGAATCGGTACCACCGGAGATAGTGCGCCTTGCACCAACCTCGAACCTTTGCTTCTCTCGTGCAGTTCTCGACAGAACACATGACTGCATTTTATTCGATAACACGCCCGAGAAGGTGGTGTTTTCCATTAGCGATAACCTTTCCAACACGGGCGAGAACCGCACCGTCGACTGGCTCTTCGGTACGTCGACCACCGCCCCCACCCTGCCGCTGAAAATGGCGCTCGTCACCGCAGCAGGCAACGACGCCACCGCGGGCACCGAAGTCGTCGGCGGCTCCTACGCCCGCAAGAACATCTCCGTCGCCGCCGCCGTCAACGGGGCTGTCACCAACAGTGCGGACCTGTCCTTTACCGGCATGCCCGCCTGCACCGTCGTCGGCTGGGAAATCTGGGACTCCGCCGGCACACCCGTCCGCTGGTCCTACGGCCCGTTCGACGCGTCCAAGACGGTCGCGGCCGGAGACGAACTCAAGGTGGCCGCCGGGGCGTGGAGCTTCAGCGCAAGCTGATCGGAGACGCGGATGCCGCTCCTCACGGCCCTCCAGGACAATTTCAACGACGGAATCATCTCGGCGAACTGGGGCGACTCCTACGGCGGCGTCACCGAAACCGGCGGCCAGGCCCGCGTCCCACTCGTCGCCGGGGCCTACGCCGGCTACCAGACCGGCCGCGCCTGGACACTCGCCGGGGCCAGCATCTTTCTGAAACTCGCCGTGCGGCCCGCAGCGTCCACCGGAACCGACGTGTCGCAGAATTTCATGGTCACCTCGGCGACCGCCGGGACGGCGATCGGGTTCAAGTACAACGCGGTCACGGCGAAACTCAGGATGCAGGCCAACGTCGCCTACTACGACGGCGCCGCCGTGGAGATCACCTACGATCCGGTGGCGCACCTGTGGCTGCGGCTCCGCGAGGACGGCACCAACGTCTACTGGGACACCTCGCCGAACGGGTCCACGTGGACCAACCGCAGGACGCTCGCCACCCCCGCCTGGATCCCCGCAGCCGTCGACACCTGCGCTCTCGACCTGTTCTGCTACCGCGACGCCGGAGTCACCGACTACGGGGCCTACGACAACGTCAACACCCTGTCCGACGGCGCCGTCGCCACCGCCACCGGCAGCGGCACCATGACCACCACGGCCACCGGCACCGCCCGGCGCATCGCCACCGTCACCGGCACAGGCGCCGCCGACACCGACAGCTCGGTCACCGCCCTCGCCGTCTACAACGCGGCCGGGCACGGCAGCGTCGACACCGATGCCACCGCCACCGCAGGCGGCACCGACCACAACGACATCGACTTCACCCTCGGACGGCCATACAGCGGATGGGTGGTGAGCCGGCCGTGGAGATAGCCGCCACCAGCACCGAGTACGTGCGGGTCACAGCGGTCAGCGCCGTCGGAGGCAGCCCCGTCAGCCCCTCCGCCCCGCCCCAGTTCGCATTCCAGCCCACGTCGGCGACGGGGAATCCGTCAGTCGAAGACTGGTGGACGGGGGAGTGGGCCAGCCCGCACGCCCGCATCCTGATCGGCCCCAACGGCGGCACCACAAGCCTGGAGCCGGGTGAGTACCGGGTGTGGCTGACCTGGACCGCCGGACTCGAAGCACCCGTCTACCGCACCGGAACGATCACCGTCTACTAGGAGACCCGCCATGCCCACATCCGACGCTGAGGGCAAGGACTGGTCCCTCGACTGGTTCCGCTACCACCTACCCAACACCGTCACCGACGTCGGGCCCGGCGAGGGGACTTACGCCAGGCTGTTCCGGCCCGTGCACGAGGGCGTGTGGTGGACCGGCATCGAGATCTTCAAGCCGAACGTGAGCAAGTACAAGCTGCGCTCCACGAAGACCCGGCGGATGTACGACGAGATCCACATCGAAGACGTCCGCGAGTCCGAGGACCACCTCTTCCACCGCGACCTTGTCCTGTACGGCGACGTGCTCGAGCACCTGCCGCGCGAGGACGCCGTCGCCCTCCTGGAGCGCACCGTGGCCGCAGGGGCCTGGAACATCCTCGTCTCCGTGCCGATCGTCGACTCCCCGCAGGGTGAGGTCGACGGCAACCCGCACGAAGCCCACCTCCACCAGTGGGACCCCGACGACATGGACGCCGTCATGGGCAGACTCGGTGGACGAGTCGAGACCATGCGGGGGTCGACACTCGGGGTCTGGTGGTGGAACCGTGGCTGAGGGGATCTTCAGCTTCGAACTCGCCGGACTCGGCAGCGAACCGACCCCCGAGAACGCCCTGCACTACGGGCGTCTCCTGGCGCAGCGCGGGGAAGCGCGAGTACCCGACGATGCACAGCCCGTCATCACCCGCGTCGCGGACGACCCGGACTGGTGGCGGATCGAACTGCCCTACACCACCTGACCCCACGGAAGGCCCGCGCCATGGCTTCCCCTGTCCCTGACCTGCCCTTGTGGGCATGGAATCTGATCATCGCAATGCAGCAGCACGAAGAACTGCACGGCAGCAGCGACCACTGCCTCAACGGTGTCCTCCACGCCGTCCCGCCCGAAGTTCGACAGCAGGCCGAAGCGATCAGCGGCTACGTGAAGAAGGCCAGCGGCCAGCAGATCGCCGACAAAGCAGCCAAGACGTGGGGCGAACTCATGGACGCCTTCTTCGGCGGCGGCAAGCCGGAGGCCGGAACGGAGGCGACGACGTGAACGACTACCTGCCCGCCGTTCTCGCCTGGCTGGCTGCCCTCGCTGGCATGGTCCTCGTCTGGCGCGGGCGCCGCGAGGACAAGCCCCACCCCAACCCCGCCCTCGCCAAGACCGACCAACCGCAGGCGGCCGTCATCGAGATCATCGAGAAGGGCCGGGCCACCGACAACACCACCGGCGGCAGCGTCATCATCCCCAATGATGTGCGAATCAACGGCCAGTCGCTGCTCGCGCCGCGCGACTCCCCGGTCATCGTCCACGAGATCAAGACCGACCCCGACGAGATCCTCAACGTCACCCTCACCCTGTTCGCCCGCCGCGTCGTCATCGCAGCCGAAGAGGACCTCTAACCCCACCCCGGAGCCCGCGCCCATGAACGCTCCCATCTCAGCCGACGACCTCTGCGAGCACTCCTGGTCGTACAACAAGCCCGCGAACGCGTCGGCGTCGGTCCGCATCTGCTCCCTCTGCCACAAGATCGACGGCGAAGAGCTGATGCGCACCCTCGACGAATACGCGACCGCGTTCAAGCAGAAGCCGACAACGATCGTGTACGCCTGGTCTGACGGGCGCACGCTCAGCGTCATTGACCAGCCCGGCGGCATCCCCGACAGCGCACGCGAACGCGCCCTCCTGCGCGGCCTGCTCGGGTACGCGCTCTCGCAGCTCGACCAGTACGAGATCACCGGACCGCTCGGCATCGCCACCCACGATTGACCCACCACCCCACAGGAGCCCGCGCCATGGCCCAGTACACGATCAACTACCTGACCGGCGACGTGGAAACCGTCGAAGCCGACGGCGTCGAGTACGACGGCATCGCCGGCGACTACACCTTCACCGGACCGGATGGCATGGGCGTCATCGCGCTCGCCCCCGCCGCCAACGTCCGCAGCATCGTCCGCCAGGACGACGAGGCGGTGACCGGCTGATGGCCCGCCTGCAGATCCTCGAACTCCCCGAAGGCAGCAGCGACGACCTGCCGCCATTCGTGCTCGTCGTCGATCAGTACGTCGCGCGTCGGTACGTCACTGGGCTCGACCAGCCCGAGCCCGTCAGCGAGTTCGACGGCATCGCCGAACAGATCGGCGCCCGCGCCGTCCTCGTCTTCGAAGACACCATCGACATCCCCGCCAACGACACCAGCGGATACCTCGCCACGCCCGCCAAGCAGGAACTCGTGGTCAACCTCAGCGGCGACCCGGACGCGATACGCGACGCCATCGCCGCCGACATGCAGAAGCTGCGCGACGCCAACAACCCGGCGACCGCCAAGCCCCGCCGCGACTGGTGCTGCAGCCTCGCCTTCCAAACCCTCGGCAAGCAGCACATCGACGACTGCCCCCAGAGCAACCCGCAGCCGTGAGCGGCGGCTGGGAAGGGTCGGACCGCAAGAGCCGGCTGCCGTCGAACTGGGCAACCATCCGCCGCAAGGTGCTCGACCGCGACCCGGTCTGCAAGCTGTGCGGCGTGAGGCCGTCCACCCACTGCGACCACATCGAAGCCAAGACCGACGCCCACGCCGAGGACCGCTTGCAAGGCGTGTGTGCCGAGTGCCACCTGCAGAAATCCAGCCGCGAGGGCAACGACGCCCAGCGCGCCAACCCCCGGCCCGGACGGAAACGCCCGCCCGAAGCCCATCCCGGGATGAGGTGAGCATCGTGCCCGCATACCTCGTCATCCACTCCGAACGGCAACGCGACGACACCCTCATCGAAGACCCCAACCTCACCGTCGACTTCGTCGACGGCTGGGTCCTCTTCAAAGACCGCGACCTCATCCACACGAACCGGGTCGCCATCGCCATCCCCGCCACGCAAGTCCGCCGCGTCGAACGGGTAGACGAACAACAGGAGCCCCACGACCAGGAGCCCGCGCCGCAGAAGGAGTGATCAGCCGTGGCATCCAAGGGACGCGGACGGCGCGGCAACGCGCAGACGCTGCGGAACTACTGGACGACCGGCCGAGGCGCGGCCAAGGTCAAATGGGGGACGGCCGGCGACTACCAGCGCTGCGTTCGAGCCGTGCAGAAGTACATGGGTGCCCGCGCCCGCGGATACTGCGCACTCAGGCACAAGGCCGCCACCGGCATGTGGACCTCACAGCACGCCAAGGCCATGCGGGGCGGAAGCCGACGCTGACACGGAACCACCCCACTGTCAGCGGGCGTTGAGACAATAGAACCCCGGCGAGTGCTACCAACACTCCCGGGGCCATGGCCAGCCCTGACACGACAGGACCGACATGACCCAGGCTATACGCCCAGCCTTCATCAACTGCGCCCGGTGCGGGGCAGAGAAGAAGGTGGGCACCAGAGGACGCATTCCCGCCTACTGCTCGGATGCATGCCGAGCCGGTGTAGGTAACGAGCGGCACACCGACGTTGAGTGCGCATACTGCGGTCAGCCATTCCGCGGCCGGACTGACGCCCGCTATTGCTCGCCGCGGTGCCGTGACGCCAGGAATCGCCAGGCCGCCCGCGAAGACGGGCGCTACGAAGCGGCCAAGGCTGCGAGGCGCGAGGAGAACGCCCAGAGGCGGGCAGCGAACGCGCGGCCGTGCCCATACTGCGACGCTCCCATGACGCATCCGAGGCGAGTCCAGTGCGGCAAGCCCGAGTGCAAGCGGGCGATGAACGCGGAGCGCGCGAAGGCTTGGCACCGCAACTACACGGCGACGACAGGCAAGCGGTACGGAACCGATCGGTATCGTGAGCAAGCGTCGGAGTACGACAAGCGGCGACGAGAGAAGCAAGGCCACTGGAGGAAGCTCTACCCAGAGGTCGCAGCACTCGCTGATGCTCGCCGTCGCGCACTGAAGGCACAAGCAGACCAAGGTGAACGGTTCGCACCCGCTTGCGTGTACAAGCGGGACGGGTGGACGTGTGGGCTGTGCCGGCTGCCGGTGGACCCAGGGCTGGCGTGGCCGCACCCCATGAGCGCCTCGGTGGACCACATCCTTCCTCTGTCCCAAGGTGGATCGCACACGCTTGCCAACGTGCAATGCGCTCACCTGAGCTGCAACAGTCGGAAACGTGATCGAGTCGACGATGATCGACACGGTGAGGCAGCCTGACGATCACCCTGGCTCGCCGGCTCAGGATGAGTCGACTCAAGATCGCACCGCAACGCCCTGACCTGGGGATATGCCCCCCACCTGCGGTTTCTCCAGATCGGGGACGTGTAGCTCACGAGATCCGGTACGGGTTTCCTAGGCCCCTCCTCGCCGGTCATTCGCACGCCCATGGCCATGCTCGCCCTGGAGGCGAGCCTGGTCGGTTCACTGTTTCTGCCCCGCGCGCCCTGGCGGCGTGCCTGACCCTGGAGGTCGCCATGGGCACTCGAGGACCCATTCCGGAGCGCACTGAAGCGCGCCGCCGTCGCAACAAGGACGATGGGCCGGAGCTGGTACAGGCCCCGTCTGGGGCGCCGGCTGAGGTACCAGATCTGCCGGAGTCCGATCCGCTGTGGCACCCGATCGCCACGGACTGGTACCTGAGTTTGCGCCAGTCCGGGCAGGCGGCCTTCTACGAGCCGTCGGACTGGGCTGTGGCCCGGTATGCCGCTGACCTGATGTCGAAGGTGCTGCTTTCGGAGCGCGGCCCGAACGGTCAGCTGGTAGCGGCCTTGAACTCGGTGATGTCGTCGCTGCTGACGACGGAGGGGGACCGACGGCGGGCCCGTATGGAGCTGGAGCGGAAGAAGCCCGCTGGTCCACAGCTGGCGTCGGTGAGTCCGCTGGACTCCTACCGTGACATTGCGGGGGGTTGACGTGATCAAGTACGTCGTCTGTGCGGGCAGCCAGGACGAGGCGCAGGCGTGGGCCCGACTCCATGGCATCCCGCGGCAGCAGTGCCTGTACGCCGGCTCGCTGCGAACGATTGAGGGTCTCCGGGACTTCGCCGTGGTCCGGCTGCGGGGCTTCTTCGACCGGCCGGACCGGAGCGACATTGAGGCCTGCTTGCTGCGCAACGAGCTGAAGCGGCGCTCCCCGTTGCGCGACCGTCGCGGCGATGGAGTCTGACGAGCAGGTCCCCGACGTCGTTGAACCCTTCACGCTCGGCCCAACGTGGAAGCGCGGCCCAGACGGCAAATTCGTGCTGCCCGAGTACACGCTGGGCTGGCAGTGCCTCGCCTGGACGAAGACGTACCTGCAGCACTACGTCGGGAGGGCCTGGCAGTACACGCCTGAGCAGGCCCGGCTGACCCTGTGGTGGTACGCGATGGATCCGGCGACGGGCCGGTTCCTGTGGCGCGATGGGGTGGTCCAAAGACTGAAGGGCCACGGCAAGGACCCTCTCGGGGCTTCATGGTCGGGGTTCGAATTCGTCGGACCCTGTCGCCCTTCTGGCCGTGTCGCAGATGCGGGCAACGAGTGGGGTATCCCGGCTGGGCAGCCGCTTGGCGTGCAGCATCCTGCCCCCTGGGTTCAGATAGCCGCAGTGTCGCAGGATCAGACGCGCTCCACGATGACGATCTTCCCGGGGATGTTCACGAAGCGGGCGATCCAGGAGTACCGGATTGACCTTGGCAAAGAGATCATCTACGCAGACAAGGGGCGGGCCCGAATCGAGGCGGTGACGTCTTCGCCGCGCGCCATGGAGGGCGGCCGGCCGACGTTCGTTCTCCTGAACGAAACGCACCACTGGGTGGACTCGAATCAGGGTCACGAGATGGCTGCCGTTATCGAGCGCAACTCGACCAAGAGCGCCGACGGCATGTCGCGCACCCTGGCTCTGACGAACGCCTACGAGCCGGGCGAGGACAGCGTTGCTGAGCGGACTCGGGAGGCGTTCGAGTCGGCGGAGGCCGGCCGAGTCGCGGACACCGGCTTGTTCTACGACAGCCTGGAGGCTCCGGCCGAGGCGAAGCTGACCGAGGCGTGGATCGTACCGACGCTGAAAGCGGTTCGCGGGGATTCGGTCTGGCTCGACCTCGAGCGGCTGAAGGCGTCAATTCTCGACGTTCGAAACCCTCCTAGCAGGTCGCGGCGGTTCTGGTTCAACCAGATCACGGCGGCCGAGGACGCCTACCTAGCGCCCTACGAGTGGGATGCGAACCCGCATGACGGGATCGATCTGGAGAAGGGTGACGAAGTCGCGCTGTTCTTCGACGGCTCCAAGTCGGACGACGCGACCGGTTTGGTCGGGTGCCGACTGCGGGACGGCTTCGTGAAGACCTTGGGCGTGTGGCAGCGGCCGGCGAACTGGCCAGCGGATGTCCCGTACCGCGTTCCCCGCGAGGAGGTCGATGGCGTTGTGGACCAGGTGTTCGCCCTCTATAAGCCGCCCGCGTTCTTCGCCGACCCGGGCGCGGGCTACGACGAGGCGGATGGCGAGCGGTACTGGGATGGCTACATCGACGCGTGGGCGCAGCGCTATGGGAAGCGCCTGAAGCTGAAGGCTGTGGTTTCTGGGCATGGCCAGCATGCGGTGATGTGGGATATGGGTGACCGTCGTCGCCAGCAGGCGTTCACCGAGGCTGTGGACCGCTTCTACCGGGACGTGCTGGAGCGACAGGTGCCTCACGACGGCCACAAGGTGCTGCGGCAGCATGTCGCGAACGCACGCCGGAGGACGAATGCGTGGGGCTACACGATTGGCAAGGAGCACCGTGAGTCGGCCCGGA
Organism: Streptomyces sp. NBC_01723; assembly: GCF_036246005.1. Taxonomy (NCBI): domain Bacteria; kingdom Bacillati; phylum Actinomycetota; class Actinomycetes; order Kitasatosporales; family Streptomycetaceae; genus Streptomyces; species Streptomyces sp. NBC_01723. The sequence goes on from NZ_CP109171.1 coordinate 6,342,998, forward strand.
AAGTGGACCTTGCGGTGTGTGCGATCGGGGCGCGGATGCTGCGTCGCATGGTCATGAACTCGCCCTCGTGGACCAAGAAGAAGACGGCCGGCAAGGGGAGGGTGGTGGTGCTGCGATGACCCTGTCCATTCCCGAGTTGCCTCTGTTGACGTTGTCGGATGACGAGCTGGCGCTGGTCAATGTGTTGCGGGCGGACATGCTGCGCGACCGGTACGCCCTGATGCTGCGGGACGCCTACTTCAACGGCGAGCAGTTGATCCGCGACCTGGGGATTTCGATTCCGCCGCAGCTCCGCGGCCTGCATACGGTGATTGGCTGGCCGCGGGTGGGTGTGGAGTCGCTGGAGGAGCGCCTGGATTTGGAGGCGTTCCGGTGGGCTGACGGCTCGGACTCTAGCGAGCTGGCGGAGATCGCCGAGGCGAATGACCTGTTCGATGAGTCGTCGCTGGCTCACCTGGATGCCTTTGTGTACGGCCGGGAGTACCTGGCTGTGGGTTCGGGTGGTTGCGGTACGGATGAGTGTCCGCCGCTGATTACGGCGGAGTCGCCGCTGGACATGACGCTGATGTGGGATGCCCGCCTGCGTATGGGCACTGCGGCGTTGCGGGAGTGCGCTGCGGACTCCTTCGTCGAGGCGGGCCCTGAGGAGCGGATGCTGGTCCTGTATTTGCCGGATCAGACGGTGATGGCGATGCCGTCGGCGTCTGGCGGCTGGGAGGTCGTCGACCGGGACATGCACGGCCTGGGGGTCGTGCCGGTGGTGCGGTTGGCGAACCGCCAGCGGACGGCGGACCGGGTGGGGAAGTCGGAGATCACCCCCGAGGTCATGTCGATCACGGATGCGGCGTGTCGTCGGCTCAGCGGGATCGAGGTGGCCGCCGAGTTCTTCGGCGCCCCGCAGCGGTACATTCTGGGCGCGTCGGAGTCGGCGTTCCAGGACGCGGATGGTACGGCGAAGTCGGCGTGGGAGACGTACATCGGCCGTGTGCTGGCTTTGGAGCGGGACGAGGACGGCAATGTGCCGGACGTCGGCCAGTTCGCGGCGCATGACCCGACGGGCATGACGAAGATCGTCGACTTGTACGCCAGGATCATGGCGTCGCAGATGTCGGTGGCCCCGCATGTTCTCGGCTACAGCAGCGACAATCCGGCCTCGGCGGACGCGATCCGTTTCGCTGACAACCGGCAGGTGAAGAAGGCGGAGCGCCGCATCAGGCGCTTCGGTGCCGGCTGGCAGCAGGCGATGCGGCTTGCCTTGTGGGTGCGTGATGGTGAACCGCCGGACAAGGCCCGGCGGATCGAGACGGTGTGGCGGAACCCGGCGACACCGACGGTTGCGGCCCAGGTGGATGCCACGGTCAAGCTGGTGCAGGCCGGGGTCCTGCCTGCGGACAGCGACGTCACGCTGGAGATGGCTGGGTTCACGGAGCCGCAGCGGCAGCGGATTGGTGCGGACCGGCGCAGGTCGTCCGCTGCCGTCTCGGGTGGCGGCCTCCTGGATCGTCTTGCTGCGGTGAACGAGCAGCGGGGTGAGCGTCTGCCTTCGGTCGCGGAGGTGTCTGGTGGCGACGACGGTCTCTGACGGTGGCCAGGATGCCGCCCGCTACCGCTCCGCTCAGCTGGGTCTGACCAGGCTGCTGGTGCGGGATGTTCGCGGCCTGCGCCGGTTGATCATTCCGTCGCGGCTGCGGACGTCGGTCCCGGACTGGATTGCCGCGATGCAGGCGGTCATCGATCAGTACGCCCGCACGTCTGCCGCGCTCGGCGCCGAGTTCTATGACGCCCAGCGGGACGCGGCTGGGGTGTCCGGGGTGTTCACGGTGCCGGTCGCTGATCCGCCGTCGGTCGGCAAGACCGAGGCGAGCCTCCGATGGGCGACAAAGGACGTGTGGGACCGCGATCCCGACGAGGCCACCGCGGCACAGTCACAGCCGCTCGCCGTCCGCCTCGAGCAGGCGGCGAAGAAGGCCGAAGCTGTAGCGCAGAAGCTCGTCGCTGACACCGGCCGCAGCACCGTGACTGGGGCTGTGCGCGAGGACGCGCAGGCCACGGCGTGGGCGCGGACGGCCGCGTTGGGTGCCTGCGCCTTCTGCAAGCTCATCGCCAGCCGGGGCGCCGTGTTCAAGCAGGGCACGGCGCGGTTCGAGGCACATGATGGCTGCCACTGCGGCGCCGTCCCCATCTTCCGTGGGCAGCGTTTCGAACCGTCCCCGCAGGCGGCGGAGTGGGCGCGGCTGTACCAGGAGTACGCCGCCGGCCACTCCGGTAGCCAGCTTGCCCGGTTCCGGCGGGCGCTGGCCGAGCACGACCCGAACCCGCTCCCCGGAGGGTTCTGACCTGGTCGCCCTGGTGGCGGCCTTCCCCGTTTCCCAGCCCCTGGAGGGCCGATCTGTCATGCCCGAAGAGAACGAGCAGACCAGCGAGCAGCAGGACACCGGAACCGAGGAGACCGTCGAGGAGACGGCCACCGAGGCGGACGGCACCGAGCAGCAGGACGACGCCCAGGAGGCGGAGTCTGGCGACGAGGGAAAGCCGTTCGACCGGAAGAAGTTCGAGGCTGAACTGCGGAAGAAGAACAGCGAGGCAGCGAACCTCCGCAAGCGTTTGAAGGAACTCGAACCGCTGGCGCAGAAGGCCAAGGAGTTCGAGGACGCGAAGAAGTCGGAGACCGAGCGCCTCACTGACCAGCTGGCCCAGGCGAACGAGCAGATCGCCGCGACCCGCAGGAGCCTCGTTGAGGCGCGCGTGCAGGCTCTGGCCGGCGCGCAGGTGGGGGAGCGGGCTGCGTTCACCGATCCGGAGGATGCGGTCGGGCAGCTGGATTTGTCGTCGTACATCGACGAGTCGGGTGTGATCGACGCGTCCGCTATTGAGGCGGATCTTCAGGCGCTGTTGGAGCGCAAGCCGCACTGGGCGAAGACCCAGCCCCAGGAGGGCCCGCGGCGTCCCGCACCGGACCGCACACAGGCGTCCGGTGCCAACAAGAAGCAGGCCCCCAATCCTCGCGACGAGTTCGCGGGGTGGCTGAGTTCGAAGCTCACGTAGCTTCGGGAGAAGAGACATCATGGCGGTCACCGCCCCCCTGACGCTGTCCAATGTGGATGGCGCGCTCCTGCCCCGCACGATCACCGCGCCGATCTTCGAGAAGTCCGTCGAAGCGTCGGCGGTCATGCAGCTGGCCCGTCCGGCGCCGCTGGCCCTGGACGCCACCACGTCGGTGCCGATCCCCATGGACGTCCCGGTCGCGGACTGGGTGGGGCAGGCGGCGAAGAAGCCCCTGTCGACGGGCGGCGTCGACGTCAAGCAGATGCAGGCGAAGAAGGTCGCCGTGCTGATCCCGGTCGCGATGGAGGTCGCGAAGACCAACGCGGGCGGCCTGTACGACCAGCTGCAGAAGGATCTGCCGACAGCGTTCGCCCGCGCTTTCGACCACGCCACGATCCACGGCAAGACGATGAAGGGCGCCACCGGCCCGTTCACCGAGTACCTCGCCGCCACCAGCAACTCGGTGGCGCTGGGCACGGCCACGCAGGCGCAGGGCGGCATCTGGGCCGACTTCGTCAACGGCATGGCCGAGGTCGTCGACTCCGACTGGGACTACACCGGTACGGTCGCGGACCACCGGCTGAAGCCGTCGCTGCTGCTGGCGACGGACACCACGGGCCGTCCGATCCTGGTGGACACGCAGACGCCGGGCACGAACATGGCGGCGGCGGGCACGCTGATCGGTGAGCCGCTCGCCTACTCCCGCTCGGTGTCGGGTAAGCAGCGTCGGCAGTCGGCGTCGGTGGACTCGGGTCTCCGGGCGATCGGCGGCGACTGGTCGCAGGCGGCCTACGGCGTCGGCATGGACATCACCGTGCGGATCTCCGACCAGGCGACCTACGTGGACGAGGAGGGCGGTGTCCACTCCGCCTTCCAGGAGAACTTGGTGCTGATCCTCGCGGAGGCCTACTACGGTTTCGTCCTCGGCGACGTCGACGCCTTCGTGAAGTACACCGGCACCCCCTCGGGCACCTGATGGCTACGGCTGTCCCGGCTTCCGCGCCGGGCGGGGCAGCCAAGCCCCTGAAGATCGTGGCCCGTGTGCATCTGATGCCGCCGGAGCACAACGCGGGCGCCGAGCACATGCTCGTGTCCATGCTCCGGCCGCTAGTGGAACGCGGGCACGACGTGCAGGTGTGGCTGTCCCGCTACGGCAAGTCGCACAAGGAGTACGAGTACCACGGCATCAAGGTCGTCCCTCTGGAGTCACGGCTCGACTTCCCGACGGCGGTGCGCAAGGCGGATGTGCTGCTTGCGCATCTGGAGACTGTGCCGTCGACGGCGTCGCTGGCCCGCGGGTACGGGAAGCCCATGGTGGTGGTGTGCCACAACACGCACCGGCCCACCTTTCGGGACGCTGCTGCGGGCGGGACGGCGCTGGCGGTGTACAACAGCTCCTGGATGGAGCGGGAGGCGGAGTTGTTCTTCGCCGAGTACCCGAAGGCGGTCCGCCCCGAGCGGGCGCTGGTGGTGCGTCCGCCGGTGTTCGCTGGCGAGTACGCGGCGAAGCCGGGCAAGGCGATCACGCTGATCAACTGCAATGCGGAGAAGGGCGGCAAGGTTCTTGCGGCTCTCGCCGAGCGGATGCCGGACCAGCAGTTCCTCGCCGTGAAGGGCGCCTACGGTGAGCAGATACTCCCGGACCTGCCGAACGTCGAGATTGTCGACCACGTGCGTGGCGAGGACATGCGGGACCGGGTGTACGCCCGCACTCGGGTGCTGCTGATGCCGTCGTCCTACGAGTCGTGGGGCCGGGCCGGCGTCGAGGCGTTGGCCAGCGGTATCCCTGTGGTCGCACACCCCACGCCGGGGCTGTGCGAGTCCCTCGGTGAGGCCGGCATCTTCGTCGACCGGAATGACGTGCCGGGCTATGAGGCGGTGCTGCGAAAGCTCGCAGCGCCTGCCGAGTACCGGCTCGCGTCGAAGCGGGCGAAGGCCCGGTCGGCTGAGCTTGATCCGACTGCGGATCTGGCGGCCTGGTGTGGCGCTGTGGAGTCTCTGGCCTGAGGAGGGCGTCATGGCATTCGTCCCTCCGACTGCTGAGCAGCTCGGCCTCTATCTGGGGCTGGGTGAGATCCAAGGCGACCGCGCCGACCTGCTGATCGCGTCGGCTACGGCTCTCTGCCAGACGATCGTGAAGCCGCTCCCGGAGGGCGCGGAGGCGGTCGTACTGTCGGTGGCAGGCCGTGCCTACGTCAACCCGCAGCAGGTCAGTTACGAGACGATCGGCCCGATGTCGGTGCAGCGCCCGCAGGGATCTGGCGGCCTGTACCTGACGAAGGCCGACAAGTCCGCGCTGAAGTCGCTCGCGGGCCGGGGTGGGGCGTTCACGATCGACCCGACACCGGACACAGCGGATCCGTCACCGACGTGGCCGATCGACGACGCCGGGTTCGCCGACGAGTTCGAACCGGGCTGGGGCTACTGATGCCGGCCCCGTACCCGTTCGGGGAGACGGTGCGCATCGTCCGCACTGGGGATCCGCCGCGGGGCCCGGACGGCAAGGTGCTGCGGGACGGCCGCGGCCAGCCCCTTCCGGGCGTGGACGAGTCGTTCGACGTGCCGGGCTGTGTGGTGTCGCCGCGAGCGGAGACGCCTCAGGTGGGCGGCTCGCAGCAGCAGGAGCGGGACACGGTCATCGTCGGCTGGACTGTGTACGCGCCCGCCGACCAGCCCGGCATGCCGCTGCGGACGACGGACAAGGCGCGGATTCGCGGCGTCGACTGCGAGATCACCGGCGAGCCCGGCGACTGGGGCCGCAGCCCGTTCACCGGCACCCGCGGTGTCATCCAGTTCGCCGCCGACCGAGTCACCGGCTGACCGAAGGAGGTGCTCGTGGCCGCCAAGTTCAAAGTGAAGCGCAAGGGCATCGGCAAGATGCTGCGAATGCCTGGCATGCAGGCGGAGATGCTGCGCCGCGCCGAGGTCATCAAGGGCGTCGCAGTGTCGATCTCGCCCGTCGACCAGAACAGCCCTGACCCGGGCCACTACAAGGAGTCCTGGGAGACGGACAGCACCTCCCGCGGCGGCCGTCGCCGGGACCGCGCTGTGGGGTACGTCCGCAACACCGCCTACTACGCCCGCTATGTGGAGTACGGCACCGAGAAGGTCACTGCACATCACGTGCTGCTGCGGGCTGCGCGGGTGGGTGGGCGGAACCAGTGACCGTCGTCGTCGACATCGAGGGCGAGCTGATCCCACGTGCGCAGGCCCGCTGGCAGGATGTCGTGGTCCGCGACGAACTCGACAACGGCCTCCTCGAGGAGCTGCCGACGATCCAGATCACGCAGATCCCCGGTGGTGACCTGGCTGCTGGCCGTTTGGCGCGGATGCTCGTCGACATCGACGTGTACGCGGCCACCCGGGCGGAGGCCTTCACTCTGGCCCGCGAGACCGTCGCCTGGGTAGAGCGGGAGCTTCGCGGCTCCACCACCAGCACGCTGACCATCAGCCGTGCCGGTGTCGTCACCCTGCCTGCTGCCCGACCCTACGAGAACACCGGACTCCGCCGTGTGGGCGGAACCTTCGAGATCTTCTGTCACCCGGTTTCCTGACCGGCTGTTCGGCCCGCGCCAGGCCCCCTCAGTACCCGCCCGTGCGCGGGCTTCACGCATGTCTGGAGACATCATGGTCAACATCACCCGCGCTGCGGACCTCCTCGAAGTGGGAGCCAACGGCGCCGGCTGGACCGCCCCGCTGGGAACGACCTCGCCGGGCGATCCGGCGATCCAACCGCTGGCCCCGTGGCTGCCGCTGGGCGCGATCTCGGACGACGGCCTCACGCAGGGCTTCGAGGAGGACAGCGAGAGCTTCACGCCGTGGGGCTACACGGCGCCGATCCGCACCACCATCACCTCGTCGCTGCGGACGTTCGGGCTGACGGTGTGGGAGACGGGCCGGACGACGGTGCAGGCCCTGCAGTACCGGCTGGATGCCGCGGATCTGACTCCGGCGTCTGGGCTGACGACGTTCGCGGAGACCGCGTCGCCGCAGCCGGACCGGCGCGCGTTCTGGTTCGTCGTCCTGGACGGCGACAACTTCCAGCGCGGCTTCTACGTGCCGGAGGGCGAGATCACCGAGCGTTCGGACGTGTCTCACAAGCAGGACGAGGTCGCGGGCTTCGAGTGGACGATCACCGCCTACCCGGACCTCAGCGGTAACACCGTCTACCACTTCGACCGGGTGCCTGAGACCGAGGCTTACACCGGTTCCTGAGCTGGTGGGCGGGCCGATCACCGTCGGCGCGGGCCCGGCCCGCCCACCTTTCCCCCTTCCCACGCCCGCGCCTGAGAGATGAGGAGCCCGCGCCGTGGCAACCACGAGCAAGAGCACGAGCAGCAGCAGGAAGCCCCGAAGCGGGGCACGCGCCGCGTCCCGTCCCGCGACCAGCCGCCGGGCGGTTGAGCCGGATGTCGAGCCGGAGACGGACGACGTCGAGGTGTCGGCGTCGGACGCACAGGAGATCGAGGCGGAAGGCCACTACGTCACCGCCACCCTCTGCGGCGAGGAAGTGCAGGTCGTGCCGCCAGCGGCGTGGCGTGCGTCGTGGCAGCGCGCCCTGGGCCAGGGCCAGATCGACTTCTTCGCCGAGAAGATCCTGCACCCGGAGGACTTCGACTTCTACATCGATGTCGATCCCACACTGCGGGAGTGGGAGGAGTTCCTGGAGGATGCGGGCCGCCGCTCGGGGGAGTCCCTGGGAAAGTCCGGGGGACCGTCGCGATCTGGCGGGCGCACCCGGAGGCGGTAGAGGCCGACCTGATCGACCGCCAGTACGACATTGCTGACGTGCTGGCGGGCCGCCGGTCATGGCGGTGGCTGCGCGTGCTCATCGAGCATCTGCCGCCGGAGTCACACACCATGACCGCCCTCCGCAACAGCCTGTCGCAGGCGGAGCTGGACGCTCAGGCCGACAAGGGCGAGCCGGAGAAGGGCCGCTGGTCACAGCTCGAGCAGCTGGTGGCCGCGAACGTCGACGCGATCCGCCGCCTGGAGTATCTGCTGATCTGCATCAACACCGAGAAGAAGAGCAAGCGGCCGGATCCGCCTGAGCCGATGCGCCGGCCGGGTGCGGGGTCGCGGAAGAAGACAGCAACGCTCACGAAGACGTCCGCGAACCGGCTGTTTGAACTGCTGCAAGGGGGCGCCGCATAGGGGCGCCGGGAGGAGGCTCCTGGTGCCTGCTATCTCCGTCGGCTCCGTTGAGGTCGATGTTCTGCCGAATGCGTCCGGTATCCAGTCGCGGCTGCGTGCGGCGCTGGTGCCTCCGGCGTCGGCGATCGGGGACGAGGTCGGCCGGATCATCGGCCGCCAGATCGCCACGCACATCACGCCTGCGGTCCGGGACGGCATCCAGAACGGTGCTCGTGCGGCCCGCCCTGCCGCTACTAGGGGTGGGGAGCAGGCTGGCGGTGCGTTCGCCCGGTCGCTGCGGGCACGGCTGGAGGCCGCGTTCCGCAGCATGCCCCGCCTGGACGTCCGCCTTTCCGACACCGGTATCGACGCGGACCTGGCACGGCTCCGGGCCCGCTTGGAGTCGCTGGCCGGCAAGACCGTCGGCATCGACATCGACGCTGCTACGGCGCGGGCGCAGGCGGCGGACATCGAGGAGCGGCTGCGCCGGATCGGCGCCGCCCACCCGGACGTTGCAGTGCGCGCGGACACGGCCGCGGCGATCGCCCAGCTTCAGCTGCTGCAGCAGCAGATCGACGACACCACGCGTGACCCGGCCCGGGGCAGGGTGGAGACGGACGGCACATTCGGGCAGCGGCTTCGGGCTCAGGTGCAGGCCGCTGAGGCGTCCCTCCCGAACATCAACTTGCGCGCGGACTCGTCCGCAGCCGAGGTCGAGATCGCCCGGCTGCGCGCGCAGCTGACCGCGCTGAGGGATGTGCGGATCGGCGTCGACATGGACGTCGCCACCGCCACGGCCCGCATAGAGGCGATCCAGGCCAGGCTGCAGGCTCTGTCTGCGTCTGATGCTGACGTCGCGATCCGCGTCGACACCGGTGCGGCGGCGGCCCAGCTCGCGACTGTGCAGGCGATGGTCAACCGCCTGGATGGTCAGACGGCGAACGTCAACGTCCGCGTGTCCGGGATGCAGCTGCTGGTGGCGTCGGCGTTGGCGTTCGGGCCGGCGCTGCTGCCGGTGCTGCCTGTGGCCGCGGCGGGCCTGGGTGCGGTTGCTGCTGCAGCTACGGCTGCGGCGGTTGGTATCGGCAGCATCGCCTTGGTGGCCGTGCCTGCGTTCATGCAGATGGGCAAGGTCATGCAGGCGCAGAAGGCCGCCCAGGATGCTTCGACGCAGGCGTCGCTGCAGGGCGGGCAGGCCGCCGCGCAGGGGGCTCAGAAGGCGCAGCAGATGGCGGGCGCCCAGCAGTCTCTGGCGTCGGCGCACCGAAACGCTGCCCGGCAGATCAAGCAGGCCGAGCAGAGCGTCTCGGACGCGGTACGGAACGCGGCGGAGGCGAATGAGCGTGCCGCCGACCAGGTCGTGGATGCCCGCCGCGGTCTGGCGGATGCCGTGCAGCAGGCCGCGGACCGGCAGCGGCAGGCCGCCGAGCAGGTCCGGTCGGCGGAGGAGTCGCTGGCGGACGCCCAGCGGGACGCGGTCCGTGCTCAGGAGGATCTGACCGAGGCCCGTGCTGCGGCGGCGCAGGAACTGGCCGACATGGAGTCCCAGCTCGCCAACGCGAAGCTGTCGGAGCGGGACGCGACGCTGGCCGTGCAGGAGGCGGAAAAGCGGCTCCGCGCCACCCAGGTAGAAGGGTCGACCGCCACCGAGCTGGAGCGGCAGCGCGCCCAGCTGGCCTACGACCAGGCGGTGCAGCGTCTCAAGGACCAGCAGTCCGAGACGAAGCAGCTCGCCGCCGACAAGACCGCCGCGGACATAGCGGGGGTGGACGGCTCGGAACGCGTCCGGGACGCCCAGGAGCGCCTGGAGGACGCCGAGAAGCGTGTCGGCGACCAGCAGCGTGCCCTGGGGAAGGCCCGCGAGGATGCCGCACGGCAAGCGGTCCAGTCACAGCGGGACATCGCTGAGGCGCAGGATCGTGTGGCTGAGGCGCAGCGCAATGTGGCCCGCACCCAGGAGGACGGGGCCCGGTCGGTTGCCCGCGCCCAGGAGAGTCTGGTGGCGGCGCAGGAGTCGGCGGCGGATTCGATCGCGTCGGCTCAGCGCCAGATTGCCTCCGCGTCGCAGTCTGCGGCCGGGGGCGTTGATCAGGCTGCCATCGCGCAGGCCAAGTATCAGGCCGAGCTGGCGAAGCTGACGCCGGCCGCGCGGGAAACGTATGACGCGGTCCTCGGGCTGAAGGACGCGTTCTCGGCGTGGTCGAAGAGTCTGCAGCCGGCCGTCATGCCGATCTTCACGCGGGCTTTGGTGGGGATGCGGAAGGCCCTTCCGGGTCTGACGCCGTTCGTTCTGGCTGCCGCTGATGCGATTAGCGGATTGCAGGATCGGGTGTCGCGCGGCTTCAAGTCGCCGTGGTGGCAGGGGTTCAAGAAGGATCTGCAGGGCTCTGTCGGCCCGGCGATCACCGGGCTGGGGGTTTCCTTCGGCCGCGTGTTCAAAGGCATGGCCGGGATCGTCCAGGCATTCCTGCCGCACATGGACTCCATCTCGACGCGCATGCAGGACATCACGGGGCGGTTCGCCGACTGGGGGACCGGCCTCAAGGGGGGCCCGGAATTTGAGCGGTTCCTGGACTACTCGGCAAGGATGGGCCCGCAGCTTGCCGACACGTTCGGGAAGATCGGCGCCGCGTTCCTGAGCGTCGGGCAGGCCCTGTCGCCGCTCTCGGGGCCGCTGCTGCGAATCCTGGGCGCCATGGCGGAGGCCATCGCCATCGTCGCCGACACCGCACCCGGGTTCGTCCTGGCCATCTACGGCATCATCCTCGCGACGAAGCTGTGGACGATCGCCCTGTGGGCGTTCAACGCTGCGGTGGCCGCGAACCCGCTGACGCTGATCGTCATCGCGGTGATCGCCCTGGTTGCGATCTTCATCTACGCGTACAAGAAGTTCGACTGGTTCCGTAACAGCGTCCAGGCGGTCTGGTCGGGCATCCAGGCCGGGGCGATGTGGCTGTGGAACACGGCCCTCAAGCCGTTCTTCGACTGGTTCGGGAAGATCGTCACCTGGTTGTGGACGACGATCCTCAAGCCGTACCTGGGCTTCCTGATCGCCTACTGGAAGATGGTCGGCTCTGGGGCTCTGTGGCTGTGGAGCACCGTCCTGAAGCCGGTGTTCTCCGGCATCGGCACGGCGGTCATGTGGCTGTGGAACACGGTCATCAAGCCCTATGTCGGCTTCATCATCGCGTACTGGCAGAAGGTCGCTGCGGTCGCGCTGTGGATGTGGAACAACGCGATCAAACCAGCCTTCGACGGGATCATGACGGCCGCGAAGTACCTGGCCATCGTCGTTCTCACGCTGCTGGTGGGGCCGCTCGTCGTCGGATTCAAAGTCCTCGCCGCGGTCGGCAAGTGGCTGTGGACCACCGCGCTGAAGCCTGCCTTCGAGGGCATCGGTGCGGCCGGACGCTGGCTGTGGAATACGGCGCTCAAGCCCGCGTTCCAGCAGATCGGCGACAAGGCGAAGTGGCTGTACAACGGGGCGATCAAGCCCGCCTGGCAGGGTATTCAGGCTGCCGGGAAGTACATGTGGGAAACGATCCTCAAGCCGATCTTCAAGGGGTTCGTCGCCGACATCAAATCACTCGGTGCCGCCGCACGCTGGCTGTACCGGGAGGCCATCAAGCCGGCCTGGGACAACATCTCCGCGGCAGGCCGAAACGCGTGGCAGCGCAGCATCAAGCCGACGTTCGACTCGTTCAAGGGCGTCGTCAAGAGCCTGTCCGGCGCGTTCAGCACCGCGGTGAGCGCGATCAAGACGGCGTGGGACCGGATCCGAGATGTGGCCCGGCGCCCGGTGCAGTTCATCGTCGACACCGTCTACAACAACGGTATCCGTGGCGTCTGGAACAAGGTCGCCTCGGCGTTCGGCGCGAAAAAGCTCGACAAGTTCACGTTCGCGTCGGGCGGCATCATGCCCGGCTACACGCCAGGCCGGGACGTGCACCGCTTCCTGTCGCCGACGGGCGGCGCACTGGAGCTGTCGGGTGGCGAGGCCATCATGCGGCCGGAGTTCACCCGGGCGGTCGGCTCCGGTTTCGTCGGCACGATGAACAGCATCGCGAAGTCGCAGGGCGCGCAGGGCGTGAAGGCGGCCCTGGCTCCGGTGTTCGGCGGGAACCCGTCGACGCCGACGGACCGGTCGCTGCGCTACTCCGGCGGCGGCGTGCTCCCGGTGCAGCGGTTCGCGGACGGTGGCATCTTCGGCTGGATCAAGAGCACGGCGTCGGCTGCGGTCGGCGCCGGCTCGGCAGCCTGGAACAAGGTCAAAGAGGCCGCGTCCTGGCTGAAGGACGGCTTGGAGGCGTCCGCTCGGGCGGGCGTCAAGAACGTCGTCGACCCGCTACTGAAGCGCTTCCCGGGCATGGACACCGGGTTCGGGAAGCTGGTCCGCCACATCCCCGACGGGATCATCGACGCGCTGTTCGGCTACTCCAAGGAGGCCGACAAGAAGGGCGGCGGAGGCATCGGCGGCCCCCGCATCCAGGCCGCACTCAAGTGGGCGAAGACCCAGAACGGCCTGCCCTATCAGTGGGGCGGCAACGGCAACCCCTCGTGGGACTGCTCTGGTTTCATGTCGGCGATCGAGTCCGTTATCCGAGGTCAGAAGCCGCACCGCAGGTGGGCGACCGGCTCCTTCTCGGGCCGGACCGCTCCACCCGGCTGGGAGAAGAACGGCGCGTCCGCGTTCCGTATCGGCATCACCAACGCCGGTGTCGGCCACACCGCGGGAACCATCGGCAAAACCAACGTCGAGTCCCGCGGCGGAGACGGCGTCATCGTCGGCAGCAGGGCCCGCGGCTACAAGGACTCCCTGTTCACCGACTGGTACGGGTTCCAGCCCGGCAAGTACGACAACGGCGGCATGCTCCAGCCCGGCTTCAACCTCGCCTACAACGGAACGGGCAGGCCCGAGCCGGTGCTGACCGGGTCGCAGTTCAACGCTCTGGCCCGCGCGGGCGGCAGCGATGGACCCATCACCGTGGAGATCAACACGCAGGACCGGGCGCTCGCCGACTTCATCGACGTCTGCGTCCACCGCAACCAGCAGGAACTGATCTCCGTCATCAACGCGAACTGAGGAGGCCACCTTGGCGATCCCCGGGAACCTCCTCAGCCCGACCACCGAGATGGTCGACCCCAACACCTCCGGGTGGACGGCCAAGCTCAATGCGACGACCAGCAAGGGGGCGGGCGGCCGGAACGGTGACGGCTGCCTTGCCGTCAAGTCGATTGCTGCGGGCGAGGCGCAGGCCCGCACCGTCACCTCTTACACGATCACCGCCGGGGTCACCTACCAGGCGTTCGCCGACGCCTCCGGGGCGACCGTCCCGGAGCGCATCGGCATCCGCTGGCTCGCCATCACAGGCACTGAGATCAGCATTACCTGGTCGCTGACGACGATGGCAGCCTCGGCGTCGTGGCATCGGATCAGCGTCGCCGGGGCCGCACCGGTCGGCGCCGCCAAGGCGCAGGTCGTCCTGTCGATGATGACCCCGGCCGCGCCGAACGTCATCTCCTACTTCGAGAACGTCTACCTCGGTCTGCCGGTGAGGACGACGGGCAACCTGTTTGGCTTCGGAACCGAATCGACTGAGATCGATGCCACCGGCTGGGTGTCCGAGGTCAACGCCACGATCTCCCGGCAGGTGCCGGTAGCCCCGTGGTCGGTGGACTGGTATTGGGCGGGTGGTCACACTCTCGCCGTCACGGCTACGGCGGCGGGCAACGCGGCAGTCCGTTCGGTGGACCGGCCCACTGTCACACCGGGCGCCGAGTACCTGGGGCACGCCTACCTGCAGCCGCCGACGATGGCGTCCGCCGCCTGGATCGAGTTGCGTTTCTACGACAGCAACGGCAACCAGGTCCAGGCCACCCGTGCAGCCCTGGCCGCCCCTGGCGTCGGGTTCTACCGGCAGCTCGTGTCCGCTGTCGCCCCGGCGAACGCGGCGACCTGCGGGTTCGCCGCGGGGCTGGACGGTGCTGCGGCAGGGCAGGTGCTGCGCCTGGAAACCGTGGTGGTGCGGTCGCTGCCGCCGCTCGTCACCGGCACTGTGCTGCCTTACGCCAGCGGCAGCTTCGAACAGGACACCGGAGGCTGGACGACCACTACCGGCCCGGCGACACTCGCCAGGTCCACACCGTGGGGCGCGGCCGGGATCACCGGCAGCTACGCACTGACCGTGTCGTCGGCGACCGCGGCCACGTCCACGATCCGGTCCCCGCTCGTACCCGTCACGGAGGGCGTGAACTGGCGGGCACAGATCATCACCAAGATTTCCACCGGCACGTGGACGACGGTGACGGTGCGGGTCCGCTGGTACGACGCAGGCAGCGTCAGCCTCGGCACCAGCACCGGCAACACCTACGCCGTCCCGGCAGGATCCTGGTACCTCCTCACGTCGGATGCGGTCGCCCCGGCCAGCGCTACTCAGGCCGCGGTTGAGGTTGTGGGGGTGGCGGGTTCTACAGCGGCGGCGCTGTGGGTGGATGCGGTCGCCCTGTGGCAGGTGCTTCCGCTGACCGCGGTGGAGGCTGTGCCAGGCGACGGCTACATCCGTCTGACGCTGCGGGAACTCCCCGACGGCTACCTGGTCAGCGTGTACCGGATGACCTCGGACGGGGCGCGGACACTGGTGCGCGGCACGTCGGGGTTGATCAGCCAGCAGGAGGTCACCGGCGACGCGATGGTCCTGGAGGATCACGAGGCGCCGCTCGGCGTCACAGTCTTCTACCGCATCGAGCTGTACAGCGCCCCAGGGGTCCTCGCATCCACCAGGTCGTCGGACCCGGTGATGCTGACCCTCGACGACATCAACCTCGCCTGGATCAAGGACCCGGGGAACCCCCAGCGGAACTGCATGGTCGTCATGCAGAGCCCGCCGGACTGGCAGCGCCCCATCGAGCAGGCATCCTTTGTGGTCCGCGGACGCCGCAACAAGGTTGTTCTGTCCGGGCGGCGGCAGGGCTTGGAGGGCGACCTCGCCATCTGGACCCGCACCGACGCCGAACGCGAAGCCCTGCACCTCCTCCTGGACTCCGGGAACACCCTGCTGTGGCAGGCCGTACCGGGCATGGGCGTCACCGACATGTACATCTCCGTCGCCACCATCACCGAGGGCCGCATCGGAAGGCTCGCACAGGAGCAGTGGCGGGCCTGGACACTTCCGTCGACCGAGCAAGACATGCCGGTCACGACCGGCGTCAACGGGGCAGCAGGCCGTACCTGGCAGGACGTCGTCGCCGAATTCGCGACGTGCGCGGATGTCCTGGACGTGTACGCGACCAGCGAGGATCTGCTGCTCGACCTGCGAATGGGGTGACGCCGTGTACCCCGTGTCGGACAGGTTCCTCGCCCGCCTCGCCGAAGGCCACCGTGTCGCGACCAGGGTTCAGCTGTTCCTGACGACCGGTGAGGTTGTCGACCTGGAGCACACCGGCGGTTCGGTGACGGTGGACCGCGGGCAGGCCATCCGCCGCACCTGCACCGTCACCGTCGCCGACCCGGCCGTCATCCCCCGTACACCCACGGACCAGCTCGCCACCTACGGAGCCCGAATGCGTGTCTCCCGCGGCGTCGACTACGGCAACCCGGACGCCCCGGAGCTGGTGCCGCTGGGCGTGTTCCGCCTGGACTCCGTCGACGGCGACGTCAACGAAGGCCCCGTCAACATGCAAGGCAAAGACCTCTCGGCGTGCGTCGCCGACGACAAGTTCACCGAGCCGTACTCGGCGACCGGCACCGTCGTCGGCGCGGTCACCGCCCTCATCCAGCGCAGCCTGCCGGACGCGGACGTCATCGCGCTCGTCGACGATGCCGCGATCGGCCGGCGCACGTTCGATGTGGAGGCCGATCCGTGGGCCGGCGCGCAGGAGATCGCGGCGGCTGCCGGTGCCGAGGTGTACTGCAATGCCGACGGCGTGTTCGTGATCGCCGCACTGCCAGACCTGCTGACGGCAGAGCCGGTGTGGGCCGTTGAGGCCACCGAGGGCGGCGTCTACATCAAAGCCAACCGGGCCATGAACAGCGACAACGTCTTCAACGGCGTCCTGGCCCGCGGCGAGAACACCAGCGAGTTCGCTCCGCCCGTGTCCTGGCTGGCCACCGACGACGACACCGGCAGCCCCACCTACTGGGGCGGCCCGTTCGGGCGCCGGCCGTCTTTCTACTCGTCGAGCACGCTGACGACGCTCGCCGCCTGCCAGCAGGCCGCCGTGCTGAAACTCCGCCAGGCCAAGACGCCCAACGCTACCGGCGACATCTCCGCCCTGCCGAACCCTGCACTCGAGCCCGGCGACGTCATCCGCGTCACCCACGAGGACGGCACCCGCGAACTGCACCAGGTCGCCGCGTTCACGGTGCCGCTGTCCCACGACGGGGACCTCCCGATCTCTACGATCTCCGCGAAGGAGGACGGGTGACCAGCCCCGACCGGCCAGCACCCGCTGTCCGCCGCGACCTCGCCGCCGCGCTGAAGCAGCAGGCCACACGGGCAGGGGAGTCCACACCATCGGTGCGCGGCGCGGACTGGCGCACCGCCACTGTCACCCTCGTCAACACCGACGGCACGATCACAGCGGACGGCATCCCACGCATCCGCTGCCTCGCCCCCTACACAGGCCCAGCCGTCGGCGACTTCATCGTCATCAGCCAGTCCAGCAGCGGAAACTGGGTGGCCCTCAACCGGCTCGCCGCAACCACCCGCTCCTGGACGACGCTTCCTCTGTCGTCGGGCTGGGCTGTCCTTTCGGGCTACTACACGCCCGCCTACCGCATCTGGGATGACGGGACTGCCTCACTGTGCGGGCTGGCCGCCATGTCGGGCAGCCTCCCGTCGGGCACGGTCGTGGCGACGCTGCCGGCCGAGGCCCGGCCTGCATTCCAGTGCCGGTTCCCTGTGCAGGTTGTTCTCGGCTTCTACGGGGTCATGACGCTCTACCCGGACGGGCGGGTCACGCTCGGCGACTTCAGCGGCACCTTGTCCTCCACCGGCCAGAAGTGGGCCGAGTTCGACGTGGCCAGCCACTACCGGCTCACCTAAGGAAGGGGGGGCCACGTGCCCGCACCAGACAAGTATGGGCAGGACATCGGCCTCTGGCAGATGACTGACGCCCCCGACATTCCCGCCGCGATCAAGGCGATCGCGGACGGTGTGATCCCGCGCGGCGTCCTCCGCTACGCGTCGGCGTCGGCGCGCGGCGCGTGGATGGTCGGCGATCAGGCGCCGGTCGACGGCATGCTCACCTGGCTGGCCGATGTGGGACGCCTCGAACTCCGCGTCGACGGCGTGTGGGTGGTCGTCGCCGTCGGCAACCGGGCCTGGACCACCATCGCCCTGTCGTCCGGCTGGTCCCAGAACGGGAACAGCCAGGGCACCTTCCAGTACCGGATCGTGAACCTGTTCGGCGAAGACTCGATCATGTTCCGGGGCGGTATCGGCAGGTCAAGCTACCCCGGGACGATCCCCGCCAACTTCACCATCAACAGCACCGCCCTGCCTGCCGACGCGCGCCCGGCCACGCTTCGAACCATCGTCGTGCCCTGCTCCGACGTCGCCTCCGACCGCATCACCCTCAAGCTCGACATCACCACCGGCGGCCAGCTCACCCTCTACGGCATCAGCAACACCGCGAAACCGCCATGGATCGGCTTCAACGGCTGCTTCGCCAGCCTCTAACCACCGCACCACCCAGCACGCCCCGAGCCAGACGGCCGGGGCCTTTCGCATGAAAGGGGGGACTGGTGAAGCTCGTCACGAGAGCGCAGCTTGGCTGGCCCGCCTCAGCCGCGCCCACCCAGACCAGCACCAAGGGCGTCAAGGTCCACTACGAGGGCGCCCCGGTCAGCACCAAGCTGCTCAGCGACCACAACGCCTGCATCGCCGAGTGGAAGAACATCCGTAAGAGCCACCTGGCCAACACCGCCGAGGGCTACAGCGACGTCGCCTACAACTACGCCGCCTGCCCCCACGGCTACCTCCTCGAAGGCCGCGGCCTCCGCAAGCGCACCGGCGCCAACGGCAACCAGACCCTCAACCAGGGCCACTACGCCATCGTCGGACTCGTCGGCTCCGAAGGCCTGACGCAGCCCACCGACGCCATGCTCTCCGCGATCCGCGACGGCATCGAACTCCTCCGCAAGAACGGCGCCGGCACCGAGATCAAGGGCCACCGCGACGGCTACGCCACCGCCTGCCCCGGCGGACCCCTCTACGCCTGGGTCCAGAAGGGCGCCCCCAGGCCCACCGTCAGCAGCGACAAGCCACCAGCTCAGGAGGACGACGTGCCGCACGCCATCGGCCGCTACGACAGCACAGACCGCACCCTCGTCCCCCGCAAGTGGACGACCCTCAGCATCGACGGCGCCGACTTGCTCACCGGCGCCTCCCACTACCAGGCCATGGCCAACGTCCAGGCCGTCCTGCCGCCCGGATCAACGCTCCAGGGCCGCTTCTACCACCTGCGCAAGGACAACTCCCGCTGGTCCGGCCCGCTCATCGAACGCATCGGCACCGACGGGTCTACGTTCGCGGACTTCCACAACTCGGGGTCGGTAGTCGACAGCGAGCGCGTGCGCTTCGAGGTCATCTACTACCCGGCCAAGTCCGACGACCAGAAGTCCGTCACCATCACCGCCGCGTACTGCCGCGGCCTCTACTGGAAGTAGAACCTCCATGAAGTTCTTCGGCAGAGAGCCTGCTCTCATCATCGCGGGCGTCTCCGCGGGCCTGTCCCTGCTGGTCACGTTCGGGTTCGGCCTGTCTGCGGAGCAGGCGGGCGCGATCGTCGCGGTCATCTCCGCGGTGTTCGCCGCCGCCACCGCCGCGGTCACCCGGCCGATCGCGCCGTCCGCGTTCACCGGTCTCGTCGCCGCTGTCGCCGTACTCCTCGGCGCCTACGGGCTGGACCTGTCCACGGAGAAGATCGGCGCCCTGAACGCGGTCGTCCTCGCCGGCCTCGCCCTGCTCACCCGCGGCCAGGTCGCCCCGGCCAGCCCCAGCGCGCCGGCTGCAGCCGAGCCCCCGCGGACGGTCTGATGCCGTGCCGTGCGGCCCGGCGGCTGTACAAGGCGCTGGGCCGCCGCGGCTGCTTCCTCCTCATCCTGGGCGTCGGCAAAACCTGCTGGGGCATCAGCTTCCTCGTCGACCCACCCGGCGACCAGGGCCTGGAACTGCTCACGAGCGTGTGCAGCCTCCGGCACTGGGCATGGCTGTGGATCTGCTGCGGACTCGCTGTCCTGGGCAGCGCCTTCCTGAAAGTCGGCCGTGACAAGCTCGGCTTCCTCGCCGCGCTCGTTCCCCCCATCGTGTGGGCCACCGCCTACACCGTCGCCGTCGTAACCGGCGACTACTCACGCGGCGGCTTCGTCGCCATCTGGTATCTGACCTCGCACGTCGGGGTCATCATGTGGGCGGCCACGGTGCCCGAATACTCGGTCCCCCCAGCTCCGCGGCCCCGGAGAGGTAAGGCCGCATGAACGTCGGCGAATGGGCGGGGATCATCACGGCCGCCGGAAGCGTCCTCGGAGGCGGAGGCTGGTTCGTCTCCCGCGCCACCGTCCGTGCTGGCCAAGCCACAGCCGCAGCAACCGAAGCCGCAGCCCGAGCGAACGCCGCACCAGCGCAACAGGCCGCCAACCTCGCCGTCCTCGAAGCGACAGTCCGCCGCGTCGACGAAGAGAATGGGCAGCTCCGCGGGAAAATGTCGCGCCTGGAGCGTGTCGTCAGCGCCTTCGCCTGGACCACCGACCGGTGGGCTCGCCAGATGCTCCGCGCGGGTATCGACCCGGAGCCGACGCATCCTCTGGTCGACGAGTACAACCGAACTGGAGTCTGAGCATGCCCGACCCGATCCCGTTGCAGCCCCGGCAGGATCCTGGCGCCGCCGACGCAGGCAGCCTCGAGAAGATGGGCCGCATCGAACCCCAGCCCATCCCCGAACCGGCCACCCAGCCGTTCGTCGAACCCGACTGGCCCCCCGAGGACCAGCCAGCATGACAACGCCCCGCCCTCCATCACGGAGGGCGGGGCGCTTCGTCTGTTTTCAGGACGCCAGCTGCTTCTTCACCTCGGCGACGTTCGGACCCGAGTCCGTCGACGGCATCTGCCAGCGGTGGGCTTTCTCCTCACCGTCGATGTAGATCAGCGTGCCGCCCTTCGCCTGCTCCGCCGTCAGGTCGAACACCTGCGACCGCCACTGCCAGGCGCCAGGCTGCACCGGGTCGGCGTTGTTGTACTTCTCCATGACCACGTTGAACCCGTTACCGCCGCCGACGTCGATCATCTCTCCGTCCGGAGCCATCCACTTCCAGCCGCCGCCCGAGATCGGCGCCGGCTCGTCGGCGGCGACCGCGGTCATCGCCTTGTCCTTCATCGTGACCACGGCGAACATGCCGTTTGCGGCCTTCTCTCCACCGCCCTCCTCCACGAAGACGACCGTGTCCGGGGTGATCTCCAGGACGCCCGTGCCGCCGTCACCCGTCGTCCGGGCCGGCGTGCCGAACTTCGGGCTCGCCTCCACCTGCCCTGCCGGCTCCTCGCTCGATGCCGGGGCGGCGGGCGACGACGCCTCGGGCTTGGCGGCGGACTTGTCGTCACCCCCACCGCCACAGGCCGTAAGCACGGCCAGGAGCAGAACGGCCGTAGCCGCAGAGACGCGTGTGCGCATGATTCCCCCTGTCTCAGCCTCGCCCATTACGGGCAGGTCTCCTCGAACTTGACCGCCGTGAACTCCACCGGCTGGCCGTGCAACGCCGCGCCCGCCGCTGGCCTCTGCGAGCAGACCTGCCAGTTGGACTCCATCAGCACCATCCGGTCGTCGGCCGACGCATCGTTCACCGTGATCGACGCACCAGAGTCGAGGGCTCCGCGGGCCGCCTTCACCGACTTGCCAGCGAAGTCCGGCATCTTCCCGCCCGCGGCCTCTGGGGCCTTCTCGTCCTTCGCCGGGCACGTCTCCTCGAGCTTCACCGCGCCGAAGTCCAGGCTGGTGTCGGTCGCCGCCGAGGTGCCCGCCTTCACGTTCTGGCTGCACACCTTCCAGTTCCGGTCGAAGGCCTGCATCCGGTCCCGACCCAGCGCATCGTGCGAGTCCAGGCTGTAGAAGCCGACCTCCTGCGCCTTGTCCTGCGCCGACTGCAGGCCCATGCCGACGAAGTTCGGCACGGTCGCCTTCTCGCTGTCGGCGTTGTCGTCCTTCGCGGGCTCGTCGGCCGGCGACTCCGCGGCCTGAGACGGCGCGCTACTGCTGGACGCCTTGCTGTCATCCGTCGGCTCGCAGGCCGTGGCGCCAGCTGCGGCGGCGCAAAGCAGAACGACCATGATGATGCGGGTAAGCACAGATTCCCCCCGAGTGATGCCAGTACAGGCGGAACACGGTAGAGCAGATGTGAGGGATGTGTGCCTGCGGGTTACCGCTCTGTGACACGACCGCACCCCCGCTTCCTTGTCGCAATAGGGGAGCGGGGGCGCTTCGCCGGGCGGGACCTACCGGCCCATCTTGCTCAACTCGGCCGGAGAGAAGTCCTCGCCACACGTCGTGCACACCTTGTCCCCGGTTTGGGAGCTGAGGTAGTACTCCTTCTCCAGCCGTGGGTGGTCGCACGGGGGAGAGCCCTTGGCTTCCCATTCCTTCTGAAGACGCGTTGCGTCGGCTGCCTGCATGTCGGAAGAGTACGACGGCTTCCTGGCCGGCTTGGGCGCTGCCCCCTTGCCGGACCGGGGTCGTAGGCTCGCACGGCATGAACGACTCTTGCGATGTGCGCCCCGTCCTCGACCGCATGCTCGCCGCAGCCCGCGAGGGTCTGGGGAGATCCACCTGGCGGATCGGCGACCCAGACGAGAGGCTCCTCCTCCCTATCGTCGGCGCGCTCACCGTCCATCTGGGCAAAGAACTGGGCATCGTGGAGGAAGGCTGGGACGCCGCTCAGACTCGTCGGGTGGTTGCCACAGAGCTGCGCACGGCTGCTCGCCGGCATCCCGCAGGAACGGCTCGCCATCAAGCCTTCCTTGAGGCGGCACAGATGGCCGAGGATGGCAACGCCTGACGCCGATTCCGGGACGGCGCGCTCTCGATAACATGCCATATCGCGGGCGCTATTTGGGGTGATTGTCCGACTCTCCGGAGGGCTGCGACTCGCCATCGAGAGCCCCCCGTTCGCGCCGTCTCCGGTTCACGTACCGGTGCAGGTCGCTCACGATGACATCGGTCAGCGACCGCCCTTCCTCCTTCGCCTCCGTCATGGCGGCGCTCCAGAGTTCGTCGGGTACGCGGACGTTACGCAGTGGCGTCTTGCCGGTGGCTGGCCTGGCCATCTCTCCCCCTCGGGCGTGTAGGTACAGAAACTAGCATCCATCAGGCTTCACTGCTCGACAAGGGGGTTCCATGGGAGTAATCTGTAGGTACAGAAACTAGCTGCATGCAGGAGGAACGAAGTATGGATGCGGAGCGAAGCCGCAAGGCGGCGGAAGCAGCCCAGCAGAAGGCGGACAAGTTGACGACGGAGGCGAAGCAGCGCTCCGAGCGCGCGTTCGCCATGTACGGCAGGTTCGCCGGGGGGCAACCACTCCTCCCGGGGCACCACTCGTACCGCAGTGCCCGCCGCGCCAAGAACCGCGCCGACGCGGCTTCCGACCGCGCCATCGACGCCTACAAGGCGGCCGAGCGTGCTCAGGCAGAGGCGAAGTGGACAAAGGCGAAGGCGGACGCGCAATCCGAAATCGCCGACACCGTCGCCACTCGGTCCCGTCCTTGGGAGCCCGCCGACTTCCAGGTCGGCGACATCGTCACCGTGCGGGTCTTCGAGACCAGCACCAGCACCTACCGGGTCAAGCGCGTCAACAAGAAGACGCTCACGCTCGATGGCGGTGGCGGCGGCTGGGACGACCCCAAGCGCGAGTACGACCGCGTCCTGTCCCGCACCCGGGACGGCATCACCATCACCAACCCCGCCGACGGAGACACCGCATGATCCGCGAAGAGAAGTTCCTCATCAGCCGCAAGCCGTTCGCCATCGACCTGTCCACCGTCACCGTCGAACGGACCCACCAGCACGACGCCGACTGGCTGTCCGGGAGCTGCCAGGCGGTCTGGTTCCGACGCAAGAACGGCACCACATATGCGTGCCTCGGCACCTTGCGTCTGTGGGCCCACTGGCTCAGGGACGAGCCGGACGTGTCCAGCCCCGAGGCCATCCTCGCGAACAACCTCGACAGCCGGTACGGAGGCGACCCAGACGGCCGATGGGATGGCGAGCGCTACTGGGGATCCCAGAAGCCGTTCGAGCAGTCGCTGCACCTAGCGCTGCTCGAACCGATGCTCGCCAACTACCCGGAGATTCCCGACGGGTACGACGGCTGGTGGCGGTTCTGAGGCTGCCCGATGTGCACGGTGCCCCGGCTGAAGGAAGCAGCCGGGGCACCGCCCGTACCGTACCCGATCGGAGACCCCGTGCCTGACCTCGTTCCGCGACAGCCCGACACCACTCCCGCCGCCTACGACGCTGCGACGCTCGCCGTCCTGGCCGCCATGGAGAAGGCAGCCGACGAGCACCTCGACAGGATCATCCCCGACAACACGAAGCGCGGCTACGCCAACGACTGGGCGCTCTGGGAAGAGTTCCATGACTGGCTCGCCAAACGGACCGGCCACCGCATGCCGTCAGCCGCCGTCACCAGAGGCAACCTCGTCGGCTTCGTTGTCTGGCTCGACACGATCAAGCTCGCGGCCCCCACGTCGATCGACCGGCGGATCACCGGGGTCACCGTCACCGCGCGAGGGATCGGCGTCGAAGTCGCGAAGGCTGCCACCGTCGCCGCACGCAAGGCGCTCAAGCCGCTGAAGAACGACCCCGAGCGGCAGGCGCGCGGCCGGGGCAAGGCCGCTGCCGTCACCCCCGAACAACTCCGGCAGATGAACGCCGCCGTCACCGATGGACTCACCGGACTACGCGACCGCGCCCTCTGGCTCATGGCCTTCGCCATCGCCGGACGCTCCGCCGAAGTCGCCGCCCTCCGCGCCGACACCATCGTCCACGTCAGCCAAGGACTCGAAGTTCACGTCCCCGCCGTCAAGGGACGGCCACCCCGAGACGTCGTTGTCGGCTATGGCAAGAACCCCGACACCTGTCCCGTCCGCGCCTGGCTCACCTGGCGCGCCGCCGCAGGAATCTCCACCGGCCCCGCCTTCCTGCCCATCACCGTCCACGGCCACCTCGGCGACCGCGCCCTCTCCCCGGAAGCCGTCCGCGAGATCATCGCCCGCAACGCCGAACGCGCCGGACTCTCCGTCAGGCTCACCGGCCACTCGATGCGGGCCGGATTCATCACCACCTCTCGACGCGCAGGCAAGCGAGAGGAGAAGATCCGCGAACAGTCCGGCCACGCAGAGAACAGCCCCGCCTTCTGGGGGTACATCCGCGAAGCCGACAAGTGGACCGACGCCGCATCGGAGGACATCGGACTATGACGCTGGAGATCCGCCCTGCCGACGAACCTGAACGCTTCGACCTCTACGACGGCGACGACCGCATCGGCGAGATCCGACGTGGGGAACTCACGGAGGAGGACACCGCCGAGGGAGAGCCGCCCTACTGGGAGTTCACCATCTGGAGCGTGATGGGGACAGGCAAGGAGTGGGGCGGGCACAGCCAGAGCTACGACGAGGTCGTCGAGTGGGCACGGGAGGAGTACGAGGAGTTCCTCGCCGAGCGACGCGAGCTGAGCAAGGGTTCCGCCACCTGGACTACCAGCAGCATCCCGATGGGCGGCAAGCCGGGTTGGCGACGCCGGTAGACCCCTTCGTGCCGCACTGGCCGCAGGCCCGTCTCGCATCCCCGTCGAGGCGGGTCTCTCAGGTTCAGCCCTTCACCACCGGCAGTTCCCCGGGCCGGACGGGCACCTCGTCGATGTCGGTGACGCCGGCCGTCTCCAGTTCGGCCCGTCGCCGGTCGGCGGAAACGCGGTCGTAGGCGACGGCGGAGGCCCGCGGGGTGCCGTCGGAGTCGGTCCAGGTGAACGCGTAGCTGCGCATCGTGGTCATGGCCGCATCTTGCCTGGTGGCACTGACAGCGGCGCGGGTGCGATCGCCCCGGCTGCCTCGTAGGCTGTTCCTGCTCGGGGCTGTCACGGAGGTTCGTCATGCCCCGAACGATCTGGTCCGGCGCCATCAGCTTCGGCCTGGTCACGGTGCCGATTCATGTGGTCGGCGCGACGGAGGACCACTCAATCCGCTTCCATCGCGTGCACCTGGAGGACATGGCCCGGGTGCGGACGCGGAAGGTGTGCGAGCTGGAGGACCGCGAGGTCGCCACCTCGGAGATCGGCAAAGGCTACGAGGTGGCCCGGGGCATCGTGGTGCCGATCTCCGACCAGGAGCTGCGGGATCTGCCGCTGCCGACCGCCCGCGCGATCGAGATCGTCGCGTTCATGCCGTGGGAGTCGATTGACCCGATCCGGATCGGCGACGGCTACTACCTGGCCCCGGACGGGCAGGTCGCGGGCAAGCCGTACAAGCTGCTCCGCCAGGCCCTCGAACGGTCGTCGCGGGTGGCGGTGGCCCGGTACGCCTGGTCCGGGCGGGAACGGTTGGGCCTGCTCCGGGTCCGCGAGGAGGCGATCGTGCTGCACGCGATGCGCTGGCCCGACGAGATCCGCGACCCCTCCTCGCTGCTGCCACCTGCCGTGGAGGTGTCGGAGGAGGAGATCGACGGCGCGCTCGCCCTGATGGACACGATGGCCCGCGACGACCTTGACAGCCCAGAGTTCCGCGACACGTACACGGAGGCGGTGGCGGAGCTGATCGAGGCGAAGCGCGAGCACCGGGAGCCAGTGGTCGCACCGGAGCCAGAGGCCGAGTCGGGGCAGCTGGTCGACCTGATGGCCGCACTGACAGAGTCGGTGTCGAAGGCAAAGCAGTCCCGCGGCGAGGACGCGGGGCACGCGGACGTGCACGAGATGCCGAAGAAGCGGTCCGCGAAGAAGCAGTCGGCGAAGAAGGCTGCGGCGAAGAAGGCGGCGCGGAAGCCTCGGAAGTCGGCCTGAGCCCGTCGCTCGTTTGGGGGATTCTCGGCCAGTGCCTTCCTCGCTGGCCGGATGTGGTGCATGGTGTGGGCATGAGGGGTCCACGCCCCCGTTGGGCCCCCGCCTTGGGCCCTGCCGTGCGAGCGGCGGGGCCCGCCGCGCCTCCCGGCTCCCCACGGGAGGCTTCGCGGCTGTCAGCTCTCCAGGAAGCCCAACGCCGTATCCGGCCGGCACACGTCGCACGGTTTGACGCCTTCGGTGATGGCGCGGCGGGCTTCGTCGAGGCTGAGTCCGCGGGTGCGTTTCCCGGAGTTCCAACAGTCGCCTTGGTGGACTTGGACGGGCGGGCTGTCGCGGTTGAGGCCGGTTTCGAGGAGCCAGTCGGGTGGCCGGGGGCGGTCCTGGATGCCGCGCTGCCGCTCTGCCTCTCGCTGCTCTGCTTGCCGGATGGCGGCCCGCACCTGGTCGAGGGTGTGGGCGAGCCAGGTCTCCAGGGTGCGGAGTCGCGGCAGGTCAGGCGGCAGGTCGGTCACGTCTCCAGCTTGCACCAAAATTCGAACAAGGTTTCTACTGGGGGTATGGCCAACCACAAGACGGAGTACCTCACCGGCACCCAGGAGCGGATCCTCGGCGCCATCCGTGCGGCCATCACCGAGCAGGGCGACGCCCCCACCGTCGCCGAGATCGCCGCCGCCGTCCGCCTCAGCGCGTCGACCGTCCACTACCAGCTCGGCGAGCTGGAGACGAAGGGCGCCATCGCCCGCGAGCCGCACCAGCCGCGCGGGATCCGGCTCGCATGACCGCCGGCCGCTTCCGGGTGACCGTCACCACCGACGGCGAGCCGCTGATCCAGGGCTGGTGGGACGACAAGACCGTGGCCCGCCGCAAGTTCGCGTCGTGGATCGGCGAGCACGGCAGCCGGCCCGGCGCCCGCGTCACCCTCGTGGATGAGGAGGCGGGCAGGGTGCTGACGGAGTGGCCGGACGATCGGTGATCGTCTGCCATGCTGCGGCACTGACCGTCCGTCCTCGACCGTCTCGTGCCCGTGCGCTGCGGCAGATCATGCGCCGCCACGGCAACGAGATCCCCGCCCACCTGCTGCCCGTGCCCCGTCAGCCGCAGGGCCAGTCGGGCGTGTACGTCCTGTCGACGCGACGCCCCGGCACTGTCAGCGGCCCCTCGTAGACTCGTCGTATCGATCCGACGAGCAAGTCGGGTTTGTTGTGGCTGAAGGCCCCGTCTGGTCACGCAGGCGGGGCCTGCCGCTTATCCCAACCCGGGCCCTTTCTCGCACAGCTCGTTGGTGCACTCGCGGCGCACGACAACGAGCGGGTCGGGGCTGTCGGTGGCGTCCGCGATGGCCCAGTGCGGCATGTCGGTGCCGATGCGGCACTCCGGGCAAGGGCGCGGCTTCAGTCTGCGGGCCTCGGAGCGGCGCCATTCTCTCTGCTCTGTCATGCCGCGACGGTGACACGGGATCGGCGTCTTGTCTGAGACGCTATCCCCCGCCGCAGGTCAGGCATCACTTTCGTGGCATCGCGAAAGTGGTCAAGCCGCTTCGGCCTCCGGGTGCCGCACGATCTTCTTCGCGGCCATCTCGACCTCGTACCGGCTCTTCCCCTCGGTCGTCGCGTGTTCGACGACGGCGGCCTGGAACGTGTCTGCCGCGGCCAGCCATGCGGTGCGGGTGTCGTCGCCGGGGTTGGCGGTGTAGGCGGTGTGCGCCTGCTCGGCCAGCCGCTCCAGGTTCACAAGATCTTCGAAGGTGTGTGCCACTCGGGGATCCCACGTCGGGCACCTGTGCTGTCCGGGCGTGGGCTCGTCTACGCGTCGGAGCGCATCTTCCCTACGTACATCTTGATTGCCATTCTTGATTGGGTATCTTGGTTGCATGACCGAAGAGACACCCAACCGCCTCCTCCCCACGGGCTTCTGCTGGTGCGGCTGCGGCGCCGAGACCGGCATCGGCAGCTTCTTCGCCCGAGGCCACGACAAGACCGCCGAAGCCGCGCTCATGAAAGCCGAGTACGGCGGCACCGTCCCCCGACTCCTCGCCGCCCACGGCTACGGACCCGACAAGTCCGTCACCGAAGCCGCCGTCCGTCACGGCTGGGTGCGCTGCTCAATCCCCGGCTGCCCCTACGTCGGCGCCGAAGCCAGCGTCCGCAAGCACGAAACCCGACCCCACGAGGAGAAGTGACCATGCCCGCGAAGAAGCCTTCGCAGCCGTGGCGGCTGGTGCTGACCACGCCGAGCGTCCCTGTCTACACCAAGCACCGGTCCAAGCCCGCCGCCTACCGAGCCGTCGATGACGAGAAGGAACGCGTCGCCGCCGGACTGAGCAACGTCGTCCGCATCGCCGTGGACCAGTGGGACGTCGACGGGCAGCGCTGGGTGCGCTACGAGAATGTGTGGGACAAGACCAGCGCTCGGCTTGCTGCCGACTCCGCCGCCGAGAAGTGACGGGGCCGAGACCTGCACGCAGGAGCGCCCCCGCCTGAGGTAAGCAGGCGGGGGCGCTCGCATGTCAGCCTACGCCGCCGTCGTCACGTCCCCGCGCTGTACCTGCTCCAGCTCATCCAGCAGCGCCCGATACTCCGCCCGCTCCGCATCCGACAGCCGGGCATCCCTGTGCCTGAACAGGGCGCGAATCGCCGCGTTCAACTCCTCGGCAGACCGCAGCCCGCGGCGCGGCGAAGGGGAGGGAGGCATGCCCACGATCCTACGGCGCACCTCTGACACGCGGCTACGACTTCGGCGGCTGCGCGATGTACGTGCCCTTCGCCGGCAGGGTCACCACCAGGCCGCGCTGCCGCAGATCCTCCACGGCCCGCCGCACCGTACCCACGGCGACACCAGCCTGCTCGGCCATCTCCCGCTCACCTTCTAGGCGGGCACCCGGCCGGAGTTCGCCGGCTTCGATACGGCGTGCGATCCAGTCCGCGACCTGCTGCCACGCATACACGGGCCGGGTCGGGTCGACGACAGGCTCCTGATCACCCATGAGTCGAACGTAGAGAGCCCTACCGCGCCACGCCTCCGCAGGTAGCGGCAGGCTGCTCCGTGTAGCGGTATAGAGCAGTATGCAGCGGTACCCTGCAATTGCATGTAGTGCCCCGGCGGCCGTGCGACCGACCCCGGGGCTGGCCGACGAACGGAGCGTCGACGTGGACGAGCCTACGAACCAACCCAGCCCGGCCGACAGTAGGCCGCGGTTAGTCGCCGCCCACACCGACCTCGCCCCGCCGAAGGAGGCCTGGGCGGCTTACGCCCGGCATTCCCTCGCCTGCCGTGTCTGTGGCGACGTCGACGGCGGCGTGTGCGAGTCCGCGGGGGAGTTGCGGCGGGCCTGGGTGGCGGCCACGGACGGCGCGTTCCGCCGGCTGGCCGGGGGGACCGCGTAGCCGACCGCTGTACGACCGGTCAGTAGGGCGGGTGGAATCGGTTACCGGGTGAAACGTTTGGCCAACGCTTGACCTGCGGTGATCTTTTCGCACGGGGTGTGAGGGTGAGGTGTAGATATATGTCGCCTGCACCCTTCCCACGGCCCTTGACTTGTTGTTGACTTTGGTTCGATCCGGTGACGACGGTCAGGAAGCGGCCAGCTCCCGGCCGTCAGTCGTGCAGGAGGTCGGTCACATGCACTCGCAGGGCGTGCGCGATGAGCAGCAGATCCGAGTACTGGGGATCCCGCACCGCGTTCTCGTACCGCTGGATCGACCGGCGTTCCATGCCGGCGAGGTGTGCGAGTTCCTCTTGCGATAGCTCTGCTTGCCGCCGCAGGTCGGCGATGCGGTGCCCTAAGGCGACGCGTCGGGGCTGGACCCAGTCGGGTCTGGAATTGCGGCGGGCTGGCACTTGGTACACGGTTCGACGTCCGTGATCTTGTGTCAGTACCCAAATGGTCGCCAAGCGATCAAGATTGGAACAGCCTTGCGATACGGCTTCGCGTGCCGCAAGGCCGCAGGTAGTGTGCAAGATTCGAATATGTGTTCGCTCGTTTGGGTGAACATGACGACTTCGCCGCTTCACCGCTCGCAGACAGGGCACCAGCGCCACAGCGTCGCCCAGCGAGAGACCTCACCAGGAGTTGGATAGATGGACCGCCAGCAGATCCTCGACCTCTACGAGTGGGCCGGCGGGGTCTGCTTTCGACACCCCGGCAAGGGCCGCGTGGCTACGACTCACGTCGAAACGATCCGCCCCGCAGGGGGAGGGCTTCAGGATGTGCGCGCCTGCGCTGAATGCGTCCTGGAGATGGAGCGGCTCCGCGCTGGTGCTGCCGCCCGCCGTGGAGTGCCCTACCTGCCGGGCCAGTTGGGGCGCCATGAGTCGTCGGAATAGCCCTGGTGACGCCGCCTATTAGGCCGGGGAGCCGGGGAGTGTCTGGGGAGTGAAGGCGAGTGGGGAGTGTCCGGGGAGATCTATCGTGAGCGAACCGTTCAGGCAGTGTTCGACTAAGTCAGGCAATGAATGCCTGATCAGGGCCCTGCCGTCCCCGAGGCGCCATCGAGCAGCACGTGACCTGCGCTAGAAGGACAGAACAACACCATCTGCCTCGACACCGGTGCCGTCTTCGGCGGCAAGCTGACCGCGCTGCGCTGGCCGGAGCGCGAGCTGGTCGACGTACCGGCCGAGCGGGTCTGGTACGAGCCGGCGAAGCCCCTGCGCACCGAGGCCCCCGGCGGGCACGACGGACGCCCGCTGGACCTGGCCGACGTCCGGGGCCGCCGGGTGGTGGAGACCCGGCACGCGGGCCGGGTCACCGTGCGCGAGGAGAACGGCGCGGCGGCCCTGGAGGTCATGAGCCGCTTCGCCATCGACCCCCGGCTGCTGCCGTACCTCCCGCCGACCATGGCACCGACCGCCACCTCGTCGGTGGCCGGCTATCTGGAGCACCCGGAGGAGGCGTTCGCGCAGTACGCGGCGGACGGGGTGGCACGGGTCGTGTGCGAGGAGAAGCACATGGGTTCGCGGGCGGTGGCGCTGGTGTGCCGCGACGCCGACGCCGCCCGCGCCCGCTTCGGGGATGGGGGCACCTCCCGCTCGAGCGGAGCCGAGAGTGGGGGAGGACCCACGGGCTCCCTCTACACCCGTACCGGCCGCCCGTTCTTCGACGACGCGACCGTGGCCGAGGCGGTCCTGGACCGGCTGCGCGCGGCGATCGGCGAGGCCGGACTCTGGGACGAACTGTCCACCGACTGGCTGCTGCTGGACGCCGAGCTGATGCCCTGGTCCCTGAAGGCCTCCGGGCTGCTGCGCTCCCAGTACGCCGCCGTGGGCGCCGCCTCCGGCGCGGTGTTCCCGGGCGCGCTCGCCGCGCTGGAGGGTGCCGCCGCGCGCGGCGTCGAGGTCGCCGGCCTCCTCGCCCGCCAGCGCGAACGGTCCGCCGACGCCGCCGCCTTCACGGACGCCTACCGCCGCTACTGCTGGACCACCGACGGCCTGGACGGCGTCCGCCTCGCCCCGTTCCAGATCCTCGCCGCCCAGGGCCGCAGCCTCGCGTCCCTGCCGCACGACGAGCAGCTCGCCCTCATCGACCGCCTCGTCGAGCACGACACCACCGGCCTGCTGCACACCACGCGGCGGCTGTACGTCGACACCGGCGACCCCGAGTCGGTCGCGGCGGGCGTCGACTGGTGGCTGGAGATGACCGGCCGGGGCGGTGAGGGCATGGTGGTCAAGCCGGTCGGCGCCCTGGTGCGGGACCCGCGAGGGCGCCTGGTCCAGCCCGGCATCAAGTGCCGCGGCCGCGAGTACCTGCGGATCATCTACGGCCCCGAGTACACCCGCCCCGACAACCTCACCCGCCTGCGCGGACGGTTCCCGGGCCACAAGCGGTCCCTGGCGATCCGCGAGTACGCCCTCGGCCTGGAGGCCCTGGACCGCCTCGCGGACGGCGAGCCGCTGTGGCGGGTGCACGAGGCGGTGTTCGGGGTGCTGGCGCTGGAGTCGGAGCCGGTGGACCCGCGACTGTGAACCGGGTGACGCGGCGACACCGCCGCGTCACCCCGCGGACGGCTTCACGGCGCTGTCCGGGACCGGGGCCGTGCGGCGGTCCCGGTCGGCCAGGCGGCGGGTCAGCAGCAGGAACGGCTGGGTCAGCAGCGTGGTGGTCAGCGCCATGAAGACCAGGACCGTGTAGAGCGGGCCGCTCAGCAGCCCCGCTTCCAGGCCGGCGTTGAGGGCGATCAGCTCGGTCAGGCCCCGGGCGCTGAGCAGGACCCCGACCGTGCGCGCCTCGTGCCGGTCCAGTCCGCCCAGCCGGGCCGCCACCGTCCCGCTGCCGATCTTCGTCCCGACCGCCAGCACCGTCACCACCAGCAGGGCCGCCCAGCCCGTGCCGGTCATGCTGTTCAGGGCCACGGACTGCCCCGAGAGCACGAAGAAGAACGGCAGCAGCAGGGAACCGACCTCGTGCAGCGGCCGCAGCAGATCGGGGTCGAGCGTGCCGGCCTCCTCGCGCGGGACCACCACCCCGGCGAGCAGCGCCCCGAAGATCACGTGCAGCCCCAGTGAGTGCGTCACCCAGGCCGACCCGAGCGCGAACCCGATCAGCAGCGCCAGTCGCAGTGACGGCTCCAGGCGGGTGCGCCACAGCAGCCGGCGCAGGACCGGCCGGGCGGCGAGTGCCATCACGGTGACGAAGCCGACGGCGAGCGCCGCCCGCCAGGGCCAGCCGAGCGTCGCGTCCCCCGCACCGCTGTCCAGCAGCGCGGCCGCGAGTACCGTCCAGCACACCGCGTCCAGCATCCCGGCCGCCGAGACCGCCACCACCCCCGGCACCGAGCGCGACAGCCCGTTCTCCCGCACGATCGCGGTCAGCACCGGCACCGCCGTTATCGACAGGGCGATCCCCGCGAAGAGCACCGTGGCGACCGACGGCTCCCGCTCCATGCCCAGGTCGTGCAGCGCGTCCCGGAACAGCAGCGCAGTGCCGCACCCCACGGCCATCGGCACCACGAACGAGGCGAGGGCCACCGTCACCGAGGTGCGCGCCCGGTCGCCGAGGACCTTCAGGTCCAGCTCGTAGCCCACCGCGAACAGGAACACCACCAGGGAGAACTGCGCGAAGCCGGTCAGCGCCGGGCCGATCGCCGCCGGGAACAGCGCGGCGTACGCGTCGGGGGCCAGACTGCCGAGCAGGGACGGACCGAGGGCGATCCCCGCCGCCAGCTGTCCCACGATGTAGGGCTGACGCAGCCGCCTGGCCAGCCAGCCGCCGGCGTGCGCGGCCACCAGGATCAGCGCCGAGGCACCCACGAAGTGGGCGATCATCGAATCGGGACTCACCCGGTCTCCCCCCCCTGACACGTGGCCGGGCGCTCCGGCCCTCGCTCTGGTCTACGCGGGGACCCGGGGGCACACCGACGTCGCACGGGTGCACCGGGAGGGCGCACTTGTGGCCACGGGCACGTGAAAGCAGGGGGTGAACGCGGGCCCGAATGGTCAGGATGGAGACATGGGATTCCACGTCGCATCCGAAGCCGGGCGGCTCAGCCGCGTCATCCTGCACCGGCCGGATCTCGAGCTCAAAAGGCTCACCCCCAGCAACAAGGACGCCCTTCTCTTCGACGACGTGCTCTGGGTGCGCCGGGCGCGCGCCGAGCACGACGGGTTCGCGGACGTGCTCCGCGACCGCGGGGTCGCCGTCCACCTCTTCGGCGACCTGCTCACGGAGACCCTCGACGTCCCGGCGGCCCGCCGGCTCGTCCTGGACCGGGTCTTCGACGAGAAGGAGTACGGAGTGCTGGCCACGGACCATCTCCGGGCCGCCTTCGAGAACCTGCCCGCCCACGAACTCGCCGAGGTCCTGGTCGGCGGCATGACCAAGCGGGAGTTCCTCGAGGCGCACCCGGAGCCGACCTCCGTGCGCTTCCACGCCATGGAGCTGGACGACTTCCTGCTCGGCCCGCTGCCCAACCACCTCTTCACCCGGGACACCTCCGCCTGGATCTACGACGGCGTCTCCATCAACGCCATGCGCTGGCCCGCCCGGCAGCGCGAGACGGTCCACTTCGAGGCGATCTACCGGCACCACCCGCTGTTCCGGGACGAGACCTTCCACCTGTGGTCCGAGGGGCAGGCCGACTACCCCTCCACCATCGAGGGCGGCGACGTCCTCGTGATCGGCGACGGCGCCGTGCTCACCGGCATGAGCGAGCGGACCACGCCCCAGGCCGTCGAGATGCTCGCCCACAAGCTGTTCGCCGCGGGCTCGGCCCGCACCATCGTGGCCCTCGACATGCCCAAGCGGCGTGCCTTCATGCACCTGGACACGGTGATGACGATGGTCGACGGCGACACCTTCACCCAGTACGCCGGGCTCGGCATGCTCCGCTCCTACACGATCGAGCCGGGCGCGGGGGAGAAGGACCTGAAGGTCACCGACCATCCGCCGGAGCACATGCACCGCGCGATGGCCGCCGCGCTCGGGCTGGGCGAGATCCGGGTCCTGACCGCGACCCAGGACGTCCACGCCGCCGAACGCGAGCAGTGGGACGACGGCTGCAACGTGCTGGCCGTCGAGCCGGGGGTGGTGGTCGCCTACGAACGGAACGCCACCACCAACACCCACCTGCGCAAGCAGGGCATCGAGGTGATCGAGATCCCCGGCAGCGAGCTGGGCCGGGGCAGGGGCGGGCCGCGCTGCATGAGCTGCCCGGTGGAGCGGGCACCTGTATAGAAATTCAGAAGGTCGTATAGACTTCCAGAGTCACTCTCCCCGACCCTGTACCTCTGGAGCGCCCCATGGCGACAGTCCCGACCGCCCTCGCCGGCCGCCACTTCCTCAAGGAGCTGGATCTCACCGAGGAGGAGTTCCGCGGCCTGGTCGAACTGGCCGCGGAGCTGAAGGCGGCGAAGAAGGCCGGGGCCGAGACGCGGTATCTCCAGGGCAGGAACATCGCGCTGATCTTCGAGAAGACCTCGACGCGCACCCGCTGCGCGTTCGAGGTCGCCGCCGCCGACCAGGGCGCCTCGACGACCTACCTCGACCCTGCCGGCTCGCAGATCGGGCACAAGGAGTCCGTGAAGGACACCGCGCGCGTCCTGGGGCGCATGTACGACGCGATCCAGTACCGGGGCGACAGCCAGGCCAAGGTCGAGGAGCTGGCCGCCTTCGCCGGCGTCCCCGTCTACAACGGCCTGACCGACGACTGGCACCCCACCCAGATGCTCGCCGACGTGCTCACGATGACCGAGCAAACCGACCGGCCGCTGTCGGAGACGGCCTTCGCGTACCTCGGTGACGCCCGCTTCAACATGGGCAACTCCTACCTGGTCACCGGCGCCCTGCTCGGCATGGACGTGCGCATCGTGGCCCCGCGCGCCTACTGGCCCGCTCAGGAGGTCGTCGACCGGGCGAGGGGGCTGGCCGAGTCCAGCGGGGCGCGGATCACCCTCACCGAGGACGTGGACGAGGGGGTGCGCGGCGCCGGGTTCGTCGTCACCGACGTCTGGGTCTCCATGGGCGAGCCCAAGGAGGTCTGGGCCGAGCGGATCAAGGCCCTCGCCCCCTACGCGGTGACCATGGACGTCCTGCGCGCCACCGGCAACCCGGACGTCAAGTTCCTCCACTGCCTGCCCGCCTTCCACGACCTGGGCACCAAGGTCGGCCAGGAGATCTTCGAGGCCCACGGCCTGGAGTCCCTGGAGGTCACGGACGAGGTCTTCGAGTCCGCGCACTCCGTCGTCTTCGACGAGGCGGAGAACCGGCTGCACACGATCAAGGCCGTACTCGTGGCCACCCTCGCCTGAACAGGCCCTATGCTGTCCGGCGGCCTCGGAGCCACCCCTTCCGGAGCCGCCGCCGCGACCACCGTCGCGCCCCGCACCACCAGAAACGAGCACCACCCGCAATGCCCGCTTCCCGTATCAAGTCCCCCCAGGTCCTCATCGCCGAATCCGGCGCCGACCGCGAAGGCCACGGCCTGAAGCGCACGATGGGCCTCTTCCAGCTCGTCTGCTTCGGCGTCGGCGCGATCGTC
Source organism: Streptomyces sp. NBC_01723 (assembly GCF_036246005.1). Lineage (NCBI taxonomy): Bacteria > Bacillati > Actinomycetota > Actinomycetes > Kitasatosporales > Streptomycetaceae > Streptomyces > Streptomyces sp. NBC_01723. The sequence goes on from NZ_CP109171.1 coordinate 6,379,185, forward strand.
GGCACCGGCATCTTCGTCGGCCTGTCCGACTCCGTCGCCGAGGCCGGCCCGGCCGTCGTCGTCTCCTTCGTGCTGGCCGCGATCACCTGCGTCTTCACCGCGTTCGCCTTCGCCGAGCTGGGCGGCGCGATCCCGGTCTCCGGCTCCTCGTACTCCTTCGCCTACGCCGGGCTCGGCGAGCGCACCGCCTTCCTCGTCGGCTGGTGCCTGCTCCTGGAGTACGGCGTCTCGGTCTCCGCGGTCGCGGTCGGCTGGAGCCAGTACGTCAACGAGCTGCTCGACAGCGTCCTCGGCATCCAGCTGCCGCACGCCCTGTCCGCGGGTCCCGGCGACGGCGGCGCGGTGAACCTGCCCGCGGTGATCGTCATCGCCCTGGCCTGCGTCCTGCTGGTGCGCGGTGTGCGGGAGAGCGCCCGGGCCACGGCCGCGATGGCCGTCCTCAAGCTGGCCGTCCTGATCGCCTTCTGCGCCATCGGCTTCGTCGCCTTCAAGGACGGCAACCTCAGCCCGTTCTCACCGGCCGGCCTCGGCGGCATCGGCGCCGGCACCACGGCCGCCTTCTTCTCGTACATCGGCTTCGACGCGATCACCACGGCCGGCGAGGAGGCCAAGAACCCGCGCCGGGACATCCCCGTCGCGATCCTGGTCTGCATCGGCCTGGTCACCCTGCTCTACTGCGCGGTCGCCGTCGCCGCGATCGGCGCCGTCGGCGGCGACGCGGTCGGCGACCGGCCCGCCGCCCTGTCGTACGTCGTGAACGAGGTCACCGGCTCCACGGTCGGCGGCGGGGTGGTCGCCTTCGGCGCGGTCGTCGCCATCGCCTCGGTGGTGCTCGCCGTCATGTACGGCCAGACCCGCATCCTGATGTCGATGTCCCGGGACGGACTGATCCCGCGGGTCTTCGAGAAGGTGTCGCCGCGCACCGCCACCCCGGTCGCCGGCACCCTGATCGTCGGCGTGGTCTTCGCCCTCCCCGCGGCCTTCGCGCCGCTGGACGCGGTGGTCAACCTGTGCACCATCGGCACCCTCGCCACCATGGCCGCCGTGAACGTCTCCGTCATCGCGCTGCGCCGCCGCGAGCCGGGCCTGGCCCGCACCTTCCGGGTGCCGCTGTACCCGGTGACCCCGCTCCTCGGCGTCGGTTTCTGCCTCTACCTGATGTACGAGACGGGCGGCGCCACCTGGCTCCAGTTCGCGGTGTTCCTGGCGGTGGGGCTGCTGGTGTACACGGCCTACGGCCGCCGGCACTCCCGTCTCGCCCGCGCGGAGGTCACTCCGGAGAGCAACGCGGAGCGGGTACCGCAGGAAGCCTGAACCAGACCGCCTTGCCCGAGCCGGCGGGCCGGTGACCGCAGGACGAGCTGAGGGCGCGGATCAGCAGCAGACCGCGCCCGTGTTCCTGCCACGGGTCGGGCGGCTCGATCCCGGGGCGGGTGAGGTCGGCGGGCGGTGCCGGGTCCGGGTCGTGCACCTCGACCTGGCAGCCGGTCGGCCTCAGCTCCACCACCAGCTCGATCGGCGTCCCGCCCGAGGTGTGCTCCACGGCGTTGGCGACCAGCTCCGCCGTCAGCAGCTCCGCGGTGTCGCCGTCCGTCGTGTGCTCCAGCTCGGCCAGGGCCGTGCGCACCAGGGCACGGGCCACCGGCACGGCCGCGGCGGAGTGCGGCAGCGCGATGCGCCAGGAGGCGGGAGCTTTGGAGTGATCTTGCACGGCGGGTCCGTTTCGTGGAGCAGGGCGTCCTGTCCTGCTTTCAACCGTATGAATGGTACGGCGCCACCCGGCAGAGCCGTTCGACGGGCACCCCCGGGACCTTCGACCCTCCGGTACGGGACCAAAGTATCGCGCACTCGTGACGACGGTCACGGAAGGGTGATAACTTCGAAGGGCCGCGAGACACCACGCTCAGTGAGGCCGTGCCCGCCCTAGGAGGCCCCGCCCGTCATGAGTCCCTTCACCGGCTCCGCCGCCCCCACCTCCGACTGGCGGCACCTGCGCGTCGAGCGCGCCGACGGCGTCGCCACCGTCACCCTCGCCCGCCCCGACAAACTCAACGCCCTCACCTTCGAGGCCTACGCCGACCTGCGCGACCTGCTCGCGGAACTGTCCCGGGAGCGGTCCGTACGCGCCCTGGTGCTGGCCGGCGAGGGCCGCGGCTTCTGCTCCGGCGGCGACGTCGACGAGATCATCGGCGCGACGCTGTCCATGGACACCGCCCAGCTGCTGGACTTCAACCGGATGACCGGCCAGGTGGTGCGCGCGGTACGGGAGTGCCCGTTCCCGGTGATCGCCGCGCTGCACGGCGTCGCCGCGGGCGCGGGCGCGGTCCTCGCGCTGGCCGCCGACTTCCGCGTCGCCGACCCGTCCGCCCGCTTCGCCTTCCTCTTCACCCGCGTCGGCCTCTCCGGCGGCGACATGGGCGCCGCGTACCTGCTGCCCCGCGTCGTCGGCCTCGGCCACGCCACCCGGCTGCTGATGCTCGGCGACACGGTGCGGGCGCCCGAGGCCGAGCGCATCGGCCTGATCAGCGAGCTGACCGACGAGGGCCGCGCCGACGAGGCCGCCCACGCCCTCGCCCACCGCCTCGCCGACGGCCCCGCCCTCGCGCACGCCCAGACCAAGGCCCTCCTCACCGCCGAGCTGGACATGCCCCTGGCCACGGCGATCGAACTGGACGCCTCCACCCAGGCCCTCCTGATGACCGGCGAGGACTACGCGGAATTCCACGCGTCGTTCACGGAGAAACGCCCTCCGAAGTGGCGAGGGAGGTAGAGGTGTTCTCGGCGCAGGGGAGCATGCCGGCCCGAGGGGCGCGGGACCGTGTCGATTTGCGGCTCCGCCGCGGGGCGCGACCAGCCACGACGGCGCCGCACTCGCCCGCGAAGGCAGGTCACCCCTTGAACGTGGCGATCGTCGGCGGAGGCCCCGGCGGCCTCTACGCCGCCGCCCTCCTCAAACGCCTCGCCCCCCACCGCGAGATCACCGTCTACGAACGCAACGCCCCCGACGACACCTTCGGCTTCGGAGTCGTCCTCTCCGACGAAACCCTCGGCGGCATCGAACACGCCGACGCGGACGTCTACGCCGCCCTCAAAGCCGACTTCGTCCGCTGGGACGACATCGACATCGTCCACCGGGGCCACCGCCACACCTCCGGAGGACACCGGTTCGCCGCCCTCGGCCGCCGCCGCCTCCTGGAGATCCTGCACGACCGCTGCCGCGCCCTCGGCGTCGACCTCCGTTTCCAGGCCGAGGCCCCGGACCCCGGGACGCTGGCGCGGACGTACGACCTCGTCGTCGCCGCCGACGGCGTGCACAGCGCCACCCGCGAGGCCTGTCGCGAGGTCTTCCGGCCCCGCGTCACCACCCACCGCTGCCGCTACATCTGGCTGGCCGCCGACTTCGCCTTCGACGCCTTCCGCTTCGAGATCGCCGAGACCGAGCACGGCGTGATGCAACTGCACGGCTACCCCTACGCGGCCGGCGCCTCGACCGTCATCGTGGAGATGCGCGAGGAGGTCTGGCGGGCGGCCGGCTTCGACGAACTCGACGAGGCGGAGTCCACCGCCCGCTGCGCCAAGGTCTTCGCCGAGGCCCTCGGGGGCAACCCGCTGCGCTCCAACAACTCCGCGTGGACCACCTTCCGCACCGTCGTCAACGAACGCTGGTCGCACGGCAACACCGTCCTGCTCGGCGACGCCGCCCACACCGCCCACTTCTCCATCGGCTCCGGCACGAAGCTCGCCGTGGAGGACGCCCTCGCGCTGGCCGCCTGCCTGGAGGAGCAGCCCTCCCTCGCCGACGCCCTGGCCGCCTACGAGGAGGAGCGGCGCCCCGTCGTCGCCTCGACCCAGCGCGCGGCCAAGGCCAGCCTGGAGTGGTTCGAGGACCTGGCCCGCTACGTCGACCAGCCGCCCCGCCAGTTCGCCTTCAACCTGCTCACCCGCAGCCGCCGGGTCACCCACGACAACCTGCGGCTGCGCGACCCGGGCTTCACCGGGTCCGTGGAGCGCGAGTTCGGCTGCCCGCCCGGCACGCCCCCGATGTTCACCCCGTTCCGGCTGCGCGACCTGACCCTGCGCAACCGCGTCGTGGTGTCCCCGATGGACATGTACTCCGCCGTCGACGGCGTCCCCGGCGACTTCCACCTGGTCCACCTGGGCGCCCGCGCCCTCGGCGGTGCCGGCCTGGTGATGACGGAGATGGTGTGCGTCAGCGCCGAGGGCCGCATCACCCCCGGCTGCGCGGGCCTCTACACCGGCCGGCAGGGCGAGGCGTGGCGGCGGATCACCGACTTCGTGCACGCGAGCGCCCCGGGCACCGCGATCGGCGTGCAGCTCGGGCACAGCGGACGCAAGGGCTCGACCCGGCTGATGTGGGAGGGCATGGACGAACCGCTGCCGGAGGGCAACTGGCCCCTGGTGGCGCCCTCCCCGCTGCCGTACAGGCCCGGCGGCCAGACGCCCCGCGAGCTGTCCCGGGCACAGCTCACGGACATCCGCGAGCAGTTCACGTCCGCCGCGACCCGCGCCGCCCGGGCCGGCTTCGACCTGCTCGAACTGCACTGCGCCCACGGCTACCTGCTCTCCGGCTTCCTCTCCCCGCTCACCAACCGGCGCACCGACGCCTACGGCGGCTCACCGGAGAAGCGGCTCCGCTTCCCGCTGGAGGTTTTCGACGCCGTACGCGAGGTGTGGCCCGGGGAGCGGCCCATGACCGTGCGCGTCTCCGCCACCGACTGGGCCGAGGGCGGCACCGGCGCCGAGGAGGCCGTGGCGATCGCCCGCGCCTTCGCGGCGCACGGGGTGGACGCCGTCGACGTGTCCACGGGGCAGGTCGTGTCCGACGAACGGCCCGAGTTCGGGCGGTCGTACCAGACGCCGTACGCGGACCGCATCCGCCACGAGGCGGGCGTCCCGGTGATCGCCGTCGGCGCGATCTCCTCCTGGGACGACGTCAACTCACTGATCCTGGCCGGACGCACCGACCTGTGCGCCCTCGCCCGCCCGCACCTCTACGACCCGCACTGGACGCTGCACGCCGCGGCCGAGCAGGGGTACGAGGGCCCGGGAGCGGCCTGGCCGGCGCCGTACCGGGCGGGCAGCCGTCCGCCGCGCACCGGACGCACCGACGCCCCGAGGCCCCGGCTCACGCTGCGCGGCGGGCCTCAGGAGGCGTAGCCCCAGGCCTCGCAGACCGGGCGCAGCGGCTCCGGGACCTCGTCCGCGTCGGGCAGCGCGCGGCCCGGCTGCACGGTGCCCGTGCGGATGTTGTCGCGCCAGTCGCCGAGCCCCCTGACCAGCTCGCCGCCGCTCTTCTTGCCGTAGTCCAGCATGGCCGGGGCGTAGTCGACGCCGAGGAACGCGCACAGGCGGCGCATCTCGCGGCCCGGGTCGTCGGTGATGTCCTCGTAGCGCACGGTGAAACCCTCGGCGTCCGCCGCCCGGGCCTCCTCGACGGCCGTCAGGTACTTGAGCACGTCGGCGACGGCCGTGTCGTACGGCCGCTTGACGGGGTCGGTCTCGTGCCAGGAGCGGGCGACCGAGACGGGGTGGCGCAGCAGGAAGACGAAGCGGGCGTCGGGCCAGCAGTCCTTGAGGCGCTGGTACATGTAGACGTTGGCCGGGGTCTTCTCGACCACGAAGTCCTTGCCGGACCTGGTCAGTTCGCGGTGCAGGACACGGTCCCAGAGCAGGTGCTCCAGGTCGCCGCGCTTCAGGTCGAGGGCGCCCATCGCGCGTTCGGAGAACCAGTTGGTGCAGACGACCTCCAGCCTGCCTATGTGCAGCTCGTGCGGGGCGTGCAGCCGCGGGTGGGCGCCCAGCATCATGCGCAGCAGAGTGGAGCCGGAGCGGATGGACGAGATGATGAAGACGGGCCGCCGCAGCAGCCGCTCGGTGGGAAGTTCCTCGGAGGACGGACATCGGTAGGCGGCCGCGGGGCGCGCCGCCGCCGGTTTCGGCGCGGCGGACTTCTCCTTCCCCTTCACGGCCTGGGGTGCTCTCCGCACCTGGAGGCCGGTGGTGACGGTCAGGGCCCGGTTCAAGTTGCGCGCGAGACTCATGCGTCCGCACGGTAGGTGAGAAACCTGAGAAGAGGGTCTGAGAAGACTGAGGGTTCCCTGATCCCGGAAAAGTGTGACGGGGGTCACTCGGCGGGGCCGGTTGGTGCTCCGAGGGCCGCGAAGCGGGAGCCCGCGTCGCGCAGCCGCTCGTGCAGGGCGCGGAAGACGGCGGCCGAGCGCGTGCCGGGCCACTCGGCGGGCAGCAGCCGGGCGGGCAGCCCCGGGTCCGTGTAGGGCAGGTGGCGCCAGGAGTCCAGGGCGAGGAGGTAGTCGCGGTAGGCATCCTCGGGCGGAGTGTCCGCCCGGCCCTCCCAGTCGCGCAGTACGCGCGCGTGGCGGTCGAGGAACGCCTCGTGCTCCTTGGCGATCGCCGCCAGGTCCCACCAGCGCGCCACGGCCTGCGCGGTCGGCGTGAAACCCAGGTGCTCGCCGCGGAAGAAGTCCACGTAGGAGTCCAGGTCCAGGCGGCCCAGCGTGTGCCGCGTCTCCTCGTACAGCCGGGCCGGGGCGATCCACACGCCCGGGGCCGCGCTGCCGAAGCCGAGGCCGGCCAGCCGGGAGCGCAGGACGTGCCGCTTCTGCCGCTCCGACTCCGGCACGGAGAACACGGCGAGCACCCAGCCCTCGTCGTCGTGCGGGGCCGCGGCGTAGATGCGCCGGTCGCCGTCGTCCAGCAACTGACGTGCCTGGGGCGACAGTTCGTAGCCCGCCGCGCCCTCGGCGGTCCGGGCGGGCAGCAGCAGCCCGCGCCGTTTCAGCCGGGACACCGACGAGCGCACGGAAGGGGCGTCCACCGCGACCGCGCCCAGCAGCCGGATCAGCTCCGCGACGGGCACCGGGCCCGGCGCGAAACGGCCGTAGGCGCCGTAGAGCGTGACGATGAGGGACCTCGGGGCGTGCTGCGCGTGCTGGTCGTACACGTTGATCATCTTATGTCGTCGGACAGGAGCCGGTACCGCTGGAGCTTGCCGGTCGCCGTGCGCGGCAGCGCGTCCAGGAAGACGATCTCCCGCGGGCACTTGTACGGCGCCAGCTCCTCCCGCAGGAAGGCGCGCAGCGCCTCGGCGTCCCGGCCGGCGCCCTCCTTCAGTACGGCGTGGGCCACCACGATCTGCCCGCGCCGGGAGTCCGGCCGGCCCACCACGGCCGCCTCCACGACGTCCGGATGCCGCAGCAGCGCGTCCTCGACCTCCGGTCCCGCGATGTTGTACCCGGCGGAGATGATCATGTCGTCGGCCCGGGCCACGTACCGGAGGTAGCCGTCGGGCTCCCGTATGTACGTGTCCCCGGTGATGTTCCAGCCGTCGCGCACGTACTCCCGCTGCCGCGGGTCGGCGAGATACCGGCAGCCCACCGGACCGCGCACGGCGAGCAGTCCCGGCTCGCCGTCGGGTACCGGCACGCCGCGGGCGTCCTGCACGCGCGCGTGCCAGCCCGGCACCGGGACGCCCGTCGTGCCCGGTCTGATGTCGCCGTCGGCGGCGGAGACGAAGATGTGCAGCAGCTCGGTGGCGCCGATGCCGTTGATGACACGCAGCCCGGTGTGCTCGTACCAGGCCTGCCAGGTGGCCGCGGGCAGGTTCTCGCCCGCCGAGACGCACCGCCTGAGGCTCGACACGTCGTACCCGTCCAGCTCGTCGAGCATCGCGCGGTACGCCGTCGGCGCGGTGAACAGCACCGACACCCGGTGCTCGGCGACGGCCGGCAAGAGTTGCCTGGGGCCCGCCTGTTCGAGCAGCAGGGCGCTCGCGCCGGCCCGCATCGGGAAGATCACCAGCCCGCCGAGACCGAAGGTGAAGCCGAGCGGCGGGCTGCCCGCGAAGACGTCGTCCGGGTCCGGCTTGAGCACGTGCCGGGAGAAGGTGTCGGCGATGGCCAGCACGTCACGGTGGAAGTGCATGCAGCCCTTGGGGCGGCCGGTGGTGCCCGAGGTGAAGGCGATCAGCGCCACGTCGTCGGCCGCGGTGTCCACGGCCGGGTACGGCGTGCCGGGCGCCGTGTCCGCCGCCGTGCGGGCCAGCAGGTCGTCGGGGGCGTCCCCGCCGTACGTCGTGATCCGCAGGCCGGGGATCTCCGCCTTGGCGAGGTCGTCGACGGACCGGACGTCGCACAGGGCGTGCCGCACCCGGGCGATCTCGCAGATCGCGCCCAGCTCGTGCGGGCGCTGCTGGGCCAGCACGGTGACCGCCACCGCGCCCGCCTTCAGCACCGCCAGCCAGCAGGCGGCCAGCCAGGGCGTGGTGGGGCCGCGCAGCAGCACCCGGTTGCCCGGTACGACGCCCAGCTCGCCGGTGAGCGCGTGGGCGATCCGGTCGACGCGGTCCCGGAGCAGGCCGTAGCTCCAGGTGTCCCCGGTGGCGGTGCGGAAGACCGGGCGGTCGCCGGGCGGGCCGGCGAGCAGCTCGGCGGCGCAGTTCAGCCGCGCGGGGTAGCGCAGCTCCGGCAGGTCGAAGCGGAGCTGCGGCCACTGGTCGGGGGGTGGCAGGTGCTCGCGCGCGAAGGTGTCGACGTGGGCGGAGCGGCTCGGTTCCGCGCGGTGCGGAGCTGCCATGGCGGTTCGCCCCCTTTGTCGTGGTGGGCACGCGCATCGAGCGTATCGCGTTGGTGACGACAGTCAACGGGGCGCGATAACCTCGGGTGAGACCCAGCGGCCGCAGCGGAGCAGGGGAAGGATCGGCGATGACCGCATTCTCGCTCGAACCGGCACAAATCACCTGGTGCGGGGAGCTGCGCGCCCTGGCCGCCGAACGGCTGCGTCCGTTGGCGGACAAGGGGGAGCCCGGCCACGTCAACCGTGCCCTCGTCGCCGAACTCGGCGCCCTGGGGCTGCTCTCCCGCCTGTTCACCTCGGGCGCGCTCGACCTGTGCCTGATGCGCGAGTCCCTCGCCCACGCCTGCACGGAGGCCGAGACCGCCCTCGCCCTCCAGGGCCTCGGCGCCCACCCGGTGCACGCCCACGGCACCGGGACCCAGCGCGCCCGCTGGCTCCCCGGCGTCGTCGCCGGCACGACGGTCGCCGCCTTCGCCCTCAGCGAGCCCGACGCCGGCTCGGACGCGGCGGCCCTGACCCTCACGGCGACCCCGTCCGCGTCGCGGCCCGCCGCGGGGGAGCGCGGGGGCCCGGCGGGGGAGGCCGCGGGAAGCGGCACGGGTACGGCCCCGCCGGCCGAGTCCGCCTGGGCCACCGAGGGCACCGGCACCGGCCGGGACGCCGTGGCACCCGCCGCCGAGGACGACGCGAACGTGCCCGCCCCCGGAGACCGCGCGGTCGCCGCCGACGCCCCGTCGGGCCCCGTCGCCCTGAACGCCGACCCCGACGGCGGCTCCGGCTGGCGGCTCACCGGCGAGAAGTGCTGGATCTCCAACGCGCCCGAAGCCGACTTCTACACCGTGTTCGCCCGCACCACACCCGGCGCCGGCGCCCGCGGCGTCACCGCCTTCCTCGTGCCCGCCGACCGGCCCGGCCTCTCCGGCAGCCCGCTCGACATGCTCTCGCCGCACCCCATCGGCGCCCTCGCCTTCGACGCCGTGCCCGTCACCGCGGACGACGTGCTCGGCGAGCCGGACCGTGGCTTCCGGGTCGCGATGGACACCCTCAACCTGTTCCGGCCCAGCGTCGGCGCCTTCGCCGTCGGCATGGCGCAGGCCGCCCTCGACGCCACCGTCGCGCACACCACCTCCCGCGACGCCTTCGGCGGCAAGCTGCGCGACCTCCAGACCGTCGCCCACCAGGTCGCCGAGATGTCCCTGCGCACCGAGGCCGCCCGCCTGATGGTGTACGCGGCGGCGACGGCGTACGACGAGGGCGCCCCGGACGTCCCGCGGCGCGCGGCGATGGCGAAACTCCTCGCCACCGAGACCGCCCAGTACGTCGTCGACCGGGCCGTCCAACTGCACGGCGCCCGCGCCCTGCGCCGCGGCCACCTCCTCGAACACCTCTACCGCGAGGTGCGCGCACCCCGCGTCTACGAGGGCGCGAGCGAGGTGCAGCGCGGCATCATCGCCAAGGAGCTGTACCGCACGCACGACACGACGACCGAGGAGGCCGGTACATGACCGCCGAACGGGTGAACCCGCCCGAACTCTCCCCGCCCACCGGGTTCTCGCACGCCGTCGTCGCCACCGGCACCCGCGTCGTGTTCCTGGCCGGCCAGACCGCCCTGGACACCGACGGCAAGGTCACCGGCGACACCCTCCCCGCCCAGTTCGAACAGGCCCTCACCAACCTCCTGACCGCCCTGCGAGCCGCCGGCGGAACCCCCGCCGACCTCGCCCGCGTCACCGTCTACGCCACGGACGTCGCCGCCTACCGCACCCACGCCGCCGACCTCGGCCGCACCTGGCGCCGACTGGCCGGCCGCGACTACCCGGCGATGGCGGTCGTGGAGGTGGTACGCCTCTGGGACGAACGGGCGATGGTGGAACTCGACGGCTTCGCGGTACTGCCGTAGCGCCCACTGCCGCGAAGCGCCCGCCCGCCCTAGAGTTCCGGCATGCCGGACATCGAACTGAGCGCGGGGACCATCGAGTACGAGGACACCGGCGGGGACGGCCCGGTCGTCGTGCTCCTCCACGGTCTCGTCCACGACGCGACCGTCTGGCGCGGGGTCCTCGCCGACCTGCGCGCCGACCACCGGGTGATCGCGCCGACCCTGCCCTACGGCTCCCACCGCCGGCCGCTGACCCGGCCGCCCACGCCGGACCTCGTCAACGAACTGATCGCGGAGTTCCTCGGCCGCCTCGACCTGACCGACGTGACCCTGGTCGAGAACGACTGCGGACGCGCCCAGACGGTGGCGGCCCGGCACCCGGAGCGGCTGGCACGGCTGGTGCTCGTCGCGTGCGAGGCTTTCGACAACTACCCGCCGGGACTGCCGGGAAAGCTGATCGGCGTCGCCTGCCGCCTGCCCGGCGGCGTGCCCCTGCTGGTCCGCACCCTGGGCCTGAAGCCGCTGCGCCGCCTCCCCGTCGGGATCGGCGCCCTCACCAAGCGGCCCGTGCCGGACGCGGTCGTCGACGGCTGGCTGCGCCCCCTGCGCACCGATCCGGCGATCCGCCGCGACTTCCGGCACTACAACACCCACGTCCGCGGCGACGAACTGCTGGAGGCCGCCCAGGGGTTGCGGAGGTTCGACCGGCCCGCACTCGTCGTCTGGGCGACCGAGGACCTGATGATGCCCCGCGCCCACGGCCGGCGCCTGGCCGAACTCCTCCCGCAGGGGCGGCTGGTGGAGGTCGAGGACGCCCGGACGCTGATCCCCGAGGACCAGCCGGAGCTGCTCGCCTCCCTGCTGCGGGAGTTCATCGCCGAGAAGCGCTGAGCGGAGAGACGCTGAGCCGGAACGCTGAGCGGCACCCGGCCGGCGGTCGGGCTCAGGCCGCCATCGCCAGGCGCCCGGCGGGCATCCGGCGCGGCGCGACCACCCGGCCGTCGGGCCGCAGCTCACCGGTGTCGTCGAAGACGATCGTGCCGTCGCACAGCAGGTGCCACCCCTGCTCCGGGTGGGCGGCGACGATGTGCGCGACGACGGAGTCGGTCGCGGGGGAGTCGGCCGCGGGGCAGGAAGACCGGTGGGTACACATGGCGCACCTCCACGTCGGGAGACCGTCCCGTCATGGGACCGTCGCATGAACAGACCGTGCGCCCGCCGGGAACTCGTCGCCAAGGCCCGGGCGGCAAGCGTGACAACACCCGGACAACCCGGCGACGGTTCACGGACGGCGGCCGAGGCGGACTCGCCACCGAAGGGGTGACGGTCACTGGCGCCGGCCCATCCGCCCGGTACCAGTGGAACACCCCATTCCGACCGATCGGGAGGTCCCCCCATGCCCGTACGATCCGCGGTCCTCGCCGCGGCCGCCGGCGCCGCCCTGTTCCTGCCTGCCGCCCCCGCAGCGACGGCGGCCCCCGCCGACGCCACCGCCGACACCCCCGCCGTCACGGAGTCCGTGACGGTCGCCCGGACCGGCCGCGTCGCCGCCGACGGCACCGTCACCCTCACCGGCACCTACCGCTGCACCGCCGCCGACGGTGCCGTCTTCGTCAGCTCCATCGTGCGCCAGGGCGACGACTCGTCCGTCCGCCACGGCATCGGCGGCACCCGCGCGGTCTGCGACGGCAAGGAGCACCGCTGGACCAACACGGGCACGCCCTCCACCGACCTGCTCAAGCCCGGCGCGGCCCACGTCGAGGCGACGCTGATGGAGCTGCGGATCACCAGCGGCCTGCCGCTGCCGAGCTTCCACGCGCGGAAGGACCAGGACGTGAAGCTGGTGGCGGGCTGAGCGGACGGCGCCCAACGCCACCACCACTTCCCGGAGAAGGAATTATCCGTTCGTTCTCCGGGAGGCGGCGGGAAGGAATTGGGCGCCTTTCGTAAGTGCTGTATTAGTCCCCGAGGTCAGTCACACAGAGTCATGTTCGCTTTTTGGGGCCCGTGCCCGGCCGAGGCGCGCGCTGAGTGCTCTGCCGCTGCTGCGGTAGGGACACCGGGTCCTGGCCGGCCGTGTCCGCCGCCTCGTCGCCCGGCGCGGCCTCCGCACGCTGCCGGTGGCGCGGCACCGCCCGGCGGGGCGGCCGGGTGAGCGTGATCTGCCGGACGATCTGCTGGAAGCAGACCAGCGAGGCGAGACCCGGCAGCGCCGCGGCGGCCCCGTCGCTGACCGTGCGCGGCGCCTCCGCGATGCACAGCAGCATCGCGATGGCCGAGAACAGCAGGACGACGGCCCAGGAGTGGACCGCGCGGCGCTGGTGCAGGGCCGACCGCAGCACCGCCAGCGACGCCACCAGCCAGGGTCCGTAGACCAGCAGCGGCCACCAGGACACGACGCTGCCGCGAGTACGCGTGACGGCGGCCAGCCGCAGCGGCTCGTAGGCCACCATGCCGCCGAACAGGCTGACGGAGGCCGCGATGACGGCGGCCAGCGCCGCCACGAACAGGCTCGCGGCGCGCAGCCGGCTCACCTTCGGGCGGCGGACGCGGCGGTGACTGGTGGGCGCGTCTCTCAACGGGGGCAGTTCCGCGGTGATTTCCTGCAGATTGCTCAGCGGCGTGCCCGGCACCGGCGGGATCGCCGAGGTGTCCATGCCGTACGGGACGGCGGGCTGCTGCTCCACCGCGTCCTGGAGCAGGAACGCGAGTTCCTCGGCCGGGTCCCAGCCGGGTTCGGGCGGGACGAGGGCTTCCCCGTAGGCTTCCTGTGGTGCCCGGTGCCGCCCGCTGCCCGTGGTGCGGAACGAGCCTTCGCCGTACGGCATGTGAGGGTAGGTGTGTTCTTCGTGCACGACGCGCCGGTCACTCCGCCGGGGGGCACGTCAGGGAGGACTGCGCCCTGCCCCAGCGCTCGGCGAGGCCGGTCTCCAGTTCCGTCATGACGTCCAGGAAGCGTTGCAGGACCGGTTCGGTCACCCGCAGAGGAACGGGGCGCCCGCCTCTGGTCAGGGTTCCGTCACTCGGTGACGGAAAGTGATCTTCGCCGGGCCTGTAGGTGTACGGGCCGAGCGCCGTCAATTCCCCGTTTTCCTCGGTCATATCCGAAGTAACGTCTGCCTACTCCGTCGGATGCGCGGCAGTCGAGTGAACGGTTTCTGCGATTCTTACCCAATCCCGAATTCACACCGGCTCGGTCCCCGCACGGGTGTCGGCGGTCGCGGCGGGTGAGGCCGTCCGGCACCAGATCGAGCAGCCGCTCGGCCCGCACGCGCTCTCGGGCGTCGCCGGTCGAGAGGGCGACGGTCGTCAACTAGTCGCATTCTGATCGAAGTTGCGTGTGTGGTGCCTTCGTCGGGGTAGGCCCACCCGATCAGGATCACGATGCGAAGGACGTCATGAAGATCGGTTTCGCTCTCCCCCAGTTCCACCACCAGGCATCCGGCGTCGCCCGGGCCGGTACGTTCGCCGCCGCGATCGAGGAGGCCGGGGGTGCCAGTCTCTGGGTGGGGGACCGCAACCTGGCCGCGGTCCGCCCCGTCGTGGGGTACGGCGGCCAGGGCGACACCATCCCCGAGGAACTGAACCCCGCCGCCGACCCGTTCGTCCTCCTCGGTGTCGCCGCCGCCGCGACCAGCCGCGTACTGCTGGGTTCCCACGTCCTGGTCGCCCCGCTCTACCCGCCCGTCCAGCTGGCCAGGTCGCTGACGACCATCGACCTGATCAGCGGCGGGCGCCTGCTTCCCGGCTTCGGCGTCGGCTGGTCGCCCGAGGAGTACCAGGCGGCCGGCCTGGACTTCACCCGCCGCGGCGCCCGGATGGAGGAACTGCTCGACGCGCTCGACGCCATCTGGACCGACGACCCCGCGCGGTACGAGGGCGACCAGCTCTCCGTACCCGAACACCACGCACCGCTGAAGCCGGCGCGGCGGCCGCGGCCGCCCTTCTACCTGGGCGCGATGTCCGAGCGCGCCCTGCGCCGGGTCGCCCGGCGCGGCGACGGCTGGCTGCCGCTGGTGGTCGTGCCCAGCTACGTCGACGTCGACGGGCTCGTGGCCCAGCGCTCGGCGCTGGACGGACTGGCCCGCGCGGAGGGCCGCGATCCCGGCGCCATCGACACCGTGCTGCGGGTGAACATCGACGCCGGTACCAGCACGCGGCAGGTCGCGGACACCATCAGGGAGATCCACGACCGGACGGGTATCGAGCACTTCATGGTCGACTCGATGTACGACGTCGACACCGTCGACGGGTCCGTCGAGCACGCCCGGCAGATCCTCGAACTCGTCGCCAAGGGCTGAGCCCGCCGGCGCCGCAGGGCCGCCTCGCCGGTGACCTGCGCCAGTGAGCCGACGAGGCGTTCGGTGATCTCCGGTGTCCAGGGGGACGACGGGGCCGCGGCCCGCTGGGGGGCGAGGCCGTGCAGGCCGAGCCAGCGCGCGAGCGCGTCGGTTCGGCGGCCACGTCGGTGCTGGTCGCGAGGGCTCGTCGGCGCAGTTCCCCAGGGCCTCAGTGAGCGGTCGCATGCTCGCCCGGCCGAGTGCCGCGAGATCCTGCGCGCCGAACGAGCCCTGCTCGGGGTCCGACATCCAGATCCCCCCGAACTTCGTCCGGTAGCGCCCCGGGCGGACCGCGGCGAAGTCCGGATGGCCCCGGCACAGGGCGGTCAGCCGTCCTGGAGGCGCGCCCGCGGCGTTCACCACGTCGCGCGGGCGCGCCTCCAGGTCCGCCAAGGCGTCGCGCACGGACGGGCCCGGGGCGCGGTGGGTCGTCCCCGGGTCACCGGCCGGTCGGTAATGGTCGGACAGGCCCCAGGAGGCCCCCGAACGCACCGCTCGGGAGGCCGGCTTCGGCACCCGCCGGTCGTGCCGGACCCAGGTGCCGACGCCGGACTCGCGACGTCAACGGCGGATCGACCAGCCGCGTTCGCTCAGGGCGGCGCTCAGTGCCGGGGCCGCCGCGGGGCTCACCATCAGCTGGGCCAGGCCCGCCTGCCGGCCCGTCGCGTGGTCGATGCGCATGTCCTCGATGTTGACGCCCGCGCGCCCGGCGTCCGCGAAGATGCGGGCCAGTTCGCCCGGCTGGTCGCTGATGAGCACGGCCACCGTCTCGTAGGTGGCGGGCGCCTCGCCGTGCTTGCCGGGCACCCTGGCCCGGCCCGCGTTGCCCCGCCGCAGGACGTCCTCGATGCCCGCCGCGCCGCCGCGCCGCTTGGCCTCGTCGGCGGACTGCAGGGCGCGCAGCGACTCGACGGTGTCCTCCAGATCGGCCGCCACCCCGGCGAGCACCTCCGCGACGGGACCCGGGTTGGCCGAGAGGATCTCGATCCACATCCGCGGGTCGGACGCGGCGATCCGGGTCACGTCGCGGATGCCCTGTCCGCACAGCCGCACCACCGTCTCGTCGGCGGCCCGCAGCCGTGCGGCGACCATCGAGGAGACGAGCTGCGGCGTGTGCGAGACGAGGGCGACGGCCCGGTCGTGGGCGGCGGCGTCCATGACCACGGGCACGGCGCGGCAGAGCGCGACCAGTTCCAGGGCGAGGTTCAGCGCCTCCGTGTCGGTGTCCGGCATCGGGGTGAGCACCCAGGGCCGGCCCTCGAACAGATCGGCGCTCGCCGCGAGCGGTCCGGAACTCTCCTTGCCCGCCATGGGATGGGTGCCGATGTACGAGGCGAGGTCGAGGCCCAGGTCCTCCAACTCGCGCCGGGGACCGCCCTTGACGCTCGCGACGTCGGCATACCCGCGCGCCACCCCCGCGCGCATGGCCCCGGCCAGCACGGCGGCGGTGTGCGCGGGCGGCACGGCGACGAGCGCGAGGTCCACGGGGCCGAGAGGCGGCTCGTCGCTGCCGGCGCCGAGGGCCGCCGCCGTCCGGGCCCGGTCCGGATCGTGGTCGGTCAGATGGACGGTGACGCCGCGTCCGGCGAGCGTCAGTGCCGCGGACGTACCGATCAGACCGGCTCCTATGACCAGGGCGCTCCTCATCGGACACCGCCCTCGTGCCGGATCGCCGCGCGGCGGGGGAGGGCCGCGAGCCCTGCGTGCTGCTGCTCGGTGTTCACGCGCTCCATCCTTGTTTCGAAGGGACCGGTCACCAGGACCGACCCGGTCCGGTGTCAGTCGTCCCAGTGCTCGAGAACCCGGCTCCGGATCCGCTCCGGATACGCCTGGGCGAAGGAACTGTGCGGAAGCCGGCCCTCGCCGGGGGCGGGCAGCAGCCCGTCGTGGAAGACGATCGGGCCGGACTGGGCGGCGCGCTCCTCGTGGGTGTAGCAGTTCAGCAGCGGGTGGACGAAGCCGTACCACGGCTCCGCCCGGTCCAGCGGGTGGATCCGGGTGGCCAGCGCCCACAGCAGGTCGGTGTCGTCGGCCGGGTCGACGTCGTCGTCCAGGACGAAGGTGGCCGCCGTGGCGCGGCCCGAGTGGGAGTCGGAGAGCACCTTGCCGATCCGGTGCGTGAGTTCGGCGGAGTCGACGCCGGGCAGCCGCTCCCGCCAGTCCCGCGGGACGGTCACCACCATCCAGTGCGACGCCGCACGCAGCGGCGACCAGGCAGTGGTGACCGGCAGCCCGGCGGCGCGCAGTTCCGCCAGCACCTCGGCCGCCTGACCGACGCCCGTCACGGTGTGGAACTCGTCCACCGGCCGGCCCTCGGCCACCAGCGGCCAGATCGGGTCCTCGCGGTGGGTGATGGCCTCGACCGTGTACACCGGCTGCATCGACGTCTCGGTGGAGCCGTATCCGGCGAACTCGCCGAACGGTCCCTCCCGCGCGTCGCGGCCGACGGACAGGTGCCCTTCGATGACGATCTCCGCGCCCGCGGGCACGTCCAGGTCCACCGTCTCGCACCGCACGACGTCGACCGGTTCGCCGTGCAGCGCCCCGATGTAGCCGGCCTCGTCGACCCCGGGCGGCAGCGGGACGCCCCCGACGAACGGGATGGCCGGGTCGCCGCCCTGCACCAGCGCGTACGGCATCGGCTCGCCGATCGCCACCCACTCCGACCAGATCATGCCGATGTGCTGCGCCGGGATCACCAGGCCGGTCATGTGCCTGCCGTCGATCAGCATGATCCGGGCGATGGACCAGTTGGTCCACCGGCCGTCCGGCGTCTTGGCGACGATGATGCCCCAGGTGTTGGCGTAGGGGCCGCCGTCGAACTCGTGGACCCGGGGCACCGGGAAGCGGTCGAGGGTGGCGTCGTCGCCCAGCAGCACGTTCTGCTTGCAGGGCGCGTCCTCCCGCGCGACCCGCCGAGGGGGGACGGGCTTCGCGACGCGGGTGGAGGCCAGGTGGTCGACCAGCTCGGCGGCGGTGGTCCCCGCGGGCAGGCCGACGGACAGGGCGACCCGGGCCAGTGGCTTGCCGGGGGCGGAGCTGAGCGCGGCGGGCGCCCCGAGCAGCCGGAAGCCCGGCGCGACGCCCTCCACGTTCTCGAACAGCGGGGCCGGGGACTGCCGTTCGCAGGACAGCCGGCTGATCGCGGCGGCCTCCAGGTCCGCGCTCACCGGCCGGGTGACGCGGCGCAGGTCGCCGAGGGCTTCCAGCGTGTCGAGGTAGCCGCGCAGCTCACCGAACCGGATCGGCTGCCTGGTCGTGGGGTCGGTCATGAACGGGCGCTCCTCTGCTTCGTACCGTTGTGGCGTGTCGCGGGGACGTCGGCCGCGGGGCCCGCCCGCCCGGCCGGTGACCGCGGGAAGCCGTTCCAGCGCCGGGCGCCGGCGGTCTCGATCCCGAACTGGTCGAGAACACGCGTGACGATGTGGTCGACGATGTCGTCGACCGACTCCGGCCGGTTGTAGAAGGCGGGCATGGGCGGCACGATCGAGACGCCCATGCGGGCGAGTTCCAGCATGTTCGCCAGATGGATCTCGTTGAGCGGCGTCTCCCGCGGTACCAGAACCATCGGGCGCCGTTCCTTGAGCGTCACGTCGGCGGCGCGGCCCAGCAGCCCCTCGGCATACCCCGCCCGGATGCCGGCCAGCGTCTTCATGCTGCACGGAATGATCACCATGCCGTCGGCGCGGAACGAGCCGGAGGAGATCGACGCCCCCTGGTCGTCGGGGGAGTGGGTGACGTCGGCCAGCGCGGCCACCTCGCGGGCGCTCAGCCCGGTCTCCAGCTCCACCGTCGCCCGTGCCCAGCGGCTGACCACCAGGTGCGTCTCCACCTGCGGGTTCCCGCGCAGCTCGCTGAGCAGTCGCACACCCAGCGCCGCTCCGGTGGCGCCGGTCATTCCCACGATCAGCCGCATCCTGCCCCCATCGAACCTTCCGTACACGGAATATCCTTGTACTGAATATACTGGTCGTCATGACGAACACAAGCCCCCGACCCCGGCCGCAACTGGAAGACGCGCTGCCGCATCAGCTGCGCCGGGCCGGACAGGCGTGGACGGCGCTGTGGCAGCAGCGCCTGCCCGACCTGACCAGTCCTCAGTTCGCGGTGCTGCTCGCCCTGGACGACCACGGCAGCCTGGACCAGTCCGCGCTGGGGGCCCTGGCCGCCGTCGACCGCTCCACGCTCACCGTCCTGCTGGACCGTCTGGAGGCGCGCGGCCTGGTGACCAAGGAGATGGACCCGGCGAACCGCAGGCGCCGCATCGTCGCCCTCACCGACGCCGGCCGCCGGCGCCTGGCCGAGGGGGTCGAGGAGGCGGCGCTGCTGCACGCACGGGTGGAGGAGCTGCTGGGCGAGGAGCGGACGAGGCAACTGGTCGAGATGCTCCGTGTCATGGGAGACATGCCGCAGCCCACTTCCCCTCAATAGAGGGATGGGCCCTCCGAGCCGGCGCTGGAAGTGTGATCAGCGAACCGACTGGCTCCGCCTGGGAGGGCTGACGCATGTACAGACCGGCAACCGCGCACAGGCTTGCCGGCCGCCTTTCCGGTCCGGTGCTGGGGCCCGGGGACGAGGGATACGCGGCCGAGGTCGCCGGGTTCAACCGCGTCCTGCGGCACCGGCCCGCGATGGTCCTCGGCGCACGGGACGCCACGCAGGTGCGCAAGGCCGTCGCCTTCGCCGCCGAGACCGGACTGCCGACGGCGGTCCAGGCGACCGGCCACGGCCCCTCCCGCGTCACCGAGGGATCCGGGCTGCTCATCAACACCCGCCGGATGAACGGCGTGAGCATCGATCCGGTGGCCCGGATCGCCCGGGTCGAGGCCGGGGCCCGCTGGCGGCAGGTCGTCGACGCGGCCGCCGTGCACGGACTCGCCCCGCTCAACGGCTCCTCACCGCTGGTGGGGGTGGTCGGCTACACCCTGGGCGGCGGCCTCGCGCTGCTCTCCCGCGCGTACGGCTTCGCCGCCGACCACGTCACCGCGGTGGACCTCGTCACCCCCGACGGACTGCCCCGCACCGCCACCGCACAGCGGAACCCCGACCTCTTCTGGGCGCTGCGTGGCGGCAAGGGCAACTTCGGCGTGGTGACGGCCCTGGAATTCGGGCTCGTGCCGGTCACCCGGCTCTACGGCGGCGGCCTCTTCTTCCCCGGTGACGCCGTCGCCGAGGTGCTGCACGCCTGGCGGGCGTGGACGGAGTCCGTGCCGGAGCGGACCGCCTCCTCGCTGGCGCTGCTGAGGATGCCCGACCAGGATCCGATCCCGCCCTTCCCGCGGGGCGGGCTCGTGGTGCACGTCCGCGTCGCCCACCTCGGCCCGGGCGACGAGGGGGAGCGACTGGTCAGGCCCCTGCGAGCCGTCGCCCCGACGCTCGCGGACACGCTGGGGGAGATGCCGTACAGCCGCTTCGCGGACATCCACAACGACCCGGCCTTCCCCACCCCCTACGACGAACGCTCCGTCATGCTGCGCGAGCTGGGCCCGGACGCGGCCGACGACCTGCTCCGCCTCGCCGGCCCCGGCAGCGGCTGCACGGACGTCATGGTCGAGCTGCGGCACCTGGGCGGAGCGCTCGGCCGCCCGGCCCCGGTGCCGGGCGCGACCGACCACCGCGACGCCCTGTACTGCCTGACCACGCTCGGACCGCCCGGCGGACGCCCGGATCACGTCGTGGACGGCATGGCGCACCACGGAACGGGCCGCAGCCATCTCAACTTCCTCGCCGGACCCGGGACCGCCCGGCTGGCCGCCCGGGGCTACGCGCCCGCCGACTACGCGCGGCTGGGCGAGATCAAGGCCCGCTACGACCCGGACAACCTCTTCCGGTTCAACCACACCATCTCGCCGCGCGTGACGGCCGTCTGAACGCCCCGCGTGACGAGCCCCCCGACCACACGAAGACGCCGACTCGGCACACCTCACGAATCCTGGAAGGGACGACTCTCGATGACCACCAACAGCGCGGTGCAGGCCCCGCCGCGAACCGCACCCGGTGCGGGCTTGACCGGGCTCAGGCTCGGCGCTCTCTTCGGCCCTGTGATCTTCGGAGTGACCGCGGCCGGCGTGGCGCTGCCCGACGTCGCGATGGAGATGGAGGTCCGCCCGGCCGTCGCCGGCTGGGTGCTGACGGCGCACGCCCTCGCACTCGGTGTGGGCACCGCGTTCTTCGGGCGGCTCTCCGAGAAGTGGGGGGTGCGCAACTCCCTCCTCACCGGCGCCCTGTTCCTCGCCGTCGGCGCGGTGCTGTGCCTGGTCGCCCAGGACTTCGGCACCCTGATCGCCGGCCGGTTCGTGCAGGCGGCGGGTTCGGGCGCCATCACCTCCAGCGCCCTCACGCTCGCCTCGGCGGCGGCGCCCGAACAACGGACGAAGATCCTGGCCATCTTCGGCGCGTCCATGGCGCTGTTCTCCTCCACCGCCACCCTCATGGGCGGCATGGTGACGGACTGGCTGGACTGGCGGCTGACCCTGGTGCTGCCGGCGCTCTCGCTGCTGCTGGTGCCCTTCTGCCTGGAGCTCGCGGCCTCCCGCCCCGGCTACGGCAAGGCCGTCGACGTGCCCGGCGGGGTGCTGCTGGGCGCCGGCGCGACCTCGCTGCTGCTGCTCATCCAGGCCTCCTCCCTCGACCTCGACACCCCGTTGGTCATCGGGCTGGCGGTGCTCCTCGTGGTGTCGGTGGCCGGCCTGCTGACCCGGATCGGCAAGCGGCCCGATGGCTTCCTCCCGCGCGACCTGGCCACCGACCGCACCTTCCTGACCTCCGCGATGATCGGCGTCGGCGGCTACGCCGGGCTGTTCGCCGCCATGTACGCGGTGCCGCAGATCCTCGCCGTCCAGTACGGCTGGGGCGTGTTCAAGATCGGCGCCTGGCTGCTGCCGGGCGCGGTCGTCGGCGCCGTGGCCGCCCGGGTGGCCAGCAAGCTCACCGTCGGCAAGGGCGGCAGCCTGCTGCTCGCCGTGACCGCCGTGAGCTGCGCGGTGTTCCTTGGCATCGTCGGCCTCGTCGACGGCGGCATCGTCGTCATGCTCATCGGCACCTCCATGGGCATGGCGACCTTCGCCGCCACGCAGGTGCTCACCACCGCGGTGCTCTCCAGCCGCCTGGAGCCCGCCCGGCGCGGTGGCGCCATGGGCGTGCTCAACCTGCTGTTCTTCGTCGGCGGCGGGATCGGCTCGGCCGCGGCCGGAGCCCTCTCCGAGCACATGGACCTCACCAGCGCGCTCGCCGTCGTCGCGGCGCTCCCGCTGCTGGCCGGTCTGATCGCCCTGACCCTGCCGCCCGCCCGGGCGCAGCAGGAGGCCTGACACGCACGGCGCCGAGCCGACAATGCCCCTCCTCCCGGTCCACTTCGTCGGAGACCAGGGGGAGGGGCGTTGCCGTGCGACGGTTCAGACGGCCGCGGCGCCCGCGTCGCCGTCGTTCAGGTCCAGCCACAGGGACAGGATCCGGCGGAGCCCGTCGCGCTCCACGCGGAGCAGGTCGTTCTCCAGCCGCAGCTGCTCCAGCGGGTCGCCGCCGACGGCGCTCGGCGCGGTGCGTGAGAGCAGCGCGACCCCGGCCGGCCGGCCCTGGTTGCGGTTCGTGCGAGGGGAGGGTGGCGCCAGTACGTCCGAAGGATGGGGGGCCGCCGAAGCGAGCCGTCCGACCAGGATCGACTGGTGCAGGACGTGCAGGTCACGCGCCGGCTCGATGCCGAGGTCCTCGGAGAAGCGCATCCTGATGGCGCGGAAGGTCTCCAGGGCGTCCGCCTGACGCCCGGCGTGGTACAGCGCCAGCATCAGCTGCGCGCAGGCGCGTTCCCGGAACGGGTTCTCGGCGACGAAACCGGTCAGATCACCGATGATCTGCTGGTGGCGCCCCAGCTTCAGCGCCACGTCGAAGTACTCCTCCTGTACGGTCAGCCGGTCCTCGTGGAGCCGGACGACGAGCGAGGTCAGCGCCGAGCTGTCGAGCCCGGTGACGACCGGTCCGCGCCACAGCGCGAGCGCGGACTTCAGCAGCCGCTCGGCGCGCTCCAGTTGGTTGTCGTGGACCATCGCCCGCCCCTGCGAGACCAGCCGCTCGAAGGTGAACAGGTCCAGGGCGTCCTCGTCGTGGACGCTGATCCGGTAGCAGGAGGGGTGCGTCTCGATCACGCTGTCGCGCTCGCCGCCCCTGAGCAGGCGGCGCAGGCCGGAGACGCAGATGCGGATCTGCCCGTGGGCGGAAGCGGGCGGCTTGTCGTCCCACATGGTGTCGACGAGCCGGTCCAGGCTCACCAACTGATTCGCCTGCAGCAGCAGCGCCGCCAACAGCTTCTGCCGGCGGATCCCGCTTATTTCGATGGGTTCCCCGCCGTTGGTCACTAACAGCGGGCCAAGTATTCGGAATACGTAGTCGGCGCACATATATACCCCCGGTAGTGATGTGCGAGTGCTGCCAATGCAGTTGCCATCGGCATCAGTGAGAATGTCGATGGCAACTGCTTCGGCGGCAGGTAGATACTATTCGTAGCGATAGAACTTCGTGTGGTCCAGCAGATCGGCCGGTGTCATCGTGTACCACGGCGCGAGTTTCGTGTGCAGCGAGGGGACGTCCGGGTGCTCTTCCACCGGCAAGTACTGCGGAACGTCCGGGTGCTGCTTCTGCCAGATCGACCAGGCCCGGTCGAGGAAAGAGTGGTGCATGAAGAAGATGGGGTCGTTCGGCGACCCTATGTACAGCATGTGGCCGCCCACCCAGGTGTGGCCCGCGCCGTGCAGTTTGCCCAGGTTGGCCTCGTAGGGGAACTTCGCGTACCCCTCCAGGTGGTTGCGCAGGGACTGCGTCTCGGTGCCGTACCCCGAGGTGTAGTTGTAGGGCGGTGTGTCGTACGTCGGGAGGGCGAGGGTGTCCTCCAACTCCTTCGTCGTCGGCAGGACGGGGTTGGTGGTGCCGAAGTCGCGGACCAGGTAGTCCCGGTCGTCAGCGGTGTAGTGGCCGTTGAACGCCGGGTGCTCCTCGCCGACCGGCACCACGCTGACGTTGAGCTTCCAGCCGTTGCAGCGGGCGAAGGGGCCGGTCATGACCCTTCGGTCGCCGGGCCGGCCGTTGCCGCCCATGAAGTCGTCGGCCCACAGGGGCGAGTCGGGGCTCTGGTCCTTGGTCCAGTCCCAGTACGGGATGGTGACGGTCGGATCGAACCGCTGCAACGCGCGCTCCAGGACCAGCAGGTACTGGCGGTGCCACGGGAACAGGCCCGGGCTCATGTGACCCCAGCGCTTGCCGACCCCGCCGTCCTTGTCCAGGTAGTCACCCGAGTTGATCTGTATGTGTATACGGACCAGCTCGTCGTAGACGCCTGTCTCCTTGACCCGCAGCAGCGCGCGGATGAAACGTCTCTTCTCCCGGGCGGTCATGTTGAGGTGGTTCTTGCGGACGGGAACCATCGTCTTCTTCCCTCTCGGTTCTCTCGCGGGCGGGTCAGACCTGGTGGTGGCCGCCGGAGGGCAGCAGGTTCGCCCCGCGCAGCTCGTCGACGGCCTGCCGGCCGGCGGCCAGCGGGGTGGGCTCGAACCGGTAGTGGCACATCGAGCTGAGGTAGGCGCCCTCGCCCAGCTTCATGAGGTGCAGTTCCTTGCCGTCGATGTGCACCTTCTCGGAGCTCTTCGACACGGTGATCGTGCGGCCCTTGTACTGCTCGGTGTACAGGTCCCCCGACTCTTCCGCGGCCGCCCGGGCGACGGGCGCGTCCGCGTGCGAGTCCGCCCAGGTGTTGCCCGCGTGGATGACGGCGGCGGGCGCCGCCGCGACCGCGACGGCGCCCGCCACGCCCTTCATCACGTCACGTCGTTTCACTAGGGTCCTCCAATTGACAAACCACCAAACAGTGGTATTGGTCCCGGTCAGCCTTGCAATGGGATGTATCGCCGAGATATCGCGCCGGAGGCGCCGCACCGGCAGTCGCGCCGGGAGTGCGCCGGGGGCGCGCCAGGGGGCGCGCCGCTCGGCTCGTGCGAGCTCAGACCCGCTGGGGACGCGGCGCGATGTTGTGGTTGAACCGGAAGAGATTGTCCGGATCGACGCGGGCCTTGATCCCGGCCAGCCGGGCGAAGGTGGCCGGTTCGTAGCCGCTCTCGGCGAGGTCCGCGGTGTCGGGACTGGCCAGGAAGTTGAGATAGCGCCGCCCGGTGCCCCACGCCGCCAGGCCGTCCACCACGAGAGGGGGCCGGTTGTCGGGCAGCGAGAGCGTCGACAGCGCGAAGGCGGCGTCCCGGTGGTCGACGGCGTTGGGCGTCCTCGGCGGCCGGCCGACCGCGCCGCCCAACTGCCTCAGTTCCACGGCCAGGTCGATGCAGTCGGCGCCCGGTCCCGCCAGCTCCAGCAGCGCGCGCACGGCCGCCTCGTCCAGCTCGCGGAGCATCAGCGACCGCTCGCTGTAGGGGATCGGCTCGGTGGGGTCGTTGTGGATCTCCCCGCACCTCGTGTACGGCATGTCGGCCAGTGTGTCGGCGACCAGTGGACCGGCGGCGCGCAGCGGCGCGGCCAGCTTGTCGCCGTCCTCGGCCGAGCCCAGGTAGGCGATCCGGACGTGCACGATCAGCCGGCCCCGCAGGAAGGGCGGGATCGACTCGACGTCCGGCAGCCGCAGCAGGGCCAGCGAGGAGGTGAGCTCTTCCGGCACGGCCGCGGTCCACTCGCGCCAGGCGTGCAGCACCTCGGCGGCGGCCTCGCCGGCGAAGAACAGCCCGCCGCCGTACAGCCGCTCCACCGGGAAGAGGCCGAACTCGAGGGCGGTGACGACGCCGAAGTTGCCCTTGCCGCCGCGCGCTGCCCAGAAGAGGTCGGTGTCCTGGTCGGAGGTGGCCCGGTGCGACTGCCCGTCGGGCGTGACGATCTCCAGGGCGGTGACGTGGTCGGCGGCGTAGCCGTACTTGCGGGCCATCAGCCCGAGGCCGCCGCCGAGCGTGTAGCCGATCACCCCGGTCAGCGGGGAGGAGCCGTTGAGCGGGGCGAGGCCGTGCTCGGCGGCCGCCGCGACCACCTCGAACCACTGCGTGCCGCCCTCGACCCGGGCCGTCCGCGCCTCCGGATCGACGCGTACGCCGCGCATCCTGCGGGTGCTGATCAGCAGTCCGCCGTCCGCGGCGGTCGACGGACCGTGGCCGGTGGCCTGGACCGCGACCGGCATCCCGCGGGCGGCGGCGAAGGAGACGGCCGCGCGCACGTCCTCGGCCCCCGCCACGACCGCCAGCAGGTCCGGAGCGTGCTCGGTGATCTGGTTGAACCCGTCCAGCTCCGGGGCGAAGTCGTGGTCTCCCGGCAGCAGGACCCGGCCCCGGAGCCGGTCGGAGAGCTCCGCCGCGGCCGGCTTCTCGATGCTCTTGCCTGTCGTCATCCTCAGTCCTCCCGGACCCGGTTGTTTGGCGGGACGGAAGGACTCTTTCAACCCCTCGGGCCGCGTCCCATCCCCCGTTTGAGGAGGATGCGGCGGCCGGTCGCCGGGCCGGACCCGGCGACCGGCCGCCGTTACGGGAGGGAGGCGACGCCGTCGAGGACCCGGTGCCCTCCGGCCCGCTCGCCGCGCATCGCCGCGCCGAGTTCCGCCAGGTCCTCGCGGACGAGCGCCTGCGGCCCGTCGCACAGCGCGGTCGCCGGGTCGGGGTGCACGTCCACGATGACCCCGTCGGCGCCGACGGCCAGCGCCGCCCGGGTCAGCGGAAGCACGAGGTCGCGCCGCCCGCCCGAGTGCGAGGGGTCGACGATGACGGGCAGGTGCGACAGCCGCTGGACGAGGGGCACGGCGGCGATGTCCAGGGTGTTGCGCGTGGCCGTCTCGAACGTCCGGATGCCGCGTTCGCACAGCACGATGTCGAGATTCCCGCGCTGCGCCACGTACTCGGCGGCCATCAGCCACTCCTCGATGGTCCCGGACATCCCCCGTTTGAGCATGACCGGCCTGCCGACATCGCCGACGGCCTGCAGCAGCGCGAAGTTCTGCGCGTTGCGGGTGCCGATCTGCAGCATGTCGGCGTACGAGGCGACCAGTTCGACGTCGTGGGCGTCCACCACCTCGGTCACGACCGGCAGGCCGGTCTCGGCGCGCACGTCGGCGAGGATTCTCAGCCCGTCCTCTCCCAGCCCCTGGAAGGCGTAGGGGGAGGTCCTGGGCTTGAAGGCACCGCCCCGCAGGATGGTCGCGCCGGCCGCCCGGGCCATCAGCGCCGCCCGCAGCGTCTGCTCCGGCGTCTCCACCGCGCAGGGCCCCGCGATCAGCGTCGGCGCGCCGGGGCCGATCGGCGCCCCGCCCACCCGGACCACCGAGCGGTCCGGGTGACTCTCCCTGCTGATCAGCTTGTACGGCACCGAGATGCGCACCACCTCGGCGACCCCGCGCAGGGCGCCGAGGCTGAGCGTGCCGAACTGCTCGATGTCACCGACCAGTCCGACGACGGTACGGCTCGTCCCACGGCTGACGAAGGCCTCGCCGCCCGCCGACTCGACCCGCGCGACGACCGCGGCGAGGTCCGACGCCGTGGCGTGCGGCGCCATCACGATCACCATGTCTCACCCCCGGACAACGGCCTGCCCCCAGTCCTCGTCGGGCCCGAACAGCTTGCGCGGCTTCATGGCGTCCAGTTGCTCCGCCAGCAACGCGGTCGGCACCAGCGTGCCCTCCGGCACCGCGCCGGCCACACAGGGCACCCCCAGCTCCGCCTCGACGGACGCGGCGAGTGACACGGCGGCCGCCGCGCCGTCCGGGCCGGGCGCCTCGAACTCGACGACCAGGCGGTCCGGTTCGGCCCTGGCCCGCCAGAACAGCACGCCGTGCGAGGCGGGCAGCCGGTAGACCATCTCCTCCACCTGGATCTGCCCGATCCGCCGCCCGGCGACCGTGTAGCCGTGGCCGAGCCGGCCCATGACCCGCACGGTGGGGAGTTTCCACCCGCAGGGGCAGTCCTCGTACCGCAGTTCCACCAGGTCTTCCAGGTTGTAGCGCACCAGCGGCATCGCCTCGCGGTACAGCGGGGTGATCACCAGCTGCCCGGCGCCCTCGGCGGCGATCTCCCCGGTCTCGGGGTCGTAGATCTCCGGCAGCACCCGGTCGGCCCAGAAGTGCATCCGGCCGTACGGGCAGTCGCTGCCCAGCGGACCGACCTCCGTGCAGCCGTACTCCTCGATCACCGGGACGCCCCAGATCTCCTCGATCCGGCGGCGGCGCGCGTTGCTCATGGGCTCGCCCGCCACGTACAGCGCCCGCAGTGACGTGAAGGAGCCGACGGGGACGCCGGCCGCCTTGGCCGCCGCGACCCACAGCAGGCACTCGCTCGGCGTCGACCAGGTCAGCGTCACCTCGAGGTCGCGCAGCACGCGCACGACCCGGGCATAGGGCACCGCGAGCGAGCGGCAGTCCCCCGGGACGACGGTCGCGCCGCCCCGCATGGCGGCCCAGTGGGCCATGTGCCCGGCGAGCACCAGTCCGTAGGGGATACGCACCAGCATGGTGTCCTGCGGACCGAGCGGGACCGTCTTGCGGACGAACCGGTCGGCCAGGTCGGTCCACTCCGCCTCGGTGAAGTAGGCGGGGGTCGGGTTGCCGGTGCTGCCGCTGGACTCGTGGTAGGAGGCCAGCCGCTCCCTGGGCACGCCCAGCATGCCGAAGGGGTAGCTGTCGCGCAGGTCCGACTTCCCGGTGAGGCCCACCGTGGACAGCTCCTGCCCGGCCTCCAGACGCTCGGCGTAGAACGGCGAGTCGAGGGCGTGCCGCAGCGTCGGCCCGATCCGCTCCCGCTGGAGCGCCCGGAGTTCGTCGAAGGTCTTCCAGTCGCCGATGGCCGGCAGCGCGCCGGGCGCCCGGCCGGAGGCGGCCGACTCGGTGTCGAGGGCGACGGTCACAGACTCCCTCCCGCCCGGGCGGCCTCGGTGATGGCGCCGGAGGCGATCATCTCCACGACCGCGGCGATGTCGCCGTCCATCTGCCGGTCCTTGGCGGCGAACGGGACCTCCTTGCGGATGCGCGCGTGCACGGCCTTGGTGCGGGGGCTCATCTCGTCGACGCCGCGCAGCTCGACGGCCTGGCAGGCGGCGAGGAGGTGGATGGCCGCGACCTCCCGGGTCAGCTCGATCACGTTGCGCGCGTCGCGTGCCGCGATCGGGGCCATGCTGACCTTGTCCTGGTTGTGGGCCTCGGTGGAGCGGGAGAACGTGGAGGCCGGACCGGCGTGCTTGAGCGCCTCGGCGGTGAGCGACGAGCACGCGATCTGCATGCCCTTGAAGCCGTGCTGCAGCCCGGCCTCGGTGTCGTCGTCGTCCACCCGGGCGATCAGGTTCGGGGTGAGGCCGTTGTTGAACTTCTCGTCGACCAGCAGCGCGAGCTGCCGGTCGAGCAGGTCGGCGACGCCGGCGACGGCCGTCTTCAGCGAGTCCATCGCGGTGACGACGTGCCCGCCGTAGAAGTTGCCGCCGCTGTACACCGCGCCCGTGGAAGGGTCGAACAGCGGGTTGTCGCTGGAGGAGTTGATCTCGACCGTCATCCAGGTGCGGACCCAGTCGAGCATGTCCCGCAGCACGCCGTTGACGTGCGGGGCGCAGCGCAGCGAGTAGCGGTCCTGGATGCTGCGCGTGAGCCGCTGGTAGTGGCGGCCGTCCAGCGGGACGTTCAGGTCGACGACCTGGTCGTACGTCATCGCCAGCGAGGAGCCCTCGAGCATCTGGTGGATGTACGCGGCGCTCGCGCCCTGGCCGCTGTGCGGCTTCTCGTTGTGGATGAACGGCGCGTAGTGGCCCCGGTTGCCGAGCATCCCCTCGCCGGCCAGCGCGGTGCAGATGTCCGCCACGTCGGCGAGTTCGGCCGCCGCCTCGGTGTTCAGGACGGCGAACGCCGCGCTGAAGGAGGTGCCGTTGATCAGCGCCAGCCCGTCCTTGGCCTCCAGCGTCACCGGCTTCAGGCCCAGTTCGGCCAGCACCTCCGCGGTCTGCCGGGTCTCGCCGCGGTGGCGCACCTTGCCCTGGCCCGTCAGGGCGTGGGCGAGGTAGCACAGCGGAACGAGGTCACCGCTGGCGCCGACCGAGCCGCGCTCGGGGACGGTCGGGAGGATGTCGTGCTTGAGGAAGTCCAGCAGCAGCTCCACGACGGGGAGGCTGACGCCGGAGTTGCCCCGGGCCAGGCAGTTGGCGCGGATCAGCACGGTGGCGCGCACGACCTCGTCGGAGGCGAGCGGGCCGGTTCCGTTCAGGTGGTAGCGGATCAGCTCGTTCTGGAGTCGCGCGGTCTTCTCCGGTGATATCTGCCGGTTGACGCTGTCACCGAAACCCGTCGTCACCCCGTAAATGGGCTTGCCGGTCGCGAGGATTTCCAGCTTCAGGTTCCGGGAGGCGTTCATCGCCCGCAACGCGTCCTCGGAGACCGCGAATTCCGAACCTTCGCGGGATGCGGCGGCCACGGTCTGGGAGATGGTCAGGCCGCGCCCGTCAATCTTCATGGTGGTCACTTTGTGGACACCTTTCTCGCCGGTTGCCCACGAGTCTTGACCGCCGATGTTTCTCGCCGATATCGGAAAGGCGTGGCACGCGATATACGGATGAGACACCGAAGATACGCGCTCTCTTCAGGGTTGATCCAAGACCGGCACGGAGAAATGAGGAACCCCCATGATCTCCAATGGCGCGTTCGGCAGGCGACTCCGCCTGCGGCGCCTGTACCGAAACGATTCCGAACGGCTGTTGATCGTGCCGCTGGACCATTCGGTGAGCCAGGGACCGATCACCGGCGGCGAAGGGATCGACGCGCTCGTGGGCCGACTGGCCGCCAACCGGGTGGACGTGATCGTCCTGCACAAGGGCAGCCTCCGGCACGTCGATCCCGCCTGGTTCGGCAGCACCTCGCTCATGGTCCATCTGAGCGCCAGCACCGTGCACGCTCCCGACCCGGACGCCAAGTACCTGGTGGCCGGCGTCGAGGAGAGTCTGCGGCTGGGCGCGGACGCGGTGAGCGTGCACGTCAACCTGGGCTCGGACGGCGAGCAGCGGCAGATATCCGATCTGGCGGTGGTCGCCGAGGCCTGCGACCGCTGGAACGTGCCGCTGCTGGCCATGATGTATCCCCGTGGTCCCAGGATCAGCGATCCCCGCGACCCCGCGCTGGTGGCGCACGCGGTGACCCTGGCCGCCGATCTCGGCGCCGACCTGGTGAAGGCCCCGTACGTCGGCTCGGTGACGGAGATGAAGGAGATCGTCGCCCGCTCGCCGGTCCCGGTCATCACCGTCGGCGGGCCGCGCAACGACGACGAGGGCCAGGTCCTCGCCCACGTCAGCGAGGCGCTCAGCGCCGGCGTCGCGGGCGTGGCGATGGGCCGCAACGTTTTCGAGGCGCCCGATCCCGGCGTCATGGCCGCGAAGCTGGCCGACCTCATCCACAGTGAGTGACTTCTAGGAGCCCTGCACATGAAGCTCAGTTGGCTGGACATCCGCAACGTCGACGAGGCGCGGGACGCCATCGTCCAGGAGGCGCTGCACCAGCGGGTCGACGGCATCGTCGCGGCGGACCCGGCATCCCTGGAGGGGCTGCCCCCGACCGTCACCAAGGTGCTGTTCCCCCGCGGCAAGCCCCTCCCGGAGGACTTCGGCGAGGCCACCGTGGTCATCGTGGACCCCGACTTCCACAAGATCACGCCCGCCGAGCTGAAGCTCAAACACCCGGAGCTGGAATTCGGCCGCTTCGTGGAGATCATCGACGCGAAGACGCTGGAGGACGCCTGCGAGTCGGCGCGCACCGAACAGTGGAGCCTGCTGCTGTTCCGCGACCCGACCAAGATCCCGCTGGAGATCGTCATCGCGGCGTCCGCGGCCTCCCGGGGCAGCCTCATCACGGTGGCGGCCGACGTCGAGGAGGCCGAGATCATCTTCGGGGTGCTCGAACACGGCTCCGACGGCGTCATGATGGCGCCCCGCAAGGTCGGCGACGCCATCGCCCTGAAGGCCGTGGTCAACGCCGAGACCCCCGACCTGACCCTGACCGAGCTGGAGGTCGTCAGCACCGAGCACGTCGGCATGGGCGAGCGTGCGTGCGTCGACACCTGCACCTACTTCCGCAAGGACGAGGGCATCCTGGTCGGGTCGCACTCCAAGGGCATGATCCTCTGCGTCAGCGAGACGCACCCGCTGCCGTACATGCCGACCCGCCCGTTCCGGGTGAACGCCGGCGCCATCCACTCGTACACGCTGTCCAAGGACGGCCGCACCAACTACCTCAGCGAGCTGAAGGCCGGCAGCAAGGTGGTGGCGTCCGACATCGAGGGCCGCACCCGGCTCGTCACCGTCGGCCGCGTCAAGATCGAGACGAGGCCGCTCATCTCGGTGAACGCGGTCGCCGCCGACGGCCGCGAGGTCAATCTGATCCTCCAGGACGACTGGCACGTGCGGGTGCTCGGCCCGGGCGGCAAGGTCCTCAACAGCACCGAGCTGAAGCCCGGCGACAAGGTGCTCGGCTTCCTGCCCACGGAGGACCGGCACGTCGGCTACCCGCTCGACGAGTTCTGCCTCGAGACGTGACGTAGTGGACGCGCTCCTGTACGTCCCGGTCCGGGGCGGCGACCCCGAGGACGTGGCGGCCGTCCTGCGGACGGCCAGGCCGGGTGCCGGCCGGGAGCGGGTCGGCCTCGCCTTCACCGGCGAGGACCGGCTCCACGCCGCGCTGGGACCCACCCAGCGGTGGACCCGGTTGTCCCGGCCCGCGCTCCTGGCGCTGCTCCGGCCACTGGGAATCGAGCACATCCGGATCGACCCGCTCTACGTCGGACCGGAGATGCCGAGGATGCCGGAGGCGGCCGACCTGCCGGACGTGGAGGTCCGCGAGGACGGACGCGTCCTGGCCGGTGCGCGACGGTACGCCCAGTGGCTGCCGGACGAGGTGTGGTGACGGTCGGTTCCGGCCACCGTCACCGGCCTGCCGCCGCCAAGTGGCGTACTGTGGTGGCAGATTGGGACAGGCAAGGCTTACCTCATCATCCGCGGACCACCCCGGAACGGAGTGCCGGAGATGCCCACTGCGCTCGGTCGCGACGAACTCCTCCTGCGTGCCGGACGCGCGGACAGCCCGCACACGCTGTTCAGCACCCTCGCGACGCAACTGCGCAGGGCGGTCCCGTACGACGCGGCGGTCTGGCGGGCCACCGACCCCGAGACCGGCATGATCACGTCACCGATCCTCGCGGAGAACATCGAGGATCACAGCTGTGCCGTCTACTGGCAGTACGAGCTGTTCACGGAGAAGATCAACCTGTTCCGGGACCTCGCGCGGGCGCCGGTGCCGGTGGCCAGTCTGTGGGAGAGCACCGGGGGCGAGCCCGAGCGCAGTTCCCTGTACCGGGGCTTTCTGGCGCCGCGCGGGGTGCACGACGAGTTGCGTGCCGTGCTGCGGGTGGACGGCCGCCCCCACGGGTACGTCAGCCTGTTCCGGGAGAAGGGGCGGGCGGAGTTCTCCACCGGGGAGCGCAGGTTCATAGAGGAGCTGGCTGCGCCGATCGCCCGCCTGATCAGGGCGCACGCCAAGAAGCGCCCCGATCCCTCGGCCGGCGCGCTGACCGGCACAGGGCTGCTGCTGTTCGACGCCGAGGGCGCCCTCGTCTCCGTCAACGACGAGGCGCGGCGCTATCTGGAGGAGATGCCGCAGGGCCCCGCCTCGCTCACCGCCCTCGGTCTGCGCGTACCCCTGTGGGTGCACGGCACCGCGATGCGGGCCAGGGCGATCGCCGAGGAGGGCGGCGGGGACACCGCGCGGATCAGGATGCGCACCCGCACGGGCCGCTGGCTGGTGTGCCACGCGTCCTGCCTGCGCGGGTCCGACGGGCGCCTGGGCGTCTCCGCGGTGATCATCGAGCGCGCCCCGGTCTCCGACGTCACCCCGCTCGTCGTGCAGGCCTACGAGCTGTCGGAACGGGAGCTCGAGGTCACCCGGCAGGTGGCACGCGGCCTGTCCACCAGCGGGATCTCCGAGGAGCTCCACCTGTCCCCGCACACCGTGCGCGACCACATCAAGGCGATCTTCGAGAAGCTCGGCGTCTCCAGCCGCGGCGAGCTGGTGGGCCGGCTGTTCACCGAGTACTACGAGCCCACGGGCCCCTCCGCCACCGACCTGCGCGGTTAGGGCGCGGGCCCGCCGCCGCGGATCAGGGGCGGACCCGGGCCCGCCGCCGCGGAGCAGGGGGGACCCGGACCCGCCGCCGCGGATCAGGCGGTGGACCCGGGTCCACCGCGCCGAGAAAACCGACCCGACCCTCAAGAACCGACCGCACCGCGGCGCCGCGCAGGCGGCCGTCCCAGCGGCCGTGCCCACGCGCGCCCGAGGCCGTACGCGCCCAACGCCGTGCGCGGGGCCGGCCTGTGCCCGGACCCGGCCGCGGAGCAGCTACCAGGAAGCGAAGATGCCCATCCCACCCATGCCGTACGGCGCACCGCCGTACGCGCCACCCCGGACCGGGGGCCCGAAGTTCACCGTGCTGCTCGGCCCCGACTACGCGGGCAAGTCGTCGGTGCTGCGGCGCTTCGCCGACAGCGGCTCCTGGACGGTGGTCACCTGCGACCAGGGTCCGCTCGACACGGACTACCCCTTGATCGGCCGGGCCCGCCGGGAACTGCTGCCCGAGGCGCTCGGGGCGCCGGCCGGACGCTACTCGCCGGACGTCCTCCTCACCCTGATGCAGCTGGCCGTGGTGCACATGCGCGACCGCGTGACCGGCGCACCGCCCGGACGGCCGGTGATCGTGGACTCGTACTACCTGAAGATCCTCGCCAAGTGCACGCTGCTCGGATACGCCAATCCGTCGCTGTTCTCCTGGTGGCGGTCGTTCCCGCAGCCCGACCGGGTCGTCTACCTCGACGTTCCGCCCGCCGTCGCCTGGGAACGCAGCGGACGGGGAGCGGCGCTGAACCCCATGGAGCACTACGGCGACACGCCCACCGAGGAAGGGTTCACCCGGTTCCAGGACGACCTGCGCGACATGCTGCGGACAGAGGTGGCGGGCATGAGGGTGACCACCCTCCAACAGGGCTCCGGCATCGACCGTGCCGTCGACGCCGTGGACGCCGTCGTGCACACGGGACGTGGGGCCGGTGTCTGACGTGGGAGAGGAACGGTTCGCCGCCTACCGGCAAAGGGTGCTGGCCGAGCGGGACGGGCTGCGCAAGGCGCTCGGGGACGTGCGGGCGGCACAGGACGGCGCCCTGCGGCACCTGCTGGACGCGAACGCCGACACCGAGTTCGGGCGGCGCCACGGGTTCGCCCGCTGCCGGGGTGTCGACGACTTCCGCGCGGCCGTCCCCATCGCCGACTACGAGGCCCTCGGCCCCTGGATGGAGGCCGCCGCCGCCGGCCGGCCCAACGTGCTGAGCGCCGATCCCCCCGTGGTCTTCTTCAAGAGCAGCGGCAGCACCGGCGACAGCAAACGCATACCGGTCACCCGGGAGTTCATGCGGACCTGCTTCTTCCCGCCCTACTACGCGGCCTGGGCGAACATCGTCGAGCACCACCCGGAAGCCGTCCGCAGGCCCGACGCCACGCTCAACCTCAAGCACGACCCCGCGCCCGCCCCCGCCGCGACCCGTTCCGGCCACCCGCATCTCGGCGCCAGCCAGGTCGACTTCGGCCGCGCCTTCGGCGAACGGCTGTCGGCGGAACCGGGCAGCCGCGCCCCCTGGAGCACCCTGCCCTCGTTCGTGGACCCGGCCGACCACCTCCAGCGCTGCTACGTACGGCTGCGCGCCGCCATGGCGCACGACGTGCGCTGCGTCATCGGCATCAACCCCGCCGTGGTGGCCGCGCTGCCCCATCAACTGGTCCAGTGGTGGCCGCGCCTGGTCAAGGACGTGCACGACGGCACGGTCGACGGCCGCCCGGGGCCCGAGCCCGACCCGGAGCGCGCCAGGCTCCTGGACCGGCTCGCCGAACGCGCCGGCGCCCCGCTGCCCGCCCACGTCTGGCCGCGCATGGAGCTGCTGTTCTGCTGGACCACCGGACTGTCCTCGCTCTACCTTCCCCGGCTGCGCGAGGTGTTCGGCCCCCGGGTGAGCGCGCTGCCCGCTCCCGCGGCGGCGTCGGAGGGCTTCGTCGCCGTGGCCCTGGACCGGCATCCCACGGCCGGGTCGCCCGCGGTCACCGGCGGACTGCTGGAGTTCGTCGACGCCGACGACGACCTGCTGCCCGACAGCGACACGCTGCTCTGCGACGAACTGACGCCGGGCGGCGAGTACCACGTCGTCCTCAGCCACGTCGGCGGCCTCTACCGGTACGCCCTCGGCGACGTGGTGCGCGTCGTGGACCGGACCGAGGGCGTGCCCCGGCTCGAGTACGCCGGCCGCCGCACCCTGTCCGACGCCGCCGGTGAACGGCTGCGCGAGGGACACGTGGTGAGCGCGCTGCACGGCGCGACCCGGGCCACCGGCCTGGAGATCCGCAACGCCACCTGCCGGGTCACCGGGTCCCCCGCCCGGCCGGGCCCACCGGAGCCCGGTGCGGACGGCCCGCAGCGGTACGCCTTCGCCGTGGAGCCGTTCGGCCGCTGGTCGCACGAGGAGACCGAGGCGTTCGCCCGGGCCCTGGACAGCGCGCTCGGCGGGCGGTCCGACGGGTACCGCGCGGCTCGCGTGAGCGCCCGCCTCGGCGCTCCCGACCTGCACCACGTCGCGCCCGGCGGGTTCGCCTCCGAGTGGCAGGACAGGGTCGCCCGGGGCACGCGGCCGGCCCAGGTGAAGGACCGGGTCTTCCAGAACGACGACGCGGCGTGGCGCCGGCTGCTCGACGCCTGAGCGGCCCGCACCCCGCACCTTCCCGATCTTCAAGGAGCATCCGTGGAAACACTCGACGCGGTCGCCAGGACCTCCCTCCTGACGGCGGCTCTGCGAGCCCAGGAGAGCAGGCGTCCGGACCGGTTGTTCCGGGACCCGTACGCCGCCCGGCTGGCCGGCGTCCTCGGCACCGACCTGTTCGGCCGGATCGGCGACGCCACCCGGCCGAACCGCACCGGCTCCGCGCGACCCGTACCCAGCACGTTCGCCTACAACGCCATCAGGACCCGGTACTTCGACGACGTCCTGCTCGCCCGCATCGCGGAGGCCGATCGTCCCCAGGTCGTGATCGCCGCGGCCGGCATGGACACCCGGGCCCACCGGCTGCCCTGGCCGTGCCCCGTCGACGTCTTCGAACTCGACCGCCCGGCCGTCCTCGCCGCCAAGGAGTCGGTGCTGCGCGCCGAGCCGGCGCCCCCGCGAGCGACCCGGCACCAGGTCGGCGCCGACCTGCTCGGCCCGGACTGGACCGCCGCGCTCACCGAGGCCGGCTACGACCCGGACCGGCCCTCGGTCTGGCTGCTCGAGGGAATCCTCTACTACCTCACCGAGGAACAGGTCGGACAGGTGCTGGGCCGGGTGCGGGACGCCGCCGCGCCCGGCAGCACGGTCGCCGCGGACCTGGTCAGCGCCACGGCCCTCACCGCACCCGCCGTCGCGCCGCTGCTCGCGGTGTTCGAGACCTGGGGCTGCCCGTGGCTGTCCGGGCACGACGAGCCGGAGGCCCTGTTCGCCGCGTACGGCATCGAGGCGACGGTCCGGCAACCCGGCGAGCCCGGCGCCGACTTCGGCCGCTGGCCCGACCCGGTCCCCCCGCGGCACATCCCCGGGACCGGCCGCGTCTTCCTCGTCCAGGGCCGGCTCCTGTGACCGCGCCCCGCCCGCGCGTGCTGATCGCGCCCGTCACCGTCACCCCCACCAAGGCACTGGGCCTCAGCCACCTCAAGGGGCTGCTCTGGGTGGACGTGATGTACCGCGCCACACGGATGCTGGCCGACCGCGACGTCGACTACCTCTACAGCAACACCACCTTCAACGGCACCCGGCAGACCGCCGGCTTCTGGGAGTACCTCGACCGCGTGCACGGCGACCTCGACCCGAGCGCCATCACCGAGGACGAAGTGGGCCTGCTCTACACGGAGTTCCAGACCCGCGGCGAACCGCCCGGCGACGCGGCCCTGCTGCCGTACGTCCGCGCAGTCGAGCAGACCGGCTGGACCCACCCGGTGAGCCGACGGCTGCTGGAGCTGTGGCGCGGCCACTTCGCCCGGCTGGGCATGCACGATCCCGGCCTCACCGCGACCCTGCACCCCGGACTCGACTTCGAGGAGACGGTCGAACGGCTCGCCAAGCACGGACTCTGCCTGGACACGCGCGACGACGGCGGCCCCGTCTACCTGGACGCCACCGCCCAGGGACTGCCCCTGCGCCCCGCCACGTCCGCCACGGGCCGCCCCAACTACCTTGGCTGCGCCCTGCGCGACCTGATCCCGGCGGCGGAGGAGTACGACGAGATCGTCCTGCTCCACGACCGCGAGCTGACGGAGGACTACGTCCTGCTGCAGAAGCTCCTCGGCGCGCTCGGCGGCGCCCGCGCGCACCGGGTCTGTCTCGACCGGGTCCCGCTCGACGGCGTGGTGCGCTCCAGCCGCCACGGCGTCGCTCACGCGCACACCGTCGCCGGGCTGGCCGGCGCGCTGCGGGACCATGCGTCACCGGAGGCCGTCCGGCTCGGCGTGCGGCTGTACTTCGTCGCCGGGCTCGGCAAGGGCGAGAACGGGCAGTCCTACCGAGAGGAGCTCCTGCGCCAGACCGTCCAGCGCGCCGCCGGACTGCTCGCCCGCGAGGACCCGCCGTCCGCCCCGGACGCCCCGGAGTTCGTACGCCGGCAGACCGGCGGGCGGGCCCACGTGGATCCCTACCGGCTCACCTCCGCGCTGCTGCGCAGGCACCGGCCCGTCCCGCTGCGCGCCGTGGCAGCCGCGGCCTACCTCTGACCGACCGGCACAAGGAGCGCACCCCATGTTCACCCAGCGGTACCTCCGGGAGCACGCCGAACGCCGCGTCCGGGCCGCCCGCGCGAACCCGGCGCCCGACCCGGACCGGACGGCCGTGACGGTCGTCCTGCGGCGCTTCGCGCCCACGACCTTCGCGCGGTCCGCGGTGGGCTACGCCCTGGACCTGCCCGACACCTTCGGCGAGCCGTGGTTGCGCGCGTACACCCGCACGGTCTTCCTCTCCGGCAACCCCGACAACCTCCGTAGGCGCTTCGCCTTCCACCACGTCAGCGCGGACGGCACCATGGCGTGGACCCTGCCCGAGCAGACGGGCGAAACCCCGCCCCTGCGACGCCTGCTGCGCCTCTTCCCCGCGGCCGCCCTGCCCCCACTGCCGGCCCGCATCGAGATCCCGCCCCGTGCCCCCGCCGCCCTGGACGCCCCCACCGCACGGCTCGACGTCGTCACCACCCGGGTCTCCCTCGCCGACTACCTCGTGCACGTCCACCACGCCCTGGCCGAGGCGGTCCTGACCGGCCTGATCGGCACGGACACCGCGGTCGTACTCCGCCACCTGCCCGCACTCGACCCGGCCGACGGGCCCTACGCCACGTTGCGCGTCGTACCCGACCGGGACGCGACCGACGACCGGCTGCGCGCCTGCGCGGGGGTGGCGGTGGCGGCATCCGCGCGGATGAAGCCGTCAGGCCTCCCCGAGGAACCCCTCCCACGCCTCGCGTGCCACACGGATGACGGGTCCGGTCACGGCTTTGGAGTCTCGGATGTGCACGGTTCTCATGTCGGCCGCGACCTCGACGCAGTCGCCGCCCTCCGCTCCGCTGTAGCTGCTCTTGAACCAGGCGAGGCCGGAAGCGACGGCCGAGGACTCAGCGGTGTTCATAGCTCTCCCAGCAATCTCTCGACGAACTCAAGGGACTCTCGCGGAGTGAGAGCCTGTGATCGGATGATCCCATAACGGGCGGCGGTGAGCGCTGCCTGCTGTGGGTCGGTCTGAAGAGTGCTGGACCCCTGTGCCTCCGTGTACGCGAACTTCTTGCCGTCGTCACGCGTGACGACCGTGAACGCTCCGTCCACGCCTGCACATTCCTCGCAGTCGAGCGGCATGATCTGGATTTCGACGTTTCGCTTCTGGCCAACGAGGAGCAGATGCTCCAACTGCCCTCGCACCACGCGCTTTCCACCCAGCCGACGCCGCAATACCGACTCGTCCATCACGAAGCTGAGAAGTGGTGCGGGCTGGCGGTCGAAGATGTCTTGCCGGGCCAGCCGGGCGGCCACGCGCTGCTCGATGATCTCCTGGCCCAGAGGGGGCCGCCGCATAGCCAGTACCGCCCTCATGTACTCCTCGGTCTGGAGCAGGCCCTTGACCACCAGCGTGTCGTACGAAAGCAACTCGATGGCCTCCTTCTCCAAAGCGGCCATCCCCTGGAAGAACACCGGATACTGAGCCCGCTCCACCTGCTCCTTCCACACCGTCAGCAACCCGCCCGCGTCCAGAACCTCATCGGCACGCTCGATGGTCCTGGGTGAGGGGATCCGCCGCCCCTGCTCGTACGACGCGACCGTGGACGCCGAATACCCGATCCGCCGCCCGAACTCCTCCCGCTCCAGCCCCGCCCGTACCCGCAGCGTCTTCATCGTCTGCCCGAACGCGACGACCACGGCCTGGCCGGACGTGTCCGCCGTCGCCTGTCCCGCCTCGTCCGCCACCACGGCGTCGGCCCCCTCGCGCGCAACCTCGGTCATCGCCACCGCCTCCCTGGCCCAACGCCGCCCCGACGGCCTCGTCACGCCGCGCGTCTCGTACCCGTGCCGCCCCAACGCGTACAACCGACCGCGTCGGTGCGTCACCACTGGTCACGCTACGCGACCGGCGACACCGTGGTCGGCATGACGAGCCAACTCCCCAGCCCCATCGGCACCACCCAACCCACCTGTCCCAACGTCGACTTGAACCGCACCTTCGAGATGCGTTTCACCTCCACCCCACGGGGCGCCCGCCTCGCCCGTCGGCTGGCCGCGCACCGGTTGGACGCCTGGGGGATCCCGTACGGCACCGGCCCGCACGAGGAGATCGTGCTGATCGTCGGTGAGCTGACCGCCAACGCGGTACGGCACGGCCACGTCCCCGGCCGGGACTTCCATCTGCTCCTGCACGCCGGCGAACCCGCCCGCACGGTCAGGATCGAGGTCACCGACACCCGTTCCGAACGCACACCACCCGAACCGGACGCCCTGCCCGCCCCCGCCCCGCAGGACAGCAGCGGCCGAGGGCTGCTGCTGGTCGCGGGTCTCGCCGCCCGCTGGGGCTGGCACCTCCGGCCGGGAGGCCCGGGCAAGACGGTCTGGGCGGAGTGCGTGCGGTGCGGGGACGCCGACCTTCCTGGCGACCCCGAAAGGTGACTGTGCCGTGCCGTTGAGTGAGGCTTCTGCCTCCGCAAGGTGACGACGGGTATGCGCCGGGTGATCGGCTCTGTGAGGGCGCGCACAGGGCCCACGTCACACTGCGCCGGGGTTAGTAGACGCCCGACGGCCGCAAGCCCCCGTGGTCACCAGCCGCCCGGGTGGTCGCACGGCCGGTCTGCGAAGCGGCGTAGTAGGTCACACACTTGTCGCGGCGCCCGGGCGTTCCGCAATGTGTTCGGCGTACCGGGGAGCCGAGCGCCGGGACCGGACGGGAAGAGCCCGACCGTGATCCAGACACCGGCCCTGATGACGCGAAGCCGCGTCCAACGCGGACACCGCGTCGCCGACCCCCCGTCGGCCTCCCCATCACGTTCCCGAATGGAGAGGTACACCCATGCACGCCATCCTGCGCCGTCCCAGCATCCGCAAGTCCGCCGTGGCCTCCCTCGCCGCCGCGGGCGCCGCCGCCGTCACCCTCACCCTGGC
The DNA here is from genome assembly GCF_036246005.1 of Streptomyces sp. NBC_01723. Lineage (NCBI taxonomy): Bacteria > Bacillati > Actinomycetota > Actinomycetes > Kitasatosporales > Streptomycetaceae > Streptomyces > Streptomyces sp. NBC_01723. Next base: position 6,420,731 of record NZ_CP109171.1, read on the forward strand.
CCCGAGCCCGGCGCACGCCGCCGAGCCGGCCAAGGCCTCCTCCGCGCAGACGCAGGCCCAGACCGACAAGATCAAGGCCATCGTCAAGGCCGGCGAGAAGAAGCACGGCGACGACCTCGACGGCTGGATCCGCACCGCCCTGGACGTCATGGACGCGAAGAACATCCCGGGCAGCTACGAGGGCCTGCACCGCAACATCATGCGCGAGTCGTCCGGCAACCCGACCGCGCAGAACAACTGGGACGTGAACGCCCAGAACGGCATCCCCTCGAAGGGTCTGCTCCAGACCATTCAGCCCACCTTCGACGCGTACCACGTCAAGGGCACCAAGGACTCCATCACCGACCCGGTCGCCAACATCGTCGCCGCCTGCAACTACGCGGCCGACAAGTACGGCTCCATGGACAACGTCGACTCCGCCTACTGACCGGCGGACCCACAGACCGCCTGAGCCCCAGGGACACCGGTCCCACGCGGAGGCCGGCGGGGCCAGGCAGTACGGCGGGGCCGGAGGGACGACACGTCCCTCCGGCCCCGCCTGCGTCGCACCCGCGCGTCCCAGAAGACTTCACTCGGTCGCCCCCGCGGCATCCACAGCGGCAGCGACGAAGGAGGCGACCAGGCTGCGGCGGTCGTCCTGGGACCATGCGAGGACGAGTTCACTGTGGGGGGCATCGGTTACGGGCCGGTGGACGAGATCGGGTTGCATGGGCTGGGCCAGCGAGCGCGGCAGGATCGCGACGGCGCGTCCCAGCCTGATCATCTGCATGGCTTCGACCGCGTCCGTGACCTCGGGCCCAGGCCGGGCCTCGGGCGCTCCGGTCCAGCGCACGCCTTTCCAGCGTGGCAGTGTCTCCTGGGCGAGGTCGGCGAGAGTGATCTCCGAGCGAGAGGCGAGCCGGTGGTCCGGCGGAAGGATCGCGACACGTCCTTCGACCGTCAGGATTTCGTGGTCCAGGCCGGTCATGTCGTCGAACGGCACGTACAGCAGGGCGACATCGGCGCGGCCGTCGCGGACGTAGTCGGCGCGGTCCGTGGCTCCGCCGAAGAGGATGTCCACTGCTGGCCGAGTCCGGCGCCTCTCACGCGAGGTCGAGTTCCACCCAGACCGCCTTGCCCGGCGCACCCTCGCGTGGGGCGACCGTCCACCGCGTTGCCGAGCGGGTCCACTGGAAGCACGCCGGGCAGATCCGGGGCAGATCAGTCGGAGGCTCGGCTCTTGCTCTGAGTGCTTGCAGATGCGATCTGATTCGGACGTGATTACTCGATGTCCGGATCGGCGGCCTCTTCGAGGAGACGGCCCGCAAGTTCGTTGGCCCACTCCAAGGCCCAGCCGCGGAGAGCGTTGATCGTGGCGTCATCGAGCCCATAGGCGGCGAAGGCTTCGTCGTCGGTCCACTCGGCGCCCGTGAGGTTGGATTGCAGGTCCTCACGCTCGAAGCGGCCACGAGCGTGGCGACGGCCGAACTCCTCGAGGTCGGCATTGGGCCAGCGACGTGAGGCCGCGAACACGTCGATCAGGTCGCGGGGCGCTCCGCGGTCGGCGAGGGCGCGGACCTTGGTTCCGATCACGTCCTCCTCCGCGAGGACGGGCCCGTACGGGCTCTGGGCGACGGGCCGCCAGAAGATCTCCTTGAGGATGTCGACTTCGCATACCTGTCCGGTGGTCGGGTCGGACACGGTGAAGCGGGCGGACAGCGGGGCGGTCTCCAGAGCGTGCACGTTCCAGCTGCGGGCTTCCAGGCCTGCACGCAGCGTGGTGGCGATGTCGGCCATGGGGGCCGGGTTCTCGGTGGCGACATCGAGGTCCTGGCTGGGACGGTTCACGAGGCGGTGTGCCCGCACCGCGTATCCACCGGTGAGAACCAGCGGATACGGCGAACCGAGCGCGATCACATCCGCCAGGAGCCGCGTGTGCAGCTCCGGCATGTCCGTCACGCGGCTGCCCGGGTGCGGGAGGCGAGCTGAGGGAAGGCGTTTTCCCATACGGCGCGCACGCTGCGGCCGACGAGGGTGCGCAGCACCGGCCACAGCTCCAGGAGCAGGCCCTGGTTGAGGTAGCGGGGCAGGTCATCGCGCAGGCCCTCGTGCAGGACGGTGCGGTACAGCCCCATGCGCTGGCGCGGCTTGCCCAGGTCGTACGAGGTCATCCCCGACCAGGCCATGTGCAGCGGCAGCTCCACGATCCCCTGGGTCGGGCCGTGCAACTCGTCCAGCGACTCCGGCAGACGCCGTCGGAACTTCTCCCGGTACAGCGCGAGATCCTCGGCGACCGCGTCCGAGAGGCCGCTCGGCCCGGGTGCGGGGTGCTGTGGGCTGGAGGACATGCCGCCATTATGACGGCAGGGGAGCGGTAAGGGTGATGATGCGAGCCCGCGTCCGCCGTGAGCGGGAGGGGTTCGCGGAAGGTGTCTGAGCGTGACAACAAGGTCCCTGAGAAGTCCCACAGGTGAAGCCGACCCCCCCCTGGCTTGCATACGCGCAGTTCAGGAGGGGTGCAGCAGCGTTGCTTCTGAAGGCTCTCAAATGTCCCGGAAGATGTCGATCTGCGCCCCCACCGAGTTCAGCCGCTCCGCCAGATCCTCGTACCCCCGGTTGATGACGTACACGTTGCGCAGCACCGACGTGCCCTCCGCCGCCATCATCGCCAGCAGGACGACCACCGCGGGGCGCAGGGCCGGCGGGCACATCATCTCGGCGGCGCGCCAGCGGGTGGGGCCCTCGACCAGGACGCGGTGGGGGTCCAGGAGCTGGAGGCGGCCGCCGAGGCGGTTGAGGTCGGTCAGGTAGATGGCGCGGTTGTCGTAGACCCAGTCGTGGATGAGGGTCTGGCCCTGCGCGGAGGCCGCGATGGCCGCGAAGAACGGGACGTTGTCGATGTTCAGGCCCGGGAAGGGCATGGGGTGGATCTTGTCGATCGGCGCCTCCAGTTTGGAGGGCCGGACGGTGAGGTCCACCAGGCGCGTGCGGCCGTTGTCCGCGAAGTACTCCGGCGTGCGGTCGTGGTCGAGGCCCATCTCCTCGAGGACCGCCAGCTCGATCTCCAGGAACTCGATGGGGACGCGGCGGACCGTCAGCTCCGACTCCGTCACCACGGCCGCGGCCAGCAGGCTCATCGCCTCGACCGGGTCCTCGGAGGGGCAGTAGTCCACGTCGGCGTCGATGACGGGCATGCCGTGCACGGTGAGGGTGGTGGTGCCGACGCCCTCGACGCGGACGCCCAGGGCCTCCAGGAAGAAGCAGAGGTCCTGGACCATGTAGTTCGAGGAGGCGTTGCGGATGACGGTGACGCCGTCGTGGCGGGCGGCCGCGAGCAGCGCGTTCTCCGTGACCGTGTCGCCCCGCTCGGTCAGCACGATCGGGCGGTCCGGGCGCACCTGACGGTCCACCACCGCGTGGTAGTGGCCCTCGGTCGCCGCGACCTCCAGGCCGAACCGGCGCAGCGCGATCATGTGCGGCTCGATGGTCCGCGTGCCGAGGTCGCAGCCGCCGGCGTAGGGCAGCCGGAAGCGGTCCATGCGGTGCAGCAGCGGGCCGAGGAACATGATGATCGAGCGGGTGCGCACCGCCGCCTCGGCGTCGATGGCCTCCATGTCCAGCTCGCCCGGCGGCACGATCTCCAGGTCGGTGCCGTCGTTGATCCAGCGGGTGCGCACGCCGATGGAGTTGAGCACCTCCAGGAGGCGGTAGACCTCCTCGATGCGGGCGACCCGGCGCAGCACGGTGCGGCCCTTGTTGAGCAGCGAGGCGCACAGCAGGGCCACGCACGCGTTCTTGCTCGTCTTGACGTCGATGGCGCCCGAGAGGCGCCGGCCGCCGACCACGCGCAGGTGCATCGGACCCGCGTAGCCCAGGGAGACGATTTCGCTGTCCAGCGCTTCGCCGATACGGGCGATCATCTCAAGGCTGATGTTCTGGTTGCCGCGCTCGATGCGGTTGACGGCGCTCTGACTGGTGTTGAGCGCCTCCGCAAGCTGTGACTGGGTCCAGCCGCGGTGCTGCCGGGCGTCACGGATGAGCTTGCCGATGCGTACGAGGTAGTCGTCTGCCATGAGGTTGAGGCTATCTCAGATATGAGATGGCGCCTCTCGGGGGGTCCGTTCGGGTGACGCGACGTCAAGCGTGCCTCAGCGGCGCTTGCTCGTCGTGGTGCGGCGCCATCCGAAGGGTCCGGGCAAATCCATCGATGTCGTACGACGTCCGGTGCTGCTGCGGGTGTGGCGCGGGCCGTTCTTGCCGCCGGTGGTGATGGACCACGAACGCTTGTTGATGTTCAGGCGCACTCCGGGAAGGATCCGGAAACTCTTGCGGAATGTGAGCGGCATCGTGCCTCCGTCCGAGTAGTGCCGGGGCTGTCCGGCACGCATCGGATACCCCCGTTCGGCGTAGTGATGGCCGCACGGGTCACTCGGGAAGTGGGGCGGTGGGGCGCACGCCACACAGTGCCCGGGCATGACCAGACCGCCCCCATGTACTAGAGTTATCTCGACATCGAGATATCTGCTGAGGCGCACCGCAGCCGCAGCCGCCGTCGGGTCCAGCGGTAAGGCTTACCTAACTTAGCCATACCTTAGCGAAAAGGCCAGGGCGGCGTGGCGGCAGGATGCGGTGGTACGCGCACATGAATGAAGGAGACTGTCGTGTCGGCGAACAGCTTCGACGCCCGCAGCACGCTGCAGGTGGGCGACGAGTCGTACGAGATCTTCCGGCTGGACAAGGTCGAGGGCTCCGCGCGCCTTCCCTACAGCCTGAAGGTGCTGCTGGAGAACCTGCTCCGCACCGAGGACGGCGCGAACATCACCGCCGACCACATCCGTGCCCTCGGCGGCTGGGACTCGCAGGCGCAGCCGTCGCAGGAGATCCAGTTCACGCCGGCCCGCGTGATCATGCAGGACTTCACCGGCGTGCCCTGTGTCGTGGACCTCGCCACCATGCGCGAGGCCGTCAAGGAGCTGGGCGGTGACGCGGCGAAGATCAACCCGCTGGCCCCGGCCGAGCTGGTCATCGACCACTCCGTGATCGCCGACAAGTTCGGCACCAACGACGCCTTCAAGCAGAACGTCGACCTGGAGTACGGCCGCAACAAGGAGCGCTACCAGTTCCTGCGCTGGGGCCAGACCGCCTTCGACGAGTTCAAGGTCGTCCCGCCCGGCACCGGCATCGTCCACCAGGTGAACATCGAGCACCTGGCCCGCGTCGTCATGACCCGCGACGGCAAGGCCTACCCCGACACCCTGGTCGGCACCGACTCGCACACCACCATGGTCAACGGCCTCGGCGTCCTCGGCTGGGGCGTCGGCGGCATCGAGGCCGAGGCGGCGATGCTCGGCCAGCCGGTCTCCATGCTCATCCCGCGCGTCGTCGGCTTCAAGCTGACCGGCGAGCTGACGCCCGGCACCACCGCCACCGACCTGGTGCTCACCATCACCGAGATGCTGCGCAAGCACGGCGTCGTCGGCAAGTTCGTCGAGTTCTACGGCGAGGGCGTGGCGGCCACGAGCCTCGCCAACCGCGCCACCATCGGCAACATGTCGCCGGAGTTCGGCTCCACCGCCGCGATCTTCCCGATCGACGACGAGACGCTGAACTACATGCGCCTGACCGGCCGCAGCGACCAGCAGGTCGCCCTGGTCGAGGCGTACGCCAAGCAGCAGGGCCTCTGGCTGGACCCGAAGGCCGAGCCGGACTTCTCCGAGAAGCTGGAGCTCGACCTGTCCACGGTCGTGCCCTCCATCGCCGGCCCGAAGCGCCCGCAGGACCGCATCGTTCTCGCGAACGCCGCCGAGCAGTTCAAGCAGGACGTCCGCAACTACGTCGACAGCGTGGACGAGGCCGGCCAGGAGTCCTTCCCGGCCTCCGACGCCCCGGCCGTCACCAACGGTGTGCCGTCCAACCCGGTCCCGGTCACGGCCCCCGACGGCACGACCTACGAGCTGGACCACGGTGCCGTGACGGTGGCCGCCATCACCTCCTGCACCAACACCTCCAACCCGTACGTCATGGTCGCCGCCGCCCTGGTGGCCAAGAAGGCGGTCGAGAAGGGCCTGACCCGCAAGCCGTGGGTCAAGACCACCCTCGCCCCGGGCTCCAAGGTCGTCACCGACTACTTCGAGAAGTCGGGCCTGACCCCGTACCTCGACAAGGTCGGTTTCAACCTCGTCGGCTACGGCTGCACCACCTGCATCGGCAACTCCGGCCCGCTGCCGGACGAGGTCTCCAAGGCCGTCAACGACCACGACCTGGCCGTCACCTCGGTGCTCTCCGGCAACCGCAACTTCGAGGGCCGGATCAACCCCGACGTCAAGATGAACTACCTGGCGTCCCCGCCGCTGGTCGTCGCCTACGCCCTCGCCGGCTCCATGAAGGTCGACATCACCAAGGACGCCCTGGGCGCCGACCAGGACGGCAACCCGGTCTTCCTGAAGGACATCTGGCCGACCGAGGCCGAGGTCAACGACGTCGTCGCCAACGCCATCGGCGAGGACATGTTCTCCAAGTCCTACAGCGACGTCTTCGCGGGCGACGCCCAGTGGCAGGCGCTGCCGATCCCGACCGGCGACACCTTCGAGTGGGACAGCGAGTCCACCTACGTGCGCAAGCCCCCGTACTTCGAGGGCATGGGCATGGAGCCGGCCCCGGTCGAGGACATCTCCGGTGCCCGTGTACTGGCCAAGCTGGGCGACTCGGTCACCACCGACCACATCTCCCCGGCCGGTGCCATCAAGGCCGACACCCCGGCCGGCAAGTACCTCACGGAGCACGGCGTCGAGCGCCGCGACTTCAACAGCTACGGCTCGCGCCGCGGCAACCACGAGATCATGATCCGCGGCACCTTCGCCAACATCCGCCTGCGCAACCAGATCGCGCCGGGCACCGAGGGCGGCTACACCCGCGACTTCACGCAGGCTGACGGGCCGGTGTCGTTCATCTACGACGCCTCCCGCAACTACATCGAGCAGAACGTCCCGCTCGTCGTCCTGGCCGGCAAGGAGTACGGCTCCGGCTCGTCCCGCGACTGGGCCGCCAAGGGCACCGCGCTCCTCGGCGTCAAGGCCGTCATCGCCGAGTCCTACGAGCGCATCCACCGCTCGAACCTCATCGGCATGGGCGTCCTGCCGCTCCAGTTCCCGGAGGGCCAGACCGCGTCCTCCCTCGGCCTCACCGGCGAGGAGTCCTTCTCCGTCTCCGGCGTCACCGAGCTGAACGACGGCACCACCCCGCGCACGGTGAAGGTCACCACCGACACCGGCGTCGAGTTCGACGCGGTCGTCCGCATCGACACCCCGGGTGAGGCGGACTACTACCGCAACGGCGGCATCCTGCAGTACGTGCTGCGGAGCCTGATCCGCAAGTAGGAAGCAGCGCGCGAAAGCCGAGGGCCGCACCCCCGTCACCGGGAGTGCGGCCCTCGGCCGTTGCCTGCCTCAGAACATCAGGCGGTACGTGTTCCAGCCACCGCTGCCGATCTTCACGGGGCTCTTGAACGGCGCGGAGCCGTTGCCCGTGCCCTTGTACAGGTACAGGGCCCCGCTCTTGTTGCGGGCCACGACGTCCGTGATGCCGTCGATGTCGATGTCACCGACGGAGACGATGTTGTTGTACGTGTTCCAGCCGCCACCGACACGGGTGCGGGAGGAGAAGGGCGCCTTGTAGTTGCCGGTGCCCTTGTACAGCCACAGGACGCCCGACTTGTCCTTGGCGACGATGTCGTCCTTGCCGTCGCCGGTCAGGTCGCCCTTGCCGGTGATGTGGGTGTAGGCGTCCCACCCGCCCCCGACCTTGTAGCGCTGGGTCAGCTTGCCGTTGCCGTAGCCGAGGTACAGGTACAGGTTGCCGGAGCCGTCCCGGGCGAGCAGGTCGTCGGCGGCGGCGCCACCCAGGTTGGCGCCGGAGAACAGCTGGTTGTAGATCTTCCAGCCGTTGCCGACGAAGGTGTGGTCCTCGGTCCCCCACGGCGCCCAGTAGAGCTGGCCGCCGCTGGTGACGTGCCAGATGCCGTCCGAGTAGCCGTCGGCGTCCTGGTCGACCTGCGTCATGGCGCGGGCGGACTGCCAGCCGTACCCGGAGTCCATGCGGGACTCGAGCCCGCCCTCACCGGTCGGGTAGTAGCTCCACAGGTCGCCGTTGCCGTCCACGCCGAACACCGGGTTGATCTGGGCGTCGCCCGGCAGGGCGGTGGAGCCGTACTTCGTGGCGCCCGAGGGCTTCAGGTCGGCCTGCGGCCGGGACGCGGCCGACGGACCGTCGGCCGCGACGGCGGCACCCGCGCCCGTCGCCACCAGGGCGGCGGTGAGCGCCGCCGCCGTGGCACGCGCCAGGGCGCGACGCGTGTTCAGGCCAGAGCTTTTGGCCACGTGTGTCCTCCAGTTGACGATGCGATGAGGCATCCGGAACGGATCGCGGGCCGATGACGGCCCGGCATGATCCGGGATACTCCGTGATCCTTACACATGACGTTCACAGGTCAATCAGATTTACCGCAGGGGACGAGAGCGGTACAGAACAGGTATGGAAGAGCAACGTGGGCCGTACAACCTTTTGCGGGGTACGCCGGTCACCCGGCGTACCCCGCGACTTCATCCCACGCTCACCGTCGGGTTCACGACAGCAGCTCCACCTCCGCCAGCGTGTGCTCGCCATCCAGGACCAGCCGGTACTTCGCGTACGTGCCCGGTGACTTCACCGAGAACGCCCGGGTCTGCCGGTCCCAGGCGAAGGACTCACCGGAGCGCTGGTCCAGCGTCCGCCAGGTCGTGCCGTCGGCCGAGCCCTGGAGCTTCCAGCCGGCCGGTGCCTTCGCGTGGTCCGCCGACGAAGTCAGCGTGTACTGGGCCGCCTTCACGCCCTTGGCGGAGACCGGCAGGTCCACCGACGTCACGCTCGCGTCCGTCGCCGAGGTGTTGTCGAACAGGGCTCCCTCACCGGTGACGGCGTCCGCGCGCGGGGCCGGCACCTCGTCGTCCTGGGTGACCGACGGCGGGGCCGCGTTCTTGCCCGTGCCCCACGAGGACGCCTTGGCGCCCATGTCGAACTCCAGGACCCCGCCCTTGGCGATCACCGAGTGGGGGAGTGAAGTGGAGTTCCAGCGCTTGCCGTTGACCTTCAGCCCCTGCACGTAGACGTTCTTCGTGCTGTTCTTCGGGGCCTTGACGACCAGCTTGCGGCCGTTCTCCAGGTGGACCGTCGCCTTGGTGAACTGCGGGGAGCCGATGGCGTATTCGCCACTGCCCATCACCAGCGGGTAGAAGCCGAGCGAGGAGAAGAGGAACCAGGCCGACTGCTCGCCGTTGTCCTCGTCACCGTGGTAGCCCTGGCCGATGTCACTGCCGGTGTACAGGCGCTGGAGCACCTCGCGGACGTTCTTCTGCGTCTTGTACGGCTGCCCGGCCGCGTCGTACATGTACAGGGCGTGGTGGGCGACCTGGTTGGAGTGCCCGTACATGCCCATCCGGACGTCCCGCGCCTCGGTCATCTCGTGGATGACACCGCCGTAGGAGCCCTTGAACTCCGGGGAGGCCGTCTCGGGGGTGGCGAGGTACTCGTCGAGCTTGTCGCCGAGACCCTTGCGGCCGCCGTAGAGGTTGGCGAGGCCGCGGCTGTCCTGCGGGGCGGTGAAGGCGTAGCCCCAGCCGTTGGTCTCCGTGTAGTCGTAGCCCCACACGCGCGGGTCGTACTTCTCGGAGTCGACGCGCCAGTCGCCCTTGGCGTCCTTGCCCTGGAAGAAGCCGGCCTTCGAGTCGAAGAGGTTCACGTAGTCCTGCGCGCGGTTGAGGAAGTACGCCGACTCCTCCTTGTACCGCTTCTCGCCGGTCTCCTTGTAGAGCTTCTCGCCCATCTTCGCGATGCCGTAGTCGTTGAGGTAGCCCTCCAGCGCCCACGACAGTCCCTCGTGCGTCTCGGAGCTGGTGTAGCCGAGGAAGGGCGAGGTCTCCATGCCCTTGCGGCCCACGCCCGAGGACGGGGGCACCACGGTGGCGTTCTTGACGGCCGCGTCGTAGGCCGCCTTCCCGTCGAAGTCGACACCCTTGACGTAGGCGTCCGCGAAGGCAACGTCGGACGAGGTGCCGGTCATCAGGTCCGCGTAGCCGGGCGAGGACCAGCGGGAGGTCCAGCCGCCGTCCTTGTAGTGCTGCACGAAGCCGTCGACCAGCTCACCCGCCTTGGACGGGGTCAGGAAGGAGTACGCGGGCCAGGTGGTCCGGTACGTGTCCCAGAAGCCGTTGTTGACGTAGACCTTGCCGTCGACGATCTTGGCGCCGGTCTCCGTCGGGGTGTCCTCCTTGACCGCCTTGGAGAAGGGGGAGGCGTACTTGTACGTGCCGTCGACCTTCTCGTGGCCGGCGTTCGGGTACAGGTACAGCCGGTAGAGGCTGGAGTACAGCGAGGTCAGCTGGTCCTGCGTGGCGCCCTCGACCTCGACCTTGCCGAGGACCTCGTCCCACTGCTTCTGGGCGTCGCGCTTGACCTTGTCGAAGGAGGCGCGCGCGGGGATCTCCTGGCGCAGGTTGTCCTTCGCCTGCTCGACACTGATCAGCGAGGTGGCGATGCGCAGCGTCACGGTGCGGTCCTTGCCCGCGTCGAAGCGCAGGTGGCCCTTGACGCCGCTGGAGTCGCCGCCGGTGACCTTGCTGTCGAACTCGCCGTGGACGAAGAGGCGGGTGGCACCGGTGGACAGCCCGGACTTGACGTCCGAGTAGCCGGAGAAGGTGCCGTTCTCCTTGTCCAGGGTGAGGCCGGCCTGGTCGGTGACGTTGTCGAAGATCACGCTCGCGTCGTCACCGGGGTAGGTGAAGCGCATCATCGCCGCGTGGTCGGTCGGCGTCACCTCGGCCTTGAGGCCGTTCTCGAACCGCACGCCGTAGTAGTACGGGCGGGCGGTCTCGTTCTCGTGCCGGAAGGCCAGCTCGCGGGCGTCGCGGCCGGTGTCCGGGGTGCCGGACGCGGCCGAGGGCATCACCTGGAAGGTCTGCCGGTCGCCCATCCACGGGCTCGGCTCGTGGCTCGCGCTGAACGCCTGGAGGGTGGGCAGGTTGTCCGCGTTGTTGCCGCGCGCGTACTCGTAGAGCCAGCTGAGCGATCCGGCGTTGGTCACCGGCGTCCAGAAGTTGAAGCCGTGCGGTACCGCGGTCGCCGGGAAGTTGTTGCCGCGCGAGAAGCTGCCGCTGGAGTTGGTGCCGCGGGTGGTGAGCGCGTGGTCGGAGAGGTGGGCCTTCGGGCGCTCGTACGCGGCCCGCTCGATCTTCACGTCGTCCAGCCAGCCGCGGAACTTCGCCGGGCCCTTGGGGGAGTCGTACGCCACCAGGATCCGGTCGACGGTCTTGCCGGCCGCGACCGAGCCGATGCCCGACTCGACGCTGTTCCACTGGTTGACGTAGAGGATCTTGGCGTCGCCCTGACCGCGCGGAGTCAGCGGGAACCCGTGCTGGTCGGTGGCCTTGAGGTCACTCAGGTGGGTGCCGTCGGTGAAGACGAGGTCGACGGAGACGTTCGTGGCGTCGTAGTCGAGGTCGCCGTCGGCCATGGAGGGGAAGATCTTGTACGACAGCTCGCTGCGGCGGTCGACCTTCACATTGACGTCGAAGACCTTGTTGTACGAGTAGCCCCGGCCGTCCGCGGTGTGGCGGCCCGCGTAGCGCAGGGCGTGCGTGCCGGTGAAGCCCGCGCCCGACTTCGCGGTCGGCGACCCGGTCGGGCCGCGGTCGACCAGGGAGAGCATGTCCTCGGGCACCGGGGTGTCGCCGGCGCCGGTGGACAGCTGGAAGTCGGCGAGCTGGAGGGCGTCGCCCGCGCCGTTGTTCTTGGTGATCTCCAGCCGGAAGTGCTGGTACTCGACGGCCTCGGCGAGGTCGTACGTCTTGGTCTGGAAGCGCTCGCCGAAGGACTCGCCGGAGCGGGTGTCCAGGGTCTGCCAGGTCTCGCCGTCCGCCGAGCCCTTCAGCGTCCAGTCCACCGGGTCGCGTTCGTCGTGGTCGTTGGCCGAGGTGAGGGCGTACTTGGCGATCTTCGTCGACTTGTCCAGGTCGAACTCGACCCAGCCCGTCTTCTCGAAGGTCAGCCACTTGGTGCCCGGCTCGCCGTCGACGAGGTTCTCCTTGACCTCCCCGCCGTTCGTGTTCTCGGCGCTGGCCCGCACGCCGGTCACGTGGTCGGTGACGTTGCCCGGTATGCCGGTGGTGTACCCGCCGTCCACACCGGAGGACCGCTTGCCGCCGTCCGCGCCGGTGTCCACGGTGTTGAGCCAGTCCGGAGCCGGGTCGTCCGCCTCGAACGAGGACGCGAACTCCCGGTCGGCTCCGGCCGGAGCCTGCGGCAGCGCGACCGCCGCCCCCTGTGAACCCACCGCCAAAGCGAAGGCGGTCGTCAGTACGACCGCCGGACCCCATCTGTGCCGAACTCTGTATTCCATGTCCTGGCCACCCTCCCTGCGCGTGGGACAACGTTGTCAATTCTGCTGCGCAAGGACCAGTAGGGGTCAAGTGGCATGTGATGTCAAGGGTGTTGGATGTGGCGTTCGGGGCTTATGCCAGGGATTCTTACGGCATGGCGCGCACAGGCCACTCATATTTCCGGGAGGTCTCAACTCGGAAAAGACGTACCGCCAACCTTGCTTTCGATCTTGATCCGCTGGCGGGAAGTGGACTATACCTGTCGCCCACCGGGGGATACGGGGGGAACCGTGAAGGGGAACCGCCCAAGCGCCCGAGCAGCACTTCTCAGCAGAGCAGTACCAGCGTTTCCCGCACGACCCAGCGTGACCCGATCGCGGTGCCGGGGAGGATCCGGTTCACCGCCTGAGTCCTGTTAGAAGGCGAGGACTTGAGCATGGGATCCACTTCCGCCGAGAACAACGGTACGGGCGTCGGCCGCCGCGATCTGATCAAGCGGTCCGCCGCGCTCGGCCTGATCTCCGTACCGACCATGAGCTTCCTCTCCGCCTGTGCGAGCGGCGGCGGGGACGACCAGGAGAAGGCCAAGGCGGGCGAGAAGTCCGCGAAGAACCCTCTCGCGGTCAACGACAGCGCCCAGATGGAATTCGTCCTCTTCGACGGCGGCTTCGGCAAGGAGTACGCCGAGGACGCCGTGAAGCTGTACGAGAAGGCCTTCCCGAAGGCCAAGGTGAAGTTCTCCGCCACCCAGAAGATCCAGTCGACCCTCCAGCCGCGCTTCAACGGCGGCAACCCGCCCGACCTCGTCGACAACTCCGGCGCCGAGCAGATGGACATGGGCGTCCTGGTCGGCAAGAAGCAGCTCGCCGACCTCACCCCGCTCCTCGACGCCCCGTCCTACGACGACCCGAACAAGAAGGTCCGCGACACGCTGCGCCCCGGCATCGTGGAGATGGGCCAGTTCGACGGCGAGCCGGTCTGGATCCTGTACTACGCGTACACGGTCTACGGGAACTGGTACTCGCAGAAGGCGCTCGACTCGCTGGACGCGGAGTACCCGAAGACCTGGGACGAGATGCTCGCGGTCTGCGAGAAGGCCAAGAAGAAGGGCATGGCGGGCTGGACGTACGCGGGCAAGTACCCGTACTACATCCCCTTCTCGATGTCCCCGATGATCGCCAAGGTCGGCGGTGTCGAGGTGCTGGACGCCATCGACAACCTGGAGCCGAACGCCTGGAAGCACCCGGCGGTCAAGACGGTCTTCGAGGCCTGGTACGAGCTGTACAAGAAGGGCTACATCCTCAAGGGCACCCCCGGCCTGGACCACATCCAGTCGCAGACCGCCTGGGCCAAGGGCAAGGCCCTGTTCATCCCCAACGGCTCCTGGGTGGAGAACGAGTCGGCCAAGGTCATCCCCGCCGACTTCGACCTCGCGGTGTCCGCCCCGCCCGGCATCGACGACAGCGACAAGATGCCCTTCGGCACGATGTGGGCCTCCGGCGGCGAGCCCTTCATCGTCCCGGCCAAGGCGGCCAACGGCGCCGGCGGCATGGAGCAGCTGCGCATCATGCTCAGCGAGGCCTCCTCGAAGAACTTCACCAGCAAGGTGAAGTCGCTCAGCGCCTACAACGGCGGCACCGACGGCATCGAGCTGACCCCGGGCCTGAAGTCCGGCGTAGCGGCGCTGGAGCTGGCCGGCAGCAACGTGGTGAACCCGCGGATGCAGGACTGGTACGTGCAGCTCCAGAAGGAGAAGATCGGCGTCGGCTGCCTGGGCGAGATGATGGCGGGCCGGATGACTCCGGCCGAGACCATCAAGAAGATCCAGGGCTTCGCCGACGACGCCGCCAAGGACTCGTCGATCAAGCACTACAAGCACCAGTGAGGAAGCGTCACCAGGGCCTGTCCGGCGCCGTCGCGCCGGACGGGCCCTGGCGGCGCCACCCGCGCTCAGATCGGGGTCGGTAGCAATGCAGCACGGCAAGTACCGGTTCATCGTGGGGTTCCTGGCGGTACCCCTGGGGCTGTACACGCTCTTCGTCGTCTGGCCGTTCATCCAGTCCATCTACTACTCGTTCACGGACTGGACCGGGCTGAGTCCCGAGTTCAAGATGGTCGGTTTCGACAACTACTCGCGGATGCTCGACGACGACATCTTCTGGAAGTCGTTGTGGCACAGCGTGTTGTTCGCCCTGCTGGTGCCGCTGGTGACGCTCGGCCTGGCGCTCTTCTTCTCCTTCATGATCAACGTGGGCGGGCGGAAGCGGAAGGGCGGCCCGGTGATCACCGGTGTCCGCGGTTCCGGCTTCTACAAGATCGTCTACTTCTTCCCGCAGGTGCTGTCCATCGCGATCGTCGCCCTGCTGTTCCAGTTCGCCTACAACCCGGACAGCGGCGCGGTCAACTCCCTGCTGCGCGGGATCGGCCTGGACTCCGTGCAGCCCCTGTGGCTCGGCGACCCGAACCTCGCGCTGTGGTGCGTGATGGCGGTGCTCGTCTGGTCCACCGTCGGCTTCTTCGTGGTCCTCTTCTCGGCGGGCATGGCCTCCATCCCGGCGGAGCTGTACGAGGCCGCGCTGCTGGACGGGGCGAACCGCTTCACGACCTTCTTCAAGGTCACCCTGCCGCTGCTGTGGGACACCGTGCAGTCCGGCTGGGTCTACATGGGCATCCTCGCGCTCGGCGCCGAGTCGTTCGCGGTCGTGCAGATCATGACGACCGGGCCCGGCGGACCCGACTACTCGACCACCGTGACGGTCCTGTACGTGTACCAGAAGGCGTTCCGGGACGGTCAGGCCGCCTACGCCACCACCATCGGCGTCGCCCTGCTCCTCGTCACGCTGGCCTTCGCGGCCCTCGTGATGAAGCTGGGCCGGCGCGAGCGGCTGGAGTACTGAGCAATGAAGACGACCGAGACCCCCGCCCCCGTGCCGGCCGAGTCCGGCGCGCCCGTCCTGAAGACCGAGGCCGCGCCCGGCGGACTCCGCAAGGGGAAGAAGGAGGGCACCGCCCTCAACGTCTTCTCCCACGGCGTCCTGGTCATCTGGGCGATCATGGTCGGCATGCCGCTGGTGTGGGCGGTGATGACGTCCTTCAAGGACGACGCCTCCATCTTCGGCTCGCCCTGGTCGCTGCCCACCAAGCTGAACTTCGACAACTGGTCGCGGGCCTGGTCCCAGGCGCACATGAGCGACTACTTCCTCAACACCGTCATGGTGGTGGGCGGTTCGCTCGTCGGCACCCTCGTGCTGGGCTCCATGGCGGCCTATGTGCTGGCCCGGTTCGACTTCCCGGGCAACCGGTTCATCTATTACTTGTTCATCGGCGGCATGAGCTTCCCGATCATGCTCGCGCTGGTCCCGCTGTTCTACGTCGTGGACAACATGGGCCTGCTGAACACCATCCACGGGCTGATCCTGGTCTACATCGCCTACTCGCTGCCCTTCACGGTGTTCTTCCTGACCGCCTTCTTCCGGACCCTGCCCAGCTCGGTGGCGGAGGCGGCGTTCGTGGACGGGGCCTCGCACACCAGGACGTTCTTCCAGGTCATGCTGCCGATGGCCAAGCCCGGCCTGATCAGCGTGGGGATCTTCAACTTCCTGGGCCAGTGGAACCAGTACATGCTGCCGACCGTGCTCAACACGGACCCGGACAAGCACGTCCTCACCCAGGGCCTGGTGCAGCTCGCGGTCAGCCAGGGGTACAAGGGCGACTGGTCGGGCCTGTTCGCGGGACTGGTGATGGCCATGCTGCCGGTGCTGGCGGCCTACATCATCTTCCAGCGCCAGGTGGTCCAGGGACTCACCGCGGGCGCCTTGAAATAGCGCCCCGGCGCTCGCCGGCGTGCTCGCGCGTGCCGCTCCCGAAGGCCGGGGGCGGCACGCGCGTGTGTGCGGCCACGCACCCGTGGGGGGCCCTGATGCGGTTCAACCTCTTGACGGGAGGCGACCCGAACGGCTCAGCTTAGAGTTCACTAGTTGGACATGGACGGGGCCTCATCGAAGCGGCCCCGCGCGCAGGAGGTCGTCGTGGAGACTCCGGGGTCGCAGTCGTCGCTGCACCGAGCCAACCTGGAACGGGTCGTACGAGCGGTACGGCTCGCCGGTTCGCTCACGCAGGCGGAGATCGCGAGGACGACGGGCCTGTCCGCGGCGACCGTCTCGAACATCGTCCGGGAGCTGAGGGAGGGCGGGACCGTCGAGGTCACGCCCACGTCGGCGGGCGGCAGGCGGGCCCGCAGCGTCTCGCTGAGCGGGGACGCCGGCATCGTCATCGGTGTGGACTTCGGCCACACCCACCTGCGCGTCGCGATCGGGAACCTGGCCCATCAGGTCCTCGCCGAGGAGGCCGAGCCACTGGACGTGGACGCCTCCTCGGACCAGGGCTTCGACCGGGCGGAACAGCTGGTCAGCCGGTTGGTCGCGGCCACCGGCGTCGACCGCTCCAAGATCGCCGGAGTGGGTCTCGGCGTGCCCGGCCCGATCGACGTGGAGTCCGGGACGCTGGGCTCGACCGCCATTCTGCCCGGCTGGGGCGGCACCCGGCCCGCCGAGGAGCTGCGGGGGCGGCTCGGCGTGCCGGTGCACGTGGACAACGACGCCAACCTCGGCGCCCTGGGGGAGCTGGTCTGGGGGAGTGGCCGGGGGGTGCGGGACCTGGCCTACATCAAGGTCGCCAGCGGTGTCGGCGCGGGCCTGGTCATCAACGGGAAGATCTACCGTGGACCGGGCGGCACAGCGGGAGAAATCGGGCATATCACCCTCGACGAGGCGGGCCCCGTCTGCCGTTGCGGAAACCGGGGTTGCCTGGAGACCTTCGCGGCAGCACGCTATGTGCTTCCGCTCCTCCAGCCCGGCCACGGCACCGATCTGACGATGGAGGGCGTCGTGCGGCTGGCACGGGACGGTGACCCGGGCTGCCGTCGGGTGATCGCCGACGTCGGCCGCCACATCGGCAGTGGAGTCGCCAACCTCTGCAACCTGCTCAATCCGAGCCGGGTCGTCCTCGGCGGCGATCTCGCCGAGGCGGGTGAGCTGGTGCTCGGCCCGATAAGGGAGTCCGTCGGGCGGTACGCCATCCCCAGCGCGGCGCGTCAACTCTCGGTGCTTCCCGGGGCACTTGGGGGCCGTGCGGAGGTGCTCGGGGCCCTCGCCCTCGCGCTCAGTGAAATGGGTGATTCGACCCTTTTGGACGGAAGTGCGACCGGCGCTCTGCCGACGGCCACGCCTGCCTTCACTTAGAGCACGGATGGCACCGTTGTCATCTCGTTAAGGATTTACTTCTTGACGTCGTACGCGCGGCCGAGTTGACTTCCAGCCACCTCGGCCGCAACGACGCGGCCTCGTCAGGGAGGTTTGTGAAGTGAACACGCGTATGCGTCGTGCCGCCTTTGCCGTCGCCGCCGGCGCCATGGTCGTCTCGCTTGCTGCCTGTGGCAGCGCCGCGGAGTCCGACAACAACGACTCGTCCGACTCGGCCGCGAAGAAGGGCGACGACATCAAGGTCGGTCTCCTGCTTCCGGAGAACCAGACCGCTCGCTACGAGAAGTTCGACAAGCCCATGATCGAGAAGAAGGTCAAGGAGCTCACGAACAACAAGGGCGAGGTCGTCTACGCCAACGCCAAGCAGGACGCCAGCCTGCAGAACCAGCAGGTCGACACGATGGTGACCAACAAGGTCGACGTGCTGATCCTGGACGCGGTGGACTACAAGGCCATCGCCGGCTCGGTGAAGAAGGCCAAGGACGCCGGCATCAAGGTCGTCGCCTTCGACCGCCTGGCCGAGGGCCCGATCGACGCCTACACCTCGTTCGACAACGTCACCGTCGGCAAGACGCAGGGCGAGGCGCTGCTGAAGGCGCTGGGCGACAAGGCCAAGGACAGCCAGGTCGTCATGATGAACGGCTCGTCCACCGACCCGAACGCCGCCCAGTTCAAGGAGGGCGCCCACGCCGCCCTCGACGGCAAGGTGAAGGTCGGTCGCGAGTACGACACCAAGGAGTGGAAGCCGGAGAACGCCAACGCCAACATGGAGGGCGCCATCTCCGCCCTCGGCAAGGACAAGATCGCCGGCGTCTACTCCGCCAACGACGGCATGGCGGGCGGCATCATCACCGCCCTGAAGGCCGCCGGCATCGCCGACATCCCGGTCACCGGCCAGGACGCCGAACTCGCGGGTGTGCAGCGCATCGTCACCGGTGAGCAGTACATGAGCGTCTTCAAGTCCTACCCGAAGGAGGCCGAGGTCGCGGCCGAGATGGCCGTGAAGCTGGCCAAGGGCGAGTCGCTCGACTCCATCGCCAACGACAAGGTCGACAGCGAGTCCGCCAAGGACGTCCCCGCGGTCATCGTCCCGGTCGTCTCGCTGACCAAGGACAACATCAAGGACACCGTCATCAAGGACGGCTTCTACACGATCGACGAGATCTGCGCGGGCAAGTACAAGGCCGCCTGCGACAAGATCGGTCTGAAGTAAGCGGAACCCGCGTCCCGAGCTGACTGAGCCGCCCGGGACCGTCCGCCTCAGCTCCTCCGGCGCCCCGCACTCATCAGCCCCGCAAGCTACGCGGGGCGCCGGACGGACCCTCCCCCCAACCTTTCTGCACAACCTCCCGCCGGGTCAGGCGGCGAAGGAGATGGTTCACGTGTCCGCTACGCCCGTGCTGGCGTTGCGCGGGGTCTCCAAGCGATTCGGTGCCGTCCAGGCGCTCACCGACGTAGAGCTTGAGGTCCACGCCGGTGAGGTGGTCGCCCTGGTGGGCGACAACGGCGCCGGAAAGTCCACGCTGGTCAAGACGATCGCCGGCGTGCACCCCATCGATGAGGGCGCCATCGAGTGGGACGGCAGGTCCGTCTCGATCAACAGGCCGCACGACGCCCAGAACCTCGGCATCGCGACCGTCTACCAGGACCTCGCGCTGTGCGACAACATCGACGTCGTCGGCAACCTCTACCTGGGCCGGGAGCTGCGCAAGCGCGGCGTCCTGGACGAGGTGGAGATGGAGCGCCGCTCCCGCGAGCTGCTGGACACGCTGTCCATCCGCATCCCCAGCGTGCGCATCCCGATCGCCTCGCTCTCCGGCGGTCAGCGCCAGGTCGTGGCGATCGCCCGCTCCATGCTCGGCGAGCCGAAGCTGGTCATCCTGGACGAGCCCACCGCCGCCCTCGGCGTCGAGCAGACCGCCCAGGTCCTCGACCTCGTCGAGCGGCTGCGCGAGCGCGGCCACGCGGTCATCCTCATCAGCCACAACATGGCCGACGTCAAGGCGGTCGCCGACAAGGTCGCCGTCCTGCGCCTCGGGCGCAACAACGGCATCTTCGAGGTCAAGTCGACCTCCCAGGAAGAGATCATCTCCGCCATCACGGGCGCCACGGAGAACGCCGTGACCCGTCGTGCGGCGCGCACCAATGGGGAGATCAAGAAGTGAGCATCGACAAGACCTCCACGGCCGCCGAGGAGAGCTCGGTGGAGAACACCGACGCGGCCCCCGCCGCGGTCGCCGCGGTCGACCCCCGGCTGCTGGTGCGCGAGCAGGGCTTCGCCGGCTACCTCGGCGAGTTCAAGCGGAAGATGAAGGCCGGTGACCTCGGGTCCATCCCGGTCGTCGTGGGCCTGCTGGTCATCTGGGCCATCTTCACCAGCCTGAACTCCAACTTCCTCACCGCCGGCAACTTCTCCGACATGTCGGTCGCCATGGTCGGCACCGGCATGATCGCCGTCGGTATCGTCTTCGTCCTGCTGCTCGGCGAGATCGACCTGTCGGTCGGCTCGGTCAGCGGTGTCGCGGGCGCCACCTTCGCGGTGCTCAGCGTCACGCACGGGATGAACGAGATACTCGCCCTGGTGCTGGCGATCCTCACCGGAACCGCGGCCGGCGCCATCCACGGCTTCGTCTTCGCCCGCATCGGCGTCCCGGCCTTCGCCGTCACCCTGGCCGGCCTGCTGTTCTGGCAGGGCTTCATGCTGCAGATCCTCGGCAGCAACGGCACGATCAACCTCGACTCCGAGGGCGTGGTCGTCAAGCTGACCAGCTACTACTTCAGCGACGTGGCCGCCGCCTACGGTCTGGCGATCGTCGTCACCGCCGGGTACTTCCTCAGCGCGTTCTTCGACAACCGCCGCCGGGACGCCGCCGGTGTGCCGTCCCGTCCGCTGAACGAGATCATCGTGCGCACGGTGCTTCTCGCCGTGCTGGCCTTCGCCGTGGCGATCGTCTTCAACCAGTACAAGGGCCTGCCGCTGGCCGTCGTGATCTTCCTGGGCTTCCTGCTGCTCACGGACTTCGTCCTGCGCCGCACCGCCTACGGCCGGAAGATCTTCGCGCTCGGCGGCAGCGTCGAGGCGTCCCGCCGGGCCGGCATCAACGTCGAGCTGATCCGGATCTCGGTCTTCGCGATCGCGGGCACCTTCGCCGCGATCGGCGGCCTCTTCGTGGCCTCGAAGATCGCCTCCGCCAACCAGGGCGCGGGCACCGGTGAGTTCCTGATGAACGTCATCGCCGCGGCCGTCATCGGCGGCACGTCCCTCTTCGGCGGCCGCGGCCGCACCTGGGACGCGCTGCTCGGTGTGATGGTCATCGTCTCCATTCAGTACGGCCTCGCCCTGGAGGGCATCGCCTCGCCGGTCCAGTACATGATCACCGGTGGCGTGCTGCTGGCGACCGTCGTCATCGACGCGGTCACCCGCAAGACCCAGAAGACGGCCGGCCGCGCGTAGCGGCGCCACACAGGCCCCTGGCGCGGCCAGTACGGCCGACGACCGCCCGCCCGCCCGGCTGAGCCCCGGGAGGGCGGGCGGACCGTTGTGCCGTGGCGTTCGGGGGACGGTGCGCGTCGGCCGCCGCCGGCGGGGCAGTCGTAGAACGGTCCGCCGCTGGGTAAGGCCGAACGCGTGACGTACGACGCACCGCCCGGACACGTTCCGCCACGGCGGAACATTAGACTCGGGCAGGCCCGGCAACAGCTCTACTGCAAGGAGGCACGGGTGCCGCTGCTGACCCGCATCACGGGACCGCGCGATCTGGACCGGCTCAGCCTGGAAGAGCTGGGCGGCCTGGCAGAGGAGATCCGCACCTTCCTGGTCGACGCCGTGTCCAAGACCGGCGGCCACCTCGGCCCCAACCTCGGCGTGGTGGAACTCACCCTCGCCCTGCACCGCGTCTTCGACTCCCCGAAGGACAAGGTGCTCTGGGACACGGGCCACCAGTCCTACGTGCACAAGCTGCTCACCGGCCGCCAGGACTTCTCCAGGCTGAAGATGAAGGGCGGCCTGTCCGGCTACCCCGCGCAGGCCGAGTCCGAGCACGACGTCATCGAGAACAGCCACGCCTCCACGGTCCTCGGCTGGGCCGACGGCATCGCCAAGGCCAACCAGGTCCTCGACCGCGACGACCACGTGGTCGCCGTCATCGGCGACGGCGCGCTCACCGGCGGCATGGCCTGGGAGGCGCTGAACAACATCGCCGCCGCCAAGGACCGCCCCCTCGTCATCGTCGTCAACGACAACGAGCGCTCCTACGCGCCCACCATCGGCGGCCTCGCCAACCACCTGGCGACCCTGCGCACCACCGACGGCTACGAGCGCTTCCTGGCCCGCACCAAGGAGGTCCTGGAGCGCACCCCGGTCGTCGGCCGCCCGCTCTACGACACCCTGCACGGCGCCAAGAAGGGCCTGAAGGACTTCATCGCCCCGCAGGGCATGTTCGAGGATCTCGGCCTGAAGTACGTCGGCCCGATCGACGGCCACGACCTGGAGGCCCTGGAGTCCGCGCTCACGCGCGCCAAGCGCTTCGGCGGTCCGGTCATCGTGCACTGCCTCACCGAGAAGGGCCGCGGCTACCAGCCCGCCCTCCAGGACGAGGCCGACCGCTTCCACGCCGTCGGCAAGATCCACCCCGACACCGGCCTGCCCATCTCCACCTCCGGCGCCGACTGGACCAGCGTCTTCGGTGAAGAGATGGTGAAGATCGGCGAGGAGCGGGAGGACGTCGTCGCCATCACGGCCGCCATGCTCCAGCCGGTCGGCCTCGACAAGTTCGCCAAGTCCTTCCCGGACCGCGTCTACGACGTCGGCATCGCCGAGCAGCACGGCGCGGTCTCCGCGGCCGGCCTCGCCCACGGCGGGGTGCACCCGGTCTTCGCCGTGTACGCCACCTTCCTCAACCGCGCCTTCGACCAGGTGCTGATGGACGTGGCCCTGCACAAGTGCGGCGTCACCTTCGTGCTGGACCGCGCCGGTGTCACCGGCACCGACGGCGCCTCCCACAACGGCATGTGGGACATGTCGATCCTCCAGGTCGTCCCCGGCCTGCGGCTGGCCGCCCCGCGCGATGCCGACCAGGTCCGCGCCCAGCTGCGCGAGGCCGTCGAGGTCGACGACGCGCCGACCGTGGTCCGTTTCTCCAAGGGCGCCGTCGGCCCCGCCGTACCCGCCGTCGGCCGCGTCGGCGGCATGGACGTGCTGCGCGCCCCGGGCACCGACACCCCGGACGTCCTGCTGGTCTCCGTCGGCGCGCTCGCGCCGATGTGCCTGGAGGTGGCGGACCTGCTGGACAAGCAGGGCATCTCCACCACCGTGGTCGACCCGCGCTGGGTCAAGCCCGTCGACGAGGCCATGGCCCCGCTCGCCGAGCGCCACCGCGTGGTCGTCACCGTCGAGGACAACTCGCGCGTCGGCGGTGTCGGCTCCGCCGTCGCCCAGGCGCTGCGCGACGCGGGCGTGGACGTGCCGCTGCGCGACTTCGGCATCCCGCCGCGCTTCCTCGACCACGCCTCCCGCGCCGAGGTACTGGCCGAGATCGGGCTCACCGCGCCCGACATCGCCCGCCAGGTCACCGGCCTGGTCGCCCGGCTCGACGGCCGGTACGACCGCGCGGGCGCCGGG
The DNA here is from genome assembly GCF_036246005.1 of Streptomyces sp. NBC_01723. Lineage (NCBI taxonomy): Bacteria > Bacillati > Actinomycetota > Actinomycetes > Kitasatosporales > Streptomycetaceae > Streptomyces > Streptomyces sp. NBC_01723. Next base: position 6,443,998 of record NZ_CP109171.1, read on the forward strand.
GCGGACGCCGTGGAGGCGGCCCGCGACTGACGGGACGCCAGTGCTGTTGCGCCGATGGGCCGGTATCTCCACTCGTTGCGGTGGTGAAACCGGCCCATCCGCGTGAATCGGCTCACGCCAGGGCATACGCAGTACGCCCCCCTCTCGATCATGTCGGGGACGACAAGCGTCGGAGGTACGCGTGAGCAACAGCAGTCTTTTCAGGACCAAGAAGATCGAGCAGTCGATCCGGGACACGGAGGAACCGGAGCACGCGCTCAAGAAATCCCTGTCCGCGCTGGACCTGACCGTCTTCGGCGTCGGTGTCATCATCGGCACCGGCATCTTCGTACTCACCGGCACGGTCGCCAAGAACAACGCCGGGCCCTCCGTGGCCCTGGCCTTCGTGGTCGCCGGTGTGGTGTGCGGGCTCGCCGCACTCTGCTATGCCGAGTTCGCCTCCACCGTCCCGGTGGCGGGTTCCGCCTACACCTTCTCCTACGCCTCGCTCGGCGAACTGCCGGCCTGGATCATCGGCTGGGACCTGGTCCTGGAGTTCGCGCTGGGCACGGCGGTGGTGGCCGTCGGCTGGTCGGGGTACATCCGTTCGTTCTTCGACAACGCCGGCGTGACGTTCCCCGAGACCCTGGGCGGCCGGGACGGGGCCGACGGATTCGGCTTCGACATCCTCGCCGCCGCCCTGGTGCTGGTGCTCACCGGCATCCTCGTCCTCGGCATGAAGCTCTCGGCGCGGATCACCTCGCTCGTCGTCGCCATCAAGGTGACCGTCGTCCTCATCGTGATCATCGCGGGTGCCTTCTTCATCAAGGGTTCCAACTACGACCCCTTCGTCCCGAAGTCGCAGCCGGTGGATGCCGGAGCGGGGCTCGACTCGCCACTGATCCAGCTGATGTTCGGCTGGGCGCCGGCGAACTTCGGCGTCATGGGCATCTTCACCGCGGCCTCGGTCGTCTTCTTCGCCTTCATCGGCTTCGACATCGTCGCCACGGCCGCCGAGGAGACCCGCAACCCGCAGCGCGACATGCCCCGCGGCATCCTCGGCTCGCTGTTCATCTGCACCGCCCTCTACGTCGCCGTCTCGATCGTCGTCACCGGCATGCAGCACTACAGCGAACTGTCCGTCGACGCCCCGCTCGCCGACGCCTTCAAGTCCACCGGGCACCCGTTCTTCGCCGGCGTGATCAGCTTCGGCGCCGCCGTCGGCCTGACCACGGTGTGCATGATCCTGCTGCTCGGCCAGACCCGGGTGTTCTTCGCGATGAGCCGCGACGGCCTGCTGCCCCGCTTCTTCTCCCGCGTCCACCCGAAGTTCCGGACCCCGTACCGGCCGACCATCCTGCTCGGCGTGATCATCGCCATCGTGGCCGGCTTCACCAGCCTGAGCGAGCTGGCCGAGCTGGTGAACATCGGCACGCTGTTCGCGTTCGTCATCGTGGCGATCAGCGTGATCATCCTGCGCCGCACCCGCCCGGACCTGCCGCGCGCCTTCCGCACCCCGCTGGTGCCGGTGCTGCCGATCGTGTCGGTGGCCGCCTCGCTCTGGCTGATGCTGAACCTGCCGGCCGAGACCTGGGTCCGGTTCGGCATCTGGATGGTCATCGGCGTCGTCGTGTACTTCCTCTACAGCCGCAACCACAGCCGCCTGGCCCGCGGCGAGGAGACCCCGGCGCCCCCGGCCGGCCAGTAGCCGGACGAAGGCGGCGTCCGGTCCCGGATGAGTTGCTCCGGAACCGGGCGCTCGCCGTCACCGGGGCCGTACGGTCCGAGGCCCCGCCACCTCCGCGCCCAGTTCCGCCACCCGGCGGCGCAGCTCGCGGTCGGCCGTCACCACCAGGACGGGGCGGTGGCCGGCGGCCCGTTCGACCAGGGCGACCATGTGGTCGTCCCCGCTGCCGGGCGCCGACTCGACCCTCACGCCCTCGACGGATTCCACCCCGCGGGCCGCGCCCTCCACCACCAGCACGATCTCCACCGGCCCGGTGTGCCCCGGCACTCCGTCCGCCGCCAGGCGGTCCCGCAGGCGCTCCGCGGCCCCGCGCCGGTCGCGCCACCAGCCGTCGGGCACCGAGCCGACCACGTTTGCGGCGTCGACGATCACGAACAGGGGTGCGTTGTCGTCGTCCATGCGGCCAGGGTCGCACGCGGTCGCCGCCCCTGAACGGCACCCGATCGACACGGAGCCGGTCCCCCCGCTTAGAGTGATGCGGTGAATGGCGACTGGCTTCTCCTCGGCCGCGACGGCCGCCTCAGCGTGTACCTCCCGACCGACGACGCCGCCCTCTGGCGTGCCGAACGCGTGCCCGCGGGCGCCTGGGAGGCCCCGCGACGCCTCGGCGGCGACCAGGCCCTGCGCCCCGGCCTCGCGGTCGGCAGGGGCCCCGACGGCTACGCCCACCTGGTCGCCTGGCGGCCGACCGGCGCCGACCGGTCCGGACTCGTGCACACCACGCACTTCCGGCCGCTGCTCGCCCCCCTGGACTGGGAGCCGGCCGGCCACCCCAACAAGCAGGGCGACCGCACCGGAACGCCGGCCGTCGCGGTCGACGCCCAGGGGCGCGCCCACGTCTTCGTCCGCAACGGGGGCGGCGGCCTGAGCATGGTGGCCCAGAAGGAGAAGGGCGGCTGGGACCCCTGGCGCGACCTGAAGGGCCGCGGCGTCCAGGAGGCACCCACGGCGGCGACGGCCGAGACCGGTCTGGTCGAGGTGTACGCGCCCGTCCCGGACGGCATCCTGCACTGGCGTCAGGACAAGGCGGGTGCGCGGCCGGTGCTGGGGGAGCGCCTCGACGCGGCGGTCCGCCCGGGCACCCTGCGCGCGCTCGCGACCTCCGCCGGGCACACCACCGTCCTGTACACCGACGACGGCACCGGTGAGCTGTGCGCCTGGCGCCCCGGCGGCAAGCCCACGCCGCTGGTGGCCGCCGCGGGACCCGGCCCCGTGTCCGCCGTCCGCTGTGTCATAGACGGTCACGACTGCACGGTGGTCGCCCAGCGCTCGGCGGGCAGCGGCCGGGTCGCCTTCGCCGCGTACCCCTCGGAACTGGAGGAGATGGGCGCGGCCTGGACCGAGTCGGGCCCCACGCTGCCGGCCGACGCGACGGTCTCCCTGGCGCTGGACGCCGACGGCCGCCTGGTGGCCGCGGCCCTCTCCCCGTCCACCGGGCAGCTCCACCTCACCCGGCGGAAGGACGAGGCGGGGCTGGCGCTGGGGGCGTGGCAGGCCGTCTGACGCCGCCCGGCGGCCCGGTGACGGACGCATGGGGAACTGGTGAACGAACGGCATATGATGTTCCGCGTTCGACGGTCCCTGTCCGTGACACGGCGGGCTTCAGGAAGGTGCAGCAGGCCATGCGGAGAAAGTCGGCGGCCCCGGTCGGCACCGCCAGCCGGGTCGGGCCCGGCACCGCGGAGCGCGGGCACGACGGCGCGGCCGGACCGCCGCACGGCGACTGGCTCACCCTCGGCAGGGACGGCCGCCTCAGCCTCTACCTGCCCGCCGATGGCGGCCTGGTGCGCTGGACGGAGACGGCCGTGGGCGGCCCCGACTGGAGCGGACCGCACTTCGTGCCCGTCGCGGGGCTGACCGACCTGACGGTGGTGCAGGGGGCGGACACCTACGTCCACTTCCTGGGCCGCCGGGAGCGCGAGCGGTCCGACGGCGCGCCGGGCGTGGACGTCGTGCACGCCATCCAGTACCAGACCGGACTGGCCTTCACCGAGTGGCGCTCGCTGGGCAGCCCGCACCGCGACGGCGCCGAGGGCCGGGGACTCGGGGTGCCCGTGGGGGCGGTCGCGTCCGACGGCACGGTGCACGTCTTCGTACGCAACGCGAACGGCGGCCTGTCACTGCGCCGCGAGGCGCCGAACGGCAAGTGGCGCGCCTGGGAGGACCTGCGCGGCAACGGAATCGACGGACCGCCCGCGCCGGTCGCGCTGTCCGGCGGCCGGCTGGAGGTCTGCGCCGTCTCCGCGTCGGGCGTCCTGCTGTGGCGCCAGAACGAACCGGGCGGCGACTTCGCCGGCCCCCAGGGCCTCGCCCTGCGCCCGGTGCCGGGCACGGTCACCGCGGTGGAGACCGGGCCGGACCGATCCACGTACTTCTGGTCCGACGCCGATAGCGGCGGCGCGGCCGCGTGGCGGGAGGGCGACTGGCCCGCCGTACTGGGCGGATCGCCGGCCGAACGGCCGTACGCCTCCCTGCGCACGGCCGTGGACGGCTACGACTGCGTCGTCCTCGCCCACCGGACCCGGGACGGCTCCGCGCTGTTCGGCATGGGCGCCACGGAGAACGAGACCGGCGGGTTCTGGTGGTACGCCCTGGCCGAGTCGTGCCAGGGCGCACCGGCCCTGGCACGCGACGGACACGGGCGCGTGGTGATGGCGCTGCTCGGGGCGGACGGCACCCCGAAGGTGGCCCGCCAGGACGACGGCACCGGCCTCACCCTCACCCGCTGGCGAACCCTCGGGTCCTGAGCGGCCGACGCCTCGCGGCGTCCTGAAGGCGTCCCGTGCGGACGTCCTGGCGGGGGATCAGCCGCCCGTCGCGGGCGACTTCTTGGCGGACTCGGGGATCTCGGAGTCCGACCGGACGGCCTTCCACAACTCGGTGGCCTGGGGTTCGGCCGCCACGACCCGGTTCGGGTCGGTCTTGTCGTACGCCACCGGCAGCATGATCGTCTCCATGGTGGCCGGGTCGACCCCGTTCATGCTGCGCGCGAAGTCCGCCAGGCTGGTCAGCGAGGCCAGTTCGGAGTCCGTGGTGAGCGCGGCGGTGAGACTGTCGGCGATCTTGTACGTCTTGGTGGGGCTGCCCAGCAGGTCCTGCTTCTTGACCTCGCTCAGCAGCGCGATCAGGAACTGCTGCTGGAGCCCGATGCGGCCGAGGTCGCTGCCGTCGCCCACCCCGTGCCGGGTGCGCACGAAGGCCAGGGACTCGGTGCCGTCCAGGGTGTGGGTGCCGGCGCTCAGGTCGAGGCCGCTGGCGGGGTCCTTGATGGGCTCCTCGACGGTGACGGGCACCCCGCCGATGGCGTCGACCAGGCCCTTGAACCCGGCGAAGTCGATCTCCATGTAGTGGTCCATGCGGACGCCGGACATCTTCTCCACGGTCTTGACCACGCAGGCCGGTCCGGCCTGCGAGTACACGGAGTTGAACATCACGCGCTTCGCCTCCGGCAGGGCGGAGCCGTCGGACTTCTCGCACTCGGGGCGGGTGACCAGGGTGTCGCGCGGGATGCTCACGGCGACGGCCTGCTTGCGGCCCTCGGGTATGTGCACCACCAGGGCGGTGTCCGAACGGGCCCCGGCGACCTTGCCGGTGCCGAGCGAGGCGTTGTCGCCGGCGCGCGAGTCCGAGCCGAGGACCAGCAGGTTCTGTCCCGACGTCGGCAGCTTCTCCGGACGTTCGGTACCGAGGGCCTTGTCCAGGTCGACCCCGTCGATGTTCCCGTTCAGGCCGCTGTAGAGCCAGTAGCCGGTGCCGCCGAGGGCGAGCAGGAGCACGACGAGCGACAGCAGGACGATCCGTCCCCAGCGTCTGCGGCGGCGTGGCGCGCGGCGACCGCCGTCCGGCGCGGCCCGGCGGGTACGCCGAGGCTCCGTGGTGGCGCTGTGCGTCATGGTGGTGGGTTCCTCTCCTCACGGGCTCCGCGGTGGCGGAGTCGCAGGGCCCGGGTGGGGGGAGGCCGGCCCGCTGGGCGGTCGTGTCAGTGCGAGCACTATATGTGCTCACGCCCAGTCATTTTACGAGCGGGGAACCATAGCGGGTAACAGCGATGTACGCCACATTAACTCCCCTTGACCAGCCTTAAGGGTGACATAAGATGTGGCGAACCTGTGACGGCTGTGAAGGGGGGCTTTCCCGCTGTCAGGGGTTTCCGGTGTGGCCGTTCACGGTGGGGGCCGTGGCTGCGCCGGACAGGGGAGGGGCGTCCAGTGCGGACTGTTCGGCAGCCCGCTGGGCGAAATGTCTTGGTAGGAGTACGAGTTGGTGGATCACCCGCGTTTGAGCATCGTCGTGCCCTTTCAGGACGTCGAGACCTATCTCGCCGAATGCCTGGAGTCGATCGCGCGGCAGTCGTTCCGTGACTTCGAGGTGATCCTCGTCGACGACGGCTCCACCGACGGCTCCTCACGGATCGCCGCCGACTTCTGCGCCGCCGACCCGCGCTTCCGGATGATCCGCCAGGAGCCGCAGGGGCCCGGCCACGCCCGCAACACCGGTCTGCGCGCCATGCACCCCCAGGGGGAGTTCCTCGCCTTCGTCGACGGGGACGACGTCATCCCCGAGTACGCCTACGGCCTGCTGGTCCGCACCCTGGAGGGGTCCGAGTCGGACTTCGTCTCGGGCAACGTGCAGATGATGAACTCCACCAAGAAGTGGCAGTCACCGCTGCACAAGGGGCCGATGCAGAAGAACCGGCGGGGCACGCACATCACCCGGTTCGAGGCGCTGATCTACGACCGCACCGTCTGGAACAAGATGTTCCGGCGGTCCTTCTGGGACTACCACTACATCGCGTTCCCCGAGGGCGTCATGTACGAGGACTCCTGGGTCAACATGTACGCCCACTTCCGCGCCGCCAAGGTCGACGTCGTCACCGACATCGTGTACTTCTGGCGCCGGCGCGAGGGCGGGGCCGCGCCCTCGATCACCCAGCGCCACACCGAGCTGTCCAACCTGCGGGACCGGGTCGCGGCGGTCCAGTCGGTCAGCCGCTTCCTGGCCGACCGCCGCTCGCGCCAGTACGAGGAGAGCAAGCGCAAGTACGACCTCGCCTGCCTGAAGTCCGACCTGATGCTGCACCTCAAGGTGTTGCCGGACGCGGACGAGGAGTACCGGCAGTCGTTCATGCGGTGGGCCAACGAGTTCCTCGACGAGACCGACCTCACCATCATCGACGAACTGCCCGCGGACGCCCGGGTCAAGTGGCTGCTGGTACGCGAGTGGCGGCTGGCCGAACTGCTGGAGGTCATCGAGTTCGAGCGGCGCGGCGGCCCGATGCCGGTCCAGCGCCGCTTCCGGCGCTACCTGAAGTACCCCTACCTCGGGGACCGCGAGGTCGGCCTCGACAAGAAGGCGTTCCGGCTCGACAAGGAACTCTCCCTGCACGGCTCGCTCGGCGAGGCCCGCTGGAGCACCAACGGCCATCTGCTGACCCTCACCGGGAGCGCGTACGTGCGCTTCATCAACGTGCACAAGCGGCACATGTCGGTGAAGGCGATCGCCCTGCGGAACAAGAAGCAGGGGCGGATGGTGCTCACCCCGGCGAAGACCACCTACGCCCCCCAGGCCACCGAGCACTCCAACCAGAACCGCTACTGCTACGACTGGGCCGGCTTCGAGGCCCGGATCGACACGACCCGGCTCAAGCGCAAGGGCCAGTGGGTCGAGGGGACCTGGGACGTGGCCGCCGGTGTCCTCAGCCGCGGGCTGTTCCGCTACCGGGGCATCGACCGCGGCAGTGCGGGAAGCTCCGCCAACCCGCCGTACCGCTATGTCGACAAGAACACCCGCATCCTTCCGGTCTTCCTCCAGGGCAAGCTGAAGCTCCGGGTCGAGATCGTCCGCTGCCGGATCACCGGCCACCGCGTGACCGGCGACCAGCTGGAGGTGCGCGGGGTCTACCTCGGGCCGCGCGTGCCGGAGTGGGGCAAGCTGCGCGTCACCAGTCTCAGCGGCGCGGGCCAGCACGACGGCCGCGTGTACTTCACGGCGGGCGGCGAGGGCTGGTGCACCTTCTCGGCCAGGCTCCCGCTGCGCTCGCTGGTGCCGGCCTTCCGGGCCGACGCCCAGGCGGACGCGGACATCCCGGAGTCCTGGAGCATGGGCAGCAACGGCTGGAAGACCACTCTCCACGTGGAGGGCCGCAAGGGCGCCCTCTACCCGGTGATGGCGGAGGAGACGCCCGACGGCCACTACCGGATGCCCGGCTCGCTGCAGACCCGGGAGGGCGACCGCGAGGTCGTGGTGCACCGCAACGGCTCGGGCTACCTCGTCCTCTTCGAGCGCGCCACCCTGCCGACGGTGAATCGATTCTCCTGGCATCAGGACGGCTCGCTGGAGATCCACGGCCGCTACCTGGCCGCGGACCGGCTCTCGTCGCGCGAGTACCGGGACGCCCACCTGGTGGTCCGCTCCCGGGCGCACGGCGCGGAGCGCGAGGTCCCCGTCGAGTGGGACGGCAACGCGTTCCGGTGCCTGGTCAGCCCGGCCGCCATGCGGACGCTGGCCGGCGACATCCCGCTCGCGGCCGGCCGCTGGGACTTCTTCCTGCGCCGGCAGGACCACTCGGCCGTGGCCCGCGAGGACCGCCTCGAAGACCTGATGGTGAAGATCGAGCAGGATCTCGTCGGCGCCTTCCCCGAGGAGTACGAGGAGAACGAGCGCCGCTACGAACTCCAGGCCGAGGCTTACGACCGGCTCTCCCTGCTCGTCCACTCCGCCATGCCCGACTACGCCCGCGGCCCCTACCGCCAGAAACTGCTGCGCACCAAGGCGTATCCGGCGGCCCGCCGGCAACGGGTGCGCCCCGCCGTCCTCTTCGACGCCTTCAAGGGCACCCAGTACTCGGACAGCCCCCGCGCCCTGCACGAGGAACTGCTCCGCCGCGGAACCGACCTCGAACAGCTGTGGGTGGTGCGCGACGACCAGGTGGAGGTGCCGCCCAGCGCGATCCCGATCCGCATGTGGTCGCCCGAGTGGTACGAGGCCCTGGCCACCAGCCGGTACATCGTCGCCAACAACCACCTCCCCGACTGGTTCCAGCGGCGCGACGGCCAGATCGTCGTGCAGACCTGGCACGGCACCCCGCTGAAGAAGATCGGCCACGACATCGAGTCCATCCACTTCGCCGACCAGCGCTACCTGGAACGGGTCGAGAAGGAGGTGCGGAACTGGGACATGCTGGTCTCGCCCAACAGCTTCTCCACCCCGATCCTCCAGCGCGCCTTCGGCTTCCCCGGGGAGATGGTCGAGTCGGGCTACCCCCGCAACGACATCCTCCGGCTGCCCGGCACCGAGGAGCGGGGGCGGGAGATCCGCCGCCGCATCGGCCTGCCCGAGGACAAGCGGGTCGTGATGTACGCGCCCACCTGGCGCGACGACCAGTACTACGCGCCCGGCAAGTACAAGCTGGACTTCCGCATCGACCTCGCGGACGCCCGCGCCCGGCTGGGCGCCGACCACGTCCTCCTGGTCCGCCGCCACCCCAACGTCGTGGACCCGGTGCCCGGCGCCGGCGACGGATTCGTCTTCGACGTCTCCGACTACCCGGACATGGCCGAACTCTCCCTGATCACCGACGTCATGATCACGGACTACTCGTCCCTGATGTTCGACTACGTCAACACCGGGCGGCCCATCCTCTTCTTCACCTACGACCTGGACCACTACCGGGACACCCTGCGCGGCTTCTACTTCGACTTCGCGAGCAGCGCCCCCGGCCCCCTCCTGCACACCTCCGAGGCGCTGGTGACGGCCGTCGAGCGGATCGACCGGATCGAGGAGGCCTACGCCGACCGGTACCGCTGGTTCCAGCGCGAGTTCTGCGACCTGGACGACGGTTACGCCTCCGCGCGGCTCGCCGACCGGATGCTCGTGGTCGGCGGCGACCTCGCTCCCGGGCAGGCGCAGGCACCGGCCGTGGGCACCGTCGACACCCGACAGGCGGGGCGGCCCATGACGCCGGTCCAGGGCCGTGCCGGGAGCTGGTTCACGGCGCCGCGCCGGACGGTGCAACCGGAGCCGGCCGTCGCGCCGGTGGTCGGTGCGGTGCCCGCGCAGCCCGGGCCCGAGTACGCCGGCCCTCCGCAGCTCATGCCCGGCGGGCGGACCTTCGAGGGCGCGGTCGTATGACGCCGGTACTCGGCGGGCCCTCAGCCGGTGTCCACCCGGACCAGCAGCGCGCGGTGGTCGGAGACGCCGGTGTCGCGCACCGTGCAGCCGGATCTGGGCAGGCCGGTGAACAGATAGTCCAGTTTGTGACCGGACTCGTGCGTCGGGCGCCCGGAGCGGTCGGCGGCAGATTCCTGGTCGCACTCCCGGTAGACGCGGTAGACGGCGTCGGGCCACACCCAGCTGGACGTGTTGCGGACGCTCGGCGGGTTCAGGTTGAAGTCGCCGCCGAACACGGTGCGCCGCCGCGGCACCGCCGCGACCAGTGCCCGCAACTGGTCGTCGCGGTACTCCCGGCCGGGATGCGCCAGGTCGCTGCCGGGCAGGCTCAGGTGGGCGTTGCACACCCGGACGCCGGCCTTGTCGACCGTCGCGCACAGGATGCCGCGCCCCAGTCCGGCCACCGGCTGGCGCGAGGGCACCGACCGCACCGAGGACAGCGGGTGGGCCGAGAGCAGGGCGAGGCCGGCGGCGCCCTGCCCGCGCCCGTCGCACCGCACCGTGCCGGAACGCCCGGCCCGGTCGCGCGAGGTGTAGGGACGGAAGGCGAGCTGCCAGGAATCGCCGAGGGCGTCGCGGACCGACTCCGCCTCGGCTTCGCAGGCCTCCTGGAGCAGGACCACGTCGGCACCCTCGCCGACGAGCCGTTCCACCGCCCGCCTCTTGGCGGCGGCACCACCGGTCTCCGCGCAGTTCCACCGCCGCACGCCGCACATGTTCCAGGACGCCACGGTCAGGACGCGCTCCGCCGGGAGGGACCGCACCGTTCCCCTCGCGGTCAGCACCGGCACCAGCGTGACCAGGAGCGCCGACAGCGCGAGCACCGAGGCCACGGCGACGAGGCCGCGACGCCGGCGCGGGCCGGTGAGGAGCGGGAAGTCCGGCAGAGGCATCCCGACATCATGTCCGATCGACCGAGCCGGCCCACGGGGGCGGTCATGAGAGTGGAGTTCCGTACATGACCAAGGCGCCCGCGCGGAAGATGTTCAACGGGATCGAGGCGTCGGGCCCGTTTCCCGTCGAGTACCGGTTCTCCCACGCCAAGAGCGGCAACCGCCACCTCGTCGTGGTGTTCGCCAACTTCTCCGCGCCCGAGGACTACGGCTGGTGCAACGGCGTCTTCGACAACGTACGCGCCAACATCCTCTGGATCCGCGACCGCTTCGACGGGACGAACGCCTACTACCTGTGCCGGAACATGGACTTCGGCCTGGCGGACTCGGTACAGGCCCTCATCTCGAACGTCACGCGGTCGCTGGGGCTGACGCCGGACCAGGTCACCTTGTGGGGCGGCTCCAAGGGCGGCAGCGCCGCGCTGTACTTCGGGCTGCGGTACGGGTACCGGAACATCGTGGCCATCGTGCCGCAGTTCCTCGTCGGCGACGCCCTGGAGCGGCGGCACCCGAAGGTCTCCGCCTACATGCTGGGCGAAGGCGCCCCGGCGCACAACGCCCGGTTCCTCGACGCGCTCCTCCCCGACCTGGTGCGGGCCCGCGCCAACAGCGCCGCCAACATCTACGTGCTCTCCTCACCCCAGGACGAGCACTACGCGGTGCAGGTGGAGCCGTTCCTCGGCATGTTCCAGGGCTACGACAACTTCAACTTCCTGTACAGCGAGTCGCCGACGATCACCGGCCACGCCACGGTCACCCGGCGGAACGTCCCGGCGCTCGTCGGTCTGCTGAACCTGCTCGCCGACGGCTACGCCCCGCGCCTCGGGTTCGTGCGCCACGCCGCCGAGGAGTTCGACCGGGAGACGTCGGACATCGAGGCCTACCTCTCCGCCACCTCGAAGGTGCAGGGCGCCGACGCGTTCGCGCCGCCCGTGGTGACGGCCCCGGACTACAACGGCGAGGCCCCCGCCACCGGCCTCCGCTTCGCCGGGACGGCCCCGGGGGCGGTGCGGGTCAGCATGTGGGAGAACGGCAAGTTCGTGGCGTCGCCGGAGGTCGCGGCCGACGGCTCCTGGTCCTGGGCGCCGGCCAGGCCGTGGGCGACCGGCAAGCACCTGGTCAAGGTCTTCGCGGTCGACCTGGCCGGGTTCCACTCCAGCCGGGTCGAGGTGCCCTTCACGGTGGTCGACCGCCCCGCCCCCGCGGGGCCGACCCCGCCGGCCGTCGCCGTGCCGGGACCGGGGCAGCAGGTGGGGCCGTCGGTCGCCTTCCACGGGACCGCGCCGGGCGCGGTCCAGGTCGGTTTCCGGGAGAACGGCGTGCTGCTGGGCGCGGTGGCGGTCGCGCCGGACGGCGTCTGGGGCTGGGACCCGGGCTGGTCGTGGCCGGAGGGCATGCACCTGGTCGAGGTGGTCGGGGTGGACGCGCACGGCGCGGAGTCCGCCCCGGCCGCGGCCGCCTTCACGGTCCTGCACGCGGCCGTGCCCGTCGGTCACCTCCCGCCGCGGTACTGAGCACGACGGTCCGGACGACGAACAACTCACGAGTGGAAGCCACACATGCCGACTGCACCGCCGAAAGCACGCGAGCTGATCAGCGGGATCGACACCTCGGGCGCGTATCCCGTCGAGTACCGGTTCACGCACGGGAAGGGCGGCAACCGCCATCTCCTCGTCGTGTTCTCCAACTTCGGCGTCCCCGACGACTACGGCTGGTCGAACGGCGTCCTCAACCCGGTGCGGGCCAACATCCTCTGGATCCGTGACCGGTTCCGCGGTATGCGGAGCTACTACCTGTGCGAGGGGATGGACTTCTCCCTGGAGCAGTCCGTGATCGGGGTCGTCTCCAAGGTGATGAACGCCCTCGACCTGACCCCGGACCGCGTCACCCTGTGGGGCGGCTCCAAGGGCGGCAGCGCGGCCCTCTACTTCGGCCTGCGCTACGGGTTCGGCAACATCGTCTCCATCGTGCCGCAGTTCCTCATCGGCACCTACGTGAAGACGGTGCACCCCAAGGTCGCCCGGTTCATGCTGGGCGAGGGGGTGCCGGAGGAGAACGTCCGGACGGTCGACGCGCTCCTCCCGGACCTGGTGCGCTCGGGCGTGGGCCGGCAGTCCAACATCTACCTGCTCACCTCGCCGCAGGACGAGCAGTACGAGGAGCAGGTCGAACCCTTCCTCGGGCTCTTCCAGGGGTACGACAACTTCAACCTCGTCTACAGCGAATCCCCGCACATCACCCGCCACTCGGACGTCACCCGGCGCAACGTGCCCTTCCTCATGGGCCTCGTCAACATGCTCTCCGACGGGCTCGCCCCGCGGCTGGGCATGGTGCGCAACGGGTACGAGGAGCCGGACCGCGACACCTCGGCGATCAAGGGCTATCTGTCCGCCACCTCGGCCGAGCGGCCCAGCACCATCGCCATGCCGGTGGTCTCCCACCCGGCACCGGACACCGAACTGCCCACGAACGGCGTGTACTTCACCGGCACCGCGCCCGGCGCGGTGCGCGTGAGCCTGTGGGAGCACGGCAAGTTCCTGGGCTCGCCGGCCGTGGCCGTGGACGGCACCTGGTCCTGGCAGCGGGACAAGCCGTGGAGCAAGGGCAAGCACCTGGTGAAGGCCGTCGCGTGGGACGCGGAGGGCCGCAAGACCAGGGGCACCGCCGTCCCGTTCACCGCGGTGGCCGGCGCCCCGGCCGCCGGTGCGGGCGCGATCCCGGCCCAGCCCGCGGCGCCCATGGACTTCGCGCCCATGGGCGGCGGGCTGCCCGCGCCCACCGTCCACTCCCCGGTGGCGTACGAGCAGATCGGCGGGTCGGCCGTGCGCTTCACCGGCCTGGCCAGGGGCGCCGCGCAGGTGGGGTTCCGGGCGGGCGGCACGCTCCTGGGCGGGAGCCCGGTCGCGGTCGACGGACGCTGGGCCTGGGACTCCGGCTGGCCGTGGCAGGAGGGCCGGCACACGGTGGAGGTCTTCGCCGTGGACGCGGCGGGAAACGAGTCCCCGGCGACGCCGGTCCCCTTCGCCGTCGCGCATGTCACGGCGGGCGCGACACCGTACGGCTACTGACCCGGCCCCCGCACGCGAGAGGGCCCCCGCCACACGTGGCAGGGGCCCTCTCGTACGGAGACCTACGCGGGCACGCTCGCCACGCCCGCCTCCAGGAACGGCTTCCCGTTCACCCGCTGCGAGACGCCCTCGCGGTCCAGGTACGGCGTGATGCCGCCCAGGTGGAAGGGCCAGCCGGCGCCGGTGATCAGGCAGAGGTCGATGTCCTGGGCCTCGGCGACGACGCCCTCGTCGAGCATCAGGCCGATCTCCTGGGCGACCGCGTCGAGCACCCGCGCCCGCACCTGCTCCTCGGTCAGGACGGTGTCGCCCTGCTTGAGGAGCGCGGCGACCTCCGGGTCCAGCTCGGGCTTCCCGCTGTCGTAGACGTAGAAGCCGCGCTTGCCGGCCTCGACGACCGCCTTGAGGTTCGGGGAGACCGTGAAGCGCTCGGGGAAGGCCCCGTTGAGGGTCTCCGAGACGTGCAGGCCGATCGCCGGGCCGACCAGCTCCAGCAGGACCAGCGGGGACATCGGCAGGCCGAGCGGCTCCACCGCCTTCTCCGCGACGTCCACCGGCGTGCCCTCGTCGATGACGTTCTGGATCTCGCCCATGAAGCGGGTCAGGATGCGGTTGACGACGAACGCCGGGGCGTCCTTGACGAGGACCGCGGTCTTCTTCAGCTTCTTGGCGACGCCGAACGCCGTGGCCAGCGAGGCCTCGTCGGTCTGCTCGCCGCGGACGATCTCCAGCAGCGGCAGGATCGCGACCGGGTTGAAGAAGTGGAAGCCGACGACCCGCTCGGGGTGCTTCAGCTTCGACGCCATCTCCGAGACGGAGAGGGAGGAGGTGTTGGTGGCGAGGATCGCGTGCGCCGGGGCGACCGCCTCGACCTCCGCGAACACCTTCTGCTTGACGCCCATCTCCTCGAAGACCGCTTCGATGACGAAGTCGGCGTCCGCGAAGCCCTCGGCCTTGTCCAGGACGCCGGAGACCAGCGCCTTCAGCCTGTTCGCCTTGTCCTGGTTGATCCGGCCCTTGCCGAGCAGCTTGTCGATCTCGGCGTGGACGTAGCCCACACCCTTGTCGACACGCTCCTGGTCGATGTCGGTGAGGACGACCGGGACCTCCAGGCGCCGCAGGAAGAGCAGCGCGAGCTGGGAGGCCATCAGGCCGGCGCCGACCACGCCGACCTTGGTGACCGGGCGGGCCAGCGACTTGTCCGGGGCGCCCGCGGGGCGCTTGCCGCGCTTCTGCACCAGGTTGAAGGCGTAGATGCCGGACCGCAGTTCGCCGCCCATGATCAGGTCGGCGAGCGCCTGGTCCTCGGCGTCGAAGCCCTGCTGGAGGTCGCCGTTCTTGGCGGTGGCGATGATGTCCAGGGCGCGGTAGGCGGCCGGGGCGGCGCCGTGCACCTTGCCGTCCGCGATGAAGCGGCCCTTCGCGACGGCCTGGTCCCAGGCGTCGCCGCGGTCGATCACCGGACGCTCGACGGCGATCTCGCCCTTGAGGACGGACGCCGTCCAGATCAGCGACTGCTCCAGGAAGTCCGCGCCCTCGAACAGCGCGTCCGCGATGCCGAGTTCGTAGACCTGCTTGCCCTTGAGCTGCTTGTTCTGGTTCAGGCTGTTCTCGATGATCACCGAGACGGCCTTGTCCGCGCCGATCAGGTTCGGCAGCAGCGTGCAGCCGCCCCAGCCGGGGACCAGGCCGAGGAAGACCTCGGGGAGCGAGAACGCCGGGAGGGCCGCGGAGACCGTCCGGTACGAGCAGTGCAGGCCGATCTCCACGCCGCCGCCCATGGAGGCGCCGTTGTAGTACGCGAAGGACGGCACGGCCAGCTTCGACAGCCGCTTGAGGACGTCGTGTCCGCCCTTGCCGATGGCCAGCGCGTCCTCGTGCCGCTTCAGCAGCTCGACGCCCTTGAGGTCGGCGCCGACGGCGAAGATGAACGGCTTGCCGGTGACGCCGACGCCGACGATGTCGCCGTCCGCGGCCTCCTTCTCGACCTGGTCGATCGCGGCGTCGATGTTCGCCAGCGACTGCGGGCCGAGCGTGGTCGGCTTGGTGTGGTCGTGGCCGTTGTCCAGGGTGATCAGGGCGAAGCGCCCGGCACCGAGGGGAAGGTCGAAGTGGCGTACGTGCGCCTGGGTGACGACCTCGCCGGGGAACAGCTCGGCCGCACCCTTCAGCAGCTCTGCGGTGGTGCTCACTTGTCCCCCTCGAAGTGCGGGTTCTCCCAGATGACGGTCGCGCCCATGCCGAAGCCGACGCACATGGTGGTCAGGCCGTAGCGGACGTGCGGCTGCTCCTCGAACTGGCGGGCCAGCTGCGTCATCAGACGCACGCCGGAGGAGGCCAGCGGGTGGCCGAAGGCGATGGCGCCGCCGTACTGGTTGACGCGCGCGTCGTCGTCGGCGATGCCGTAGTGCTCCAGGAAGGCGAGGACCTGGACGGCGAAGGCCTCGTTGATCTCGAACAGGCCGATGTCGGAGATGGACAGGCCGGCCTGGGCCAGCGCCTTCTCCGTCGCCGGGATCGGTCCGTAGCCCATGACCTCCGGCTCGACGCCCGCGAAGGAGTACGAGACCAGGCGCATCTTGACGGGCAGGTCGTGCTCGCGGGCGAAGTCCTCGCTCGCGATGATCGAGGCGGTGGCGCCGTCGTTCAGACCGGCCGCGTTGCCCGCGGTGACCCGGCCGTGCACGCGGAACGGCGTCTTCAGGCCGGACAGGTTCTCCAGCGTGGTGCCCGGACGCATCGGCTCGTCGGCGGTGACCAGGCCCCAGCCCGTCTCGCCCGCCTCTTCGTTGGTGCGGCGCACCGAGACCGGCACCAGGTCGGCCTGGATCTGGCCGTTGGCGTACGCCTTGGCGGCCTTCTCCTGCGAGCGCACGGCGTACTCGTCGGCGCGCCGCTTGGTGATGCTCGGGTAGCGGTCGTGCAGGTTCTCCGCGGTCATGCCCATGAACAGGGCGGACTCGTCGACCAGCTTCTCGGAGACGAACCGCGGGTTGGGGTCGGCGCCCTCGCCCATCGGGTGGCGGCCCATGTGCTCCACACCGCCCGCGATGGCGACGTCGTACGCGCCGAAGGCGACCGAGCCGGCCACGGTGGTGACGGCGGTCAGCGCGCCCGCGCACATGCGGTCGATCGCGTAGCCGGGCACCGACTGGGGCAGACCGGCGAGGATGCCGGCCATCCGGCCGATGGTCAGGCCCTGGTCGCCGACCTGCGTGGTGGCGGCGACGGCGACCTCGTCGACCTTCTTGGGGTCGAGACCGGGGTTGCGGCGCAGCAGCTCCCGGATCGCCTTCACGACCAGGTCGTCGGCGCGGGTCTCGTGGTAGACGCCCTTCGGGCCCGCCTTGCCGAACGGGGTGCGGACGCCGTCTACGAAGACGACGTCCCTGACGGTACGAGGCACGATGGCTCTCCTCCAGGGTGCGGGGTGGCACTGCTGCGGCACGCATGCACTGAGCGCGCGCTCAGCCCCATGCTACTTATGAGTAACGTAGCTGCCCAGTCCCCCCGGCGGGAGCGGCGAACGTCACACCGTCGGGGGCACGCGGAGGCCCGGCGCGGTCCGCCGGGCGGCTCAGCGCGGGTCCGCCGCGGAGGTCAGCGCGGTGACCAGTACGGGCGTCACCTGCTCCACCTGCCAGGGCCGGGCCCCGTGGCCGGCCAGGGCGGCCGCCACCGAGCCGGCGTCGACCGCGGCCGGCGGCTCCCAGCAGACCCGGCGCACCGTGTCCGGCGTGATCAGGTTCTCCTGCGGCATGGCGAGCTGCTCGGCGAGCGCCGTCACCGCCGCGCGCGCCGCGGACAGCCGGGCCGCGGCGGCCGGGTCCTTGTCGGCCCAGGCACGCGGTGGCGGGGGACCGGTCACCGGCTGGCCGGGCTGCGGCAGCTGCGACTCGGAGAGCGCCTTGGCCCGGTCGACCGACACCTGCCACTGCTCCAGCTGTCGGCGGCTGACCCGCCCGAAGCCGTTCAGCGCGGCCAGCGCCTGCGCGTCGGCGGGCAGGGCGAGCGCCGCCTCGACGATGGCCGCGTCCCCGAGCACCTTGCCGGGGGAGACGTCCCGGCGCTGCGCGATCCGGTCCCGCGCCTGCCACAGCTCCCGCACGACGGCCAGCTGCCGGCGCCGGCGCACCTTGTGCATCCCGGACGTGCGCCGCCACGGGTCCTTGCGCGGCTCGGGCGGCGGGGCGGACGCGATCGCGTCGAACTCCTGCCGGGCCCACTCCAGCTTGCCCTGCCGGTCCAGCTCCTTCTCCAGCGCGTCCCGCAGGTCGACGAGCAGCTCGACGTCGAGCGCGGCGTAGCGCAGCCAGGGCTCCGGCAGCGGGCGGGTGGACCAGTCGACGGCCGAGTGGCCCTTCTCCAAAACGAAGCCCAGGACGTTCTCCACCATCGCGCCGAGGCCGACCCGCGGGAACCCGGCGAGCCGCCCGGCCAGCTCGGTGTCGAAGAGGCGGGTGGGGACCATCCCTATTTCGCGCAGGCAGGGCAGGTCCTGGGTGGCGGCGTGCAGCACCCACTCCACGTCGGCGATGGCCGCGCCGAGTCCGGACAGGTCGGGGCAGGCCACCGGGTCGATCAGCGCGCTCCCGGCGCCCTCGCGGCGCAGCTGCACCAGGTACGCCCGCTGCCCGTAGCGGTACCCGGAGGCACGCTCGGCGTCCACGGCGACGGGGCCGTGGCCGGCGGCGAAGGCGGCGGTCACCTCTGCGAGGGCGTCGGCGTCGGCGATCACCGGCGGAATGCCCTCGCGTGGTTCGAGCAAGGGGGTCGGCGCCTGACTCACAGAAGATCCGGCGTCGTCCGGAGGGGCGCCTCCGGTGGTTCGCAGTGGGCGGTCTGCTGCGGTTTCGTGGGCGTCGGTCACCTGTCAAGAGTATCGGTGGATCGACGGCGCCCGCCGACGGAACGTTCCGTCGGCGGGCGCCGGGGGGTCGTAAACCAGTCAGGTCGGTGAACGGGTCAGTGAATGATGCCGGTGCGCAGGGCCACCGCGACCATCCCGGCGCGGTCGCCCGTGCCGAGCTTGCGGGCGATGCGGGCCAGGTGGCTCTTGACGGTCAGGGCGGACAGGCCCATGGAGACGCCGATCGCCTTGTTCGACTGGCCCTCCGCGACCAGTCGCAGCACCTCCACCTCGCGGCCGGAGAGCTCGCGGTAGCCGCCCGGGTGGCTCGGGGCACCCGGGGGGCGGCGGTGCAGGCGGGCGGCGGCGGCGCCGATGGGGGCGGCGCCCGGCCGGGTGGGGAGCCCGACGTTGGTGCGGGTGCCGGTGACGACGTAGCCCTTGACGCCGCCGGCGAGGGCGTTGCGCACGGCGCCGATGTCGTCGGCGGCGGACAGGGCGAGACCGTTGGGCCAGCCCGCGGCGCGGGTCTCGGACAGCAGGGTCAGGCCGGAGCCGTCGGGAAGGTGGACTTCCGCGACGCAGATGTCGCGGGGGTTGCCGATGCGGGGACGAGCCTCCGCGACGGACGAGGCCTCGATGACGTCGCGCACACCGAGCGCCCACAGGTGACGGGTGACGGTGGAACGGACGCGCTGGTCGGCCACGACCACCATGGCGGTCGGCTTGTTCGGGCGGTAGGCGACCAGGCTTGCAGGCTGCTCGAGGAGAACGGACACCAGGCCTCCTGGGGGGCGGGGACGGGGCCGGCTCGTGGGGTGAAGGCGGGACGAACCGTGCTTTCAAGGTCACAGTCGTCTTCGGCACCGAACCCGTTCGCCTTTAGAGAATGATCACGATCTGGTGAGTAACAATCCGAGCAATTCGGACACGCGGTCGATCATTCGAAGATCGAACGGTTTCACACTTTGTCGATACCCGGCCGAAAGTGGCCGTGTCGACAAAGTGACGGAACGTTTCCCGGCCGTGCGGAAGCCCCCTGGTGAAGAAGAAGGAAAGGAAGAGCGGGTCAGCGCGACTGCGGGCCGCGGCGCTGCGGCAGCGTGACGATCGACGCGTCGCCGGGCCCGGCCGGCGGCAGGCCCGCGACCTGCGCCAGCAGGTCGCACCACGAGGCGAGGTGCGCCGCGGTGTCCGGGACGCCGCCCAGGCCCTCGCGCGGCGTCCAGGACGCCCGGATCTCGATCTGCGAGGCCGCGGGGCGCGCCGAGAGCCCCCCGAAGTAGTGGGAGCTCGCGCGCGTGACGGTGCCGCTCGGCTCCCCGTAGGTGAGCCCGCGGGCCTGGAGCGCGCCGGTGAGCCAGGACCAGCACACGTCGGGCAGCAGCGGATCCGCGGCCATCTCCGGCTCCAGCTCGGCCCGGACCAGGGTCACCAGCCGGAAGGTCCCCCGCCAGGCGTCGTGCCCGGCCGGGTCGTGCAGCAGCACCAGCCGGCCGTCCGCCAGGTCCTCGTCGCCGTCGACGACCGCGGCCTCCAGCGCGTACGTGTGCGGGGCGAGCCGCTGGGGCGCGCGCGTCGGCTCCACCTCGATCTGCGGCCGCAGCCGCGCGGACCGCAGGGCCTCGACGGCGGCCGTGAAGGCCGGCGGTGCCGTACTCCCCTTGTGCCGGGCCTCCTCCTCGGTTCCCTTCGCCTCGTCCATTCCGCCAGCGCCGTCCGACAGTCGTCCCTGAGCCGCAGCCATGCGGGGAACACTAAGCGGAACGGCGGCCCGGCGCAGGGAGGGACACCCGCGTGCGGACGCGATGTCCGGATCCCGCGGTACCCCGAGGGCGCGCGGGAGCCGCCCCACCCGCGGTCCGGGACCGTCCGTGCGCCGTGCGAGACTTGCCGGTGTGAGTGCCAACCAGAGCCCCGCGGGCCAGCCGCCGACCGCCACGTACGACTCCGCGTTCCTCAGGGCCTGCAGGCGCGAGCCGGTGCCGCACACCCCGGTGTGGTTCATGCGGCAGGCCGGGCGCTCGCTGCCGGAGTACCTCAAGGTGCGCGAGGGCATCCCGATGCTCGAGTCCTGCATGCGGCCGGAACTGGTCACCGAGATCACCCTCCAGCCGGTCCGCCGGCACGGCGTGGACGCCGCCATCTACTTCAGCGACATCGTGGTCCCGCTCAAGGCCATCGGCATCGACCTCGACATCAAGCCGGGCGTCGGCCCGGTCATCGAGAACCCGATCCGCACCCGCGCCGACCTGGCGCGGCTGCGCGAGCTCACCCCCGAGGACGTCACCTACGTCAGCGAGGCCTTCGGCCTGCTCACCCGCGAGCTGGGCGCCACCCCGCTGATCGGCTTCGCCGGGGCGCCGTTCACCCTCGCGAGCTACCTCGTGGAGGGCGGCCCGTCCCGCAACCACGAGCACACCAAGGCGCTCATGTACGGCGACCCGCAGCTGTGGGCCGACCTCCTGGACCGGCTCGCCGGCATCACCGCAGCCTTCCTGAAGGTGCAGATCGAGGCGGGCGCGAGCGCCGTCCAGCTCTTCGACTCCTGGGTCGGCGCCCTCTCGCCCGCGGACTACCGCGCCTCGGTGCTGCCCGCCTCCCGCAAGGTCTTCGAGGCCGTCGCCGGGTACGGGGTGCCGCGCATCCACTTCGGCGTCGGCACCGGCGAACTCCTCGGCCTGATGGGCGAGGCCGGCGCGGACGTCGTCGGCGTCGACTGGCGCGTCCCGATGGACGAGGCGGCCCGCCGGGTCGGCCCCGGCAAGGCGCTCCAGGGCAACCTGGACCCCGCCGTCCTCTTCTCCACCCCGCAGGCCGTCGAGACCAAGGCCGGCGAGGTCCTGGACGCGGCGGCGGGTCTGGAGGGCCACGTCTTCAACCTCGGCCACGGCGTCCTGCCCACCACCGACCCGGACGCGCTGACCCGCCTCGTGGAGTACGTCCACACCCGCACCGCCCGCTGAGCCCCGCTCACCCGTTGCGGGCGTACCAGGCCAGGCACCGCCGCCACAGCGCAAGCCCGGACACCAGCACCAGCAGGGCGACCAGCGGTGACAGGTACACCAGCGCGGGGGAGACCGGCACCGTGTCGGCGTGGCCGGTCAGCCACGCCGCCGGGTAGTACCCGGCGAACGCGATGGGCACCCCGAAGGTGAACGCGCCCTGGAGCGCCACCGGGAACACGCTCAGCGGGTAGTTGCCGAAGTTGCCCGCCGTGTTGTCCAGCCAGAAGAACAGGGACTCGCTGCCCCGGAACCTCAGCACCAGAGCGGCGATGTGCAGGTTGAGCCCCAGCTCGATCACGGTGGCGGCGACGACCGCCACCACCAGGAAGCCCAGCGCGGCCGGCGACCATGTCACGTCCAGCAGGGACAGGCAGACGCCGAGCGAGGCGCCGGCCACCACCAGGTCGCCCAGCGCGTTGACCGGCGCCTCGTAGGTGAAGACCTGGAGCAGCACCGGCGCCGGCCGGGTGCGGAAGGCCTCGAAGCGGCCCTCCCGCAGCAGGTGCGGGATCAGCCCGAGGTTGCCGAAGAACAGCATGTACAGGCCGTGCCCCAGCATGCGGATGCTGCTGATCAGCAGGATCTCGCCGAGGTCCCAGCCCGCCAGGGAGGGGAACCGGCTGAAGATCACCGCGGCGAAGAGCAGCACCGTGATCTGGAAGGTCACCCCGTTGGCGACGGCCATCGCGAAGTCCGCGCGGTTGGCGAGCTGGCTGCGCAGCCCGGCCCGCATGATCACGACGGCCAGCCGCAGCCGGCCCACCGGGTGCGCCCCGGACGCCGGGGCGGCGGTGTCGGAGGTCATCGGCGTCACCCGCCCAGGACGAGCAGTCGACGGGCGGCGCGCCGCCACATCACGCGGCTCAGCACGGCCAGCACCCCGCACCACAGGGCCCCTTCGGCCAGGTACGGCCAGCAGTCCGCCACGGTGATCCGCCCGGTGTAGAGGGAGACGGGCACGTTGATGGTCGCCGCGAAGGGCAGGTGCCCGGCGACGGAACGGAAGCCCTCCGGGAAGAACCAGAGCGGGATCAGCCCGCCCGACAGGAGCAGTTGGGCGAAGGCCACCAGCCGGTTCACGCCGAAGCTGGTGATGGTCCAGAAGCTGGTCAGGTCGACCAGCAGACCGATCTGGTAGAAGACGACCTGCCCGAGGCCGTAGGCGAGCACCGTCACCGAGGCGGCGGCCGGGGACGGCGGCAGTGCGACCAGTTGGCAGGCCACGCCCACCGCCAGGCCGACGAGCAGCCAGACCGTGGCGTACAGGCTCTCCCCGAGGCCGCGCCAGGCGCAGTAGCGGCGGGCGGAGAGCGGCCGGACGAACCAGAACACCACCGAGCCGTCGCGGATCTTGCTCTGCGCGGTCTCCTGCGAGGCCCCCTCCATGATGACCCGGCCGGTGCCCATCAGCGTGGCCAGCACCGAGTAGGTGATGGCCTGGTCGACGTCGAGGCCGACCACCGCGCCGCCGCTCTCCCGGTACAGCGCCCGCCACAGCAGCACGTACAGGAACACCTGGGTGACGATGACGAAGGCGGTGGCCACCAGGCGCGGCCGGTAGGCCCACTCGGTGCGCGGTACCAGGGTGACGAGCCGGTGGGCGCGCGAGGGCGGCCGCGGAGCCGGGCCGGGCCTGTCGAGGACACTCATCCACCCGCCCCCGGTGCCGCGGCCCGCTGCCGTCGCGCGTCACCGTGCAGGGCCCGCAGGACGTCCTCCGCCGTCGCCCCCTCGTACCGCACCGACCGGACCGGATGGGCGGCGAGGAGTTCGGCGGTCACCCGTGCCCGGTCCGCGCCCGGCAGCGGCCTGACCCGCACGCTCGGCCCCTCCGCGGAGACCACCTCGGCGGTCAGCAGGTCGAGCGGTGGCGGCGGAGTCTCGAACTCGACCAGGAAGACCGACTCCGCCCCGGCGACGCTCAGCCGTTCGCGGGGCCCGTCGTGGACGACCCGGCCGCGGTCGATGACGACGATGCGGCGGCACAGGGCCTCCACCTCCGCCATGTCGTGCGTCGTCAGCACCACGCAGTGGTCCCCGGTGGCGGCCAGCCGCGACAACAGCTCCCGCACCTGGTCCTTCACCAGCACGTCCAGGCCGATGGTGGGTTCGTCCAGGAAGAGCACCCGCGGCCGGTGCAGCAGCGCCGCGGCCAGATCGCAGCGCACCCGCTGACCGAGCGACAGGAAACGCACCGGCGTCGCCCAGAAGTCCGACAGCGAGAGCACGTCGTCGAGTTCGGCGAGCGCGCCGCGCCAGGCGTCCTGGGGCAGGCCGTGGATGTCGCGCAGGATGGAGAAGGAGTCCCGGGCGGGCAGGTCCCACCACAGCTGGGTGCGCTGCCCGAAGGTGACGCCCATGTTCCGGGCGTTGGCCTCCCGGTCGGCGTACGGATCGAGTCCGCACACCCGGACGGTGCCCTCCTCCGGGAGCAGCAGGCCCGTCATCAGTTTGATGAGGGTGGACTTGCCGGCGCCGTTCTGTCCGAGCAGCCCGACGAACTCCCCCCGCCCGATGCGCAGTTCCACGTCGCTGAGGGCGACCGCGCGGGAAGCACGCCGCCGGCGGAAGGGCCGGCGGACGCTCCAGGCGTCGGACCGGTCCCAGGTGCGGAAGGTCTTGGTGACGCCCTCCACGTCGATGACGGGCTCCGCGAGCCCGGGAGCGCTCACGAGCCGCTCCCCGCCGCCTCCGCGTCCGCCGCGCCCCCCAGCACGGCCGCCGCCACCAGCGGGTACAGCAGCTCGCCCACCGCCGCCAGCCATTGCACCGGCACGACCCTGCGCAGCGCCCCCGGCGCCAGCGTGGCCAGCGCCTCCCGGGCCGCCGGACGGCCGAGGTCGGGGAATCCGCCGAGGTCCCGGGTCACCACGCCCAGCGCGTAGGCGGTGGTCCACACCTCGGAGAGCAGTACGTCGCTGACCCGGTCGTGGATCAACTCGCGGTGCGGGACGCTCTCCAGCGCCGTCCGCAGCGACGCCACGACCCGCTCCCGCCCGATGCCCCGCTCCAGCAGCGCCTCCTCGGCCGGCACCCGGCGCCAGCCGTCCGGACTCGCCGGGTCGCGCAGGTAGACCACGGCCAGCTGCTCCCACCAGCAGAAGTACGGCACCGCGCGCATCGCGGGCAGCACGGAGCCCTCCGGGTCGCCGGCGGGGGCGAGGCAGGCGGCGCTGCGCGGGCCCATCACGTCGTTGCCGACGAGGCTCGGCGGGTTGGCGTGGTCGACCGGGCCGGCCACCGGGACGACCCGGCCGACGTCGTGCAGGTAGTCGAGCAGGGTGACGTCGTCGGTCGCGTCGGGTGCGGCCTTCGCGGCGGCGTACTCCTCGAACCCCCGGGCCAGTGCGGCGGGCAGCACCAGCGCGACGGACGGGAGGTAGTCGTCCACCACGGGCGCCCAGGCGTGGCCGAGCAGCGCCGCGGCACGGACCGCGTTGGCGGTGCGCGAACCCCACTCGGTGAACAGGCTGACGGAGTCCCCCGGCCGGGCGGCGGCCAGCGCGGCGACGGTGTCCGCGAAGTCCGGGGAGAGCACCGCGTCGTCCTGGAGCACCAGGTGGTGCGTGGCGTCGGCGGCCACGGACCGCCAGGCCAGGCGCGCGGTGCGCAGGGCGGACGGCGGACCCTGCGGCTCCGGGTCGGTGACGACCCGCGCGGCGAGCGCGGGGTGCGCCTCGCCCAGCGCCTCGGCCGCGGCCCGCCGGCGCGGGTGGGCCATGATCACGGTGGACAGGCGGAGGTCGGAACGGTGCGGTGTCGTCATTCTCGGGTCTTTCTCGCGGGGCTTCGGGGGACGGGGGAGGTCGGGGACGAAGGGGCGGACGGGTCGGTCGTGCGGCGGGAGCCGTGGGCCGCGGCCCGGACGGGGGGGCGGCGGTCACCGCTCCGTCTTGCCGAGCACCGGCGGCCCGCCGCGCAGGACGCGGGCCAGGTGCCGGACCGGCCCCGCCCAGTGCAGGAGCGGCTGGGCGAGGAACGCGAGCACGAGTACGGGGACGCGGACGGGGGCCGCCGGTCCGCCGGGTGGTTCGGCGCGGGCGTCGGCCCCCCGGTGCGCGGCCAGCCAGCGCCGGGCCCGCCGCACGCACCACCAGGCGTGCAGCAGTGTGTAGGCGCAGGCCGCGAACGCCCAGGCCAGCAGCGGACCGTGGGCGCCGCGCGCGACCAGGGTGCCCAGCGCCGCGAGCACGACGGCGGGACCGGCGAACCACCACAGCGTGTCCAGCCCTTCCTTGACCAGCACCACGGTGTTGCGGAGCCGGAAGGCGCGCAGGACCGGATCGGTCAGCAGTCGCCGGCACCCGGCGAGCGAGCCGTGCGCCACCAGCGCGTACGCCTTGCCGAGCGCCGCCGTACCGGAGTACCGGTCGACCAGGTTGAACACGGGCAGCACCTCCATCACCGCGCCGGCGGAGGAGAGTTTGTAGCCGACGAGGAGATCGTCGACGGGCTCCTCGTACATGCCGATGGACACCAGGGTGTCGTGCCGGACGAACAGTCCGGCCCCGACGCCGTACACCACCGGCTCGGCCACGGCCGTCACGCCCGCCGGCAGCCGTGCGGCCCGGATGCGGCGCCGGGCCAGGAGGCGGTGGGCCTCGACGCCCGCCCGGCGGCGCAGGTCGGCCAGGGCGTGGGCGCGCAACAGCACGTCCGCGCCGCCGGGGCGGGCCGCGTGCGGGCGGCGCAGCTGGAGCGGGAGCTGCTGGACCAGGTCGGGCGCGGGGCCGCCGCCGTCCGGGGAGACGGCGGCGGCGAGGTGCGTCAGGGTGTCCAGATCGGGCTGCGAGTCGGCGTCGTAGAGCCCGACATAGGTGAACGAGGGCGCGGCGTCCGGCGGCAGCAGCTCCGGCAACCGCTCCACCGCGTGCACGAGCTGGCTGCTCTTGGCGCCCTCGTCCGGGTAGTGCAGGTGGTGCAGGCTCACGCCCGGATGTTCCGCCGCGACCTCAGGCAGCAGCGCGCCGGCGACCTCGCGGGTGGTGGGGACGGCGTCGAGTTCGGCCCGCAGGGTGCCCGCCGGGTCGGCGGAGGCGCGGGTGCGCTCCGCCGTCCGGGCCGCCAGGCCGGAGGGCACCACACCGGCCAGCACGGCCGCGTCCCGGGCGCCGCCGGCGACGAGGGCCGCCGCGAGGGCGGGCAGCCGGTCCACCACCGCCCGCCGCTCCCGCTCCTCGCGCTCCGTGGTGACGACGACCACGTGCAACAGGCCCGGGGGATACGGCAGTCCGGCCGCCGCCCGCACCACCTCGCCCAGCAGCTCCTGTTCGCGCAGCGCCGGCACTAGCAGCACGACGTGCGGCGCGCTGTCCGGCGCCACCGCGTGCCCACGCCGCCGGTCCAGGACACGGGCCGCGAGGGCCGCGCGGACGCTCAGCAGCACGCCCCACAGCAGTACCCCCCACAGCACGGCCAGGGCTGTCACGGTCATGCCGGCTCCGTTCCGCCGGCCGCGCCGTCCGGCACGGACAGCCGCCGGTGTCCCTCGCGGGCGAGCGCGGCCTCGCGCAGGGAGGCGAGCCGCGGGTGCAGTCGCCCGGCCCATCCCACCACCTCGGAGGGGGTGAGTGCTTCCGGGTCGCCCACGGGGATGCCCGGCAGCAGAGCGGGCAGCCGCGCGCCGAGCCCGAGCGGCACGGTGAAGGCGGCGCCGCCCTCTCCGCCGACCGCCGCCAGCTCCACGCGCAGGGCGCCTTCGGCGACGGACGCCGTCACCCGGACCAGGTCCAGCAGCGCCGACCGGGCGAGCAACGGCCCCTCGGGACCGGCCGGCCACCGCTGCGCGTACGCCCGGCCCACCGTCAGGTCGACGACCGTGTCGAAGAAGCGGTTGGGGAACCGGCGGTACTGTCCGCGCAGCAGATGGCGGCGGCGCGGCAGCGCGGGATCCGCGTGCCGGGCCACCCGGGTGATCCGGGGGACGGCCGCGTCGTCCGTCAGCCGCACCCGCAGCTCGAGTGACGTGTCCAGGGAGAAGGAGTAGTCGTTCCCGTCGCGGCGCACGCTGCGCGCGTCCTTGCCGATCTTCACCACGACGTGGTCGGCGAAGACCTGCACCTCGTCGTTGTACCGGCGGTCGCCGTACTTGTACTCGACGGACCGGAAGGCGCCGTCCGCGTGGAAGTTGGCGAGGACCACGGGCCGGTCCGGGGTGCGCGGCTCGGGACCGAAGACGGCGAAGTGGGCCGCTCCCACCAGCGAGAGCTTCTGCTGGTTGCGGTCGAGGACCTCCAGCGAGTACCGATCGGGGTCGGTCACCCCGAACAGCTCGTTCGCGAACGGCGCCGCCAGGTCGGGCGCGTAGACGTACAGGCCGGTACGGCCGCCGTCCTCACCGGTCCACGGGCGGGCGGCCAGCTCCTCCCCGAGACCGGCCCGGTCCTGGAAGGTGTGGAAGGAGTAGGCGTGCGGATGGTCGTCCGGGTCGCGGCGGCCCGGCGGATGCACCACGAGGTGCCGCAGGCACACGCTGCTGCGCCGCAGGTCCCGCAACTCGCCCGCGGGGTTCGCCGGCGCGGCGGGGACCTCCCGCCGGGGCACGCGCGCCGCGCCCGCGAGGGCGGCGGCGAGCGCGGCGCCGAAGCCGTCCACGTGGGCCGGGGTCAGGTGGGGCATGGCGTAGAAGTGGTGGAACAGCCGCTCTCCGGCCGAGCCGTCCGGCGCCGTCCACGGGAGGGTGTTGCCCACCAGGCGGTAGCGCTCGGCGAGTTCGGCGGGCAGCCTGCCCTCCCCGTGCGAGAAACCGGCGACGACCACCGTGTTGCCGGGGGAGGGCAGCACCACCGCGTCGGGGTCGGCGGCACGGATCGCGTCGGCGAGCCGGTCGCGCACGCCCAGGCAGTCGCGGAACACCTCGCGGTAGCCGTCCGCGGCCAGCCCGAAGACCAGTGACCACAGGGCCGCGGCCATCGCCCCGGAGCGCGACCCGCTGATCGTCTCGTCGACGAAGCCGGACATCGGGGCCGGCACCGCGCCGTGCCCGAGCAGCCCCTTGCGGCACAGGAAGACCCCGCAGCTGTACGGCATCAGCCCGGACTTGTGCGGGTCGAGCACGACCGAGTGGACGTACGGGTTGCGGAAGTCGAAGGGCACCTCGGGCGCGGTGAACGGCAGGATCATGCCGCCGTGCGCGGCGTCCACGTGGTGGAAGACGCTCAGGTTCCCGCCGCCGGCCGCCCGCCGGGCCAGTACGGCGGAGATGGCGTCCACCGGGTCGACCAGGCCGGTGTTGTAGTACCCGGCGGTGGACACGACGACGACTCCGGTACGGGCGCCCGGCCCGGTCTCCTCGGCCAGGGCGTCCAGCGCGGCGTCCACGGCCTCCGCCTCCAGCAGCCAGGAGGGCCCGGCCGGGCACGGCCGCAGCTCCAGGTCGAGGATCTCGGCGGCCTTGGCCACGGAGTGGTGGGTGAGCGCCGACGCGAGGACGACGACCCGTCCGGCGCCCGCCGCGCGCAGGGCGTTGCGGCCGATGCGCAGGCCCGCGAGGGTGCCCTCGTTGGCGCCTCCGGTGAGGTAGCCGTCGGCGGCGTCGGCGTGCAGCAGCCCGGCGAGCGCGAGGACCGCCTCGCGTTCCAGGCGCCGGGTGCCGCGGACGCCGTCGCCGAAGCGGGTGTGGACGCCCACGTTGTTGGGATTGCGTTCGGCGAAGCGCCCGAACGCGTCCAGGGCCAGGGCGTGCGGCGCCGTCATGGCGAACCCCAGCCGCACCGGGTCGTCCGGGGAGTGCCAGCCGGGCACCTCGGCCAGGCGCTCGTCCAGCACCCGCGCCAGCTCGGCACCGGACAGCGGGACGTCCGGGAAGGCGTCGGTCTCGGTCGAACCGTCCTCCAGGTCGGCCACGTCAGTCCTCCTCCCGGCGCAGCACGCACCGCAGGACGGCACGCGGGCCGACGTCGAGGTCGCGCACGTAGCTGTGCGTCCCGCCCTCGGGGCGCAGTCCGGCCCCGGCGAACGCGTCCAGGACCGCGGCGTCGGGCAGCAGGGTCATGGGCACGTCGTCGGGCAGCAGGTACTGGCCCTCGCCGGTGCCCGGCCGCAGCCGCGGGTCCAGGGTCTCGGCGGTGAAGGTGTTGAGCGCCAGCCGTCCGCCCGGCCGCAGCACCCGGCGGATCTCGCCGACCGCCGTGTCCCACTGCGCCCGGTCGACGGCGTTGTGCAGGACGCCGTAGCAGACCACCAGGGCGAAGACGCCGTCGTCGGCCGGGACGCCGTGGGCCGCGCCCTGCCGGACCGTGATCCGCCCGTCCGGGTACCCGGCGGTGCGGGCTCGGGTCGCCGCGACCATGCCCTCGTGCAGGTCGACGGCGAGGACGTCGAAGCCGCGCTCCAGCAGGGCCACGGTGTTGCGGCCGCCGCCGCAGCCGAGGTCGAGGGCGGGGCCGTCGACCGGGGTGCGGCCGAGCAGGTCGGTGAGGTAGGGCCGGACGCCGAGGGCGCGGAACTCCGCGACGGTCTCCGGGGAGTTCCAGTAGGCGGCGGCGCGGCCGGCGGCCGTGGTCGTCTCGGTCATCGGGCGGACCCCGTCTCCTCGTAGGTGCCGTTGTGCGGCCGGGCGTGGATCACGTCCATGTCCAGCTCGGCGAAGCGCTCGGCGCAGCGGCCGGGGTCGTCGGTGAGGGCGAAGAAGGCGGGGCCGACGGAGGAGAGGGCGAGCACCGTGGCCGCCTTCTCGTGCCACAGGGACTCCACTTCGCCGGCCAGCTCGGTCAGGCCGGGGTGCGAGAAGGAGCAGTTCTCGATGCTGCCCATCCGGAACCGGTAGTCGAAGACCAGGGAGCCGAGCGGGCCGAGGTCGCCGCGGAGCGCGGCCGGCATGGCCTCGTGCAGCATCCGGAACGCGATGGTGGGCGACCAGCGTTCGCCGGTGGCCCGGAACCGGTCGAAGTGGGCGACCTCGGCCGCCATCAGTTCGTCGGTGGGGCGTTCCTCCAGGCTTCGGGGCACCCCGATGACCAGGGACAGGTGCTCGGGCACGGGCACGGACAGTACGACGGTGCCGCGTCCGGCGACGACCTGCACCCCGCCCGGGTAGAGCCCGGAGGCGGCCGACCCGCCGATGCACTGCACGGGGGTGAGCAGACCGGGCCTGCTGCCGTGCTCCTCGCCGTGGTTGCCGGTGAGGTACGGCAGCAGGTCGGCGCGGTCCACCGGGCAGCCGTACAGGTGGTTGACGGCGGCGGCGACGGCCGCGATCAGGCTGCTGCTCGAGCCGAACCCGGCGTGCACCGGCAGCGGGTCGCTCTCGACGCCGATCGCCAGGTCGGGTTCCACGCCGAGGGCCGCGCACATGATCAGGGCGGCGTGCTCGGCCAGTTCGGGTCTGCGGACGCCGGGGTCCAGAACCAGTCCGGCACCGGGGTCCCGGCGGCGCACGTGGACGTGGTGGTGGCGGGCGACGGAGAAGACGACCTCGCCGGCGTCGTAGATGAGGTTGTTGTCGCCCGCGATCGCCCCGGGCTGCAGGGCCATGGCGTTCAGCCGGGTCGGGTAGCGGACGCGCACCTCGTCGGCGGGCGGGCGCACCGGGCCCGGGGGCGTGGCGAGCGGGTGGTGGACGGTGCCGGGGGCGAAGGGCGCGAACATGGCGGCCGGGTCCGGCGTCGATCGCGTGGGCCCTGTGGCGGGCATGGGGGTGGTCACTTCGGTCACTTCTCCGTGGTTGCGCCGGACAGGAGGCGGTGCCGGGCGAGCGTCAGCTCCGCCAGGTGGTCGAGGGAGTCGGTGGTGTAGCCGCCGCTGCCGAGGGAGCCGTCCGGGCGGATGTTCATGTTGGCCTTGGCGAGTTGCAGGTGCGGAAGGCGGAAGCGGAGCAGTTCCCGCATGAGCGAGCGCAGTCCGGCGAGGGCGCGCCCGGCCGCGGGCCGGACCGGGGAGTGCGCGGTGGCCTCGTCCACCAGCCTGGGGAGCAGGGGCCGATGGCGGCGGGCCCGGTCGCTCGCCGCGCGGTAGGCGGCGGGCAGGTAGGGCAGGTTCTCGCGCAGGTACCCCTCGTACCACTCCGCCGCGTGGTCGCCGGGCTCCGGCCGGATCAGCAGGATGTCGACGAGCAGTGGGGTCATCTGCGCCCCGCCCGGCGCGTAGAGCACCTGCCCGCCGACGGTCATGGGCGGGAAGTAGGGGCGCAGTTCACCCGAGAAGGTCTGCGGGGTGATGGCCCGCTTCACGGCCAGCAGCGACTGGGCGAAGACGGTGAACCCGCGGGTCGCCTCGGCCAGCAGCTCCGGCAGCACGGGGTCCTCCGCGGTGAGCGTCAGTGCTTCGAGCAGGGCGTCGACCGCGGGGCGCAGGGCGACGCCGGCCGTGCGCACCTCCCGGATGAACAGTGCCTCCTCGGGCAGTTCGGTGAAGGAGCGCACGGCGTTCTCGGGGTTGCGCAGCGCGTACGTGTAGACGCTGTCGCGGGGCACCTCGCCGGTGAGGGCGCCGAGGCGCAGCAGGGTCTCCTCCGCGCCGGGTACGCGGCGGAGGTCGACGCCGTGGCGTTCCAGCGAGGCGAGGGCGAAACCGAGGTCGCGCAGGGCCGCGCCGGCGGTGACGGTGTCGCGCACGTTCGCCGCGACCCGGCCGTGCCAGGTGCGGGCGAGCCGGTCGAGGCCGGCGATGTCACCGGCTCGGTTCAGGGCGGGCAGCCGCGACGCGTCGCGGGCGGCGTCGAGTGGGTCGGAACCGGCCACGAGCTGGTCCAGTTCGCGCATGGGTGAGGCGAGCAGCACGGAAATCGCAGTCTCCTGGGTGGGGTGAGAGCGCGGTTCGACGGCGGTGACGGCGTCACGGGGCCTGGTGCGGCCCGGTCACGGTCCCCGGTCGGAGGGCGATGGTGCGGTCGGTGCCCGGCGGGTCAGACGGTGCCGATGAGTTCGTCCAGCGCGCGCACGCGTCGTGCGACGGGGCCCGGCGGGAGCGCCGAGTCCGGTGCGTCGGTGAGCCAGACGGCGGGCAGGCCCGCGGTGGCGGCGGCGGCCAGACCGGCGTAGGAGTCCTCGACGGCGAGGAGTCCGAAGGGCGGTCCGGCGGGGGCGCAGGCGCGCAGTGCGCCGAGGTAGGTGTCGGGGGCGGGCTTGGTCCGCACCCCGGGGCCCGCGCAGTGCACGGAGTGGAAGGCGGACCGGATGCCGAGCCGTTGGAGGTGGCCCTCCACCCAGTCCCGGCCGTTGCCGGAGGCGATCGCCAGGCGGTGCCCGCGCTCCCGGCAGTGGGCGAGGAAGGGGCGTACGCCGGGCCGGGCGTCGAGCAGGTCGGCCCGGGCGCGGTTGCGGCGCTCGAACTCGGACCACAGGGCCCGTGTGCGCCGCCGGCCCAGCGTGCCGGCCAGGTCCCGGCGCAGGGCGTCCCGGTCGAGCGTGCCGTCGGTCCGGACGCTCAGCGCGCCCCGTGCCTCCGGCGGAGCGTCGCCCAGCAGGTCACGCCAGACGTCGATGCCGGTGCGTTCCGTGTCGAGCAGTACCCCGTCGAAATCCAGGACGATCAGCCGGCGTAAGTCCCGCGCCCTCACGATGAATCAATCCCCCGTCCCCCGTGCATGGCGAAGCCGACGGCCTCGACGAACGCGCCGCCCTGCCTCGCCCTTTGGTCTGGACCATTGAACTCTAGGCGGCAACGCCGCCTACTTCAACAGCCTTTCGGGAGCACGGCTCGAGTACGGGTCGGTCCCTGCTCGATCGGGCCCCGCACGGCGCGCGCCCCGCGTCCCCCGTCAGTCCCTCCCCGTCAGCACGTCGGCCGCCGCCACCCCCGACGCCGCGCTCGCGCCGTGCGTGAAGATCTGGGCATGTGCCGCCGTGACCGCGCCCGGCAGGCCCATCTCCACCACGATCGCGTCGGGGCGGGCCGTGGTCAGGCCGGTCACCGCGCGGCTCATCCACGGGTGGCGGGCCGCGTCGCGGGCCACGACGACCAGGGGGCGTCCCGCGGCCGGTTCGAGAGCGCAGCTCGTCAACTCCAGGGTTCCCTCGCGCAGTTCCTCGTCGTGCACCCGCACCGAGGTCGTGCCGGGCAGTCGCTCGCGCAGCGGGTCGGCGACGCCCCACGGGGTCTCCTTGCCGATCGCCATGTTCGTCACCGGTGCCAGTTCGACCACGTGCGGCGCGGCGGTCAGCGGCAGCGCCTCGCGCGCGCCCCCGGTGAGCCGGACGGCGCGGCGGGCGGCGAGGTGTCCGATCCCGGCGCCGGCCGTCTCCCCGGCGCCCCCGGCCGACGCCCGCAGCGCGGCCGACCAGCCGGCGAACTCCCGTACCCGGCCCGCCGCCTCGGCCAGCCGTTCCTCCGGCAGCTCACCGGCGGCGACCGCGGCGGCCAGCGCCTTGACCAGCAGCTCGGTCGTGGCCTCCTCGGCGCTCTCGCCGCCGACGCAGATCGCGTCCACCCCGGCGGCGACGGCCTTCACCGTGGCGCCGTCGATGCCGTACCGGCGGGTGACGGCGCCCATCTCGATGGCGTCGCTGACCACCAGCCCGTCGAAGCCCAGTTCGTCGCGGAGCAGGTCCCGCAGGATGCGCCGGCTGAGCGTGGCCGGCAGGTCGGGGTCGTAGGCGGGCACGAGCAGATGGCCGCTCATCACCGCGCGCACCCCGGCCGAGAGGGCCGCCCGGAACGGGGGCAGGGCCTGGGCCGCGATCTCGTCCCGCCCGGCACCGTAGGCCGGCAGGTCGTGGTGCGAGTCGACGGCGACGTCCCCGTGGCCGGGGAAGTGCTTGGCGCAGGCGGCGACGCCGGACGACTGGAGGCCCCGGATCCACGCGGCGGTGTGCCGGGAGGCCACGTCGGGGTCCGAGCCGAAGGAGCGTACGCCGATGATGGGGTTGTCGGGGTTGGAGTTGACGTCCGCGCTCGGCGCGTAGTCGAGGCTCACTCCGGCGGTGCGCAGCTGCCGGCCCAGGTCGGCGGCGACGGCCTCGGTCAGCTCCGGGTCGTCGACCGTGCCGAGCGCGAAGTTGCCCGGCCGGGACGATCCGGTGGCCGACTCGATCCGGGTGACGTCACCGGCCTCCTCGTCGATGGCGACAATCAGCTCCGGGTTCTCCGACCGCAGTTGCGTGGTCAGCCGGGCGACCTGCTCGGTGGAGACGATGTTGCGGGAGAAGAGCACCACGGAGGCCAGGCCGTCGCCGATGTCGCGCAGGACCCAGTCGGGCGCCTCGGTGCCGACGAAGCCGGGCTGGAGGACGGAGAGCGCGAGCCGACGCAGCTCGCCGTTGTGCTTGCTGGAGGCCATCGGGCGCGCCTTTCGGTGACGTTTCTTGGTATAGACCAAGGGGGTGCGCGTTCAGGTTAACCAGACCTGTCAAGAGGGGTGTCGCCGAACCGGGAAGTAACAACTTTCCTCGTCGGGCGGGGTGTTGACACCCTCCCTTGGTCTAGTCCATTGTGAGGCGCAAGTTCGGCGAGGGACACATGGGACACCAGTTACCGCGCCGGACACCTGCCGCGGCCGGGCTGCGAAGACCGCCCGCGACGCCTTCCGTACGACCACTTCCGTGACGACCACCCCGGACGAGACGACCATTCCGGACGAGAGCGCGGACCGGGCGAGCCCCTGAACCGGGAGAGCCCCGTCCGTCCGAGCCGCCCTCGTCGCCCCGCTCCGCCCCCGGACGCGAGCGGGCCCCGCTGCCCCCACCGACCTGATGTGTGACGGCCCGACCTCCGTCGCACACACCGCCGTTGCCGCACGGTGCGACGGCGAGGATCTGGAGCACCACATGGCGACGCCCGATTCCTACCTCCACCGAGCCCCGTCGGCCATCCCGTACTTCAGCGCGGACGCCGACACCTACCTGGCCCGCACCCAGCTGCGCGACCTGGACAAGACCCGTCCACTGCGGGTGCTGTCCGAGGAGGACTTCGCGCACTGGCAGACGTACGGCTACGTCGTGGTCAAGGAGGCGATACCCGCCTCCTCCGCGCGCCGACTGCTCGACTTCGCCTGGGAGTTCCAGGGCCTCGACCCGGACCGCCCCGACACCTGGTACCAGGACCGCGAGTACCGCTCCGACCTCGACCGGGAACTGCACATCTACGGCTTCGTCGAGGCGTACCAGCACCAGCTCATCTGGGACAGCCGGCAGACCCGGCGCGTGTACGACGCCTTCGTCGACGTGTGGGACGTCGAGGAGCTGTGGGTCACCCTGGACCGGCTCAACCTCAACCCGCCCAACGTCGGCAACCGCGACCGCGCCCTCATCGACAAGCCCGACCGCGGCTTCGACATCGACCTGCACTGGGACGTCGACACCACGCTCGGCGTACTGCCCCAGCGCGTCCAGGGCATCATCGCCCTCAACGACACCAAGCCCGACCACGGCGGCTTCCAGTGCTGTCCCGAGCTGTTCCGCCGCTTCGACCGCTGGAAGGCGCTCCAGCCCGACGGCCGTGACCCGATCCGGCCCGCGATCGACCGCGAGGACATGCCCGTCGTACGGCCCGACCTGGAGGCCGGCGACCTGCTCATCTGGAACGGCCTGCTGGCCCACGGAGTGGCGCCCAACGTCTCCGGCGAGGGCGTGCGCGCCGTCCAGTACCTGTCGATGATGCCCGCGCTGGAGAGCCACCGGCGGCTGCGCGACTCCCGCGTCGACTCCTGGCGCACCCTGGCCACCCCCGACTGGAACGTCACGCTCCTCGGCGACGCCCACCGCCACGAGTCCGAGCGCTACGGGCCCGCCGAACTGAACGAACTGGGCGCCAGGCTGCTGGGCCTGACGTCCTGGCACGCGGACGCCGGCACCGGCACGGACGAGGCGACCGACGAGGCCACCGGGGACGCCGCATGCGCAGCATCTGCCTGACCCTGCCCACCAACCGGCACTGCCCGGACACCATCACGGCACTCGGCGAGGAAGCGGCCTACGCGACCGCTCACTTCGACATCGATGTCCACCTGCTGGTCCTCGACTCCTGCCCGCCCGAGGACCACGCCGCCCACGCAGAGGCGCTGCGGCGGCTGCCCGCGCACCCCCGGATCACGGCGCACCACCTCGACGAGGCCGCCCAGCGCGACTTCCTGGAGCGGGTCACGGCACGCTCCGGCAGCGCCAAGCCCGAGCTGCTCCTCGACCTGATGCTGCCCGACGGCCTGTCCTACGGCGCCTGCACCAACCGCGCCTTCCTGATCGCGGCGGCACTCGGCTGCGAGTCCGTGCACCGCAGGGACTCCGACAGCCGCTACCAGAGGGTGGACGGCCGCACCGTCTTCCCCGTCCACCACGAACTCCTCTCCCTCGGCAGGCCCGCCGCCGACGCCTTGCCCGGCGTCACCGAGTCCGACCTCGCCGACGGCCTGCTGGAACGGCGGATCGCCATGGTGGGCAGCTCCTTCGTGGGCGAACTCTCCGTGGACATCGCGCGGATACGCGACGCCGACCCCGGCGTCTACCACGACGTGGTCTCCCTGTGGGCGCCCGAGGACTGGACCCCCGAGCAGAAACGGGAGCTGGTCGAGGAGTCCTTCGCCGGCGCCGGCACCGAACCCTTCACGACGGACCACTCGCTGCTCACGGTGGTCGACCCGATGCGGGTCGACATGTGCAACATCGCCTTCCACGGGGAGACGGTCAGCGAGCGCGTACCGCTGCCGCCCGCCCGCGACACCATCGGCAGCGACTACTTCCTCATCCACCTGGTGCACGACGCCCGGCTGCCCGGCGTGCTGCACAACCGCAACATCGTCAACTACTACACCGGCGAACGACGGACCGGCCCCGGCTTCCTCGCCTACCAGACCCGCTTCGCCAAGTTCCTGCTGTCGATGCTCTACTTCCACTTCGTCTACGACCGCATGGCCGAGGCGGGCGACACCCTCCTGGACGAGCACGGCCGGGCCCGCCCCGCCGCGGTCGCCGCCCTGGCCCGCGAGAGCACCGGTCTGGACACCGCGGAGAACGTTCGCAGACTCGACGCCCTCGACAGCGCCTACCGGCGCCTCGGCGGCGCGTACGCCGACTTCGCCGACCTGCTGGCCGGCCGGCGCGAGCGGCTCCTCGACGAGGCGCGCGGCGACATGGCCGACTTCGCCCTGCTGACCGAGGCGTGGCAGGGGCTGGTCGCCGCCGCCAAGGCCACGCCCCCGGTCCGGCCGCCGGTGGCGCCGCGGTGAGCGCGGTGACGGGCCCGGTGCCGGGCGCGGTCCTCGGCGAGCCCCTGGCCGCCGCCCTCGCCGCCGCCTCCGAGGACCGCATCGTCTACGACCTGGCCGGCATCGAGCAGCGGTACGACACCCTGCGCCGGGAACTGCCCGGCGTCGAGGTGCGGTTCGCGATGAAGGCCTGCCCGGTCGACGAGGTCCTCACCGCCCTGGCCCGACGCGGCGCCGGCGCCGACGCGGCCAGTCCCGGCGAGATCGAACAGGCGCTGCGCGCCGGGGTGCCGGCCGGGCGCGTGCACTACGGCAACACCGTCAAGTCCGACCGGAACATCGCCGAGGCGTACCGGCTCGGCATCCGCACCTTCGCCACCGACAGCGTCCAGGACGTCGCCGCCGTCGCCCGCCACGCCCCCGGCGCCCGCGTCTTCTGCCGGGTGGCGACCGGCGGGGCGGGCGCCGTGTGGGGACTCAGCAACAAGTTCGGCTGCTCGCCCGGCGACGCCGTCCACGTCATGGAGCGGGCCCGGGACGCCGGTCTGGTCCCGGCCGGCCTGTCCGTGCACGTCGGCTCCCAGCAGATGACCGGCGAGGCGTGGCACGCCGCCATCGAGGACCTCGGCGAGGTGCTGCGCGCGCTGGACCGGGGCGGTATCCGCGTCGACCACGTCAACCTCGGCGGCGGGCTGCCCGCGCTCGGCTACCGCGACCGGCGCGGCACCCCTCTCGACCCACCGCTGGACAAGATCTTCGCGGTGATCCGGGAGGGCACGGACGAACTCCGCCGGATCCACGGCGGACCGCTGGACTTCGTCATCGAACCCGGCCGGCACCTCGTCGCCGACCACGGCGCGATCCGCGCCCACGTCGCCCGCCTCACCGAACGCCGGGACGCCGACGGCGAACGGCGGCACTGGCTCTACCTGAGCTGCGGCAAGTTCAACGGACTGTACGAGATGGACGCCCTCCAGTACCGGCTGGTGTTCCCGACCCACCCCGACGGGCCCACCGTCCGGGCCGTCGTCGCCGGACCCACCTGCGACAGCGACGACGCCTACTCCCACGAGGACGCACTGGTGCCGGTACCCCGGGCACTCGCCTCGGGCGATCCGGTCTGGGTGCTGTCCTCGGGCGCCTACGCGACCAGCTACACGACCCTGGGCTTCAACGGCTTCGCCCCGCTCCCGTACGCCTGGGCGGACCGCCCCGAGGGGACCGGCGCCGATGACTGACACCGTGCGCGTCCGGCCCCTCGCCGACCGGGACTGGGACGCCGTCGTTGCGCTGGAGCGGGACGCCTACACCGGCCTCGGGCTGTCGGAGGGCCGGGCGGCGCTGGAGTCCCGCGCGGCGGCCTCGCCGGACACCTGCTTCGTCGTGGACGTCGGCGCCCGCACCGCCGGATACGTGCTGGCCCTCCCTTACCCGCCGCACCGCTACCCGGACCTGACGCGGGCGGAGGAGGCCGCGACGGCCTTCCCGACCGGCAACCTCCACCTGCACGACATCGTCGTGGCGCCCGGCCTGCGCCGCAGAGGGCTGGCGCGGCACCTGCTGCACCACCTCACCGGCACCGCCCGGACGCGCGGGGACGAGCGGATCTCGCTGGTCGCCGTGGGCGGCACCGAGCGGTTCTGGTCGACGCGCGGCTTCGTGGCCGAGCCGGGGGTGGTGCCCGACGGCGCCTACGGCGGCGAGGCCGTCTACATGTCCAAGCCGGTCCCGGCCCACCCGTCCCTGTCCCCGCCCCCGAGCCCGCCCCCGTTCCTGCGCGAAGTGAGCTGATGCGCGTGTCCCGTGTCCACGACCCCTTCCTGCGCGGCCAGTTGGCGATCGCCGCGCTGTTCCTTTCCCTCGGCTTCCAGTACGCCACCTGGGCCGCGCGGATCCCGGCGATCAAGTCCGACCTGGACCTGAGCGCCGCCGAGGTGGGGGTGCTCCTGATGGCCGCGGGGGTCGGCGCGGCGGTGTCGTTCCCGGTGGTGGCGTGGCTGATGCGGCGCATGGGCTCGCGGCGGCTCGGCCTGCTCTCCCAGCTCGGCCTCGCCCTCCTGCTGCTCGGCCTGGCGGCGGCCCCCAACTACCCGGTGGCCCTGCTGGTGATGTGCGCCGACGGCGTCCTCGTCGGCTGCCTGAACGTGGCCATGAACGCGCAGGGAGCCGCCCTGGAGGCACGGCACGAACGCAACACCATGGCGAAGCTGCACGCGACGTTCTCCGCCGGCTCGCTGCTCGCCGCGCTGCTCGCCTCGGGCATGACCGCCGCCACCGACGCGGTCGCCGCGCACTTCGGCGTGGCCGTCGTCCTCCTCGTCGCCCTGGGCGCGTCCGCGCGGACGGGGCTCCTCGACGACGAGGCACCGGCGGACGAGGCGGGCGAGGCGGCCCGTGCGGACGCGGCCGCCACCGCCGACGGGAAACCGGCCGGCCGCCGCTGGACCGTCCCCTCCAGCCTGACCCTGTGGATGTGCTGCGCCATGGTCTTCGGCACGGTCGCCGAGGGCGCCATGAACGACTGGTCCGCCCTCTACCTCAAGGACGTCGCCGAGGCGTCGGCGGAACTCGCGCCCCTGGGCATCGCCGTGGTGTCCGGGATGATGGTCGTCGCCCGCCTCTTCGCCGACGGCTGGCGGGCCCGCTGGGGCGACGGCCGGGTCGTCCTCCTCGGCAGCGTGGTCGCCGCCGCCGGCCTCGCCCTCGCGCTGGTCAGCGGCGGCGTCGCACCGGCCCTCGCGGGCTTCGCCTGCATGGGCCTGGGCATCGCCGCCGTGACCCCCTGCGTCTACGCCGCCGCGGCCCGTCAGGGCTCGGACGCGCTCACCCTGGTCGCCGCCATGGGGACCACCGGACTGCTGGCCGGGCCGCCGCTCATCGGCTTCATCGCCGGTGCGAGCAGCCTGGCCTGGGGCATGGGCGCCGTCGCCGCGTCCGCGGGCGCCGTCGCCCTGTGCAGCACCCGCATCCGCTGGACCCCGGCACCGGCCGTGCCGGACGAGGCCGCCACCCCCGCCTGACCCCGCCCGTGAACACCCCGGGCCGCGCGTACGTATGTCCTCACAACCGCCCGCGACCCGGGGAAGGCGGACGCGGGGACGACGTGAGGATCAGGCGATGAACGAACGGGTCACACCGGCGCCGGCGATGCACGCACTGCCCGACGGGGAGGCCGAGGTCGCCCTCGTGCTGCGCCTGCCCTGGGAGGACGTGGCCCGGCTCGGCCAGGAGGCCGGGCGGCTGGCCGCGCAGATGCAGCGCCCGGTGACGCTGGACGAGGCGGTGAGCCACCGGCTGCGCTCCGCGCGGGCGGCGGCGACGCACGCCAGGCCGGCCGGCGAACAGCCGCCCGCGGTGGCCGCGTCGGCGGTCGGCACGGCACCCGCCTCGGTGTCGTCGCTGCCCGCGCGGCCCCCGGCCGAGCAGGCACGGCAGGCCATCGACCGGATCAACGGGACCGCGTAGCAGGCGCCACCGCACTCAGCCGCGCTGCTCCTCCACCGCCCGCGAGGCCCTGCGGGCGGCCACCAGCACGGGGTCCCACACGGGGGAGAAGGGCGGCGCGTACCCCAGGTCGAGGGCCGTCATCCGGTCCACCGTCATCCCGGCCGTGAGGGCCACCGCGGCGATGTCGACCCGCTTGCCGGCGCCCTCGCGGCCGACGATCTGGACGCCGAGCAGCCGGCCGGTGCGCCGCTCGGCGAGCATCTTCACCGTCATGGGGGAGGAGTCCGGGTAGTAGCCCGCGCGGCTGGTCGACTCGATCGTGGCCGTCACGAACCGCAGCCCCGCCCGCAGGGCGTCCTTCTCGCGCAGCCCGGTGCGCGCGATCTCCAGGTCGCACACCTTGCTGACCGCCGTGCCGACCACGCCGGGGAAGGTGGCGTAACCGCCGCCCACGTTGGTGCCGATGACCTGACCGTGCTTGTTGGCGTGCGTGCCCAGCGGGATGTGCCGCGACTGCCCGGAGACCAGGTCGAGCACCTCCACGCAGTCGCCGCCCGCCCAGATGTTCTCGTGCCCCCGCACCCGCATGCCGAGGTCGGTCAGCAGCCCGCCGTGCGCGCCGAGCGGCAGCCCGGCGGCCTCGGCCAGCGCGGTCTCGGGGCGTACGCCGATGCCGAGCACGACCACGTCCGCCGGGTACTCGGCGTCCTCGGTGGCCACCGCCCGGACCCGGCCGTCGTCTCCGGTGAGGACCTCGGTGACCTCGGCGCCGTTCACCATGGTGATGCCGAGGCCCTCCATGGCCTCGTGCACCATGCGGCCCATGTCCGGGTCCAGCGTCGACATCGGCTCCCGGCCGCGGTTGACGACCGTCACCTCGTAGCCGCGGTTGATGAGCGCCTCGGCCATCTCCACGCCGATGTACCCGGCGCCGACGACCACCGCGCGGCGGCCGTGCGTGCGGGTGAGCGTGTCGAGCAGCGCCTGACCGTCGTCGAGGGTCTGCACCCCGTGCACGCCGGGCGCGTCGACGCCCGGCAGCTCCGGCCGGATCGGCCGCGCCCCGGTACCGATCACGAGCTTGTCGTACGGCGTCCAGGACTCCGCCCCCGAATCGACGTCACGC
Source organism: Streptomyces sp. NBC_01723 (assembly GCF_036246005.1). Classification (NCBI taxonomy): domain Bacteria; kingdom Bacillati; phylum Actinomycetota; class Actinomycetes; order Kitasatosporales; family Streptomycetaceae; genus Streptomyces; species Streptomyces sp. NBC_01723. The sequence continues at coordinate 6,486,359 of NZ_CP109171.1, forward strand.
GCGCGTACCCGCCCGCCGGCCACGTCGATCTCCGTGACCTCCGTGCGCATCCGCAGGTCGATGTCCCGGGCCCGGTGCTCCTCGGGCGTGCGGGCGATCAGCTGGTCCCGGCCGGCCACGTCGCCGCCGACCCAGTACGGGATGCCGCACGCCGAGTACGAGCTGAAGTGGCCGCGCTCGAACGCCACGATCTCCAGTTCGTCCGGGCCCTTCAGCCGACGGGCCTGCGACGCCGCGGACATCCCCGCGGCGTCACCGCCGATCACGACCAGTCGTTCTCTCGTACCGCCCGCGGCGCTCATGCTCATGCGAACACGCTACGCGGACCCGGCATTTCAGTCCCGCGCGCCGGGCTCCTCCGCGCGCGCCGCCGGTGACGGCGACTCGGCAGGTGCCGGCGTAGCCGCCGTGCGGCGCGGCAGCCTGGGCCGCACCACCCGCAGCCACACCAGCGCCAGCAGCGCCGCCACGAGGGCGAACGGCAGCACCGCGCCGAGGGCCACGGCCAGCCAGCGCAGCATCGTCACGAAGGCGTCCCATCCGCCGGCCAGCGCGTCCGTGAACCCGGGGTCGTCGTCCTCGGCGGCCTCGTCGGCCGGCGTCTCGGACAGGGAGAGGGTGATGGTGGCCAGGCTGGTGCGGTCCTTCAGGGACGCCTGCTGGGCCAGCAGCGCCTCCAGTTCGGTCTGCCGGGCACTCAGCTCGCCCTCCAGCGTCACCACGTCGCTCAGCTTCGTCGCCCGGTCCATCAGCTCCCGCACCCGGGCCACGCTGGCCTGTTGCGACTTGACCCGGCTCTTCACGTCGACGACCTGGTCGGTGACGTCCTCCGCCTTCGCGCCCCGGTGCAGCAGCTTCCCGGCGCCCTCCAGGCCGTCGAGGACGTCCTGGTAGGCGTCGACGGGCACGCGCAGCTCCAGCCGGGTGCGTTCCCGGCCGTCCTCGTCCCGGCTGGTGTCCTCGTCGCCCACGTAGCCGCCCGCGTTCTCGACGGTGGTGCGGGCCTCGTCCAGGGCCTTCGGCACGTCCTCGACCTGGACGGTCAGCGAGGCGGTGCGGATGACGTGGGTCGCGGCGGCCTTCGGCGGCACGGTCGCCTTGGCACCGGAGGCGTCGCCGCCCGCCGCGCCCGGCCGGTCGTCGGCCGCCGGGGGAGCGGCCTCCTTGGCCGCGCCGGCCGCGCTGTCCGCGCCGGAGTCACCGCCCCCGGAGCTGCATCCGGTCAGCGCGAGAGCCCCGGCCAGCAGGACGGCGGCCAGCGCCGGCAGCGGTCGTGGGAAGGATGATGTGCGCACAGGGGCCCCCGGGATCGTCGGTACGACTTGTCGTTCCTACGACGCGGGGAGCGGCCCGGAGGCCGGCGCGAAACGGTCCCGAACAGGTCACGGTCCGGACTCGCGGGGCCCGGACACGTGACCGGCCTGGCGGCGGCCCCGCCGGTGGGTCTGAGACGCTGGGGACATGTGCGCAAGCGAGACCCCCGCGGGCCGGGTTCCGGGGGACCCGGGACATGTCGTCGTCGTCGGAGCCGGCATCGCCGGACTGGCCGCCGCCCACCGCCTGCTGGAGCGGGGCGCCCGGGTGACCGTGCTGGAGGCCGCCGACCGGGTCGGCGGCAAGCTGCTGCCCGGTGAGATCGCCGGCGTCCGCGTCGACCTCGGCGCCGAGTCGATGCTGGCCCGCCGCCCCGAGGCCGTCGGCCTGGCCCGCGCGGCCGGTCTCGCCGACCGCCTCCAGCCGCCGGCCACCGCGTCGGCCTCCCTGTGGACCCGCGGTGCGCTGCGCCCCATGCCCAAGGGCCACGTCATGGGCGTCCCCGGCACCGCCGCCGCCCTCGCCGGCGTCCTCTCCGAGGAGGGCCTGGCCCGCATCGAGCGCGACGCCGACCTGCCGCGCACCGAGGTGGGCGACGACGTCGCGGTGGGGGAGTACGTCGCCGCGCGCCTCGGCCGCGAGGTCGTCGACCGCCTCGTCGAGCCGCTGCTCGGCGGGGTCTACGCGGGCGACGCCTACCGCATCTCGCTGCGCTCCGCCGTGCCCCAGCTCTTCGAGGCGGCCCGCGACCACACCTCCCTCACCGAGGCGGTGCGCGCCCTCCAGGGACGGACGGCCACCTCCCCGGCCCGCGGCCCGGTGTTCATGGGCATCGAGGGCGGCATCGGCACCCTGCCCCTCGCCGTCGCCGAGTCGGTCCGCGCGCGCGGCGGCGAGATCGTCACCGGGGCACCCGTGACGGAGCTGCGCCGCACGGCTCCGAACGGCTGGCGGATCGTCGCCGGCGAGCGGGTGCTGCACGCCGGCGCGGTCGTCGTCGCCCTCCCCGCCCGCCCCGCCGCCGAGCTGCTGCGCGCCGAGGCGCCCGCGGCCGCCGCCGAGCTGTCCGCGGTGGAGTACGCCTCGATGGCCCTGATCACCCTCGCCTACCGCCGCTCCGACGCCGCCGCCCTGCCCGAGGGCAGCGGCTTCCTGGTGCCGCCGGTCGACGGGCACACCATCAAGGCGTCCACCTTCGCCTCACGCAAGTGGGGCTGGATCGCCGACGGCGACCCGGACCTGGTCGTCCTGCGCACCTCCGTCGGGCGGTACGGCGAGACGGAGATCCTCGGCCGCGACGACGCGGGCCTGGTCGCCGCCTCCCGGCACGACCTCGGGGAGGCCACCGGGCTGACCGCCGAGCCCGTCGCCGCCCGGGTCACCCGCTGGCAGGACGGCCTGCCCCAGTACCCCGTGGGCCACCACGCGCGCGTGGCCCGCGTCCGCGGGCACGTCGCGAGGCTCCCCGGCCTCGCGGTGTGCGGGGCGGCCTACGACGGCGTCGGCATCCCGGCGAGCATCGCGAGCGCGTACGCGGCCGTGGACCAGATCCACGGGGACCCGCGCGGCGTGGACGAGCTGACCGCCCACCCGGTGCAGAGTCTGCACGGCGGAGCGGGAGAATAGGGGCATGAGTGACGACGCCTCCACCGCTGCCGCCGGCCGGATCCCCAACAAGGGCAAGCTGGCCAAGGACCTCAACGAGGTCATCCGCTACACCCTCTGGTCCGTCTTCAAGCTCAAGGACACGCTCCCCGAGGACCGCGCCGGGTACGCCGACGAGGTCCAGGAGCTGTTCGACCAGCTCGCCGCCAAGGACGTGACGGTCCGCGGCACGTACGACCTGTCCGGTCTGCGCGCCGACGCCGACCTCATGATCTGGTGGCACGCGGAGACCGCCGACCAGCTCCAGGAGGCGTACAACCTCTTCCGCCGCACGAAGCTGGGCCGCGCGCTGGAGCCGGTCTGGTCGAACATGGCGCTGCACCGCCCCGCCGAGTTCAACCGTGCGCACATCCCGGCCTTCCTGGCCGACGAGACGCCCCGCGACTACATCAGCGTCTACCCGTTCGTGCGCTCCTACGACTGGTACCTGCTGCCCGACGAGGACCGCCGCCGCATGCTCGCCGACCACGGCAAGATGGCCCGCGGCTACCCGGACGTGCGCGCCAACACGGTCGCCTCCTTCTCGCTCGGCGACTACGAGTGGATCCTCGCCTTCGAGGCCGACGAACTGCACCGCATCGTCGACCTCATGCGCCACCTGCGCGCCTCCGAGGCCCGCATGCACGTCCGCGAGGAGGTCCCCTTCTACACCGGGCGCCGCAAGGACGTCGCGGAGCTGGTGGCCGGGCTGGCCTGATCAGGGCGCCGGGCTCGGTTCCGGTTCCGGTTCCGGGCGCGGGGCGCACGAGGTGTTCCGCGCCGGGAGCCGGCCCTCCAGCAGGTACGCCTCCAGGTGGCCGTTGACGCAGGCGTTCGGTCCCCCGGCGATGCCGTGCGTGCCCGCGTCCCGCTCGGTCACCAGGACCGAGCCCGACAGCCGCCGCCGCAGTTCCAGCGCGCCCTCGTAGGGGGTGGCCGCGTCCCGCTCGGCGGCCAGGATCAGCGTCGGCGGCAGCTCACCGGGCACGGTGCGCACGTCGAGGGGCCGCTGCCGGGGCACCCGCCAGTAGGCGCACGGCAGGTTGGTCCACACGTTGTCCCAGGTCTCGAAGGGCGCCCGGCGCGCCAGCCGTGTGTTGTCCCGGTCCCAGACCTCGAAGTCGGTCGGCCAGGGCGCGTCGTTGCACTCGACGGCCGTGTACACGGCGTTGGAGTTCTCCGCCCCCTTCGCGCCCTTCGCGGTCCGCGTCCCCGCCTGGTCGATCAGCGGCTGCGGATCGCCCTTCAGGTACGCCGACAGCGCCTCGGCGCGGTGCGGCCAGTAGTCGTCGTAGTACCCGGCCCGCAGGAACGCCCCCTGCAACTGGGCGGGCCCCACCGTCCCGCCGGCCGGCTCCGCCGCGAGCCGCTCGCTCGCCTCCTCGTAGCTGTTCTGCACCTGCCTCGGTGTGTCCCCGAGGCCGTACACGGCGTCGTGCCCGGCAATCCACTCCTTGAAGTCGCCCCAGCGGTCCTCGAACGCCTCCGACTGCTCCAGGTTGTTGCGGTACCAGACCAGCGCGGGGTCCGGATTCACCACCGAGTCGAACACCATCCGCCGCACCCGGGCCGGGAACAGCTCGGCGTACAGCGCCCCGAGGTAGGTGCCGTACGACGCGCCCATGAAGGACAGCCGGTCCTCGCCCAGCGCGGCCCGCACCACCTCCAGGTCACGGGCGTTGTTGAGCGAGTGGTAGTGCCGCAGCGACTCCCCGGCGCGTTCGGCGCAGCCCCGTGCGTACGCCTCGGCCTCGGCGGCGCGCTCCTTCTTGTACGCGTCCGAGGGCTGTGCCGGGGCCGGGCGCGGGCCCTTGAAGAAGTCGCCGGGGTCCTGGCAGGACAGCGGCGCGGAGGGCGCGACCCCGCGCGGCGCGTATCCGACCAGGTCGTAGGCGCCCGCGATCCGCTTCCACTCGGGCACCAGGCCGACCAGCGGGAAGTGCAGGCCCGAGCCGCCGGGACCCCCCGGGTTGTAGAGGAGGGCGCCCTGCCCGGGCACCTTGCGCTTGGGGTTCCGCGGGTCCTTGTGGGTGGCCCGCACCCGGCTGACGGTGAGCCGGAGCTGCTTCCCGTCGGGGTGCGCGTAGTCCAGGGGCACCCCGACCGTGCCGCAGCGCATGCTGCCCGGCAGGTCCTCCGCCTTCGGGCAGTTGCCGAACGCGATACCGGCCGCCGCCGCCCGCTCGGCGGCCACGGCGGTGCCGCGCGCCTCGGCCAGGCCGTGGGCGGGCGGGGCCGCCTGGGCCGGAGCGGTGGTGGCGAGGGTGGTCAGCAGCAAGGACCCGGCGGCCGAGTAGAGGGCGGCAGCTCGCATCGCGTATCCCTTCGGTGGCACGGGGGTGTCACAAGGGATGTTTGGTTCGCCCGCCGGGCAGGGCAAGCACCGCCCGCGGGTGTCGGCGCCGAGTGCCTCCGTACGCCCCCGGCGCGTCGGCGTGTCGGCGGCGGCCGGTCAGAACCGGCGCCCGCGGTACCCCTCGGTGTACGCCTCGCGGTGGGCGAAGGCCGCGCGCAGGTCCGGCTCGCCGATCGCGTGCACGCCGCGCACGGCGACGGAGGTGAGGTAGGTGCGCTCGTCGGCGGTGCCGTCGGCGTGCTGGACGAGGGTGCCGATCAGCCGCTGCCCGGCGGGGGAGGCCCAGCGGGAGTACGGGTGGATCTCCATCCGCGTGATGGCGAGGCACCCCAGGGTCAGGGCGAGCGGCAGGGCGAACCACAGCGCGATCAGCGTGCGCGGCTCGTGCGCGGGCAGGGGCAGCGCCAGCGCGGCGACGGCCAGCGCGCACACGGCCACCGCCGCGACCCGTACCCGCCGCACCCCGGCCGCGACGCCGTCGGAGCCGCCGTCCGGTACGGCGAGACCGGCGCCGACCAGCCGGTCGGCCAGGCCCCGTACCGGGTCGGCCGTGGCGGCGGTGGCCCGGACCGGGGCTATCCGGGACTGCCCCTCGGGCCCTATCGCCCCGATGACCGACCGCTCCATGTCGTCGCGTCCGCACGGGTCCACGACCGTCGCCCAGCCGGTGTGCGCGAGCAGCAGCCGGCGCTGGCGGGCCATCGAGACCAGCGTCAGGTCGGCCACCCGCCGCGGTCCGCCGGACAGGAACGCCGCCTCGTACAGCGTCAGCGCGTGCTCCCGCGCGGGGGTGCGCGGGGCGACGGCCGCCGCGCGCACGGCGGCCAGACACAGCCGCAGACACGCGAGGCCGGCGACGGCCCAGGCCGACAGGAGGAAAAGGACCCAGAACATGCCGTACTTCTATGCCAAAGGCTTTCGCCGGCGCCATGGCCTGTTCACATTTCGGGACGCAGTGTTGTGAGTATGTGACGTTCCGTTTGGTGATGTCCCGGACCGGCCGTGACCGGGTCAGCGACGCAGCAGGACCCGCCTGGTCGCACGCGCCCACCGCACCCCCGGCCGCCTCGACCGCGGCACCGGCCCCGAGCGCTCCAGCCACCACTCCCGCAACTCCCGCCGCACACCGGCGTCCTCCGCCGCGGGCCCCGCGTCCGCGCTCAGCAGCCGCTCGGCGAAGTCGAGGGCGTCCCGCCGGTAGCCCGCGCCCATCGGGCACCCCCGCGCGTAGGCGAGGAACGCCGGCCGGTACGCCGGGCCGAGGATCACCGGCAGTTCGGGCGCCACCTTCGCGACCACGTCCGCCCGCTTCCCGGCGAGCGCCCGCGCCTGCACGCCCAGTCGCACCCGGTCGAACCCCTCGGGCGCCGGCGCCCCCGCGACCAGCGCGGACAGCAGCGCGGCCTGCGCCAGGCCGAGCCGCTGCCGTACGGCGTGGTCCGCCGCGTTCGCCTCGGGCGGGGCCGCTCGTGCCACGGACGCCTCCCGACCGGCGGGCTCCCCGCTCTCCGCCCGCCCCCGCGCGACGGCGTCGCGGATCGCCGCGACCTCCGCCGCCAGCTCGCCCGCGCCGGGAAAGTTCTCGTCCCGCTCCAGCAGGACGCCCGGCGGTGCCACCCGCGAGGCGAGGTCGGTGAGGATGTCGAGCACGGGCCGCGGGACGGGGTGGGCGTGGCTGTCGTGCCAGACGCCGTCCCGTTCGAAGCCGCCCGCGACATGGACGTAGGCGATGGCCTCCAGGGGCAGTTCGCCGAGCGCCTCGGCCGGGTCCGCCCCGATGTTCACGTGGTTGGTGTGCAGGTTCGCCACGTCGATCAGCAGCCGCGCCCCGGTCCGGTCGGCCAGCTCGTACAGGAACTGCCCCTCCGTCAGCTCCTCGTCCGGCCAGGCGACGAGCGCGGCGATGTTCTCCACGGCGAGCGGCACGGGCAGCGCGTCCTGTGCGATGCGCACGTTCTCGCACAGCACGTCGAGCGCGTCGCGGGTGCGCGGTACGGGCAGCAGGTGCCCGGCCTCCAGGTGCGGGGAGGCGGTCAGCGCGCCGCCCGCGCGGACGAACGCGATGTGCTCGGTGACCAGCGGCGATCCGAGCGCCTCCGCGCGGCCGGCCAGCGCCGCCAGCCGCCCCGCGTCCGGCCGTTCGGCGCCGCCCAGACCGAGCGAGACACCGTGCGGCACGACGGTCACCCCGCGCTCGCGCAGCCGCAGCAGCGATTCCGGCAGATGCCCGGGACAGAGGTTCTCGGACACGGCCTCGACCCAGTCGATGCCGGGCATCCGCTCCACGGCGTCCGCGATCTCCGGACGCCACCCGATGCCGGTTCCCAGTCGTCGCATGGTCGTACCTCCTCCCCGTCGGTATGACGGGGGTATGGCCCACCCGTCCCGCCGCCAACCGCGCGGGGGCGTCTTCAGAGCAAGATTTGAGGGTGTGGAATGTGAGCTCTGGGCGCGCGTTGGTCGGCCCGCGTCGGCCGGGGCCCGGAGACGTTCACGTTTCGTGTGGACGGCGACGGACAGTGGCTGCTGCACCCGCGTGTGCCTCGGCTGCTCCTGTCTGCGGGATGACCGCGCCGAGACACATCGAGGCGTCCGGAGGACCGACGTTACTGAGGTGAGGATGGGTCGGCCGTTGTGGTGGCCGCGCCCACGCGGGCCTCGAAGCACTCCCGTTCGCCGTCGGCCGACGCGGGCCGGAAGCAGGCCCGTACGGTGCTACCGGGGTGCACCTCGGTCATCTCGGTGTAGACGAAGGTCGCCGCGTCGTCCTTGTTCCTGATGCGCACGCCGTGGGTCGGGCCGCCCGCCGTGACGTCCACCCGGTCGCCGATCTCGGTCGCCCAGGTCCGGGCCCAGCTCGCACCGCACTTCTCACTGTGGCGCAGTTCGACGTGGGCGCCGGTGGCCGTGCGGTACGAGGCGAGGGTGTCGGGGCCGACCCCGCAGATCAGGCGCATCGGGTCCTGGCCCTCGCAGGCCGCTCCCCGGCACAGGGGAGCGAAGGAGAACGGCACGGAGGCCGGCAGCGACTCGGCCTCCCGCGCCTCCGAGTCCGGCAACAGGAGGAACAGCAGGGCCGCGACACCGCCCACGACCACGGTGTAGGCCGCCGCCAGCACCACCAGGAGCCTGCTTCGGCGAAGTCGCCGCCGCCGGGTCCCGTCGGGCGGTGGCAGCTCCTGGGGACGCGGCCGCGTCGACTCGTCCGGGGAAGCGGCGGGTGCGGTGGCCACCGCGCGTCCGCTCCAGTGCGACTCGGCGATCTCACGGAGCACGAGCAGCCGCCCGTCTGGTTCGTCCGCGAGCCTGCACAGTTCCCGTACGGCCTGTCGGGGAGGCAGGCTCTTGCCGTTGAGGTAGCGCTCCCAGGAGGACTTGCTGTACGGCGTGCGCTCCGCCAGCGCCGCCAGGCTCAGGCCCGCGCGGGCCCGCAGTTCCCGCAACGCCGCTACCAGCCGGGTGTGTTCCGTGCTCACTCGGGCGCCGCCTTGCGTAGTGCCTGCCAGGTCGGCGGGTCGACGACTCCGTTCACGATCAGTCCGTTCCGCTTCTGCATGCGTTCGACCGCTCGCCGCGTCTTCGGGCCGAAGATGCCGTCGATGTCTCCCGGCGCGGTACCCGCGCGGCGCAGCAGGCACTGGGCCTCGGCCACTTCGAGCCCCACCTGGGTGTTGGACAGGAGGATGTCCGTGGTGCTGCTCAGGCCCGCGTACCAGCGGGCGCCACGCCGCTCCAGCCGACAGGTGTAGATGACCGGCACCAAGGACTCCGACACGGTGGCCGGGGCCGTCACCTCGGCGTCGGCGCGGTCGTGCGCGAGCTGGGCGCGGGCCTCGGTGAGCCGAACGGCCAGCAGGAGGGCCACGGAGACGGACAGCACCGTGACCACGGCTCCCGCCGCGGCCGCCACGCGCAGAAGGCGTCCGTAGGGCTGCCGTTCGGTGGGGGTGTGGTCCGGTGTCGCGGAGGAGTCCTCGGGGGTTGCCGTGCCGGCCGTCCGCCCCTCCGCCCAGCGTTGGGCGGCGATCTCGTGCATCACCAGCAGCCGGGCCGGATCGTCACGGCCGATGCGGGCTATCGCCTCGACGGCTTCCAGGGGCGGCAGGGACCTGCCGTTCAGATAGCGCTGCCACGACCTCGCGCTGTATCCGGTCTTCACGGCCAGTTGCCGCGTGCTCAGTTCGCTGTGGTCCTTCAGCCTGCGCAGGCGCACGATCAGCTGGTGAACGTGCGGATGCAGTTCTGCGGGCAGTGCCTTCCAGCGCGACACGCTTCCCCCCACTCGCGTTCCGGACCGCAGGACCGGCCCCCCGTGTCCCGGTCTCATTCTGCACCAGCCGTCCGGGGAACCGCCCTGCCGCCGACCCCGCCCCGGGCGCGCACCCGGCCGTGCCCCTGCCGTCGAAGTCCCGTCACAGGGACACGGCGGTCGGCATCTGCGCAGGTCATGGAGCGGGACGTCTCGGGACGGGGCCACCTCCGCGTCACCTGTGGACGAGCATCCCGCCGAACCCGCAGTCTCGTCGCGGAGCCGGCCGCCGCGGTCGGCTTCTTCAAGCGCACGTCATATCGAGGAGCACAGCATGCGAGCACTCACCAAGACACTGGTCGGAGTCACCGCCGCGGTCGGTATCGCCGCCGGCAGCCTCGCCACCGCGGGCACGGCCATGGCGGACACCTCACCCGCCCCGAGGTCGGCGGTCGCGGCCTCGCCCGCGGCGGTGGCCGCGTACAACAACCTCGGCCTCACCAAGAACCAGGCCACCGGCGTCCAGTGCTTCCTGAACACCTCGCCCACCGTCAACCTTGACGAGGACGGGTACCTCGGCCCGAAGAGCTGGGAGGCGATGCAGGAGTTCCTCAACAGGAGTTGGGGCCGGAACCTCGTGACAGACGGCATCGTCGGCCCGGCCACGATCAAGGGGCTCCAGTACTTCCTCAAGCACGGCAACTGGGGGTACACCGGCAAGATCGACGGTATCGCCGGCGAGGGAACGCGTGCGGCGTTCGCCAGGTTCGGTCAGGCGACCGCGAAGCAGTTCTGCTAGGTAGTTCGCATCATGAGTGTGGTGCGATGCCGCGGAGCCGGAGCATCGCACCACACAGGTGCAGTCCGGCCTCGTAGCTTTCCGGGGCCTTGTCGTACCGGGTGGCGATACCGCGCCAGTTCCGCAGCCGGTCGATGCACCGTTCCACGGTGTCGCGCTCTGAGGGGTGTGGAAGGTGAGATCTCGTCCGTTTCGTGGTTGATCTCGGACGCTCAGCGCAGGTCGAGCCGCATCAGGACGCGCGGGTGTCCGGCCGGCACGGAGGTGGTGTCGGCGGCGTGGACGAACCCGGCACGCTCGAAGTTCCGCCGGAGCCCGGCGTACGCCATCGTCAGGTCGACCCGGGCGTCCCCGTTGTCCAGCGGGTACGCCTCGATCGCGGGAGCACCCTGCGAGCGGGCGAATTCCACGGCCCCGGCGATCAGGGCGTGCGAGATCCCCCGCTTCCGGTGACCGGGCCGCACGCGGACACACCACAACGACCAGACCGGCAGGTCGTCCACGTGCGGGATCTTGCGGTTGCGGGCGAAGGAGGTGTCCGCGCGCGGCGCCACGGCGGCCCAGCCGACCGGCTCGTCCCCGTCGTGGGCGAGCACCCCGGGAGGCGGGGCCGTCCGGCACAGCTCGGCGACGTACGCGCCGCGGGCCGGGCCGCGCAGCTCCTTGTTGACCTTGGAGGGGACGCGGTAGCTCAGGCACCAGCAGACGTTGGCTCCGGGCGACTTGGGGCCGAGCACCGCGCGCACGTCCTCGAAGACCGAGGCCGGGCGTACGTCGATGCTCATGCCATCACGATGTCACGCCGCACGGGACGACGCCTCCGGCGCCCGCCCGGTGCCCAGGAACTCCTCCAGGAGCGGCACGAGCAGGGCCGTGCGCCGCATCAGCGTCATGTGGGTGGTGTCGGGGAGGACGGCGAGGCGCGCGTCGGGGATCAGCTCCCGCATCTCGGCGGCGTGCTCCACGCGCACGAAGTCGCGGTCCCCGACGACCAGCAGCGTGGGTGCCGTCAGCCCGCGCAGGTCGTCGGCGCTCCAGGGCAGCGGGCCGTGGGCGGCCTGCGAGCACTTGTCGACGAAGTCCTGGAAGTGCTCGGGGTGCGGAGCGGCGGCCGCGTAGGCGTCGGCCATCTCCTGGAAGTCGGCCTCGCTGGGCAGCAGCGGTGAGTCGTAGTCGGGGGTGCGGACCTCCTCGCGGTAGCCGCCCTGGGTGTACTGCGTGGCGGCGAGCACGAGTCGTCCCACCCGCGCGGGGTGCCTGACGGCGACCTCCAGCGCGGTCAGCCCGCCCAGGCTGAACCCGAGCAGGTCGGCCCGCTCGATGCCGAGCGCGTCGAGCAGGGCGACCACGTCACCCGCCAGGTTGGGCACGGTGATGGCGCGCTCGATGTCGGCGGTGTGGCCGTGCCCCTGCAACTCGGGGGCCACGATGTGCCGGCCGGCGGCGAGCGCGGGCAGCAGGGCGCCGAAGCTCAGTCCGACGGTGAGGACACCGCCGTGCAGCAGGACCAGCGGACGCCGGGTGCCGTCCCGGCCGGTGCCGTGGATCTCGTAGTACATCTCCAGGCCGTCGAGGTCGGCGTGGGCGGAACTGTTCGGCACGGTGATCACGTCCGTTTCTGGGAGGTGCGTCTCCTGGGCAGACCGTCCCGCCTCGCGGAACTCATCGCACGCGCACCGGCGTGGCCGCCGTTCAGCGGGCGTCAACCGTTTGCGTATGCGGGCGGCCCACGCTGGCCGTGGACGAGTTCGGCGCCCGTCGGGGGAACGGGGGAACACCTTGCTGCGGATCCACTTCACCGGACAGGACCTGGAGAACATCAGACTGGCGCGCGGCCCCGATCCGCTGTGGGAGATCGTGTGCAGCGTCTGCCGCCTCCAGACACGGGAGGGCGCGCTCGCCTTCGACCCGTGGCGGCGGCAGGTCAGGGCCCGGCTGCTGCGCGACGGCACGGCCCGCCGGGCCGCGCTGGCGCTGCGTGGCCTGGTGCCGTTCGGCGCGTACTTCCCGGACTTCCTCACCCCGCCCGTAGAGGGCCACCACGTGACCCTGCGGGACGGCGTCGAACGGGTGCTCGCCACCCCGCGCGGCCGCCTCCGGCACGAGCTGGCCCTGCTGGCCGCGTCCGGCGCGCGGCCGGTCCCGGGCGCGGCGGCACTGGCCCGGGGCGACGTGACGGCGCTCGGAGAGCTGGGCGGCGGCCTGCGCGCCTACGACGAGGCGTTGCTCGAACCCGTGCGCGACCGGATCGGGTCGGCCGTGGGCGCCGACCTCGCCTGGCGCACCCGCGCCCTGGTGACCGGCGGGACGGCCGCCCTGCTGGCCACCTTCCGGCCGGTGGCGGTGTGGCGGCCACCGGTGCTCGAAGTGGACTATCCGGTCCGGCGCGACCTGCACCTGGAGGGGCGTGGGCTGCTGCTCGTGCCCTCGTACTTCTGCTGGCGGCGGCCGATCACCCTGGTCGACGCGGACCAGAGCCCCGTGCTGGTCTACCCGGCGGACAAGACGGTCGTCCCGGCGCCGCTCACCGGGTTCGCCGCGCTCACCGCCCTGGTGGGCCCCACCCGGGCCGCGCTGCTCCACGAGGCGGCCGGACGCGCGTGCGGGACGACGTCCGAGCTGGCGGCGGCGGTCGGCATCTCGCTGCCCAGCGGCAGCCAGCAGCTGGCGGTGCTGCGGGAGGCGGGCCTGCTCACGACGCGCCGGGCCGGCAAGTACGTCCTGCACTCGGTGACCGCCCTGGGTCTGCGGCTGCTCGGCGACGATTTGGCTGGGTCCGAACAGTGGTGCGCGAACGGCACCCGCGCCAGGAACCTGCCGGTGCAGGAAACCGCAACGGAGGGAATCCCATGAAGCTCTTCCACCGCGCACTCGCCGGCGGCGCCGCGTCCGTCGCCCTCACGGCCGGGCTGCTGGGCGCCGGCACGGGGGCGGCGTCCGCGGCACCGGTCGCGGACTCCCAGTACGGATGTCCGGTCGGGGCCGTCTGCATCTACCCGCAGGGCGAGTACTGGAAGGACAGCAAGCCGACCCACTTCTACTACTCCCGGGGGGTGCACAAGCTCTACGACCAGTTCGGAGACCACTGGGTCTACAACAACCAGACCGACGGCTGGACCGTGCGGCTGTGCACGGGCGGCAACGGTACGGGCTGCGGCGACCGCATTCCCCCGGACTGGGCCTGGAACCGCAACCTCACGCCCATCAACTCGATCAAGATCGAGTCGTAGCACCAGGCAGCGCCGGGTGGTCCGCGACCACCGTGCACGAGCCCGGCGCGATCTCCGTGAACCCGGCGTCGCGGACCACCGGCAGGCCACTCGTGGTCAGGCCGCTCCAGCGGGCGGGATCCGGCGTGCGCACGGCCAGCGGGTAGCCCGCCGCCCGCCACGCCGCCCGCGCCCCGGCGTCCAGCTCCCACCAGGCGAGCTGGGCGCCGTGGCCCGCCTGGGCCATGGCCTTGCCCGCCGACATGTCCAGGTCCGGGTTCATCCAGAGCACCGGCGCCGAGAGGTCGGCCTCGACCGGCGGCTCCGGATCCTCGAGGTCGGTGCCGGAGACCTGGAGACGGGCCAGGTCCTTCGGCCAGCCGTCCAGCGGGACCGGGGGAAAGACCCGGACCTCCGCCGACCCGCCGGCGACCGTGATGCCGGGCAGCGCCTCGGCCCGCCGCCACTCGGCGCCGCGGGCCCGGCGCACCACCTTGCGGATGCGCGCGTCCTGCCAGTCCCGCACCGCCTGCGCCCACTCGCCGTCGCCGGCCGACCGCTCGTCGCCGAGCATCACCAGCACCGCCCGGGCCGCGGTCTCCAGCGCGTCGGTACGGGCCGGCGGCGCCACCCGCTCGATGCGCACCACCAGCGGCAGGACGAACTGCGGCGCGAGATCGCGGTCGCCGGGTTCGGGACGGAAGGGGCTGTCGGGGACGGGCGTCGTCGCTTCGTTGCTCACGCCCCCAGTCTGCCAATCCGCGTGCCGGTCAGCCCGAGCAGGCCGTGCGCTGCGCCTCCTGCCACTCGCAGACCGGGCAGTATGTGATGCCCTTGTACGACTCCGGGTACTCCGTCGGTTCCCGGCACAGCACGCACTCCGCGTACGGCGGCCCGTCGGCCTTGGGCGGCCGGGTGGCGTCGATGAGGCAGTAGTCGTTCGGACCCCGTTCGTCCGGACCCTGGTCGTCGTCGCTGTTCATCTCTCCAGCGTAGGCCCGTCAGGCGCGGCCGTGCGCGGTGCCGATCAGCTCCGAGACCTTCACGAAGCGGTAGCCCCTCTCGCGCAGTTCGGGCACGATCGTCCGGACCGCCCGCTCGGTCACCGGGGCGGCGCTGCGTGTGCAGTGCATGACGACCACCGACCCCGGCCGCACCCCGTCCAGCACCTGCCGGGCCACCGCGTCGGCGTCGGTCGCGAAGGCGTCCCCGCTCACCACGTCCCACTGCACGGCGGTGACACCGGCGGCGGTCAGCTCCCTGCGGGCCGCCTCGTCGTAGCAGCCGCCGGGAAAGCGGAAGTAGGGCATCGCGTCCCGGACCCCGGCCTTCCGGAACGACGTGTACGCCCGCTCCAGGTCCGAGCGCATCCGGTCCCGGGCCACGGTCGGCAGTCCGTAGCAGTCGTCGGTGTAGGCGTAGTGGCTGTAGGAGTGGTTGGCGATCTCGAACCGCGGGTCCCGGCCGATGGACCGGGCCGCGTCCGGGTACTCCTCGGCCCACCGGCCGGTCATGAACACCGTGGCCGGCACCTTCAGCCGCCGCAGCGTCGCGATCAGCCCGGGATTGTCGAAACGCTCACCCGACGCCGCCCGGGGCCCCTGGTCGGCGGTCATGTCGGCGTCGAAGGTGAGCGCGACCGTCTTGCCGGCGGTGCGCGAGCCGTGTTCGAAGACGGGGGTCAGACCGGCCGGGCCGGGCGCGAGCGTCGGTGGCCGGGAGGGTTTCGACGGGGCGGTGGAGGGCGCGCTGGGCGCCGGTCGGGGCGCCCGCGGGGACTCGGAGGTTCCGCAGGCGGCGAGGGCGGCGCCCAGCACGCAGAGGGCGGTGGCACGACGTACGAGAGTGATCACCGTACGAACGTATGAGTGTGTTCTTCGGTTTGTACGACTATGGGGCGTGACGTGCCCCGAGGCTCACCCTCCCGGGCCTACCCGCGCCAGGGACCCGTGACCGCGAAGGTGGTGCCGGGTGTGTAGCAGTTGACGTACATCGTGTCGCCGTCGGGGGAGAAGGTGACCCCCGCGAACTCGCCCCACTCCGGCGCCTCGGGCGTCCCGATGTTCTGGGCGCCCCGGGCCATCGCGTACACCTCGCCGCGCCGGGTCACCCCGAACACGTGCTGGGCGCCCCCGCCGTCCTCGCAGACCATCAGGCCGCCGCTGGGAGCCAGGCAGATGTTGTCCGGGGACTCGCCCGGCAGCTGCACGTCGGTGTCCGGACCGAAGACGATCACCAGGGTCAGGCGGCGCCGTTCGGGGTCGTAGCGCCAGATCTGCCCGTAGTGGTCGGCGGCCGAGCCCTCGTCGCTGTGGGCGAAGGACGACACGAAGTACACGCACCGCCCGCCCCAGTAGCAGCCCTCCAGCTTCTGCGCGTGGGTGATGCCGCCCCGGCCGAAGTCCTGGAAGCGGATCGGCGTCCCGGTGGCCAGCGGGTCGGGTACGTCCACCCACTCGATGCCGTCGAATTCGGCGCCCGTCTCCTGGATCGAGGACAGGTCGGGCACGCCGGGCACCCGCATCGCCTGGAGCCTGCCGCCCGCCCGCAGTGAACCCCGGCCGCCGAGCGGCTTCTCGGGCAGGAACCGGTAGAACAGTCCGAACGGCCGCTCGAACGCGTCCTCCGTCTCGTACACGACGCCGCGCCGCGGGTCCACGGCGATCGCCTCGTGCTGGAAGCGGCCCATCGCGGTCAGCGGTACCGCGCCGGTGCGGTGCGGGTCGACCGGGTCGACCTCGAAGATGAAGCCGTGGTCCTTCGTGTAGCCGTTGGTGCCGGCCTTGTCCTCGGTCTCCTCGCAGGTCAGCCAGGTGTGCCAGGGCGTGGGCCCGCCCGCGCAGTTGACGGCCGTACCGGCGATCGCGACCCGCTCGGACAGCACGCGGTTGCGGGAGTCCAGCGCCAGCGCCGTACAGCCGCCCTTGCCCTCGGGGTCGTAGGTCAGGCCCTTGACCGTCGGGACCGGGACGCGGCCGTCCTCGCGGTTCTCGTGGTTGCGGACCAGGTGGACCCCGCCGTGCCGGCCCGGGAAGGCGGCCATGCCGTCGTGGTTGGAGGGCACCGGGCCCTCGCCGGAGCGCAGCCGGTCGCCCTCGCGGGACAGTACCCGGTAGCGGAAGCCCCTGGGCAGGTCGAGCAGGGCGTCGGGGTCGGGCACCAGGGGGCCGTAGCCGGTGTGGCCCAGGGTCTGGGCCGCGGCGGTGCCGGCGAAGAGTTCGGAGAGGGCCCCGGTGAAGGCGATGCCTGCGCCCAGGGCTCCCGTGCGGGCGAGTACCTGACGTCGGGTCGCCTCGTTGCTGGACATGGTCATGGGGGAAACCTTCCTGCTGGCGGACAGGATTGTGACCCCGCCGTGTCTATCACCTGCCAGGAGTCCCGGGAACCACGCGCGTAGCACGTGTCACTGCTCCACGGGGTGCTCCTGAGCCTTCTCCAGGAACCGCAGCAGCTCCACCGGGAAGGGAAGCACGAGGGTCGAGTTCTTCTCGGCGGCCACCGCCACCACCGTCTGCAAGAGGCGCAGTTGCAGCGCCGCGGGTGTCTCGGACATCTCCCGAGCCGCCTCCGCGAGGACCTTCGAGGCCTGCAGTTCGGCGTCGGCGTTGATGACCCGGGCCCGGCGCTCCCGGTCGGCCTCGGCCTGCCGGGCCATCGAGCGCTTCATGGTGTCGGGCAGGGACACGTCCTTGATCTCCACCCGGTCCACCTGCACGCCCCACCCCACGGCCGGGCTGTCGATCATCAGCTCCAGGCCCTGGTTCAGCTTCTCCCGGTTGGACAGCAGGTCGTCCAGCTCGCTCTTGCCGATGATCGAGCGCAGGGAGGTCTGGGCCATCTGGGAGACGGCGAAGCGGTAGTCCTCGACACGGACCAGCGCGTTGGCCGCGTCGATCACCTTGAAGTAGACGACGGCGTCCACCCGCACCGTGACGTTGTCGCGGGTGATGCCCTCCTGGGCGGGCACCGGCAGGGTGACGATCTGCATGTTCACCTTGTGCAGCCGGTCCACGACCGGCACCACCATCGTGAACCCGGGCCCGCGCACCTCGCCCGCGAGCCGCCCGAGGCGGAAGACCACCCCGCGCTCGTACTGCTTGACGACCCGCGCGGCCGAGGCGACGTACACCACCCCGGCGCTTCCCACGGCCGCGGCCGCGGTCAGGAGCTCCTCGAGCATGACGGCCTCCTCGCTCAGAGGTCCGATTCATCTGCTCCTGCCACGATATTCCCGACGCCCGGTCCGGGGCCATGGCCCCGGACCGGGGTGTGCCGCTACACCGAGACCGCCTTCGGCGGTTCCGTGACCGTCACCGGGTCCGTGCCGGCGGTGCTGTGCCGTTCGGCCCAGTTCTCCAGGGCCGTGCGACAGGCGTGGTCCAGGTGGTGCAGGCCGGACAGGTCCAGCTCGACCGGGCGGTCCTGCGGCAGCGACTCCAGGCTCTCCAGGATCTTCGGCAGCCGCAGGAAGGTCGCGTTGCCCGACAGGTGGGCCTGGACGGGGCCCGCGCCCTTGTCGACGATCTCCAGCTTGAGGTGCGACGCCTCCCAGGCGGTCTTGACCACGGACAGGGCCAGACCGATCAGCACGCCCTCGAACATGTTCACCGCGACGATCGACACGGCCGTGACCACCAGGATCAGCGCCTCGCCCCGGTGCTCCCGCCACAGCGGCACGATGCCGCGGAACGGGATCAGCTTCCAGCCCGCGTGGACCAGGATGCCGGCCAGCGCGGGCAGCGGGATCAGGGCCAGCGCGGACGGCAGCAGCGCGGCGAACAGCAGCAGCCACACGCCGTGCAGCACCCGGGACGCCTTGGTCTTCGCACCGGCGCTCACATTGGCGGAGCTGCGCACGATGACCGCCGTCATCGGCAGCGCGCCGAGCACACCGCACACCGTGTTGCCGGCGCCCTGCGCCATCAGTTCCTTGTTGTACTCGGTGCGCGGCCCCTTGTGCAGCCGGTCCACCGCGGCGGCGCTGAACAGGCTCTCCGCCGAGGCGATCAGGGTGAAGGCGATGATGGTGCCGAGGAGCCCGATGTTCGCCAGCTCGCCGAAGGCGCCGGCGCCGGGCGGCTGGATGGAGTCCAGCAGGCCGTTGACCTCGACCGTCGCGACCGACAGGCCGAACACCGCCGTGACCGACGTGGCCAGGACGACCGCGGCCAGCGCGCCCGGCAGGGTCTGCGCCCGCTTCGGCAGCCGCTTCCACAGCACCATGACCGCGACGGTGCCGGCGCCCAGGGCGAGCGAGGTGAGCGCCTCGGTGCTGCCCAGCGCGTCGGCGGCGGCGCCGGGCAGCCCGGTGAGCTTGTCCAGGCCGGAGGCGGGCGCCTCCAGTCCGGCGGCCGCGTAGAGCTGTCCGGCGATGAGCACCAGGCCGATGCCGGCCAGCATGCCCTCGACCACCGACAGTGAGATCGCCCGGAACCAGCGCCCCAGCTTCAGGGCGCCCATCGCGAGCTGGAGGAGGCCGGAGGCCAGCACGATCACACCGAGCGCGGGCAGTCCGTACTGGTCGACCGCGCCGAAGACCAGAACGGTGAGGCCGGCGGCCGGGCCGGACACCTGGAGGCTGCTGCCCGGCAGGAGTCCGGTGACCAGGCCGCCCACGATGCCGGTGACGAGGCCGAGTTCGGCCGGGACGCCGGAGGCGACGGCCACGCCCACGCACAGCGGGAGCGCGACCAGGAACACGACCAGCGAGGAGGTGACGTCCTGCCGCCAGTGGGGGAACTTGGCTATGCGGTTCATGCCGGCGCTCACAGGGTCTCGAACGCGTCGGTGTCCGCGCTGTGTTGGCGTACGGCCCCGGTGTGGACCTCGTAGTACCAGCCGTGCAGCCGCAGCCGGCCCTCCGTCAGGCGTTGTTCCACGCAGGGGTAGGAGCGCAGCCGCTCCAGTTGCGCCAGGACGTGGTGCTGCACGGCCTCGGCGACGGTCGGGTCGGCGGGGTCGCAGGGCTTCGGCTCCTCGGCGGCGTACGCCAGCCAGTCGCGCACGGCGGGTACGGCGCTCAGGTCGTCGCCGCGCACCAGCGCGCCGACGGCGCCGCAGTGCGAGTGGCCGCAGACCACGATGTCGCCGACGCCGAGCACCGCCACGGCGTACTCGATGGTGGCGGCCTCGCCGGAGGGGTGGCCGGTGCCGTGCGGCGGGACGACGTTGCCCGCGGTGCGCAGCTCGAAGAGCCGGCCGGGCCGGGCGCCCGTGATCAGGGCCGGGACGACCCGGGAGTCGGAGCAGGTGATGAACAGTACTTCGGGCGACTGGCCTTCGGCGTGCCCGGCGAACTCCTCAGGGCGCTGTCCGAACGTACGGGCGTTGTCGATGAGGGGTTGCATGATGCGGGATTCCTCCTGGCGCGCAGTGGGGGCGCGTCGGATGGGCAGGACAGAGGTGGGGGGGGGCGATCCGGCCGTCCCTCAGCAGCGGAAGACCTGAAGTGCCGCCGGGGAGTGGTCCGTCGAGGGTCTGGACCGGTGGTCGGCGTGCCGCCCGGAGGCGGCCACCTCGGTCCACGCGAGCGGGCGCTCGGGCGGACCGGGCGGGGGCGCGGTGGTGGTGCGGTGCCGGTCGCGGACGCGAGTGGCGTCGTGGGCGTTCGCGCAGCGGCCGCTGTCGTGACAGCCGGCCCGCTCCTCGTACGGCGCCGTGCCGGAGAGAGTGGTTCCGGGGTGGGCGTTGGCCATGGCGTCACGGCTCGTATGCGCGAATGCGAAGGACGCGGCCGGAGCGAAGAGCAGGAGCACGATCAGGACGGCGGCGGGGAACGGAATCCGCGTCCGCGCCGTCGTGCCTCGGAACATGCGCCCCCCTCCAGGCATTTCACGCCTTCGATGTGTGCCGGTGCATGGTCGGTGCACGGTCATCGCTTGGTCAACGCATGGTCAATGCGTGGTCAAGAAACACGTTAACCCTGCAAAGAGCTTTGCAGGGTTAACGTAGCGTTACGAGCTGAAGAGAGCCTGAAAATCGCGGGTCGGTTGGCGCGAAGCGGCCGTTCTCAGGGCGTGTCGGGGCCGTCGACCAGGCGCGCGGCGTCCCGGGCCAGCGCGGTGAGCCGCGAGATCGCCCGGAAGTACTTCTTGCGGTAGCCGCCCTTCAGCATGTCCTCGCCGAAGAGTTGGTCGAAGGGCAGTCCGGACGCCAGGACGGGCACCTCGCGGTCGTAGAGGCGGTCCGCGAGCACCACGAGGCGCAGCGCCGTCGACTGGTCCGGGACCGGGCGCACCCCGGTGAGGCACACCGCCGCGAGGTCGTCGGTCAGGGCGCCGTAGCGGCTGGGGTGGACGCGGGCGAGGTGGTCGAGGAGCGCGCCGAAGTCGTCGAGCGAGGCGCCCGCGGTGGCTCGCGCCGCCCGGGTGACCTGCTCGTCGGAGTGCGGTGCCGGGGCCTCGGGCAGGCCGCGGTGGCGGTAGTCCTCGCCGTCGATGCGCAGGGTGCGGAAGTGGGCGGACAGGCCCTGGATCTCGCGCAGGAAGTCCACCGCCGCGAAGCGGCCCTCGCCGAGCTTGCCGGGCAGCGTGTTGGAGGTGGCGGCGAGTGCCACACCGGCCTCGACGAGCCGGGCGAGCAGGCTGGAGACGAGGACGGTGTCGCCGGGGTCGTCCAGCTCGAATTCGTCGATGCACAGGAGGCGGTGCCCGGAGAGGGTCCGCACGGTCTGCTGGAAGCCGAGGGCGCCGACGAGGTTGGTCAGCTCGACGAAGGTGCCGAAGGCCTTGCGGGAGGGGTCGGCGGGGGTGGCGTGCCACAGGGAGGCCAGCAGGTGGGTCTTGCCGACCCCGTAGCCGCCGTCGAGGTAGACGCCGCGGGGGCCGGCCGGGGCCTTCGGCGCCTTGCTCCGCCCGAACCCGAGGAACCCGCGCCGCCCGGTGCCCGCGCCGGACGGCTCGCCCAGCCCGCCCGCGAACTCCTCCAGGACCCGTACGGCCTCGTGCTGGCTGGGCTGGTTCGGGTCCGGCACATAGGTCCCGAACCGGACCGAGTCGAACCGCGGCGGCGGCACCATCTCGGCGACCAGGTGGTCGGCGGGCACATGCGGCTCACGAGCACACAGGGACAAGGGATCGGCCCCGGCTATCGGGGTGGACCCGGGGCCGGCGGCGGAGGAGGAGGGCGACACGGTGGTCCATGGTAGGCCCTGCGGGCCCGGGGCCCCGGTCGAGCGGCCGGCGCCCCCGGTGCCGGTGGCGGCCCCGGGCCGGGGCGCCCCCGGTGTCCACGGCGTCCCCGGGGCTGGTGCGGGTGTGCGGCCGGTGCCTTGGACGCGGGCCTGCCCGCGGTGTGTGGGCCGCGCGGCCGAACGCGGCAGATCTTGATCCTGTCGGCCCCGCCACAGCGGCAGCCGCAGCCGCCGACGGCTCCGGGGCCGATGCGGGCGCCCGGCCGGGGCCCTGGACGCGGGGCCTGCCCGCGGCACGTGGGTCCGGAGGTGCGTGGGGCCCCCGCGGCGATGCGGCGGACCTCGGCGCCACGGGGTCCCACCGGCGGCTCCGGGGCCGGTCCGGGTTCCCGGGGCGTGGAAGACTGCATCGCATGCGACGTCTGTTCCCTGTGATCGATCAGACAGCCGGCCCCGGGGCGGGCCCGGACCCCGACGGGGGTGATCGGGAATGGAGCCTGGCCGAGCTGGCGGAGGCCTACGCCTATCCCGTGCCGGACGGGCGGCGTGCGGCGTGGCTGCGGGCCAACATGGTGTCCACCCTCGACGGCGCCGCCCAGCACGAGGGCCGTTCCCAGCCCATCTCCAGCGCGGCCGACATGCGCGTCTTCGGGACCCTGCGCGCGCTCGCCGACGTGGTGGTCGCCGGCGCCGAGACCGTACGGCAGGAGGGGTACCGGCCCGCACGCGCGCGTGCCGAGTTCGCGGAGGCGCGGCGGGCGGCCGGGCAGACCCCCGTGCCCGCGGTCGCGGTGGTCAGCGCGAGCCTGGAGCTGGACCTCACCCTGCCGCTGTTCACCGCCCCGCTGGTGCCCACCCTGATCCTGACCGGGGCAGCCGCGCCCCGGGACCGGATCACGGCCGCCGAGAAGGCGGGCGCCCGGGTCGTGATCGCCGGGGACGGTGCCGGTGTGGATCCCGTCCGGGCCGTCGGCGCGCTGGCCGGGCTCGGACACACCCGGCTGCTGACCGAGGGCGGCCCGCGGCTGCTGGGCCAGTTCGTCGCGGCCGGTGTGCTGGACGAGCTGTGCCTGACCGTGTCCCCGATGCTCACCGCCGGGGACGCCCAGCGGATCGCGGGCGGGCCCCCCGTCGGGGTGCCGCGGCGGTTCGCGCTGGCGTCCCTCCTGGAGGAGGAAGGTTTCCTCTTCAGCCGCTACCGGCGGGACTAGGACATACCGTCCCGGGCAGACGACGGCCACCGGATACGGGTTCGGCCGTACCGCACCTCCGGGAATCGACGGAACCGTCCGTTCCGTTTGGTCCGCGCCGGGCACACTGAATCCGGCAGTACCCGAGCGATCACGGGGCAGGATGGTTTCCGCAGGGTCCGGTACGGCCTACGGAGGGTGGGCCCACGGGCCCTCGAAGGAGAAGGGGCGCCTGGTGTTCACAAGCGTTTTGATGATCGAGAAGGCCCTGACGTCCGCCGACGTGGAGTTCGTCACCACCTTGCACGGCGAGGAGACGGTCGCCTTCCACGTGCTGCTCCAGCCGCGCGGCGATCAGGCCGACAGGCTGTTGAGAGCGATCGACGACGTCGCGCTCGGCGAGCTGGACGACGCCGTCCGGGAGGGTGAGACGCCCGAGGGCGACGACGCGCAGAGCGTCGGCCGGCGGGCACTGGCGGTCTCCCTCACCGCCCTGCGCGCGTCCGGCGCCGAGGCCGAGGGCCGGCTGATCGAGGACCACCCGCTGGAAGAGCTGAGGTCCCTGGTCCTGGAGATCGGCGCCGACGAGGTGATCGTCCTGACGGACCCGCACTACGTGGAGGAGTTCTTCCACCGCGACTGGGCCTCCCGGGCCCGGCACAAGGTCGGCGTGCCGGTCCTGAAACTGTTCTCCCACAGCAAGGCATAGGCTGGTGCCGCGCCCCCGCCCAGGGGGCGCGCCAACCAGCAGACCACCCGCCGCACCCCTGGGAGAACAGCGCATGGCACCCGGCCTTCCCACCGCCATGGACCGACCGCACTTCATCGGCATCGGCGGCGCCGGAATGTCGGGCATCGCCAGGATCCTCGCCCAGCGCGGCGCCCAGGTGGCGGGCAGCGACGCCAAGGAGTCCGAGACCGCCGAGGCGCTGCGCGCCCTGGGCGCCACCGTGCACATCGGGCACGCGGCGGAGCACCTCGCCGACGACGCCAGCTGCGTCGTCGTGTCGTCCGCGATCCGCCAGGACAACCCGGAGCTGGCCCGCGCCGCCGAGCTGGGCGTCCCGGTCGTGCACCGCTCCGACGCCCTCGCCGCCCTGATGAACGGCCTGCGCCCGATCGCGGTGGCCGGCACCCACGGCAAGACCACCACCACCTCGATGCTCGCGGTCAGCCTGTCCGAGCTGGGCCTCAACCCCTCGTACGCCATCGGCGGCGACCTGGACACGCCCGGCTCCAACGCCCTGCACGGCGACGGCGAGATCTTCGTGGCCGAGGCGGACGAAAGCGACCGCAGCTTCCACAAGTACGCCCCCGAGGTCGCCATCGTCCTCAACGTCGAGCTGGACCACCACGCCAACTACGCCTCGATGGACGAGATCTACGAGTCCTTCGAGACCTTCGCCGACCGGATCGTCCCCGGCGGCACCCTGGTGATCGCGGCCGACCAGCAGGGCGCCCGAGAGCTGACGCGGCGCCTGGCCGGCAAGGTGCGGACCGTGACCTACGGGGAGTCCGAGGACGCCGACGTGCGCATCCTGTCGGTCGTCCCGCAGGGCCTGAAGAGCGAGGTCACGGTGGTGCTGGACGGCACGGAGCTGACCTTCGCGGTCTCCGTCCCCGGCCGCCACTACGCCCACAACGCCGTCGCCGCCCTCGCCGCGGGCGCCGCCCTCGGCGTCCCCGCCGCCGAGCTGGCCCCCGCCCTGGCCGCCTACACGGGCGTCAAGCGGCGCCTCCAGCTCAAGGGCGAGGCGGCCGGCGTCCAGGTCGTCGACTCCTACGCGCACCACCCCACCGAGATGACCGCCGACCTGGAGGCCATGCGCGCCGCGGTCGGCGACGCCCGCATCCTGGTCCTCTTCCAGCCGCACCTCTTCTCCCGCACCCAGGAACTGGGCAAGGAGATGGGCCAGGCCCTGTCCCTGGCGGACGCCTCGGTCGTCCTGGACATCTACCCGGCCCGCGAGGACCCGATCCCGGGCATCACCAGCGACCTGATCATCGAGGCGGCCCGGGCCGCCGGCGCCGACGTCACCCCGGTCCACGACAAGGCCGGGGCGCCCGCGGTGGTCGCGGGAATGGCGAAGGCCGGCGATCTCGTTCTCACCATGGGCGCGGGCGACGTCACCGACCTCGGACCGCGCATCCTGGACCAGCTGTCGAGCACCGGAAACTAAGGGGCTGAGGACTCATGTCGTACGACGTCGAGAAGCCGGACGAGCAGTGGCGCGCGGAGCTGGCCCCGGCCGAGTACGCCGTGCTGCGCCAGGCCGGCACCGAACCGGCCTTCACCGGTGAGTACACCGACACCAAGACCGAGGGCGTCTACTCCTGCCGGGCCTGCGGCGCGGACCTGTTCACCTCCACGACCAAGTTCGAGTCGCACTGCGGCTGGCCGTCCTTCTTCGACCCGAAGGACACCGACGCGGTCGAGCTGATCGAGGACCGCTCGCACGGGATGGTCCGCACCGAGGTGCGCTGCGCCCGCTGCGGCTCGCACCTCGGGCACGTCTTCCAGGGCGAGGGCTACCCGACCCCGACCGACCAGCGGTACTGCATCAACAGCATCTCGCTGCGGCTGACGCCCGCGGAGGACTGAGTCACCGGGCGGCGGACGCGTCACGGGCGGCGGCCGGGAGCGTCACGGTGAACACCGTCGCGCCCGGCTCGCC
The DNA here is from genome assembly GCF_036246005.1 of Streptomyces sp. NBC_01723. NCBI lineage: Bacteria > Bacillati > Actinomycetota > Actinomycetes > Kitasatosporales > Streptomycetaceae > Streptomyces > Streptomyces sp. NBC_01723. The sequence goes on from NZ_CP109171.1 coordinate 6,511,926, forward strand.
GTCCACCTCGACCGTGCCGCCGTGCGCGCGCACCAGCGAGGCGGCGACGGACAGGCCCAGGCCGCTGCCGCCCCGGTCGCGGCTGCGGGCCTTGTCGACGCGGTAGAAGCGGTCGAAGATCCGTTCCCGGTCCGCCGCCGGGATGCCCGGCCCCGCGTCGGCCACCGACACCCGGACCGCGTCCGCCCCGCCGGAGACGGTGACCGAGACCGCGGTGCCCGGCGGCGTGTGCACGGCCGCGTTGGTGAGCAGGTTGTCGAGAACCTGCCGGATCCGCTGCGGGTCGAGCCGCAGCTTCACCACCGCCGCACCCGTCCGCACCGTCAGCGGACGGTCCGGGTGCCCGGCGCGGAAGGCGTCCGCGGCCTGCCGCACCAGCTCCGTCAGATCCGCGTCCTCCCGGCGCAGCGGCGCCTCCACCTCGTCGGCGTCCAGCCGGGCGAGCAGCAGCAGATCGTCGAGGAGCACCCCCATCCGGGCGGCCTCGGCCCGCAGCCGGGCCAGGTGCCGCTCCCGTTCCGCGGGCTCGTTGGCCGCCGCGTACTGGAAGAGGTCGGCGTAGCCCCGCACCGACATCAGCGGCGTGCGCAGCTCGTGCGAGGCGTCGGCGACGAACCGGCGCAGCCGCCGCTCCGCCTCCGCCCGCACCGCCAGCGACGCGTCGATGTGCTCCAGCATCGTGTTGAACGCGGTCCGCAGCTCCGCCACCTCCTGCCCGCCGTCGCGCCCGTCGGCCCGCAGCGGGAGCCGGGCCGCCGACTCGGTGAGGTCGTGCGAGGCGATGCCGTGCGCCGTGCTCGCCATGTCGCTCAGCGGCTTCAGGCCGCGCCGCAGCATCCGCCGTCCGAACACCACCAGGGCGAGCAGCGCCAGCCCGAAGGCGACGACCTGCACCGTGATCAGCTGGTCGACGGTGTCCTCGACGTCTCCCATGGGCGCCGCGCTGACCAGCACCACCCCGGGCTCCACCTCGCAGGCGCGCAGCAGGTAGGGGCCGTGCCCGCCGAGCCGCACCGTGCGGGTGATGTCCTCCTCCGAGCGTGCCATCGTCCGCGCCAGGTCGGTCAGGGCCCGGCTGTCGGCCGGCACCTCGGCGGGCGTGCGCAGGTCGACCGAGGTGCCGGAGACGTCGTACACGGCCGTGTACCAGCCGTAGTACGGCTTGCGTTGCACCGTGCCGTGCGTCGCCGCGTCCTTGGACTGCACGACCTGCACCAGCTTCATCTGGTCGGCGAGCTGCCGCTCCAGGTAGTCGCGCATGTACGCGGTCAGCACCGTGCCGACCACCGCGAACACCACCAGCGACAGCACCCCGAGGCCCAGCGCCAGCCGGGTCCCGAGCCGCAGCCCCCGGTAGGCGCGCCACCACCGCCGGATCACCGGGCCGTCTCCCGGACCGCGTACCCGAAGCCCCGCACCGTCTGGATCAGCGGCTCACCCGTGTCGTCGAGCTTGCGCCGCAGCCGGCTGACGACCAGCTCGACGACGTTGGACCGGCCGCCGAACCCGTACTCCCAGACGTGGTCGAGGATCTGCGCCTTCGTCATCACGGACGGCGACCTGCGCATCAGGTAGCGCAGCACCTCGAACTCCGTCGGCGTCAGCGACAGCCGCCGCCCGCCGCGCCGGACCTCGCGCGTGTCCTCGTCCACCTCCAGGTCCGCCACCCGCAGCACCGACCGCGGGGACGCCGGCCCGGTGCTGCGCCGCAGGACCGTCCGCAGCCGGGCCATCAGCTCCTCCACCGCGAACGGCTTGACCAGGTAGTCGTCACCGCCCCGGGTCAGCCCCGCCACCCGGTCGGCCACCCCGTCCCGCGCCGTCAGGAACACCACCGGCACCATCGTGCCCGAGTGGCGCAGCCGGTCCAGGACGCCGAAGCCGTCGACGTCCGGCAGCATCAGGTCGAGCACCACGATGTCCGGACGGAACCCGGCGGCCAGCCGCAGCGCCTGCTCGCCGGTGTTCGCGGTGACCGCCTCCCACCCCTCGTAGCGGGCGACCGTGGCCACGAGATCGGCGATGGGCGGGTCGTCGTCCACGACGAGGAGTCGCACTTTGTCCACCCGCACATACTGCGCCACCTGCCGCCCGAACCCCTAGGGGCCGACCGGCCGGACTGCCGCAGGGGCGTCAGGCGCTGCGGCGGGCGGTGAGCAGCAGATACTCCCACTCGAGGACACCGTCCTCGAGCGCACCGCGCGCCAGGTCCACGAGAGCCGCGTCCAGGGCGGCGGTGCGTTCGGGGTCGTCGGCCAGGTTCCGGTAGACGCTGATCGTCGGCCCGTACGCGGACTTGAAGAACGCGCGGAAGTCCTCCGGCTCGCCGAACGTGTCCACGCGAAGCGACCGCCGCCGCGCTTCGACGCCCGTGACACGGTCACCGAGCAGCATCCGCACGTGCTCCTCCCGACCCCACAACGGCGGAGGCTGGGCACCGGGAGGAGGCGGCGGCGCGAACGGTTTCATGGTCGCGAACATCTGCCCGACGAACCCCTCGGGGGTCCAGTTCAGGAGCCCGATCGTGCCACCCGGCCGACACACCCGCACCAACTCGTCGGCGGCGGCCTGGTGATGGGGAGCGAACATGACGCCCACGCAGGACATCACGGTGTCGAAGGACCCGTCCTCGAACGGCAGATCCTCGGCATCCGCCTCCTGCCAGCTCACTGCCGCGCCGCGCGCTTCCGCCTCGTTCCGGCCCACGTCCAGCAGTTCGGGAGTGAGGTCGGAGGCCACCACGTCCCCGCCGGCCAAGGCGGCCGGGATCGAGGCGTTCCCCGATCCGGCGGCCACGTCCAGCACGCGGTCGCCGTCCTTGATCCCACAGGCCGCCACGAGGGCGGGGCCCAGACCGGCCACGACGTCCCGCGCCACCGCCGGATAGTCGCCGAGGGCCCACATCGAGCGATGCTTCGCCTTGAGCGCGCGGTCGGCCTCACGCGCCTGTGCCGTCCCGGTCATGTGACCCGCCTCCACGCGGTACCGATGGCTGCCCTTCTTCGAGGATAGGGACGCGGCGGCCGACTCGCCCGGCGAGCACGACCTGCGAGGGGCGGTGTGAGCCGGATGCGTCCCAGCGGGCCCGCTTCTAGACTGGAACGGTGCCTGATCGCCTCGATGGCCCGAGTGGAGGCGCAGAGCGATGGCAACAGTCCTGTTCATGGTCAGTGGTGCGACGTACTGGGTGCTGAAGGACGGCACACGATATGCGACGGGCTATTGGGCGGAGGAGTTCGCCAAGCCCTACAAGGCTCTGACGGATGCCGGTCACGCCGTCGTGGTGGCGACTCCGGGCGGCACGACTCCGAACGTCGACATGATGAGCCTCCGTCCGTCGATGGCGGGCGGGGAGCAAGGTGCCCTGGACCTGGAGTCCATCATCCGGGACGCCGAAGTGATGCGTCGCCCGCTGAAGCTCTCGGACGTCCGCCTGGAGGACTACGACGCGGTGTACCTGCCGGGTGGGCACGGCCCGATGTCGGATCTCGCCTTCGACGCCGACGCCGGTCGGCTCCTGACGGCACAACTCGGTTCGGGCGAGCCGTTGTTCATCGTGTGCCATGCGCCCGCCGCGATGCTGGCGACACGGATCCACGGAGTGTCGCCGTTCGAGGGGTACAAGGTCACGGGTTTCACCAACGACGAGGAAGAGGGCGTGGGCCTGGCTCCCCGGGCGACCTGGCTCCTGGAGACGGACCTGAAGGACAAGGTCGGTGTCCAGTACAGCCGGGGGCCCGTCTGGGAGCCGTACATGGTCGAGGACAGGAATCTGGTCACCGGGCAGAACCCGGCCTCCGCCGAGGTGCTGGCCGAGCGAATGCTGAAGATCCTCGCCTGAGCCGTCGCCCGCTGCGCAGGATGACCATGGAATCCACGAACACCGCCCTGGTCGTGCAGTCCGGCGAAGCGGTCGGCGCACAACTGACCGACGGGGCGTTCGAGTTGCTTGCCGACGGCGGAGCGGTGAGCGCCAGTCGTCTCACGCTCGTGACCGGGGCGGACGGCGCTCCGCCCCCCAACACCAGCTGTCCCACGAGGTCTTCCACGTGCTGGGTGGGACGATGCTCTTCCGGCTCGGGGACACTCTGACGACGGTGGGCAAGGGAGGCTCGTCATCATCCCGGCTCACGTCCTTGCAGCCGCACCCGAACGTTCCCGGTCCGACCGGATGACCCTGCGCGGCGCGTGGGTTCAGAGCAGCTGCTGACCGCCGTCGATGTCGTACGTGGCCCCGGTCAGCGCCTCGTTGCGCATGATGTGGAGGGCCAGACCGGCGACGTCCTCCGGCCCGACCACGCGGCGGATCGGCAGGGTCGACCTCAGTTCCTCCCGCCTCGCCTCGAGGCGATCGCCCAGCAGGGATGCCGAGAGCGGTGTGTCGACGAAGCCGGCCGCGATGAGGTTCACGCGCACGGGGGCCAGTTCGAGGGCCAGATTGGCGGTGAGGGCGGGGAGCGCCGCGGTGAGCGCCGCGATCACCGTCCGCCCGACGCCGGGCCGCCTGCCTCCGGTGCCGCCGATGAAGAGCAGCGTTCCCCCGGCTCGGACCTTGTCCTGAGCGTACTTCGCGATAGCCAGGGTCATGGCCAGGCGGTCACCGAAGTGACGGCTGGTCTCGCCGATTTCCATCTCGGCCAGCGGCAGATACGACGGCCCGCCGGCCGTGGAGATGACGTGATCGACGGGGTGCGGCAGATTCCGGAAGAACGTCCGGACTCCGTCGGGGTCCGTGGCGTCGAACGTGGCCGTACCCAGCGGCTGGATCTGTGCCGCCGCTCTTTCCAGCCGCTCCGCGTTCCGCCCCGTCATGAACACCTGGCCGCCCTCGGCGCGCACGCGGCGAGCGGTCTCGAAGCCCATACCCGAGCTGCCACCGATCACCACGACGACTTGCCCGGCAAGCCCGCCGTCCTTCTGCTCATGGGTCATCGCAGACCTCCGATCAGGCAGCCGGAACCGTGGACGAGAATACCGGGCCGAAGAAATACCCACCATTCGACGCGTTTTGTTTTGGTACTCGTCGCGGCCACGGACGTGGGAACCGATGATGAGGGCGGCGGATGAATTGCCGAGGCTGCCCCCATGCCTATCCTTGAAGCGAGATGTGACGAGACGGCCGAATTACGGAGTCGTACATGGCAACAGCCCAGAGATTGTCGGCTCTCGCCGTCGCACTCGGCGGCGAGCCGCGCATCGAGGAGGGCGACCTGTCACTCGCGCTGGCGGCCGCCGAACTCATCGATCTCACGGAGGCGCAGGCCGTTCTTCTCCACGGCGACCGTCTCCTGCCCGCCGCGCGGGTGGGAACCGGCTCCCCGATGCTGATCGAGGCCGCGTCGGAGCTTGTCCGGGACGCCCCCTACGAGACGGTCGTGGGATGGCTGTGGCGCCGGGGCAGCGGCCTGGCCGGACGCTACCGAGTCGCTGTGGAGGATGCCAGTCACCTCCACCGTCACGCGGCCGAAGCCGTGCGGGACTGGAACGACCCCGTCCTTGCCCACCTCGCGGCAGCGGCCGGGATGCGTCCGACGCCCCCCGACGACGCTTCCGCGGACCTCGATCACGATCAGGTCGCCATCCTGGGTGAGGTGCACCAGGCCGTCACGCAACTGGCCGCCGAAAGGCAGCGCAGGTCGATCGAGCGAGGCCCCTTCGAAGGCATCCTGCGCGGTTTCTGACCCCGCCGCCGAACCCGGACGGCCTACCGACGCCACCGGATGGGATCACCAGGACGGGCCGGTCGCGCCCGGTTCGTGCAGCATGACCTCAAGGAGCCGCGGACCGGCACCTCGGGCTCACAAGAGGAACCATCGTGCTGAACGCGTTCGCAAGCGTTTTCAAGACCCCCGACCTCCGCAAAAAGCTGGCATTTACTCTGGGCATCATCATCCTGTTCCGTCTCGGCTCCCACGTGCCGATTCCAGGAGTGGACTACCAGAGGGTCCAGAGTTGCGTGGATTCCGTCTCCCAGTCGAACGGAATCCTCGGGCTGGTCAATCTGTTCAGTGGCGGTGCGCTCCTGCAGATCACGGTGTTCGCTCTCGGGATCCTTCCCTACATCACGGCCAGCATCATTCTCCAGCTGCTCACGGCGGTGATTCCGAGGCTGGAGGCGTTGAAGAAGGAAGGCGCCTCCGGCCAGGCCAAAATCACTCAGTACACTCGCTACCTCACGGTGGCTCTCGCCGTTCTCCAGGGGACCGGTCTCGTGGCGACCGCCCGTAACGGCGCCCTGTTTCCCAGTTGCCCGGACGCGTCCCGGATCGTTCCGGACGACTCCGTCTTCGTCACCGCCGTCATGGTCGTGACCATCACCGCCGGCACGGCATGCGTCATGTGGCTCGGTGAACTCATCACCGAACGGGGTGTCGGCAACGGCATGTCGATGCTGATCTTCCTCTCCATCGCCTCGACCCTCCCCGGCGCCCTCTGGGCCGTGAAGCAGGAGAGCACCCTTGCCGGAGGCTGGCTCGCTTTCGGCATCGTCCTGCTGGTGGGGTTCGTGATGGTGGGCCTGGTCGTCTTCGTGGAGCAGGCGCAGCGCCGCATCCCGGTGCAGTACGCCAAGCGCATGATCGGCCGTAAGTCGTACGGGGGGACCGCCACCTACATCCCGCTGAAGGTCAACCAGGCCGGCGTGGTCCCCGTCATCTTCGCCTCCTCGCTGCTCTACATTCCCGCGCTGATCGCGCAGTTCGCCGGATCCGATTCCGGGTGGTCGACCTGGATCACGAACAACCTGAGCAGAGGGAATCATCCCTACTATGTGGCGATCTACTTCCTTCTGATCGTCTTCTTCGCCTTCTTCTACGTATCCATCACTTTCAACCCGGACGAGATCGCGGGGAACATCAAGCAGGCCGGAGGGTTCATTCCGGGGATCCGTGCCGGGAAGGCCACCGCGCAGTACCTGGGTTACGTCCTCAACCGCCTCACCTGGCCGGGATCGCTCTATCTCGGTCTGATCGCCCTCGTTCCGACCGTGGCCCTCGGCAGTTTCGGCAGCGCGAACCAGCTCACGGGGACGAGCATCCTCATCATCGTGAGTGTCGGGCTGGAGACCGTCAAACAGATCAGCAGCCAGATCGAGCAGCACCGCTACGAGGGATTCCTGCGCTGAGCGGCCGGCGACACGATCCGCCCTCTCTCACATGTCCAGGACGACATCGCCGTCCGGCCGGGCGCAGCAGATCAGCACCTCGCCGGTCGCGGGGTACTCCAGCGGGGCCGGGTCGTAGCCGACCGTCCCGGACAGGAGTGCGGTGACGCAGGTGTGGCACACCCCGGTGCGGCAGGACCAGCGGACCGGGACGTCGCAGGCCTCGGCCAGCTCGAGAAGGCTCCGCCGGCCCGCGGGGTACCGGGTGGCGAGGCCGCTGCGGGCGAAGGTGACCTGTGGGCCCGTTCCGGGCTCGCCGGCGGGCTGGTGCGGCGCCGCGACCACCTGCGGGGCGATACCGGGGCGGAGGGCCGGCAGGGCCGAGAAGGCCTCGGTGTGCGTCCGGGCCGGATCGATCCCGGCCGCGTGGAGTGCCTGCCGCATGTCGTCCATGAAGCCCTCGGGCCCGCAGACGTAGGCGCTGGCGTCGGCGGGAAGGGAGAGGGCCGTGAGCGCCTCCCTCGTGAGCCGTCCCCGTACGGCGTGGCCGAGTCGGTGGTCCCCGGGTGCGGCGGAGCTGTAGTAGACGTGCTCATGCCCGTTCGGAAGACCGGTGAGCAGGTCGTGGGCCTCCGCGGCGAGCGGGTGCTCCTCGGGCCGGCGGGCGCCGTGGATCCACCAGACCTCACGCTCGCGGTCATGGGCGGCGAGCTCGTGGAGCATGGCCAGCACCGGTGTCAGACCGATTCCGGCCGAGACGAGGACGATCGGCTCACTGCCGCGGTCGAGCACGAACTCGCCTCGGGGAGCCGCCACGTCGAGGCGGGCACCACGGTGCGTGCGCGTGGTCAGGTAGCCGCTCACCGAGCCTCGGGGGTCGTGTTTGACGCTGATGCGGTACCGGCCGTCGGCCGAGGTCGAGGACAGTGAGTAGCTGCGCACCGGGGCCGGCTCGGCGAGCGAGGGAAGGCGCAGCGTGACGTACTGCCCGGCCCGGGCTTCTGGGAGAGGCGACCCGTCGGGCGAGCTGAGATAGAGGGAGGTGACAGAGGCGTTCTCGGGGACCACCTGGTCCACCAGAAGCTCCCGGAACCCCGACCACCTCGGACTCAAGGCCGCGTCGGGATCTTCGGCGGCGGCCAGCAGGTCACGGAACGAGCCGCGCCAGCCGGGGCTGAGGGCGGGGATGGACAGGGCGACTCGCAGCGTGCCGACGTCGTGGTCGGGCAGGTACAGCAGGGCATCGGCGTCAGTGACGCTCAGTGACCCCCATCCGGTGCGCGTCCTGACGATCGGGTCCCCGGCCCGGATGCGGCCCTCCCGGATCACCCGCATGTAGAAGCCGGGCCGGCGGTGGCTGACCAGCAGAGCCGGCATCCGCGGCTCCGCGAGCCGCATTCCGACGCGGTAGCAGGTGACCCTGGGCTGGGTGACCTCGAACTCGGCCTCCCCGATGGCGTAGCGATCACCGATGCAGACCCGGTCGTCGGGCAGACCGTCGACGGTGAGGTTCTCGCCGAACCGGCCGTAGCCGAAGTCGTCACGGTGGAGGGCCTGCTCCCAGTACCGGTAGGACTGCACCTGGTACACGAGGACCGCGCGCTGTTCACCCCCGTGTCCCGCCCGGTCGCCCTGCCCGTCGCCGTCGAGATTGAGGCGGCGGGCCGTCACCGGGCCGGACCGGGGCCTCTTCCACACGCCGGTGTGGACCGTGTCGCCGTGCCAGGCCACGTTCCGCGGCATTCCCACGTTCACCGACAGCAGGGAAGACACCACGTTGCTCCCATCGGACGCCGGGGACGTCTTCCCTCCAGTGTCGTACTCCGGCCGACGTGATGCCCGGCCGCGTACCCGCCCGCGTGCGTCGTACCCGACGACCCGGTGTGAACGCCCGGCCAGGGGGAAGGAGTCGCCCCGGACCAACGGGCCCGGCAGATCCGCCGTCTACACTCGACCGGCGACGGCCCCACCGACCGCGGCCGGAGCGGGCAGCTTCTGCCAGACCCGAAGGGCATTCGGCGTTTTGATACGCATGGACTCAGTCACCAAGCGGTACCCGGACGGCACCGTGGCGGTCGACCACCTGTCGCTGGAGATACCCGACCGCGCGATAACCGTCCTCGTCGGACCCTCGGGCTGCGGCAAGACGACGACCCTGCGGATGATCAACAGGATGGTCGAGCCCACCGAGGGCACCATCCTTCTCGACGGTGAGGACCTCGGCCGGCAGCCGGTCACCACGCTGCGCCGCTCGATGGGCTACGTCATCCAGAACGCCGGGCTCTTCCAGCACCGGACGATCCTCGACAACATCGCGACCGTGCCCCGCATGATCGGCTGGGGCAAGCAGAAGTCCCGGGAACGCGCGGCCGAGCTGATGGAACGCGTGGGGCTGGACGCCTCCCTGGGCAAGCGCTACCCGTACCAGCTCTCCGGCGGCCAGCAGCAGCGCGTCGGCGTGGCCCGGGCGCTCGCCGCCGACCCGCCGGTGCTGCTCATGGACGAGCCGTTCTCCGCCGTCGACCCCGTGGTCCGCAAGGGGCTCCAGGACGAACTCCTGCGCATCCAGGACGAACTGGGCAAGACCATCGTCTTCGTCACGCACGACATCGACGAGGCCATCAAGCTGGGCACCATGGTCGCGGTGATGCGCACCGGCGGCCGGCTCGCGCAGTTCGCGCCGCCCGCCGAGCTGCTGTCCGACCCCGCGGACGAGTTCGTCGAGGACTTCCTCGGCGCCGACCGCGGCATCCGGCGGCTCTCCTTCTTCCCGTCCGCGGACCTGGAGCCGACCCGCGACCCGGTCGTGCGCACCGGCGCCACCGAGGCGCCGCCCGCCGCGGCCGACGCGCCCTACCTCCTGGTGACCGACGCGGACGACAGGCCGCTGGGCTGGGCCCGGCCGGAGGACCTGACCGCCGGCGACGTCGCCCCCGAGCGGCTGCTGTCCCACGGGCGGCCGTTCACGCCCGGCACGGACTCGCTGCGCGCCGCCCTCGACTGCGCCGTCCTCTCGCCCACCGGCTGGGCGGTCGCCGTGGACGCCGACGGCCGGGTGATCGGGGTCGTCTCCCAGCAGACCATCGCCGAGGCCATCCGCGCCGCCCACGACGGCACGGCCACCACCCGGGCGTCCGACGCCGGGGCGTCCGGCGCCGGGGCCGCCGATGTCACGAAGGTCGCGCCGTGAACGGCTTCTTCGACATCCCGAGCGACCTCGACAACACCTACTTCGGCCTGATCGGCCTGCACCTGCGCGAGGCGCTGCTGCCGGTGCTGGCCGGACTGCTGGCCGCGCTGCCCGTCGCCCAGCTGTGCGTGCGCTTCCGCTGGCTGTACCCGCCGGTGCTCGGCGTGACCACCGTCTTCTACGCCGTCCCGTCGCTGGCCGTCTTCGTCGTCCTCATCGACTACACCGGCCAGACCGAGCTGACGGTGATGATCCCGCTGGCCGTGTACAGCCTGGTCGTGCTGGTCCCGGCGATCGTGGACGGCGTGCGGTCGGTGCCCGAGGAGACCCTGGCCGCGTCGACCGCTATGGGCTTCGGTCCGGCACGGCGTTATCTCCAGGTGCAGTTGCCGATCGCCGTGCCCGCCATCCTCGCCGGGCTCCGCGTCGCCGTGTCGGCGAGCATCTCGCTGGTCAGCGTCGGTGCCCTGATCGGCAACCAGGGCGCCCTCGGCAACCTGCTCGCGGACGCCCAGAAGTACGGCCGGCCGGAACTTGCGGTCAACTCCGTCCTGACCACCGCCGTACTGGCCGTTCTGTGCGACGCCGTGCTCGTCCTGATCCGGAACCTGCTGACCCCGTGGATGCCGCGCGGCAAGGGCCGGCGCCCCAAGGAGTCCGCCGCCCGGCGGGAACTGCCCGAGCCGAGGGAGGCGTCGGCCCGGTGAACGTACTCAACTTCGTCAACGCCTTCTTCAGCGACAGCGCCCACTGGCACGGCTACGACGGCATCCCGCAGCGCCTGCTGGAACACGTCCAGTACACGCTGATGGCCCTCGGCCTCGCCACCGCGATCGGCCTGCCCGTCGGGCTGCTGACCGGGCACACCGGGCGCGGCGGCAACGCCGTCGCGTTCGTCGCCACCGCCGCCCGCGCGCTGCCCAGCTTCGGTCTGCTGGTGCTGATCGCCGTCGTGGTCGGCATCGGCCTGCTGCCCGTGATGGTCCCGCTCGTCATCCTCGCGATCCCGCCGATCCTGGTGACCACCTACGAGGCGGTCCGCTCCGTCGACCCTTCACCCGTGGACGCCGCGCGCGGCATGGGCATGCACGAGTCGAGCATCCTGTTCCGGGTGGAACTGCCCGTCGCGCTGCCGCTCGTCCTCAGCGGACTGCGCTCCGCCGCCATCCAGGTCGTGTCGACGGCGACCATCGCGGCGTACGTCTCCCTCGGCGGGATCGGCCGGTACATCATCGACGGCCTCTACCAGCGCGACTACGAGAAGGTGGTCGGCGGCGCCACCCTGGTCGCCCTCCTGGCGCTGGTCACGCTCGCGGCGTTCTGGGCGGCGGGACGGCTGGCGGTGTCGCCGGGCGTGCGGCGGCGCTGAGAGGCGACGGCTGTGACCCCCGTAAAAGAAACCGTAACCAGGCCGTTCTTGACTGACCGACATGTGGCTCGTTTGGATCGATGGATGACTTCTACCAGGAAGAGCAGCTGGTCCAGGACGAGGCACTCCGGCGCGGCGGCCGTCGCGCTCACCGCCGCGGCGGCGCTGCTCGCGGGCTGTTCCTCCGACTCCGACGACACGTCCGACAATCCGCTGGCCGGCGAGAAGGCGAAGGCCGGCACCGTCGTCGTCGGCTCGAACAACTTCGCCGAGAGCACCCTGCTCGCCGACATCTACGGCGAGGCGCTGAAGGCCAAGGGCCTCAAGGTCACCTACAAGCACAACATAGGCAGCAGGGAGACGACGTACGGCCTGATGAAGAACGGCTCGGTCACGGTGCTGCCCGAGTACAACGGCTCGCTGCTGGCCTACCTCGACCCCGAGGCCGGGCAGCAGTCCGCCGACGCGGTCAACGAGGCCGTGAAGGCCAAGCTCGACAAGAAGCTGACCGTGCTGGAGTCCTCGCCGGCCGAGAACAAGGACTCGGTGAGCGTCAACGCCGAGACCGCGAAGAAGTACGGACTCACCGCCGAGTCGACCCTCGCCGACCTCAAGGACGCCGCCCCGGACCTGACGATCGGCGGCTCGCCCGAGTTCCAGACCCGGCAGCAGGGCCTGAAGGGCCTGGAGTCGGTGTACGGGCTGAAGTTCAAGTCCTTCAAGGCGCTTGACGCGGGCGGCCCGCTGACCCAGTCCGCGCTGACGAAGAACACCGTGCAGGCGGCGGACGTCTTCACCACCGACCCGACCATCGTCAAGGAGAAGTTCGTCGTCCTGAAGGACCCGGAGAACCTCTTCGGGTACGCGAACGTGACCCCGCTGGTCACCAAGGACGGACTGTCCAAGGAGGGCGTGGCCACGCTCAACGCGGTCTCCGCCAAGCTGGACACCAAGACCCTCCTGGACCTGGACGCCCAGGTCCAGCTGGACAAGAAGGACCCGCTGGACGTGGCCAAGGAGTGGCTCAGGTCCGCGGGTCTCGTCTGACGGACGCCCGCAGACGACCGGCTACGACGCCGCGGCCCCGGTCGCGGCGTCGATCAACTGGTCGATCAGGGCGATGAGGACGTCCCGGCTGGAGGTCCGCTCCCGCGCGTCGCACAGCAGCACCTGCACGTGCTCCGGCAGCGCGAGGGCCTCGCGGATCTCCGCCGCCGGGTACGGGTGCCGCCCGTGGAAGCCGTTGACGCCGACCACGAACGGGATGCCCCGCCGCTCGAAGAAGTCGATGGCGGCGAAGCTCGACTCGGGCCTGCGGACGTCGACCAGCACCACCGCCCCGAGCGCGCCGATCGCCAGGTCGTTCCACATGAACCAGAACCGCTGCTGACCGGGCGTGCCGAAGAGGTACAGCACCAGTTCCCGGCCGATGGTGATCCGCCCGAAGTCCAGGGCCACGGTGGTGGCCCGCTTCTCCTCGATGCCGGCCAGGTCGTCGACGTCGAGTCCCGCGGCGGTCAGCGGTTCCTCGGTGCGCAGCGGGGCGATCTCGCTGACCGAGCCCACCATGGTGGTCTTGCCGACGCCGAAACCGCCGGCGATCAGGATCTTGACGGCGTCGGGCGCGGTCGCGCGTGCCGATGCCGTGGGCGCCTCAGCGGCGCGGTCAGAGCCGGCCAAGGCCGTCCCTCACTTTCTGCAGCAGGTCAAGGTCCGGGTTGGCGCGGGAGACGAGGTGCGGCGGCCGGGCGGTGATCCGGCCGGCCTCCAGCAGGTCGGAGAGGAGGATGACCACCACGCTCACCGGCAGGTCGAGGCGGGCCGCGACCTCCGCCACGGCCACCGGCTCGGCGCACAGCCGCAGGATCCGCAGGTGCTCGGGCTGCGGCCGCGCGCCGCGGGTCGGCTGGGGGTCGACCGCGGTCACCGTCGTGATGAGGGTGAAGTCGGCGCGGCTGGGCCGGGTCCGGCCGCCGGTCAGGGTGAACGGCCGCACGAGCCGGCCGCCCGCGTCGCCTCCGGTCACGTCACTCGCCGGGGCCGACGGTGGCCCGCGGTGCCGCGCTCAGGTGCTCGCCGATCTTCTTCACCAGCATGTTCATCTGGTACGCCACCACACCGACGTCCGCGTTCGGCCCGGTGAGCACGACCAGGTGGGCGCCGGGACCCGCGGAGCTGAGGATCAGGTAGCTGTTGGCCATCTCGATGAGCGCCTGACGCACCGGGCCGCCGCGGAAGTCCATGCTGACGCCCTTGCTGAGGCTCATCAGGCCCGACGCGGTCGCCGCCAGCCGCTCGGCGTCGTCCCGCAGGAACCCGGTGGACTTGCTGACGACGAGCCCGTCCTCGGAGAGCACCACCGCCTGGTTCACGTCGGCGACCCGCTCCACGAGTCCGGTGAGCAACTGGTCCAGCTCGCTGTGCGTGGCGGGGGAGGGTCGGGTCATCGGGTGTCCTTCGTCGGCGGTCGGCGGTCGGCGGTGGGAGTGGAGGGGGCGGAGGAGGACAACACCTGCCCGTCGGTGTCGTCGGTGTCGTCGGTGTCGTCGGGGGCGGCGTCGGCCTGGGCCCGCAGCGTGCCGCGCTGGAACCCGCCGAGGGACGACGCGGCGCGTTCGGCCGTGAAGTCGGCGTAGTCGTCGGGTGTGTCGTCCCGGCCGCCGACGGTGTCCTCGTCCCGCAGCTCGGCGGCGAGGCTGGTCTGCGGAACCCTGCGGGGCAGCGGCGCCAGGCCGTTCGGCTCGGCGGCGGAGACAGGGGCGGAGGCGGCGGCCGGGGCGGCGGGCGAGGCGGGTTCGGCCCGGCTCGCGGGCACCGGCCGCGGCCGTACCGTGGGCCCGGCGGGGTCGACGGGCCCACCGGACGTGGAGCCCTCGGAACCCGGCCCGTCCGCCGGCGCCGGCGCGGGTGCCGCGGGCGCCTCGTCGACGGGCTCCCGCACCACGATCTCGTGCGGGATCAGCACGATCGCCGTGGTCCCGCCGTACGGCGAGGAACGCAGGGTCACGGTGATGCCGTGCCGGTGCGCGAGGCGGGCCACGACGAACATGCCGAGCCGCAGGTCGTCGGCGAGCGCCACCACGTCGAACTGCGGGGCCACCGCCAACTGCTCGTTGAACGCCGCGTAGTCCTCCTCGGACAGCCCGAGCCCGCGGTCCTCGATCTCGACCGCAAGCCCCTTGGCCACCAGCGCCGCGCGCACCCCGACCGGGTTGGGCGCGGGGGAGTAGGCCGTCGCGTTGTCGATCAGCTCGGCCAGCAGGTGGATCACGTCGGCGACCGCGGGCGGCGCGAGCGCCACCTCCTCGTCGGTGTGCAGCTCCACGCGCTGGTACTCGGCCACCTCACCCACGGCGCTGCGCAGGATGTCGACCAGCGAGACGGGCTCGCGCCAGGTGCGCCTGGGCTGCTCGCCGCTGATGATGACGAGGTTCTCCTCGTAGCGGCGCAACTGGCTCGCCGTCGAGTCCAGTTCGTACAGACCCTTCAGGATCTCGGGGTCGGTGTGCTCGCGTTCCAGGGCGTCCAGCTTGCCGAGCTGCATGTTGACCAGGTTCTGGCTCTGCCGGGCGATGCCCAGGATGACCTTCTGGAAGCCGCGCCGGGTGTCGGCCAGTTCGACGGCGGTGTGCACGGCGGTGCGCTGCGCCGTGTTGAACGCCTGGGCGACCTGGCCGAGTTCGTCCCGGCCGTAGTCCAGCGGCGGGGTCGCCGACTCCACGTCGACCTTCTCGCCCCGCTCCAGCCGCGCCACCACGTCCGGCAGCCGCTCCTCGGCCAGGCTCAGCGTGGCCAGCCGCAGCCCGCGCAGCCGCCTCGACAGCGAGCGCGTGATGCGCCAGGACATGCCGACGCACAGGAGCAGGGCGACCAGCCCGCCGGCGCTGAGGGAGGCGGCCGTGATCAGCAGCTGGCGCGCCTCGTCGGCGCTGCGGTCGAGGAGCCCGCCCGTCTGCTGCCGGATCAGTTTCCCGTACGCGTCGGAGACCTTCGCGAACGCCGCGGTCCACTGCTCCCGCAGCTCCGGCAGGTCGATCCGGTCCGCACCCTCCGACGCGCGGGCCGCGAGCACCCTGTCCTCGACCTGCTGGAGGGTCTGCCACTCGGGGCTGGCGAGGATCCGCTCGGTCTCCGTCTTCGCGCTGCCGCTCAGGGAGGGGACGATCTGGTCCTGGACCAGCCAGCGCCGGGTGTGCACCAGTTGCGCGAAGTGCGCCCACTGCTGCTCGTCCATCCGGTCGGACGGCCAGGCCAGGGTGAGCCGGGCGTCCTCCTGGGAGGTCAGTTCGGCCGCGTGCTCCAGGGCGACCAGCGGCCCGGCCTGCGAGGTGAGGTCGCCGTCGTCGACCTGGGACAGTTCCTGGAAGGCGTGGACCTGCTCGTCGATGATCGAGGTGTACTGGTCGAGCGCCTGCTCGGGGGTGATGTCGCTCGGGTCGTCGACCTGGTTGCGGTAGTACTCCAGGCTGCCCACCGAGCCGAGCACCGAGTACAGCCGGTCCGCGACCCGGGAGGGCGCGTCCTCGATCGCGTCGGACTGGCCGACCAGCTGGGCGACCTCCTCGTCCGTCTTCCTGCGCTGCGCCTCCAGTTCCGCCCGATCGCCCTCGGGCGCGGCCAGCCAGGCGGCCGACAGGCTGCGCTCCTTCTGCAGGGCGAGCGTCGCCTCGGTGCCCATGGCCCCGGTGTCGCGGCTCAGTTCCGTCTGCGAGCGCAGCCGCAGACCCTCCGAGAACATCTGGATCGTCGTCACCCCCCACACGGCGGCCAGCGTGACGCCGGGCACCAGGGCCAGGAGGATCAGGGAGAGACGTATGGAGCCGAGGCGGCGCCGGGCTCCCTTCCGTGCGGGCATCGTCGTCCTAGGCGATCATCGGGGAAGGATGTTCGAGGTGCGGGCGAGCCGGTGGCCGCGGGGCCCGGTCACCGGGTGCCGCCCGCGGCGAACTTCGCGACCGTGTCGGCGTTCGTGCGGGTCACGAACGCGGGGCCGGTCAGCACGGGCGCCACTCCGCCGCCGCTGACGTTGCCGTTGGTCCGGTACAGCCAGAGCGCGTCCACCGCGAGATAGCCCTGCAGATACGGCTGCTGGTCCACCGCGAACTGGACGTCCCCCCGTTTGACGGCGTCGACCAGGTCGTTGTCGAGGTCGAAGGTGGCGACGTGGGCGCTGCTGCCCGCCTCGTCGACCGACTTGACCGCGGTGAGCGCGAACGCCGCGCCGTTCGTGACGACTTCGTCGATGCTGGGGTCCTGGCGCAGCCGCGCGGTGACCGCGGCGCCGACCGCCTTCATGTCGGTGCCCTCGACGTAGAGCATCTCGGTCTCGCCCTTGAACGTCTTCTTCACACCGGCGCAGCGGGCCTCCACGGCAACGTTGCCACGCTCGTGGATGACGCACAGGGCGTGTTTCGCCTTGAGGTCGTTGAGTTTGTCGCCGACGGCCCGGCCCGCCACGCTCTCGTCCTGTCCGAAGTACTCCAGGAGTCCCGACGACCGCCAGGCGTCCATACCGGAGTTGAGGCCGACCACGGGGATCCCGGCCGCCTTGGCCTCGGCGACCGGCGCCTTCATCGCCTGCGGCTTGGCCAGCGTCAGGGCGATGCCGTCCACCTTGTCGCGGACCGCGTCCCGCACCAGGTCGGCCTGGCCGGCGGTGTCGGCGTCGCCCGCGTACGTCAGGTCGATGCCGTCCTTGGCCGCCGCCGCCTCGGCGCCCTTGCGCACCCGGTCCCAGAAGGCGTCGCCCTCGCCGCCGTGGGTGACCATGACGACCTTCATCCGGTCGGCGCCGGACCCGCCGGCGGCGTCCGCCGTCGAGCCGTCCTCGTCCCCGCCGAGGGCGGAGCAGCCGGCCGTCAGCAGACAGACGGCCGCGGCGAGGGCCGCGGCGCGCAGCGGGCCGGGGGAGTGGGTGGGCGGGAGAGAAGTACTCATGGGGGTGGGGGCACCTCGCTGTGCGGCCGAGCAGGAGGAACGGGGCGAGATGGCCCGGAGCCACGTGTCGCTGCGCCAACCGGGTGAATCTCGCCTGGCCGGAGCAAACCGTGAGTGACCGCTGGTAGTCAAGTGACCAGCGACCAGGTGTGAGTTGTCGGTGCCGCATCGTGATGAACGGGACAGGTGGCGAACGGTGCTCCTCGACGTCCGCTCCAGGGGTTCACAAGGAGGACTATCTGACGGTCAGTTATCGGTGAGTTATCGTGTACAGGGGGTAAAGGCAGGCCGCACGGCCTGTTGCGTTCCAGCCCAGGAGAGTTCAGCCGATGGCGAGGCAGCTACGCGCCGAGCAGACCCGCGCGACGATCGTCGGCGCCGCCGCCGACCTGTTCGACCGTCACGGCTACGAGTCGACCAGCCTGAGCGAGATCGTGGCCCACGCCGGGGTCACCAAGGGCGCCCTGTACTTCCACTTCGCGGCGAAGGAAGACCTCGCCCACGCCATCATGGAGATCCAGTCCAGGACCTCGCGGCAACTCGCCACGGACCTGGGCGGGCGCGGCTACACCTCGCTGGAGGCGCTGATGCGCCTCACCTTCGGCATGGCCCGGCTGTGCGAGGAGGGGCCGGTGCTCCGCGCCGGTCTGCGGCTCGCCACCGCGGGCGTGCCGGTACGGCCGCCGCTGCCGCACCCCTTCACCGAGTGGCGGGAGATCGCCACCTCCCGGCTCCTCGACGCCGTCCGGCAGTCCGACCTGCATCCGGACATCGACGTCGACTCCGTCGCCCACACCCTCGTCTGCTCCATCGTCGGCACCCGCGTGGTCAGCGGGACCCTGGAACCGGCCGGGCGCCAGCCCCGCCGCCTGGCCGAGATGTGGCACATCCTCATCCGCGGCATGGTGCCGGTGACCCGCCGCGCCCGCTACGTCACCCTCGCGGCGCGCCTGGAGCGCGAGACAGCCTCCGCCTGAACGGACCGGCCCGCGCGGTACGGTGAGGCGCATGCCCGACACCCCGTCCGCGCCCGCCCCCGTCATCCTCGGTGACGAGCCCGGGTCCTTCCCGCACGGTGTGCTCGCCGACCGGCACCCCGCCGTCGTCCGGCAGGTGCGCGACGCGTTCCCCTACGGCCCCGAACGGTTGCGCGCCCTCGACGCGCTGCTGGCGAGCTGTGCCGACGGCGTGATCGAACCGCTGCCCGCCGACGCCGACCCCCGCGACCGGGACCGCTGGGCGCGGTGGGGCCTGGACGCGTACGCCGGCCGCTCCTGGTACGACGTGCCCTGGCTGTGGGCCGAGAGCCACTTCTACCGCCGGCTCCTCGACGCCGTCGGCTACTTCGCCCCCGGGACCTGGCAGGGCGTCGACCCCTTCCGGCCGGCCAAGCTCGCCGAACTCGACGACCCCGCGACGGACGAGGAACTCGCCGCGCTCGACGGCCTCGCGGGCCTGCCCGCCGACGAGCGGACCCGGGCCCTGCTGCACGGCTCGCTCTGGGGCAACCGGGCGGACCTCGGCTTCCGCCTCTCCGAGGGCGGCACCGGCACCGGGGAGCAGGTGGAGGCCCTCGTGTGCGACGACAGCGACGCCCTGTGGTCCCTGCTCCCGCCCTCCGAAGGACCGGGCACGGCGGGACCGAGCACTCTGTGCCTCGTCGCCGACAACGCGGGCCGCGAACTCGTCCCCGACCTGCTCCTCGTCTCCCACCTGCTCGCCGAGGGCCGTGTCGACCGGGCCGTCCTGCACGTCAAGCCGCACCCGTACTACGTCTCCGACGCGACGCCCACCGACGTGCTCGACGCGCTGCGGCGGCTGGTGGCGGCGGGCGGCGCGGCCGAGGAGTACGGGCGGCGGCTGTGGACCGCGCTGCGGGACGGGCACGTCACCGTCCGCGCCCACCCGTTCTCCTGCGCCCCGCTGCCGTACGCCGACATGCCCGACGACCTGCGCGCGGAGTTCGCCGCGGCCACCGTCACCGTCCTCAAGGGCGACCTGAACTACCGCCGCCTGGTGGGCGACCGGTGGTGGCCGCCGACCACGCCCTTCGCGGACGTCACCGCGTACTTCCCGGGTCCGGTCGCCGCCCTGCGCACCCTCAAGTCCGATGTGATCACCGGCCTGTCGGAGAAGACCGAGGCGGCGCTGGAGTCCGGCGGGGAGCGGCGCTGGCGGACCGGCGGGACGCACGCCCTGATCCAGGTCAGGACCTGAGCGCGAAGTTCCCGCGTTCCGCGCTCTTTCACGCGATGGTGTGATCATGTGCCGCCGGGCGGATGCGCCCTCGGAGCCCTGGGTAGGGCCGGGCCATGACGCAACAGCCCTTCGAACTCCCGCACTTCTACCTGCCACACCCCGCGCGGCTCAACCCGCACCTCGACGAGGCCCGCGCCCACTCGACGGCCTGGGCGCGCGAGATGGGCATGCTGGAGGGCTCCGAGGTCTGGGAGCAGTCAGACCTCGACGCACACGACTACGGACTGCTCTGCGCCTACACCCACCCCGACTGCGACGGGCCGACGCTCTCCCTGATCACCGACTGGTACGTGTGGGTCTTCTTCTTCGACGACCACTTCCTGGAGCGGTTCAAGCGCACCCAGGACCGCGTCGGCGGCAAGGCCCACCTGGACCGGCTGCCGCTGTTCATGCCGCTCGACCTCACCACCGGGATGCCCGAGCCGGAGAACCCGGTCGAGGCAGGTCTCGCCGACCTCTGGACCCGCACGGTGCCCGCGATGTCGGCCGACTGGCGCCGCCGCTTCGCCGTCGCGACCGAGCACCTGCTCAATGAGTCCCTGTGGGAGCTGTCCAACATCAACGAGGGGCGGATCGCCAACCCCGTCGAGTACATCGAGATGCGCCGCAAGGTCGGCGGCGCCCCCTGGTCGGCGGGGCTCGTGGAGTACGCGACCGCCGAGGTGCCCGCGGCCGTCGCCGGGTCCCGGCCGCTCCGGGTGCTGATGGAGACGTTCTCCGACGGCGTGCACCTGCGCAACGACCTCTTCTCCTACCAGCGCGAGGTCGAGGACGAGGGCGAGCTGAGCAACGGGGTGCTGGTCCTGGAGACCTTCTTCGGCTGCACCACCCAGGAGGCCGCCGAACTGGTCAACGACGTCCTCACGTCCCGCCTGCACCAGTTCGAGCACACCGCCTTCACCGAAGTGCCCGCGGTGGCCCTGGAGAACGGACTCGCCCCGCCCGAGGTCGCCGCCGTCGGGGCCTACGCCAAGGGCCTCCAGGACTGGCAGTCCGGCGGCCACGAATGGCACATGCGCTCCAGCCGGTACATGAACAAGGGGGCCAGGCCCGCCGCCGGCTGGCAGGCGCTCACCGGACCCGGCACCTCAGCCGCGGACGTCGGCGCGCTGCTCGCCGCCGCGGTCGCCCAGCGGGCCCGCCCCTACACGTACGTCCCCTTCCAGAAGGTCGGCCCGTCGGTCATCCCCGACATCCGCATGCCGTACCCGCTGGAGCTGAGCCCCGCCCTGGAGGGCTCCCGGCGGCATCTGCTCGCGTGGTCGCACCGGATGGGCATCCTCGGCGAGGGCGTGTGGGACGAGGACAAGCTCGCGAGCTGCGACCTCCCCCTGTGCGCCGCCGGTCTCGACCCGGACGCCACCCAGGACCAGCTCGACCTGGCCTCCGACTGGCTGGCCTTCGGGACCTACGGCGACGACTACTACCCGCTCGTCTACGGACACCGCCGCGACCTGGCCGCCGCCCGGCTGACCACGGCCCGGCTCTCGGCCTGCATGCCGCTCGACGGCGAACCGGTCCCGCCGCCCGGCAACGCCATGGAGCGCTCCCTGATCGACCTCTGGGCGCGCACGACGGCCGGCATGACGCCCGACGAGCGGCGCCCCCTCAAAGCGGCCGTCGACAAGATGACCGAGGCCTGGCTGTGGGAGCTGGCCAACCAGATCCAGAACCGGGTCCCCGACCCGGTGGACTACCTGGAGATGCGGCGCGCCACCTTCGGCTCCGACCTCACCCTGGGCCTGTGCCGCGCCGGACACGGGCCCGCCGTACCGCCCGAGGTCTACCGCAGCGGTCCGGTCCGCTCGCTGGAGAACGCGGCGATCGACTACGCGTGCCTGCTCAACGACGTCTTCTCGTACCAGAAGGAGATCGAGTACGAGGGCGAGGTCCACAACGCGGTCCTCGTCGTGCAGAACTTCTTCGGCGTCGACTACCCGGCCGCCCTGCGGGTCGTACAGGACCTGATGAACCAGCGCATGCGCCAGTTCGAGCACGTCGTCGCGCACGAACTGCCCGTCGTGTACGACGACTTCCAGCTCTCCGACGAGGCCCGGGACGTCATGCGCGGTTACGTGACCGACCTGCAGAACTGGATGGCCGGCATCCTCAACTGGCACCGGAGCGTCCCGCGGTACAAGGCCGAGTACCTGGCGGGACGTACCCACGGCTTCCTCCCCGACCGGATCCCGGCCCCGCCCCTGCCCTCGCCCGTGCCCAGGGGGACCCTCGTGTCCATGCCCTGACCGACGCTCAGTCTCACTCGTTCGTGGCTCGTCACGCGCCGGTGCGCCGGGTAGAGCACCTGCCGGAGGCGATCCATGGAACAGACAGCGTTGCGGCCCAAACCGATGCCCGGCCGGGA
Source organism: Streptomyces sp. NBC_01723 (assembly GCF_036246005.1). NCBI lineage: Bacteria > Bacillati > Actinomycetota > Actinomycetes > Kitasatosporales > Streptomycetaceae > Streptomyces > Streptomyces sp. NBC_01723. The sequence continues at coordinate 6,534,148 of NZ_CP109171.1, forward strand.
ACCGGCCGCCCGCACCGACCCCGACGGCCCCCGGCGTCCGCACGCCGGGCGCCGGCGCCGTCGGCGGCTGACCACCGTGCTGCTCGGCGTGTTCGCCGCGACCGTGCTGGTCCTGGCGGGCGTGGGACTGGGCACGGTGGGCGCCACGGTGATCGGCATGAGCGAACTCGCCGCACTGCAACAGCGGTCGGGAGCGGCGGCGCCCGGACCGGGGGCGGGGGGCCGGACCGGCTCCCTCACCGCCCCGGCGCCCCCGTCGGCGGCGTCCCCCTCCCCGGCGCGGGCCGCCGCGACCCTCGGCGTGGAGGCCGTGGACCACGAGAAGCCGGGAGCCCTGGTCGTGGGTGTCCACGTGCCCGGCCCCGGGTACGCGGCGGGGCTGGTCCGGGGCGACGTGCTGCTGGTGTTCGGCACGACCCGCGTCGACTCGGCCGCCGATCTCGCACGGGCGGTGGCCCGCGCGCGGCCCGGCAAGGACGTGAAGATCACCGTCCGCCACGAGAGCGGCGGCTACCAGCAGTTGACGGCCGTACCGGGTGTCGTCACGTGACGGTGCGGAAGTGGCTGGTGAGCCGTCCGGCGTCGTCCAGCACGTGGTAGGCCAGCCCGACCGGCGCGTCCCGGTCCGCGACCTGCTCGCCCTCCCAGGGCAGCCGCAGGGTCCAGGTCACCCCGGGGCCGACCATCACGGGCCGCCCGGCGAAGACGGTGGCGGCGGGGGTGTGGGCGTGCCCGGTGATCAGCCCGGCGACCCGGGGCCGCCGTTCCAGCAGAGCGGCGAGGCGCTCGGGCCGGCGCAGCGGGTACGCGTCGGGCAGGGGGTGGTGCAGGGGCGTCGGCGGGTGGTGGAAGGCGAGCAGCGCCGGGCGGTCGCCGAGTCCGTCGAGCGTCGACTCGATCCAGCCGTACGTCTCCTCGTCCAGCTCCCCCTCGTCGCTCCCCGGGACGCTGGAGTCGCACATCAGCACCGCGCCGCCGGCGAGGACACGCACCTCGTTGACCGGACCGTCGGCGGCGGGCAGTCCCAGCAGGGCCTTGCGGTAGGGGGCGCGGACGTCGTGGTTGCCCGGGCAGGTCAGCACGGGGAACGGCGCGGTGCCGTCGCGCAGCCCGAGGAGCGCGGCGGCCTCCTCGTACTCCGCCTCGGCGCCGTGGTCCGCGATGTCGCCGGTCACCAGCAGCGCGTCCACCCGCCCCGGCAGTCCCCACAGGTGGTCACGGACCCGCGCGGCGCGCTCGGTCGAGCGCGGGCTCCCGTCGAGATGAAGATCGCTGATGTGCGCGAGTACGAGCACGGTGCCCCTCCTTCGGGCGCCCGGACGGCACGCCCCCCTTGTTTAATGCTTGCCACGCATAAAACCATTAGCCAGGTCGGTCGATCAATGCCAATCGGCTCGCGCCGCCCCCTCGCTGCGGGCAGGATGCTGCCCGTGGTTCCTTCACTCTCTCGCCCAGGGAGGCCCGGATGACCGGCCGCAGGCCCGCCGCTTCCTTCACCGCCGACGACTACCGGGCCCGCATGGAGCGCGCCGCGGGCGCCGCCGCCGACGCCGGTCTCGCCGGGCTGCTGGTGGCGCCGGGCCCGGACCTCGTGTGGCTCACCGGCTACGCGCCCACCGCGGACACCGAACGGCTCACGCTGCTCGTGCTCGCCCCCGGCCGCGACCCCGTGCTGGTCGTCCCCACGCTGGAGGCCCCCGACGCGGCGAAGGCGACCGGCGCACCCGCCCTCACCCTGCGCGACTGGACCGACGGCAAGGACCCCTACGCCGCCACCGCCGCCCTCCTCGACGGATCCGGGCGGTTCGGCATCAGCGACAACGCCTGGGCGATGCACCTGCTGGCCCTGCAGAGCGCCCTGCCCGGCACCTCCTACGCCTCCCTCACCGAGGCGCTGCCCATGCTGCGCGCCGTCAAGGACGCGGCGGAGCTGGATCTGCTGGCGGCGGCCGGCGCGGCGGCGGACGCCGCGTTCGAGGAGATCCGCGCCGTCCGCTTCGGCGGCCGCCGGGAGTCCGAGGTCGCCGCCGACCTCGCCGGCCTGCTGCTGGGCTTCGGCCACTCCCAGGTCGACTTCACCATCGTCGCCTCCGGCCCGAACGGCGCCAATCCGCACCACGAGGTCGGCGACCGTGTCATCGAGGACGGCGACATGGTCGTCCTCGACTTCGGCGGCCTGAAGGACGGCTACGGCTCGGACACCTCCCGCACCGTCCACGTGGGCGAACCCACCGACGAGGAGCGCCGGGTGCACGACCTGGTCCGCGAGGCCCAGGAGGCGGGCTTCCGGGCGGTGCGGCCCGGCGCCGCCTGCCAGGACGTCGACCGGGCCGCCCGCGCGGTCATCGCCGACGCCGGGTACGGCGAGTACTTCATCCACCGCACCGGGCACGGCATCGGCGTCACCACGCACGAACCGCCGTACATGATCGAGGGCGAGGAGCGGCCCCTCGTGCCCGGCATGTGCTTCTCCGTCGAGCCCGGCGTCTATCTGCCCGGCCGGTTCGGGGTACGCATCGAGGACATCGTCACCGTCACGCAGGACGGCGGCCGGCGTTTCAACGACACCACCCGGGAGCTGGTCGTGGTGGAGTGACCGGCGACAGAAGGACCCGACCGCCCCGGCGACCCGGAGGACGACGGCGCGACCATGACCCAGGCACCGACACCCACCGCGGACACCGTCCGCCGACTGGTCGGCTCCCTGCTGGGCGGGAGCACACGACCCGACGTACGGCCCGTAGCCGCGGGCACGGGACCCGCCACCTGGTGGGTCGGCACCCGGCACGTGCTGCGGCTGGCCCCCGACCGCGACGCGGCCGTACGCCAGCGCCGCGAGCTGCGCCTGCGCGAACTGGTGCGGCCGTACCTGCCCGTCGCGGTGCCCACCAGCGTGGCGCACGGCGAGTGGGCGCCGGGACTGACCTACACGCTGGACGCCAAGGTGCCCGGCGGTTCGGGCGAGGACCACGACGTGTCCGCGCTGGGTGAGGCGGACCTCGCGGCGCTGCTCACCGCCGTGCGCGAGGTGCCGGTCCGCCAGGCCGAGACCCTCGGCGTGCCCCGGTCCGCCCCGCGCTCCCTGGAGGCGCTGCGCGGGATCGCCGAGCGGGCCGCCGGACGCCTCGCCGAGGCCGACGAGTTCGACGCCACGCGTCCGGAGCGGCTCACCCGGCAGGCGGCCGCCCAGCTCGGCGCACAGCCGGGTGCGGCCGTCCTCGTCCACCACGGACTGACCGGCGAGCACCTGGTGGTCAGCGCCGACGGCCGGGTCCGCGGCGTCCTCGGCTGGACCGAGGCCGTCGTCGGGGACCCGGCCGAGGACATCGCCGGACTCGCGCTCTCCGTCGGCTCACCGGCCGCGGTGCGCGCCGCCACGCTCGCCGGGTACGGCGCCCGCCCCTGCCTGCGCGGCCTGTGGCTGGCCCGCTGCGACACCGCCGTCCAGCTCGCCGACGCCCTCGCGGGCCGCTCCGCCACCGCCCTGCCCCTGCTGAGGACGCGGCTGCGGCGCGCCTGGGAGCCGATCCTGCTGGAACGCGTGACGGAGCTGCGCGAGGACGACGGGGACGGCAAGGGCGACGCGCCCGCCTGAGCGAGCCGCCCCGGCAGCGACGCCGAGTCCCGTCACTGCTGTTCGAGCACCACGCTCGACTCGCCCGGCACTCGCAGTATCCCGTCCGCGCCCGGTCCCTCCACCGGTTCCCACGCGGCGAGCACGCGCGCGGGGCGACTGCCCAGCGGGATGAGAGCCGGCTCGGGGCCCAGGTTGACGGCCACCCGGATGTCGCCGCGCCGGAAGGCCAGCCAGCGCGCCCCGGAGTCGTACGCCACCCTCGTGTCGGCGAGGTCGGGGTCGGTGAGGTCCGGCTGCTCGGCGCGCAGGGCGATGAGTCGCCGGTACCAGTCCAGTACGCGCGCGTGCGGCTCGCGCTCCGGCTCGGACCAGTCGAGGCAGGAGCGCCGGCGCGTCGCCGGGTCCTGCGGGTCGGGCACGTCCTCCTCCTTCCAGCCGTGCGCGGCGAACTCCCGCCGCCTGCCGTTCCGCACGGCCTCGGCCAGCTCCGGGTCGGTGTGGTCGGTGAAGAACTGCCACGGTGTCCCGGCGGCCCACTCCTCGCCCATGAAGAGCATCGGTGTGAACGGCGCCGTCAGCGTCAGGGTGGCCGCGCAGGCCGCGAGGCCGGGGGAGACCAGCGCGGCGAGCCGGTCGCCCCGGGCGCGGTTGCCGATCTGGTCGTGGGTCTGGCTGTAGCCGGTCAGCCGGTGCGCGGCCACCCGCCCGCGGTCCAGCGGACGGCCGTGACCGCGCCCGCGGAAGCTGGAGTAGGTGCCGTCGTGGAAGTAACCCCGGGACAGCGTCTTGGCCAGCGCCGCCAGCGGGTCGCGCGCGAAGTCGGCGTAGTAGCCCTGCGACTCCCCGGTCAGCGCGGTGTGCAGGGCGTGGTGGAAGTCGTCGTTCCACTGCGCGTGCACGCCCAGACCGCCCTCCGCGCGCGGGGTGATGATCCGCGGGTCGTTGAGGTCGGACTCGGCGATCAGGAACAGCGGGCGGTCCAGGTCGGCCGCGAGGTCGTCCACGGCGGTCGACAGCTGCTCCAGGAAGTGGGACGCGCGCGTGTCCACCAGGGCGTGCACCGCGTCCAGGCGCAGGCCGTCGATGCGGTAGTCCCGCAGCCACGCCAGCGCGCTGTCCACGAGGTACGCGCGCACCTCGTCGGAGCCGGGCGCGTCCAGGTTGACGGCGACGCCCCAGGGCGTGTGGTGGGTGTCGGTGAAGTACGGGCCGAAGACGGGCAGGTAGTTGCCGGACGGGCCCAGGTGGTTGTGCACCACGTCCAGGACCACGCCCAGGCCCAGCTCGTGCGCCCGGTCGACGAACCGTTTCAGCGCCTCGGGCCCGCCGTACGGCTCGTGCACCGCCCACAGCGAGACACCCTCGTACCCCCAGCCGTGCCGGCCCGGAAAGGGGCACAGGGGCATCAGCTCGACGTGCGTGACGCCCAGTTCGGCCAGATGCCCGAGCCGCTCGGCGGCCGCGTCGAGCGTGCCCTCGGGCGTGTACGTGCCCACGTGCAGCTCGTACAGCACGCCGCCGGGCAGCGGCCGCCCCGCCCACTCGGCGCGCCAGGCGTGCCGGCCGTGGTCGACGACGGCGCTGAGCCCGTCCGGTCCGTCCGGCTGCCGTCGCGAGCGGGGGTCAGGCAGCACCGGCCCGTCGTCCACCGCGAAGCCGTACCGCGAGCCGTCACCCGCCTCGCTCTCCCCGCACCACCATCCCGGCCGCTCGGGATCGCGCTCCAACGCGCGCGTGGCGCCGTCGCACTCCAGCGTCACTCGGCCGGCCTGTGGTGCCCACACCTCGAACTGCACGGACGGTTCCCCTTCGTCTGCTCACCGTGATTCACGTGATTCAGGGGCTGTCGTTCGGACCATGCCGCAGACGCGGGGTCGACCAGTCACGCACTTCCCTGCGGCCCGATCCGAACGACAGCCCCTGGCCCGTCCATGGTCCTTCATGGGGGAGCGGTCCGCTGGGGAATGTCGACGCCCGCCGTCGGTGTCGTCCCGTCCGGCCGTCTTCTGGACACCTCGGGCGCGGCTGACCGACAATCACCTGTGTGACGTCGTCCTTCGAGTTCCCCACGCACCCCGCGCGGTTGTCCGACGCGGAGCGCGACAAGGCGCTGAACCTGCTCCGGGACGGCGTCGTCATGGGGCGGCTGTCGCACGACACGTTCGTGCGCCGGATGGAACTGGCGCTCGCCGCCCGCCGTCTGGAGGAGCTGGCCCCGCTCACCGCCGACCTGCCCACCGAGGGCCGGCTGTCCCGGTTCGTGTTCGGCACCGTCGAGGCGGTGTCCGGGTTCGGCGTGCGGCTCGGCAGGGCCTGGCGGGCCGAGCGGCTGCCCAAGCTGCTGCTGCCCCATCCCGCCACCGGCCACCCGCTGCGGATAGGGCGCGACCCCTCCAGCGGCCTGCGGCTGAACCACGAGACGGTCTCCCGGGTGCACGCGGAACTCAGCCGCCAGGGCGGCATGTGGGTCCTGCGCGACCTCGGCTCCACCAACGGCACCACGGTCAACGGACGGCGGGTCATCGCGGCGGCCGTCGTCCGCGAGGGCGACCAGATCGGCTTCGGCCGGATGGCCTTCCGCCTCGCGGTGAACTGAGGGCGGCGGACGAGCCCGTGCACACCACTGGCCTGGGCTTCACGCTTTGTCATGCGGTGTTCCGTGGCGTACTTCCCTTTGCGTTGCGTGGTGTTGACGTACCCCCCAAGTCGTGACTGACTGTGCGTACACCGCGCACGTCAGGTGAACCGTCGGCCCACTTCGTGGAGGTGTGCCCTGCCGCCCCTCCTGCGCTATCCGACCGTGGACGAGCTGGGTGCCCGGGCCGCCGCCTTCGTCGCCCGCCATCCCCGACACGCCCGGCTGCGCCAGGTCGGCACCTCCCGCGCGGGCACCCCGCTGCTGCTGCTCTCCGTCGGCCACGGCGGACGGCACGTCCTCGTCGTCGCCGGACCGCACGCCAACGAGCCCGTGGGCGGCGCCACCGCCCTCCGGCTGGCCGAGCGGGCCGCGGCCGACCCCCGGCTCACCGAGGGCGCCGACGCCACCTGGAACCTGCTCCTCTGCGCCGACCCCGACGGGCTGCGCCGCAACGAGGGCTGGCTGTCCGGCCCGTACACCCTCGGCCGCTACGCCCGTAACTTCTTCCGGCCCGGGTTCCTGGAGCAGCCCGAGTGGCTGCCCGACGGCCCGGACCGCGCCACCCTGCCCGAGACCCGCACCCTGCTCGCCCTCCAGGACGAACTGCGCCCCTTCCTCCAGTGCTCCCTGCACGGCGTCGACGTCGGCGGCGGTTTCGTCGAGCTGACCCACGACCTCCCCGGTATGGCCCAGCGCATCGCCCACGCCGCCGCCAGGCTCGGCATCCCCCGCGAACTGGGCGCCTACGACACCCTGTACTGGCCCGACCTCGGCCCCGCCGTCTACCGCATACCGCCGCCCCGCCGCGGCGACCTCACCGCGGCCATCACGGAGGCCGCCGTCGACTCGACCTGGTGCCACCCGGGGCGCTACGGCACGGTCACCGCGGTCGTCGAGGCGCCCATGTGGGGGGTCGCCGCCGTCGCCGACGGCACGCTCCCGGCCGACCGGGACGGGGTGCTGCGGGCCGTGAGCCGCGCCCTGCGGCACGACACGCGGCGCCTGCAGCGCGTCCTCGCCCGCGTCCGGCCGCACCTGGCCGCGGTGCCGGAGGCGGCGCACCTGCTCGCCCCGGTCGACGACTACCTGCTGGTCTGCCCGCGGCTCGCCGACGCCTGGGACCCCGACACCGACGACGGGTCGGGCCGCTCGCTGCCGCCCATGAGCACCGCCCACCTGGTCGCCCTGCGCCTGGCCGGGCGGCGCCTGGCCCTGCGCACCGCGGGGCTGCTGCACCAGTTGGTGACCCGCGCGGGGAGCGACCCGGCGGGCGTCCTGCCCGAACTGGACCGGCTAGTCGACGAGGGCTGCGCCGACTACCGCGACGGCTGCGCGGCCCGCTGGATACCGATCGCACGCCAGGCGGAGTACCAGACCCGGGTCGTCCTCGCCGCCTTCGCACTGGCCGGACGGCGCCCCACCGCGCGTTTACGGTCGGGGGAGCCCGGGTGGGGCTCCGAGGCCGCCGTGCCCGTGCACCGGGAGTGACCCCGCCTCAGCCGTCCTGACCGGTGCCCTCCACCCGTTCCAGCAGCGCGACCGGTGTGACCGCGAACAGGTCCGCCACGCGCGCGTGCCCCTTGAACTCCCTCTCCGGCGCCAGCGCGTCGGCCCACCGGCCCGGCGGCAGCGGAAGCGTCGTGGCGCCCCAGCCGCCCGCCTCCGCCAGCCGCAGCGACAGCCGGGTGACGGCCGTGACGGTCTCCCCGGAGCGCACGAACGCCAGGCAGTGCGCCGCCGCCGGGCCCTCGGCGGGCAGCGGCTCGTACGTCGCCGTGTCGCCGAAGGCACCGGGCCGCCGGGCGCGCAGCGCGAGCGCCGCCCGCGTCACGGCCGCCTTCTCGCCGGACGCCCCCGGCTCCGTCGGCCCTCCGTGCCCCCGCGGGCCGGCCGGGAACTCCACCGGCCGCCGGTTGTCCGGATCGACCAGGGCCAGGTACTCGTGCTCGGTGCCCTGGTACAGGTCCGGCACGCCCGGCATCGTGAGGTGGGTGAGAGCCGTGCCGAGGACGTTGGCCCGGATGTGCGGCGCCAGGGAGTCGCGCAGCGCGGCCACCCGCTCGCCCGGTGCGCCGCACGGCCCCGCCGCCACGAACGCCGCCACCGCCTCCTCGTACGACGGCTCCTGTTCCGTCCAGCTGGTGTGTGTCCCCGCCTCGCGGACGTGCTTCAGGAGCGCCTCCCGCACCCGCTCACCGTCCGCCGGGCCCAGCCCGAACACCGTCTGCCAGGCCGCCCACGCCAGCTGCGCGTCGGGCCCGTCCCCGCCGGTACGGGTGACCTCCGCGAGGACGTCCGCCCACCGCTCGGGGCACTCGGTGAGCACGGCCAGCGCGGCGCGCACGTCGGCGCTGCGCTTGGTGTCGTGCGTCGAGACGACCGTGCCCGTCGTCGGCCAGTCGCGCTGTACGCGCGCGCAGTAGGCGTGGAACCGCTCCGGGGACAGCGCCGGACCGCCCGGGTTCCCGCCCACCTCCGTCGCCGACAGCAGCGGCACGTAGCGGTAGAAGGCGGTGTCCTCGACGGACTTGGCGCGCAGCGCCGACGCGGTCTGCGCGAACCGGTCCCGGAACTCCGCGTGCTCCGGCCCGTCGCCGTACCGCCCCAGCACGAGGTCCCGTACGACGTCCACCGCGCCGGCCTCCTCCGGCACCGCGAAGACGGCGCGCGCCTCGGCCGCCGCCTCCTCGGTCACCACGGACGCCGCGTCCCCGGCGCCGTACGGCCGGTACACCTCCAGGCGCACCAGCAGCTCGCACAGCGCCGTGCGCAGCGCCCAGGGCGACCGGTCGCGCAGCGCGGGCTCCGGCGAGGCGACGCACAGGCGGTGCGCCACCCGGGTCAGGCGGTCCGTCTCGGTGGCCAGTTCGTGCCCGAGCACCCGGTACGCAGCCCGCCGCACCGTCGCCGCCCAGTCCCCGCCCAGGTCCTCCCGGGGGGCGGCGAACGCACGGTAGTGCCCCAGCAGTTCCCCGTACCCGGCCGGGTCCGTGAAGACCCCGTCGACGTGCCGCAGGGCGTCGTATCCGGTCGTGCCCGCGACGGGCCACACGGCCGGCAGCCGCTCCCCGTCCGCGAGGATCTTCTCCACCACCGTCCACCGCCCGCCGCTCGCCTCGTGCAGCCGCCTGAGGTAGGCGCCGGGGTCCGCGAGGCCGTCGGGGTGGTCGACGCGCAGCCCGTCGATCACCCCTTCGTGCAGCAGCCGCAGGACGGTGCCGTGCGTGGCCTCGAACACCTCGGGGTCCTCCACGCGTACGCCGATCAGCTCCGAGATGCTGAAGAAGCGCCGGTAGTTCAGCTCGGTGCGGGCGAGCCGCCACCACACCGGGCGGTACCACTGGGCGTCCAGGAGCTGCGGCAGCGGCAGGTCCGCGGTGCCGTCCCGCAGCGGGAAGGCGTGCTCGTGGTAGCGCAGTACGTCGCCGTCCACGCACAGCTGGTCGAGGACCTCGCCGACGGGAGCGCCGAGCACCGGCAGCAGGAGCTGCCCGCCCTGCGCCTCCCAGTCGATGTCGAACCACCGCGCGTGGGGCGACGCCGGACCCTGGCGCAGCACGTCCCACAGGGCGCCGTTGTGCCGGGGGGACATCGCCATGTGGTTGGGAACGATGTCCACCACCAGGCCGAGACCGTGCTCCCGCGCGGTGCGCGACAGGGCCCGCAGCCCCTCCTCGCCGCCCAGTTCCGCGCGCACACGCGCGTGGTCCACGACGTCGTAGCCGTGCCCCGACCCCGGCACCGCCTCCAGCACCGGCGACAGGTGCAGGTGGGACACGCCGAGCGAGGCCAGGTACGGCACGGCCGCCGAGGCGGCGGCGAAGGGGAAGTCGGGCTGGAGCTGGAGCCGGTAGGTGGCGCGGGGAGCGGAGGAGGGGGCCGTGGACGTCACCGGGTCGGGTCGCTCAGGTGTCATGCAGAGCTACGTACCCGCCCCGCCGCCTTTCGTGTCACCGGCCCCCTGCACGGGTGAGGGGCGTCCACGCCGCGCGGGCGCCCCGCGCCCGCGCTAGACGGGCCGCTGGAGCACCACCAGGCTGCGGTCCACCAGGGTCAGCCGGTCCCCGGCCTGCACCTTCGGCCCGGTCCCCGAGGGCACCCCCTCCGGGAGCGCGGTGTCCACGACCACCTCCCACTGCCGGCCGTGGTCCACCGGCACCACGAATTCCAGCGTCTTGGGCGCGGCGTTGAACATCAGCAGGAACGAGTCGTCCGTGACGCGTTCCCCGCGCGGACCGGGCTCGGAGATCGCGTTGCCGTTCAGGAAGACGGTCAGCGCCGACGCGCGCGCGGAGTTCCAGTCCTTCTGCGTCATGTCCGCGCCCTCCGGGGTGAACCAGGCGATGTCCGACAGCTCGTCGCGGGTGCCCTCCACGGGGCGCCCGTGGAAGAAGCGGCGCCTGCGGAAGACCGGGTGGTCCTTGCGCAGCCACACCATGGCCCGCGTGAACTCCAGCAGCCCGGGGGCGGCCTCCTCGCCGTCCGGCCAGTCCAGCCAGGCCAGTTCGTTGTCCTGGCAGTAGGCGTTGTTGTTGCCCCGCTGGGTGCGCGCGAACTCGTCGCCGTGGCTGATCATCGGGACGCCCTGGGAGAGCAGCAGGGTGGCGGTGAGGTTCCGCATCTGCCGCGCCCGCAGCTCCAGGACCGCCGGATCGTCGGTGTCGCCCTCGACGCCGCAGTTCCAGGAGCGGTTGTGGCTCTCCCCGTCCCGGTTCTCCTCCCCGTTGGCCTCGTTGTGCTTGTCGTTGTACGCCACCATGTCGTGCAGGGTGAAGCCGTCGTGGCAGGTCACGAAGTTGATCGAGGCCAGCGGGCGGCGCCCGTCGTCCTGGTAGAGGTCGGAGGAGCCGGTCAGCCGGGAGGCGAACTCCGCGAGCGTGCGCTGCTCGCCGCGCCACAGGTCGCGCACCGTGTCCCGGTACTTGCCGTTCCACTCGGTCCACAGCGGCGGGAAGTTGCCCACCTGGTAGCCGCCCTCGCCGACGTCCCAGGGCTCGGCGATCAGCTTCACCTGCGAGACCACGGGGTCCTGCTGCACCAGGTCGAAGAAGGACGACAGCCGGTCCACCTCGTGGAACTGCCGGGCCAGGGTGGCCGCGAGGTCGAAGCGGAAGCCGTCGACGTGCATCTCGGTGACCCAGTACCGCAGCGAGTCCATGATCATCTGGAGTACGTGCGGGGACCGCATCAGCAGCGAGTTCCCGGTCCCCGTGGTGTCCATGTAGTAGCGCGGGTCGTCGGTCAGCCGGTAGTACGAGGCGTTGTCGAGGCCCTTGAAGGACAGCGTCGGGCCCAGATGGTTGCCCTCGGCGGTGTGGTTGTAGACCACGTCCAGGATCACCTCGATCCCGGCCTCGTGCAGCGCCTTGACCGCCGACTTGAACTCCAGCACCTGCTGGCCGCGGTCGCCCCAGGAGGCGTACGCGTTGTGCGGGGCGAAGAAGCCGACGGTGTTGTAGCCCCAGTAGTTGTTCAGCCCCATGTCCACCAGGCGGTGGTCGTTCACGAACTGGTGCACCGGCATCAGCTCCAGCGCGGTCACCCCCAGTTCGGTGAGGTGCTCGATCAGCGCCGGGTGCGCGAGGGCCGCGTAGGTGCCGCGCAGCTCCTCGGGCAGGCCCGGGTGACGCATGGTCAGGCCCTTGACGTGCGCCTCGTAGATCACCGTGTGGTGGTACTCCGTCCGGGGGCGCCGGTCGTCGCCCCAGTCGAAGTACGGGTTGACCACGACCGACGTCATCATGTGCGGGGCCGAGTCGAGGTCGTTGCGCCGTTCGGGCTCGCCGAAGTGGTAGCCGTAGACCTCCTCCCCCCACTGCACCGCGCCGCTGATCGCACGCGCGTACGGATCGAGGAGCAGCTTGGCGCTGTTGCAGCGCTGCCCGTGCTCCGGCGCGTACGGGCCGTGCGCGCGGTAGCCGTACCGCTGCCCCGGCATCACGCCCGGCAGGTACGCGTGCCGCACGAACGCGTCGCTCTCCCGCAGTTCGACGGCGGTCTCCGAACCGTCGTCGTGCAGCAGACACAGCTCTACTCGGTCGGCGGCCTCCGTGAAGACCGCGAAGTTGGTGCCGGCGCCGTCGTACGTGGCACCCAGTGGATACGCCTCTCCAGGCCAGACCTGCATGAACACGACTCTTTCAGGTGTGGGGCGCCGGTGCGGACGCCTTGGCTGCGAGTCTCCCCGAAAGTGAGGCGACCACCTAGCACGTACGTCTCCCTACCCACCCTTCGGCGTTCTGCTCCACACGCGCCGCGGGACGGGCGCGGGGAAGTCTTCCCCGTACCCGGCCACGTCACCGCTATGACTCCGCTCACTCGCCCGTGGGGTGCGACCCGGAACGGGCCGGTGGATCAAGGAGGTTGGGAAAACCGGCCCGTCCATCGGGCTGCACCGCGGACCGCTCCCGGAGTACCCTTCCTTGATCGTTGGGACGGGGTGTCCCCGGGAAGCGTCCGGGGGAGCGGAAGGCGGTACACGGGTGGGCTCGGGAGGGCTGGAGCTGCCTCCTGGTGACGACGGTCACCAGGAGAACTCCACGGACGTCCCGCCCGGTGCGGTGTCCCTGGCGCGGCCGATGAACGCGGGCGCGATCGGTCCGGAACTGGACTGGGACGGCGGCGCCTGGCACGAGGTGCGCACCCGCGCCCAGCGGGCCGGCCGCGCCTACATCTGGCTGAACCTCGTCGAACAGCGGCTGCGCGCGGTCGTGGCGGCCGTCCTGAGGCCGATCTACGAGCCCGTCCACGGCGACGACTGGGTGGTCGCCGCGGCCGGGCCCGCCGGCCAGGAGTGGGTGCAGCGCGCCGTCGCGGTCCGCGAGGTCAGCCGCCGCAAGGGCTACCTGCTGGACCCGGCCGACGACAACGTCCTCAGCTTCCTCACCCTGCCCCAGCTGCGCGAGCTGATGGTGCAGCACTGGCCCTGCTTCGAGCCCTACGTGGACGAGCGCCGGGACGTCGAACTCGCCCTGGACGAGCTGGAGGTCACCCGCAACGTCGTCTCCCGCAACCGGGCGCTGTCCGAGGCGGTGCTGAGCCAGGCCGAGCGGGCCTCGGCACGACTCCTCGAGGTCCTCGGCGCGGGCGGCGACGTGCCGTCCGCGCGCCGGCTGCCGGTGGACGCGGTCGAGGACCTGGTCGGCGACCGCTACGCCGACGTCGTCGCCGTCCACTCCGACCGGGTGCGGCTGCTGCGCATGTTCCCGGCCGAGGACCTGTTCGGCGGGGCCCGCCGCGTGGACGCCCTCGGCATCGGCCTCAACCTGCTCGTCCAGAACTTCTCCGGCCGCCGTCTGCTGCGGCTGGCCGAGTCCGGCGGCCGGGTGCGGCTGCTCTTCCTGAACCCGGCCTCCAGCGCCATAAAGCGCCGCGAGCGCGAACTGGGCATCAAGCGGGGCGAGCTGAGCCGGTCCGTGGAGATGAACATCCTGCACATGCGCCGGGTGCGCGCCCGGCTGCGGGACCCGGGGGCGTTCGAGATCCAGGTCTTCGACGAGACGCCTCGCTTCACCGCGTACCTCGTCGACGGGGACGGCGCCGACGGCATCGCGGTCGTGCAGTCCTATCTGCGCCGGACGCGGGGGATGGAGGCACCGGTCCTCGTCCTGCGCAACGGGCGGGGCGGCGGCAGGGTGGTGAAGGCGGACGAAATCGACGAAGGCGGACTCTTCCCCACCTATCGTGAGGAGTTCGAGCTGATGTGGGCGGATTCGCGGCCGGTGTCGTGAAGGTCCTGTCTGGTGTCGCCCGGAGGTCCGTCCGGGGTCCGGCCCGGGTCCGGAGCGGGGTAAGCGGAATGCGATCCTCGGATTGTCAGTGGCCCGTGGGAAGGTGGAGACCACTGGGGGAACGCACCACCAAGAAGGGGGACCGCCCATGGGCTGGCACCGGGAGCTGCTGATCGGCTTCGACCTGGAGACGACGGGCACCGATCCGCGCGAGGCGCGCATCGTCACGGGGGCCGTGATCGAGGTCAGGGGCGGGGAGCCGCAGGGCCGCCGGGAGTGGCTGGCCGACCCGGGCGTGGAGATCCCGGCCGAGGCGGTCGCGGTGCACGGCATCAGCAATGAGCGGGCGGCCGCCGAGGGCAGGCCCGCCGACCAGGTCGCGGACGCCATCGCCGCCGTGCTCACGGACCACTGGCGCACCGGCGTCCCGGTCGTCGCCTACAACGCGGCCTTCGACCTCACCCTGCTCGCCGCCGAGCTGCGGCGCCACGGACTGCCGTCCCTGCGCGACCGCCTGGGCGGCACGGACCCCGCCCCGGTCGTCGACCCGTACACCATCGACCGCTCCGTCGACCGCTACCGCAGGGGCAAGCGCAATCTGGAAGCGGTCTGCCGGGAGTACGGCGTCCCGCTCGACGCGGCCCACGACGCCACCGCCGACGCGCTCGCCGCGGCCCGGCTGGCCTGCGCGATAGCCGACCGCCACCCGAAGGTCGCGTCCCTCGGCCCGGCGGACCTGCACCACCGCCAGGTCGAGTGGTACGCCGAGTGGGCGGCGGACTTCCAGAGCTTCCTGCGCCGCAAGGGCGACGCCACGGCCGTCGTCGACGCGACGTGGCCTCTGCGCGAGCCGGCCGACGAGCGCGTCTGACCGGGCGACGAGCGCGGCTGACCGGGCGGCGTCCCGGACCGCCGGAGCGCCGCCCGGGACGGTCCGGGTCAGAAGGGATACCAGCGCACCGTCGGGTCCCCGTCCCGCAGCGACGCCACCCTGCGCTCGAACTCGGCCAGCGCCTTCGGATTGCTCGGCGCGTGCTGGGCCACCCACGCGCAGCTGGCCGTCTCCCGGGCGCCGCGCAGCACCGCACAGCCGTCCCACTCGCGTACGTCCCAGCCGTAGGTGGCCGTGAAGGCGTCGTACGCCTCGGCGGGCAGCCCGTAGCGGTCCCGGCTGAGCGCCAGCACCACGAGATCGTGCTCGCGCAGGTCGGCGGAGAAGGTCTCCAGGTCCACCAGGACCGGCCCGTCGGGACCGACGTGCACATTGCGGGGCAGCGCGTCGCCATGGATCGGGCCCGGCGTCAGGTGCGGGGTGAGCGCGGCGGCGGCCGAGGCGAATCCGTCCCGGCGCTCGCGCAGATACGCGGCGTCCGCGGGGTCGATCACGTCGCCCGCGAGCCGCAGCCAGCGCTCCACACCGCCCAGCAGCTCGCGGGGCGGCAGCTCGAAGGAGGAGGGGAGGGCCAGTTCGTGGACCAGCCGCAGCAGCACGGCCACGTCCCGCGGCTCGGCGGGCCGCACCGGCTCGGGCAGCCGCCGCCACACCGTCACCGGATGCCCGTCGACGAACAGCGCCGTCGGGCGGGCCGCCCGCACCGCCGGCACGCCTGCCTCCTCCAGCCAGAGTGCGACGGCCAGTTCCCGGCGCGCCCGGTCGAGGAGTTCCGCGTCCCGGCCCACCTTGACCGCGAGGTCACCGGCGGCGAACACCGCGTTCTCGCCGAGGGCCAGCAGCCGCGCCTGAGCCGGTCGGGGCAGTGCGCCCGCCCCGGCCAGCACCTCCCGGGCCCGTGCCTCGTCCATCGTCGTACGCCTCCGTGTCCGTCATGTCCGCCGGGTTCCCGCCGTCCGTCGGCCAGTGTCGCATTCGCACAGGTGGGAGCGGATGCGCGGGCTCTTGACGGGTCGCGGTCACTTCACGACCATGACGAGGCCCGTCCGAGCAGCGCAAAGGGGCTGATTACGTGGCATTGGTGACCGAGTCGAGGAAACCGGCGCGCCGTGCGCCCGGCACGGAGCGGGGACGGCACGGGCCGGACCACGGCGCCTGGTTCCTCGTGCTGCCCGCGCTGATCCCCATTCTGGTGCTCAGCGTCGGACCGCTGCTCTACGGCATCCTGCTGGCGTTCACCGACGCCCAGTCCGGCCGCACCGAGCCCACCCGGTGGATCGGCACGCTGAACTTCCAGGACCTGCTGCACGACACGCTGTTCTGGGAGTCCTTCCGGATCGGGCTCGTCTGGGCGGTCGGGGTGACGGTGCCGCAGTTCCTGCTCGCACTCGGTCTCGCCCTGCTGCTCAACCAGAACCTCCGCCTGCGCTGGCTGGCCCGCGCCCTCGCGATCATCCCCTGGGCGATGCCCGAGGTCGTCGTGGGCGTCATGTGGCGGCTCGTCTACAACACGGACGCGGGCATCCTCAACGAGACGCTGCGCGACCTCGGCCTCGGCAACGGACACGACTGGCTCAGCGGCCTCGGCACCGCCCTGCCCGCCGTCATCGTCGTCGGCGTCTGGGCCGGCATGCCGCAGACGACGGTGGCGCTCCTCGCCGGACTCCAGAACACCCCCCGCGAGCTGCACGAGGCCGCCGCCGTCGACGGCGCCGGAGCCTGGCGCCGCTTCCGCACCGTCACCTGGCCCGCCCTCAGACCCATCGCGCTCGCCATCACCGCGCTCAACCTCATCTGGAACTTCAACTCCTTCGCCCTGGTCTACGTGCTGACCAACGGCGGCCCCGGTGGCCGCACCCGGCTGCCCATGCTCTTCGCCTACGAGGAAGCCTTCCGCTACGGGCAGTTCGGCTATGCGGCAGCGATGGGCTGCGTCATGGTGGCGGCGATCTCGGTCCTGCTGGCCGTCTTCCTCGCCGGCCGGCTGAAGGGCGGACTCAAGGGAGGTGACGAGGCGTGAGGACCTCGACCACGGCCCGCGTCGGCCAGTACGCCGCGCTGCTCGCGTATCTCGTCTTCCTGGCCTTCCCGTTCCTCTGGCTGATCTCCACCGCGTTCAAACCGCCACGCGAGCTGGGCAGTCTGCACCCCACCTGGATCCCGGAGAACCCCACCCTCGACAACTTCCGGCAGGCCTTCGACGAACAGCCCCTGCTGCACGCCGCGCTCAACTCCCTGCTCGCCGCGCTCGGCGCCGCGGTGATCGCCGTGGTGATCGCCACCCCGATGGCCTACGTCATGGCCCGCCGCCGCGGCCGGCTCGCCAGGGCGGCCACCGGGTGGGTCGTGGTCAGCCAGGCCTTCCCCTTCGTCCTGCTGATCATCCCGCTCTTCCTGGTCCTGAAGAACCTCGGACTGATCAACTCCGTGCCCGGGCTGGTGATGGTGTACGTCGTGTGGTCGCTGCCGTTCGCGCTGTGGATGCTCGCCGGGTACGTCCGCGCCGTACCGGCCGAGCTGGAGGAGGCGGCGGCGGTCGACGGCGCCGGGCGGCTGCGGACGCTGGTCTCGGTGACCGCGCCGTTGCTCGCGCCGGGGATCGTGGCGACGGCCCTGTTCGCGTTCATCACCGCGTGGAACGAGTTCTTCTTCGCGCTGGTGTTGCTGAAGACACCGGAGAAACAGACCCTGCCGGTGATCCTCACCCACTTCATCGGCGCCGAAGGCGTCGCCGACCTCGGCCCGCTGGCCGCGGCGGCCTTCCTCGCGACGCTGCCCTCACTGGTGATCTTCGCGCTGATCCAGCGGCGGATCACGGGCGGCATGCTCGCCGGGGCGGTGAAGAGCTGATGCGCACCCGCACCGCGACCCTGCTCGTCGCCCTCGCCCTGCTGCTCGCCGGCTGCACCTCGGGCGGCGGCGACGCGGACGACGGCCGGATCACCCTGCGCTTCCAGTCGCTGGCCTGGCAGGAGGAGTCGGTCGAGGCCAACAAGGAACTGGTCCGGGAGTGGAACGCCGCCCACCCGGACGTACGCGTCGAGTACGTCCAGGGCAGCTGGGACAGCGTCCACGACCAGCTCCTCACGTCCTTCGAGGGCGGTGAGGCGCCCGACATCATCCACGACGCCTCCGACGACCTCGCCGACTTCGCGTACGGCGGTTACCTCGCCGACCTGACCGAGCTGCTGCCCGACCGGCTGAAGTCGGACATTCCCGAGCGCAGTTGGGAGACGGTCACCTTCGACGACGGGGTCTACGGTGTGCCGTTCCTCCAGGAACCCCGGGTGCTGATCGCCAACGCCGACCTGCTGCGGAAGGCGGACGTCCGGATCCCCACGCCCGAACACCCCTGGACCTGGGCGGAGTTCCGGCAGGTGACGGAGCGGCTCAGCGGCGACGGCAGGTACGGGGTGGCGTGGCCGCTCAAGGAGCCCGTCTCCGCGACGCTCAACCTCTCCCTGTCCAACGGCGGCCGGATGTTCCACCGGGACGCGGACGGAAAGGTCACCGTCCGCTTCGAGGAGGGCGACCAGGTGGTGCCCCGCACCATCCACGACCAGGTCGAGACGGACCGCAGCGCCTCGTCCGACACGCTGGGCAGCGGCGGCTCCGACACCCTGCCCGGCTTCTTCGCGGGCAAGTACGCGATGGTGCCCCTCGGCTTCTCCTACCGCCAGCAGATCGAGCAGCAGGCCCCGGAGGGCTTCGACTGGCAGGTGCTGCCCGCCCCCGCGGGCACCGACGGGCTCGCCCAGGGCGTCAGCCCGCAGACCCTGTCGATCGCCGAGGACACCCCGCACAAGAAGGAGGCCGCCGCCTTCCTCGACTTCCTCCTCCAGCCGGACAACATGGTGCGCCTGGCCCTCGGCGACTGGATGCTGCCCACCGCCACGCGCGCGCTGAAGGCCCCCGCCCTGCACACGGCCGAGCGGGGCTGGGCCACCGGCACCGCGCTCGCCGGCCACCTGCGCTCGGCACCCGCGCAGTCCGTCCGGGGGTACCCCGAGTGGAAGGACAAGGTGGCCACCCCCGCGCTCCAGGAGTACTACAGCGGGGCGATCGGCCTGGACGAGCTGCGCGAGCGACTGGAGGAGGACGGCAACCTCGTACTCGCCCGCTACCAGCGCTGACGCCGGGCGGTGGGCGGCCCGCGCCCGGGGCCCGCGCCGAAAACCCGTTGCCCGCCCGGCGCGCGGCCGCCTAGCGTCACCTGCGTGGCAGCTTTCAACGCGATCTTCAACTCCGGTCTCGGCCGGGGCTGCACGTACTCCATCAGGATGCGTCGTGGCCCCGGAGCCCTGACCGGCCCGGGGTCCCCCCGCCGCTGAGGCACGTCACGCGCTGACGCACGTCTCCCACCCGCGGCGGGGCTGAGCCTCCGCGATCTCCTTTCGCCTTCGTCTTCCGGTCGGGGCCTTCGGCTGCCCTTTTCCCCTCCACGGAAGACAAAGGACCGCAGGCCATGGCCCGCCCCACCCAGCGTGCCCGCACGCTCTCGCAGAACTTCCTCGCCGACCGCGCCACCGCCGACCGTGTCGCCCGGCTCGCCGCGCCCGACAGCCGGCACCCTCCGCTCCTGCTCGAAGTGGGCGCCGGTCAGGGCGCCCTCACCGAGCCGCTGGCCCGCCGCAGCCGGGAACTGCGCGCCTACGAGATCGATCCCCGGCTCCTGCCGGGGCTCCGCGCCCGTTTCGCGCACACCCCCCACGTCCGCGTCGTCGCCGGTGACTTCCTCGCCGCGCGGCCGCCGCGCACCCCGTTCGCCGTCGCCGGGAACGTGCCCTTCTCGCGCACCGCGGACATCGTGGACTGGTGCCTCACGGCTCCCGCGCTCACCCACGCCACCTTGATCACGCAGCTGGAGTACGCCCGCAAACGCACCGGTGACTACGGTCGCTGGACGCTGCTGACGGTCCGGACCTGGCCGTGCCACGAGTGGCGCCTGGTGGGCAGGGTGGGCCGGTACCGCTTCCGCCCGGCGCCGCGCGTCGACGCCGGGATCCTCCGCCTCGAACGCCGCCCCACCCCGCTGCTCACCGGCGCCGCCCGCCGGAGCTGGGACGACCTGGTCGAGCTGGGCTTCTCGGGGGTCGGCGGCTCGCTGCACGCGTCCCTGCGGCGGGCCCGCCCGGCCCGGCGCGTGGACGCCGCGTTCCGGGCAGCACGGCTCGACCCGCGCGTGCTGGTGGGCGAGGTCCCGCCCGCGGCGTGGCTGCGGCTGCACGAGGTGCTGGCGCCGTGATCCGGAAAGATGCGCCCCAGAGCTTGCACGAGACGTCTCGTCTCGCGTACGGTCGGCGCATGACCAGTCCCGCGCACATCGCCATGTTCTCCATCGCCGCCCACGGCCACGTGAACCCCAGCCTGGAGGTGATCCGCGAGCTCGTCGCGCGAGGGCACCGGGTGACGTACGCGATCCCGCCGCTCCTCGCGGGGAAGGTCGCCGAGGCGGGGGCCGAACCCAAGCTCTGGGACAGCACGCTGCCCGGCCCCGACGCCGACCCGGAGGCATGGGGGAGCACCCTGCTGGACAACGTGGAGCCGTTCCTGGACGACGCCATCCAGTCGCTCCCACAGCTCGCCGAGGCGTACGAGGGCGACGAACCGGACCTCGTCCTGCACGACATCGCCTCCTACACGGCCCGCGTCCTCGGCCACCGCTGGGACGTGCCGGTGGTCTCCCTGTCGCCCTGCATGGTCGCCTGGGAGGGGTACGAGCAGGAGGTCGCCGAGCCGATGTGGGAGGAGCCGCTGAAGACCGAGCGCGGCCAGGCGTACTACGCCCGCTTCCGGGCCTGGCTGGAGGAGAACGGGATCACCACTCACCCCGACCCCTTCGTCGGCCGCCCCGAGCGCTCCCTGGTGCTGATCCCCAAGGCCCTCCAGCCCAACGCCGAGCGGGTCGACGAGACGACGTACACCTTCGTCGGCGCCTGCCAGGGCGACCGGACCGCCGAGGGCGACTGGACGCGCCCCGAGAGCGCGGAGAAGGTCGTGCTGGTCTCCCTCGGGTCCGCCTTCACCAAGCAGCCCGGTTTCTACCGGGAGTGCGTCAAGGCCTTCGGTGAGCTGCCCGGCTGGCACACGGTGCTCCAGATCGGCCGGCACGTCGACCCGGCCGAGCTGGGCGAGGTGCCGGACCACGTGGAAGTGCGGACCTGGGTACCGCAGTTGGCGGTCCTCCAGCAGGCCGACCTGTTCGTCACCCACGCGGGCGCCGGCGGCAGCCAGGAGGGCCTGGCGACCGCCACGCCGATGATCGCCGTACCGCAGGCCGCGGACCAGTTCGGCAACGCCGGCATGCTCCAGGGGCTCGGTGTCGCCCGGCAGCTCGACACCGAGGAGGCCACCGCCGAAGCGCTGCGCACCGCCGCCCTCGCCCTGGTCGACGACCCTGAGGTGGCCCGGCGCCTCAAGGAGATCCAGGGCGGGATGGCCCACGAGGGCGGCACCCGGCGGGCCGCCGACCTGATCGAGGAGCGACTGGCCGCCGCCAGGGCCTGACCGGCACCCGGCACAGCACGCCGCGGGCCCGCCGGTTCCTCTCGGAACCGGCGGGCCCGCGGCAGTGGTGGGGCCGCTCACACCCCCACCCGCTCACCCCGCTCCCCGCGCTCGCCCTCGTCGTCGCGGACCGCCGGCGCGATCGCCTCGGGCGCCTCGTCGTGGGTGAGGTCCGGCAGCCGGTGCAGCCACTTCGGCAGGTACCAGTTGCGCTCTCCGAGCAGGGACATCACGGCCGGCAGCAGGACACCGCGGATGATCGTCGCGTCGATCAGCACCGCCGCCGCCAGGCCCACGCCCATCTGCTTCATGGACTGCATGGACAGCGTCCCGAAGATGGCGAACACCGCGACCATGATGACGGCCGCACTGGTGACGACCCCCGCCGTGGTGACCACCCCGTGCCGGATCGCGTCCGCCGTGTTCCGCCCGCGCAGCCGCGCCTCACGGATCCGCGAGACCACGAACACGTGGTAGTCCATCGACAGGCCGAACAGGATCACGAAGAGGAACAGCGGCAGCCACGTGATGATGGCGCCCACACCCTCCGCGCCCACCAGCGACGCGCCCCAGCCGTGCTGGAAGACGGCGACCAGGATGCCGTAGGCGGCGCCCACCGACAGCAGGTTCAGCACGATCGAGGTGAGCGCGATCGTCAGTGAGCGGAAGGACAGCAGCATCAGCAGGAAGGCGAAGGCCACCACGAAGGCGAAGACCGGCAGGACCGAGCCGACCAACTGGTCGTTGAAGTCCTTCGACCCGGCGACCTGACCGGTGATCGGCGCCTCCACGCCGTCGACCTTGCCCAGCGTGGCCGGCCGCACCTCGTCCCGCAGCTTGTCGAGGCTCTCGCCCGCCTTGTCCTGGTCGGAGCCGCCGACCAGCGGGACGTAGACCAGGGCGACGTTCTGCTCGTCGTGCGTCGTGACGTCGACCGGGCCGCGTGAAACACCCGAACTCACGGCCCGCTCACGGAAGTCGGCGAGTGCGGCCCGCACCTCCGGCGCGTTGATGTCGTCGGCCTTCACGACCACCTCGGCCGGGTCCGACCCGCCGGGGAACGCCTCGTTGACCCGGTTGTACGTCTGCACGATCGGCAGCGAGTCGCCGAACTCCTGGTCCAGCGTGAGGTTCTCCGTCTTCATGCCGATCGCCGGGGCGGCCACGGCCAGCAGCGCGCCGGTCGCCACCACGGCGGCGAGCAGCGGCTTGGCCAGGACGCGGTTCAGGACCGCCGTCCAGAACCGGCTGCCCTCCGAGGCGCCGCCCTTGCGGCGCCGGCGCAGGAACGGCAGGCGGCCCTTCTCGACCCGGTCGCCCAGCAGCGACAGCAGCGCGGGCAGCACCGTCACCGAGCCGACCATGGCGACCGCGACCACCATCAGCGAGGCCAGGCCCATCGCCTCGAACTCGGCGATGCCCGTGAACAGCATGCCCGCCATGGCCACGCACACCGTGACACCGGAGACGACGATCGCCCGGCCGCTGGTGGCGGCGGCGATCCTGAGCGCGGTCTGCGCGTCCCGGCCCGCGGCGCGCTCCTCGCGCTCACGGCGCAGGTAGAACAGGCAGTAGTCGACGCCGACGGCCAGACCGACCAGCAGCATCACGGAGTTGGCGGTCTCGCTCATCGGCTGGAAGTGGCTCACCAGGGCCATCAGACCCATCGTCGCGATGATCGCGGTGATCGCCAGCGCCACCGGTACCAGCGCCGCCACCAGCGCCCCGAACGCGACCAGCAGGATGCCGAGCGCCACCGGCACCGCCGAGTACTCGGCCTTCTTGAAGTCGTCGCCGAACGCGTCGTCGAACGTCTTCATCATGCTGGCGCCGCCGATCTCCTCGATCCGCAGCGACTCGTGCTCCTTCTGGACGTCCGCGACGGCGTTCAGCACCGGCTCGACCCGGTCGCCCGCCGTGTCCGCCTCGCCGCGCATGTCGAACCGCACCAGCGCGCTGCGGCCGTCCTTCGAAATCGTCTTGGCCTCGTACGGGGAGGTCACCCCCGTGACCTGGCCGGTCCCCTCCACCGCCGTGACGACCGCGGTGACCGCGGCCCGGAAGTCGGCGTCCGTCGCCTTGAGGCCGCCGTCCTTCGCCTGGACGAGGACGGACTCACCGGCCGGCTCCTCGATCCCGGCATCCTCGACGATCTGCGCGGCGGTGTGCGTCTCGCCGCCCATCTGGTCGCTGTCCTTGACGTCGACCCGGCCGGCCGCCGACCCGAGCCCCATCGCGAGGACGACGAACAGCACCCAGATGCCGACGGCGGCCCATCGGTGTCTGGCGCTCCAGCCGCCGGCCCGCGCGGCTATGCCCCGCACCCGTGTGTCTCGGTTCCGCATGACCGGCCTGCCCCCCATTGAGCGGCGACGACCCCCTGCCGTCACCTTGCGCTTCGAAGGTATGGCCCGCGTAAGAACACCGCGTCGTGCTCCTTGGTGACGCACCCCGGCGACGGGTCATCCCTCCGTACCGCCGTGTCTCACCGCTGAGGAGGATTCCGGCCCCTTACATCTTTCGGGTCGCCGGGGTGCGGGCTCGGGGTGCGCCGGGGGCGCCGGTACCCTTTCGCAGGCTTGTTGTCTAAGTCACAGGTGCGTGTAGTGGTTGAACCACGCACACCGCATCGGAGAGAGTGGCGCGCACGTCCGCCGCCGTGCGGACCCGGCCGTCGTGCCCGCCCCCACGGGGCACGACGGCCGTTCTAGGGTGTGCCCATGACGACGATGTACGCGGCGCTGCTGCGCGGGGTCAATGTCGGCGGGGCGAGGAAGCTCCCGATGGGCGACCTGCGCGCGCTTCTGACGGACCTCGGCCACGACGCCGTACGCACGTATCTGCAGAGCGGGCAGGCCGTCTTCGCCGCCGCGCACGGGGACGAGGATTCCCTGGCCGCCGAGTTGGCGGGGGCGATCGAGAAGCGCTTCGGCTTCGCGGTGGACGTGATCGTGCGCGACCACGCCTATCTGAAGGCCGTCGCCGAGGCGTGCCCCTTCCCGGCAGCCGAACTGGAGGCCAAGCAGTTGCACGTCACCTACTTCTCCGCCCCCGTGGACGCGGAGCGCTTCGCGCCGGTCGACGCGCCGGCCTTCCTCCCGGAGGAGTTCCGCCTCGGCGACCGCGCCCTGTACCTCTACGCGCCCGACGGTCTCGGCCGCTCCAAGCTCGCCGAGGCCCTCGCGCGTCCCCGCGTGAACAAGGGCGTGGTCGCGACCACCCGCAACTGGAACACCGTCGTCAGACTCGTGGAGATGACCGGCCCCTAGAGGCGGGACTGCGCTCCCTCACGTCAGGCCCCGACCGCCGCCAGTACCGGGGTCCGCGCCGCGTCGTACCGCTCCAGCAGGACCCGCGCCACTTCCGGGGAGGGGCCGAGGACGTCCGCCAGTACGTCCGCCCCGGCCGCGCCCCGCGCGATCCGGTCCGGCAGGCGGCCGGGCGCGAGGACGTACGGGGCGACGGCGACGCGTGCGCAGTCCAGAGCGCGCAGCTCCCGCACGGCGTCCTCGGTGCGGGGGAGGGATGCGGAGGCGAACGCAGGCCGCACGGCGCACCAACCGGAACGCCGCCACTCCCGCGCGATTTCTGCGATCACTGCGATCGCCTCCGGGTCGGAGGACCCCGCCGAGGCCAGGACGACCCCGGTCGAGGACTTGTCGGCGGGCGTGAGGCCCGCCTCGTACAGCCGCCGCTCCAGCGCCGCCAGCAGCAGCGGCGAGGGGCCGAGCACGTCCGCCTGACGGATCCTGAGCCGCGGCGGGGCGTCCGCCAGGACCGCCGGGATGTCCGCCTTGGCGTGGAAGGCGCGGGTCAGCAGCAGCGGCAGCGCCACCACGTCCCGCACCCCCTCCGTCGCCAGGGATTCCAGCACGCCCGGCACGGAGGGCACGTTGAAGTCCAGGAAGCCCGTCTCCACCCGTACGTCGGGGCGCAGCGCCCTGACCCGGCGGACCAGGGCGTGCACGGTCGCGGCGTGCCGCGGGTCGCGGCTGCCGTGGGCGATGACCAGAAGGACCGGTGCGGACATGTCGTACCTCAGCTCTTCACCAGCAGGCCGCGGCTGCGCAGTACCCACCGCTCCAGCGGGCTGAAGATGAGCAGGTCGATGGCGATGCCGACGATGAGGATGAGGAGGATGGCTTCGAAGACCATGGCCATGTCGCTGGCGTTGCGGCCGTTCTCCAGCAGCTGGCCCAGGCCCACCCCCAGGTCGGGGAAGGAGGCGATGATCTCGGCGGCCATCAGTGAGCGCCAGGAGAACGCCCAGCCCTGTTTGAGGCCGGCGACGTAGCCGGGCAGGGCGGCGGGAAGGACGATGTGCCAGGTGCCTTTCAGTCCGGTGGCGCCCAGGGTGCGGCCGGCGCGCAGGAAGAGGGGGGAGACCTGGTCGACGCCGGAGACGAGGCCGTTGGCGATGGAGGGGACGGCGCCGAGGAGGATGACGGCGTACATCATGGAGTTGTTCAGGCCCAGCCAGATGACGGCGGGGGGTACCCAGGCGACCGAGGGCAGGGACTGGAGGCCGGACAGGATGGGGCCGATGGCGGCGCGGACGACTTTGACCCGGGCGACCAGCAGCCCGAGGGGGGTGCCGATCACGAGGGCGAGCAGGAAGCCGGAGAGTCCGCGCGAGACGCTGGTCCAGATGTAGCCGAGCAGTTCGCCCTGGAGCCAGGCGTCCTGCGCCACCCGCCACACGTCTGCCGGGGCGGGCAGTTTGGTCGGGTCGTCGACGATCTTGAAGGAGACCAGGGCCTGCCAGATGGCGAGCACCAGCAGGACGGCGACGGCGGGCGGCAGGATCTTCTCCACGAAGGTCTGCCTGAAGGGGATCCGGGTCTTCTGCCGGGTCTCCAGGGCGTCGAGGCCCGCCTCCAGACCGGCGAGATCTCCCGCGTCCTTGGCGGGCGTGGTGGTCTCAGTGCTGGCCATGACGGCGGATCTCCCCACGCAGTTCTTCGGTGATCTCGACGGAGAGTTCCGCCACGGCGGTGTCCTCGATGCGGCGCGGCTGCGGAAGGCCGACCGTCCACTGGCGGGCGATGCGCCCGGGGCGGGAGGACAGCAGCACCACGCGTTCGGCGAGGCGGACGGCCTCGCGCACGTTGTGGGTGACGAACAGGACGGACAGCTGGGTCTCGCGCCAGATGCGGGTCAGTTCGTCGTGCAGTACGTCGCGGGTGATGGCGTCGAGTGCCGCGAACGGCTCGTCCATCAGCAGCAGTTTGCTCTCCTGGGCGAGCGCCCGGGCGAGCGCGACGCGCTGGCGCATGCCGCCGGACAGTTCGTGCACCCGCTTGCCGTGCGCGCCCTTGAGCCGGACGAGTTCGAGCAGCTCCTCCGCCTTGTCACGGCGCTCTGTCTTGGGCACGCCGCGCAGTTTGAGGGCGAGTTCGATGTTCTTGCCCGCGGTGAGCCAGGGGAAGAGGGCGTGCTCCTGGAACATGAGGGCGGGGCGTCCGTCGGTGGTGATCTCGCCGGTGCTGGGCCGGTCCAGGCCCGCCACCAGGTTGAGCAGCGTGGACTTGCCGCAGCCGGAGGCCCCCAGGAGGGTGACGAACTCGCCGGGCGCGACATCGAGGGTGATGTCGTCCAGCACGAGCTGCTGCCCGGCGGGGCCCGCGAACGACTTCGAGACATGCTCGATACGGGCGGCGTGGACGGCCGACTCGGTGCCGTCGGCGGCCTTGGCGAGGGTCGTGGTCGTGGCCATGGTCGTCACCTCCTGGGGAACGGTCGGATCCGGGCTTTACTGGGCGCCGAGTCCGGCGTCGTCGACGGTGGGCTTGCCCTTGGCCTTGAGGACCTTGTTGAGCAGTGTGAGGTCGTAGATGCCGCCCAGGTCGGGCTGGTCGAGCAGGCCGGCCTTGACGGCGTGTTCGGCCTGGGCGTCGAGGGTGGCGGCCAGCGGGTCGTCGGTGAGCTGGATCGACTTCCACGCCGGGTCGAGGACGTCGGCGGGCAGGGCCTTGCCGGTGTCCTTCTCCAGCTGCTTGTTGGCGGCGGCCTTGGCCTCGTCGGGGTTGGCCTTGATCCACGCGTTGGTGTCGACCGAGGCCTTCAGCACCGCCTCGACAGCCTTCGGGTGTTCGGTGAGGAACTTCTGCGACACGATGATGTTCGTGATCACGAACTTCTTGTTGGGCCACAGCGTCGACTCGTCCAGCAGTACCTTGCCGCCCTCGGCGACCAGCTTCGACGCGGTCGGCTCGGGCACCCAGGCGCCGTCCAGGGAACCGGACTTGTAGGCGTCGGGTGTGACCTTGTTGTCGCTGCGCACGACGGTCACGTCGCCCTTGCCGGACTGTGCGTCGGTCTTCCAGCCCTGCTCGGCGATCCAGTTCAGGAAGGCGACGTCCTGGGTGTTGCCGAGCTGCGGGGTGGCGATGCGCTTGCCCTTGACGTCCTTCAGCGACTTGATCTTGTCCGGGTTCACCACCAGTTTGACGCCGCCGGAGGCGGAGCCGCCGATGATGCGGAGGTTCTTGCCGCCGGACTTGGTGTAGCCGTTGATCGAGGGGGAGGGGCCGATCCAGCCGATGTCGATGGAACCGGAGTTCAGCGCCTCGATCTCGGAGGGGCCCGCGTTGAAGGTGGCGTACTTGGCCTCGGTGGCGCCCAGGGCTTTCTGGAAGAAGCCCTTCTGGTTGCCGACCAGCGCCGTGGCGTGGGTGACGTTGCCGAAGTAGCCGATCCGGACGGAGTCCAGACCGTCGGTCTTCTCGGCACCGGCGGCGACCTTGGCCCCGTCGTCCTTCTCGGCCTGGGAGCCGTACCCGCAGGCGGCGAGCGCCAGCAGCGGCAGGGCGGCCAGGACCGCGACGGTGCGGCGCAGGGCGGTGGTGGCAGGCACGGGAGGTGTTCCTCTCGTTGGTCCGGCTCTCACGCCTGTCGGGTCGTCCGAGGTGTCAGGTCGTGGCCGGGAGGTCGGCTTGTCTTCGGCTGTGCGGGTGGGGGGTGTGGGCGCGCGGGCAGTGCGCGTACGTCAGCGCGCACATCGCGCCACTCCGCCCTGCCCGCTGCCGAGGGCACCGCTGCCGACGCGGCCGCCCTCCTTTGCGAACGTGGAGTAGAAGTCAGGGGAGTTCATGCTCAGAAGTCCCACCCGTCTTCGTCCGCCTCGTCCTTGACCGGCTCCGGCGTGGCGAAGGACTCACCGGCCATGCCGGCGGTGAGGGTGGTGCCGTCGCTGGGGTCGATGAGGATGAAGGAGCCGGTGCGGCGGGAGTCGGCGTAGGAGTCGGCGGGCAGGGGTTCGGCGGTGCGGATGGTGACCCGGCCGATGTCGTTGGCGGAGAGCTGTCCGGGGTGCGGGTGCAGGGACAGGTCGTCCAGCGTGAGCCGGGCCGGGATGTCCTTGACGATCGCCTTGACGGTGCGGGTGCCGTGTTTGAGCAGGACCCGGTGGCCGACGGTGAGGGGGGCGTCGGCGACGTGGCAGACGGTGGCCTCGACGTCCTGGCTGGTGGCGGGGGCGTCCTTGCGGGGCACGATCAGGTCGCCGCGGGAGACGTCGATGTCGTCCTCGAGCAGCAGGGTCACCGACTGCGGCGTCCAGGCCTCCTGGACCGGCACCCCGAGCAGGTCGATCCCGGACACCTTCGAGGTGCGTCCGGAGGGCAGGACGGTGATCTCGTCGCCGACGCGGAAGGTGCCCGCGGCGATCTGACCGGCGTAACCCCGGTAGTCGGGATGTTCGGCGCTCTGCGGGCGGATCACGTACTGCACGGGCAGCCGGGCGTGGCAGTTTGCGAGGTCGTGGCTGACCGGCACGGTCTCCAGGTGCTCCAGCACGGTGGGTCCGCCGTACCAGTCCATGACCGCGGAGGGCTCGACGACGTTGTCCCCGGCCAGTGCGGAGATGGGGATCGCGGTGACCTCGGGGACGCCCAGCTCGGTGGCGTAGGCGGTGAACTCCTCGGCGATCGCGGCGAACACGGGCTCGCGGTAGTCGACCAGGTCCATCTTGTTCACGGCGAGGACGACGTGCGGCACCCGCAGCAGCGCGGCGATGGCCGCATGCCGGCGGGTCTGTTCCACGACCCCGTTGCGGGCGTCGACCAGGATCACCGTCAGCTCGGCGGTGGAGGCGCCGGTGACCATGTTCCGCGTGTACTGCACGTGTCCGGGGGTGTCGGCGAGGATGAAGCGGCGCCTGGGGGTGGCGAAGTAGCGGTAGGCGACGTCGATGGTGATGCCCTGTTCGCGTTCGGCGCGCAGGCCGTCGGTGAGCAGGGCGAGGTCGGGGGCGTTTTGGCCGCGGCTCGCGGAGGCCCGCTCCACGGCCTCCAGCTGGTCGGTGAGGACCGACTTGGAGTCGTGCAGGAGGCGTCCGACGAGGGTGGACTTGCCGTCGTCGACGGAGCCGGCGGTGGCGAACCGCAGCAGCGTCGTCTCGGACAGCTGCCAGATGGACAGGGCTCCGGTGGGTTCGGTGGTGCGGGTCATGTCTAGAAGTACCCCTCGCGCTTGCGGTCTTCCATCGCGGCCTCGGACATCTTGTCGTCGGCGCGGGTGGCGCCGCGTTCGGTGAGCCGGGTGACGGCGATCTCGGCGATGACCTTCTCGATGCTGTCGGCGTCGGAGTCGACGGCGCCGGTGCAGGACATGTCACCGACGGTGCGGTAGCGCACCAGCCGCTTCTCCACGGCTTCGCCGGCCCTGGGGCCGCCCCACTCACCCGCGGTCAGCCACATCCCGGCGCGGGCGAACACCTCGCGTTCGTGGGCGTAGTAGATGGCGGGCAGTTCGATGTTCTCGCGGGCGATGTACTGCCACACGTCCAGCTCGGTCCAGTTGGACAGGGGGAAGACGCGGACGTGTTCACCGGGGGCGTGGCGGCCGTTGTAGAGGTTCCACAGTTCGGGGCGCTGGCGGCGCGGGTCCCACTGGGAGAACTCGTCGCGCAGCGAGAACACCCGCTCCTTGGCGCGGGCCTTCTCCTCGTCGCGGCGTCCGCCGCCGAAGACGGCGTCGAACTGTTCGGCCTGGATCTTCTCGGTCAGCGGCAGCGTCTGCAGCGGGTTACGGGTGCCGTCCGCACGCTCCTTGAGCACGCCCCGGTCGATGTAGTCCTGCACGGAGGCGACGTGCAGCCGCAGCCCGTGCCGTTCGACGGTGCGGTCGCGGTAGTCGAGGACCTCGGGGAAGTTGTGCCCGGTGTCCACGTGCAGCAGCGAGAACGGCACCGCCGCGGGCGCGAACGCCTTCAGCGCGAGGTGCAGCATGAGGATGGAGTCCTTGCCGCCGGAGAACAGGATCACCGGCCGCTCGAACTCACCGGCCACCTCACGGAAGATGTGCACCGCCTCCGACTCGAGAGCATCGAGGTGGGAGAGGGCGTAAGGGCTGTCGGTGCCCTCCGCCACGGCCGCCACGGACGTCGTCATGCCAGTCCCCTTTCGGTGAGCAGGGCGTGGACCGCCGCGGCGGACTCCTGAACGGTCTGGTGCTGCGACTCGATGCGCAGGTCGGGCTTGAGGGGCTGCTCGTACGGGTCGTCGACGCCGGTCAGCCCCGTCAGCTCACCCGCCGCCTGCTTGGCGTACAGGCCCTTGACGTCGCGCACCGAGCACACCTCGACGGGGGTGGCCACGTGCACCTCCACATACGGCGTGCCGTTCGCCTCGTGGCGCTCGCGGACCGCGTCGCGGCTCTCCGCGTACGGGGCGATCACCGGGACCAGTGCCGTGACGCCGTTGCGGGCGAGGAGTTCGGCGACGAAGCCGATGCGCTGCACGTTGGTGTGCCGGTCCGCGCGGTCGAAGCCGAGGCCCGCGGAGAGGAACTCGCGGATCTCGTCGCCGTCGAGGAGCTCGACGCGCCTGCCCTCCTCGCGCAGGCGGCCGGCCAGCTCGTGGGCGATGGTGGTCTTCCCGGCGCTGGGCAGGCCCGTGAGCCAGACGGTGGCTCCGGTCGTCACGTGGTTCTCCCTGAAACTCGATGGTCCGGTGGTCGTCGTCATGTCAGCCGTGCAGTCCGCATTCGGTCTTGGTGAGGCCCGCCCAGCGTCCGGAGCGGGCGTCCTCGCCCTCCAGCACACGGCGGGTGCACGGCGCGCAGCCCACGGAGGCATAGCCGTCCATGAGCAGCGGGTTGGTGAGGACGCCGTGCTCGTCGACGTACGTTTGCACATCTTCCTGTGACCACTTGGCGATGGGAGAGATCTTGACCTTCCGCCGCTTCTCGTCCCAGCCGACCACGGGGGTGTTCGCCCGGGTCTCGGACTCGTCGCGGCGCAGACCGGTCGCCCAGGCCTGGTAGCCGGCCAGGCCCTCGTCCAGCGGCTTGATCTTGCGCAGCGCGCAGCACAGGTCGGGGTTGCGGTCGTGCAGCCCGGGTCCGTACTCGGCGTCCTGCTCGGCGACGGTCTGGCGTGGGGTGAGCGTAATGACGTTCACGTCCATCACGGCCTCCACCGCGTCCCGGGTGCCGACAGTCTCCGGGAAGTGGTAGCCGGTGTCGAGGAATACGACGTCCACTCCTGGCAGGGCGCGGGAGGCGAGGTGGGCGACGACCGCGTCCTCCATCGAGGAGGTCACGCAGAAGCGGTTGCCGAAGGTGTCGGCCGCCCACTGGAGGATCTCCAGGGCGGAGGCGTCCTCCAGCTCGCGGCCCGCCCGCTCGGCCAGGGCCTTGAGTTCGTCGGTCGTACGCTCTTCCCGAACCGCGGTCATATCGGTTCCCCTCCCGTGGAGTTGGGCTGAAGTCCCCGGGCCAGCAGGCCGAGGAACTTCAACTGGAATGCGCGGTTGCACGCCGCGCATTCCCAGGCGCCGTGGCCCTGCTCGTGCGGACGCAGGTCCTCGTCACCGCAGTAGGGGCAGTAGAAGGGCGCGGCACGCTCGGTCATGACAGGGCCTCCTCGGAGGCGCGGGCCGCCCAGGTCGCGAAGCGCTCGCCGTCCTCGCGCTCGGCCTCGAAGCGCTTGAGGACGCGCTCCACGTAGTCCGGCAGCTCCTCCGCCGTGACCTTCAGGCCGCGCACCTTGCGGCCGAAGCCGGGCTCCAGGCCGAGGGCGCCGCCCAAGTGCACCTGGTAGCCCTCGACCTGCTCGCCCCGGTCGTTCAGGACCAGCTGGCCCTTGAGGCCGATGTCCGCGGTCTGGATGCGGGCGCAGGCGTTGGGGCAGCCGTTGAGGTTGATGGTGAGGGGCTCGTCGAAGTCGGGGAGGCGGCGCTCCAGCTCGTCGATGAGGGAGGCGCCGCGCGCCTTGGTCTCGACGATGGCCAGCTTGCAGAACTCGATGCCGGTGCAGGCCATGGTGCCGCGCCGGAAGCTGGAGGGCCGGGCGGTGAGGTCGAGCGCCTCCAGGGACTCCACCAGGGAGTCGACCTGAGCCTCCTCGACATCGAGGATGATCATCTTCTGCTCGACGGTCGTCCGGACCCGGCCCGAGCCGTGCGCCTCCGCCAGGTCGGCGACCTTGGTCAGGATGGTGCCGTCGACGCGGCCGACGCGCGGGGCGAAGCCGACGTAGAAACGGCCGTCGCGCTGCCGGTGCACGCCGATGTGGTCGCGCCAGCGGCTGGTGGGATCGGCGGGCGCCGGGCCGTCGGTCAGCTTCCGCTCGAGGTACTCGTCCTCCAGGACCTGGCGGAACTTCTCCGCGCCCCAGTCGGCGACCAGGAACTTCAGGCGGGCGCGGTTGCGCAGCCGCCGGTAGCCGTAGTCGCGGAAGATCGAGATGACGCCCTCGTAGACGTCGGGGACGTCGTCGATCGGCACCCACGCGTTCAGTCGCACGCCCAGCTTCGGGTTGGTGGACAGGCCGCCGCCGACCCACAGGTCGAAGCCCGGCCCGTGTTCGGGGTGCTCCACCCCGACGAACGCCACGTCGTTGATCTCGTGCACGACGTCGAGGACCGGCGACCCGGAGATCGCGGTCTTGAACTTGCGGGGGAGGTTCGAGTACGCGGGGTTGTTCAGGACGCGGCGCTTCATCTCCTCCAGCGCCGGCGTGCCGTCGATGATCTCGTCCTCGGCGATGCCCGCCACCGGGGAGCCGATCATCACCCGGGGCGTGTCGCCGCAGGCGGTCACCGTGGACAGGCCGACGGCCTCCAGGCGGTTCCAGATCTCGGGCACGTCCTCGATCCGGATCCAGTGGTACTGGACGTTCTGCCGGTCGGTGATGTCGGCCGTGCCGCGCGCGAACTCTTGCGAGATCTCACCGACGACCCGCAGCTGCGCGGTGGTCAGCGCGCCGCCGTCGATGCGGACGCGGAGCATGAAGTAGCTGTCGTCCAGCTCCTCCGGCTCCAGGACGGCCGTCTTTCCGCCATCGATGCCCTGCTTGCGCTGGGTGTACAGCCCCCACCAGCGCATACGTCCGCGCAGGTCGCCGGGGTCGATCGAGTCGAAACCCCGCTTGGAGTAGATCGTCTCAATCCGTGTCCGTACGTTGAGACCGTCGTCATCCTTCTTGGTCTGCTCGTTGGCGTTGAGCGGGGTGAAGTGACCCGCCGCCCACTGGCCCTCACCGCGGTGACGGCTCACCTTGCGGCGGGGGGTCGCGGCGGCAGGCTCGGGTGGGGTGGCGGCCATGGTGTGACACGTCCTTCAAGGCAGACGGAAAGCGGCTCTGACCTGCGCGCACGGGCGCATGGCAGACATGCGCGTCCTTGCGCGGGCGGAGGCTTATGCGGGGAAATCCGGTAGTGCTGGAGAGGGCTCTCAGCGGGCCGGACAGATGGCGCTGGACATGCGGCCGAGGTCGACGTGCCGCCGACTCACCAAGGCAATTCCAGTTCCAGGCATGACGGAAGACTGGCACGGCGATCTGGACACAGTCCAGCTTCATCCAAGATGCGGACACCCTTGTCCCGTAGAGTGAGACAAGGGTGTTGTGGATCACAGCGGACGACCGCCGGGCAGGAGGCCGGCCGGTCGGGCTGGGGCCGGGCGGGGATCAGACGGCGGGGATCAGGCGGGGAACGCCCCGGGCCAGGGTCCCGGCGTGGCCACGTCGGCCTCCTCCTCGACCTTGGTGTCGAAGAGGCGGAAGCCGCGGCGCCGGTAGTTGTCCATGGCGTGCTCGCCGTCCTTGCTGCACGTGTGCAGCCACACCCGTTTGGTCGTGGCCAGCCCCGGCCAGCGCTCCGCGAGGTCCCAGGCGCGGGCTGTGCCGTACGAGAGGAGGTGGCCGCCGATGCGCCGGCCCCGGAACGCCGGGAGCAGTCCGAAGTACTCGATCTCCACCACGCCGTCGTCGCCGGCCGCCAGCTCCACGTATCCGGCGGGCGTGCCCCGGTCGTACGCGACCCAGGTCTCCACGCCGGGCCGGTCCAGGTGCTCCCGCCAGCGGGCGTGGCTCCAGCCGAGCCGGTCCGTCCAGCGGATGTCGCCGCCGACCGAGGCGTAGAGGAAGCGGCTGAACTCGGGGGAGGGCACCGCGGAGCGGACGACGCGCACGTCCCCCTCCGGGGCGGCGGCCGGCAGCAGGTCGGTGGGCGCCGTCTGCTCCAGGGACCAGGTGGTCACGGCGATGTTGGTCATGCCGGTCAGGGAATCATCCGGTCCGCGAATCTGTCGATCCCGGGCGGGCGGCCCCCAGGGCCCGGACAGGCCCTGGCCGCGCGGATCAGTCGAGCGCGTCCTCGATGGACCTCAGCGGCAGGGCGAACAGCATGCTGCCGGACTGGGACCAGACCTCGCCGGTCCGCGCCCAGTAGGAGAGGGAGCCCGCCTGTCCGCTCCAGCAGCGCTGCGAGCCGTCGGAGCCGCACTCGGTGGCCCGGGCGCCCTCCGTGTCCTGGCGCCACAGGGTGCCGCGTCCTTCGCGGCCGCCGGCCGCGCGGTCCAGGTACCAGGCGGTGCGTGCGGCGCCCGCCGGGCGGTGCGACAGCACGCCGCCGACCTCGGCCGCCCCGGTCTCGTACGCCTCCACCGCGTCCACGTGTCCGGCGGAGTCGGTGGCCGGGAGGCCGCTGCGGTCCGGGCCGGTGCTCAGCGGATAGCGCCACAGCCGGGTGGGGCGGTCGCCGTCCGCGGCCACCCGCTCGCTCGCCACCAGGCTGTCGGGGGCGGTGCCGCGGTCCAGGGAGATCGCGCCGGGCCGTGCGGCGTCGTCGGTGTCGGGGAGGCGGTAGGAGGCGACGGCGGGCAGTACGTAGCGGTGACCGTTGGCCGCCCAGCCGCCCGGCACCCGGCCGACGGCGGTGGCCGCGGTGGTGGCGCGCTGGACGCGGTCCACCTCGTACACGTACAGCGCGTCGCGGTCCCCGGCGGCGGTGGTGACCAGCAGCTTGTCCTGGTACCAGACCATGCCGGTGACGGGGGAGGCGAGCCCCCGGTAGTCGTGCCCGCCGTCGACCGGGACGGCGAGGAGCGCCGAGGTGTAGCCGAGGCGGTCGGGGTCGTCGGCGTCGACGAACGAGACCCGGGCGAGGCCGCCCTGGGGGGTGCCGTCGTCCCGGGACCAGGCGGAGACGATGACGCGGTGGGCGCCCCAGGACCCGTCCTCGTCCGCGTCGCCCGAGGTGGTGACCGCGCCGGGCAGCCAGCCCTCGGTGTCGGCCTCGTCCCAGCAGTAGGCGCGGGTGGCGGCGGGGGAGACCGGCAGGGACTCCTTCTCTCCCGCGGTGCAGTCGGCGGCGTCGCGCAGGGTGCGGTCGGCGGAGTCGAGTACGGCGTCGACGCCCACCGGTTCGCCCATGGCGGCGGAGAGCCGGTCGAGCCAGGGCCCGGGGACGCGGTGCTCCGTCAGCCGCAGGGCGTCGGTCTCGGCGGCGGAGGTGAGGGGCTTGAGGGTGCCGGGGTCGTCGGCGACCGTGGCCTGTGAGGCGCTGATCAGCGTGGCGGCGCCGGTCAGGGCGAGGGCCGCCCCGGTCAGGGCCGCGCGCAGCGCCCGTCCCCGCTTGCGCCGGCGGTGTCTGCCGCGATGCTTCATGGAACCTCCACGGACACCGGACCAACTGCGCTCGACGGTGGACGTGTTGACCGAGGAGCGGATGGGACGGTCAGAAGAGGATGCTACGGCAGTCGGCGGGGTCCGCGGACGCGGACGTTGCAATTATGCGAAATCAATCCGTCTTTACGGCCAACCGGGGGGTTTGCCGGGATACCGCGTGCGTCAAGGCACGCCCAGCGTCGCCCGGCCCTCCCGTACCGCCGGAGCGGTGGAGTGGGGGAGCAGGTCGCGGGGGTCGGGCGGGAGGAGGAGCTCCACCTCCGCGGCTTCGCAGAAACGATACGGCCGGTGTTCCAGATACGGGCCCAGATACCTGCGGACCCGCGACATCTCGGCCCGTACCGTCACCGTGCGGGCCGGGTCGCCGAACACGTCCTCGGCCAGGCCCGCGGCGCTGCGACCGCCCCGGTGCACGGCCAGCAGGTACAGCAACTCGGCGTGCCGGGGACTCAGTTCCCGGGTCCACTCGCCCGCTCCGCCCAGCACCCGCACCGACCGGCGGCGCGGCTCTTCGAGGTCCAGCACGATCCGGGTGGCACCCTCCGGCACCGGCCCCTCGGCGGCCCGCACCAGCCAGCCCCCGGCCAGCGGCTCCACGGTGCACGCCCCGATCGCCGGCAGCCACCTCGTCCCCGCCTCGGGCGACTTGGGCAGCGCCACCCGGTCCACGTACGGCATCCCCGTCACCGCCGCCGTCCAGCCGTCCCGGTCCGTCACCAGTGCCCGCCCGTCCAGCCGGGCCAGCACCGGCGCGGCCACCGCCCGCAGCCGCTCCAGCGCCCGCACGTGCAGTTCACGCAGCCGGGCCTCGGCGAGCTTGGCCACCGAGTCGACCCAGGCCAGCGTCGCCGGGTGCATCGTCTCCAGCGGCCCGCTCACGTCGACCACGCCGAGCAGCCGGCCACTGCGCGGGTCGGTGATCGGCGCCCCGGCACAGGTCCAGGTCGCCTGGGACCGGACGAAGTGCTCGGAGGCGAAGACCTGTACGGGCCGCCGGGTCACCGCAGGCGTCCCCACGCCGTTGGTGCCGACGACCTCCTCCCGCCAGTCCGCGCCGAGTTCGAACCCCAGCCCGTCCGCCCTGCGCAGCACCGGCGCGCTGCCCTCCCGCCACAGCACCCGGCCGTCCTCGTCCGCGACCACCATGATGTGGTGGGCGACGTCCGCGACCGAGAGCAGCGTCTCCCGCAGCACCGGCAGCACGTGCCGCAGCGGCGACGACTCGCGCCGCCGCCGCACCTCCTCCGGCGACAGCAGCCCGGAGCGGACGTCGTGGTCGGGATCGACGCCGCTGCGCAGCACCCGGTCCCAGGACTGCTCGATCACCGGCCTCGGCGCCACCGGGGCCTGTCCGCCGGAGAGCCTGGCGGAGCGGACCTCGCTGAGCATCCGGGCCGCACGCGCCGCGTCGACGGCGGCGAACTGCGTCACGTCCATCGGCGAGAGCGCCACAGGTCCTCGTCCTCCCGGAAGCCGGATGTCCGTCTCATAGTGACCGCTTGCCCGTCCTCGTGAGGGCACAGTCCGCATACGACCGACAGCAAGTTGCAACCCCCTGCAACCCTGGTGGACGGCGGGGCGGCTGGCCAGACTTGCACCACGCCGTCCCGAGCGGCGTACGCGGCCCGAACAGGCCCGTGTGGCGGAGGTGGTGCCGTGTCGGCGCAGCACCACCTCCGCACCACCTGGCCGGATCAGGCCCCCGGCCGGGCCCGCTCCACCACCGACGCCAGGTCCAGGGTCGGCGGCAGCGTGCCGAAGGCCGCGCCCCCGTCGCCGCCCAGCCGCGCGGCGCAGAACGCGTCGGCCACCTCCGGCGGCGCGTACCGGACCAGGAGCGAGCCCTGGAGCACCAGTGCCAGCCGCTCCACCAGCCGCCGCGCCCGCCCCTCGGCGCCCGCCAGGTCCGCCAGTTCCGTCAACAGGCCCCGGATCGCCGCGTCCAGCCGGTGATCGGCGCCGCGCGCCCGCCCCACCTCCGCCAGGTACGCGTCCATCGCCAGCGGCTCCCGCCCCAGCGCCCGCAGCACGTCCAGCGCCTGCACGTTGCCGGCGCCCTCCCAGATCGAGTTGAGCGGCGACTCGCGCACCAGCCGGGGCATGCCGGACTCCTCGACGTAGCCGTTGCCGCCCAGGCACTCGGCGGCCTCCACCACGACCGGCGCGCACCGCTTCGTCACCCAGTACTTCGCCGCCGGCACCGCCAGCCGCAGCAGCGCCCGCTCCCGCTCGTCGCCGTCGCCCGCCGCGTCCTGGGCGGCCGCCAGCCGCAGCGCGAGCGTGGTCGCCGCCTCCGACTCGATCGCCAGGTCGGCGAGGACGTTGCGCATCAGCGGCTGGTCGGCCAGCTTCGCGCCGAACGCCTCCCGGTACCCGCAGTGGTGCACCGCCTGCGCCACGGCCTGCCGCATCAGACCCGCCGAGCCCAGCACGCAGTCGACCCGGGTCGCCGCCACCATGTCGATGATGGTGGGCACCCCGCGCCCCTCCTCGCCCACCCGGCGGGCCCAGGTGCCGTCGAACTCGACCTCGGCGGAGGCGTTGGACCGGTTGCCCAGCTTGTCCTTGAGCCGCTGGATCAGGAACACGTTGCGGGTGCCGTCGGCCAGCACGCGCGGCACCAGGAAGCAGGTCAGCCCGCCCGGGGCCCGCGCCAGCACCAGGAAGCCGTCCGACATGGGCGCCGAGCAGAACCACTTGTGCCCGGTCAGCTCGTACGTGCCGTCCTCGGCCAGCGGCCGGGCCGACGTGGTGTTCGCCCGTACGTCGCTGCCGCCCTGCTTTTCCGTCATGCCCATGCCGAACAGGGCGCCGGCCTTCAGCCGGGCCGGCCGCAGCTCACGGTCGTACACCTGCGAGGTCAGCCGCGGCTCCCACTCGGCGGCCAGGTCCGGATCGGCGCGCAGGGCCGGCACGGCGGCGTGCGTCATGGACAGCGGGCAGCAGTTGCCCGCCTCCACCTGGGTCCACACGAGGAAGCCGGCCGCGCGCCGCACGTGCCCGCCCGGCCGGGTCCAGGCCGCGGTCAGACCGGCCGCGACGCCCTTGCCGAGGAGCCGGTGCCAGGCCGGGTGGAAGTCGACCTCGTCGACGCGGTGGCCGTACCGGTCGTGGGTGCGCAGGACCGGCGGGTTCGTGTTGGCCTGCTCGCCCCACTCCTGGGCCTGGAGCGACCCGCAGCTGCGGCCCAGGCCCGACAGCTCGGCCAGCGCCTCCTCGCGCAGCTCCGGTGCCAGGTGCCGCTCGACGGCGGCCGTCAGGGCCCGGTCGCCGGTGAAGACGTCGTGGCCGACCAGCGGCGGCGCCTGATTCGTCACGGTGTGGGTGCTGCCTGCCATGAACGTGAACCTATCGTGCCGGGGACCTGCGCGGAGTCGGCACCGGCCGGTGGGCGTCCGCGGATGAGTGCGACCCCCGTCGGCGGATACCTTTAGGTCGTGCAGCCAGCAAGTGAATCCCCCGAACGGCCCTCCGGCCGGCTTCATCGTGCCCGGGTCCTGTACCGGAACGTCTCCAAACGCAGGACCGCCTGGCTGCTGCTCAAGGACACGGTCAACTCGTGCATGGAGTACCGCATCCTCGGCCTGGCCGCCGAGGCCGCGTTCTTCACCCTGCTGTCCGTGCCGCCCCTGCTGCTGAGCCTCCTGGGGCTGCTCGGCTACGTCGACTCCTGGATCGGCGCCGACACCACCGAGAGCCTGCGCAACAACATCCTGGACGCCTCCCGCGCGGTGCTCTCCGAGCGGGGCGTCAAGCAGATCACCGAGCCGATCCTTGACGACGTGACCAAGGGCGGCCGGCCCGACGTGATCTCCATCGGCTTCCTGATCGCCCTGTGGTCGGGCTCCCGCGCGGTGAACGTCTTCATCGACACCATCACCGTGATGTACGGCCTCGACGGCGTCCGGGGCATCGTCAAGACCCGCCTGGTGGCCTTCCTCCTCTTCCTGGTGGCGCTGCTGATCGGGTCCGTCGCGCTGCCGCTGATGGTGGCCGGACCGGACGCGGTGGTGCGGATCGTGCCCTGGTCGACGACGGTCGTGCAGGTCCTGTACTGGCCTGTCGTGATCCTCCTGTCGGTGGCCTTCCTGACCACGCTGTACCACGTCTCCGTGCCGGTGCGCTCCCCGTGGATCGAGGACGTGCCCGGCGCGCTGGTCGCCCTCGGCATGTGGGTGCTCGGCAGCTTCCTGCT
Organism: Streptomyces sp. NBC_01723; assembly: GCF_036246005.1. NCBI lineage: Bacteria > Bacillati > Actinomycetota > Actinomycetes > Kitasatosporales > Streptomycetaceae > Streptomyces > Streptomyces sp. NBC_01723. Next base: position 6,574,601 of record NZ_CP109171.1, read on the forward strand.
GCGCATCTACCTCACCAGCACCGTCGAGGGCCCCACGATCTACGGCTCGCTGGCCGCGCCGGTCGCCGTGCTGCTGTGGATCGGTGTGTCCGCGTTCGCGGTGCTCGTCGGGGCCGCGGTCAACGCGGCCATCGACCGGGTCTGGCCGGCCGCCGCCACCGCCGCGGCCCGCGAGGCCAACAAGCGGCTGCGCCAGGCCCAGGTCGCCGACTACGTGGCCCGCGCCTCCGCGAACGGCGAGTCGGACCCCGACATGCCCTCGGAGTTCCCGGAACGCTGGTCCCGCTTCCTCCCCCCGGAGGACGTCACGGCCCGCCTGCGCACCCACGCGAAGCACACACCACCCGCAAACCACGACAAGCCGGAAGCCTCGTGAGCGGCGTCGGGTGCGCGGACCTCGGGCCATGGCGGGGACGCACGCCGGATGGACGCCGTGTGATCCGGGCTGTGGCGGGCCACCCGGCCTCGCGGCGGGCTGAGCGGCGCCCTCGCCGCCACGTGTCGCCGCACCCCGCCTCATTCCTGCGAAGGGGCCCCCGCATGCGGGCGGAGACCGTGCCGGCCCTCCGCCGTCTGAAAGGCCTGCTCGGTCCAGATGGTCTTGCCGGAGGGGGAGTAGCGGGTGCCCCACCTCTGGACGAGTTGCGCCACGATGAACAGGCCGCGCCCACCCTCGTCGTCCTCGGCACTGTGGCGTAGGTGCGGTGACGTGTGGCCCCTGTCGGCGACCTCGCACAAGAGGGTGCGGTCCCGGATGAGGCGTACCTGGATCGGACCTTCGGCGTGTCTGACCGCGTTGGTCACCAGTTCGCTGACGACCAGTTCGGTCGTGAAGGACAGTTCCTCGAGGTCCCAGTGGTGCAGTTGCCGGGTGGCCAGGTCCCGGACACGGCCCGCGCAGGCCGGTTCGGCGGGCAGTTCCCATTCGACGACCTGCGAAGCGTCGAGTTCGCGGGTACGGACGAGCAGCAGGGCGGTGTCGTCTGCCGCGGGGCCGCTCGGCAGGAGCTCCGCCACGGCGCGGTCGCACAGCTCTTCGAGGGGGGCGTGCCGGTCGCCGAGCACCTGTCCCAGGGTGTCGAGGCCGTGATCGATGTCGTGGTCGCGGTCCTCGACCAGACCGTCGGTGAAGAGGGCCAGCAGGCTGCCCACCGGAAGTTCGATCTCCAGTGACTCGAACGGCAGGCCGCCGAGACCCAGGGGCGGGCCGGCCGGGAGATCCGGAAAGGTCACCCGGCCCTCCGGGTCGACGACCGCCGGTGGCAGGTGCCCGGCCCTCGCCATGACACAGCGTCGCGAAACCGGGTCGTAGACCGCGTAGAGGCAGGTCGCCCCCGTGGTCACATCCGCGTGGGTGCCGTCCGGCACACCCGTCCCGCCCCACTGCTCCTCCGCGGACTGCGCCACCAGGTCGTCGAGACGTGACAGCAGCTCGACGGGATCCATGTCCATCTGGGCGAACGCGTGTACGGTCGTACGCAGCCGCCCCATGGTGGCGGCTGCCTGCAGGCCGTGACCGACCACGTCCCCGACCACGAGTCCGACCCGGGTCCCGGAGAGCGGAATCACGTCGAACCAGTCCCCACCGACTCCCGTCAGGTCGTCCGTGGGAAGGTAGCGGTAGGCCAGGTCGACGGCTGACGCCGCGGGTAGCTGCCGCGGCAGCAACTGACGTTGCAGCGCCAGGGCGGCGGTGCGTTCACGGGTGAACCGGCGGGCGTTGTCGATGGACACGGCCGTGCGGGCGACCAACTCGTCGGCCAGTGCGACTTCACCGCCGTCGAAGGTGGCCGACTCGGCTTCGCGCATGAAGGTGACGAGGCCCAGGAGGCCGTTCCCGGCCCGGAGCGGTACGACCAGGGTCGCGTTGTCGAGCACGAGCCCGCCCGAGGAGAGGCTGCGGTCCTGCGGCGAACCGGCGGCGTACTCCACGGGTGAGTGGGCTGCGGACGACCGATCCACGGCCGGCGAGGACGGATGCAGCTCGACCGGCTTCTCGGTGTCGGCCCTCCCGGTGTCCGCCCGCCCGGCCGAGCGGGCGGACACCCGCACCAGAGGCATGGCCGCAGGGCTGCTGGCGGCCGGTATCTCGCCTTCCAGGACCACCCGCGCGAGATCGACCGTGACCGTGGAGGCGAACGCCGGTACGGAGACCTCGGTGATCTTCTCGGCGGTGACCACCACGTCGAGGGCGGTTCCGATCCCGCGACCCGCCTCGACGAGCAGCGCCAGTCGCCGCTGCGCCCTGTAGCGATCGGAGATGTCGAACGCGTCCTCGCACACGCCGACGACGTGGCCGTCGGCGTCCTGGAGCCGGTAGTAGGCACAGGACCAGAGGTGCTCCGTGGTCGGATCGCTCGGCGGGCGGCCCTGGAAGTGCAGGTCGAGAAAGGATTCGCCGGTGTCCAGCACGTGATGCATGACCGCGTCGAGAGTGGGCGGATGCCCCTTGGTCACGAATCTTCCGTCGGAGTACAGCTCATCGGCCCGAAGGCCGCGGAACTCGGCGAACGGTTGTCCGATCTCCCGTTCGAAGGCCGTGTTGCACCAGGTCAGGCGAAGATCGGCGTCGTAGATGGCCAGGCCGACGGGGGACTGGGTGGCCAGTCCGTGCAACAGTGCCAGCCGGGAGTCCCAGAGCCGGAGATCCTTCAGCTCCGTCGCGACGAGGACCCGCACCGCCGTTCCGGCGCCTGGCAGCGGGCACCCGGCGATGGCGACGATCACCTCGGTTCCGTCCCGGTGCCGGGCGGCGCGAATCTCGTTCCCCCGGTAGCGGGGGAGGAGAGGGGGAAGGGAGGGCGTCGGGCCGGGCGGCAGGAACGTGCTCACGGGGCGGCCGACGATCTCCCGGGACTGGTAGCCGAAGAGCCGCTCCGCGCCGAGGCTCCATCCGATGACCGTGTTCTGCGCGTCGGTGACCACCGTGGCCGCCCTCGTGACGTCGAGAGGGCCACGGAAGTCAGCACCCTGGTCCGTATTCCATGCGCTCATGGCGCCACACCAGCCCCGTTCGTCCCCTACAGAATCCGCTGTCCACCGGGCCGGCACAACCGCAGCACCTTGCGGCCGGGGAAAGACGCGCGCTTCCACGGCAGCCGACTTGGGATAAGGTCCCAAGGCTGACCGCACGGGAGCGGCGGCATGCCGCGCCGGGCCTCGGGCAGGTCACCGCGCACAACATCGTTTCGGGGGGCCCGCCATGACGTATGCGTCCACACCCGTGCCCGGTCCGCACCCGCCCGTGGCCGGCCGTGTGCTGCGCTCGCCGATCGGCCTGGCGCACGCCGTCACCGCGTCGCTCGGTGTCGTCATCGTCGCTGATCTGCTGATCGTCGCGGCGTCGCTCAACATGCGCGCGCTGATGGGAAGGGTGGCCTCGGGCGGCACGGTCGACTACGACGAGGGCGAGTTGAGCCGGGCCGACTACGCGATGGCGGGATCGACCGTGCTGTACGGCGTCGCCCTGCTGGCGACGGCCGTCGTCTTCATCGTCTGGTTCCACCGGGTCCGCCAGAACGCGGAGGTGTTCGCGCCAGGCGCCCTGAGCAGGTCTCCGGGCTGGGCGATCGCGTGCTGGTTCATCCCCCTCGCGAACCTCTGGATTCCGCGGAGCATCGCCGCCGACATACTGTGGGCCGCCCAGCCCGAGCCACACGGCCGGGTGCCGCGCCACCAAGGACTCCTCAATGCCTGGTGGGGTGCCTGGGTCTGGACCCTTCTCTTCGACCGGTACGCGTCCAACACGTACGACAAGGCGCAGGGCGTCGACGCGGTCCGCGACGCCGCCGGACTGGTCACGGTCAGCGCCGGATTCGACGTGCTGGCCGCGGCGCTCGCGATCCTCTTCGTGCGCCGGCTGACCGCCGCACAGCACGAGAAGGCCCTCGCCGGGCCGGCCGCACCGGTCCTCTGAACCGCCACCCCGAAGCCCCGGTCACCCTCGCCCGCCTACGACGGGTCCCACGTCCCCGTCGCCGCGCCCTCGCGGGCGAAGTCCCCGAAGTCCCTCGGCGCGCGGCCCAGTACCTCCTCGACGCCGTCCGAGAGATGGGCGTTGCGGCCGTCGAGCAGCGAGCCGAACAGCTCCACGAGGAACGCGGCCTCCTCCCCCGGCACGCCGAAGGAAACCAGGTTCTCGCCGTACTCCCGCGCCGAGACCGCCCGGTACGTCAGCGCGCGGCCCGTCGCCTTCCCGATCTCCGCGACCGCCTCCCCGAAGGTCAGCAGCCGGGGCCCCGAGACCTCCAGTGTCCGCCCGGCGTACCGGTCGCCGCAGGTCAGCGCTGCCACCACCACGTCCGCGACGTCCCGCAGGTCCACGAACGGCTCCGAGACCCCGCCGGCCGGGAAGACCAGTTCCCCGCGCTCGCGCACCTCCGCGACCAGCGGGCCCTCGCTGAAGTTCTGCGCGAACCACGCGGACCGCACGACCGTCCAGTGCGCCCCCGCCTCCGCCAGCGCCTCCTCGGTGGGCCGCGCCCGCTCCTCGCCCCGCGCCGACAGCAGCACCAGCCGTCGTATGCCGAGCCCGGCCGCCTCCCGCGCGAAAGCGCCGATCGTGTCGGCGGCGTCGGGGGCGCCGACGTCCGCGGGATGGACCAGATAGGCCGCGTCGGCTCCGCGCAGGACGTCCGCCCAGGTCGACCGGTCCCACCAGTCGAAGCCGGTCGCCCGGGACGCCGCCCGTACGACGTGCCCGTCCGCCCGTGCCGCCTCGGCCACCCGCCGTCCGGTGCGCCCGGAGGCCCCCGTCACGACGATCGTCGTCTTCTCTCGCCTGCTCGTCCGCGTCATGACCCCAGTCAACTGCCGGGTGCCGCACGTTCCCATCGTCGAACGGCTCGCCCGCATGTGTGTGCGTCTACGCTGGGCCGCCATGGACGCACTCGCCGGTCTGCTGGAAGGCCCCCGCGCCCGTGGGGCGTTCATGATCCGTGCCTGTTTCGATCCGCCTTGGGCCGTCCGGGTCGAGGACCGGGCGCCGTTGACGGTGATGCTCGTGGTCCGCGGTGACGCGTGGGTGGTGCCGGACGCGGGGGAGCGGGTGCGGCTGCGGGCCGGTGATCTCGCCGTCGCGCGCGGGCCCGAGCCCTACACCTGCGCCGACGACCCGGCCACCGCCCCGCAGGCGGTGATCCTGCCGGGCGGGGCGTGCAGTTACCCGGACGGGCGGCCCCTCAACGGCTCGATGGACCTCGGCGTACGCGCCTGGGGCGACCGGCCCGACGGCGCGGCGGTGCTGCTGATCGGCAGCTACCTGGTGCGGGGCGAGATCGGCGGGCGGCTCCTCGACGCCCTGCCCCCGCTGCTGTCCCTCACCTCCGACGCCTGGGACAACCCGCTCACCCCCCTGCTCATGACGGAGGTCGCGCGCGACGAACCGGGCCAGGAGGTGGTCCTGGACCGCCTCCTCGACCTGCTGGTCATCGCCGCGCTGCGGGCCTGGTTCGCCGGACCGTCCGGCGAGGCGCCCGCCTGGTACCGGGCCCTGGGCGACCCCGTCGTCGGCCCCGCGCTGCGGCTGCTCCAGGACGACCCCGCGCACCCGTGGACGGTGGCGTCCCTCGCCGCGAAGTCCGGGGTGTCCCGCGCCGCCCTGGCCCGGCGCTTCACCGACCTGGTGGGCGAACCCCCGATGGCGTACCTCACCGGCTGGCGCCTCGCCCTCGCCGCCGACCGGCTCCGCGACAGCGAGGACACCCTGGGCGCGATCGCCCGCCGGGTCGGCTACGGCAGCGCCTTCGCCCTGTCCACCGCCTTCAAGCGGGTGTACGGCGTCAGCCCGCAGGAGTACCGGGCACCGGCGTAACCTGGCACCCGTGTACGCGGAACGCGCCTCCCGCCTGACCGGCGCCGTGGTGTGGACCAACACCCCGACCGAGCCGGAACCGGGACGGGTCCTGCCGGACGGCTGCATGGACCTGCTCTGGCACGACGGCCGGCTCCTGGTCGCCGGACCCGACACCCGCGCCCACCTCACGGAGGGCACCCCGGCCCCCTGGGCGGGCGTCCGCTTCCCGCCCGGCACCGCGCCCGCGCTCCTCGGCGTCCCCGCCCGCGAGCTGCGCGACCGGCGCGTCGACCTCACCGACCTCTGGCCGGCCGCCCGCGCCCGGCAGCTGGCCGCGCGGGTGAACGCGGCCGCCGATCCGGCGAGCGGACTGGAGGAGGCCGCGCTGTCCCGGGCCGCCGAGGCGGAGCCCCCCGACCCGCTGCTGCGCCGGATCGTGGCCGCCCTCGACGCGGGCCGCCCGGTCGCCGACACCGCCGACGAACTCGGCATCGGCGCCCGCCTGCTGCACCGGCGCTCCCTGGCCGCCTTCGGCTACGGCCCCAAGACCCTGGCCCGGGTACTGCGCCTGCAACGCGCCCTCGCCCTGGCCCGCGCCGGCACGCCCCTCGCCGAAACGGCCGCCCGGACCGGCTTCGCGGACCAGGCCCACCTGACGCGGGACGTACGGGACCTGGCGGGCGTCACTCCTGGCGACCTACTCGGCGGCCGTCGCTAGCGGCGCGAACAGGTCCACACCGTGGCCGTCGGGGTCGCCCAGTACGGCGTACCGCTGGCCCCAGTCGGCGTCCCACGGCTTCCGCTCGCCGTGGCAGCCGGCGGCGGTCAATTCGGCGTAGAGCGCGTCGACCTCGGCGGGTGTGTCGCACAGCAGGGCGAGCGAATGGCGCCCGCCCCCGGCCGGCGGCTGCCACCCGGGCATGAAGGACTGGACGGACTCCTCGGTGTCGAGCAGCAGCTGGATGCCGCCCGGCAGTTCGGCCTCCGCGTGCGGCTGCCCCTCGCAGCCGCCGGGGAACGCGAAGCCGAGCCGGCGGTAGAAGGCCACGGAGGCGGACATGTCGGAGACGACGAGGCCGATGGCGTTGAATCGTGCGGTCATGACGCCACCGTAGGCAGAGCGCGCCGCCCGGCTCTTGAAGGAAACGGACACGGGCGGGTTGGCTCAGGAACTCCTCAAGCGCCTTGCTCCGGACGGGCCGTGGCATCGACGATGACCGCATGTTCGGACTGAGCAAGCCACCGGAACTCAACGTCCTCGTCCTGCGCGACGCCGACGTCATCGCCCACGGGATCCGCCAGGCGCTCGCCACGGCGACGCCCGAGGAACGGCCCGGCCTGGAGGCGGCCGCCGCCGTCGCCGAGCGGGCCGCCGCGGCCTCCGACGCTCAGCTGCGCGCCCGCTGGGTCCACGAACGCCTCGCCGCGGCCGGTCACGAGGGCCCCGTCGACTCCGTGCGGGCCGTCAAGACGCTGCGCGGGGAGGCGCCCGGTCTCACCCTGCTCGCCGCCGTCCAGCTGACCAAGGACGCGGCGGCGTACCGCCCTTGAGGGCGGCCGGCGTCACTCGTCCTGCCGGACCACGCACAGCGCCCAGATGATGAACGCCGACATCGCGATCACCACGATCGACCAGACCGGGTAGTAGGGCAGGGAGAGGAAGTTCGCGATGAGGACGAGCCCCGCGACGCCGACCCCGACCACCCGCGCCCACAGCGAGGCGCGGAAGAGACCCAGCGCGACGAGCACCGCCAGGATGCCCAGCGCGAGATGGATCCAGCCCCAGCCGGTGAGGTCGAACCGGAAGACGTACTCGGGCGTCGCGACGAACACGTCGTCCTCGGCGATCGCCATGATGCCCCGGAAGATCCCGAGCAGCCCCGAGATCATCAGCATCACGCCCGCGAAGGCCGTGAGCCCGCCGGCCATCGCCCCCCTGGTCGTGTGCGCGCGTGCGCCGTGGGTCGCGGTCATCGTGCCTCCTTGGGTCCGGCCGGCCCGGAGCCGCTGAGTACCAGCTCCTTCGCCCTGCGGAACTCGTCCTCCGTGATGTCGCCGCGGGCACGGATCTCGGAGAGCCTGGCCAGCTCGTCCACGCTGCCGCTCCGCCCGTGCCCGCTCCCCGCCGTCTTGCGGATGTAGTCGTCGACCTCCTCCTGCCGGGCCCGAACATGGGCGTGCTCACGGCGGCCCATGCCGCTGCCCCGGGCGATCACGTAGATGAGGACGCCGACGAAGGGGAGGACGATGACGAACACCATCCATCCCGCCTTGGTCCAGCCACCGAGCTCGTCGTCGCGGAAGATGTCGGTCACGATGCGGAAGAGCAGGATGATCCACATGATCCACAGGAAGAACCAGAGCAGCGACCAGAAGACGCTGAGCAGCGGATAGTCGTACGCCAGAAACACCTGTCCGTCCATGTCCCCAGTGTCGCGACGGCGGGAGCGCGCGGGATCACCCTCCGCGGGTGATCCGGCCCGGCCGTGTCCGGCGGTGTGATGAGGCTGTGGACGGACCGGTGGACGACCGGGCGGGTCCCGACCCGCTCACCGGGTCGGTGTCCCGGCGGCGGGCGACGGCCGTGGCCCTCGCGCGGGCCGCGGGCGTGACGACGGGTCTGTTCGCCGCCTACTACCTGCTGCCGCTGGACGAGCGCCCCACGGCCGCCACCTGGGCGGCGTTCGTGTGCGGCCTGGTCGCGGTCGTCCTGGTCTTCCTGTGGGAGATCCGGGCCATCCTGCGCTCCCCGCACCCCCGGCTGCGGGCCGCCGAGGCCCTCGCCGCCACGGCCGTGCTGTTCCTGGTGCTGTTCGCCGCGTTCTACTACCTGCTGGAGCGGGCCAGTCCGGGAACCTTCAGCGAGGCGCTGACCAAGACGGACTCGCTGTACTTCACGCTGGCCACGTTCGCCACCGTGGGGTACGGCGACATCGTCGCCCACTCCCAGACGGGCCGGCTGGTGGTGATGATCCAGATGGCCGGCGGCCTGCTCCTGGTGGGTGTGGCCGCGCGGGTGCTGGTGGGCGCCGTGCAGACCGGCCTGCGGCGGCAGGGCAGAGAGCCGCCACCCGACTGACGCGGGCGCGCATCGCAGGAGGGAGGCGATGGGATGCGCTACGAGATTCGTGTCGACGGTCATCTGTCGGCAGCGCTGGCCAGGGCCTTCCCCGAGCTGGAGCACGTGGAGATGGACGGCCAGACGGTGCTGTACGGGGCCGTCGTGGACGAGGCGCAGCTGTACGGGCTGCTCGACCGCTGCCAGTCCCTCGGCCTGCGGGTCATGGAGCTGCGCCAGCGCCCGGTGTGAGCCGCCGCCGCCTCACAGCAGGTGCAGCTCCCGCGCGCGGCGCACGGCGTCGGAGCGCCGGTTCACGGACAGCTTGCGGTAGGCGCTCTTGAGGTGGGTCTTGACCGTGTTCACCGAGATGAACAGGTCGGCACCGATCTCCTCGTACGACATCAGCCGCGCGACCCCGCTCAGCACCTCCCGCTCCCTCGGACTGAGGTCCGGCACGACCGGTGCCGCGGGCGGCGGTGCGGGCGCCGGGGCCAGCAGCGGACGCACCCAGGGGCCGGTGTCGAGCAGCGGGCGCCGCAGCCGCTCGCGCCGCGCCTCCCGCACGGCGTGGCCGACCAGCCTGCGGGCGGCGACGGCGTCCCCGGCGGCATCGGCCGCCCGTGCCCTGAGCAGCGCGGCCCGCACCCGCACGGCCGGACCAGGGTCGCCCCGCGCGGGGAGCGCGTCGAGCCGCCTCAGCGCCGCCTCGGGGAAACCCGCGGCGAACTGGACGCCCGCGGCCTCCACGGCGCACATCGGGAACCCGGGCGGAACGCGTCGCAGGACAGCGCCTGCCGCCCCCCGGTCTCCCGCGGCCTGGTGCGCGGCGGCGGTCAGCACGGTGCGGTGCGCCTCCAGCCACGGTGAGACGGTCACTCCGGGCACCGGCCGCCGCAGTGCGTCGAACGCGGCGCGGGCCCGGCCGCGGGCCAGCAGCAGCCGGGCCGTGGTGGCGGCCCGGGCCCCCGCGCACACCGGGTCCCGCACCGCCTGTTCCCCGCCGCCCGGCACGTCGAGCAGTGCCTCGGCGCGATCGAGTTCGTCGCGTTCCACGGCGACCGCCGCGAGCACCACGAGGGCGATGCCCGACCCGGACCGCCCCGGCAGACTGAACCGGCGCCGTACCGCCGTGGCCGCCAGTGCCCTGCTCTCGGCGGCCGAGGGGCGCCCGTCCAGGTAGTCGATCAGGGCGAGGTGTCCGAGCGCGTCCTCGCGGGCCGGTGCCGTCGCCGCCCGTTCGTCGCCGCCCGCCACGGCCGCCAGTTCGGCCCGTGCCTCGTCCAGGCGGCCGGCCCAGAGCAAGGCGCAGCCCACATGGGCCCGCAGGAGGGCGACGACCTCGGGGTGCTCGTCCAGCAGCCCCTCCGGCAGCTCGCTGAGCAGCTTCCCCGCGGTCCCGGCCGCCGTCGCCGCCCGCTCCGGCGAGCCGGTCAGCCGCGCCGCCAGTGCCTGGAGCAGCGCCTCGCACATCCGGGTGGTCGCCGGGGCGTCCGCCGTCAGGGCCCGTTCGGCGTGCCGCAGATGGGCCAGACCACCCTCCAGGTCGGACCGGGCCAGGCCGCGTGCCGCGCGGACCAGCTCCGCGGCCGGGGTGGTGGCCGTGGCGGGCATCCGTGCGAACAGGGCGGAGAGGTCGGCGGACCGCAGCCCGGTGAACAACTGGCCGACGGCGAGGTCCCCGAGCAGCGCCCCGGCCGTGAACTCCCAGTCGTCGGCGGCGGCTCCGTGCCGCAGCGCCTCGGTGAGCCGCCCGTGCCGCCGCAGCCACACCGCCGCCCGCCGGTGCAGTTCCGCCTCCAGACCGGGCAGCCGCTCACGCAGGTGGGCGCGGAGGATCTCCGCGAACAGCGGGTGCAGCCGGTACGAGACGTCTCCCAGGTACTCGACGAACGCGTTCTGCCGCCGCAGCCCCGCCAGCGCGGACTCGGCGTCCCGGCGCCCGGTCAGCGCGTCCGCCAGCTCGGGCCGGAAGTCGTCGAGCACACTCACCCGCAGCAGCAGGCCCCGGATGCCGGGGCCCTGCCGGTCGAGCACCTCCGCAAGCAGGAAGTCGGCGACGGCGGAGTGGCCCGCCTCGAACTCCTTCAGGTACCGCTCCGGGTCCGGACTGTTCCGTGCCGCCAGCGCGCACAGCCGCAGTCCCGCGGCCCAGCCGCGCGTGTGCTCCACGAGCCCGAGCGTGGCGTGCCGGGCGAGGCGCAGGCCGTGCAGTTCGAGGAGCGTGGCGGCCTCGTCGGGGGTGAAGGCCAGGTCCGCGTTCCTGATCTCGGTCAGCTGACCGGACGCCCGGTAGCGGTGCAGGGGGAGCCGGGGCTCGTTGCGGGTGACGAGGAAGAGGCGCAGCCCCTCGCCCGCGTGGCGCAGGACGAACTCCAGCTGTGCGGCGATCTCCGGATCGGTCACCCGGTCGTACTCGTCCAGCACCACGACCACCGGCCGTTCCCGTTCGCACAGCGCGCCGGCCAGACGCGAGGGGAACATCGGGTCGACCCGGTCCCCGCAGGCGGGGATCCCGACCTCCGGGGGCACCGGTTCACCGGCGACGCGCAGTGCCTGCAGCAGGTAGGCCCAGAACGTTCCGCCGCCCTGGTGCCCGGGGTCGTTGGTGAGCCAGGCGACGGGCCGCCCGGCCCGGGCCGCCCAGTCGGCCACCAGCAACGTCTTCCCGGCCCCCGCGGCACCGCTCACCAGCGTCAACGGCGTGTCCAGGCCGTCGTCGAGGCGCCGTGACAGCCGCCCGCGCCGCAAGAACGTCGGAGGGAGGGCGGGCACCGCCGTGCGGGTACGCAGGAAGGGGCCCGTCCGGGGCTCGTTCTCGTGCCCCGGCGCCGTCGGCTCGCGACCACTCTGCCTCTCCCCGGCCATGGTCAGCACCACCTTCGTCGCCCCGTGAGAAGCGCGCCTGCCCTCTCAGCATCGCAGCGTTCGCACGGCGCGGCGCGGCGACGGGAACGCCGCCCGGTCGGGCCGGGGCCTGCCTGGGGGCAGGTCTGGTGCGCCCAGCGGCGAGGCGGAGGGGGCGACGCGATGGCGCCCCGCGAGCGCAGCCGAGCGTGGGGGAGTCGGCGGGTGACGACAACGCCGCGGTTGCGCGTGCCGGCCCCGCATCTGCGGCATGATCCGCCGGCAGGCCCTACGCGGGCAGCGCGCCGCTCTGTTCCGCCTTGCGGTGGCGCGCGCTCAGGCGGGAACCGGACTCGCGGCGCGCGGCGCGGCGCAGGAGGGGCACGGCGAGGAGGAAGCCGAGCACGGCCCAGGCGGTCAGGACGAGCGCGACCGTGGGCAGCTCCCAGGAACCGGCCGCCTCGGCGGTCCGGGCGCTGTCCGGCAGCAGGGCCGAACGCAGGCCCTGCGCCATCCACTTGAGCGGGAAGACCGAGGCCACCTGCTGGACCGGCACGGGCAGCGAGGTCAGCGGGAACACGGTGCCGGAGGTGAACAGCAGCGCCATGGTGGGCAGCATGATCAACGCCAGTGCCTCGCGCGGGTTGGGCAGCACCGCGCCGATGGCCGCGCCCAGCGGGACGACGGCGAGCAGCCCGAGCGTGGTGACCCAGAGCAGCGTCACCCAGCCGCCCGGCCCCTGCGGCAGCGGCCCGTCCACCAGCAGCGCGGCGAGTCCCAGCAGCACGGCCAGGGTGGCGACCGTCGTGACGACCACCAGCAGGGACTTGGCCACCAGGTAGGCCGGGATCCCGCCGGGTGTGGCGCGCAGCCGCAGCAGGGCACCCTCCTCCCGTTCGGTCACCAGCATCTGCGGGAGATTGATCAGCCCGATCTGGAACATCAGGTAGGCGGCGAAGCCCGCGAGCACCAGGTGGGCCATCGGCGTCCGGGTCCCGGGCACGTCGTCGCCGACGTATCCGGCGACGACCAGCGCCACCACCACGTTGCTGAGGTGGCCGGACATCTCCTTGGGGTTGCGCAGGAGGTGGCGCAGCTCGATGCCGCCGCGCAGGAAACCGGCCCGCCAAGGGGCGCGGACGGTGCGGCGCGGGCCCTCCCGCTCCAGCTGTGTCTCCGTCATGCGGCCCGTGCCTCGCTCTCCGCGATCCCGTCGGCACCGTCCGTACCGTCGGTACCGACATCCGACCGGTGCACCATGTGCAAGTACGTGTCTTCCAGCGTCGGACGCCGGACCTCCAGGTCCGCGATCGGGCCGTCGGCGTCCCGGTGCAGCTCCCACACCAGCCGTGAGGGGTCCTCGGTGCGTTCGCGGCGGGGCGTGCCGTCACCGGCCGTCCAGCGGACCTCGGCCCGCGCGGCGGCCCGGCGGGCCAGCTCCGCGGGGGTGCCGTGGGCCTGGATCCGGCCGCCGACCAGCATGGCGATCCGGTCGGCGAGCCGCTCGGCCTCGACCAGGTCGTGCGTGGTGAGCAGGACGGTGACGCCCTCCTCGCGGGCCAGCCGTTCGACCAGGAGGTGGAACTCGCGGCGGGCCTCCGGGTCGAAGCCCGTGGTCGGCTCGTCCAGGAACAGCAGCTCAGGGCGGCCGACGATGCCGAGCGCCACGTCCAGGCGCCGGCGCTGCCCGCCGGACAGCCGCTCCACCTGCCGCCCGGCCTGCTCGGTGAGGCCGACCAGGTCCAGCAGCTCGGCCGGGTCGCGCGGGTCGGCGTAGTACGTCGCGAAGTGGGTCAGCAGTTCGGCGACCCGCCAGCGGCGGTGGTCGCGCCAGGACTGGAGGACCAGCCCGATCCGCGCCCGCCAGGCGTCGTCGCCCCGCTCCGGGTCGGTGCCCAGCACGCGGACCTCTCCGCCGGAGCGCTGCCGGAAGCCCTCCAGGATCTCGACGGTCGTGGTCTTGCCCGCGCCGTTGGGCCCGAGCAGGGCCAGGACCTCGCCGCGGTGCACGTCCAGGTCGACGCCGTGCAGGATGCCGACGTCGCCGTACGCCATGTTCAGGGCGCGTGCCTGGACCACGGGGGTGGGGCGCCCGGTCATCGTGCGACCTCCGTGGGGTGGTGTGCCCGCGCATCAGCCGTCTCCGGCGGCCCGGCCCCCTCGACGATCGCCCGGAGCGCCGCCACATGCCCCTCGAAGGCGGTGCGCCCCCGGTCCGTCAGCCGCACCTTGGTGCGCCGCTTGCGGCCGGCACCCTCCTTCTGGATCTCCAGGTACTGGGCCTCCTCCAGCGTGTGCAGCTGCTTGGAGAGCGCGGAGTCGCTGAGCGAGAGGCTGTCGCGGACGAACGCGAAGTCCGCCCACTCGGTGGCGGCGAGCAGGGCGACCACCGACAGCCGGGTGGCGGGGTGGATCAGCTCGTCGAAGCCGCTGGGGACGCTCATCGGCCCGCCTCCGCGCCGGTGCCCCGGCGGCGCAGCGTGCCGGTGGCCCAGCGGTTGGCGGGGTTCACGAACAGCACGAAGACGGCCGCCGCCGCGGTCGCCTGGATCATGCTGCCCGCCAAGGGCTCCAAGGGCTCGGCCAACTGCCCGGTCAGTACGGTCGTCCCGCCGACCAGCACCGCGCCTCCGGCGAACGTGGCGAGGGAACGCCAGTCGTAGCGGGAGTGGTGCAGTCGCACCCTGCCGCGGTTGGTGTGCGTCACGACCATCCACGCCAGCAGCGAGAGGTACGCGACGGCCGCGAGCGCGACGCCCCACGGGGGCGGCTCCAGGCCCTGGGCGGCCAGGAAGAGCCACATGAGGGCGGCCGTGCCGTACGTCGTGCGGGGACCGCCGGACGCGGACCGCTCGACCTCGTCGTACACCCGCTCCTGCGGCACCCGGATGCGCTGGAGGTCCTGCCATGCCTGTTCGGCGTTCACCGGTGCGCCCACGCCCACCGCCTCCCCTTCCACGTCCAGCTTTACTTTCCTGCCGGGAAAGTTACTCTTGACTTTCCCGGCAGGCAAGTCGGGCGGACGGAGGGAAGAGGACCATGCAGAAGGATCCGCTCATCGTCGAGGACCTGACGCTGCTGATGTTCGACGACGCCTCGGGCGCCATCGCGGGCGCCGGGACGCTGTACTACACCCAGGGCGGCGCCGTGCTCGTGGAACTGGCGCAGGCCGGGCGGCTGCGCGTCGACCGGCGGGACGTGGGCATGGACGGTGTGCGCGTGCACGCCGTCGCCGGGGCCCCGCTGTCCGACCCGGTGCTCCGCGGGGCCCACGAGAAGGTCTCCGCGCGCACCCGTGGGGTCAACACCCTCCTCATCGAGATCGGAACCGGCCTGCGCGAGACGGTCCTCGACCGGCTCGTCGAGCGCGGGATGGTGCGCTGGGAGCGCAAGAAGGTACTGGGCCTGTTCCCCGCGACGTCCCTGTCAGCGGCCGACACCCGGCACAAGGAGGCCCTGCTGGAACGCGTGCGCGCGGTCCTGGTGGACGAGGAGGAGCCCGACGGGCGCACGGCGGCCCTGATCGGCCTGCTCTCCGCGAGCGGGACCCTGCCGGGCCTGCACCGCGTGATCCCCTGGTCGGGCAAGGTCTACCAGCGGGCCAAGAGGCTGGAGCAGGACAGCTGGGGCGCGGAAGCGGTGAACACGGCCGTGCTGCGGACCCTCGCCGCCGTCACCGCGGGCACCGCGGCGGCCGTCACCACCGACTGAAGCCGGCAGCGGGTATGCGGCACATCACTCCGCGTAGGTGACCACGGTGTCCAGCCCGGCCTGCCGCAGCACCCGGTGGACGGCCGGACGGGCACCCCGGACCGTCAGGCTGACCGGCTCGTGCGCCCGGGTCACCGCCCGCATCAGCGCGTAGGCGGACGCCAGGTCGATGTTCTCCAGACCGCTCATCTCCAGGGTCCAGTCCGAGGGCTCCCGCAGCCGCGGGTCCATGAGCAGTTCCTCCAGGACCTGGAGCGCGTGCGAGTCGAGGGTGCCGGAGAAGGCCAGCACGGCGTGCCGTCCGCCCGCCTCGGCGATCCATACGGGCGCGTTCTGAGTGGAGCGATGAGGGTCGAGGGTCACGACGGCCTCCTGCGCAGTGCGGGCGTGCGTGGCTTCCATTGTCCCCCAGCCGGGCCGAAGCGGACGGTCCGGAATAGACACGGACACGGTGACGCTGTGCCATGAGCGGTACGAGAGTGCGGCGAAGGGCTGGTGGGCACATGACGGCAGGCCGGACGAAACCCGTGGTCAGCACGGTGTACGGGGCCGTGCGCGGCCGGTACGAGAACGGGGTCGCCGTCTTCCGCGGCATCCCCTACGCCGCCCCGCCCTTCGGCCCCCGCCGGTTCCGCCCGCCCGTGGCGCCAGAGCCCTGGGACGGGGTGCGCGACGCCGGCACCTTCGGCCCCACGGCGCCGAAACCGCCGTACTCCGAGGCCTTCGCGCAGTACCTCTCCGACCCGGCGATCCCCGGCGACGACTGCCTCAACCTCAACGTCTGGACGCCCGAGCCCGGCCCCGGCGCCCGGCTGCCGGTCCTGGTCTGGCTGCATGGCGGCGCCCTGACCAGGGGATCCTCCGCGGTGCCCGTCTACAACGGTGCCACCTTCGCGCGGGACGGCGTGGTCTGCGTCTCGGTCAACTACCGACTCGGCGTCGAGGGCTACGGCCTCTTCCCGGACGTCCCCGCCAACGCCGGCCTGCGCGACCAGATCGCCGCCCTGGAGTGGGTGCGGGCGTCCATCGCGGCCTTCGGCGGCGACCCCGACCGCGTCACCGTCGCCGGTCAGTCCGCCGGCGCCATCAGCACCGGCGCCCTGCTCGCCGCGCCCCGGGCCCAGGGGCTGTTCCGCCGCGCGGTGCTCCAGAGCGGCGCGCCCGAGGCCGCCGACCGCGACAAGGTACGGCGCATGGTCCGCCGGATGGCCGCCCGCCTCCGGATACCCGCCACCGCCGAGTCCTTCGCCGCCGCCGACCGCGCCCAGTTGCTGCGCGCCCAGGCCGAGGTGGGCCGGTTCAGCAGCCCCGTCCTCGGCGGACCCGCCTTCGGCATCGTCGTCGACGGCGACGTGATGCCCCGGGACCCGCTGGACGCGCTCGTCGAGGGCGACGCCGCCCGCGACGTCGACCTGATGATGGGCTGGACCCGCGACGAGTACCGGCTCTGGCTGGTCCCCGGCGGCCTCCTCGAACGCGTCGACCGGCTCGGCGCGGTGGCCCTCGCGGGCGCGCGCGCCCGTTGCCACTGCGGCAACGAGGTCGTACGCGGCTACCGCGCGGCGCGCCCCGACGCCGGTGCCGCCGAGACGGTGGGGCAGCTGGTCACCGACCACCTGCTCCGCATCCCGCTGCACCGCGTGGCCGACGCGCGGCCCGGATCCTCTTACGTCTACGAGTTCGCCTGGCCGTCCAGCCTGCCCGACCTCGGCGCCTGCCACGCCCTGGAACTGGGCTTCGTCTTCGACTCCGGCGACCTCCCCGACTCCCGCAAGCTCGCGGGCGAGGGTGCTCCGCAGGAGTTGGCGGATGCGATGCACGGGGCGTGGGTCCGGTTCGCGGAGTCCGGCGACCCGGGCTGGGCGGCCTGGGACGCCACGCATCCCGTCCGGGTGTTCGGCGAGGGCGAGCCCTATGTGGCGTACGGCCCGCGCGACGCGGAGTTCGACCTGTGGAAGACGGACGTCACCATGCGAGGAATGCGGTCCAGGCGCTTGGTGCGACGGTGATGTGCGGGGTGGTGTCGTCGGGGGGCGTTTTGGAGTCGCGGATGTGGATGGCGGTGGGTTCGGTGGCGACCTCTACGCAGTTGCCGCCTTCGTCGCCGCTGTAGCTCGACTTGAACCACCGAAGTGCGGTGCTGCTCATGGCTCCCCCAGGAGACGGTCCAGCAGATCCCTCGTGTCCTCGGGTGTGAGGGCCTGTGACCGCAGCATCGCACACTTCTGAGTGAGGATCGCCACCTCGTCGGGGTCAGCGATCAGTTGGCTGCCACGCTGGTTCTCCGTGTAGGCAAGCCGCTGGTGGTCTGGGGTCTCCAGCAGTACGAACGAGCCGTTCAGGCCCGCGTGGCTTGTGCGGTCCTGAGGAAGGACTTGGAACATGAGGCCCGGCAACTCCGAGCATCGTCGCAGATGTCGAAGTTGCTCGATCCAGATCTCTGGGCCGCCGATCGGCGCCCGTACGACCGGCTCCCATACGACGAAGCACGTGATCGGAGGGACCTTGCGGTGCAGGATGCCCTGTCGATCGATACGTGCAGCCGCAAGGCGGGCGATCGTGTCCTCGTCATAGAACGGCACGCGACTGCGGAACACCGCCCACGCGTACGCCTCCGTCTGGAGCAGACCCGGCAACACCTGGTTCTCGTACGACGAGATCACGATGGCCTCCCGCTCCCTGTCCAGGAACTCCTCCGCCCACAGCGGGACCAGGTCCACCTCGGGCATCTTGCTCAGGGCGATGGACAACGCGCCCTTGGTGTCGAGGAGTTCGTCGAGCTGCTCGGCGAGATCCGGCTTCAGCGGACGTCGGCCCTGCTCGATCGACGCGATCTGCTGCTCGCCGATGACGAAGCGTTCGCCCAGTGACCTCTGGGTGTGGCCGGCGGCCTGCCGGTAGAGAGCGAGCAGCGCCCCCACCATCTTCATCGCGGAGGCGTTCCTCCGTGTCGTCGTCCCCATGAGGTCGAACTCCCCACCCACGCCCGTACGTCCACCATCGCGCGCCCGTACAAACCGGCCGTACGGCCCTGCGCACTGTCTCAGTGTGACCACGGAGCGTGACCCTCGTCACGTGAACACCGAAACTCAACCCCCGTCCCTCCGTGAGCGCTTCTACCGTCGGGAGCGCCGGTCCGTCCCCGCCGCGAGGGCGTTCGCGAGGGAGACCCTTACTGCGTGGGGCGTGCGCGGGCGCGTGGACGACGTGCTGCTGTGCGTCAGCGAACTGGCGACGAACGCCCTGGTGCACGGCGTACCACCCGGCCGCGGCTTCCTGCTGAGGTTGGTGCCCTGCGGAGACGGCGTGCGCGTGGAGGTCCACGACAGCGGGGACGGCGTACCGGCGGTGCCGCAGGCGGAGGTGCGGGAGCCCGGTGAGGGCGGGCGCGGGCTGCTGCTGGTGTCGGAGCTGGCGGACAAGTGGGGCGTGGGGGAGCGGGACCCCGGCAAGGTGGTGTGGTTCGAGGTGGGAGGCGTGTAGGGCGGATCAGGCCGCCCGGTCCCAGTCCTCGCCCGGCAGGTCGTTGTGCTCGTCGCAGGGCGGCCGGCCCGCGGCCTTCTCACGCAGGCGCAAGTTGCCCCAGGCGAGCGCGGCGACCGGGATGAGGTACCAGGGCACGGGCCAGGCGAGGGGCCACCACGCGGCGCCCGGGTGAAAGAGCGCTTCTACGGCGGCGGAGACCATGGCGAGAGCCAGGCTCCAGCACAGCAACAGGCCGGCCCACTCGGGCAGGTAGTCGGAGGCGGCAACCGCCGCCGCGCGGAATGCCGGACCGCTGCGGCCTTTCTCGCCTGCCGTACGGGCCTGCTGCGCCGCCCGCCAGGCGGCCACCTCGGCCGACGGCTCGGCCTCCGCCTGCGAGGCCGGCGCCCTGGTCTTGCCGGCGGGCGTGGCCGGAGCGGCCACCTTCGTCGGCTTCGTCCACGGGAAGGTGACGGACAAGAACAAGGGCACGATCACCGTCGAGCAGCACGACGAGGGCGGCGAGCACAAGGGCTTCAAGCTCACCGAGACCCGCTCCGGCCGCTGGATCGACCTGGTCAAGACGTACCCGAACCAGTGGCAGGCCAAGGACCACACCGGCCGCACCGCCGTCCTCGACCTCGACGGCGCCGGAAACCTGGTCAAGGTGACGGACACCGCGGGCAAGGCCACCACGTACGAGTACGACGGCTCGCGCCGGGTGACGAAGGAGACCACCCCCGAGGGATCGGCCACTCTCTTCACCTACGACGGCCACAACCGCGTCCGCTCCATAAGGTCACCGACCCCCTCGGCCACACCCGCCACGCCACCTACAAGAACCACCTCACCCAGACGGCGATCGACGCCATGGGCACCGGCGCGGACGGCACCGGCGGCAACACCACCACGTACGGCTGGGACGGCCGCAACAACGCCCTCTCCCAGAAACTGCCGCTCGGCGCGACCGCGTCCGTGTCCGCGTACCAGACGGTCGCGGGCACCGCCCTGCCGAACGACTTCACGAGTGCCGACGGCCGCAAGGACTCCTTCAAGTACGACGCCAACGGCAACACGATGTCGGTGACGACGTCGGGCACGGCGGGCGGGGTGAGGGAGTACACGTACAACAAGGCCACCCCCGAGTGCGGCGGCTTCGAGGGCCAGCGCTGCACGGTGGTGCTGGCGCCCTGGCTGGATGCGGGATCGGTGCTGCGACAGGCGCGGCCGGCGGCCTTGTCACCGGCGCAGGTACGTACCTGTGGAACGACCTGACGTGATGCCCGCAGAGTCCGGTCGGAACGGCCATAGCTGATGGAAGGCTGAAGATGGACCTCACACTCATTCTCGCGTGCGGAATCGTCGGAGCCGTCTGCGGAGCGATAGCTGTGATCGTCATCGGCAGAAGAAGGCGCCGACAGTGAGTTGTTGACGCGGCCGCACCAAAGAGGCCTGGCCTTTGGCTACCACAGGCCAGGCCTCAGCCGTACCGCTACGCAGGTTCCTGCCTCGCCTCGGGCACGCTGAACTCCATGGCGATCGTGGGGAAGTCCTACTACTACCTCACCGACGCCACCGGCAACGTCCTCGGCCTCGCCGACAACACCGGCAAACGCACCCACACCTACGCCTACGGTCCGACGGGGCTGCCGCGCACCACACCGACGGAGTCCGTCCCCCAGCCCTACCGCTTTGTCGGCGCCTACGCCGACCCGACCGGCCTCTACAAGATGGGCCACCGCTACTGCGACCCCACCCTGGGCCGCTTCACCCAACCCGACCCCTCCGGCCAGGAGAAGAATCCCTACCTTCGATCGCAGCGGTTAGTGGGCTGATTCTGGCGGTCTTCGCCTTCCAGGCACACCGGAAGACTCGCTCCTGATGTCCGGGCGCCACCCAGGCGTGGAGCGCACCTCGTAGGCGCCCCCGGCGAAGCGGCCGGTGCGGGGCACCACGGAGGTCGGCCGGAGGAGCGCCAGGCCTCGTAGGATCGGCGCATGGTGGCCTTTGTACCGTCGTTCATCTGCTTCTTCCTGTTCTGTGCCGGTGCGGTTCGAGATCGCCGCCGACTGAGCAACGCGGTTCTGCTGGGCCTGTCCGCCGTCTTCGCGGTGCTCGCGCTCCTGCTGCACGTGGCCTCCGAGCGGACCCAGTTGGGCCGCGATCTGGCGGTCGCTCTGCTGACCCTGGCGGGCGTGGGGGTCGTCACGCTGGCGTGGTTCCTCATCGCCAACGGGATCACCATGGTTCGCAAGGAGGGCAGAAGCCCGGCGAACCTGCTGTCCCTGGGGGCGGGCATCGCCCTGATCGCCCTGCTCGCGCTGCTGATCACCGCGCTGGTGCTGCACACGCACACGCTCGTGGTCGTGGCGGCGACGGCGGTGGCGCTCGCCGGCTACGTGGCCTTCCTGTTCCTCTGCTTCCTCGTTTACGGGGGCCTGTACGGACGTCTGCGCATCCGGCGCCGGGCGGACTACGTGGTGGTCCTCGGCTCGGGCCTGAGCGGCGGCACCACCGTGCCCCCGCTGCTGGCCGGTCGCCTCGACCGGGCCCGGAAGGAACACGCCCGGCTGTCCAGGAAGGGCCGGCGCCCGGTCCTGATCACCTCGGGAGGACAGGGGCCCGACGAGAAGCTGCCCGAGTCCCACGCGATGGCCGACTACCTGGTCACCCAGGGTGTCCCCGCCGACCTGATCGAACGCGAGGACCGCTCGACGACCACGGACGAGAACCTGACGTTCAGCAAAGCCCTGATGGAGCGGGCGAATCCGGACTACCGGTGCGTGATCGTCACGAACAACTACCACGTCTTCCGCGCCGCGATCACCGCCCGCCGCACCGGCATCCGGGGCCACGTGATCGGTGCCCCTACAGCCGCGTACTTCTGGCCGAGCGCCATGATCCGCGAGTTCGTGGCCCTCTTGGTCGCCTACCGCCGCACCAACGCCGCACTCTTCCTGCTCGTCCTGCTGAGCGGCCTGTTCATCTGGTGGCTGGGGTGGCCGTCGCCGGGGGCCGTCACGTAGGGCTTCCTTTCCCCACCCTGCTGAGCGGGCGCCCTGTTATCGTGCGCCGATGCCAACGATCAGACAGTTCCAAGTGACCTTCGACTGCGCGGAACCCGCGCGCCTCGCCGCCTTCTGGTGCGAGGTGCTGGGGTACGTCGTGCCGCCGGTCCCGGAGGGCTTTGCCACGTGGGAGGAATACCACCACTCGCTGCCGCCCGAGGAGGAGCTCTACTTCGCGTGCGCTGATCCCTCGGGTGTGGGTCCGCGCCTGCTCTTCCAGCGAGTTCCCGAAGGCAAGGTCGTCAAGAACCGGGTGCATCTCGATGTGCGGGCCGGCACCGGGCTCGTGGGTGACGAGCGCCTGGCCACACTGGAGGCCGAATGCGCACGGCTGATGGCGCTCGGCGCGAAGCACGTGCTCACGCAGCGTGCCGACGGCGTCAACGAGTCCTGCATCACGATGCAGGACATCGAGGGCAACGAGTTCTGCCTCGACTGATATCCGAAGGACGGCGTCTGCACCGGAATCATCCGCCTGGTCTCGCGACGGCCTGCCTCAGGCCTGCTCTTCGGTGGTGTGCGAGTCGGTCAGGGTGAGCGCGCCGCCCGCCGCGATCAGGCCGACGAGCACGGCAAGCACGCCGTAGGTGATGCGCTCGCCGTGGAAGAAGGACTGCACGAGGCCGCTGCCCCAGGTGCCCGCGGGCAGCCGGGTGGTGACGAGTACGGCGATCAGGGTGCCGACGACGGCGGTCCCGACGCTGGTGCCGACCTCCTGGGCGGTGTCGTTGAGCGCGGTGCCGAGCGAGGTGCGGTTGGCGGGCATCGCCTCGACCAGGGCGACGGCGCAGATGGTCATGACCGTGCGCAGCCCGACGGTCATCACGACCATGCAGAGGGCGATGGCGGCGTACCCGTGGTCGACGCCCCAGGCGAGGCCGGCCAGCGCCACGGTCAGACAGGCCGCGCCGACCAGGCAGGCGACGCGGTGGCCGTACTTCTTGGCGAGCCACTCCGAGAGCGGGGTCGCCGCGATCATCGTCACGATGAGCGGCAGGTTCGCCAGGCCGGCCCGCACGGGGCTCCATCCGTAGGCGTACTGGAAGTGCAGGATGAGCCCGAACATCACGCCGGCCATCGCGACGGACGTGCCGGTCTGGGCGAGGGCGGCGCCGCGGACGGTGCCGTTGGAGAAGATCCCGAGGTCCAGCATGGGGGCCTTGCTGCGGCGCTCGTGCCACACGAACGCGATGCCCGCGGCCGCGGCGCCCAGGACCGAGGCGAGCGTGGCGGCGGAGCGCCAACCGTGCTCGACGCCGCTGGTCAGGGCGTAGCAGGCGAGGCCGATGGTGAGCACGCTCAGGGCGGCGCCCGGCAGGTCGAGCCTGTCGTCGGTGAGGTCCTCGCGCCGGTCGGGCGCGACGCCGAGACGCACACCGATGGCCGCGATCAGGGCTATCGGCGCGTTGATCAGCAGAAGCCACTGCCAGCTCACGTGGGCGAGCGCCGTGCCGCCGAGCAGCGGGCCGAGGATGAACCCGGACATGCCGACGACGATCATCAGGGTCATCGCGCGCATCCGCAGCGCCTGGTCGTCGAACAGGCGGAAGACGAGCGAGTTGGTGATGGGGGCCATGGCGGCGGCGGCGATGCCGAGTCCGGCGCGCAGCGCGATCAGTTGCCCGGTGGAGTCGACGGCGATCACGGACAGGCTCATCAGGCCGAAGACGGCGAGGCCGACGAGCAGGACGCGGCGGCGTCCGAGGCGGTCGGCCATGGACCCCGCCGTGAGCAGCAGGCCGCCGAACGTCAGTGAGTAGGCGCCGGTGACCCATTGCAGGGCGGTCGTGCTGCCGCCGAGGTCGCGGCCGATGGTGGGCAGTGCGATCGAGAGCAGTGTGTTGTCGACCATCTCGACGAAGAAGGCCAGGCAGAGCGCGGCCAGCGGGATCCATGCCGCCCGCAGTGACCCGTAGGTACGGGTGGGGACGGGCTCGGTTTCGGTGGTGGTGGCACTCATGACCGGCCTCCTTTCTGCAAGCTGAACGCCGCCAGGAATCGAACGGCGTTCGTTCATAGAACATTGTTCGTTGTGCACCATAGAACCATGTTCGATAGAGAGGCAAGCCGTGCAGGCAAGCTGTGCTTGGATGGATGGATGACACCGCCGCCCGCACGTGCACGCTCCGCCTCCGAGAGGCCCGCCCGCGGGCGCCGACGCGCTTCGCACTCCATGGAGGCCGTCCTCGACGCGGCCGTGGCCCTCCTCGACGAGGCCGGCGGTCCCGCGCTGACGTTTCGCGCCCTCGCCGCCCGGCTCGGCACCGGTGTCGGCACGATCTACTGGTACGTCCAGAACAAGGACGAGCTCCTCGACCGCGCCACCGACCATGCGATCAGTGGGGTCCTGGCCGCCGTGGCGGAGCACCCGGACAGCGACGACCCCATTGCCGACCTCCGCGCGATGGCCGTCGCCCTGTTCGACGCGATCGTGGACCGGCCGTGGCTCTCGGCGTACTTCATGCGCAACACCGACGTGCAGGGCAACTCCCTGCGGCTGTACGAGCGGCTCGGTCAACAGACCCTGCGCCTCGATCTCACGTCGCGGCAGCGGTTCCATGCCGTCTCGGCGATCACGGGCGTCGTCGTCGGCACGGCTGCCGACCTGGGTGCGGAGATCCCGCAGGAGCTACTCGACGGCGAGGTGGACCGCGACGAGTACCTCGGCCGTTTCGCCGAGACGTGGCGGTCGCTCGACGCCGAGGAGTTCCCGTTCGTACGGCACATCGCCGACGAGTTCGCCGGTCACGACGACCGGGACCAGTTCCTCGCCGCGCTGGACCTCACGCTGGCGGGCCTGCGCCTGCAAGCCGGCACCTGACCTCGGCACGACCGCCGGCGTCTTCGCCCCGCCAGGGATCACTGGAGTGAGGTCCCTGTGTTTTTGCCGTCGGTCGAGGGGCAACCGGTAGGCACAGCCTGCGCAGGAGCGCTCGGCTCGCGGTGCAAGACAGCAAGATCCCGCTTGGAGGTCCCACATGCTGAAGGCCATTGCAGACGTTCTGCGATCCGTTGGTGGAGCGATTGCCACGGTCGTCACACTTCCCTTCCGTGCCGTTGCGCGGCTCTTCGGGGGCGCGTCCGCGAGTGCTCACGGACGCCACTGACTTCTTCGCGTGGCGATGTCGACGGGACGGCCCGGCCGATGGGCCTGACCGCCCCATGCTGCGGGGCCGGTCCCGCAGTAGTTCACGTGGCCCGCGCTCATCGTGCTCAGGACGTCGCCCCCGCCCGGTGAACCGGACGGGGGCGATGCGCCGAGGTGGCGGATGGGCCACCGAGTCGAGCAGGACTCAGATGATGCTCACGCCGTAGGCGCCGAGTGCCTCGGTGACCGGCTGGAAGAACGTCGTGCCGCCGGAGGAGCAGTTGCCGCTGCCGCCGGAGGTCAGGCCGAGCGCGGTGCTGCCGGAGAAGAGCGCGCCACCGCTGTCGCCGGGCTCGGCGCAGACGTTGGTCTGGATCAGACCGGAGACGATGCCGTCGGCACCGTAGTTGACGGTGGCGTTGAGGCCGGTGACGCTGCCGCCGTGCAGGCCGGTCGTGCTGCCGCTGCGCTGGACCGACTGGCCCACCGAGGCGTTTCCGGCGCCGGTGATCTCCTGGTAGGAGCCGTTGTAGAGGTAGACACGACCGTCGGCGGCGGCACCGTTGGAGTGCCGGATGATGCCGTAGTCGTTGCCGGGGAAGCTGGACCCGGCGGTGGTGCCGATCGACCACGAGCTGCCGATGTTGGTGCAGTGACCGGCGGTCAGCGCGAACTTGGTGCCCGCGCCGTCCTGCACGTTGAAGCCGAGGGAGCACCGGGCTCCACCCGTCGTGATGGCCTCGCCACCGGCGATGAGCTTGGAGAACTTGCCGGGGGTGCGCTTGATCACGAGAGCGTCGGCGTTCGCACCGGCCTCGCTCCTGATCTCGGCTATCTCGGCCTTGCTGACCGTGCTGTCGACCGTGACGACGACCTTGTCCGACCGGGTGTCGGTGTACCACGCGGTGCCGCCGACGTCGGCGGTGCGCACGGCGTCGTGCGTCTGCTTGAGCTCAGCGGCGCTGAACGTCTGCGGGGCCGGTTGGGCCGACGCCGTGGCGGCGGGAACCGCCAGGGCCGCGGCGGCCGCGAGGCCGGTCGCCATGGCGACGAGTCGTGCGCGTCTCGGAAGGTCGTGGGGGTGGGAGAGTCGCACTGTGAATCCTCCAGGTTGTGGGGAACCGGGGAGAGGGCGCTGGGTGGACGCCCCATGACACACCGTCAGGCACACCCGTACCGTTGGTGTGATCCTGACAAGCGCTCTCCTCATCCTGGGCAGGGCGGCGCGTCTGCGCAAGACCCCCGCAACCCCCCTCCCCACGCGAGCGCTTCCACCGCCGGGGGTGGTGCGGTTCGAGGTGAACGGCAAGAAGGGTGAGTCGGGTGGATGGGGGGCTCCGCCGCGAACATCACGTCCCTTGGGCCAGCCTCTAACCGGCCCTGTCGGCAAGTCGGGTCCTCCGGGCGACTCGACGTCATCCGGGGCGGGTCAAATCCATTTGTAGTTGGTGTCGTCCAGGGCCGGCAGCAGGGACTGGGCGGCGTCGAGCGGCGCGGTGGGAGCGGCCAGTTCGGCGAGCGGGACCGGTGGGAACAGAGCCTTGTTCGCGGCGTCCTTGTAGTGGCTCCAGGTGAGGTGGCCGACGCCGGCGGTGTCGTCATGTTCGACGGTGCGCAATCGGGTCCGCACGGGGGTGGCGATGTGCACGCGGAATACGAGGTGGAGTTTGCGGGGCGGGGTGCTGCCGGGGCGGGTGACCATGGCGTCCTGTACCCAGGTCAGTTGTGGGGCGCTGCTCGTGTCTGCGAGGTCCAGGCCCAGTTCTTCGTCGAGTTCGCGTGCGAGGGCCTGCTGGATGGGTTCGCCGGGTTCGACGTTGCCGCCCGGCAGGGTGTACTGGTCCTGGCCGTTCTTGGTGCGGTGGATGAGGGCGATCTCCTCGCCGTTGAACAGAGCCGCGGCGACGCGGATCTTGATGCGGTCGAACGGTTCGGCGAACGTCATTGACGCGTCAGCCCTTCGGTGAGTGGGGTCGGGTGGCTGCCCTTGGCCAGGCGGCGGCAGCCCTGCCCATGTAGGGCGCCAGCCGCCACGCGCCATACCAAGCTCATCCTGAAACGATCAGTAGGTCTTGACTGATGAGGCCGATCTGGCGGCCTGTTCGATCTTCGCGCGGTAGGCGGCACGGGCTTCCTCGTCGATCCGCTGCTCGTGCTCGGCGCGCACCCCGGTCCGGCCGTCGAGGCCCTCGCGCAGGATGTCGGCGTGGCCGGCATGCCGGATGGTCTCGCCGAGGACATGGACCATGACGGCGAAAAGGTTCGTGTTGGGAGAGGGCTCCCGCCACCACGGCACGTGGCCGGGGGCGTCGAGGGGAAGCTCGCTGATCGTCGCGTCCGAGTGTTCCCACGTGCGCCGGTAGAAGCCGATGATCTGATCGCGGGTCTCGTCCGCGGCCGCCCACTGATCGCCGCCGTCGTGGTCCTGCCACCGGGGCAGCGGTTCCGGGGAGGGGCGGTCGAAGACCTCGCCGAAGTACCTGGCTTCGACGTTGGCCACGTGTTTGACCAGGCCGAGGAGGTTGGTCCCGGTCGCGGTCAAAGGCCGGCGGGCGTCGTACTCGGACAAGCCGTCGAGCTTCCAGAGCAGCGCCTCGCGGTCCCGGCGCAGTCTCCCGTGCAGGCTGTCCTTCGCGAATTCATCGATCATGCGGCACGAGCCTGCCATGGGCTGCTCGTGGCGTGCGTCGGGGTAGATCCATTTCGCCGAGTACGTCACCAAGTTCTCCATGACCGGACGCCCCACCGCGACGATCCGACCACAGCGACCGCCAGGACTTCCTCGCCCTCGTCGGCGCTCTCAGCCTCTTCGGCGCGCTGTTCCTCGTGGTCGGTGGTGGCTTCTGGCGGGCCGGCGCCGGGGCCATCCGGCGCTGGCGCGACTGGCGCACCATCGAGGGGCAGGCCGCCTCGGTGACACTCGTGGGCCCGGTGTTCCTGCGCTCGGGGGTGTTCCTGCTCGTCCTCGGGGCCGCCGGGTTCGGTCTGTACCACCTCGTGGACGCCGCGTCGTACGACAGTTGGCTGCACAGCCACTGAAGCCTTCCGCCGCCCTCGGGAACGTGTCGTGGTCGGGGCTCCCGGGCGTGTCACGTGGAGCGGGGTGGGCGGGCCGATAGGCTGCGTCGCTCCGGAAATCCGATCGGAGTTCACCTGTGAGCCGTGTACGCCTGGGGATCGCCATCCTGACCATGGGCAACCGGCCCGCCGAGTTGGAGGCGCTGCTGGCGTCGGTGGCCCGGCAGACACTGCCGGCCGCGCGGATCGTGGTGGTCGGCAACGGCAGTGCGCTGCCGGAGCTGCCCGCGAGTGTGGACGGGGTGGAGCTGGAGGAAAACCTGGGGGTGTCCGGCGGCCGGAACGTGGCCATCGAACACCTGCGGGCACGGGGCGACGTGGACGTCGTGGTCGACCTGGACGACGACGGCCTGCTCGTGCACACGGACGTGTTCGAGAAGCTGGCCGCGATGTACGGGGCGGATGAGCGGCTGGGGATCGTGTCGTTCCGGATCGCCGACGAGCAGGGCCGTACGCAGCGGCGGCATGTGCCGCGGCTGCGGTCGAAGGACCCGCTGCGCGCCGGTGAGGTGACCACGTTCCTGGGCGGCGGACACGCGCTGTCGATGCGGATGCTGGAGCGGACCGGCACCTGGCCGGACGCGTTCTTGTTCGCACATGAGGAGACCGATCTTGCGTGGCGGGCGCTGGATGACGGGTGGCGGGTGGTCTACGAGCCGTCACTGCTGCTCCAGCACCCCTGGACGTCACCCGCTCGGCACGCGGTCTACCACCGGATGACGGCCCGCAACCGGGTGTGGCTGGCCAAACGGCATCTGCCCGTACCGCTCGTTCCGGTCTACCTCGGGGTGTGGACCCTGCTGACGGTGGCGCGGACGCGCTCGTGGGGCGGTCTGCGGGCCTGGGCGGGCGGCTTCGCCGAGGGAGTCCGCGTGTCGTGCGGGCCGCGACGGCCGATGCGGTGGGCGACCGTGGCACGGATGACGCGCCTGGGTCGCCCCCCGGTCATCTAGGCCGTTTTCTTTCGGACCATCGCGCCGACCAAATGAGGATGGCCGCGACGTGGAGTCCGGCCAGATGGACGGTGGGCGGTCTTCGCGTAGCGGGCTGCGATCCCTCGCCACCGGTTGACGCATCGCTCGACGGTGTTGCGCTGCTTGCATGCCTTGCGGTCGAGGGTGGGTGGCAAGCCGTCGTGGCTGCCCCGACGGAGCCGGTGACCCTGCTGGTCAGCTGTGACCGGGGTGCCAGCCCGACTCCCTCGTCGTCGCAGGTGTTCGCGGCCGCCTGCGCCGCAACGCCTCAGAGCCCGGCCATGGACTTATCGAGCACTCCACCCAGCGCACCGTAGACGCTGCAGCGAACGGAGTGTTTCGCCCTGCGGCGCAGTCCGAAGCCCACGATGAACGACAAGACGAAGAGCCCGCCCAGGACCGTCGCTACGATCGGGTTGTAGACGAAGTACACGAAGCACCCGACTCCAGCCCAGACCAGGATCGGCAGGAGCGAGCCGCGCAGCACTGTCCCGAATCTGATCCGTTCTGGCCCGGACGGCAGCGCATGTTCACGCCACACCTCGATGTGGTTCCGGGTCACACAGTGCTCGGGTCGCATGAAGCCATCACACCACCGACAGCTCGGATCTCGTGCAGTGATCCGTAAGAAACGGCTAGGCGCTCAGCCCGGCCTCCTGACGCTGCCCGCCGGGCAGAGCCGCCAGTCCGGACGTCAGTCGGAGACGTACCGGGCCACCCCGCCCTCGACGCTGACGGACGACGGCGCACGGCCCTTCCCGCAACCATGGCCAACGCGAATTCGGCGCTCATTTTCGTAACCACGAGCCAGGCAGCCGCACTTGTCGCCATGGTGCTTCAGGCAGGTCTGGCAGAGGACTGACAGAGTTCTCTCGGGTGACGGCAGGCGAAAGGCATGCGAGGCTTGGCGCCTCAGTGCGTTGTGCCTGACAGATACGTATGGGTTGTTCAGGCACGTACGGCATGTTCGCAACGCGGGTCCCGATCCCCGACACTGCCCGTCATCGTCGAGCCTGAACCGTTCGCGTCCTCAGGGCGTCCCTACGGGCACCTGACGTCCCGGAGCCGCTACACCATGAGCACACCCTCGGCAGCGCCGTCCTGGCCGCACTGCGCCTACGGTGCCGACCCTGCCGTCGACTCCGTCGGCTGTCGCGGCATCCACGTTCCCGGTCACACCGCATGCCTCGCTCACTTGGCCGATGCCCATCGCGACGCCTACCTGGCCGGACTGACTCCCGGCGCCAGCATCGACCACCGGGGCACCACCCTCACCGAGCCTCTCCTCAACGCCTTACTCAACGCCCTCCGTGACCCTGCAACGGGTGACGTCCGCTTAGGTGGCGCCATGTTCGAGTCGGCGACCTTCGAGGGCGACGCTGGGTTCCGGTCGGCGACTTTCGAGGGTGGCGCCGTGTTCCGGTCGGCGACCTTCGAGGGCGGCGCAATGTTCCAGTTGGCGACCTTCGGGGGCGCCGCCATGTTCGAGTCGGCGACCTTCGGTGGCGACGCCGTGTTCCAGTTGGCAACCTTCGAGAGCTACGCCGGCTTCCGGTCGGCGACCTTCAAGGGCGACGCTGGGCTCGTGTCGGCGACCTTCAAGGGCTACGCCGTGTTCCGGTCGGCGACCTTCGAGGGCGACGCCGGGTTCGAGTCGGCCACCTTCGAGCGCGGCGCCGGGTTCGAGTCTGCGACGTTCAAGGGCGACGCCGGGTTCGAATCAGCGACGTTCAAGGGCTACGCCGTGTTCCGGTCGGCGGCCTTCGAGGGCGACGCCATGCTCCAGTCGGCGACCTTTAAGGCCGACGCCATATTCGAGTCGGCGACCTTCAAGGGCTACGCCGGGTTCCAGTTGGCGGCCTTCGAGGCCGGCGCCGGGTTCCGGTCGGCGACCTTCGGGGACTACGCCGGGTTCGAGTCGGCGATCTTCAAGGGCGAGGCCGGGTTTCAGTTGGCGGCCTTCAAGGGCGGCGCCGGGTTCCAGTTGGCGGCCTTCGAGGGCGGCGCCGGGTTCCGGTCGGCGGTCTTCGAGGGCTACGCCGGGTTTGAGTCGGCGATCTTCAAGGGCGACGCCGTGTTCGAGTCGGCGACCTTCGAGGAGGCTGACCAGTTCGGGCCCTTGGTGTGTGCAGGTCGGGTTGTGTTGTCTGGCGCCAAATTCGGCGGCCCGGTGACCCTCTCGTTCGCTGCGCGACGTCTGGAGTGCCGTCGGACTCGCTGGTCTTCGACTGCGGAGATCCGACTGCGCTGTACCACGGTGGACTTCGCTCATGCGGTGTTCGAGTACCCCCTCACGATCGCCGCCGAGCCGGCTCCGTTCGTGCTCACCAACGGACTCCAGCTCTCTGAAGACTCCCTGTCGAACCTGACCGGTTCGGAGGTGCGGGTAGCGTCGCTGCGCGGGGTCGACGCGGCCCATCTGGTCTTGGCCGACCTCGATCTGTCGGGGTGTCTGTTCTCCGGCACGGTCCACCTGGACCAAATCCGTCTGGAGGGGGCCTGCACTTTCGACACGGCCCCGACTCCCGTATGGAGGATTTGGCCGCCCGTGCGCTTCACCGAGCGCCGCGTCCTGGCCGAGGAACACCACTGGCGCGCGAGCCAGCCCCGGGCAGTGAGGGGCTGGAACGTGGCGGTCCTCGGTGCCGGACGGGCGGGGCCGTTGCAGCTGGCTCCGGTGTACCGGGCACTACGCAAGGCGTTCGAAGACGGCAAGCACGAGCCGGGGGCCGCGGACTTCTACTACGGGGAGATGGAGATGCGCCGCCGCGCCGGCGACATCCCTCGCAGTGAACGAGGGCTGCTGACCGCGTACTGGGCGCTGTCCGGCTACGGCCTGCGCTCGTCCCGGGCCCTGGCCTGGCTCGGGGCCGCCATGGTCCTCACCGTCGTCATGCTGATGGCTGTCGGCCTCGCCCAGGAGACCCCCAAGCAGACCGCGACGGGCACCGTCCCGGACGGCGGGGGCAAGGTCACCTTCGAAATCGACAAGGACGATCCGAAGAACCCCACCGGCGACCGGTTCACCGGCGAGCGCTTCGAGAAGGCCCTGAACGTCACCCTCAACTCGGTGGTGTTCCGCTCCTCCGGACAGGACCTGACCACCGCCGGCACGTACATCGAGATGACCTCCCGCCTGTCCGAACCCGTCCTTCTCGGCCTGGCCGTCCTCGCCATCCGCAACCGCGTCAAGCGCTGACAGCCCTGCCCCGGCCAAGCGAAGCCCTGTGACCGGTTCGACCGAACCGTTGACAAGCCCTACTTGCCTGCACTGTTGATCGGGTGATCGACCTCCGAACTGCACAGAAGCCCTTCGCCCCCTAGATATCCCTGATCCAACCGTCGCTCAATCGAGCAGTTCGTAGATCTCCGGGGCCGTTCGCGAGCAAGTCACGTTCCACGCCCCGTGGCCCTCAGTACTGCCGCGAGGCCTTCCCGGAGGTCCTTGATGAAGTAGTCCGGAACTTCCAGGGACGGGAAGTGACCCCCGGATTCGGGTGAACTCCAGCGGATGATCCGGCGGTATCGTTCCTGCGCCCAGGGGCGCGGGCACTTCTCGATGTCCCGGGGGTACATGCTGATCGCCGACGGGACGTCGACCCGGAGTTCGGGGTCCAGTGAGTTGTGGCTCTCGTAGTAGATGCGGGCCGCCGATGCGCCGGTGCGTGTCAGCCAGTAGAGCGTCACGTTGTCGAGAATGCGGTCCTTGGAGATCCTCTCGAACGGGCTGTCCTCCGTGTCCGACCACTCGGCGAACTTGTCCAGGATCCAGGCGAGAAGCCCGACCGGTGAGTCCACGAGTGAGTAGCCGATGGTCTGGGGCCGGGTCGCCTGCTGCTTCGCGTAGGCCGCGCGGTGGCGCCAGAAGTGGGCTGTCTCCTCGGCCCACCGGCGTTCGACCGCCGTCAGGCCGTCCGTGGGCAGACCGGGGGGCGCCTGCGCGAACGTGCTGTGGATGCCGAGGACGTGCGCCGGGAACCTGCCGCCGAGGACCGTGGTGATGTTGCCGCCCCAGTCGCCGCCGTGGGCCGCGAACTCGCCGTAGCCGAGCCTTCCCATCAACTCCACCCACGCGGCCGCGATCTTCTCGGTCCCCCACCCGGTGGCGGCCGGTTTCTCGCTGTAGCCGAAGCCCGGCAGCGACGGGGCGACGACGTGGAACGCCGGCGCGTCCGCGTCCTGTGGATCCGCCAGCTCGTCCACCACGTCGATGAACTCGGCGATGCTGCCGGGCCAGCCGTGCGTCATGAGCAGGGGAGTGGCATCCGCGCGCGCCGACCGGCGGTGCAGGAAGTGGATGCCCAGGCCGTCAATGGTCGTGCGGAACTGGCCGGCGCCGTTGAGGCGCTCTTCGAACGACCGCCAGTCGTACCCCGTGCGCCAGTAGTTCACGACATCGACGAGGTCGGCGAGCGGCACGCCCTGGTCCCATCGGCCGGGGCCGGGCGCGGCGCGCTGGACCGTCTCCGCCTCCGGCAGCCGCGCCGCGGCCAGTCGCGCGCGCAGATCGTCGAGTTCGGCGTCAGTCGCGTGGGTTTCGAACGCTCGCACGTCGCTGTCTGGACGGGACATGGGACCTCCTGGCCATCACGGAACCGGCTAAGACGGTTCTAGCAGCCCTGCGAGCCACGCCGCAACCGGCTAAGGTGGTTCCATGCCTGCTGCGTTCCCTGACTTCCGCCTCGGCAAGGTGCTGGCCACCAGCTTCACGGGGACCCTGTCGGAGCGTCATGGCGACGCCGTGGAGCGCATCCCCACGCCGCAGCGACTCATCGACTGGCTGGCGGTGTACGACCTCGCCGTGGACTCCTGCACCGCCGCCCAGCTCGACCTCGCCCGGGAATTGAGGGAGTCGATCCATGCCGCCGCGACGGCGGCCGCGGTCCAGGAGGCGCTCCCCGCCTCCGCCGTCCAAGTCATCAACGACCGCAGCGCTCAGGGCCGGGCCGCGGCGATCCTCACGCCCGAGGGCGTGCGGCGGTGGCGGCTCAGCCCGGCTTCCCGCGTGGAGGACGCCCTCAGTGTGATCGCCGCCGACGCGATCAGCGTCATCGCGGGCGAACGGGACGGAAAACTGGCTCTGTGCGCGTCACCCACCTGCCGAGCCGCCTTCTTCGACACCAGCCAGAGCCGCACCCGCAAATGGTGTGACATGAACACGTGCGGAAACCGCCAGAAGAAGGCGCGCTTCCATGCCAACCAGCGCAAGAGCGCCGGTTCGGCCGAGTGATTCAGGCGCCTCTCCTCACCCCCGTCCCGGCGCCGACGCGATCGACCTGACCGTGTCCGGTCCCACCCGGCAGCAGCCGCCGACCAGCCGGGCGCCGGACGCCCGCCAGGCCCGTACCCGCTCCGGGGTGAAGGAGGAACGCCCCCGCCAGGACCGGGCCACCGCGTCCCAGGTCTCCCCGCTGTTGGGGTAGGCCACGACCGGTTTGCCGGTGACCCGGGCGGCGGTCTCGACCGCACCCGGCACGTCCTCGGGGGCGCAGCAGTTGACGCCGACCGCGATCACCTCGTCCGCGTCGGCGGCCAGGGCGAACGCCTCCTCCAGCGGCTGCCCGGCGCGGGTGCGGCCCCCCGCGACCGTGTACGACAGCCAGGCGGGGACGCCCAGTCCGCGCACCGCCCGTAGCAGCGCCACCGCCTCGTCGGCGTCGGGGACCGTCTCCAGCGCGAGGACGTCGGGCCGGGCGGCGGCCAGTACCTCCAGCCGGGGCCGGTGGAAGCGCTCCAGAGCCTCCGGGGTGAGGCCGTACCGGCCGCGGTACTCCGAGCCGTCCGCGAGCATCGCGCCGTACGGGCCGACGGAGGCCGCCACCCACAGCGGGCGGTCCGCGCGGGCCCGACGCGCGGCCTCCCTGGCCAAGCCGACACTGAGGGCCATCAGTTCGGCCGAGCGCTCGGGACCGAAGCCGCGCCGGGCGAACGCCTCGAAGGTCGCCTGGTAGCTGGCCGTGATGGCGACGTCGGCGCCCGCCGCGAAGTACGCGAGGTGCGCCTCGGTGATCGCGCCGGGCGCCTCGGCGAGCAGCCGCGCCGACCACAGCTCGTCGCTCAGATCGTGCCCGGCGGCCTCCAGCTGGTTGGACATCCCGCCGTCGAGCACGAGCGGGCGGCCGGAGGCGAGGGCGGCGGCGAAATCGCTGGTCATAGCACCAGGCTATGCCCGGTCCGGCGGCGGGCCCGGGTCTTGTCCCCCGTGCGAGCTACGGCCAGGTGTCCACCCTGAGGTGACGATCTCCCGGCGCCGGATCCGTAGCGTCCTGATCGGCCCGGGACACCCCGGTCGCGGGCCTCCCACGAAGGAGTTCCCGTGAGGTTCGTCTGGCAGTTCCTGGCCGTCCTGGCGATGTACGCCATAGGCGGAAGCGCCGTCAACGCCGTGAAGGACAACGACTGGCTGACACTCGTCGTCGGCCTCACGGCGGCCGCACTGGTGGTCCTCGTGTACGCGTGGGTGGTCCGGCGGACCGAGCGCCGGCAGGCCCTGGACGTGGCCCGGGAGGGCGCCGCGGCCAAGGCCGGCTGGGGGACGCTGATCGGCGCCGGGATGTTCGGCGCCGTCATCGTGAACCTCTTCTCCTCCGGGTACTACGAGGTCGACGGCCTGGGCTCGGTGGAGGGCGCCCTGGGCCTGGTCGGCTTCATGGCGGCCGCCGCCGCGATGGAGGAAGTGGTGTACCGGGGCGTCCTGTTCCGGATCGTCGAGGAACACGTCGGCACGTACGTCGCGCTGGTCCTGACCGGCCTCGTGTTCGGCCTCTCGCACCTGCTCAACGAGCACGCGACCGTCTGGGGCGCCCTCGCCATCTCCATCGAGGCCGGTTTCATGCTCGCCGCCGCCTACGCCGCCACCCGCAGCCTCTGGCTGACGATCGGCGTGCACTTCGGCTGGAACTTCGCCGCGGCCGGCGTCTTCAGCACCGAGGTCTCCGGCAACGGCTCCAACCAGGGGCTGCTGGACGCCGCGACGGACGGTCCGAAACTGATCACGGGCGGCGAGTTCGGCCCCGAGGGCAGCGTGTACGCGGTCGGATTCGGGGCGCTGCTGACCCTGGTGTTCCTGTGGCTGGCCCACCGGCGCGGGCACATCGTGGCGCCCGGGGCTCGGCGTGCGGCACGTGCCAACTCCACCGCTACACTGCCCCGATGACCGCTCGCAAAGGGATGCCGGACATGATGCCGGGGATACCCGAGCGGTGGCGACGCCTCGACGTGACCGTCCGGGATCTGCCGCTCGGAGTGCTCCTCCTGATCGCGTCCCTGCTGCCGGCGCTGCGGGGCAACGGCACCGAGATCGGCGGTCTGCCCACCCGCTCCGCCGACGTACTCGCCGGTGTCGCGGCCGTCCTCCAGTGCCTCCCGCTCGCCCTGCGCAGGCGGTGGCCGCACCTCTGCCTCGCCCTGGTGTCGATCGGCTTCGCCCTCGACCAGATCCGCGGCTACCACCTCTTCGCCGGAACAGCGCTGCCCATCGCGCTGCTGAGCGCCGGTTCGTATCTGGAGCGGTACCGGCGCGCGACCATGGCCGTCGCCTCCCTGGCCTTCGTCGCCCTCTCGGTCGAGCTGTACCGGCGCGGACCGGGCGACCCGGTCGCCGAGTTCGTCACGTTCTACCTGGCGCTCGGCCTCGCCTGGGGCATCGGCACCTGGATGCGCTCCGCCCGGGCCGCGGAGGCCGAACGGCGGGGACGGGTCGCCGAGGACGCCCGCAACGCCGAGCGCACCCGCATCGCCCGCGAACTCCACGACGTCGTCACCCACCACGTCACGGCGATGGTCGTCCAGTCCGAGGCCGCCCGGTACCTGACCGCCGCGCCCGACCGCCTCGACCAGACGCTGGCCGCGGTCAGCGACACCGGCCGCCGCGCCATCACCGACCTGCGGCACCTGCTCGACCTGCTCAACCCGGACCACGGCACCGACCGGAGCGCCGAGCCCAGGACACCGCCCGTCGGCCGGGTGCTCACGCTGGTGGAGCAGACCCGCCGGGCCGGTCAGCCGGTGGAGTTCACCGAGGAGGGCACACCGGCGGCCTCGACCGGCAGTGCCGACCTCGTGGCCTACCGCGTCGTCCAGGAGGCCCTGACGAACGCGCTCAAGTACGACCACGGCGGCCGGACCTCGGTCCTGGTCCACCACGGCGAACGGGAGATCACCGTGCGGGTCGGCACGGACGGCACCGGCTCGGGCGCCGCGTCCCCCGGCGGCAGCGGGCGCGGCCTGGCCGGACTGCGGGAACGGGTCGACGTACTCGGCGGCGACTTCAGCGCGGACCGCCCGGAGGGCGGAGGCTTCGTCGTCCAGGCCCGCATCCCCGCGGGGAGTCCGTCATGAGCGCCCCGATCCGCGTCCTGATCTGCGACGACCAGGTGATGATCCGCGCCGGACTGGCGACGATCGTCGACGCCCAGCCCGACCTGGAGGTGGCGGGCGAGTGCGGCGACGGGCAGGCCGCCGTCGACCTGGCCGCCGAAGTACGGCCGGACGTGGTCGTCATGGACGTACGGATGCCGGTCATGGACGGCATCGAGGCCACCCGGCGGCTGGCGGGCGCGGGGGTGGAGCGTCCCGTCAAGGTCCTCGTGGTGACGACGTTCAACCTCGACGAGTACGTCTACGAGGCGCTGCGCGCGGGCGCGAGCGGGTTCCTGCTCAAGGACGCGCCGCCGGACCGCCTGCTGCACGGCATCCGGACCGTGGCGATGGGCGCGGCGCTCCTCGACCCCGACGTGACGCGCCGCCTCGTCGGCCGGTACGCCGCCCGCATCCGGCCCGTCGGCGGCCCCGCCGAGGACCTCCCCCTCACGCCCCGCGAGACGGAGGTGCTGCGCCTCATCGCGGACGGCCTGTCCAACAGCGAGATCGCCGCGGCCCTGGTGATCAGCCCCGAGACGGTCAAGACCTTCGTCTCCCGCATCCTCACCAAGCTGGACCTGCGCGACCGCGTCCAGGCGGTCGTGTTCGCCTACCGCCACGGGCTGGTGACCTGAAGCCCGGATTCAGGCCCACCGGCCCGGGGGGTTCAGGTCCGCAGCCGGTGGCGCATCTGCGTCAGGCGCCGGTCGAAGCGCAGGTTGAACCAGGTCAGCCAGCCCATGAAGGCCACCGCGAGGGCGAGGGTCAGGCTCCCGGCGGTCGTGGAACCGGCCGCGAACCACAGGACGGACGTACCGAAGAAGATGAGGGCCAGCATGGGGAACGCCCACCAGCGATTGCGCCGCAGCCGCCGCTGACGGGAGTCCACGAGCGCGGCCATCTCCCGGCGCCGGCCGGGGTCCTCGGGCGGAGCGCCGCCCTTGAGGATCCGCCGTTCCATGGCGGGCACGTCCTCAGGCTCGGCACCGGTGTCCCGAGCGTCGTGACGCCTGCGACGGCGCACCAGGAACACGACCCAGACACTCATCAGGGCAGCGCTGATCACCGCCCACGGCCACGAGTCGAGCCCGTTCGCCGCCAGCCGGACCACCACGCCCACGGCCAGCGCGGCCAGGCCGATCACCGACAGCCTGTCCCGCCAGTCCCGCTCCAGGGCCCCGTCGTGTCGCTCGCGTCTCTTCATGTCCACCTCTCGGTCGGCCGGATCAGGGGGGTGACGTCACGTGCCCGTCCGGATACCCGCCCGCCGCCCCCGGACACTTCGGCGCCCGCCGAAGCAACCGGCCCATAACGTCGGGCACATGAGCGACACGCACACCGCAACCACGCACACCGCGACGACGGCCCCCGCCCCCGCCCGTGCCACACCCGCCGACACCGTCACCGGCATGGTCGAGCACGTCCTCGCCCTGGCCGCCACCTGGACCCGCTGGGACGGAGAACCCGTCCACGTCGACGGCCGCGTCTACACCCCGCACAAGGCCGTCCGGCGGGTCGCCGACCACATGGTCGACCATCTCGCCGAGATGGAGGCGCGGTTGGCGGGCCGGCCGACCCAGCCCGACCACTGGCACGCCTCCGCCACGACCACGGACGCGGACCGCGCACCTTTCACTCCGGACGACCTCGACGAGGCCCGCAGCCGCCTCACCCGGCTCGCCCGGATCTGGGCCGACCGCCTGGACGCGCTCACCCCTCGGCAGCTCGACGACTCGCCCGGCGAGGGCTGGAGCTTCCGCGAACTCGCCCGGCACCTGGGGGAGTCCGTGTACTACGCCGACGCCGTGGGTGACCTGACGTGACCGCCTTCGCCGCCCTGCACCGGCGGGGTGAGCCCCTGCTGCTGCCGTGCGCCTGGGACCACGCGTCCGCGCACGCCCTCGCCGCCCGGGGCTTCCGGGCCGTGGGCACCACCAGCCTCGGTGTCGCGGCGGCGAGCGGGCTGCCCGACGGCGCGGCGGCGACCCGCGACGAGACCCTGCGGCTGGCCCTCACTCTGGGCTCCGGGCCGTTCCTGCTGACCGTGGACGCCGAGAGCGGCTTCGCCGACGACCCCGATGACGTGGGGGAGTTCGCGCGGCAACTGGCGGCGGTCGGCGCGGTCGGCATCAACCTGGAGGACGCGCTGGGCCCCGCCGACCGGCACGCCGCGAAGATCGCCGCGGTGCGGTCGGCGGCACCGGGCCTGTTCGTCAACGCTCGTACGGACACGTACTGGTCGGGCGACGGCGATCCCGGGGAGACCGTGCGGCGCCTGGAGGCCTACCGCGAGGCCGGTGCCGACGGCGTCTTCGTCCCCGGCCTCACCGACCCCGCCCGGATCGCGGCCCTCGCCGCGCACTTCGACGTCCCGCTCAACGTCCTCCACTCACCCACCGGCCCCACCCTCCCGCACCTCGCCGACCTCGGCGTGGCCCGCGTCAGCCTCGGCTCGCTGCTGTACCGCAGGGCCTTGGGCGCCGCCCTGGAGACGGTGGCCGACATCGCCGCGGGCCGGCCGCCGGTGGGCACGTCACCGGCGTACGAGGAGGTGGCCGCGCTGAGCGGCGGCTAGTGCGCGCGCGGCCAGTTCTCCAGCGCGACGTGCAGCGCGTCCACCGCCCGGTCCCAGGACGCCTGGACGGCGCGCGGGGCGCCGAAGCCGCCGGTGGCCTCCAGGGCGCAGAACCCGTGGAAGGTGCTGCGCAGCAGGCGCACGGCGTCGGTCAGGTCGGGTTCGGTGAGGCCGTAGGCGCGGAGCATGCCGTGGGTGATCTCGGCGGTGCGGCGCAGGGCGGGGGAGTCGGCGACGAGGGACTGGTCCAGGCGGATCTGCGTCGCGGCGTAACGGCCGGGGTGCCGCAGGGCGTAGGCGCGGTAGGCGTTCGCGAACGCGGCCAGCGCGTCCTTCCCGGCCCGCCCCGCCACCGCCGCCGCGATCTCGTCGATCAGCTCGCCGCCGGCCAGCAACGCGACCCGCGCGCGCAGGTCCTGGAGGTTCCTGACGTGCGTGTACAGGCTCGCGTCCTTCACCCCGAAGTGCCGGGCGAGGGCGGAGACGGTGACGCTCTCGAAGCCGCTCGCGTCGGCGAGGTCGGCGGCGGCCGCGACCACACGGCCGGTCGTGAGGCCCACTCGGGGCATGCGCCACCTTCCTGACTCTCCGGGACTCCTGAAGATCCCGGGCCACATGCTAGGCCAGCGGCCATAAACCCTGCTGCGCCGACCGCCCCCGGTCCGTAGGGTGTCGCCGACCGCGGAGGGCGAGCAGGGGGAGACGACCGGGATGCGACGGCTGACTGCGACGACGGGATGACCGACGAGACACGCGACGCCGACCGAGCCGCCCGACGCCCCGCGAAGGACACCCGGCCCCTGTGGCGGCAACGGGACTTCGGGGTCTTCTGGGCCGCGCAGACCCTGTCCGTCCTCGGCGACTCCTTCGCGCTGATCGCGCTGCCCCTGCTGGTCCTGGAGGCCACCGGCTCGATCGCCCGGATGGGCCTGCTCACGGCCGTGGGCGGCGCCGCCGCGGTCCTCGCGGCCGTGTTCGCCGGGGCCGTCGTCGACCGCGTCGACCGCCGCAAGCTGCTCATCGGCTGCGACCTCGTCCGGATGGGCATGTACGGGCTGGTCCCCGTCGTCTGGCTGTTCGGCCCGCAGATCTGGCTGCTCTACGTCGTCCTGCCCCTGTGCGAGGCCGTCGGCATGCTGTTCGCCGTCGGCTACGTCACCGTCGTACGCAGCCTGGTCGGCACCCAACAGCTCACCGAGGCCAACGGACGGCTCAACGCCACCGCCGCCGCGGCCGGCGTGCTGGGCCCCCTGTGCGCCGGGGTGGTGGCCGGCTGGTCGGGACCGGCCGCCGCCATCGGCGTCGACGCGGCCAGCTTCGGCGTCTCGGCCGCCTGCGTCGCCTTCGTCCGCTTCCGCTCCCGACCCGCCGACGACGCCCCGGCCACCGGCAAGCGGCCGGGCCTCCGGCAGGACCTGCGCACCGGCATCGCCTTCCTGTACGGGCACCCCGTGCTGCGCTCCCTCACCCTGCTGCTGTGCGGGTTCAGCTTCCTCACCCTCGGCCTGAACGACCTGGTCATCTACCACCTCAAGCACGACCTGGGCCGCGACGACGGCACGGTCGGCACCGTCATGGCGATCGGCGCGCTCGGCACGATCACCGGCGCGCTGCTGGTGGCCCGCGCGCGGCGCCTGCTCGGCTTCGGCCCGACCTGGACCGGCGCGGTCGCGGTGTGCGGGCTGGCCTTCGCCGGTCTCGGCTGGGTGAGCGAGGTCCCCGCGGTCGCCCTGCTGAGCGCCGCCTTCCTCGCCTGCGTCGGCATGGCGGGCACCTGCTCGATGTCCCTGCGCCAGGAGGTGACCCCGGAGCACCTGCTCGGCCGCGTCACCTCCGCCTTCTGGACCCTCCAGTACTCGGTGGCCCCCATCGGCGCGGCCGTCCTCACCTGGGCGGCGGAGCACCACGGCACCACACCGGTCGCCCTGGCGGCGGGCGCCGGCTGCGTCCTCATCGCGACGGTCGCGCTGCTCACGCCGATCCGCGGGGCGGGACGGTCCTAGGCCCCGCCCAGGATCCCGCGCACGAACGCGTTCCCGAACTTCCCCGCCGGATCCAGTGTCCGAGCCAGCGTCCCGAAGTCGTCGAGTCGCGGGTAGCGGGCGCGCAGTTCGTCCGCCGGGGTCGTGAAGACCTTCCCCCAGTGCGGCCGGGCGGCGAAGGGGGCCAGCGCCCGCTCCAGGCCGCGCACCACCGGCAGCACCGCCGCCGTGTCCTCGACCCAGGTGAAGTGCGCCGCCACGGTGTCCCTTCCGTAGGACGGGCTCAGCCACTGCGCGTCGGCGGCCACCGTGCGTATCTCGCAGGTCTGGAGGACCGGCGCGAGGAGGTCCCGGATCGCGTCCATCGCGTGCAGGGCGTCCAGGGCGTGCTCGCGCGGCATCAGGTACTCCGACTGGAGCTCGGCCCCGCTGCTGGGCACGAAGTCCGCGCGGAAGTGCGGCAGCCGCTCGTGCCACGGCCCCGGCACCCCGAACTGCTCCGTGCAGTTCACCGCGGGCATGCCCGGCACCGGGTGCATCCTGTCCACCGCCGGTTCCGCGTACGGGAACTCCGGCAGCGGCTGGTCCGTGCGCCGCTTCAGCCACACCTGCCGGAAGCCGGGCGCCCGCCAGTCGGTGAAGAGACTCACGCTGTACGCCGACGCCATCACCGTCTCGAACGTCGCCGTGTCCAGACCCGTGAGCGGGAACTCCGTGAAGACGTGCTGCTCGACCTCGTAGGCCGGCTCCAGGTCGAGGGTGAGGGCGGTCACCACTCCGAGCGCGCCGAGTGACGTCACCGCGCCGCCGAACCGGTCGTCGCCGCGCGCGAGGACCAGCGTCGAGCCGTCCGCCGTGATCAGCTCCACCTCGCGCACCTCCGACGCCAGCGAGCCGTTGCCCACCCCGGAGCCGTGCGTGCCGGTCGCCACCGAGCCGGCCACCGAGATGTGCGGCAGCGACGCCATGTTCGCCAGCGCCAGGCCCCGCGCGTGCACCCGCCGGGCCAGCTCCGCGTACCGGACACCCCCGCCCACCCGCACCGTACGGGCCTCCGTGTCGACGTCCACCTCGGACGGCAGGTCGGCCAGCGACAGCAGGACGCCGCCGTCGCCGGGCTCGGCGATCTCGTTGAAGGAGTGCCCGCTGCCCAGCACCCGCAGCCGCGTACTGTCCGCCACCAGGGCCCGCAGCGCGGCCGGCGAGCGCGGCCGCAGCAGTTCCTTGGCCTTGTAGGTGATGTTGCCGGCCCAGTTGGTCACCGTGACGTCGCTCATACGGCGGAAACCTACCCGGCGCGCCTGGAAGGGGCCCCGGGCGGGAAGCCGCACGCGCGGGGGCATACCGTGAGAAGTCGAACGCCTGAGCCGGGAGGAGACACGGATGGGCAGCCGTACCGCGCTGGTCGAGGATCTTATGGAGCGCTTTCCGCACGTACCGCGGGAAGCCGTCTTCAAGGAGGACCTGCTCCGCGGCGGGGTGGCCTTCGACCCCTCCGCGCTGAGCGACAACGAGTCGGGTGAGGTCAAGCCGAAGTCGTACTTCATCTTCTCCTTCGACCACGGCACCCTGCCGGAGCTGGGCGAGGCCGCGCTGCGCCGCCCGCCCGAGGAGATCATCCTCACCGGCGGCCCCTACGACCTGCGCCGCACCGTCGTCTCGGTGCGCGTGAACCCGTCCTCGCCGTACCGGGTCGCCTCCGACGAGCACGGCCAGCTCGGCCTCTACCTCGACGGCAAGCGCATCTCGGACGTCGGCGTGCCGCCGATGCCGGAGTACTACCGCCACAAGCTCGCCAACGGGAAGTCGGTCATGGAGGTGGCCCCGACCATCCAGTGGGGCTACCTGATCTACCTGACCGCGTTCCGGGTCTGCCAGTACTTCGGCGCCAAGGAGGAGTGCCAGTACTGCGACATCAACCACAACTGGCGCCAGCACAAGGCGGCGGGCCGCCCCTACACGGGCGTGAAGGACGTC
This sequence comes from Streptomyces sp. NBC_01723, assembly GCF_036246005.1. NCBI lineage: Bacteria > Bacillati > Actinomycetota > Actinomycetes > Kitasatosporales > Streptomycetaceae > Streptomyces > Streptomyces sp. NBC_01723. The sequence continues at coordinate 6,618,579 of NZ_CP109171.1, forward strand.
GACGAGGTCCTCGAAGCGCTCGACATCATCAACACGTACGACACGGCCAAGACGTCCACGGCCTACACGCTCACCGGTGGCGCGATCACGTCGAAGGTCCAGGGCCTGGACGAGGCGGACTTCTACGGGCGCTACGCCAAGGCCATCGAGGAGCACTTCCCCGGCCGCTGGATCGGCAAGGTCGTCGCCCAGGCGCTGCCCAAGGACGACGTCCAGCGCTTCAAGGACTACGGCGTCCAGATCTACCACCCCAACTACGAGGTGTGGGACGAGTACCTGTTCAAGATGTACTGCCCGGGCAAGGAGCGCTACGTCGGCCGCGACGAGTGGCACAAGCGCATCCTCGACTCAGCGGACGTCTTCGGCGCGCGCAACGTCATCCCGAACTTCGTCGCGGGCGTGGAGATGGCCGAGCCCTTCGGCTTCAAGACGGTCGACGAGGCCATCGCCTCCACCACCGAGGGCCTGCGTTTCTTCATGTCGCAGGGCATCACGCCCCGCTTCACCACCTGGTGCCCCGAGCCCACCACCCCGCTCGGCAAGGCCAACCCGCAGGGCGCCCCGCTGGAGTACCACATCCGGCTGCTCCAGGCCTACCGGCAGACGATGGACGAGTTCGGTCTCTCCTCGCCCCCCGGCTACGGCCCGCCCGGCGCCGGCAACGCGGTCTTCTCCGTCAGCTCCTTCATGGACAGCCTGCCGGAGGACGCGCCCGTCGAGGTGTGAAGCGAGCAACAGCGCGCAACTTCTGCGCGTTACTGCCTGTGTGTGCGGCGCGTACCAGAGTGGACTGACCGACGCACCGCACGCACAGGAGAACCTCCGGCATGCGGCGTTCGACGACGGCCGCCGGCCGGGACGCCCGGTCCGGGCCGACCAGCTCGTCCTCGATGGCCGCCAGCGCGAACAGCGCCTCGCGCAGGGCGAACGTCAGACCGGGGCCGACCTTGAGGACGGCCCAGTGGCCGGCCACCAGTTCGCCGTGCGAGGCGGCCGACTGGTAGTCGGTCGAGTGGGCCTCGAAGACCATGTCCGGCTCGTCGTCCAGGACCCGGCGCAGCCGGTCCGTCGCGGACCGGCGGTAGCCGAACACCCGGTGCCGCCCGCTGGAACTGACGGTCGCCAGCTACCGCGGCGACCGGTACCGCTTCCGGGCCTCGATCACCGACTGTGACCGGGCGTCGCGGCACATTTGCCGACGCCCCGTCCGGGTACGAGGACCGCACCGACACCCGGCGGCACCGAAGGAGGCGGCACATGACCCTGGAGCACCCGGCCGAACGCGGCGGCAGCAGGCGCGGCCCCTTCGAGCGGTTCGCCGAGCGGGCGTCCAACTTCACCAGCAGTCCGGCCTTCTTCGGGGTCTGCCTGCTGCTGGTCGGCATCGTCATAGGCGTGCACATCGCCAAGGCGCCGCTCACCTGGATGCTGCTCGCCGGCGAGTCCATGACCGCGGTCACCCTTCTGCTGCTGGCGCTGCTGAAGAACAGTGAACGCAGGGCCGAGCACGCCGTGCAGCGCAAGCTCGACGCCATCGCCGCCGCCCTGCTGGAGTCCCAGCAGGGCGAACCCGGCCCGGCCCAGCGCTCGCTGCGCACGGCCATCGGCATCGAGGAGCAGACCTGAGTGGGACGGGTGGGCGTGCCCGAAGCGGGTGTTCCGACGGAATGCTTTGACCTGCGGCGGACGAGCGTTCCTTCAGTACCGGCTGCGTAGCCCTGGTGACAGGAAGGGAAGGTGTTCCGCATGACGCCGAAGCAGCCCAGGACCGAACTCGACGCCCGCTACAGCTCCGCCCTCAACCCGCGCCCGGGCGCGGAGAACGTCACCGCCACGGACTGGGCCGAGGCCCAGCGACGGCTGCGGGCCGCCGAGGTCTTCTGGATCACCACGGTCCGGCCGGACGGCCGCCTGCACGTCACACCGCTGATCGCCGCCTGGCACGACGGGGCGCTGCACTTCAGTACCGGGTCGGGGGAGCAGAAGGCGAAGAACCTGGCCGCCAATCCCCACTGCGCACTGACCACAGGGCACAACTCACTCTCCGAAGGCCTCGACGTCGTGGTCGAGGGCACGGCGGAGCGGGTGACGGATCCGGCGCGGCAGGACGAGGTCCTGGCCGCGTTCGAGGCACAGTACGGGGACCACATCACCTCGCCGGAGGGGGTGTTCCACGGCTTCGGCGACAGCATCCGCGAGGGCAACGACCTGCTGTTCGCGGTGGCACCCGGCACGGCGTACGGCTTCGGGCACGATGGCCAGGTGTTCAGCCACACCCGCTACACCTTCTAGCGGGCCCGCGCCGTCCGGTCCCGCCGGGGCGAACGACGGTGGCCAACGTGTCGTGACCCGGCGCGGCAGTGGAGCCGCGGCATCGGGGTACTCGGCCCGCATGACGGAGAATACGCAGGTCAACGCCTCGTACTGGCTTCAGACGGCGCCGGGTGGTGTGCCGCGCCCCGCCCTCGCGGAGGACCTGGAAGTCGATGTCGTCGTGATCGGCGCCGGGGTCGCCGGGCTCAGCGCGGCCTGGGAGCTGGGGCGGGCCGGGCGCCGGGTCGCGGTGCTGGAGGCCGGGCGGGTCGCCGCCGGCGTCACCGGGCACACCAGCGCGAAGCTGACCGCCCTGCATACGCTGATCTACGACCGGCTGCGCCGTACCCGCGGCCCGGAGGGCGCCCGCCTGTACGCCCGCTCGCAGTCCGAGGCCGTCGAGCGGGCCGCCGGCATCGTGGCGGACCTGGACATCGACTGTGACTGGGAGACCCGGGACGCGTACACGTACGTCCGTGACCCGGGCCGGGTGGACGAGCTGCGGGCCGAGGCGGACGCCGCGCGGGAGGCGGGGCTGCCCGCGTCGTTCGTGACGGAGACGGGGCTGCCGTTCCCGGTCGCGGGCGCGGTCCGGGTGACCGGGCAGGCCCAGTTCCATCCCCGCAAGTACCTGCTGGCCCTGGCCGAGGATCTGGAGGCACAGGGCGGCCTGATCTTCGAGGGCACCCCCGTCCACGGTCTGGACGAGGGCACGCCGTGCCGCGTGTCGACCGGCACCGGGGCCACTGTCACCGCCCGGGACGTCGTGGTCGCCACGCACTACCCGGTCTTCGACCGGGCGCTGCTCTTCGCCCGCCTCTCCCCGCGCCGCGAGCTGGTCGTCGCCGGGAGCGTCGAGGCGGACCGCGACGTCGACGGCATGTTCATCACGCCGGAGGACAACACCCGCTCGGTCCGTACGGCTCCGCTGGACGGAGCGGCCGCCGACTCTGGGCGCCGGCTGCTCGTCGTCACCGGCGAGCACTTCACGCCTGGCACGGGCGACACCCGGGAGCGCTTCGCGCGCCTGTCCGCGTGGGCGGGCGAGCACTTTCCCGGCGTCGACCTCACCCACGCCTGGGCCACCCAGGACATCGACCCCTCCGACACCGTGCCGATGGTGGGCCCGATGCACCCGGGGGCACGGCACACGTACGTCGCCACCGGCTTCGGCGGCTGGGGGCTGAGCGGCGGCATGATGGCGGGCCGGCTGCTCACCGCGTTGATCACCGGCGAGGAGTGCGCGTGGGCGGGACTGTACGACCCGCGCCGGCTGCGTACGGCGGTGCGCGAGGCGCCCGCGCTGCTCAGGGCGCAGGCCGAGGTGGCGGGTCACTTCGTCGGCGACCGGCTGCGGCCCGTACCACCGGTGGACGCGCTGCCGCCGGGCGAGGGCGCGGTGGTCAAGGCGGGCGGCGACCGGCTGGCGGTCTACCGGGACGAGGCGGGCGCGCTGCACGCCCTTTCGGCACGCTGTACGCACCTCGGCTGTCTGGTGGCCTTCAACGCGGCCGAGCGCGCCTGGGAGTGCCCCTGCCACGGTTCCCGCTTCGACACGGACGGCAAGGTGATCGAGGGCCCGGCGATCAAGCCCCTGAAACGACGCGACATCTGACCCGCCGTCGTGGTGCGGGCAGTGTGTCCGGAAAGGGGCCTCGTGTTCCCACGAGGCCGGTGATGACCAGAGATCCGATCTGGAGGAGCCGGGACGGTGCGTTTACGGCAACGGCGTCCCGCCCGTCGCGTTGACGACCTCGGCTGTGATGTACGACGACTCCTGCGAGGCGAGGAAGACATACGCCGGCGCCATCTCGGCGGGCTGCGCGGGCCGCCCGATGGGGGCCTGCTTGCCGAACGTCTGCGTATCCGGCAGGGTCGCCGGGATCAGCGGCGTCCACACCGGGCCCGGCGCCACCGCGTTGACGCGGATGCCCTTCCCGATCAGCATCTGCGCCAGACCCTGGGTGAAGGTGACGATGGCACCCTTCGTCGTCGCGTAGTCCAGCAGATGCGGACTGGGTTTGTACGCCTGCACCGACGCGGAATTGATGACGCTGCCGCCCTCCGGGATGTGCGGCAGGGCCATCTTGCACAGCCAGAACATGCCGTACAGGTTGGTGCGCAGCACCCGGTCGAACTGCTCGGTGGAGATCGCCTCGATGCCGTCGGGCTGGGACATCTGGTACGCCGCGTTGTTCACGAGGACGTCGATCCGTCCGAACTCGGAGACGGCGCGGTCGATCAGCGCACGGCAGTTCTCTTCCTCCCGTACGTCGCACGCAACGGCCACGGCACGCCGACCGGCCTCCTCGATCAGCCGTATCGTCTCGGCGGCGTCGTCCCTCTCTTCGTCCAGATGGGTGAAGAGCACGTCGGCTCCCTCCCGGGCGAATGCCAGGGCGACCGCGCGGCCGATCCCGGAGTCCCCGCCGGTGATCACGGCCTTGCGGCCCTCCAGCCGGCCGCTGCCCCGGTAGGACTCCTCGCCGTGGTCCGGGGGCGGGTCCATCGGCCCCGTCCAACCGGGGTGCGGCTGGTCCTGGGAGGGAAACTCCGGGGTCGGGTGCTGCTCGCCGGGGTGCTGCTGTTCGGTCACGGGTCTACCTCCATGTACCTGACGAAGGACCCGGTGATCACACCGGGCCTCGCCACGGGTACCCAGGGCCACAGGACTCTCCCCGGCCTTTCCCCAGTCTCTCCACTGGGGTGACGTGAAGCGTCTCGGGAAGATCATCGGTGCCCGGTAAATCGCTGGTGAGCCTCGCGGCGCGCCGCTAGAGTTCTGTTCGTTCCGGCGGCTGCTCCGCCGCCGCTGCTCGCTGTACGTGACCCGGGAGGTGTTGACCGATGGCTGTCGTTGCGAAGGGCGCTGCCCGCATCCAGGAATCCGTCAAGTCCACCTCCGTGGCCGCCGGCTGACACCACTTCCCGCAGTTCCCGGCCGGGGCCGCCCCTCGAAGGGTCACCCCTTGTCTTCTCACGCTTCCACCTCGTCCACCTCCTCCTCCGACCTGACCCCCTACGGCTGGGACGAGGACTGGGCCGACGCCTTCTCCCCGTACGCCGCCGAAGGGCTCCTGCCCGGCCGCGTCGTACGGGTCGACCGGGGCCAGTGCGACGTCGTCACCGCCGACGGCACCGTGCGGGCCGACACCGCGTTCGTCACCCCGCACGACCCCCTGCGGGTCGTCTGCACCGGCGACTGGGTCGCCCTCGAACCGGACGGCAACCCGCGCTACGTACGCACGTATCTGCCGCGTCGTACCGCCTTCGTGCGCTCCACCTCCTCCAAGCGGTCCGAGGGGCAGATCCTCGCCGCCAACGTCGATCACGCGATCGTCGCCGTGTCGCTCGCGGCCGAGCTGGACCTCGCCCGGATCGAGCGGTTCCTCGCGCTCGCCTGGGAGTCCGGGGCGCAGCCCGTGGTCGTCCTCACCAAGGCCGACCTCGTGCCCGACCCGGTGACCCTGTCGCATCTCGTCCAGGACGTGGAGACCAGCGCGCCCGGCGTGCCGGTGCTCACCGTCAGCGCCGAGCAGGGCGAGGGGCTCGACGTGCTGGGCGCCGTCGTCGGCGGCGGCACGGCGGTGCTGCTCGGACAGTCCGGCGCCGGCAAGTCCACGCTCGCCAACGCCCTGCTCGGTGAGGACGTCATGGACGTCCAGCGGATCCGGGACGTCGACGGCAAGGGCCGGCACACCACGACCACCCGCAACCTGCTCGCCCTGCCCGGCGGCGGCGTGCTGATCGACACCCCGGGGCTGCGCGGCGTCGGCCTGTGGGACGCGAGCAGCGGCGTCGGGCAGGTCTTCGCCGAGATCGAGGAGCTGGCCCGCGACTGCCGGTTCCACGACTGCGCCCACGAGCGCGAGCCGGGCTGCGCCGTCCTCGGCGCCCTCGACTCCGGCGAGCTGCCCGAACGGCGGCTGGAGAGCTACCGCAAGCTGATGCGGGAGAACCAGCGCATCATCGCCAAGACCGACGCCCGGGTCCGGGCGGAGATGCGCAAGGAGTGGAAGCGCCGGGGCGCCATGGGCCGGGCGGCCATGGAGGCCAAGCGGGGCGGCGGCCCCCGGTAGCCACCCGCTCCGGCCACGCTCGGATGTCATGTCCGATTTCCGCCAGCCCGGTCCGCCGGACTGGCGGAGACTGGACAGCGTGACCGAGACAGCACAGCGCACAGCGCACGAGGACAGCAGGTACGAGGCCGTACGCAGCCGGGACGCCCGGTTCGACGGCGCGTTCTTCTTCGCCGTGCGCACGACCGGCATCTACTGCCGGCCGAGCTGCCCGGCGGTCACCCCGAAGCGGTGCAACGTGCGCTTCTTCGCGACGGCGGCCGCCGCGCAGGGCTCGGGGTTCCGGGCCTGCCGGCGGTGCCGCCCCGACGCCGTCCCGGGCTCGGCGGACTGGAACGTCCGCGCCGACGTCGTCGGCCGGGCCATGCGGCTGATCGGGGACGGCGTCGTCGACCGCGAGGGCGTCGCCGGACTCGCCGTCCGCCTCGGCTACAGCGCCCGCCAGGTGCAGCGACAGCTCACCGCCGAGCTGGGCGCCGGGCCCGTCGCCCTCGCCCGGGCCCAGCGGGCGCACACCGCGCGCGTCCTGCTGCAGACCACCGGGCTGCCGGTCACCGAGATCGCCTTCGCCTCCGGGTTCGCCAGCGTGCGGCAGTTCAACGACACCGTCCGGGCCGTGTACGCGGCCACCCCGAGCGATGTCCGCGCCGCCGCTCCGGCGGCCGACCGGGCCGCCTCCCGGCGCACCGCCGCCCCGTCCGCCGGCGTCCCGCTGCGCCTCGCCCACCGCGGCCCCTACCAGGCCGGACCCGTCTTCGACCTGCTCCAGCGGGAGGCCGTCGCCGGCGTGGAGGAGGTGAGCGGCCCGCCCGGCCGGCGCCGCTACCGGCGCACCCTGCGGCTGCCGTACGGCACCGGCATCGTCGCCGTCGAGGAGCGCACGCGCGCCCAGGGCAACGGCGGCGGCTGGCTCGACGCCCGCCTCCACCTCACCGACCTGCGCGACCTGACCACCTCCGTGCAGCGCCTGCGGCGGCTCTTCGACCTGGACGCCGACCCGTACGCCGTGGACGAACGCCTCGGCGCCGACCCCCGCCTCGCCCCCCTGGTCGCCGCCCGCCCCGGGCTGCGTTCACCCGGCACCGCCGACCCCGACGAACTCGCCGTCCGGGCCCTGGCCGGGCGCGCGGCCGCCGAGCGGCTGGTGCAGCGGTACGGCAAGGTCCTCGACGCGCCCTGCGGCACCCTCACCCACCTCTTCCCCGAACCGGCGGTCCTCGCCGCCGCCGAGCCGGACGGCCCCGTGGGCGCGCTCGCCGCCGCCCTCGCCGACGGCACCGTACGCCTGGACCCGGGTGCCGACCGGGACGAGGCCGAACGCGCCCTGCTCGCCTTGCCCGGCATGGACGCCCGGACGGCCGCCGTCGTCCGCGCCCGCGCCCTCGGCGACCCCGACACCGCCCCGCCCGACCCGACCGTGCCCGACGGCTGGCGCCCCTGGCGCTCGTACGCCGTGAACCACCTGCGCGCCGCAGGAGACTGGGAGCAGGACCGATGACCACGACCACCGCCGGCACGTCCGTGACGTACTGGACCGAGACCGACAGCCCCGTCGGTCCGCTGCTCCTCACCGCGGCCCCGGACGGCGCGCTCACCTCGCTGTCCGTGCCCGGGCAGAAGGGCGGCCGGAGCGTCCAGGACGGCTGGCGGCACGACACCGGGCCCTTCCGGGCGGCCCAGGAGCAGCTAGCCGCCTACTTCGCCGGGGAGCTGACGGACTTCCGGCTGTCGCTGCGCGCCGCGGGCACCGCCTTCCGGGAGCGGGTGTGGGCCGCCCTCGACGACGTCCCCTACGGGGCGACCACCACGTACGGCGAGATCGCGGCGCGCATCGGTGCCTCGCGGCCCGCGGTCCGCGCGGTCGGCGGCGCGATCGGCGCCAACCCGCTGCTCATCCTGCGCCCCTGCCACCGGGTGATCGGCGCCGACGGCTCCCTGACCGGATACGCGGGCGGCCTGGACCGCAAGACCCGTCTGCTCACCCTGGAGGGAGCCCTCCAGGACGGGTTCGGCCGTTCCTAGCCGCCGGCCAGTACCGCCCCCACCCACGCCCCGGTGATCAGCAGGCAGGCGAACAGCTCCGCCAGGACGTCGGCGCCGCCCGAGCGCATCGCCGTCCGCAGCGCAGCCTTCGCCTCGCCGTGCCGGCCGAGCCGCAGCCGCTCGGCGAGGTAGATGCCGCCCATGAAGCCGGGGATCGCGCCGAGCACCGGGACCAGGACGAAGCCGAGGACCGCGCCCGCGCCGCCGTACGCGGTGAGCCGGCGCATCGCCTGGTCCCGGCGGCGCCTGCGGGTCGGCAGCGCCCAGCGCACCGCCTGGGCCAGCAGCAGGACGACGGTGGCACCGACGAGCACGGCCCACGCCAGCGTTTGCGGATCCTTCAGCGCCCACCACAGGACCCCGGCCCACACCAGCCACGACCCGGGCACGCCGGGAATCAGGACGCCGCACAGCCCGAGCAGAATGACCAGGCCGGTCAGCAGGAGATCCCACGCTCCCATCTGTCCAGGGTGCAGGAGTCCGGCCCGGTCCGCAGATGTCCGGCGCGGGGGCGGGGCCGGGCGCGGTCGTGGGTCAGCCCTTCCTGGCGACCCAGCCCCTCTCGTACGCGTGCCAGCCCAACTGGAGCCGGGTCGTGACCCCGGTCAGTTCCATCAGGCGCTTCACCCGGCGCTGTACGGTCCGCAGGCCCAGGTCGAGCTGCTTGGCGACGCTGGCGTCGGTCAGCCCGGCCAGCAGCAGGGAGAGGATCTCCAGATCGGTGCCGTCGGGGGCTTCCGGGCCGTGCTCGGTCACGCCGGAGGCGCCCAGACGCAGCGGCAGCGCCTCCCGCCACACCGCCTCGAACAGGCCCGACAGCAGCTCCAGGAGCCCGCTGGCGTGCACCACCAGCGCGGCGGGCTCCGAGGAACGCGCGGTGAGCGGCACCAGCGCGAGCGCCCGGTCGGCGACCACCAGCTTGGTCGGCACCCGGTCCACCACCCTCACCTGCTCCTCCCGGCCCAGCGCGGCGCTCAGCTCGGTGATGCCGGTCGGCTGGTCCAGCACCGACCGCTCGACCACCACCCGGTAGCGGACACCGCGGCCGCTGGCCTGCTCCTCCGCGTCGTTCTCCATGCCGGTGACGGCGACCGGGTTGCCGGTGACCAGCGCGCACACCTCCTCGGTCGCGCCCAGCTGGAGCTGGAGGAAACGCTGGGCGACCGCCGAGCCGCCGGTCACCACCTCCACCAGGTCGTGCACCGCGGGTTCGGCCGCCGCCGCCCGGTACTCCTCGGCCAGCAGCGCCGCCGCCAGCTCCGCCTTCTCCAGTTCGTGCCGCTGCTGGGTGAGCAGCGCGCCCAGCGCCACGCCCGGCGGCGCGGCGACCCAGCGGCCGGGGCGGCCCGAGGACTGGGCGGCCAGACCGTTCTGCTCCAGCCTGCGCAGTGCGCGCTCGGTGTCCCGCTCACCCAGCGCCAGCCGCCTGGCCAGGTCGGGCACGTCGGCGGCGCCCAGGGACACCAGCGCCCGGTACGCCGACTCGTGCGTGTCCTCCAGCCCCAGCACTCCCAGCATCAGCCGTCGTCCCTCCCCGAGAAACCAGCGTCCGTGGCGGAAAACGGCCACGGCGCAAACCCGCCTCCGCACATCATCGCCGTACCGCCGGTCACTCTGCCAAGGTGGCGACGCCGAGCGGTTCTCCCGTGGGGGGTGGGACCGCTCGGCCACTTCACCTCGCAACCCTGTTCCAGCCGTCCCGCGACACGCCGCCCGGCGCGTGCCGGTCCGCCGGAATTTCCCGATGCCCCGTTTCCATCCCGCTCCTTCGGTGGACAATCAGGAGCATGAGTCAGCAGGGGGGAAGGCCCACCGGTCCTGAGGACGACTGGTGGGGGCAGCTGTACGACGACTCCACCGACGACACCGGCCCCACGGCCGCACCGGATTCCCTGGACGACCGCTTCGCCTCGGCGTCCGGCACGGTGACGGACGGCTCGGGCAACGGCCCGCCCGCCGTCCCCGGCCCCAGGGCCGGCTCCCGCTGGGAGCCCCCACCCACGACACCGGCGGCCCCGTCGAACCTCCCGCCCCCACCCGCCGGGAGCCCGGCGCCCGCGCGCCCGGACCACCCGCGATCCCCTGCGCCACCGCCGGCCGCCGTGCCACCGCCGGCCGCCGCGGAGCCGACGGACGGCTCCCACCCGTCCGCGCCCCGCGACGGCGCACAGCCCGCGGACGGCCCAGGAACCGCCCCCTCCCCGGACACCTCACGCCCGCCACGGCCCCCGGGCGATGCGCGGCCCCCGGCCCCACCACCGTCGGCGCCGCCCCCGGACGCCCCGCGCCCCCCGGACCCACCGCGCCCCGACACGTCGTCCCCCGCACGCCCGCGGCCCGCACCGCCCTGGCAGCCTTTGCCGTCCGCGTCCCATCGGACCGAGCCGCCCCGGCAGTCCCCGGCTCCGTCGTCCCCGCAGCCCGAGCCGCCCCCGCCACCATGGGCTCCCGACGCGGCGCCCGGGCAGCCGTGTGGGCGTACCGCCTCCGGGAGTGGGCCCGCGGATCTTCGGGAGCCGCCGGAGGTGGGGCTGCCGCCGTTGCCGCCCCCGTTCCTTCCCTCGGCGGCGCCACGGCCACTGCCGGAACCGGGCGCCGGGGCCGCACGGGACTTCGTCGGGTCCGGGCCGCCCACCTACGACCCCGAGCCCACCGCCCTGCCGGCCGCCGACCCCGACGGGCTCGACGACCTGGTGCCGGACACCGTGCTGGACGGCGCCCGGTACGGGACGTGCACCCTGCGGGCCGTCTCGGTGCGCGGCGACTCCGCCCGGTACCGGGGTGAGCCGCGGCGTGACGCGCTGCTCGTCGCCCGGTTCGGCGCGGGCGAGCACGCGCTGGTCCTGGTGGCGATGGCCACCGGCACCCGTGCGACCGCCGGGGCGCACCGGGCGGCGGCCGAGGTCTGCCGGTGGATCGGAGCCGCCGTGGGCCGCAGCCACGCCCGGCTCGCCGAGGACCTGCGGGCCGCCCGGCGCGGCGACCTCAAGTCCGGCCTGCACCGCCTCACCGACCGCAGCCTCGGCCGGCTCCGCGCGGGCGCCGCCGAACAGGGCCTGTCCTCGCAGGAGTACGCCGCCTCCCTGCGCTGCCTGATACTCCCCGCCGACCCCGCCTGCCGCACCAGGGTGTTCTTCGGCGTCGGCCCCGGCGGACTGCTGAGGCTGCGCGACGGCACCTGGCGGGACATGGAGCCGACCGCGGGCGACGTCACCGGTGCGCCCGTCCTCGGCTTCGGCTCGCTGCCCAGGGGCACGCCCGCCGACCGGCCGAGCGAGACGCCCGACGGCGACCGGCTCACCATGGACCTCGGCGTCACCGCGCCCCCGGGCCCGTACGACGCGCCGCCCCCCGACGAGCCGCCCCGCCGGCCGTTCCGCTTCCGGGCCTCCGTAGCCCGCCCGGGTGATGTGCTGCTGATGTGCACCACGGGCCTGGCCGAGCCGATGCTGACCGAGCCCGAGCTGGGCGGGCTCCTCGCCCGGCGGTGGACGGGCCGCACCCCGCCCGGACTCGGGGACTTCCTCGCCGACACCGGCGTCCGGGTCAAGGGGTACGCGGACGACCGTACGGCGGCCGCCGTTTGGGAGGCGTGAGGCCGCTCGCTGTGCCATACGTAGAGCCATGGCCAAACAGAACGTCGCGGAACAGTTCGTCGACATCCTCACCCGCGCCGGGGTCGAACGCCTCTACGGAGTCGTCGGCGACAGCCTGAACCCGGTCGTGGACGCCGTGCGCCGGCACAAGGGCATCGAATGGGTGCACGTCCGGCACGAGGAGACCGCCGCCTTCGCCGCCGGCGCGGAGGCGCAGATCACCGGGAAGCTGGCCGCGTGCGCCGGCTCCTGCGGCCCCGGCAACCTCCACCTCATCAACGGGCTCTACGACGCCCACCGCTCCATGGCCCCCGTCCTCGCCCTCGCCTCGCAGATCCCGTCCAGCGAGATCGGCCTGGGTTTCTTCCAGGAGACCCACCCCGACCAGCTGTTCCGCGAGTGCAGCCACTACAGCGAGCTGATCTCCAGCCCGAAGCAGATGCCCAGGCTGCTGCAGACCGCCATCCAGCACGCCGTCGGCCAGGGCGGCGTCAGTGTCGTCTCGCTGCCCGGCGACATCGCGGACGAGCCCGCCCCCAAGGAGGCCGCCGAGACGGCACTCGTCACCTCCCGGCCGACCGTCCGCCCCGGCGACGAGGAGATCGACCGCCTGGTGCGGATGATCGACGACGCCGACAAGGTCACCCTGTTCTGCGGCAGCGGCACGGCGGGCGCGCACGCCGAGGTGATGGAGTTCGCCGAGAAGATCAAGTCGCCGGTGGGGCACGCCCTGCGCGGCAAGGAGTGGATTCAGTACGACAATCCGTTCGACGTGGGGATGAGCGGTCTGCTCGGCTACGGCGCGGCCTACGAGGCCACCCACGAGTGCGACCTGCTGATCCTGGTCGGCACGGACTTCCCGTACAACGCCTTCCTGCCCGACGACGTCAAGATCGCCCAGATCGACGTCCGGCCGGAGCACCTGGGCCGGCGTTCCACGCTGGACCTCGCGGTGTGGGGCGACGCCCGGGAGACCCTGCGCTGTCTGATCCCGCGGGTGCGGGAGAAGCACGACCGGCGGTTCCTCGACCGGATGCTCAAGAAGCACGCGGACGCGCTGGAGGGCGTCGTCAAGGCGTACACCCGCAAGGTCGACAAGCACGTCCCGATCCACCCCGAGTACGTGGCCGCCGTGCTGGACGACCTGGCCGACGACGACGCGGTGTTCACGGTGGACACCGGCATGTGCAACGTCTGGGCCGCCCGCTACATCTCGCCCAACGGGCGGCGCCGCATCATCGGTTCGTTCTCGCACGGCTCGATGGCGAACGCGCTGCCGATGGCGATCGGCGCCCAGTTCACCGACCGGCGCCGGCAGGTCGTCTCGATGTCCGGCGACGGCGGGTTCACCATGCTCATGGGCGACTTCCTCACCCTGGTCCAGCACGATCTGCCGGTGAAGGTCGTCCTCTTCAACAACTCCTCGCTCGGCATGGTCGAGTTGGAGATGCTGGTGGCGGGCCTGCCCTCGCACGGCGTGGCCAACAAGAACCCCGACTTCGCCGCCGTCGCCGAGGCGTGCGGCGCCTTCGGGGTGCGGGTGGAGAAGCCCAAGGATCTGCCGGGTGCCCTGAAGGCCGCGTTCAAGCACAGGGGCCCGGCCCTCGTCGACGTCGTCACCGACCCCAACGCGCTGTCCATCCCGCCGAAGATCAGCGCCGACATGGTCACCGGCTTCGCGCTGTCCGCCTCCAAGATCGTCCTGGACGGCGGGGTCGGGCGCATGCTCCAGATGGCCCGCTCGAACCTGCGCAACGTACCCCGGCCGTGACCGGACGTGGCGGTCGCCGCCAATCCGTATGACTGCCGGGCGCCCGAACGGGCAAGGCTTCCCCCGTGAGGATGTTCGACCGTGAACATGCTCGACCAGAAGGGGGAGACGACATCAGCATGCCGACGGGGGACATGAGGAAGCGGGCGGCGCCGGACCTCAGGAGGCCGCTCGGCCGGGCGGACCTGCGGGCGGTGCCCGAGGCCCGGCGGGCCCTGCGCGAGCTGCTGCGGCACTGGGGCGGGCCCGGACAGTCGGAGATCGCCGAACTGCTCACCAGCGAGCTGGTCACCAACGCGCTGGTCCACACCGACGAGGGCGCCGTCCTGACCGCCACGGTCGGCCCGCGCGCGCTGCGGGTCGAGGTGCGGGACTACGTCGGCAGGCCGCCCCGGCCGCGCACCCCGGACCCGGAGGAGAGCACCAACGGCAGAGGCCTGGTCCTGGTGCGGTCCCTGGCCGACGACTGGGGCGTACGGCCCTGCGAGGTGGGCAAGTCGGTCTGGTTCGAACTGGGCGCCGAAGCCGCCTGAGGCGCCGGTTCGCCGGCGCCTCAGGCGGCTTCACGTCGGTGTGCGGTCCGTCAGCCGAACTGCTGCTCCAGGTCCTTGAGCTTGCGCTCCAGGGAGTCCAGGCGCGGCAGGGCCTGGGTGTCGTCCTCCGCGGTGAGGTCGACGGTGACCGGCTCGGTCCCGCCCCGCACCGGCTGGAGGGAGGGGCGCTGGCGTACCGGCAGCTCCGGAGCCGATATCGCAGGCTCCGCGGTGGCGCGCTCGGTGCCCCGCTCCACCTGCTGCACCTCGACCTCGACCTGACGGCCGCCGCGGCCGGGGAAGCCCCGGTGGCCGTGGCCCCGGCTGATCGCCTTGAGCTGGGCCCGCTCCAGGCGCTCCTGCTCGCGCCGCCGTTGCTTGGTCTCCTCCTTCTGGCGCCGGTCGTCGCGCACCTCCTCGACCGCCTCGTCGAGGCTGCGCACGCCCTCGAGGAGCATCAGCGACCAGGCGCGGTACGTCTCCCGGGGGGCCCGCAGCCAGCGCACCATGCGGATCTGCGGCAGCGGACGCGGCACCAGGCCCTGCTCGCGCAGCGCGGCCCGGCGGGTCTGCTTGAGGGCCCGGTCGAACAGCACGGCCGCCGACAGGGACATGCCCGCGAAGAAGTGCGGGGCACCCGCGTGGCCGAGACCGCGGGGCGCGTGCACCCAGTTGAACCAGGCCGCGGCGAACGCGAAGGTCCACACGAGTATGCGCGAGCCGAGCGCCGCGTCACCGTGGCTGGCCTCGCGCACCGCGAGCACGGAGCAGAACATCGCCGCCCCGTCGAGGCCGAACGGGACCAGGTACTGCCAGCCTCCGCTCAGGCCGAGGTTCTGCTCGCCGAAGCCGACCAGACCGTGGAAGGAGAGCGCCGCGGCGACCGCGGCACAGCAGAAGAGCAGGACGTAGGAGACGGTGCCGTACAGGGCTTCCTTGCGCCTGCGCCGCTCCTCCATCCGCTCCCACGAGTCGTCCGCGCCCGCGTCCTTCCCCGGGGAACGCTTGCCGCGCGCGAGCACCGCCACCGCCGCCAGCATGCCCAGGAGCAGCACGGCGCCCGGAAGCAGCCAGTTCAGCGATATGTCGGTCAATCTCATCTGGGGTCCCTTGCAGTGGGATAGGGCGTAACGCCCGCCATGGTGGCCCAAACCCAGCGGCCCTCAGAGGGTTTCGGGGCAAGAGGCCGCCAAGGGAGTGCGAGGGGGTGCCCAGGGCGACGTTCTGCTCGAACTGCCGCATGAGGGGCGGGAGTTGAGTTCGAATAAGACTACCCGTACGAGTGGTTCGGCGGAAACCTGCCGCGACGCGTGGGGGAGTGGTGAATCGACGTCGGGATCCTAGCCGACGATCTTGGAGGGGAGGGTGCGGGGTACCGCTCAACCCGCCGTGGCGAGCAGCTTGTTCACGCGGTCCGCGTCGCAGGTGCGCGGGCAGGTGGCGCAGGTGTCCTCGGGGCGCAGGGTGTAGAACATGCAGCAGCTCGCCCGGTCCCGGGTGTGCAGCGGTTCGCCGTCCGGCCCCTTCAGTTCGCGGAAGGCCGCGTCATCGACGTAGGGCTTGGTCGCGCCCGGCAGCAGCAGTTCCAGCTCGTGCCGCGCCCGCTCCTGCTCGCCCAGCAGGTGGGCGACGTACCACAGGCCCTCCACGACCTCGTCGGTCGCCATGCCCCACAGGGCGCGTCCGCGCCGCCGCATGCGGGGGCCGAATCCGGCCAGGACCGGCTCCAGGTGCTCGGCGACCGAGGCTCGCACCTCGGCGCGCAGCGCCTC
Source organism: Streptomyces sp. NBC_01723 (assembly GCF_036246005.1). NCBI lineage: Bacteria > Bacillati > Actinomycetota > Actinomycetes > Kitasatosporales > Streptomycetaceae > Streptomyces > Streptomyces sp. NBC_01723. The sequence continues at coordinate 6,634,686 of NZ_CP109171.1, forward strand.
CTCGTCGGCGACCACCCGGGCGCCGGGCAGCGCGGCGGCCGGGTCCCCGGGCAGACAGGCGAAGCCCGCGCCGCGCACCGCCATGCGGCCCAGCGGGAGACCTTCGGCGGTGCGGTCGTAGGCGACGTGGGCCGCGGGGTAGCGGGGCACCCTGCGGTGCAGGAACCACGGCACGGTGATCAGCAGGCAGGCGGGCCACGCGTACCGGTGCAGTCCGAAGCTCGCGATCACGTCCGGGCGGGCCCGCTGCCCGTAGTCCCGCAGCACCTGCGCCTCGTCCCACGCGAGGAAGTTCGCCAGCTCCGCCCCGCCCGCGGCGAGCGCGTCGCCGCTGACCCAGCCGCCGCCCCGCGGGACCTCGCCGTCGGCGTCCAGCTCGGTGACGCCCAGTCCCGGAAGGGCCGCCGACAGGCGCGCGTAGGCGTCCGTGAGGGCCGTGCGGGCGACAGGCATGCGGGACCACCGATCCGAACCGGAAGAACGGGCTGCTTAAAGGTAAGCCTTACCTTACCCAAGATGTCTGGGGTTTGAACTGACGGCCCCTGCCCTTATGGTGCTTGACGGACAGGTGACAACCCGCCGTAATGACCCCAAGTACCGACACGTCCCACAGGAGGACCCGTGAGGCCCAGCGCGCAGGGTGCCCCTGAGGCGGAGGCCGCCGCCCAGGTGCGGGTGCCCGCCCAGCCGCGGGTCGCGGACGTGGACCGGACGGGGAACGCGGACCGGGCCAGGACGCGCGGCGCCGCAGAACCGGTCGCCACCGCGCGCGGCGAGCACACCCACGGCGAACCCCCGCCGCCCCGCCCGCGCCCCCTCGTCCAGCGCTCCTCCGTACGCGGGCAGATCCTCGACGCCCTGCGCACCGCGCTGGTCACCGGCGAGCTGCGGCCCGGCGAGGTCTACTCGGGGCCCGCGCTCGGCGAACGGTTCGGAGTCTCGGCCACCCCCGTACGGGAGGCCATGCAGCAGCTCGCCCTGGAGGGCGCCGTCGAGGTCGTCCCCAACCGGGGCTTCCGCGTCGTCGAGCGCGGCGACCGCGAACTGGCCGAGCTGGCCGAGGTCCGGGCGCTGATCGAGGTCCCGGTCTGGCTGCGTCTGGCCCGCACGGTGCCCGCCGAGCGCTGGGCGGAGCTGCGCCCCCTCGCCGAGGCCGCCGTCCGGGCCGCGTCCGCCGGCTGCCCGGCCACCTACGCCGAGGCCGACCGCGCCTTCCACCGCGCCGTGCTCGCGCTGGCCGGCAACGACCAGCTCGTGCACATCGCCGGCGACCTGCACCGCCGCGCCCAGTGGCCGCCGGCCGGCATCCCCGCGGCACGCGGCCGGGCCGACCTGATCGCCGACGCGCACCAGCACACGGCCCTGCTGGACGCGCTGATCGCCGGCGACCAGGAGCTGGTGCGGACCCTGGTGGGGGAGCACTTCACCGGGGCCCGCTGAGCGCGGGCACCCGAGGCAGACCCCCGCCCGTTACGGGACCTCCTGCCGTTCCGTGCGGCCGGCCGGTACCCGCTTGCCGCTGTTCCCCGGTTTCCCGGACCTTCCGGAGCGGGACCCCGCGTCGCGGCCGTGCAGCTCGATGGCCAGCGGGGAGGCGGTGAAGACCGACGAGTACGTGCCGACCGCCACGCCGATCAGCAGCGCGAGCGCGAAGTCGGTGAGCGAGCCGTCGGCGAGGACCGCCAGCGAGGCGAGGATGAGGACCGCGCCCATGCCCGTGTTGACCGTGCGCGGGAGGGTCTGCAGGATCGCGTCGTTGGTGAGCCGGTCGAACGGTGTCTTCCGCTCGCGGCCCAGCAGCTCCCGGACGCGGTCGAAGAGGACCACCGAGTCGTTGACCGAGTAGCCGATCACGGTCAGCAGCGCGGCCAGGAACACCCCGTCCACCGGCTTGCCCAGCCAGGCGAACACACCTACCAGGACGACCACGTCGTGGGCGAGCGCGCCGACCGCCGCCGTGCCGAACAGCAGACGGAACCGGGCCGCGAGGTACGCCAGCTGGGCGGCCAGGGCCAGGCCGAGGGCGATCAGGGCGTCCCGGCGCAGCTCCTCGCCGAGGCTCGGGCCGATCAGCTCGTCGCGGACCCTCTCCGCCCCGCCGCCCAGATCGGCGACGGTCCGGGTGACGGTCGCCGCCTCGGCGTCGGTCAGTTCCTCCGTGCGCACCGTGAGGTCGCTGTCGCCGGAGGACTGGACGACGGCGCGCGGGAAGCCCGCGTCGGCGAGGGCGTCGCGGGCCCGGTCGAGATCGACCCGGGTGGCGGTGGAGTACTCGACGAGCCGCCCGCCGGTGAACTCGATGCCGAAGTCCAGGCCCCGCACCAGGATGCCGGAGCCCGCCACCACGAGGACGACCAGGGAGGCCGCCAGCCAGCGGCGCGGGCGGCGCATCAGGAACGGGTCGCGGCGCAGCAGGACGTCCCGGACCGGACCGGTGGAGGAGATGCCGGTGACGCGCGGGCGGCGGAGGACGGCCGGGCGGCCCGCGGCGAACTCGGCCAGCACGCGGGTGATCACCAGCGCGCTGACCATGGAGGCCAGCACACCGATCCCGAGGGTGACGCCGAAGCCCTTCACCGGGCCGGAGGCCAGGAAGAACAGCAGGGCGGCGGCGATCAGCGTGGTGATGTTGGAGTCGGCGATCGCGCTGAAGGCGCTGCGGAAACCGGCGGTCAGCGCCGACCGCGTGCTCGGACGGTTACGGGCGGCCTGTTCCTCGCGGGCCCGTTCGAAGACGAGGACGTTGGCGTCCACCGCCATGCCGATCGACAGGACGAAGCCGGCCAGGCCGGGCAGGGTGAGGGTCGCGCCGACCGCGGCCAGGGCGGCGTAGGAGATCAGGCCGTAGCAGAGCAGGGCCACGGTCGCCAGGGCGCCCATGAGCCGGTAGACGACGATGATGAACAGCGCGGTCAGCGCGGTGCCGACGACGGCGGCCCAGGCGCCGGCCGAGATGGCCTCGTCGCCCAGGGTCGCGCCGATGGTGCGCTGCTCGATGGTCTCGACCGGTACGGGCAGGGCGCCACCCTTGACGAGCAGGGCCAGTTCGCGGGCCTCCGCGTCGTCGAACGAGCTGGTGATCTGCGTGGAGCCGCCGGTGATGCCCGCGCCGCAGGCCACGGAGGGGTCGACCTGCGGCGAGGAGATGATCTTGTTGTCGAGCACGATGGCGACCCGGCGCTGTGCGTCGCCGGCCGGGTGGCAGGCCGCCTCACCCGTCACCTGGGCCCAGCGGTCGCCGCCGGCGTCCTTGAAGTCGACGGTGACGTGCCAGCCCGCGCCGCTCTGCTGGTCGAAGCGGGCGTCGGCGCCCTTGACGTCCTGCCCGGTCAGCGCGGCGTCCTTCAGCCGCAGGTACTGTCCGGACTCGTCCGGCACCACCCGCTCGCCGTCCTCGGCGTCCGTGGCGTTCTCCGCCGCGCCGAGCACCGGGTGGACGGTGAGCTGCGCGGTGCGGCCCAGCACGTCGGCGGCCCGCTTCGGGTCCTGTACGCCCGGCAGCTCGACGACGACGCGGTTCTCGCCGGAGCGGACGATGGTCGGTTCGGCGACACCGAGGGCGTCGATGCGGCCGCGCAGCACCTCCACGGTGCGGTCGGTGGCCTCCCGGTCGGCCTCGGTGGTCTCGGTGGACTTGGTCTCCAGCACGATCTGGGTGCCGCCGCGCAGGTCGAGCCCGAGGCGGATCGGCAGGGTCAGGGTGATGGCCACGGACGCGGCCATCACGGCGAGTGCGACGAGCGCGCGGACGTTCAGGGAACGGGACCGCGAGCGCGTACGAGGGCGGGAAGGGGGACGGGAGCGTTTCAACACGGGCCTCCGGCGGGCACGCCGCGGCGGCGGCCGAGCGCGGCCGCGGCGGAAGAAGGGGAAAGGTCGGGGGCGAGGCGGCTCACGGGCCGGAGGAGAGGGGCGGTGCCCGACCGCTGTCATGGCTCCGGCGGCCGGGGGAGACCGGCGCCGGACCGGGCGCTGCCGCGGTCCGTGCGTGTGCCCCGGGGGCAGCGCCGGCGCCGTGCGCGGTGGCGGTCGCCCGGTGGTCCGGTGCCGTCGGGCCCTCGCCCGGTTGGTCGTGCCGGGCCCGGGGCTGGGCGGCGCAGGCCGGAGTACACCCGTCGTCCGCGTGCAGGTCCGGGGCGGGGTGCGGCAGTGCCGTCGCGGCGGCCGCCGCGAGGGGGCCACCGGGACCGCCGTGGCCGCCGACGGCGGGCCAGGCGGGGACCAGCGGCAGCAGGACACCGAGCAGGACGGTCAGTACGGTCGCGAGCCGCCGGCGCATGCACCGTCCTCTTTCGTTGTGGGTGGCTGGGCCTGGGGAGCCCGGGGCTCAGGGGGCTGTCAGGGCTCGATGAGGCCGGCGCGGATGGCGTACCGGGTCAGGTCCAGGCGGTCGCGCAGGCCCAGCTTGTGCAGCAGGTTGGCCCGGTGCCGCTGGACGGTCTTGACGCTGATGAAGAGGATCTCGGCGATCTCCTTCGAGGAGTGGCCCTCGGCGACGAGCTTGAGGACCTCCTCCTCGCGCGGGGTGACGACGTGGTCGGCGTTCTCCTCGCCGTGCCGGACCCGGTCCAGGTAGTTGCGGATCAGGGCGGTCACGGCGCCCGGGTACAGGAAGGGCTCGTCGCGCATCGCGGCGCGGCAGGCGGCGACCAGGTCGCGGTCGGCGACCGACTTGAGCACGTATCCGCAGGCCCCCGACTTCAGCGCCTGGAACAGGTACTGCTCGTTGTCGTGCATCGTGAGCATCAGGATGCGCAGCTCCGGCCGGAGCGCGGACAGCTCGCGGGCGGCCTGAAGGCCGGTGAGGCGGGGCATGGCGATGTCCAGGACCGCGAGGTCGGCGTCGTGGGCGCGCGCCATGTCGATGGCCTCCGCGCCGTCCCCGGCCTCGGCGACCACCTCCAGGTCCGGCTCCCGGTCGAGGATGAGGCGCACACCGCGGCGTACCAGCGCGTGGTCGTCGGCGAGCAGGATGCGGATCTTCGGGTCGGACATGGTCAGGGCTGCTTCCTGGGGACGGGTGCGGTGAGCCGGATCCGGGTGCCGGCCTCCGGCGCCGAGGTGATGTCGAGGGCGGCCCCGATCAGCAGGGCCCGTTCGCGCATGCCGCGGATTCCGGCGCCCTCGCACGCCGCCTCCATGCCGCGGCCGTCGTCGGCGATGGTGAGGGTCACCGCGCCGTCGGCGGGGGAGAGGCTCACCTCCAGCCGCTCGGCGTCCGCGTGCCGGGCGGTGTTGGTCATGCTCTCCTGCGCCACGCGGTAGAGGACCAGCTCGGTCTCCGGGTCCAGGGCGGGCAGGTCCGCGTCGAAGCGCCGCACCACCCGCAGACCGGTGTGGGCGGCGAAGTCATGCGTCAGCGAGGACAGCGCGCTGATCAGGCCCAGGTCGTCCAGCACGCCGGGCCGCAGTCGGCGCACCAGGCGCCGTACCTCGTCGAGGCTCTCCCGGGTGATCTCCTGAGCCTGCTGCAGCTCCTCGCGCAGGGGCTCGTGGGCGTCGTCCGCCGCGCGGCCCAGGACCAGCAGGATCGCGGTCATGCTCTGCCCGACCTCGTCGTGCAGCTCCTGGGCGATCCGCCGCCGCTCCGCCTCCTGGGCGAGCAGCACCCGGGCGGTGCTCGTGGCCCGCTCGTGCTCCAGCCGGTCGAGCATCGCGTTGAAGGTGCGGATCAGCTCGGGCACCTCGCCGCCGCCGGAGACCGGCAGCCGCTGCCCGGGGCGGAGCAGGTCCACCGTGGTCATCAGCTTCGTCAGCCGGTCCAGCGGGGCCAGGCCCCAGCGCAGCAGGGCGCCGTTGGCCACCAGCATCACGGCCAGGCCGCCCACCAGGATGACGGCCTCGGTCAGCAGGACCGGGACGGAGACGGTCACCGGAGCCCACAGCAGCAGTGCCGTGGCGAAGCCCAGCACCACCGCGTTGAGCCCGAAGATCCGCCAGAACAGGGACACCGGGGGTACGCCTCCTTCTGCGACGCTCCGACGGGTACGCCTCCACTGTCGGTCATCGCGCACCCTCGGGAGAGCTGCGGCCCAGGTCGCGACCGCGCAAGCGACCAGCTTCCCCCGTCCGTCGCCGCGGGTCGATGGGGTCCGACCCCCATTTCCCCGCCGGCCGCGCACCCATACGGCCGCCGGCCCCCACCGCCGAGTGGATCCCGCGTCCCCGCCGGAATGGGGTCTGCGACCGATGGGTTTCCGCCCGCGGTGCGGCCATGGTTGGGGATGACCGGGTCCGAACGGCCCGGCGATCGCCGTACCCGCGGCACGCCAGGACTTCCGAGAGTCCCGGGGTCCCGCGGGTTCCCGGAGTTCCGAGAGAGGGAAACACCGTGTCGCTCGACGCCCCCCGCACCGAACCCCGCCCCGAGCGGCTGACCGCCCACGAGGCGCGCCAACGTCTCGAACACGCCCGCGCCACCCGGATGACCCAGCTCCGGGCCCTCGACGAGAGCGGCCAGGCGGACGGCCGGCTCATCGCCGCGCAGCAGGACGCCATCGGACGGGTCCTCAAGGAGATCGAGGCGGCCTTCGCCCGCGTCGACGACGGGACCTACGGCGCCTGCCTGGGCTGCGGCAAGCCCGTGCCGGGGGAGCGCCTGGAGATCCTCCCCTATACGCGGTACTGCGTCGCCTGCCAGCGCCGTGCCGCCGCCTGACCACGTCGGTCCCCGTCTCCCGCCCTGCCCGAGGGGTGAAGTGGTGAACACACAGATCACCGGCCGCCGCGACGCGCGGCTGTCGCCCGAAGACCTCGCCGCGCTCCTGGACAACCTCCACGAGCAGCGGCTCTTCCGCGAGGAACAGGTGCGGCAGCTCTCCGCCGCGCCGCCCCGCGCCGACGACTCGGACCCGCGCGCCTCGGCCGCCCGGACCGAGGTGCGGACCGAGCTCGCGGCCTCCGCGCGCATGGTCCTCGCCGACGTGGAGGCGGCGCTGCGGCGCCTGGCGGAGGGCAGCTACGGCCACTGCCACCTGTGCCGGCGGCCCATCGACCGCGCGCACCTGATGATCGTGCCGCAGGCCCGCTACTGCGCCCGCTGCCGGCAGGTGCGGGAGGCCGGACGATGACCGCGCTCCGGCCGCGGCGTGCCGTCCTCGGCCGTCACCTTCCGTGGCGGCCGGGCCGCCGGTGCCCCGCCGTCGCCCTCGACCTGGGCAGCGCCCGCACCCGCGCCTGGGCCGTCGGGCGCGGCCTGATCCTCGACGTGCCGACGGTGACCTTCCCCGGCGCCGGTGCGGTGTACCCCGTCCAGCGCGGCGCCATCGTCGACGTGGGGGGCACGGCGCGGATGCTCGACCGGCTGCTCGGCCACCGCCTGCCCCGCCTCACCCGGCCGCTGGTCGTGCTGACCGCGCCGGTGCTGGACGGGTACGCCTACCGGAACGCGGCCCGCACGGCCGTCGAGGTGTTGCGGCCGCGCGGTGTGGTCACCGTCCCCGCCGCGCGTGCGGTGGCCCTCGCGGCGGGCGCGGACCTGTCCGCCCCGCTGCTGGTGCTGGACCTCGGCGCGCACCTCACCGAGGTGGTGCTCCTGGTCGACGGCGCCGTCTTCGACGCGCGCCGCACCGCGCTGGGCACCGCGGACGTCGACGACGCGACCCCGGCCCCGCGCATCGCCGAGGCGGTGGCCCACATGACGGCGTCGATGCTGCGGCAGGACCGCACGTCCCTCACCGCCGACGCGCTCGACCGGGGGCCGCTGCTCGCGGGCGGCGGCGCCCTGCGCCCCGACATCACCCGCCACCTCGCGTACACGGCCCTGCGCACCGTGCCGGCCCCGCACACGGCGGCCGTCCGCGGCGCCGCGCGGCTCCTGGAGGCCCCGCGCTCCCGTCCCCGGCCCACGGAGACCGGCCCGCCGGGGGACCGCACCGACTGAACCGGTGGCGGCACCCGGCGCACGGGAACGTCCCGCCCTTCGAGGCACCCCCTTTGCCGTAGGCGCCGCGTCCGGCGCCTACGGCCCCGTTCCGGCTGCCATGAGCCGGGAAGGAGGCACACCGTGGCCGGTGAGATCCCACCCGCCCAGCCACCACCGGGCGTTCCCGGCCCCCGTCCCGCAGGGTCGCGCCCGCCTCTCCTGCGGCGGTGGCGCCAAAACCCCTTGCGTCGCCGCACCGACCGGCTGCGGACCCGGCTCGCGCTCGGGCTGGTGCTCGGCGTCCTGGTGACGGCCCCGGCGGCGATGTTCACCGTCGGCGACGCGGCCCACCGGCACTACCGGAGCGTCGCCGCCCACGAGGCCGCGTCCCGGGACCAACGCCCCGCCGTCCTCGTCCGGGACGCCCCACGGCATCCGGAACCGGGGTCCGACGAGGCGAGGCACGCCCGGTATCCGGTCGAGGTCCGTTTCACCGGTCCGGACGGGACGTCGCGGACCGGGCGCACGGACGTCGAGCCGGGCAGGACCGCGGGCAGCACCGTGCTCGTCTGGGTCGACCCGGCGGGCGGCATCACCGAACCCCCGCTCAGCACGGAGCAGCTGCGCAGCCGCACGATGGGCTGGGCCATCCTGGCCTTCCTCGGCGTCGTCCTCACGGGTCTCGCCGCCCACGGCGTCGCCGGGCTCGTCCTGTGGCGCCGCGACCTCGCCGCCTGGGACGCCGCGTGGGCCGCCACCGCCCCGCGCTGGAGCAGGTATCCGTGAGAGGCGTCAGGCCGTCGCCGCGTCCGGGGCCGGCGGGGCGAGTTGCTGGGCCAGCCAGGTCGGTACGCCGCCCAGCAGCCGGAACAGCCGTCGGGCCTCCTCCCGGAGCCGGGACGCCTCCGGTTCGGTCTCCGCGTCCGCGAGGGACGCCAGCGCGGGCGCCGTGCCGACGAGGTACCCCAGCTCCTCACGGATCCGCAGGGACTCGGCGAAGCCGTGCCGCGCCTCGGCCAACTCGCCCTCCCGCAGGGCGAGTCCGGCCAGATGCCGCCAGGTGAAGGACAGCAGCAGCGGCTGCCCGTGCGCGGTCGCCCCGGCGTGCGCGCGCCGGTACGCGGCGCGGGCGGACTGCGGTGAGCGGCTCAGGTTCTCCGCGACCAGTCCGCGCCGGAAGTCCAGCAGCGCCCGCCCGCCGGCCCCCGGCGCGATGAGTGCCGCCGCCCGCCCCAGCGCGGCCCGCGCCTCGTCGGCCCGGTCGCGCACCTGGTGCACGGTGGCCGCGTAGGCGAGTTGCCCGCGTTCACAGGCGGCGGCCCCGCGCTCGTCGTCGTTGTGGGCCAGTGCCTCCGCGGTGCGCAGCGCGTCCTCGGCCTCCGCCCAGCCCTGCTCGGTGTACAGGCACCGCTCCACCAGCAGCGCGGTCCGCTGCAGGGCGGTGGCCGCGGTGACCGGCTCCAACAGGGCCGCCGCGTCGGCCCAACAGGCGCGCGAGCGCAACCGCCACACCGCGGTCTGGAGCGGATCGTCACCCTCGGTCGTTCCCCAACCAGAACCAGCCATGGCGGAATGCGCCACGTCGCCCTCCCCTTAGCACGCCATCGAGCTCTCGAGTGGTGGCCGCATCTCAGCACGGATCCGGCGGCCCGGCCAAGGGGATGGGTGAAAGATTTCACAAAGTCGTGGGACTTCCCGCGCCCGAGGTTTGGGGATGTCCCGGGCCCGGAAGCGCCCGCGCCTCAGCTCATCCGCAGTGCGAGGAAGAAATCCAGCTTGTCCTCCAGGCGCGACAGGTCACGTCCCGTCAACTGCTCGATCCGCCCGACGCGGTAGCGCAGCGTGTTGACGTGCAGGTGGAGCCGGTTCGCGCAGCGTGTCCAGGAGCCGTCGCTGTCGAGGAACGCCTCCAGCGTCGGGATCAGCTCGGCGCGGTGGCGGCGGTCGTAGTCGCGCAGCGGGTCGAGCAGCCGCGCGGTGAAGGCGCGCCGGACGTCGTCGGGGACGAAGGGGAGCAGCAGTACGTGCGAGGCCAGTTCCTGGTGACCCGCCGCGCAGACCCGGCCGGGCCGCGCCGCGGCCACCCGCCGCGCGTGCCGGGCCTCCTCCAGCGCCCCGCGCAGCCCCTCCGCCGAGTGCACGGCCGCGCTGACGCCGAGGGTGACCCGCCCGTCCCCGTCCAGGCCCGCGGCCAGCGGTTCCCGTACGGACTCCAGCAGCGCGTCCGCGAGGACGCCGGTCTCGGAGCCGTCGTGCTCGGTGGAGACCGCCGGCAGCGGTACGAGGGCCACGGCCTCGTCACCGGTGTGCGCCACGGCGATGCGGTCGGAGTGCTCGGGGCCCGTGGCATGCGGGTCGACGAGGATCTCCTCCAGCAGCGACTGGGCGACCGGGCCGGTCTCCGTCGCGCCGTCCTCCCACTCGACGCGGGCCACCACGACCTGCCAGTGCGGGGCGGCGCCGAGGCCGGGCAGCAGCACCGGCGCCGCCACCCGCAGCCGGGCCGCGATCTCGGCGGGCGCGGCGCCCGTCTGCACCAGCTCCAGGACCTCCTGCGCCAGCCGACGCCGCACCGTGCGGGCCGCGTCCCGCCGGTCCCGCTCGACCGCGATCAGCTGCGTGACCCCGTACAGCAGGTCGAGCCGCTCCTCGGCCCACTCCCCGGCGTCGGCCTCCACCACGAGGAGCCAGTCCGTCAGCACCGTCTCCCGCACCTCCCGGGACACACCCGCCGCCTGCGGCGCGCGGGCGCCGGCCCGCACCGGGAAGACGCTGTACGTGCTGCCCGCCACCGGCACCCGGTGCGGTGCGCGCCGCCCCGCGCGGGTGGCCGCCAGGTGCTCCGCCGCCAGCCGCGCGCACACCTCGGTGGGCAGCGCGGGGCCCGCCGCCTTCGAGCCCGCGACCGGCCGCCCGGTCGGCGACAGCACCCAGGCCCGCAGGTCCAGGTCGGAGCCGAGCAGGTCGAGGACCACGTCGGGGCCGCCGCCCGCGGGTCCCGAGGTCATCATCCGGCGGTGCCGGTCCACCACGGCCGCGAGGTCACCGGCCCGCTCGCCCGAGACCTGCCGGACGACGTGCTCGGTGATGGTCGCGAAGGCCACCGACTCGTGCACCGCGAACAGCGGCAGCCGGTGCCGCACGCAGGCCAGCACCAGGTCCTCCGGCACGCTCCCCAGCTCCGCCTCGCCGGCGGCCAGGGCGCTCACGCCGGACTGCACCAGGAGACGCACGAAAGGCTCGGAATCGTCGGCGTCCCGGCGCCAGGCCAGGCCGGTCAGCACCAGTTCACCGCCCGAGAGGTACCGGCTGGGGTCCCGCAGGTCGGTGGTCATCACGCCGCGGACCGATCGGTCCAGCTCGTCCTCGCCGCCGAGCAGCTCGAGGCCCAGCGCGTCGGTGTCCAGCAGTGCGCGCAGCCGCATTCTCGTCGCCGCCGATCTTTGTCTCGAAGTGTTCCAGGTCACGCGGCTGTGGCGCGCGGTTCCGGAGGAAAACGAGGAGGTTACTGAGGACCTCCTTTCATACGAATCTACAAGATGCCTGCCCTGGCCAGCCAACTCCTTCATGGTTTCTGCGACTGACCCCGGTGGAGCACAGGGCGGTGTACTGAGGCCAATCCACGTGAACAGCACATGAACGAGCCGGGCCCGCCGCACACGGATTGGCTCAATCTGTACGCCCCACAAGTAGACGAAGAAGAGAGCCGGTCATGGACTTCCTTCGCCCCGCCAGCTGGGAGGAGGCGCTCGCCGCCAAGGCCGAGCACCCCACCGCTGTGCCGATCGCGGGTGGCACCGACGTGATGGTCGAGATCAACTTCGACCACCGCCGGCCCGAGTACCTCATGGACCTCAACCGCATCGGCGACCTCCTCGAATGGGAGGTCGGCGAGGACTCCGTACGGCTCGGCGCCTCCGTGCCCTACACCAGGATCATGGAGGACCTGCGCGCCGAGCTGCCGGGCCTCGCCCTCGCCTCGCACACGGTCGCCTCCCCGCAGATCCGTAACCGCGGCGGCGTGGGCGGGAACCTCGGCACCGCATCCCCGGCCGGCGACGCCCACCCGGCGCTGCTCGCCGCCGGCGCCGAGGTCGAGGCCGAGTCGGTGCGCGGCAGGCGCCTGATCCCGATCGACCAGTTCTACACGGGCGTCAAGCGCAACGCCCTGGAGCCCGACGAGCTGATCCGCGCCGTGCACGTGAAGAAGGCCGACGGACCCCAGCAGTTCTCGAAGGTCGGCACCCGCAACGCCATGGTCATCGCCGTGTGCGCCTTCGGCCTCGCCCTGCACCCCGGGACCCGCACCGTGCGCACCGGCATCGGCTCGGCCGCCCCCACCCCCGTGCGGGCCAAGGCGGCCGAGGAGTTCCTGAACGCGGCGCTCGAGGAGGGCGGCTTCTGGGACAGCGGAAAGATCATCACCCCGTCGGTCGCCAAGCAGTTCGCGCAGCTGTGCTCCGCCGCCTGCAACCCGATCGACGACGTCCGCGGCACCGCGAACTACCGCCGCCACGCCGTCGGCGTCATGGCCCGCCGGACGCTGACCTGGACCTGGGAGTCGTACCGCGGCCCCCGCAACGCCACGGAGGGAGCTGCGTAATGCGCGTCAACTTCACTGTCAACGGACGTCCGCAGGAAGCCGACGACGTGTGGGAGGGCGAGTCCCTGCTGTACGTGCTGCGCGAGCGGATGGGCCTGCCCGGCTCCAAGAACGCCTGCGAGCAGGGCGAGTGCGGCTCCTGCACGGTCCGCCTCGACGGCGTGCCGGTCTGCTCCTGCCTGGTCGCGGCCGGCCAGGCGCAGGGCCGCGAGATCGTCACCGTCGAGGGCCTGGCGGAGTTCGCCAAGGACCGTGCCGAGGGCTGCGCGACCGGCGCCTGCGGAAGCGACGCCGGCAAGGGCACCACCCTCGACCAGGCCAAGCGCTGGCAGGCCGGCGGCACCGACTCGCAGACCGGCGAGGGCACCGAACTGGCCCCGATCCAGCAGGCGTTCATCGACGCCGGCGCCGTCCAGTGCGGCTTCTGCACGCCCGGACTGCTGGTCGCCGCCGACGAGATGCTGGAGCGCAACCCGAACCCGTCCGACGCGGACATCCGTGAGGCGCTGTCGGGCAACCTGTGCCGCTGCACGGGCTACGAGAAGATCATGGACGCGGTCCGCCTGGCCGCGGCCCGTCAGTCCGAGGGGGTCTGAACATGGCTGCCACCGGCGCACCCACCAAAATCACCCAGGGTTCCCAGACCAAGGGCGGCATCGGCGAGTCCACGCTCCGCCCGGACGGCACCCTCAAGGTCACCGGCGAGTTCGCGTACTCGTCCGACATGTGGCACGAGGACATGCTCTGGGGCCAGATCCTGCGCTCCACCGTCGCGCACGCCGAGATCGTCTCCATCGACACCGGCGAGGCCCTCGCGATGGCCGGCGTCTACGCCGTCATGACGTACGACGACCTGCCCACCGAGGTACGCAACTACGGCCTGGAGATCCAGGACACCCCCGTCCTCGCCCACGGCAAGGTCCGCCACCACGGCGAGCCGGTCGCCATCGTCGCCGCCGACCACCCGGAGACCGCGCGCCGCGCCGCCGCCAAGATCAAGGTGGAGTACCGCGAACTGCCCGTCATCACCGACGAGGCCTCCGCGACGGCGCCGGACGCGATCCTCGTCCACGAGGGCCGCGACGACCACCACATCGGCCACGTCCCGCACCCCAACATCGTGCACCGCCAGCCGATCGTCCGCGGCGACGCCGACGCGGCCGCCGCGCGCGCCGACGTGATCGTCAAGGGCGAGTACTACTTCGGCATGCAGGACCAGGCCTTCCTCGGCCCCGAGTCCGGCCTCGCGGTGCCCTCCGGGGACGGCGGCGTCGAGCTGTACGTCGCCACCCAGTGGCTGCACTCCGACCTGAAGCAGATCGCCCCGGTCCTCGGCCTGCCCGAGGACAAGGTGCGCATGACGCTCTCCGGCGTCGGCGGCGCCTTCGGCGGGCGCGAGGACCTGTCGATGCAGATCCACGCCTGCCTGCTGGCGATGCGCACCGGCAAGCCGGTCAAGATCGTCTACAACCGCTTCGAGTCCTTCTTCGGCCACGTGCACCGCCACCCGGCCCGCCTGTTCTACGAGCACGGCGCCACCAAGGACGGCAAGCTCACCCACCTCAAGTGCCGCATCGTCCTGGACGGCGGCGCCTACGCCTCCGCCTCCCCGGCGGTCGTCGGCAACGCCTCCTCGCTCGCCGTCGGCCCCTACGTGATCGACGACGTGGACATCGAGGCCATCGCCCTCTACTCCAACAACCCGCCCTGCGGCGCCATGCGCGGCTTCGGCGCGGTCCAGGCGTGCTTCGCCTACGAGGCGCAGATGGACAAGGTCGCCAAGGAACTCGGCATGGACCCGGTGGAGTTCCGCCGGATCAACGCCATGGAGCAGGGCACCATCATGCCCACCGGCCAGCCGGTCGACTCCCCGGCGCCGGTCGCCGAACTGCTGCGCCGCGTCAAGGCGATGCCGATGCCGCCGGAGCGCCAGTGGGAGTCCAGCGAGGGCGCCGACGTACGGCAGCTGCCCGGCGGTCTGTCCAACACCACGCACGGCGAGGGCGTCGTCCGCGGCGTCGGCTACGCGGTCGGCATCAAGAACGTCGGCTTCTCCGAGGGCTTCGACGACTACTCCACCGCCAAGGTCCGCATGGAGGTCATCGGCGGCGAGCCGGTGGCCACCGTGCACACCGCCATGGCGGAGGTCGGCCAGGGCGGCGTCACCGTCCACGCGCAGATCGCCCGCACCGAGCTGGGCGTCACCCAGGTCACCATCCACCCGGCCGACACCCAGGTCGGCTCGGCCGGCTCCACCTCGGCCTCCCGGCAGACGTACGTCACCGGCGGCGCCGTGAAGAACGCCTGCGAGCTGGTGCGCGAGAAGGTCCTGGAGATCGGGCGCCGCAAGTTCGGCTCCTACCACCCCGCCTGGGCCACCGCGGAACTCCTGCTGGAGGGCGGCAAGGTCGTCACCGACGGCGGCGAGGTCCTCGGCGACCTGGTCGACGTCCTGGAGGGCGAGGCCGTCGAGGTCGAGGAGGAGTGGCGGCACCGGCCGACCGAGCCCTTCGACCTGCGCACCGGCCAGGGCAACGGCCACGTCCAGTACTCCTTCGCCGCACACCGCGCCGTCGTCGAGGTCGACACCGAACTCGGCCTGGTCAAGGTCATCGAACTGGCCTGCGCGCAGGACGTCGGCAAGGCGCTCAACCCGCTGTCGGTCATCGGCCAGATCCAGGGCGGCACCACCCAGGGGCTGGGCATCGCCATCATGGAGGAGATCGTCGTCGACCCCAAGACGGCGAAGGTCAGGAACCCCTCCTTCACGGACTACCTGCTCCCCACCATCCTCGACACGCCGACGATCCCGGTCGACGTGCTCGAACTCGCCGACGACCACGCGCCGTACGGGCTGCGCGGCATCGGCGAGGCCCCCACCCTGTCGTCCACCCCGGCGGTCCTCGCGGCCATCCGGAACGCGACGGGGCTGGCGCTCGACCGCACGCCGGTACGGCCGGAACACCTCACCGGCACGGCGTGACGCAGGGGGTGTCGTCCGGATCGGGCCGGCTCCAGGCAACGGCGCCCATGGAACCGACCCCGCGATCCCGGCCGGATCCGGACGACACCCCCTGAACCTCCGGGCGGCGCACGGAACGTCACACACTCCGCGCCGCCCGGAGCGCCGACCGGGTCCCGTCCCGCTCGCGGGCCTCGAAGTACCAACCCACATGCGTTCGTCTCGGGCCGTCCCCCGGGTCGTGCACATCCCAAATCCCCGCAGCCGCCCCAGCGGCACGCGCGGGTGCCCCTTTGAACCTTGGGAGACGGCCCCATGACCCAGCAGTCAGTGGAGCCCAAGACCACCGCCGAGGAAGCGGGCGCGGGTTCCCGCGTCCCCTCCGGCCGGTCTTGGCTCGACCGGTACTTTCACATATCGCACAGAGGATCCACGGTCGCGCGTGAGGTGCGCGGCGGCATCACCACCTTCATGGCGATGGCGTACATCGTCCTGCTCAACCCGGTTCTGCTCGGCGGCAAGGACGTCGCGGGCGACACCCTGAGCCAGAAGGCCCTGATCACCGCGACGGCGCTCGCCGCGGCGGTCACCACGCTCCTCATGGGCTTCATCGGCAAGGTGCCGCTGGCCCTGGCCGCCGGGCTCTCGGTGTCCGGCGTCATCGCCGGCCAGGTCGTCCCCCAGATGACCTGGGGCCAGGCCTTCGCCATGTGCGTGATGTACGGCGTGGTCATCATGCTGCTCGTGGTCACCGGGCTGCGCGAGATGATCATGAACGCGATCCCGCTCGCCCTCAAGCACGGCATCACGATGGGCATCGGCCTCTTCATCGCCATCATCGGCCTGGTCAAGGGCGGCTTCGTGCACGCCGGCGAGGCGACCCCGCTCACCCTCGGCCCCGCCGGTGAACTCGCCGGCTGGCCCGTGCTGCTCTTCGCGGGCACGCTGCTCCTGATCTTCATGCTCCAGGCGCGCAACACCCCGGGCGCGATCCTGATCGGCATCGTCACCGGCACCATCGTCGCGGCGGTGCTGAACGCCACCGGGGTCATCGACCCCAAGCAGTGGGCGAACGGTGCTCCGGAACTGCACGGCAGTGCGGTCTCCATGCCGGACTTCTCGCTCTTCGGGACCCTGGAGTTCGGCGGCTGGGGCCAGGTCGGCGCGATGACGGTCGGCATGATCGTCTTCACGCTGGTGCTGGCCGGGTTCTTCGACGCGATGGCCACCATCATCGGCGTCGGCACCGAGGCCAAGCTCGCCGACGACAAGGGCCGCATGCCGGGCCTGTCGAAGGCGCTCTTCATCGACGGCGCCGGCGGCGCCGTCGGCGGTGTGGCGGGCGGCTCCGGCCAGACCGTCTTCGTGGAGTCGGCCACCGGCGTCGGCGAGGGCGCCCGCACCGGGCTCGCGTCGGTCGTCACCGGCGCGTTCTTCGCGGCCTGCCTCTTCTTCACGCCGATCACCGCGATCGTGCCGCAGGAGGTGGCCTCCGCCGCCCTGGTCGTCATCGGCGCGATGATGATGATGAACGCCCGCCACGTGGACTGGGCCGACCGGGCCACCGCGATCCCGGTCTTCCTGACCGTCGTCCTGATGCCGTTCACGTACTCCATCACGGCGGGTGTCGCCGCCGGAGTGATCTCCTACGTCGCCATCAAGGTCGCCCAGGGCAAGACCCGGGAGATCGGCGCGTTCATGTGGGCCCTGACGGTGATCTTCGTCGTCTACTTCGCCCTCAACCCGATCGAGAGCTGGCTGGGCGTGCACTAGCCGCCACGACGGGAACCCTTTCACGTACCCCTTGTCTCAGGAGGACCGACAGATGCTGGACATCGCCGACGAGCTGAACCGGTGGGTCGAGCAGGGACGCGACTTCGCCGTGGCCACCGTGGTGGCCGTCGGCGGCAGCGCCCCCCGCCAGCCCGGCGCCGCCCTCGCGGTGGACGCCGGGGGCACGGCGATCGGCTCGGTCTCCGGTGGCTGCGTGGAAGGGGCCGTGTACGAGCTGTGCCGGCAGTCGCTGGAGGACGGCGAAACCGTCCTGGAGCGCTTCGGCTACAGCGACGAGGACGCCTTCGCCGTGGGTCTGACCTGCGGCGGGGTCATCGACATCCTCGTGACTCCGGTACGGGCGGCGGACCCCGCCCGACCGGTGCTCGCCGCCGCGCTCGCCGCCTCCGCACGGGGGGAGGCGGCGGCGGTGGCGCGGGTCGTGAGCGGTCCGGCGGAGCTGATGGGCCGCGCGCTCCTCGTCCACCCGGACGGCTCCCGGGCCGGCGGGTTCGGCGCCCACCCCGAACTGGACCGGACGGTGGCCGCCGAGGCGGGCGCCTTCCTGGACGCCGGCCGCACGGGCACGCTGGAGATCGGTGAGCAGGGCTCGCGCTGCGGTGCGCCGCTCACGCTGCTGATCGAGTCCTCGGTGCCCGCCCCCCGCATGATCGTCTTCGGTGCGATCGACTTCGCCTCCGCGCTGGTCCGCGCCGGAAAGTTCCTCGGCTACCACGTGACGGTGTGCGACGCCCGCCCCGTCTTCGCGACCCGGCTCCGCTTCCCGGACGCCGACGAGATCGTCGTCGAGTGGCCCCACGAGTACCTGCGGCGCACGGAGGTCGACGCGCGCACGGTGCTGTGCGTGCTGACCCACGACGCCAAGTTCGACATCCCGCTGATCAAGCTGGCGCTGCGGCTGCCGGTGGCGTACATCGGCGCGATGGGCTCGCGCCGCACCCACCTGGACCGCAACGCGCGCCTGCGCGAGGTCGGCGTGAGCGACCTGGAGCTGGCCCGCCTCAGGTCGCCCATCGGCCTCGACCTCGGCGCCCGCACCCCCGAGGAGACGGCCCTCTCCATCGCCGCCGAGATCGTCGCCACCCGCCGCGGCGGCACCGGCGCCTCCCTGACCGGCGCCCACACCCCGATCCACCACGACGGCCCGACGACACCGGCGGGGCGGATCGGGTCGGTGGCCTAGGCGTATCGATCACGAGCGTCGTCTACGCCGGGCGGAAGCGAATCCGGGCAGCCCCCGCCCCGTCAGCGGCGCGTCAGGGACACGTCCGCCACCACCGGCCGGTGGTCCGAGGCCACCGCTTCCTCCGGTACGGCAGCGCCGCGTACCCGCACGCCCCTGCCCACGGTCACGTAGTCGATCCGCTTCACGGGGGCCGCGGCCGGGAACGTGCCACCGGTGCCCGTCCCGGCGTCGCGCAGCTCCCGCCACAGCGGCCCCAGCTCGGGGGCCGTCGGCTCGGCGTTGAAGTCGCCGAGCAGCACCTGGCGCGCCCCGGGCCGGGCCGCCCGCTCCCGGGCCATGATGCGCCGCGTGTCGGCGACCTGCACGACCCGCACGGCCGGGTCGGCCCGGTAGTCGAGGTGGGTCACGAACACCTGCACCGGCACCCCGCGCACCTTGAGCGTCACCTCGCCGAACCCGGGCGCGGGAGCCGGCACCGGGTTCTCGTCCTGCGTGGACAGGCGCGTGATCTCGTGGTTCGCCTCGGACCGGATCGCGAAGCGGGACAGCACCGCCACGCCGTACTCGCGCCGGGGGCCGCCCGCCGTCACGGGGTCGAGGCTGTAGATCGGCGCGAACGACACCCGCATCCCCAGCCGCCGCGCCAACTCCCCGGCCACGTCGAGCCCCTGGCTGCGGTCACCCCAGTGCACGTCGACCTCCTGGAGGCCGATCACGTCCGCGTCGAGGGCGCGCAGCGCGGCGGCCTGCCGGTCGAGGTCGAAGACGCCGTCCGAGCCCGTGCCGGCATGGATGTTGTAGGTGGCGATGCGCAGCGGAACGGTGTGACCCTGACCGGCAGAGGCGGGCGGTGCCGCCACGGCCAGCGTCAACAGGGCTCCGGCGACGGACAGTTGGACGAAGGTGCGCGCTCTGGCAGACATGACGGCACGGTACGCGGGAATCGGGCGCCGCGAGCCGCGCCGCGCGAACTCGTCGCCGGGCCGTACCTCGTCCGCCACCCCGGGTTCACGGTCGGCGCAGCAGTTGGTTGACCGCGCGGCCGAAGACGTAGCGCCCCGACCCGCCGAGCGCGCGGTCGAAGGCGGACGGCAGCAGCCGGACGTCCAGTTCCTCGCGCCACAGGACCCGGGTCCGGCCGCCGGGACCCGGGCGCACCTCGATCTCGGCCCACCCCCGCACCAGCCGGCCGCGCTTCTCCAGCCGGCACCGGCCCGGCGTGTCGTCCCCGGGCGGCTGCCAGACGGTGACCTCCATCCGGTCGTCGAAGGCGAACGGACCGCCGCCGGTGCGGGCCACGATCACCGTGCCCCGGCGGGTGGGCCCGGGCGTCTCGACGGTGACCCGGGTCAGCGGTACGGCGTCGCCGTGGCGGGACCAGGTGGTGAGGCGCCGCCACGCCTCGTCGAGGGGGAGTGGGGCGGTGCGTTCCAGCGAGAAGATGACCACGCGACGATCGTAGGGAACGCGGGCCCCGGGCTGCCTCGGCCGTCCGGGCGGTGCCGCGC
This sequence comes from Streptomyces sp. NBC_01723, assembly GCF_036246005.1. Taxonomy (NCBI): domain Bacteria; kingdom Bacillati; phylum Actinomycetota; class Actinomycetes; order Kitasatosporales; family Streptomycetaceae; genus Streptomyces; species Streptomyces sp. NBC_01723. The sequence goes on from NZ_CP109171.1 coordinate 6,654,603, forward strand.
CCACCAGCAGCCCATCCGCGGACCTCACGCTCGGTGACATGTGGACGCATGTCCGGAAACGGAGTGCGTCCGTGAGCGTTTGAGGCGCCCGCGCCGCGGCACCCGCGAAGCCGAGACGGACCCCCGCGACACCTCGCCGCTCGGAGCACCCCTCATGCGCAACATCGGTACCGACGCCCCGTCCCACGACCCGCGCCACCCGCCGCAGCGCCCCGGCACCGCGGCGCGCCGGGGAAGGGCTGCCGCATGAGCGCCGGACAGGGCGGCGCGGGACCCGGGAACGGCTACGCCGTCGTCGTCCCCACTCTCGTCCGCGACTCCCTGGCCGACTGCCTGGCCGCGCTGGCCGCCGCGACCGGTCCCGGCCCCGACGAGATCGTCCTGGTCGACGACCGGCCCGGGTCCCGCGCCGACCCGGGCGCGCTGGAACACCCGCTGACCGTCCTCGGCGACCTGCGCGAGCGCACGGTGGTCCTGCGCAGCGGCGGACGCGGCCCCGCCGCCGCCCGCAACACCGGGCTCCGCGCGGTCACCGCGCCCTGGACCGCGTTCCTCGACGACGACGTCCAGGTCGGCCCGCACTGGTGCGGGGAGCTGATTCAGGACCTCGCCGAGGCGGCTCCCGACACCGGTGCCGTGCAGGGGGTGATCGCCGTCCCGCTGCCCGGCGAGCGCCGCCCCACCGACTGGGAGCGCGACACCGCGGGGCTCGCCCGGGCCCGCTGGACCAACGCCGACATGGCGTATCGCACCGTCGTGCTCCGGCAGGTGGGCGGCTTCGACGAACGCTTCACCCGCGCCTTCCGGGAGGACGCCGACCTCGCGCTGCGCGTCCTCGACGCCGGGTGGCGCATCCGGCGGGGCCGCCGCACCACCCGGCACCCCGTACCGCCCGCCGCCCGCTGGGTCTCCCTGGGGCAGCAGCGGGCCAACGCCGACGACGCCCTCATGCGACGGCTGCACGGCCCCGACTGGTGGGCCAAGGCGGTGGCGCCCCGGGGCCGGATCCGGCGCCACGCGGCGATCACCGCGGCGGGCGCCGCGACCCTGGCCCTCACCGTCGCCGGGCGGCCCCGCGCCGCGGCCGTCACCGGCCTCGGCTGGGCGGCCGGCACCGCCGAGTTCGCCTGGGCCCGCATCGCGCCCGGCCCGCGCACCCGCCACGAGGTCACGACTGTGCTGGTCACCAGCGCGCTCATCCCGCCCACCGCGACCTGGCACCGGCTCAGCGGCCTGTGGTGCCACCGCAACGCCCCCGCCTGGCGGGAGAGGCCCGCATGAGCCCCCCGAAGCCCGGCCGTCCCGAACGGCCCGACCGCCGGCGCCGGGAACGGCCCCCCAAGGAGGTGACCCGATGAGGATCGCCATGGTGTCCGGGCACGCGAGCCCCCTCAGCGAGCCCGGCGGTGACGCCGGTGGGCTGAACGTCTACGTGGCCCGCCTCGCCGAGGAGCTGGCGGCGCGCGGACACGACGTCACGGTGCACACCCGCCGCGACGCCGCCGACCTGCCCGCCCGGGTCGCGCTGCCCGGCGGCGTGGTCGTCGAGCACGTGCCGGCCGGCCCGCCCCAGGCGCTGCCCGTGGACGGGCTCCTGCCGCATATGGGCAGCTTCGGCGCACACCTGGCCCGGGTCTGGGCCCGGGAGGCACCCGACGTGGTGCACGCCCACTTCTGGCTCTCCGGCCTGGCCGCGCGGACCGGCGTACGGCCGCACGGCATCCCCCTCGTGCAGACCTTCCACACCCTCGGCACCGGCACCGGCACCGGCACCGGCACCGGCGGCCCGCCCGAACGCGTCGGCGCCGAACGGCTGCTCGGCCGCGCCTGCCGACGCGCCCTGGCCGTCAGCACCGACGAGGCCGACGCCCTCGGCGCCCTGGGCGTACCCGCCCGCCGGGTGTCGGTGGTGCCCTGCGGAGTGGACGCCGAGCACTTCCACCCCGCCGCCGACACCGGCCGCACCCCCGAACGCCGCCAACGGCACCGGCTGCTCGCCTGCGGACGGCTGGTGCCCGGCAAGGGCTACGACCATGCCGTCCGCGCCCTCGCCGAGATCTCCGACGCCGAACTCCTCGTCGCGGGCGGCCCGCCGGCCGGTGCCGTGGCGGCCGACCCGGAGGCCCGGCGCCTGACCGCGCTGGCCCGCCGCACCGGTGTCGCCGACCGGGTCCGGCTGCTCGGCGCGGTCCCCCCGGACGACATGCCCGCCCTGCTCCGCAGCGCCGACCTGGTGCTGTGCACCCCCGTCCAGGAACCGTTCGGCTTCGTGCCGCTGGAGGCCATGGCGTGCGGGGTGCCCGTCCTCGCCACCGACGTCGGCGCCCACCGCGACTGCGTGGCGGACGGCAGCACCGGCCGCCTGGTCGCGCCGGAGGACCCCGCTGCCCTCGCGGACGCCGTCCGCGCGCTCCTCGCCGAGGAACGGCTGCGCCGCCAGTACGGCAGGAACGGCCGCGAACGGGTCCTGCGCCACCACACCTGGGCCCGGGTCGCCGACGCGGTGGAACAGGTCTACCGCCTGGCCCTGCCCGAACCGCCCCCGGCGACCGGCCCGTCAGCGCCCGACGACCGGCTCGAAGGCCTCGCGCACATCGGCGCCGGAGGGCGTGACGGCCATCCGTGACGGCAGACTGCCGAAGTACCCGAGCCGACCCGACCCGGACGGCACCCGCGCCGTCCTGGACCGGCTGGTCCGCGCCCGGCTGCTCACCCTCGACGACGGCACCGTCGCACTCGCCCACGAAGCGCTGATCACCGCCTGGCCCAGGTTGCGCGGCTGGACCGACCCCGAACGCGACCGGCTGCGCGTCCACCGCGTCCGCTCCGAGGCCGCCCGCACCTGGACCGGCCTCGGCCGGGAGAACGCCGCCCTCTACGCGGACTCCCGCCTGGCCGCCGACCACGACGCGTTCCAGCCCGACCACGACGCGTTCCAGCCCGACCACCACGCCGAACTCACGCCGACGGAGCGCGAGTTCCTGGCCGCCTCGACCGGCCGGCGGCGGCGCGCGGTGTGGCTGCGGCGCGGGCTGCCGGCCGCGCTCGCCCTGCTGGTGCCGGTCGCGTCCGGCACCGCCGTCGTCGCCCTCAGACCGCGCGACACCGCCCGGGCCGAGCGGGACGACGCCGTCTTCGGCCGGATCACCGCCGAGGCCGACCGGCTGCGCCCCACCAGCACCCCCCTGTCCGCCCGGCTCGACGCCGCCGCGCTCGGCATGCGCTCCACCCCCGAACTCGCGACGGCGCGCTCACCACGGACGCGGGCCGGGTGCTGTCCACCCGGCTGCCCGGACACCAGGGCATCGGCAGCGCCGTGGACTTCGCCCCCGACGGGCGGACCCTCGCGAGCGGCGGCGAGGACCACGCCGTACGCCTGTGGAACGTGGCCGACCCCGCCCACGACGAGGCGTTCGGCGGCCCCCTGACCGGCCACCTGGACACGGTCACCTCGGTCGCGTTCGCGCCCGGCGGCGACACCCTGGCCTCCGCCGGCGACGACCTGACGGCCGGGATCTGGACCCTGGACACGGACCGGGTCGTCCGGCCCGTCTGCGCCCGCACCGGCGGCGACCTCACCCCCGCCCGCTGGCACGAACTGCTGCCGCAGCTCGCCTGCCGGCCCACCTGCCGGTAGCGCCCTCGGCCCACGGTCACCCACACACGGCCCCGCCCCGGAAGCCCGGGTCACCCCGCCCGCGGGCGCCCGCCCGGCCGCACGCGGCGCTCCGGCGCGGACGGAGCCCCGGACCGGGCTCCGCGAGCCCCGCTACCGTGCCCCCATGACGACCAAGGCAGGCACGAGCGCCCCCGTCCTCGGCATCCGCGCCCTCAACCGCGCCACCCTCGCCCGGCAGTTGCTGCTGCGCCGCGCGGCCCTGTCCGCCGAGGCCGCCGTCGCGCATCTCGTCGGACTCCAGGCCCAGAACGTCAAACCCCCCTACTACGCGCTCGCCGCCCGCCTCGACGGCTTCACGCCCGAGGACCTGTCGGAGGCGATGGCCGGCCGACGGGTCGCCCGCCTCGTCACCATGCGCTCGACCATCCACACCCACACCGCCGACGACTGCCTCACCCTGCGACCCCTGGTGCAGGCCGCCCGGGACCGGGAGCTGCACGCCTTCCGCAAGGGCCTGGCGGGCGTCGACCTGGACCGGCTCGCCGACCACGCCCGAGGACTGGTCGAGGCCGAGCCGCGCACCATGGCCCAGTTGCGCGAGGCCCTGCTCGCCGAGTGGCCCGACGCCGACCCGCAGTCCCTGGCCGTCGCCGCCCGCTGCCGCCTCCCCCTCGTCCAGGTCACTCCGCGCGGACTGTGGGGCAGGAGCGGCCAGGTCACGCTCACCACCGCCGAGCACTGGTTCGGCCGCCCCGCACAGCCCGCGCCCGCACCGGACGACACGGTCCTGCGCTACCTCGGCGCCTTCGGACCCGCCTCCGTGAAGGACATGCAGACGTGGGCGGGCCTGACCCGGCTGCGGGACGCCTTCGACCGGCTCCGTCCCCGGCTCGTCACCTTCCGCGCCCCGGACGGCACCGAACTCTTCGACCTCCCGGACGCGCCGCGCCCCGACCCGGACACCCCGGCCCCGCCGCGTTTCCTGCCCGAGTTCGACAACCTGCTGCTCTCCCACGCCGACCGCACCCGCGTGGTCCCGCCCGCCCACAAGGGCCGTACCTGGACGGGGAACCAGGCCCACCGCGTCCTCCTCGTCGACGGCTTCGTGGCCGGACTGTGGAAGACCGAGGAGGACGCCCTCGTCGTCGAACCCTTCGACCGCCTGCCCGAGGAGCGCCGGGCCGAGGTCGTGGCCGAGGGGGAGCGGATGCTGGCCGTCATGCAGCCGGAAGCCGCGTACGGCGTCCGCTTCGGGACGGTACGCGGCTGACGCATTGGAGAGGGGGCGTTGCGGGCCGCTCGTGGAGGCTCGCAACGCCCCCTGGCTTGCACCTGAGGAGTACTCAGGAGGTCAGGAGACCTGCCGGGGCGGGGCTACGAGGTGACCTGCGCGGTCACCTGGTCCGAGAACGTGGTCAGCCGGGAGTAGACCCCCGGATAACCGGCCCTCGCGCAGCCCTCGCCCCAGGAGGTGACCCCTGCCAGGACGCCCCCGATGATCAGGGGCCCGCCGCTGTCGCCCTGGCAGGTGTCCACGCCGCCGGACGGCAGCCCGGCGCACACCATGTCGCTCGCGACGAAGTCGGAGCCGTACGAGCCGCCGCAGTCCGAGTCGGAGACGACCGGCACGGTCGCGGTCCGCAGCTGGTTGGAGGAACCGCCGTTCTCCCGGGTGGTGCCCCAGCCGAGCACCCGGGCCTCGTTGCCGGCGGCGTAGACCGAGGTGTCCGAGGAGGAGACGTACTTCGCCGGGGTGTACGGCATCGACGAAGCCAGCGTCAGCACCGCCACGTCGTCGCCGTTGGTGGCGTCGGTGTAGTCCGGGTGCACCCAGATCCGGCTGACCCGGGCGACCGTGCCGTTCGAGCCGTTGAGGTAGGTGCGTCCGCCGACCACGCGGACGTTGCGGGCGCTCTCGCCGGCCATGCAGTGGGCGGCGGTGACGACCTTGGTGGGTGAGACGAGGGTGCCGCCGCAGAACTGGTTCTGGGAGGCGTCGGTGACCTGCATGACGTACGGGTAGGCGGCCGTCGTGGTGGTGGTGCCGCCGACGATCGGCTGTGGCGCGGCGACGGCGGAAGGGGCGGCGAGCAGCGCGGCTGCGCCGGCGGTGGCCAGCACGGCGGCTGCCGATCTGGCGCGGGTGAGCCCGAACATGAGTCTCCTCAAGGGGTTGCCGGTGGGGGGTCGCACGGGCGTGGGGGGTTGCACGGGGGTCTCGGGACCGACCCCCGTATGCCCGGGCGAGCGGCACGTGTTCACGCTAGAACCGGCGGTCGGGGCACCCCAATGGGGGAACCCCCTAGGGGAGGCGGGCAGGGAAAACCCTCGGTGCGTGGCCGGTAAACCCCCGCCGTTCTCAGTCCGTTCGCCCGCCCGCCGCCAGCCGGACGAGATCGACCCGGGACCGGATCCCGAGCTTGCGGTAGACCCGGGTCAGGGTCGCCTCGACGGTCTTGACGCTGACGAAGAGCCGGGCGGCGATCTCCCGGTTCGTCGCGCCCTCCATGACCAGCGCGGCCACCTGACGCTCCATCGCGGCCAGCCCCGCGAGACCGTCCGGCGCGGCGGCCGGTGCCGGGGACGGCCCGGCCGACCGCGCCGCGACGGCCGCCTCCACCCGCTCCAGCCAGGGCAGCGCCCGGCAGCGCCGGAACAGCCGCGTCGCCTCGTCGTACGCCGCCGCCCCCGGGGCCCGGCCCGGCCGTTCGGCGTGCAGTTCGGCCAGCGCGAAGGCGGCCCGCGCCTCCTCCAGGCCGTACCCCAGCCCGGCCAGCCGCTCCCGCGCCGACGTCAACCGCGCGACGGCCGCCCGGTGTTCGCCCCGGCCCGCGCGCACCAGGGCCTCCGCCCGGTCCAGCACGGCGAGCACGCTGCCCCGCCCGAGCCGCAGCGCGTGCGCGCGGCTGACCTCGATGACGTCCATCGCCTCGGCCGGCTCGCCGGTCCGCACCAGCGCCTCCGCCAGATCACCCTGCCACCGTCCGCGCGCCGGGTCGGTGATGCCCGCCCCGGCCTCCAAGTCCCGCACCCGGCGCAGCGCCCGCACCGCCGCACCCGCGTCGCCCGCCACCAGGTTCGCGTGGCCGAGCGCGGCCAGCGCCCGCGACAGGTACACGGCGTCGCCGTCCTCCTCCGCCCGCCGCACCGCCTCCCGCGCCAGCTCGAGGGCCCGGCCCGGGTCGCCGCCCGCGGCCTCGGCGAGCGCGGCCTGCATCGCGCCGGCACCCTCGCCGATGCCCGCGTCCCGGGCCAGCGTCAGGCTCTCCCGCGCCAGCTCCAGGGCCCGGCCGCAGTGCCCGGAGTGCAGCTCGGTCTCGGCCAGGAAGCGCAGGTAGTGGACCTCGCTCTCGGCCATGCCGCGGCGGCGCACCTCACGCAGCAGCGTGGTGACGGTGGCCCGCGCCTCGGCCAGCCGGTCGCTCATCACCAGCCACCGGAACCGGGACGATCCGGCCCCGTTGTGGTGGCACGCCACCCGCGGGTCCTGCGGCTCGGCCAGCGCCCGCCCGATGGTCGCCGGGGCGTCCGGATGCCCCATCAGGGTCTCGCACTGGGCCTGGAACGCCAGCGCGAGCAGTTCGGTGCGCCGGTCGGCGCCCCGCGCCGCCAGCCGGGCGGCGTGCGCGGCCTCCTCCCGGCCCTGGGCGAAGTCGCCCTGCACCACCAAGGAGCGCCAGGCCAGCTGGTAGTGGACCTGGGCGAGCAGCCGCGGGTCGTCGCCCGCGTCGGCAAGGGCCTGCGGGAAGACGGCGTCGACCTCGCCGATGGCCTGCCCGGCGGCCTCGATCACCACCATCCAGGCGCGGACCCGGTCGCCGGGGGCGGTGGCCCGGGTCAGCACCTCGCGGGCGATGTCCCGGGCGAGATCCTGCTCGCCCGCCGTGATCGCGTCCTCGGCGGCCGCCACCCGGCGTTCGTCCGGTCCCGGCGCGCTGTCCGCCGGGGTGTGCCGGGCGGCGAGCAGCCCGAGCGAGGCGGCCACCGACGGCGCCCCGCGGTCCCGGGCCAGCGAGGCGGCCTCCGCCAGCCGCGCCGCGACCTCGGGGTCGGTGCCGGTGGTGGCCAGGGCGAGGTGCCGGGCGCGCTCGATCGGGTCGGAGGCGGCCGTGGACAGCGCGGCGTGCGCGGCCCGCCGCTCGGGCGCCGGGGCCTCGGCGTACAGCGCGGCCGAGATGAGCGGGTGCGCGAACCGTACGGTCGGGCCCTCCGGGTCGGTCGCCAGCAGTCCCAGCGCCGCCGCCTGGGCCGTCTCGGCCTCGGCGTTCTCCCGGCCGGCCGCGCGCAGCAGGGCGGGCGTCGGGCGGGCTCCGGCGCTGGCCACCAGCAGGGTGCGGCGGGCCTCGTCCGACAGCATCTCCAGGCGGGAGAGGACCAGGGCGCGCAGCGAGGTCGGCACCGGCAGCGGCTCGCCGGGCCGGGGCGCCGCGGGGCTCTCGGCCAGCGCCCGGCCCAGTTCCAGGGCGAAGAGCGGATTGCCGCCGCTGGTGCGGTGGATGTCGCGGACCGTGGCCCGGTGCAGGCCCGCGTAGCCGCGTTCGCCGAGCAGCGTCGCGACCTGGGCGCGGGTCAGCGGGCCGAGGCGGACCGCGCGGGTGTCCGGCGGGGAGGCGCGCAGATGGCGGTCGTACGCGGCGTCCTCCGTCTCGGGCCCCTCGGTCCGCACCGCGCACAGCAGTCGCACCGGGGTCTCGCCCAGGCGCCGGGCGGCGAAGCCGAGGAGTTCCGCGCTGGCCGGATCCAGCCACTGGAGGTCGTCGGCGACGACGAGGACGGGGCCCGCGGCGGCGAGGGCGCGCAGGGCGGACAGCACCGCCAGCCGCAGCGCCAGGCCGTCGCGCTGGAGGGTGGACTCGCCGCGGCCGGTGAGCGCCGACTCCAGCGCGGTGCGCTGCGCGGCGGGCAGCGTTTGGGACACGTCGTCCAGGACCAGGCCCAGGAGGTCGGCCAGGGCGAGGAAGGGGAGATGTGATTCGGACTCCGTGGCCGAGCAGCGCAACACGGTGTGCGAGGTGCGGGCATATTCCGCCGCCAGGGTGCGCAGGACGGTCGACTTTCCAATTCCGGCGGGCCCGTGCAGCAACACACTGCCGCCCCGGGCCAGCTGCTCACGTGCCGCGCCGAACGACTCCTCCCGCCCGATGACCAGGTCGGAGCGGAATCCGGCAGACTCCGCGAAGTCCCGTGGCACGGTGACCGCTCCCTCCGAGTGTCGTGTCCGGGCCAATGTTAGGCAACGGGCCATTGGATTAAGGAGGGACGAGGAGGTGAGGCAAATAACAAACCGGCGGGCACGGAAATCAAAGAGCGGCGGGAAATCCCCGGGCCGCTCCGCACCCTACGGCAGCCATCCCGTCCGGCGGGCCCGGGCGACCGCCTCCGTGCGGGTGCGGGCGCCCAGCTTGCGCATCGCCGAGCGCAGGTAGCTCTTCACGGTCTCCGGGCCCAGCCCGAGCCGCTCCGCGGCCTCGACGTTCGTCGCGCCCGCGGCCACGCAGGCCAGCACGTCCACCTCGCGCGGGGCGGGCCGGGGTCCCGGTCCCGGCCCGCCCCCGGGCGCCAGCAGGCCGCAGGCGCGCAGCAGCTCCTCGCGCAGCGCGGGGTCCGCGATCCGGGGCGCCAGCGCCCGCAGCGCCGTGTGCGCCTCCCGTACCTGCTCCCAGCCCGCCGCGTCCGCCGGGTCGGGGCCCGGGCCGGGCCGGGCCGCCGCCAGCAGCTCGTCCCTCTCGTCCCGCAGCACCAGCGCCTGCTCCACGTCCCGGGCCGCCGCCACGGCCGCGCCCAGGGTGCGGTCGCCCAGCGGCTGCGCGGTGCGCAGGGCGCCGTACAGCACACCGCGCACCCGGCGCCGTACCACCACCGGGACCGCCAGCACCGAGCGCAGCCCCTCGGCGGCGACGGGCCGGTCGTACTCGTGGCTGATCTGCGCGGATACGGAGTAGTCCGTCACCGCGCAGGGCCGCGACAGCGCCACCGCCCGGCCGCCGAGCCCGTTGCCCGAGGTCACCGCGAGGGCGCTGAGCGCGGCCGTCGCCGTGCCGCTCAGCTCGCTGATGCGCACCTGCCGCCGGCCCGCCTCCACCAGCCCGCCGAAGGCCACCGGCAGCCCGGTCGCCCGCCGCAGCCGCACCAGCGCACCCCGGATCTCCCCGCCGTCCCCCGACTCCACCGCCACCCGTTCCGCCCTCCCTAGGGGGTCTCGTTCGGATCCTGCCGGGGTCGCGGGGTCTGGCACGCACATCTGCGGCGTTGTCGTCGGTTGCCAGGGCTCCGCCCTGTCGCCCTCCTCCGCCTTGCAGCTGCACGCACCAGACCCCGCTCGGGCCGAGTACACGGCACCGTCGTCCGGAGTCGGCCTGATCCGAACGAGACCCCCTGGCACCCGTCCCGGGGCGCCCACCCCCGTTCGGGGGTAGTGAGACCTGCATCACGGATTACACGATGGCAGAGAGCCGCCCGGCAAGGTCCGGCACGAAGGAGGACAGATGACGACGGCCACGGAGCTGTTCCGCAGCGCGCGGGACTTCCTGCTGGAGCACCGCGAGGACTACACCGCCGCCTACGAGGGCTTCACCTGGCCCCGCCCCCGGGACTTCAACTGGGCGCTGGACTGGTTCGACGTCATCGCCGACGGCAACGAGCGCACCGCGCTGCACATCGTCGAGGAGGACGGCTCGGAGGTCCGGGTCTCCTTCGCCGAGATGTCCGCCCGCTCCGACCGGGTCGCCAACCGGCTGCGGGAGTGGGGCGTGCGGGCCGAGGACCGCATCCTCGTCATGCTCGGCAACCAGACCGAACTCTGGGAGACCGCGCTCGCCGCGATGAAGCTCCGCGCCGTCGTCATCCCGGCCACCCCGCTGCTCGGCCCCGCCGACCTGCGCGACCGCGTCGACCGCGGCAAGGTGCGGCACGTGATCGTCCGCGCCGGGGACGCCGGCAAGTTCGACGACGTGCCCGGCGACTACACGCGCGTCGCCGTCGGCGGCACGGCACCCGGCTGGCTGCCCTACGCGGACGTGTACACCGCCGACGCCGGCTTCACCCCGGACGGCCCCACCGCCGCCGACGACCCGCTGATGCTGTACTTCACCTCGGGCACCACCGCCCGCCCCAAGCTGGTCGAGCACACCCACGTGTCCTACCCGGTCGGCCACCTGGCGACCATGTACTGGATCGGTCTGCTCCCCGGCGACGTGCACCTGAACATCTCCTCGCCCGGCTGGGCCAAGCACGCCTGGTCGAACCTGTTCGCGCCGTGGAACGCCGAGGCGACCGTCTTCCTGTACAACTACACCCGGTTCGACGCGGCCCGTCTGATGGCCGAGATGGACCGGGCCGGGGTGACCACCTTCTGCGCCCCGCCGACCGTGTGGCGCATGCTCATCCAGGCCGACCTCACCCAGCTCGCTCACCGCCCGCGCGAGGTCGTCGCCGCCGGTGAGCCGCTCAACCCCGAGGTGATCGAACAGGTCCGCGAGGCCTGGGGCGTGACCGTCCGGGACGGCTTCGGCCAGACCGAGACCGCCGTCCAGGTCTCCAACAGCCCCGGACAGGTGCTGAAGACCGGCTCGATGGGCCGCCCCAGCCCCGGCTACCGCGTCGAACTCCTGGACCCGGTCACCGGTGCCCCCGGCGCCGACGAGGGCGAGATCGCCCTGGACCTGTCCGCGCACCCCGTCGGCCTGATGACCGGCTACCACGGCGACCCCGACCGCACGGCGGAGGCGATGGCCGGCGGCTACTACCGCACCGGCGACATCGGCTCCCGGGACGCCGACGGCTACCTGACCTACGTCGGCCGCAGCGACGACGTCTTCAAGGCGTCCGACTACAAGATCTCCCCGTTCGAGCTGGAGAGCGCCCTGCTGGAGCACGAGGCGGTCGCCGAGGCGGCGGTCGTGCCGGCCCCGGACGCGCTGCGCCTCGCCGTGCCGAAGGCGTACGTCGTGCTGGCGGCGGGCTGGGAGCCGGGACCGGACACCGCGAAGGTGCTGTTCGAGCACTCCCGCGAAGTCCTCGCCCCCTACAAGCGCCTGCGCCGCCTGGAGTTCGGCGAGCTGCCCAAGACCGTATCCGGCAAGATCCGCCGCATCGAGCTGCGCGAGGCCACCGCGGCCGGTTCCGCGAACGAGTACCGCGAGGAGGACTTCCGGTGACCCCACCCCCGTCGTACGCCCACGGCACCAGCACCACCCCCCTGCTCGGCGACACCATCGGCGCCAACCTCGACCGGGCGGTCGCCGCCCACCCGGACCGCGAGGCCCTGGTCGACGTACCGTCCGGACGCCGCTGGACCTACGCCGAGTTCGGCGCCGCCGTCGACGAGGTGGCGCGCGGACTGCTGGCGAAGGGCGTCACCCAGGGCGACCGGGTCGGCATCTGGGCGGTCAACTGCCCGGAGTGGGTCCTCGTCCAGTACGCCACCGCCCGCATCGGCGCCGTCATGGTGAACGTCAACCCGGCCTACCGGGCACACGAGCTGGAGTACGTCCTCCAGCAGTCGGGCATCACCGTCCTCGTCGCCTCCCTCGCCCACAAGGGCAGCGACTACCGGGCGATCGTGGAGCAGGTCCGCGGCCGGTGCCCCGCGCTGCGCGAGACCGTCTACATCGGCGACCCCTCCTGGGACGCGCTGCGCGAGGGCGCCGCGCGGGTGCCGCAGGACCGCCCGGCCGCGATCGCCGCGGGGCTGAGCTGCGACGACCCGGTCAACATCCAGTACACCTCCGGCACCACCGGCTTCCCCAAGGGCGCCACCCTCTCCCACCACAACATCCTCAACAACGGCTACTGGGTGGGCCGCACGGTCGGCTACACGGAGCGGGACCGGGTCTGTCTGCCGGTGCCCTTCTACCACTGCTTCGGCATGGTGATGGGCAACCTGGGCGCCACCTCGCACGGCGCGTGCATCGTCATCCCCGGCCCGTCCTTCGAGCCGGCCGCCACGCTGGAGGCGGTCCAGCGGGAACGGTGCACGTCCCTGTACGGCGTCCCCACGATGTTCATCGCGGAGCTGAACCTCCCCGACTTCGCCTCGTACGACCTGACCTCCCTGCGCACCGGCATCATGGCGGGCTCGCCCTGCCCGGTGGAGGTGATGAAGCGGGTGGTCGCCGAGATGCACATGGAGGAGGTCTCCATCTGCTACGGCATGACCGAGACCTCCCCGGTCTCCCTCCAGACCCGCATGGACGACGACCTCGAACACCGCACCGGCACCGTCGGCCGGGTCCTGCCGCACATCGAGGTCAAGGTCGTCGACCCGGTGACCGGGGTGACCGTGCCGCGCGGCGACGCCGGTGAACTGCGCACCCGCGGCTACAGCGTGATGCTCGGCTACTGGGACGAGCCCGAGAAGACCGCCGAGGCGATCGACGCGGGCCGCTGGATGCACACCGGGGACCTCGCGGTGATGCGCGAGGACGGGTACGTGGAGATCGTCGGCCGCATCAAGGACATGATCATCCGGGGTGGCGAGAACATCTACCCGCGCGAGGTCGAGGAGTTCCTCTACGCCCACCCGAAGATCGCGGACGTCCAGGTGGTCGGCGTACCGCACGAGCACTACGGCGAGGAGGTCCTCGCCTGCGTCGTCCCGCGCGACGCCGCCGACCCGCTCACCCTGGAGGAACTGCGGGCGTACTGCGACGGGCAGCTGGCCCACTACAAGGTGCCCAGCCGCCTCCAGCTCCTCGACGCCTTCCCCATGACCGTGTCGGGGAAGGTACGCAAGGTGGAGCTGCGGGAGCGGTACGCGAAGCCCGCCTGAGCGGGACTACTGGACCAGCTCCAGGTGCGGGTGGTCCGCGGACACCGGGCAGACGTGGAGCTGCAGGGCGTAGCCGCCGGCGACGACGACCCGGGTGTAGTTCGCCGGAGGAACGCCGGGGGGAAGCGGGTCGCGGGCCTGGTCCCCCTCGGGGGCCCAGCTCCCCGTGCCCTTGTTCCACTCGGTCGAGGCGATGGTCAGCAGCGGGTCCATGCCGGTGCCGCAGGCGGAGCAGGTCCGGGGCATGGGATCGGTGACGCCCCAGCGGGACCAGCCGCCGGCCTTCCAGCCGGGAGAAACGGACAGGTGGTTGGTGTAGAACTCCTGCGGCGCCACGGAGTACGCGCTGTCCACGGCGTCTCCGGCCGCCTCCCACCTGCTCCAGTCCGCCAGCCGCCCCTGCGACTCCTTGTCCAGCTCCAGGAAATGGGGGTACTCGGTGACCTCCTCGGGCGAGAGCAGGCAGGGCTGGGGCACGTAGTCGGAGAGCTGGACCGCGGGCGGCTCCGGAGGTGAGCCGAGGACGTCGGTGACCTCCGCCGCGGACCGCCAGTACAGCGCGGTCCTGGGGTGGGTCGGGTGGTCGAAGGGACACCACAGGACCTGGAGCAGATCGGCGTCGGCCCGCCCGGGCGGGCGGAGCAGGGGGACGTCGCGCACGTACAGCTGCGCCACGGGCAGCATGGCGACCGGGCCCTCGGGCCACGGGCGGCCGGCCCTGATCCGCTCGAGGACCGCCCGCTCCTCGGGCGTGTACCCGGACGCCGCGGCCTCGTTGATGCGCCGCTGCACCCGCACGTCCTCCGGTGACGTGGGCTCGTTCACCCCGTCCCACTCGTGCGGGCCGTCGCAGTACGGCCACGGCTCGTCGGCGGGCCACAGCAGCGGCCCGCCGACCGAACTGTCATGCCGCGACGGGGACCCGGCCCGAGGGTGCAGCCGGGTCGCCGTGCGGGCCAGCGGGGCCAGTTGAGGGAAGAGCGCGGTCACGTCGAACGGCCGCGGTGGGGTGGTACGACTCATACTGGCTCCCGATGGCGTGCTCAGCCGGGTTCAGTTCCCGAGGTTCAGCGTCCCGGTGTTGCCCTTGGTGTTCGTGATGTAGACCTCGGGGAACAGCGGCTGGGACGTTCCGTCCGCCCGCTGCACTGTAGCGGTCATCGTGACCCCCACGGGGATCGTGCTCGTGGCGTCCTTGTAGTCGGGCGTCACCTGGTAGAAGAGCGCGTCCGTCGCCTTGAAGTTGGGGTCCTCCTTCACCAGCTTCTGAGCCGCCTGCTCGAAGGACCGCATGCTGGGTGTGCCGGTGTTCATGCCGTACTGCCAGCAGGGCACGAGGTTGTCCTGTCCGCCGTCCATCACCTGGCCCTTGCCGCCGAGGATGTTGGGGATCAGGTGGCACCGTGCGAGCCCGGTGTTCGGCGAGTGGGTGTCGCGGTACAGCTGCGCGTCCTGCCATCCGGTGATGTCGCCGGACGCGTCGCTGCCCCCGTCGAGGTTCTTGCCCAGGCAGGCCTGCGCCACGGCCGCGCGGGTACCGGGCCCGTTCGGGGTGGTGGTCTTGTTCACCTGGGGGACCGCTTCGGTGGTGTTCCTGATCCAGCCGTCACCGGCCCGCAGCGATCCGTTCGGCAGCGTCCGCAGGCAGGCTCCCTGCGGCTGGTCGGTCGAGCCGGTGATCTCCACCTTGAACCGCTCGGCCTCCACGACCCGCTGGCTCACGAAGCCGTTGGAGAGCTGGTTCTCGGCGGACTGCCGGTCCGCGGCGGGGACATGGGCGCGCACGCAGGACTTGCCGGGGTCGGCGTCCCCCAGTTGCTGGACGGCCCAGCCCCCGCCGGTGTCCTTGAGGACGATCTCGGCACACAGGGCGCCGTCGGTTCCGCCTTCATGGGTGGCCGCGAAGGGGAACATGCCGCAGCTGTCGTTCGCGACGACGTCCGGCATGGCCTGGAAGGGCTTCGACCCCCCGCAGGTGCGACCGGTGCGGTCGGCGATGCCGTTCTTCGCACGGGTCAGCGGCTTGTCGCGCCCCCAGCCGCCCGCGTTCTGCTGGGCCCACTGGTATCCGACCGCCGCGGCGCCCGCGGTGGCGTCGATGTTGACCACCGGCATGATGCTCGGCACCACGCAGCCGGGGCCGGGCGTGCCGGCGGAGGCGGTGTCCCGGACGTCGTCGTCGCAGCGGATCTGCTCCGGGTTGCTCCAGGACGCGCTCGGGTCGATGATCTGGGCGCCGGGATAGGACACGAACAGCTCGTACGACGTCGTGAACTCGACCGCGGTACCGGCGGCCGGGGTGGAGGAGTAGGCCACCCGGCCGGTGCGGGAGTCTCCCTTGACCAGGGTGCCCTTGTACCAGGGGGCCGTCTTGGTGGCCTTGCAGCCGGCCGAGCAGGCGGACCTGAACCTCGCCTCCAGGGTCGTGACGGCCCCGGTCGCGCCGGTCATGGTCACGGTCACGTGCTCTTCCCACGACGTGCCCTCGGCGGGCAGGAGGGCGCTGGTCGTCACGCTCAGCGTGCCGGTGCCGATCTGCTGCCCGTTGCTGTCCTTGAGCACGTACAGCACGGTGAGGCCGTTGACGCAGTAGCCGAAGCGGTTGAACTTCCACGTCCCGGGGGACGTGATCGTGCAAGTGGCCGAGTCGGCGTCGGCCGACGCCTGAGGCTGTGCGGCGAGGCTCTGCCGCGCGGCGGCCTTCACCGGTGCGGTGGTCGTGCTGACGCAGGCCTGCACGGCGCCCGCCCGGCGTTCGCGGGAGCCGGCGGCGGTGGGCTCGCAGCGCTCCCCGGGGGTCACCTCGACCGGCCTGGTCTTCGTGGGCGCGGACACGTCGGCCGGGTTGGCCCGGTCGGCCTGGCGGGACGCCTGCGGCGCTGCCCCGGGCGTCTCCTGCGCCGGGGCCATCGCCGTGGTGGCCCCCAGGGTCACGACGGCCAGCAGGGAGAGGAGGACGCGCCGGGAGCGCGGTATTCGAGACGAGGGTCTCATGGTGGGACTGCCCTTTCGCGTGTGACGTACTGCCCGGTGCGGGCCGGCGTGCCCGGCCCGCGGGCGGTCAGAAGATGGACGACAGTCCGCTGGTGATGGAGGAGACGAGCTCCTTGCCCTCTTCGGCGACCTTGTTGACCACGGGGGCCACCTTCTTGATGCCGGTGGTCACGAGCTTGCCCCGGCCGAAGGTGGCCAGGTTCAACGCGGTGCCGCCCAGGGACTCGACGAACGCGCCGCTGGTGAAGCCGTGTTCGATGCCGGTGAACAGGGCGCCGAGCGCGCCGGCCCCGAGGGACACGTAGCCGAAGAAGGCCGCTCCGGCCGCCAGCGGCGGAAAGGCCAGGCTGGCCAGCCCGAGACCGGCGGCGATGAATCCGGAGGCGATGCTGACCTTGTTGGCGGCGTCGGCCCACCAGCTGGCGTCCGACCACCAGTCCTCCTCGGAACCGGAGCCGGTGCCGGTGCCGTTCGGGTGGACCTCGTCGTTGGTGCCGTTGTCGGCCGGGTCCCTGCCCTCCTCGCGCTCCCGCTTCGCCTTCTCGGCGGCCTCCTTGGCCTTCTGGGCGATCTCGGCCTGGCGCTTCTGGACGGCGATGCTGCGGGCCTCGCTGGCCGCCGCGGCCGCCGTGGCCTTGTCCCGGCCGGCCTCCAGGGCGGACTGACGGGCACTGGCCGCCGACGCCTGGGCGCTGTAGGAGGACTGGAGTGCCGAACGGGCCGCGTCCACGGCCTTGTTGGCGGAGTAGTTCGCCGACCTGGCGGCACCCCGCGCGGTCGATGCCGCCGACTTGGCCTGGTTCGCGGAGGCCTGCGCGTCCGCCGCCGACCGGTCTGCGGCGTCGGCGTTCTGCCGGGCCTGATCGGCGTAGCCGTCCGCCTTGCTCGCGGCGTCCAGGGCCTTGTCGGCCCACTCCTTCGCCTCGGCCGCGGCCTGGCGGGCGTCGGCGGCGGCCTTGGAGGCCAGCGCGGCGTTCTGCTGCGCCGTGTAGGCGATCTTCGCCGCGGCCGCGATCGCCCCGCGGACCGCCGCGACGTGGGTGGCCGAGTCGTGGTCGAGCTGGGCCGCCTGGTGCCGCACGACCTGGACGAAGTTGCGGCGCATCCAGGTGGGGCCCTCGAGGGCGACCTCGCCGTACGACTTGACGTACTCGCCCCCGTTCGCCACCGAGGTGGCGGTCTCCACCGCGTCGTCCTCGCGTATCGCCTCGGGGTACGTCCGCTCGAAGAAGTCCTGGAGGGCTTCGGGGGTGTTCTTGTCCAGCGCGTCGTTGGCGGCCTTGATGACCGCCTTGCCGGGCTTCTCGTTGATGATCCGGGCTATCTGGACCTTGTTGTCGTCCTGCGAGGCCCGGATCATCCCGGAGGTCAGGAAGTCGCCCACCGCCGCGGACTCGCTGCTCGCCAGTGCCGACTGGGCCGCCTCCGCGATGGCGGGGCTGGATATCTGGGCGATGTACAGGACGGTCTCGCGGTCGTCCTGGTTCTGGGCGAGAGTCCGGTCGAGGTCGACCCAGGACAGGATGTCGTCGTCGGTCCCGGCCAGCGCGTGCTGGGCCGCCTCCCGCGTCCACGCGCCCTTCGCCTCCAGCAGCCCGGTGGCCGCCTTGCGGCCGAGCGTGGCCGCGAGCGCCAGGTCACCGGTCTCCCACAGCGCCTTCTCGGCCGCGGCGATCAGCTCCTTGAGGGCCGCGGCGGTCTGGGCCTCCTGGCTGCGCTTGTCCTCGTACTCGGCCTGTTCCTCCGCCTCGATCTCGGCGAGCAGGCGGGCCTCGTCCATGCCCTGGAGCCGGTCCTGCTCCAGGCGGGCCAGTTCCGCCTCCCGTGCCGCCGTCTCCACCGCCATGGCTTCCTCGACGGTCTTGGTGGCGGTGTCGGCCGCCTTCACGGCAGCCGCCGCGTGCGCGGTGGACCTGTTCGCGTAGTCGATGGCCTCACCGGCGAACTTCACCGCCTCCTCGGCGGCGGCCGCCGCCTTCTCGGCGTGGTCGGCCGCGGAGTTGGCGGCGTCCCGGGCCTTGCGGGCCGCGGCGGCCGCGGTGTTGGCGAGGGCCTGGGCCGTGGAGGCGGCGTTGGTGGCGCGGTTGGCGGCGGTCGTCGCGATGGCGGCCTGGCGCTTGGCCTCGGCCGCCTCGGACTGGGCGGCGCCCGCGGCGCCCGCGGCCTGCGCCGAGGCGTTGGCGGCGGCCGCGGCGTTGCGCGCGGCGGAGGCGGCCGAGGAACCGGCACTGGCGGCCTGCGCGGAGGCGGCCGCGGCGTAGTCGGCGGCCTTCGCGGCGGAACGGGCCTTCCCGGCCGCGTTCTTGGCGGCGACCGCCGCGTTCTTGGCCGCCTCGGTCTTATTCGCGTCCTTGGAGGCGGCGATGGCGGCGTTGTAGGCGGCGGAGGCCGCGTTGCCCGCCGTCGCGGCGGCCTGGGAGGCCGCGGTGGCCGCCGAGGAGGCGCGCCGGGACGCGGTCACCGCCGCGTTGGAGGCGCTGATGGCGTTGCGCGCGGCGTTCGCGGCGCCCTTGGCCGCGCTCGCGGCCTTGCGCGCGGCCGCGGCGGACTTCGCCACGTCGTCCTTGGCCGCGGCGGCTTCCGCGGCGGCCTTCTCGGCCGCCTCCTTGGCCTTCTCGGCCGCGGCCTGGGCGCGCGCCGACGCCTCCACGGCCTGGTCGGTCTCGGCCTGGGCGCGCTTGCCCTCGCGCTCCACCACCGCGACGAGTTCGGCGATGGTGGCCGCCTCCTGGTCCCGGGCCCGGGCGATGTGCTGCCCGGTGTCGAGGAACCACTGCACGTCGTTGGCCGTACCGCTCATCGCGCGGTCCGCGTACTTCCGCACCTCGGGCCCGCCCTGGAACAGCATGGACGACACCTGGACCCTGGCGTCCTCCAGCCGGGCGTCGTACTGCCCGTCGGTGAGGAAGGTCTCCAGCGCCGCCTGGGTACCGGCGTCCAGGGCGGCGGAGGCCTCGCGCCGGACGGCCTTGTCGCCGGTGGAGGAGACGATGGACGTCGCCACCCCCAGATCCTCCAGCAGGGCGGGCTTGTACCCCGTCTCGAGGAAGGCCGCGATGGCCGCGTCGCCGTTGTCGAGCGCGGCGACCGCCTCGCGCCGCAGGCCCTTGCCGGACCGGGCGAGGTAGCGGGCGACGGCGACCCGGTTGTCCTCGATCGTCACCTTCGGCAGGGTCTCCGCGAGGAACGTCCGCACCTCCTCGTCGGTGCCGTACAGCACGTAGGCCGCGGCGGCCTTGGTCGCCTTGCCGCCGGTGGCCCACGCCTGGACGACCTTGGCCCGCTCGGTGTCCGGCAGGGTGAGCGGGTCGGCCGGCGCGGCACCGTCCGCGGCGCTCGCCGGGCGGGTGAACGACAGCGGGGTGGCGGCGACAGCGGTGACGGCGGCCGCTGCGCCGAGGAGCCGTCTGCGACTCCAGAACGACGTCTGCATAAGGGTTTTCTCCTGGCGTTGGTTTCGACGGGAATTGAGCCGGGATGGAGAGCCGGAGTGACCATACCAATGGGCGCCGAACGTAAAATGAGTTGCATCCGGGCGCAATTGATGGCCCGCCAGATCGCTTGCTGCGGAGGCCGGTTGCTTCTTCACAACTTCTCCACAGACCTTCGTACAACCTTTCCTTGAGGTGTCGAGAGTCACACCGGATCTTCAACTGGCGTCCGTTTTGGCGCAGTTCATGACGTGGACAGTGATCGAAGATGGAGGTGGCATGGACAGGCTCATGCGGAGATACAGAATGGCGAATGCCTCTCTTCTGTATTTCCGCGAGGTCTGGGGGGCCCTCATTGAATGCGGAGCCTTCATGCCTTTCAGGGGAGCCGGATGACGGGCATCCGGCCGAAAGAATGGATTTGGACTGCGATGAAGGTACGCACCACCATTGCGCGTGTGCTCGGCGCCTCCGCCCTCGCCGGCGGCCTGGCCTGGGCCATGCTGGCGTCCGGCGTCCAGCCGGCGGACGACGGCCCGGCGGTGTCCGTGGCGGACGAGGCTCCCGGCTACGCCGTCGAGGACTTCGCCTATCCGCAGGCCGACAAGATCCTCGAGGAGCAGGGCATCGTCCTCAAGCGAGGGGACGGCCACATCACGCTGGCCGACTGCTCCAGCGGCACCGACCTGCTCCAGGTCATGGCCCGGCGCGAGTCCCAGCCGTTCTGCTTCAAGACGGTCGGCGACTCGGGCTGGCTGACCCTGGAGATCCCCGCCGTCTACGTCATGCGGGGCAACGACTACGCGACGCAGGTGGACATGACCGTCGGGGACGAGGAGAAGTCCTTCGACCTCGAGAAGAACACCTGGACCTCGGTGGGCGAGAGCGCCGACGAGCAGAACCGTGAGCACCTGCTCGTGGAGATCAGGACCTCCAAGTAGCGCCCAGCCGAAGCCCTTTGACGGATCTGCCACCAAGGAACCCCACCATGCGACACACCAGACCCGTGCGCCTCGCCGCACTGGCCGCGGCCCTGACCGCGGGACCCCTCGTCCTGACCGCCGTGCCCGCGGCCGCCGTGACGGGGCCCGCCGCCCCCGCCTCCGACACCACGCACTCCTACACCGCGCAGATCGTGGTCGGCGACCACGACCGCGGCTGCTCCGGCGTCCTGGTCGACACCGAGTGGCTGCTCACCGCGGCCAGTTGCTTCGCCGACAAGCCCGCCGAGAGCCTCGCCGTGCCCGCGGGCAAGCCGGCCAAGACCACCACCGCGACCATCGGCCGCGCCGAGCTCACCGGCACCGGGGGCGCGGTCCGCCAGGTCGTGGAGCTGGTCCCGCGCACCGACCGCGACGTGGTCCTGGCCCGGCTCAACCGCCCGGTCACCAACGTCACCCCCCTCGCACTGGCCACCTCCGCCCCCACCGCGGGCGAGGAGCTGACGCTCGCCGGCTACGGCCGCTCCAAGACCGAGTGGGCGCCGCTGAACCTGCACACCGGGGTCTTCTCGGTGGACGCGGCCGCCGCCACCACCGCCACCGTGACCGGCAAGGACGGTGTCGCCGCGTGCATGGGCGACACCGGCGGCCCGCTGGTCCGCACGGTGAACGGCACCAAGCAGCTGGCCGCCCTCGGCAGCCGCTCCTACCAGGGCGGATGCTTCGGCATCGACGCCGCGGAGACCCGCACCGGCGGCGTCGTCACCCGCGTCGACGACCTCGGCTCCTGGGTGGCGTCCAAGGCCGGCGCCAACCGGATCACCGACTTCAACTGCGACGGCGTGGCGGACATCGCCGTCGCCGACCCCGAGGCGACCGTCGGCGGCAGCGCCAAGGCGGGCCTGGTCCGCGTCGTGTACGGCGGCGGCAAGGGCACCGCCGAGATCAACCAGGACCTCGACTGGGTGCCGGGCGGCGCCGAGGGCAACGACCTCTTCGGCCAGGCCATCGACACCGTCGACTACAACGAGGACGGCTGCACCGACCTCGCCGTCGGCACCCCGGGTGAGAACCTGGGCGACGCCACGGACGCCGGCATGGCCGACCTCCTGTACGGCGCCCCGGGCGGCCTCGGCACCGGCGCCACCAAGAACACGCACTTCCAGCAGGCCGAGGGCAACGGCTCGATCAGCGCCTCCACCCCGGAGGACGGTGACCTGATGGGGCAGGCCATGGTGGCCGGCACCACCGCCGCCGGTGAGCCCTTCGTCGTCATCGGCACGCCCGGCGAGGGCCTCGGCGACGCCGCCAAGGCGGGCGAGGCGTTCTACGTGCGCGGCGGCACCAACGTCTCCGTCCACCAGGACAAGCTGGACGTCCCGGGTGCCGTGGAGGCGGGTGACGGCTTCGGCGCCGTCCTGGCCGCCGACGCCAACCACCTGGCCATCGGCGCGCCCAACGAGAACATCGGCGGCGACGACGCGGCGGGCAACCTCGCGGTCTTCACGCACACGCTGAACAGCGAGAAGCGGCCCACCCCGATCTTCGGCCTCGACCAGGACCTGGACACCGTCTCCGGCGGTGCCGAGGCCGGTGACCGCTTCGGCGCGGCCCTGGCACTGGCCCCGTACCGTCCGTCGGGCGCGGCCACGGCCAACGAGTCGATCCTCGCGGTCGGTGCGCCGGGCGAGGCCCTGAACGTGGACGGCGTCAGCAAGGCACAGACCGGCGGTGTCACCACCTTCCGGGTCACCGCCGCGGGCACCTACACCCAGCTCGACGGGTACTCCTCCGGTACGGCCGACGACGACGTCTCCGGCACCTCCGAGGCCGGTGACCACTTCGGTGCCACCATCACCGCGACCAATACGGCGCCGCGCGCCGTGAGCACCGCGGCGACGATGAGGATGGCCATCGGCGTCCCGGACGAGGCGATCGGCTCGGCGACGTCCTCCGGCGCGGTCCACGTCTTCTCGATGCTGGGCGCGCCCGGCGCCAACGACAAGTGGATCGAGTCCGGCGACGGCGACGGCATCCCCGGTGCCCCGGGAGCCAACCAGCGTCTGGGTTCGAGCATCCACTTCACCGGCACGCACCTGTACGTCGGCATGCCCTACGGCCCGGGCGCCCGCGGCGCGCTCTACGCCCTGCCGATGTCCAACGTGACCCTCGGCCAGCCCACCGCCGCCGTCACGGCCTACCAGCCGGGACAGGGCGGGCTCCCCGCCGTCGGCACCGCCTTCGGGTACGCGGCGAGGTAGTCACCGCGCCACTCCCCAGCAGCACCTCTCAGTCGGCCGTGGCGTCCAGCGCCACGGCCGACTCGTTCACCGGGCGCGGCACTCCCGCCGGGTCGAGCACGAACAGCGCCACCCCGAGCAGGTCGGCGCGGACCCGGGCGTCCTCGGCGTATCCGGTGAGGGAGAAGTAGACGCACCGCGCGGACTCCGCCATCGCCGTCAGCCACAGGCACTCCACGTCCCGCAGCGAGGCCGGGCCCACCGTCGGATCCACCTGGACGACGAGGCCGGCCGCGGTCAGCCCGATGCCGGACAGCGGCCGCTGGTCGGCGCGGCACACGTCCCGGTGCCCCAGCCCGCGCAGATACAGCACGGCCGCGGTCACCGCGTCGCGCGCGGTGCGGATCGGGACCGCCCGGTGGGCCGGGACCCGTGACCCGGGGGCGCGCCCGGACCCGCCCTGGGCCGTGCCGTCCACCGGCACGCACAGCACCGTCCCGCACGGGCACCCCAGCTCCGGCCGCGGCCACCGGCTGTGCGCCCCGCAGGCCGCGCAGCGCACGCCGACCCACTCCTCTTCCCACGCCCGGTGGGTGACCGCGGTCGCGGTCCCGTGCGGATCGAGCGCGGGCGCGACGGGCTCCCCGCACGCGCACGGATACGAGGGCGCCGTGTAGCGGTGCCGCCGCCCGCAGGCCGTGCAGCACACCGAGATGGTCTCGGACATGACCCCATCGTCCTCTCTTGACTGCCCTCGGCCGCCCACTTACATTACTTCCAGATCGTAGAAAACAAATTTCGCTATACGGAAGTTGCTACGGAAGAAGCTCACCGCGGGGCGCGACGGGAGTGCGAATCCGACAGCCGGAGCAGGAGTACTCGATGGCTCGTATGACCGCTGCCCGAGCGGCAGTTGAGATTCTCAAGCGCGAGGGCGTCACCGACGCGTTCGGTGTGCCGGGCGCGGCGATCAACCCCTTCTACGCGGCGCTCAAGGCGTCCGGCGGCGTCCAGCACACCCTCGCCCGTCATGTCGAGGGCGCCTCGCACATGGCCGAGGGGTACACCCGTACCCACCCCGGCAACATCGGTGTCTGCATCGGCACCTCGGGGCCGGCCGGCACCGACATGATCACCGGCCTGTACTCGGCGATCGGCGACTCCATCCCGATCCTGTGCATCACCGGCCAGGCGCCGACCGCGGTGATCCACAAGGAGGACTTCCAGGCCGTCGACATCGCCTCCATCGCCAAGCCGGTGACCAAGATGGCCGTCACCGTCCTGGAGGCCGCCCAGGTCCCCGGCGTCTTCCAGCAGGCGTTCCACCTGATGCGCTCGGGACGCCCCGGTCCGGTCCTGATCGACCTGCCGATCGACGTCCAGCTGACCGAGATCGAGTTCGACCCGGAGACCTACGAGCCGCTCCCGGTCTACAAGCCGGCCGCGACCCGCGCCCAGGTCGAGAAGGCGATCGGCATGCTCAACGCCGCCGAGCGCCCGCTGATCGTGGCCGGCGGCGGTGTCATCAACGCCGACGCGGCCGACCTCCTGGTCGAGTTCGCCGAGCTGACCGGCACCCCGGTCGTGCCGACCCTGATGGGCTGGGGCCTGCTGCCCGACGACCACGAGCTGAACGCCGGCATGGTCGGCCTTCAGACCTCGCACCGCTACGGCAACGCGACCTTCCTGGAGTCCGACTTCGTCCTCGGCGTCGGCAACCGCTGGGCCAACCGCCACACCGGCAAGATCGACGTCTACACCAAGGGGCGGAAGTTCGTCCACGTCGACGTCGAGCCGACCCAGATCGGCAAGATCTTCGCCCCGGACTACGGCATCGCCTCCGACGCCAAGGCCGCGCTGGAGCTGTTCGTCGAGGTGGCCAAGGAGCTGAAGGCGGCCGGCAAGCTGCCCGACCGCGCCGCGTGGGCCGCGTCCGCGCAGGAGAAGAAGGCCACGCTCCAGCGCCGTACGCACTTCGACGACATCCCGATCAAGCCGCAGCGCGTCTACGAGGAGATGAACAAGGCCTTCGGCCCGGAGACCCGGTACGTCTCCACCATCGGCCTCTCGCAGATCGCCGGCGCCCAGATGCTGCACGTCTACCGTCCGCGGCACTGGATCAACTGCGGCCAGGCGGGCCCGCTCGGCTGGACCGTCCCGGCCGCGCTCGGCGTCGCCAAGGCCGACCCCGACGCCCAGGTCGTGGCGCTCTCCGGCGACTACGACTTCCAGTTCATGATCGAGGAACTGGCCGTCGGTGCGCAGCACAAGATCCCGTACGTGCACGTCCTGGTCAACAACTCCTACCTGGGCCTGATCCGCCAGGCGCAGCGGGCGTTCGAGATCGACTTCCAGGTCAACCTGGAGTTCGAGAACATCAACTCGCCCGAGCTGGGCGTCTACGGCGTCGACCACGTCAAGGTCGCCGAGGGCCTGGGCTGCAAGGCGATCCGGGTGACCGACCCGAACGAGCTGGGCGCGGCCCTCGAGCAGGCCAAGAAGCTCGCCGCCGAGCACCGGGTGCCGGTCATCGTCGAGGCGATCCTGGAGCGCGTCACCAACATCTCGATGTCGGGCACCAACGACATCTCGAACGTGGTGGAGTTCGAGGAGGTGGCCACGGAGCCGGGGCACGCCCCGACCGCGGTCAGGACGCTCAAGGTCTGACCCGCACCATCCGCACGGCCTGGGGGCGAGGGCGGTCCGTCAACGCGACGGGCCGCCCTCGCTCGCGTCCGGGGCCGCTCAGTCCCCTCCGCCCCCACCCCCCGATCCGCAGCCGCCGTGGTCCCCGTGGCCGGAGCCCCAGTCGCCCGTGACCGAGTCCTCGTACTCGTCCCGCCACCGGAGGAACCTGCCCCGGCCCAGGGAGAAGCGCACCCCCTCCGTGGCGGCCCCCGGGTCCGTCAGGCCGGTCCGCAGCGCGAAGCGCGGCAGGAGCATGCGCAGAGCGGCGTCGCCGTGCAGGGCCACCGCGAGCAGCGTGTCCCCGTCCGTCATCCCGTGCCGGACCCTCGGCAGGGGGTGCCGTGCCCGCCAGAACTCCACGCGCCGGCGGGCGCCCCGGGTGGGGCCCAGCCGGGGGTAGCGCAGCAGCCCCTCGTCCGCGAGCGGGATGCGCGCCAGCGCGACTGCCAGGCGCACGTCCGGATGCCGGACCAGCTCACGGGCGGTGCGGGGCTCGCGCAGGCAGTCGAGGACGGTGCCCGCGAACGGCCCCAGCCCCTCCGGCTCCGGCCCCGTGGCGCACAGCGTCCTGCGGGGGCCGGTCTCCAACGCCCCCCGCAGGTGCAGGTCGACCACCGCCACCGTCACCGCGGCCCGCGGCCCGCCGCCCAGCAGTGCGATCTCGTACGGCTCCCAGCCGATCCCCGTGCCGCCGTCCATGGCCCTCACCCCCGTGTGCCCGGGGATGTGCCCGGCGCGGGGGGTGGTTCAAGCGCGCGGCCGCGTTCTCAGAGGAAGACTTGAGGGAGAACGTGGGCGCGGTCAGCCCTGGGGGTGCTCCTGGTGCTCGTGCAGCCCCGGCCAGTCGTCCGGGCCGCCGCCCTGCCACTCGACGAGCGCGTCCTCGGCCACGTCGGTCACGTACAGGTCGGCCAGGCGCAGCAGTTCGGCGACGTCGTCGATGTGCGAGGCGACGCCCAGTGTCTCGTCGCCGGAGGTGACCCGGCGGGAGCCGTCGAGGGCGGGGGAGTGGACGACGATGTGCGGATGCTCCGGTGGATGTGCCATGACTTCAGGCTGCTGCGGGCGCCCGGGATCCGCACCCCGGCGGACGCCGGAAAGCGCCGGATGCGGGACCGTCCGCATCCGGCGCTCTCCAGCCGGTGAAGGTTCTTCACGTGGTGTCCGTCCGGCGGCGCGAGGCTGGGCGCGACAGGTCGTTCGCGCCGCCGGACGGAGTCCTGGGGCCTCTGGGGAAAGCAGAGGCGGAGTGTGGCTGGGACCGCGGCGGTGCGACGGGCCCGGGAGCGCGCCTCCCCTCAGGTCGTAGGAGGGACGTCCGTGCCCTTCACCACCGCACTGGCTCGCCTGCCGCCGCGGTCCTCGCCCTGCCCGCGCCGGCACCGGGCACTCACCCCTCATCCGGGCTGCTCGGTGCCTGCGCGGGCCGCGCACACGGTCCCGGCCTCCCCGCCGGGGTCCGTGCGCGAGCCGGTGGGTCAGTCCTCGCGCAGGGCGCGGACCGCCTCCTCGACGCGCTTGCCGTACTCGGTGTCGGCCGCGTGGAAGTGCGCGAGGTTCTTCTCGACCACGTCGTTGCGGGAGACCTGGGACAGGCCGCCGGCGATGGTCGCGATCAGCCGCTTCTTCTCGTCCTCGGACATCAGCCGGTACAGCTCACCGGCCTGGAAGAAGGGGTCGTCCTTGGTGTGCTGCGGCGCCTCGTGAGTGCCGGTGTGACCGGAGACGGCGAGCGGCGCGGCCAGCGGGCGGCCGGTCTCCACCGGGCCGTCGTAGGAGTTCGGCTCGTAGTTCCTGGCGTCACGGCCCTGCGGGTTGGACGCCATGAGACCGTCCCGGCCGTAGTTGGCGGCGCCGCCCGGCACCGCCTTCGGGGCGTTCACCGCGAGCTGGGTGTGGTTGACGCCCAGGCGGTAGCGGTGCGCGTCCGCGTAGGCGAACAGACGGCCCTGGAGCATCTTGTCGGGGGAGGGACCGATGCCCGGAACGAAGTTGTTCGGGGAGAACGCGGCCTGCTCGACCTCCGCGAAGACGTTGTCCGGGTTGCGGTCGAGCACCAGGCGGCCCACCCGCTTGAGCGGGTAGTCGGAGTGCGGCCACACCTTGGTCACGTCGAACGGGTTGAAGCGGTAGTTCGCCGCCTCGGCCACCGGCATCAGCTGCACGTGCAGCGTCCAGGACGGGTACACGCCCCGCTCGATCGCCTGCACCAGGTCGGTCTGGTGCGAGGTCGGATCGTGGCCCGCGATCTCGGCCGCCTGCTCGGCGGTCAGGCAGCGGATGCCCTGGTCGGTCTTGAAGTGGTACTTGACGAAGAAGGACTCGCCCTTGGCGTTCGTCCACTGGTAGGTGTGCGAGCCGAAGCCGTCCATGTGGCGGTACGACGCCGGGATGCCGCGGTCGCCCATCAGCCAGGTCACCTGGTGCGTGGCCTCGGGGGAGTGCGCCCAGAAGTCGAAGACGTTGTCCGGCTCCTGACGCCCCGTGAACGGGTCGCGCTTCTGCGAGTGGATGAAGTCGGGGAACTTGATCGGGTCCTTGATGAAGAACACCGGGGTGTTGTTGCCGACGAGGTCGTAGTTGCCCTCCTCGGTGTAGAACTTCACCGCGAAGCCGCGCGGGTCGCGGACCGCGTCCGCGCCGCCGAGCGAGTCGGCCACGGTGGAGAAGCGCAGGAAGACCTCGGTGCGCTTGCCGACGGTGCTCAGGAAGTCGGCGTGCGTGAAGCCGGTGACGTCGTCGGTCACCTCGAAGTGGCCGTAGGCGCCGGAGCCGCGGGCGTGCACCACGCGCTCCGGGATGCGCTCCCGGTTGAAGCGCGCGAGCTTCTCGATGAGGTGCTGGTCCTGGATCAGGAGCGGGCCGCCGATGCCGGCGGAAGCGGAGTTCTGGTTGTCGGCGACCGGGGCGCCGGACTCGGTGGTGAGCACGCGCTGCGACATCGTGGACCTTCCGTGGTCTTCCGTGCGAGATTCAGCGGAAACTTGTTTCCGCTTCGTGGAGCCTAGATTTGGGGCGAAGGCACGTCAACAGTTTGTTGAAGTGGGTTCCGGGCGGCGCCGCCGCTCGGGCGCGACAGGACAGGTGTCAGCGACGGCGCCGCCCGGAGCTCTGGTGAGGTGCGTACGGTCAGACCTGGGCGCCGGACAGGCGCTCCACGGCCCGCAGCAGGGCCGAGTGGTCCAGGCCGCCGTCACCCTGGGCGCGCAGCGAGGCGACCAGCTGGGCCACCACGGCGCCGACCGGCAGCGCGGCGCCGACGTTGCGGGCGGCGTCGGTGACGATGCCCATGTCCTTGTGGTGCAGGTCGATGCGGAAGCCGGGCTTGAAGTCGCGGCCCAGGAAGTTGTCCTTCTTCCGCGTCAGCACGGTCGAGCCGGCCAGGCCGCCGTTGAGGACGTCGAGGGCGGCCTTCAGGTCCACGCCCGACTTCTCCAGGAAGACCACGGCCTCGGCGCACGCCTGGATGTTCACGGCGACGATGAGCTGGTTGGCGGCCTTCACGGTCTGGCCCGAGCCGTGCGGACCGCACAGCACGATGGTCTTGCCGAGCGCCTCCAGGAGCGGCTTGGCCTCGTCGAAGTCGGCCTGCTCACCGCCGACCATGATGGACAGCACGGCCTCGATGGCGCCGGCCTCGCCGCCGGAGACGGGGGCGTCCAGGACGCGGATGCCCTTGTCCTTGGCGGCCTTCGCGAGGTCCACGGAGGTCTGCGGGGTGATCGAGGACATGTCGACAAGGAGCGCGCCGGACTTCGCGTTCTCCAGGATGCCGTCGGGGCCGTAGGCGATGGCCTCGACCTGCGGCGACGCGGGGACCATCGTCACGACGACGTCGGCGTCGCGCACGGCCTCGGCGATCGAGCCGGCCACGGTGCCGCCGGCGGCGGACAGGCGGTCCAGCTTCTCCTGCTCCAGGGTGAAGCCGGTGACCTGGTAACCGGCCTTGATCAGGTTCTCGGACATGGGGGAGCCCATGATGCCGAGACCGATCCAGGCGACCTTGGGAAGAGTGCTCATGACGGGTACCTCTCTGAAAAGTTCTGTGCGGGGTGGCGCTCAGCGGGCCGCGCGGGCCTCGGCCGGCAGCCAGGAGAAGGACTGGGCGCTGGGGTTGTCGCCCGGCTTGTACTCCAGGCCCACCCAGCCGTCGTAACCGGCCTTGCGCACCTGGTCGAGCAGCTCCTCCAGCGGGAGCGAGCCGGTGCCGGGAGCGCCGCGGCCCGGGTTGTCGGCGATCTGCACGTGGCCGGTCTTCGCGGCGTACGCGTCGATCACCTGCGGCAGGTCCTCGCCGTTCATGGACAGGTGGTAGAGGTCCATGAGGAACTTGGCGTTGCCCAGTCCGGTGGCCTCGTTGACCTGGTCCACGACCGCGATCGCGGCCGGTGCCGACACCAGCGGGTACAGCGGCGACTCGGGCTTGTTCAGCGCCTCGACCAGCAGGATCGCGCCGATCCGGTCGGCCGCGCGGGCGGCCAGGACCAGGTTCTCCAGCGCGAGGCGGTCCTGCTCGGCCGGGTCCACGCCCTCGACGCGGTTGCCGTACAGCGCGTTGAGCGCCGTGCAGCCCAGCGACTGCGCGAAGTCGGCGGCCACGTCGATGTTGGCGCGGAACCGGTCCGACTCCTCGCCCGGCACCGACAGGGCGCCGCGGTCGGGGCCCGGCAGCTGCCCGGCGTAGAAGTTCAGCCCGGTGAGCTGGACGCCCGCGTCCTCGATCGCCGACTTCAGGGCGTCGAGCTCGGACTGCCCGGGGGTGGGCGAGTCGATCCAGGGCCACCACAGCTCGACCGCGGTGAAGCCGGCCGCGGCGGCGGCCGCGGGGCGCTCCAGGAGCGGGAGTTCCGTGAAGAGGATCGACAGGTTGACGTTGAAGCGCTGATCTGCGAAGCCCATCGGGTGCCGCGCTCCCTTCCGTTCGATCGTGTTCCGCATTACGGAAGTTCGTTTCTGCTTAATGGAAGGTTGCCGTCGAGGTTCCGGGCTTGTCAAGAGGGGGCGGCGGAAAACGGTCACCCCGCGTTAGGTTGACCGCGTGCGATTGAGAGTGGAGTTCACGACCGAACCCTTCGACCTGGACGAGGCGCCCGCCCACGCGGTGGTGGCCCGCGAGGTCGTCGAGGCCGCCCAGCTGGACGCGGTCGACGTCGGCCCGTTCGGCAACACCGCCGAGGGCGGCGCCGACCAGGTGCTCGGCGCCGTGGACGCGCTGCTGCGCCGGACCCTGGAGGCCGGTGCCACCAGGATCTCGCTCCAGGTCAACGTGGTCGACGCGGTCGACGGGGGCCGGGACGGGGAGGGCGAGCGGTGACGGGCCAGGGGGAGGAGCCCTTCATCGCGGCCGTGAAGCCCCTGGTCGACGCCATCGGCGGCGAGATGGTCCCGCCGGACGAGGCCGGCCAGGACGATGTGGTGCTCTCCTGGGAGGGTGCCGACGTCGTCGCCGTGCGTCTGCCGCAGCTCGCCGACTCCCTGGACCACATCCTGGCCGCCCTGGAGCGCCGGCGGGGCATGCCGCTGGCCGATCTGGACCGCAGGGCCAAGCAGGAGGTGGTGCGGATGCTGGAGGCGCGGGGCGCCTTCTCGGTGCGTCACGGCGTCGAGACCGTCGCGGGTGCCCTCGGCGTCAGCCGC
This sequence comes from Streptomyces sp. NBC_01723, assembly GCF_036246005.1. Lineage (NCBI taxonomy): Bacteria > Bacillati > Actinomycetota > Actinomycetes > Kitasatosporales > Streptomycetaceae > Streptomyces > Streptomyces sp. NBC_01723. Next base: position 6,685,922 of record NZ_CP109171.1, read on the forward strand.
TTCACCGTCTACAACTACCTCAACCGCGAGAAGGGCGCCTGAGCCGGGACACCCGCCTGACCAGGCACGACACCGTCCACGACGAGCCGCCGTCCGTTCACCGGGCGGCGGCTTTCGTCACCCCGAATTTTCAACAAAGTGTTGACGGCTTGTTTCCGAGGGCGTTAGCTATCGGCACGCCCGTTCAGCACAAGGCCACGGAGGCTCCCGTGACGTCCACATCCGCGTCGGGCCTGGCCCGATTCAACACCCTCGAGGAGTCCGCGGCACGCGCCGAACTCCACGAGGCGTGCGCCTCCACGGCTTGGGCCCGGCACCTGCTCGCCGCCCGCCCCTTCGCCACCCCCGAGGACCTGTACGCCGCCAGTGACGCCGCCATGGCCTCACTGACGGCGGAGGACCTCGCGGAGGCGATGGCCGGACACCCGCCGATCGGCCGCCCCAAGCCCGGCGACCCGACCTCGTCCCGCGAGCAGGCGGGTATGGCCGGTGCCGCCGAGGAACTCAAGGCGGAGATGCTCGAACTCAACCTGGCCTACCAGGACAGGTTCGGCCACGTCTTCCTCATCTGCGCCACCGGCCGGACCGGCGAGCAGATGCGGGACGCGGTCAAGGAGCGGATCGGCAACTCGCCCGAGCAGGAGAGGGAGATCGTCCGCACCGAGCTGGGGAAGATCAACCGCATCCGCCTGACCCGACTCGTCGAACAGGACGCCTGACCATGAGCACCAGCACCACCGCCTCCGTGTCCACGCACATCCTGGACACCAGCGTCGGCCGCCCCGCCGAGGGAGTCGCCGTCCACCTCGCCGCCCGCGCGGGCGGCTCGGCCCATCACGGGCAAAGAGGGGACTGGCAGGCGCTCGGCGGCTCCGCGACCGACGCCGACGGCCGGTGCAAGGACCTCCCGGCCCTGCCGGAGGGCACCACCCACGTACGCCTCGGCTTCGACACCGAGACGTACTTCGCCAAGAAACAAGCCGCGGCCCAGCAGGACGCCCCCGCGCTCCGGGACAGCGAGAACGGCCGGCCCGTGTTCTTCCCCGAGGTCACCATCACCTTCGCGGTGGTGCCCGGCGAGCACTACCACGTTCCGCTGCTGCTCAACCCGTTCGGCTACTCCGTTTACCGAGGGAGCTGACCGAAACCATGACCCGTTTCGTCCTGGGACAGAACCAGTACGGCAAGGCTGAGAACCGCGTCGTCAAGATCACGCGTGACGGCGACACGCACCACATCAAGGACCTCAACGTCTCCGTCGCCCTGTCCGGCGACATGGAGGAGGTCCACCGCAGCGGTTCCAACGCGAACGTCCTGCCGACCGACACCACCAAGAACACGGTGTTCGCCTTCGCCAAGGAGCACGGGATCGAGAGCGCCGAGGACCTCGGTGTGAAGCTCGCCCGCCACTTCGTGGACAACAACGAGCCCATCAAGCGGGCCCGCATCCGCATCGAGGAGTACGGCTGGGAGCGGATCGAGACCTCGAAGGGCGGCGCCCGCTTCGTCGGCTCCGAGGAGATCGCCCACTCCTTCGTCCGCACGGGCCAGGAGACCCGGGTCGCGGAGATCACGTACGACGGCCACGGCATCCAGGTGCTCTCCGGGTTCAAGGACCTGACCGTTCTGAACTCGACCAACTCCGAGTTCTTCGGCTACCTGAAGGACAAGTACACGACCCTCAAGGAGGACTACGACCGGATCCTCGCCACCACCGTCTCCACCTGGTGGCGGCACAACTGGGACGGCGTCGACTCGCACGCCCCGGACTGGGACCGCTCGTACCACGGGGTGCGCAAGCACGCGCTCCAGGCGTTCGCCGAGACCTACTCGTACTCGCTCCAGCAGACTCTCTTCGAGATGGGCGTGCGGGTGCTGAACTCCCGCGACGAGGTCGACGAGATCCGCTTCTCCATGCCCAACAAGCACCACTTCCGCTCCGACCTGTCGCCCTTCGGGATCGACAACGAGGCCAAGGACGGCGCCGTCTACTACGCCGCCGACCGCCCCTACGGCCTGATCGAGGCCACCATCCTGCGCGACGGCGCCGAGCAACTCATCCCGGTCGACATGACCAACCTCTGACGCGGGACGCGCGCCGCCGGCCCGGCCACCGAGGCCGGCGGCGCGCCACACCGGAGGGAACACCATGGCACAGCCTGCATCCGAGCCGGCGAAAGGCTCCTGTTCCACCCCGCCGGCGCACACCGAGGACGCCGTCACGTCCGTGCACCCGGTGGACGAGAAGCTCCACCCCTCGCGGCTCGTCCCCGCCGCGCTCCAGCACATCGCCGCCATGTACGCGGGCGTCGTCACCCCTCCGCTCATCATCGGCCAGGCCGTCGGACTCGACCTGGAGGGCCGCACCCGGCTGATCGCCGCGAGCCTGCTCATCGCGGGCGTCGCCACCCTGCTCCAGACCCTCGGCGTCAAGGGCTTCGTCGGCAACCGGCTGCCCTTCGTCAACGCCGCATCCTCGGCCGGCATCGCCCCCATCCTCGCCATCGCCGAGACCAACGGCGGCGGCGGTCAGCTCCCCGCCATCTACGGCGCGGTGATGGTCGCGGGCGTGTTCTGCCTCGCCGTCGGCCCGTTCTTCGGCCGGCTGCTCCGCTTCTTCCCACCGCTGGTCACCGGCGTGGTCATCACCCTCATCGGCGTCACGCTGATGCCGGTGCCGGTCGCCTGGGCGCAGGGCGGGGACAAGGCCGCCGCCGACTTCGGCTCGATGCGCAACCTCGCGCTCGCCGCCTTCACCCTCGGCGTCATCCTCGTCGTCCAGCGGTTCGGCAGGGGCTTCCTCAAGCAGGTCGCCCTGCTCTTCGGCCTGCTCGTCGGCACCCTCGTCGCCCTGCCCCTGGGCATGGCCGACGTCGGCGCCCTGAAGTCCGCGCCGGTCGCCGCGCTGCCCACCCCGTTCGCCTTCGGCGCCCCCGAGTTCCAGCCCGCGGCCGTCCTGTCGCTGTGCATCGTGATGCTGGTCCTGATGACCGAGTCGTCCGCCGGCATGCTCGCCCTCGGCGAGATCTGCGACCGCCGCGCCGACTCCAAGGTCATCACCCGCGGCCTGCGCACCGACGGCCTCGCCACCCTGATCGGGCCGGTCTTCGGCGGCTTCCCCACCTCCGCCTTCGCGCAGAACGTCGGCGTCGTCTCGCTGACCCGGGTGCGCAGCCGCTACGTCGTCGCCGTCGCCGGCGCCACCCTGCTGGTCCTCGGCGCCTTCCCGGTGCTCGGCGCGGTCGTCTCCCTGGTCCCGATGCCGGTCCTGGGCGGCGCGGGCATCGTCCTCTTCGGCTCCATCGCCGTCAGCGGCATCCGTACGCTGTCCGAGGCCGGACTGGACGACAGCTCCAACATCATCCTGGTCGCCGTGGCGCTCGGTGCGGGCATCATCCCGCTGGCCGCGCCGGCCTTCTACGCCGAGTTCCCCGCCTGGGCGCAGACCGTCCTCGGCTCCGGCATCAGCGCCGGCGCGCTCGTCGCGGTCTCACTCAACCTCTTCTTCCACCATCTCGGCACCCGGAGCCGCCAGCCGGTTCCGGCACTCAAATCCTCCTAGGGTCCTGCCGTGCCCTCCCCGTGGGTACTCGAATCCCCGCCCACTGGCCCCACTGAAAGACAAGGAAGCAGCATGGCAGCATCATCGGCAGCCGAGCGCACGGTCATCGAGAACTGCGCGATCGCGACCGTCGACGCGGGCGACACCGAGTACGCCTCGGGCCATGTCGTCATCGCCGGCAACCGGATCGAGTCGGTCGGCGCGGGCCGGGCACCGGAGGGTCTGGAGAACGTCGTACGCCGGATCGACGGGACCGGACACCTGGTCACCCCCGGTCTGGTCAACACCCACCACCACTTCTACCAGTGGATCACCCGGGGCCTGGCCACCGACCACAACCTGTTCAACTGGCTGGTCGCCCTGTACCCGACGTGGGCGCGCATCGACGAGCCCATGGCGTACGCGGCGGCCCAGGGGTCCCTCGCCATGATGGCCCGCGGCGGCGTCACCACCGCCATGGACCACCACTACGTCTACCCGCGGGGTTCCGGCGACCTGTCCGGCGCGATCATCCGCGCCGCCCGCGAGACGGGTGTCCGCTTCACCCTCGCCCGCGGCTCCATGGACCGCGGCGAGTCGGACGGCGGACTGCCGCCGGACTTCGCGGTGGAGAGCCTGGACGGCGCGCTCGCCGCCACCGAGGCCACCGTCAAGGAGCACCACGACTCCTCCTTCGACGCGATGACCCAGGTCGCCGTCGCCCCCTGCTCCCCCTTCTCCGTCTCCACCGAACTGATGCGCCAGGGCGCCGAGCTGGCCCGCCGCCTCGGCGTGCGGCTGCACACCCACGGCTCGGAGACCGTGGAGGAGGAGAAGTTCTGCCACGAGCTGTTCGGCATGGGCCCGACCGACTACTTCGAGTCCACCGGCTGGCTCGGCGAGGACGTGTGGATGGCGCACTGCGTCCACATGAACGACTCCGACATCGCCGCCTTCGCCCGCACGAAGACCGGTGTCGCCCACTGTCCGTCCTCCAACGCCCGTCTGGCCGCGGGCATCGCGCGGGTCCCCGACATGCTCGCCGCCGGCGTCCCGGTCGGCCTCGGCGTCGACGGCACCGCCTCCAACGAGTCCGGTGAACTCCACACCGAACTGCGCAACGCCCTCCTCATCAACCGCCTCGGCGCCCACCGCGAGGCCGCGCTGAACGCCCGCAAGGCGCTGCGCCTGGGGACCCACGGCGGTGCGCAGGTCCTCGGCCGGGCCGCCGAGACCGGCTCCCTGGAGGCGGGCAAGCTCGCCGACCTGGTGCTGTGGCGGATGGACACCCTCGCCCACTCCGCGATCGCCGACCCGGTGACCGCGCTGGTCTTCGGCGCCGCGGCCCCGGTCACGGCCTCGTTCGTGAACGGCCGGCAGATCGTCGAGGACGGCCGCCTGCTGACCGTCGACGAGGACGCCATCGCCCGCTCCACCCGCGACGAGGCGCAGCGCCTGGCGCGGATCGCCGCCCAGGCCTGAACACCGCACAACAGCACACCATTTGATCTCCGGCCGGGAGGGACGGCTCCCGGCCGGTAGCCGTGGACCCGAGCGGGGCCCACGGCGGCCGACTCCGGGGCGTGCGCGCCCATGCGCGCGCCCCCGGAGCGGTCACCGTTTCCCCAGACGGTCCGTCACGGTCCCGCACGACCATCACCACCAGCACCACCTCCATGACACCCGCGTCAGAGCCGACGCGTAACCGACCGGAGGGACGCCGCCGTGGCCGACCACCCTGTTGACGAGAAACTCCCGCCCCTGAAGATGGCGACGACCGGCCTGCAGCACGTGGCCGCGATGTACGCCGGAGTAGTCGCACCACCCCTGATAGTCGGCGCGGCCATCGGGCTGTCCGCCACCGAACTCACCTTCCTCACCGGTGCCTGCCTGTTCACCGCGGGCCTCGCCACCTTCCTGCAGACCCTGGGCATCTGGAAGATCGGCGCCCGGCTGCCGTTCGTCAACGGCGTCACCTTCGCGGGTGTCGCCCCCATGACCGCCGTCGTCGCCTCGACCGACGACAAGTCCGACGCGCTGCCGATCATCTTCGGCGCGGTCATCGTCGCCGGACTCCTCGGCTTCGTCGCGGCGCCCTTCTTCAGCAAGGCGATCCGCTTCTTCCCGCCGGTCGTCACCGGCACCGTGATCACCCTGATAGGCATATCCCTGCTGCCCGTGGCCTTCGGCTGGGCGCAGGGACCCAGCCCCGAGGCGGACGACTTCGGTTCGGCCACCAACCTCGGCCTGGCCGCGATCACCCTCGTGATCGTGCTCCTGCTGCGCCGCTTCACCACCGGCTTCGTCAAGCAGATCGCCGTACTGCTCGGCCTGGTCGCGGGCACCCTCATCGCCATCCCGTTCGGCGTCACGGACTTCGGGCCGGTCGCGGACGCCGACGTCGTCGGCTTCCCGACGCCCTTCCACTTCGGCGCCCCGCAGTTCCAGATCGCCGCGATCGTCTCCATGTGCGTGGTGATGGTGGTCTCGATGACCGAGTCCACCGCCGACATGCTCGCCCTCGGCGAGATCGTGGACCGCCCGGCCGACGAGAAGACCATCGCGGCCGGCCTGCGCGCCGACACCCTCGGCTCGGCGATCAGCCCGGTCTTCAACGGCTTCATGTGCAGCGCCTTCGCGCAGAACATCGGCCTGGTCGCGATGACGAAGATCCGCAGCCGCTACGTCGTCGCCGTGGGCGGCGGCTTCCTGGTGCTGATGGGCCTGTGCCCGATGGCCGCCTCGCTGATCGCCGTCGTCCCCCGGCCCGTGCTCGGCGGGGCCGGCGTGGTGCTCTTCGGCTCGGTCGCGGCCAGCGGCATCCAGACCCTGGTCCGGGCAAGCCTCGACAAGGACAACAACGTCCTGATCGTGGCGGTCTCGCTGGCCGTCGGCATCATCCCGATCGCCGCCCCGGAGTTCTACCACTCGTTCCCGGAGAACGCGAAGATCATCCTGGACTCGGGCATCTCGACGGGCTGTGTGGCCGCCGTCGTACTCAACCTGCTCTTCAACCACATCGGCGGCCGGGGACGGGAGGCGGAGGACGTGACCCACCCGATGGAGGCGGGAGAGGAGATCACCGAGGCATCCCGGGAACGCGGCCACGCCGTGACCCCGGGCACCTGACACGAACCGGGCCGGCGCCTCTCCCTCGGGGACGCCGGCCCCGTGGCGGGCGGCGGCTGCCTAGAGCCCGAACAGCCGCGGATCCGCGGCGAGTTCCTTGAAGCGCTCCCGCGGATCGGTCACCAGCTTGCGTGCCTTGAGGTCCATGAGGCCGCCGACGCCCTCCACTTCGGCGGCCACGGTGCCGTCCGGCTTGCGGATGACCTGGTGGATGCGGAAGGTCTTGCCCTCGCCCCACTCGAACGCGCAGGTCACCTCGACCTCGTCCCCGGCGAGCAGTTCGCGCTGGAAGCGGATGGTCGTCTCCAGGGCGACCGGCCCCACCCCGCGGGCGACCAGGTCGGCCTGCCGGATGCCGGCCGCGGTGAGCAGTGACCAGCGGGCGTGCTCGGCGTAGTTCAGATACACGGCCTGGTTGAGATGGCCCTGGGTGTCGGTCTCGTACCCGCGGACCGTCACGGGTACGGAAAACGGCTCACTCACCGCTGCTGCCTCTCCTCTTGTTCGTACGATCTTGTCGACATCATGGCTCGTGGACGTACTGACCGGTCGATCCTGGCACGGTGGGGGAGCGTCACACCTTCCGTGGGGAGGCCAGCAGGTAACGGGCCCGGGTGCGTGGCTCGGTGTGCTCGCCGACCTGCCACCCCGCGCGCTCCAGGGTCTGCGCGCAGGCCCGCCGCGCGGTGTCGTCCGGCTCGCGCACGGCGACGGCCTCCGGCTGCGGGGTCGCGCGCACCCGGTACCCGTCGTCGCCCTCCGGGCCCGCCGGACGGTGCCCCGCCGCCTCCAGCGCGAGGGCGGCGGCCCGCACCAGGTGGGTCCGCTCCCACGCGCAGGGCAGCTCCGCACTGCCGTCGGCACGCGTCATCCGGCGCAGTTCGAGCAGTCCCTGCCAGGCGCCGCGCACCTCGCGCAGCCGGGCGGGCCCCGTACGCTCCGGCACGTCCTCCTCCCCGCCCACCCGCGCGGCGAAGACGCCCCCGTCGGAGTCGGCGGCGGGAGCGGGCTCCGGGCTTCCCGGCGGGTCCGGCTCGGCCCCCGCGTCCCGTATCCGGTGCCCGGCCGGGGTCAGGAAGTGGTCGTGCGGCGGGCGCGGGTGCCGGAAGGCGAGCCCCCGCTTCACCAGCGCCGCCAGCTGCGTCTCCGACCCCCTGAGACGCCCGGTGGCGTGGTCGGCGGCGTCGATGACCCGCCGCTGCGCGGGGGTGGGCCACAGTGCCACGGCGTCCTCCCTTCCCCTCACCGGCGACGCCTTCGGTGACGCTCTCGAAGACTACGACGGGGGTCTGACATTCCACGCGGCGATCACCGGCCGCGCGTGCTCCGTGCCCAGTCGGCACAGGGTGCCGGTGCCCAACTGGAACAGCGCCCCGTGCGAGGGCGGCAGCCCCAGGTGCCGTGCGGTCAGCACCCGCAGGAAGTGTCCGTGCGCGACCAGCACCACGCACCCCTCGGTGTTGGCGAACGCCGCCTCCACCCGGGCCAGCACCCGGTCCGCCCGCTCCCCGACCTGCTCCGGCGTCTCCCCGGGATGCTCCGGCGGCCCGGGCTCGACGCCGTCGCTGAACAGGAACCAGTCGGGCCGGGAGCGGTGGATCTCGACGGTCGTGATCCCCTCGTACCCGCCGTAGTCCCACTCGTGCAGGTCCGGGTCGACCCGCACGTCGTGCAGTCCGATCAGCTCCGCCGTCTCGCGGGCCCGCTGGAAGGGGCTGACGAAGGCGGCCCCGATCCGGTGCGAGCGGATCAGCGGGACCAGACTCCGCGCCTGGTCCCGCCCGTGCTCGGTCAGCGGCACGTCCGTCAGTCCGGTGTGCCGGCCCGACCGCGACCACTCGGTCTCGCCGTGCCGGACCAGAAAAAGATCACCCATGTCTCCAGGCTACGGTCCCGGGCAGGCCGTGGCCTCGCGGACCTCGGCCGCGGCCGGCAGCAGCGGGTGGCCATCGCCCGGGCGCTCGCCTGCGAGGTCGACCTCCTCTTCGCCGACGAGCCCACCGGCAGCCTCGACCAGGACACCGCCGACGGGATCATCGAGGTGTTCCGGCAGCCGGCGCACGGCGAGGGCAAGTGCGTGGTCCCGGTGAGCCACTCACGGGCGGTCGCGGACGCGTCGGACGAGGTGATCCGCCTCAGGCGCGGCAAGCTGACGAGGACCTGAGCGGCCGCTACTGCCGGTACCCGCCCAGGAACCGGCCGATCCGCCCGATGGCCGCCTCCAGGTCGTCCGCGTGGGGCAGGGTGAGGATGCGGAAGTGGTCGGGGCTCGGCCAGTTGAAGCCGGTCCCCTGCACCACCTGGATCTTCTCCCGCAGCAGCAGGTCCAGGACGAACTTCTCGTCGTCGTGGATGCCGTGCACCTTCGGATCGATGCGCGGGAACGCGTACAGCGCGCCCTTGGGCTTCACACAGGAGACGCCCGGGATCTCGTTCAGCTTCTCCCAGGCCACGTCACGCTGTTCGCGCAGCCTGCCGCCCGGGGCCGTCAGCTCGCGGATCGACTGGCGGCCGCCGAGCGCGGCCTGGATGGCGTACTGCGCGGGCGCGTTGGCGCACAGGCGCATGGAGGCCAGCATGGTCAGGCCCTCCAGGTAGTCCTTCGCGTGCTGCCTGGGGCCCGTGACGACCAGCCAGCCGGAGCGGAACCCCGCCACCCGGTACGTCTTGGAGAGCCCGCAGAAGGTGAGCACCACCAGGTCGGGGGCGAGGGCGGCGGCCGAGTGGTGCACGGCGTCGTCGTAGAGGATCTGGTCGTAGATCTCGTCGGCGAAGACCATCAGGCCGTGCCGCCGGGCGAGGTCGAGGATGCCCTCGACGATCTCCTTGGGATAGACCGCGCCGGTGGGGTTGTTGGGGTTGATGACGACGACCGCCTTGGTGCGGTCGGTGATCTTCGACTCCATGTCCGCCAGGTCGGGGTACCACTCGGCCTGCTCGTCGCAGAGGTAGTGCACCGCCTTGCCGCCCGCGAGGGTGGTCACCGCCGTCCAGAGGGGGAAGTCGGGGGCGGGGATCAGCACCTCGTCGCCGTCCTCCAACAGCGCCTGTACGGCCATGGAGACCAGCTCCGAGACGCCGTTGCCGAGGAAGACGTCGTCCACGTCCACCTCCAGACCCAGGGTCTGGTAGCGCTGGGCGACGGCGCGGCGGGCGGACAGGACGCCGCGCGAGTCGGTGTATCCGTGCGCCCTCGGGAGCATGCGGATCATGTCCTGGAGGATCTCCTCGGGCGCCTCGAAGCCGAAGAGGGCCGGGTTGCCGGTGTTGAGGCGCAGCACGCTGTGCCCCGCCTCCTCCAGCGCGTCGGCGTGCTCGATGACCGGGCCGCGGATCTCGTAGCAGACCTCGCTGAGCTTGTTCGACTGCCGGAACTCCATGCGCCGCTTCCCCTCCGGTATCTGGTGTTGCTTGGTTTTACCAAGTAGGAGCTTGGAAAGTCCAACAACTTGTCTACACTGCGTCGCATGTCACCTCGCCGAAGCTACGACCAGTACTGTTCCGCCGCCCGCGCGCTCGACGCCGTCGGCGACCGCTGGACCCTGCTGATCGTCCGGGAGCTGCTCGCCGGGCCGCGACGCTACACCGACCTGCACGCCGACCTCCCCGGCGTCAGCACCGACGTGCTCGCCTCCCGGCTGAAGGACATGGAGCGCGAGGGACTGACGACCCGGCGCAGGCTGCCGCCGCCCGGAGCGGCGTACGTCTACGAACTCACCGCGCGGGGGCACGAGTTGCTGCCGGTGCTGGAGGCCCTCGGCGCGTGGGGCGCGGGCGAGCTGGGGGAGCGGCGGCCAACGGACGCCCTGCGGGCGCACTGGTTCGCCCTGCCCCTGCTGCGCGCCCTCAGGGAGGCCGGGGCGGCTCAGGGGCTGGTCGAGGTCCGGCTGGAGGAGGGCGACTTCCACCTGCACGCCGGTGCGCGGGGGGACGGCGGCCCCGTGTACGGCGACGGGCCGGCGCCCGGTGAACCCGACGCCCGGCTGGTGCTGGACGCCGGGACGTGCGCGGCGCTGAGCCGCGGTGAGACCGGGCTGCGGGAGGCGGTGCGGGAGGGCCTGGTCGAGGTCACCGGTGACGGCACGGCGGCCAAGGCGCTGCGTGAGGGGTGAGACACCAGGAGGCCCGCCCCCGTGTGCGGGGCGGGCCTCCTGAGCGCACGTCAGGCCGTCGGCGGCACCCGGGACGGCCGGCCCGACCCGCGGGTCAGCGCGTAGCCGCCGATGCCGGCGAGCGCGGCCAGCACCGCGCCGACGCCGGTCCACACCCAGCGGTCCGACCACCAGCCCGACGACCAGCCGTCCTCCGGCTCGATCGCGGAGAGCACGGCGCCGCGCTCCTCGCCGTCCTCCCCGTCGTCCTTGCCGGAGGACACCGCGACGCCCGGCACCAGCGGCTCGGCGAGCGAGCCGTCGACCGCCGCGGCCCCGCCGATGTCCTTCGAGTCCACCCGTACCTCGGTGCCGACCGGGACGCCGAGGTCGGACGTCGGCAGGTTCACGGCCGTCAGCCGGACGTAGTACGTGCCCGGCAGCGGGTCGTTGGCCCACGGCTCCGACCAGGCGCGCACCGTGCGCAGCACGCAGGCCAGTCGCAGGGTGGAGGCGTCCGCGGCGGCGGTGCGGTTCTCGGCGCCCCACTGGCAGGCCTGGCGGCGGCGCAGACCGTCGTACACGTCGATCCGCCAGGTCTGTGCCTCGTGCGTCTCGGGCAGCTCCACCGTGGCCCGTACGGTGGGCCGTTGGCCGGCGTCGGCGGGGAACGACCAGTACAGGTAGTCGCCCGCGGAGCCGTTCGCCGTGGCCCGCTGCCCCTGCTCGATCTCGGCCGCCGTACGGAACGACGTACCCGCCTCGGTCGGCGCGCCGCCGTCGTCCGACGGGCTCGCGGAGGGCGAGGGGCCGGCCGCCGCGGGGGCCGCGGCGAGTCCCAGCAGCAGCACCGTCGCGCTCAACGCTCGGGTCGATCGCATCAGTTGGTCCTCCAGACCGCGAACCGCCAGCGCGACAGCCAGCCCCACAGCAGACCGGCCAGGAAGCCGACGAGCACCAGCACGCCGAGCAGCCACCAGCCCCGGCCGAGACCGAAGGAGGCCACGTCGTCGGCGTCACTCGGGGCGTCCACGACGTCGACGGTCAGCTCCAGCGGCAGACCGGGCGAGGTCTTCACGCCGGAGGCGACGGAGAAGGAGTGGGTGACCTGGAGGCACACGGCCTCGGTCGCCGCGTCCGCCGAGTCCTCGCCGGAGTCGCTCTCCGCCTTCGGGTATCGCAGCCCCGTCGAGAGCACGTCGGTGCGGCCGTCGCCCGCCGCCTCGCCGCGCACGATCTCGCGCCCGTGCGCCGTAACCGCCCGCAGCAGCACACCGTGGGACGGGTTCACGGCCCGGTCGGCACCCACGCTCACCGAGGCGCGCAACTCCTCGCCGGGCGCCACGTCGACCCGGTACCAGCGCTGCCCGCCGAACTCCGCGCGGTCGGTGTACAGACCCGACTTCAGCGTCGGCGCCTTCGCGCAGGAGTCCGCGCCCTCGGTGGCGACCGGCGTCACCACCGGGTCGGCCGCGCGGTCCACCAACTGGTTGACCTTCTCGGTCAGTTCGTCGGTGTGCTCGACCGACGTGTAGGTGCCGCCGGTCGCCTCGGCGATGCAGCTGAGCTGCTGCCGCATCTTCGCGTTGGGCACCAGGCCCAGCGTGTCGATGGTCAGCCCGATGCCCTTGGCGGCGATCTCGCGGGCCACCTCGCACGGGTCGAGCGGGGCGCAGGTGTCCTCACCGTCGCTGATCAGCACGATCCGCTTGGACCCGGCGCCGCCGTCGAGGTCGTCGGCCGCCTTGAGCAGCGCGGGGCCGATCGGCGTCCAGCCGGTGGGCGCCAGCGTGGCCACCGCCGTCTTCGCCTCGGTCCGGTCCAGCGGGCCCACCGGGTAGAGCTGCGCGGTGTCCTTGCAGCCCGTCCCGCGGTCGTCGCCCGGGTAGTCGGCGCCGAGTGTGCGGATGCCGAGCTGCACCTCTTCGGGCGTCGCGTCCAGCACCTCGTTGAAGGCCCGCTTCGCCGCGGCCATCCGGGTACCGCCGTCGATGTCCCGCGTCCGCATCGACCCGCTGACGTCGAGCACGAGGTCGACCTTCGGAGCGTCCTCACCCGTGGGTTCACCGGCCACCGCTCCGGCCGGGAACGCCAACCCGGCCGCCAGCGCGGCGAGCAGGGCACAGGTGCCCGCCGCCAGCCGTGTTCTTGTGATCATCGGCGGATCCTATTGACCGCTGACGCCGGGCTCCAAAACGAGACCGCCACGACGCCCCGTCTTCACCCCGCGTGCAGTGGATTGGGCAGCTCCGTCCACAGATCCCCCGCGGTCCCCGGCGAAGTACGCATCAACGTCAGCGACTTCACCGGAAGCGGCTCCTCGCACAGGGCCAGGACGTCGGGGGTGCGCGGCAGTTCGCGTACCGCCTCCTCCAGCGCCTTGCCCAGCGCCGCACCGGAACCCGCCGTCGCCGCCAGCGCGCCGCCCACCAGCGAACCGAACAACTTGCGCCGCAGCGCCACCGGATCGTCGGTGAGCATCCGCGCGGGAAGCGGCGGGACGGCGACGGCGTGCCGGGCCAGGCGGGCCGGGCTGACGCGGATGTCGGCCAGGTCGCGGTAGACCAGGCGCAGCGGTTCGCCCGTCGGGGAGAGCACCACGAGCAGGTTCTGCCCGTGCGCCTCCAGGGCCACGCCCAGCTCCAGCAGGCGCAGCCCCACGCCGAGCGCGAGCCGCGCGAACGCCGCCTGCCACTCTGGCGACCCGGAAAGGCCGATGCCCGCCAGCGCGGCCACCGGGACCACGTGCTCGCCGGGGGCCGCGTAGGCCCGCGGCGACTCGCGCAGTACGGCGGCCAGGTCGGGGGAGCCGGCGGCCACCGCGCCCAGGGTGCCGGTGACGTGCAGCAGCCCCTCCAGGCGCGCCGCCAGCTCCTGCCCGAAGCGGGACACGTCCGCCGACGCGCCGACCGAGGCGACCGAGATGTCCCGCACCGAGGACGTCAGGCGGGCGCTGAGCGCGGTCTTGACGTGCGGTCCGCCGGGCACGGCCAGCGTCCGCAGGGACATCAGCGGGTGCGCGGCGATCCCCTCCTCGCAGGGCCGCTTGAGTACGTGCGCCGCCTGCCACGGATGCACCGGCACCAGCACCGCGGGCCCGTCGCGCCACTCCCGGGGCCACGCCCCCGTCACCAGGCACTCGGCCGCCGGGACCGGCACCAGGCCCAGCTCCACCACCGGCCCGTGCTCGGGCCCGTACGCGAGCTGCTCCGCGACCGAGAAGCCCGGCCGCGAACGGCAGCCGGGGTGGTAGGGGTGCCCGTCGACCACGCGCCGTTCCCAGCCCCAGTCGGTCTCCGGCCACTCGTCCGGGTGAACCTCCGGCGCCGCACCGCCCACCCCCCGCGGCTGTCCGGCGCGCGACAGCGCCAACGAGGCGACGCTGTGCCCGAGTTCGGCCGCGAACCCGGTGGAGTGCGCTACGGCGAGGTCGGTCATCAGCCGCTCCGGATCGTCGTACGCGACCTCGTCGAGGTGGACCACCGGGGCGTACGCGTCCGTGCGATACGGGTCGGCCGCCGGACCGGCCAGCCGTCGGCCGTCCCCGAGGCGCAGCACCAGTCCGTCGCCGGCGGACTCCCGGCCCGCGATCCAGGGCAGCGGCTCGTGGGCGAACGCACGCCACAGCCGGGACAGCACGGCCGCGCGGGCACCCGGCCGCTCGGCGGCGAACCGGTCGGCCAGAGCGGGGCGGACGGCCGCCAGCTCGTCGGCGACCTCGGCCTCTGTGCTGCTGGGACGGTGCACGGGCGGGCTCCTCGGGTACGGGTACGACGGCAGGCGGAGGGACGATCACGGACCTGACGTCTACAGACATACTGATCGTCTCCGTCCTCTCCGCCATGGACAGACCGTAGGGAACGAGTGGAACGCGTGGATCTCCTGCCCCTGCCCACCGGCGCCGCCCGGGACGCCGCTTCCCCGGGCGGCATCGCCGAACGCGCCGACGCCTGCGCGGCCGTACCGCTGCTGAACTGCCTGCTGCGCGAGGTGGCCCGGCCGCTGCCCGGCGCCGGGGCGCGCCCGGTGTACCGGCTGCCCGGCGGCAGACTGCTGCGGGTGCGCGCGGGCCGGCGCCCCGCCGAACCGGAACTTCGCGCGGCGGGTGGCTGGCACCGCGTCGGCCACGCCGAGCTGGTGAAACTCGTCTCGGAGGAGCTGCGCCGGCACACCGGCCTGGCCAACCACGAACTGCCCACCGAGATGACCGACAGCCGGGACGCTCTGGCCGCGCTGCTGACGGCACGCGCGCGTGCCACCCCGCCGGAGGACTCCTACCTCCGCTCCGAGCAGTCCCTCCTCACCGGCCACACCCACCACCCCGCCCCCAAAGCGCGCGGCGGCGGCCCGCACTCCGGCTGGCTGCCCTACGCGCCCGAGGCGCACGCCCGCTTTCCGCTGGTGCTGCTCGGCGTGCGCGAGGACACGGTCGTCGACGAGGGCGACACCGCCGCCCTGGACGCCCTCGGCCAGGCCCCGCCCGGCTACCGGCTGCTGCCGGCCCACCCGTGGCAGCTGGACCTGACGGCGACCGCACTCGCCCCCGCCTTCCGCGACGGGCGGCTCGTCCGGCTGGGCACCACCGGCTTCTTCACCTGGCCGACGGCGGCGATCCGCACGGTGTACGCGCCCGAGTACCTGCCGGGGCGCGACCTCTTCCTGAAGTTCAGCCTCGACGTGCGCATCACCAACGACATCCGGCGCCTGTGGCGGCACGACCTGCTCCGGCTGCGCCGCACCGACACGGCGGTCACCGAGGCGTTCGCCGCCGCCGGGCCCCCTGCGGCCTGGCTCGGCGACCGCGGCCACCGCACGGCGGACTTCGCCTTCGAGGAACTGGCCGTCGTCGTCCGCGACGGACTGCGCGACCGCGTCCTGCCCGGTGCGACCCCGCTGCTCGCCGCCGCGCTCGTGGAGGGCTTCCCCGGCAGCCCCCTGGCCCGCGCCACCGACCCGGCGGCCTGGTGGCGGGCGTACCTCGACGCCGTCGTGCCGCCCGTGCTGACCGCCTTCGCCGACGACGGCGTCGTCCTGGAGGCCCACCTCCAGAACACCCTGGTCGCCGTGGACGCCGACGGCACCCCGGTCCAGGCCCTGTTCCGGGACGCGGAGGGCGTCAAGCTGCTGCCGGACACCTCCCGCGCGGACGGCTGGGAACGGCTGGTCTACTGCCTGGTCGTCAACCACCTCTGGGAGATCGCCGCCGCCCTGGCCGAACACCACCCCGGCCTCGACCCCTGGCCGGCGGTCCGCCGCGCCCTCTCCCGCCACACGCTCCCCGAAATCCCCGCCCTGCTCAGCGCTCCCACCCTCCCCGCCAAGACCAACCTCCTCCTGCGCTGGACCGGCGCCGACGGCGCGGAGGCCCGCTACCTGCCGCTGCCCAACCCCCTGCGGGAGGCGTGAGCGGCCCGGGTCCGCCGCGATAATCCGTGCGATCGCGGGCCCCGGAGGGGCACACTCACTGCATGGCGGACATCGAGGCGTTCCGGGACGAGGCCGCGCGCTGGGCGGCCGGCGGGACCGGTGACACGGCGGGCGAGCTGGCGGAGGCGCTCGGGCTGCGGACGGCGGTGCTGCTGGAGGGCCCCAGCGACCTCGCGGCCGTCGAGGCGCTGGCCGTGCGGGAGGGCCGGGACCTGGTCGCCGAAGGGGTGGCCGTGGTGGCGATGGGCGGGGCGATGAGCGTCGGCCGCTACGCCGGTCTGCTCGGCCCGCCCGGTCTCGGCCTGTGCCTGAAGGGCCTGTGCGACGTGGGCGAGGTGCGGTTCTACGAACGGGGCTGGCAGCGGGCCGGGGCACCGCGGGACTTCTTCGTCTGCGAGGCGGACCTGGAGGACGAACTGCTCCGCGCCCTCGGCCCGGAACGGGCCGAGGAGATCATCCGGGCCGAGGGCGAGCTGCGCCCCTGGCAGACCTTCCTGGGCCAGCCCGCCCAGCACGGCCGCTCCCGGCACCAGCAGCTGCGGCGCTTCCTCTCCACGAAGAAGGGCCGCAAGATCCGCTACGGCCGCCTCCTGGTCGAGGCCCTCGACCCCGCCCGGACACCCGCTCCACTTCGCGGACTCTTCACGGGCCTGTGACCGGACGGGCGCGTCAGAACCGGGTCAGCCGACCGATGTCCACCGGGTCGATCCCGGTGAGCTGCGCGATGCGGGGCGCGGGGATCCCGGCCGCGTGAGCACGGTGCACCAGCGTCTCCCAGTCCTGGGTGGCCTCCCGGAAACCGAGGAGCTCCCTCTCCAGGTCGGTGATGGACGCCGGGGTGCACTCCTGCTCCACCCGCAGGGCCTCGTCCGCGGTCAGCGGCACGGGCAGCCGCTCGGCGTCCTCCGGGATGAGGACGTCCTTGGCCGCCGGAAGAATCCTGACCTGCTCGGACCCCGGCGCCGTACCGTGCGCGGAGAGCCAGCCGCGTACGGCGGGCGTCTCCAGACACTCCAACGGCCCGACCGCCGCCAGCGGCGCCGCGAGCCGCGGATGACGCTCCGGCAGCAGGAACAGGTACGCGTCATCGGCCATCGCTCAACTTCGCCTTTCCCGACACGGGTGTGAGGCACTGATATTAGTGCGGTCCGGGAGGGCCGGGCGCCGTGAGCCGGGACGTGCCCCTAGTAACCTGACCTCCGGTCGTGGAGCGGACTCCGGGGGCCGATGAGATGGGTGGGCAGGGAAAGTGCTGAGAGAGGTCGCGGCGACGCGTTACGTCGCACCCCTGCACGAGGGCGGTTCGGTGCCGGGTCTCGTCGAGGCCGACGACCTGGGCACTTACGTTCTGAAGTTCACCGGCTCCGCGCAGGGCCGCAAGGCGCTGGTCGCCGAGGTGATCGTCGGGGAGCTGGGGCGGGAGCTGGGGCTCCGGGTGCCGGAGCTGGTCCTCGCGCACTTCGACCCGGCGACGGCCGAGGACCAGCCGCACCAGGAGGTGCGCGACCTGCTCGACGCCAGTGCCGGACTCAACCTCGGCATGGACTACCTGTCGGGCGGCGCCGACCTCACGCCGGAGCTGGCCGGAACGTTCCCCGTGGACGCGCGGGAGGCCGGGCGCGTCGTCTGGCTGGACGCACTCACCGTGAACGTGGACCGCACGGTGCACAGCTCCAACCTGATGGTCTGGCCGACCCTCGGTGTCGCACCCCCGCGCCTGTGGCTGATCGACCACGGCGCCGCGCTCGTCTTCCACCACCGCTGGGACACCTCCGCCCCGGAGAAGGCGTACGACTTCCGTCACCACGCCCTCGGCCCCTACGCGCCCGACGTCCGGGCCGCCGACGCCGAACTCGCCCCGAAGGTGACGGAGGAGCTGCTGCGCGACGTGGTGGGCCGGGTGCCGGACGCCTGGCTGACCCCCGAGGCGGGCTTCGGCACACCGGACGAGCTGCGCTCCGCCTACGTCGGCTACCTGCACGCGCGCGTACGGGCCTCGGCGCAGTGGCTGCCCACCCACTTCCCGGGCCGCGACGAGCTGGCCGCCGAGAACGCCGCCCGCGCCGCCCGGACCGAGCGGGGGCGCCCGGACTGGCTCAAGCGCGTCCCCGACCTGCACGGCAGGCCGGCCGCCGAACGGGACTGGTCCGCCCACGTGGACTGAGACACGACCGCGCCCCCGGTGCTGTGCGGTACCGGGGGCGCGGGCCGGGTCACGGGACCGGGCGTCAGCCCTTGAGCTGCTCGTACGCCGGCAGCGTCAGGAAGTCGGCGTAGTCCTCGTCGAGCGAGACCGTCAGGAGCAGGTCGTGGGCCTGCTGCCAGTTGCCGGCCGCGAAGGCCTCGTCGCCGATCTCCGCGCGGATGTTCGCCAGTTCCTCGGCGGCGACCTTGCGGGCCAGCTCGGCGGTGACCTGCTCGCCGTTGTCGAGGACCACCTCCGCGTTGATCCACTGCCAGATCTGCGAGCGGGAGATCTCGGCGGTGGCCGCGTCCTCCATCAGGTTGAAGATGGCGACCGCGCCGAGACCGCGCAGCCATGCCTCGATGTAACGGATGCCGACCTGCACCGCGTTGACCAGGCCCGCGTAGGTCGGCTTGGCGTCCAGGGAGTCGATCGCGATGAGGTCGGCCGCCTTGACGTCGACGTCCTCGCGCAGCCGGTCCTTCTGGTGGGGCCGGTCGCCGAGGACCTTGTCGAAGGACTCCATGGCGATCGGGACCAGGTCGGGGTGGGCGACCCAGGAGCCGTCGAAGCCGTCGCCGGCCTCGCGGTCCTTGTCGGCGCGGACCTTCTCGAAGGCCACCTTGTTGACCTCGGCGTCCCGGCGGGACGGGATGAACGCCGCCATGCCGCCGATCGCGTGCGCGCCGCGCTTGTGGCAGGTGCGCACGAGGAGTTCGGTGTACGCGCGCATGAACGGGGCGGTCATCGTGACCGCGTTGCGGTCCGGGAGGACGAACTTGGCGCCGCCGTCACGGAAGTTCTTCACGATGGAGAACAGGTAGTCCCAGCGGCCCGCGTTCAGCCCCGAGGCGTGGTCGCGCAGTTCGTAGAGGATCTCCTCCATCTCGTACGCGGCCGTGATCGTCTCGATCAGGACGGTGGCGCGGACGGTGCCCTGCGGGATGCCGACGTAGTCCTGCGCGAAGACGAACACCTCGTTCCAGAGGCGGGCCTCCAGGTGCGACTCCGTCTTGGGCAGGTAGAAGTACGGGCCCTTGCCGAGGTCCAGCAGGCGCTGGGCGTTGTGGAAGAAGTACAGGCCGAAGTCGACCAGCGCGCCCGGTACCGGACGGCCGTCGACCTGGAGGTGGCGCTCGTCGAGGTGCCAGCCGCGCGGGCGCATGACGACCGTCGCCAGCTCCGCGTCCGGGCGCAGGGCGTACGACTTGCCGGTGCGCTCGTCGGTGAAGTCGATGGCGCGGTGGTAGGCGGCGGCGAGGTTGAGCTGGCCGCCGACGACGTTCTCCCAGGTCGGCGCGGAGGCGTCCTCGAAGTCCGCGAGCCAGACCTTCGCGCCCGAGTTGAGGGCGTTGATGGTCATCTTGCGGTCGGTCGGACCGGTGATCTCGACCCGGCGGTCCTGCAGCGCGGCCGGAGCGGGGGCCACCTTCCAGGAGTCGTCCGCGCGAATGGCGGCGGTCTCCGGGAGGAAGTCGAGCGTGGAGGTGCGGGCGATCCCGGCGCGGCGCTCCGCACGGCGGGCGAGGAGCTCGTCACGCCGGGGCGTGAACCGCCGGTGCAGCTCGGCCACGAAGGCGAGCGCCGCATCGGTGAGGACCTCTTCCTGCCGGGGCAGGGGCTCGGCGTCGACGATGGCCAGCGGGGACGGCGCTGGTGCGGACATGAGCTGTCACTTCCTTCAGCGTGGCACCGGGTGCCAGAGGGTGCGTATGGGGGCATTACGCACTCGCCGTGCAGTCGAGTGCTTCTGGTCAGTGGATACTAGTTTCCTCATCGTGGAACTTCAATGGTTTGTTGACGTCGAGATTCTCCGGTTCGAGGAAAGGTGGCGCTCGGTGCCACGCCCTTCACTCAAGGTGGACCAGGTCGGCCTCGGTGTCGATGTCGTACGGCTGCGCCACGTCTGCGCACTCCACGAGCGCGATCTCGGCCTCGTGTTCCCTCAGGTAGGCGCGTGCCCCCCGGTCCCCGGTGGCAGTCGCCGCGACCCCCGCCCAGTGCGCGGCGCCGAGCAGGACGGGGTGCCCGCGCACCCCCGCGTACGCCGCCGACACGAGCGACGTCTCGTCCCGGTATCCGGCGCGCACCCGGGTCATCGCCTCCGCGCCGATGCCGGGCTGGTCCACCAGGCAGACCAGGGCCGCCCGCGCCGCCGTCCCGGTGAGCGAGTCGAGCCCGGTCCGCAGCGAGGACCCCATGCCCCGCTCCCAGTCCGGGTTGTCCACGAGTACGCAGCCCGCGAGATCCGCCCGGTCGCGTACGTCCGCCGCGCGCGCCCCGAGGACGACGTGCACGCGGGTGCAGCCGGCCGCGCGGAGCACGGCGACCGCGTGTTCGACGAGTGGGTGTCCACGGTGTTCGAGCAGTGCCTTGGGGCGCCCGCCGAGCCGCCGGCCGCCTCCGGCGGCCAGCAGCAGCCCCGCCACCTGGTCTTCGTCATCCGTCATGGGTCCTGCATACCCGACGGCCCGCCAAACGTCCGGGCGTGCGCGGGGTTGCCGAAGACTGAAATTCGGTCCGCGTGGTGGCGTGCGCCGGGCGGCGTGGCGTTTACTGGCCCGCGCACGACGGGGTTCGAGGGGGAGGGCTGTGTTGCGGAGCTTGGGGCAGAGGCGAGGGACCGTCGGCGACGAGGACGTGAGGGTGGCGGAACTGAGGGCCGCGGTGTCCCGGTTGCGCCGCCAACTCGCCCTGCTGCCCGCCGACTTCCCGGACCGGGCGATCGCCGAGAACGAGCTGGCCGACCTCGCTGCGATGGCGGGGAACGGGATCCCCGAGGCGCCACGGCTGCGCCGCTCCCTGCTGCTGATAGCCGCCGCGATCGGCTCCGTCAGCGCCCTGTCGCCGGGGCTGACGGAGGTCCGGCACGCCGTGGAACTCTTCGGGGACCCGCCCCCGCGCGGCTAGGGGCGGTCGGGCGGCTTCAGGCCGCCGGGTTGCCGTTCGACGTCAGCAGTGCTTCCGACAGTTCCGCCGCCACCTGCTGGAGCAGGGGCACGATCCGGTCGGTCGCGGCCTCGGTGACACGGCCCGCCGGGCCGGAGATCGAGATGGCCGCCGCGGTGGGGGAGTCCGGCACGGAGACGGCCAGGCAGCGCACGCCGATCTCCTGCTCGTTGTCGTCGATCGCGTATCCCTGGCGGCGCACGTCCGCCAGCGCCGCGATGAACCCGTCCGGCGTGGTGATCGTCTTGTCGGTCGCGGCCGGCATGCCCGTGCGGCCCAGCAGAGCGCGCACCTCCTCCGCCGGGAAGTCCGCGAGCAGCGCCTTGCCGACGCCGGTGGAGTGCGGCAGGACGCGCCGGCCGACCTCGGTGAACATGCGCATCGAGTGCTTGGACGGCACCTGGGCGACGTACACGATCTCGTCGCCGTCGAGCAGCGCCATGTTCGCCGTCTCGCCCGTCTCCTCGACCAGGCGGGCCAGGTGCGGGCGGGCCCAGGTGCCGAGCAGCCGGGAGGCGGACTCGCCCAGGCGGATCAGGCGGGGGCCGAGCGCGTACCGGCGGTTGGGCTGCTGACGGACGTATCCGCAGGCCACGAGGGTGCGCATCAGGCGGTGGATGGTCGGCAGCGGCAGGCCGCTGCTGGCCGACAGCTCGCTCAGGCCGACCTCGCCGCCCGCGTCCGCCATCCGTTCGAGCAGGTCGAAGGCGCGCTCCAGGGACTGGACGCCGCCTGTGGCGGACCTGGCGGAGTCGGTGGTGCTGGCGCTGGACGTCGGCACGGCACGTTCCTTTCGGGGCTGGCGGGAGGAAAGAAGCGTACCCGGCGGCCGGTTGACTACCGGCTTGTACGTAGCTACGTTCTGCTTGCTGGAATTCTAATTCCGCTTTGTGGAAACGTCCAGGGCTTGGTACTGGGCATGCCTCCACAAAGGGTGCCTCTTGACGGGGTCCGGCGGGGAGTGAAGACTCCTTCAACAGAACGTTGAAACACAGGGCAGGGAAGAGAGGGGTTCGGGTGTCGCAGGCTGAACTGGTGCTGCGCTCGACGCGCGTCGTCACTCCCGAGGGGACACGCGCCGCGTCGATCGCGGTGACCGGAGAGAAGATCACCGCCGTCCTCCCGTACGACGCCCCCGTCCCGGAGGGCGCCCGGCTGGAGGACGTCGGCGACCACGTCGTCCTGCCCGGCCTGGTCGACACCCACGTGCACGTGAACGACCCGGGGCGCACCGAGTGGGAGGGGTTCTGGACCGCCACCCGCGCGGCGGCGGCCGGCGGCATCACCACCCTGGTGGACATGCCGCTCAACTCCATCCCGCCGACCACGACGGTCGGTCACCTGCGCACCAAGCGCGAGGTCGCCGCCGCCAAGGCCCACATCGACGTCGGCTTCTGGGGCGGCGCCCTGCCCGACAACGTCAAGGACCTGCGCCCGCTGCACGAGGCCGGTGTCTTCGGCTTCAAGGCGTTCCTGTCGCCGTCCGGGGTCGACGAGTTCCCGCACCTCGACCAGGAGCAGCTCGCCCGGTCGCTGGCGGAGATCGCCGCCTTCGACGGCCTGCTCATCGTGCACGCCGAGGACCCGCACCACCTGGCCGCGGCCCCGCAGCAGGGAGGTCCGAAGTACAGCCACTTCCTCGCCAGCCGCCCGCGCGACGCCGAGGACACCGCGATCGCCACCCTGCTCGCGCAGGCCAAGCGGTTCGACGCCCGCGTGCACATCCTCCACCTCTCCTCCAGTGACGCCCTGCCGCTGATCGCGGAGGCCCGCGCCGACGGCGTGCGGGTGACGGTCGAGACCTGCCCGCACTACCTCACGCTCACCGCCGAGGAAGTGCCGGACGGCGCCAGCGAGTTCAAGTGCTGCCCGCCGATCCGCGAGGCCGCCAACCAGGACCTGCTGTGGCAGGCCCTCGTGGACGGCACCATCGACTGCGTGGTCACCGATCACTCGCCGTCCACCGCCGACCTCAAGACCGACGACTTCGCCACCGCCTGGGGCGGCATCGCCGGTCTCCAGCTGAGCCTGCCGGCGATGTGGACCAAGGCCCGCGAGCGCGGTCTCGGCCTGGAGGACATCGTGCGCTGGATGTCGGCGCAGACGGCGCGCCAGGTGGGTCTCGACGGGCGCAAGGG
Source organism: Streptomyces sp. NBC_01723 (assembly GCF_036246005.1). NCBI lineage: Bacteria > Bacillati > Actinomycetota > Actinomycetes > Kitasatosporales > Streptomycetaceae > Streptomyces > Streptomyces sp. NBC_01723. Next base: position 6,709,382 of record NZ_CP109171.1, read on the forward strand.
CGCCATCGCGGCCGGACACGACGCCGACTTCGCCGTCCTCGCCCCCGAGGAGACGTTCACCGTCGACCCGGCCGCCCTCCAGCACCGCAACCGCGTCACCGCGTACGCGGGCAAGACCCTGTACGGCGTCGTGAAGTCCACCTGGCTGCGCGGAGAGCGCGTCCTGGCGGACGGCGCGTTCACCGACCCGAAGGGACAGCTCCTCACCCGGACCGGAGACGTCCGGACCCCCTGAACCCAGACCACCCCGAACGACCCCGAGAGGAACACCTGATCACCGTGACGGCCCAGCAGAACTCCCAGTTGGCCAGCTTCACCGGCGACGCGAACCCCTACGGAGGCGGTGACCCGTACGCGGACTACCGCACGGCCGACCTCCCGTTCACCCATCTCGCGAACCTCGCCGACCGGCGACTGGGCGCCGGTGTCGTCGCCGCCAACGACGAGTTCTTCGCCCAGCGCGAGAACCTGCTGGTGCCGGAGCCCGCCGAGTTCGACCCCGAGCACTTCGGGCACAAGGGCAAGGTCATGGACGGCTGGGAGACCCGGCGGCGGCGCGGCGCCTCCGCCGAGCACCCCTGGCCCACCGAGGAGGACCACGACTGGGCGCTGGTCCGGCTCGGCGCCCCCGGCGTGATCCGCGGCATCGTGGTCGACACGGCCCACTTCCGCGGCAACTACCCGCAGGCGGTCTCCGTCGAGGGCGCCACCGTCGAGGGCTCCCCGTCGGCGGAGGAACTGCTCGCCGGGGACGTCAAGTGGACGACCCTCGTCCCGCGCACCCCCGTCGGCGGCCACGCCGCCAACGGCTTCGCGGTCTCGGCCGAGCAGCGCTTCACCCACCTGCGCCTCAAGCAGCACCCCGACGGCGGCATCGCCCGGCTGCGCGTGTACGGCGAGGTCCTCCCGGACCCGGCCTGGCTCACCGCCCTCGGCACCTTCGACGTGGTCGCCCTGGAGAACGGCGGCCGGGCCGAGGACGCCTCCAACCTCTTCTACTCGCCGGCCACCAACACCATCCAGCCGGGCCGCTCCCGCAAGATGGACGACGGCTGGGAGACCCGCCGCCGCCGCGACCAGGGCAACGACTGGATCCGCTACCGGCTGGTGGACCGCTCCCAGATCCGCGCGATCGAGATCGACACGGCCTACCTGAAGGGCAACTCGGCCGGCTGGGCCTCGGTGTCGGTGCAGGACGGCGAGAGCGGGGAGTGGCGCGAGATCCTGCCCCGCACCCGCCTCCAGCCCGACACCAACCACCGCTTCGTCCTGCCGGAGCCGGCCGTCGGCACGCACGCGCGCGTGGACATCTTCCCCGACGGCGGCATCTCCCGCCTGCGCCTGTTCGGCTCCCTCACCGAGGACGGCGCGGCCCACCTGGCCGCCCGTCACCAGGAACTCGGCGGCTGACCCCGCCCTTCACACCCACGCGCGGGGCGCCCGGCCGGACAGCACCGGTGCGCCCCGCGCGTGCGTTCTCCCACGGTGTGCGCGTGCAGCGCCGGAGGGTGCCCTACGCCGTGTGGCCGCCGTCCACGGCGAACTCCGCGCCCGTGACGTACGTGGCGCCGGCCAGGTACGCCACCGTCGACGCCACCTCGTCCGCCGTGCCGAAGCGGCCCAGCGCGGTCAGTGCCGACTGGCCGTCGGCGTACGGCCCGTCGGCCGGGTTCATGTCGGTGTCGATCGGGCCGGGGTGAATGATGTTGGCGGTGATGCCGCGCCCGCCCAGTTCCCGGGCCAGCGCCTTGGTCAGCCCGATCAGCGCCGACTTGCTCATCGCGTACAGCGTCCCGCCGGGACCCGGCACGCGCTGCGCCATGCAGCTGCCGATGGTGATGATCCGTCCGCCGTCCGCCATGCGGCCGGCCGCCGCCTGCGCGGTGAGGAAGACGCCGCGCACGTTGACGGCCAGGACCCGGTCCAGGTCGGCGACCGAGAACCCCTCGATGGGGCCGAGCAGCCCGACGCCGGCGTTGTTGACCAGCACGTCGAGCCCGCCCAGGGCGTCGGCGGCCCGCTCCACCGCCCCCGCCGCCTCGCCCGGGTCGGCGGAGTCCGCCCGCAGGGCCACCGCCCGTCGTCCCAGCGCCTCCACGGCCCGTACGACGTCCGCGGCGGCGTCCTTGCCGTTCACATGGGTAAGGGCCACGTCGGCGCCCTCCCGCGCCAGCCGCAGGGCGGTCGCGGCGCCGATCCCGCGGCTGCCGCCGGTGACGAGGGCCGTCCGGCCGAGCAGAGGGGCGGAGAAGTCGCGTGCCGAGTGGTCGATGCGTGCATTCGTGCTCGTGTTCGTGTTCATGCGGCCATCCCAGCGGGTGGCACGCGCGCACGCTGGCGGCGATCGGACGTCGAACCCGGACGGTCCTCACCCGGCCGCCGGTCCCGGCGCGGTACAACGACACCGCCACGCCTCACGCGTGCGCCGACCGGTCTCCGGTTGGCCGTCTCGGCCTTCCTCGGCCTGGCCTGCGCGGACTCCATTTGGTGCCCTCATCGCTGTTCGAGGCCGATTACTCCCCGTCGGAAACGCAGGAAATCTGTACTGGCTGGAGTAGACATTGGGAGGTGGTGTGGTTATGGTTTATCCCGTGACCCAGAGAGACAGCAGGGCCTGGCAGACATGAACTGCCTGGCAGTAGTACGTAGTTGCAGTGTGCAGGACGGTGCGGTGGTGGAGTCCCGGAGCCAGGGATGCAGGATGGTGACGGGGCTGACGACCGGACCGGGTGGCTCGCAGTGATCAGGAGCCGCCGTGAGCAGGACCGGCAAGTGAAGTTCGCAGTACCCAGCAGTGCAGTCAGTGAGCGGTACCTCGGTGAAGGCGTCGGCTGCGGACGCGCGCACCGGGAGGTTCGGCAGTGGGGTTCTGAGCCAGAGAAGATGCAGGACGGGCGACGGGGCTGGCTGCCGAAGAGTGGCGCTGTGACAGGTCACTGAGCAGGTCGCATCACCAGTAGTACCCGGTAGAGCAGTACCAGCAACGAGGGAATGAACGGAGGAATGGGGAGCCATCAGGATCGCCCGGGCGGCTTGTCGAGTCCGGGTACCGCAGGACATCGATAGTGAGGTGGTCTCCGGTCGAGCAACCGCGATCCCAGCATCCCCGGCAGCATTTCCGGTCGGGTGTGCGGTGACAGAAGGCCGGCGCAGTAAGAGGGCCGGCAGATGGTGAAGCAGTTCCTTCGGGCCCTGGCGCCGCACGGCGCCAGGGCCCTCCACGCGTTCCACTCGCGCATCGCCGCCCGCGCCCGGGAACTCGTCCGCAACGGATCTCACCGAACCCGGCGGTGCCGCCGGTACGGCCGGGAGATCTGAACCAGTGCCGGGAATCAGGCCGCGACGAGCTCCTGCTCGCGGGCCGGCGTCTTGACCTTGGGACTCCTGTTCGGCAGCGAGAGCCGGACGACCTTGCGCCACGCGGAGAACACCTGCTTGGGCAGCGGGCCGGTGACGTACTCCAGCTCGTACTTCTCGAACAGCGCTCGCACCTTCACCGCGACCTCGGCGTACCGGTTGCTCGGCAGGTCCGGGAACAGGTGGTGCTCGATCTGGTGCGACAGGTTGCCGGTCATGAAGTGCATGGCCCTGCTGCCGCTGATGTTCGCCGAGCCCATCATCTGGCGCAGGTACCACTGCCCGCGCGTCTCGCCCTTGATCGACCGGCGCTCGAAGACCTGCACGCCCTCGGGGAAGTGGCCGCACATGATCACCGAGTGGGACCAGATGTTGCGGACCAGGTTCGCGGTGAACGTGGCGGCGAGCGTGGGGACGAAAGACGGTCCGGAGAGCAGCGGGTGGATCACGTAGTCCTTGAGTACCTGCTTGCGGATCTTGCGGCCCACGGCCTTGGCCCGCGCGCGGAACTCCGGGTTCTTGCGGCGGCGCTTGTGCAGGTTCTTGCCGAGCTCCAGATCGTAGGCGGCGATGCCGTACTCGAAGAAGCAGGCGTTGAGGAAGTTCCACAGCGGCTGGCCGAGATGGAGCGGGTGCCACTTCTGGTCCTCGTCGACGCGCATGATGCCGTAGCCGAGGTCGTTGTCCTTGCCGATCACGTTGGTGTACGTGTGGTGCAGCTCGTTGTGCGAGTGCTTCCACTGGTCGGCCGGCGAGACGTGATCCCACTCCCAGGCGGTGGAGTGGATCTTCGGGTCGCGCATCCAGTCCCACTGGCCGTGCAGGACGTTGTGGCCGATCTCCATGTTGTCCATGATCTTCGCCACGGACAGACCGGCGGTGCCGAGCAGCCAAGCGGGCGGGAAGATCGAGAAGAGCAGCACGCCCCTGCTGGCCAGCTCGAGCTTGCGCTGCGCCGAGATGACCTTACGGATGTAGGCGGCGTCCTTCTCGCCGCGACTGGCGATCACCTCGTCGCGGATCGCGTCCAGCTCGCGCCCGAGTTCCTCGATCTGCTCCGCGGTCAGGTGGGCGGTGGGGTCGATGGCGGTCAAGGTACTCCTACCGTTCGATGTCGCAGGGGCCCGCCGCGGCGGACACGCAGGTCTGGATGAGGACGCCCGGCTCGGCCTCGGTGATCTCGCCGGTGCGCAGGTCGCGGACGGCGCCGGCCTTGAGCGGTGTGATGCATCCGAAGCAGATGCCCATGCGGCACCCGGAGGGCATGAGCACGCCGGCTTCCTCGCCGATGTCCAGCAACGGCGTGGTGCCGGCCGCGTCGACGGTCTTGCCGGTGGCACTGAACGTGACCTCGCCGCCGTCGCCGGTGACGACGATGCTGGGGCGGAAGCGTTCGGTGTGCAGGCGCTCTGGTACGCCGTGCTCGGTCCAGTGGTCTTCGGCGGTGTCGAGCAGGCCCGCGGGCCCGCAAGCCCAGGTCTCGCGCTCGGCCCAGTCGGGCACGAGTTCGTCGAGACGGGCGATGTCGAGCATGCCGTCCGTGTCGGTGTGCATCTCGGTGAGCCGCAGCTTCTTGTCCGCGACCAGGTCGTGCAGTTCGCTGCGGAAGATCACGTCCTGCGGCCGTGGCGCGCAGTGCACCATGACGACGTCGTCGAGCTCGACGTCGCGCAGCATGCCCATCACGGGCGTGATGCCGCTGCCGGCCGTCAGGTAGAGCACCTTGGCGGGCTTGGCCCGTGGCAGGACGAAGTCACCGGTCGGCTGGTCGAGCTGGATCAGCGTGCCCGGTTTCGCCCTGCGGACCAGGTGGTTGCTGACTTTGCCGTCCGGGATCGCCTTCACGGTGATCGTGACGCGGCCGTCCTGGCGGTTCGTCGGCGAGGTGATGGAGTAGGCACGCCACAGGCGCACCCCGTCGACGTCGACCCCGATCCGCACGTACTGACCCGCTGTGTGGCCCCGCCAGCCCCGTCCGGGCCTGATCACGATCGTCGCGGCGTCACCCGTCTCGGGGTGCACAGCCTCGATGCGCCCCCGCAGGTCAGCGCCCGCACGCAGCGGGCTGACCAAGTCGAGGTAGTCCGACGGCAGCAGCGGCGTCGTGACCATCTCCAGCAGTTTCCACGCCCTGCTGCGAAGGGCTGCACTCGTCATGACTTCAGCTTGCTGTGCCGCAGAGCGTAAAGTCCTGACCGCAGGATGTAAATCTGGTCAGCTGAATTGTTCGCAGGGAACAAAAACGTGAGCCATGCACTCCGGAGGGCCAGCGAACTGGCCCTGGACGAGACGACGGTCACCGCACTTCGGGCCGCGCTGAAGACCACCGCCGACGAGGTCGTCCAGGCGATCATCGACGAGGTCCCTCCCTATGCCAACGCCCTTTCGGGCCACATGGGCGCCACCATCCGCCGGGCCGTCCGCACCGCGCTGGGACATTACCTGGACCTCGCGAGCGGGGTCGCCACAGGCGGCGACGCCGGTGACGCGGCCTACGAGCTGGGCCGCGGCGAGGTGCGCGACGGCCGTTCGATGGACGCCCTGCTCAGCGCCTACCGCGTCGGCGCCCGGGTGGCCTGGCGATGCCTGGCAGCGGGTGCCGTACCCGCCGGCCTGCCCGCCGCCGAGGTCGCCAAGTTCGCCGAGCTGACCTTCGCCTACATCGACGAGCTCTCCGCCGCGAGCGCCGCGGGCCACGCCGACGAGCTGGCCGCCCGGGGCAGGGCCCACGAGCGCCACCTGGAACACCTGGCCCGTGACCTCCTCGCCGGCGCGAGCCCGGACGTGCTGCTGGCCTCCGTTCAACGGGCCGGGTGGCAGCCTCCGGTCTCGCTGACCGCGGTCCTGCTGCCCGCCGCCCAGGCCCGGCCGGCCTACCGCGTGCTCGACCCGAGCACCCTCGTCCTCGACGATCTGCCGGACGCCACCGGTGTGCTGCTCGTCCCCGATGCCGACCGGCCACATCTCTTGCGGCAACTGACCGACCGCAGCGCCGTGATCGGCCCGGCCCGGCCATGGACTCGCGCGTCCGCCTCGTACGCGCGAGCCGTACGCGCGCGCTCCCTCTCCTCTCGGATTCGCGACACCGAGGACCACCTGCCCGAGCTGGTGCTGAGCGCCGACGCGGACGCGTTCGCGGACCTGCGTGCCCGAGCCCTCGCACCGTTGCGGACCTTGCCTGCCACGACCGCACGGCGGCTGGAGGAGACGTTGCGTGCGTGGCTGCTGCACCAGGGCAGGCGGGACGAGGTGGCGGCGGCGTTGTTCGTCCATCCCCAGACGGTCCGCTACCGGATGTCGCAGCTGCGGGAGGTGTTTCCGGATCTCGCATCGCCGCACCGGGTCCTCGAACTGACGCTGGCGGTCGGTCTTCGGGACAGCTAGGGGGCTGTCTGACAGTTCCCTCCCCCCAGCCTCCGGCCGGGAGGTGCCCCCAGCCCCGCGACGCCATGCACGCACTCTCGCCGCACCGGGCGCAGAGCCAAGTACAACCAGGACGAGGCTCCACGCCCGGCACGCCGAGAGCACGCACCGGACGCCGCGAGGCCGCCCTCCGGGCGACGACGGGAATGGTCAGACAGCCCCAGAAGGCGGTACGCCTTGCTGATGGAGTCGCGCTTGCCGCGGCACGCGGCCCGAGCGAGCTCGTGGCGGGACCCCTGCACGGTGAGCTGCCGGTTCACGCGGCTCGGGCAGAACCGACGCAGGCGGTTCTGCGGCTCGGCCGAATTGCCACCGACCCGACCCCGGGCAAGCGGCCTCCGAAGTTCTCGATGGGCCGCTGATGCCCGATGCCGTGCCTGTGAGGCCGATCATCCTGGCGCAGACGCGGGTGTGAATCCGCCTCTGCTGCCGGTGGCCGGGAGCGGGGGAGAGGGCGGTCAGGCGTCGATGATGACGGGGATGATGAGGGGGCGGCGGCGGTGCGTCCGGAAGGCCCAGTTCGCCACGGCACGGGCGATGAGCTGTTCCAGCTGGTGTGCGTCGCCGACCCCTTCCTGGGCTGCGCTCGCCAGCGTTTTCTCGATGACGGGGATGACCGGTTCGAAGGTGGTGTCGTCGTGGACGAAACCGCGGGCCAGGAAGTCGGGTGTCTCGGCAAGGGCGCCTGTGTCGGCGTCGACGATCGCCACCACGGTGACCACGCCTTCCTCCGCGAGGGTGAGGCGGTCCTTCAGGGACGCTTCGGTGGCCCCGCCGACCTCCATGCCATCCACGTAGACGTTGCCCGCGGGCACCTTGCCGGTGATCGATGCACGCCCGTCCACGAGGTCGACGACCACGCCGTCCTCGGCGACGACCACCCGCTCGGGATCGACTCCCGTACGGATGGCAAGGTCGGCGTTGGCCCGCAGGTGGCGCCATTCGCCGTGCACGGGCATGACATTGCGGGGCTTGACGATGTTGTAGCAGTACACGAGCTCACCGGCGCTGGCGTGCCCGGAGACGTGTACCTTGGCGTTGCCCTTGTGGACGACATGGGCGCCCCATCGGGTCAGCCCGTTGATCACCCGGTAGATGGCGTTCTCGTTGCCGGGGATCAGGGAGCTGGCGAGCAGAACGGTGTCGCCCTTGCCGATGCGGATCATATGGTCGCGGTTGGCCATCCGGGACAGAGCCGCCATCGGCTCGCCCTGGGATCCGGTGCACACGAGGGTGATCTTGTGGTCGGGGAGCTTCTCCAGTTCCTTGGTACTGACGACCAGTCCCCTGGGAACCTTCAGGTAACCGAGGTCACGGGCGATGCCCATGTTGCGGACCATGGAGCGGCCCACGAAGGCGACCTTGCGGCCGTGCTGGTGTGCGGCGTCCAGGACCTGCTGGATGCGATGCACGTGGCTGGCGAAGCTGGAGACGATCACACGGCGCGGGGCGGTACGCATGACCTGCTCGATCGCCGGGTTCAGTTCGCGCTCGGAAGTGGTGAAGCCAGGGACCTCGGCGTTGGTGGAGTCGGTGAGGAAGAGGTCGACGCCCTCCTCGCCGAGGCGGGCGAAGGCGCGCAGGTCGGTGATGCGGTCGTCCAGCGGGAACTGGTCCATCTTGAAGTCACCCGTGTGCAGCACCATTCCGGCCCCTGTGCGGATGGCGACGGCGAGACTGTCCGGGATGGAGTGGTTGACCGCGACGAACTCGCAGTCGAAGGGGCCGAAGCCGCGCCGGTCTCCCTCGCGGACCCGAACCGTGCGCGGTCTGATCCCGTGCTCTTTGAGCTTGGCTTCCAGAAACGCCAGGGTCAGCTTCGAGCCCACGACGGGGATGTCGGAGCGCTCTCGTAGCAGATACGGCACGCCACCGATGTGGTCCTCGTGGCCGTGGGTGAGCACCACGGCCACGATGTCGTCCAGGCGATCGCGGATCGAGGTGAAGTCCGGCAGGATCACGTCCACGCCGGGCTGGGTCTCTTCGGGGAACAGCACGCCGCAGTCGACGATGAGCAGCTTGCCGGCGTACTCGAAGACGGTCATGTTGCGGCCGATCTCACCCAGACCGCCCAGGGCGACGACCCTCAGCCCTCCTTCGGGCAGGGGGGCAGCGGATTTCAGCTCGGGATGCGGATGACTCATGTTTTGACGTTACCGGAGAGTCTGCCGAGGTGATCCACCGGCTGCCCGGTCGACCCGGCTCCACACAGGGCGGGGCTGCGCCGTTCAGGGTGGTGAGGAGCCGCTACGGCAGCGAACGGGGGCGGCGCGGTGGAGCCGGCGGAGGGTGCCGTGGGTGAGCCGTCCGCCGGGTCCGGGTGTGCTGGAGGAAGCCCATGGTTGCTGCTGGGAACACCCGCCGCGCAGCGCCTGGTCGGCTTCAACGAGGTGTCCACCCCGTGGCGGCCTTCACCGCGCGCCACGTCGTCACGCGCGCACCGATCGGACAGTGCGGCATGCAGGGAGGGCCCGACCGGCGCGCGCCGGTCGGGCCCTCCCTGCTGTTCTGGTGTCAGTGCGCGCCTGTCACGACGGGCAGGCCGGTGCCGAGCATCGCCGAAGCCTGCTGCAACGGACTTCCGATGCGCGCGGGGGCGGTCCTGGGCAGGGTGCGGCAGGTGAAGCCGAGCAGGGCCATGGCCCTCAGGACTTCACCGGCGCTGAAGTCGCGGCGGTCCTGGCGGGTGATGACCTGGCCGACCTGCTTGGCGGGGTAGTGGCGTCGGGCGATGATCACGGACTCGCCGGTGACCGGTTCGGGTTTGACGCCTTTCATTGACTCCAGCACGCCGCTCCTGGTCAGGTCGAACGGGAAGCGGGCGATGACACAGCGCATGATGCCTCACAGGAGGAAGAGGGGACGGGGCCGGCCGCCGGCCGGAGGCTCAGCGGGAGAGAGCGAGGGTGCCCAGGGCGTTGCCGTGCTCGTCGGCCACGGGCACGGGCCCGAGCCGTCCGAAAGGCAACGTGTCCTGGGCTTCTTCCCTCGTGGCCCACGCAGAGACGGAGGGCTCGCTGCCGTCGGTGATGTCACCCAGGCGCATCCGATCGGTGTACTCGGAGCTGTCCCGGACGGCGGTGAGCTGGGACCGGGTGACCAGGCCGACGCACAGGCCGTCCCCGTCGCAGACGACCAGATGCTCCGCACGTGCGGCGGCCATGACGGACAACGCCACCTCGACGGTCATGTCGTACCAGACCTGCGGCCCGTCCGCGTCCACGCCGTCGGTCAACGCGCCGCGTACGGGGCGAGCGCTTACGGGGCGAGCCTGCAACTGTCCCAGCGTCAAAAGGTGCCTCCTGCGTAGACGGGCGGGGTTCCGGATGCGAACGGTCCTATGCGGCCGCACTGGCAGTGGACCGGGGTGCGGGGGCGCGCCGGGCGGCCGAGGCGGGGCGGCGTCGGCCGCGGGAGGTGGCACCGCGCTTCTTGGGGCGTTCGGCCACTGGTGCGGTGATGACGACCGGGATGCCGGACGGGGCCTGGGCTCCGGTGATCCGGCTGAGGGTCGCGTCGCCCGAGCGGACCTGGGTGGTCTGCGGCCGGATCCCGGCGTCCGACATGAGGCGGACCATGCCGCGGCGCTGGTTCGGTGTGACGAGCGTGACGACGCTGCCGGACTCACCGGCGCGGGCGGTGCGGCCGCCGCGGTGGAGGTAGTCCTTGTGGTCGGTCGGGGGGTCGACGTTGACGACGAGGTCGAGGTTGTCGACGTGGATGCCGCGCGCGGCGACATTGGTCGCGACCAGCACGGTGACGTGTCCGGTCTTGAACTGCGCCAGGGTGCGGGTGCGCTGCGGCTGAGACTTGCCGCCGTGCAGTGCGGCGGCCCGTACCCCGCTGTTGAGCAGGTCCTGGGTCAGCCTGTCGACGGCGTGCTTGGTGTCGAGAAACATGATCACGCGTCCGTCGCGTGCGGCGATCTCGGTGGTGGTCGCGTGCTTGTCGGCGCCGTGGACGTGGAGCACGTGGTGTTCCATCGTCGTGACGGCGCCGGCCGAGGGGTCGACGGAGTGCACGACGGGATCGGTCAGGTAACGGCGTACGAGCAGGTCGACGTTGCGGTCGAGGGTGGCGGAGAACAGCATGCGCTGGCCCTCGGGACGGACCTGGTCGAGCAGGGCGGTGACCTGCGGCATGAAGCCCATGTCGGCCATCTGGTCGGCCTCGTCGAGGACGGTGACGGAGACCTGGTTCAGCCGGCAGTCGCCGCGGTCGATGAGGTCCTTGAGACGTCCCGGCGTGGCGACGACAACCTCGGCGCCGCCGCGCAGCGCGCTCGCCTGCCTGCCGATCGACATGCCGCCCACGACGGTGGCCAGCCGCAGCTTCACGGAGCGGGCGTACGGGGTGAGCGCGTCGCTGACCTGCTGGGCCAGTTCACGCGTCGGTACGAGGATCAGCCCCAGCGGCTGCCTGGGTTCGGCGCGCCGCCCGGCCGTGCGGGCCAGCAGGGCCAGCCCGAAGGCCAGGGTCTTGCCGGAGCCGGTGCGCCCGCGGCCGAGTACGTCGCGGCCGGCGAGGGAGTTCGGCAGGGTCGCGGCCTGGATCGGGAACGGCGCGGTCACGCCCTGCGAGCCGAGCGCGGTCAGCAGTTCCCCGGGCATGTCGAGATCGGCGAAGCCCTCCACGGCGGGAAGCGCGGGGGTGATCGTCCGAGGAAGAGCGAACTCCCCCTGGAGGGCGGCGGGCCGACGGCCGTAGCCCCCGGAGCGGTTCGGGCCGGCCGACCGGCGAGGGGCCGACGAACCGAAGCGGCTGCCGCCCTTTCCGGAGTCGGCACCGCCGTTACGGGTGCGGGCGTAGCGGTCGTTGGTGCGTGTGCGGTTCATGCGGAACCTTCCTCGATGCGGCACATATCAAGGAATTCCCGCAGCAATGAGCGGCACGGGGAATTGCAAGAATGGGCCGGTGGGACTGGCGGCTTGCGCTCGCACGGATGTATCCGTCGCCAGATTCGCAAGCGTTGAAAAGTGGCACGGTGTCGACGCGATATTCGAAGCGTCCACCGCGCTGTAGCTGTGCAGGGGTGCGTCTGCAACCTGAGGGCGATCCGTGTGGGGTGATCCTGCGGATTTCCTGGTTGTCCCGCACGGGTGAAATCACCGTGGGAAACGCATGTAGCTGGGGCCCGCACCCCGAGGGATGCGGGCCCCAGCTACAAGTACGCGACAGTCAGCGTCAGGCGGGAACGATGTTCTCGGCCGTCGGGCCCTTCTGGCCCTGCGCGATGTCGAAGGTCACCTTCTGGCCCTCCAGCAGCTCGCGGAAGCCCTGGGCGGCGATGTTCGAGTAGTGGGCGAACACGTCAGCGCCGCCACCCTCCTGCTCGATGAAGCCGAAACCCTTTTCCGCGTTGAACCACTTCACGGTACCAGCAGCCATGTCATTTCTCCTTTGGGGCAGTGCATCGGAGCCCGCACCGTGCGGACGCCGTGTCGCCGCGATGATCACCCCGCCCGGAAAAAGACCGGATATACAAAAGTGCTTCCAGTGGCACGATGACCGACTGGAGAGCACTTGAAGTTTCGGGAACCACAACTGCAACTGAGATCGACAGTAGCACGCCGCAGTGGCCGGCGTCGGGTGAAGAATTCCTCTCTGCTCATAGTGGCAAAAAATCTGTCTGCTTGTGCAGCTGAAATCTCAGTTCGCGGACGCAGATAGTGGCACGTCGGCGCGACGTCATGCTTGGAGTGCCTGAGCGCCTACTGGCTTCCCGCCGCCGAAAGCGAGCGCGGCGACCCCCGCCGGCCGACCGGGCCGCCGCTGCGGCTTCGTCCCCCGCCCGCCCGTTGCGGTCGGAGGCCGGCCGGAGGGGCCTCTGACTGCCTCCGATCGCCTCTGTGACCTGTCCTAGCAGGTCACAGCCGCTTCGGGCACCATCAGTCCAGGTCAGCGGGGCGCGGCAGAAATACCGCGATCACGCCCGGTCCCGGGCGTGGCGAGCACTCAGCCGGGCTTCCGGCTCTCGGCTGCCGCGAACAGCGCCCCGCCGAGCACGAGCAGCACCACGCTCGCGTACAGCTCGAAACCGTCGAACAGACCGATCCGGTGCACCAGGCCCCAGTTCCAGTCGGTGAACTCCTGCACCAGCCCCATCACGCCCTGGATCACCGCCAGCAGTCCCAGGAACTCCAGCAATTCCTTCATGCGCCGACTCTCGCCCCGCCGAGCCCCCACCCACATCGGCCACGGGGCGAGATCTCTCCGACCGAAGGCCCTCCGTCCCCGCGTCCCGCGCGTCGAAGGTCTGAAGTTCCGCGACTTTGGTCGGTGATCCCGTGTGAGGGAGCGTGCTCGCGAGGGGCCCTGCGTAGATTCGTCGACTGTGAGCGAAGACAGAACCGCACGGATCACCCCGGCGTTCCCAGAACGCCGCTGGCTGCTGCCGTCGGCGCTGATCGAACAACTCGATCCCACCTCCGGCCCCGGGTCCTCGGGGTGGTGGTCCCGGCGGCCCCGGCGCACCGCCCGCGACTGGATGGTCGACTTCACCTGCTTCCTGATCGCCGTCGTGGTCGGCCTCCTCGGCGCGGACGCGCTGGAGAACGAGCCGAACCTCTCGCACGGCATGGAGGCCGCCGACCAGCTGATCGGCGCCCTCGCCTGCGCCGCCGTCTGGCTACGGCGCCGGTGGCCGGTCGGGCTGGCCGTCGCCATGCTGCCCATCGCCTTCGTCTCGATCACCTCGAGCGGTACCACCCTGGTCGCCCTGTTCACCGTGGCCGTGCACCGGCCTTTCCGCTACGTGGCCTGGGTGGCGGGCGCCCAGATCGCACTCCAGCCCCTCCTCTACTGGGTGCGCCCCGACCCCGATCTGCCCTACCTCGGCGTCCTCGGCTTCGGCGTCCTGCTCACCGCCGCGGTGGTCGGCTGGGGCATGCTCGCCCGTTCCAAACGGCAGCTCATGCTCAGCCTCCGCGACCGGGCCCGACGCGCCGAGACCGAGGCGCGGCTGCGGGCGGAGCAGGCACAGCGGCTCGCGCGGGAGGCCATCGCCCGCGAGATGCACGACGTCCTCGCGCACCGGCTGACGCTGCTCAGCGTGCACGCGGGCGCCCTGGAGTTCCGCCCCGACGCGCCCCGGGAGGAGGTGGTGCGCGCGGCCGGCGTCATCCGGGAGAGCGCGCACGAGGCGCTCCAGGACCTGCGGGAGATCATCGGCGTGCTCCGCTCGGCGGAGTCCGACGACGCCGGGGGCCGCCCCCAGCCGACGCTCGCGGCACTCGACGCGCTGGTCACCGAGTCCCGGGAGGCCGGCATGAAGGTCACCCTCGCGGCTGGCGTCGCCGACCGCGCCGAGGTCCCCGCCTCCGTCGGCCGCACCGCCTACCGCATCGCCCAGGAGGCCTTGACCAACGCCCGCAAGCACGCCCCCGGTACCGAGGTCACGGTCTCGGTCGGCGGAGCCCCGGGCGACGGACTCGCGATGTCGGTGCGCAACGGCCCGACCGACGGTGAGGTGCCCCACGTGCCCGGATCCGGACAGGGGCTGATCGGACTGACCGAGCGGGCCGCGCTCGCGGGCGGCACCCTGGAGCACGGCGCCACGCCCGACGGGGGCTTCGAGGTACGGGCGTGGCTGCCATGGGGATGAGCCCGGCACCGGCGGCCGGCCGGGGCTCTGTCCACAGGGCGAACTCGGCCGTCGGCAACCGTGATTACGTATGGCCCATGACTGCGATCAGACTGCTCATCGTCGATGACGACCCGCTGGTGCGGGCCGGGCTGTCCTTCATGCTGGGCGGCGCCGACGACGTCGAGATCGTCGGCGAGGCCGCCGACGGCGACGAGGTCGAGGCGCTCGTCGACCGCAGCCACCCGGACGTGGTCCTCATGGACATCCGGATGCCGGTGGTCGACGGCCTGACGGCGACCGAGCGGCTGCGCGGCCGCGCGGAGGCCCCGCAGATCATCGTGCTCACCACCTTCCACGCCGACGAACAGGTGCTGCGGGCGCTGCGCGCGGGCGCCGCCGGGTTCGTCCTCAAGGACACCCCGCCCGCGGAGATCCTGGACGCCGTGCGCAGGGTCGCCGCCGGTGATCCCGTCCTGTCGCCCGCCGTGACCCGCCGGTTGATGGACCAGGCGGCCGCGGGCACCGCCGACACGCGCCGCACCCGCGCGCGTGCCCGCCTCGACACCCTCAACGACCGCGAACGCGAGGTCGCCGTCGCGGTCGGCCGGGGACTGGCCAACGCCGCCATCGCGACGGAGCTGTTCATGAGCGTCGCCACCGTCAAGACCCACGTCTCCCGCGTCCTGGCCAAGCTGGACCTCGGCAACCGGGTCCAGATCGCCCTTCTGGCACACGACGCGGGCCTGCTGGAGGGATACCAGGAGGACGGCCGGTAGGGGGCCGGGAGAGCGGGCCCGGACGTGTCCGCTCAACCCGCCAGGGACGCCGCGCCCCCGGGGACCTCGGCCAGCCGTACGGGTCTGCGCTCGCGGCGGGAGATGTCGCAGGCCTCGGCGACACGCAGGGCCTGGAGAGCCTCGCGGCCGTCGCACGGGTTGGCCCGCTCACCGCGCACGACCTCCACGAAGGTGGCCAGCTCGGCCTCGTAGGCGGGCCCGAACCGTTCCACGAAGCCCGTCCACGGCTTGTCCGCGGCCGGGGGACCGGTCGGCTCGGTGGACGCGATCGGCGTACGGTCGTCCAGACCGACGACGATCTGGTCCAGCTCCCCGGCCAGCTCCATGCGGACGTCGTACCCCGCCCCGTTCAGCCGCGTCGCCGTCACCGTGGCCAGCGTCCCGTCGTCCAGCGTGAGCAGCGCGGCGCCGGTGTCCACGTCGTCCGCCGCGCGGAACATCGGCGGCCCGGCGTCCGACCCGGCGGCGTAGACGTCGGCGACCTCCCGCCCGGTCACCCAGCGAAGGACGTCGAAGTCGTGGATGAGCGTGTCCCGGTAGAGCCCGCCGGACTGCGGCAGGTACTCGGCCGGCGGCGGGGCCTGGTCGCTCGTCACCGCCCGGACGGTGTGCAGCCGGCCGAGCCGCCCGGCCCGCACCGCCTCCCGGGCCCCCTTGTACCCGGCGTCGAAGCGCCGCTGGAACCCCATCTGGAGCACCGTCCCGGCCGCCTCCACCTCGGCGATCGCCTGCAACGTGCCGGTCAGGTCCAGCGCGATGGGCTTCTCGCAGAACACCGGCAGCCCCGAGCGTGCTGCCCGACCGATCAGTTCGGCGTGGGCCGGTGTCGCCGTGGTGATCACCACGGCGTCCACGCCCCACCGGAAGATCTCGTCCACTCCGGGTGCCGCAGTCTCCCCCAGCCGGTGAGCCAGATCCTGGGCCCGCGTGAGGTCGGCGTCCGTGAGGATCAGGGATCCCACGTCGCGGTGGCGGCTGAGCGTGTTGGCGTGAACGGTGCCGATACGGCCCGTCCCGATGACCCCGATGCGCATGGAATCAAAGTGGGCTCACAGCCCGCACCCTGTCAATGCGTATGTCCGGACAATCGAACTACACAACTTCCCGTCAACTGCGCACGGAGCTACGCTCGGCCCGTGCCGAAACCAGAAGTGGACCCCACCGTGTCGCTGGAGCTCAGCGTGGATCGCAGCAGCCCCGTGCCGCTGTACTTCCAGCTGTCGCAGCAGCTGGAGGCGGCGATCGAGCACGGCGCGCTGACCCCGGGCAGCCTGCTGGGCAACGAGATCGAGCTGGCCGCCCGGCTCGGTCTGTCCCGGCCCACCGTCCGCCAGGCCATCCAGTCGCTCGTCGACAAGGGCCTGCTGGTGCGCCGCCGGGGCGTCGGCACCCAGGTCGTGCACAGCAAGGTCAGGCGCCCGCTGGAACTCAGCAGCCTCTACGACGACCTGGAGGCCGCGGGCCAGCGCCCCGCCACGAAAGTCCTGGTCAACACGGTCGTCCCGGCGACCGTGGAGACCGCCGCCGTACTCGGCGTGACCGAGGGAACCGACGTGCACCGCGTCGAGCGGCTGCGGCTGACCCACGGGGAACCGATGGCGTACCTGTGCAACTACCTGCCCTCCGGTCTCCTCGACCTCGACACCGGCCAGCTGGAGGCCACCGGCCTGTACCGCCTGATGCGCGCCGCCGGGATCACCCTGCACAGCGCCCGCCAGTCCATCGGCGCCCGCGCCGCCACCGCCGACGAGGCCGAACGGCTCGGCGAGGAGGAGGGAGCCCCCCTGCTCACGATGGAACGCACCACGTTCGACGACACGGGACGCGCGGTGGAGTTCGGCACGCACACCTACCGCCCCTCCCGGTACTCCTTCGAGTTCCAGCTCCTCGTACGGCCCTGAGCCGCTCCCTCCGGCCGCCGCTCGCCGCGCGGGTTCGTCGCAATGTCCGGACAATGTGACCGTCGCCCGATCCCCGGAGGTAGACGCTCCGCTTGTGTGTCGGACAATGGGGCGTTTGGGGCTTCCCGGCCCCCGGCCGGAGCCTCGGGCGCCCGGCACGCACAGCACGGCACAGCAAGAAGGGCACGGCCTCGTGGCACGGTTTCGGACCTGGGTAGGCATCGCGCTGGCAGGAGCACTGTCGGTGTCCCTGGCCGGGTGCAGCAGCACTGGCGGCAAGCGGGCCGAGGACGCCCGCAAGGCCGCGTCGGCCCAGGGGCAGGCGGCGGTGAACACGCCCCGCTGGACCTTCGCGATGATCACCCACTCGGGTGACGGCGACACCTTCTGGGACATCGTCCAGAGCGGCGCCGAGCAGGCCGCGGTGAAGGACAACATCAACTTCCTGTACTCCCACGACGACGAGGCCCAGCAGCAGGCGCAGCTGGTGAACGCCGCCATCGACAAGAAGGTCGACGGGATCATCGTCACGCTGGCCAAGCCGGACGCCATGAAGTCCGCCCTCGACCGCGCCCGCAAGGCGGGCATCCCCGTGATCACCGTGAACTCCGGGTCCGAGGAGTCGAAGGCGTTCGGCGCCCTCACCCACGTCGGCCAGGACGAGACGATCGCCGGCGAGGCGGTCGGCGAGGAACTGAACGAGCGAGGCCGCGAGCAGGCCCTCTGCGTGCTCCACGAGCAGGGCAACGTCGGCCACGAGCAGCGCTGCGACGGCGTCGAGAAGACCTTCGACGGCAAGGTCCAGCGGCTCTACGTCAACGGCACCAGCATGCCGGACGTGCAGTCCGCCATCGAGGCCAAGCTCCAGACCGACAAGGCCGTCGACGCGGTGGTCACCCTCGGCGCCCCCTACGCCGACACCGCGGTGAAGGCCAAGCAGGGCGCGGGCAGCGAGGCCGAGATCGACACCTTCGACCTCAACGCCAAGGTGGCGGCCGGCCTCGCGGACGGCACCCTCGGCTTCGCGGTCGACCAGCAGCCCTACCTCCAGGGCTACGAGGCCGTCGACCTGCTGTGGCTGAACAAGTACAACGCCGACGTCCTGGGCGGCGGCCGCCCGGTGCTCACCGGGCCGCAGATCATCACCAAGGACGACGCCGCCGCGCTCTCCGAGTACACCGAGCGGGGCACCCGATGAGCGCGGGCACGGACGTGACCACCGCTGACGAAAGGATTCTGCAGACCTCTCCGCTGCGGAAACTCCTGGGCCGCCCCGAACTGGGCTCCGTCGTCGGCGCCATCGCCGTCTTCGTGTTCTTCGCCTTCTTCGCCGACAGCTTCCTGCAGGCCGCCAGCCTCAGCACGGTGCTCTACGCCGCCTCGACGATCGGCATCATGGCCGTCCCGGTGGCGCTGCTGATGATCGGCGGCGAGTTCGACCTGTCGGCCGGCGTCATGGTCACCTCGTCGGCCCTGGTGTCATCGATGTTCAGCTACCAGATGACCGCCAACGTCTGGGTCGGCGTCGGCGTGTCCCTGCTGGTCACGCTGGTGATCGGCGCCTTCAACGGCTTCATGCTGACCCGCACCGAACTGCCCAGCTTCATCATCACGCTGGGCACCTTCCTGATGCTGACCGGCCTGAACCTGGGCTTCACCAAGCTGATCGACGGCACCGTCTCCACCAAGTCGATCGCCGACATGGAGGGCTTCCCCTCCGCCCGCGACGTCTTCGCGTCCACGATCACCGTCGGCGGCGTCGGCTTCAAGGTGACCATCCTGTGGTGGCTCGCCCTGGTCGCCGTCGCCAGCTGGATCCTGCTGCGCACCCGCGCCGGCAACTGGATCTTCGCGGTCGGCGGCAACAAGGACGCCGCCCGCGCGGTGGGCGTCCCGGTCACCAGGACAAAGATCGGCCTCTACATGGGCGTCGGCTTCGGCGCCTGGATCTCGGGCCAGCACCTGCTCTTCTCCTACGACGTCGTCCAGTCCGGCGAGGGCGTCGGCAACGAGCTGATCTA
The DNA here is from genome assembly GCF_036246005.1 of Streptomyces sp. NBC_01723. Lineage (NCBI taxonomy): Bacteria > Bacillati > Actinomycetota > Actinomycetes > Kitasatosporales > Streptomycetaceae > Streptomyces > Streptomyces sp. NBC_01723. The sequence continues at coordinate 6,728,466 of NZ_CP109171.1, forward strand.
CATCATCGCGGCCGTCATCGGCGGCTGCCTGATCACCGGCGGCTACGGCAGCGCCGTCGGCTCGGCGGTCGGCGCGTTCATCTTCGGCATGACCAGCAAGGGCATCGTCTTCGCCGAGTGGAACCCCGACTGGTTCAAGTTCTTCCTCGGAGCGATGCTGCTCCTCGCGACCCTGCTCAACGCCTGGGTCCGCAAGCGCGCGGAGGCCACCAAATGACGCAGACCCCGGCACCCCAGGCGCTCGTCGAGCTGTCCGGCGTCAGCAAGAACTACGGCAACGTACGCGCCCTCGAAGGCGTGTCCCTCCAAGTGCACGCGGGTGAGATCACCTGCGTCCTGGGCGACAACGGCGCGGGCAAGTCGACCCTCATCAAGATCATCTCCGGGCTGCACCAGCACGACGGCGGCATCCTCGCCCTCGACGGCGAGGAGACCCGCCTCGGCTCCCCGCGCGAGGCCCTGGACCGCGGCATCGCCACCGTCTACCAGGACCTCGCCGTCGTCCCGCTGATGCCGGTCTGGCGCAACTTCTTCCTCGGCTCCGAGCCCCGCAAGGGCGTCGCCCCGTTCAAGCGCATGGACGTCGACCACATGCGCCGCACCACCCACGCGGAGCTCCTGCGCATGGGCATCGACCTGCGCGACGTCGACCAGCCCATCGGCACCCTCTCCGGCGGCGAACGCCAGTGCGTGGCGATCGCACGCGCGGTGTACTTCGGAGCGAAGGTGCTCGTCCTGGACGAGCCGACCGCCGCCCTCGGCGTGAAGCAGTCCGGCGTCGTCCTGAAGTACGTGGCGGCCGCCCGCGACCAGGGTCTGGGTGTCGTCCTCATCACCCACAACCCGCACCACGCGTACCTGGTCGGGGACCGATTCATCCTCCTGAAGCGCGGCACGATGGTCGGCAACCACGAGCGCGAGGACATCACCCTGGACGAGCTGACGCGCCAGATGGCGGGCGGAAACGAGCTGGACGATCTACGCCACGAACTGCAACGCCCCTCTTAGGGGCGCGGGGCTGTGTCAAGGGCGGCGCCGCCGCGGGGCGCGACCAGCCACAACGCACCCGCAGACGGCAATGAACCGGTGACGCCACCCCCTGTCCCATTCGGCACCCGGCCCGAGGGTGCGGCACAATCGCACCCGATGAGCACCTACCGCGACTTCACCGCCCCCATCGGATCCCGCCGCGCCCCGGTCCTGCGCACCGTGGGCACGAGGGAACGCCGCTCGCACCTGACGGCACCCCGCGTGCCCACGGTCGGCATCGACATCGGCGGCACGAAGGTCATGGCGGGCGTCGTCGACGCCGACGGCAACATCCTGGAGCGCCTGCGCACGGAGACCCCGGACAAGTCCAAGAGCCCGAAGGTGGTCGAGGACACCATCGTCGAGCTGGTCCTGGACCTCTCCGACCGGCACGACGTGCACGCCGTCGGCATCGGCGCGGCAGGCTGGGTCGACGCCGACCGCAACCGCGTGCTGTTCGCCCCCCACCTGTCCTGGCGCAACGAGCCGCTGCGCGACCGCATCGCCGGCCGCCTCGCGGTTCCCGTCCTGGTGGACAACGACGCCAACACCGCCGCCTGGGCCGAGTGGCGCTTCGGCGCCGGCCGCGGCGAGGACCACCTCGTCATGATCACGCTCGGCACCGGCATCGGCGGCGCCATCCTGGAGGACGGCCAGGTCAAGCGGGGCAAGTACGGGGTCGCCGGTGAATTCGGGCACATGCAGGTGGTGCCCGGCGGTCACCGCTGCCCGTGCGGCAACCGCGGCTGCTGGGAGCAGTACAGCTCCGGAAACGCCCTGGTCAGGGAGGCCCGCGAGCTGGCCGCGGCCGACTCGCCGGTGGCGTACGGGATCATCGAGCACGTCAAGGGCAGCATCGGCGACATCACCGGCCCGATGATCACCGAGCTGGCCCGCGACGGCGACGCCATGTGCGTCGAGCTGCTCCAGGACATCGGGCAGTGGCTCGGCGTCGGCATCGCCAACCTCGCCGCCGCCCTCGACCCGTCCTGCTTCGTGATCGGCGGCGGGGTCAGCGCCGCGGACGACCTGCTCATCGGTCCCGCACGCGACGCCTTCAAACGCCAGCTCACCGGCCGCGGCTACCGCCCCGAGGCCCGCATCGTCCGCGCCCAGCTGGGCCCCGAGGCCGGCATGGTGGGCGCCGCCGACCTGGCCCGGCTGGTGGCCCGCCGGTTCCGCCGCGCCAAGCGGCGCCGCGTGGAGCGGTACGAGCGCTACGAGCGGTACGCCGAGGCCCGCCGTACCTCCGGGGAGTCGCTGTGACCGAGACCCTGACCCACCAGGCCGGAACGCCGGAGGAACACGGGCCACCGGCCGAGGACCGACGGCACATGATCCGGCGCCGGGCGCTGACGCTGCTCACCATCGTGCTGCTCATCGGCGTCCCCGCCGGCTACCTCGTGATCTCCGCCAACCAGAGCCGCGACAGCGGCCGGCAGAAGGAGGCGAAGTACGCGGCGACCGGCATGACCCGGGGCTGGCCGTCCAAGCTCCAGCGCCGCATCTACGAGCTGCCGGTCCCGGTGCCCTCCGAGAAGATCGCGTACTTCGAGACGAACAACTGGAAGACCAGCCGCCTCTACGTCCAGTTCCAGACCACCAACGCCGGTCTGGACGCCTTCCTGGCCGGACTGGGCATCGACCGGGACGCGCTGGAGAAGGACAAGATCGCCATCAGCGACCGGGCCCAGCGGGTCACCGGCTGGAACTTCCGCGCCTCCAGCACCTGGTGGGGCGTGGTCAACGAGCAGCGGAACCCGGCACCGACCCAGGACGTCGTCGTGGACCTGGACGACCCGGACTATCCGATGGTGTACGTCGTCTCGCGCACCGTTCCCTAGGGACGCTCGGGCCCGGTGGTCCGCCGGGGCCGATTGTCAGACCCCGCCCGTAGAGTCGAAGACAGCTGATCGGGACCACGGGCGGGAGGTGACAGGACGTATGGGCGACATGGCCGTGGCGGACGCAACCGTCTCCGGGCGAGCGGGGGAGTGGCGGGAGACGAGCGGGCCGCAGCGCCCCGCCCCGTCCGTCCCGCTCCGGCTGGCCGCCGTCTTCCTGCCCGCACCCCTTCCGCGTGACGCCCGGATCGCCTTCTGGGACCCGGAGGCGGGCAGGGACGACACCCTCTCCGGGTACGCCTCGACACCGGACGGCGACCCGGCCGGACCCACGGAGCGCACGGAACTGACGGTCGTCCGCCGGCACGGCACCGGCGTGCGGCGTGCCACGACCCCCGCGCTGTCTTTGCCGCTCGGCGAGGCCCTGCCGCTCCTGGTGCGGGCCCGGCACGACCCGGCCGCCCACCCGGCGACCGCCTGCTGGGGAGCGGCGGCCCTGCACGCCCTGCGACTCACCGCGCGCGGCAGGCTGCTGCCCGGCCTCACCGCCACCGGGCACGACGCCTGGCGCGCCGGACCGCTGGACCCCGAGGACATCGCGCACCTGCGGGCCGTGGCCGCCGCCCTGCCCCCGGAGGGCCACGCGGTGCCGCTGGACGGCCCGGGCCCGATCCGGCTGCCGCAGCCGGAGGCACTGGTCCGCGCCTTCCTGGACGCCGTCGCCGACACCCTGCCCCGCACCCCGGCCGCACCCCACGCCTCGGGCCGCCCCTTCGCCGCACGCGCGGCCCAGAGTCTGCCCGGCGCCCACGACTGGGCCGCCGAGGTCGCCGCCGGAATGGACGCGGGCGTGCGGATCTCGCTCCGCCTGGACCTGTCGGCGTACGACCTCTTCGACAGGGACGTCGCAGCCGAGGGGGGCGGCGACAGCGGCGGGGTGCGCAGCGCGGGGGCCGCGATCGTCCAGGTGCACAGCCTCGCCGACCCCACCCTGGTCGCCGACGCCGCGGATCTGTGGTCGGGGGAGGCCGACGCCGCGTTCGGCCCCCGCGCGCGTGTCGACGCCGCCCTCGGAGTGCGACGCGCGGCGCGGGTCTGGCCGCCTCTCGACCGCCTCACCGAGCAGGACGTGCCCGACGTCCTCGGGCTTTCCGAGGAGGAGGTCACCGACCTGCTGGGCGTGGCGGCGGGTCGGCTCGCGGCCGCCGGGGTGGCCGTGCACTGGCCCCGCGACCTCGCGCAGGACCTCACCGCGACAGCGGTCGTCAGGACCGCGCCGGGCTCGGCGACGGACGGCACGGGATTCTTCGAGAGCGAGGACCTCCTCCAGTTCCGCTGGCAGCTGGCCATCGGAGGCGACCCGCTCACCGAGGCCGAGATGGACACCCTCGCGGAGGCCCACCGCCCGGTCGTCCGGCTCCGTGACCGGTGGGTCCTGGTCGACCCGGCGCTCGTCCGCCGGGCCCGCAAGCGCGACCTGGGCCTGCTCGACCCGGTCGACGCCCTGTCCGTCGCCCTCACCGGCAGCGCGGAGGCCGACGGCGAGACCGTCGACGTGGTGCCCGTCGGCGCGCTGGCCGCCCTGCGCGACCGGCTCACCGCGGGCGTGCACCCCGCCGAACCGCCGCCCGGCCTGCACGCCACCCTCCGCGACTACCAGCTGCGCGGACTCGCCTGGCTCGACCTCATGACCTCCCTCGGCCTCGGCGGCTGCCTCGCCGACGACATGGGCCTCGGCAAGACGGTCACCGTCATCGCCCTGCACCTCAAGAGGGCCCGGACCGAGCCCACCCTGGTGGTCTGCCCGGCCTCACTGCTGGGCAACTGGCAGAGGGAGATCACCCGCTTCGCGCCCGGCGTCCCCGTCCGCCGCTTCCACGGCGCCGACCGCACCCTGGACGACCTGGCCGGCGGCTTCGTGCTCACCACGTACGGCACGATGCGGTCCGCCGCCCCGGCGCTCGCCGAGCGGCCCTGGGGCATGGTCGTCGCGGACGAGGCGCAGCACGTCAAGAACCCGTACTCGGCGACGGCGAAGGCCCTGCGCACCATCCCGTCCCCCGCGCGCGTGGCGCTGACCGGCACACCGGTGGAGAACAACCTCTCCGAGCTGTGGGCCCTGCTCGACTGGACCACCCCCGGACTCCTCGGCCCCCTGAAGTCCTTCCGCGCGCGCCACGCCCGCGCGGTGGAGAACGGCGAGGACGACGAGGCGGTCGCCCGCCTCGCCCGCCTGATCCGCCCCTTCCTGCTCCGCCGCAAGAAGTCCGACCCCGGCATCGTCCCCGAGCTGCCGCCGAAGACCGAGACCGACCACCCCGTCCCCCTCACCCGCGAACAGGCCGCGCTGTACGAGGCGGTGGTGCGCGAGTCGATGCTCGCCATCGAGGAGGCCGAGGGCATCGGCCGCCGCGGTCTCGTCCTCAAGCTCCTGACCTCGCTCAAGCAGATCTGCGACCACCCCGCGCTCTTCCTCAAGGAAGAGCACCCGCCGGGCGCCACAGGTGGGGGCGGCGCCGACCGCATGGCCGCCCGCTCGGGGAAGCTCGCCCTGCTGGACGAGCTGTTGGACACGCTGCTCGCGGAGGACGGATCGGCGCTCGTCTTCACGCAGTACGTCGGCATGGCCCGTCTCATCACCTCCCACCTGGCCGCCCGCGCGGTCCCCGTCGACCTGCTTCACGGCGGCACGCCGGTGCCCGAGCGCGAACGCATGGTGGACCGCTTCCAGAGCGGCGGGACGCCGGTCCTCGTCCTGTCCCTCAAGGCCGCCGGCACCGGCCTGAACCTCACCCGCGCGGGCCACGTCGTGCACTTCGACCGGTGGTGGAACCCGGCCGTCGAGGAGCAGGCCACCGACCGCGCCTACCGCATCGGCCAGACCCAGCCGGTCCAGGTGCACCGCCTCATCACCGAGGGCACGGTCGAGGACCGGATCGCCGAGATGCTCCAGTCCAAGCGCGCCCTGGCCGACGCGATCCTCGGCTCCGGCGAGTCGGCCCTCACCGAGCTGACGGCCCGTGAACTGTCCGACCTGGTGTCCCTGCGGAGGCCGTCATGACCGCCCGTCCCGCCGACGAGGCCCGCCGCGCCCTGCGCGAGGCCCGACTGCGCGGCGAGACGACACCGGACACCCCCACGGACACCGCGTCCGGGACCGGCGCCCACCCGGAGCCCGACACCTCGGTCCGCGAGCCCGCGCGGCAGCATGACCGGGACCAGGGCGGCGACGGGGACGGGGACCGCCCTCCGCGCCCCGGTGACATCGCACGCGCGGCGCTGCGCGGCACCCGGACCGCACGGCACACTCCGGCGCACGACGCCGACGCCGAGCAGCCCGAGGAGACGGCTCCCCAAGCCCCGTCCGGCCCCACGGACGACCCCGACTCGGGCCTCGACTCGGGCCCCGACGCCGGCCCCGTCTCCGAGCCCGATGCAACGCCCCACCCCGCCGCACCGAACCGTCCTGACGTCTCGCCACCCTCTTCCCTCACCACCCCGGACGCGGGCGACACCCGCCCGGCCGACGTGGCACGAGAGGCCCTGCGTGCGGCGCGGCGGCAGGCGCGCGCGGCCGCCGAGAGCAAGGAAGCGTCGAGCACCCGGCGAGGCCCGGCCCCGCCCCGGCACCCACGGCCCACCGCGGGCGACCCGCGCGCCGCCGACGCCCGGGCCCGCGCCCGTGCCGTACGGGACTTCGCCACGGACGCCTTCCGACTGCCGCCGGAGACGGACCGGGAGGACGAGGACGCCCCGCCCCCGGCAGCACCCGAAGGGCCGCACACGCCGGGCGGCCCGGCCGACGAACAGTCCCGGACACCCGCCGTCGCGGCACGGACACCGCACCCCGCCGAGGACTCGCCGCCCGACCGGCAGCCCCGCCCCGCGACCACCTCCTCGCTCCCGCACGGCGACACCACCCCCCGCGAGGCCCACTCCGCCCCGCCCGTCCCCTCCGCGAAGCCCCGCAGCACCCCCCGCTCGATGGCCGCCCCGGACCGCGACGGCGACCTCCGCCGCACCTTCCCCGCGCTCCCGCACCGCGCGCCGGACGAGGGCCTCGCCGCGACCTGGTGGGGGAACGCGTGGGTGAGCGCGCTGGAAGAAGGCGCCCTGGACGCGGCCCGGCTGGCCCGCGGACGCGGCTATGCCGAGCGGGGTCACGTCGACGCCATCACCGTGACGCCCGGCCTGGTCCTCGCCTACGTACAGGGCAGCCGGCCGCGGCCGTACCGGGTGCAGGTGCGGTTGCGGACGCTGGGCGACGACGACTGGCAGCGGTTCCTGGACGCCGCCGTCGAGCGGCCCGGACACATCGCCGCGCTCCTCGACGGGGAGCTGCCCCACTCCCTGGCGGACTGCGGGGCGCCGCTGCTCCCCGGCCCCGGCGACCTCGCGCCCCGGTGCAGTTGCCCCGACTCGGGGCACCCCTGCAAACACGCCGCCGCGCTCTGCTACCAGACGGCGCGGCTGCTCGACACCGACCCCTTCGTCCTGCTCCTGCTCCGCGGCCGGGGCGAACGCGCGCTGCTCGACGCCCTGTCCCGGCTGAACGCGGCCCGTGCCGCGCGTGCCGCCCAGGACCGCGGACCGGCGCCACTGCCCGGCGTACGGGCCAGTGCGGCACTGGACACGCGGCCTCTCCCGCCCCTCCCCGCCCCGCTCCCCACACCCCAGCATCCCGAGCAGCCCCCGGCCTACCCTGCGGCACCCGGCGGACCCGACCCCTTCGCGCTGGACCAGCTGGCCACCGACGCCGCCGCTCGCGCCCACGCCCTGCTCAGTACCGGCCGTGACCCGGTGAGCGGGCTGACGCTGTGGCAGGACGCCGCCCGCCTCGCCGCGGCCCGCCCCGGCTCCGGTCTCACCGCCGGCACCCGGGCGCTCTACGCCTCCCTGGCCGGCGCGGCCGGGCGGGACCAGGCCGACCTGGCGCGCGCCGTGGCGGCCTGGCGACAGGGCGGCGCCGACGGCCTGGACGTACTGGAGGAGGCCTGGGACCCGCCGGCCGGCCGTTTCGACCGCGCCCGCCCCCTGCTGCTCGCCGCCGACCTCCCCGCGTTCCGGCCCTGGCGCAACCGCCTCACCCACCCCGCCGGCCACGTCCAGCTCCGGCTCGGCCGGTCAGGACTCTGGTACGCCTACGAGTCGGAGCCCGGCCGGGAGGACTGGTGGCCACGGGGCACCCCCGACCTCGACCCGGTGGGTGCCCTCACCGGACTGGGCGCGGCCGACGACCTCTGACCGGCCGCCGGGGGCCACCTGCCTGGGGTCACCCCTCGGCGTCACGCACCAGGAGGGCGATCTGCACCCGGTTCTCGACCGCCAGCTTGGCGAACAGACTGCCCGTGTGCGCCTTGACCGTCGCCACGCTGATGTGCAGCCGCCGGGCGATCTCCGGGTTGCCCAGCCCGTCGGCGATGGCCCGGGCGGTGTCGAGTTCCCGTTCGGTCAACGCGGCCAGCTGCTTCCGCGCGGCCTCGCGCGACGAGTCACGGGCGTGCGAGGACTGCGGACCGGTGGCCGCGGCGATCACCCGGGCCGTGGCGGCAGGAGACAGCACGGGATTGCCGTCCGCGACCGCCCGCACCGCGTCGAGGAGCTGCGGCGGCTGGGTGTCCTTGAGGACGAACCCGAGGGCTCCGGTGCGCAGGGCGCCGAGCACCAGATCGTCGGAGTCGAAGGTGGTCAGGATCAGCACCCGCGGCGGCGCCGGCCGGGTGAGCAGCTCCCGGGTCGCGCTGAGACCGTCACGGCCGGGCATGCGCACGTCCATCAGCACGACGTCCGGCCGATGTTCGTCCACCACGGCGATCGCCGTGTCGCCGTCGGCCGCCTCCGCGACGACGGTCAGGTCCGGTTCGCCGTCGATGACGAGCCGCAGCGCCATGCGCACCAGCTGTTCGTCGTCGACGATGACGACCCGCACCGGCTCCCGCTCGTTGTCCACTCATGCTCTCTTTTCGTGCGTGGGGCTCGGCCAGGGCAGTTGTGCGGTGAGGAGGTAGCCGTCGTCCTGTGTGGGGTGGTGGCGCAGCTCTCCACCGGCGAGGTCGACACGCTCGCCGAGGCCGAGCAGGCCGAATCCCGACGCCGGCGGCTTCGCGGCCGTCGTGGTCGACGGGGAATTGCGGACGCTCACCCGGAGGCTGTCGCCCGCCGCTCCTTCCAGGGTGATGCGGATGCGCGCGTCCGGGGCGTGTTTGGCGGCGTTGGTCAGCCCCTCCTGGACGACCCGGTAGCCGGTGCGGCCGACGAGGTCGGGCGGCGTCCCCGTCACGGTGCCGGCGAGCGTGACGTCCAGTCCGGACGCGCGGGCGTCGGCCACCAGGTCGGGGACGCAGTCCAGCGAGGGCTGCGGCGGATCCGGGAGACCGGGGTCGGCCCGGAGCACGCCCAGGACGTCCCGTAGCTCCTCCAGGGCGAGGTGGGACCCCTCGGCGATGCCGCGGACCAGTACGCGGTTCTCCTCGGCCTTGAGATCCCGGCGGTGGTCCAGCACGCCGGCCTGCATGGCCACCAGGGAGATCCGGTGGGCGAGGACGTCGTGCATCTCGCGGGCGATCCGGTTGCGTTCCAGGGCCCGCGCCTGCGCCGCCCGCGCGGACTGCTCCCGCTCCGCGCTCTCCGCCCGCTCCCGCAGGGACCGCACCTCGACGCGCCGGGCCCCGACGGCCATGCCCATCGCCACCGCGATGCCCGCGGTCAGGGCCGGCGACACGAGTTGGAACCAGAACGAGCCGGGCGGGGTCTCGACCGGATAGATCTGGACGGCGAACTGGGTCGCGGTCACGTAGGCCAGCACCACGGCCCCGATCTCCACCGGACGACGACGGGTGGAGATCGAGCCCAGGGCCACCAGCGCCGCGCCGGTGGCCAGCGCCGAGGTGGTCGAGGCGACCGACACCGCCAGTGCGACGGCGAGCGGGAACCGCCGCCGCCACAGGAGCGCCGTCAGGCAGGCGCCGGCCACCAGCGGATCACCGATGAAGAACCAGGAGCCCACTTCGCCCGCCGGCCCATTCGACACCGCCACACCGGTCGTGACCCAGGCCACCAGGCCCAGGGCCGCGGCTGCCGTCAGCCGCCAGGTCTGCTGCCACCACCCGAGCCGTGGCGCGACGTCCATGTTCACCCGCCCATTATCGCGAAGCCGTGCGGCCGGTGACTCGGTCAGAGGACTGAGGCGCCCTAGACCAAAGTCGAATCCCTGCCTCGCCCGTGGTCCAAGACGTTCCCGACCGCGGGGCCGATGTGCGGTCCCCGCCGCGCCAACAGACTCCTTCATGCGCCGGGACAACCGAAGAGCAGCGCGAGCCGAGCGAGCAGAAGGAGTGGCAGGCATGTTCGAGGACGTGCGCCGTCGGCGGGCCGTGCGGCGGGTCAGGCCAGGGGACGGGCGGGCGCTGAAGCGTTTCCGTTGGTGGCAGTTGCCGTTCCGCGCCCTGTTCTACCTCAAGCTGCCGAACGACGACGGCGGCCGGAGCGTCTACGCCGTCGACGTCAGGCACGGGAAGAGCGACGACTCCGGCAGGGTCAGCGCCCAGCTGTACCTCGACGGCAGGCAGCACGCCGAGTCGAAGCTCCCCGCCGCCTTCCCCGTTCCGGGCGGCGTCGTGGAGGTGAGGAGGAGCGAGTTCGGGCTCAAGCGCTGTCACTACGTCACCGATGACGGGGCCGAGTACCAGCTCGTCCCCGACCGCGACTCGGCCGAAGGGCGCCGCGCCCACTTCGACCGCAAGCACCCCGTGGTGAGCCGCGCCGTCGGCTTCCTCTCGGCGGTCGTGCTCCTCGTCGGCCTGTTCCTCGTCCTCACGCAGCTCGCCGAACAGCTCACCCAACCGGAGGAGATCGCCCGGCACGTCGGCGGGACCTTCACCGCTCCCGTCGACCTGCCGGCCTGGGGCAACACCGTGGTCGGCCTCATCACGGTGACGGCCAGTACGGAGCGTGCCCTGCGGCTCCGCTACAGCCGACTCCTCGACGGCGCGGCGGGCTGACGCGCCCCTGCTCCCCCCACCACGCTCCACGAAGCAAAGAGCAAGGAGTACTGCATGCGAAGGCTTTTCGTCGGGGTCCTCGCCACCGTCATGGTGGCGCTGCTCACCTGGCAGGGCGCTTCCGCGCAGACGGCACCGAGCGCGACGGCGCCTCCTGACGGGATCAGCTGGGGCGAGTGTCCCGGCACCCCACTGCCGAGACTGCAGTGCGGCACACTCAAGGTGCCGCTGGACTACCGGAACCCCGACGGCAGGAAGATCGACGTCGCGATCTGACGCCTGGCGAGCACGAACTCCGAGAAGCGCCGAGGCGTGCTGTTCACGAACGCCGGCGGACCGGGCGCGCCCGGCCCGAGCTACCCGCTGGTGCTGAAGTACTACGGCGTGCCGCAGAGCGTGCTCTACCTCGAGAACCGCTGCCTCAACGACGCGACGACCGCGTTCCTGGTCACCGGGGAGCGCCCGCGCACCGACCGGGCCTGCGCGGCCGAACCGAGCGCGAGCGGCGCCGGTCGGCCCGATGCCCCCTGAAGCGGAAGCACCGGAGCCGGAACCCGTTGCGGCTACGCGACCTCAGTCGTCGTACGACAAGCCGTGTCCCATGCGGAAGAGGACCCTGGCCGGATCGTCGGCCCGCTGGATGGGCACGGGCAGCTTGCCCCGCGGCTCGACCCGGCCGGCGATCACCCGGGCCGCGGCGCGCAGTTCGACCTCGGTCCAGCAGTAGGAGACCAGTGAGGCCGGGACTCCGCCGAGGTGGGCGATGTCGTAGGGGTTGCGCACCGCGAGGTGGACGACGGGGACGCCGGTCGCGAGCAGCCGGGACACCAGGATGCGCTGGGCGCTGGTGGCACCGACGTTGTCGGTGGTGACCACCACCGCGTCCCGTCCCCGCGCGGCGGCCACGGCCTCGTCGATCTTCGCCGCGTCGGGTGTCCGGCCGGTGGCGAGGTGGGTGGTGCGGTAGCCCAGTTCGTCGAACGCCTTGGCCAGCTCGGGCACCGTGGTGCGGTTGGCGTCGGTCGGGAAGGCCGGGCTGGCGCCGACCACGAGCAGCTTCCGCTGCCTGCGGCGCAGCGGGAGCGCGTCGTCCTCGTTGACCAGCAGGGTGGTGGTGCGCTCGGCGATACGGGCGGCGGCGCGCAGGTGACCCCGGGCCCCGACGACCCGGTCGACCTCCCTCCGCGACACGTAGGGGCTGCCGCCGAGCAGGCCGGCCTTGTCCTTGACCCGCAGGACGCGCAGGACCGATTCGTCGAGGCGGTCCTCGGTGATCTCCCCTTCCCGGACGGCGGCCAGGACACCGTTGTAGGCGACGTCCATGTTCGGCGGGAAGAGCAGTTGGTCGACGCCGGCCTTGAGGGCGAGGACCGGCACGCGGTCGTCGCCGTACTTGGTGCGTACGCCCTGCATGTTGAGGGCGTCGGTGACGATCACACCGTCGAAGCCGAGTTCGTCGCGCAGCACGCCCTGGAGGATGGCGGGCGACAGGGTGGCGGGCTCGTTGCTGGGGTCGAGCGCCGGGACCTGGAGATGCGCGGTCATGATCGAGTCGACGCCGGCGGCGATCGCGGCCCGGAAGGGCGGGGCGTCGACGCGCTCCCACTCCTCGCGGGTGTGGGTGATCACGGGCAGTCCGGTGTGGCTGTCCTCGCCGGTGTCCCCGTGGCCCGGGAAGTGCTTGGCGCAGGCCACGACACCGGCCCGCTGATAACCCGTCACCTGGGCGTCCACCATGCGACCGACCGCGTGGGCGTCGGCACCGAAGGAGCGGACGTTGATGATGGGGTTGGCCGGATTGACGTTGACGTCGGCGACCGGCGCGAAGTTCTGATGGATGCCGAGGGCGGCGAGTTCGGTGCCCGATATCCAGCCGGCGGTGCGCGCGTCGGAGAGCGAGCGACCCGCGCCGAGCGCCATCGCCCCCGGCAGCTGGGTGGCGCCGCTGCCGATGCGGACGTTGACGCCGTGCTCCTGGTCGATGGAGATCAGGGAGGGGATGGGGGTGGGCAGCGCGAGCGAGGCCCGCTGCACACCATTGCTGAGGTCCGCGATCTGGCGGGGGTCCTGGATGTTGTTCGCCCAGCCGGAGAAGTAGATGACCCCGCCGACGTGGTACTTGGCGATGAGCTCGGCCACGGTGCGGACGCCGAGTTCCTTGAGGTTGCGGTCCTGGTCGAGCGGGCTGGGGGAAGTCGCCGACGTGCCGTAGAAGTACGGCACGAACAGCTGCCCGATCTTCGCCTCGACGCTCATCCTGGAGATGATCTTCTTGAGGCGCCGGTCACGCGAGTGGGCGACCGCCGGGGTGGCTGCCACACCCGAGACGGCCGTCGCGCCCGCGGCGACCACGGTCGCGGAGGCGAGCACGGTTCGTCGGGAAAGACTCCGGTCCTGCATGCGGATTTGCTCCTTCCACCCTTGCCCATCAAGGGACTTGACGGATTCTTGAAGGACTCCGAGCAGCGGGAAAGGTAGCCCGCGGATTACGGGCGGGGCAATAGGTCTAGACAAAATAGGTCCAGACGAATGTGGGCTCCGTGCCCGTCAGGAGGCCGGGTGGCGGCCCACACTTGGTGGTGACCGATGAGTTCTGACGTCGGCGGGAGTCCGATGCACGACACCCGACACCTGGAGGCCCGCGCCATGACCGAACCGCACATTCCGGAGACCCGGCGGGACCTGGAGCGGGCGATCCACGTCGAGCGCTCCGCGCTCGCCCAAGACCTGGCCGGGCTCAGTGCGGCGCAGTGGGCGGCCTCGTCGCTGTGTGGGCGCTGGACGGTGGAGGAGGTCGTGGCCCACCTGACCGCGGGTGCCCGCGTGGGACGGTGGCGTTGGCTGCTGAGCATGCTGGCCGCGCGGTTCGACGCCGACCTGCACAACGACCGACGACTCGCTGAGCACCGTGGTGCTACACCTGAGGCGACCTTGCAACGGTTTCGCGATGCCGTCGCCGGGCCCGCCGGGCCCACGGGACACACGGCGGCTTGGCTGGGCGAAATCGTCGTGCACGGCGAGGACGTCCGTCGGCCGCTGGGCCTGGTGCGGACACCACCGGTGGCCACGACCACCGCCGTGGCCCGCTTCTTCGCCGCCCGCGACTTCACCGTTTCGAGCCGCAGTGCCATCGCCGGCTTGCGGGTCGAGGCCACGGACGGCCCGTTCGCCACCGGCTCGGGGGATCTGCTCCGGGGGCCGACGCTGTCTCTGGTGATGGGGATGGCGGGCCGCGCGGCGGCGTACGAGGACCTCGAGGGGGACGGTGTGGCGGTCTTGCGCACCCGGCTGGGCTCAGGCCGAAGAACAAACTGAGCAGCGCGATGCCGGTTGAGCCGGAACAGGTCTTCAGGCGCATGTGCACACGATCTTGCCGATCGTGGTCGCGGATCAGCACTTCGCCCGGCCCAGGCCCGGGTACGGGCACGTCGTTCAGTACCCACTCCGGTCCCCGCCGAGCAGGAGGGCTTTCATCGTGTCCGCCATGTCGGTCCTCCGTCGCTGAGGACAGGGCCGCCTCTGTGGCAGCGGCGTCAAGGCGTGACGGCGGGCCGGCCGCGGCGTGGGGCGTGGCGGCCGGCCCGGGTGCGGTCCTACTTGCCGCTGTAGACGGGGAAGGCGGCGTGCTCGCCGTAGTCGCGCTCGTCGAGGGTGCGCAGGGTGGCCATGTCTTCCTCGGAGATCTCGAAGTCGACGTCGGCGTTGGAGCGCATGTGGTCGGGGTTCGCGGTCTTCGGCAGCGGCTGGGTGCCCAGTTGCAGGGTGTAGCGGATGCAGAGCTGGGGGACGCTCACCTCGTACTTCTCGGCGATCGCCTTGATCTGGCGGCTGTCGAGGAGCGTGCCGTGGGCGATCGGCGAGTACGCCTGCACGAGGATGCTGCGCTCCTCGCAGAAGGCCAGCAGCTCGGCCGGGGTGTTCCCGGCGTGCAGGAGCACCTGGTTCACGTGCGGTGCCACAGTCCCGTGGGCGAAAATGTTCTCCAGGTCGGACTGGAGAAAGTTCGACACACCGATGGCGCGGATCCTGCCCGCCTTGTGGGCGTCCTCCAGTGCGCGCCACGTCGTCCCACGGCTGGGGGGCGTGGATCAGCCCTCAACTTCTACACCCCCGAACCGGACTCCCCGGAGCGAGAGGCACTGGACCTGCTCGCCGGCTGGACGACCACCGGCACGGTCGTCCCCGCCGGGAACGACTGACCCCCCACACGAGGAGGCCAGAACGGCTGGGATGCCGTCCCCGCCACAGCAGGATCGAAGTCCACGAGAACCAGCCGGTCCCGCTCCGACCACGACTCGAAACCGACGTGCTGTTCCGTCGTCGCCCCGTACCACCCGGGGAAACGACGCCCACCCCACGAGCACCGAAACGGCCGGACCGGCGCGTCGTACGGGCCGCGCACAACCGATCATGCGGAGTAGATTGCGGGGCATGTTGCGAGAGGTACGCCACGGAGAACTGCTCGCCGTCCTCGGTGAGGAGGGCGTACTGCCCCTCCGGGAGATCGCCCGACGGCTCGGCGTCAGCCAGGCCACTGCCCGCCGTGACCTCACCGAGCTGGGCGAGGCGGGCCGGCTCACCCGTGTCCACGGAGGGGCGGTGACCGCCCGCGCCGACGACGAGCCGGCCTTCGAGGACGTGGCGGTGGACGAGTTGTCGGCCAAGGCCGCCCTGCTCACCAACGTCACATCGGACCCGGCCACCCTCGCGGCGTTCCGCGAGGCCGGGACGGAGGTAATCACCGTATGAGGCTCACTCTGCTCGGCGGCGGCGGGTTCCGCGTACCGCTCGTCCACCGCGCCCTGGTCACGGACGACGGCGAGGCGACCGGCCGGTGCACCGAACTGCTGCTGTACGACACCGAGCGGGCGAGGCTCGACGCCATCTCCTCGGTCCTCGCCGAGCAGGCGGCCGCGCTCGCCGGGAACGACCGGCCGGCTCCGCCCGTCGTCCGGACCACCACCGACCTCGACGACGCGCTGCGCGGCGCGGACTTCGTCTTCTCCGCGATCCGTGTCGGTGGCCTGGACGGCCGTGCCCGGGACGAGCGTGCGGCACTCGGCGAGGGGATCCTCGGGCAGGAGACGGTCGGCGCGGGCGGCGTCCTGTACGGACTGCGCACGGTGCCGGAGGCGGTGCGGATCGCCGAGCGGGTCGCGGCCGTCGCGCCGGACGCCTGGGTCATCAACTTCACCAACCCGGCGGGCATGGTCACCGAGGCCATGCAGCGCGTTCTCGGGGACCGCGTCATCGGCATCTGCGACTCGCCGGTCGGACTGTGCCGGCGGGCCGCGCGAGCGCTGGGCGCGGATCCGGACCGCGTGGGCTACGACTACGTGGGGCTCAACCACCTCGGCTGGCTGCGGCGGGTCACCGTGGACGGCCGCGACCGGCTGCCGGAGCTGCTGGCGGACGCCACCGCGCTGGAGTCCTTCGAGGAGGGCAGGCTCTTCGGCGCCGACTGGCTGCGCACGCTCGGCGCGCTGCCCAACGAGTACCTGCACTACTACTACTTCAACCGGGAGGCGGTCGCGGCGCTGCGGCAGGCCCCCGCGACCCGCGGGGAGTACCTGCGCGAGCAGCAGGCCGCCTTCTACGCGGAAGCGGCAGCCCGGCCCGAGCACGCCTTCGCCGCGTGGGAGCGCACGCGCCAGGAACGCGAGGCGACGTACATGGCCGAGAGCCGGGAGAGCACGGGTGGCTGGCAGCGCGCCGCGTCCGATCTCGAGGGCGGCGGCTACGACCGGGTCGCGCTGGCGCTGATGCGCGCGATCGCCCGCAACGAGCGGACGACGCTGATCCTCAACGTCCGCAACCGCACGGCCGTCCCGGGCCTGGACGCGGACGCGGTCGTCGAGGTGCCCTGCCTGGTCGACGCCACCGGCGCGACCCCCCTGGCCACGGGGCCGGTGGCGCCGGACCAGCTCGGCCTGATGCTCAGCGTGAAGGCGGTGGACCGCGCGGCGATCGAGGCGGCGGCCAGCGGCTCGCGGTCCGCGGCGCTGCGGGCCCTGGCGCTGCACCCGCTGGTGGACTCGGTGAACACGGCGGAGCGCGTCCTCGCGGGCCGGCTTCCGTCGAACCTGTCCCACCGGGGCTGACGAAGCCGACGGGGCACGTTCACCGCCGGCCTGAACGCCGGCCGTCGAGGACAGTCACCTCGGTAGAATGTGCCGCTACCGCTGGAAGCGGTACGTAAGGGAAGCGGGACACGTGGACAGACTCACCTCCGTGGAGCGGGCGCTGCGCGCGGCGACGCCGAATGCGCTGCTCGACGTCGTGACAGCCGCCCTCATGGAGCAATATGGCGCCGGACGCGTCGAACTGCGCATGGCCGACTACGGAATGCGCTCGCTCCAGGCGGTCGAGACAGTGCCGTTCACCACGGAGCCGGTCAAGATCCACGACAGCCCGCAGGGCAGGGCGTTCGGGTCGCAGGAACCTTTCGTTCTCGCCGATCCCGACGCACACGCGGTGACCGTTCACCTCCCGGTCACGATCCGCGGCGACCGCCTGGGAGTTCTGTCCGTCACCCTGCCGGAGGACCGCCACTCTCCGGAGCTGATTCCGGAGATGCAGCACCTCTGCGACGTTCTCGGCCATGAGATCCTCGTCGCGGAGCGTGACACCGACCTCTATCTGCTCGCTCGGCGTGCCGCGCGCCTGACCCTGGCGGCGGAGATGCAGTGGCAGCTGCTGCCCGGCCGTGCCTGCTCGCGCCCCGAGTTCTCCCTCGGCGGCCATCTGGAGCCCGCGTACGCGATCTTCGGGGACAACTTCGACTGGTCCGCGTCCGCCGACCATCTCACGCTCACCGTCACCAATGGCATGGGCGAGGGCATCGAGGCAGCCCTGCTCACCAACCTCGCCGTCAACGCCATGCGCAACGCCCGGCGTGCCGGGCTGGGCCTGGCCGACCAGGCGGCACTCGCCGACCAGGCGGTGTATGCGCAGTACCGCGGTTCTGCGCACGTGGCGGTCGTTCTGCTGCGCTTCGACCTCGCGACCGGCGAGGTCGAGGCCGTGGACGCCGGATCACCCCGCATCTGGCGGATGCGGGACAAGGAGGTCGACTCCCTGCCGCTGGAGGAGCAGTTGCCTCTCGGTATGTTCGAGGACACCCACTACACCTCCGAGTACTTCCAGGTGCTTCCTGGCGACCGCCTGCTGATCGGCAGCGACGGCGTCTACGACTCCGTCTCCCCCGCAGCGGAGAAGTACGGGGAACGAGCGCTCGCCCGGTCACTGACCGCCGCCCGGCTGCTGCCGCCGCAGCAGGTGCCTGGAGCCGTGCTGCGTGAGCTGGCCACGTACCGTGGCAACACGCCCTTGGACGACGACGCTCTGGTCGTCTGCCTCGACTGGTACGGGCGGGACTGACGAAGGGAGGGCCGCCGCGGACGCGCGTGCGACCCCGGCCCCAGCCGAGCCTCGTGCCCCTCACTGCGCCTCCTCCTCAGCGACCTGGGAGAATCCCCGTATGGGAGTCGAAGCGGAGGTGACCGTCACGACGGTCGACGAGGTGCGGATCGTGCAGGCCGTCGGGGAGTTCGACCCCGACAGCGACGAAAGCCTGGCCCTGACCCTGGTCCCCTCGGCGGACCGCCCGGCGGGCACCGTCCTGGATTTGGCCAAGGTCACGTTCGCCGACTCCGCCTTCCTCCACACTCTGCTGGCCGCCAAGACCGAACACGACCGAGTGGGCGTCCCGTTCGTGCTCACCCAGTTGCCCCCGGTGGTGGAGCGACTTCTCACGCTGACCGACGTCGCCCGTGCCTTCGACCTCACCAGCGACATCGGGGCCGCCGTGGCCCTGATCAGGTCCCGCGGCGACGCCGCCCATCGGCAATGAGCGCCGCACACCCCAGAGGCTCGGGCGGCCGCCTGGGGGAGTGGCCGAGAAGACAGGGGTGAAGGCACGTGACCACAGCCGAGACGACAGCCGGTTGGCTGGAGCCGCCCCTCAGCGCTGCCACCGCGCGTGACCGCGTCCGAGAACTGCTTCTGACGTGCGATCCGGCCCCACCTTCGCAGGTCACCGACGACATCCTGCTCGTGGTCACGGAGTTGGTCACCAACGCCGGTCGGCACGGCGGTGGCCTGATCGCCTTCGACGCGCGCCTCGTTGCGGGCACGATCACCATCAGCGTGACCGACGCGTCACCCGTCGTCCCGCACACCCACGCCCGCGACCGGGCCGGTGCTCCGGGCGGGTTCGGGTGGCCCTTGATCCAACTCCTCAGTGACGAGGTGTCGGTGCGTACCACTGCTGCCGGAAAGACGATCAGGGCTGTACTGGGCACCACCGCCCACGGTTGACGCATCGCCCGCAGAACAGCCCTCGAAGCGGGGAACTGCACCGAGAGTGATTCCTCGCAGGGGTCACGGCGCTCAAGCTGCGGGATGCGCTGCGGGTGTTGCGTCTTCGTCGCCGTGAGCGGCGTCGAGCTCCGCTTGCAGCGCGGCGAGCCCCGTGGCGAGGGCACGCCGTTCCGTGGAGGGCATGTTGCTGATGGCACGGTGGAGCACACCGTCGCGTTGTTCGCGGATGCGCAGCAGGTGCCGGGTGCCTGCGGGGGTCAGTCGCAGGATGATCTCGCGGCCGTTGCCGGGGCAGGGCAGGCGTTCGAGGAAGCCGATGGCTTGCAGGCGGTCGCACATGCGGGTCACGGTGGACGGCGCGGAGGCAAGCAGTTGGCAGACGGTGCGCATCCGGATCCCGTCCGCACGGTCGGCGAGGTACATCAGGCGCAGCTGGGACGTCGATGTGGGCGTGG
Source organism: Streptomyces sp. NBC_01723 (assembly GCF_036246005.1). Taxonomy (NCBI): domain Bacteria; kingdom Bacillati; phylum Actinomycetota; class Actinomycetes; order Kitasatosporales; family Streptomycetaceae; genus Streptomyces; species Streptomyces sp. NBC_01723. The sequence continues at coordinate 6,748,116 of NZ_CP109171.1, forward strand.
TGCCACCGTCGGTGGCATTCCTGGCGTGCTCCCACAGCACGTCGAGGAGTTCGGTGATGTTGCCGGCGGACCGTATTGCCTCATGGCAGGTCCTGTCGGGGGCTGCGTCCGGTGCGGTCATGGTGGCCCTCAGTGGTGTGCTTCTGCCCGGCCGGCGGCCGGACACTGGATCAGGTGGTGCCGTCCGGTCCGGTAGGACGGGCCGCAAGGACGTCGTCTTCGCCCGCTACGGATTGCGGGGCGCGGGCGGGGACCGAGGCAGTGAGGTGGGTGAGGGTGCCGGTGAGGTCCAGGAGGCGGTCCAGTTGCGCGGGGCGATCGTCCAGGTGCAGTCGCACTCCTGCCTGAGTGGTGCGGCGGCCGATCATCAGCAGGACGGACAGGCCCATGGAGTCGACCATGCGGAGTCCTGCGCAGTGCAGATGGAGGTCCTCTAGGCCGGGCCGGGCGGCGAGCTGGGCGGTTGCCTCGTCCAGGAGGAGATCGGCGTTGTCGTAGTCGAGATCGCCATGCACTTCGATGCGGACCTTGTTCTGCGCGTCGACCATGACGAGGCGCAGGTGATCGAGGGGTACTGCGGTCATGCGGTGATCCCGGCGGTCTTGGAGTGGGCGGTCGTGAGTACGTGCGTGGCAGCCCGGAGCATACGGCAGGCTCGGGGAAAGTCCTTGAGTTCATGGGCCAGCAGCCCCAGTGCCGGAGGCAGACTCATCGCGGGCACACCGCGCGCCACCAGGATCTGCGCGGTCCAGGTGATGAACCCGGTGAAGAGGGTCTCGTCGCCGAGGTAGAGGGCGGTGGCGAGGAATTCCACGATGTGCGCCAGGTCCTCCGCGGTCCGCTCACGCTGCAGATCGTCGTAGGACGCCATCGCCGGAAACGTCGTCTCCAGCTGGGTGAAGACGGCGCGTACCAGGGACCTGCTGTTCCGGCTGACCAGGGTGTATTCCTGGTCCGACAGGTGGGGCAGGTCGTCGATCTGCTGATGGTCGGGCTGTGGCCGGGGCAGCGGCCCCTGGGCAAGGTGGTCGGCGGCAGTGCGGGCGTCGGGTGCCCACGCGTCGGCGCCCAGCAGTCGTGCGTAGTGCCCGTCGGGTCCGAACGCGGCGCCTCCGACGAGGACGGGCACGCCGATGGCCTGGCACGCGGTGACCGCCGCGTGGGCCGTGGGCAGCCGCGTGGCGATCGAACTGGACAGGGCGATCGCGTCGGCGCGGGTCTTGTGAAGGTGGTCGATGAGGTGCGGTGAGGGGACCTGGGCACCGAGGTAGTCGATCTGCCAGCCGCGCAGTTTCAGTACTTCGGCCAAGAGCCGGGCGGGCAGAGCGTGCCACTCGCCGTCCACGCAGGCGACGGTGATCCGGCCCCGGGAGACTGCGGTGCGGGCGGAGGGGTGCACGCTCACCGCGGTGACCGCCCGCTCGTTGATGGCGGTCGCGGCGTGTTCCTGGGCAACGCTGATCCGGTTGGCCGCCCACTCCTCACCCACCCTGCCCTGCACGGCTGCGATGACGTCCAGCAGCACGCTCTCCGGTCCTGCCCCTTCGTCGAGGGCACGGAGCACCAGCTCGGTGGCCGCGGCCTCGTCTCCCGCCGAGACGGCGTTCCACAACAGGTCCGCCGGCTCCCGCATGTCCGCGGCGGCTGCGAGGTATGGCGAGACACTGGCGTTCATGCGGTGTACCTGCCCCGTGTGTGGCCGTTCACCGCGCTCAGATGGTGGGTGCGGGGAGCGGAGATCACGACGACTGCCATGTCGTCGTGACGGCCTTGGCCGAGCCACTGGGAGGCCAGCATGTGCACGTGCTCCGCGATCCCCTCGGCGGGCATGCCCGCGCACTCGGACAAGGCGCGCTTGAGACGCTCGTCGCCGAAGAGAACGTCACCCATCGGCCCGCCCCTGGCTTCGGTGATGCCATCGGTGTACAGGACACAGGACTCGCCGGGGGCCAGAGACACGGCCGCGGTGAGGGCGGAGATCGTGGGCATGGCCCCGATCAGGGTGCCGCGGGTCCCGGCTTCCTCGACGGTGCCGTCCGCGCGGATGATCAGAGGCGCGGGGTGGCCACCGCTGGTCAGCCTGAGATCCACCTCGCTGCCCCGGCGCTTGGCGGAGGCCAGGACCAGGGTCGCGAACCGAGTGGTGTGCGAGTTGAGCAGTGTGGTGTTGAGCACGTCGAGCATCCGCTCGTGGTTGTCCGCCAGCGGCAGCAGCGCATGCAGCGTGTTGCGGATCTTGCCCGTCAGTACGGCGGCCTCCAGGCCCTTTCCGCACACATCCCCGAGCGTGACCAAGGAAGCGTCACCATCGGCGGTGGCGGGGTGCACGTCGTAGAAGTCTCCGCCGATGCGTTCGTGGTCCCCCGCCGGCCGGTACCGGCCGGCGAAGTCGACCCCGGAGACCTGATGCAGCACTGGCGGCAGAAGATCACGCATCAGGACCTCGGTGATCGCGCTCTGCTCCGCATAGAGACGGGCGGCCGACATCGCCGCCCCGGAACGGGCCGCGAACAGCCGAGCGAAGACTTCCTCTTCCTCACTGAACGCGACACTCTCCGTCCTTCGCAGCAACACCAGCGCTCCGGCCGGGACACCGTGCCCGGGCAGCGGGGTGATCACTATCGAGCCGACCGGCCCGAAGCCCTGGGGCACCATCCAACGCGGCGCCGCCGCGGGGTCGATCCACCGCGAGGGCACCGGCGGAAACCCCCGCAGCGCCTCGGCCAGACCTGGCACCCCCTCGGGGTCCACCTTCTCTTGCGCCAGGCTGGGAACCCCGCCACGCAGGCAGGTCACCACCGGTAGCCGAGGCCCACGGGCAGGCGCGACGACCAGCGCCGCATCGGCGAGGCTCTCGGCGGCCATCTGCGCGGTCACATCCATGCAGCGCCCCAGATTCAGCGAGGAGAGCAGGGCACTGGACGCCTCGGCGAGGAACGCGGTCCGCTTCCGCTCCGTCTCCAGGGCTTCCCGGGCCAACTGGTGATCGGTGTCGTCAACCAGCCACCACACCACCGAACCGTCGTCCCGCACACTGGGATGTGCCTCGAAACGGCGACCCCCGATCGCACCTGACCACGGCACATCGGTCTCCGGGACGATGCGTGGGCCGGGGAAGCGCAGTGCTTGATGAGCGTCGGCGATCCAGGACGGAGCCGCATTCACCAGGGGCGTTCCGGGCACTGCGCGGGGCAGGAGCGCGCCGGCCGCGTCATTGCGGCGCATCAGTCTGCCCTCTGCGTCAGCGACCAGAACCGGGTACGGGGCACCGCCCCACGCTAGGTCCGAATCCGTGCTTGCGCCGGTTTGTGCTTGGGTGGATACCAAAGACCGAGGACCCGCTGAGCGAATCCCTCACCTCATCACCTCGACGGAACAGTTGTCTTAAGGCAACCATCCCTCATGATGTCGCCTTCTGACAACCAGCCCTCTCAGCTCGGCAGCAAGGGCACTGTTCATCGGCCGCGCGGGGATGCGCGGCTTGCTGTGCGGATGCGGATGCGGGTGTGGGTGTGGCGGTGCGGGTGGGCGTCGTGGGTTCGGGCAGGGTGCGGAAGAGAAGCCAGCTCAGGGCCGGCATGGCGATCAGGGGAGTGAGGGCGGTCCGGAGGCTGGTGGTGTCGGCGAGGTGGCCCAGCAAGGGGCTGACGAGGCCACCGATGCTGACGGTGAGGCCGAGGGTGATGCCGCTGGCCGTGCCGATGCGGGAGGGCAGGTAATCCTGGCCGAGAGTGACCTGAAGCGAGAAGGGGACGTACAGGCCGGCGGAGGTGAGAGCCACGAAGAGGAACATGGCCGGGCCGGGCGTGTGGATCACGCCGGTGACGGCGGCGATGGAGAGCAGGTAGGACCAGCGGCAGACGCGGACGCGGTTGTAGCGGTTGGCCAGGAATCCGCCCAGGACCGATCCGGCGGCACCGCCCAGGAACAGCAGGAACAGGGCGGCGGTGCCGGCGGTGGTGCTGCCTTGCATGCGCTGCTGGGCGTAGAGGGAGATGAAGGTGCTCAGCCCGGTGAAGACGACGGAGCGGAAGACGACCGCCAGGGACAGTCGCACGAACGAGGCCACGTCGTCTGCGCCAGGGGGGACTTGAGTTTTGGCCGTGCCGGTCCGGGGCCGGGCGAGCATCCGCAGCACGGGTACGCACAGGGCGGCGCCGGCGAGCGCGGGCAGGACGAGGACGGGTGTCCAGCGCAGGGAGCCGTGTCCGATGGCGGCCGACACCATGAGCGGGGCGAGCGCGAAGCCGATGTTGCCGCCGAGGGAGAACCAGCTCATCGCGCTGTGGCTGCCCTGGCCGGCCTTCCTGGCCACGCGGGCGGATTCCGGATGGTAGGCGGCCACGCCGATGCCGGAGACGGCGACGAAGAACAGGGTGAGCCCGTAGGAGCCGCTCAGGCCGCTGAGTGCGATGCCCACCCCGCCCAGCAGGGTGCTGACCGGCAACAGCCACGGCATCGCCCACCGATCGGTGAGCACCCCGAACAGCGGCTGGGCCACCGACGACAGCAGGGACGCGGCCAGCACGATGCCGGAGGCGACCGCGTAGGTGTAGTCCCGTTCGGCCACGAAGAACGGGATCAGCGCCGCCACGGCGCCCTGGTAGATGTCGACGCAGGCGTGCCCCACGGCCAGCAGCAGGATCGATGTCTTGTTTCGCACCCCACCCATGCTGGGAGCAGCATCCCATGTCGCGCTTCCGATAGATTGACAGGTGATGCAGGAAATCCGCCACACGGCTGTCGCGCCGACCCGGACCCAGCACCTGGCCTCCGGCGGCGAGATCGACGCGCACCGCCAGGACGACCACCAGATCGCCTACGCCAGCCGCGGCACCATTGCGGTGACCACCGATGCCGGCTCCTGGATCGCTCCCGCCACCCGCGCGCTCTGGATCCCCGGCGGCACCGTCCACCGGCACCAGGCCCACGGCGAACTCGACCTCCACCTCGTCGGCCTGCCCACCACCGACAACCCCCTCGGCCTGGACACACCCGCGGTCCTCGCCGTCAGCCCTCTCCTGCGCGAACTCATCGTCACCTACACCCGCGACCCCGACAACGACACCCCACCCCGCCACCGCCTACGCGCCGTCATGCTCGACCAGCTCACCCTCTCCCCGGAACGGCCCCTCCACCTGCCGGCCCCCACCGACCCCCTGCTCCGCGCACTGCACGACATCCTGCGCACCGACCCGGCCGACAACCGCTCCCTCGACGACCACGGACGCCGGATCGGTGCCAGCGCCCGCACCCTCTCCCGCCGCCTCCGCGACGACCTCGGCCTCACCTACCCTCAATGGCGCACCCAGATCAGGCTCCACCACGCCCTGATCCTCCTGGCCGACGACACCCCCGTCACCACCGTCGCCCACCACTGCGGCTGGTCGTCCGCCAGCACCTTCATCGACGTCTTCCGCCGCACCTTCGGCCACACCCCCGGCACCCGCCCCACCACCTGACCGCACGAGCCGGTCAGCGACACGAGCCGTCAGATCCTCGGTCAGACACGGCCCAAGGCCTTTCGTCCGGCTCAGGCCGCACCCGATGCTGCGCGATCAAGGTCCGGGTGTGGGCGATGCCGAGCGGAAGGGCACGAGGGCGGCGGGTATGTGCTCGCGGATGAACTCGGGGGCGCGCTGAACGGTCGGCCTCCGAACGCGGGCCTTCATCACCTGCTCGCCAAGGGCGCCCCTTCGGCAGGCAGGGTCAGCACGCAGGGGGCGACGGGGCCGGGCAGCCCGACGACCTCCCCCATGTTCTGCCAGCCCCAGGACGCGAAGGCGGCTTGTCCTGCTTGGTCGGCGGGATGCAGCAGGGTGACCCCGAGCGGGGAGTGCAGGTCTGTGAGCAGACGCTGTTGCAGGCGGCGGGCGATATCGCGGTGCTGAGCGTGCGGATCGGCCACGACCTGGGTGAGAAGGACGAACCGTGCGCGGGAGGTGAGCCGGTGGATGATCTCCTGGAGCGTTCCGTCGAACCCCTGGCGGCCGGAGCCGTCCGAGCCCGCCGGGAAACCGAAGGCGCAACCGACCAGTCTCGTTGTCTCGGCGACCAGCAGGGCGAAGCCGGGGCGGTGGGCAGTGACCGCCAAGCGGTGCAGGAAGTCTCCGCGGTCGTGGTACGCCTCGCCGGCGGTGCCCGCGACGGACTCCGCAGCCAGGTCCGCGATGTCCTCGCGCATGTCTTCGGCCTGCCAGCGGGTCAGCCGGCGAAGGCGGATCGCGTCCTTGAGGACCGGCTGGTCCGGTCGACGAGCGGGGGCCCCGGGCGCCCGCGTCGCGGTGCTCACGAGGTCGCCGGACGGCGCGGGGGCCGCGAGGAGCAGCGACGTGGATCCGGTGGAATCGAGGAGCCTGGTGATCTGCGCGCACGGGTGGTGCAGCCGCAGGTGAGCGTGGACCCGGTCGGCGCGTCGTGATGCCGACAGGAGGATGTCCAGGCCCCTGCCGTCGCAGGATCCGACCGTGGTCAGGTCGACGTCGATCACGCTGACGCCGTCCAGCAGACATCGCTCCAACGCGGCCCGCAGCAGCGGTGTCGTGGCAGGTCCGATGTCACCGGCGAGCGTGACGAGCGTCCGCTCCCCACGATTCCGACGATGGATGTCCAGCCGGGAAAGGGCCATCACGTTTCCCCTCGGCCGCGGCGTGGACCCGCGCGGGTGCTCAGCGCGGCACCAGCCATGATGAGTTTGCGTGGCGTTGTTTCGACCGCGGCGGACATGACGGCCACCAGTCTCCGCGCCGACCACTGCGACGGCCCGGGGTTCGTCTCTCGCCGAGGACGACCCGGCGTGGCGGCCGGAGTGCGTGAGGCCCTCGGTACTTCAACGGTACGTCGGCCGCCACCGGAAGCGGCTGCGTCGACGGGCGTGCGGCACGGCAGGGGCCGCACCACCTCACGGTCCGGCCCTGCGGCCCGTACGAACGCCTGTGTTCGCACCAGGCCCGGCTTGCGAGGGCTGCCTCCAGCGTCGTCCTCCACCTCTACGCCATGGTGAACCGAAGGGCGACCGCCGAGCCCGGCCGCCTCTTCGGCGATCAGCGGGCCGATCAGCTGCGGCGGCAACTCGTGCGCCGGGTCCTGGTGGTGCGGCCGGAGGGAGGCAGCCATGCAGGCATGGCTCCGGAGCGGCGCGCACCCGGGGCGCGGTGGCCGGGGCCCCGAGGTCCCTTCCCCGGCTCTCCGGACGGGTGTCGATCTGCTGGTGACCAAGCACGCGTGCGCCGATCTGTTCTTCCCCGACCCCGCCGCGGCGAACGGACAGCGTGGCAGGGTGCGGCTGAGCGCACCGTTGGTTTCGGCCGCGAGGCGACGGGGCCCGTCAGAGCTACGGTGCCTGTCCGCCTCTCGTGTCGATGAGGATCTGCGCCGCCGTACTGGGATTGCCGGGCACGACGGTCTGGGCCATCGCCGCGCGGGCGGCCTCGGGTGTTGCATCCGGCGGGACCACCAGCAGTGAGAACAGGTCGTTCTCGCCCCGGGTGATCAGGACGGTGTCGTCGCTCACGGGGAACGAGTCGATGTGCACCACCCGGTCGTCGACGACGATTCGCGTCGGCAGCCCCTCCCAGGCCGCGATGTCCAGCCCGACGCGCGTCAACGGGCCGAGGTGTTCGGTGAGAGCGCTGAGCAGCGCGGGCAACTCCGCACCGATGTCGTGCGACCTCGGCCACCACGCCCCGTCCAGCACGCCTTCCCGCGATGCCGTCGTCTCGAGCCGGAGCAGCGCGCATCCGGGTCGTAGCGCCGTATGGACGCCACCCGGCAGATGGCGGGAACCGGAGGCGGTGTCGGAGTCGGTCATGAGAACCAACCGTTCAGGGGTCCGGGACGAAGGCTCTGTTCCGCTCGCTCCTGACCACGCTACTCCTCGCTGGGACGAGCACCGGCGTCGCCAGGAACGGCGGTGACACCCCGGCATTCCGCCGCGGAAGGCCGCATGGGCGCAGTCGGCCTGCCCGACGACGACCTCGGCGCAGCCTGTACCTAATCCGGTCGACGGGGGCCTGATCATGGTCGACTGGACGTCGCACGGGACTCCCGCCACATCCGGGTCATGGCGGGAGAGGAAGAGTCCGACGAAGCCGGACCGCAGGGGTGAACCCGACACCGCGGGCACACTGCGAGCGCTCCCTCACCGGCGGCCTCCACCCTGACGCTCAGGCCGAGCCGGCTCACGGGCGCAGACGCACGCCGCGGGACAGGATGCGCAAGGGCAGGGTTCTGGGGTAAAAGTCGAACTGTCGTCCTCGCAGTTCCGCTCCGGCACGGGTGACCGGGGCGGGAGACCCGCTTTCTGGGATGTGATCACGATGGACAGCCCTCGCAATGGCGCCCCGGTGCGGACCGAAGTGCACACGGTCCCGGGGCGAGAAGGCCTTTGGAACAAGATCGGTGAGTTGCGGGCGGAAATTGGTCAGTTGCAGGAGGCCGTCGTCTCTCACGCCGTGGTCGACCAGGCGATCGGGGTGATTGTCACCCTCGGTGGCCTGCGCCCCGACCAGGGCTTCCAGGTGCTCCGAGAAGTCTCACAACACACCAATGTCAAGCTGCGGCAGGTCTCCGAACAGATAGTGGACTGGGCCCACAGCGAACAGTTGTCCGAAGAGATCCGCGCCGCTCTGGACAAGGCACTGGCCACCGTGCGGTCCACCTGACCACGGCACGGTTCCGCCGCCCGCTTTCTGGAGTTCCGGACGGTGAAGACGGGGCGGGAACCACCGAACACACCTTGGCCAGGACTGATCCCAAGGAGTCTTGCCGTCGCGGGCGAGGGGCTACTCCTCGGTCACGTCCCCTGCCCTGCCCCGAGGACGGCACCCGCCGAGACGACGGGCTGTCGAGAGCCTCGGCTCTCGCTGCCGGCAGGGGAGGCGCTTTCGTCCAGACTTCTCATGGGGTTCGGGCCCGAGCAGGGCAACCGTCCGCGATGCCGGGCTGTGCCCTTCACGGATTGACGCCGACGGCAACGGTTCCCAAGCTGGTAGGAGGGGCTGGTGGAAGGGACCACGGTCGTGAGTCGTGAGCAGAGTGGACTTCCCCGATTGCTGACGGCGGCGGAGACGGCGGCGCCGGCGGACGCCGTCGACGTGATCGCGGAGGATCTGCGACGACGTTTCGACGCCACGAGGGTCTCCTTCCTCATTGTGGACCTGACGGGAAAAGCGGTGGCGCGGCTGTCCACCGCCGCCGCGGAGAGCGAGCGGGAGACGGAGCGGATCCCCCTGTTCGGCAGCGTCTACGAAAAGGTCATCCGCACCCAGCGGCTGTATCAGGAGGCGACCGGTCAGGGGCAGCGGGTGATCTCGCCGGTCACCAACCGGGGGGATGCGATCGGGCTGCTGGAACTGCTCCTGCCGACGGTGCCGGGCGAGGACGTCCTCGAAGAAGTCGGGGAGGCCGCGCACATCCTGGCTTACGTCGTGATCGCCAATGGGCGCTTCACCGACCTCTACACCTGGGGGAAACGCTCCAGGCCTCCCACGCTGGCGGCCGAGATCCAGTACCAACTTCTGCCGCAGTCACTGTCGTGCGAGGCTGCGCAGTTCACCCTCTGCGGGAACCTTGAGCCCTCCGAGGACCTCAGCGGGGACTCCTTCGACTACTCACTGGACCGTGACACCTTGCATGTGTCGGTGACCGATCCCATGGGCCACGACATCGACGCCGCCCTGGCCGCCACAGTCCTGGTGGGGGCCCTGCGCGGCGCCCGCCGGGCGGGAGCCGGCCTGGCCGAGCAGGCCCTCCGTGCCGACCAGGCGCTGAACGACCACGGCCAGGGCCATGCCACCGGACAACTCCTGCGCATCGATCTCCGGTCCGGGCGGGCCCGGCTCGTCAACGCGGGTCATCCCTGGCCACTGCGCATGCGTGGGGGCACTGTGGAGGTGATCACCTGCCAGGTGGACCATCCCTTCGGACTGTCCGAACTGACTCCCCGGCCGTACCGTGTGCAGGACCTCGACCTGCGGCCCGGTGACCGTCTCCTCATGATCACGGACGGGCTGCTCGAACGCCATGGCGAGAAGGTCGACCTGCCCGCTCTGCTGGAGCGCACCCGCGGCCTGCACCCGCGGGAGACCACTCTGGCAATAACGTCCGCGATCCGCGACGCCGCCGACGGCCGGCTCGAGGACGATGCCACTGCCGTGTGCCTGGACTGGCACGGCCCCCAGGAGACCCAGCGGCATGTCAGTTCCGGCGCGGATACGCTGCAAGCCTCAGCCCTGCGTACGAAGCAGCAGCCTGGGTGACTTGTACCGGTTCGGACAGCTCCGCACCACGAGAACGAAACCCCGGCCGCGGGACCGGAACGCGCGGCCACCCGGTCGGTGCTTCCACCATCGTCCGGACCTCAGGTTGCCACGTGTGCCAGAACACCGAGGTACGGGACAGACAGCACGCTCAACCACCCGGTGTGCTCCACCCGGGCACACGGTGCGGTCCGCCCGCTGTCGTCGGTCGCCCCGGTGGGCAGCGGGTGGACCGCACCGGATCAGCCCACCGGCATCACGGCTGGTCCCACGATGCCGAGGCGGGCCCGAACGCCCGGACAACCGGTGCTTTTCGAACCGTCCGGGGGAGTACGGTGAGGTTACCGGGGGTTCTTCGCGCCCCGGCTCCGTACGGGTGCCGTTCCCGGTGATCGACACTGCCGGGTCCGTACGGCGGTCCCCGGGGACAGGTCCGCGCCATGACCGTGACCATCGACCGCACGGCATCCACCGGGCGCGCCCCGTCGCCGCGGGCCCGTGTGTCCCTGACAGCCGCACCGGGCAGCCCGGACGGCGTGTGGTGGCCGCGCTCCCGTGCCCTCACCCGTGAGCTGCCGCCCTTGGCGGACGCAGTGGGCGGCGCCTGGGGCCGTATCACCGGCATCACGGTGAACCCCGCCCACTGGCCCGTCATCCCGCGTTGGGTGTCCCTGGCCGGGCGTACCGTGCGGGTGGACTGGTCGGCCGAGGGGCAGGACCCGCACAGGCTGACCCTGGTGTCCGCCAGTGGCCGTCGGGACATGCTGGTGATCCCGCCGGAGACCCGAGCGGCTGCCGCCGCGCGGCTCATGGGCCCTGCCGCTGCAGTCCCGTACCGGGAGCGTGCAGCGGACGCGGCCGATGCCCGCGGCGGAGAGGAAGCGTGGGAGACCGACGGTGGGGCGGGTCGCGCGTCGTCCCGGTCCGGGCGCAAGGGACCGGCCGCGGCACGGCCTCCGGGCGCTGGAAGGTGAGCGGTCACGACGGTTGCAGCCATCACCGTGGTCGCGCTGCTCCTCCTGATCGCCGTCGGAAGCGTTCTGATCCACGGGCTCAACGTTCAGCACGGCGGGCGGATCGCGGCCTGTCAGTGACGGCGCGATGCATGCGGTGATCACCACGAGGCCCTTCCTCGCGGATCCGCGCGTGGAGTGGCGCAACTCCCTTTGAGGCACCGCAAGTCAGGACTGGCAAGTCGAACGATTGAGTCGTCAGGGTTTCGTTGATGACGTGTTCGGAGCGTTGTCGCGGCGGGACCAGCGGCGGTGGGGTGGGTGATCCTGCGGGACTGATGCTGGGCGGCCGGCGCACGTCGATGCAGCCGATGGCCGAGCGGCCGCCGGGCTGCAACATGCATGCTGCAGCCGAGGCGCCCCCCACGGGCGCGGGGTCGAGGTGCCTACTGGGCCCCGGCCTCACGCTCCGGGCGCGGTGCGGCCTTGCCCTGCTCACGTCGTTGCTCGGCACCTAGTGAGCGTAAAGATTGCCGGATTACGGCAATGCGGCCAGCTGCGAGTCTCGTTGAGTATGGGCGCAGCAGGAACAGGGGGAGTGGCCCCGATGCCGGGTTCCGGCAACGGGTACGGGCGTCGGGGTCCGGACGGATGATCCAGGGGGTGAGGACGTGGCCGGCACGGACGTCGCCGGGGTGCGGATCCTCACTCGCCCCGGCATCACGACCCCGAAGGCACCGTGCGGTGTGGTGCCGCCCCCTTCGACGAGCCGAACAGGGGCGTCGTGCTGGAGCGACGCCGTTTCCGCCGGGCTGGACCGCGCACACCGCGGGCGACGACGACCGGACACGGCGAGTGGCTTCCCGTACGACCCCGGCAGTCGTCGCCGCGCCTGAGTTCTTTCCTTCGTGCGTCGCACCGAACAGCGCCGCCCGTAGCCGAGCGGGCCGCTCCGCCTCCCCCGTGGAGGCGCCAACTCTTTACAGACTTTGAGGACTTCCTATGGATTACACCCTGGGCATCGGCGTGCTCGTTTGCCTCCTGCTCGCCGCCGCCGTGCTGTTCGTCGTGGCCCGGTTGTTCCGCAAGGTGGAGCAGGGCAAGGCTCTGATCGTCTCCAAGATGCGCAAGGTCGACGTGACCTTCACCGGGCAGGTCGTGCTGCCGGTGCTGCACAAGGCAGAGGTGATGGACATCTCGGTGAAGACCATCGAGATCACCCGGGCCGGCAAGGAAGGGCTGATCTGCCGGGACAACATCCGTGCGGACATCCGCATCTCGTTCTTCGTCAAGGTCAACAAGACCGCCGAGGACGTCGTCAAGGTCGCCCAGGCGGTCGGCACCGCTCGGGCCAGTGACCGCGACACCCTCCAGGAGCTGTTCCACGCGAAGTTCTCCGAGGCGCTGAAGACCGTCGGCAAGCAGATGGACTTCACCGACCTCTACACCAAGCGCGAGGAACTGCGGTACCGGATCATCGAGGTCATCGGCGTCGACCTCAGCGGGTACCACCTGGAGGACGCGGCGATCGACTACCTGGAGCAGACGCCGCTGACTCAGCTGGACCCGGCCAACGTCCTGGACGCGCAGGGCATCCGGAAGATCACCGAGTTGACGGCCGTGGAGCACGTGCGTACCAACGAGGCGCAGCGCACGGAGGAGAAGGAGATCACCCGTCAGAACGTCGACGCCCGGGAGGCGATCCTGGAGCTGGAGCGCCGGCAGGTCGACGCCGAGACCAAGCAGCGGCGGGAGATCGAGACCGTCCGGGCGAGGGAGGAGGCGGAGACGGCGCGGGTGGTGGAGGAGGAGCGGCTGCGGGCGCAGTCCGCATTCCTCAAGACCGAGGAGCAGCTCGGCATCCAGCGCGAGAACCAGGGCCGCGAGGTCGCGGTCGCGCAGAAGAACCGCGAGCGGGTCATCGCCATCGAGAGCGAGCGGATCGAGAAGGACCGCCTCCTGGAGGTCATCGCCCGGGAGCGGGAAACGCAGTTGACGCGGATTGCCGCCGAGAAGGAGGTCGAGGCGGAGAAGCGGGAGATCGCCGACGTCATCCGTGAGCGTGTGGCGGTGGACCGTACGGTCGCCGAGCAGGAGGAGGCCATCAAGAAGCTGCGGGCGGTGGAGGAGGCGGAGCGGCAGCGGCAGGCCGTGATCATCGCCGCCGAAGCCGAGGCGCAGGAGAAGCTGGTCAAGGACATCAAGGCCGCCGAGGCCGCCGAGCAGGCCGCCACCCACCGCGCCGCCGAGGAACTCACGCTTGCCGAGGCGCGGCTGAAGAGCGCCGACCTGGACGCGCGGGCCAAGCTGCGGCTCGCCGAGGGCATCCAGGCGGAGAGCGCGGCCGAAGGACTGGCCGCCGTGCAGGTCCGCGACAAGGAGGCCGAGGTGATCGAGAAGGCCGGCCGCGCGGAGGCCCAGGCCACCGAGGCCCGGCTGCGGGCGGAGGCCGAGGGCGCCAGGGCCAAGGCACTCGCGGAGGCCGAGGCCGTCGGCGAGAAGCTGAAGGCGGAGGCGGTCGGCCTCACCGAGAAGGCCGCGGCGATGGCCGCGCTGGACGAGGCGTCCCGTGGCCACGAGGAGTACCGGCTGCGGCTGGAGGCCGAGAAGGACATCCGGCTCGCCGGGCTGGACGTGCAGCGGCAGGTGGCCGAGGCGCAGGCGACGGTGCTGGCGACCGGGCTGGAGAACGCCGACATCAACATCGTCGGAGGCGAGTCGGTCTTCTTCGACCGCCTGATGTCCTCCATCGCGCTCGGCAAGAGCGTCGACGGCTTCGTCCAGCACTCCGAGACCGCCCAGGCGTTGGCGAAGCCCTGGCTTGACGGCACGTCGAGCTTCACCGACGACCTCAGCCGCGTCCTCGGCTCGGTCTCCACGGCCGACGTGCAGAACCTGACCGTGTCCACCCTGCTGATGAAGCTCATGAAGACGGGCGGCGTCGACTCCGGGGCCCTGGAGCAGCTGCTGAGCAAGGCCGGTGAGCTGGGCGTCGCCGACACCCGGCTGACGGCTCTGAACGGCAGCGCCAAGGGCTGACAGACCGCGGACGTGGAGCTGCCGCGCGGGGGACGGCAGCTCCACGACCGCTCTTTTCGACTTCCTGAGAGGGACCTCATGACCACCGCCCTGGACACGGGTACGTACGAGGTGCTGCGCGACCGCCTCACCGCGCAGGCGGCCGAGCTGTCCCGCCGCGCCGAGGCGCTGAACGCTCGTCGCGTCGAGGAGTTCGGCTCTCTCCGCCTGGAGCTGGCGGGCACGGAACAACTGCGCACCGAGTCGGCGTGCGTGCCGCGTGACCTCGTGTCCGTCGGTGACGTCCTGCTGTTCGGGTACAACACCGTCCCCGGCCTCGGGGCCGAAACCGGTGTGGGCGACGTGTTCGCGCTGCACGACCGGAACCTGAACCGGCTGCCCGACGACGCCGTGCCCGGCCTGCTCGACGATCCCGTCTTCGTCCGGGAGTTCACCACCCTCCACCGGTACTTCCACCAGGCCCGGCTCCGCCGGCTGCGAAGGGTCGAGGACAAGGTGCTCGCCGTCTTCCGAACGGGCGAGAAGGCGGACGACATCCGGGTTCTGCGCTGGGCACTGTCCGGCGACGGCCGGGCGTCCTTCCTGGACGCGCGCGGTGACCGGGACCACGTCCTGCCGCCCGCGCACGACTTCGCGTGGACGGTGACGACCCGCGAAGACCACGTCCTGGGCCGGCACCCGCACGTCTCCATCGAGGGCGAGGTGTTCGTCGAGACGCTGGGCGGGACGCTCACCGTCAAGACCGAGGACGACACCGAGACGGACGAGGGGGTGTACGCCGAGCCGGTCGCCGAGCCGCTGCAGTCACTCGCCGACGCGCACATCGCGTACGCGCGGGTGGGCGCCCTGATCCTGGTGGACGTCCTCCCGTACAAGGAGGACGTCCACCGCTACCTGGTGTTCAACACCCTCACCAGAGCCGTCGTCCGCCTCGACGGCATCGGGCAGTCATGCCGCCGGCTGCCCGAGGACCAGGGCATCGTCTTCCCCGGCGGCTACTGCCTGGCCACCGGTACCCACCGGACGTTCGACGGCGTCGACACCGAGGGTCTGGAGTTCGAGCGGGCGGTCCGCTCCCCGAACGGCGAGGACGTCCTCTTCGCCTTCCACGCCCGCGTCTCGGGCCGCAGTCTCCTCCTGCCCTACAACGTCATCCGCAAGGAGGTCGCCGCCCCGCTGTCCTGCCACGGCCGGGCCCTGTTCGACGACGGCTCCCTCCTGGTCCTGCGAACGGCCGACGCCGAGCCGCAGCGCGTGCACCCCGTGCAGCGGTGGACCTCTCCGTACGTCTCCGACACCCACGCCGCCGCTCAGCCGGCCGGCACCGGCCCGCTCGCCCGCATCGGCAACGCCGACCTCGTGCGCGGCATCTCCGACTGCCTGTCCGTCGCCCGCGCGGTCACCGAGACCACCCCGACCGGCGAGGTGTACGAGGCGCTCCTGGCGGCCTGCGCACGGGTCGCGGACTCCCACCACTGGCTGGCCGAGGCGGACCTCGGTGCCCTGCACGAACCGCTCGCACAGGTGCGGGCCACCGCCGAACAGGTGCTGACCGAGTTCGAGACGGTTCAGACGCTCACCCGGCAGGCAGCCGACGCGCTCACCGAGGCAACGGTACGCGTCGCCACCGTCGTACGGCGCCTGCGCGGCGAGGCCCCGCGCGGCGCCGAGGCGTGGGTCGCGGGGCTCACCGAACTCCGGCAGGCGCAGGGACACCTGCTCACCCTCAAGGACATGCGGTACGCCGACACCGACCGCATCGACGAACTCGCCGCGGACGTCGAGCGAGACCTCGCCTCGTTCGGGCAGCGGGCCGTGACCCGCCTGGCGCACGAGGA
The DNA here is from genome assembly GCF_036246005.1 of Streptomyces sp. NBC_01723. Taxonomy (NCBI): domain Bacteria; kingdom Bacillati; phylum Actinomycetota; class Actinomycetes; order Kitasatosporales; family Streptomycetaceae; genus Streptomyces; species Streptomyces sp. NBC_01723. Next base: position 6,764,205 of record NZ_CP109171.1, read on the forward strand.
CGCCTTCGCCGACCACCGCGCCGGCATCGAGCAGCTCGTCGCCGACGCCGAGGCGATCACCACCGTGGCCGAGGCGGAGCCCGTCGCGGCCCGGCTCGACGAGCACGCCGGCAACCTGCGCACGGTGACCGACGTCGTCTCCGGTCTGGACATCGGTGACACCACCGTCCGCACGTCCGTCCTGGAGCGGATCGCCGAGGTCCTCGGTGGTGTCAACCGCGCCCGCGCCACGCTGGACGGCCGTCGCCGTGCCCTGCGGGACCGCGAGGGCCGGGCCGAGTTCACCGCGGAGTTCGCGCTGCTCGGCCAGGCGGTCACCGGTGCCCTCGCGGCGGCCGGCACCCCCGAGGACTGCGACGAACAGCTCGCCCGCCTGCTCGTGCGGGTGGAGGACCTGGAGTCCCGGTTCGCCGAGACCGACGACTTCCTGGCCGAACTGGCGGACAAGCGTGACGAGATCCACGAGGCGCTTTCCGCCCGTAAGCAGACTCTCGTCGACGCCCGTGCCCGCCGCGCCGAGCGCCTGGCCGAGTCGGCCGACCGGGTCCTGACCACGATCGTCCGCCGGGCGTCCTCGCTCGCCGACGCGGACGCCGTCACCACGTACTTCACCTCCGACCCGATGCCCGCCAAGGTCCGCCGCACGGCCGACGAGCTCCGCTCACTCGGCGACCAGGTCAGAGCGGAAGAGTTCGACGGCCGCCTGAGGACCGCCCGGCAGCAGTCCCTGCGCGCGCTGCGCGACCGCACCGACCTGTACGCCGACGACGGCCGTACCGTCCGCCTGGGCGGCCACCGTTTCGCGGTCAACACCCAGCCGCTGGACCTGACCCTCGTCCCGCAGGGCGATGGCCTGGCCTTCGCGTTGACGGGCACGGACTACCGCGCCCCGGTGACCGCCCCCGACTCTGCTGCGACCCGCCCGTTCTGGGACCGCCCGCTGCCCTCGGAGTCGCCCGAGATCTACCGCGCCGAGCACCTGGCCGCCCGCCTGCTCGACGAGCACGGCCCGGCAGCCCTCGCGGCGGCCGAGGACCTGCCCGCCCTGGTCCGGCAGGCGGCTCAGGCGGCCTACGACGAGGGGTACGAGCGCGGTGTCCACGACCACGACGCGGCCCTGACCCTCGCCGCCCTCCTACGTCTGCACGAGGGCGCGGGCCTCCTGCGCCATGAGCCGGCCGCCCGCGCCGCCGCCCACCTCTTCTGGGCGCACGGCACGACGGCCGTGGAGCGCGACGCCTGGACCCGCCGCGCCGTCTCCCTCGCCCGCGCCCGCGACACCTTCGGGCTCGCGTCCGCGATCGCCGATCTGGAGGCCGAACTCGCCGGCGTGATCGGCACCCGAGCGGCGGCCGCCTACCTCTTCGAGGAGCTGACGACCGGCCCCGACGGCTTCGTCCTCAGCGCGGGCACCCGGACCCTGCTCGACAAGTTCCGCCGCACGGTCGGCGACTCCGCCTACGACGACGACCTCACCGCCCTCCCCGACCCGGCCGCCCGCAGACAGCTCGTCGAGGCGTGGCTGACCTCGTACACCACCGCGACCGGCATCGCCCTCGCCCCGGGCGACCTGGCCGAGGCCGTGGCCGCCGAGCTGTGCCCCGCACTGCCCCGCTACGAGTCGGACGCCCCGCTGACCGAGACCGTCGAGGGCCTCCTCGGCGCCCACCCTCGCGTCCACGAGGGGACCCTGACCGTGCGCGTCGACGAACTCATCGCCCGCGCACGCGAGTTCCGCACGCGTGATGTCCCCGCCCACCGGGCGTACCAGCGCCGCCGCGCCACACTGGTGGCCGCCGAGCGCGAGCGCCTCCGCCTGGACGAGTTCAGGCCGCGTGTGCTGTCAGCGTTCGTGCGCAGCAGGCTCATCGACGAGGTCTACCTCCCCCTGATCGGCGACAGCCTCGCCAAACAGCTCGGCACCACGGGCGACACCAAGCGCACCGACACCGGCGGCCTGCTGCTGCTCATCTCCCCGCCGGGCTACGGCAAGACGACCCTCGTGGAGTACGTCGCCGACCGGCTCGGCCTGCTGCTGGTGAAGGTCAACGGCCCGGCTCTGGGCCACACGGTGACCTCACTCGACCCCGCCGAGGCCCCCAACGCAACCGCCCGACGGGAGATCGAGAAGATCAACTTCGCGCTGGAGGCGGGCAACAACACCCTCCTCTACCTCGACGACATCCAGCACACCTCACCCGAGCTGCTGCAGAAGTTCATCCCGCTGTGCGACGCCACCCGCCGCATCGAGGGCGTACGCGACGGAGAGCCGCGCACCCACGACCTGCGCGGCAAGCGCTTCGCGGTGTTCATGGCGGGCAACCCGTACACCGAGTCCGGCAGCCGCTTCCAGGTCCCCGACATGCTCGCCAACCGCGCCGACGTATGGAACCTCGGCGAAGTCCTCACCGGCAAGCAGGACGCCTTCGCCCTCAGCTTCGTCGAGAACGCGCTCACCGCCAACCCGGTCCTCGCCCCGCTCGCCGGCCGCGACCGCACCGACCTGGAACTGCTGATCCGGCTGGCCGCGGGAGACCCGGCGGCGCGCGCCGACCGGCTGACCCACCCGTACGCACCCGCCGAAGTGGACCGCATCACCGCGGTCCTGCGCCATCTGCTCACCGCCCGCGAGACCGTCCTCGCGGTCAACGCCGCGTACATCGCCTCGGCCGCCCAGTCGGACACCGCCCGGACCGAGCCGCCGTTCCGGCTCCAGGGCTCCTACCGCAACATGAACAAGATCGCCCAGCGCGTCCAGCCGGTCATGAACGACGCCGAGCTGTCCGCCCTGATCGACGACCACTACACGGCGGAGGCCCAGACCCTCGCCACCGGCGCCGAGGCCAACTTGCTGAAGCTGGCCGAGCTACGGGGCACGCCGACCGCCGCCCAGGCCGGTCGCTGGGCGGAGCTGAAGGCGGCATACGTCCGCACCCAGACCCTCGGCGGGCCTGAGAGCGACCCGCTCACCCGCGCCGTCGCCGCCCTCGGCCTGCTGGCCGACCGGGTAGCGGCCGTCGAGTCGGCGATCAACCGCGCCGTCGACCCGCGCCACCTCATCGCCAACCCGGCGCCCCGGCACGCCGCCCGCCCGACGCGGGGGCCCGGAGAGGAGTGAGGAGGGCCATCCACCACGATGGTGGAGTGCCGGAACCCGGCAACATACAGCGGACGGCGGCTGCCCATCAGGCACGTGTCAGGGACGCGTAAGGGACGTGTAGTGTCCGTCGCGGAGTGCCGGGAAGCCTGGTCGGCGACAGGGAACAGCTGTCTTCTCGATCGGGGTTGGTCTTCGTGGTACTCGTCGCGGTCTTCGGCGCGGCTCTGCTCGTCGCGGTTCTGCTCTCCGGACTCGCGGCACGGACCGTGCTGTCCACCTCCTTGCTCTTCCTCGTCGGCGGTGCGCTCGTCAGCGACGGTTTCCTCGGGCTCATTCACATCACGCCGGACAGCGACATCGTCGCGGTCACCGCCGACTTGGCGCTGTTCGCGGTGCTGTTCACCGATGGCATGCACGTCTCCTTCCCGAAGTTGAGGGAGAACTGGAAGAATCCGGCCCGTGCTCTCGGCCTCGGCATGCCGCTCGCCTTCGTCGGTATGGCGCTGATCACCCACTACCTGGTCGGGCTGGACTGGACGACTTCCTTCCTGGTGGGAGCTGTACTGGCTCCCACGGACCCGGTGTTCGCCTCGGCGATCGTGGGCCGCAGGGAAGTGCCCGCCAAGTTGCGGCAGTTGCTGAACGTGGAGAGCGGCATCAACGACGGGCTCGCCCTGCCGGTGGTTCTCGTCCTCATCGCTGCCGCGGGCCCGACCAGTGGGCACGCGGAGGCGTCCTTCGGGAAGATCGCCCTCGAACTCGGGCTCGGACTTGCCTTCGGTGTAGTGCTGCCCCTGCTGGTGAACGGGCTCGTACGGTTTCCGCTGCTGGGGGCGGAGCCCAGGCTGCAGCCGCTGCTGCCGCTGGCCACCGGCGTCGTTCTGTACGCCGCGTGCCACCTGACCCATGCCAACCCGTACCTGGCCGCCTTCTCCGCGGGCGCGGTTCTCACGGCGGTGTCACCGGAGGCGAAGACGGCCTTCGAACCGCTGGGTGAGGCGCTCGCGGAGCTGGCCAAGTTCGCCGCCCTGCTGGTCTTCGGTGCGCTGCTGACGCCCCAGCTCTTCGCCGACCTGTCCTGGACCGGCTATGCGGCCGTCGTTCTGGCGATCGTGCTGGTGCGTCCCGCGTCGATGCTGGTCTCACTCGTCGGCACGCGGTTCAACCGGCGGGAGAAGCTGGTCGCCGCGTGGTTCGGTCCCAAGGGGTTCGCGTCGGTGGTCTACGGGCTTCTCGTGCTGCAGGCCGGCATCCCTCAGGGGGAGCAGGCGTACACCCTCATCGCCGTCTGCATCGCCTTCTCGATCATCGCCCACAGCAGCACTGACGTGCCGATCGCCAGGATCTTCGACGTGGAGGACTTGACGGGCATTCCCGAGCCGGCGAGCACGGTGAGCACACAGTCCCGGGTCCCGGGCCGGGAGGACGAACCTGTCCGCACCACGTGAACGCCTCGTTCGGCCGCGACACAGTTCCGGGAGACGGCCGGGGCACGGCGAACGGGCCCGTGCTCACCAAGGCGCGAGGTGAGTACGGGCCCGCTCAAGGAGCCGGTCCGCGTGAGGCGGGTCAGACGGTGGTCTTCGCCGGCTCCTGGTCTTCGTCGTCTCCGGTGCTCGCACCGGCGTTCCGGGTGCGGACGTAATCCAGGAAGGTGTTGAGTTCGCGCTTGACGACGGGGGCGAGGAGGTAGAGGCCGATGATGTTGATGACGGCGAGGGAGAAGAGGACCGCGTCGGCCAGGTCGATCAGCGTCTGCAGGGTCAGCAGCGAGCCCGCGACGGCGAAGACGGTGTAGACGACCTTGTAGGTGATCTCGCTGGTCCGGCTGCGGCCGAAGAGGTACGTCCACGCCTTGAGGCCGTAGTAGCCCCAGGTCAGCACCGTGGAGATCGCGAACAGCAGCACCGCGACGGTGAGGATGTACGGGAACCAGGGCAGGACCGTCTCGAAGGCGTCCGAGGTGATCGTGACACCGCCGATGTCGTCGCCCAGGCTGGCCGGGTTGGCGATGACGATGGTCAGCGCGGTCATCGTGCAGATGACCACCGTGTCGATGAACGGCTCCAGCAGCGCGACCAGGCCCTCACTGGCGGGGTGCTTGGTCTTGACCGCGGAGTGGGCGATCGGGGCGGAGCCGAGACCGGCCTCGTTGGAGAAGGCGGCCCGCTTGAAGCCGATGATCAGCGCGCCGAGGACACCGCCGGCGACTCCTTCGGGGTTGAACGCGCCCTCGACGATCGAGGCGACGGCGTCCGGGACGGCGGTCACGTTGACCAGGATCACGATCAGGCAGGCGACGATGTAGATGCCGGCCATGGCCGGGACGAGCCTGCTGGTGACGTTGGCGATGGAGCGGATGCCGCCGAGGAGCACGATGCCGACGATCGCGGCGATCAGGATGCCGAAGAACAGGGCACCGGCGGAGGAGCCGAGCGCGCCGTCCTCGCCGCCGGCGACCGAGACCAGCTGTGCGTAGGACTGGTTGACCTGGAAGAGGTTGCCGCCGAACAGGCCGAAGAAAAGGATCATGAAGGAGGCGAGGACCGCGAGGACCTTGCCGAGCGTCTTGCCGTTCCTGCCGAAGCGCTCGGCAAGGCCCTTGGGGAGGTAGTGCATGGGGCCGCCGGAGACGGTGCCGTCGGGGTGCACTTCGCGGTACTTCACGCCGAGGGTGACCTCGACGAACTTGGTGGCCATGCCGAGCAGGCCGCACAGGATCATCCAGAAGGTGGCGCCGGGGCCGCCGATGGAGACGGCGACGGCCACACCGGCGATGTTGCCGAGGCCGACGGTGCCGGAGACGGCGGCGGTCAGGGCCTGGAAGTGGTTGACCTCGCCGGTCGAGCCCTTCTCGTCGTACTTGCCCCGCACCACGTCGACGGCGAGCTTGAACTTGCGGAGCTGGACGAAGCCGAACCAGCCGGTGAAGACCAGGCCGGCGACGACGAGCCAGGCGACGATGAGGGGGAGGTCGGTGCCGCCGACGGGGACGGCGTAGAAGACGACTTCTCCCAGCCACTTGGCTATGGGTTCGAAGAAGCCGCTGACGGCTTCGTCGACGGACTGGGTGACGGAGTCGAGTGACACGGTGGTTACCTCGGTGACGCTGGTCGGGCGGGGTGGGGTGTCTCGCCTGGTTGAGCGGTCTCTGGGCGAACGTCGTTGTCCGGTGAGCGGACCCGGGGGCACGGAGCGGTGTCGGACGGTGACCGGGCCGGGCGGGAGCGGTGAACAGGTCGACAACAGGTCGGCTCTTCACGGGCGGCCGGCCGACCGAGCCACCTGCGGAGTTGCGCTGTTGTACCACGTCTTTGCCAGAGTTTTAGTGACGTATCTCACGTAACGGCTCGTGACCGAGAGAAGTCCCAGCAGGTGAGACCCGACCGTTATCCGGACAGGGAAGTGTGCCCTGTGCACCTATGTGGGCGAGGTCGAGTGGGGCAGCCGTGTGGCACCGACGACGGTTGAGGTCTGCCGTAAAGGGTTCAGCCTTCTGGCGCGGGCCAGTCCAGGAGGCGGGCGCCGATGGTGGCGGTCTGCGACATGTAGCGGTGGGCCGGATCGGTGGGGGGCGGGACCCGTGAGGTGGTGGATGCGCTCCAGCCGGTATGTGAGGGCCCGTACGCTCAGCGACAGACGGCGCGCCGCCTCCGCGGCGACGCAGCCTGAGCCGAAGGACGCGGTGAGGGTTTCCAGGAGGGGCCCGGCACCGCCGCGGGCGGTGGTGAGCGGGCCGAGTGTGTCGTGGACGAGGTCGGCCATGGCCTGGCGGTCACGGGTCGGGACGGGGTGGACGAGGAGGTCGGCGGCGCGCAGTACCGGGTCGTCGAGCCCGAGCCTGCCGGCCAGTTCCAGGGCGTTGAGTGCCTCCTCGTAGGACTGGGCGACGCCGCCGGGGCCGGGGTGGGAGCGGCCGATGGCGACTTGGCCGCCATCGGTGGCGGCGTGCGCCCGCCTGGCGAAGTAGGGCAGCACCTCGTCCTCGTTGCCCGGGGCGATGCACAGGAGCCGGCCGTCCTTGGTGGTGAGCCAGACGTTGCGGTTCCCGAACCGTGTCATCAGCGTCTGTTCCACGTGACGCGGGACACCGGATCCCTCCAGCCCGTGCCCGGCCTCCGCTGCCCGTTTCGCCGAGCGCGCGTCCGGAGTCGAGTTCGTCCCGGGTCGGCCGACGCCCGGTGGAGGCGGCCTCCGTCAGGATCTGTTCAAAGCCGACCAGTCACTCGACGGTCATCTCCCTGCCTCCCACCGCCCCCTGAGCAGTCGTGTGCTCGCGGTGCACTTCCCGTCCGCGCCATGTCCCGCCGGAGCTCGGCGAACAGCGGTGAGGTGTCGGTCCAGGGCTTGATGGGCTGGACCGGCAGTGCGTGCGAATCCTGGAGCCGCTCTACGCCGCCTCCGCCGACGGCGAGGAGGGGGGAGCCGGAGTCGGTGACTCGACAACGGCACTGGACGTCTGGGGCGGCGAGGTGCTCTCGGGTCCTGTGGGCAGGCCCGGGGGCTCTTCGGGAAGGCAGGAGAAGAGTCCTATGAGAACGGCCAGCGCGGCCGCGCCTGCCAGGAGGCGCCCGAGGCGATGTATTCGCCCGCGGGTGTCAAGGTGGCGCCATGGGGGTTCTGCCAGTGCGTCGTCGCAGTTCCAGACGTCGCCCACGTGGCTCTTCGTCTCCGGATGCCCTGTCCGTTCCCGGGCTGACGGCTCTCTCGGCGCTGACCGGGCGATGGCTTCCTCGCTGTCCGTGAGGAAGCGTGTCCACAGCGAGTCAGGGGTGGGGTTCGGCACTGTCGCTCACTTCCGGGGTGTGGGTGTGCCATGGTCGGCGCGGCGCGGCGCGTCCGATGGACAGGTCCCTGTCTCGAGGCGGACGAAGGGGATCGTGCGCCCGGCCTCGCGCAGGGCCGACTCGGTGCCGTCGGCGGGCAGTCCCAGGTAGGCGCACAGGTGACGGGCGGTGCGGGGGTGGCGCCGGCCGTAGCGCGTCATGATGTCGGCGCCTTCGGCCGGAGTGAGGAAACGGGCGGTGACGGCGTGGTGGCGGTTGCCGAACTGCACGACCGTCTTCGGCCGGGCACGCAGGTTGCGGTACCAGTCGGAGCGCGGACCGAAGCCGGAGGCGACCGTCCAGCAGCGATATGGCGCTTCGTACGCCACGACTTCGAGAACCACCCGGCGGTCGCTTCCACTGAGCCGGCCCACATGGTGCAACAGCAGCAACCGTCTGCCGAGCAGCGGCCCCAGGCCGGCCCGGAACAGGAGGATGGGCGCGCGAGCGGCCAGCCGGCGCCAGCCGACCGGAACGCGTGGTCTGGCGGGGTCCGCTTCGTCAGGTGTCATGCTCGCCTCCAGAGGGTGGCGGTGTCCACGCCCCGCCTCGACGGGGCCGAAGACCCGAGGATTTTCACTTCGGCAGGCAAAATTTTGCACAGTCTAAATGAAGGATCCCGGTAGAAAAGACCCATGGTGAAGCGCGAGTCCCGCGAGGGGACGATGGAGGACGTCGACGCCGTCACGCGGGAGGTGCTGACCGCCTCCCGGCTGCTGGTGGCGGTCTCCGCCCGTTCCTTGTCCGCCGTCGAGGACCGGGTCACGCTGCCGCAGTTCCGGATGCTGGTCGTCCTCTCCACCCGGGGCGCCACCAAACTCGTCGCTCTCGCCGACCTCCTCCACGTCGCCCCCTCGACGGCCATGCGCATGGTGGACCGGCTCATCGCCGCCGGGCTGGCGGACCGCCAGGTCAATCCCGACAACCGGCGGGAGACCCTGCTGCGGCTCACGGCGGAGGGGCGTCGCACGGTCGAGGACGTCACCGCCCGGCGGCGCACGGAGATCGCCGTCATCGTCGAACGGCTGAAGCCGGAGAAGCGGCGGGTGCTGATCGACGCCCTGGCCGCCTTCAACGAGGCGGGCGGGGAGCCCCCCGCCCCGGACGCCGACGACGAGCCGTCCCCTCTCGGCTGGGAATGACGACACCGTACTCTGTCTTGCACAGTGCAATGAATCGAAGGAGCGAATCCCATGCCCCTTGCGGGTGTGAGGGGATCCCACGTATGAGCAAACGGCGCCGGGGCCCGTCCGTCGACGAGTCTCACGCGGCGGCTCGCGTGCGCGCCATGGTCTGGGGGCCGGCGGACCTCACGGGCCTGCCGCCTTGGTGGTTGATCGGCGAGGGGCTCCTCGCCGGGCTCCTTGGCACGGGGCTGATCGTGGGTGCGGGGGTCTTCGGCGCCTGGACCGGCGAGTCCGCGTTCGCGGCGGGAGACGTGGGCGTGGTGTGCGCGCTGGGTCTGGTTCTCTACCTGCTCCTGGTGCGCGCCGGCCGGGCCATGGTGGGGATCGTCGCGGTCCTGGCCGTGGGCCTCGCGCTGCACACACCCCAGGCGGCCGTGGGCGTGGTCCTCACGGCGCGAGGCCAGGAGCAGTCCGTGCTCGTGACATCCGTCCAGGCGAGTGAGGAGGCGTCCGGGGCCAGGAACCGCTACTTCTGCTCGGTGGAAAGCCAGGGCGGAGCGCCCTCCTCGGCCCGGATCTGGCGGGGGTGCACACAGGCCACCCGTCCAGGAGACGCGCTGGCACTCGTGTACGACCCGAAGGGGCTGGTCCCTCCGCGCGGTGCCGAGGGCGCGAGGAGTATCACGGACGCGCTGAGGGGTCTGGTCGGCTGGGGCGTCGCGCTGGCCATCGCCTGCGTCACCGCGGTGGCGCGCTCCTTCCGCCTGCCTGACCGTCCGGCCGCCTCCGCATGCGATGGACCTGGTGGCCGGAGCCCGACTCGTGCGCGTCGTCACTGAACGGGCAGCGGCGCCGGGCGACGGCTTCCCCGAGAGGACCGCCCTGAGGGACCCGCTCCGACGTCAGACCTCCGGGCCATGAGCGGCCTCGCTCACGCTCGCCGGCAAGGCCCTCTACGCCGACTTCGCCCTGGACTTCGCCTGGGTCCTGGGCATCCTCTTGCAGTACTTCACCATCGTCCCCATGCGCAACATCGGCCGGCTCAAGGGCGTCTGGGCAGCCGTGACGGCCGACACCCTGTCCATCGTCGCCTCTCAGGCCGGCCTCTTCCTCGGCACGCGGGTCTATCAGGGGGCATCTTCTCGCCCGGTCTGCCGAAGACCAGTGCTCCCTACTGGATGCTGATGCGGCTGTCCATGGTCCTCGGCTCTTTCACCGCCTGGCCGGCCCACGCCGTCCAAGGGGTGGTCGGCTGGAGCACGGCCTCGTCGAGATCGTCTGCGTTCGAAGCCGATCTGCGGAGGATTCGCGCGCCCCGCGCGAGGAACCGGTCTCATCCGACTCGGAGTCCGCTCTCCGGCACGAGGAGACGGGTGCAGGAGCGGCGCGGGGGCTGGCTGAACGCAGGGTCGTCTTCGGCGAGCCCGCCGTCCGGGAAGAACCGCCCCGGTGGACATCGTTCAATCGCAAAGACTTTTGCATAGTCTAAAGGCGGGGAGGGGGTCGTGTGAAAAGAGCTACCGGGCTACTCGATGCCCAGAGACCGCAGGAGAGCACCGTGACCGTGGACAAGCCATCCGGTTCGGTGGTGCTGGCCTGGACGCCGTGGGCGGCGATGACCGTCGTAGCAGTCACAGACATCGTCGCGGGTCCTGATGTCGGCTTCCTGCCGCTGGTTTCGCTGGGTCCCGCCTTCGCCAGTCTGATCGGCGGCTGGCGCCGTACTGCCCTGATCGGTGTGGTGGCCCTCGCTCTGACGGTCGCCCTCGGTCTGTACGACGGCCTGTTCGACGGGCGTCGGGGTCTTACCGCCTGCTTGTCGGTGGCTGGAGTCACCGGCGTCGGCTTGGCCGCCGCAGTGATCAGAGAACGCAGGGAAGCGGAGCTGGCCAGTGTGCGATCGATCGCCGAGTCCGCTCAGCGTGTGCTGCTCCGCCCCGTGCCCCTGACCGTGGGCCCCTTGCAGATGGCTGTTTCCTACACCTCGGCCATCGCCGAGGCCCGCATCGGTGGAGACCTTTATGAGGTGGTCGCCTCACCGTACGGCGTCCGTGTGATCGTCGGCGACGTGCAGGGCAAGGGTCTCGCCGCGGTCGAGACGGCAGCGGTGGTGCTCGGCGCGTTCCGTGAGGCCGCCCACGACGAGCCGGACCTGGTGCAGCTGGGGGAGCGTCTGGAGCGCAGCCTGTCCCGGGAACTGGAGGGCGAGAAGTTCGTCACCGTCGTCCTGGCGGAAATCCGCACCGGGGACGAGGCGGTCTTCCTCAACTTCGGACACCCCGCGCCCATGGTCGTCCGTGCCGACGGCACGGTCGATTTCCCGGAGCCCTCGTCCTACGCCCCGCCCTTGGGACTGGGGATACCTGGCACTGAAGGACCTCAGCCGTACCGTGTCGGGTTCGTGCCGGGCGACCAACTGCTGCTCTACACCGACGGTGTCACCGAGGCGCGTGACAAGAACGACGCCTTCTACCCCCTTGCCCAACGGGCCTGTCTGCTCAATGAGCCCGACGTCCACCACGCCTTGGAAGCGCTGCGGGAAGATCTGTCGGAGCACGCCGTCGGGCCGCCGCACGACGACGCCGCGATGCTGCTGGTACGCCACCAGGGAGGGCCGGTCGGCGGCGAGCCGAGGAAGCCCCGGTAGGGAGACGTGGCGTCAGTCTGGCCCGGACGGCGAAGGCGCCGTACCCCCGGCTGACCGATGTCGGCGCACCCCTGTTTCGAAGCCGTCGACCCTCCGCTCCGTCCGCCGAAGCCGTGCCGCCCTGTTTGCTCCTTCGGCCTGGCCATTCTGTTCGTGGCGCTGGGGGGGCCGGCGGCGTTGGGGTCCAACCGGTTGAGCGAGCGCACCCGTATCCCGGCCCCAGCGTTCTTCCTGGTCGTTGCTGCCGTCCCCGTGGGCGTTGTGACGAAGTAGAGGCGGCCATGACGAGGAAGAAGGCACCCCACAGCACCAGGGTGCGGCGGCGCAGGTCCGGTGCCAGGAGGCGGCGGAACCCGCCCGAGGAGGTGTGCTTCGTCGATGTCCTGTCCGGGAGCGCGGGCAGGTCTGGCTGCCCATGCGGCGGGCCAGCTCGTCGACACGGCTCAGGGCGTTGGCGGGTCTCCTGCTGAGGAGGAAGTCGAGTGATTCCGGCAGGAGACGGAAGACGAGGGGAATGACGGCCAGGGTGGCGAGTCCGCCGGCCAGGAACACAGGGCGCCACCCGTAGCGGTCGATGAGAGCGACCGAGGAGATGCCGCCGATCGTCGCGCCCACGGCGTACCCCGTGGAGTTGAGGCTGACGACCAGACCGCGCCGGCGGCACACGGTGGACACGGGCAGACCGGACGAAGACCCGGACTCCTGCGCGGGCGTCGAGGAAGGTGCGATGCGCAGGGCGTGGTGAGTCAAGGCGTGAGTCCTTCCTCGCTCCGGGGTGGCCCGTTGCGTACCGGGCTTACGGGCCGTCGCTGAATGACTCGTTGTCCGTCGACGCGATTTTGCGGAGGATCTCGACGGCCAGTTCCCGCTCGTCGCCGGGCAGTGCGTCGAGTAGTTGTGCGTTGATGTCCTCGGCGGGGCCGATCAGGGAGTCGAGCAGTTCGGATCCCTCGTCTGTGAGGCTCAGCAGGGTCCGTCGGCGGTCCTCCTCGTCCCGTACCTGACTGACGTAGTGCTGGTCGGTCAGTCGGCGGACGATGTGGTTGACCGTCGAGCGGTCCAGTGAGGTGAAGCGCGCGAGGGTGCGCTGGTCGATGCCGGGGTCGCGGCTGAGGGTGTTGAGGACGGCGAACTGCTGGGAGGTGATCTCCCTGGACACGTGCCGGTACCACAGGGCGGTGTGCACCTGTTCCGCGCGCCGGATCAGGTGCCCGACGTAGTTGTGCAGTTCCAGTGCGTGCGCCACGGTGTTCCGTCCGTCTGTCGCCGGGGTGGTGCCGGCCGGGGGACGGCCGGTGTGGGGAGTCTACGAGTGCCGGCACCACCCCGGCGGCGACCGCGTGGTCAGCGGCTGCGGCGGCCGGGGCGCTGGTCGTAAGGAAGGGCACGGGAGCCGTCGACACCGACCTCCAGGCGACCGACCTTCTCGATGTCCAGGACCACGCGGTCCCCGTGGCTGAGCGGTCCCACTCCGGCCGGGGTGCCGGTCGCGATCACGTCGCCCGGGTGCAGGGTCATGACGGAGGAGGTGTAGGCGATCAGTTCGCGGACGCCGAAGATGAGGTCCGCCGTGTTGGTGCGCTGCCGGGTGGTGCCGCCGACGTCGCAGCGCAGGTCGAGGGTGTCCGGGTCCGGGATCTCGTCGGCGGTCACGATCCAGGGGCCGAGCGGGGTGAACGTGTCGAAGGACTTGCGGGTGGAGCGGTCCTCGCCGGAACGGACGGTGATGTCCAGGACGCAGGTGTAGCCGAAGACGTGGTCCAGGGCTTCGTCCGCGCTCACGTGCGAGGCGGTGCGGCCGATGACGACGCCCAGTTCGCCTTCCTGGTCGGTGCGCTTGTCGGAGTAGGGGAGCAGGATGTCCTGGCCCGGGCCGATGACGGAGGAGTTCGCCTTGAGGAAGACGCCGAGGTCGGCGACCGAGGTGGTGTACTCCATCTCGGCCTTGTGGTCGAGGTAGTTGACCGGCGCGCCAATGATCTTCCCGGGGCGGGGGAGCGGAGCCTCCAGGACCGCTTCGGCCAGGGGGATGCGGGGCCGGCCGGCTGGTTCGAAACGGGCCGTCTCCCCGTCGGCGACCGCCTCGACGTACCGCTGGAGCGCACCGACGGGGCCGGCGGTGTCGGCGCCGGCGACCTGGTCGGTCACGTCGACGAGATCGTCACCGACGACGAGTCCGAGGCGTCCCTGGTTGAACAGTGCCAGACGCATGCTGGCCTCCTTGTGGTTGTCGGGTGGGAGGGTCAGGCGCCGGGGTCGGCGTCTTCGGTGCGGTAGAGGCTGAGGGAGCGCATGACCGGCTCGTCGCTGTAGGAGAAGAGGACGGCGTCCGCGGAGGCCGAGGTGTTGACGTGCCGGTAGGAGGCCCAGCCGGGGACGGCGAAGGTGTCGTGCTCGGACCACTCCAGCCGTTCGCCGGCGACGATCGTGGCGCCTTCGCCGCGTACGACGTTGAAGATGGTCGAGGCCGTATGGCGGCGGCCGGCTCCCTCGAAGCCGGGGCGGAGCCGCTGGACGCGGCAGCCGATGGTGGGCATGACCGGGCCGCCGGTCCAGGGATTGCTGTACTCCAGGACGACGCCGTCGACGTCGCTGCCGTCGGCCGTGTCGGCGATGGCGTCCAGGGCGCGCTCCGTCTCCTGCCAGGTGTACCGGGTGACGGGGGAGTTGGGGCCGTCCTGGGTGAGCCAGGCGGGGGTGAGCCGGCCGTGCAGGAACTGGCGGCTGCCGGCGTCGTCGGGCTTGGTCACGGGCTGGAGCCGCTGCGGGTACTGCTCGTAGAAGCCGGCTTCCAGGGCGTTGACCAGGGGGTAGTCGAGTGCGTCGAGCCAGATCATCGGCGCGTCGCCCTCATGGGTGTGGTCGTGCCAGTGCCAGCCGGGGGTGAGCAGGAGGTCGCCGGGGGCCATGAAGACCCGCTCGCCGTTGACCGTGGTCCAGGCACCGTCGCCTTCGAGGATGAAGCGGAAGGCGTTGGAGGTGTGCCGGTGTGCCTGCGCGGTCTCGCCGGGCAGGATGATCTGGAGGCCCGCGTAGAGGGTGTTGACCGTGGCCGGGGGGTCGGTGAGGCCCGGGTTGACGAGCATGAGGACCCGTCGTTCGGCCTCCTCCAGGGACAGAGACTTGGAGAAGTGCAGGAGATGCGGGCGGAGTTCGCGCCAGTCCCAGCGGTAGGGGACGGCGCGGCTCTTGGGCTGGGCGGGGAACAGGTTGCCGTAGAAGCGCCACAGCGGGGCGGCTCCCAGGCCCTCCAGGGCCTTGTAGGCGAGTTCGTCGGTTGTCATGGTGTCCTCCTACGCGAGCCGGATCACAGGGCGGGAGCAGGTGCGGGGGTGGGGGTCCACACCCAGGAGATGTCGTCGAACGCCTCGGGGCCGCGTGACGAGAGGAGCATGTTGCGCAGGGTGGCTCCCATGCCTTCGAGGTGGCAGATCTCGCCGAAGCGGCGGGCGTTGGTCTGGATGAGAGTCGCCCGTTTCCGACGCCGGTCCGCGTACGCGGCGAAGGCTTCGGCGGGGTCCGCGCTCTGGCCGAGAGCCTGGCCGAGCGCCACGGCGTCCTCCAGTGCCTGGCAGGCGCCCTGAGCGAGGTACTGGAGCATGGGGTGGGCGGCGTCTCCGAGGAGGGCGATCCGGCCGTGCACCCAGGTGCTGATCGGGGCGCGGTCGTACAGCGGCCAGCGACGGTCGCGGGAGACGAGCGGCAGCGCGTCGCGCACGGCCTCGCAGGCGCCGGCGAAGCGCTCCTCCAGCTCGGCCTCGGTGCCCCAGTCGTCGGAATCCGGCGTGTAGTGGTCGCTCTCGAAGACGGCGACCTGGTTGTACAGCTCGCCGCGACGTACGGGGTACTGCACCAGGTGCATGCGCGGCCCGGCCCACACCATGACCGCTTCCGAGGCGGCGTGCTGGGACATCCGGCCGGTCATCTTCTCGGTGGACAGGGCGCCGCGGAAGGCGACGTAGCGTGAGCAGACCGGTTCCCCGTCACCGACCAGAACCTGGCGCAGCCGGGAGTGCAGTCCGTCCGCGGCGACGACCGCGTCGGCAGTCAGTCGGACGTGGCCCTCCGCGAAGTGCAGGTGTACCCCGGATCCGTCCTGTTCGGCCTCGGTGACGGTGTGTCCTGTGCGCAGCGTGACGGCGGGGTGTTCCTGACAGGCGGTCAGCAGTGCGGCGTGCAGGTCGGTGCGGTGGGTGACCAGGTACGGGTGTGCGAAGCGGTCGGTGTAGGCCGAGCCGCGCAGGTCGAGGGAGGTGACCTCGTCCCCGGTCAGGGCGTCCATCATGACCAGCCGGGGCGGGGCTACCGCAGACGTCCGCACGGCCGGCAGTACACCGAGTTCGTCCAGGGCGAGGGAAGCGTTGGGGGCGAGCTGCAGGCCGGCTCCGATCTCGCCGAAGCGGGCGGCGCGTTCCACGAGTGTCACGCGGTGGCCGGCGCGGGCGGTTGCCAGCGCGGCGGCCAGTCCGCCGATGCCGCCTCCGACTACGGCGATGTGGAGTGGAGAGGTGGTGACGGGCATCTGGCCTCCAAAGGTCAGCTTGGGAGGGCACCGGGAGCGGAGGCGGTCAGACCAGTCCAATGATCTGTACATCAATGATTGGTGTACAGATCATAATGTGAGGGTGCTCCTCTCGTGTCAATGGTTCGGCGGTGAGACTCTTCCGACCGCCGGTCAGCACGCGCCGGAGACGCTGTCCGCCTCCAGGGCGGTGCCGGTGCGGGCGGTGATGTCCTCGACGGTGACGCCGGGGGCGGTTTCGACCAGGGCGAGACCGCCGGGGGTGACGTCCAGGACGCCGAGGTCGGTGATGATCCGGTGGACGCACCGCTCGCCGGTGAGGGGGAGGGTGCACTCGTCGACGATCTTGGGGGTGCCGTCCTTGGCGGTGTGTTCCATCAGGACGACGACGCGGCGGGCGCCGTGGACGAGGTCCATGGCACCGCCCATGCCCTTGACCATCTTGCCGGGGATCATCCAGTTGGCGAGGTCGCCGCGGGCGGAGACCTGCATGGCGCCGAGGACGGCGGTGTCTATGTGTCCGCCGCGGATCATGCCGAAGGAGAGCGCGGAGTCGAAGAACGAGGCGCCCGGCAGCACGGTGACGGTCTCCTTGCCCGCGTTGATCAGGTCGGGGTCGACCTGAGACTCGGTGGGGTAGGGGCCGGTGCCGAGGATGCCGTTCTCGGAGTGCAGGACGACGTGGACGCCGGGCGGGAGGTGCCCGGGGATCAGGGTGGGCAGGCCGATGCCCAGGTTGACGTAGGAGCCGTCGGTGAGTTCGGCGGCGGCGCGGGCGGCCATCTGGTCGCGGGTCCAGCTCACGGGCGTACGGTCCTCTTCTCTATGGGCTTGTCGGCGGCCTGGCCCGCGGTGAGCGCCACGACCCGCTGAACGTAGATCCCGGGCACGTGGATCTCATCGGGTCGGAGCGCGCCCGGTTCGACGAGTTCCTCGACCTCGGCGACGGTGACGCGGCCGGCCATGGCGGCGAGGGGGTTGAAGTTGGCGGCGGCCCGGCGGAAGACGAGATTGCCGTGGTGGTCGCCGCGCCAGGCCCGTACCAGGGCGAAGTCGGTGGTGATGCCGTGCTCCAGGACGTACGGGCGGCCGGCGAAGTCGCGAGTCTCCTTGCGCGGGGAGGCGACGGCCACGGTGCCGTCGGGCGCGTAGCGCCACGGCAGCCCGCCGTTCGCGACCTGAGTGCCGACGCCGGCCGGGGTGTAGAAGGCGGGGATGCCCGCGCCACCGGCCCGCAGCCGCTCGGCGAGCGTGCCCTGCGGGGTCAGTTCCACTTCCAGTTCTCCGCCGAGGTACTGGCGGGCGAACTCCTTGTTCTCACCGACGTAGGAGCCGGTCACTCGGGCGATACGGCCTGCGGAGAGCAGGATGCCGAGCCCCCGGCCGTCGACGCCGCAGTTGTTCGAGACGACCTTCAGGCCGTTCGTGCCCCGTTCGTACAGGGCGCGGATCAGGACTTCGGGGACGCCGCTGAGGCCGAAGCCGCCGACGGCGAGCGAGGCGCCGTCGGGGATGTCGGCGACCGCTTCGGCGGCGCCGGCGCGGACCTTGTTCACGTACGGATTGCCTTTCGGATCGGGGCGCCGGGCAGGACGGTGGACCAGCCGCCGTCCACGACGAGGTTGGCGCCGGTGATGTATGCGGCCTCGTCGGAGGCCAGGAAGACGGCCGCGTTGACGACGTCGTCGGGGTGGCCCAGCCGCCCGAGCGGGATGTGACCGGAGATGGCGTTCATCGGGTGGTCGTCGGCGAGCAGGTTGTCGCGCGGGCCCTCGGTGTCGATCATCCCAGGGCTCACGCAGTTCACCCGGACGCCGTGCGGCGCTCCTTCGGCGGCCAGTTGCCGGGTGAGCGCGATGACGGCGCCCTTCGACGCCGAATGGGCCGTCCGGTGGTTGGTGAGGGAACCGGTCAGTCCCGCGGTCGAGCCGACGGTCAGGACGCAGCCGCGGCTGCGCAGAAGGTGCGGCCACGCCGCCCGCACGGTCAGCCACACCGAGTCCAGCTCGGCCCGCATCGTGAACGCGAAGCCCTCGTACGGCTGGCTGTCGATCGCGCCGAAGCGGACGGCGCCCGCGCCCGCGTACACGATGTCGATGCCGCCGAACGCGTCCACCGCCTCTTCCACCCAGGCACGGACGGCCTCCTCGTCGGTGACGTCGAGCGGGCCGGGGGTGAGGGCGGTGCCGCCCTCGCGGGCGATGAGGCACTGGGTCTCCACGGCCTCCTCGTGCAGCAGGTCGCCGCCGACCACGAGCGCACCCTCGGCGGCGAACCGCAGCGCGGCGGCCCGGCCCTGGCCGCGCGCGGTCCCCGAGATCAGCGCCACCTTGCCTTCCAGCCGCCTCACGACGCCCCCTCCCGCAGGGCGTCGGAGACGGACTTGACGCCGCCGTGCGCGGTCATGCCGCCATCCACCGGGATCTCCGCGCCACTGATGAACGACGCGTCGTCGGACAGCAGGAACACGACCAGCGGCGCCACCTCGCCGACGGAACCGGTGCGACCGAGCGGCGTCTCCTTGATGTTGGCCTCGCGGAAGGCGGGCGCGGCGGAGGCAGTCATCTCCGTCTCGATGTAGCCGGGGTGGATCGTGTTGACGCGGATGCCGCGCGGGCCCAGCTCCAGGGCAGCCGTCTTCGACAGGCCGCGCAGCGCCCACTTGCTGGTCGTGTAGGCGACCGGGTAGTGCGCGGTCAGGGCCGCCGATGAGCCGACGTTGACGACCGAGGAGCCCGGCGGCATGAGGGGAGCCAGGTGCTGGATGCCGAGGAGCGGACCGGTGACGTTGACCGCGTGGACGCGGGCCATGTCCTCGGGGCGTACGTCGCCGAGGCGGTCCCGCCAGGTGATGCCGGCGTTGTTGACCAGCCCGTGCACCTGCCCGTACGACTCCCGCAGCTCGGCGGCGAGTTCGGCCCAGTCCTTCTGGTCGGTGACGTCGAGCCGGCGGCAGCCGGGCGCCTCGGTCAGGTCGGTGGTGATGACGCGGGCGCCCTCCCGGGTGAGGGCCTCGGCCTCGGCGGCGCCCTGGCCCCGGGCCGCGCCGGTGACGACGACGACCTTGCCGAGCAGCCTCTTGGGATGCAGGTCGCTCACGGCCGCTCCCGGGAGCGGCGCCGGCCTGTGGGGAGGGGGACGGGCTCGACGCCGGGGACGACGGTGTTGGTGAGGGCGCCGAGGCCCTCGACGGTGAGGGTGACGGTGTCGCCGGGCTTCAGGGGCGGCGGGGTCTGTTCGCCGCGCCGGCCCCAGAGTTCGGCGAGGCAGCCGCCGTTGCCGCAGGTTCCGGAGCCGAGGACGTCGCCGGGGACGACGCGGGTGCCGCGGGAGGCGTAGGCGGTCATCTCCTCGAACGTCCAGCTCATGTTGGACAGCAGGTCCTCGCCGACCTTCTCGCCGTTGACCTCGGCGGTCAGGGCCAGGCGCAGGAAGCCTTCGGAGTCCCGGTACGGCTCCAGCTCGTCCGCGGTGACCAGGTACGGGCCGAGGGTGGTGGCGGTGTCCTTGCCCTTGCACGGGCCGAGGCCAACCCTCATCTCCGCGCCCTGGAGGTCGCGCGCGGACCAGTCGTTGAAAACGGTGTAGCCGACGATGTGGTCGCGGGCCTGTTCGGGGGTGAGGTCGCGGCCCTCCCGGCCGACCACGGCGCCCACTTCGAGTTCGAAGTCGAGCACGGCCGAACCGGGGGGCACGGGGACGACGTCCCCGGGACCGTAGATCGCGTGCGGATTGGTGAAGTAGAAGGTCGGGGCCGCGTACCACTGCTCGGGGACGCCGCCGGTGCCCTCCACGGACCGGCGTACCCCCTCCACGTGCTCCTCGAAGGTCACGAAGTCCCGCACAGACGCGGGCTGCAGCGGAGGCAGCAAACGGACCTGTGAGACATGCGGGCCCGGGGGGACGTCCAGGGCCGCGGCGCCGGCGGCGAGCAGCCCGGGGAGCCCGTCGGTCTGCTGGATCAGTGCGGTGAGCGAGGTGACGCCGGGCAGGGGGAAGAGGGTGCCGTCCTCTTCCACTACCGCCACCCGGCGGCGGTGTCGGTGTTCGTATGCGGCGAAACGCATGGTGCGGCTCCAGCGGAGTGTGATCAGGTGAGTGGGATGCGCATGAGGTCGTGGCCCACGGTGACGCGGCCCCGGTAGCCGGCCGCGTGGGCGGAGACGCGGGCCGCCGCGGCCCACTCGCGGTCGGGGTACTGGGTCGGGTCGGCCGGCGCCAGGTGGCTGAGGACTACGCGGCGCGCCCCCGCGGCGGCGGCGATCCCGCCCACCTCGGCGACATCGGTGTGCACCTCGCGCATGTGCTCGACGACGGTGGCGGGCAGGCCGGTCGCCTCGAACCACGCGGCGTCGACGGCCTCGTGGACCAGCAGGTCGCAGCCGCGGGCCAGGGCGATGAGGTCGTCACTGCGGCTGGTGTCGCCGGAGAAGACGACGGAGCCGTCCGCGGTGTCGAACCGGTAGGCGTACGCGGGGGACATGTTGCCGTGCGGGACCCTGGTCGCCGTCACCTTCACGGTGGCGGTGTCCAGGACGGTCACCACCGTGCCGGGCCGCGCCGACAGCTCGGTCACGTCGAGCATGGACACGGGGTCGATGCCGAAACCCTCGGCGACGAAGGCGTTGGTGGAGGCGGCGAAGGTGGCGTTCGCGCGCCGGGTGGTCTCGATGATTCCGGGTGCGGGCTGCCCGGGGGTGACGGGACCCGCGGTGACCGTGTCGCTCGGCCCCGGCCCCCATACGCGCACCGTGCCGCCGAGTCCGGGCTGGGGCGGCATGACGCCGGCGCACAGCAGCGGGAAGTCGAAGTAGTCGACGATGTGGTCGGCGTGCAGGTGGGTGAGGAAGATCCCCTTGAGCGACGGCATCGACAACCCCGCCCGCAGGTACTGGGTCACCGCGCCCCGGCCGCAGTCCACCAGGTAGGTGTCGGTGCCGACGGTCACGGCGGAGGCGATGCCCATGCGCTCGCCGTACGGCGGGGGGCCGCCCGCCGTGCCCAGCAGGTGCACGACCGTGCCCTTTCCCGGGCGGGACTCGTCCCGCGGCTCGGTGCGGGGCGCGGCGGCGGCCTGCGGGGTGACGGCGAGCGCGGTGGCGGCCGCGCCGCCGGCCAGCAGGCCGCGACGGGACAGCGGGGTGGTGCGAGGGGTCATCGGGGCGGTTCCTTCGATCGTCGTTGATGCGGGAGCCGTGGGGGTGAGGAAGGGGGGGAAGCGGGGCCGGGGACGCGGCGGCGCGAGTCAGGGCGTGGACACCGCTGCCGCGTCCCCGGTGTACGGGGAGCGGATCAGACCGGTGGGGCGACGAACACGCCGCGGTCGGGGTCGTTGAAGGACTCCTTGGCGACCAGTTCGTTCATGGGGTTGGCGGTGCCCCACTGGTCGGTGACCTCGGGCCGGGAGAAGTCGTAGACGTGGGGGTGCCAGGTGTCCTCGTCCAGGTTCTCCAGCTCGGTGGTGTACTCGACGGTGTTGCCGTGCGGGTCGAGGAAGTACGTGAAGGTGTTGTCGCCCGCCATGTGCCGGCCCGGGCCCCAGATCTTCTTGAAGCCCGCGCGGATGACGCGCCCGGAGCCGCGCATGTACTCGTCGATGCCGCGCATCTCGAAGGAGATGTGGTGCAGCGCGGTGTGCGGGCCCTTCGCGAGGGCCATGGAGTGGTGCTGGCTGCTGATCCGCATGAAGTGCATGACCTCGCCCATGTGCGGCGAGCTGAGCGTGTCGGAGAGGGCGAAGCCGAGGTGGCGCTCGTACCACTCGCGGGTGCGGTTCAGGTCGGGGGAGTTGAGGACGACGTGGGAGAGCTTGACCGGGATGGACTCCTTCTCCTCGATCTTGCGGTGCTGCCTGACTTCGACGTCGGCGGAGACCTCGATGGTGCGGCCGTCCACGTCGAAGAAGCGGAAGCCGTATCCGCCGCCGGGGGTGTCGACCTTGCCCGGTCGGGAGATCAACTGCACGCCGCCCGCGAGCAGTCGCTCGGCGAGGGTGTCGACGTCGGCGGCGGACGCGGCGCCGTAGGAGACCAGGTCGAGGCGCTTCTCCTCGGCCTTGCGCAGCCGCACGACGTACTGCTCGGGGGAGCCCTCGGCGGCCAGGAAGGAGATGCCGGAGTCCTCGGCGACCTTGGTCAGGCCCCAGACGCCGGCGTAGAAGTCGAGCTGCTTGTCGTAGTCGGGCACGGCGAGGTCGACGTGCCGCAGGTGGCTGAGCAGGCGCATGATGGTCAGTCCTTCCGGAGGAGGGCGGCGGCGTTGCCGCCCCGGACGGCGTGGAAGTCGGCGTCGGACAGGCGTGCGGCGCGCAGGGCGCCGACCGGGTCCTCGGCGCCCATGTCGAAGGGGAAGTCGGAGCCGAGCAGCACCCGGTCCGCACCGGCCACCCGGATCAGCTCCCGCAGTACGTGCGGGTCGTGGACCAGCGAGTCGAAGTACAGCCGCTTCAGATAGCTGCTGGGCAGGTGCGCGCACCCGGCGCCCGCGTCGGAGCGGGCCGACCACGCGTGGTCGGAACGGCCGATGTGAGTGGGCAGGTAGCCGCCCCCGTGCGCGGCGATCAGCCTCAGCTCCGGGTGGCGGTCGAGCACGCCGGAGAAGATCAGGTGGGACAGCGCGACAGCGTTCTCGGTGGGCTGTCCGACCGTGTTGGACAGGTACCACTGGTCCAGTCGCTCGTCCAGGGTGCAGCCGAAGGGGTGCAGGAGGACGAGCGCGCCGGTTTCCCCGGCCCGGGTCCAGAAGGGCTCGTAGGCCGGGTCGGACAGCTCGCGTCCCGGGGCGTGACTGGAGATCTCCACCCCGGCCAGGCCCTGCTCCAGGGCGTGGTCCAGGGCCCGGACCGCCTGTTCCGGGTGCTGGAGGGGGGCCAGGCCGAGGCCGCGCAGGCGCTCGGGGGCGGCGGAACAGTGCGCGGCCGTGGCCTCGTTGGCGAGCCGGTACAGCTTCTCGGCCGTGTCCCCGTCCGCCCAGTAGTGGTAGTGCGAGGGCGAGGGGCTGACCAGTTGCACGTCCACGCCCTGGGCGTCCATCGCGGTCAGGCGCACGGCGGGGTCGGTCAGCCGCGGGATGCGCTCGCGCACCATGGGACCGTTGACGGCGAGGGCGTCGGGGCCGTTGCGGCGGGCGTCCAGCTCCTTGGCCTCTCGTTGGCCGGGCAGGCCGGCGACGAGCGCCTCGACCTCGGGCAGCAGGACGTGGGCGTGCACGTCCACGGTGGGCGTGTTCGCCGCGGTCACGGCGGTGGGTGTGTCCTCGGCGGTCATGGCAGCTCCCTGAGCATGGTCATGGTGCGGCCCATCAGGCCGGGCACGTCCGCGTCGCGCACCCCGTCGAGCTGCCACTGCCCGATCTGCACGGACGCCTCCACGACCGGGCGGACGCGGGCGATCCGCCGCTCGTAGTACGCCTGGAACAGGGCGTCGTCCCACTCGTCGGTCCCGGTCAGCATCTGTGAGAGCACCCAGGCGTCTTCAAGTGACAGTGCGGCGCCCTGGGCGAGAGTGGGCGGGCAGCAGTGCGCGGCGTCGCCGACGAGCACCACCCGGCCGCGGTGCCAGGAGCCCTCGACCAGCATCCGGTCGAACCAGGTGTAGTTGACCTTCGCCGGGTCGGTGATGTGCTCGGTGATCACCGGCCAGTGGCCGCCGTAGGAGGAGGCCAGGCGCCGCATCTCGTCGGCGTACGACTCCGGCGGGATCGACGCGCGGTCACGGTTGGCCTCGACGACGTACGCGTACAGCGTGGTCTCGCTGGTCGGGCAGTAGCCGGCGATGTAAGCCGGGCCACCGTAGGCGAGGTCGGTACGGGTGACGCCGGCCGGGCGCGGGGCCGCGACGCGCCAGATGGCCATGCCGGTCGGTTCGGGCTTGGCAGTGATGCCGATCGCGGCGCGCGTGCGGGAGCCGAGGCCGTCGGCGGCGACGACCAGGTCGTAGCGGGCCTCGGTGCCGTCGCTGAGGCGTACGGAGACGCCGTCGGCGTCCTGGCCCAGGATCTCGGCGGTGGTGCCGAGGCGGACGGTGGCGCCGCCGGCGCGCACGGCGTCGATGAGGATCTGCTGGAGCCGGGGGCGCTGCATGCCGACGGTGGCGGGCAGGTCGTCGCCGCCGGTGCGCAGGTCGTCCTGGGCGTGCAGGACGGTGCCGTCGGGGGCGGTGATGCCGACGGAGCCGAAGCCGAAGCCGGATGCCTCCACCTGCTCCCAGACGCCGAGTTCGCGCAGGACGCGCAGGGCGTTGCCCTGGAGGGTGATGCCGGAGCCGGCGGTGGCGTTCCAGTCGTCCTTGGCCTCGACCAGGTCCACGGTGAGGCCGGCGCGGCGCAGCAGGATCGTAACGGCATTGCCGGCCGCGCCCCCGCCGATCACCAGGACTTTACGGGTGTCGCTCATGGGAACTCCCTCGTTCCGCTGGTTACTTGACGGCGATGGGGTTGACGGGTGAGCCGACGGCCCCGGTGATGGGCAGGGGCGCGGCGGTGAGCCAGAACGCGTACTCCCCGTCGGCGGCGCAGTCCTCGGCCAGGGAGTCGAGGTCCCACATCTCGCCGATCAGCAGGCCGATGTGCGGGATGGCGACCTGGTGCAGCGGCTGGAAGGCGTGCTCGAACTCGTTCGGGCGGACCTCGAAGCCCCAGGTGTCGGTGGCGATCGCGGCGATCTCGCTGCCGTGCAGCCAGCCGGCCGTGGTGAACGACAGCCCCGGGGCGGGCCCACCGGCGTACTCGCCCCAGCCGTCGCGGCGCACTCGGGCGAGCTGGCCGGTTCGGACGAGGACGATGTCGCCGCGACTCACCCGCACACCGTGGGCCTCGGCGGTCGCGGTCAGGTGCTCCTCGGTGATCGCGAAGCCGTCCGGCAGCTCACCGTCCTCGCCGACGACCCGGCCGACGTCCAGGAGTACCCCGCGTCCGGCGACGTGCCGGGCCATGTGCTCGATGCCGGTGACCAGGTCGCCGTCGGAGGTGACGACCTGCTCGGCCGGGCGTCCGTTCCACGCCTTGCCGTGGTCGAAGATGTGGCCGAGCCCGTCCCACTGGGTGGAGCACTGCAACGGCATCGCTATGACGTCGTCGGCGCCGCCGATGCCGTGCGGCAGGCCCTGGTTGCCGAGGGCCGCGTCCGTGCCGGTGTCCAGCATGGTGTGCACCGGGTTGGTGCGCCGCCGCCAGCCCTTCTGCGGGCCGTCGATGTCGAACCGCTGCGAGAGGGAGAAGCTGGCACCCCGCCGGATCAGCGCGGCACCTTCACGGCGCTTGGCCTCGTCGAGGAAGTTGAGTGTGCCGAGCACGTCGTCCTCGCCCCAACGGCCCCAGTTCGAGCACGCCTTCGCGGTCCGGGCGATCGATCCCTCGGGATCGGTGCGGTCCAGGGTCATCGGGCCGCCTCCGCCACGCATCGGGTGCGCTGGGCGCCGAGTCCGGTGATGGAGGCGTCCATGACGTCGCCGTCGCGCAGCAGCCGGCCCCAGTGCATGCCGTTGCCGGCGGGGGAGCCGGTGAGCACCAGGTCGCCGGGGAGCAGCCGTGCGGTCTGCGAGGCGTAGGAGACCATCCGGGCGACGTCGAAGATCATGTCCTTGGTGGACTCGTCCTGCATGGTCTCGCCGTTGAGCTTCAGCGTCAGGCGCAGGTCGTCCGGGTCCGTGATCGACGCGGTGGGCACGATCCAGGGCCCGAGCGGCGTGAAGCCCGGGGCGTTCTTGCTGCGCAGCCAGTCGGTGCCGATCTGCGGCATGTCCCGGCGGAAGACGGTGGCCCGGTCGGTCAGGTCGTTGGCGATCGTGTAGCCCGCGACGTGGACCAGGGCTTCCTCGACGGACACCTGGTAGGCCGGGCGGCCGATCACCGCGGCCAGTTCCAGTTCCCAGTCGGGCTTCTCGGCCCACGCGGGCAGCGCGACGTCGTCGTACGGGCCGGTGATCGCGCTCGGCAGGCCGATGAACACGTAGGGCAGGTCCTCGGCCGCCCGCCGGTCCATGATCTCCGCGGCCTCCGCGCGCCGCTCCGCCTCCGGCCGCTCGTCATCCGGCGCGCGGTGCGCGACGTGCAGGTCGATGACGTGCTGCCGGTAGTTGGCGCCGGACTGGAAGACCTGGCGCGGCTCGACCGGTGCGTGCACCCGGAAGTCCGCCAGCGGCGCGCGTCGTGGCGCGCTGTCGCCGGCCAGGGCCGACAACCGGGGCAGCACCGCCTCCCAGTCGTTCAGGAGGGCCCGTACGCTCAAGTCGCCGTCGTCCAGGACGTCTCGCAGGTCGATCACCTGGGCGTCCGGGGTGACGAGAGCGGGGAACGCGGCCCCATCGAGGGCCGAAAGGGTGGCGAGGGCGAAGGGTCCGGCGAAGAGGGCGGACGCGGCTTCAGGTTTCACGGACATGTCCTCCTGATTGCGATGGCACTAATCTGGACTCGCCACCCGCGATCAGGGAAATAGATTCCATGGATGACAGTCATCCATGAGTCAAATTTCCGCAGGTCATCGCCGAACAACGAGAAAAGTCGCCGTGAATCTCAGTCGTCTGGACCTCAACCTCGTCGTCGCCCTGCGCGCTCTCCTCGAAGAGCGCAACGTCACCCGCGCCGGACAGCGCGTCGGCCTCAGCCAGCCGGCGATGAGCGCGGCGCTCTCCCGCCTGCGCAGGCACTTCGACGACGACCTGCTGGCCCGGGTCGGCGGCCACTACGAACTCACCGCCCTCGGACAGGTCCTCCTCGACCGCGCGTCCACCGCCTACGACCTGCTGGAACGGCTGTTCGCCAGCCAGGCGGACTTCGATCCGGCCAAGGAGAGCCGTGAGTTCAGGCTCGTGGCGTCCGACTACGCGGTCGCCGTCTTCGGTGCCGAACTCGCCCGGGTCGTGCATCAGGAGGCCCCCGGCATCCGGCTGCGCTTCGCCCAGACGCCGACCACCGTGGTGGACGCCACGGACGCCCTGCTGAGCACCACGGACGGCCTGCTCATGCCGCACGGCGTCATCAGCGACTTCCCCGCCACCGACCTCTACCAGGACCGATGGGTCTTCCTCGTCGCCGACGACCACCCGAGCGTCGACGACCGGCTGACCCGGGAAGACCTGGCCCGGCTGCCCTGGGTCACCTACCAGCGCACCTACGACGCCCCGGCCGTGCGCCAGCTCGGCATGCTGGGCATCGAGCCCCGCGTCGAGGTCTCCGTCGACAGCTTCCAGATCATGCCGCTGCTGGTCAGCGGAACCCGGCGCATCGCCCTCGTCCAGGCGCGTCTCGCCCGGCTCCTCGCCCCGCTCGCCGCCGTGCGCGTGGTGGAGCCGCCCTACGAGGCGGTGCCGCTGAGCGAGGCGTTGTGGTGGCACCCCGTGCACACCCACGACGCGGCCCACATCTGGCTGCGCGAGACGGCCGCCCGGGTCGGCAGGCGGATGGCCGACGAGCCCGGGGATGAGCCAGGCCCCCGCCCGTGAACGAAGGACCCATCCACGCTATGGATGGAATCCATCCGCAACGTGAATGACGGTGGGGGTGGGCAGGGCCGCCCGGCAGGACGCATGCTCGGACGGGGCCCGTCGGTGCGCTCCCGCTCGACGTCTCTCTCCGACAGCCCGAGATGATCCTCATCTCCGCGGTCGACCCTCCCGTACCGTCGGCCGGAGTTTCGCCGTGCTCAGTTTCCATGCCGTACCCGTCATCGGTCCCGCACACGTTCCCCACGGCCCCGAGCCGACCCGGTCAGCGCGCAGGAGCCGCCAGCGTCGACCGGCGTACGACCAGTTCGGGTTGGAGCACGACGTGGCGGTGCGTGTGCCTGATTCCGTGGGCGGTGTCCTCGATGAGCAGCCGGCCGGCCTGCCGTCCCACAGCACTTGCCGGTCGTCGCACCGAGGTGAGTGGTACCACGGCGGACGCGGCGAATTCGATGTCGTCGTATCCCACCACGGCGATTTCGTCCGGCACTCTGAGGCCGGCCTCGTACAGGGCCTGCAGGACACCGAGGGCGAGCAGGTCGTTGGCGCAGAAGACGGCGGTGGGCCGCTCGGGCAGACCGAGGATGCGGTGCCCGGCGTCCTTGCCGGCCGTCACGGTGAGGGCGTCGCAGGACAGTTCTCTCAGCGCGGTGGACGGCAGGCCGGACTCGCTGATCGCGGTGAGGGCGCCGCGGCGGCGGTCCCTCACCTGCTGGAGGCGGTCGGGGCCGCTGACGTAGCCGAGGGAGCGGTGGCCACGCTCGAGCAGGTGCCGTACCGCGGCACGTCCGCCCGCCACGTCGTCGATTCCGACGGAGCATGCCGCGGGCTGGGGCGCGTACTGGTCGGCGACGACGAAGGGCACGGCGTTGCGGCGGAAGGCGGCGAGAGTGCGCCCGACTCCCTCGCCGGAGGCCAGCACGGCCCCGCGGACCTGGTGCGAAGTGATGAGCGACAGGTGGCGTGCCGCCTCTGCCGGATCGCGGGCGCCCGTGCAGACCATGACGCCGAGGTCCGCCTCACGGGCGGCCTGTTCCACCCCGGAGGCGAGCGCGGTGAAGAACGGGTTCGCCATGTCGAGGACCATGACGGCGATCACCCGGGAGGCCCATCCGCGCAACTGCCGGGCTCCCTCGGCCCGGACGTAGCCGAGGGAGTCGATCACTTCCAGGACGCGCGAGCGCGTTCCCTCGGCTACGATCTCGGGCCGGTTGAGGACGTTGGAGACGGTACCGAGCGAGACGCCTGCCTCCCGCGCCACGTCCTTGATGCCGACCCGGGGACGTGGGCGGCCGACAGGTCCGGCCACCGCCGTCGCTCCGCCGGAGCCACGTTCGCGGTGAGCTGTGGGAGTGGCTGTCGGTCGCCGGTCCACGGCCTAGCGTCCCTGCGGGGCGCCGGTGGTGGAGCGCACCACCAGACGGGGGGTCATCGTGGTCTGCATGGCTCTGTCCCTTCGGCTTTCGACGCGCTCGACGAGCATGCGGGCTGCGGCGGAGCCCATGGTGTGTCCCGCCTGGTCCACGCTGGTCAGTTGCACGGGGGCCAAGGCGGCGAGCGCGGTGTTGTTGTAGCCGACGAGCGACAGGTCCCGGGGGATGCGCAGGCCGAGTTCGTGCGCGGCGCGGTAGACGCCCAGTGCGGCGACGTCCGCGCCGGTCATCACGGCGGTCGGAGGACGGTCGGCCGTCAGCAGTGTCATGCCCGCCTTGAAGCCGCCGTCGTCGGAGTAGGCGGTGTGGTGGACCCGCGCGACCCGGGCGAGTCCGTGCCGTTCCATCGCGTGCAGATAGCCCTCGCTCAGCACGGCCTCCGGTGTGCGCTTCCACTTGTTGGCCCGGGTACCCGGGGCCGAGACCAGGGCGATGTCACGGTGGCCGAGCGAGACGAGATGATCCACCACCAGACCGGCGCCGAGGTCGTCGGCGTCGACGACCGAGTCGTAGGTGTCCGAAGCGTCGTGGTGCCCGATGACCACGGTCGGCGTCGAAGCGGCCGTGTCCAACACCTCCGCGCGCGGTGTCCCCGGGGCGATGAGGATCAGTCCGTCCATCTGCCGGTCCACCAGGGAACGGATGGTCCTGGCCTGTTCCTCGGGGTCGAAGCCGGCCGCGCCGATCAGCACCGTGTAGTCGGTGTGGCGGAGTTCGTCCCGGATGCCGTCGAGGATGTCGGCGAAGAAGGCGTTGCGGACGTTGTCCAGCAGTACGCCGATGGTGTAGGTCCGGCCGCGCATCCCTCGTGCCGCCGCGTGCGGACGGTAGCCCAGGTCGTCGATGGCCGCCTGGACCTTCTCCCGCATGGCCTCGCTCACGCCGTAGGCATTGCGCATCACCTTGGAGACGGCGGCCGTGGACACCCCGGCGTGCCGGGCGACATCGGTGATGGTCACGCGCTTGTTCGGCTTGGCTGCGGAAGCCCCGTCCATGGTCCACGTCCCGAATTGAGTAGGCGTAGGTATAACGGTCTACACGTTACTCCCCGCTGTCCGTCAAGCCTTTCGTTCATCACTACGGTGTTACCCGCTTGTGTCTTGACGGTGGCGGGGGAGCGGTGCAGGGTGTTGCCCACTCGACGTGGAGAACGTTTTACACGGTCCTGCCGAGTCGCTGCCCGCGTGCTGCCGGGCCCCGTACTTCGCCCCTGGCGCTGTTTCCCGCACCTCCCCCCGCTCGTCATGATCCTTGGGAGTCCTCCGTGCCCCTTCGTACCTCCCGCGCCCGTCGGGCGCGACTGAGCCTGCTCACCGCCGGCACCGCCTCGCTCGCGCTGCTCGCCACCGCATGCGGCGGCAGCGGGGCCGGCGGCTCCTCCGCCCCCGAGAACTTCGACTACCTGGGCGTCACCGAGAACACCACCGTGAAGACGGCGCTGACCACCATGTCCAAGGGTGCCTGCAAGGCCGCGAACGACGCCCTGCCGCTGAAGGTGGAGACCGTTCCGCAGGCAAGCCTGGACCAGAAGCTCCAGTTGCTGGCCGGGCAGGACGCGCTGCCAGTGCAGTTCGCCGCCGGCAACGCCCCCGCGCTCACCCAGCAGCTGGCCGAGTCCGGCAAGGTCGCCGACCTGGAGGCGAAGCTCAAGGAGCTGGGCGTTCTCGACCAGCTGGAGCCGGCCGCCATCTCCACCATCAAGGCCCTGTACGGCGGGGAACTCCAGGTCCTGCCGTACGAGTACAACGTCGAGGGCATCTTCTACAACAAGAAGCTCTTCGCGGACAACGGCCTGAAGGCGCCCGGTACATGGGGCGAACTGGTGGCGGCCGCGGCCGAGCTGGAGGCGAAGGGCGTCCAGCCGTTCTCCGCCTCCGGACAGCAGGGCTGGCCGCTCACCCGTCTCATCAGCGGCTACCTCTACCGCAGCCTCGGCCCCGACGCCCTGCGGAAGGTGGCGGACGGCAAGGCGAAGCTCACCGACCCGGAGTACGTGAAGGCGGCCGAGGAGGTCGCCGCCCTCGGCAAGAAGGGCTGGTTCGGCAAGGGCGTCGGCTCCATCGACTACGACACCGCGATCAACCAGTTCCTCACCGGCAAGGCCGCCATGTTCTACATGGGCAGCTGGGCCCTGGCGAACATCTCCGACGACAAGCAGAACAAGATCGGTGCGGAGAACACCGGCTTCATGCCCTTCCCGGCCGTGACCGGGGGCAAGGGCTCCGTCGACCAGTACCCGTCCAACGTCGGCCTGGGCATCGCCTTCGCCTCGAAGTCCTTCGACAAGAAGACCGGCGACTGGGTGTCCTGCATCGCGAAGAACTACGGCTCCACCGCGTTGAAGGACCACGGCTCCATCTCCGGCTTCAAGGTGAACACCGAGGTCAAGGACGCCAACGAGGTCACCACCCAGGTGCGAGACACCATCAGTTCCTCGAAGCAGAACGTGCTGTGGTTCGAGGCCCTGTTCAGCACCAAGGCCACCACCGTCAGCCAGCAGAACGCGGCGGGTCTGGTCAGCGGCAGCACGAGCCCCGAGCAGTTCATGCAGACCGTTCAGGACGCACTGGCCGCCCAGTGACCGGCCGGGGGCGGCCCACACGCTCCTGCCCGCCCCGTCGCGCGCGGGCCGCCCCCGTCCCTCCGAAGAAAGTGGACACCCACCCATGCACCGCGTACTCGGTGACCGCAGGGCCATCACGATCCTGCTCGGTCCCGCTCTCCTCGTCTATTCCCTGATCATGCTGGTCCCGATGGTGTGGTCGCTCGGGTACTCCTTCACCAAGGGCAACACGATCAACGGCTTCACCGGAAACGGCGTCGCCAACTTCACCCGCCTCCTCGACGACCCGGCCGTCCACGACGCCCTGTGGTTCACCCTGAAGTACGCCGCCGTCGTCACCGCCGGGCAGGTTGTCGCCGGGTATCTCCTGGCGCTGCTCTACGTCTTCTTCCTCAAGCGCGCCTCGGCGCTCGTCCGCACTCTGGTGTTCTTCCCGGTCGTGCTGCCCACCGTCGCCGTCGGCCTGCTCTTCCAGAAGTTCTTCCAGGTCGCCCCACAGACCGGCCCGGTCAACTCCCTTCTCAACGCCGTCGGCATCGACTCGATCGACTTCTTCGGCAGTGCCGGCAGCGCCTTCTGGGTCCTGATCGCCATGGACATCTGGCGCTCCATGGGCTTCTACGCCGTACTCCTCTTCGCCGGCCTCGTCGACATCCCCGACGAGGTCCTGGAATCGGCCCGCCTCGACGGGGCCACGGGACTCAGGCTGGTCCGCCACATCGTGCTGCCGCTGTCCCTGCCGGTCCTGATGTCCTCGCTGATCTTCAGCATCAACGGCACGCTGAAGGTCTTCGACTCGATCGTCGCGTTGACCAACGGCGGCCCCGGCACGGGCACCACCCCGCTGACCCTGTACATGTTCCAGACGTCGTTCACCTACAGCGACTACGGCTACGGCAGCACTGTCGCTCTGCTGCTGACCGTGGTGTGCCTGCTGGTGAGCCTGGTCGTCTACCGCGTCTCGCGGCGCGACCTCACGGAGGGCTGAGAGGCATGGCCACCATCGACACACCCGTGAAGACCTCCGTAGGCGGCTCCGGGAACGCGCCCGTGCGTGCCCCGCGGGCCCGGCGCGGCCGTCCGGGAAGCCGCCTCTGGGTCAAGGTCGTCGTCGCTGTCCTGCTGGTCGTCGAGGTCTACCCGATGATCTGGATGTTCCTCACCTCCCTGAAGTCCAACGACGACTACCTGAACAACTCCACCTGGAGCCTGCCCACCACCTGGGAGTGGAGCAATTACACCGAGGCGTGGACGACCGGCAACATCGGCCTCTACGTACAGAACAGCCTGCTCGCCGTCGTCCCCGCGCTCGCGCTGATGCTGCTGCTGGGCACCGCCGCCGGCTTCGCCCTGCAGGTCATGGTGTGGAAGGGCCGCAGCCTCACTCTGCTGGTCTTCCTCGCGGGCATGATGGTCCCGCCGCAGATGATCCTGCTGCCCCTGTTCACGGTGTACTTCCAGACCGGCCTGTCCGGCACCCTGTGGCCGCTGATCCTCACCTACACCGGCACGGGCTTGCCCCTGACCGTCTTCATGATGGCCACCTACTACCGGGGCGTCCCCCGCGAGCTGTTCGAGGCCGCCACGATCGACGGCGCCGGCATCCTGCGCGCCTTCTGGACCATCAGTCTCCCCCTGGTCCGCAACGCCCTGCTCACCGTCGGCCTGGTGCAGTTCTTCTTCATCTGGAACGACCTGCTCATCGCGCTGACCTTCACCAACAACCAGGATCTGCGCACCATCCAGGTAGGCCTGCTCAACTTCACCGGTGATTTCGGCGCCACCCAGTACGGCCCCCTCTTCGCGGCCATCTGCATCAACGTCTTCGGCACCCTCCTGATCTACCTCTTCCTCAACCAGAAGGTCATGAAGGGCCTCACCTCGGGAGCGTTGAAGGGCTGACCCAGTCCTGGCCCCGGCCTGCCGTCTCCCCGGACCCCGGTACCGGGTAGCTCGCCGCGCCCATTGTCACGCTCCCGAATGTGACCACACGTGAAAGAAGGGTCGCCCCTTGCTCCCCCCTCAGCCCTCCCCGGTCAGCTTCGAACACCTGCCGGACGGACTCGGCATCGGAGTCGCCTCCCCCCGGCTGACCTGGACCCTGCCCGCAGGCACCGGCCGCCAGGTGTCGTACGAGCTGGAACTCGAACGCCGTGGCGGCATCCGCCGCACGGGGCGCGTCGACAGCGCCGAGCAGATCCTCGTGCCGTGGCCCGGCGACCCCCTGACGTCCCGGGAACGCGCCACCGTCCGGGTCCGCGTCTGGACCCACGACGCCGCAGACCCCTCGGAGTGGAGCACACCGAGAGACGTCGAGGCGGGGCTCCTCGACGCCGCCGACTGGCATGCCGTGCCCGTGGGCGCCGACTGGGACGAGGACCCCGAGGACGAGCGCCGCCCCGCCCGCGTGCGCAAGGACTTCAGCCTCGACCGGCCCGTCGCCCGCGCACGCCTCTATGTCACCGCTCACGGCCTGTACGAGGTGGAGATCAACGGACACCGCGTCGGCGACGAGGCGCTCGCACCGGGGTGGACCGTCTATCCGCACCGGCTGCGGTACCGCACCCACGACGTCACCGCCCACCTCACCGAGGGCGCCAACACCGTCGGTGCCTGGCTCGGCGACGGCTGGTACCGCGGCAAGTACGGCTTCGACGGCGGCACCCGCAACATCTACGGCACCGACCAGTCCCTCATCGCCCAGTTGGAGGTGGAGTACGACGACGGCACCACGCATGTCGTCGTCACCGACCGAACCTGGAAAGCGGCGTCCGGCCCGATCCTCACCAGCGGCCTGTACGAAGGGGAGACCTTCGACGCCCGCCTGCACGATCCCGCGTGGGCCACACCGTCTGCGGCCGGCACGGGGGACTGGACTCCGGTCCGCACAGGCGCACGAGATGCCGGCACCCTCGTCGCTCCCCTCGGGCCGCCCGTGCGCTGCACCGAGGAGGTCGCCCCGGTCACCGTCACCCGTACCGGCGACGGGCGTCACCTGCTCGACTTCGGGCAGAACCTCGTCGGCCGTCTTCGCGTCACCGTCGACGGACCGGCCGGTACCACCCTCACCCTGCGGCACGCCGAAGTCCTCCAGGACGGCGAGCTGGCCACTCGCCCACTGCGTGAGGCGACGTCCGTCGACACCCTGATCCTCTCCGGTCGAGGGCCACTCACCTGGGAACCACGCTTCACCCTGCACGGATTCCGCTACGCCGAGATCAGCGGCTGGCCGGGCGCCATGACGACAGGGCAGGTGACCGCCCGCGTGTACCACACGGACATGCGCCGCACCGGATGGTTCGAGTGCAGTGATCCGCTCGTCAACCGCCTGCACGAGAACGTCGTGTGGAGCATGCGCGGCAACTTCGTCGACCTGCCCACCGACTGCCCCCAGCGCGACGAACGCCTCGGCTGGACCGGCGACATCCAGGTCTTCGCCCCGACGGCGAGCTTCCTCTACGACTGCGCCGGCCTGCTCGACTCCTGGCTCACCGACGTCGGCATCGAACAGCTCCCGGACGGCGCGATCCCGTGGTACGTCCCCGTCATCCCGGGCGAGCCGATGTGGACGCCGATCCACCCCGGGGCCGCATGGGGTGACGTCGCCGTCCTCACTCCCTGGACGCTCTTCCAGGGCTACGGCGACCTGGAACTCCTGCGCCGCCACTACCCCATGGCCAAAGCGTGGGTCGAGCTGGTCGAACGCCTCGCCGGTCCTACCCGCCTGTGGGACACCGGGGTCCAGTTGGGGGACTGGCTCGACCCGGCCGCCCCACCCGACGACCCGGCCGCGGGCCGCACCGACCGCTACCTCGTCGCCACCGCCTACTTCGCCCACTCTGCACGACATCTCGCCCTGACCGCAGCGGAGTTGGGGTTCGAGGCGGACGCCGAACGGTACGCGGCTCTCGCCGCCGAGGCAGCCGACGCCTTCCGGCGACGGTACGTTCTGCCCTCCGCCCGCCTCACCAGCGACAGCGCCACCGCGTACGCGATCGCCCTCGCCTTCGACCTGCTCACGCCGGAACAGCGCGGACCGGCCGCCGACCGCCTCGCCGAGATCGTGCTCGCCGACGGCGCGCGCATCTCCACCGGCTTCGTCGGCACCCCGCTCATCTGCGACGCCCTCACCGACAACGGTCACCTCGACGTCGCCTACCAGCTGTTGCTGCAGACCGAGTGCCCCTCCTGGCTCTACACCGTGGCCATGGGCGCGACCACGATCTGGGAGCGCTGGGACAGTCTGCGGCCCGACGGCACCCTCAACCCGGGCGGCATGACCAGCTTCAACCACTACGCGCTCGGAGCCGTTGCCGACTGGCTGCACCGGGTGGTCGGCGGTATCAGCGCCACCGCCCCGGGCTACCGCCGGCTTTCCCTCCGCCCCCGTCCGGGCGGCGGCATCAGCTGGGCCCGTGTCCGCCACGACACTCCCTACGGGACGGCCGCACTGTCCTGGGAGCTCACCGCCACCGGCATGACGGCCGACATCACTGTGCCGGAAGGCTGTACGGCCACAGTGGAACTCCCCGGCTGCGCACCCCTCGCCCTCGGGCCGGGCGACCATGTTCTGGACACCGCGGAACTCGGAGCGGCGGCCTGACCGTACCCCATACGCCAAGAGGGACAGCCCGGCGCATCACGCTATGCGTCGGGCTGCTATTTGTCTTGTGAATTCAGATCATCCAGGGCGTCGATGGCAGAGAATTACGTCGATCCGTTCAATTGAAATTTCAGGGCGCCATTAAAATTCCAAAGAAGGAAACCTGCTGGTGAGGGCCTATTTTAAAGAAAAGGCCCCGGAGGGTTGACCTTGCCTCGGAAGAGGCCGTAGTTTCCAGCCTGCTGGGAAGAACTTCGTGGCTGAATACGGCCGTGGCGCCGAGAGCTCACCGTGAGATGCGGCGAACACTCGGCCGCCGAGAAATGAAATAGGGAATGAGTTCCCTCGGGGCTCCGCGACCACGCGGCTGCTCCCAGAACCCCATCGAGCCGGGGCCGGCCGTGACCTGACCCCTCGGCCGGCCTCACCTCCCCCCAACCCGCGGCGGCGCGTCGTACTGCCGCCATCTCAGTCCGGAGAGCCGTTGTGAACCGACGAACGTTCCTGTCCGCCGCAG
Source organism: Streptomyces sp. NBC_01723 (assembly GCF_036246005.1). Lineage (NCBI taxonomy): Bacteria > Bacillati > Actinomycetota > Actinomycetes > Kitasatosporales > Streptomycetaceae > Streptomyces > Streptomyces sp. NBC_01723. The sequence goes on from NZ_CP109171.1 coordinate 6,800,981, forward strand.
CCTTCACGGCCCTGGCCGCGAGCATGGCCCCCGCGGTCACCGACCGAGCGGTCGCCGCGCCGCGGTCCGTGGCGCAGGACCGGGCCGCCGAACTACTCGCCCGCATGACGGCCGGCGAGAAAGAGGCCCTCGTACGCTGCGACTTCGCTGCCGTGGCCCACCTCGGCATCCCTGCCCTCACCATGGTCGACGCCTCTGCGGGGCTGCGCGGCGAGACGGGCGTCACCGCCTTCCCCGTCCCCGTGGCCCAGGCGGCCACCTTCGACGAGACGCTCGCCGGCCGGATCGGCGAGGCCATCGGCACCGAGGGCCGGGCCAAGGGGTACAACAACGCCCTCGGCCCCACCATCGACCTGACCCGGACCTGGCACTTCGGCCGTCAGGCCGAGGCCATGGGCGAGGATCCGGTGCTCGCCGGACGCCTGGGCGCTGCCCTCACCGTGGCCATCCAGTCCCGGTACATGGCGGTCACCCTCAAGCACTTCGCCGCCTACACCCAGGAAGTCAACCGCTTCTTCCTCGACACCAAGGTGTCCGACCGCGCGCTCCACGAGTACTACCAGGCGCCCTTCCGCCGCGTGATCGCCGCCGCCCCGGCCACCTCGGTGATGATGGCGTACCCGAAGATCAACGGCACGTTCGCGACGCGGCACACCGGCCTGTTCGACGACCTGAAGAAGGGCATGGGCCTCCAGGGCTACACCGTGCCCGACTTCTGGGCCGGGGACGACCAGGTGGCCGCCGCCCGGGTCGGCATGGACCTCGCCGGGCTCGGCCCCGGCGGTGTCCAGATCCCGGCGGGTTCCCTCACCGGCGGTGCGATACCGGCCGCCCGGCTCGACGACGCGGCCCGCCGCATCCTCGTCACCATGTTCGCGAACGGCCTCTTCGACCACCCCGTCCCCGCCCCCGCGGGCGACGTCAGCACCCAGGCGCACAAGGACCTCGCGCACGAGGCGGCCGTCGCCTCGACGGTGCTCCTCGCCAACCGCTCCGCGGCCCTGCCGCTCACCGGCGCCGTGAAGTCGCTCGCCGTCATCGGCCCAGCCGGGTCCGACACCTTCACCGGCGTGTCCGGCTCCACCTACGTCGACCCCGGGACCTGGACCACCCCCCTCGACGCGATCCGGGCCCGCGCCGGAAGCTCCGTCGAGGTCACACACGCCCAGGGAACCAAAGGTGACCTCCCTCTCACCACGGTCCCCTCCACCGTCCTGCGCACCCCCACCGGGGCGGTCGGCCTGACGGCGAGCTACTTCGCCAGTGCCGACGGCACCGGCACACCTGTCACGACCCGCACCGACACCACCGTCGACTTCACCGCCGCCCCGGTCGAGGGCCTGCCGCAGGTGTGGTCGGCCAAGTGGACCGGCACGCTGGCCCCGACCACCACCGGCCTGCACCGCTTCTCCCTGCTGCCGTCGGGGACAACCACGCTGAAGATCGACGGCAGGACGGTTGTCTCCGGCACCCGCCAGATGGCCCGCTTCTTCCTCGGCCCCTACGACTACCCGCTCCAGGGAACCGCCGAACTGACCGCCGGACGCGCCGTCAGCGTGGAGATCACCTACCACAACGCCACGGCGGAACCCGGCACGAGCGGCCTGACCTTCGGCTGGCAGACCGATTCCCTCATCCCCGCCGCCGTGACAGCGGCTCGCGTGGCCGACGCGGCCGTCGTCTTCGTCAACCGGGTCGCCGGCGAGGGCATGGACCACGACGGATACGCGCTGCCCGGCGACCAGGATCAGCTCATCACCGCCGTCGCCGCCGCCAACCCCCGCACGATCGTCGTCCTCAACACCGACGGTCCCGTCGCCTCCCCCTGGCTGAACGACGTGGAGGCCGTCGTGCAGGCGTGGTACGCGGGCCGCGGTGCCGGCACTGCCATCGCGGCCGTCCTCTTCGGCGACAGTGACCCGGCCGGCCGCCTTCCGGTGACCTTTCCGGCCGACGCCACTCAGGGCCCCGGTAACACCCCCGCCACGTACCCGGGCACGAACGGCATCGTCTCCTACGACGAGGGCACTGCCGTCGGCTACCGCTTCTTTGACGCCAGGAGGCAGGAACCCCGCTTCCCCTTCGGCCACGGTCTGTCCTACACGACCTTCGCGCACGGTTCTCTGGAAGCCACCTACGACAAGGCCGCCCAACAGGTCATCGTCGGGGTCACCGTGACCAACACCGGACGGCGAGAGGGCACCGAGGTCCTCCAGGTGTACGCCGCCCTTCCCGCCTCGGCGGAGGCGGAGCCTCGCCGACTGGTCGCGTTCCAGAAGGTCACCCTTCCAGCGGCCGGCTCCAAGCGACTGAGCCTGACGATCCCGGTCCAGGACCTCAGCGTCTGGTCGTCGGGCGCAATGACGCTCACCCCGGGTGTCTACACCCTCGCGACGGCGCGTTCCTCCCGCGTCGTCACCGCACAGCGTGCCCTCACGCTCGGCTGACCACCGTCGGCCCCTGGGTCGCGGGCGGCTCGTGTGACCGCTGCGCGGTCGAGTGAACGTCACACGGCCGCCGCCGGCCGACCCAGCCCTGACACCCCACACCTGGCTCCAGCCAACCTCATTCCTCCTTCCCGCCCGGAGTCCGTCCGTGACACCCACCTCACCCCTGCTCGGCCTCGCCATCAGCCTGGCGCTCGCAGCCATCACGACGACCGGATGCGGCCCGTTCGGGACCGAACAGGACGGGCCGGTCGAGTTGTCAGTCAGGGCAAACGGCACCGACAGGTCCGCGATGGACGCCGTTGTCGCCGAGTTCCACCGCTCCAACCCCGACACACACGTCACGGTCGACTACTCCGACACCGGCGACCTCCAGCAGGGACTCCCGGGCGAGCTCCGCGCGGGTGACGGCCCAGCAGATTCAGGTGTTCCAAGTGAACCGGCCTGACCGTACGGCCCGCCGGCTGTTCGGCGAGCCGGACCCGCTCGATGCCCAGGCCGCAGCGCGGGCCGTGCTCAGCGGTCGTGCCCGGCCCGGGCCAAGTCCGGCGACGGTCCGGTGCACAGTGCCCGGATCCTCAAGCTCGCCAAGGACTCCGCGGTCAGGGCCCGCACCCAGGCGATCAAGCAGCTCAAGGCCGTCCTGGTCATCGCCGACCCGCCCTGCGGGAACGGCTGTCGGGCCTCGGCAACGCCGAGCTGTTCCGCACCTGCGCGCGCCTCGGCCCTCCCGACGGTGGGGGAGACGAGGACGCGGTGACCCAGGCCACCCACATGACGCTGCGCATGCTCGCCGAGCACATCGAACAGCTCACCGCGCAGATCGACGAGCTGAACCAGCGCCTGGCCCGGCTCGTCGAACTCCACGCCTCCGCAGCTGCTCGAACCGGTGGGCATCGGCCCGGACAGCGCCGTCACTCTCCTGATCACCATGGGAGACAACCCCGAGCGACTGAACGGCGAGGCGTCCTTTGCTGCCCTTTGCGGAGTCAGCCCCCATCGGGTACTCCTCCGGCCGACGGCGCACGTGCCGGCTCAACCACGGCGGCGACCGCCGGGCCGACGCCACCCTGCACCGCATCGTCTTCACCCGCCTGCGCCACGACCCGCTTACCCAGGCGTCCTACGAACGCCGCACCCAGGAGGGCAAGACCCGGCGCGAGATCATCCGATGCCTCAAGCGATACGCAGCCCGCGAGGTCTTGAATGGTCAGACCGGTTTCCCGCACCCCCGCGTTATAGGGGCGGCTGCGAGACGTGAGAGGGTCGGAGCCGTGAGTGAGACACCGCCGAACACCCTGCAATACCGCTTTGACGGGCCAGTGGACGCTCCGGTCCTGATCCTGGGTCCCTCACTGGGTACCACATGGCACATGTGGGATCGCCAGGTGCCCGAGCTGTCGCAGCACTGGCGGGTCTTCCGGTTCGATCTGCCGGGGCACGGGGGCGCCCCCGCCCGCCCGGCGGGGTCCGTCACCGAGCTGACCCAGCGGCTGCTCGCCACCCTCGACGGACTCGGCGTGCAGCGGTTCGGCTACGCGGGCTGCGCGTTCGGCGGTGCGGTCGGCATGGAGCTGGCCCTGCGCCATCCCGAGCGCCTCGCCTCCCTCGCGCTGATCGCCGCCTCGCCCCGTTTCGGCACCGCCGACGAGTTCCGCCAGCGCGGCGTGATCGTCCGCACCAACGGGCTCGACCCCATCGCCCGCAGCTCACCGGAGCGCTGGTTCACCGGCGGGTACGCCGCCGCCCAGCCCGCGATCACCGAGTGGGCCGTGCAGATGGTGCGGACCACCGACCCCGGCTGCTACATCGCCGCGTGCGAGGCGCTCGCCGCCTTCGACGTCCGTGGCGAGCTGGGCCGGGTCGGCGTCCCCACCCTGGTCCTCGTCGGATCCGACGACCAGGTCACCGGCCCCGCCGAGGCCCGCACCCTGGTCGCCGGCATCCCCGACGCCCGCCTCGCCGTCGTGCCCGGCGCCTCCCACCTGGTCCCGGTCGAGCAGCCCGCGGCCGTCACCGACCTGCTGGTGCGGCATTTCACCACCGCCTGGCAGACCCCGCACGACACCGCCTCCACCGGCCAGATCCCCGTCCCGGCCCCCGTCGCCCCGGTGGCCTCCCCGGCCCCCGCGCAGCCGGCCCTGGCACCGCCGGCGCAGGCCGCGCCCATCGCCGAGATCGCCCCGGCCGCCGTACCGCGGCAGGGGCAGGGGCGGCCCGACCCGTACGACGCGGGACTCAAGGTCCGCCGCGAAGTGCTCGGCGACGCGCACGTCGACCAGGCCCTCGCGCAGGCCGACGAGTTCTCGGGGGACTTCCAGGAACTCCTCACCCGCTACGCGTGGGGCGAGATCTGGGACCGGCCGGGCCTGGACCGGCGCTCCCGCAGCTGCGTCACGCTCACCGCCCTCGTCGCCGGCGGGCACACGGACGAGCTCGCCCCCCACCTCAGAGCCGCCCTGCGCAACGGCCTCACCCCGGCCGAGATCAAGGAAGTGCTGCTCCAGGCGGCCGTCTACTGCGGCGTACCGGCCGCGAGCAGCGCCTTCCGGGTCGCGCAGCAGGTCGTCCGTGAGGAGACGACACCCCCGGAGTGAGGGCGCAGGATGGAGTCATGAAGCTCACCAAGAAGTCGCACGCCTGCGTCCGCCTCGAAAAGGACGGGCGGACGATCGTCCTCGACCCCGGCGGATTCAGCGAGGAGGACGCCGTCCTCGGCGCGGACGCCGTTCTCGTCACCCACGAGCACCCCGACCACTTCGACGAGCGGCGGCTGCGGGCCGCGATGGAGGACAACCCGGCCGCCGAGATCTGGACGCTGAAGTCCGTCGCGGAGAAGATCTCGGCGGCGTTCCCGGGCCGCGTGCACACCGTCGGCCACGGCGACACGTTCACCGCCGCCGGATTCGACGTCCAGGTCCACGGCGAGCTGCACGCCGTGATCCACCCGGACATCCCGCGCATCACCAACGTCGGCTTCCTCCTGGACGGCGGCAGGGTCTTCCACCCCGGCGACGCGCTCACCGTCCCCGACCAGGCGGTCGAGACGCTGATGCTCCCCGTCATGGCCCCCTGGAACAAGATCGCCGAGGTCATCGAGTACGTCCGTGAGGTGAAGCCGCAGCGCGCCTACGACATCCACGACGCGCTCCTCACCGACCTCGCCCGCCCGATCTACGACCGGCAGATCGGCGAGCTGGGCGGCGCCGAGCACCTGCGGCTGGCCCCGGGCGACTCCGCGCGGCTCTGAGGCGCCCACGGCCCGGGGCCGGGTTGTCAGTGCCGCCCGGTAGGTTGTGGGACATGCGCATCGCGACCTGGAACGTGAACTCGATCACCGCCCGCCTGCCGAGGCTCCTCGCCTGGCTGGAGAGCAGCGGCACCGACGTGCTGTGCCTCCAGGAGGCCAAGGTCGCCGAGGCGCAGTTCCCCTTCGACGAGCTGCGCGAGGCGGGCTACGAGGCCGCCGTACACGCCACCGGCCGGTGGAACGGGGTGGCGGTGCTCTCCCGGGTCGGCCTCACCGACGTGGTCAAGGGCCTGCCCGGCGACCCGGGCTACGAGGGCGTCCAGGAGCCCCGCGCGATCTCCGCCACCTGCGGCCCGGTCCGCGTCTGGTCGGTCTACGTGCCCAACGGCCGCGAGGTCGACCACCCGCACTACGCCTACAAGCTCCAGTGGTTCGAGGCGCTGCGCGCCGCCGTCGAGGGCGACGCCGCCGGCGACCGGCCGTTCGCGGTGATGGGCGACTACAACGTCGCGCCGTCCGACGACGACGTCTACGACCGCGCCGCCTTCGAGGGCTCCACCCACGTCACCCCCGCCGAGCGCGCCGCCCTCGCCTCCCTGCGCGGGGCCGGACTGTCCGACGTGGTCCCGCGCCCGCTGAAGTACGACGTCCCGTTCACGTACTGGGACTACCGCCAGCTCTGCTTCCCCAAGAACCGCGGCATGCGCATCGACCTGGTCTACGGGAACGAGCCCTTCGCCAAGGCCGTCACCGACTCCTACGTCGACCGCGAGGAGCGCAAGGGCAAGGGTGCCTCGGACCACGCGCCGGTCGTGGTCGACCTCGGCGTGTGAGCGCGCCGGGCCTGCGCGCCCTGTGGTGCGCGGGGCGGTACGAATGACAGTGTGGAGGTATGAACTTCCCCTTCCTGGGCAAGCGGCGCGAAGATCCCCGGGCGCATGACGCCGAGGGCATCGGCGAGCTGCTCGCCGACTGTGATCTGCTGCGTTCGCAGGCGTTGCGGGAGGGGGTCCGACTCGACGACTCCGCGGTCTCGTTGGAGCAGTTGGACCAGATCCTGCCGCGCTGGCGCAGCGACGAGGAGATCCAGACCTGGCTGGGCAACGACGCCGGTCTGTACCTCGGCACGGTGATCGTGCGGACCGTCCCCGGAGCCCTCTGGGCCATCCGGTCCGACGGCCAGCCCGTCGTCCGGCTCGCCTCCGGCCGGGAGTTCGACGTGGTGGCGTCCGGACATGCGTGGGCGGCGGACGGGGTGCCCGAACTCTCGCAGCTGTACGGCGAAGTCGCCGAGGCGTGAACCCTCAGCCCGATAATCGCCTTAAAAGGGGCTAATGCCCGAATGGTGCGTGTCGTTCGCATGTGTGCCGTTTGTCTCGGTACGTTGCTGTGGTCAGGGCACACGAACGGCCAGGGGGAATCGCAGAGTGCAGCCGGAGATCACTGCTCGCGCGGCACGGCGGACACCACGCAAGGGTGTCCGCGGGCGAGGAGAAGGTCAGCTGCACACATCCCCTAAGCCCGATGGGAGTTGCGGGACGTCGGTGCCGGTGTCGGCAGCGGGCTGGTCGCCGCCCGGGTGACGTCCCCCACGAGTTCGACGACGTCCGGGCCGTACGCCTGAGAGTTGACCACCTTCAGCAGCAGCACGAAGGAGCTGGTGCCGTGCTTGCGGGCCAGCTTCTCGTGGTGCCGGGCGAGGTAGCGGGTGGCGGCCTGGTTGGTGATCGCCCGCTGCCCGCAGAACAGGAAGGCGGGCCGGGCCTCGCGCCGGTCCCCGGCGGTGAGGCGGGCCAGCAGGACGTACTCCGTGATGCCCGCGTCCAGTCGGTAGCGCTCGCTGCCGATCTGGAAGGCGCCGCGGTCCGGACCGGGCTCGGGATCGATGTTGACCCGCACCCCGGGCAGCATGGCCGCCATGTGGGCGACCATGCGCCGGTTCGGACGGATTCCAGGAGTCCCACCTTGAACTCACCTTCATGACAGGCGCTTGACCTGCGTATATGCAAGGCCCTCGTCTCGGCGGGGGCCTTCGCAATCCAGGAGAACGGATGTTCCGTGGCCATAGAGGGATCTCTGTCATGAATCCGGGCAATACCGGCATTCTGGATGAGGCGCGATCGCCCAACGGTCCCTGGAGCGACGGCGGGCTCGTGCCATCGGCAGGCCGGTCACTTACCGGGCAGCTTCGGCTCGCTCTACAGGTGCCTCGGCGCCATGTTCGCTTGAAGCGGTTGCTGCATTTCGTGGACCGGATCAGGGATATCGTTTGCAGGTCGCCCATACATGGGCACGGCGCCCCACGCAGCTTCATCCGGCAGGACACGCCGACTGGGCCTGCCGGGGAGTCTGTGAAGCGGACCGGTTAGCAGGAAGACCACGGCCTTCGGGCCGCCACCTTTGACGAGCAGGGACACCCCGACTGATGGCAGTGAGCCTTTTCAGCGTGGCCGCTGAACGGGTGACGGTGCTGCTGGGGACGAGGGACCGCAACGCACGAGGCTCCCGTGCCGTTGAGGGAGGTGTTCGAAGTCTCAACTCATGGGCACAGGAGCCTCGTTGGGTCCCTATCCGGCCGCACTCGACCTGTCTCACGCCTTGGGCGAGTGGGTCACGATGCTCATCGTCACCCTTGAGGGGGACCGGCGATGCAAGCTCCCGCCGCACCAGCGTGCGCTGGTCGCCCTGGTGTATCTGCGCCGTCACGACACCCTCGCGCGCATCGCGGGCATCGCGGCCGGCTTCGGTATATCCGTCGGTACCGCTCACGCATACGTCACGGCCGTCGTCGGTCTGCTCGCCGGCCGGGCTCCGGGCCTGCTTCCTCAACCCTGCGAATGTGGTCAGTGAAGCGGAGGGGAAGGTGCTGGCGGCGGCGCTGATCCCTCTGAAGGTACGGCCGCAGGGGGCGGGTTACTACATCGACCCGGCGGTGCCGCGTCTCAGTGATGAGACCAGGGCGGCTGCGCATGTCAGCAACGCCATGGGGATGGCCCGGCTGTACGGCCTGAGCGGCGAGCCGGAGTACCCCGCCCTGGTCCCCCTCGGCCACCTCCCCACGCAGGCCAGGAAGGACGCGTCCGCGTGGGAGAACGCGGCCCGGCAGCGGATGCATAACCTCCTCCGCCCTGTGAGCGCGGTCAGTGAAGCGGAGGGGAAGGTGCTGGCGGATGCGCAGATCCCCGTGAAGCCACGGCCGCAGGGGGTTACCACATCGACCCGGCGGTGCCGCGGAACAGTGAGGACACCAGGGCGGTTGCGAATGTGAGCAACGCCATGGGGATGGCCCGGCTGTACGGCCTGAGCGGCGAGCTGGAATACCCCGCCCTGGTCCCCCTCGGCCACCTCCCCATGGTGGCCAGGAAGGACGCGCCCGCGTGGGTCCGAAGAAGGCCGAGGGCAGACCGCGGGTGCCGGACCGCCAGGCCCTGTGCGGGATCCTCTTCGTCCTGCACACCGGTATCCAGTGGGAGTACCTGCCCCAGGAACTCGGCTTCGGCTCGGGCATGACCTGCTGGCGGCGCCTGGCGGCCTGGAACGAGGCCGGCGTCTGGGACCAGCTCCACCAGCTGCTGCTGAACGAGCTGCGGTCGAAGAACCAGCTGGACTGGGAACGGGCGGTGATCGACTCCTCGCACGTGCGGGCCGCCCGACGGGGCCCAAAGCGGGCCGAGCCCGGCCGGCCGCGCACGCCCGGGCAGCAAGCACCACCTCATCGTCGACGGCCAGGGCATCCCGCTCGCGGTGTCCCTGACCGGCGGCAACCGCAACGACGTCACCCAACTCGAGCCGCTGCTCGACAAGATTCCCGCCGTCGCGGGCCAGGTCGGCAGACCCCGCCGACGCCCCGACGCACTCCTGGCCGACCGCGGCTACGACCACGACAAATACCGCCGCCTGCTCTGGCAGCGAGGGATCCGCCCCGTGATCGCGAAGAGAGGCGAGCCGCACGGCACTGGCCTGGGCACCTTCCGCTACGTCGTCGAGCGAACGATCGCCTGGCTCCACGGCTTCCGCCGCCTGCGCATCCGCTGGGAACGACGCGACGACATCCACGAGGCCTTCCTCGGCCTCGCCGTCTGCCTGATCACCCACCGCCACGTCCAACGCCTTTGTTAGGACCTCTTAGACCGTGTCCTACATGGTCAGTTTGAGGAGTCGTTTGTAGCAGCACAGTGCTGCGGCGAGGCCGAGAAAGGCCAGGTAGTTGCGGGGTTTCCGTTCGTAGCGAGGGCTGAGTCTGCGGTAGCCGGACAGCCAGGAGATGGTCCGTTCGATCACCCATCGGCGCCGACCCAATCGTTCGCTGGACTCGATGCCCTTGCGGGCGATACGCACTCCGATCCGCTTGCCGCGGAGCCATTTCCGCAGTCCAGGGATGTCGTAGGCCTTGTCGGCATGGAGGCGTTGGGGTTTGAAGTGGCGGCCGCGATAGGGGTCGTGTTTCGTTTGGTGACCCGCCACCATGGGCTTCAGGCTTTGGCTGTCGTGGACGTTGGCGGCCGAGACGCCGACGACCAGGGGCAGTCCGTTCGCGTCCGACAGGATGTGCATCTTGGAACCCGGCTTGCCTCGGTCCACGGGGCTCGGACCTGTGTGTTCGCCCCTTTTTAGCGCGCACATGAGCCGAGTCGAGGACCACACGGGAGACATCGACAAGGCCCGCGTCATCGAGCCGGTGAACGACGGCTTCATGCAAGCGCCCCCACACGCCGGCCCTCGACCAGATCATGAACCTGCGGTGTGCGGTCGACTTCGATATCCCGAAACACGGCGGCAGAGCCCGCCAGGCACATCCACTGACCAGCACATAGATGATCGCTGCGAACAGCGTCTCATCAGGCGTGTTCTGCTTCCCGCCGCCCTGCGGCCGAACCCGGACCTCCGGGATCAACGGCCTGGCGATCTCCCACAAGCCGTCCGGAACAATCCAACTCCACGTACCCCGCCCCATACGCAGCCCAACGACCAACTGACCATGTAGGACACGGTCTTAGAAGTCATCTCATTTGGCGTGTTCGATAGCCGGTTGCCGTGGGGACCGTTGAGCGGCTGTTCCGCCTGCGCCTGACGCATCCCGAAGTCGCCGTCGCCTGGGCGGACTCCGCCTACGGCGAGACCCTCGTGGACTGGTCCCACTCCTTGCTCGATATCACCCTCAGGACGCTGCCCCGCCGCAAGGACCAGGACGGCTTCGCCATCCTGGCCAAGCGGTGGCGCGTCGAGTGGGCCATCTCGTGGATCATGAGAGCTAGGAGAAACGTCCGCGGCTACGAGCGCCTCCACAGCGAAGCCCACATCACCTGGACCTTCATCACCCTCATGGCCCGTCGGCTCACCCGTCCTCCCCGGCTGCCGCGCACGTCGCCCCACCCCGTCGAACCGGAGAAGACGATCAGCAAGCCCAGGCCCATACGCCTGCGGATGCAGCAGCCCAACACCATCCGCCGGGCCGCCACCGCCTAGCGCTGAGCTTGTTTTTTTATCTACCAGGACCTGGCAGGCTTGCCAATGGCCTGGAAATGGAATCCGCGAAACGGGCTACCGACGGAGGCGGCAGCCCGTCGTGAAGATCCGAGATTAGCCGCGACGGCTCTGGCCGCTCGGGGAGTTGGAACGAGAATAGGACGGCGGCGGGGTGAAAGGCCTTTGGTCTTTGTGACGCGAAGGATCAGAGTGAAGTGCAGTCGGCAGGTGCTGTGAAGGCCTGTCCGTCGAGAGGGCGGCACCTAGGGCAGTAATCCGCCACTCAACATTCGACGACAAAGTTTGAAAGAGTTGTTGCTCAGTCAGGGGACCACCCTGATAACCGTCCGCGATAGCCCGACGTGTAACAGCAAGAACATCCCCATCGTGATGCGAAAGGCTCCAAATAGCCGGCGCCCGAAGGCGAACCATCTCAAGCTCGTGCGGGCGAGGTGGTCCTCCTGTCACGATCTCTCCATTACGGAGGGACCGGGCCCTCTCCCAAGCCTCTGTTGCAGCACATAGCGCCACCGCATGTTCGATTTCAAGCTCTGTGAATTCTTGAGGCAAGATACCTTCCTCGGACGTAGCCTGCAGGTCATCACTTCGAACGAAACTAGAGCGCGCTCGGTTCATCCGAATCTGCTGCAGAGCGTCACAGATCAGCGGTTCTGATGCATGCACTTAGGCAGGGCATGTCACAAGATCCCAAACAGAGCCAGCACTCCGGTGTGCAGTCATGGTCGTGGTCGCTGGCCCTCTTGTGAGCTCCAGCTAACCCGCTGTCAACTATACCCGGATTTTGAGGGAAACCTCACATCGGTGGTGGCCCCGTCGTCGCGGATCGAGGTCTTCGCGGGTCCGGGAACCCGCTGCTTCAGCAGACGAGGTTGTCTCCCGGTGTCGTTCCCAAAATTTGGACGAATCGCTGGTAATTGGCCACGCGGCTCTGCACCTGTGCGGGGTTCTTGCCGTCACATTCCAAGGCGCCGTTGATGGAGCGGATGGTCTGGCCGAAGCCGGAGTTGTTGGCCATGGCGTCGTGCGGGGTCATGGTGCCGGGGCCGCTCTGGGTGTTCCAGTACCAAAGAGCAGTCTTCCAGGCAACGGAGGCGTCGCTCTCCACGAGTCCGGGGTTGTTCAGCAGGTCGACGCCGAGGGCGTCGCCCGCCGCCTTGTAGTTGAAGTTCCAGCTGAGCTGAGTGGGGCCGCGGCCGTAATAGGCGCTCTGGCCGGCGGGGCAGCCGTAAGGCTGGCCAGGGTCGCAGTAGTGGGAGTGGTTGGCCGTGTTCTGTTCGGTGACATGTGCAAGGCCGCCGGTCTCGTGGCTGGTGTTCGCCAGGAAGGCGGCGGCTTCGCGCTTCCTGGTGGTGTCGTCCCCGGAGGTGGCGAAGCCGGGGTAGGCGCCCAGCGCAGACATCAGACCCCCGTAGGTGTAGAAGGGGTTCCGGGCCGGGAACATTTCATTGAACTGGTTCTCACTCACGACGAAACCCGCTGGGGCGTAGCCGCCACCATCGCTGCCACTTTCGTTCGCCGGGGCTTCCTCCACCATTGAATGGAACCACTTCTGGTTCGCCGCTCCGGTACAGGGCCAGATTTGGAGGGGTGTTCTGTTGGCGTTGTCGTAGCCGCGTACGTCCAGGCACCTATCCGTGGCGGGATTCACGATGTCGTGGGCTTCGGTGACCACCCACTGCTGGTTCGCTCCACCATGGCAGTCCCACAGCCACACGGACGTCCCGTCCGCGGTGCCGTCCGCCTGTATGTCCAGGCACTTGCCGAACGCCCGCAGGGTGCCGTCCCCGGGGCTGGACCAGCGCTGGGCTCCGGTGCCGTTGCAGTCGTAGAGCTGAACAGCCGTACCGTTAGCCGTGTTGGCGTCCGCCACATCGATACATTTACCGGTGAATCCGGTGATCGGGCTGTCCGTGCTGCCCGCCGTCGGCAGCATCCGCAGAGGGTCAGCTACGAAGAGAGCACCTGCGGTAGCCAACACAGTTGCGGCCGCGAGGCCGGCACGGACGGGGTGGCCAAGTCCAGTGCGCCTAAGACGAAAGATAATGGACATTCCGGATGCCGCTCCTTGGCTCTATCTCAGGGTGTTGAGGGCTTTGCATGAAATCGGGCACCGACACTTCACGGGGCGGTCGGGCTCGCTGACGCGCCCCGGCTGGTCGCGCGGATTAAACGAACAGGGGGCGAAAACAGCGTCAAATACTGTGCCCGCGGGACCTTCTGGGGGCAAGACGCCAGACTTGTTCAGGGCTGTACTTTAAGTCGATGACTGATTAGCGACATCATTGTCTCGGTCCACCTCTACCAGAGATCGTCGGGAGATTCCCGTCACCGCTGCTGCCACCAATCGGTACATCTGTCAGGGCATGAAGGCCTGTTCGGGCGCGGTGGACAGCGACCGACCGGACCAGTACTGCCGGTGTACAGGAGCCGCGGCGAAGGGGGCAGGGGCATACTCTCTCCGCAGGTAGGGTTGAACGGGCGTGCATCTTCCTTCCTCAACGTCAGATCCTGAGAAGCGGTTCACCTCGACCTCGCGATCCATTCTGAAGCCTCGCACCACTTGTCTCACGCGGTGCGGGGCTCGAGGGCCACGTCGTAGCGGCCGGGTGAGTTGGCCGCCGAGTACGACGCCTCGGGTCTTGTGACTGGTGATCGGTATCGACCGTTGTCCGGTCATGCTGATGGATGTGAGTAGGGAGCACGTTGAGGGGTGAGCGCAGGAACTGGCTGCCCGGACGGACGGATTCGGGCACCTGTTTGCCCGGCCGGAGCCGCGGGAGGTGTTCGCGGCCGGCCGCCACCCGTCTGCTGATCACTGCGGACGCGGGCGGGTCCAACGGTTACCGCACCCGCGCCTGGAAGACGGAACTCGCCGCCCTGGCCGCCGAGACGGGCCTGGCCATCACGGTCTGCCACATGCCGCCGGGCACTTCGAAATGGAACAAGATCGAGCACCGGCTGTTCTCCCACATCTCTATGAACTGGCGCGGCCGCCCGCTGACCAGCCACGACGTCATCGTGAACAGCATCGCGGCGACCACCACCCGGACCGGGCTGACCGTCCACGCGGAGCTGGACCCTGGCACCTACGACACCGGCATCAGGGTCACCGACGGTGATATCGACGCTCTGCCCATACACCGGCACCGCTTCCATGGAGACTGGAACTACACCCTCCACCCTCACCCTCCCGTCACCACCAGCGGCGCCAAGGACTCGCGGTCAGTTGGCGGCCCGTCCCCGCAGCCCTGCACCGGGTGCCTGCGCAATCCGGAGCTGACCGGAATGCCCGAACCGGTGATGAACGAACTCGTCGATCAACTGGCACAGAAGCTGGACGAGTTACGTGAGCACGGACGGCTCCGGCAGCGAGGAGGCCAACGCATCCGCGCTCGAGGCGCTGGGGCCAAGGACAAGCTGACCACCGCCGACAGAGTCCTGGCCACCGTGCTCTACCCGCGCAAACTCGGCACCCGAGACCTTCTCGCCCAACTCTTCGGAGTCCGCACCAGCACCCTCACCAGGGCCGTTCACCAAGTCCAGCCCCTCCTGGCCTAGTCTTCTGAGTCGGGAATTCTGTTCAGATAGTTGGCGAGGCGTTCGAGGATCTCGTCCGCGGTCTTGGTCCAGACGTAGGGCCTGGGATCGGTGTTCCATGCGGCGGTCCAGGTCCGGATGTCCTTCTCCAGGGCCTGGACGCTTTTGTGGACGCCTCGCCGTATCTGCTTGTTGGTCAGCTCGGCGAACCACCGTTCGACCAGGTTGAGCCAGGACGAGCCGGTGGGCGTGAAGTGCAGGTGGAAGCGGGGGTGAGTCAGCAGCCAGGTTTTGATGGCCGGGGTCTTGTGGGTGGCGTAGTTGTCCAGCACCAGGTGCACGTCCAGGTCTGCCGGTATCGCCTGGTCGAGTTTGATCAGGAACTTCTTGAACTCCTCGGCACGGTGCCGGCGGTGCAGGGAGCCGATCACCTTGCCGGTGGCCACCTCGAGAGCGGCGAACAATGTGGTGGTGCCCGCGCGCACGTAGTCGTGGGTGAGGCGCTGCGGGACGCCGGGCATCATCGGCAGCACCGGCTGGGAGCGGTCAAGGGCCTGGATCTGCGACTTCTCGTCGACGCAGAACACCAGAGCGCGTTCGGGCGGGTCCAGATAGAGGCCGACGACATCGTGGACCTTGTCGACGAAGTACGGGTCCGTGGACAGCTTGAAGGTCTCGGTGCGGTGCGGCTGCAGGCCGAAGGCCCGCCAGATCCGTGACACGGTCGACTGCGACAGGCCCATCTCCTTCGCCATCGCCCGCGTCGACCAGTGCGTGGCGTTCTTCGGCGTCGACTCGAGCGTCCGCTTCACCACCGCAGCGACCTGCTCGTCGGTGACCGTCCGGGGGCCGCCCGGGCGCGGCATGTCACCCAGCCCGGCGATCCGGTGCCCGACGAACCGCTTCCGCCAGCGGCCCACCGCATGCGGCGTGGAGCCCAACTGCGCGGCCACGTCTTTGTTCGACGCGCCTGTCGCGCAGGCCAGGATGATCCGACACCGCAAAGCCCACGCCTGCGGGGTGGAACGGCGCCGCACCCATCCCTCCAGCGCAGCCCGTTCCGCATCCGACAGGATCAACTCGGCCTTCGGCCGCCCAGTACGCGCCACCAGGCAACCCTACACAACTGAACAGAATTCCTGACTCAGAAGACTAGCACGGCTGCACGGCCGGTTTGTCCGACAACATCGCCACGTCGCCGTGGGCGGGTTCGGCGTCGTGAACGAGCTGCACCTCGACCACGGCCGCGAACTCGAGGACCTGGCCGTCCGGCTCGGCGTCCACCCCGAGGTGGAGGTCATTTGCCGGACCTCTCCAGCGGTTACGGGGAGGGCTCTTGGATCGGGGCGCCGCAGGCCGAACAGGTCGCGGATCGCTATCACATGTGGACCAACTTGCGGCGTGCGGTCGAGAAGACGGTCAATGCCTGTCACTCCGGTCGGGTCGGACCGCCTCCCGGCTCGGCCGACCCCGTCTGGGAGGAGTCCCAGTAGAGACTTGACGACGCTCTCGTTGCTCCCGGCATGCACGAGCAGTAGGTGAGCCAGTTCGTGGCGCACGATTTGCTCGCGATGACGTTCGCTGGTAGCCGCGACGTGAAAGACGTAATCCCCGTGGTCGAACGAGAGAACCAGTCCACAGGGAGCGTTGGCTCCCCCGGTCTCAGACATGCCTTGCCGTAGTTGGGCGTAGGCGACCTTCACGCCCAACTACGGCAAGGGTGGTTCGATTTGCGCCGGAGAGATCAGAAGCCGTTGATGACGGCGTCAGCGTGGAGAACTTCTGGAGTGTCGACGAAATAGGGCACCATTGAGCTGGTAAATTTGGCGAAACCCTCAGTCTTCATGAATACTTCGGCGTGATATTCTATCGACTCCCACTGTACACAGAGCAATAGCGTGCCGCTCTTGCCAATGGCGCGGTAAAGGATTACATCCAGACAGCCCCTATCCTCTTCGAGGATAGGTAGATGCGACCGGACAACGGTTTCGAATTCCTTCTCCCTACCCTCTGGAACTGCAATTCTGACAATCTCCCAAATCGCCACGCGATTACCTCCTGAGCGTGTTTCTATTTGTTTCTGTGCGCCTTCAGCGTGCCGGACGGTGGGTCTTTAGCATGCTGCGGTCCGGAAGCGGCGTTGCGGTGAAGACGTGCTCGGGGTCGTAGGTCTCCTTGGCCTTGACCAAACGCTCAGCGTGAGCGCCATAGGCGTGAACAACCTGCTCTTCCTGGTCCGGCAGAAGGAAATTCGGGTAGCCCCCCGGCAGAGCGAAGGGTGCGAGAGCGTTGTAGACACCGTCCAGCCATTCCTTGAAAGAACCGTGATCCTCGTCGGGCCCACGTCCCGCGGAGATTTCAACAGCCACGTGACTGGTGCGCAGGCCGAAGGCGCTCTCTTCGGTTCCCACTCGCGTGGCTGCGCCATGAAATTGCCGCAACCCGATGCCTGCTCCCGGTCCGGGGCGCTTTTCTACCCAGCCGGTGAGGAGGCTGATGACATCGGGCGTGAGTTCGGCGATATTTCGGGTACGCAGGTCCCAGTGCATGCCGTTGGGTACCGCCTGATCGAATTGCTCCCACAGGACCTTCTGTGTGGTCGGAGCCACAGCACCCGCGCCCCGCCTGCCGAGGCGCATGACTTTGCCGACAGCGGCGTCGGCGCCCCGTGGGTCACCGGACCACACCGGCACGACGACCAGGCACGGCCCGGTTCCGGGGGCAACGGTCATTTCGAGCAGGAGGGTGAGGCCGTCGGTCGCCTCGGTGATCAGTTCCGCGAAGCGGGAAAGCACGGTCGATGCTTCCTCCCAAGGAAAGAGGACCATGCCGCCGACGAGTCCACGATCGGAGTGGAGGCGGAGACGGATTGAGGTGACAACGCCGAAGTTGCCGCCACCGCCGCGCAGGGCCCACAGCAGTTCGGGATCATCCTCAGTTGTAACGATCCGACCGTCGGCAAGTACGACTTCCGCTCCGAGAAGGTTGTCGGCGGCTAGCCCAGTCGTGCCCAGCAATGGGCCGTAGCCTCCACCAAGCGTCAGCCCGGCCATGCCGACGACGCCTGCGGTGCCCACAGCGACGTTCATCCTGTGCTGAGAGGCAGCCGCTATCACGTCGCCGGCCCGGCTTCCTCCGCCGATGACAGCGTTGTCCCCCTGCACCCGT
Organism: Streptomyces sp. NBC_01723; assembly: GCF_036246005.1. NCBI lineage: Bacteria > Bacillati > Actinomycetota > Actinomycetes > Kitasatosporales > Streptomycetaceae > Streptomyces > Streptomyces sp. NBC_01723. The sequence continues at coordinate 6,818,870 of NZ_CP109171.1, forward strand.
ACGTCACGCATGGCCCCAAGATCGATCACCAGTCCACCGCGGAGGGCCCGCCCGGCCCAGTCGTGGCCTCCGCCGCGCACGGACACGCCTACACCGAATTGGCGTGCGGAGGTGATTGCGGCGGCGACCTCGGCGTTGGTGTGGGGCCGCACGACCAAGCCAGGCCGAGTGGTTACTCCGCCGTTCCAGAGTGCAGTCGTGTCGGTATACGACGGATCACCGGGCCGAAACAGGCGGTCGGCCAGCACTTGTCCGCTCAAGTGGCGTGCCAGTTCATCGATCCAGTCCGTAGAACTCATAGTCATCCTTGCATCCCACAATTCGATGGCCCAACTGTAGTAACGATCACGGCCCGTCCTGGAATTCGTGGCGACCATTTCCTGATGAGGAAAGTGTCTTTCGGTACACGGTTGCGTGGCCTCTCACCGCACAGGCGCGCGGCGGACCACGCTCGCGCGCTCCGGACAGCAGTACTAGTCGGCTCGCATGTTGCACAGTGTCGCGGCTGTCTCGCGTCCTAGCCCTTGCTCACCTCTCCGTGCTGCTTCCTTTCTATACGCCGGTGCATGCCATACCCGCGGCCTGTCGATCCCCTCTTACGCCACACGTCGTCCGCGGCAGGGCACAGTCGACCGGCCTTCTCGTGCAGGCGGAGCCGGCGTTGCCAGTGCGGTACTGAGGCTTCTCCATCATCGCTCTGAGCTGGCCAGATGCAGGGTGAGCGGCCTGGACGAGGCAGGTGGTCCGGGCGGTCGAGTATCGGAGCTTGCGAAGAACCGCCAGGGCTTGAGCGTAACCATGGCCTGCTCGACGAGGGCGCGGATCTTCGCGTGGGACCGATTCGCCACCTGCTGACCGGTGGAAAGGCCCGACGGAGCCTCGAGCGTCCTGGTCGGTTCGAACGCAGCTGACCGCGGCAGGGAGGCGTTCGGCGCGCGGGCAGCGGCGAAGGTCGCCGTTCGGTCCTTCGCACGGAGATGGTCCATCGAGCTCAAGGGCCGCGGCATCCGGGGCAACGTCATCTCTCCGGCATGGATCGAGACTCCCGGGATCGCCACCACCTTCGGTGACGGAGAGAGCTCCCAGGCGATCAAGGAGGATGTCGCCACAACCCTTCCCTAAGCGGAGTAGGTTCATGTCATGACGAACTTTCACTGCGTGGCAGGCCGATGAACCTGGACAGGAGCGCGTCCACAGTCTGGGTTGGCAGAAGTCGCTTGAGTGCGACAGTCATGCGCGCGTCGCTGCCAACGAGGTAGCGCGGGCGGGGCCGCCTTACGATGAGCGCTTGCTCCACGACAGCCGCAACACGCTCGGGCGGACCTGCCCCCGCCTCTACCTTTTTGTTGAACTGCAGAAAAACATCCATAGCCTTGCCATACTGACGCTCTGCCTTCTCATCCATGTCTGCACGGTCAGACTCTGCCTTCGCGTCGGTTTTGGGACGATTCTGCGATTTGAAGGAACCGGGGTTAACCACGATGACGGGCAGACCCCATGGTGCCAACTCCTGACGCAGCGCGTCCGCGATCGCTTCCAGGGCAAACTTCGAGGCGCTGTATGCGCCGAGCAGGGGCACGGTGACAAGACCGGCGGTTGAGCTGATCATGACGAGGCGCCCACGCCCGGCCCTCAGCGCGGGCAGGAACGCCTGCGATACGGCCAGGACCCCGACTGTGTTGACCTCCAGTTGTTCACGGAGGCGGTCGAGAGGCATGTGTTCCAAGGGGCCAGAAAAGGTGATTCCAGCGTTGTTGACCAAGCCGCTGAGGGGTCCGAGTCCCTTCGCTGCCGCAGCCAACTGCGCAGTGTCTGTCACGTCAAGCGCTACCGGGGATGCGGGAGTGAACCGGGGCGTCAGAGATTCGGCGAACTCCCGCCACCACGTTTTCCCCGCCCTCAGCGAGTCTGATAGCAATCGCTCGACCGATGCCGCTGGAGGCACCAGTCACAAGCACTGTCATTTACAGCCCCTTACGGTTAATTTACTAGGCTCAAGACCTCACGCGGGCGGATCCCGACCTCGTGGTCGTCCCACACCCGCCGGAACTTTCCGCTGGAGTCCAGGGGTAAATCCAGCAGATAGGCGGCTTAAGGCTCGTGACCCCGGAGGGTGATTATCCCGCACAGGCTTGCGGCGTACATCCGCGTCATGAACACGTGTTGCTGGCGTACAAGTCTCGGGCACTCGGGTCGGTGAACCACCGGTAGCCACTGCTGCGAGCAGGACCCGTGTGCTGCGTTGTGTCGCCGGCGAGGGCGACACCCATCGCGTCTGCCGCAAGGTCTCGCCGAGCTCGGTAACGATCTCCGCAGGCGTGTCCATCAGCCGGTCGAGAACGCGTAGCAACCCGAGACTGATCATGCTCGTCTATGGACAGGTAAAGCCCTTGGGCAATCGAGACGAGCATCTGCGCTGACGGCTGCGGACCGCGCCTGCGCTCCAGACGGGAGCAGTAGCCGGCTGACATGTGGCACAGCTCCGCGACCTCCTCGCGGCGTAGCCCGCTGGTCCTGCGGCGTCGTGCCCGGGGCATGCCGACGTCCTCCGGCTGTAGCGCCTCACGACGGTTACGGAGAAAGCCCGCCCGCCCTGCGCGATCGATCATGGCGCTCCCCCTTTCTGAGAGTTACCCCCTCTGTGTGCTGCTTCACTTCTATACGCCTGCGCATTCCGTATCCACTGCCTGTCGATCCCCCCTTATACTCCAGCAGCGGATCGTGTCCTGAGCTGGTGGTTGTCGTTGTCCTGGTATGGAGGGGATGACTGAAGTCGGTTGCTGGGCTGCGGAGTTGGATTCGGTGTTCGCTCGGGTGGCGGGCCGGTTCGCTCGGGCGGATCTGCGGTGGCGGATGCGGGACTATGTCCGCGGTGTGCTGGGCCGAGCGGCACGGAAGAACGGCTGGCAGCTCGCGGGATGGGCAGGTCACCGCACGCCGGACGGCTTTCAGCGGCTGCTGAACAGCAGTGTCTGGGACGCGGACGCGTTGCGCGACGATGTCCGTGCCTACGTCGGCGAATGTCTCGGCCCCGATGGCGTGTTGATCATCGACGACACCGGGTTCATCAAGAAGGGCACCACGTCGGCCGGGGTGGGCCGGCAGTACACCGGCACTCCGGGAAAGATCGACAACTGCCAGATCGGGGTGTTCGCCGCCTACGCCACCGGCTCGGGCCGGGCCCTGGTGGACCGCGAGCTCTACCTGCCCAAAGCCTGGACGTCCGACCGCGACCGCTGCCGGGCGGCGCAAATCCCTGATGAGCGGGCGTTTGCGACCAAGGGTGAACTGGCCCGGGACATCGTCCGCCGGTGCCTCGGTGCGGGTCTGCCCGCCACGTGGTTCACCGCGGACGAGGCCTACGGGCAGGACTGGCACTTCCGCCGCCTGCTCGAGCAATGCGACGTCGGCTATGTGGTGGCGGTGCCCAAGTCGCAGCAGATCAAGTCCCTGGCAGGCATCTGGCGCATCGACCAGCTCATCGAGGACGCCCCTGCCGATGCCTGGCAGAGACTCTCCTGCGGCGACGGAGCGAAGGGCCCGCGTGTCTACGACCGGGCCGCGGCCGAGCTGCCCGCCAACCTCGTCTTCGACCCCGACCCGCCGCCCCATCACCGCTGGGTGATGGCCCGCCGCAGCCTGTCCTATCCCGAAGAGGTGGCCTACTACTTGGCCTACGCCCCCGTCGGCGTCGAGATCGCCGAGCTGGCCCGAGTGGCCGGCTCCCGCTGGGCGATCGAGGAGTGCTTCCAGGCCGCCAAGAACGAATGCGGCCCCGACCACTACGAGGTCCGCCGCCATCCCGGCTGGTACCGGCACATCACCCTGGCCATGCTCGCCCACGCCGTCCTGACCGCACTCGCCGCCCAGGCCGGCGAGGCCTCAAAGGGGCTGCAGAAACGGATCAGCCCTCGTCCCGCTCACCGTGGCAGAAATCCGGCGACTCCTGGACACTCTCCTGCCCCACCCACGAACCGACCACGACCCCGTCACCCACGCACTGAAGTGGTCGGCCTGGAGAAGACACCGCCAGGCCGTCGCCCGCCGCTGCCACTACCGAAAACGCAGCTCAGAACACGAACCGCTGCTGGAGTACTAGTGACCTGAGTCGGAGATTCGTCGGCAGTAGGCGGCGACTTTGTCGAGGATCTCGTCGGCTGTTTTCGTCCAGACGAAGGGCCTGGGGTGCTCGTTCCAGTCTGCGAGCCAGGACCGGATGTCACGTTCGAGTGCCTGGACGGAGCGGTGGACGCCGCGCTTGAGCTTCTTCTGCGTGAGTTCGGCGAACCACCGCTCGACCAAGTTCAGCCAGGACGCGCTGGTCGGCGTGAAGTGCAGGTGGAACCGGGGGTGAGCCAGCAGCCACTTCTTGATGTCGGGTGTCTTGTGGGTCGCGTAGTTGTCGAGGATCAGGTGGACCTGGAGGCCGGCCGGGACTTCCTTGTCGAGTTTGGTGAGGAACTTCTTGAACTCCGCGGCCCGGTGGCAGCGGTGAAGCGAGCCGATGACTTTGCCGGTGGCGACCTCGAGAGCGGCGAAGAGGGTGGTGGTGCCGGCGCGGACGTAGTCGTGGCTGCGGCGTTCGGGAACGCCGGGCACCATCGGCAGCACCGGCTGAGAGCGGTCGAGGGCCTGGACCTGCGACTTCTCGTCCACGCAGAGCACCAGGGGCTTCTCGGGCGGGTCGAGGTAGAGGCCGACGACGTCGCGGACCTTGTCGATGAACAGCGGGTCGGTGGACAGTTTGAACGTCTGCGAGCGGTGCGGCGCCAGAGCGAACGCTCGCCAGATCCGCGAGATCGTCGACTGCGACATGCCCGTGGCCGCCGCCATCGACCTCGTCGACCAGTGAGTGGCGTTCTTCGGCGTCTCCTCCAGCGTCTTGACGACGACACGCTCGACGTCCCCGTCGGTGATCTTCCGTGGGACACCGGGCCGCGGGTCGTCGCACAAGCCGTCCAGTCCGCGTTCGAGGAAGCGGCGTCGCCAGGTGCGGACCGTGTCCGGAGTGATCCGCAGACGCCGGGACACCTCCATGATCGAGTGCCCCTCGGCACACTCCAGCACGATCCGCGACCGCTGAGCCAGAGCCTGGGCCGTCGAACGACGACGCAGCCAGCCCTCCAGCACAGCCCGCTGGGCATCTGTCACCGACAACGGCGGAATCTTCGGACCCGGACGACTCATGCCCAACCAACGACAAATCTCCGACTCAGGTCACTAGGGTCCGTCTTCAAACGGATCTTGCCCAGAGTAGGAATGAGGCGAGATTGACCGCTGCTTCGTAGGAAGTGGCGGTCTTCTCGTATCGAGTGGCGATGCCGCGGAAGCCCTTGAGACGGTTGAAGCAGCGCTCAACGACGTTGCGGCGACGGTAGAGATGCCGGTCGAATGCCGGTGGTCGGCCGCCGTGACGTCCGCGGTTGTGACGGTGCCGTCGCTGGTCGGTCTTCTCCGGGATGGTGTGTGCGATGCCGCGTTTGCGCAGGTAGGCGCCGAAGCCGCGGGAGCTGTAGGCCTTGTCCGCGATGACCTGGTCGGGCCTGCAGCGTGGTCGTCCGACGCCGGTTCGCGGGACGTGGATGCGTTCGAGGAGCGGGCGTGCGCAGATGCTGTCGTGCCGTTGGCCGGGTGTCAGCAGGATGGCGAGGGGCCGGCCGCGACCGTCGCAAGCGAGGTGAATTTTGGTGGTCAGTCCGCCTCGGGATCGGCCGAGGGCGTGATCGTCCGGTTCGTCCTGCCGGTGGTTCCCCTTTTCGGCCGGTGGCAGCAGCGTGCTGGTGGGCACGGACGATGGTGGAGTCGATCTGGACCAACCAGTCGATGTCGCCGGCCGCGTCCGCTTCGGCTTGGACCTGCTGAAGCGCTCGGGCGAACACGCCGTCCAGGGCGTAGCGGCGGAACCGGGTGTAGACCGTCTTCCACGGCCCGTAGCGTTCCGGCAGGTCACGCCAGGAGATACCGGTGCGGATCTTGTAGACCATCCCGTTGATGACCTGGCGGTCCGACACACGCGGACGTCCCGTGGCGGCCCGCGGTATCAGTGGAGCAAGTAACTCCCATTCCGCATCCGTGAGTTCATGGCGGCGTATCACCCCACCATGATCCACCACCTCAGTGATCTTTGAAGACGGACCCTAGTACTGCAACGGTGCTTGTCGTGACTGGTGGCCAGGTTGGTCGTTGGTGTGGTCATGGGTGGGGACCTTGCTGATGTCAGGTTGTGGGCGGGCGAACTGGAAGCTGTGCATGGGCGGTTCGTGCACCGTTTCAGCAGGTCGGAGCCGCGGGAGTCGGCACTGGCTTACATGCGGGGCCTGATCGCTCCGCTGCAGCGGAAGAACGGCTGGACGCTGGCGGAGGAAGCCGGCCATGCGGGCCCGGACCTTATCCAGCGAATGCTGAACCGGATCGAGTGGGACGCCGATGAGGTGCTCGACGATGTGCGTCGGTACGTGGTCGACAACCTCGGCGACCCCGGCGCCGTCCTGGTCGTGGACGACACGGGCTTTTTGAAGAAGGGGACGCGGTCGGTCGGGGTGCAGCGGCAGTACTCCGGTACTGCCGGGCGGACGGAGAACTGCCAGGTCGGGGTCTTCCTCGCCTATGTCACCGACCGTGGCCGGACGCTGATCGACCGGCGTCTGTATCTGCCCGCCTCCCGGACCGACGACCGCGAAAGGTGCCGCCGGGCCGACATCGGCGACGAGGTCGCCTTCGAGACGAAGGTGGTCATGGCCAAGGCGATGGTCCGCCGGGCGATCGCGGACAAGATCCCGTTTCGGTGGGTGACCGCGGATGCCGCCTACGGGTTCAGCAAAGGTTGGCGGTCCGAGCTGGAGCGGGCGGACGTCTTCCACGTCATGGCGACCACCCGGCACGACACCGTGGTCACCCGATGGGCGATCGACCATCCGATCCACGACCTGTTCAACGGCCTTGCCCGGCAGAAATGGAAGCGCCGTGCCCGCGGCACCGGGGCTCACGGTCTACGGATCCACGACGGGGCACGCGTCGAAGTGCGGCCCTGGCACCGGCCCGGCCGCCGCCACTGGGTTCTCGCCCGCCGCAGCGTCGCCCGCCCGCAGGAAATCTCCTGCTACATCGCCTAATGCCCCGCCGGAACCACGCTGAATGAGCTGATCCGCGTCGCGGGCAGCCGGTGGGCCATCGAGGAGTGCTTCCAGAGCGCGAAGCAGGAGTGCGTCCTGGACGACTATCAGGTCCGCCGCCATCCCGGCTGGCACCGCCACATGACCCTGGCCATGGCCGCCCACGCCTGCCTGACCGTCCTGCGAGCCCGAGAACTGGACGCGGACAAAGCAGAAACGGATCCTCCCCGCTCATCCACCTCAGCCTCGCCGAGATGCGACGGCTGATCACCCGCCTCACCGACCGCCGCCCCACACCTGTCGAGCACATCCTGCACTGGTCACACTGGCGCCGACGCCACCCTCCGCACCACCCCGTACTACCACCACAGCGAACAGCCCGAGCACTACCAGCAGTTCAACCGCGACCACGCCCGGGTCCGAGCCCCCGGCGAACGCGCCTTCGCCCGGCTCAAGTCCCGGCGCATCATGCGCAGAGCACGCTTCTCCACCCGCCGTATCAGCCACACCGTCCAAGCCATCCACGTGCCACCGACCTGCGACTATTCAGGATGGAAGAAGTTCAGTGAGTGGTGTCAGTCGCCCGAGCGATGGCCGGCCTCCAGCTGTAAACCGCGCTCATAGACCAGGTGTATAAACACTATGTATAGTCGGGGCGTGGATGCCACCGATTCGATCGTTTCACCCCGCCTGCGCTCGAAGAACGCCCCGAGCGTAGGTGTTCTATGCCTCGGCGCAGGGCTCGTCGGGGGCATCCTGACGAACCTGGCGCAGGGCTGGCTGCCTGGGGCGTGGAACAACTTGGCGAACTCCGGTGCGGTGTGGACGATGTTCGCGTTTGCCGCGGGCGTCGCCCTCGCACACCGCACCGACGGCCATCGCCTTCCGGCATCAGCCGGAGCCCTGGCGGAGATCGGCCTCGTCGTCGGCTACTACGGGTACGCCGAGTTCGGGCGGGACGGAATGGGCTCGCTCACATTTCCACTGCTCTGGCTCGCGATGGCGTGCGTCGCGGGACCGCTGTTCGGCGTCGCGGGCGCATGGTCGAGACGCGGTACTCGGCCCTGGCGGCGCTACGTAGCGCTCGGTGCACTCGGCGGCCTTTTCGGTAGTGAAGGCCTCCACTACTGGCTCGGCCTGGGATACCTACCGCAGGCGGTGGTCTGCGGTGCTCTCGCCTGCGGTCTTCCACTGTTGTCGGGGCGGACCTGGAAGGAACGGGGTCTGAGCCTCGCTGTGGCGATCCCCGCGTCTTTCGTCACTTATCAGATCCTCTATGGCCTCCTGGACGCAGTGTCCGGCTGAGTGGGCCCGCCGGGGAGGGGCACGTCTGTCAGCGACGGCCACTGGTCTTCTGAGTCAGGATTTCTGTTCAGATAGCTGGTGAGGTGTTCGAGGTGTCGGCGTACACGTGAACGTCCCCACCCGCGTACGGATGAAAAGGGACAGTTGTTGATGCGGTGAGGTCGGCTGGCTCGGCACTCTGCTGGTTGAACGATGCAGGACGGCGGAGGGCGGTTAACGGTGGTCCTGGATCCGCATCGCTGGCTGGAAGTGCGGCGCTTCCGTGGTCTGCTGGAGTCCGGGGCGATGAGCCTGTCGGAGATCGCCAGAGAGACAGGGCTGGACCGGAAAACGGTCCGCAAGTACCTCTCCGCGCCGGGCCCGGCCACTCCGCCGCGGCGGTCACCGAACGGGCGGTCGCGTGCGAGGGTGATCGACGAGTTCGCGCCGCTGGTCGACTCGATGCTGCGGGCGGAGATCCTCATGAAGGCCGCGGTGATCCACGAGCGGCTGGCCGCGGAGTACGGGTTCACCGGCACCTACCAGCGCGTCAAGCTCTACGTTCAGGACGCCCGTCCTCGCATCGCCGAGGAACTCGGCATCACGCCGAAGGAACTGGCGGGCATGCACCGCCGCTTCGAGGTGATCCCCGGGGCCCAGGCTCAGGTGGACTGGGGCGACGAGGGCCAGATTCTTGCCCACATGGGAATCCCGAAGGTCTATTCGTTCCACATGACGCTGTCGTACTCGCGCGATCCGTTCTGCTGTTTCACCACCAGCCAGGACCTGCAGAGCTTCTTCGACTGCCACCGCCGGGCCTTCGCCCACGTCGGCGGCGTCCCGATGGCGATCGTCTACGACCGGACCAAGACCGTTGTCCGACGCCACGTCGCTCCGGGCGAGGCCGTTCCGCTGCATCCGGAGGCGGTCGGGTTCGCCGGCCACTACGACTTCGACATCGACGTCCTGGCGGCCTACCGGCCCACGGGCAAGGGCCGGGTCGAGCGGCAGGTTCTCATCGTCCGCGACCACGTTCTGTCCGGCCGGTCCTTCTCGTCCATCGAGGAGATGGACGCCGCCTTCACCACCTGGGTCCCGCAGCGGCGGGCCCAGGCCCACAGGACTCACCAGCAGATCATCGGAGAGCGTGCGGCCCGCGACCACGCGGCCCTCAAGCCTCTGCCACCGACTCCGTATCTGGTGGCCGAGCGGCATCTGCGGCCAGTCGGCAAGGACTGCCAGGTCGCCTTCGGCGGCAACCTCTACTCGGTGCCGGCCCGCAAGGTCCGACCCCGGCAGCTGGTCGAGATCAGGGCTACGAAGTCCCAGGTCATGCTCCATTCGACCACCCCTGGCAAGGAGGGAGAGAGCCTGCTGGCGATACACCCGCGGGCGGTGGGCCGCGGAATCCGCGTCGTCGATGAAACCCGCTGGGACGGCCTGCCGACAGGCAAGGGCCGGCGGACCACCACCGGCGACGTCCCGGCCCAGCCCCGGCGCGAACCGTCTCCCAGGCGGGAGACCGGACCCCTGGAAACGCTGCTGAGCCGGGCCGCCGTCACCCGGATCGAAGTCGGCCGCCGACCGCTGTCGGTCTATGACGAACTGACCGGCACCCGCCCCTTCACCACCCACCCGAGCACAGGGGAAACGTCTTGAGCGAGCTGACCGGCAACCGCATCCGCACCACGGCCGGCAAGCTCGGCCTGCCCCACCTCGCGGAAACCATCAACGAGTACACCCGGCGGGCAGACGAGGGGAAGATGGGCTACCTCGACTTCCTCGACATGGTGCTGTCCGAGGAACTCGCCGTCCGCGACGACTGCCGCTTCCGTCAGGGCCTGCGGCTGTCGAAGTTGCCGCACCATAAGACGCTGGACGAATACGACTTCTCCTTCCAGCCCGAGCTCGACCCGCGCAAGGTCAAGGACCTCGCCACACTCTCGTTCGTCGAGGCCAAGGCCAACGCTGCCCTGCTCGGGCCGCCCGGGGTCGGCAAGACACACATCGCCGTCGCCCTCGCAGTTGCGGCCTGCCGGGCCGGCTACTCGATCTACTTCACCAGCCTCGACGACATGGTTCGCAACCTCAAAACCGCCGAGGAGACCGGACGGCTGACCAGCAAGCTCGGCACCTACCTGCGGCCCAGCGTCCTAGTGGTCGACGAAGTCGGCTACCAGCCCCTCGAACGAGCCGAGGCGAACCTGGTCTTCCAGGGTGCGACACGAAGTCGCTCCACGTGAGTAAGTGCAGCCGAATGAAGGGGAGTTGAAACGGTTGGACTTCGGGCCGGTATTCGGGCCCGTTCCCGCGCTGACATGCGTCGCTGGTAACGGCGGGGTGTGAAGCTCAGCGTTCAAGCCCAAGGGCGCCTCGGCCATCGAGGGGCCACAGGCGAGGGAAAGGCTGGACGGGCGAACACGAGTGAACCCCTGGCTATGCCCCGTGAGAACAAGGCCGCGCGATGGCGTGTTGGCGGCGGTCACAGGACCCGGTGCTGCGAGGCACCAAGCGCTCTTTGGGAACCTGAACCCGGAGGGTGGATACCGCTGGTCCCGGGGTAAAGGGGGCGCCCACCCCAGCCGCATCTTGCTGGTGCGGAACGTGGAAACCCCGTCGAGGTCCAGGCCCTGGCCTGGTAGGCCGACCGCGAGGAGAGCGGAATCCCTCGGCGGGAACAGGATGATCCAAGAAGCGAAGGCCGGCAGGCCGAAAGGCCAGAGGAAACCGGTGGCAGGACCTTCATCCGCCACCGCATAACTCGCCGGATACGGGCCAGCTGGCCCGGCCCGAAAGGGCGCCCACGTGGATCGGGTGAGCCTTTGGAGCTCGCTTTGCAAGGACGCTGGAACCGAGGGGCAAGTTAGACGCTGGAGGCGAACATGGGGACCACGGTCACGGCCGAGATGCCCGCGCCTGGGGCGAACGGACCCGAGGACGTGCACCTCTCGTGGCACAGGATCGACTGGGCCACCTGCGAGGAGAATGTACGGCGGCTGAGGCGGAGGATCTTCAAGGCGACGCAGGACGGGGACCTGAAGAAGGTCCGCAACTTGCAGAAGCTCATGCTGCGAAGTCACAGCAACACGCTGGTCAGCGTGAAACGGGTGACGCAGCAGAGCCGTGGACGCATGACCGCTGGCATCGACGGGGAACGAGTCCTCACGCCTTTGGCGCGAGGCGAGCTGGCGACCGAGATTCACAGGTCGTCGAAGCCCTGGCAGGCCAGACCGGCCAAGCGAGTGTTCATCCCCAAGAGCAACGGAAAGCAACGGCCGCTCGGAATCCCGGTCATCCGTGACCGGGTTCTCCAGGCTCGTGTGAAGAATGCGCTGGAGCCCGAGTGGGAGGCACGGTTCGAGCCGAGGTCCTACGGCTTCCGGCCCGGCCGCGGCTGCCAGGACGCGATCCGGTCGATCTACCTGACGGCGAAGGGCCGCTTTTCGCGGCGTCAGTGGGTTCTGGACGCGGATCTTTCGGCGGCTTTCGACCGCATTGATCATGGACATCTGATGTCCTCTCTCGGGCAGTTCCCCGCCAGGGATCTGGTCAGGGCGTGGCTGAAGGCGGGTGTGATGGATAGCGGTCGGTTCACTCCGACCGAGGAGGGAACTCCTCAGGGCGGTGTGATCAGCCCGTTGTTGCTGAATGTGGCTCTGCATGGGATGGAGCAGGCCGCCGGGTGCCAATACCGTTATCGGAGGGGCAGCGATCCCTACACGCGGATGGGCTCCCCGGTGCTGGTGAGGTACGCCGACGATTTCGTCGTGATCTGTCACGAGGAAGCTGAAGCGCGCAGGATCAGGGCCCGGCTGGAGGAGTGGCTGGCGCCGAGGGGGCTTCACTTCAACGAGGAGAAGACCAAGGTCGTCCACCTCGATGAGGGGTTCGACTTTCTCGGCTTCACTGTCCGCCGCCGATCCGGCGGGAAACTGATCATCACGCCGAGCACTGCGGCCTGCAAGAGGCTCCGGGCGCGGCTACGGGCCGAGGTGAAGTCCCTGCACGGGGCGAGCATCGGCTCCATGCTGCACAGGCTGGTTCCAATCGTTCGCGGTTGGACGGCCTACTACCGGGGAGCGGCGTCCTCGACCACCTTCGCGTCGTTGGACCACTACATGTGGCGTCTGACCTTTCGATGGGCCAGGCGTCGTCATCCGAAGAAGTCGACGCAGTGGGTCAAGGCCCGCTACTTCGGCCAGTTCCACCCAACCCGCGAGGACCGCTGGGTATTCGGTGACCGCGTCAGCGGCGCCTAGAGGTTGTCCCGTATGGAGTGTGAGTTATCCAGTGAGGGCCAGGTTGTGCAGTCGGGCGATGCCGAGCATGGCCTGGTGAACTCCGTCGCCCTTGAGTCGGCAGTCCCGCAGGATCTTCCAGTTCTTCAACCGCGACAGGGCGTGTTCCACGCGCGCTCGTGCCCGGCGATGGACGGCGTTCTCTGCCTCCTGCGAGGGGCTGAGGTGGCTCTGGCCTCGTCGTTTGCGGTGCGGGATCAGGAGGCCGGTGCCTTGGTAGCCGCCGTCGGCAAGGGTCGGGGCGCCGCGGCAGGCCCGATCGATGCCGGACTCGGTGAAGGCCCGGCAGTCGTTGCGGCTGCCGGGCAGCGGGAGACCGATGGCCACGACCAGGCGGCTGTTGGCGTCGATGACGACCTGCAGATTGGTCGAGTACCGGTAGTTCTTGCTGGACGCGGCGACACTGCGGTCGCGGGTGGGCACCAGAGTGCCGTCCACGATGTAGACGGTGTCCTTGCGCGGCCGCCGCGCGGGCGAGATGGCCAGCAGCGGTGCGAGATGGTCCAAGATGCGGTCGGCAGCGGACTTCGAGACTCCGAACAACGGCGCCACCTGCCGCAACGTGAGGTTCGTGCGCCAGTACGTCGCCACCAGCAACACCCGGTCTTCGAGCGACAGCCGCCATGGCCGGCCACGCTGAACGTCGCCACCTCGGCGCCGTACCAGTGCCACCAGCCTCGCAAACTGCACCTCGGTCAGACCCGCAAACGGCTCGATCCACTTCGGATCATCTGCTGAGATCACCCCACCCATGCCCGACCAACGCACCAGCAGCACCACCGGTTACGGGACAACCTCTAGGGCAGGCGGGTGTTGAACCGTCGGGCGGTGTGCTGCGTTGAGGGGGGTGTTGTCGGCGGTTTGCGTATGGAGGATGTCATGGATCAGCAGGCTCCCCTTCAAGGGCACGCTCTGGGGATGGCCCGGCTGTACGGCCTGAGCGGCGAGCCGGAACACCCCGCCCAGGTCCCCCTCGGCAACCTCCCCACACAGACCAGGAAGGATGCGCCCGCGTGGGAGAACGCGGCCCGGCAGCGGATGCATGGCCTCCTCAGCCCTGCGAATGTAGTCAGTGAGCCTCTTTCATCCTGTGCTGGAGGGTGAAATGGGCTGGTCAGCGGGAGTGGTGACGAGGCAGGGCCCCTGGTCGTTGGCGTGGTGATTCCACTCAACACACCGGCGACCGAAGGGGCCCTGTTGGTTCCGTATCCTGCCACGCTCGACGTCCCGCATGAGCTGGTTGAGCATGTTTCCTGGCTGCTGTACGAGCACCGCCGGGCCCGCAACACTCGCTGGCGCAAGCTCGGCTGCTTCAAGCAGGCACTGCTCGCGCTGGTCCATCTACATAAGAACGAGACGTTCTCGCAGCTCGGAGCGGGTTTCGGGATATCCCAGGCCACGGCCTGGCGGTACGTGGACGAGACCTTGGACGTTCTGGTCTCCTGGGCGCCCGGCCTCCACGAAGCCCTCACCGGCCTGGGCGAGGGCGACTTCGTCATCGTTGACGGCACCCTGATTCCACAGACCGGATCCGCGCGGACGAGCCGTACTACTCGATGAAGCACCGCAAGCACGGCATGAACGTGCAGGTCATCGCCCGTCCCGACGGCACACCGCTGTGGTTCTCCCGCGCGATGCCGGGCCGGACCCACGATCTGACCGCGGCTCGCGCCCACGGCATCGTCCAGGCCTGCCTCACCCGGCAGATCCTTGTTCTCGCCGACCGCGCCTACCAGGGCGCCGGCGCCACCATCCGCACCCCGTACTACCACCACAGCGAACAGCCCGAGCACTACCAGCAGTTCAACCGCGACCACGCCCGCCTGAGGGCTCCGGGAGAACGCGCCTTCGCGCAGCTGAAGTCCTGGCGAGTCCTCCAGCGAGCCAGATGCTCCGCCCGCCGCATCGGCACCATCGTCCAGGCCATCCACACACTCCTGAACTGCAGCTATTCAGGATGAAAGAGGTTCAGTGAGCCTCTTTCAGCGTTGGCTCTCCAGGGTGAGGAGGGCCTTGGCGATGACGGTCATGTGGTTGGGGCTGATGCGGGCTCTGCGGAAGATCTGCCAGGACTTCAGCTGTGCCATGCCGCGTTCGACGGGAGCTCGAGCCTGGGCCGGTGCGCGGTTGACAGTTCGCTGTGTGGGCGTGAGTTCGCCTCCGGGTGGTGGTTTGAGCCCGGTGGTGGCCCAAGGGCCAGCGCGCTGGTATGCGCGGTCAGCCAGGGCGGGGGCGCCCTGTCGTCGCAGATCCGGATGATCCGGTGGGGGCGGGCCGAGGTCAGGTCATGGGTGCGGTCCGGCAGCGCGGGCGAGATCCACAGCACCTTGCCGGTGGGGTCGGTGACGGCCTGGTCGTTCACCCCGTGGCGGCGGTGCTTGGCCGGGTAGTCGCCACGGCCCACGGCCGTCGCCGGTCCGGTCGCACTCGGCGAGGGTCCCGTCCAGCAGCACGAAGTCCGGGTCGCTCTCGCGCAGGACCTTCAGCAGGCCCGGAGCCCGGCCGGCGAGCAGACCGACGACGGCCGTGGCGTATGCGTGAGCGGTACCGACGGATATACCGAAGCCGGCCGCGATGCGCGCGAGGGTGTCGTGACGGCGCAGATACACCAGGGCGACCAGCGCACGCTGGTGCGGCGGGAGCTTGCATCGCCGGTCCCCCTCAAGGGTGACGATGAGCATCGTGACCCACGCGACCAAGGCGTGAGACAGGTCGAGTGCGGCAGGATAGAGAACCAACGAGGCTCCTGTGCCGATGGATTGAGACTTCGAACACCTCCCTCAACGGCACGGGAGCCTCGTGCGTTGCGGTCCCTCCTCCCCAGCAGCACCATCACCCGTTCAGCGGCCACGCTGAAAAGGCTCAATGAGTGACCGGCGGCCGCACCCCAACGTCAGCGCACTGCTCTGAGCTGTCGGTGGGTGATGAGGCAGCAGGCGAGCCTGAGGAACGCTTCATGAATGTCGGCCCTGCGTTCCCACCGGATCCGTAGGCGCCGGAAGCCGTGCAGCCACGCAAAACTCCTCTCCACGACCCAGCGATAGGTGCCCAACCCGGTGCCGTGCCGGGTGCCGCGGCGGGCGATAGCGGGCACGATGCCGCGAGCGCGGACCTGATCGCGGTAGACGTCATGGTCGTAGCCGCGGTCGGCGAACAGCGAGTCCGGCTTGCGACGGGGACGGCCGACCCTGCCGCGGACCGGTGGGATCGCGTCGAGCAAGGGCAGTAGTTGGGTGACATCGTTGCGGTTGTCGCCGGTCAGCAGGACCGCGAGCGGGGTGCCGTGCCCGTCAGTGATCAAGTGGTGCTTGGAGCCGGCCCGGCCCCGGTCGACCGGCGAGGGACCCGTCTGGCTCCCCCTTTAGCGCCCGGACGTGGGAGGAGTCGACCACGCAGCGAGACCAGTCCAGCCGCGAGGCCGCGTTCAGCTCGGCCAGCAGGATCTCGTGCAGCCGTTGCCAGACGCCGGCCTGATTCCAGTCCCGCAAGCGGCGCCAGCACGTCATGCCTGAGCCGAAGCCGAGGTGTTGTGGCAAGTACTCCCACTGGATGCCGGTGTGCAGCACGTACAGGATCCCGCACAGCACCTCCCGGTCTGGCAGCGGTTCGTGTCCTGAGCTGCGTTTTCGGTAGTGGCAGCGGCGAGCGACGGCCTGGCGGTGTCTTCTCCAGGCCGACCACTTCAGTGCGTGGGTGACGGGGTCGTGGTCGGTTCGTGGGTGGGGCAGGAGAGTGTCCAGGAGTCGCCGGATTTCTGCCACGGTGAGCGGGACGAGGGCTGATCCGTTTCTGCAGCCCCCTTTGAGGCCTCGCCGGCCTGGGCGGCGAGTGCGGTCAGGACGGCGTGGGCGAGCATGGCCAGGGTGATGTGCCGGTACCAGCCGGGATGGCGGCGGACCTCGTAGTGGTCGGGGCCGCATTCGTTCTTGGCGGCCTGGAAGCACTCCTCGATCGCCCAGCGGGAGCCGGCCACTCGGGCCAGCTCGGCGATCTCGACGCCGACGGGGGCGTAGGCCAAGTAGTAGGCCACCTCTTCGGGATAGGACAGGCTGCGGCGGGCCATCACCCAGCGGTGATGGGGCGGCGGGTCGGGGTCGAAGACGAGGTTGGCGGGCAGCTCGGCCGCGGCCCGGTCGTAGACACGCGGGCCCTTCGCTCCGTCGCCGCAGGAGAGTCTCTGCCAGGCATCGGCAGGGGCGTCCTCGATGAGCTGGTCGATGCGCCAGATGCCTGCCAGGGACTTGATCTGCTGCGACTTGGGCACCGCCACCACATAGCCGACGTCGCATTGCTCGAGCAGGCGGCGGAAGTGCCAGTCCTGCCCGTAGGCCTCGTCCGCGGTGAACCACGTGGCGGGCAGACCCGCACCGAGGCACCGGCGGACGATGTCCCGGGCCAGTTCACCCTTGGTCGCAAACGCCCGCTCATCAGGGATTTGCGCCGCCCGGCAGCGGTCGCGGTCGGACGTCCAGGCTTTGGGCAGGTAGAGCTCGCGGTCCACCAGGGCCCGGCCCGAGCCGGTGGCGTAGGCGGCGAACACCCCGATCTGGCAGTTGTCGATCTTTCCCGGAGTGCCGGTGTACTGCCGGCCCACCCCGGCCGACGTGGTGCCCTTCTTGATGAACCCGGTGTCGTCGATGATCAACACGCCATCGGGGCCGAGACATTCGCCGACGTAGGCACGGACATCGTCGCGCAACGCGTCCGCGTCCCAGACACTGCTGTTCAGCAGCCGCTGGAAGCCGTCCGGCGTGCGGTGACCTGCCCATTCCGCGAGCTGCCAGCCGTTCTTCCGTGCCGCTCGGCCCAGCACACCGCGGACATAGTCCCGCATCCGCCACCGCAGATCCGCCCGAGCGAACCGGCCCGCCACCCGAGCGAACACCGAATCCAACTCCGCAGCCCAGCAACCGACTTCAGTCATCCCCTCCATACCAGGACAACGACAACCACCAGCTCAAGACACGAAACGCTGCTGGAGTACTAAGCGTCTGAGCGGAACATCGAGTTCGGCAAGTACGAGGCCCGCGGTATCAAGGGCCATGAGGCGGTCGGCCGTCAGCTGGATGCGCTCGCCAGTTATATCGCCACCCCTGTCACCGTCTGGCGGGGCCCGTTGGCCCTGCTGCACTACCTCACCCGCACGGGCCACGCCCGCGAAGCCGCACGCGCCGCCGGCCTCACCGTCACCGATCCACCTTGCGCGCGCCTGGCTCAAGGGCGCCCGCAGCCCTTCCAGGAAGAACCTGGTCGCGATCGAGGGGGCCCAACGCACCGTGCGGTGGCAGAACGTCGCCCACTACCTGGCCGCACGCCTTCACCGCGACGGCCGTGGCACCCGTGTCGAGATCCATCCCCTCAACCAGTCCGGCGTCGCGCGGCTGCGCCAGCGCCCGGTGGAGTTCCGCACTCTCAGCGTGCGCCGCTGGGACCGGATCGCCGCCGCGTGGGCGACGGGCGACGATCAGGAACTCGACACCGCCTGGGTCGACCAGGTCATCGACATCGGCTCCCAATGGGGCCAGTACGAGCACGTCACCAACGTGGGCTTCGCGGCATGAGCAGAGCTGGGTCCTGAAGCAGATGCCCGGCCCCGGCCACCCCGGCAACATCCCACCTCACGCGCGCACCCCTGCGCCGCCCACTCAAGCCCGAGAGCGGCCAGATCAGCGTGCCGCTGACGGGTTGAACCGAGCTCTGCATATTCCCGTAGTACATGCAAGATGTGGGCCCCGGTGCCCCCACCTTGGCGTCCCATTCGTGAAGATTTAGTGCGAAATAGGTGGCACGTGATGCGGGCAGGTGAGAGGTAGCAAATGGAGCAGAATTCCGACAGGTCCTCACGGGGTGACGGTCCATCTCTGTCAATTCCGGGCTATTCATCGGCTCATCAGGAAGGGGCGGATTCCCGGGAACCTGAGGATCGCCGGCACACATATGGGCCAGTTTTCGAAATTATCGACAGTTATGCGATCGGGGAATCGCAAGTGGGTAAGCCGCCTCCGTCCCATCAGGAGGCGGAACGTTTCCCTGCAGTGAAATTTTCGTTGGACGGGGGATCTCCAACCCTCGGACCCGACGCGCCTCCGATCGTTCCTGCAGATACCAGAGCGGGATTTTCGTTGGACGGGGGATCTCCAACCCTCGGACCCGACGCGCCTCCGATCGTTCCTGCAGATACCAGAGCGGGATTTTCGTTGGACGGGGGATCTCCAACCCTCGGACCCGACGCGCCTCCGATCGTTCCTGCAGATACCAGAGCCGAGCGCCCTCGCTCTGCCAGCCCACCGCACCCCCCCGGCGATATGCGATCAGCCGGCTTCGGCATGAACCCGCGGCCAGCTCCTGCTCCACCGTCACAGCCACCCACTCCACCGTCACAGCCACCCAACAGATTTGCGCAACTTGCGAATATCTTACTGCCCGCGGGTAATAGAGGAAATTCGGGGAGTAGTAGCGTACGGCAAACCCGTGGTACCGAACAGCAACATCATAAGTTGGTCAAACCTCAGGCAACTCGTAAGAGATGAGTGAGCTCTTTCAGCGTTGCCGGGTCTTCAAAATTGAGCGGTGCGGAGTTGTCCGAGGCTTGACGGCTGGTGGCGCAGCGTGTCCGTAGCCGTTGGGTGTCTCGGCATTGCACGGCCAGGCCGCATACCAGCGGGACCACCTTGACCATCGTTTCATGATGCCGCTAGGTTATCCCGAGATAGATCGTTCTATCTCCCGGGTTCGGCGTCATTTTCCGATGTCATCCACGGCTGGCGCAGCACTGTTCGGGAGGTGCGGCCTAGTTCGTCACGCTTCTAAAGGCTGTTGCACAACGGCTGGTCGATCTTCCGGGTCTCCTTGCTGCGGCGTTCCAAGACGGCAGGAAGGCGGGCATATTCGGGCAGTTGACCTTGCTATCGATGATTGGATCTGAGCGAGATCGCCGTTGTGCAACACCCTTTAGCCTCGATCTTGCGTGACGGTCCGCCGACGGAGTCGGTGGACCGTTTTCGTGCTGTGGGCTGAGGCTGGGCAGGTTGAGGGCCCGAGTGTCGTCTCGGATGGACGCCGGGTTCCACTGCTCCGGCCGGAGGGTTCTCTCGTAGGGGCGGATGAATCCGCTGCTCATCCCGGGTTCGGCAGGAGTGCGAGCCGTTCGAGGGCGGCAGTGATGTGACTGGTCCAGGGCCAGTGCTGGGCCAGGCGGAGGATTTGCCGACGGCCGGTGGTCACGAGCTGTCCGGCCGTGGTGAACAGGCGGAGCCGCAGGCGGCGAGGTTCCCAGAGACGGGCCTTGCCGGTCAGGGCGAGCATCGGCATCCAGGCCAGCAGGTCGAGAGCGATCTGCACGATCTCCAGCCAGATCCGGTTCTGGGCCGTGCGGTGCAGAGGAAGATTCCGCAGGCCGGTGGCCCGGGCGGCCCGGATGCGGTCCTCGGCCCGGGCCCGCAGCCGGTGACGGAGCTCGAGCTCGGCGATCGGCCGGCCCGAGGTGTTGGTGGCGAAACAGGTCAGCCGCATGCCGTCCGCGTCCGTGAGCCTCAACTGGGCCCCGGGGTGCGGTCGTTCCTTCCTGACGATCAGCCGCATGTCCTTGGGCCAGCCGTCCAGAACGTCGCCGGTGAGTTCAGCGACCCAGGCGCCGTCGCGGATCTCGCCGCCGGTCTCGATGGCCGCCGTCCAGGCCGAGGCCGGAACCTTCAGCACGTGCTGGTGGATCGCGTCGGTGATCACCATGCCGACCGAGTAGGACAGCCACCGTCCCCGCTGGGCGAGCCATGCGACGAAGTCGTGAGTGCCGCCCGCGGAGTCAGTGCGGATCAGGGTCCGGCGCCCACGCCGGTACTTCTTCGGCAGCTGGGCCAGCGCCAGTTGGGCGGCGGTGACGTGGTCGGACGCGGTGTTCGAGCCCGCGTTTCCTGGTCTGAGCAGGGCCGCGACCGGTTCCCCCGTGCCGCCCGGTCCGTGGTCGACGAAGCCCATCAGCGGGTGATGGCCGTAGGTCCGCTTCCAGGTGGGTGCGGCGTCCTCCTTGTCCGAGTGCGCGATCACCAGCACCCCGTCGAGGTCGACGGTCACCGCCCCGCCCGCATCAGGCGCTGCCCGTCCGGCCAACCGCCAGGCACGTTGACGGACTTCAGCCCGCGCGGAACGGATGGCCCGCAGGGCCTTCTCCCCGGAGGCTGCGAGGGTGTCGATGAGGCGGGAGACCGTCGGGTCGGAGGCGACCGGCCCGAACACGGCCGGCTCGGCCCGCAGCATGCCGATATCCGCCAGGCAGTCCCCGCCCATCGCGACTGCCAGCGCGAGGTCCAGGAGGATCTTCCCGGGATCGTGGACGGCCCGCGGCTTCCGCCAGGGCGCCAGGGCTGCGGATATCGCCTGGTCAAGGCCCGTCTTGCGGACCGTCTCCAGCAGCAGGACCGCACCGGCCTGCGAGACCACCTGCCGACCGTCTCCCTGGACACGGACACGCGGGTACGACGAGATAGGCTCTCTCACCTGGAAAGTGCTCTTTTCCTTGCAGCCAACAGGACCCTCAGCAAGTCCTATCGTTGCAGGTCAAGGGCACTTTCCGTGTTTCTGATCATCTCTTGGACAGCCCACCTCGCGAAAGCGCGAGGTTAGACCGTGTCCTATGTGGTGAGGCGGAGGAGTCGTTTGTAGCAGCAGATGGCTGCGGCGAGGCCGAGGAATGCCAGGTAGTTGCGGGGATGGTGCTCGTAGCGGTGGTTGAGTCGGCGGTAGCCGGTCAGCCAGGACATGGTCCGCTCGATCACCCACCTGCGGCGCCCGAGTCGCTCGCTGGACTCGATGCCCTTGCGGGCGATGCGGACGCCGATGCGTTTCCCGCGGAGCCATTTCCGCAGTTCAGGTATGTCGTAGGCCTTGTCGGCGTGCAGGCGCTGGGGCTTGAAGTGACGTCCGCGGTGGGGGTCGTGTCTCGTTTGGTGGCCGAGCACCATGGGCTTCAGGGCCCGGCTGTCATGGGTGTTGGCCGCGGTGATGCCGACGACGAGGGGCAGTCCGCTCGCATCCGACAGGACGTGCATCGTGGAACCCGCCTTACCCCGGTCCACGGGGCTCGGACCGGTGAGTTCGCCCCCCTTTTTCGCCCTGACGTGGGCGGAGTCGAGGACGGCCCGGGACAGGTCGAGCAGGCCGGCGTCGTCGAGGCGGTGCAGGATCTCCTCGTGCAGCCGGCCCCACACCCCGGCCCGCGACCAGATCAGGAACCGGCGATGCGCCGTGGACTTCGATATCCCGAAGCAGGGCGGCAGGGCCCGCCAGGCACACCCACTGACCAGGACGTAGATGATCGCGGCGAACAGCGTCTCATCAGGTGTGTCCTGCGTCCCACCACCCTGTGGCCGCACCTTCAATGGCGGGATCAGCGGCTTCGCGATCTCCCACAGCCCGTCCGGCACAATCCAACTCCACGCACCCCGCCCCATGACCAACCCAACGACCAACTGACCATGTAGGACACGGTCTAATACTCCAGCAGCGGTTCGTGTTCTGAGCTGCGTTTTCGGTAGTGGCAGCGGCGGGCGACGGCCTGGCGGTGTCTTCTCCAGGCCGACCACTTCAGTGCGTGGGTGACGGGGTCGCGGTCGGCTCGTGGGTGGGGCAGGAGAGTGTCCAGGAGTCGCCGGATTTCTGCCACGGTGAGCGGGACGAGGGCTGATCCGTTTCTGCAGCCCCCTTTGAGGCCTCGCCGGCCTGGGCGGCGAGTGCGGTCAGGACGGCGTGGGCGAGCATGGCCAGGGTGATGTGCCGGTACCAGCCGGGATGGCGGCGGACCTCGTAGTGGTCGGGGCCGCATTCGTTCTTGGCGGCCTGGAAGCACTCCTCGATCGCCCAGCGGGAGCCGGCCACTCGGGCCAGCTCGGCGATCTCGACGCCGACGGGGGCGTAGGCCAAGTAGTAGGCCACCTCTTCGGGATAGGACAGGCTGCGGCGGGCCATCACCCAGCGGTGATGGGGCGGCGGGTCGGGGTCGAAGACGAGGTTGGCGGGCAGCTCGGCCGCGGCCCGGTCGTAGACACGCGGGCCCTTCGCTCCGTCGCCGCAGGAGAGTCTCTGCCAGGCATCGGCAGGGGCGTCCTCGATGAGCTGGTCGATGCGCCAGATGCCTGCCAGGGACTTGATCTGCTGCGACTTGGGCACCGCCACCACATAGCCGACGTCGCATTGCTCGAGCAGGCGGCGGAAGTGCCAGTCCTGCCCGTAGGCCTCGTCCGCGGTGAACCACGTGGCGGGCAGACCCGCACCGAGGCACCGGCGGACGATGTCCCGGGCCAGTTCACCCTTGGTCGCAAACGCCCGCTCATCAGGGATTTGCGCCGCCCGGCAGCGGTCGCGGTCGGACGTCCAGGCTTTGGGCAGGTAGAGCTCGCGGTCCACCAGGGCCCGGCCCGAGCCGGTGGCGTAGGCGGCGAACACCCCGATCTGGCAGTTGTCGATCTTTCCCGGAGTGCCGGTGTACTGCCGGCCCACCCCGGCCGACGTGGTGCCCTTCTTGATGAACCCGGTGTCGTCGATGATCAACACGCCATCGGGGCCGAGACATTCGCCGACGTAGGCACGGACATCGTCGCGCAACGCGTCCGCGTCCCAGACACTGCTGTTCAGCAGCCGCTGGAAGCCGTCCGGCGTGCGGTGACCTGCCCATTCCGCGAGCTGCCAGCCGTTCTTCCGTGCCGCTCGGCCCAGCACACCGCGGACATAGTCCCGCATCCGCCACCGCAGATCCGCCCGAGCGAACCGGCCCGCCACCCGAGCGAACACCGAATCCAACTCCGCAGCCCAGCAACCGACTTCAGTCATCCCCTCCATACCAGGACAACGACAACCACCAGCTCAAGACACGAAACGCTGCTGGAGTACTAGGGCAGGCGGGTGTTGAACCGTCGGGCGGTGTGCTGCGTTGAGGGGGGTGTTGTCGGCGGTTTGCGTATGGAGGATGTCATGGATCAGCAGGCTCCCCTTCAAGGGCACGCTCTGGGGATGGCCCGGTTGTACGGCCTGAGCGGCGAGCCGGAGCACCCCGCCCAGGTCCCCCTCGGCCACCTCCCCAAGCGGAGCAGGAAGGACGCGCCCGCGTGGGAGAACGCGGCCCGGCAGCGGATGCGTCATCTCCTCGACCCAGAGACGGTGGTCAGTGAAGCGGAGAGAATGGTGCTGGCGGATGCGCAGATCCCCCTGAAGCCACGGCCGAACAGGGCGGGTTACCACATCGACCCGGCGGTAGCGCGGCACAGTGACGACACCAGGGCGGCTGCGCATGTCAGCAACGCCACGGGGATCGCACGGCTGTACGGCCTGACCCGCGAGCCGGAACACCCCGCCCAGGCCCCCCTCGGCCACCTCCCCACGCAGAGCAGGAAGGACGCGCCCGCGTGGGAGAAAACGGCCCGGCAGCGGATGCATAACCTCCTCAACCCTGCGAGCGCGGTCAGTGAAGCGGAGGGGAAGGTGCTGGCGGATGCGCAGATCCCCCTGAAGCCACGGCCGCAGGGAGCGGGTTACTACATCGACCCGGCGGTAGCGCGGCACAGTGAGGACACCAGGGCGGCTGCGCATGTCAGCAACGCCACGGGGATCGCACGGCTGTACGGCCTGACCCGCGAGCCGGAATACCCCGCCCAGGTCCCCCTCGGCCACCTCCCCATGCGGAGGAAGGACGCGCCCGCGTGGGAGAAAGCAGCCCAGCAGCGGATGCATCATCTCCTCCACCCTGCGAGCGCGGTCATCAGTGAAGCGGAGATGAAGGTGCTGGCGGATGCGCAGATCCCCCTGAAGCCACGGCCGCAGGGAGCGGGTTACTACATCGACCCGGTGGTGCCGCGGTACGGTGACGACACCAGGGCGGCTGCGAATGTCAGCAACGCTCTGGGGATGGCACGGCTGTACGGTCTGAGCGGCGAGCCGGAATACCCCGCCCAGGTCCCCCTCGGTCACCTCCCCACGCAGGCCAGGAAGGACGCGCCCGCGTGGGAGAAAGCGGCCCGGCAGCGGATGCGTAACCTCCTCAACCCTGCGAAGGTGGTCAGTGAAGCGGAGGGGAAGGTGCTGGCGGATGCGCAGATCCCCCTGAAGCCACGGCCGCAGGGAGCGGGTTACCACATCGACCCGACGGTAGCGCGGCACAGTGAGGACACCAGGGCGGCTGCGAATGTCAGCAACGCCACGGGGATCGCACGGCTGTACGGCCTGACCCGCGAGCCGGAACACCCCGCCCAGGTCCCCCTCGGCCACCTCCCCACGGGGATCAGGAACGACGCGCCCGCGTGGGAGAAAGCAGCCCGGCAACGGATGCGTAACCTCCTCAACCCTGTGAAGGTGGTCAGTGAAGCGGAGGGGAAGGTGCTGGCGGATGCGCAGATCCCCCTGAAGCCACGGCCGCAGGGAGCGGGTTACTACATCGACCCGGCGGTACCGCGGCAGCGGGACTTCTTGTCCGGTGTGGTTGTCGGCGGTGTGCAGCCCGGGCTGGGGCTGCCCGGTGCGGGGGCTGCACAGTCTTGGAGCGGGGCCGCTGTGCCGCTGCCGGGAGTTCTGCCTGCCTCGGACGAGGCGCAGAACCCAGTGGGGAACTATCTGGTGTCCGCGGCCGGTTCCGGTCAGTTCTCCAGTCCCCAGGCCGGTCACCAGCCGGGCCCTTCCCAGGAATTCACCAGCAATATGCATCGCCGCGAGTTCGATAACGCTTTTGCGCCGGCTGTGGCGATGGACATGCAAGCGTGGCAAGAGTTCAACCAGTGGGCTCAAAGGCGGGGAGGGCAGCCTGCCGGAGAACCCGCGGCACCTCCAGGATTCGGGGCCCAGGATGGTAGGCACGGCATACCGGGCCCACAGTTTCCGGGCGGCTACGAGAGTTCAAGGCCATCGTCACAGGGACGTCGCGTTGCCAGGTGACGGGGAACGTGTGACACCACAGCCGGACCACCGCACCGGGAACACCACGGCCTGCAACCCCCGACGCCGACGGGCTTGTCCGAACCGTTCGCACCGCCCCGGCTCCGCCACCGTTGCACCGCACTGCAAGGCGAAGGGAAAAGAAGTTGAGGTCACAGGCGGCGGCGTTCAAGCCCTGTTACTGGACGGGGGCGCAAGGGGTGTCGGCGAGGCTGAAGGGTGGACAAGTTCCGGCGCTTGACTCTGTCGGGGATCTTGGAGTTTCCCGTGGGTCGGCGTGATCAACGGGCATGCTCGGGGCTGTTCCGCAGGCCGATGTAGTTGTTGGGGTGTTCGTTGTCTCTCCATCCCTGTTCTGGTGAGCAAGTCCCTTCTCTGACCGCGCAGATCGTGCGGTCGAGCAACTCGGACGGTACGACAGCGATATGCGAGATCAATTGGACGGGCTCTGGCACGACGAAGACTTCGTCGGCTGGTACCCCGCGCGACGGACGTCTCGGTCTGTCGCCCGCCCAGTTGGCGACCGTTGCGTACTGCATTTCGTGCTGGGTCTATCGGATCAGCAGGCGGCGGAAGCGGTACGCTGCCGCATCGATTTCAAGTACGCGCTGGCAATGGAGCTAGACGATCCCGGCTTCCACCACAGTGTGCTGGCCGGCTTTCGCGAGCGCATCGCCCGGGGCGACCGCGCCGACAGTCTTCTCGATCTGGCGCTCGCTCGCCTGAAGGAGGCCGCGCTCGTACGCGAACGCATCACCCAGCGCACCGACTCCGCCCACGTCCTGGCCGCGGTGCGTGACCTGACCCGCCTGGAACTGGTCACGGCGTATCTGATCCTGGACAGCACGCTGCTGCCGATCGACCGCATGGCCGCGGACCGGCCGTTCTTACTCCGGAAGGCACAAGAAGCATGAGAAAATTGTGCAGGTCATCGCAGACC
Source organism: Streptomyces sp. NBC_01723 (assembly GCF_036246005.1). Taxonomy (NCBI): domain Bacteria; kingdom Bacillati; phylum Actinomycetota; class Actinomycetes; order Kitasatosporales; family Streptomycetaceae; genus Streptomyces; species Streptomyces sp. NBC_01723. The sequence goes on from NZ_CP109171.1 coordinate 6,845,416, forward strand.
CCTTCGGCCAGTTGTTGTGGGCCTCACCGGCCCCGCCCGGTGCCCTCCATGACGTCCGAGCTGTCCGTGAACACGGCATCGTCGACGCCCTCACCGAAGTTGACATCCAGTGCTGGGCGGACAAGGGGGACAGGAGCGCCGGTGGCACGGTCCGTGTACGAGCCAAGACTCGTACAGCAGGAGACCGCTGTGGGGGCGGGTATGCAGGTGCTGCTACTGGCCCTGATCGGCACAGTGATCGGGATGGGGCTGACGGGCTGGCTGACCGGCCTCGCGTTCGCGGTCGCCACCTGGGCGGTGCTCTCCCGGGCCTTGCACCGCTCCGGGCTGCGCTCGTTCGGCGCAGCGAACCGGGTTACCCTCGGCCGGGCCACCCTCGTCGGCGGTGTCACCGCCCTTGTGGCGGACTCCTTCCCGAACTCGCCACCCGTGTCGCCGTTCGTCAGCCTGACCGCGGTGGCGCTGATCCTCGACTGGATCGACGGCAAGGTGGCCCGCCGCACTGGCACCTCTACCCCGTTGGGCGCGCGCTTTGACATGGAGGTCGACGCCTTCCTCATCCTGGTGCTGAGCGTGTACGTCTCGACACAACTCGGCCCATGGATCCTCCTGATCGGCGGCATGCGGTACCTCTTCGTCGCCGCCGCACGGGTCTGGCCCTGGCTCACGGCGGCGCTCCCGCCGAGCACCGCCCGCAAGACCGTCGCCGCGCTGCAGGGCGTACTCCTGCTGCTGGCGACCGTCGAACTGCTGCCATACGCGGCGAACTTCGCAGTGGCGGCGCTGGCCCTGGTCCTGCTCGTCTGGTCGTTTGGCCGGGATGTGCTGTGGCTCTACCGCAGTCAGCGCAGCGCGACTGCGGCACCACGAGCAGGCCTGGGTCGCGCGGCAGATACAGGAACTACTGAGCTTTTCGCGGGTCCGGTGGGTGGATAGTGAGTCCGGTGTGGGTGAGGAAGGACCATGGCAGTTGTGGGTTGGTGTTGATGCGGTTGATGCCTTGTACGGTGGCGTCGGCGACATCGGCGAGGTGGTCGTCGGCGAGGTTGGCGAGTTCGCGCTACTTGAGTGAGCCTTTTCAGCGTGGCCGCTGAACGGGTGATGGTGCTGCTGGGGAGGAGGGACCGCAACGCACGAGGCTCCCGTGCCGTTGAGGGAGGTGTTCGAAGTCTCAATCCATCGGCACAGGAGCCTCGTTGGTTCTCTATCCTGCCGCACTCGACCTGTCTCACGCCTTGGTTGCGTGGGTCACGATGCTCATCGTCACCCTTGAGGGGGACCGGCGATGCAAGCTCCCGCCGCACCAGCGTGCGCTGGTCGCCCTGGTGTATCTGCGCCGTCACGACACCCTCGCGCGCATCGCGGCCGGCTTCGGTATATCCGTCGGTACCGCTCACGCATACGCCACGGCCGTCGTCGGTCTGCTCGCCGGCCGGGCTCCGGGCCTGCTGAAGGTCCTGCGCGAGAGCGACCCGGACTTCGTGCTGCTGGACGGGACCCTCGCCGAGTGCGACCGGACCGGCGACGGCCGTGGGCCGTGGCGACTACCCGGCCAAGCACCGCCGCCACGGGGTGAACGACCAGGCCGTCACCGACCCCACCGGCAAGGTGCTGTGGATCTCGCCCGCGCTGCCGGACCGCACCCATGACCTGACCTCGGCCCGCCCCCACCGGATCATCCGGATCTGCGACGACAGGGCGCCCCCGCCCTGGCTGACCGCGCATACCAGCGCGCTGGCCCTTGGGCCACCACCGGGCTCAAACCACCACCCGGAGGCGAACTCACGCCCACACAGCGAACTGTCAACCGCGCACCGGCCCAGGCTCGAGCTCCCGTCGAACGCGGCATGGCACAGCTGAAGTCCTGGCAGATCTTCCGCAGAGCCCGCATCAGCCCCAACCACATGACCGTCATCGCCAAGGCCCTCCTCACCCTGGAGAGCCAACGCTGAAAGAGGCTCACTGAACCTCTTTCATCCTGAATAGCTGCAGTTCAGGAGTGTGTGGATGGCCTGGACGATGGTGCCGATGCGGCGGGCGGAGCATCTGGCTCGCTGGAGGACTCGCCAGGACTTCAGCTGCGCGAAGGCGCGTTCTCCCGGAGCCCTCAGGCGGGCGTGGTCGCGGTTGAACTGCTGGTAGTGCTCGGGCTGTTCGCTGTGGTGGTAGTACGGGGTGCGGATGGTGGCGCCGGCGCCCTGGTAGGCGCGGTCGGCGAGAACAAGGATCTGCCGGGTGAGGCAGGCCTGGACGATGCCGTGGGCGCGAGCCGCGGTCAGATCGTGGGTCCGGCCCGGCATCGCGCGGGAGAACCACAGCGGTGTGCCGTCGGGACGGGCGATGACCTGCACGTTCATGCCGTGCTTGCGGTGCTTCATCGAGTAGTACGGCTCGTCCGCGCGGATCCGGTCTGTGGAATCAGGGTGCCGTCAACGATGACGAAGTCGCCCTCGCCCAGGCCGGTGAGGGCTTCGTGGAGGCCGGGCGCCCAGGAGACCAGAACGTCCAAGGTCTCGTCCACGTACCGCCAGGCCGTGGCCTGGGATATCCCGAAACCCGCTCCGAGCTGCGAGAACGTCTCGTTCTTATGTAGATGGACCAGCGCGAGCAGTGCCTGCTTGAAGCAGCCGAGCTTGCGCCAGCGAGTGTTGCGGGCCCGGCGGTGCTCGTACAGCAGCCAGGAAACATGCTCAACCAGCTCATGCGGGACGTCGAGCGTGGCAGGATACGGAACCAACAGGGCCCCTTCGGTCGCCGGTGTGTTGAGTGGAATCACCACGCCAACGACCAGGGGCCCTGCCTCGTCACCACTCCCGCTGACCAGCCCATTTCACCCTCCAGCACAGGATGAAAGAGGCTCACTGAGCCTCTTTCAGCGTTGCCTCTCCAGGGTGAGGAGGGCCTTGGCGATGACGGTCATGTGGTTGGGGCTGATGCGGGCTCTGCGGAAGATCTGCCAGGACTTCAGCTGTGCCATGCCGCGTTCGACGGGAGCTCGAGCCTGGGCCGGTGCGCGGTTGACAGTTCGCTGTGTGGGCGTGAGTTCGCCTCCGGGTGGTCGTTTGAGCCCGGTGGTGACCCAAGGGCCGGCGCCCTGGTATGCGCGGTCAGCCAGGGCGGGGGCGCCCTGTCGCTCGCAGATCCGGATGATCCGGTGGGGGCGGGCCGAGGTCAGGTCATGGGTGCGGTCCGGCAGCGCGGGCGAGATCCACAGCACCTTGCCGGTGGGGTCGGTGACGGCCTGGTCGTTCACCCCGTGGCGGCGGTGCTTGGCCGGGTAGTCGCCACGGCCCACGGCCGTCGCCGGTCCGGTCGCACTCGGCGAGGGTCCCGTCCAGCAGCACGAAGTCCGGGTCGCTCGGCGGTGCTTGGCCGGGTAGTCGCCACGGCCCACGGCCGTCGCCGGTCCGGTCGCACTCGGCGAGGGTCCCGTCCAGCAGCACGAAGTCCGGGTCGCTCTCGCGCAGGACCTTCAGCAGGCCCGGAGCCCGGCCGGCGAGCAGACCGACGACGGCCGTGGCGTATGCGTGAGCGGTACCGACGGATATACCGAAGCCGGCCGCGATGCGCGCGAGGGTGTCGTGACGGCGCAGATACACCAGGGCGACCAGCGCACGCTGGTGCGGCGGGAGCTTGCATCGCCGGTCCCCCTCAAGGGTGACGATGAGCATCGTGACCCACGCGACCAAGGCGTGAGACAGGTCGAGTGCGGCAGGATAGAGAACCAACGAGGCTCCTGTGCCGATGGATTGAGACTTCGAACACCTCCCTCAACGGCACGGGAGCCTCGTGCGTTGCGGTCCCTCGTCCCCAGCAGCACCGTCACCCGTTCAGTGGCCACGCTGAAAAGGCTCAGTTATGCCCTCCATACCAGGTCAACGACAATCGCCAGCTCAGGACACGATCCGCTGCTGGAGTATTAGTGTTGTCGGGAGAGTCAGCCAAACAGTCGGGCGAACCCGCCGGCAAGTCCGTGAAGATCGCGGGCAATGTCGCGACGGGCTTCACGCAGCTCGCGGACGTGTTGAATTACGGGCCATCCGCTTGGAAGACTGCGAAGAATGAAGGACTGGTTGCGGCATTACCGGATATACGTAAGACAGATTTTTCAATTGGCCAGCATGGGAGCAGTAGTGGCGGCTGCCATTTACAAGGGAGGTGAGAGTCCGGCCGCTAATGCCGTTGCGGCCGGAGCGAGTATGTTCGCGGCACTGGCGGCGACTAGAGGTTGTCCCGTATGGAGTGTGAGTTATCCAGTGAGGGCCAGGTTGTGCAGTCGGGCGATGCCGAGCATGGCCTGGTGAACTCCGTCGCCCTTGAGTCGGCAGTCCCGCAGGATCTTCCAGTTCTTCAACCGCGACAGGGCGTGTTCCACGCGCGCTCGTGCCCGGCGATGGACGGCGTTCTCTGCCTCCTGCGAGGGGCTGAGGTGGCTCTGGCCTCGTCGTTTGCGGTGCGGGATCAGGAGGCCGGTGCCTTGGTAGCCGCCGTCGGCAAGGGTCGGGGCGCCGCGGCAGGCCCGATCGATGCCGGACTCGGTGAAGGCCCGGCAGTCGTTGCGGCTGCCGGGCAGCGGGAGACCGATGGCCACGACCAGGCGGCTGTTGGCGTCGATGACGACCTGCAGATTGGTCGAGTACCGGTAGTTCTTGCTGGACGCGGCGACACTGCGGTCGCGGGTGGGCACCAGAGTGCCGTCGACGATGTAGACGGTGTCCTTGCGCGGCCGCCGCGCGGGCGAGATGGCCAGCAGCGGTGCGAGATGGTCCAAGATGCGGTCGGCAGCGGACTTCGAGACTCCGAACAACGGCGCCACCTGCCGCAACGTGAGGTTCGTGCGCCAGTACGTCGCCACCAGCAACACCCGGTCTTCGAGCGACAGCCGCCATGGTCGGCCACGCTGAACGTCGCCACCTCGGCGCCGTACCAGTGCCACCAGCCTCGCAAACTGCACCTCGGTCAGACCCGCAAACGGCTCGATCCACTTCGGATCATCTGCTGAGATCACCCCACCCATGCCCGACCAACGCACCAGCAGCACCACCGGTTACGGGACAACCTCTAGCCCGTCAAAAGTAGAGGAGGGGACGCGGCAGCGATACCGGGAGGAGCACTTCCTCGGGAATCCCGGAGCTCTCGAATCCCAGTCCGATTTGCCAGCCCTTGGTCTTGGGGCACAGTCCACCGGCCTCACCACACTCACCTCGAGCGCTTCAACGGGCACCGGCATCTACTCCCAAGGTAGCGCCCCGACCAGCATCCGGAGCGCCGCATTCCCCGTTGAGGGCATGCTGCCTTTGACAAGAACGAACACCCCCAAAAGCGTCGGCAGCAGCGCGACAACATCGGCCGCCCCTGTCGTTCACCATGCGTCGGCGGCCAGCCTTGGAAAGAAGAAGAGGTGGTCGGCGAAGCCGCCGCCTCAATGAGCTGATCCCCTCGGCAAGGGTGCCCGGCGGTTCGGGTCGGCCCGTGACGCACGGGCCGGTACCGCGACCGTCGGGCACCCTTCTGGCTTTTTCGGAGCTGATGAGCTTCTTCAGCGGTGCCGCTCCAGGGTGAGGGCGGCTTTGGCGATTGCCGTCATGCGGTTCGGACTGCGGCGGGCTCTGCGAAGATCCGCCTGGACTTCAGGCGGGCGATGCCTCGTTCGACCGGTGCCCGTCCCGCGGCCAGGGCCCGGTTGGCGGTCTCCCAGGGGCCTGCGTTTGCTGCCTGTGCTCAGCCAGGGGCCACCGCCCTGGTAGGCAAGATCCGCCAGGATGGGAACGCCCTGGCGCTCACGGATCCGGATGATCCGGTGGGTGTGGGCGACGGTCGGGTCATGGGTGCGGCCCGGCAGGGCGGGCGAGAGCCACAGCAGTCGGCCGACGGCGTCGGTGACCACCTGCCCGTTCACACCGTGGCGCCGGTGCTTTTGGGAGGAGTCGGCCCGGCCGTCGCCGACCCGGTCGCACTCGGCGAGGGTGCCGTCGAGCAAAACGAAGTCGGGTTCGTGCTCGCGTAGCGTCTTCAACAGGCCCGGTGCACGTTCAGCGAGCAGGTCGACGACCACGCTGGTGTAGGCGTGGGCGGTGGACTCGAATTGATCCCGAATCCAGCGGCGATCTTCGCGGGGGTGATGTGTTCGCGCAGGTACACCAGTGCCACCCCCGCGCGCGGGGGCGGGCGCAGCTTGCAGCGTCGGCCGCCCTCACGGGTGACGATCACCATGTGACCCACGCCATGAGCTGGACCGTTCCGGGTTCGGACAGGGCGTGCTTGAACTGCCGGGCGAGTTCTTCGGTGGTCCCGGCACGGGTTGCGGGCGCACCCGTGCCGTTGGAGAGGGAAACGAGGTCCCGGATCGGCCGGGACAGGTCGAAGAGCCGGGCGGACGCGTCGGCGGTGGTGCCGACGGCATTTTCTGCTGTGTTCGTGGCGCGTCCTTGTGGCCTCTCCCAGACGCCGATGGACTCCGATGGTGTCCGCGACGGAAACGCGGTCGCTCCGGGCAGTACGGACGACAGTTGACGGAGACGTAACGGAGTCCGGAGACTTCCTCGCAGGGCTGGACGGCAGCCTCGGGTTGTTGCTCCCTTCGTGGTCGACGAGACAGACGTCTTCCCATTTGGTGAGTCTGCGGTAGCAGATAGGGACGCGGGCGATGCTGGTGAGGGCCACGGTGGCGTCCCAGCCGCTTTGAGGACTCGGTGCCTTGCGGGCTGCGCGGTGGACGATACCACGCACGCGTAGCCGTCGCCGCAGGCAGTCCAGGCAGTCCAGTCGGTAACGCCCCGCCCGGTCCAGGGCCTTACTCCACTGGCTGAACCGCCGCCGACGTCGGGCGACGATCTGCTTGTTCAGGGGATTGACAAGTCCTGGCAGCTATCGGCATCCGTGGTCACAGTGGAGTGGCGCCCGAGCCGGCCAGCCGTGCCGACCTTTGCTGTCGTTTTGGTCCGGCGCTCACTCCTGAGGGGATCAATGCGTTCAGATGATGATCCGGGTCACAGCCCACAGATTGTCTTGGCGGGCCTGTCATGGGTGGCACGCCACCGCCCCGCCAGCGGCTCCGTTACTGCCGGCAAGGTCGGTAGGAGCGGCGCAGGTTCCCGGCGCAGACCCTCGTGACGGCACGGGTCAAGGTCAACGGCCGTGCGCCCATGCCAAGCGTTAACTCGCCGGCCGCCCAGATGCCTGACCAACGAACACGAAAGTCTGCAGTCTGGCTTCTGCGCCCTGGGACATGTCGTGTCGGGGGCTCATGGTCAGCGAAGGCCACGCAAGCACCGAAGACGAGGTCCCTGAACCCATGTCGGGCAACAGCGAGAGACATGGCCTCCGTGATCATCGGACTGAGGGCGGTCGCATGAAAGTGATCCTGCCGCGCGTCAACGCTCGACGTGGCTGCGGTAACCGTGACGTGACCGGCAGGCAGCGCTCGAGACACGGCCACACCCCTGCGGGAGCGGAGCGTCCGCAGTGAAGTGTGACGGCGAAACGTTGCGAATTGTGCGTCATCGGACTCTCGGATGGCAACTTCGCCAACTCGCCACTTCCTGTCCGCGTTTGGAGCCGGAGGCGGCCTGCACGGCCACGGTGACAGGCTCCTGCCGTTCCCAAAGGAAGCACCATGAATTCGAGTGAGGTACTCAGGCCATGTCCTATGCGGTGTGGCGGTTGCCGGGCCGGCCCTGGGGCGGAACTCGCAGAGTTGAATTGTTACGTGAATGATGTGAGGTCGCGGAACCATTGATCTCGTCCCTGGAAGTACGTTCGCCGGGCGATGAGACGCGGGACACGGCAGATGAGGATTTGTCCGCGGTCATCGTCCATGCACTGAGGAGCGGATGTGTCTGGCGGACGCTACCGCCGCGCTTCGGGATACCTAAACCAACGGCCCACCGCGGATTTCTTGTCTGACAACGGCTGACCCAATGAAGTTGAGTCGGTCCTCGTGGTTGTGTCCGTGTCAGGAGTTCGACGTTGACTAAACCGCTCCGGGATCGGTGGAGGCTCTATGCGTTGGCTCCAGCCGCCGGTTGGGGCTGGTGTTGAGCGTAGTAGTTGGTCTGGTGCTCGTGGGGCGGGATGTCTCTGATCGCTGTGTGGAGGCGCTGGTTGTTGAACCAGTCGACCCATTCCGCAGTGGCGAGTTCGACGTCGGCAAGGCTGTGCCAGGGCCGACGGGGCTTGATCAACTCCGTCTTGTAGGAGCCGATCTGGGATTCCATGAGCGCGTTGTCCAGGGCGTTGCCGACGGTGCCGATCGGGAGTATCGATGCCGGCGTCGAGGAGGTGGGCGGTGAAGGCGATCGAGGTGTACTGGGTGAGTTCAACCGGTCGATGCAACACCGGGTTGTTGAAGTGAGCGTAGTTGCTCTTCGAAGACTTCGGCGGGGGTCTTCCAGCCGAGGGTCTTGCGGGGCCGGTTGTTGAGTGCGTATGCGACGGCTTCGGGGTCTTCGGCGGACCACCGGGACAGGTCTGTGTCTTTCGGGAAATACTGTCGCAGCAGCCCGTTGGTGTTCTCGTTCGCCGGTCGCTGCCAGGGCGAGTGTGGGTCAGCGAAGAACACCCTGGTCCCGCTCTCCATGGCGAACTGGGCGTGGCCGGAGGGCTCCTTCCCGCGGTCCCAGGTGAGGGTCTTGCGTAGTTGCTCGGGCACCTTGGTCATCGCTTCCGTCAGCGCCGCGTTCATCGCCGTGGCCCCGTATCCGCCGAGCGATGGTCCGTTCTTGACGTACGGTTTCTCGCCCCAGCCGTCCAGCCGTGGGAGATGGACCAGGAGCGTGGACCTGCTGCTGCGCTCGACGAGCGTGCCGATCGCGGACCTACCCGTCCCGATGATCAGGTCACCCTGCCCAATGGCCTGGGACAGCACGGTCGTCGGCCTCGGCCGGGCGCTCGCTGAGAACGACGTCAGCAGTGACGTGGCCCTGCGGCTTGTTCCGGGACCGCGCCCTTGGCGCCCGCAGTGCACGGCCCGTGCGCAAGCACGTGACCAGCTCGCGCTTAAGCGCGCCTCGGCCCTCGATGAACAGCGCCTGGTAAATCGCCTCATGACTGATGCGCATGGACTCATCATCCGGGAAATCGACCCGCAGCCGGCAGGCGATCTGCTCCGGGCTCCATGCCGTTGACCACCGTCTGTCCTGGCGATGGGGCTTGTTCAGGCCCTTCCACGGCGGCGTCGCAGGACCTGGAATGATCGTGCCGTCGGGGCGGCGCACGTCACCGGCGAGTCGGTCCTGCACGTACTTACGCAAACGGCCGTTGCCCACGAGCCTGGCCGTCTTCGGGCGCTTCGCGGCCTGCTGCGCTTTCCACTGGGCCACCACGGCGCGATAGACCGGCTTACCACCCCTGGTCGCGGCGTTGCGACGCAGCTCGCGAGAGATCGTTCCCGGGTCGCGCCCGAGCGTGCGGGCGATCTCACGCACGCCCTTGTCCCGGGCCCTGAGCAAGGCGATCTCCTCGCGTTCGGCGAACGACAGGTAGCGGCCGGAGGGCTCGTCCAGACTCAGCGGCGCCATCCCGCCAGCGTGTCGGAACCATCGAATCCCGACCGGTGCCGACACGCCGACCCCCTCGGCGGCCTGGACCGAGGTGACCCCGGATGCGATCAGACGCCAGAACTCCCGTTGCACAGCACGCGATGGCTCAGGCCGGCCCGGCAACCGCATCGGCGCCCGCATTGCCCTATCCGCTGCCCACTGCCGCCGCGCACCCGGTGGCGCCTGCGGCATCTGCTTCCTCGGTCGTCCCATTGCACACCTCCGTGATCAGAAGGTGTTGCGACGACCACTTCAATCCACCCACCCTGGAGACCATCATTCGCTGCCTATGTGATGAAGAATCCCGAATCAGGGCAGGCGCAAGGCTCGTATTTAGGGCTTGACCTGTATAAACGCCCTCTCGGATCCCAAGGTCCGGAACCGGCTCGCAGTTCAGGCGTCGCGGACAAGGGAGGGGTGGTTGTCTGTGTTCTGGAGGCGGGGCAGGCTCAGCGCCTCTGTCTCTTGGCCGGTTGAGGCGCCGTCGGGTACCCGAAAGCCGGCGGTGCCGCTTGGGAGGGGCCCGGCTGGTGACCGGCCTGGGGACTGGAGAACTGACCGGAACCGGCCGCGGACACCAGATATCTCCCCACTGGGTTCTGCGCCTCGTCCGAGGCAGGCAGAACTCCCGGCAGCGGCACAGCGGCCCCGCTCCAAGACTGTGCAGCCCCCGCACCGGGCAGCCCCAGCCCGGGCTGCACACCGCCGACAACCACACCGGACAAGAAGTCCCGCTGCCGCGCTACCGCCGGGTCGATGTAGTAACCCGCCCTGTTCGGCCGTGGCTTCAGGGGGATCTGCGCATCCGCCAGCACCTTCCCCTCCGCTTCACTGACCACCTTCACAGGGTTGAGGAGGTTACGCATCCGCTGCCGGGCCGCTTTCTCCCACGCGGGCGCGTCCTTCCTGGCCTGCGTGGGGAGGTGGCCGAGGGGGACCTGGGCGGGGTATTCCGGCTCGCCGCTCAGGCCGTACAACCGTGCCATCCCCAGAGCGTTGCTGACATTCGCAGCCGCCCTGGTGTCGTCACTGAGCCGTGGCACCGTCGGGTCGATGTAGTAACCCGCTCCCTGCGGCCGTGGCCTCACGGGGATCTGCGCATCCGCCAGCACCTTCCCCTCCGCTTCACTGACCACACTCGCAGGGTCGAGGAGATGATGCATCCGCTGCTGGGCTGCTTTCTCCCACGCGGGCGCGTCCTTCCTCCGCATGGGGAGGTGGCCGAGGGGGACCTGGGCGGGGTGTTCCGGCTCGCGGGTCAGGCCGTACAGCCGTGCGATCCCCGTGGCGTTGCTGACATTCGCAGCCGCCCTGGTGTCCTCACTGTGCCGCGCTACCGTCGGGTCGATGTGGTAACCCGCTCCCTGCGGCCGTGGCTTCACGGGGATCTGCGCATCCGCCAGCACCTTCCCCTCCGCTTCACTGACCACATTTTCGGGTTTGCGGAGGTTATGCATCCGCTGCCGGGCCGCGTTCTCCCACGCGGGCGCGTCCTTCCTGTACCGCTTGGGGAGGTGGCCGAGGGGGACCTGGGCGGGGTGTTCCGGCTCGCCGCTCAGGCCGTACAGCCGGGCCATCCCCAGAGCGTGCCCTTGAAGGGGAGCCTGCTGATCCATGACATCCTCCATACGCAAACCGCCGACAACACACCCCCTCAACGCAGCACACCGCCCGACGGTTCAACACCCGCCTGCCCTAGCCTCAATACCAGGACTCCGTTGGAGATGTTGGGCAGGTCATGCGGTGACTGAGAGAGCATCTGATCAACGTTCACGCCGATATCAGTGGGATGCCTGTTTCGATTCGCCAGGTTGGTGTGGATTCTCCGGTCAGTTCGCGGGCCATTTTGTTAGCCATCGCCCAGTGGATCATCGACTGTGGTCGCTGCGGCAGGGCTTCGTAGTCCCGTGTCAGGCGGCGGTGCTGCATCAGCCGGCCCAAGGTCCGCTCGATCACCCACCGTTTCGACAGCGGCTCGAACCCCTTTGTCCGTGGCCTCTGTACCACCTCGACATCGATGCCCAGCCGGGCGCCGTGGTCGAAGATGCTGTTCTGGTAGCCGCCGTCGGCCCAGACCTTGGACACGCTGGGACGTGCCGCGGCCAGGTCGTCGAGCAGGAGCTTGCCGCCGGTGGTGTCGTGCACGTTCGCGGCGGTGACCAGGACAGCCAAGACCAGGCCGAGCGTGTCGGTGATCACGTGTCGCCTGCGTCCTTTGATCTTCTTGCCGGCGTCGATGCCCTGGCTGGTCTCGGAGACGTTTGTCGAGGTCTTCACGCTCTGCGCGTCCGCCACGGCCGCAGTGGGCTGCACGCTGCGGCCATGCAACTGGCAGGTCTCGTCGCGTAACAGGTCGTGGACCTGCCGGGTGGTGCCGTCGGCTTCCCACTTCGCGTAGTAGTCATAGATGGTCTTGTACGGCGGGAAGTCGTGCGGCAGGTACTCCCACGGGATGCCGGTGCGGTTGGCGTACAGGATCGCGTTGACGATCTCCCGCGCATCATGGGCCCGGGCCGCCGTCCCCGGCCCAGTCCGTCTCGCCCGCCAGGCCGCGAAGACCGGCTCGATCAGAGCCCAGCGGGCATCGGACACATCACTGCGGTACGGACGACGAGCACTCACCCACCGTGCAACGACCGCCAACGCCACCAGTCACAAACCCATCCCAGAACACCAACTACCTAGATCAGATGCTCTCCTATTGAGCTCTTTCAGAGTTGGCTCTCCAGGGTGAGGAGGGCCTTGGCGATGACGGTCATGCGGTTGGGGCTGATGCGGGCTCTGCGGAAGATCTGCCAGGACTTCAGCCGTGCCATGCCGCGTTCGACGGGAGCTCGAGCCTGGGCCGGTGCGCGGTTGACAGTTCGCTGTGTGGGCGTGAGTTCGCCTCCGGGTGGTCGTTTGAGCCCGGTGGTGGCCCAAGGGCCGGCGCCCTGGTATGCGCGGTCAGCCAGGGCGGGGGCGCCCTGTCGCTCGCAGATCCGGATGATCCGGTGGGGGCGGGCCGAGGTCAGGTCATGGGTGCGGTCCGGCAGCGCGGGCGAGATCCACAGCACCTTGCCGGTGGGGTCGGTGACGGCCTGGTCGTTCACCCCGTGGCGGCGGTGCTTGGCCGGGTAGTCGCCACGGCCCACGGCCGTCGCCGGTCCGGTCGCACTCGGCGAGGGTCCCGTCCAGCAGCACGAAGTCCGGGTCGCTCTCGCGCAGGACCTTCAGCAGGCCCGGAGCCCGGCCGGCGAGCAGACCGACGACGGCCGTGGCGTATGCGTGAGCGGTACCGACGGATATACCGAAGCCGGCCGCGATGCGCGCGAGGGTGTCGTGACGGCGCAGATACACCAGGGCGACCAGCGCACGCTGGTGCGGCGGGAGCTTGCATCGCCGGTCCCCCTCAAGGGTGACGATGAGCATCGTGACCCACGCGACCAAGGCGTGAGACAGGTCGAGTGCGGCAGGATAGAGAACCAACGAGGCTCCTGTGCCGATGGATTGAGACTTCGAACACCTCCCTCAACGGCACGGGAGCCTCGTGCGTTGCGGTCCCTCCTCCCCAGCAGCACCGTCACCCGTTCAGCGGCCACGCTGAAACGGCTCATTGTGTTAGTCCTGGAACGCAACGGCCGTGGAGTTGCCGCTTGGGTTCGCCCCCTCGAGGGCTGCCGAGAAGGATCCGGAAGCGGAAGGTATTGGCTCCAAGGAGACTTCTTGCCGATTCCAGCTGGCTCGACGTGAACAACGGATTTGCAGTCCGACCGGTTCAAGATCCTGGACCTGGCAAGCGGTCCGTTGTCCGCCCGCGGACGGGAAGCTCGGTCCTCGCAGGAGAAGCTCTTCCGCTCCCGGTCTCGCCTACTTGTTCCACCTCTTGTTTGTGTCGTTGACCTCGAGTTCGGCCGCCGTCAGGTCCACGTGCAGGGGGATCCCGGGGCGGTTGCCGACTTTGATGAGGAAGTTGCCAAGCCCGGGCGCGTCCGCCCGGCGGCCGCGATTGGAGGCCCAGGCCGGTGGGGTGGACCAGTCGACCAGCAGACGCCTCTCCGCCTCGTTCAGCTCTACGATCTGTGACAGCTGCGGTATCTCGGCAGGCGGAAGTCCCCCGCAGACCACCATGCCGGCGCGTTCCACGAAGCCCTTCGCCTTGGTGCGGTCCTCCTCCGTCGGCAGGGCCAGCAGATCGTCGATGCTGTGGGTGATCATGGCCAGGCCCACTCCGCGCTGGCGGTCCAGGCGGGTGAGGGCGTTCACGCGGTCGACCAGACCACGGCCGGCCTGGAGGACGCGCCACAGTTCGTCCATGACCAGGAAGTAGTTGCGCTGGGGTTCCAGTCCCGCGTCCGTGAGGGCGTGGGCCGCCGAGACCGCGCCGAATCCGTACGACCAGCAGGACAGCAGCGCCGCGGCCTGGAGCAGGGCCTCGCTGTCGTCGATGCCGCTGACGTCGAAGCAGACCGGGCGGTCCAGCTTCATCGCCTCCGTCGTCGGCCGGGCGAAGGTCCCGCCCAGACGTCCGTCGCCGAGCAGTGCGGTCAGGGAGGCCTCCAGGTTCTCCGTGATGTCGCGGTACCGGGTCAGGTCGCCCCGGTCCAGGGCAACCGCCCGTACGGCTTCCGGCGCGTCCTTGATGACCTGGACGAGGTCACCGAGCACCGGTACCCGGCCCGAGCGCGAGTCGTGCCGGTCGTCCAGGATGTTCAGCGCGGTCGACAGGATCGTCTCCTCACGGTCCGTCGGCGGCCCCGAGCGCAGGATGGTCACCAGTGCGGAGACCATGTTGAGGCGGCGGCCGTGGATGTCCGCGAGAAGCCGCTCGCGGGCCTCACCGGTGAGCCTCGCCGCCGCCCGGGCGGACTCGCCGGGGTCCAGGACGTTGAGATTGCCGCGGCCCCGTCCCAGGCTGATGACCTGCCCGCCGATGGCCCTGATCAGGTCCGCGTAGTCCGGCTTGAGGTCGCCGAAGATCATCGGATGGACACCGTAGCCGGACAGGCCGAGGGCCATGCGCCGTACGACCGTCGACTTGCCGAGCCCCGGCCGGCCCAGTACGAACATCGACGGATTGGCCAGCAGGCTAGTGCGCATGAACCAAGACACGGGATCGCAACACACCGTCGCCCCGGAGTCCAGGTCACGGCCGAGCGGGACGCCGACCATGGGGGTCCCGGCGCCCGCGCCGAACGGCCACAGGCCGCACACCTGTACCGATGTACCGCGCCACTCAGGCGCGGGATCCACATAGCCGACCATGCCGCCGCCGACCCCGGGCCAGCCGCGGGGGGTGGGGCGGGGCGGGCGGAACTGCTTGGTCATGCGTGCCATTGAGGTCTCCTCGTTCTTCGCCGCTCTCCGTCACATCGCTGCGACCGCGTCACACTGCGTCAGATGCCTTACATGGCGTCGCGTATGGTCTGCGGCAGTGCGGTGTGGAGGGGGAGCACCAGGCCAAGAGGCAGCGCCGCGGCGAACGCCGTGGCCTGGGAGCCGTAGACGGGCCGCACCGCGATACGGGCTGCGGGGGCAAGGTTGTCGACCGCGGCGGCGGCCTTCGGCAGGTCTGCGGCAGCGTTGACGGTCGCTGTGATCAGCAGGCCGAAGCGGATCACGCCGTGTCCCTGGGCCTGTTCCTCGGTGGTCCTGCGCGCCGCGATCACCTCCGCGTCCTCGCGTGCCTTTCCGATCTGTTGCTGCTGGGCGGCGAACAGCGCGTTCTTGTAGTCCTGTTGGACGACGCGGGCGCCGTCGGCCGGACTGTGTGGGCGGTACAGGAGGGTGACCCGCTTGCGAGCGATGTCGCGGTTGGGCTGGACCAGCCCGGTCAGGACATTGGAGAACACCTCGCCCTGCGGGGCCTCCGTCATAGCCCACGTCATGCTGAACGCCCCGTCGTGCCGGTAGTGGTCCCAGGCTTCCTGGGCGGCCATGGGCCCGGCTTCCTTCCAGGTCAGCCCGGTGCCGCCGGTCGCCCGCGCCTCTTCCACCAGGGTCGCCACGGTCGGGTCATAGGCGACACGTACCACCTCGGCGAGTTCGGTCGCGGTCATCGGGACGGCCGTACCAGCGCTGGTGAGGGACAGCCCCGCGGTCAGCCCCGGCAGGCGGGTGCCGATGTGCAGCGCCATGTCCTCGGCGCTGCGTCGGGGTGTACCCGGGCGGGCCGCGCCGGAGTACGTCAGCGCGACGCGCGTGGCGATCTGCGCTGAGCCGGCGGGGTAGGCGGCCAGCACCTCGTGGAGCATCGCCGTGGCCAACTGGGGTGCCGCGGCAACGGTGTTGGAGGCGATCTCATGCTGGAGCCGCACCCCGGAGTCGGGTGCGGTCTCAACGGTGACGCTCGCGGCAACGAGATCCGGTTCGGACCCCAGAGCGGAAAGCCATTGGCCCCAGTGAGCCACCCAGGTGTCGACCTGACGCTCGTCGACGAGGGCGGATCCGTCCGCGTCGCAGGAGATGACCACCGTGTGATGGCCGGTCGCCGGAATCGTGATCACTGCGAAGGGGCGGCCGTAGCCGTCCTGAGCCTCCGTCAGCGTCGACCCGGCCGCTAGTCCGGGCAGTTCGCAGGTGCCGTAGCCGGTTCGGCCCAGCGGACCCGACCGGTACAGATGCCCCCCGGAACGGGTGGTGCGCCACCAGGCCAGGCGGACCGCGCCACGCTTCATCAGGGTACGGTCGTGACGGTCCCTGAACGCGAGCGCCGTTGTGACCATCGCCACAGACACCGCCATGAGCAGCGCGGCCCAGACGGAGACCAGTGTGGTCAGCACCACGGCGATCAGTCCGGCGAGCAGCAGCAGCGTCGTGCCCAGGGACAGTCCGCGTAGGCCGGAGGCGCGAGGTTTGCGGAAGTTGCCGTAGGTGCGCGTGGTGGTTTCTTCAACGGTCATGGAACTTCTCCTGCTGGTCGTCGGGGTACTGCCGGACCAGGACGGGCACCGGTGCCGCTGTCTCCTGCCGGTCTTCGGACCGCGTCTCGGCGCTGTTCGCGGTATCTGGCAGGGCGGGACCGGCCGTGGCACGCCGCTGGTCCGGCGCTCCCTGTGCCCCCGCGGCGCTCCGGGTGGTTCTCGGACCACTCGTTCGCGCGCCCGTGGCCCGCTGGTTCACGGCGGCCCCTGCCACCGATCGTCCGGTGGCCAGGCTGCGCATGTGCGACACGGCCATTGCCCCGGTGGCTGCCGCCGCCGTTCCACCAACTCCGGCAGAGCTCTTGGCCGTCCGGCCCGCGCCGGAGACCGCGGCTTGGACGACGGGAGCCGCGAACCGCATCAGCGCGGGCAGCGTGAAGCAGGCCAGGACGATCAGTACGACCCCGGACACCATGGAGACGACTTCGTTGTCCTCTTCCTGGCCGCTGATGGAGAACGCCGCCGCGTAGACGACGGCTGCGGCCGGCTTGTACAGCACGAACGCGAGGAGCCAGCCCACGGACCTACGGAACCAGAGCCGGCCGGCGGGGGTGGAGCTGGCCGCCGCCGCCAGGGGCAGCGTCCCCGTGAGGATCACGAGCATGGCCATCCGCACGATCATCAGGGCGATCTGCGCCACAGTGCCGGTGATCACCAGAATGGCCATGATCAGGACGAGGAACGACGAGTCCGTGCCGCCCAGGGCCAGCATGGCCGATGTGCGCTTTTCGAACTCGCCCACGCACTGCTCGACAGGTTCCCCGCCGGCGCTGATCTGTCGGCAACCCGTGGACCTGTCGATGATCCAGACACTGAATCTGTCCCCCGCCGAGGTCAGCAGGGCAACGGTGGCGACCCCGACAGAGGAGACCATCATCAGGTTGAGGAGCCCTTGGAGAGCTTGCCGAGCTGTCTCGCCACGTCGCTGCCAGGCGATCTGCCCGGCCGCGACGAGCAGGCTGAGTACGGCGGTGAATGAGGTGATCCACAGCGTGGAGCCTTGGAGGAACGCCACCGGTCCGGTGTCGTCGCTGAGGTCGGGAGTGCCCAGGTTCATCCAGGCGCTGCCGAGCGCCTCAACAGTCGTACTCGCCGCCTTCGCGGCGCTCTCTGCGATCTCGTCGAACGCGCTTTCGCCGAGGTTCGACGGGACTGCTCCGGCCCCGTCACCCACGCAGTAGCCGCCGACCGAGGGCGACACCCAGCCGAAGTCGCAGCCCGCCATCAGACGCCCCCCCACTCGGCGTATCCCGCGAGAGAGCCGACAGGGATGGGCGCGGCAGGGGCGGCCGGGTACTCCAGCAGCCAGTCGCCGTCCCGCCACAGCACCGTGGTGGTGGCGGCCTGCATCCCACCGTCGGGGTACCGCCACACGGTCTGGATGACCGCGGTGCTGTCGTCGTAGGTGACGAACTTGAATCCGGCGATCTGCCCGTGGGCACCACCGTCCGAGTTGGTGGGCGATTCCTTCTCGGCCTTGGTCCGCCCGGCTATGTAGGCGTCGCGGCCCGCGCCGACGGTCTGGACCCGGGTCACCTTCCGCCAGTCGTGGGCCGCCACATGACGCACGCTGATCTGGCTGGTGGCCAGCAGGGCGCCCACGGGAGTACGTGCGTAGCACCGAGCCACGTCCTGACCGGTCACGGCGGGGCCCGATTCCTCGGACGCGGGCAGGGCGACGGCGCCGAACAGCGTCCAGGTCACTCCCCGGGGAGCGGCGGTGGGCACGTCCTGCCGGTTGTCGGGGAGTTTCGGGCACCGCTCACCGCTGGAGGGTGCGGACGACGACGGGCCGGAGTGACGGCCAACGGAGGGTTGGGAAGTGGTGAGGGCGTCGCCCCTGCCGGAGGGGTCCGAGGTGAAGATGACCGCCCCGGCGACGACGGTCACGAAGCCGATGAACGCGGCGGCGAGGACGAAGCCGCTGCGCAGCCACGGACTTCGCGGCTCGTCGGGCGTCGTGTGGATGGCGGGGTCTGCCATGGGTTCCTCCCCCTCCTGATGAGTGGTCGGGTGATGGTTGGCGGGGCGGGCGGACGAAGCGCGACGGGGGTCTGACGCGAAGTCGCATTCTGTCTAGATGAACGCGCCGACGATGCCCGAGGCGGAGCCGACGAGCAGGCACGCTCCCAGGACGAAGCCGAGCCCCCTGACATGGTCACGACCGCCTCCCCGGGAGTGGTCGACTGCCATCCGGGCGGCGACACCGAAGATGCCCGCGACGCACAGGGTGGTCACGGTCCAGGCCACCCACCTCAGCACCTGCAGCAGGTCCTCGGCTCCGGGCGGTGCTTCTCCGCCGCCGACGTCGGGCACGCCCGAGGGCTGCGGCGAGGCTGCGGCCGCATGGGTCAGATACGGCGAGGCGTCCAAAAGGGCCGCCAGCAGAGTGGACAACTCGGTTCCCCTCTAGGTGAATTGAGTGAGTCGGATCAGGTCGCGGGCGAGGGGCGAGCACTCCTTGGGCAGATGCGGTTCGCCAAGCCGCCAGGCCTCCACCCATGGGATCTCCCACAGCCGTGGCACGGCACCCGACACCAGTGACACCCGGTCCCGCAGCGCCCGAGGGCGCCGGCCGGGAGTGTCGGCGACAACGACCAGGCCCAGCAGGTCGATGCCGGTGACCATGCGCGAGGCCCACTGCTGGGCGGCGCTCTGCGCCGCTGCCAGACCGTGCGCCGTGGAGCGAGCGACTAGTACGACTGGCTGATTCCCCTGGGCCGTCGGCCAGGCCCGCCCGGCGTCCCGGCCGCCGGGCACGGCCTGCTCGAGCGTGCTGACGCCCGCGCCGCCGTGCACACCGAGCCACCACCAGGAATGCCCGTCGCCCACCGGCGGACGAGCGACGGGCAGTGCCTGCTCCGGCTGCGGTACTCCGGTTCCCTGGGGGGCTTGAGGGCCGAAAAGTCCGGTCGACACACCTTGAACCGATCGCCTGGGTTTCCCGTTGATGCCACCCGAACGGCCCGACTGTGGCAACCAGGGATTGATGACCGGTGCATCCCCTGTCAAGACGTCTCCTTCGACCATCAACACAATGAGCCGAATAATACACACAAGTTGATAAATCGCAACAAATTACTTTTCTTGAAGTTGAGTACAGATAGGACTGATTTGCGCATGTGTGACTCTGCGTCTTCGCGGGGGTTCACCTCTCACACCGGAAGTTGTCGGTGAACGGCCACCCCGGCCGGGTGAGGTCAGCCGCACTGGCCACAGGGTCTGTCGTCCTGGGACTCGTCGGCTCTCTGGTCGGTCTGTCGGTCCTCGGCGCTGTGGGCCGCGAACAGGGCGTCGAACCCGTTGGACTGGTCACCGGGCTCAAGCCCGGACGCATACCGCCCGAGCATGTCCATTGGATCGAGCGTGCCGGCAGCCTCTGTCCGGAGGTCAGTGCACCGCTGCTGGCCGCGCAGATCGAGGCGGAGTCGGGCTGGGACCCGACAGCCGTGAGCCATGCACAGGCCGAAGGGCTGAGCCAGTTCATCCCCAGCACATGGGCTACGTGGGGCGTAGACGCGGCGGGCAAGGACGGCAGTCCGGAACCGGACGGTGTGGCCGACCCGTTCACCCCGGGCGACGCGATCATGTCCCAGGCGCGCTACGACTGCTGGCTCGCGGACAGGGTCAGCGAGATGAATATCGGTGGCGACCCCACCCGGCTGATCCTCGCCGCGTACAACGCGGGCCCTGGAGCGGTCGAACGGGCCAACGGAATACCTCCCATCCCCGAGACCCAGAGCTACGTCATCAAAATCATCACGTCGATGACCAGGTACACCGGCACCGAACCGGCAGCCGCCGACGGCTCGTTCGGTGCCCGGGTGGTGGACAACGCGAGGAAGTGGCTCGGCACCCCCTACTCGTGGGGTGGCGGCGGGCCGGAAGGCCCCGGCCGCGGCTTCGCTCAGGGCGCCAACACCGTGGGATTCGACTGCTCCAGCCTCGTGCAGAACGCCGTTTACCACGCCGCAGGCGGTAGTGTTCTCCTCCCTCGTGTCAGCCAACTCCAGGTCAAGTCCGGCGAAGCAGTGTCCCGCGACGCCATGCGGCCCGGCGATGTGATCGGGTTCCAGCTGGGCGGCAGTTACGACCACATCGGCATCTACATCGGTGGGGGGCAGTTCATCCACGCGCCGAAGACCGGTGACGTGGTCAAGATCAGCGACCTCGCCGAGCCCTATTACGCCGGTAAGCCCCAGAAGGTCAGGCGGTTCGGATGACTCGCCTCCGTACACGAGGCGCCGCCGGTGCGGCGGCACTCACGCTCGGCCTGCTCGTCGGCGGGTGTGGTTCCGCTAGTGGCGGTGGCGCTGAGGAGCACGCATACGCGGCGCGATCGGCTCCTGCGGCGACCGGCACCGGACCGTATCCGACACCGTCCGCCTCCCGCACGAACGCACCCGCGCTCCCGGAACCCAAGGGCACCGGTGCGCCCCGCGGAAGAACGATCCGCCCTCAGGACGTCGACCAGACCGATGCCGACATGGTCAGCAGAGGCACACTCGCAGGGCTGTGGACCTTCGACACCACCACCGACCGCGGGCCGCACGACGCCGAGTTGCGCACCGCGGACGCGGGTTGGCTGACCGAAGCGCACGCGGACCGGCTCCGCGCGCACCGGCCCCAGCCGGTCACTGATGCCCAATGGCAGCAGTGGATCAGACACCGCGCTCACACCACCGTGGTGGTGAAGAAGTCCGAGGACGCCGCCCGGCCTCCCGACACCGACACCGGGGCATGGCGTCAGTGGACGGTCACCGCCACCCCGTCGGGGCGCAATGGGTGGAAGGGCGAGCTTGTTGTCGTCACGGCCTACGTACACCTCACCCGCACGGCGGTCGGCACGTCATGGCGGGTCGCCGATGTGACCGTCCGCTAGGACTTGTTTTTCTCAGCCGGGCCGGGGCGTCCAACTGCATGGGAGCAACGTCATGTCAATGCACGAGTCAGCGAATATACCGGCCTGGCCGGTCTACGACCTCACTGTCCAAGACGACTGCCGGGTCCTCGTGTCAGGACCATTGATTCCCACGTCAGGGCACGCTACGCGTGCCTCCGCCATAGCCGTCGTGGCAAGCGTGGCCGCCAGGCTCGGCCGGGCCGTGCGGGCAACGGCCGTCGAAACGGGCGGCGAGGTCTGGCAGCTGATCATCTCATCCGACGGAAATGTGAGCGAGGTCCCGGCCGGCAAACCGCACACCCCGGTGACCAAGAAGCGCCTGAACAAGCGCCCGACAAGAGCTACCGCGATCGTCCGCGGTGCCTCCACGTCCCAACCCGGCCCGCAACAGGGGACCGAGGCGTTCACGGAATCTCTGGCCGTGGTCAGGAGCCATCTTGACGCGGGCCGTACCGACCAGGCCAAGACGCTCGCCGCACAGCTCGACAATCGGGCCACGGGCGTCCTTGGTGTCTCGCATCCCGGCACACTGGGAATCCGCGAGATCCGCGCACGGGCCACCGCTCTGGCCGGAGACACTGTCGGCGGCATTCAGTTGTACCGCGACGTGGCCGAGCGCTGGCATCTCCGAGGGGACGCCGAACAGGCGGAGGCAGCGGCAAGCCGTGCTGAACTGCTGTGGATGCAGATCACCCGAGTCGACGAGGCGCTGTCCGCCGGGGTCGCTGTCATCCGTATGCGCAACCAGATCCCCGGCAAGGCGGGAGAAGCGCTCACCGCGGTCTTGGAACACAGGGAGTGGCTGCTGAAGGCTCACCACACGGGCGGTGCGGGGGCGGCGGGGGAACAACCCGTGATGGACAGACCCGCGCCGCGAAGCACCCGGCCCGGCTCGACCTGGGAACGGCCCGCGCTGGACGCCCGGAAGGCAAGCTGAGCCCGGTCTCTCTGCGGAGACCCCCGTAACCGTCACGCCCACCGGCCGATGAACGATTCGCGCCCTCGCGGTGCGGACGACGACCCAACCTTGCTCGGTGCCTGTCTCAGAACCGGTGATAGGGGTGGGTCAGGCGCAGGCGGAACAGCTGGTCGCGGGCGGGGATGCTGTCGTGCGTAGACCTTGGTGACCATCACGGCCAGAGCCATGCCGCGCATGTCGACCGCCAGGTGCCGCTTCCTGCCGTTGATCAGCTTGCCGCCGTCGAAGCCTCGGGTGTCCTGACCCACGGTCTCGACACCTTTGACGGACTGGGAGTCCAGGATCACCGCGACGGTGCGGGGATTGAGGCCGTCGTGGACACTCTCCACCACTGGGGCCATGGCGCACCACCCGGCGCGGGCCGAAGCGTCGGCGTCCTGCGTCGGCTGCGGAACCCCGGCCCGGCGATACGCCCAGACTCCACCTCACACCATCAGCATCACCAGATACTGAGCCAACATGGTCGAATCTCGACCCTATTGAGCTTCCTCAACAACTACCCCGGCCAGCCCCACCGACATCCCATCAGTCACAGAACGTCACAAATCGCTGGATCTGACACAGCTTCTCAGGCGGCGGACAGATGCTGTGCCGACTCCTCGTCGGCGTTGTCGACGGCACTCTCGGCAAGCTCCATGGCCAGCCGCAGGAAACGTACCGCGTGATGCACACGCGACTTGACGGTGCCCGTCGGAACGCCGAGTACCTGGCCCGCCTCGCGCATCGATCTGCCGGCGTAGTACGTCTCGTACAGCACCTCACGATGAATGGGGGACAGCTGCTTGAACGCCTCCCTGAGAAGCATGGAGGAAAGCAAACAGTCCACGCCGTCAGGCATGGGCAGCAAGTCCTCCAGCCAGGTGTTGCCGTTGACCTCCTGGGGACGGGTCTTGCGCATCCGGAGCTCGTCGATCACGAGGTTGCGGGCCACTCTGAACAGCCACGGACGCAGGTGCTGGCCGGCGGCCAGGTCCTGCGTCCGCCAGCAGCGCAGCAGCGCCTCTTGGACGATGTCCTCGGCCTTGTGACGGTCACCGTTCAACAGCCGTACCACGTAGGTGTACAGCGGGCCCGCCTGGTTGTCGTGGAGTGTGCGCATCGCGCGTTCCGCAGTGCTCACCGCTCCCAGGGAACCCAAAACCGTCAAAGTCACGTTCTTCTCCCTTTGTCCATGACCTTGGGCGAAGGTCAGGTCTCAAGGCCGAACCAGGAAGCCTCGATCAGGGGGAGTGTTGCGAGTGAGTCTCCACATCGCATTGACGTTCTATTGACGTTCAAACATCGGATTCAGCCGAGTTTGGCCGAATCGAGGACCTGCCGCAGAAGGGGGAGAGCCTGTACTGACGCGCTTCTCCCCGGCGACCTGCGCTTTCTCTCAGAACGCGCCGACGTGGCCCGTGGCGGACTCAGTGACAAGGGTGCGTATACGCCGGTCCACGTACCTCACCAGTTCGACATCCCCTGCGGCCACATTGCCTTCCATGGCAAGCCGGGACCATGCGGCGAGCAGGGCCCGGCCGTGGTCGACAGCGGACGGCAGGTCGTCGATCAGCTGCCACCCGGCGACCGCTCGCAGCAGGTCGGCATGGGCCCGTGGGTCACCCTGCTGATGACGAATCAGGGTGAGTTCGAGGCAGGTGGCTGTCGCGGCGACGTGATTGCCGCTCTTGTGCGCGGCGTACGCCGCCAGCGCCTGTGCTTCCAAGGTGTACGGGTGTTCGGCGCCGAAGGCTCGCGTGGTGTGCTCCTGCAACCTGAAGGCGAGCGCCGCCGCCCGCTCGGGCGCTCCGTTGTCGATGGCGTGGCCGATACGCGCGACGAGTTCGGCGAGTTCGTCCGGGACGAGCACCGGTGTATCTGCGTCGGTGCGTGGTGTGCCTTCGTCGGGCGGTGAGTCGGTCGAACGGCCGGGGACCAACGCCGTTCTGGCAGACGGCAGTTCGGCCGGTCGTTGTTCGACCAGGCTTGAATCTGCCGGACCCGGCCTCGCCGCGGGCAGGGGCTCCGCCTCGGTCAACTCCTGGTATCTCTCGTGCCGCACGACGCGGCTCGAACCGTCGGCGGCGACCTCGACGCGAGTGGCGTACCCCGCCCGCCGGTCGACGATCATGACCTCGACGGGTCCGCCCCTGGCCCGTGCCCGTCGCTGCATCGTGTCGAGCACGGCCACGTTGACCGGTTCGCCGTCCGGCAGGGGGAAGGGTACGCCGTCGACCGTCACACGGCCGTCGGGGGCGATGAACACCTCGGAGGCGATCACCCCCCGCTCGGCACCTTCCTGCCCATCGCGCCCCCACCGGACTTGCTTCCTGAGCACCCGATGACTCCTTCGCTGTTCTGATCACTGCCCACCGGTGGGCGACGGGTTGATGCTGTCGAGTGGCAGTGGGCTGATGGTGGGGTACGCGGATCCTTCGGGAACCTTGACGGCACCCGAGTACACGACGAACGAGCTCCTGACGCCGTAGACGTAGCTCTGCGCGCCGGAGTGGGCCGGTACGCCACCCGACTCTTTGACCGTGTCCAGGCCCACGTGGTAGGCGGCCAGGGTCAGGTCGAGGAGATCTCCCTCGACCTCGTTGTTGGCAACGAGTTCGTCGATGTGCTCGGCCAGTGAGCACATGTATCTGCCCTGCGCCATGATCGAGTCCGCTGCGTCCAGGGCCGAGGTCTTGTCGTTGTCGTCCTCGTCCTCGCCGAACTCCTCGAACTTGTCCGGGGGCAACTGGGAGATCCCCTCGGCCCCGTCGGGCCCGACGAGTCTCTCGTTGAACATCGACTCCAGCTGGATCTGCGAGGCGATGACGACCGGGCCGATCTGTGTGCATTCGGCCCCGGCGTTCTTGATGTACTCAAGGAACTCCCCGGGAACGCTGGGTTCGTACAACTCGCCCCGCCCGTCACCGCCGAACGCCTCGGCGACCTGGCTGCTGTCCCCTGTCGCACCGCCGGCGCCTCCTCCGCAACCGAAAATGTCGCAAATAATAACCAAAGGCAAGAAGAAGGTATAGATGATGAATACGATGATCGCCCCGATCAGGATGATCAGGATGATCAGGGGGAAAAGCATGAATCCAGAGAGAGCCGTACTCCCGGCGGCAGCCATGAGCACGGCGTTCCTGCTTTTGGTGGCCTGACCGCTGGTACCTCTACTCACACCCAGTCGCTCCCTTCATGTTCGCCCGCATCCCTTGGTTCCGAGCACTGCTGAACCAAGGCATGTGTTTTCCCGTAGTGGCTGCCCGACGGATCACCGCAGGCCCGCACCGGCGCAACGGACACAGCGTCCGATCAGTTCAATGCGGATCCGTCGCGACAGTTCAGAACCAAGGGAAGGGGTGGACGCTCATGGGTGTCCCACCGGCGCCGTCGGCCGGCCCGCAGATGTGGATTCGTGGACCGGCCGCTCGACAGGACGTCACTGCGACAGCTGTGCCGCGGCGCCCAGCGGCGAGGACCACGCGTCCCGATGCGGCCGCGCCCGCCCAACACGCGCCCTCGCCTCACCGGGGGCAGCCGGTCGCCTGGGTCAACGCACACGGCGGTGGCGGGGCGAGCACGCTCGCGCGGGTGCTGGGCGGCGCGGACCTGCGCCTTCGGTGGCCCGAACCGGCCCGGGGCGAACCAGGCGGAGTCCTGCTGGTGGCCCGTACGCATGCCGGTGGCATGCAGGCGGCATCCCAGGCACTGAACGTGCTGCGCACGGGGGAGCATCCAGCCGGGGTGCACCTCATCGCCCTCGTCCTCGTCGCCGACGCGCCGGGTCGTCTCCCGCGCTCACTCGGCCGACGCGTACGCGTGCTGCGTTCGGCGGCCGAAGTCCACCGTGTTCCCTGGATTCCGGCGTGGCGTCTCGGCGAGGAGGTGGATCCGCTGCCGAATGCGGTACGTGCGCTGGCGGAACTCGTTTCCAGCCCGTCCTCCGGACGAAACGCGGGACCGCGATGAGCCGCGCGCAATCCGTGACCGGCGACTTCGGGCCCAACGGGCAGTTCGATCCGAATCCCCAGGCGAGCGAACTGCTCGGCAACCTCGCCTGGATGGTGACGGCCGCCGCGGTCGCGGGAATCATCGTCGTCGGCATCCAAATGGCCCTGCAGCTGCGCCGCGGCGAGATGGGTGAAGGAGCCACCTACTTCCGAGGGCTTGTCATTGTCCTTGGCTCTTGCGTTCTCTGCGTCAGCGCGGGACCGCTCGTCAATTTCGTTATCATGCCTTACCTGCTTCGCTGACCGCACTTGAACATCCGACTTGTTTCGACATTGGAGCCCCGAATGAAGAACATCCTGCGAGACCTCTCCACTGCGGGCCAGAACTACCTGGCCACCGGTGAGGTCCCCTCCCCAAAGCGGCAGGCACCTCAATCCCTTGCCGACGCCATCGACACCGTGCTGGGAATCGCCAGTTGGGCCGGCACCGCCGCCGGTGTGGCGGGTGTCCTGGTCACCGGAGTCATGATGGCTGTGTCTGTAAAGGGCGGTCAGGGACAGGGTTCTGAGCACATGAGCCGCCTGGGCATGGTGATGGGAGGCTGTGTCCTCGTCTCCACCGCGGGGCCCATCGTCACATTCTTCTTTTCTCAGTGATCCTCCGTGAGAGAGATCACCAACATGTTTCGCTCCATACGGAAACGGGAGCCCGTCGAGGGACCTTTCTACAAGCAACGCGGCTGGATCAGCTCGGCCGGGTTCCTCGTCTTTCTCGTGGTCATGTCACTGGTGGCCCTCTCAAGTGGCAACACCACCGATACCTCCTCCAGGAAGGCGGGGATCGCGGCCGCCAGCCGGGAGATACTCTCCGGGCTCAGCGGCCCGCTGTCCCCCGGTGATCCGCAAGAGACCCGGGACGGTCGGGGAGATCGGCCGGAGAACTGCCGGACCGACGACCGGGACACTTCGCGCCCTACCACCACGCCGGCCGATCTACGGTGGCGTCAGCTCGTCGGCAGGATGGTTCCCACCTCGAGGTCGGCAGGGCCGCTGCACACCGACGAGTCCATCTGGTGGTGCTTCGCCCACACGCCCACAGGTGCGGTACTGGCGGCGCACGTCATTCCCGTCCAGCTGGGCGGCACCGCGTGGCGCACTGCCGCGGAGCAGCAGATCGTGCCCGGTGAGCCGCGCGACAAATTCGTCATCAGCAAGGCCGAGGCCGGGACGACAGACCTCGAGCAGAGCCTCATCGGTCGGTTCATGGGGTTCTCGCTGAAGTCCTACTCGGGTGAATCCGCGACCGTACGGCTGCTCCTCACCAATCCCATAGGCGGCTACCTGAGTACGTCGGTGTCCATGCGCTGGCGGGACGGCGATTGGAAGGTGGCCCCTCTGGACGACGGGTCGCTCTACACACGAATGCGGCAGGCGAAGCCCAGCGGCTTCTCCGCATGGGGAGAATGACATGTACTTGGCCGATAGCTGCGACGACAGCATCGACATTGGCAAATTGATCTTCGGCAATCCGATCGCCGAGATGATGAGGGTGGTTGCCAAGATCGCGATGCGCGGCGCATTCGCCATCTTCGATGCCGTGGGAAGCATCGACTCGTACAACGAGCAGTCGTCGGGAGTGATCAACCGCCAGACGCAGTGGATCGTTGTCTATCTGGCAGTTGGTTCGATCCTCTTCGCCGCGATCAAAATGGCTCTGGACAGGCGTGCCGACAGTGGTCAGGTCGCGCTGAAGGGCATCCTGCGGATCACCTTGGTCAACACGGCCGCGAGCACCGTGCTCATCACGTTCACCATCCTTATGGACAGGTACTCCGACCACCTGTTCAGAGGCGCCCTCGATGACCTGATGGGCGGAATGGACTGCAGTGACGAAATCCCCTCCATGCTGCTTCTGGTCCTCGCCTGTCTCCTCATCGTCTCCGGCATCATCCACGCGCTCCTGATGTGGATCCGCCTCGGCGTGATGATCATTTTGATGGGCACGCTCCCCTTGGCTGCCGCAGCCTCCATGACCGAGTGGGGCGGCACATGGTGGCGCAAGCACATGGGGTGGATGATCGCCTGGCTGCTGTACAAGCCCACTGTCAGCCTTGTGTTCTTCTCGGGCTCAGTCATGATGAACTCACAAGTGACCGGCAGCGATGGAGCCACCAAAGTCAATACGCAGGTCGCGGGAATGGGAGTGCTTCTGCTATCGGCCATAGCCCTGCCGGCACTGATGAGAGTGATCGTGCCGGCGACGGAGGCTCTCGGCGCTGACTCGGTCGAGAAAGCCGCCATGAGCGCCGCCGGCAGTGTCGCCTCAGGAGCGAAGTCGCTCGGCGGAGGGGTGGCCTCTATCGCAGGTGGCGCCACCGGTCTCGCTGGTGGCGCCACCGGAGCCCTCAAGCCCTCGGGAGCGAGCAGTGGCAACTTGCTGAGCGGAGGCGGCGAGGGTGGCGGTGGCGGCGGAGGCGATGACAGTTCGCCGTCGGGCGGAGGCGATGACAGTTCGCCGTCGGGCGGAGGCGGCGGAGGCGAATCCTCGGGCGGAATAGACAGCTCGTTGTTGGGCGGCGGAGGAGCCTCGTCAGGCAGGTCCGAGCCCCAGATGTACTCCGAGGCGTGGTACGAGAACCTACACAACAGAGCCACTGAAGAGAGTATGTACCGAGACATTCCCCGCGACGGGTGAGCAGCGTCAGACCCGTGTAAGGCGGGTTTCCTCCCGCTCATTGGCCGCGCTCCCTCGTAGTCCGGAGGCCAGAGCTTTCCAGGGGCCGGACCGCGATCCGGTCCAGGACGGCCCCCACGGCCCACTCACCGTAAGCGAAGCAGGTATTTGCCATGTCCACCGAAGCCGCCGTCGTCCATCCCACGTACGGGAACTGGCGCAGGCCCAGACGGCCCGGGCTAGGGCCGCTCGGCCTCATCGGCACCATCGGAGTGTTCGGCGGGATCGTCATCGATCTCATCCTGTCGCTGATCTCACTCCAGATCACGCTGGTCGCCCTCGTCATGCAGGCCCTGTTGCTTCTGCCGCTGACCGCGCGCACGCAGGACGGGCGCAACGTCTACCAGCTCATCGCCCTGCGTATCAGCTGGTTCCACCGCAAGGCCAAGGGATCGACCACCTACGTCTCAGGTCCGCTGTCCTCACGCCCGGGCGGCCGGTTCCCTCCGCCGGGCCTGCTGAGCCGGGTCAAGGTCAGTGAAGGAAGGGACGCCTACGACCAGCCGTTCGGCGTGCTGCACCATCGCAGCCGGAACCTCTACACCGTCGTGCTCGGCTGCGAACCCGACGGTGGTTCTCTCGTCGACCACGACCAGGTGGACACCTGGGTGGCGTCATGGGGCCACTGGCTTGCCCGGCTGTCCGCCGAACCGGGACTGCGCGGCGCCTCTGTGGTGGTCGAGACCGCCCCGGACACGGGAAGCCGATTGGCCAACGAGCTGCTGCCCCGTATTCACCCCGACGCTCCACCGGCTGCGCGGGCGGTCATGGAGGAAGTGGTGGAGCGGTACCCGATGGCGTCCTCTGAGATGCACACCTACATCACGCTGACCTACGGGTCACCCAACGGTCAGAAACGCAAGGACGACGACGAGATCATCACCGAGCTGGCGATCCGCATTCCCGGCCTGTTGGCGGGACTGGTGGCAGCAGGTGCCGGATCGGCCGCACCACTGTCGGCCGAACGCATCGCCGAAGTCGTACGCGTGGCCTACGACCCGGCCGTCGCGGGGGACATTCTCGACGCCCGCGCACAACACGGCGGCACCGGCCTGGACTGGGATGACGCAGGCCCTGCGGCGACTGTGGAGAAAGCCAACTCCTATCAGCACGACTCAGGGGTGTCTCGGACCTGGATGCTCACCCTCGCACCACGGGGCACAGTCCGTGCCAACGTGCTGCGCGGCCTCCTGGAAGCCACTCCGGGTACCCGCCGAAAGCGCGTCGCCCTGCTGTACCGCCCCATCGACCCCGCGACGTCCGCGCGCATTGTCGAGGCCGACCGACGGGCGGCACAGTTCATGGCTACCTCACGGCGCGGCATGGTGCAGGCGCGAGCCGCTAACGAGGTGCGCGCCGCCGAGCAGACCGCTGTGGAGGAGGCCACCGGCGCCGGCCTTGTGGAGTTCTCACTGATGGTCACGGTGACGGTCGACACCGACTCCGAATTGGACGACGCGAACATGTCGATACGCAACCAACTGGCCGGAGCACGGCTGTCGATGCGTCCGGCCGACCGGATGCAGGCCGCCGCGTTCAGCTGCACACTCCCAGCCGGGATCTTGCCGTGGGAGTACACGCTGGTACCGCGCGAGGTGAAGGAAGCACTGTGACCACGAGGAAGACGACCAGGGGCAACAACAGGAAGCAACCAGCCCGCTCCAAGAAACAGTTGGTGCCTCCGCGTGGCTGGCCCGGCCCCGGCGGCGGCCAGGTGGCCAACGTGGACCCGCCGACGATGTGGCGAGCCACCACCGTGCAGGCGTGCGGCCTGTGGCCATTCGCGGCGGGCTCGGGCGCGCCGATGAGCGGCGTCCCGTTGGGCCGACATCTCTTCACCGGAGCCACCGTCTGCGGCGACCCGCTGTCGTGGTTCACGCGCGCGCACTACATCTCCAACCCTTCGCTGTTCATGCTGGGTATGCCGGGCCTGGGCAAGTCCACTCTGATCAACCGCATGCTCATCGGACTGGCCGCCACCGGTGTGGTACCGCTGGTACTGGGCGACCTCAAGCCCGACTATGCCGACACCGTGCGCGCCCTGGGGGGACAGGTCATCTCCATCGGGCGCGGGGTGGGCGGCATCAATGTCCTCGACCCTGGGGCGATGGGCGCCGCCGCTCAGCGCATCGGCGGCGAGGCCGGCCGGGTGCTGACCGCCGAAACCCACGGTCGCGTCCTCAACATGGTCGCCGCACTCGTCACCATCGTGCGTGACCGTCCCGTGGACGACCACGAGCAGTCGGTGCTCTCCGCGGCCCTGCACCATCTGCGCGAGCGCACACCATCCGGTCGTCAGCCACTGCTGCCGGACCTGCTGCGGGTCATCACCGAGGGGCCTGACCGGGTACGGGCGGTGACCCTGGACCGGGGGGACGAGACCCGCTACCGCAACGCGGTGGACCCGCTGCACCGCTCGCTGTTGGGCATCCTGGACGGACCGCTCGGTGACACATTCGCCTCCGAGACGTCCACCCGCATCAACCTGGACGCGCCGGCGGTATGCGTGGACATCTCCCGGATCGGTGAGGCGGACACCCAGCTCACCGCCGCGGCGATGCTGGCCACGTGGTCCGACGGCCTGGGCACCGTGGCCGCCTCGCATGCGCTGGCGGACGCCGGACTTCGGCCCCGGCGCTGGTTCTTCACGGTGCTCGACGAACTGTGGCGACCGTTGCGCGCGGCTTCGGGCATTGTGGACCGCATCGACGCGCTGACCCGGCTCAATCGCAGTCTCGGACTGGGCGACGCCAAGATCACACATACGCTCAAGGACGCCGAGTCGCTCGGCTCCGAAACCGACCGGGTCAAGGCACGCGGTTTCGTCGAACGGGCTGGCATGGTGGTGTGCGCGGGGCTGCCGCGCCAGGAGATGGAAGAGCTCGGCCAGATCGTCGGTCTGTCCCGCCGGGAGATCGAACTGGTCTCTTCCTGGTCCTCGCCCCCGGGCTGGGCCGGGACCGGGAACCGCGAGGAACCGCCGGGCCGCGGCCGTTTCCTGATCAAGGTTGGTGGCCGGCCCGGCATCCCGATCCAGGTCGCCATCACCGACACCGAACGGCGACTGCACGACACCAACAAACGCTGGGTGGAGAACGAGGTCGGTATCGAGAGGGCGTACACCCCCGTTCCGGATCTGTCCAAGTCCTCCGACACGGAAAGGGCTTGGACCGATGAGCGCGACTGCGGATAGAGGCAAGGGTTACGGCAGCGAGCTGGCGCCCTGGGCGATCGTCCTCGTGGCGGCCGTGAGCCTGGTGGTGTTCGGGGGCGTGTGGCTCGGCGGCACGCTGGGTGCCGCGCTGACCGGCGCCGGCTGGCATCCTCCGCCCTTTGCCCTGGCGACGTTCCTTACCTTGTTCACCGATGGGCCGTCGGTACTCTGGCCGGAAGCCTCACCGGTCGGCGTGGTCGCCGGAATCGTCCTGGTCTTCGGCTCGGCGGTCACCGCCGGCGTGCTGGCCGGGCGGCGAGTGATGCGGTACGTCTCCCGGCCCAAGGGATTGGCCGGGAACCGGGAACTGGCCGCCCTGGCCCCGGCCGGCATCACGGAGCGCGCCCGTGAGCTGCGCCCCTCGCTCAAGGGCCGCCAGCACCTGCACCCCGACGAGACGGGCAACCTCCTCGGCGACCTCGATCCGAACGGCCCCGAACTACGTTCCTCCTACGAGGACGTGGAGCTGGACCTGATGGCGCCGCGCGCCGGCAAGTCCACGGGCATCGCCATCCCACGGGTGCTGCGTGCCCAGGGCGCGGTGCTGCTGACCTCCAACAAGTCCGACGTCTACGCCGTGACCCGCGCCGCACGCGAAGAGGCCGGCCGGGTATGGACGTTCGACCCGCAGGGCATCGCCCATGCCCCGCGCGAGATGTGGTGGGACATCCTCGCCGACTGTCACACCATTGAGGGCGCCCGTCGCCTGGCCGGGCACTTCGTCGCCTCCGTCAACGACGACCAGTCGAAGAAGGACTTCTGGATCTCCGCGGCTCAGAACACCCTCACCTCCCTGTTTCTCGCCGCAGCACGCGGTGAGGCATCCGTACTCGACCTGCTGGCGTGGCTCGCGGACCCGGCCGATCGCACGCCGATCGACCTGTTGCGGGATGTCAACCTGATCGCTATGGCTGAGCAGTTGCAGGGCACGGTCCGGGGCGCGGTGGAGACCCGTGACGGCATCTACGAAACCGCCCGGCAGTGCGTGGCATGCCTGCTCGACCCGGAGATCGTGGCCTGGGTGACGCCCGATCCCGCACTGCCGCAGTTCAAGCCGCACGAGCACGTACTGACCCGAGACACCCTCTACCTGCTGTCGAAGGACGGCGGTGGCTCAGCCGCGGGGGTGATCGCGGGACTCGCCGACACGACGTTGCGCGCGGGCGTGAAGGCTGCCGAGCGCATGGGCGGCCGACTCGACCCTCCGATGACCGCGGTCCTCGACGAGGCGGCCAACGTCTGCCGGATCTCCGATCTGCCTGACCTGTACAGCCATTTGGGCTCGCGCGGCATCAACGTCGTTACCCTGCTGCAGAGTTACCGGCAGGGCAGCAGGGTGTGGGGCGAGGCCGGTATGGATGCCCTGTGGAGCGCGGCCACGATCAAGCTGCTCGGTGCCGGCTTGGACGACGCCGACTTCGTGGAGAAGGTCTCCAAACTCGTCGGCAACCACGACGTACGTACGGCCTCCTGGTCCAAAAGCAAGGATGGTACCTCCCGTTCGTACTCCTACCGACTGGACCCGGTGCTGCCCGCGGACCGTATACGAGCGCTGCCCAAGGGCACCGCCCTGTTGCTGGCCACCGGTGTACGGCCCGCCCTGATCCGTCTGCGCCCCTGGTACAAAGAGCCCAACGTTGGTGTCATCTCGGCGGCGGCCAAGGCCGAGACGGCCGCCATCACCGAGCGGGCCGCCCGCTCCTGGTCTGGTCATTCCGCTCCCGCTGTCGAAGACGACATGAGCAGGTGGGAAAGGAACGCGGTGCCCTTGCGAAGGCCCTGACCCGCCGGGCCAGGCATCAGGGCCTGCGCCCCAGCGTTGCGGCGCGAAGCAGCCACTCGGCCGGTCCGTATCGGGCACGCCGCAACAGCCAGCCGCCAACAGCGAGTTGTGCCGCGTACAGGGCGAAGCATCCCGCCAGTAGTACCGCGGTGCCGTGGCGGCCGTACCAGGCCAGTCCGTAACCGGTGAAGACGAACGCCATCACCAGGGACTGCGTAAGGTAGTGGGTCAGGGCGAGGCGGCCGGCCCCGGCGAGGGCGCCGGCGATCCGGCCGCCGGGGCGGGTGCGCAGCAGGAGCAGCAGCCCACAGACGTACGAGGCCGTCAGCGCGGGGGCGGTGAGAACGCCGACGGCGGAGCCGACGTCGTACCAGCGGGCGTCCAGCGGCCCATTGCGGCAGACGGCCATGAAGGTGCTCCCGGCCAGACCGACGGGCAGGGCGCAGACGGCGATCCGCACCATCCACGCGCGGTATCGGTGGGTCTCGACGAGCAGCCCGCGTCGGCCGGCGGCGAGTCCGGCCAGCAGCGCCGCCAGCATGTCCGCGCCGTACAGGACGTTCCAGCCCAGGGAGTAGTGCAACCACCCCAGATTGGCCTGGACGACTGAGCCGAAGCCACCCCGGTACGCAGCCGCTGTCTCCTGGATCGCTGCCGCGCGGTCCTGCGGATTCACCGGCTCCGTGTAGGCGACCGTCGCCATGCCCCAGACCAGCAGGCATAGGGCGACACCGGTGACAAGACAGGCCGCCGCCCGTACGGCGGTCCGAGGTTCGATGTCCCTGACCGCGAACAGGACGAGCCCCAGCACCGCATAGACCATGAGGACGTCGCCGGGGAAGAGCAGGACGCCGTGGGCGAGCCCCAGGAGGAACAGGCCAGTCAGTCGGCGCAGATATCGGGGAACGAAAGGAGTGCCTGTGCGCTCGGCCGAAGCTTTTTGGAGCGTGAAGCTGTATCCGAACAGGAAGGAGAAGAGCGGAAAGAACTTTGCGCTGACCAAGGTGGTGAGCAGCCAGTCGGCCGTCTCGTCCACCCGCGACACACGCAGCTCGCCTCCCGAGCCCATGCGAGGGCCGGCCATGGCCGTGACGTTGACAAGAAGAATGCCCAGCAGGGCGAAGCCGCGGAGTACGTCGATCTCCCACACCCTCTCGTGCTTCGGCACCGTCACGGGGTCGAGGGATGTCTGTGTACGGCGCGGGGAGCGCAAGGCGGACCTCCGGGACTGGTGCGATGGCGGGAGAACGACAAGGTCGCACCTGACCACGCCCTACTGGTTATTGATCCGAAACGGTTTGGGTTCTGGGTCGTTGGTGGTGTGTGAGCGATCTGGTGGGGGACGCGCGGCATCTGTCGCCGTCGGCGCAGGAGGCCCTGCGGTTGCGGGCGGTGGCCGCGTTGGTGGCGGGGCGGGACCGTGAGGACGTGGCGGCGATGTTCGGGGTGTCGCTGAAGTCGGTCGACGGCTGGTGGGCGAAGTGGCAGGCCGGCGGACGGGAGGCGCTGGCCATGCGTCCGCGTGGCAAGCCGGTCTGTGTGCATCAGGTGCTCGGGGAGGCCGAGCAGGCCGCGGTGCGGCAGGCGGTCCTGCACCACCGGCCCTGTGACGTGGGGCTTTCCGGTCAGCTGTGGACACGGCGGATGGTGGGCGAGCTGATCGCGAAGCTGTACCGGGTGCGGCTGACCGAGGTGGGAGTGGGCAAGTACCTCAAACGGTGGGGGCTGTCCTTCCAGCGGCCGGACAAGCGGGCCGTCGAGCAGGACCCTGAGGCCGTGCGGCGCTGGCGTGAGGAGACCTGGCCGAAGATCCACGGGAAAGCGAGGAAGGACGGCGGCGAGATCCTCTTGGCCGACCAGGTCGGCATCCGCTCGGACCAGGTCACCAGCCGGACCTGGGGTGAGAAGGGGAATACCCCTGTGGTGCGGCGGAGCGGGAACAGGTTCTCGGTCAACGCCGTGTCGGCGATCAGCACCAAGGCCCGGATGCACTTCACGGTCTTCACCGAGCACTTCACCGCCGAAGTGATGTGCTGCTTCCTGGACCGGCTCGCCGGCCACTTCGACCACAAGGTCCATCTCGTGGTCGACGGGCACTCCGCGCACCGCTCCATGAAGGTCCGCGACTGGCTCGCCGCCCACCCTGACGATGTCGAACTGCACTTCCTGCCCCCGTACTCGCCCGAGCTGAACCCCGACGAGCTGGTCAATGCGGACCTCAAGCACAGCCTGCCCAAGCAGCACCGGGCCCGCGATCAGGCCGAACTCGCCGCCGAGACCCGCCGCTTCTTCCGCAGACGCCAACGCCAGCCGCGCATCGTCCGCGGCTACTTCGGAGGCCCGCACGTCCGCTACATCCTGGACGAGAACCCCATGAGTTTCTGATCAATATCTCTCCCCGAGTGAGGCCGTCATGCGAGACCGGTGAACGATGCGATCGGCGCACTGATATCAGTCAGCCGCCCTCGGGCAATGTGTCGGTAACCGGTCTGGCCCCGGCGTGACCAGCCACCCTCCCTGGACCGGCCAGGTGCAAAATACCTGCCGAACACCGGGTCTGACTTCGAACGGCACAACGGCGTCCACACCCAAACGGTTCAGGGATTCAGCCAACCACTCCCCCACGTGTGCCGTGGCCTGAACTCCGCGCGTGCTGAATCGCTTTGGGTGCAGCCCCGGCCAGTATTGAAAACGTTTCATCTCGCTCTTGCATTGCCTTGCGGCGCCTTTCGGTAAGGCGTGGCGGGGCTTTGCTGGGGAGGCGTGGCGGAACGGAGCGGCCAGTCGTCCGGCACGCCTCCTGGGGACCCTGGCGGCATCAGGGAAGCCGCACTCACGGCAGTTATAGGAGGAGGAGTCTTGCTCCGAGGCTCAGCGATGGGCTGGGCTGAACTTATAACCCCTTGAGTCTGGGCCGAGGGCTCCACAGTCCGCGCGGCCAAGGCAATGGCCTGTTCGGCCAGCCTAAGCGCTATCAGTGTCGCATCGCGGCCAGTGGGAGTACGCGGTGGCTGGGAGACATTCTGCTGCGACTGCGGTGAAGGGTCCGGAACCGATGCCTGAGCCTGTGCCTTTGCGCGTGCGCGTTCATCCCACTTCCGGTAGAGGACCGACCCCAGGGCAGCGCCCCCTCCGAGAACGAGCACCGCCAAGCCGACGGGAGCCAAGGGGGGGACGAGGGACATCACCGCTCCGGCGGCCACCATCACCACTCCGACGTTCGTGGTTTTTCGCGACGTCGCGGCTCTCCGAGCCAGTGCCCCTGCGGCTCTGAGTCCGGCCGCCGCTCTGCGACTCGAAGAGCTTCCCTCTGTTTGCCCCACTGCCTGGTGACTATCTGAAATCCTGCTGGTTTCCGACCGTTCTTCCCCGTCGGCATACCAGGTTCTGTTGATATCCGCCATGTTGTGCTTCTCCCCTTCAAGGATCTAGACGCGCCGACAGGGCCTCGAAGGGCCTCATGATTGAGCGGCATGCAAGGAATGCCGCCGAGTGGTACAAACAAGGCCCCAACTCGCAGCCACACCAACGTGCGGCCGCCGCGGACGCACCTGCCGTGCGAGAGTAGGCCGGTGCCAAGCACGGGTCACGGACGTTCAGCGCGTTGGTGACGCGTTGGTTCTACCGGCGGGAGATCACTCGGGCTCGGCTGTCGAACGAGATACGACGGCCTGGCGTAGGCCGCGGTCTCCACGGACTCCCGCTCAATCCCGCAACACAGGCAGTAGACCGCAGACCAGGAGGGCGAGGGAGGCGGTGGGTCTTCACCGCCTGTGCAAAGACCGCATGCCGGCCGCTTTGTTGTGACGTGCGGTGCCGGACAGTGTTGACGGCTTGACCGCCCCGCTTCTCGCGGAAAACCTGCTCACCGCGCGGATCAACGCGCTGTCTGTTGTCCATCGCGAACCCTTCAAGTGCACTGCGTTCTCGGAGGGGACAACGCCAGGGTGCGCGTTTGGGTTCAACTGGCTACGCGCTTCGGCAAAACCTCCGAACCCACCGAAGGGCGTACTCCCACTTGAGAGAGCCCCCCCTCACCGCCTGTCATGCCGCTGGAGGGGCGGACCAAGGCCAGGGCCCGGCCCCTCGCAGTGCCCAGGAGGTGAACTGTTTCTCGCCGGTGGCCGTTGCGGTGTGGGCAGGACTGTTGTGGCGCGCAGACTACGACTGTTGTTCGGCTCCTGAGGTTTGACTCAGGCCAGGCGAGGCTTTGTGCGCCGATACCGTACGGAAGGGAATGGACATGAGCAGGGGTGACGAAGCCGACGGGGCAGTCTTAAGGGGGGACCCTCTCACGTCTGCGGTCCCGTCGGCTGCCGACCGGCGAGGAGGCTCCGAGCCTGGGATGGAGCCGGCCCCGCATTTCGACGTGGTGATCTTCGGCGACGGATCCGCCGCCATTGACGGCGAATCGGTGCCTGTGATGCCGGGCGAACCAATTGATGTCGCGATTCTCGACATGCTGCACGGATACGCACGCGTCCGGGACGCCTCCGTGACGGGGGCCATCCAAGACCCGTCCAGTGGCTACGTGGCGATCGTAGAGGTCACTCCGGACGGATCCAGCAAGCTGCTGGAGCAGCGGGCGCAGGCGGAAGCGAGCGAAGCAGGGCAGTCCGCCGGATCCAAGGGATCCGTCGTACAGGGTGAACCCCCCGTTCCTCAACTCGTTCGGGCCCGACGTACCTAGGGTCCGTCTTCAAAGATCACTGAGGTGGTGGATCATGGTGGGGTGATACGCCGCCATGAACTCACGGATGCGGAATGGGAGTTACTTGCTCCACTGATACCGCGGGCCGCCACGGGACGTCCGCGTGTGTCGGACCGCCAGGTCATCAACGGGATGGTCTACAAGATCCGCACCGGTATCTCCTGGCGTGACCTGCCGGAACGCTACGGGCCGTGGAAGACGGTCTACACCCGGTTCCGCCGCTACGCCCTGGACGGCGTGTTCGCCCGAGCGCTTCAGCAGGTCCAAGCCGAAGCGGACGCGGCCGGCGACATCGACTGGTTGGTCCAGATCGACTCCACCATCGTCCGTGCCCACCAGCACGCTGCTGCCACCGGCCGAAAAGGGGAACCACCGGCAGGACGAACCGGACGATCACGCCCTCGGCCGATCCCGAGGCGGACTGACCACCAAAATTCACCTCGCTTGCGACGGCCGCGGCCGGCCCCTCGCCATCCTGCTGACACCCGGCCAACGGCACGACAGCATCTGCGCACGCCCGCTCCTCGAACGCATCCACGTCCCGCGAACCGGCGTCGGACGACCACGCTGCAGGCCCGACCAGGTCATCGCGGACAAGGCCTACAGCTCCCGCGGCTTCCGCGCCTACCTGCGCAAACGCGGCATCGCACACACCATCCCGGAGAAGACCGACCAGCGACGGCACCGTCACAACCGCGGACGTCACGGCGGCCGACCACCGGCATTCGACCGGCATCTCTACCGTCGCCGCAACGTCGTTGAGCGCTGCTTCAACCGTCTCAAGGGCTTCCGCGGCATCGCCACTCGATACGAGAAGACCGCCACTTCCTACGAAGCAGCGGTCAATCTCGCCTCATTCCTACTCTGGGCAAGATCCGTTTGAAGACGGACCCTAGTACCGATACCGTGCCCCCTGGAACCGATCGTGCGGAGTCGTCCGTGGGCTCACAGAGCGCGAACCCGCAAACCGTGCCACCTGGTCATCGACAGGTGTCGGGGGTGGATGCCGCCCGCGGGAAAGCGCGGCCTCAGTCGGACGATGAGTACGAACAGCCTGGGCTGCTCCAACGCCCCCTGGTGGTTGGGGGGGTAGCGGTTGGCGTGGCAGTACTCGTCACCCGCACGCCCTGGCCGCCTACCTCACCCAGGTCGCCACCAGCGACGGGCAGCGCACCACCGCCAGCGCCCAGTACGAGGACGCCCACCCGGCGATCCTCGCGTGGACGCAAAGCAAGGCGGCGGTCCGTGGCACGAACGAGCTGTCGCTCAGCGACCTCCAGGCCATGATGGCGAGCTGACGGCCGATCGTTGACCGCGCTGGCGCCCACGGAACAGATGTCCGTGGGCGCCGACGCGTTCGGATCCTTGAGGGCCCCGGAGCCCTCCGGCCCGTCTCCCGGGACGACGGGTGAAGTCGCTGGAGCGTCTGTCGGGACGTGGGCTGCGCGAGCACCCCTGCGGGCGACGCAGCAGCGAGGGTGCAGGGGAGCGAACCCACCGAACCACGGAGGCCCCCATGGCCCACCCGACCTTGCCGACCCCGGCACAGAAGGCCGCGAAGGCGGCACGCGGGCAGCAGTCCGGCGGTGATCACAGGCACGCTCGATCCGCATCTGGCCCGCTACCCCGACGACGAAAGGGCACAGCTCGCCACCGCCCAGCTCACCGGCGTCCGCGTCACCCTCGCCCAGCTCTCCACATAGCCACCGACCACCGCCGATCACCCGGCGGACGACCGGAGTCCGTCCCTGATCACCCCAGGTGCGGCCGGTGACCTGGTCCGAGCGGACCCCGACGTGGTCGGCGAAGAGGACCTCACCGCTCTCCGCCCTCGCTCTGGCCTCCGGATCGCCGGCCAGGCCTCGTCATGCCAGACGCGGACCGCTTCCGGATCCTGCTCGACGGCCCGCTTGTCCGGACGCTGGAACGTCAGTCCCCAGCGCTTGAGGTACTTGCCAACACCGGGCTCGGTGAAGCGGATCCGGTACAGCTTGAAGATCAGCTCGCCTATCAGCACGCGTCCACAGCTGACCGGAAAGCCCCAGGCCGGAGGGGGTGTGACTGAGAACGGCCTGCCGGACGGCGGCCTGCTCGGCCTCGGACAGAACCTGATGCTCGCCCACCCGGCGTCCGCGCGGACGGGACGGCAGCGCGTCGCGGCCGCCAGTCCGCCACCTCGTCCACCAGTTGTCCACGGCCCTGACCGACATTTTGAACAGGGCCGCGACTACAGCACGGTCCCGTCCCTCCACCAGCGCGGACACCGCCAGCAACCGCACAGCCTCCTGCGCGTCCGCCGACCGGGTCCGCGCATCCCCCACCAGGTCACTCACACACCGTCAAGAGCATGAAACCAAAGCGTTTCGAATCAATAGGGACTGTGAACCATTTCCTAGCCGCTGCCGTAGTCACAACTGGTAAGGACAGTTGAGCATGGCGACCCTCACTGCTTTTGCAACCGAGTCCGCTCCGAGCGTCTCAGGGCAGGGGCGACTTTCATGTCGACGTCTTACGATTTGCGACAAGAACAGACAAATAGCATGGGAAGGGATCTACTTCCCATGCCGGGGATACAGGACAGGTAACGGCATTGCATCTGATCATCGGACGAATCGGCCGCGCTCATGGGATAGGTGGAGACGTCACCGTTGACACACGCACCGATGAGC
Source organism: Streptomyces sp. NBC_01723 (assembly GCF_036246005.1). NCBI lineage: Bacteria > Bacillati > Actinomycetota > Actinomycetes > Kitasatosporales > Streptomycetaceae > Streptomyces > Streptomyces sp. NBC_01723. The sequence continues at coordinate 6,886,779 of NZ_CP109171.1, forward strand.
CTGAGCGGCGGTTCATGCCAGGCACCGTCTTGCTGACGGACCCGCCGTCCGCTGGCCCGTTGACCATCGAGAACAGCCGGATGAACAACGCGACGCTGCTGCTCCGTTTCCAAGGCGTCCAGAACCGCGATGCCGCCCAGGCCCTGCGCGACACACTCCTCCTCGTGGAGGTCGACATCGACGAACTCTCCGAGGATCCTGATGAGTTTTACGACCACCAACTGGTCGGTCTGAAGGTTGTTACCGAAGATGGCATCGAGGTGGGCCGGATCACTGGGATAGGTCATGCCCCCTTGCAGGACCTCGTCATCATCGAGCGGGCCAATGGAAATGAGGTGCTGGTGCCCTTCGTACAACAGATCGTCACCGAAATTGATCTTGCGGAACAGCGTGCGGTCATCAACCCACCTCCCGGCCTGATCGACGACCGCACCGAAGCCGCATCACCGCCGGGGAGCACCAGTACCTCTGACAGGGAAGATGACGTGACGTTGTAGTCCGCGACAGCTCTGGTCGTCCACCGGCCTGAGTAGCACGAGGCTCGGACGGCTCCGAAAGACCGGCCGGAGTCGCGAAACTAGCCTCGATCGTTCATGAGGGTCCATCAGCTTGCTGATGGACCCTCATGAACGATCGAGGTCATTTGTTCCCCCTGATGCGGGGTTCCACGTCTGCAGAAAACAAACGTGGAACCCGACCGGCAGCGGCTTAGACTTTCCGACCGTTGATCCCCATGTCAGGGACACCACAGCCTGGGTGTCCGACCGGATGGCGAGCCCATCGTCGCTGTTCCCGCTGACGCTGGTGATCACATCGGCTCGCACGATCTCTGGGTCAGGTTATCGCCAGTGGTGCGTGCGAACCCAGATGTCGCGATAATGCCCCTCCTGCATGATCGGCGTGTCCTCGTCCATGATTGCGGTTCGCACGGACGGGCCGAGACGGCCTCAGTTGCACGACTCGTAGGGAGCCGTCCCGCCGCGGGCAGCGGGCAGGCGGCGGACGTTGTCGTCCTGGGAGGCCTGTTGCCTCAGCCGCTGGAGCTCCTCGTGCTGGACCGTGAGCCGGGAGACGGCAAGCGTCTTGAACGCGGTGAGCTCGGCCAGCGCCTCGTCCCGTTTCGCGACTCATTCCTTGAGTTCGGCGACCTGGGCCTTGAGCCGTTCGATCTGCGACGTCCGGGGGTCATGGGCCTTGCCCGCGTCGCGCTGGGCCTTCAGGCGACGCTCGAACTCCTCGAGGTGCTGGTAGAGGCCGGGGCGGGTGGTGCCGTCACGGTTCTTTTTCGGGTAGAAGCCGGTCCGGGTCACCCCCGCTTCGGCGGCCAGGGTCTTCAGATCGCACCTGCCGCCGGGCGGGAGTTCGCCCCGCAGCAGCCGGTCCATCGCGGCGCGGGTCGCCTCCTCGCTGCGGGCGCGGTCCGCTTCACTGAGCCTCTTTCATCCTGTGCTGGAGGGTGAAAGAGGCTCACTGAGCCTTTTCAGCGTGGCCACTGAACGGGTGATGGTGCTGCTGGGGAGGAGGGACCGCAACGCACGAGGCTCCCGTGCCGTTGAGGGAGGTGTTCGAAGTCTCAATCCATCGGCACAGGAGCCTCGTTGGTTCTCTATCCTGCCGCACTCGACCTGTCTCACGCCTTGGTTGCGTGGGTCACGATGCTCATCGTCACCCTTGAGGGGGACCGGCGATGCAAGCTCCCGCCGCACCAGCGTGCGCTGGTCGCCCTGGTGTATCTGCGCCGTCACGACACCCTCGCGCGCATCGCGGCCGGCTTCGGTATATCCGTCGGTACCGCTCACGCATACGCCACGGCCGTCGTCGGTCTGCTCGCCGGCCGGGCTCCGGGCCTGCTGAAGGTCCTGCGCGAGAGCGACCCGGACTTCGTGCTGCTGGACGGGACCCTCGCCGAGTGCGACCGGACCGGCGACGGCCGTGGGCCGTGGCGACTACCCGGCCAAGCACCGCCGCCACGGGGTGAACGACCAGGCCGTCACCGACCCCACCGGCAAGGTGCTGTGGATCTCGCCCGCGCTGCCGGACCGCACCCATGACCTGACCTCGGCCCGCCCCCACCGGATCATCCGGATCTGCGAGCGACAGGGCGCCCCCGCCCTGGCTGACCGCGCATACCAGCGCGCTGGCCCTTGGGTCACCACCGGGCTCAAACGACCACCCGGAGGCGAACTCACGCCCACACAGCGAACTGTCAACCGCGCACCGGCCCAGGCTCGAGCTCCCGTCGAACGCGGCATGGCACGGCTGAAGTCCTGGCAGATCTTCCGCAGAGCCCGCATCAGCCCCAACCACATGACCGTCATCGCCAAGGCCCTCCTCACCCTGGAGAGCCAACGCTGAAAGAGCTCACTGAACCGTTTTCATCCTGAATAGGTGCAGGTCAGCAGGGTGTGGACGGCCTGGACGATGGTGCCGACGCGGCGGGTGGAACAGCGGGCTCGCCGCAGCAGGGCCACGTTTTGAGTTGGGCGAAGGCGCGCTCGCCGGGGGCTCTCAATCGGGCGTGGTCGCGGTTGAACTGCTGGTAGTGCGGGGGGTGTTCGCGGTGGTGGTAGTACGGGGTATGGAAGGTGGCGCCGGCGCCTTGGTAGGCGCGGTCGGCGAGGACGAGGATCTGCCGGGTCAGGCAGGCTTGGACAATGCCGTGAGCGCGAGCCGCCGTCAGGTCGTGGGTGCGCCCTGGAGTCACGCGGGAGAACCAGAGCGGGGTGCCGTCCGGACAGGCGACGACCTGGACGTTCATCCCGTGTTTCCGGTGTTTCTGGGAGTAGTACGGCTGGTCCGCGGCGATGCGGTCGATGGAAATGAGCGTTCCGTCGACGATGACGAAGTCTCCTTCGCCCAGGCCGACGAGGGCCTCGTACAGACCGGGAGCCCAGGAGGCCAGGATGTCGAGGGTCTCGTCGACGTACCGCCAGGCGGTCGCGGTGGAGACCCCGAAGCCGCCGCGAGCTGGGGCAGCGTCTCGTTCCTGCGCAGGTGCACCAGCGCCAGCAGGGCCTGCTGGAAGCAGCCCAGCTTCCGCCATCGCGTGCCGCGTTCACACCTTCGGGCATAGATGAGCCACGAGACATGCTCGATCAGCTCGTGAGGGACGTCGAGCGTGGCACGATACGGGACCAAGCGAGGCTCCTCGGACGAAGTGTGGTGCGTGGAGAACACCACCGCAACGACCAGGCCTCGCCTTGTCACGCCACCCCGCTGACCTGCACCATCAGCCATGCAGGACAGCATGGAAACGGTTCACTGCGACGGCACTGGCTTTTTGCGGGGCCGACGGGCGTGGAGGACGAATGCCGGGGGCATGTTGCGCCACACGGTCCGACTGGGGACGACCTCCTCGAAGCTCTCGGCCAGCAGGGCGCGAAAGCGGCGAGCGGCGGCGAGGGGAACGGCGTGGACGTACGTGAAGGCTGTGAACGCGCCTGCAGGGCTGAGCGCTTCGGCCGTGACAGCCATGAGCTGCTGCTGAGTGGCAAATGGGAAAAGGGCCCAGGGAAGGCCACTGATGACCATGTCCGCTCGATAGATGCCCCGTGCGTCCAGCAATTGCCGCAGCTCCCCGGCGTCACGCTGGATCACCTCCGCCCCCGGGTGCCAGTGTTGGAGACGCTGAGCGAGAACCGGATCGATCTCGATGGCCAGGTGACGTCCCCGGCCTCCGAGCCTGCGCTGGATCTCAGCTGTGAACGGGCCGGTACCGGCACCCAGTTCGACCACCACGGGCTCACCGCATTCGGGTATAGGAGCAGAGACTGCCTGGGCGAGGTGGCGCGAGCTGGGTGCTATGGCTCCCATGCGGCCCGGTGCCCGCACCCACCGCCGGAGGAATAGGGCGATATCATGCGGTTCTCCGGACGGCCTGCTAATACCGCCTTGCCGAGCCGAAGAGGGCACCTTACTAGTGGTCATGGTAGTTGAGCTTCCTGGAGAGCATAATTATGGGGAGAGCCGCTGGGCCCCGGCGCTGGGACTGCTTCGAAAGTTCCGAGCCATGGCTGTGATCAAATTGTTCGGGACAGGCCTAGGCCGGACGTGCAGGGACGTAACGGTCCAGTTCCTTGCGTGCCGTCCCTCGATGCGAGGCCGGGTATTGCGTGACGGGCATGACCCGGGGCTGCGTCGTGTGTGTCGAGCTGGTCCGGCGGTACAGGCCTCGGGTGGTCCTGGTCGACATCAGCAGGTCGCGGCTGAACTGGCTGCGGGCCATCCGGGCTCTGGTCCGGAGGCCGGCCGGATTTCCCGGAGGCAGCCACGGAGAAAGCGTCGAGCCACTCAGACGGTGTCCTACATGGTCAGTGGGCTATTGAACCGTGCATGGGCAGTTGACAGTGAGACTGGAATGCTCCGGACGACTTGTGGGTCGCGGAGCCGTTGTTACCGCACCGCTGGCGCCGGTGCGTCCGCAGGGCGGCCGGGTGGCGACATCGACGAAGAGTCGGATTCGCCGCGGTCGTGTACGTACTGGTCAGCGGTGGATGCCTCGGCTCTCAGGTGATTTGACCGAGGCCCCCGACGGTGATCAGCCAGTTCCCTCAGCGGGGTGAAGTCGACATCGAGCTTTCGGATTGTGCACCTCGGGCTGGATGCCGAGTTCGTGCTAGGTGCGGGGCGGGCCTGGGCACGCCGGGCTGAGGCAGTGCGCTGTGCGTCGGCTTGCCGCGCAGCAGGTCATCGACGAGACTCACACCGTCGAACGGGTGAGCGGGGTCGGGACAGCTCCTCCCAACTCGATGAAAGCCGCCCTCCAATCCAATCGTGATCACCGGTGTGCGGCTCACTTTGCGACTCCCATGAAGGCGTCATGGTTATGGCTCCTGCGGCGCCCGCAACACCCAGAAGGCGGCACCGGGACAGAGAGCGCGTCGGTGAAGTCATGGATCCTCGGGTCTTTCGTGGTCGGTGTCGCTACCAGAGTTTCGAGGCTGAGCGCCGAGATCCAGGGCCTCTTGATCCGAGGATGAGCCGGTGCCGGGCCGAGACCGTCGCTTTCAGCCGCGGCATCCTGAGGGCGGATGCTCCCCAGCCACTCGCATATGGCGCTCCTGTAGCGGACCGTTCGGCGCTACGCTCTCCCGCCCGCCGAGGAGCGGGACCTCGACCGCGAACTGGACCGCCGGCTGGCACGGGCGTCCGCCCCCTGAACGACGACCGGCGCGGCGAAGCGACGTAACGAGTTGGTGCGTGATAGCGGGTGAGGTGTCGTGCCAGGCGGATGGCATGATCCCGCTGTGGCGATCATGGTCAATCGGGCAGTGCTGGCGCATCAGCTGTTCACGGGGCTCTCTCGGTCTCATCTGGCTTGTCTGGTCGATGAGTTGGCCGAGCCTTGGCAGGCCGGGGTCGAAGGTCGTCGCCATGTGACGCGGGGCGGGGCCAGGAAGCGGGCCGCGGGTGCCGGCGCCAGCCATCAGCTGGTGGTCGTCGACAGGCTGGTGGCCACGCTGATCCATCTGAGGCACGACCTGCCGCCCTCGGTGCTGGGCCTGCTGTTCGGTGTCGACCGGTCCACGGTCACCCGGGCGACCGGAGAGGTGCGCACGCTCCTGGCGGAGCGGGGGTGCGCGGTTCCCGACCGTCCCGGCCTGCGGCTACGGACCCTGACGGATGTATGTGCCTATGCCCAGGCCGAAGGCGTCGAGCTGCGTCTGGACGCCACCGAGATCCAGGTCCGCCGGCCACCGGCCGGCCGCGCCGGACGTCGTGCCTTCGTCTCGGGCAAGAAGAAGCAGAACACGATGAAGGCCACCGTGATTGCCGACTGGCGCGGCCGCACGTTATGGACCGATGCCCTGCGGCCTGGGCGTATGCACGACGCGACGGCCGCACGCAACGAAGGCATCGCCGTCTGCTTCCGGCACTTCCCCGACGTCGAGGTCCTCCTGGACGACGGCTATCTCGCCCTGAGCCGCGACCACCGTGGCCCAGCCATCACACCGCCCAGAAAACCGCGGCCGGGAGCACTGCCCGGCAGGGTCGAACAGTGGGAACGCGACCGCCACGGGCACTCCTCCGACCGCATCATCGTCGAACACGCTCTTACCGATCACAAACGCTGGAAGCAACTGGCCCGCTGGACCCACCACCGCGACCGCCTGCCCGACACCTACCCCGCCATCACCGGCCTCGTCTCCGACCGCACCGCCAACGCCTCAAAACCCGCCACAGCAAGGCCGAACACGCCTCACCCGCTATCACGCACCAACTCGTAACTGCCTGTTCTCTATCCGCTCGCGCGGTCGGGCAGGTTCGAACGGGGTCCTGGTTCGGGTGAGTTGTCCGGGGCGGGTGCATGAAGGAAGGGCCTCTTGGTAGCTCGCGGATGTCGAGTCCAGCGAGAAGCAAGAGGCCCTGTTGTCGAAGTGTCGCGTGGTCGTGGTCGCCGAGTCCAGTTCGTCCACTCGTGGGTGTGACTGCCTCGCCCACAGGTTCGGGAACGCAGTCGACCGGCCGCAGCGCCGGCCTCGATACGGCTCGGACATGAGCGATGCCGAGTGGGCCGTGGTGAGGGATCTGCTGCCGGTTCCGGGCTGGCTTTCGGGCTGTGGCGGGCGTCCGGAGGGCTACTGCCACCGGCAGATGATCGACGCAGTGCGCTACCTCGTCGACAACGGCATCAAGTGGAGGGCGATGCCCGCGGACTTCCCGCCCTGGCCGCGCGTCTACGCCTTCTTCGCCCGCTGGCGGGACACGGGACTGGTCACCGAGCTGCACGACCGGCTGCGGGAAGCCGTCCGCGCCGGTGAAGGCCGCAGCGCCGACCCGAGCGCGGGGGTCGTGGACTCGCAGTCGGTGAAGGCAGACGCCACTGTCACCTTCGGCTCACGGGGCTTCGACGCGGGCAAGAAGATCAATGGTCGCAAGCGGCACCTGCTCACCGACACGCTCGGACTTCTCCTAGAGGTTGTCCCGTATGGAGTGTGAGTTATCCAGTGAGGGCCAGGTTGTGCAGTCGGGCGATGCCGAGCATGGCCTGGTGAACTCCGTCGCCCTTGAGTCGGCAGTCCCGCAGGATCTTCCAGTTCTTCAACCGCGACAGGGCGTGTTCCACGCGCGCTCGTGCCCGGCGATGGACGGCGTTCTCTGCCTCCTGCGAGGGGCTGAGGTGGCTCTGGCCTCGTCGTTTGCGGTGCGGGATCAGGAGGCCGGTGCCTTGGTAGCCGCCGTCGGCAAGGGTCGGGGCGCCGCGGCAGGCCCGATCGATGCCGGACTCGGTGAAGGCCCGGCAGTCGTTGCGGCTGCCGGGCAGCGGGAGACCGATGGCCACGACCAGGCGGCTGTTGGCGTCGATGACGACCTGCAGATTGGTCGAGTACCGGTAGTTCTTGCTGGACGCGGCGACACTGCGGTCGCGGGTGGGCACCAGAGTGCCGTCGACGATGTAGACGGTGTCCTTGCGCGGCCGCCGCGCGGGCGAGATGGCCAGCAGCGGTGCGAGATGGTCCAAGATGCGGTCGGCAGCGGACTTCGAGACTCCGAACAACGGCGCCACCTGCCGCAACGTGAGGTTCGTGCGCCAGTACGTCGCCACCAGCAACACCCGGTCTTCGAGCGACAGCCGCCATGGCCGGCCACGCTGAACGTCGCCACCTCGGCGCCGTACCAGTGCCACCAGCCTCGCAAACTGCACCTCGGTCAGACCCGCAAACGGCTCGATCCACTTCGGATCATCTGCTGAGATCACCCCACCCATGCCCGACCAACGCACCAGCAGCACCACCGGTTACGGGACAACCTCTAGCCGTCCTGGTCACACCGGCCTCCGTGACCGACCGGGACGGCGCCCGGTCCCTTCTGCCAGCGGCGGCCGGCCGTTTCCGGCGGCTGGCCCGGGTCTGGGCCGATGGCGGCTACACCGGCCACCTCACCGACTGGACCAGCCAGCACCTCGGGCTCGTCCTCGACATCGTCCGCCGCAGTGAGGACGTCCGGGGCTTCCAGGCCCTTCCCCGCCGCTGGGTCGTCGAACGGTCCTTTGCGTGGTTTCTGCGCAGCCGCCGCCTGGTCAGGGACTACGAACGCCGCCCCGACACGAGCGAAGCCGTCATCCGCTGGTCGATGATCGCCCTGATGAGCCGCCGCCTGGCCGCACGATCTCGTCGGCCTGCAGTCCTGACGGCAGGGTGAACCTCCCGGGCCTCGTCTCCACCAGCCAGCCCCGTTCCACCAGCCTCTTCAGCCGTGCTCTCGCACCCTCGACGCGTGAGGCCGAGGCACTGTCCCAGCCAAGCACCACGGCCGCCCGCCGGGCACCCAGCCCGTCGATCCCGGCCTCGGCCGCGGCTGCCATCACCGCCTGGTAGTCCACCGACAGGTCTTCGACCCCGGCCGCGTTCTGTCGATGCGGCACCGCACGGCGCGGGCCCACCGGCGTCCTCGGCGACGGGCCAACGACTGTCTCGGCCGGCTGTTCCTCCTCGGCGAGCGCTTCCAGATACTGCTCGAGGCCGATCGTCCGAAGCTTGAGAACCTCCTCGGCATCCGCCAAGTCTGCCCGCACCCGCTTCAGTTCGGCTTCGAGCTCATCCACCCGCACGGCAGCGGCCTTCCGCCGCGTTTCCAGGACCGCACGCATCGACGGCATCCGCCACCCCCACCGACTCGATCAGCAACGAGTCGAGGCTCCCGCCACAGCCGCAATCTCATGCCTGACCAGCGGAATCTGCACACGGCATTCGGAAAGAGAACGGCCTCTAAGAAAACCGTCTCTAACCTGTTGGCTCTTGTGGATCACTAGACCGTGCTCCCGATTCCGTCGACGCAACTCCGAACGGGTCGAGAGCGTCGACGGGCGGCCTCTCCTTCGACCGGTGATTGCCGGGTTTGCAGCCGGCGAAGGGGCCCATCGGATCGCGCAGCGAATCCATGACAGGTCTCAGATAGTCCCGGTGCCAGTTGGCAGGTCCACACGCGGGGGAGCCGGGGCCTGTCAGATCCGCCCAAGCAAGCCACAGGCCGTGGAGTTGGGCAATTGCGTCCATATGCTCCCACCAGCGGGAACACCAGGGAGTGGCGGAGGTGACCTCTCGGCCGTACACCGGCAGCAGCACATGGTGGGTCCACAGCGTCAGCTGGCGCAGATTCTGCGCGTACTCGGTCCCCTCCAGGTAGAGGATGAACCGAGGTGGGGACGGAACCTGCGGAGGCGGCGGTGCCTCGGACGGGGGCTCCGCAGGTGACGGGCTCTCCTGCTGGGCTCCGGGGGTGTCGCTGGTCATCGAGTTCTCTTCCAGTGTGCGATGTGGTGTTTCGGACGGCCGATGACGTGCCCAGTGGGGCGGAACAGGCATCGCCTTCCGCGTACTTGCCGCGACCTGATGTGGATCACGGCAAGTCCGTCCAGGGTGATGTGCCTCAGTCCGCGTTGCGGTAGGTGCTGCCGCTGCCGTTCGGGGTGGCTCCGTTGAAGAGACCGGTCGGGCTCGTCTGGGTGGACAGGGCGAACCACGCGTAGCGGTCCACGTAGTCCAGCCTCTCCAGCGTCTCCGCCGATGTCTTGATGAAGCGATTCTGCTCCTGCTCACTCGGGTATCGAGGAGTGCCCTGAGTGAAGTCAATGAGGGCGTACTCGGTCAGCCAGATCGGCTTGTTGTATCGCTCATGGACACGTTCCAGGTAGGCGGCCAGCTGGTAGGTGGCCCGCCAGCTGAAGTCGGAGCCATACCAGTGAACCGGGATGAAGTCGACGCGCAGACCGCGCTCCTGGGCTCCATTCATAAAGCGGTCCAGCCACCCGCCGGGCCTGTCGGCGTCGGTGGCGACCGCCGGAGCCCCCAGGTTCAGGCCTGTCTTCTGCAACTGCGGCCACAGGTCCAGAGCCTGTTCGGGCGTCATATTGGCCTGCGTGGGCGAGTCGGGCTCGTTGAAGCCGAGGAGGTTCTTTCCCTCTCGGGCGGCATTGCCCAGCTCGGCTTCGGTCACCGAGCCGGGGCCCCAGATCGTCGGGACGAACTCGACATCCGTTGGCTTGGTGACTCCGGCACTGGTGGCGGCCCAGTTGTGGTACCACTTCGCTCCGGAGGCCGCCAGCGCCTGGGAGGCGCCTTCGACGGGGTTGAGACCCACGCCCTTGCCGACTGCGTTCGAGGAACGCTCGTCGTGGCTGGCCTCGGGCCCGGGCTCGGGAGCGCGAGGAGGGTCAGAGGCGGGCCGCGTGGCGGCACCGAAACCGTGGAAGGTTACGGTCATGCCGCTGCACTCGCTGCACTGACGGACAACCTGGTTGCCTGCCTCGGCGTCATGCTTGGACCAGGAGTATGCCGAGGGGCACTTTTCCGTGAGCGCTTGGCTGTAGGCGGTCTTCGCGTCCCGGTTCGGGTTGACGCACACCAGCGGACGTCCTGTCACCTGATCTGTGGTCAGATTCTCGGGCGGGCAGACGGCCAGCAAATCGGTGGGGCAGCCGACCGCGGCACACTGTCCGCCGTCCTCAGGCGGCGGTACTCCGTCAGGGGTGATGGTGATGGGCACCGAAACGGCGTTGACGTAGCTGACGTTGTACCAAGGAGCCCAAGCGTCGGCTGTGTCGAAGTTGAACTCGGCCAGACTGGCTGGCTGTTCACCCGTTGAACAGCGGTCGGCGTACGGCCCGCAGTCAGCCACGGCACAATGGAACGTAGTGCCCTCCTCTCCGGTACAGCCCTGGCGGGCGAAGAACTTTCCACGCCAGTGCCCGGGGCCCGAACGTTCGGGGATGGTCACGGTGGCGGACTCTCCCGGCTGCAGCCGGGGCAGTCCGGTGAGTGGGGGTGAGCCGTCGGCATTGGCCGTGGCGCCGACCCAGATGGGACTGTTTGTGTTGTTCCGCAAAGTGACGGTGCGTTCGGCACCCTCGGCTGCCGCTCCGGAAACACGGTCCTCGCGGTCGCCGAAGTAGCCCTGGGGCGCCGAGGCCACGGCTGACACAGCGACAACCAACAAGAGAGCCAGCAGAAGTGATCGAAGTGACATGAGCGATCTCACGCGCATAGAACATGCCTCCCAAGTCGTGATCGACTACACACGCACGACGTACACGCGCGGTGGACGGTTCACTGGGGGATCCTTTGCCACAGCCCCGCTTTTCAGGATGGCGGGAGGACGCAGTTCGACTCAGGCGCGGCCCTGCGGGCCTTGTCCGTACTCCTTCTTGAACTGACCGATTTCTGCGCAATTCCACGGCGCTAAAGTTGTGGAACCGGCGGGCCACCGCACCGAGGCTCCAGACGGCATTGCGGAGGCAGCCACGAGCGTGGCGACCCGCGCGAGTCCGTGCCCGCATTCGTCGACCGGTTCGTCCTGTGCCGCAGCGCCTTGGTGACCAGCCCCGACAGCGGCAGCGCCGCAGCGTCCCCCTCGTCCGACAAGGCATCCCTGGCGAGGACGACGCTGCGGGGGTGCGGGCGGGGGGAGTTTCAGGTGCTGGCCACTGAACCTCTTTTATCCTGAATAGTCGAAGGTCATGAGGGTGTGGACGGCTGCGACGGTGGGTCCGATGCGGATGGTCGAGCAGCGTGCTCGCCGCCAAATGCGCCTGGATTTGAGCCTGGCGAAGGCGCGTTCTCCCGGTTCCGGGAGGCGGGCGTGGTCGCGGTGGCCGTATGGGGGGTGCGGACGGTGGCGTCGGCGCCTTGGGGCAGGCGCGGTCGGCCGGGACCAGGATCTGTCGGGTCAGGCAGGCTTGGACGATGCCGTGGGCACTGGCGGCGGTGAGGGGCCCCGAAGATCCCGGACACCTCGCACCAACGCTCAGCCCCACCGACCTCACGGCTGCACGCGCAGTCGACAGGGCACTCACCCTGCCCGTGAACCATTCCGGCCTAGGTGCCGTGGTGCTAGACGGCAGTCCGCAGTCTCCGGCCACGGCGACGGCTGAACCTGTCAAGGGAGACCCCCGCGGCTGCCGCAGCAACACACCAGACGACGACAAGGAGTTTCGGCATGCCAGACAACAGTGCGGCAGGCGATCAGCCCGGAGAAGATGGTCGAGAGTCACCGCCGCCTTCACTCGGCCAGGTCCCTCCCTTGCACGACATCCCTCTCTACGACGTATCCGCACCCACGGTGGCCACCCCGCCCAGTGCGGCGAATCAGATCTCCCGACCGCCTACCGGACAAGTGGAGCAGGCCGTGGCTGCGGCCGGCCCGGATTCCGAGGTGTGGGATATCGCCCGCGCCATGGCCCGGACGTTCACGAGAACCGCCACGGCGGTAAGAGCAGCCAGCATGTTCCAGGAGCCCGCTGATGCCACCGCTGTCCGAGCGTTCAGCGCCGTACTCGGTGCAGCGGAGGCGCTGACCGTGTCGGTGGAGCAAGCGACAAGGCTCTACGGGCCCCGCAGGCGACCGGACGAGCCCCATCCCGGCGTCAACTATCCGCTGTGGGCCCTGAGCACCGTCGCCATCGCGGGAGCGTTCACGTCCGCGGCCTTCGCTGCCGGAGCAGGACCCGCCGCCCCGGCAGGGGAGGCCGCTGGCCTGGTGGTCTACGGTGTCGCGATGGCAGCGATGGTCGGCGCCGACCGGTACCAGCCTGAGCCCTACACACCCGCGTTGGCGCCCGGTCAACGGGCTGGTTCCGCGTATGAACCTTCACCCCGACACGGGTGGACTCAGACACCGTCAAGCCGCGGAAGCACCGCTTCGACGAGCCACAGTGGGCCAAGCCCGCATGCACGCCGCGGTCCCGCCCGCTGACCGGCCGCCGGCTGCTATTCCACAGCCCAGAGGGGCTGAGGGGCCCTCAGGTCAGGGCGACATCGAGGCGACGAGTGCATTCGAGCAGACGCCATAGCTTGACTCTGTCGGGGATCTCGGGGGGGGGCGAGGTCAACTGCGGAGGGTTCGCCAGGACTTCGACCGGGAGATGGCATGCTGTGTCGGTATCGGATGAATCGTAGGATGCGGCGTCGAAGAAGGTCGAAGTTGACCTGGCCGTGCATCTGTCTCTTCAGCAGTTTAATCCTCATAACGTTGCCCCTGACCACTCCCGAGGTGTGCGTGGTGGTGAGGGCCGAAAGACCGCTGCACGGTCGCGCCGCAAGCCGCTGGTCAACGTGCGGTGTTCTCATTGTCTGTCCAGACGAACGTCGGCGAGTCAGACGTCGAAAGCAAGGTGCTCATTGCGCCGCTCCCGCACTTAGAGGTCGTTTTCGCCCGATGTTTCATCCCGAGATGAGGGGTTTGTTGGCTTCTTTCGGGTCGCGCCAGGAGATCGTGTTCTCGCCAGTGAGGCGGCGGGCCATGAGGTCGGTCATGGCGATGCGGACCACCGCTTCGGACCGGGTCGGCGGGGTTTCGTAGTCGCGGGCCAGGCGCCGGTGGAGCATGAGCCAGCCGTAGGTCCGCTCGACGGCCCAGCGTTTCGGGATCGGGGCGAAGCCCCTGGTCCCGGGCTTGCGGGTGGTGATCTCCATGTCGATGCCGAGGGTCGCGGCGTGCTCGACGAGGTGCTGGCGGTAGCCACCGTCGACCCATACCTTGCGGATGCCGGGGTGCTCGGCGGCGACCCGGTCGAGCAGCGCGGTGCCGGCGACGGAGTCCTGCACGCTCGCTGCGGTGACCAGCACCGCGAGGAGGAGTCCGAGCGTGTCGGTGACGATGCTCCGCTTCCGGCCGACGATCTTCTTCCCGGCGTCGACGCCCTGGCCGGCGGCGGGGACGCTGGTGGAGGTCTTGACGCTCTGAGCGTCGATCACGCAGGCCGACGGCCCGCCGTCCCGGCCCTCCTTCTCCCGTAAGAGCTGCCGGAGAAGGCCGTTGAGCTGGGCAAACACGCCCTCATCGGCCCATTTGGCGAAGTAGCCGTAGACCGTGTTCCAGTGCGGGAAGTCGTGCGGGAGGTAGCGCCACTGGACCCCGGTCCGGTCGACGTACAAGATCGCGTCCATGATGTCGCGCAGGTCATGCTCGGGTGGCCGGCCGAAGTCCAGAGCCCGGCCACGGCGCTCGAAGCGCCAGGCCGAGAGCACCGGCTCGATCAACTCCCAGCGCGCATCGGACAGATCGCTCGGATACGGACGTCGCTTCGTCATGCTTCCGGCGTACCGCCGCGGGCCGAGTGCGCCCAGGCGCACAGCAGCGATGGCGGAAGCACGCGGGCCGCGAAGACCGGGCGTCCTGGGATGAAACAGGAGCAGGCGCCAGCCTGTCCCTCCCACCACCCCATCCGACCCACAAACCCCAAAGCTCAGCAGCTACCTCACGATCACCACAACCTTGCACTCCGAAAATCGGCATATATCCGGGTGACATAGATGCAAACGACCTCTTAAAGAGCGTTTTGTCCCGTCGGGGGTGTTTGGTAAGTCGCGCGGTGTCAGCGGGTTGGGCCACGCACGGATGCGTGTGAGTATCCGCCCGTGGAGTGCGATGTGTGTGGAAGGCCGATGTGGCGATAGCCGGTGCAGCCGGCTGTGCCACAAGAGGAGATCTGGTCCTGTTCCTGGTGCCATGCCGTCACGCATGTGGATGGCGAGTGGTTCGAGGTCTCGCGGCCGCCGTACTTGCCCGTGGGGATGCGCTGGGAGAGGGCCGTCGCGGACGGCCTTCCTGCCGATGTCTCCCACGCCTTCGGCGTCTTCGACAGGACGTTGTGCGGAATCCAGATAGCCGGCATGTCGCCTTCGGATCACTGGTGGCTGTCGGAGCGGGAGAACGCCTGTAGTGCCTGCCGGGAGGCGGCGGGTGTCATTGATGACCGCTGGCTGAAGGGAATGAGGGGCGAGGACGCGCGGGTCAGCGTGGCCCGGCGGCTACGAGTCCTTCCAGTTTGGAGTCGATTCTCGTGTGAGCCTGCGGCTCATCAGGTCGATCATCGCGATGCGGATCATTGCTTCGGAGCGGTGTGGTGGGTTTCGTAGTCGGGGACTGTAAATCGTTCGGCTCTGTCCCGTAATCGGTGGTAACGAAGGGTGATCATCAGTGCAGGAGGATGCGGTGGCGGAGGAGGTCGAAGCCCGCGCGGCCGTGCATCTGCCTCATGATGCGTTTGGTGCGGGTGTTGACGCCTTCGGTCCGTCCGTTGTGGTGCGGGCGGGTGAGGCCGGCGTTGACGGCTGCACGGTCGAGTTCGAGACCGTTCGCAAAGGCGTGGAGGTAGGGCAGTTGGGCCCTGCGGACGCTGTCGATCCACGTGGTGAGTTTCTTGTCATTGCCTGCGGCCGGCGTGATGGGCTGTGCGAACTCACGTGTGAATAAGGCTAGTTGTGTCATCTCTGGGCAGGACGCGGTGAGCTCGGTGAGGAGGCTTGTGTCCTTGTCCCGGAGGTGGTCGGGGTGGGTGAGAAGGAGGCGGGCCAGCTATCGCGGGGTGGTGACGGGTCGGTCGCCTTCTGCCCGGCCCTGAGTGATGTAGCGGTGGAGGAGGTTGAAGCTGCCGGTGTAGCCCTGCTCCTGGATCTCGCGGAACAGCTGCTTCACGGGGACAGCGGGGTCGGCTGTACGACGTTCGCGCAGGTGGTCGCGGTAAGGGTCGACCAGCGTGGGCCGGTAACGCGGTGCCCGGCGCAGGACTTCGGGTTCGCGGGTGCGCGCATAGCGCTTGACGGTGTTGAGGGACAGGTTCATACGGCGGGCACATTCGAGCAGGCCCACATCCTTGCTGAGGAGGTCGTGGATCTTGTGCCAGCGTTCGCGGGTGGTCTGCTCATGGACGCCGGCCGGGCGGTGCGGGTTCGCTGTGGCCCAGCAGGCGCTGTGGGAGCGGACCTCGGCCAGGGTCTTCTCGCACAGGTTCTTCCACAGGTGCCAGCGGTCGCTGACCTGCACCGCTTCTGGCAGGGCCCGGCGCACGGCCTCACCGTATGCGCCGGAGCCATCACGGCAGACAACCTCGACGCCAGGGTGCTCGTGTAGCCACCGCTCCAGGGCGTCGGCGCCACGGCCCGGGAGTACGTCGACGCGTTCGCCGGTTTCGGCGTCAATCAGGACGGTTGCGTAGCGGTGGCGGCGCTTGAGCGCGAAGTCGTCGACGCCCAGGACGCGCGGCACCGGCACCACGGGCAAGGGCAGGTGGGCCAGGAGCCTGAGCGCGGTCGAGCGGGATATCGCCACAGCCAGGACACGGGAGAGGCGGGCGCCCGCCCGGCCCGCTAACTCCTTCACCACCTGGCCGAGCTGGTCGGCGAGGCGGCATGTGCGCCGCTGATAGCGCTCGATCAGGCCGGGGACCTGTTCCCGGAACGTCTGGCGGTGGCACCCCAGGACTGGGCAGACCAGACGCCGGACCTGCACCGATACCACGACTCGCCTGCCGTCCGCTGGCACGTCCGCGATCGTACGTTGATGGATGCCATGCACCCGCCCCGTCGGCTGCCCGCACACTGGGCACTGCACCAACTCGTCCCGCGTCCGGGCCCGCATCCGGATGAACTCGCCCTCGTCCGTCACTTCGTCGACGACGAGCGAGGCGAGTCCCGAAAACACCACGTCCACAAGGTCGTTGACATCTTCCATGTACCGTCAACGACGGTCGTCACCCCTCGTTACCACCGATTACGGGGCAGAGTCGAACGATTTACAGTTCCGGTACGCCTGTTTAGCCCAACCCCGCCGGGTGCATCAGGGGGAGCCGGGGAGGGATTGTTCCGCCCAGATCACCTTCCCGTCGCGGGTGTACCGGGTGCCCCAGTTCTTGGCGAGCTGGGCGACTAGGAGCAGGCCGCGGCCGTCTTCGTCGAAGGTCCTCGCTCGGCGCAGACGGGGAGACGTACTGCTGGCGTCGGCGACCTCGCACGTCAGCGTGGACTGGAGAATCATCCGCAGGCAGAGGGGCTCCTTGCCGTAGCGGATTGCGTTCGTGACGAGTTCACTGACTATGAGTTCCGTGCTGAAGGCCAGGTCGTCCAGCTTCCAGGCGGCCAGATGGTCGGTCGCGTAGGCGCGTGCGTGGGAGACCATCGACGGATCGGATGGCAGCTCCAGGGTTGTGACATGGTTGGCGTCCAGGGCATGCGGGCGCGCGAGGAGGAGGGCGACGTCGTCGGCCGGCCGGGAGGGCAACAGTTCGTCCAAGAGCCGGTCGCAGGTGTCCTCCAGCGAGGGATCGGTTTGGGCGAGGACGTCACGCAGCGTGGCCAGTCCGCTGTCTGGGTCGCGGGTGGAACTCTCGATGAGGCCGTCCGTGAACAGGGCGAGGAGGCTGCCTTCCGGTAGCTCGAACCGGGCGGTTTCGAAGGGGAGACCGCCCAGGCCCAACGGCGGGCCGATCGGCGCGTCCGGGAAGCTCGCCTGTGGGTTCGCCGCGGGGCCGCCGTCGGTCGGCGGGGGCACCACTGCGGGCAGCACATGTCCGGCGCTGGCCAGCGAGCAGATCTGCGATACGGGATCGTAGACCGCATACAGGCAAGTGGCGCTGATCTCGTCCTGGTCCCTGCCCTCCTCGCGCTGCAGCCTGATGACCACGTCGTCGAGGTGGGTGAGGAGTTCGTCGGGCATCAGATCGATGTCCGCGAGCGTCCGCACGGCCGTTCGCAGCCGCCCCATCGTGGCCGAGGCGTACAGACCACGGCCGACCACGTCACCGATGACGAGGGCGATCCGGGCCCCGGAGAGCGGGATTACGTCGTACCAGTCGCCTCCCACGCCGGCCCGGGCTCCGGAGGGCAGGTAGCGGGCGGCTGTCTCGACAGTGGCGTGCCGGGGCACGTTGCTCGGGAGCAGGCTTCGCTGGAGAGCCAGGGCGGTGGCGCGTTCGTAGGTGTAGCGGCGGGCGTTGTCGATGTATATGGCCGCTCTGGAGGTGACCTCCTGGGCCAGGAGCAAGTCGTCGTCGTCGAACGGCGTTGCGTCACGGTGGCGGAAGAACTGTGCGATGCCCAGAGGCCTGCCGCGGGCCCAGAATGGGATCAGCAGCATCGTATGGATGCCGAAGGCGCCGATGGCGTGCCTGTGGGCCTCGGATCCCGCAAGCCATGCGGGGGTGTCGGCGGGCGTGATGCGATGCCGCAGGGGATGTCCGGTGAACAAGGCGCTAGCGGGTTCCGACCCCGGCGCGAAGCCGTGCGTGCGGTCGGTGGGGACCGCTGACTCCGGGCAGCCGTCCAGCACGGAGTGCTGGGCGATGCGGCGCAACACCAGGATGTCCTGCGCGGGAGCGGGGCCTTCTTCGCGGAGTGTGGCGTCGAGAAGATCGACGGTCACGAAGTCGGCTAGATACTCGGTCCCCACTTCGGCAAGTTCCTGAGCGGTGCGGGCGATGTCCAGGCTGGTGCCGATCCGGCAGCTCGCTTCGTTGACCACGATGAGCCGCCGCTGAAGCCGGATGTCCCGCGCGTGCTGGTATGCCGTCACGACCTGTTCGGAGGTGTGATCGATGTAGTCGAACGTTCCCTCGATCAATGCGTCGGCCACCGCGTCGCGCAGCTCAGGGTCGGTAGTGAGATGGGCCGCCTCCTCCCGAATCAGGTCGAGGATGGCGGCATGCCCGATTCGGTAGGCGTGCAGGAGTTCGGTGATCTGCCCGCCGTGCTCGGCCAGACGGGTGGCGAAGCTGACAGCGGCAGGCGGGGCCTGGACGCTAAAGGTGTCGAACTCACGTTCGAGCAGATACAATAAGGTGTCGACGTGCTGGCTGACGGACTGCATGGCCGGGTCTGCGAGGTCGTCGTAAGCCCATACCGAGGGGACCTCCTCGCGCATACGCGAGACCAGGAGGTCGACCAGTTCACCTATGCGTGGCCGTAGTCGAAGCGCAACCTCACGCAGAAGGGCATCGACGTCGATCCTCATAAGGCGAATGTAGCAGATAGTGACTTTTTTTGCCTGTTTGTCGCTTGATTGTCCGACCTGGGCAGGGAAGCCTCGACCCCATGCGGTACGGGCGACGTAGGCATCACCGTGCATCGGCGCGGGTGAGGATTCGCGTGTACAGGCGGGCGGTCCCGGCGCCCGGCCTGTCGCGGCCCCGGTGGTTCCCAATGCCCACCTGCGGGCCGGCCTCGCAGAGCGGGGGATCGACTATGTGCTGGCCGTCCGCGCGGACGTGAGCGCCCATCCATTCGACGTGAAGCCGGTGGCCCCGGAGCGCACGGGCCCGGTCGGCTGCTAGCCCCAGCCCCGCTACCGGGCACCCTCGGTTGCGGCCCTGACGGCAGGGCTCGGGCAGGAGGCGTTCACGTCCCTCACCTGGCGGCAGGGCTCGCGAGGAGAGTTACGGTCCCGCTTCGCCACCGTGCGTGTCCGTCCGGCGGCCAAGGCCGTCGAGCGTCCGATCCGGACTGCCGCCTCGGCTGAACAGGGCTGGTGGGACGGCGTCCTGCCCTGACTGCTGGCTGCTGGTCGAGTGGCCCGAGGACGCCGAGGCGCCCACCGACTACTGGCTGTCCAGCCTGCCGGCCGACACTCCGATCACGGACCTTATCCGTCTGGCCAAGGTCCGCTGGCGCATCGAGCACGACTACCGTGAGCTCAAGCACGGCCTGGGCCTGGACCACTTCGAAGGCCGCTCCTGGCCCGGCTGGCACCATCACGTCACCCTCGTGACCGCCGCCCACGCATTTCTCACCGAACAGCGGCTGGCCTCAAAAGCACCCACACCGGGTTCACCCTCTACCAGACCCTCGACGCCCTCCAGGACGTCCTGAGGTGCTGGACCGGCATCTGCACCACCTGCCACCAGCCCCTGCCCAGACGACCGCACACGACACCAAGATCGAGACAGACCTAACGGAGTCCTACTAGTCTTCTGAGTCATGAGTTCTGTTCAGATGTGTAGGGTTGCCTGGTGGCGCGTACTGGGCGGCCGAAGGCCGAGTTGATCTTGTCGGATGCGGAGCGGGCTGCGCTGGAGGGGTGGGTGCGGTGCTGTTCCACCCCGTAGGCGTGGGCTTTGCGGTGCCGGGTCATCCTGGCCTGTGCGACTGGCGCGTCCAACAAGGACGTGGCCGCACAGCTCGGTTCGACACCGCATGCGGTGGGCCGCTGGCGGAGGCGGTTCGTCGGGCACCGGATCGCCGGGCTGGGTGACGTGCCGCGCTCTGGCGGGCCCCGGACGGTCACCGACGAGCAGGTCGCTGCGGTGGTGAAGCGGACGCTGGAGACCGCGCCGAAGAACGCCACGCACTGGTCGACGCGGGCGATGGCCACGGAGACGGGTCTGTCGCAGTCGACCGTGTCGCGGATCTGGCGGGCCTTCGGCCTGCAGCCGCACCGCACCGCACCGAGACGTTCAAGCTGTCGACGGACCCGCACTTCGTCGACAAGGTCCACGACGTGGTCGGCCTCTATCTGGACCCGCCCGAGAAGGCCCTGGTGCTCTGTGTCGACGAGAAGTCGCAGATCCGGGCCCTTGACCGGTCCCAGCCGGTGCTGCCGATGATGCCCGGCGTCCCGCAGCGGGTCACCCACGTGCGCGCGGGCACCGCCACGTTGTTCGCCGCACTGGAGGTGGCCACGGGGAAGGTGATCGGCTCCCTGCACCGCCGGCACCGTGCCGAGGAGTTCAAGAAGTTCCTGATCAAACTCGACCGGGAGGTGCCGGCGGGCCTGGACGTGCATCTGGTGCTGGACAACTACGCCACCCACAAGACCCCAGCCATCAAAACCTGGCTGCTGGCCCACCCCCGCTTCCACCTGCACTTCACGCCTACCGGCTCGTCCTGGCTCAACCTGGTCGAGCGGTGGTTCGCCGAGCTGACGAGCAAGCAGATACGGCGAGGCGTCCACAGAAGCGTCCAGGCGCTGGAGAAGGACATCCGGACCTGGACCGCCGCATGGAACACCGATCCCAAGCCCTACATCCGGACGAAGACCGCAGACGAGATCCTCGTGTCGGAGTACGGCCTCATTTCCCCAGTTGCGTACGGTTGAACGGCCCCAGTTGATGGCGCGTGTTCGGGGCCCGGCCTGGGTCGAGGTCACAAGATCGTCTCTGCTGTAGGCCGTCTGACCTGGCCCTGGCAGGATGCGTGAATGCTGATCCGAAGAATGGTGGGCTGTGCCGGCCTGCTGGTTGCGCTCGTGGGATGCGGTGGTTCCGGTGACGGTGCTGCAGCCCCGAGTGAAGTAGAGCGTGTGGAGGCGACGGCTTCGATGGACCCGAACTCGATCACTGTCCTGGTGACCTTCGTCGGCGGGTCGGCCGACGGTCTGACCGAACATCGCCCGCTGGCCGAAGCGACGGGCAAGGTGACCATCGATGGTGTGTGACCTATCGAGGCAATCCGGGGCCGCCGCCGGAGGTGAAGGACACCCCCAAGGGCCTGGCCCAGGTGATGAAGCCCGAGTGAGGCAGGAAGGACCTCTTCATCAAGGGACGGTTCTCCCTAGAGGTTGTCCCGTAACCGGTGGTGCTGCTGGTGCGTTGGTCGGGCATGGGTGGGGTGATCTCAGCAGATGATCCGAAGTGGATCGAGCCGTTTGCGGGTCTGACCGAGGTGCAGTTTGCGAGGCTGGTGGCACGGGTACGGCGCCGAGGTGGCGACGTTCAGCGTGGCCGGCCATGGCGGCTGTCGCTCGAAGACCGGGTGTTGCTGGTGGCGACGTACTGGCGCACGAACCTCACGTTGCGGCAGGTGGCGCCGTTGTTCGGAGTCTCGAAGTCCGCTGCCGACCGCATCTTGGACCATCTCGCACCGCTGCTGGCCA
Source organism: Streptomyces sp. NBC_01723 (assembly GCF_036246005.1). Lineage (NCBI taxonomy): Bacteria > Bacillati > Actinomycetota > Actinomycetes > Kitasatosporales > Streptomycetaceae > Streptomyces > Streptomyces sp. NBC_01723. Next base: position 6,908,358 of record NZ_CP109171.1, read on the forward strand.
TCTCGCCCGCGCGGCGGCCGCGCAAGGACACCGTCTACATCGTCGACGGCACTCTGGTGCCCACCCGCGACCGCAGTGTCGCCGCGTCCAGCAAGAACTACCGGTACTCGACCAATCTGCAGGTCGTCATCGACGCCAACAGCCGCCTGGTCGTGGCCATCGGTCTCCCGCTGCCCGGCAGCCGCAACGACTGCCGGGCCTTCACCGAGTCCGGCATCGATCGGGCCTGCCGCGGCGCCCCGACCCTTGCCGACGGCGGCTACCAAGGCACCGGCCTCCTGATCCCGCACCGCAAACGACGAGGCCAGAGCCACCTCAGCCCCTCGCAGGAGGCAGAGAACGCCGTCCATCGCCGGGCACGAGCGCGCGTGGAACACGCCCTGTCGCGGTTGAAGAACTGGAAGATCCTGCGGGACTGCCGACTCAAGGGCGACGGAGTTCACCAGGCCATGCTCGGCATCGCCCGACTGCACAACCTGGCCCTCACTGGATAACTCACACTCCATACGGGACAACCTCTAGGCGACGTCGTTCTCTCGCTCGATGGCCATGAGGCGGTTCTTCAGCCGGTAGCTGGGTCCGTTGATGGAGATGACGTCGCAGTGGTGGAGGAGTCGGTCGAGGATGGCGGTGGCCAGGACCTCGTCGCCGAAGACCTGGCCCCACTCGCTGAAGGTCTTGTTCGAGGTCAGGATGATGGATCCCCGTTCGTAGCGCTTTGAGATGAGTCGGGTAGCCGGGTCACGTTGCCGTGACCCGGCCCCCTCAGAACCGGACGTGCGCCTTTCAACGCATCCGGCTCAAGCAAGCCACGAGGGCTTCGCAGTGCAGCGGTTATGTGGATCGGCTGCCATCACCCGCGTGGTGCTGGCGATGGCAGTCGGAGTGCACGAGGCGAAGGTTGTTCCGCTCGTCAGTGCCGCCGTCGCGCCGGTAAACGAAGTGATGCTTGTGAAGCATCTTCTTCGACGCCGCGAACCAGTCGATCCACTCACGTGGGCTGTCCGGTTCGTATTCGGCTCCAGCGATCAGCGCTTGCCCGCAGAGTGGACACAGCCCTTTCTGGCGAAATGCCAGGTAGAGGCTGTTCTTGTCCATGGGAGGCGCCGATTTCCGGCGACGGCTTCGCCAGTATCTGACCAGAGTGGGGTCGTCCATGGAGGACCCGCCCTTAACCAGCTCGTGGCGGACGATGGCCGTCCAGGAGAACCGGGGCAGGTAGAGGTTGTCCCGTAACCGGTGGTGCTGCTGGTGCGTTGGTCGGGCATGGGTGGGGTGATCTCAGCAGATGATCCGAAGTGGATCGAGCCGTTTGCGGGTCTGACCGAGGTGCAGTTTGCGAGGCTGGTGGCACTGGTACGGCGCCGAGGTGGCGACGTTCAGCGTGGCCGACCATGGCGGCTGTCGCTCGAAGACCGGGTGTTGCTGGTGGCGACGTACTGGCGCACGAACCTCACGTTGCGGCAGGTGGCGCCGTTGTTCGGAGTCTCGAAGTCCGCTGCCGACCGCATCTTGGACCATCTCGCACCGCTGCTGGCCATCTCGCCCGCGCGGCGGCCGCGCAAGGACACCGTCTACATCGTCGACGGCACTCTGGTGCCCACCCGCGACCGCAGTGTCGCCGCGTCCAGCAAGAACTACCGGTACTCGACCAATCTGCAGGTCGTCATCGACGCCAACAGCCGCCTGGTCGTGGCCATCGGTCTCCCGCTGCCCGGCAGCCGCAACGACTGCCGGGCCTTCACCGAGTCCGGCATCGATCGGGCCTGCCGCGGCGCCCCGACCCTTGCCGACGGCGGCTACCAAGGCACCGGCCTCCTGATCCCGCACCGCAAACGACGAGGCCAGAGCCACCTCAGCCCCTCGCAGGAGGCAGAGAACGCCGTCCATCGCCGGGCACGAGCGCGCGTGGAACACGCCCTGTCGCGGTTGAAGAACTGGAAGATCCTGCGGGACTGCCGACTCAAGGGCGACGGAGTTCACCAGGCCATGCTCGGCATCGCCCGACTGCACAACCTGGCCCTCACTGGATAACTCACACTCCATACGGGACAACCTCTAGGGCCCGCAGAGCCATTGGACAAAGCCAGGGTGGATGTGCATCCGCGCGCACATCCACCCCCGGCCGCCTCAGCTCTTCACGAAACGCCACTGGTGGTCGTCGCCGTCATTGCACCCGAAGACCGTTAGTTTGGCGTTCTCGGCCTGCCTGCTCGTTCGCGACACGTCGAGACACAGGTCACCGCTCTTCTGGTTGCGGATCCAGTACGTGCCGTTGGAGCGCTTGTGGAACCACCAGAGCTGGTTGTCCTTCACGGTGGCCTTGCAGTGATGCTCGACGACCGGCGTCGTGCCCTTGGCGGGGCCCTCACCCGGCAGGTCCAGACAGAGACCGTCCTTGACGTTGCGGATCAGGTAAAGATCAGACCCGCCTGTGCTGCGGTCCCTGAGAACCGGTTTCAGCGTCCACAACTGGTTGTCTCTGCGTGATGTGGTGCAGCTCTTCTCGTCATAGACCGCGTTTCCCGGTCGGCCCTTGCCCTTGCCGGGAAGATCGACACAGTAGCCGTATTTCTCGCCCTTGAGTACCACCGCACCGCTGGGCACTCCAGGCGCGTCTCTTGCCTCCCGGCTCCCTTTCGGCTTCGGCGGAACGGAGGTCGGCTTCACCTTCGGCTTCGGCGGCTTCGGCGGAACGGAGGTCGGCTTCACCTTCAGCTTCGGCTTCACCTTCGGCTTCCGCCCGGATGGCGAGACAGAAGGCAACGGCGAGACAGAAGGCGACGGCGAGACAGAAGGCGACGGCCTGGCCGGGGCGGAGTAACTCGGTGGCCGGAAAGTCATCGGTGGTTCGCTGACCCCGTTGCCCGAGCCGACCGCCTGATTCTGTTCTTCGGCGCTCCCCGATCCACTGCCGATCGCCACCAACGAACCAATGACGAGTACTACCACGCTAACCGCTGCCCCCCCAACAACCAGGGGACGCTGGAGCAGTCCAGGCTGTTCGTACTCATCGTCCGACTGAGACCGCGCTTTCCCGCGGGCGGATGCCCCGCCCGGCACCTGCCGACGACCAGGTGGCACGGTTCGCGGCTTCGCGCTCTGTGTCCCTACGGACGACTTCGCACGACCCGTGCCAGGGGGCACGGTATCGGCACGAGGCACGCCGGACCCGAACGACTCGACTGGAACGGGGTGTTCAGCCTGTCCAGCAGATCCGTTGGATCGGACGGCCTGCCCTGCTCCGCTCGATTCCGCCTGCGCCCGCTGCTCCAGCAGCTTGCTGGATCCGTCCGGAGCGACCTCCACGATCGCCACGTAGTCACTGGACGGGTCTTGGATGGCCCCCGTCACGGGGGCGTTCCGGACGCGTGCGTATCCGTGCAGCATGTCGAGAATCGCGACATCAATTGGTTCGCCCGGCATCACAGGCACCGATTCGCCGTCAATGGCGGCGGATTCGCCGCCGAAGATCACCACGTTGAAATGCGGGGCCGGCTCCCCCCCCTGCGCGGAGCCTCCTGGCCGGCCGGCATCCGACGGGACCGCAGGCGCGAGAGGGTCACCCCTCGAGACCGCCCCGTCTACTTCGTCACCCCTGCTCATATCCATTCCTTCCTTACGGTATCGGCGCACAGTCTCGCCTGGCCTGAGTCAACCCTCAGGAGCCGACCAGCAGTCATAGGCCGCGCGCTACAACAGCTCTGCCTACACCGCAACGGCCACCGGCGAGAAACAGTTCACCTCCTGGGTACTGCGAGGGACCGGGCCCAGGCCCTGGTCCGCGCCTGCAGCGGCATGCCAGGCGGTGAGGGCGGGACCCCCAAGTGGGCGTGCCGCCCTCAGGGTGTTCGGAGGTCCTGCCGATGCACCTAACGAGCTCGTGCACGGTAAGCGGTGAGACGTCGAGGGCGGCGGTAGGGCTCGGTGTTCACGTCTGCCGTCCGCACATCCCAATTCACCCCTCCGACCTGCGGAAACGCTAAGTCATGCCACCTCAGTCAGCACCAAGTCAACACGGTGCTGGGTCAGCGCCACATCCATCACCTTGACAGCCCGGCCCGTGGAGTCGGGAGTAAGACCGTGTCCTACATGGTCAGTTGGTCGTTGGGCTGCGTATGGGGCGGGGTACGTGGAGTTGGATTGTTCCGGACGGCTTGTGGGAGATCGCCAGGCCGTTGATCCCGGAGGTCCGGGTTCGGCCGCAGGGCGGCGGGAAGCAGAACACGCCTGATGAGACGCTGTTCGCAGCGATCATCTATGTGCTGGTCAGTGGATGTGCCTGGCGGGCTCTGCCGCCGTGTTTCGGGATATCGAAGTCGACCGCACACCGCAGGTTCATGATCTGGTCGAGGGCCGGCGTGTGGGGGCGCTTGCATGAAGCCGTCGTTCACCGGCTCGATGACGCGGGCCTTGTCGATGTCTCCCGTGTGGTCCTCGACTCGGCTCATGTGCGCGCTAAAAAAGGGGCGAACACACAGGTCCGAGCAAGCCGGGTTCCAAGATGCACATCCTGTCGGACGCGAACGGACTGCCCCTGGTCGTCGGCGTCTCGGCCGCCAACGTCCACGACAGCCAAAGCCTGAAGCCCATGGTGGCGGGTCACCAAACGAAACACGACCCCTATCGCGGCCGCCACTTCAAACCCCAACGCCTCCATGCCGACAAGGCCTACGACATCCCTGAACTGCGGAAATGGCTCCGCGGCAAGCGGATCGGAGTGCGTATCGCCCGCAAGGGCATCGAGTCCAGCGAACGATTGGGTCGGCGCCGATGGGTGATCGAACGGACCATCTCCTGGCTGTCCGGCTACCGCAGACTCAGCCCTCGCTACGAACGGAAACCCCGCAACTACCTGGCCTTTCTCGGCCTCGCCGCAGCACTGTGCTGCTACAAACGACTCCTCAAACTGACCATGTAGGACACGGTCTAGCCTCGATCTTGCGTGACGGTCCGCCGACGGAGTCGGTGGACCGTTTTCGTGCTGTGGGCTGAGGCTGGGCAGGTTGAGGGCCCGAGTGTCGTCTCGGATGGACGCCGGGTTCCACTGCTCCGGCCGGAGGGTTCTCTCGTAGGGGCGGATGAATCCGCTGCTCATCCCGGGTTCGGCAGGAGTGCGAGCCGTTCGAGGGCGGCAGTGATGTGACTGGTCCAGGGCCAGTGCTGGGCCAGGCGGAGGATTTGCCGACGGCCGGTGGTCACGAGCTGTCCGGCCGTGGTGAACAGGCGGAGCCGCAGGCGGCGAGGTTCCCAGAGACGGGCCTTGCCGGTCAGGGCGAGCATCGGCATCCAGGCCAGCAGGTCGAGAGCGATCTGCACGATCTCCAGCCAGATCCGGTTCTGGGCCGTGCGGTGCAGAGGAAGATTCCGCAGGCCGGTGGCCCGGGCGGCCCGGATGCGGTCCTCGGCCCGGGCCCGCAGCCGGTGACGGAGCTCGAGCTCGGCGATCGGCCGGCCCGAGGTGTTGGTGGCGAAACAGGTCAGCCGCATGCCGTCCGCGTCCGTGAGCCTCAACTGGGCCCCGGGGTGCGGTCGTTCCTTCCTGACGATCAGCCGCATGTCCTTGGGCCAGCCGTCCAGAACGTCGCCGGTGAGTTCAGCGACCCAGGCGCCGTCGCGGATCTCGCCGCCGGTCTCGATGGCCGCCGTCCAGGCCGAGGCCGGAACCTTCAGCACGTGCTGGTGGATCGCGTCGGTGATCACCATGCCGACCGAGTAGGACAGCCACCGTCCCCGCTGGGCGAGCCATGCGACGAAGTCGTGAGTGCCGCCCGCGGAGTCAGTGCGGATCAGGGTCCGGCGCCCACGCCGGTACTTCTTCGGCAGCTGGGCCAGCGCCAGTTGGGCGGCGGTGACGTGGTCGGACGCGGTGTTCGAGCCCGCGTTTCCTGGTCTGAGCAGGGCCGCGACCGGTTCCCCCGTGCCGCCCGGTCCGTGGTCGACGAAGCCCATCAGCGGGTGATGGCCGTAGGTCCGCTTCCAGGTGGGTGCGGCGTCCTCCTTGTCCGAGTGCGCGATCACCAGCACCCCGTCGAGGTCGACGGTCACCGCCCCGCCCGCATCAGGCGCTGCCCGTCCGGCCAACCGCCAGGCACGTTGACGGACTTCAGCCCGCGCGGAACGGATGGCCCGCAGGGCCTTCTCCCCGGAGGCTGCGAGGGTGTCGATGAGGCGGGAGACCGTCGGGTCGGAGGCGACCGGCCCGAACACGGCCGGCTCGGCCCGCAGCATGCCGATATCCGCCAGGCAGTCCCCGCCCATCGCGACTGCCAGCGCGAGGTCCAGGAGGATCTTCCGGGATCGTGGACGGCCCGCGGCTTCCGCCAGGGCGCCAGGGCTGCGGATATCGCCTGGTCAAGGCCCGTCTTGCGGACCGTCTCCAGCAGCAGGACCGCACCGGCCTGCGAGACCACCTGCCGACCGTCTCCCTGGACACGGACACGCGGGTACGACGAGATAGGCTCTCTCACCTGGAAAGTGCTCTTTTCCTTGCAGCCAACAGGACCCTCAGCAAGTCCTATCGTTGCAGGTCAAGGGCACTTTCCGTGTTTCTGATCATCTCTTGGACAGCCCACCTCGCGAAAGCGCGAGGCTAGAGGTTGTCCCGTATGGAGTGTGAGTTATCCAGTGAGGGCCAGGTTGTGCAGTCGGGCGATGCCGAGCATGGCCTGGTGAACTCCGTCGCCCTTGAGTCGGCAGTCCCGCAGGATCTTCCAGTTCTTCAACCGCGACAGGGCGTGTTCCACGCGCGCTCGTGCCCGGCGATGGACGGCGTTCTCTGCCTCCTGCGAGGGGCTGAGGTGGCTCTGGCCTCGTCGTTTGCGGTGCGGGATCAGGAGGCCGGTGCCTTGGTAGCCGCCGTCGGCAAGGGTCGGGGCGCCGCGGCAGGCCCGATCGATGCCGGACTCGGTGAAGGCCCGGCAGTCGTTGCGGCTGCCGGGCAGCGGGAGACCGATGGCCACGACCAGGCGGCTGTTGGCGTCGATGACGACCTGCAGATTGGTCGAGTACCGGTAGTTCTTGCTGGACGCGGCGACACTGCGGTCGCGGGTGGGCACCAGAGTGCCGTCGACGATGTAGACGGTGTCCTTGCGCGGCCGCCGCGCGGGCGAGATGGCCAGCAGCGGTGCGAGATGGTCCAAGATGCGGTCGGCAGCGGACTTCGAGACTCCGAACAACGGCGCCACCTGCCGCAACGTGAGGTTCGTGCGCCAGTACGTCGCCACCAGCAACACCCGGTCTTCGAGCGACAGCCGCCATGGCCGGCCACGCTGAACGTCGCCACCTCGGCGCCGTACCAGTGCCACCAGCCTCGCAAACTGCACCTCGGTCAGACCCGCAAACGGCTCGATCCACTTCGGATCATCTGCTGAGATCACCCCACCCATGCCCGACCAACGCACCAGCAGCACCACCGGTTACGGGACAACCTCTAGTGCGACTGCTGTGAGCGCGGCTTTCCTGACACCACTACGGTCCCCAGGAAGCGTGCCGGACGACTGGCCGCTTCGTTCCGCCCCGCCTCCCCAGCAACGTCCCGCCACGCCTTACCTACAGCCACCGCGAGGCAAAGCGAGATGAAACGTCTTCAGCACTGGTCGGGACTGCCCGGAGGGGTTCAGTGCACCCGGGGTTCAGACGTCCGCACACATTGAGCTCTTTCAGAGTTGGCTCTCCAGGGTGAGGAGGGCCTTGGCGATGACGGTCATGTGGTTGGGGCTGATGCGGGCTCTGCGGAAGATCTGCCAGGACTTCAGCTGTGCCATGCCGCGTTCGACGGGAGCTCGAGCCTGGGCCGGTGCGCGGTTGACAGTTCGCTGTGTGGGCGTGAGTTCGCCTCCGGGTGGTCGTTTGAGCCCGGTGGTGGCCCAAGGGCCGGCGCCCTGGTATGCGCGGTCAGCCAGGGCGGGGGCGCCCTGTCGCTCGCAGATCCGGATGATCCGGTGGGGGCGGGCCGAGGTCAGGTCATGGGTGCGGTCCGGCAGCGCGGGCGAGATCCACAGCACCTTGCCGGTGGGGTCGGTGACGGCCTGGTCGTTCACCCCGTGGCGGCGGTGCTTGGCCGGGTAGTCGCCACGGCCCACGGCCGTCGCCGGTCCGGTCGCACTCGGCGAGGGTCCCGTCCAGCAGCACGAGGTCCGGGTCGCTCTCGCGCAGGACCTTCAGCAGGCCCGGAGCCCGGCCGGCGAGCAGACCGACGACGGCCGTGGCGTATGCGTGAGCGGTACCGACGGATATACCGAAGCCGGCCGCGATGCGCGCGAGGGTGTCGTGACGGCGCAGATACACCAGGGCGACCAGCGCACGCTGGTGCGGCGGGAGCTTGCATCGCCGGTCCCCCTCAAGGGTGACGATGAGCATCGTGACCCACGCGACCAAGGCGTGAGACAGGTCGAGTGCGGCAGGATAGGGAACCAACGAGGCTCCTGTGCCGATGGATTGAGACTTCGAACACCTCCCTCAACGGCACGGGAGCCTCGTGCGTTGCGGTCCCTCCTCCCCAGCAGCACCATCACCCGTTCAGTGGCCACGCTGAAAAGGCTCAATATTCTTTGGGCAATGAGCTTCTTCAGCGTTGCTGCTCCAGTGTGAGGACCGCCTTCGCGATTGACGTCATGCGGCTGGGGCTGCAGCGGGATCTGCGGAAGATCCGCCAGGACTTCAGGTGTGCGACGCCTCGTTCGACGGGTGCTCGTGCCGCGGTCAGAGCACGGTTGCGGGTCCTGTTGGTGGGAGTGAGTTCCTCGAGGGGCCTACGTTTGATGCCGGTGGTCAGCCAGGGGCCGGCGCCCTGGTAGGCGAGATCAGCCACGATCGGGGCGCCCTGTCGCTCGCAGATTCGGATGATCCGGTGGGTGCGCGCTGCGGTCAGGTCGTGAGTGCGGCCCGGCAGAGCGGGCGAGAGCCATAGCAGCCGGCCACCGGGATCGGTGACGACCTGCGCGTTCACGCCGTGGCGCCGATGCTTGTGGGAGTAGTCGGCCCGGCCGTCGCCGACCCGGTCGCACTCAGCGAGGGTGCCGTCGAGCAGGACGAAGTCGGGCTCGTTCTCGCGCAGTGTCTTCAGCAGACCCGGTGCACGCGCGGCGAGCAGGTCGACAACCGGGCGGGTGTAGGCGTGGGCGGTGGAATCGCTGATTCCGAACCCGGTGGCGATCCTCGCCAGAGTGATGTGCTCACGCAGGTACACCAGTGCCACCATCGCGCGCTGGGACGGCCGGAACTTGCAGCGCCGGTCGCCCTCACGGGTGACGATCAGCATGGTGACCCACTCCACGAGTGCATGCGGCAGGTCGAGTGCGGCAGTGCGGACGACCAACGAGGCCCCCGAGCAACGAGATTGAGGCGTCAGACATCTCGATCAACAGCCCGGGGGCCTCGCTTGTTGCGCTTCACGGCCCATCACCTGATCGGTGACGACCTCGAAAAAGCTCAGTGTTGGACCGCGGTGGCTGTTTCGCCGAATGCGGCATCCGGCAGGGCGCCCCGAGGGGAGCCGTCCAGGTAGCGGAGTCTGTCCCTCATGCTGTCAGCGTCAGGATGGTCGAGATCCTTCCAGATCGCCAGGGCCTTGAGCCAGCTGTTGCGAGCCGCCCCAGGTTCGTTGGTGGCCAGTTGGGCGTCGCCAAGGTTGCTCAAGGTATGGCCTTCGCCCCATTGGTTGGCAACGTCTCGATGTGCTTTAAGGGCCTGCTCGTAGCGCTCGATGGCTTCGTCGTAGCGACGGAGCTGGTGCGCAACGGTACCGAGAATGTCGAGTACGGCACCTTCAACCCAGCGATTGCCGACGGTTCGCAGGATGGTCAACGACTTTTCCAGACAGTCGTTGGCCTCGTCAAGCCTGCCGAGCTGCTGGTAGGCGTCACCCAGATTGGCCAGGGCTATCGCTTCTCCGTAGGAGTAGCCACTGTGCCGGATCATCACTAGTCCCCGCCGGCTGTATTCGACGGCCTTGTCGAGCCTGCCGCTGTTCAGATACACGTTGCCGAGATTGCATACGGCCTGTGCCCTGCCCTCCCTATCTCCCAGCTCCCGGCAGAGAACCATCGCCTGCCAGTAGTGGTCGATGCTCTCGTCGAACCGGCGCCAGTGCGTCAGGGCACCGGCCACGTCCCCGAGGCTCTGGGCCTCTCCTTTGCGGTCGAAGGCAGCGCGGGCGGCCGCAAGAGCTGTTGTCGAGGTGTCGAGCCAGTCGTGCAGATGGCTGCGCAAATAGAAGAAAGCCCAGGAGACCGCGGCGAGTCGCCAGGCGATGCCTGCTCTACCGGAGGCGGCGGCCTGATGCACAGCGGCAACGAGGTTGGCCCGCTCGATCTCGCACCACTGCAGAGCCTGGTCATAAGTTGTGAACGATAGGGGGCAGCAACCGGGGGGCACTGGTTCCAGCAGAATCCGCTGGCGGTGCGGGGCGAGTAGAGGGTAGACCGCGTCCACGGTGTGCAAGTACCACGCGAGCAGCCGCTCGACTGCCCGATCCTGCTCCTGTGGCGGTTCCTCGGCGCGGACCTCCTCGCGCGCGTAGACACGCAGGAGGTCGTGCATGGTGTAGCGGCCGGGTACCCGTTCGACGAGCAGGTGCGCGTGAGTCAGTTCCGCGAGCAAGTTGCGAGCCTCCCGCAGGGGAAGCCTGGCGAGGGCGGCCACAGCAGGTGCGGAGATGTCCGGGCCGACGTGGAGGCCCAGGAGGCGGAACAAGCGGGAGGCCGCGGGCGACAACGCATCGTACGACCAAGAGAAGATGGCACGTACATCAGTGCGGAGGTCACCGCCCGTAAAGGCGTCGAGGCTTCCCTGGCTGTCGCGCAGTTCGTCGACGATGACACCGAGCGGAAAGTGGGGGTTGATCGCCGCGCGGGCGGCGACGACGGCCAGTGCCAGCGGCAGCCGACCACAGAGTGCGATGATCTCGTCCACCGCGACTGGTTCCGCCGATAGTCGCTTCGCCCCGAGCCGAAGCCTCAGGAAGTCATACGCGTCTGTCGGCGTCAATTGGCTCAGAGTCAGCGGGTACGCACCCTCACTGGCGATCAAACTGGTGAGTTGGTTGCGACTGGTGACGATGACGAGGCAGCCTGGTGAGCCGGGCAACAACGGACGCAGGTGTTCGACGTCGCGGGCATTGTCGAGAACAATCAGCATCCGTCGTTTGGCGAGCAAAGTGCGGTATAGGGCGATCTGAGCCTCAAGTTGGGAGGGAATCCGCTGCGGAGGGACGCCTAACGCGTCGAGGAAAATACGGATGGCCTCCTCCGGCATCATGATCGAACCAGTCGCGTCGAACCCACGTAGGTTGATGAACAGTTGGCCGTCGGGAAAGCGACCGGCGACCTCATGGGCCAAATGGACGGCCAGAGTAGTTTTTCCAATCCCGGCCATGCCACTCACGACACTGATGGCCATCCTCTCGGAGTGGTTGCCGTCCATAGGCAACAGAGCACGCACCTGGTCGAGTTCGGCTTCTCGGCCGGTGAAGGTGGACAGGCCGGCTGGGAGTTGGGCGGGGCGGGCAACCGGTTCGGAGGTGGAAGCGGGGCGTGCGTCTGCTGGCGTAGCTGTTCGTCGCGAGGGCGAGGAGTGCTCGAGCGACACATCGGCCGTCAGAATGTTGTGGTGGAGTGCCCTCAACGACGCGCCTGGTTCGACCCCCAACTCAGCCACCAGGGTATTTCGTGTCGCGCGGTAGCAGGCCAGTGCCTCTGCCTGGCGCCCTGACTGGTACAGGGCAGCCATGAGCAGCTCACACAGTCGCTCACGCAGCGGGTACTGATTTGTCAGGGCGCGCAACTCGGGAACCACGGCGCCATGTCGCCCGAGTTGGATATCGACGTCGAAGCGTGCCTCAAGGGCGCTCAGCCGCGCTTCGTCCAGCCGGGAACGCTCGGCCTCGGCGAGGGGACCCGCCAGCCCTGCCAGGGGGGTCTCGTACCATCCGCTGAGCGCGGCGTGCAGCAGCCGAGAAGCTGCGGACAACTCACCCACGGTGCGCAACTCCGCCGCTTGGGTAACTCGCTGCTCGAACACGCACAAATCCAGGGCGTTTTCAGGAACGCGCGCCATGTATCCATCGGTGGCCGAGACAATCACAGCCCGGGACTCGTCGCGTGCCCGTTCAGGCTCCAAGATCTTGCGCAGCCGCGATATGTACGTACGCAGTACGGGTACGGCCGCCGTTGGCGAATTCCCGCCCCAAACAGCGTAGACGAGCTCGTCGGTGGTGACCAGACGTCCGCGTCGCAACAGCAGCGCTGCCAGCACCACACGCTGCTGTGGCGAGCCGAGGATCAGTTCCGCTTCGCCTCGCCACGCTCGGACTGGCCCCAGCACAGCGAAGCGTAGAGAGGCTTGGGTGGCTGTTTCCACGCCCCAACTATACAAAAGATGTCCGGCCGCCCTGAGTCGAGCTCATTGGCGACGCCGGACTGCGCCCTGGCCGGTCCGTAGTCCTCGACCATGGCCTCTGGCGCCGTTCCGATCGCGACGAGTGGAAGACAATTGTCCGGGCCATGAGAGGACGCCCGCTGCTCGTTCAGATTCGACGAACTCGGTGAGCCGGCCAGGCTCTGGGCGGACGCCTGCGGCCCGGGCGGCGATTCCGGCGAGGAGCTGGCCTCGCGGACGGAGGCTTCGAGGTACCGGCGCATCACGACGCGGGCGTCCCGGATCTCGACGGCTCGGCGGTAGAGCGTGATCGAGATGCGCCGGAAGCGGCGTCTCTGGGCCGGGTCGACCCTGCCGATCGATAGCGCTATCTCCGGGGCCTCGCTAAAGAAGGCCAGCCGCAGGGGGCTCAGGCCGTAGTAGCTGCGCTACTGCTTGATCCGGTACCGGACGCTCTCGGCCTGGTCGCTGATCGTGGGCACAAGCCAGCCGATCAGTGTGAGCATGGCGCCGACATCACCGCAGGTCCAGGCGAAGCCCTCCCATTCCGCGAGGGAGGTGTCGAAGGCGCCGACGATCACGTTGCCTATGCGGACGGCGCTGTATCCGAGGGTGACGGTCGCGCCAAGGACGACGATGCGCAGGCGGACGCGGACGGACCCGCGAGTGCTGCGGCGGGCCAGGCGCCAACGGGCGCGGGCGAGGAAGACTTCGCCGATGGTGTGGCCGTGACGTACAGGATGAGGTACACGGCGTACCCGTCGTCGTGCGCGTAGTAGGACCGTGTCCTATGTGGTGAGGCGGAGGAGTCGTTTGTAGCAGCAGATGGCTGCGGCGAGGCCGAGGAATGCCAGGTAGTTGCGGGGATGGTGCTCGTAGCGGTGGTTGAGTCGGCGGTAGCCGGTCAGCCAGGACATGGTCCGCTCGATCACCCACCTGCGGCGCCCGAGTCGCTCGCTGGACTCGATGCCCTTGCGGGCGATGCGGACGCCGATGCGTTTCCCGCGGAGCCATTTCCGCAGTTCAGGTATGTCGTAGGCCTTGTCGGCGTGCAGGCGCTGGGGCTTGAAGTGACGTCCGCGGTGGGGGTCGTGTCTCGTTTGGTGGCCGAGCACCATGGGCTTCAGGGCCCGGCTGTCATGGGTGTTGGCCGCGGTGATGCCGACGACGAGGGGCAGTCCGCTCGCATCCGACAGGACGTGCATCGTGGAACCCGCCTTACCCCGGTCCACGGGGCTCGGACCGGTGAGTTCGCCCCCCTTTTTCGCCCTGACGTGGGCGGAGTCGAGGACGGCCCGGGACAGGTCGAGCAGGCCGGCGTCGTCGAGGCGGTGCAGGATCTCCTCGTGCAGCCGGCCCCACACCCCGGCCCGCGACCAGATCAGGAACCGGCGATGCGCCGTGGACTTCGATATCCCGAAGCAGGGCGGCAGGGCCCGCCAGGCACACCCACTGACCAGGACGTAGATGATCGCGGCGAACAGCGTCTCATCAGGTGTGTCCTGCGTCCCACCACCCTGTGGCCGCACCTTCAATGGCGGGATCAGCGGCTTCGCGATCTCCCACAGCCCGTCCGGCACAATCCAACTCCACGCACCCCGCCCCATGACCAACCCAACGACCAACTGACCATGTAGGACACGGTCTAATACTCCAGCAGCGGTTCGTGTCCTGAGCTGCTGATTGTCGTTGTCCCGGTATGGAGGGCATGACTGAAGGCGGTTGCTGGGCTGACGAGTTGGAGTCGGTGTTCGCCCGGGTGGCGGGCCGGTTCGCTCCGGCGGATCTGCGGTGGCGGATGCGGGACTACGTCCGCGGTCTGCTGGGCCAAGCGGCACGGAAGAACGGCTGGCAGCTCGCGGAATGGGCAGGCCACCGCACGCCGGACGGCTTCCAGCGGCTGTTGAACAGCAGCGTCTGGGACGCGGACGCCCTGCGCGACGACGTCCGTGCCTACGTCGGTGAGTCCCTTGGCCTCAATGGAGTGTTGATCATTGACGACACCGGGTTCATCAAGAAGGGCACCACCTCGGCCGGGGTGGGCCGACAGTACACCGGCACCTCGGGAAAGATCGACAACTGCCAGATCGGGGTGTTCGCCGCCTATGCCACCCACTCGGGCCGGGCCCTGGTGGACCGGGAGCTCTACCTGCCCAAGGCATGGACGTCCGACCGCGACCGCTGCCGGGCGGCGAAGATCCCCGACAAACGCGGCTTCGCGACCAAGGGAGAACTGGCCCGGAACATCGTCCGCCGCTGCCTGGCCACCGGCCTGCCCGCCAAGTGGGTCACCGCGGACGAGGCCTACGGGCAGGACTGGCACTTCCGCCGCCTGCTCGAGCAACTTGACATCGGCTACGTGGTGGCGGTGCCCAAGTCACAGCAGATCAAGTCCCTGGCCGGCATTTGGCGCATCGACCAGCTCATCGAGGACGCCCCTGCCGATGCCTGGCAGAGACTCTCCTGCGGCGACGGCGCCAAGGGCCCGCGCGTCTACGACCGGGCCGCAGCCAAGCTGCCCGCCAACATCATCTTCGACCCCGACCCGCCGCCCCATCACCGCTGGGTCATGGCTCGCCGCAGCCTGTCCGACCCCGGCGAACTCGCCTACTACCTCGCCTACGCCCCCGTTGGTGTCGAGATCGCCGAGCTGGCCCGCATCGCCGGCTCCCGCTGGGCGATCGAGGAGTGCTTCCAGGCCGCGAAGAACGAATGCGGCCTCGACCAATACGAGGTCCGCCGCTATCCCGGCTGGTATCGGCACATCACCCTGGCCATGCTCGCCCACGCGGTCCTGACCGCACTCGCCGCCCAGGCCCGCGGCGAGGCCGCAAAGGGGGCTGCAGAAACGGATCAGCCCTCGTCCCGCTCACCGTGGCAGAGATCCGGCGGCTCCTGGACACTCTCCTGCCCCACCCACGAAGCGACCACGACCCCGTCGCCCACGCACTGAAGTGGTCGGCCTGGAGAAGACGCCGCCAGGCCGTCGCCCACCACTGCCACTACCGAAAACGCAGTTCAGGACACGAACCGCTGCTGGAGTACTAAGCGCGCGTCCCCCGCGCCTGGAACCGGCACATCCCAGGAAGCGGCGGACGGTCCACCCGTGGCGGCCGACCGGGCCCGTTCGGCGGGCACCCCACGCCCGCGGCGTTCGTTCCGGCTGCGGTCACGTCACACCGCGCAGGAATCCCCCCTGGCACCACCGCCGTGCCAGATCCATGACCTCGACGTGGACGTCCTCCGGGCTCTCATCCCACGCCGCGGCCAGACAGGCTGCCGCCTCCTCGGTACGTCCTCCGTGCCGACGCAGGGCGATCCAGACCGCGGTGGCCTCGGGTGGACAACGTACTTCCCGCTCCCCGAGCGACAGCACCATCACGCCGCTCTCGAGGACGCGCGCCCCCACGTCCGTGGGCGTCGAATACTGCGTCACTGAATACCATCCTATCGGGGTGCGTGGCAGGACGGAGGCCGAGCACCGGCGCGCGGGACCGCCGGTGGGACAGCCGTACGTTGTCCCCGCGCCGGGCCCGGTTGTACGCGCGTCACGGTGCGCGGCCCTACCGGTCGGTCAGCCTCCGCCTCCGTTCAACGGCGGTCGGCGGTGTTCGGTTCACTGGCTCCCGACCGTGCGGCCGAGCGCTGGTACGTCAGCGGTGAAGCGATAGCCAGTCAGCGGAAACGCAGCCCGTTCCCGGGCACTGTGAGGTTCCCCTCCTACTGTGGAAACCGCGACCGGGGGGATAGTTGAGGGTCGTGGCATCCAGAAAGCGCATCTACAACACCGAGTTCCGCGAGGGAGCGTTACGGAGACCGGAAACCCGATTCCGGAGGTGCCGGCATCTGGGTATCCATCCCGGGACGTTGCACAGTTTGATCTCGCGGGCCCAGCGCAACGGGTCGCCGTCGACGGACCGGTCAATGGCCGAGCCACCTAAGGAGTGTCCCGTAACTGCTGGTCACGGGTGAGATGATCTTGGTGTGGTTGGTGTGATCACGGCGTCAGAGCCGTCTTGGATACGTCCGTTCACCGGGCTGAGCCCGCACTCCTTCGGCAAGTTGGTGACCGCGGTGCAGCGCGAGAGCTCAGCCGAACCACGGACGGGTCGTCCGTGGGGCCTGTCGCTTGAAGACCGTATTCTCCTGGTCGCGGCCTACTGGCGAACCACCTTGACCATGCGCCAACTGGCCCTGCTGTTCGGGGTTTCGAAGTCGGCGACCGACCGGATCATCGACCACATCGGCCCTCTGCTGGCCTTGCCGCCCCGACGCCGGTTCGCGAGGGGCACGGTGCTGATCGTGGACGGGACGTTGGTGCCCACCCGAGACCATGCGGTGGCCGAGCAGTCGAAGAACTATCGGTACTCCACCAATCACCAAGTGGTAATCGATGCCGACACCCGCCTGGTCGTTGTGGTCGGTCGGCCGCTGCCGGGCAACCGGAACGACTGCAAGGCGTGGGAGGAATCGGGGGCCAAGGCAGCGGTCGGCCGGACGACCGTGATAGCTGATGGCGGCTATCCAGGGACCGGATTGATCATGCCTCACCGCCGCACCCAGGGCGAGGAACTACCCGGCTGGAAGCGGGAGCACAACCGCTCACACAAGCAGGTCCGTGCGCGAGTGGAGCACGTCTTTGCCCGGATGAAGACCTGGAAAATCCTCCGCGACTGCAGGCTCAAGGGCGACGGTGTCCACCACGCCGTGCGCGGCATCGCCCGGCTGCACAATCTCAACCTTGCTGAATAGGGCCATGGCCGAACTCAGGCAGGTCCCTCACCCGCGTCCGCCAGCGGGATGCGGCGTGTGCCGCGGCCACTGCCCGCCCACCTGTTCCACCACAGCGGCCCGGAACGCTTCCAAAAGGACGCACCCTGGATACGTCCCAAACGCTCCGTACTTCCAGCGGTAGTAGCACGACCAGTAGCTCACCACGCGCCGCTCCGTGCGGGCGAAGAAGGCCGGATTCCGAGCGATGAACTCCCCGTAGAGTCGGCGCTGGGCCGAGCCTGGGATGGCGAGTCCTGGAAGACCCCGGCCGATCGCCTCGATGATCTCCAGCACGTATTCGCCGGCCAACTGCACCACGAACGGCACTACCCACGGCTCGCCCGACGCCACAATCTGCTCAAGGTGCCGCTGACGGACCTGGCCATCACTGTGCCGGGAGTACAGGCAGTGCAAAATTACCTGCTGAGTCCCGGCCAGGGGTGGCCGCTCCGAATCGGCGCTCGGCTCCTCGTTGTAGATGCGCGACGGGATGGCGACGGTCTCGCCCTGCACCTCGACCTCGAATGGCATCGTCGGTGCGAGCCTGGCCTCCGGCATGACCGCCAGGACGCTCTGCACGTCACCGGAAAGACGGGTCGGAAACGCTGCCTCCAGAGCATAGGCGACGTTCGACGGATCCCGAGGCAGCTGCACAGCAGGAGGATAGGCGCCGAACCTCTCGGTCTCGCAACCGCCCGCCTCAACGTTGCGGGACAGCCTTTAGACCGTGTCCTACGTGGTGATCGCTCGTTGGGCTGTCTATGGGGCGGGGTACGTGGAGTTGGATTGTTCCGGACGGGCTGTGGGAGATCGCCGAGCCGCTGATCCCGCCGTCGAAGGTGCGACCGCAGGGTGGCGGAACGCAGGACACACCTGATGAGACGCTGTTCGCGGCGATCATCTACGTGCTGGTCAGCGGTTGCGCCTGGCGGGCTCTGCCGCCGTGCTTCGGGATATCGAAGTCGACTGCGCACCGCCGGTTCCTGATCTGGTCCAGAGCCGGTGTCTGGGGCCGTCTGCACGAGGCCGTGCTGCACCGGCTCGACGACGCCGGCCTGATCGACGTCACCCGCGTCGTACTCGACACCGCCCACGTCCGGGCCAAAAGGGGCGAACACACAGGTCCGAGCCCCGTGGACCGGGGCAAGCCGGGTTCCAAGATGCACATCCTGTCGGACGCGAACGGCCTGCCCCTCGTTGTCGGTGTCTCCGCCGGCAACACCCACGACAGCGAAGGACTGAAGCCGATGGTGGAGGGTCACCAAACGAGACACGACCCCCATCGCGACCGCCACTTCAAGCCCCAGCGCCTGCACGCCGACAAGGCGTACGACATCCCCCACCTGCGGAAATGGTTACGCGGCAAGCGCATTGGCGTCCGCATCGCCCGCAAGGGCATCGAGTCCAGCGAACGATTACTGAGGATTTCGGGTTGTCGTCGGGTAGTGACGGCTGATGGCCCCTGCGGTATGCCGTTGGTGTGAGGTATCCGGAGGGTGGGGGCTTGACCGCTGAGCGGCGGGCCTTTCGTGAGGGGATCCGGCTTCAGGCCGGCGAGAGGTTCGCGGCGGGCGAGAAGACGGCGGCGATCGCGAAGGATCTGCGGGTGAGTGTGCGGTCGGTGGAGCGCTGGCGTCGTGCCTGGCGCGAGGGCGGCATGGAGGCCCTGCGCTCGGCGGG
This sequence comes from Streptomyces sp. NBC_01723, assembly GCF_036246005.1. NCBI lineage: Bacteria > Bacillati > Actinomycetota > Actinomycetes > Kitasatosporales > Streptomycetaceae > Streptomyces > Streptomyces sp. NBC_01723. Next base: position 6,927,189 of record NZ_CP109171.1, read on the forward strand.
TCCGGCGAACTCCCCGACCGTCACAGACGCCCAGTTCGCCGTGCTCGAGGAAGAACTCGGCAAGGGGCCGGCCGTACACGGCTTCGAAGACGAACGCTGGACCCTGACACGGGTGCAGACGGTGATCCGCCGGCGTCTGCGGGTGAGCCTGTCGGTGGCGACGGTGTGGCGGCTGCTGAAACGGCACGGTTGGTCCTGGCAGGCACCCGCCCGCAGAGCACTCGAGCGCGACGAGCATGCGGTGGAGCTGTGGAAGAGGGAGGTGTGGCCGCAGGTAAAAGACTCGCGGCGGCGTCCGGTGCCTGGATCGTCTTCGAGGACGAGGCCGGCTTCTCGATGACCCCGCCCCGTGCCCACACCTGGGGCCGACGCGGACACACCCCCGTCATCCGCGTCCGCGGCAGGTCCCGCCGCCGGACTTCCATCGCCGCACTGTGCTGCTACAAACCCGGCGAGAAGAGCCGCCTCATCCACCGGCCCCGCGCTCACCTCCGCCTCAAGGGCGCACGCAAAAGCCTCTCCTGGCAGGACTACCGCGACCTCCTGGTCCGCGCACACCTCCAGCTCGACGGCCCGATCGTGGTGGTCTGGGACAACCTCAACACCCACCTGGCCACCGGGCTGAAGCAGTACGAGGCCGACCACGACTGGCTCACCACCGTCCGCCTCCCGCCCTACGCACCCGACCTCAATCCCGTCGAGGCCGTCTGGTCGCTGGTACGCAGGGCGATGGCCAACACCGCCTTCGACACATCCGCCGACCTCGACCGCACCCTTCGCCGCGAGTTACGCAGGATCCAGCTCCGACCCCACCTGGTCGACGGCTGCCTGACCGCCACAGGTCTGGCCATCACCCCACCGACCCCGCCCTGAAAACCTCAGTAGGACGCCGACGCTGGGTCATCGAGCGCACCATGTCGTGGCTGTCCGGCTACCGCAGACTCAGCCCGCGGTACGAGCGCGACCCCCGCAACTACCTGGCATTTCTCGGCCTAGCCGCCGCCCTCTGCTGCTACAAACGACTCATCCGCCTCACCACGTAGGACACGGTCTTAGGGCAGGCGGGTGTTGAACCGTCGGGCGGTGTGCTGCGTTGAGGGGGGTGTTGTCGGCGGTTTGCGTATGGAGGATGTCATGGATCAGCAGGCTCCCCTTCAAGGGCACGCTCTGGGGATGGCCCGGCTGTACGGCCTGAGCGGCGAGCCGGAACACCCCGCCCAGGTCCCCCTCGGCAACCTCCCCAAGCGGAGCAGGAAGGACGCGCCCGCGTGGGAGAACGCGGCCCGGAAGCGGATGCATCATCTCCTCGACCCTGCCAAGGTGGCCAGTGAAGCGGAGAGGATGGTGCTGGCGGATGCGCAAATTCCCCTGAAGCTACGGCCGCAGGGAGCGGGTTACTACATCGACCCGGCGGTAGCGCGGCACAGTGAGGACACCAGGGCGGCTGCGAATGTCAGCAACGCCACGGGGATCGCACGGCTGTACGGCCTGACCCGCGAGCCGGAACACCCCGCCCAGGTCCCCCTCGGTCACCTCCCCACGGCGACCAGGAAGGACGCGCCCAAGTGGGAGAACGCGGCCCGGCAGCGGATGCATCATCTCCTCAGCCCTGTCAAGGTGGCCAGTGAAGCGGAGAGGATGGTGCTGGCGGATGCGCAGATCCCCCTGAAGCCACGGCCGCAGGGGGGTTACCACATCGACCCGGCGGTGCCGCGGCACAGTGAGGACACCAGGGCGGCTGCGAATGTCAGCAACGCCACGGGGATCGCACGGCTGTACGGTCTGACCCGCGAGCCGGAACACCCCGCCCAGGTCCCCCTCGGCCACCTCCCCACGCAGGCCAGGAAGGACGCGCCCGCGTGGGAGAACGCGGCCCGGCAGCGGATGCATAACCTCCGCAAACCCGAAAATGTGGTCAGTGAAGCGGAGGGGAAGGTGCTGGCGGATGCGCAGATCCCCGTGAAGCCACGGCCGCAGGGAGCGGGTTACCACATCGACCCGACGGTAGCGCGGCACAGTGAGGACACCAGGGCGGCTGCGAATGTCAGCAACGCCACGGGGATCGCACGGCTGTACGGCCTGACCCGCGAGCCGGAACACCCCGCCCAGGTCCCCCTCGGCCACCTCCCCATGCGGAGGAAGGACGCGCCCGCGTGGGAGAAAGCAGCCCAGCAGCGGATGCATCATCTCCTCGACCCTGCGAGTGTGGTCAGTGAAGCGGAGGGGAAGGTGCTGGCGGATGCGCAGATCCCCGTGAAGCCACGGCCGAACAGGGCGGGTTACTACATCGACCCGGCGGTACCGCGGGAGCGGGACTTCTTGTCCGGTGTGGTTGCCGGCGGTGTGCAGCCCGGGCTGGGGCTGCCCGGTGCGGGGGCTGCACAGTCTTGGAGCGGGGCCGCTGTGCCGCTGCCGGGAGTTCTGCCTGCCTCGGACGAGGCGCAGAACCCAGTGGGGAGATATCTGGTGTCCGCGGCCGGTTCCGGTCAGTTCTCCAGTCCCCAGGCCGGTCACCAGCCGGGCCCCTCCCAAGCGGCACCGCCGGCTTTCGGGTACCCGACGGCGCCTCAACCGGCCAAGAGACAGAGGCGCTGAGCCTGCCCCGCCTCCAGAACACAGACAACCACCCCTCCCTTGTCCGCGACGCCTGAACTGTAAGCCGGTTCCGGACCTTGGGATCCGAGAGGGCATCTAATCTAGGCGTATGCCCTGTATACCCTAGCGAGTTCGTGCACGGTAAGCGGTGAGACGTCGAGACTCCCGATCGTCGATCATGTTCATGTGAGGAACGCGTCTCGTGCAGCGATCATCAGCGGCCGGAGGATCACGGGCTTATCTGTTGACGTGATCGCTGAACTCGTTTCCGAGATGGGTCCGTTGTGGCATCAGTGTCACCGGGCCCGGCTCACCTCCCGGCCGCGGAAGCGGGCTGTGGGCGCAGGCGCGAAGCACCGGCTGGTCTTCGTCGACCGGCTCCTGGCCACGCTCGTCCATCTTCGGCATGGGGTCACTCACGACGTGCTGGCCTGCTGGTTCGGGGTGGACCGCTCCACCATCACCCGCGCCGTCGGTGAGGTGCGGCCCCTGTTGGCCGAGCGCGGCTGCACCGTGAGTCCCGGAGTGCGGTTGCGGACCTTGGCAGAGGTCATCGCCCATCTCGGCGCAAGCGGGAAGACCGGGATCATCGACGGCACCGAGATCCGGGTCCGCCGGCCGGCCGCGGGGCGCAAGGACCGGGACAGGTTCATCTCCGGCAAGAACAAGCAGAACGCGGTCAAGAGCATGGTCGTCACGGACGGGGACGGCCGCGTGCTCTTCTGCAGCCCGAACAGGCCCGGCAGCTGCGCGGACATCACCCACGCCCGCCAGCTTGGGCTGGTCAAGCTCCTGGCCGACGGGCCCGCGGTGGAAATCCTCGCCGACGCCGGCTACCAGGGCCTGGGCGCTCAGACCGGCGGCCGGGTGATCACCCCGCCGCACCGCAAGTTCAAGAAGAACGCCCCGGACTGGTACGAGGAGATGTACCAGCGCCAGCGCAAGGCGCACTCATCGAGGCGGATCCGGGTCGAGCACGGCATCGCCCACCTCAAGAACTGGCGGGCCCTGGCCCGACACCTCGGCCGCCGCGAACACATGAGCGACACCGTCCAGGCCATCGCCAGCCTGCTCTCACACCAGCAAACCGCGAACCTGATGTCGGCACGGCAGAAGTGAACACCGAGCCCCACCATCACCCTCGACGTCTCACCGCTTACCGTGCACGAGCTCGTTAGGGCTCGCAGAGAATCAAGGTGTTGCTTCCCGTGATGCGGCTCGTTGTTGTGGTATGAGCGTCTCCGACGAGGTTCGTGGCCAACTTGCAGTGCAGTTGGGAGTGTTGTTTCCACATCTCGACGAACGGCAGCGCCGGTTGATGATGGGGGCCGAGGCCCGGGTCCTGGGGCATGGTGGTATCCGGGCGGTTGCGCGGGCGGCCCAGGTCAGCGAGACGACGGTCCGCGAGGGCGTGGACGAGCTGGAGGCCGGCGAGGAACCTCTGGGCCGGGTACGCAGGCCCGGTGGTGGCCGGAAGAAGGCCGTGGACCTTGATCCGGGACTGCGGCCCGCCTTGCTGGCGCTGGTGGAACCTGACGAACGGGGCGATCCGATGTCGCCGCTGCGTTGGACGGTGAAGTCGACCAGGAGCCTCGCAACCGAGCTCACCCGGCAGGGGCATCGGGTGGGAGCGGACACGGTCGCTGACCTGCTGCGTGAGGAGGGCTTCAGCCTAATCCCCTTCTAACAACGGGTCCGTGAAGCTCCGGCTCTTCGGATCTGTTCGAGTACCGGGACGTTGACACCTTGTTTCAGCCCGGCAGGCCATGCCTTCCTGCAGAGCGGTGCGACGGCCTGGTGCTTGCGGTGGTGGCGGTCGGGCGGGTGTCGAGGCGACACCTGTCACCACAGTGTGGATGTTGATGTTCGTCGGTTTTGGGTGTACGCCTCAAGGTCGCCTGGCCCCGATGCCTATAGGTAGATCAGCGCCGCCCAGGACCGTCGAGCGTCAACACTCACACCTTGATCACTCGTTGGTGTTGGCGGTGCGAGTCCGCTGCACGGTGACCTCTTGTGAAACCCGAGCTGTCTGAGCTCCCGGATAGACCGAGGCCCGTGGGGCGAGCTGGTGCCACGAACAGCTACTGAGGTGGCGGGCCGGCCCTTGCGCGGAGCCCTGGGATTAGGTCGCTGCGTGGTTCCGCATGAGCTCGTGACCTGCAGAAACTGCACCATGGGGAGGAACATCTTGATCTACTGCGGCATCGGCTGGGCCGAGCGGACACATGACGTCGCCCTGGTCGACGACAGCGGTCAGTTACTGGCCAAGCGGCACATTACCGACGACGCCACGGGCTACAAGATCCTGCTGGACTTGCTGGTCGAGTACGGCGACAGTGAGGAGAACCCGATCCCGGTCGCGATCGAGACCTCGCGGGGCCTGCTCGTGGCCGTGCTGAGGGCCGGCAAGCGGCAAGTGTTCGCGATCAACCCGATGGCCGCCGCCCGCTACCGCGACCGGCACTCGGTCTCGCGCAAGAAGTCCGACCCCGGCGACGCCCTGGTCCTCGCGAACATCCTGCGCACCGACATGCACGCCCACCGGCCGCTGCCTGATGACAGCGACCTCGGCCGGGCCGTTGCCGTCCTCGCCCGTGCTCAGCAAGACTCACTCTGGAACCGCCAGCAGCTGTCCAACCAGCTTCGCTCGCTGCTGCGGAGTATTACGCGGCCGCCCTGGCGGCCTTCGAGCCCTGGCGCAACGGTCTGTGCCGACCGGAAGCCCGGGAGCTTCTGAAGGCGGCCCCGACGCCGACCCGGGCCGCGCGGCTGACCCGCCCGCAGCTGGAGGCCGCGCTCAAGCGGGCCGGCCGCAAGCGGGGCATCACGGCCGAGGCCGAGCGGCTCCGTGGCGTCTTCCGCGCCGACTATGCTCATCAGCCGCCCCTGGTCGAGGACGCGCTGGGCAAGCAAATGCTCGCGCTCTTGGTCCAGCTGGAGGCCGCCTGCACGGCTGCCGACGACCTCGCTGAGGCGGTCGAAGAAGCTTTCTCTCAGCACCCGGACGCTGAGATCATCCTCAGCTTCCCCGGTCTCGGCGTCCAGCTCGGCGCCCGGGTGCTCGCCGAGATCGGAGACGACAAGGCCCGCTTCGCGGACGCCCGCGGTCTGAAGGCATACGCAGGCGCATCACCTATCACCAGGGCCTCCGGCAAGAAGTCGAGCATCACCCGGCGGTGGGTGAAGAATGACCGGCTCAACCACGCCGGCTACCTCTGGGCCTTCGCCGCGATCACCGCCTCGCCCGGCGCCAAGGCGCACTACCGGCGCCGCCGCTATGACCGCGGGGACTGGCACGCTGCCGCCCAGCGCAACCTCTTCAACCGCATGCTCGGCCAGCTCTACTGCTGCCTCCAGCACCACACGCTGTTCGAGGAACACACGGCCTTTCCGACCGCTCTCGCCGCAGCTGCTTGACACGTTGAGCGCCTGAGGTGTCTGCAGGCCGGCACCAAGACCACCGAAGGCAAGCAGCACCCGGACCGTGACGCCCAGTTCCGCTACATCAACGAGCGGGCCAGGCAGCACATGGATGCCGGCCAGCCGGTGATCAGCGTGGATGTGAAGAAGAAGGAACTCGTCGGCGATTACAAGAACGCGGGCCGACAGTGGCGGCCGGCCGGTGAGCCGGTCCTGGCCAAGACGCACGACTTCCTGGACCGACAGGGACCGGGCAAGGCGATCCCCTACGGCATCTATGACATCGCCGCGAACACCGGCTGGGTGAGTGTCGGCACGGATCACGACACCGCCGCGTTCGCTGTCGCTTCCATCCGCCGCTGGTGGCAGGCCCGGGGCCGGCACGACTATCCGGCCGCCACCCGTCTGCTGGTCACTGCGGACGCGGGCGGGTCCAACGGTTACCGCACCCGCGCCTGGAAGACGGAACTCGCCGCCCTGGCCGCCGAGACGGGCCTGGCCATCACGGTCTGCCACATGCCGCCGGGCACTTCGAAATGGAACAAGATCGAGCACCGGCTGTTCTCCCACATCTCTATGAACTGGCGCGGCCGCCCGCTGACCAGCCACGACGTCATCGTGAACAGCATCGCGGCGACCACCACCCGGACCGGGCTGACCGTCCACGCGGAGCTGGACCCTGGCACCTACGACACCGGCATCAGGGTCACCGACGGTGATATCGACGCTCTGCCCATACACCGGCACCGCTTCCATGGAGACTGGAACTACACCCTCCACCCTCACCCTCCCGTCACCACCAGCGGCGCCAAGGACTCGCGGTCAGTTGGCGGCCCGTCCCCGCAGCCCTGCACCGGGTGCCTGCGCAATCCGGAGCTGACCGGAATGCCCGAACCGGTGATGAACGAACTCGTCGATCAACTGGCACAGAAGCTGGACGAGTTACGTGAGCACGGACGGCTCCGGCAGCGAGGAGGCCAACGCATCCGCGCTCGAGGCGCTGGGGCCAAGGACAAGCTGACCACCGCCGACAGAGTCCTGGCCACCGTGCTCTACCCGCGCAAACTCGGCACCCGAGACCTTCTCGCCCAACTCTTCGGAGTCCGCACCAGCACCCTCACCAGGGCCGTTCTCCAAGTCCAGCCCCTCCTGGCCGAGCACGGCTACACGATTCCACCCTCGACGGCCAGGTTCCGGACACCTGCTGATATCACCACGTTCCTCGCCAACAGCAGCCCCACAAAGATCAAACCAACATGTTGATTCTCTGCGAGCCCTAAGACCGTGTCCTACGTGGTCAGTTGGTCGTTGGGCTGCGTATGGGGCGGGGTACGTGGAGTTGGATTGTTCCGGACGGCTTGTGGGAGATCGCCAGGCCGTTGATCCCGGAGGTCCGGGTTCGGCCGCAGGGCGGCGGGAAGCAGAACACGCCTGATGAGACGCTGTTCGCAGCGATCATCTATGTGCTGGTCAGTGGATGTGCCTGGCGGGCTCTGCCGCCGTGTTTCGGGATATCGAAGTCGACCGCACACCGCAGGTTCATGATCTGGTCGAGGGCCGGCGTGTGGGGGCGCTTGCATGAAGCCGTCGTTCACCGGCTCGATGACGCGGGCCTTGTCGATGTCTCCCGTGTGGTCCTCGACTCGGCTCATGTGCGCGCTAAAAAAGGGGCGAACACACAGGTCCGAGCCCCGTGGACCGAGGCAAGCCGGGTTCCAAGATGCACACCCTGTCGGACGCGAACGGACTGCCCCTGGTCGTCGGCGTCTCGGCCGCCAACGTCCACGACAGCCAAAGCCTGAAGCCCATGGTGGCGGGTCACCAAACGAAACACGACCCCTATCGCGGCCGCCACTTCAAACCCCAACGCCTCCATGCCGACAAGGCCTACGACATCCCTGAACTGCGAAAATGGCTCCGCGGCAAGCGGATCGGAGTGCGTATCGCCCGCAAGGGCATCGAGTCCAGCGAACGATTGGGTCGGCGCCGATGGGTGATCGAACGGACCATCTCCTGGCTGTCCGGCTACCGCAGACTCAGCCCTCGCTACGAACGGAAACCCCGCAACTACCTGGCCTTTCTCGGCCTCGCCGCAGCACTGTGCTGCTACAAACGACTCCTCAAACTGACCATGTAGGACACGGTCTAACTGCCTGTTCTCTATCCGCTCGCGCGGTCGGGCAGGTTCGAACGGGGTCCTGGTTCGGGTGAGTTGTCCGGGGCGGGTGCATGAAGGAAGGGCCTCTTGGTAGCTCGCGGATGTCGAGTCCAGCGAGAAGCAAGAGGCCCTGTTGTCGAAGTGTCGCGTGGTCGTGGTCGCCGAGTCCAGTTCGTCCACTCGTGGGTGTGACTGCCTCGCCCACAGGTTCGGGAACGCAGTCGACCGGCCGCAGCGCCGGCCTCGATACGGCTCGGACATGAGCGATGCCGAGTGGGCCGTGGTGAGGGATCTGCTGCCGGTTCCGGGCTGGCTTTCGGGCTGTGGCGGGCGTCCGGAGGGCTACTGCCACCGGCAGATGATCGACGCAGTGCGCTACCTCGTCGACAACGGCATCAAGTGGAGGGCGATGCCCGCGGACTTCCCGCCCTGGCCGCGCGTCTACGCCTTCTTCGCCCGCTGGCGGGACACGGGACTGGTCACCGAGCTGCACCACCGGCTGCGGGAAGCCGTCCGCGCCGGTGAAGGCCGCAGCGCCGACCCGAGCGCGGGGGTCGTGGACTCGCAGTCGGTGAAGGCAGACGCCACTGTCACCTTCGGCTCACGGGGCTTCGACGCGGGCAAGAAGATCAATGGTCGCAAGCGGCACCTGCTCACCGACACGCTCGGACTTCTCCTAGCCGTCCTGGTCACACCGGCCTCCGTGACCGACCGGGACGGCGCCCGGTCCCTTCTGCCAGCGGCGGCCGGCCGTTTCCGGCGGCTGGCCCGGGTCTGGGCCGATGGCGGCTACACCGGCCACCTCACCGACTGGACCAGCCAGCACCTCGGGCTCGTCCTCGACATCGTCCGCCGCAGTGAGGACGTCCGGGGCTTCCAGGCCCTTCCCCGCCGCTGGGTCGTCGAACGGTCCTTTGCGTGGTTTCTGCGCAGCCGCCGCCTGGTCAGGGACTACGAACGCCGCCCCGACACGAGCGAAGCCGTCATCCGCTGGTCGATGATCGCCCTGATGAGCCGCCGCCTGGCCGCACGATCTCGTCGGCCTGCAGTCCTGACGGCAGGGTGAACCTCCCGGGCCTCGTCTCCACCAGCCAGCCCCGTTCCACCAGCCTCTTCAGCCGTGCTCTCGCACCCTCGACGCGTGAGGCCGAGGCACTGTCCCAGCCAAGCACCACGGCCGCCCGCCGGGCACCCAGCCCGTCGATCCCGGCCTCGGCCGCGGCTGCCATCACCGCCTGGTAGTCCACCGACAGGTCTTCGACCCCGGCCGCGTTCTGTCGATGCGGCACCGCACGGCGCGGGCCCACCGGCGTCCTCGGCGACGGGCCAACGACTGTCTCGGCCGGCTGTTCCTCCTCGGCGAGCGCTTCCAGATACTGCTCGAGGCCGATCGTCCGAAGCTTGAGAACCTCCTCGGCATCCGCCAAGTCTGCCCGCACCCGCTTCAGTTCGGCTTCGAGCTCATCCACCCGCACGGCAGCGGCCTTCCGCCGCGTTTCCAGGACCGCACGCATCGACGGCATCCGCCACCCCCACCGACTCGATCAGCAACGAGTCGAGGCTCCCGCCACAGCCGCAATCTCATGCCTGACCAGCGGAATCTGCACACGGCATTCGGAAAGAGAACGGCCTCTAAAGGCTGTCCTACCTTCCTAGAGGTTGTCCCGTAACCGGTGGTGCTGCTGGTGCGTTGGTCGGGCATGGGTGGGGTGATCTCAGCAGATGATCCGAAGTGGATCGAGCCGTTTGCGGGTCTGACCGAGGTGCAGTTTGCGAGGCTGGTGGCACTGGTACGGCGCCGAGGTGGCGACGTTCAGCGTGGCCGGCCATGGCGGCTGTCGCTCGAAGACCGGGTGTTGCTGGTGGCGACGTACTGGCGCACGAACCTCACGTTGCGGCAGGTGGCGCCGTTGTTCGGAGTCTCGAAGTCCGCTGCCGACCGCATCTTGGACCATCTCGCACCGCTGCTGGCCATCTCGCCCGCGCGGCGGCCGCGCAAGGACACCGTCTACATCGTCGACGGCACTCTGGTGCCCACCCGCGACCGCAGTGTCGCCGCGTCCAGCAAGAACTACCGGTACTCGACCAATCTGCAGGTCGTCATCGACGCCAACAGCCGCCTGGTCGTGGCCATCGGTCTCCCGCTGCCCGGCAGCCGCAACGACTGCCGGGCCTTCACCGAGTCCGGCATCGATCGGGCCTGCCGCGGCGCCCCGACCCTTGCCGACGGCGGCTACCAAGGCACCGGCCTCCTGATCCCGCACCGCAAACGACGAGGCCAGAGCCACCTCAGCCCCTCGCAGGAGGCAGAGAACGCCGTCCATCGCCGGGCACGAGCGCGCGTGGAACACGCCCTGTCGCGGTTGAAGAACTGGAAGATCCTGCGGGACTGCCGACTCAAGGGCGACGGAGTTCACCAGGCCATGCTCGGCATCGCCCGACTGCACAACCTGGCCCTCACTGGATAACTCACACTCCATACGGGACAACCTCTAGGCGTGGGTCTGACCGGTCATTCGTAGGATCGGAGGGCCCGGGGGCTCCGGGTATGGCTGTAAAGGTTGAGCGGTGGATGGCTTACGGGTTGGCCACCTGGAGCCCCGTGACGACTCGACCGCTGATTGGGAGACGCGACTCGATCGCTGCTGTAGGACAACGTCGGCGAGGTCGTCCGCGGGACTGGTGTGAGACGAGCTGGCGGGAGGGGACGTGCCCGAGATCTGGGCCGGGGTAGACATCGGCAAGACGCATCGCCATGCCGTGGTGATCAACGCGGAGGGCGAGCGGCTGCTGTCCCGCCGGGTCGAGAACGACGAGACGGAACTGCTGGCTCTGATCGGCGATGTGCTGGCGATATCCGACGATGCGCTCTGGGCTGTCGACCTCAATCACGGCGGCGCCGCCCTGCTGATCGGCTTGCTCACGGCCCATGCCCAGCCCGTTGTCTACCTCACCGGTCTCGCGGTCCACCGGGCCTCGGCCACTTACCGGGGCGAGGGAAAGACCGACGCGAAGGACGCCTTCGTCATCGCCGACCAGGCTCGCATTCGGCGGGACCTGGGTCTGCTGCGGCCCGGCGACGAGATCGCTGTCGACCTGCGCACCCTGACCAACCGGCGTCTGGACCTCGTCTTCGACCGTACCCGGCAGATTAACCGCCTCCGGCCCAGTTGCTGGAGATCTTTCCTGCTCTGGAGCGGTCTCTCGACCTGACGAACAAGGGCCCGGTGATGCTTCTGACCGGCCACCAAACGCCGGCAGGCATCCGCCGAACAGGTGCCAAGCGCCTCGAGACATGGCTGAAGAACCGCAAGGTCAAAGGTGCCGCCGCCCTGGCCCGCACCGCCGTCGAGGCAGCTCAGGCACAGCACTCCGTGCTGCCCGGTGAGAACCTGGCCGCCGCCATGGTGGCCCGCCTAGCGAAGGGGGTGATGACCCTCGAGGAGGAGATCGCGGAACTCGACGCCCACATCGAGGCCCGGTTTCGCGAGCATCCGCATGCCGAAGTGATCCGCAGTCTCCCCGGCATGGGCACCAGGCTCGGTGCCGAGTTCATCGCCGCAACAGGCGGCGACATGGGCGCTTTCAGCAGTACCGACCGTCTGGCCGGCTTCGCCGGCCTGGCCCCACAAACCCGCGACTCCGGCCGCGTCAGTGGCAACCTTCGCAGGCCCCGCCGCTACCACCGTGGCCTTATGAGAGCTATGCACTTGTCGGCGATGGCCAGCCTCAAATCCTGCCCCGCATCGAAGGCTTACCACCAACGGAAGTGGAGCGAAGGGAAAGGACACAATCACGCTGTCCTCGCCCTCGCCCGTCGACGGATCAATGAGCTCTTTCAGCGTTGGCTCTCCAGGGTGAGGAGGGCCTTGGCGATGACGGTCATGCGGTTGGGGCTGATGCGGGCTCTGCGGAAGATCTGCCAGGACTTCAGCTGTGCCATGCCGCGTTCGACGGGAGCTCGAGCCTGGGCCGGTGCGCGGTTGACAGTTCGCTGTGTGGGCGTGAGTTCGCCTCCGGGTGGTCGTTTGAGCCCGGTGGTGACCCAAGGGCCGGCGCCCTGGTATGCGCGGTCAGCCAGGGCGGGGGCGCCCTGTCGCTCGCAGATCCGGATGATCCGGTGGGGGCGGGCCGAGGTCAGGTCATGGGTGCGGTCCGGCAGCGCGGGCGAGATCCACAGCACCTTGCCGGTGGGGTCGGTGACGGCCTGGTCGTTCACCCCGTGGCGGCGGTGCTTGGCCGGGTAGTCGCCACGGCCCACGGCCGTCGCCGGTCCGGTCGCACTCGGCGAGGGTCCCGTCCAGCAGCACGAGGTCCGGGTCGCTCTCGCGCAGGACCTTCAGCAGGCCCGGAGCCCGGCCGGCGAGCAGACCGACGACGGCCGTGGCGTATGCGTGAGCGGTACCGACGGATATACCGAAGCCGGCCGCGATGCGCGCGAGGGTGTCGTGACGGCGCAGATACACCAGGGCGACCAGCGCACGCTGGTGCGGCGGGAGCTTGCATCGCCGGTCCCCCTCAAGGGTGACGATGAGCATCGTGACCCACGCGACCAAGGCGTGAGACAGGTCGAGTGCGGCAGGATAGGGAACCAACGAGGCTCCTGTGCCGATGGATTGAGACTTCGAACACCTCCCTCAACGGCACGGGAGCCTCGTGCGTTGCGGTCCCTCCTCCCCAGCAGCACCATCACCCGTTCAGCGGCCACGCTGAAAAGGCTCAATGAGGAGTGGTTGGCCGGATCCTGAACCGTTTGCGTGTGGCAGCCGTTGTGCCCCTCGAGTCAGCCCCGGCGTTCGGCCGGTATCCCGCATCTGACCGGTCCAAGGAGAGCGCACATGACTTGAACGGCATCCAGCTCGTCGTATCGCGCCACATGGCCTGTTGAAACGGCGGAGTCCCGAGGCGGGCGTGGCAGAGGTTCCGTCACGGCGGGCCCCGTTGGTAGTCAGCCGTGCACTGCGACTCCCCGTTTCCCCACCGACCGCCGCCCGCCTGGCGGATCCCGAACGAACTCGAAGCGGCGCGCGAGCTGAACGGGATCGACATGGCAACGTGCCCGTGCTCCGCCGTACACCAGGGTGACTGGCCGCACCGAGAACTGGGACCAGACCGGTTGTACCGACACATTGCTCAGGGTTGGCCGGCTGGCATCAGCGCGCCGATCGCATCGTTCACCGATCTCGCGTGACGGCCTCACCTGGGGAGAAGGAACCAGTAGGGCGTGGTCAGGTGCGACCTTGTCGTTCGTCCTGCCATCGCACCAGTCCCGGAGGCCCTCCTTGCGCTCCCCGCGCCGCACACAGACATCCTTCGACACCGCCGAGACGGTACCGAAGCACGAGCGGGTGCGGGAGATCGACGTACTGCGCGGCTTCGCCCTGCTGGGCATTCTTCTTGTCAACGTCACGGCCATGGCCGGGCCTCGCATGGGCTCGGGAGGCGAGCTGGGTGTGTCGCGGGTGGACGAGATGGCCGACTGGCTGCTCACCACCTTGGTCAGCGCAAAGTTCTTTCCGCTCTTCTCCTTCCTGTTCGGATACAGCTTCACGCTCCAAAAAGCTTCGGCCGACCGCACAGGCACTCCTTTCGTTCCCCGATATCTGCGCCGACTGACTGGCCTGTTCCTCCTGGGGCTCGCCCACGGCGTCCTGCTCTTCCCCGGCGACGTCCTCATGGTCTATGCGGTGCTGGGGCTCGTCCTGTTCGCGGTCAGGGACATCGAACCTCGGACCGCCGTACGGGCGGCGGCCTGTCTTGTCACCGGTGTCGCCCTATGCCTGCTGGTCTGGGGCATGGCGACGGTCGCCTACACGGAGCCGGTGAATCCGCAGGACCGCGCGGCAGCGATCCAGGAGACAGCGGCTGCGTACCGGGGTGGCTTCGGCTCAGTCGTCCAGGCCAATCTGGGGTGGTTGCACTACTCCCTGGGCTGGAACGTCCTGTACGGCGCGGACATGCTGGCGGCGCTGCTGGCCGGACTCGCCGCCGGCCGACGCGGGCTGCTCGTCGAGACCCACCGATACCGCGCGTGGATGGTGCGGATCGCCGTCTGCGCCCTGCCCGTCGGTCTGGCCGGGAGCACCTTCATGGCCGTCTGCCGCAATGGGCCGCTGGACGCCCGCTGGTACGACGTCGGCTCCGCCGTCGGCGTTCTCACCGCCCCCGCGCTGACGGCCTCGTACGTCTGTGGGCTGCTGCTCCTGCTGCGCACCCGCCCCGGCGGCCGGATCGCCGGCGCCCTCGCCGGGGCCGGCCGCCTCGCCCTGACCCACTACCTTACGCAGTCCCTGGTGATGGCGTTCGTCTTCACCGGTTACGGACTGGCCTGGTACGGCCGCCACGGCACCGCGGTACTACTGGCGGGATGCTTCGCCCTGTACGCGGCACAACTCGCTGTTGGCGGCTGGCTGTTGCGGCGTGCCCGATACGGACCGGCCGAGTGGCTGCTTCGCGCCGCAACGCTGGGGCGCAGGCCCTGAGAGGTCGTTTTCGCCCGATGTTTCATCCCGAGATGAGGGGTTTGTTGGCTTCTTTCGGGTCGCGCCAGGAGATCGTGTTCTCGCCAGTGAGGCGGCGGGCCATGAGGTCGGTCATGGCGATGCGGACCACCGCTTCGGACCGGGTCGGCGGGGTTTCGTAGTCGCGGGCCAGGCGCCGGTGGAGCATGAGCCAGCCGTAGGTCCGCTCGACGGCCCAGCGTTTCGGGATCGGGGCGAAGCCCCTGGTCCCGGGCTTGCGGGTGGTGATCTCCATGTCGATGCCGAGGGTCGCGGCGTGCTCGACGAGGTGCTGGCGGTAGCCACCGTCGACCCATACCTTGCGGATGCCGGGGTGCTCGGCGGCGACCCGGTCGAGCAGCGCGGTGCCGGCGACGGAGTCCTGCACGCTCGCTGCGGTGACCAGCACCGCGAGGAGGAGTCCGAGCGTGTCGGTGACGATGCTCCGCTTCCGGCCGACGATCTTCTTCCCGGCGTCGACGCCCTGGCCGGCGGCGGGGACGCTGGTGGAGGTCTTGACGCTCTGAGCGTCGATCACGCAGGCCGACGGCCCGCCGTCCCGGCCCTCCTTCTCCCGTAAGAGCTGCCGGAGAAGGCCGTTGAGCTGGGCAAACACGCCCTCATCGGCCCATTTGGCGAAGTAGCCGTAGACCGTGTTCCAGTGCGGGAAGTCGTGCGGGAGGTAGCGCCACTGGACCCCGGTCCGGTCGACGTACAAGATCGCGTCCATGATGTCGCGCAGGTCATGCTCGGGTGGCCGGCCGAAGTCCAGAGCCCGGCCACGGCGCTCGAAGCGCCAGGCCGAGAGCACCGGCTCGATCAACTCCCAGCGCGCATCGGACAGATCGCTCGGATACGGACGTCGCTTCGTCATGCTTCCGGCGTACCGCCGCGGGCCGAGTGCGCCCAGGCGCACAGCAGCGATGGCGGAAGCACGCGGGCCGCGAAGACCGGGCGTCCTGGGATGAAACAGGAGCAGGCGCCAGCCTGTCCCTCCCACCACCCCATCCGACCCACAAACCCCAAAGCTCAGCAGCTACCTCACGATCACCACAACCTTGCACTCCGAAAATCGGCATATATCCGGGTGACATAGATGCAAACGACCTCTGAGCTTGTCGTTTAATGTCCAGCGTCGAACGCGGCTCGAACTTGATCAGCGTTCTCGCAGTTCGGCGGACGTGTAAGCGGCCTTCGTCTGATCCTGTGCTCCGTCACAGAGTGGATCAGCGCGAAGGCCGTGGTCGTGAGTTTGGTGCATCAGGGCGTCCTGCGGGATGCGCTCGCGGAAGTGTCACGCTTCCGGTCGGAGTTGTACGCGTGTCTGACCGCGCGGGGCGACGCGTTGTTCGAGTTGTGCGACGCGCTGCTGTGCACGGACGGGCCGGTGCGGACGCTGGTTGATCTCGCGCTCGCGCCCGAACACCGCCGAGGTCACGGAGCTCTGTACGGCGGACTCAACCAGGGCCGGATCGACGTCGCACGGCTGCGTCGTGCCCTGACCGAGGTGCCGCTGCCGAGGGCGGCGGACGGTCGGCTCGTACTGGCCGTCGATGTCTCGCCGTGGCTGCGACCGGACGCCAACACCTCTGCCAACCGTGCCTTTTGCCACACCTTCGGCCGGGGCGAGGGCAAGCATCAGATGGTGCCGGGCTGGCCGTACTCGGTGGTGGCTGCGCTGGAGACCGGCCGCACGTCCTGGACGGCGGTGCTGGACGCTGTCCACCTGGAGCCCAGCGCCGACGTCGCCGCCGTGACCACGGTGCAGATCCGCGAGGTCGTCGAGCGGCTAGTCACCGCCGGCCAGTGGCGACCGGGTGACCCGGAGGTCCCGGTCGTGCTGGACGCCGGATACGACGCCCCGCGCATCGCCCACCTGCTGAGTGACCTGCCCGTCGAGATCCTCGGCCGACTCCGTACAGACCGGGTGATGCGGCGTCCGACACCCTCCCGCGAAGAGTTCCACCTGGCCAACCCCAAGGGCGGCCGGCCGCCCAAGCACGGCGGCGAGTTCGTCTTCGGTGACGCCGCAACCTGGGGCACCGAGCAGGCTGTGACCGCCACGGCCACCCGGCTCTATGGGAAGGCGACCGCCCAGGCATGGGACCGGCTGCACCCGCGGCTGACCCACCGGGCCGCATGGCTCGACCACGACGGACCACTGCCCCTCATCGAGGGCACCGTCATCCGCCTGGTCGTGGAGAAGCTGCCCAGCGGCGGGGTCAACAAGCCGGTATGGCTGTGGTGGTCGGGCACCGGCGCCACCGAGGCAGACGTCGACCGCTGCTGGCAGTCCTTCCTCCGGCGCTTCGACATCGAACACACATTTCGGCTGTTCAAGCAGACCCTCGGGTGGACCAAGCCCCGGCTCCGCAGCTCGGAAGCGGCCGACCGGTGGACCTGGCTCGTCATCGCCGCCTATGCCCAGCTCCGGATCGCCCGCCCGCTGGCCACCGACCTTCGCAGGCCCTGGGAAAAGCCGACCGAGCCGAACAAAATGACACCCGCCCGCGTCCGCAGAGGGTTCAGAAACCTGCACGCGAAGACCGGCTCACCCGTCGGCGCACCGAAACCCTCCCGTCCCGGCCCAGGCCGACCGCCCGGCTCGAAAAACCGCTATCCGGCTATCCGTCATGACGTGGGACGCGTCCTCGCCACCGGCGAGGCATACAGCCGTCCCGCCCACCACAAGGTGGGCACCAAACCTCGCAGAACAGGCTGACGAGTGACACAGAGGGCCAGCACACTGAGCGCATGCGCTATGAGGAGAGAGCCAAGCTCACAGTCGTGAAAGTCCTGGTCCCGCTGGCCGTCCTTGTCGCCTCACCAGTGCTGCTGATAGCAGGAGCACCGTTCCGCCGCCGCTATCTCCGCTACGTCTACCGCGATGAGGCCCCGCAGATCCTGGACAAGGAGCGAGGTCGGGTCAGCGCCCACTACTTCGTGGTCACCAACCCAGTTCTGCAGTGGCTCTGCTGGCCCACAGAATCACTCGCCCGTCTCATCGAGAGCCGAGGTTAAACGACAAGGTTAGGCGATGTTTCTCGGATCTCCGCACGTGAGTGGGGAGTTGGGTTGGCGCTGGCTGCATGGGCCGTGGGGATCTGACGAACGCGGAGTGGGATCGGCTGAAGTCTTTCTTACCTGGTGGTGCGCGTGGGGGGCCGGTGGAGTGATCACCGTCGTGTGATCAACGGTGTTCTCTACCGAGTGCGGACGGGTGTGCAGTGGCGGGATCTCCCGGAGCGGTTCGGGCCCTGGGAAACGGTCTGCAAGCGGCATCGCCGCTGTTCAGCGGACGGCACATGGAAGATGCTGCTGTCGCGCGTCCGGGCTGCCGAGGACGCCGAGGGCCGCATCGACTGGGAGGTGTCGGTGGACTCGACCGCGGTGCGCGCCCACCAGCACGCCGCCGGCGCACGTAAGACACCGGCCGCCGACCTTGCTCAAAAGGGGGCCGGGCGGGGGACGAACCAGGCCGATCCGGTGATGCGGAAACTGACGGCCCGGTTGGAGGAGGTGGTCCGATCGGCGAATGCCTGGCACATTCCCGGGGCGGATTCACCACCAAAATCCATCTCGTCGCCGACGGGCGGTGCCGGCCCCTCGCCTTCGTCCTGACACCCGGGCACTACGGTGACAGCCCCCAGCTTGCGCGGGTGCTCGAGGGAGTATCAGTACCGCGTGTCGGAGTCGGACGACCTCGAACCCGGCCCGACCGCGTCCTGGCGGACAAGGCCTACACCTCCCGAGGGAACCGCCGCTACCTCAGGTCCCAAGGGCGGGAATCGGCTCAGCATTCAAGCGCCGCCGACAGGGGAGAAGGTGGTTGTCTGTGTTCTGGAGGCGGGGCAGGCTCAGCGCCTCTGTCTCTTGGCCGGTTGAGGCGCCGTCGGGTACCCGAAAGCCGGCGGTGCCGCTTGGGAGGGGCCCGGCTGGTGACCGGCCTGGGGACTGGAGAACTGACCGGAACCGGCCGCGGACACCAGATATCTCCCCACTGGGTTCTGCGCCTCGTCCGAGGCAGGCAGAACTCCCGGCAGCGGCACAGCGGCCCCGCTCCAAGACTGTGCAGCCCCCGCACCGGGCAGCCCCAGCCCGGGCTGCACACCGCCGACAACCACACCGGACAAGAAGTCCCGCTGCCGCGCTACCGCCGGGTCGATGTAGTAACCCGCCCCCTGCGGCCGTGGCTTCACGGGGATCTGCGCATCCGCCAGCACCTTCCCCTCCGCTTCACTGACCACCTTCACAGGGTTGAGGAGATGATGCATCCGCCTCCGGGCCGCGTTCTCCCACTCGGGCGCGTCCTTCCTGGCTGTCGTGGGGAGGTGGCCGAGGGGGACCTGGGCGGGGTATTCCAGCTCGCCGCTCAGGCCGTACAACCGTGCCATCCCCATGGCGTTGCTCACATTCGCAACCGCCCTGGTCTCATCACTGAGCCGCGGCACCGCCGGGTCGATGTAGTAACCCCCCTGCGGCCGTGGCTTCACGGGGATCTGCGCATCCGCCAGCACCTTCCCCTCCGCTTCACTGACCACCATCGAAGGGTTGAGAAGATCATACATCCGCTTCCGGGCCGCGTTCTCCCACTCCGGCGCGCCCTTCCTGGCCACCGTGGGGAGGTGGCCGAGGGGGACCTGGGCGGGGTGCTCCGGCTCGCCGCTCAGGCCGTACAGCCGGGCCATCCCCATGGCGTTGCTGACATGCGCAGCCGCCCTGGTCTCATCACTGAGCCGCGGCACCGCCGGGTCGATGTAGTAACCCGCCCCCTGCGGCCGTAGCTGCAGGGGGATCTGCGCTTCCGTCAGCACCTTCCTCTCCGCTGCGCTGACCACATTCGCAGGCTTTCGGAGATCATGCATCCGCTGCCGGGCTGTGTTCTCCCACTCGGGCGCGCCCTTCCTGCTCCGCGTGGGGAGGTGGCCGAGGGGGACCTGGGCGGGGTGCTCCGGCTCGCTGCTCAGGCCGTACAGCCGTGCGATCCCCGTGGCGTTGCTGACATGCGCAGCCGCCCTGGTCTCATCACTGAGCCGCGGCACCGCCGGGTCGATGTAGTAACCCGCCCCCTGCGGCCGTGGCTTCACGGGGATCTGCGCATCCGCCAGCACCTTCCCCTCCGCTTCACTGACCACCCTCGCAGGGGTGAGGAGGTTGTGCATCCGCCTCCGGGCCGCTTTCTCCCACTCGGGCGCGCCCTTCCTGGTCGCCGTGGGGAGGTGGCCGAGGGGGACCTGGGCGGGGTGCTCCGGCTCGCCGCTCAGGCCGTACAGCCGGGCCATCCCCAAAGCGTGCCCTTGAAGGGAAGCCTGCTGATCCATGACATCCTCCATACGCAAACCGCCGACAACACCTCCCTCAACGCAACACACCGCCCAACGGTTCAACACCCACCTGCCCTAAGAGAGCATCTGATCACTGTTCATGATGTTATGGCGGTCATGTCCGTTTCGATTCGCCAGGTTGGTGTGGATTCTCCCATCAGTTCGCGGGCCATTTTGTTAGCAGACCTTGGACACGCTGAGGTGGTTCGCGGCCACGTTGTCGAGCAGGAGCTTGCCGCCGGTGGTGTCGTGCACGTTCGCGGCAGTGATGAGGACGGCCAGCACGAGACCGAGCGTGTCCGTGGTCAGGTGCCGTTTGCGACCTTTGATCTTCTTGCCGGCGTCGATGCCCTGGCTGGTCTCGGCGACGTTTGCCGAGGTCTTCACGTTCTGGGCGTCGGTTACGGCCGCAGTCGGCTCGGCCCTGTGGCCGTGGGCTTGGCGGGCCTTGTCGCGTAACAGGTCGTGGACCTGCTGGGTCGTGCCGTCTGCTTCCCACTTCGCGTAGTAGTCGTAGACCGTCTTGCACGGCGGGAAGTCATGGGGCAGGTACTCCCACGGGATGCCGGTGCGGTTGACGTAGAGGGTCGCGTTGACGATCTCCCGCAGGTCGTGCACCCGGGCCGCCGTACCAGGGCCGGTCCGTCTCGCCCGCCAGGCCGTGAAGACCGGCTCGATCAGAGCCCAGCGGGCATCGGACACATCGCTGCGGTAAACAACGATCGCTCACACACGGTGCAACGACCGTCAACGCCACCGATCACGCAAACAGTCTAGAACATCAACTATCTGGATCAGAGCTCTCTTACTGATCGTTTCAGAATGATGTTCGGAGGCGGCGCAAGCAGATGATGCTGCAGGCGAGTTGGAGCAGGCCGAGGTGGAGGTCGGCCCGTATCTCGTAGCGGGTCCGTAGCCGTTTGAACTGATGGAGCCAGGCGAAGGTCCGCTCCACCACCCAGCGGGTCTTTCCCAGGCCGGAGCCGTGCGTGGTGCCTCTGCGGGCGATCTTCGGTGTGATGCCGCGAGCCCGGAGGAGACGACGGTACTTGTCGTAGTCGTAGCCCCGGTCGGCGAACAGGCGTCTGGGCCGCCGACGGGGGCGGCCACGGGCCCCGCGGATGTGCGGGATCGCGTCCCGCAGTGGCATCAACTGCGTGACGTCATGCCGGTTTCCGCCGGTCAGGGACACCGCAAGAGGTGTCCCGTTCCGGTCGGTGATCAGGTGGTGCTTGCTTCCCGGACGGGCCCGGTCGACCGGCGAAGGTCCGGTGTGAGCCCCCCTTTGAGGATCCGGACGTGTGAGCCGTCGACCGCCGCGTCGTCCATCTCCAGCAGGCCCGCCCGGCGCAGGTCGGCCAGCAGGACCTCGTGCAGACGCGGCCAGACGCCGGCCTCGGTCCAGTCCCGCAGCCGCCGCCAGGCCGTCACGCCGCTGCAGCCGATCCGCTCCGTGGGCACATCGGCCCAGCTCACACCTTTGCGCAGTACGTAGACGATGCCGCGCAGGGCAGCCCGGTCATCCACCGGCAGCCGTCCCGGATACCGGCGCCGACGCGGCGGACGAGGAGGGAGCAACGGGGCCACACGGTCCCACAGGTCATCAGGCACAAGATCATCCGGCACCCGCAGAAGTCTGCCGTTGGCTCAGCCCACAACCAAGCTCATTCTGAAATGATCAGTTATTACCCAACCAACGACCACGGTCACTAGACGTAGCTAGAGATGGGCGGCGTGCTCCTCAGACTTGGGCAAGGGCGTGGACGTCGTCGCCGTGACACCTCAGCGCCTCTCCCGCGAGGCGGCCGGCCTGGTCCAGCTATGGGCAGGGCGGACCATGCGTTCCCGGACGGCGCGGTCGCCCTGAGAAAGAGTGTCGAAAAGATGGCGCGCGAGGTCGTATGTTCCCGCTGACTGCCGAGAACGCAAGTGCAGACCGCGTGAGGCTCGCGACCAGGACATCGTGTTCAGCAACTGCCCCAGCGGCGTCAGACGGTTCCACGGCTCATCGACGCGATCCACAGCGGCATCTCCATACAGACCGAACGTTCAACACCCGTCGTCGCGAAGGTCACCGGTGGCCATCCGTCTCACTGTGCTGGCCCATGTCCAAGCCGACTCACGGCCTACGGCTGTCCAGCTCACGCCTCGCCGTCTCGGTCATCGTCAGGGGGCGAGCCCGCGCAGGGCATAGACAGTAATATCGTCCACGAACTTGTCGGTCAGTGGCTGATGGGTCGCGAGCAGCCGGTAGTAAATGGGGCCGTAAACCAGGTCGATTGCGGTCTCGAGGTCGAGGTCGGAGCGGATCTGCCCGCTTTCCTGGGCACGCCTGAAGACGGTGCGTCCCGAGTCGCGACGGACCTCCACCCAACGGGTGCGGAAGGCATCTGACAGATCAGGGTCCGACTGCGCCTCAGCGAGCAGCGCTCGCACGACGTGCCCGGCGGGGGTTTCACGGAAGACGCGTACGAGCGCCGAAGCTTGGAAGCGCAGGGCCGCGAGGAAGTCAGTGGTCTCCGGGAACGGTACATGGGGATCAACCGCGTTGAGGAACGCGTCGAGCGCAACTGCGCCGCGTGAGGGCCACCAGCGGTAGATGGTCGCCTTGCTGACGCCGGCGCGGGAGGCCAGACGCTCGATCGTGAACTTCCGCAGATCCTCTTCCACGAGCAACTCCATCGCGGCGTCGAGGATCGCAGCCGTGGTTACGGAGTCGCGTGTTCTGCCGCGCCCGCGCCGGACAGGCTCCTGCCCCTTGAGTGGCTCAGGGCTCGTGGGTGTCGCTTCGTGCACTCCGTGGTCGGTCATGCGTTCCAGATTATACGAGACGTTACGTGTTGCAAAACGCAGCGTCTTGCAAAACGGTCCGTTCTGTATTAGAAGTAGGTGCGACCTGCTGAGGGGAGGGGCCATGCCGACGAGTGCGCCAGCGTTGCGCTCACCACCTGTTGCCGCGACCGCATCGGCGCCGGTGCATGTGCAACACTTCGCGCCGCAACGGCGCCCGGCCCGCCGATTGGCGTGGTGGGCAGCATGCCTGCTGAGCGGCGGCCTGATCGGCTTCCTCTTCGCCGTGGCGGGCACTGTGCGCGGCAGACGGCCAACTCACCGCCGAGTCGTCTTCGTCTCCCTCGCCGCGGCAGTTCAAATCGTGACCGCTGGTTACTACGCCACGGTCAGCATGGCTTCGGACCTGCCGTCTTGTCCGCCGACTGCCGGGCTCGACAAAAGCATCACCGGCCGGCTCTCAGCAGAGGATGACGCATGGCGCAACCTCGGCAACGCTCCGGTTTCCGGCGGCGCCTTGCTTTACGCCGCAGCCAGAGGAGGCGCACTGTGCCGATGCGCGACCAATGGCATCGTGGAGAGGTACCGGACGGATACGCCCGTGCCGGCACGATGTACGGCACGATTTACGTCAGCCACCCGGAGCCCGGCGCATCACCTGACCGGATTCTGCGACTGTCCGAGCACGAAGCCCATCACACCTACCAGTGGGCACGGACCACGCTGCTGGCCGGGCCAACTGCATTCCCCACGGCCTACGCCGGTGATGAGCTGTTCTTCCCCTGCCCGCGAAACCACTTCGAATGTCAGGCAGGGCTCGCTGACGGCGGTTATGCAAGTGCACCGGACGGCGGCCCCTCCGTCACAGGCTGGACAATATTTCTGACCCTCACGCTGGCTGGTGGTGGTCTTGCCGCCCTCCGCCTCCGTTTCCGCCGCCCTAGGCCCCTGCGTGCCGCAGCGTCCTCCCAACGCGCAGGTTCGATAGCTGGCCGTTCCCACTCACTTCACACCCTCACCGATCGACGATCCCTATCGGAGCTGAGCCATGTTCGATGAAGTAACTGGCCTGCCGGTGCACGTCCTCGTGGTGCACGCGGTCGTGGTCCTCCTGCCCCTGACCGCCCTGACAGCGATCACGTACGCTCTCGTGCCGCGTTGGCGTGCAATCCTGCGCTGGCCCATGCCCATCGGCGCGGCCCTCAGCCTTGGCTTCGTCTACGCAGCGGGAGGAAGCGGCGGAGAACTGTTCGCGGGCCGTGCCGCCGAACTACGGGGAGCCGAACTCACAGCCACTGTCGCCCACGAGGAGCAGGGTGAGTTGCTGCTCTGGTACGCACTCGCCTTCTTCGCCGTATCCCTGATATCGGCCCTTCTCCTCAGCAGCACCAGCCACAGCACCCGAGCCCAGGACCGCAGAGGTGCCACCAAGCCCCTCCAATTCGTGCTCGCTGCACTCCTCGTCATAGTTGCCGCAGGCACGGGCTACCAGACCGTGGTCACCGGACACGGTGGAAGCAAGGCCGTCTGGGGCGCGGAGCAGTAACACCCGGCCCCGCACCGATCACATGACAGCTGACGGAAAGTCCCACTCAACAGGACCTGAGAAGGTGACCCACTGATGACGAACGCGCAGCACCCGGCAGAGCACGTCACACACAACCCACAGCGGTGTCTGGCCCGACGGAGGATGCTCTCCGGCCTAGGCACCGCCATCACGGTTGCGCTCGCCGCCTGTTCTCCTGGTGGCGGTGCTGAGGAATCCGCCCCGGCCGACGGCAGTTCCCCGCAGGACGGTGACGCCCGGGGTGAAGGCGAAGTCTTGATCGCCACGTCTAGGGTCCCGGTCGGCGGTGGTGTGGTGGCGGGAGGCGTGGTGATCGCACAGCCTTCCACCGGCACGTTTCGCGCGTACGAGGCAGCCTGTCCGCACCAGGGAGTGATGGTCGCCCCGCCCGAGGATGGCGCCATCGTCTGTCCGGCCCACAGATCCACCTTCAGCGAGACCGACGGATCGTTGATCAGCGGTCCGTCTCCACGCGGGCTGACCGAGGTTCCTGTCCGCGTCTTCGGCGGCAATGTCATCCGCGCGTGAGTACCTTGATACGACGTTGCATGATGGTGCCAGTACGTGCAGTGCTGTGCCTTCTGGTCACTGCTGCAGTCCTGGTCGGTGGAGCCCCGGACTCCGCTTCGGCGCACACGCCCGGAGCCTCTGTGCTGGTGTTCAGCGTGCACTCCCAGCGGGCCGACGGAGCACTCCACATGCCTGTCGACCAGCTGCAGCGTGCCACCGGGCTGGCGTTCCCCGAGCGTTCCGGCGTGACACCGGACGCCTCGAGCGAGCTAACGGAGTACATCCAGACCAGATTTCACGCCCGAGGTTCCCAAGGGCCCTGGCAGGTCGTCCTCGGCGCCCCGCGTATGAGTGAACTGGGCGGGCAACCCTATGTGACCGTCCCCCTCACGATGAGGGCTTCGACACCGGCAAGACACGAAGCGCTGTGGCTGAACTGCGACGTGATCCTGCGCGAGATCGTCAGCCATGACGTACACGTCTACCGCAGCCGTACCTCCGAAGGATCCCTGCATGCGGCCCGCCTCCAGCTCGCCGGAACCTTCAACTACGCCAGGTCGGCGGTGACGATCTCCGTCGAAGCAGCATCGGCCCAGGGCTTCGCGGACACCGTGGGCATGGGCATGGTCCACGTCCTTGAAGGCCTCGACCACTTGCTCTTCCTCGCCATGCTGTTGCTGCCCGCACCACTGGTGGCAACCTCACGACAATGGAGCGGCAGTCGCAGCGCTCAACGGACCCTGGCGCGCACCGCCCAAGTCGTCACCGCATTCACCCTGGGGCATTCGGTTAGCCTGGCCACTGTCACACTGTCGGGCGCATCCTTCGGTGGGCGGTGGGTGGAGACCCTGATTGCCATGTCCGTCGCTGCGTCCGCGGTCCACGCCATGCGTCCCCTGGTCCGCGGTGGCGAGGTACTGCTGGCCGGTTCCTTCGGCCTGGTGCACGGGCTGGCCTTCGCCGGGCTGCTCCGTGAGTTCGGAGGCGGGGCGGGAGCTGCCCTGCAGGACCTCCTTGCCTTCAACTTTGGTGTCGAGGTCGCCCAATTGCTTGTCGTGGCGGCCGTTGTTCCCTCTCTCCTCGTCCTGTCCGCCGGCACCCGCTACCACATCGTGCGCCGTACTGCGGGCTCGGCTGGACTAGTCGCGGCCGTGGCCTGGACCGTGGAGCGGGCCACTGGCCTGACAACCCCTTTGCAGCCCGCGCTCAACGCCCTCGCCTCCACACCCGAGATGCTTGCGATTGCACTGGCTGTCATCGCCGGCCTTGACGTTGTCTTTCGCCGACGCGTCCACATCGACGAGTCAGAACCTTCCTCGCCGACCTCCTCCGTTGCCCTGTCGGAACCTGCATCCTTCACCCGCTCCCTTTGATTCTTGCGATCGGAACCGAACATGTACACGAGACTCGCCCTCACGGCAGGCGCCCTCACGACCGTCCTGCTTGCCGTCGCCTGTACCGGGCCCCAGGAGGGAACTCCCGAAACCGAACTGCCGAGCAGTCTGCCCAAAAGAATCTCCGGCGCGCCCACGGTGCGCGGCGCCACCGAAGCGGTCGTGGCAGCAGCCAACGTCTTCTTGAAGTCGCTCTCGCAGGAGCAGCGTGATCGCGCCGTCTACGACCGGGACGACACCGACGCGCTCATGGATTGGACCAACCTTCCGGTGGGTCGGGAAGAGGACCGCAACGGTGTGGGCCTGCGGGACCTCTCCGACACGCAACGCGCCGCAGCGATGGGAGTCGCCGAGGCAGTACTCTCCGACGGCGGATTCGAAGAAATGCGGTCCGTGGTCGCCGCCGGAAACGAACTCAACCGACGAGGCGGTGGCAACACCTCCTTCGGATCCGACCTCTTCTTCTTCGCCTTCTTCGGTGAGCCCAACACCACGGAACGGTTCACCGTCCAGATTGGCGGCCACCACCTGGCCGTACACACCACCTATGACGGTGACCGGGTCATGCCCACGCCTGCGTTCACCGGCGTCGACCCACGTACGTTTGAGGTCTCCGGCACACGGGTCGAGCCACTGCGTGACGAGGCTGAGGGCGTTTTCGGAGTCCTCGAGGCCTTGAGCCCCACGCAAAGGGAGAGGGCACGCCTCGACGGGGAATACGCGGAGATCCTCGTCGGTCCGGGGGAAGACGGAGCCTTTCCGTCGCCGGCGCAGGGTGTCCGTGTCTCTGAGCTATCCGCTGGCCAGCAGAAACTGGTGACAGCTGCTCTGAGGGCCTGGGTCGGCGACAGCGACGAGCGCGTTGCGGATGCTCTTATGGCCCAGTACCAGACGGAGTACGACCGGACCTACATCGGCTGGGCAGGTTCGACAGACCGGGACGAGCCCGGCGCTTACGTCAGGTTCGACGGACCGCGCCTGTGGGTCGAGTTCTCCAACCAGGGGCAAACCGGCAAGGGCGACGAGTTGCACTACCACTCAGTTTACCGGGACAAGCAGCGCGACTACGGTCGCACGTGGCCCAGTTGAGTTGCCACTGCCTGCAGCCCTTAGTACTCCAGCAGCGGTTCGTGTTCTGAGCTGCGTTTTCGGTAGTGGCAGCGGCGGGCGACGGCCTGGCGGTGTCTTCTCCAGGCCGACCACTTCAGTGCGTGGGTGACGGGGTCGTGGTCGGTTCGTGGGTGGGGCAGGAGAGTGTCCAGGAGTCGCCGGATTTCTGCCACGGTGAGCGGGACGAGGGCTGATCCGTTTCTGCAGCCCCCTTTGAGGCCTCGCCGGCCTGGGCGGCGAGTGCGGTCAGGACGGCGTGGGCGAGCATGGCCAGGGTGATGTGCCGGTACCAGCCGGGATGGCGGCGGACCTCGTAGTGGTCGGGGCCGCATTCGTTCTTGGCGGCCTGGAAGCACTCCTCGATCGCCCAGCGGGAGCCGGCCACTCGGGCCAGCTCGGCGATCTCGACGCCGACGGGGGCGTAGGCCAAGTAGTAGGCCACCTCTTCGGGATAGGACAGGCTGCGGCGGGCCATCACCCAGCGGTGATGGGGCGGCGGGTCGGGGTCGAAGACGAGGTTGGCGGGCAGCTCGGCCGCGGCCCGGTCGTAGACACGCGGGCCCTTCGCTCCGTCGCCGCAGGAGAGTCTCTGCCAGGCATCGGCAGGGGCGTCCTCGATGAGCTGGTCGATGCGCCAGATGCCTGCCAGGGACTTGATCTGCTGCGACTTGGGCACCGCCACCACATAGCCGACGTCGCATTGCTCGAGCAGGCGGCGGAAGTGCCAGTCCTGCCCGTAGGCCTCGTCCGCGGTGAACCACGTGGCGGGCAGACCCGCACCGAGGCACCGGCGGACGATGTCCCGGGCCAGTTCACCCTTGGTCGCAAACGCCCGCTCATCAGGGATTTGCGCCGCCCGGCAGCGGTCGCGGTCGGACGTCCAGGCTTTGGGCAGGTAGAGCTCGCGGTCCACCAGGGCCCGGCCCGAGCCGGTGGCGTAGGCGGCGAACACCCCGATCTGGCAGTTGTCGATCTTTCCCGGAGTGCCGGTGTACTGCCGGCCCACCCCGGCCGACGTGGTGCCCTTCTTGATGAACCCGGTGTCGTCGATGATCAACACGCCATCGGGGCCGAGACATTCGCCGACGTAGGCACGGACATCGTCGCGCAACGCGTCCGCGTCCCAGACACTGCTGTTCAGCAGCCGCTGGAAGCCGTCCGGCGTGCGGTGACCTGCCCATTCCGCGAGCTGCCAGCCGTTCTTCCGTGCCGCTCGGCCCAGCACACCGCGGACATAGTCCCGCATCCGCCACCGCAGATCCGCCCGAGCGAACCGGCCCGCCACCCGAGCGAACACCGAATCCAACTCCGCAGCCCAGCAACCGACTTCAGTGAACCTCTTTCATCCTGAATAGCTGCAGTTCAGGAGTGTGTGGATGGCCTGGACGATGGTGCCGATGCGGCGGGCGGAGCATCTGGCTCGCTGGAGGACTCGCCAGGACTTCAGCTGCGCGAAGGCGCGTTCTCCCGGAGCCCTCAGGCGGGCGTGGTCGCGGTTGAACTGCTGGTAGTGCTCGGGCTGTTCGCTGTGGTGGTAGTACGGGGTGCGGATGGTGGCGCCGGCGCCCTGGTAGGCGCGGTCGGCGAGAACAAGGATCTGCCGGGTGAGGCAGGCCTGGACGATGCCGTGGGCGCGAGCCGCGGTCAGATCGTGGGTCCGGCCCGGCATCGCGCGGGAGAACCACAGCGGTGTGCCGTCGGGACGGGCGATGACCTGCACGTTCATGCCGTGCTTGCGGTGCTTCATCGAGTAGTACGGCTCGTCCGCGCGGATCCGGTCTGTGGAATCAGGGTGCCGTCAACGATGACGAAGTCGCCCTCGCCCAGGCCGGTGAGGGCTTCGTGGAGGCCGGGCGCCCAGGAGACCAGAACGTCCAAGGTCTCGTCCACGTACCGCCAAGCCGTGGCCTGGGATATCCCGAAACCCGCTCCGAGCTGCGAGAACGTCTCGTTCTTACGTAGATGGACCAGCGCGAGCAGTGCCTGCTTGAAGCAGCCGAGCTTGCGCCAGCGAGTGTTGCGGGCCCGGCGGTGCTCGTACAGCAGCCAGGAAACATGCTCAACCAGCTCATGCGGGACGTCGAGCGTGGCAGGATACGGAACCAACAGGGCCCCTTCGGTCGCCGGTGTGTTGAGTGGAATCACCACGCCAACGACCAGGGGCCCTGCCTCGTCACCACTCCCGCTGACCAGCCCATTTCACCCTCCAGCACAGGATGAAAGAGGCTCACTGATGTGCATGGACTCATCATCCGGGAAATCGACCCGCAGCCGGCAGGCGATCTGTTCCAGGCTCCATGCCGTTGACCACCGTCTGTCCTGGCGATGGGGCTTGTTCAGGCCCTTCCACGGCGGCGTCGCAGGACCTGGAATGATCGTGCCGTCGGGGCGGCGCACGTCACCGGCGAGTCGGTCCTGCACGTACTTACGCAAACGGCCGTTGCCCACGAGCCTGGCCGTCTTCGGGCGCTTCGCGGCCTGCTGCGCTTTCCACTGGGCCACCACGGCGCGATAGACCGGCTTACCACCCCTGGTCGCGGCGTTGCGACGCAGCTCGCGAGAGATCGTTCCCGGGTCGCGCCCGAGCGTGCGGGCGATCTCACGCACGCCCTTGTCCCGGGCCCTGAGCAAGGCGATCTCCTCGCGTTCGGCGAACGACAGGTAGCGGCCGGAGGGCTCGTCCAGACTCAGCGGCGCCATCCCGCCAGCGTGTCGGAACCATCGAATCCCGACCGGTGCCGACACGCCGACCCCCTCGGCGGCCTGGACCGAGGTGACCCCGGATGCGATCAGACGCCAGAACTCCCGTTGCACAGCACGCGATGGCTCAGGCCGGCCCGGCAACCGCATCGGCGCCCGCATTGCCCTATCCGCTGCCCACTGCCGCCGCGCACCCGGTGGCGCCTGCGGCATCTGCTTCCTCGGTCGTCCCATTGCACACCTCCGTGATCAGAAGGTGTTGCGACGACCACTTCAATCCACCCTGGGCCCCGTGATCGGTGTGCATGACCGCCCCGGTGAGGCTGCCGCGGGTTCGTTCTTCGGCGGCCAGGGCGTCGGTGACGAGGCCGGTGCGCATGTGGTCCGCGATCGCCCAGCCGGCCAGGCGGCGTGAGGCGAGGTCGACGACGGTGGCCAGCTAGAGGAACTTCCCGCCCCTCCACTGGGAGATAGGTGATGTCGCCGACGTACTTGGTGTCCGGCTTGCGTGCCGTGAAGTCGCGGCCGATCAGGTCCGGGGTCTTCGTCGCAGCCGGGTCCGCGATCGTGGTGCGGTGCCTGTGACGCAAGTGCACGCCTGCCAGGCCGATGATTCGCATCACCCGCGCGATCCGCTTGTGGTTGACCCGCTCGCCCGCCTCGCGGAGCCCGGCGGTGATCCTGGGGACGCCGTAGGCGCCGTCCGACTCGCGGTGCACAGCCCGGATCCGTGCGGCGAGAGCGGCGTCGGCCGCCTGCCGGGCGGCTCGGTCCGCGGCAGTGCGGCGCCAGTAGTAGAAGCTGGAGCGGGCGATGCCCCGGATGGTGCACAGCCGCTTCGCGCCGTAGCGGCGCTGGTGGTCGGCGACGAACTGGAAGCGGTCACCAGCGCGTCTGCCCGGCGAAATACTTCGCCGCCTTGCGCAGGATCTCGCGCTCTTCCTCCAGCTCGTGGACCTTCTTCCGCAGAGCGACGTTCTCCGCTTCCAACGGCGTCGGCGGCTCGGACTGGCACCTCCGCCCGGCGCCCCCGGGGCCGGCTCACTCCGGCCGCCCGGACCCAGTTCCGCAGGGTTTCGAGGTTGATCCCCAGATCGGCGGCGACCTGCCTGATCGTCGCCTCGGGCCGCGACTGGTACAGAGCGACCGCGTCCGCCTTGAACTGCGGCGGACAGTTCTTCATGACCACGAGATGTCCGTTCTCAGATCCTCAGGATCCAGTGTCTCGCGTGTCCAGGATCAAGGGTCAAGGCCCTACACCGCGCCGAGCGAGGCCGCCGCGATGGAGCGGTTCCTGGAGTTCTCCGAGAGGTGGGCCGGCAAGCATCCGGCCGTGATCAAGCTGTGGTCCGGTGCCTGGGCCGAGATGGTGCCCTTCCTCTCCTTCGACGTCGAGATCCGCAAGGTCCTCTGCAGCACGAACGCGATTGAGAGCGTGAACGCCCGCATCCGCAAGGCGGTCCGGGCCCGCGGGCACTTCCCGAACGAGGCCGCCGCGTTGAAGTGCGTCTACATGACGCTGATGAGCCTGGACCCGACCGGCAAGGGCCGGCGCCGCTGGACGATGCGCTGGAGGGCGCCACTGAACGCCTTCCAGATCGCCTTTGAAGGACGCCTCACCCCCACCACCAGCCACTGACCGTCAACAACCAAGATCAGCCGTTGACTGGACACACCCGCAACTGACCTCACGCCAACCGAAACGGCGAGTCTGGGGCAGGTGGGTGTTGAACCGTTGGGCAGTGTGTTGCGTTGAGGGGGTGTGTTGTCGGCGGTTTGCGTATGGAGGATGTCATGGATCAGCAGGCTTCCCTTCAAGGGCATGCTCTGGGGATGGCCCGGCTGTACGGCCTGAGCGGCGAGCCGGAGCACACCACCGTCCATGTCCCCCTCGGCTACCTCCCCACGCGGAGCAGGAAGGGCGCGCCCGCGTGGGAGAACGCGGCCCGGCAGCGGATGCATAACCTCCTCAAACCTTCGATGGCGGTCAGTGAAGCGGAGGGGAAGGTGCTGGCGGCGGCGCTGATCCCCCTGAAGGTACGGCCGCAGGGGGGTTACCACATCGACCCGGTGGTGCCGCGGCTCAGTGAGGACACCAGGGCGGCTGCGCATGTCAGCAACGCCACGGGGATCGCACGGCTGTACGGCCTGAGCGGCGAGGCGGAGCACACCACCGTCCATGTCCCCCTCGGCTACCTCCCCACGCGGAGCAGGAAGGGCGCGCCCGCGTGGGAGAACGCGGCCCGGCAGCGGATGCATGATCTCCTCAACCCTGAGAGGGCGGTCAGTGAAGCGGAGGGGAAGGTGCTGGCGGAAGCGCTGATCCCCCTGAAGGTACGGCCGCAGGGGGGTTACCACATCGACCCGGTGGTGCCGCGGCTCAGTGAGGACACCAGGGCGGCTGCGCATGTCAGCAACGCCACGGGGATCGCACGGCTGTACGGCCTGAGCGGCGAGGCGGAGCACACCACCGTCCATGTCCCCCTCGGCTACCTCCCCACGCGGAGCAGGAAGGGCGCGCCCGAGTGGGAGAAAACGGCCCGGCAGCGGATGCATGATCTCCTCAAACCTTCGATGGCGGTCAGTGAAGCGGAGGGGAAGGTGCTGGCGGCGGCGCTGATCCCCCTGAAGGTACGGCCGCAGGGGGGTTACCACATCGACCCGGTGGTGCCGCGGCACAGTGAGGACACCAGGGCGGCTGCGAATGTCAGCAACGCCACGGGGATCGCACGGCTGTACGGCCTGACCGGCGAGGCGGAGCACACGGCCCAGGTCCCCCCCGGCCACCTCCCCACGGCGACCAGGAAGGACGCGCCCGCCTGGGAGAACACGGCACGGAGGCGGATGCATAACCTCCTCAACCCTGCGAGGGTGGTCAGTGAAGCGGAGGGGAAGGTGCTGGCGGATGCGCAGATCCCCGTGAAGCCACGGCCGCAGGGGGCGGGTTACTACATCGACCCGGCGGTACCGCGGGAGCGGGACTTCTTGTCCGGTGTGGTTGTCGGTGGTGTGCAGCCCGGGCTGGGGCTGCCCGGTGCGGGGGCTTCACAGTCTTGGAGCGGGGCCGCTGTGCCGCTGCCGGGAGTTCTGCCTGCCTCGGACGAGGCGCAGAACCCAGTGGGGAGATATCTGGTGTCCGCGGCCGGTTCCGGTCAGTTCTCCAGTCACCAGCCGGGCCCCTCCCAAGTGGCACCGCCGGCTTTCGGGTACCCGACGGCCCCTCAACCGGCCAAGAGACAGAGGCGCTGAGCCTGCCCCGCCTCCAGAACACAGACCACCACCCTCTCCCTTGCCGGCGGTGCTTGAATGCTGAGCCGATTTCCGCCCTTGGAACCCGAGTGAGTGTTTGGTTCTCGGTTGTCAGTGTCATTTGGTTTAGCTGTCGCGCCAGTTGGGGGTGGTTTCGTGGGTGAGGCGGCGAGTCATGAGATTGATGGCGGCGAGTTGTATCACGGCTGCTGATCGGTGAGGGTGGGTTTTGAAACGCTCCGGGTCTGATGGAGGATCGATTCCCCGAGAGGATCGAGTCATGGCACGTCCGTCCCCCTACCCTGCTGAGCTTCGTGAGCGTGCGGTGCGCATGGTCACGGAGATTCGTCTCAATTACCCGACTGAGTGGGCCGCGACGAAGGCTGTCGCAGCCAAGCTGGGCATTGGTGCTGCTGAGACGGTACGGACCTGGGTCCGCAAGGCCGAAGTCGACGGTGGCCGGCGGCCTGGCGTCACGTCCGAGGAAGCCGCGGAGATCAAGCGGTTGAAGGCCGAGAACGCCGAGCTGCGCCGAGCCAACGAGACTCTCAAGGCGTCGTCGGCTTCGTACTACTGAAACATGACGCGACTACGCCCGTATCCCAGCGACCTGTCCGATGCCCGCTGGGAGTCGATCGGCCCCACGCTCACCGCCTGGCGGGCCCAGCGCAAGGGCAAGGTCCTGGACATCGGCAGTCCCCCGAGCATGCCTTCGCCGCATCATGGACGTCGATCGCACCGGGATCCCCTGGCGCTACCTGCCGCACGACATCGCACCGTGGGAGACGGTCTACGGCTACTTCGCCGCTTGGCAGAAGAAAGGCGTCTTCACCCATCTCAACGGCCTGCTGCGACGCCTGGTTCGTGAAGCCGAAGGCCCTAGTCTTCTGAGTCAGGATTTCTGTTCAGATAGCTGGTGAGGCGTTCGAGGATCTCGTCTGCGGTCTTCGTCCAGACGTAGGGCTTGGGATCGGTGTTCCATGCGGCGGTCCGCCGTATCTGCTTGCTCGTCAGCTCGGCGAACCACCGCTCGACCAGGTTGAGCCAGTCTGTGACGGTCGGGGAGTCCGCCGGACCCGCCGAGCGCAGGGCCTCCATGCCGCCACCGCCGGCACCGTGCCGAGGAGTTCAAGAAGTTCCTGATCAAACTCGAACGCGGACCTACCCGTCCCGATGATTAGGTCACCCTCCCAATGGCCTGGACGACAACCCGAAAACCACAGTAACCACAAGGAGCGTCGCCTTCGCCCCTCTACCCAACCAGCCGACAAGCCGGAGACGTTCATTCGTACCGAGCTGGCCGCATCGGAGAGTACGCGGACACCTGGACATCACCGGCGCCCGCTGGGGCCTGTCCGGAGCTGGAGCCGTGCTCAAGCTGCGGGCCGTCCGAGCCAACGGTGACCTCAACGCCTACTGGGCGTGGCACCAGCAGGAGTTCATCCGCAACCACCGGACGCGCTACCGCGACCAGGTCATACCCACCGCCTGATCGACAGCGCCCTCATTGGATCTGCGCCCAACTTCTTTTCCCTTCGCCTTGCAGTGCGGTGCAACGGTGGCGGAGCCGGGGCGGTGCGAACGGTTCGGACAAGCCCGTCGGCGTCGGGGGTTGCAGGCCGTGGTGTTCCCGGTGCGGTGGTCCGGCTGTGGTGTCACACGTTCCCCGTCACCTGGCAACGCGACGTCCCTGTGACGATGGCCTTGAACTCTCGTAGCCGCCCGGAAACTGTGGGCCCGGTATGCCGTGCCTACCATCCTGGGCCCCGAATCCTGGAGGTGCCGCGGGTTCTCCGGCAGGCTGCCCTCCCCGCCTTTGAGCCCACTGGTTGAACTCTTGCCACGCTTGCATGTCCATCGCCACAGCCGGCGCAAAAGCGTTATCGAACTCGCGGCGATGCATATTGCTGGTGAATTCCTGGGAAGGGCCCGGCTGGTGACCGGCCTGGGGACTGGAGAACTGACCGGAACCGGCCGCGGACACCAGATATCTCCCCACTGGGTTCTGCGCCTCGTCCGAGGCAGGCAGAACTCCCGGCAGCGGCACAGCGGCCCCGCTCCAAGACTGTGAAGCCCCCGCACCGGGCAGCCCCAGCCCGGGCTGCACACCACCGACAACCACACCGGACAAGAAGTCCCGCTGCCGCGCTACCGCCGGGTCGATGTAGTAACCCGCCCCCTGCGGCCGTGGCTTCACGGGGATCTGCGCATCCGCCAGCA
The DNA here is from genome assembly GCF_036246005.1 of Streptomyces sp. NBC_01723. Taxonomy (NCBI): domain Bacteria; kingdom Bacillati; phylum Actinomycetota; class Actinomycetes; order Kitasatosporales; family Streptomycetaceae; genus Streptomyces; species Streptomyces sp. NBC_01723. The sequence goes on from NZ_CP109171.1 coordinate 6,962,726, forward strand.
CCTTCCCCTCCGCTTCACTGACCACCCTCGCAGGGTCGAGGAGATGATGCATCCGCTGCCGGGCCGCGTTCTCCCACTTGGGCGCGTCCTTCCTGGCCGCCGTGGGGAGGTGACCGAGGGGGACCTGGGCGGGGTGTTCCGGCTCGCGGGTCAGGCCGTACAGCCGTGCGATCCCCGTGGCGTTGCTGACATGCGCAGCCGCCCTGGTGTCGTCACCGTGCCGCGCTACCGCCGGGTCGATGTAGTAACCCGCTCCCTGCGGCCGTGGCTTCAGGGGGATCTGCGCATCCGCCAGCACCTTCCCCTCCGCTTCACTGACCACCTTCACAGGGCTGAGGAGATGATGCATCCGCCTCCGGGCCGCGTTCTCCCACTTGGGCGCATTCTTCCTGGCCTGCGTGGGGAGGTGACCGAGGGGGACCAGGGCGGGGTGCTCCGGCTCGCGGGTCAGGCCGTACAGCCGTGCCATCCCCGTGGCGTTGCTGACATGCGCAGCCGCCCTGGTGTCGTCACCGTGCCGCGGCACCGCCGGGTCGATGTGGTAACCCCCCTGCGGCCGTGGCTTCAGGGGGATCTGCGCATCCACCAGCACCTTCCCCTCCGCTTCACTCACCACACTCGCAGGGTCGAGGAGGTTATGCATCCGCTGCCGGGCCGTTTTCTCCCACGCGGGTGCGTCCTTCCTGCTCTGCGTGGGGAGGTGACCGAGGGGGACCTTGGCGGGGTGTTCCGGCTCGCGGGTCAGGCCGTACAGCCGTGCGATCCCCGTGGCGTTGCTGACATGCGCAGCCGCCCTGGTGTCGTCACTGTGCCGCGGCACCGCCGGGTCGATGTGGTAACCCCCCTGCGGCCGTGGCTTCAGGGGGATCTGCGCATCCGCCAGCACCTTCCCCTCCGCTTCACTGACCACCATCGAAGGTTTGAGGAGGTTATGCATCCGCTGCCGGGCCGCGTTCTCCCACGCGGGCGCGTCCTTCCTGGCCTGCTTGGGGAGGTGACCGCGGGGGACCAGGGCGGGGTGTTCCGGCTCGCGGGTCAGGCCGTACAGCCGTGCCATCCCCGTGGCGTTGCTGACATGCGCAGCCGCCCTGGTGTCCTCACTGTGCCGCGCTACCGCCGGGTCGATGTAGTAACCCGCCCCCTGCGGCCGTGGCTTCACGGGGATCTGCGCATCCGCCAGCACCTTCCCCTCCGCTTCACTGATGACCACCCTCGCAGGGTTGAGGAGATCATGCATCCGCTGCCGGGCCGCGTTCTCCCACGCGGGCGCGTCCTTCCTGCTCCGCTTGGGGAGGTGGCCGAGGGGGACCTTGGCGGGGTGTTCCGGCTCGCGGGTCAGGCCGTACAACCGGGCCATCCCCAGAGCGTGCCCTTGAAGGGGAGCCTGCTGATCCATGACATCCTCCATACGCAAACCGCCGACAACACCTCCCCTCAACGCAGCACACCGCCCGACGGTTCAACACCCGCCTGCCCTAGTCTTCTGAGTCAGGATTTCTGTTCAGATAGCTGGTGAGGTGTTCGAGGATCTCGTCTGCGGTCTTCGTCCGGATGTAGGGCTTGGGATCGGTGTTCCATGCGGCGGTCCAGGTCCGGATGTCCTTCTCCAGCGCCTGGACGCTTCTGTGGACGCCTCGCCGTATCTGCTTGTTCGTCTGCTCGGCGAACCACCGCTCGACCAGGTTGAGCCAGGAGGAGCCGGTGGGTGTGAAGTGCAGGTGGAAGCGGGGGTGGGCCAGCAGCCAGGTTTTGATGGCTGGGGTCTTGTGGGTGGCGTAGTTGTCCAGCACCAGATGCACGTCCAGGCCCGCCGGCACCTCCCGGTCGAGTTTGATCAGGAACTTCTTGAACTCCTCGGCACGGTGCCGGCGGTGCAGGGAGCCGATCACCTTCCCCGTGGCCACCTCCAGTGCGGCGAACAACGTGGCGGTGCCCGCGCGCACGTGGGTGACCCGCTGCGGGACGCCGGGCATCATCGGCAGCACCGGCTGGGACCGGTCAAGGGCCTGGATCTGCGACTTCTCGTCGACACAGAGCACCAGGGCCTTCTCGGGCGGGTCCAGATAGAGGCCGACCACGTCGTGGACCTTGTCGACGAAGTGCGGGTCCGTCGACAGCTTGAACGTCTCGGTGCGGTGCGGTGCGGCTGCAGGCCGAAGGCCCGCCAGATCCGCGACACGGTCGACTGCGACAGACCCGTCTCCGTGGCCATCGCCCGCGTCGACCAGTGCGTGGCGTTCTTCGGCGTCGACTCGAGCGTCCGCTTCACCACCGCAGCGACCTGCTCGTCGGTGACCGTCCGGGGGCCGCCCGGGCGCGGCATGTCACCCAGCCCGGCGATCCGGTGCCCGACGAACCGCTTCCGCCAGCGGCCCACCGCATGCGGCGTGGAGCCCAACTGCGCGGCCACGTCTTTGTTCGACGCGCCTGTCGCGCAGGCCAGGATGATCCGACACCGCAAAGCCCACGCCTGCGGGGTGGAACGGCGCCGCACCCATCCCTCCAGCGCAGCCCGTTCCGCATCCGACAAGATCAACTCGGCCTTCGGCCGCCCAGTACGCGGCACCATGCAACCCTACACATCTGAACAGAATTCCTGACTCAGAAGACTAGTGACCTGAGTCGGAGATTTGTCGTTGGTTGGGCATGAGTCGTCCGGGTCCGAAGATTCCGCCGTTGTCGGTGACAGATGCCCAGCGGGCTGTGCTGGAGGGCTGGCTGCGTCGTCGTTCGACGGCCCAGGCTCTGGCTCAGCGGTCGCGGATCGTGCTGGAGTGTGCCGAGGGGCACTCGATCATGGAGGTGTCCCGGCGTCTGCGGATCACTCCGGACACGGTCCGCACCTGGCGACGCCGCTTCCTCGAACGCGGACTGGACGGCTTGTGCGACGACCCGCGGCCCGGTGTCCCACGGAAGATCACCGACGGGGACGTCGAGCGTGTCGTCGTCAAGACGCTGGAGGAGACGCCGAAGAACGCCACTCACTGGTCGACGAGGTCGATGGCGGCGGCCACGGGCATGTCGCAGTCGACGATCTCGCGGATCTGGCGAGCGTTCGCTCTGGCGCCGCACCGCTCGCAGACGTTCAAACTGTCCACCGACCCGCTGTTCATCGACAAGGTCCGCGACGTCGTCGGCCTCTACCTCGACCCGCCCGAGAAGCCCCTGGTGCTCTGCGTGGACGAGAAGTCGCAGGTCCAGGCCCTCGACCGCTCTCAGCCGGTGCTGCCGATGGTGCCCGGCGTTCCCGAACGCCGCAGCCACGACTACGTCCGCGCCGGCACCACCACCCTCTTCGCCGCCCTCGAGGTCGCCACCGGCAAAGTCATCGGCTCGCTTCACCGCTGCCACCGGGCCGCGGAGTTCAAGAAGTTCCTCACCAAACTCGACAAGGAAGTCCCGGCCGGCCTCCAGGTCCACCTGATCCTCGACAACTACGCGACCCACAAGACACCCGACATCAAGAAGTGGCTGCTGGCTCACCCCCGGTTCCACCTGCACTTCACGCCGACCAGCGCGTCCTGGCTGAACTTGGTCGAGCGGTGGTTCGCCGAACTCACGCAGAAGAAGCTCAAGCGCGGCGTCCACCGCTCCGTCCAGGCACTCGAACGTGACATCCGGTCCTGGCTCGCAGACTGGAACGAGCACCCCAGGCCCTTCGTCTGGACGAAAACAGCCGACGAGATCCTCGACAAAGTCGCCGCCTACTGCCGACGAATCTCCGACTCAGGTCACTAGTACTCCAGCAGCGGTTCGTGTTCTGAGCTGCGTTTTCGGTAGTGGCAGCGGCGGGCGATGGCCTGGCGGTGTCTTCTCCAGGCCGACCACTTCAGCGCGTGGAGGACGGGATCGCGGTCGGCTCGTGGGTGGGGCAGGAGAGTGTCCAGGAGTCGCCGGATTTCTGCCACGGTGAGCGGGACGAGGGCTGCCCCGGCGCCTGCACGCGGACAAAGCGTACGACCGGGCTGACCTGCGGAAATGGCTCCGCGGCAAACGCATCGGAGTGCGGATCGCGCGCAAAGGCATCGAATCCAGCGAACGATTGGGCCGCCGCCGCTGGGTCATCGAGCGAACGATGTCCTGGCTGTCCGGGTACCGACGCTGGAGCCCTCGTTACGAGCGCAATCCCGGCAACTACCTGGTCTTTCTCGGCCTCGCTGCCTCCCTGTGCTGCTACAAACGACTCGTCCGCCTCACCACGTAGGACACAGCCTTTAGCGATACCCATCGTCAGGAGCAGGGCCGGCGTCAGCTGCACGGAGCTGACCCGCGGCCCGGGACCGGCATCCTTCCGAGCGGTCCGTGGAGTCCAGGCTTCTCGAATTCCTGCCCACGCGTTCAGCGCCCGTCGGACGCTCTACCGATCACAAGCACCGCAGCCTCGGACAGTACGTGACCGTCCGAGGCTGGTACATGCCGGTGGCGTCAGGCGTCCAGCGACGTCATCACGTGCTTGATCCGCGTGTAGTCCTCGAAGCCGTAGCCCGACAGGTCCTTGCCGTAGCCGGACTTCTTGAAGCCGCCGTGCGGCATCTCGGCGACCAGCGGAATGTGGGTGTTGATCCACACGCAGCCGAAGTCGAGCTTCTTGGACATCCGCATGGCACGGCCGTGGTCCTTGGTCCACACGGAGGAGGCTAGCGCGTACTCGACGCCGTTGGCCCACTCGACGGCCTGGTCCTCGTCGCGGAAGGACTGGACGGTGATGACCGGGCCGAAGACCTCCTGCTGGATGATCTCGTCGTCCTGCTTGAGGCCGGAGACGACGGTCGGGGCGTAGAAGTAGCCCTTGTCGCCGACCTGGTGGCCGCCGGCCTCGACCTTGGCGTGGGCGGGCAGGCGCTCGATGAACCCGGAGACCTGCTTGAGCTGGTTGGGGTTGTTGAGCGGGCCGTAGAGCACGTCCTCGTCGTCCGGCTGCCCGGTCTTGATCTCGGACGCGGCCTTGGCGAGCGCGGCCACGAACTCGTCGTGGATCGACTCGTGGACCAGCACGCGGGTGGCCGCCGTGCAGTCCTGTCCGGCGTTGAAGTAGCCCGCCTCCGAGATGTCCTCGACGGCCTTGGGGATGTCGGTGTCCTCGAAGACGACGACGGGTGCCTTGCCGCCGAGTTCCAGGTGGACCCGCTTGACGTCCTTGGCGGCGGACTCGGCGACCGACATGCCGGCCCGCACGGAGCCGGTGATGGAGGCCATCGCCGGGGTCTCGTGCTCGACCATCAGGCGGCCGGTGTCGCGGTCGCCGCAGACGACATTGAAGACGCCCTTGGGGACGATCGAGCCGATGATGTCGGCCATCAGGGCCGTGGAGGCGGGGGTGGTGTCCGAGGGCTTGAGGACGACCGTGTTGCCCGCGGCGAGCGCCGGGGCGAACTTCCACACGGCCATCATCATCGGGTAGTTCCACGGCGCGACCTGCGCGCAGACTCCGATCGGCTCGCGGCGCACGAAGGAGGTCAGACCCTCCATGTACTCGCCGGCGCCGCGGCCTTCGAGCATCCGCGCCGCGCCCGCGAAGAAGCGGATCTGGTCGACCATCGGCGGGATCTCCTCGGAGCGGGTCAGCCCGATCGGCTTGCCCGTGTTCTCCACCTCGGCCGCGATCAGTTCCTCGGCCCGCTCCTCGAACGCGTCCGCGATCTTCAGCAGGGCCTTCTGCCGCTCGGCCGGGACCAGGTCCCGCCAGGCCGGGAAGGCGGCCGCGGCGGCCGCCATGGCGGCGTCGACGTCCGCCTGCCCGGACAGGGGGGCGGTCGCGTACGCCGCACCGGTCACGGGGTTGACCACCGCGGTGGTCCGTCCGTCGGCGGCGTCCCGGAACTCACCGTCGATGTAATTGCGCAGGATTTTGGTCCTGGTCATTGTGCTGGCCCTTCTCAAGCTCTGCTCTTGGTTGCTGTATGCCGAGTAGTAGCGCTGTGCCAGTGGCACCGAGGTCGGCCTTCACCGAGACCCAGAGCGCAGCGCGGGCACCGACACCCATGAATTCTCCGAGTTCTGATCGCAGCGCGAGCTGGCCACCACCCGGTGTGACACTGAAGTGGTGACCGGCGATGAGGCACGTAGACGCACTCAGCAGCCTATGGAGGAGGGTCCCTCATGCCGCTCTCCCGTTCAGCGCGCGTCGGGCTGCGCATTGCCGTTGAGGGACGAGCATGATCCGTGGCCGCTCGCCGAGAGCGGCATGACCAGGCGTGCACCCTCACGGACCTCGAAGCGTCAAGCCCTCGATGCCCTGCATGCGAAGTCAGCGACGCGGTTCCGGAGGAAGCCTCTCCTCGGTGAAAGCCTGGTCGCACGCTGTCCGGTACCCGACCGGGCTTACTCATGGGACGGCAACGGCGAACCCCTCGAAGTCAGTGTTTGTCGAGGACAGTGACTTGAAGGTCACCCTTCGCGTACTGCTGTCGGACCACCTTCTTGTCGAACTTACCGACGGATGTCTTGGGTACAGCCGTAATGGGTGACCATCGCTCAGGGAGCTGCCAGGCAGCCACCTTGTTAGCGAGGAAGGTGCGAAGCCGGGCGAAGTCGGGCTGGACGCCGTCCCTGAAGACCACGGCGGCCAAGGGGCGCTCACCCCATTTGTCATCGGGTACCCCGATCACGACGGCCTCGACGACATCGGGGTGAGCCATCAAATGGTTCTCCAGTTCCACGGAGGAGATCCATTCACCACCTGACTTGATGACGTCCTTGGCTCGATCCGTAAGGGTGAGGTACCCGTCGGATGTGATCGTGCCCACGTCTCCAGTGCGCAGCCAGCCGTCCGCGCTGAATTTGTCTGAGCTCCGCGTGGCCTGTCGCCCAGCGCCTCCGTAGTAGGCTCCGGCAATCCACGGGCCACGCACTTCCAACTCGCCCGCGGAGCTGCCGTCATGGGGCATGAGCGACCCGTCTGGGCCGACCAGGCGCGCCTCGACGGAAACCGGGAATCGGCCCTGTGTGATGCGGTAAGCCCATTCTTGATCCGGGGTGAGCCCGGGAGGGGAGGTGCCGAATGAGCCCAGCGGAGAAGTCTCGGTCATCCCCCACGCGTGCACGACTCTGATGTCGTGCCGCTCCTCGTAGGCTCGCATGAGAGCGGGCGGACAGGCCGCCCCTCCAATCACCACCTGGCGCAACGATGACGTGTCATAGGCGCCCTTGTCGAGCTCGTCCAGCAGTCCTGCCCAGATGGTAGGGACGGCAGCGCTCACGGTAGGCCGTTCGGCCGTGATCATCTCGGCGAGAGGAGCAGGCTGTAGAAAACGGTCGGGCAGGAGGAGACGGGCGCCGGCCATGAACGCCGCGTGGGGAAGGCCCCACGCATTGACATGGAACATGGGCACGACAGGCAAGACCGTGTCGCGGGAGGTCAGGGCGAAGGCGTCAGCCTGCAGAACCTGGAGACAGTGGAGATATACGGAGCGGTGGCTGTAGGCCACGCCCTTGGGATCGCCCGTCGTGCCAGAGGTGTAGCACAGGGCAGCGGCGGTCCGCTCGTCGATATCGGTTGCCCAGGCATAGTCGGTGGGCCGGTCGGCAAGCAGTTCTTCGTAGCCGTGAACAGTGCCGACGAAGTCTTCGAATACCGGTCGGTCCGCCTCACCGACTATCACTATGTGCTGGACCACGCCATTCAGCTCTGTCAGCAACGGCTCCAGCAGCGGCACCAGACTGCCATCCACCAGAACGACGTGGTCAGCAGCGTGATGGACGATGTATGCGAGCTGATGCGCCGGCAGGCGTGGGTTCAATGTGTGGAGGACTGCGCCCATCGCGGGAACGGCGAGGTACGTCTCCAGATGAGCGGTGTTGTTCCACATTAGGGTGGCGACCCGCGTACCCGTCGTGACTCCGAGCTCGTCACGGAGAGCCCGGGCGAGTTGCCCGGCCCGGGCCCCGACTTCCGCATATGTGCGGTGTTCTGCAGAGGAGCCGTTCCAGGTGGCGACAGTAGTGGTGCCGTGCACGGTGGAGCCGTGGACCAGGATGCGACCGATGGTGAGCGGTACGTCCTGCATGGTGCTGATCATGCGAATGTTCTCCCTGACGCGAGGGCTGCGGTCCGACGGCGTGAGTCGAGTACCGCACACCCGCAGCCTTCATCGACTTTCGGTAGCGCACGCTGACTTGTGGTGTTCACCCTTGCCCGTGTGATGAGGGCATTCGCGAGTCCCACTGGGATCGCTCGCCGTGCCCCGAGGGCCAGGGCGAGGCTGTCGATCACGGCTGCGACGACATGACGACTGGGTGCTCCGGCGGGGGCCGAGAGCTTCGCCTTCTCGGCCCGCCCTCGTCCGGCTTCGCCAGGTCCGCATCGGCTGCGCTGTTGCCGGCCTCCCTCTGAGGGAAGCCGTCTTCGGACGCCCAACAGGTACTGACTCGGCCTTTGGCGGGGAACCGGGGTAGCCCCCTGGGTGGCGGACCGTCACGGTGGTCAGCCTTGCCGCTGTGGATTCCGGTGCCGAGCCTCTGATGCCCTACGCTGGGTGCGTTGTCACGAGTGGAACGGTCGGAAGGGCTTCGCGATCGACTGCCTCGCCACTTTGGAACACGTCCGTGATCGACCTGAGGTTACGAATATCGTCCAGAGGATCATTGTCGAGCAGGACGAAGTCGGCGAGCTTGCCGGTCTCGATCGAGCCGATCTCGTCGTCCTTGCCGTAACCTCGGGCAACGTTCAAGGTGGCAGCAGAGATGGTGTCGAGGGGGGACATGCCCTTCTCGACCATGGACTGAGTCCAGTGGAAGTGATCCCCACCCAACGTCCAGGGACGGTCGTGACGCTCGGCCGGGTGCAGGTCGGAGAGATGGTCGACGCTGGGGCAGCCGGCGTCCGTACCCATCATGATCTTCGCGCCACCACTGATCAGGGTACGTTCGTTGTCTGCGAAGGCACCGTCACCGAGAACCGCAGCCCAACTGCCGATCTCGCCGAGGGCCTTGCTGTGTTCGGTGTGTATGGTCTGGAGCTCGGCATGGGAGTTGCTGGCGACGATTTTGTCGACCAGCGAGTGGGGGATGGGCTGGCCCATCGTGTAGTTCGCGTGGATCAGCACGTCGGCGCCCAGCTCAACGCTGCTGTCCAGTGCTTCGACCGAGAGGCTGTGGCTGAGCACGGGGACGCCTGCCGCGCGTGCCTCTTCGACAATCACCTCAAGGACCGGCCGAGTGAAGGTCTGGTAGGAACGGTCCAGTCCCACGCTCATGAATATGTGGTCACTGACCGCGATCTTGAGCATATCCACACCACGGCTGAGGTAGTCGCGCACCCGAGCCCTCACCTCGTTGCGGGGCAGCAGGCTGAGCTGGTGACCGACGCCGGCCTCGAACATCTCGTCGATGCGGTTCACAAAGGTCTGTGATGCCGCCTTCCGTCCAGCGAAGTGGAAGTCGGCGCTGAAGGGACCGCCCATTCCGACGATGGCGCCGGCTGCGAAGATGCGTGCGCCCTTCGATGTGCCGGCGTTGATGCGGTCGCGCGCTCCCAGTACGGGGTCGACGGCATTGTAAGTGTCGAACACAGTCGTCACGCCGTTGCGGAGAACCAGCTGGGCGGCCTCCTCGATCACCTCGGTGTAGCGGCCCTCCCATCGGGCGAGGTACTCGATTGTGCCGGGTCCGACCATGAACATCCACGCATCGAGCAGGTGCACGTTGCCGTTGACGAAACCAGGGACCATCCAGCGGTTGCTGCCATCGATGACGGTGGCCCCCTCGGGGATCGGGGTGCTCGCCGTCGGGCCGACGGCCGCGAATCGGCCCCCTTCCACGACGACCGTGGCTGCAGGCTCGGGGCGGCCGCCGCGCCCGTCGATCAAATGAACATTGGTGATGGCGGTTGGGGTCATCGAACTACTCCTTCGGCAGGTGAGTCCCTCGTCCCACCCAAGGTATCCGAACCGATCGGTTCTGAGAAGCGTGTGGTTCGGATTCTGTTAAGATGGACGTCATGGCGAGAGCGACTGACGGCGCAATCACGGCCACCGACGGGCGGACACTGCGGTGGGAACACCGAAAGCCTGAATTGCTGCGTGCAGCAACGGAGTACGTCCTGGACGCCGGAGTTGCCGACCTGACGCTGCGCCCTCTGGGTGCCGCGATCGGCGTATCGAACACGACACTGATCCGCCACTTCGGCAGCAAGGACGACATCATCCGCGACGTCTGCCAAGAGCTTCACGGGCAGATGCTCCGCGCGTTCGACGCATACTGGTCGCAGAGCAACGGACGCCCAGCAGATGTGCTGCGCGCGCTGTGGGACATATGGCTCACGCCGGAATACTCGCGGCAGTTCGTCTTCCTGTTCGAGCTCTACGGCCTCGCGCTGCGCGATCCGCACCGCTTCGGGTGGTTCGCGGATTCGGTCGTACACGACTGGAGGGCTCCGCTCGAGACCGCTTTGATCACCGAACGTGTTGACCCCTCAAGGGCAAGACAGCTCTCGACACTGGTCGTCGGGCTCGTTCGTGGGTTGTATCTGGACATGGCAGCAACCAATGACGTCGAGCGCGTCAGTGATGCTTTCGAGGTGGCGATGAGTCTCCTTGAGTCAACCCTCGAACCTGGAAGCAAGCGGCAAGAGGCGACCAGCCGCCCCTGACGAGGTCAGGGCTTGGGCGAGTTCCGTGGCCGGCGGGAAGTTCCTCCATCCGGCCACCGTCATCCGCCCCGCCTCACGCCGCCTGGCCAGCTGGACGATCGCGGACCACATGTGCACTGGTCTCGTCATCGGCGCACCGGCCGCCGCCGAGGCGGTCCGGTGGGAGGAAGGTTTGTGTCCGTCCGTTTTGACGCTGTGGCTCCAGCCGTGGGTGAGGAGCGGCGTATACACCTCGTGCGGGGCCGTCGCGTCCTCGAACAGGTGGTTCTGGTCGCTGTGGCGGTCTTCGAGGTACAGGTCGAGCAACTCGGCGTGGACATCGCCCAGGAGTTCGGCCGGGGTGGTGGCGTCGAAGGTGATCTCCCAGGCCCTTGGGCCGAAGGGGACACGGGCCATGCCGATGGTCCACGTCCCTTGGCCTCGCTCCTCGGGTTCGGGAGCGAAGCGGGTCCACAACCGGGCGCAGGGGCTGATGGCGAACACCATCTCTTCGAGTCCCTGGTGAAGGTGCCAGCCCTCGTCGAAGGGGAAGGCCCAGATCGTCTTCAGGTCTGCTTGGCCGGGACCTGCGAGGTGACGCGGGAGGACCCTCACGGGCTGGGCGGGGTCGAGATCCTTGAAGGGGTCGGAGGGCGGATCGGGCAACACGAGGCGAGGCTCCTGCTGGGTGGCTGGCGCGGGGTGCGGGTTTCGGGATGAGGATCAGCGGGTGCGGGCCCCGGCGGGGGCGGAGTTCTGCGCGACGTGCGGCCGGCCGCTCGCTTGGGCGCGGAGGCGTCCCAGGCGCCGGGGAGAGGGCGGTGGTGGGTGTCGAAGGTGCCGTACTGCTTGGTGTTCGGACGGGTGTGGTTGGCTTCGTCGCGGCGGTGGAAGGTTCCGTGGTCCAGGAAGCTGAGCGCCACCGCGTCGATCTCGCCGCGGTCCGGGTGGACGACTGTGACACGCAGCCCGCCGTAGGTGTCCGCGTGGATGGTGCGGGTGAAATCGATCCGCAACCGCAGCGGTGTGCCCGGGACGGGAGCGGCGTAGTAGGTGTTGCCCACGACGGTGTGGTCGTGGAAGGGGAGGCACAGCTCGGTGAAGAATTCGGGGGCCTGCAGGGACACGAGGGTCTCCGGTCGGGGGTTTGGCTGGGGTCAGCGGCGTGGGCCGGGCAGGGCAGGTCGGCTGGTGGTGCTCCAGCGCGGGACGCTGGCCGCCGGTAGTGCGGCCGGGCGGCCGGGCGGCGGGACGCGGCGGCCCGCCGGACGTCGAGCGGGGTGGGAGATGGCGGACTTGGCGGGAGGATCGGGGTGAGCTGGGCGTGGTCCTTGACGTAGCTGTCGGTGTCGTCCCGCCATCGAGGAAGGGGTGCGGGGTACGCCACGGCTCGCAGGAGGGCGGCGGGGGTGTCGGTACTGGCCGTGGCGTACCAGAAGGGCCGGGCTGGGGACGTGGCGGCCCACAGGTGCCAGCGGGCGTCGCGGGTTTCCAGTTCGATCGCCGGGTCGAGGTCGCCGGTGGTGTACTCCAGCGTGGCGAGGTCGCCGGTGGTGTACTCCAGCGTGGCGAGGCCGTCGGGTGCGGTGATGGCGAAGGTGCTCGGGTGCGGGCGGTCGAGCTGCCAACCGTGGTTGATGAGGGGGGCGACGGCCAGGAACGGGTTGTGGTCGGCGCTGTCGGCGACCGGCCGGGCGAGGTAGTGGTCCGGGCCCTGCCGGTACGCCTCGGCGAGGGCGGTGGTGAAGGCAGTGACGAACTCCGTGGGCGCGGCGTCGTTGAAGCAGATACCCCAGGCCGGTGGGCCAAAGGCGTCCTTGTAGGCGTTGATGCGCCACAGTCCGTCGTCAGCGCCTTCGGGGAGATAGCCGAGGCGGACCTTGCCGTCGGGCGCCGTGAGGTGCGCGTTGCCGAGGTCGTCGTGGTGCAGGTCCCAGCCGAGGTCGCGCAACGGGTCGAGGCCGGGGTCACCGACCGCGGTGGATCGGGTCAGGTGGCGTGGGGAGACGTAGACGTCGCCGTCGATGGTGTCGTGGTCGTCGTGAAGCACTGGGTCCTGGGGGCCTCTATGTCTTTCGTCAAGACAGGCGTGGGGTTCTGGGTTCGTAGAAGGTGCCGTCGCGGAGCATCGCGAACAGCACGTTGATCCGTTGACGGGCCAGACGGAGAAGTGCCTGGGTGTGGGTCTTTCCTCTGGCCCGGCATCGGTCGTAGTAGGTGCGGGAGGCGGGATCGTGCAGGGCTGCGAACGCGGACACGAACATCGCCCGCTTGAGCTGCCGGTTGCCGCCTCGGGGCGCGTGTTCGCCGTGGATCGAGGTCCCCGACGACTTGGTCGTCGGCGCGAGGCCGGCGTAGGAGGCCAGGTGGGCGCCGGTGGGGAAGCCGGTGCCGTCGCGGACGGTGACCAGCAAGGTGGCGGCGGTCCTGACCGCGACTCCCGGAATCAAGGTCAGGACCGCGAAAAGAGGGTGAGCCTCCAGCAGCTGTCCGATCTGCGCTTCCAGGGCTCGTCGCTGTTCGTGGACGGCGGCGAGCGAACGGGCCAGGGACGGGATCACGAGGTCGAGGGGGCCGGTGCCCGGGACCACGACGGTCTGCTCGTCGAGCGCGTCGAACACTTCGTCGATCAGCCGCTGGGCCATGCGCGGAGCCTTGGGCCGGATCACTTCGACCAGCCTGCGGCGACCGGCCTTCCGTAGGGCGGCCGGGGATCCGTAGCGTTCCAGCAGCCAGGTCACTGCAGGGTGGTCCAGGCGGGCGCCCAGGACGCGCTCCAGGCTGGGGTGGAACTGGGTGAGCAGGCCGCGTATCCGGTTCGAGGTGCGGGTGGCCTCTGCCGCCAGGTCCTGGTCAAGCCCACCAGCACGGGCAGCTCGGCGGTGATCTCGTCAGTCAGTTCCAGCGAGCGCAGGGTGTGTGGCATGGTCCGTGCGGCGTCCGCGATCACCGCGGCGTCCCTCGCGTCGGTCTTGGCCTCACCCGGGTAGAGATCGGCGATCCTCCGCATGGACAGGCCAGGCAGGTAGACACCTCAGGCGCTCAACGTGTCAAGCAGCTGCGGCGAGAGCGGTCGGAAAGGCCGTGTGTTCCTCGAACAGCGTGTGGTGCTGGAGGCAGCAGTAGAGCTGGCCGAGCATGCGGTTGAAGAGGTTGCGCTGGGCGGCAGCGTGCCAGTCCCCGCGGTCATAGCGGCGGCGCCGGTAGTGCGCCTTGGCGCCGGGCGAGGCGGTGATCGCGGCGAAGGCCCAGAGGTAGCCGGCGTGGTTGAGCCGGTCATTCTTCACCCACCGCCGGGTGATGCTCGACTTCTTGCCGGAGGCCCTGGTGATAGGTGATGCGCCTGCGTATGCCTTCAGACCGCGGGCGTCCGCGAAGCGGGCCTTGTCGTCTCCGATCTCGGCGAGCACCCGGGCGCCGAGCTGGACGCCGAGACCGGGGAAGCTGAGGATGATCTCAGCGTCCGGGTGCTGAGAGAAAGCTTCTTCGACCGCCTCAGCGAGGTCGTCGGCAGCCGTGCAGGCGGCCTCCAGCTGGACCAAGAGCGCGAGCATTTGCTTGCCCAGCGCGTCCTCGACCAGGGGCGGCTGATGAGCATAGTCGGCGCGGAAGACGCCACGGAGCCGCTCGGCCTCGGCCGTGATGCCCCGCTTGCGGCCGGCCCGCTTGAGCGCGGCCTCCAGCTGCGGGCGGGTCAGCCGCGCGGCCCGGGTCGGCGTCGGGGCCGCCTTCAGAAGCTCCCGGGCTTCCGGTCGGCACAGACCGTTGCGCCAGGGCTCGAAGGCCGCCAGGGCGGCCGCGTAATACTCCGCAGCAGCGAGCGAAGCTGGTTGGACAGCTGCTGGCGGTTCCAGAGTGAGTCTTGCTGAGCACGGGCGAGGACGGCAACGGCCCGGCCGAGGTCGCTGTCATCAGGCAGCGGCCGGTGGGCGTGCATGTCGGTGCGCAGGATGTTCGCGAGGACCAGGGCGTCGCCGGGGTCGGACTTCTTGCGCGAGACCGAGTGCCGGTCGCGGTAGCGGGCGGCGGCCATCGGGTTGATCGCGAACACTTGCCGCTTGCCGGCCCTCAGCACGGCCACGAGCAGGCCCCGCGAGGTCTCGATCGCGACCGGGATCGGGTTCTCCTCACTGTCGCCGTACTCGACCAGCAAGTCCAGCAGGATCTTGTAGCCCGTGGCGTCGTCGGTAATGTGCCGCTTGGCCAGTAACTGACCGCTGTCGTCGACCAGGGCGACGTCATGTGTCCGCTCGGCCCAGCCGATGCCGCAGTAGATCAAGATGTTCCTCCCCATGGTGCAGTTTCTGCAGGTCACGAGCTCATGCGGAACCACGCAGCGACCTAATCCCAGGGCTCCGCGCAAGGGCCGGCCCGCCACCTCAGTAGCTGTTCGTGGCACCAGCTCGCCCCACGGGCCTCGGTCTATCCGGGAGCTCAGACAGCTCGGGTTTCACAAGAGGTCACCGTGCAGCGGACTCGCACCGCCAACACCAACGAGTGATCAAGGTGTGAGTGTTGACGCTCGACGGTCCTGGGCGGCGCTGATCTACCTATAGGCATCGGGGCCAGGCGACCTTGAGGCGTACACCCAAAACCGACGAACATCAACATCCACACTGTGGTGACAGGTGTCGCCTCGACACCCGCCCGACCGCCACCACCGCAAGCACCAGGCCGTCGCACCGCTCTGCAGGAAGGCATGGCCTGCCGGGCTGAAACAAGGTGTCAACGTCCCGGTACTCGAACAGATCCGAAGAGCCGGAGCTTCACGGACCCGTTGTTACAAGGGGATTAGGCGACCTTGCAGCCGGCGGCCCGGGCGACCGTCAGGGGCAGGGCTCCAATCGAGGCGGGCTGGTCCACGATCACCAGCACGGTGCCGAACTTGGCGGCCAGCTTGTCGAGCACGGCTCGCAGTTTCGGCTCGCTGTTGGGCAGTTGCTTGTCGAAGACCTTCTTGCCAGCCGGGGTGAGCCCGTGGCCGTGGTGAGCCGTCTTGCCGACGTCCAGGCCGAGGAAGACGCCCACGGTGTCGATGTCGTCCAACCCATCCTCCCGAGCAGGGTTCGAGTGGTGCTGGCCAGGGCGTCGGCGTCGTATGCGCGCATCCACGTTATGCACCTGCCACCCGCAAGCGGCCGGGCATTGCACCCGGCCAGGCGGTAGTCGGACCTCTCATCAGCGTCTCCAACGGCGCCTGCCAGGCCCGGTGACACCACCCGCAGGTCATCCGTTCGACAGGAGGGAACAGTCATGCCGGGCCCGGAGGCCAGCGGCCCTCTTGCAGGACAGCGAAGAAGATAACTGTGAGAGTTCTTCTGCGGCCCGGGATGGGTTGCTGCCAGGCTCGGCGCTCGTGATCCGGCATGACTCGCAAGATAACTGGCGTTCCGTCAAGGGCTGCCGTTCCCCCGAGATGTCTGCCGGACGCGGGCGTCGGCCTGGCCCACCCGTTGGCTTGATCAGCAGCTTGTCCGCCTTCCGGCGTGACTCATCACAGTTCCGCCACGTGGTGACTCCACCCAGGCCGACACCGTCACGGTCGTCCGCCCGGAGGAGAACAGCCGCATGACCATGCTCGCAGAACACGTCGATGGCGTCATCGGCGTCGACACCCACCGCGACACCCTCGCCGCGGCCGCCGTCAGCCCCATCGGCGCCGTGCTGGCCAGCACCGATTCCCCGGCCCACGCCCGCGGCTACCGACGCCTGCTGGACTTCGCCCGCCAGCAGGTCCCCGGCCGCCGCTGCTGGGCCCTGGAAGGCATCGGCAGCTACGGCGCCGGCCTCGCGGCCTTCCTGGACCAGGCCGGCGAGCAGGTCGTCGAGGTCTGCCGCCCAAAACGAGCGGCCAACCGCGGCGGCCGCAAGACCGACATGCTCGACGCCGTCCGGGCCGCCAAGGAGGCCCTGACCACCGAGCATCTGATCCAGCCCCGCCTCCGCGGCGAACGCGAGGCACTGCGGGTGCTGCTTGCCACCCGTCACGGCGCGGTCCTCGCTTCCACCGCCGCGATCAACCAGCTTAAGGCCCTGATCGTCTCCGCGCCGGACGGCCTCCGCTCCGAGCTGCGAAAGCTCAAGCGCCTCGAACAGATCGCCTACTGCGCTCAGTTCCGCGACCGCCCGGCCCAGGACCTGGAGCACCGGATGACGGTGCGGGCCATGCGGTCCACGGCCCAACGCGTCCAGGCCCTGCAGGCCGAGGCCAAGGGGCTCGAGAACGAGATCCTCACGCTGGTGCGGCACCAGGCCCCCGCGCTTCTCAACCTGCTCGGAGTCGGACCGATCACCGCCGCCCAGATCTTGGTCAGCTGGTCTCACCAGGGACGATTCCGCTCGGAAGCCGCCTTCGCCTCCTTCGCTGGAGTCTCGCCGATCCCTGCCTCGTCCGGGCTGACCAACCGACACCGGCTCAACCGCAGCGGCGACCGGCAGCTCAACCGGGCCATGCACACGATCACCTTGATCCGGATGCGGCTCGATCCCTCTACGAAGACGTACGTCGCACGCAAGATCGCCGAAGGTAAGACCTCCCGTGACGCGCAGCGATGCCTCAAGCGAGTGATCTGCCGCCAGGTCTTCAAGATCCTTGAGCGCTCCGACCGGAACCAACTCGGCAACGTCGAAGCACTCACTCAAGCGGCTTGACACGACATAGCAGCCTCGGGGGAGGTGGGTCAGTTGGGGGACTGCAGGGCGGCGGTGAGGTCGGTGGGCCGGCCGGTGTAGTGCAGGGTGCGCAGGCCCAGGTGGCGGGCGGCGTGGCAGTTGTCGGCCCGGTCGTCCACGAAGAGGACGCGTTGTGGATCGCGCACTCCGGTGGCGTTCATCGCGTGCTGGTAGGCGGGCGGGTCGGGTTTGCATACCTGGAGCCGGGCCGAGTAGAAGGCGTGGGTCATCAGGCGGCGCCACGGGTGGCGGTCGAGGACGTCGCTGAGGTGGCGGGGTGCGTTCGACAACAGGACCAGGGGCAGACCGGGCTCATGGGCGTACTCCAGGACTTCCACGACGCGGTCGTCGGTGGTCGTCCACATGTCGGTGTCGGCGTCGCGGAGTTCACGCAGTCGGCGGGCGCCGGGGTGGTGGCCGAGGACCGTGGCCCAGTACGCAGCGCTGGCGCGCATTGCGGGGCGGTCTGCGCCGCTCAGGCTTCGGGTGACCGGCACGGCAGCGACCGCGACGCCGGCCAGGAGGGTGCCTGTTGCGGTGAAGAGGGTGCTGTGCGCCGCGTGGGCGGTGAGGGCGGCTAGGGCAGGCGGGTGTTGAACCGTTGGGCGGTGTGCTGCGTTGAGGGGGGGTGTTGTCGGCGGTTTGCGTATGGAGGATGTCATGGATCAGCAGGCTCCCCTTCAAGGGCACGCTCTGGGGATGGCCCGGCTGTACGGCCTGGGCGGCGAGCCGGAGCACCCCGCCCAGGTCCCCCTCGGCAACCTCCCCAAGCGGAGCAGGAAGGACGCGCCCGCGTGGGAGAACGCGGCCCGGAAGCGGATGCATCATCTCCTCGACCCTGCCAAGGTGGCCAGTGAAGCGGAGAGGATGGTGCTGGCGGATGCGCAGATCCCCCTGAAGCCACGGCCGAACAGGGCGGGTTACCACATCGACCCGGCGGTAGCGCGGCACAGTGAGGACACCAGGGCGGCTGCGCATGTCAGCAACGCCACGGGGATCGCACGGCTGTACGGCCTGAGCGGCGAGCCGGAGCACCCTGCCCTGGTCCCCCTCGGCCACCTCCCCACGCAGGCCAGGAAGGACGCGCCCGCGTGGGAGAACGCGGCCCGGCAGCGGATGCATGATCTCCTCAACCCTGCGAGGGTGGTCAGTGAAGCGGAGGGGAAGGTGCTGGCGGATGCGCAGATCCCCCTGAAGCCACGGCCGCAGGGAGCGGGTCACTACATCGACCCGGGGGTGCCGCGGCTCAGTGACGACACCAGGGCGGTTGCGAATGTGACCAACGCTCTGGGGATGGCACGGCTGTACGGCCTGACCCGCGAGGCGGAATACGCCGCTCTGGTCCCCCTCGGTCACCTCCCCATGGTGGCCAGGAAGGACGCGCCCGCGTGGGAGAACGCGGCCCGGCAGCGGATGCATAACCTCCTCAACCCTGCGAGGGTGGTCAGTGAAGCGGAGGGGAAGGTGCTGGCGGATGCGCAGATCCCCGTGAAGCCACGGCCGCAGGGGGCGGGTTACTACATCGACCCGGCGGTACCGCGGGAGCGGGACTTCTTGTCCGGTGTGGTTGTCGGTGGTGTGCAGCCCGGGCTGGGGCTGCCCGGTGCGGGGGCTTCACAGTCTTGGAGCGGGGCCGCTGTGCCGCTGCCGGGAGTTCTGCCTGCCTCGGACGAGGCGCAGAACCCAGTGGGGAGATATCTGGTGTCCGCGGCCGGTTCCGGTCAGTTCTCCAGTCCCCAGGCCGGTCACCAGCCGGGCCCCTCCCAAGTGGCACCGCCGGCTTTCGGGTACCCGACGGCGCCTCAACCGGCCAAGAGACAGAGGCGCTGAGCCTGCCCCGCCTCCAGAACACAGACAACCACCCCTCCCTTGTCCTGGCGCTTGCATTGTGAGCCGGTTCCGACTTTTGGACCCTGAGAGGGCGTTTGAAGCGGGCAGATTGCCGTTTACATTCTGCTACGTCCCTCGCCAGGTCGGTGTCGTTTCGTCTGTTATGCGCCTGGTGAGGTTGTCGATCGAGGCGATGTGGATCATGGCCTCGGAGCTGGCGATGAGGTTCTCGTAGTCGCGGGCGAGATAGCGGTGCATCATGATCCAACTGATACTCTGCTCCACCACCCAGTGCCTTTTCGCGACATCAAAGCCGCGGTTGCCCGGATTCCGGTTGACGGCTTCGACGTCGATTCCAAGGCGGGCACCGTGTTCGATGACGGCATTTTTGAAGCCGGTGTCGATCCAGCTCTTCGAGATGGTCGGGTACGTCTCCTTCGCCGGGTCGAGGAGGCGGATTCCCAGGGCGTTTTCCGAGAGGCCGGCGGCGGTGAGGGTCACAGCGAGGATGAGTCCGATCGTGTCGGTGAGGATGCCCCGCTTCCAGCCCACGATTTTCTTCCCGGAGCTCCCTGGCTGGTCAGGAGCGCGTGGGTGGAAGTCTTCACGCCCTGTGTGTCGATCACGGATGCGGTCGGCTCGGGCTTTCGCCCCTCTTTCACGCCAAGCGGCGCAGTAGGCGTAAACGGTGCCGTGGTTCGGGAAGTCGTGCAGGAGGTATTTCCAGGTGGTTCCGGTGCGGCCTACGTGCAGGGTGGCGTTGAAGCGTCACGTAAATCGACTTCGGCCGTCTGCCCGGTTGGCCTGCGATCGAGTCGGGCTTTTCTCCAGGCCGTCAACGTCGGCTCGACCAGGGCCCATCGGGCGTCAGACAGGTCGTTGGGGTACGGCTTGCTCGCTCACGGCGTAGCGTGATCGCATGCGATGCGGAGGGATCGGCTCCCTCGCTCATTGGGCGATTCCACGGTAACTTCAAACCAGACGGGCTTCCAGGCTTGGAAGTGAACGAGACGGACAGCTGAGCGTCCGCCCTGGAGACCATCATTCGCTGCCTATGGGATGAAGAATCCCGAATCAGGGCAGGCGCAAGGCTCGTATTTAGGGCTTGACCTGTATAAACGCCCTCTCGGATCCCAAGGTCCGGAACCGGCTCGCAGTTCAGGCGTCGCGGACAAGGGAGGGGTGGTTGTCTGTGTTCTGGAGGCGGGGCAGGCTCAGCGCCTCTGTCTCTTGGCCGGTTGAGGCGCCGTCGGGTACCCGAAAGCCGGCGGTGCCACTTGGGAGGGGCCCGGCTGGTGACCGGCCTGGGGACTGGAGAACTGACCGGAACCGGCCGCGGACACCAGATATCTCCCCACTGGGTTCTGCGCCTCGTCCGAGGCAGGCAGAACTCCCGGCAGCGGCACAGCGGCCCCGCTCCAAGACTGTGAAGCCCCCGCACCGGGCAGCCCCAGCCCGGGCTGCACACCGCCGGCAACCACACCGGACAAGAAGTCCCGCTGCCGCGCTACCGCCGGGTCGATGTGGTAACCCGCCCCCTGCGGCCGTGGCTTCAGGGGGATCTGCGCATCCGCCAGCACCTTCCCCTCCGCTTCACTGACCACACTCCCAGGGTCGAGGAGATGATACATCCGCCTCCGGGCCGCGTTCTCCCACTTGGGCGCGTCCTTCCTGCTCTGCGTGGGGAGGTGGCCGAGGGGGACCCGGGCGGGGTGTTCCGGCTCGCGGGTCAGGCCGTACAGCCGTGCGATCCCCGTGGCGTGGCTGACATGCGCAGCCGCCCTGGTGTCGTCACTGAGCCGCGGCACCCCCGGGTCGATGTAGTGACCCGCTCCCTGCGGCCGTGGCTTCAGGGGGATCTGCGCATCCGCCAGCACCTTCCCCTCCGCTTCACTGACCACCCTCGCAGGGTTGAGGAGATCATGCATCCGCTGCTGGGCTGCTTTCTCCCACGCGGGCGCGTCCTTCTTCCGCGTGGGGAGGTGGCCGAGGGGGACCTGGGCGGGGTGTTCCGGCTCGCGGGTCAGGCCGTACAGCCGTGCGATCCCCGTGGCGTTGCTGACATGTGCAGCCGCCCTGGTGTCGTCACTGTGCCGCGGCACCGCCGGGTCGATGTAGTGACCCGCTCCCTGCGGCCGTGGCTTCAGGGGGATCTGCGCATCCGCCAGCACCATCCTCTCCGCTTCACTGGTGACCGCGCTCGCAGGGTTGAGGAGGTTGTGCATCCGCTTCCGGGCCGCGTTCTCCCACGCGGGCGCGTCCTTCCTGTTCCGCTTGGGGAGGTGGCCGAGGGGGACCTGGGCGGGGTATTCCGGCTCGCGGGTCAGGCCGTACAGCCGGGCCATCCCCAGAGCGTGCCCTTGAAGGGGAGCGTGCTGATCCATGACATCCTCCATACGCAAACCGCCGACAACACCTCCCCTCAACGCAGTACACCGCCCGACGGTTCAACACCCGCCTGCCGTAGCCTCAATACCAGGACTCTGTTGGTGATGTCGGGCATGTCATGCGGTGGCTGAGCGCAGGGCGCGGAAGTGCGTGGCCCGGCGTCGTGTTCTGGGTGGGTGTCGATCCAGTCGGCGATGCGGGCGACGTTGCAGGCCATCGCCGTGAGGATGTGCTGGACGTGGGTGCGGGCCAGTCCGCGGTAGCAGGAACGGCGTAGCCCGTGAGCCCGGCTGGCCGTACTCGATCATCTGCGCGCTCGAGCCGGGCCGTAGCTCGTGGACCGCCCCGCTGGACGCTCTGCGTCTGGCGCCTGGGGACGACAGCGCCGCCGTCACCGCCCGGCAGTGGCGCGAGCTGGTCGAGCGGCTGATCACCGCAGGCCAGTGGCAGGTCGGCGATCCGGATGTCCTCGTCATCGCGGACGCTGGATACGACGCGCCCCGCCTGGCCCACCTCCTGCGGGATCTGCCGGTGAAAGTCCCGGCCAGGATGCGGTCGGACCGCGTCCTGCGCAGGCCAGCCCCGCCACGGCAGCCTCACACCATGGGCCGGCCGCCCCGGCACGGCGGCGAGTTCGTCTTCGGGCAGCCTGACACCTGGGGCACCCCGGACACCCACACGGTCACCGACACGCGCCTCTACGGCACCGCCGTCGCCCGGTCCTGGGACCGGCTCCATCCCAAGCTCACCCACCGTTCTTCCTGGGCCGCGGCCGACGGTTCACTCCCGATCGTCGAGGGGACAGTGATCCGCTTGGACATCGATCATCTGCCCAGCGGAGCCACCCCGAAGCCGGTCTGGCTGTGGTGGTCGGGCACCGGCGCCACCGAAGCGGACGCCGACCGACGCTGGCAGGCATACCTGCGTCGCTTCGACATCGAGCACACCTTCCGCCTGTTCAAGCAGACGCTCGGCTGGACCTGCCCGAAGATCCGCACCCCCGAGGCGGCCGACCGCTGGACCTGGCTGATCCTCGCGGCTTACACCCAACTGCGGCTGGCCCGGCCACTCGCAGCCGACCGGCGTCGCCCATGGGAGAGACCCGTTGCCTCAGACAGGCTGACCCCGGCACGTGTCCGCCGCGACTTTCGGCACATCCGCCCCACGGTCCTCTGCCCGGCCGGGGCACCGAAATCCACCCGCCCCGGACCTGGACGACCTCCCGGCCGGAAGAACACCCGGCCCACCCCACGCCACGACGTCCACACACCCCGCAAAACGAGGGCTACCACGTCCCGGAACAAGAAGCCGACCACTCCCCGCCCCCGCCGCACAGGTTAAAGATCAAGCTAAAGGGTGTTGCAGAAGGCCGTGTACTGGGCATCTCCGTTGTATGGCTGGGGTGTTGAGGGCCGAGCGGGTGTGGGTGGAGACGTTCACGGGGTTGCGGGTTGATCAGTTCGGCCGGTTGCTGCGGGCGGTCCGGGAGCGTGGTAGCGGGGGCTGTGGATGGGGTCGTCCGTGGCGGCTTCCTTTGGCCGAGCGGGTGCTGCTGGTGGCCGTGTACTACCGCACGAACCTGACGATGCGGCAGCTCGCCCCGCTGTTCGGCGTCTCGCCCGCGACGGTGTGCCGGGTGATCCAGCGGCTCGGTCCGCTGCTCGCGCTCGAGCCGGTCCGCACCTCCCAGGACGCCGTCGAGCGGCTGTGGATCGTGGACGGCACCCTCGTCCCGGTCCGTGACCGCAAGGTCGGAGCGTCCTCGCGTAACTACCGGTTCTCGGCGAACGTGCAGGTCATCTTGGACGCCGAGACCCGGCTGGTGGTGGCCGCGGCACGTCCGGTACCCGGTAACACCGCGGACGCGAAAGCCTGGCGAGACTCCGGCCTGGCCGCACACTGCGAAGGCGTGACCGTCCTCGGCGACGGCGCCTACATCAACACCGGCCTGGTCGTCCCGCACCGCAAACGCCCGGGGGCGACCCCTGCTGAAGGGCGAGGAGGAGGACAACGCGCAGCATCGCAAGGTCCGCGCCCGTGTCGAGCACACCTTCTCCCGCATGAAGAACTACAAGATCCTCCGTGACTGCCGGCAGCGCGGCGACGGCCTCCATCACGCCGTCCAGGCCGTCGCCCGCATGCACAACCTCGCCCTCGCCGCATGACCGCACAGGCCCGAAAGCCGATTCAGCCTGCGAGATCACGGCCTTCTGCAACACCCTTTAGTCTTCTGAGTCGGGAATTCTGTTCAGATAGTTGGCGAGGCGTTCGAGGATCTCGTCCGCGGTCTTGGTCCAGACGTAGGGCCTGGGATCGGTGTTCCATGCGGCGATCCAGGTCCGGATGTCCTTCTCCAGGGCCTGGACGCTTCTGTGGACGCCTCGCCATATCTGCTTGCTCGTCAGCTCGGCGAACCACCGTTCGACCAGGTTGAGCCAGGACGAGCCGGTAGGCGTGAAGTGCAGGTGGAAGCGGGGGTGAGTCAGCAGCCAGGTCTTGATGGCCGGGGTCTTGTGGGTGGCGTAGTTGTCCAGCACCAGGTGCACGTCCAGGTCTGCCGGTATCGCCTGGTCGAGTTTGATCAGGAACTTCTTGAACTCCTCGGCACGGTGCCGGCGGTGCAGGGAGCCGATCACCTTGCCGGTGGCCACCTCGAGAGCGGCGAACAATGTGGTGGTGCCCGCGCGCACGTAGTCGTGGGTGAGGCGCTGCGGGACGCCGGGCATCATCGGCAGCACCGGCTGGGAGCGGTCAAGGGCCTGGATCTGCGACTTCTCGTCGACGCAGAACACCAGAGCGCGTTCGGGCGGGTCCAGATAGAGGCCGACGACATCGTGGACCTTGTCGACGAAGTACGGGTCCGTGGACAGCTTGAAGGTCTCGGTGCGGTGCGGCTGCAGGCCGAAGGCCCGCCAGATCCGTGACACGGTCGACTGCGACAGGCCCATCTCCTTCGCCATCGCCCGCGTCGACCAGTGCGTGGCGTTCTTCGGCGTCGACTCGAGCGTCCGCTTCACCACCGCAGCGACCTGCTCGTCGGTGACCGTCCGGGGGCCGCCCGGGCGCGGCATGTCACCCAGCCCGGCGATCCGGTGCCCGACGAACCGCTTCCGCCAGCGGCCCACCGCATGCGGCGTGGAGCCCAACTGCGCGGCCACGTCTTTGTTCGACGCGCCTGTCGCGCAGGCCAGGATGATCCGACACCGCAAAGCCCACGCCTGCGGGGTGGAACGGCGCCGCACCCATCCCTCCAGCGCAGCCCGTTCCGCATCCGACAGGATCAACTCGGCCTTCGGCCGCCCAGTACGCGCCACCAGGCAACCCTACACAACTGAACAGAATTCCTGACTCAGAAGATTAGGGCGTGTTCCGAAAGTGCTGGTCACAGCAGCTCGTTGATGGCTGCGACCAGCACGGTCGCTTCGTAGCGGACGGCGAGTTTGATGCCCTATAGATGTCAACCAGCGGGCATTGGTGCTGAGGGGTCTGATGCAGGTTCGGGTAAGAGGTCACACAGGTTCGCTTCCCTGACAGCTGGCGTGGGCCGGGGCCGCAAGGCACGTCGGTAACGCTGGCTCCGCTGCCCGCGGGAAGGCCCGTTGACCGTGCCCTGACGCGACGGCGCGTGTCTTGGGGGGGATTGGCAGGCCGTGGATACGCGAATGCATGGACGGTAGAAGTGAAGCAGCACGGAGAAGTGAGCAACTCTCAGGAGGGGGCGTGGTGATCGATCGGGCAGGGCTGGCCGGCTTTCTCCGCAACCGTCGCGAGGCGCTACAGCCGGAGGATGTCGGCATGCCCCGGGGGCAGCGCCGCAGAACCCGCGGGCTACGGCGGGAGGAGGTCGCGGCGCTGTGTCACATGTCAGCCGACTACTACGCTCGTCTGGAGCGCGAGCGTGGTCCGCAGCCCTCACCGCAGATGCTCGTCTCGATCGCCCAGGGGCTCCACCTGTCCATAGACGAGCGTGACCATCTGTTCCGGCTGGCCGGGCACAACCCGCCGCCCCGTGACAGCTCCAGTGAGCACATCAGCCCCGGGCTGCTGCGCGTTCTCGACCGGCTGCAGGACACGCCCGCGGAGATCACTACCGAGCTCGGCGAGACCTTGCGGCAGACACCGATGGGCGTCGCCCTTACCGGCGACACGACGCAGTACACCGGTCCTGCTCGCAGCTCCGGCTACCGTTGGTTCACCGACCCGAGCGCCCGGGACCTGTACGCTCCGGAGCAGCACGCGTTTATGACCCGGATGTACGCCGCAGGCCTGCGCGGGATCGTCGCCCTCCGGGGTCCCGGCTCCCGAGCCGCATATCTGGCGGAGCTGCTCCTGGATTCCAACGAGGAATTCAGGCGGGTGTGGGAGGACCACGAGATCGGGATTCGCCCGAGCGAGGTCAAGCACTTCGTTCACCCCGAGGTCGGTTCCCTGGTGCTGAACTGTCAGCGCCTGATTGACCCGGACCAGGCCCACACCCTGATGGTCTACACCGCTGTCCCCGGCACGGAGAGCTACGAGAAACTGCAGGTCTTGTCCGTGATCGGCACACAGACCCTGCACTGAACCGGCGATCCGAAGACCTGTTCGTCCGCATGCCGTCATGACGTCGTTCGGTGTTGGCATCGACTCGATCTTCTACCGTCTGGCGTTTCTCGGGCCTCAGGATAGGCGGGGGTGTATTTGGCATGCCCTATACGAGCTGTGCCGGTCGGCGTTTTGCCATGTGGACCTATTCCGGGTCTTTGCAATGGATCTTGCCGCTGTCGGGCGCTACGGACCGTAGGAGACGGCGGACCTGCCGCAGATCTTCTTGTTCGGTATCACCTCGGTGTCGGCGTTCCCTGGCTCGCCTGCGGAACGCGATCGTCGTTGACGTCGTCGGCATGGTGTGGTGAGCGTCGGCGACTGGCCGCGATAGCGGTGAGCCATTGCAACTTTTCGTGGCTCTCGGTACCGGGGACCGCTGTGAAGACGGACAGACGGTGGGACCGCTCGGGGTCTAGCAGTGTCTGATAGTGCAGTTCCAGCGTGCCGATCTCAGGATGCACGAAGCGTTTGACTATTGGCGGGATGGCAACTTCGTGCTTTTCCCACACCTGCCTGAACTCCTTGCTCTCGGCCAGGAGCAGGTTGACGTAATATGCCGCTCGGGAGCCCGGACCGCGCAGCGTGGCGATCTGGCGCAGCCCCGAGGCGAACATGCGCGTGTGAAACGGGTGGTCCTCAGGGGCGTAGAGCTGCCGTGTGGCCGGATCGACGAACCACCGGTAGCCGATGCTGCGATCTGGACCGCGGTGAGAAGTGCGGTCACCGGTCAGGGCGATACCCAGCGGGTTCTGATAGAGGGTCTCACCCAGCTCGGTGATGATCTCGGCGGGTGTGTCGTTCATACGATTCAGGATGCGCAGCAGGCCGGGACTGACGTGTGGGCTGGCTGGCCCACGCGCGGGCGCGTTCAGCCCGGCCAGCCGGAATAGATGGTCTCGCTGGTCCAAAGAGAGATGGAGCCCTTGCGTGATGGAAGTGATCAGTTGCGCGGACGGCTGAGGTCCGCGCTCCCGTTCGAGCTTCGTGTAGTAGTCGGTCGACATGTTGCACAGCAGAGCCACCTCCTCTCGCCGCAGCCCGCTGGTCCTGCGTTGCACATCACGCACGAGTCCGACGTCCTCTGGTTGTAGTGCCGCCCGTCGCCGTCGGAGGAAATCGGCCAGTCCGGCCCGGTCGATCGTCATGCGCTGTCCTCTGTCGTTACTGGCCTGTACTGGACCGTTTCTACCCTCCCGACGCGCGGTGTGTCACACGCGGCCGCTCCCGCATTATGCCGGGGGCCTGGATCGGCGCCTGCTCCAGTCCGTTCAGCTCAGCTCGGTCTCAGCCTGGGATCGACAGAGCCTGGATCACTCTGTTCCCGATGGCCAGTCTTGGAGCAGTGCTTGACCCGGCGGCCACAGGGATGGTCGCGGCGCCGGTCATCCCGTACCCGAACTTGCGATCAGCCAGGAGGCACTTTATGGACGAGGAGAACGATGTGGGAGAGGCCCGTTCGGGCGTGTCCCGGCGCAACTTTGTAGGTGGGAGCCTGGTTGCCGCCACCGTGGCGCCGCTGCTGACCGGACAGGCTGGGACGGCAGAAGCTGCCTCGGCAGCCACTGTCGACGGCGTGACGCCGGTGACGGTACGGGCCGCCGTCAACGGCGATCCGGTCACCCTGCGGGTGGACCCGCGGGCCACCCTGCTGGACACACTTCGCGAGCGGCTCGATCTGAAGGGCACCAAGAAGGGCTGCGACCGGGGACAGTGCGGCGCCTGCACCGTGCACATCGACGGCCGGCGCGTGCTGTCCTGCCTCACGCTGGCCGCCACGGCGAGCGGCCACCAGGTCACCACGATCGAGGGGCTGGCCGACGGCGACCGGCTGCACCCCATGCAGCAGGCCTTCGTCGACCACGACGGTCTGCAGTGCGGCTTCTGCACCCCGGGGCAGATCATGTCCGCAGTTGCCATGGTCGACAACGAAGGCCACGCCCGCTCCGATGACGAGATACGTGAGCGCATGTCGGGCAACATCTGCCGGTGCAGCGCCTACCCGCGCATCGTCGACGCCATCCGGGACGCGCAGCAGGTGATGCGCTGATGCGGCCCTACACCTACGCCCAGGCGCGGACGGTCCGTGAGGCCGTGCGGGGTGCCGGGCCGGGCACGGCATTCCTGGCCGGTGGCACCACGTTGGTGGATCTCATGAAGCTTGAGGTGATGTCGCCCGACCGTGTCGTGGACATTAACGGGCTGCCACTGGACGGCATCGCTCTGGACCACAAGGGCCTACACATCGGTGCGCTCGAACGAATGAGTGACGTGGCTGCCGCGCCCGCTGTTCGCCGGCACTACCCGATGGTCGCGCAGGCTCTAGAGCTGAGTGCCTCGGCCCAGCTGCGCAACATGGCGAGCATCGGCGGCAACCTGCTGCAGCGCACGCGGTGCAGCTACTTCCGCGACGTCACGACCCCGTGCAACAAGCGTGAGCCGGGCAGCGGCTGCTCAGCCTTGGAAGGGATCAACCGCAGCCACGCCGTGCTGGGCACCAGCGATGCGTGCATCGCTACCCATCCCAGTGACCTCGCTGTCCCGCTGGTGGCGTTGGGCACGATTGTCCACCTGGCTTCGGCACGCGGCACGCGCGCCGTACCCTTGGACACGTTCTACACCCTGCCCGGTGACACCCCCGATGTCGAGAACGTGCTGCGGCCGAACGAGCTCATCACCGGGATCACCGTGCCCCGCTCGCCCTGGGCGGCGCACTCGCTGTACGTGAAGATCCGCGATCGGCAGTCGTACGAGTTCGCGCTCGCCTCCGCCGCCGTCGCCCTCCAACTGCGCGGGCGCACCATCGTGAACGCGCGGATCGCCGCCGGCGGCGTGGGGACCAGGCCGTGGAGGCTGACGGCCGTTGAACGCGCCCTGGCGGGTCGGCCCGCCATCTCTGCAACGTTCGAGGCGGCTGTCGCCGGTGCCCCTGACGGTGCCCGACCACGGGAACACAACCGGTTCAAGCCCGCACTGCTGCGTCGAACCCTGATACGGGCGCTGACCGAACTGCAGGAGAACCGGTGAGCGGCCGGCGCGGCGGCACCGCCAGGCCTGATTCCGTCGAGGCGGGCGGTCCCGGATCTGGCGGCGCATATGCTTGAGATCGCGCCTGACCTGGTCGAACGTGCCCGTCGCGGGGTCCCGTTCGTGGCTGCCACCGTCACGAGCGTTGCTGGCAGCGCTCCGCGGCAGCCTGGCTCGTCCCTGGTCGTGGATGCTGACGGCACTGTGCTGGGCAATGTGTCGGGCGGGTGCGTCGACGCCGCGGTCCACGACGTGTGTCGGGAGATGCTGGCCGGGGACCACCACGCCCGGGCCCTCCGGTTCGGGTACAGCGACGCCGACGCGTTGGACGTGGGTCTGACCTGCGGCGGCACCATCGAGCTTTTCCTGCGCCACCACGACCCGACCACCGAACCATGGCTCGAATCTGCTCTGGCCGATGCCGCAGGCGGCCGGGCGGTGGCCGTGGCCACCATCGTGCGCGGCCCGGAGACCCACCTCGGTCGCGCGATCGTCGTGCGGCCCGGTAGATCCGTCGCAGGAACGCTCGGGGACGAACCGCTCGACCAGGTCGCCGAGGCACAGGTCACCGGTGCCCTACACGCCGGGCGGACCGGCACGCTCGATCTCGGGGTGGCCGACAGCTACTGCCGGGAGCCGATGACTTTGCTGGTGGAGAGCAGCTCTCCACCGCCTCGAATGCTGGTCTTCGGCGCCATCGACCACGCAGCCGCGCTGGCCCGGCTCGGCTCCTTCCTCGGCTATCGGGTGACCGTCTGCGACGCCAGGGCCACGTTCGCCACCCCGGAACGATTCCCGGACGCGGAGGTCGTCGTCGAGTGGCCGCACCGCTATCTCGGGTCCCAGGCCGAGGCCGGCCTGCTGGACCAGCGCACCGTCTTGTGCGTGCTCACCCACGACTCCAAGTTCGACCTGCCGCTCCTGACCGCCGCACTGCGTATGCCGGTTGCGTACGTGGGGGCCATGGGGTCCCGCCGCACCCACGAGGAACGCCTCACCCGGCTCCGTGACGCCGGTCTCACCAAAGGCGAGCTCGATCGCCTGCACTCGCCCATCGGCCTCGACCTCGGGGCACGTACCCCGCAGGAGACAGCGCTGTCGATCGCGGCGGAGGTCGTCGCCCACCGGCACGGCGGCTCCGGGGCACCCCTGAGCACCGGAGTCCCCATCCACCACAGTGCTCCGTCGACCGGCGCACCCGCATTCAGCAGCTGAAGGATTCACGATGTCCCGTTCCCCAGTCGGACGCGAGACCGAGCGCGTCGACGGCAGGCTGAAAGCCACCGGCGCGGCCGAGTACTCCGGTGACTACCGGGCCCCCGCCCTCGCACACGCCCATCTCGTCACCAGCACCATCGCGCGAGGCACCCTCACCGGCATCGACACGGCGGCCGCGCTGGCCTCACCCGGTGTCCTGCGTGTCTATGCCGCGCCAGACCCCCGCTTGGGCCTGTACCCCATCACCGGCCCGCTCGCCGGCTTCGTCGAGAACTACGTCCCGCTGCGTGACGCGGAGGTCCATTTCCACGGCCAGGCCATCGCGATGGTCGTCGCCGAGACCCTCGAGCAGGCACGCGACGCCGCCACGAGGGTCATCGCGACCTACGAGACCCGGCCACCGCGCACCTCGCTCGCGGATGAGCCCCACGCTCCGGCCGGCCCCACCATCAGCGGGTCACCGAGTAGCCTCAACATTCTGGCGCCCGGCGTCCCCTCGATCGACGCCGCGCTCGCCGCCAGCGACGTCGTCGTGGAGGCCGAGTTCCATCAGCAGATGCAACACCACGCGGCGATGGAGCCCCACGCCGTCCTCGCCGTCTGGAAAGGCGATCAGGTCACCATCTATGCCGGTGCGCAGGTCCCCTCAGCGTACGCCCTCGGGACGGCCCAGCGGCTCGGCGTCCTGCCGCAGAACGTCCGGCTGATCACGAAGTACGTGGGCGGCGCCTTCGGCGCCCGCGTCATCTTGTGGAGCGACACGCCGCTTGCCGCCGCCGCGGCCCGGGAGATCGGCCGCCCGGTCCGGCTCGTCCTCACCCGTGAGCAGATGTTCACCCTGACCGGCCACCGGCCCCAACTCACGCAAACCATCCGTCTGGGCGCCTCCCGCGACGGCGTCCTCAAGGCCATCAGCCACCGGAGCGTCTCCGAGCGCCCGACCACCGTCACCTTCCCCATGACCCCGGCGCACGCCACCACGGACGCGCTCTACCGCACTCCGAACCTACACGTCGATGCACAGCTAGCCACCCTCGACATTCCCGGGAGCCGGGCGATGCGTGGCCCCAACGAGGCACCCGGGTCTTTCGCCCTGGAGACGGCGATGGACGAACTGGCCGTGGCCACCGGCGTCGACCCGGTAGAGCTGCGGCTGCGCAACTACGCCACCAAGAGCCCTTCCACAGGCTTGCCGTGGTCGAGCAAGCACCTCGAGGAGTGCTACCGCGTCGGCGCGCGGCGATTCGGCTGGTCGGCCCGCAGCGCCAAGCCCCGCTCACGCGTCGACGGGCAGTGGCTGTATGGCACCGGAATGGCCACCGCCATCTACCCGGCGCACCGCCGGGCCGCGAGCGTGCGGGTCCGGTTGCTCGACGACGACACCGCCGTGGTCTCGACCGGGATCTCGGACTTTGGCACTGGCGGGGCGACCATGGTGAGCATCTCCGGCGCGGACGCCCTGGGGATCCCGTTGACGCGCGTGACGGCTGAGATCGGCGACACCCTGCTGCCGCAGGGCGCGCCCGCCGCCGGGTCCAGCGCCACGCACGCCACCGTGCCGTTGATCGTGAACGCTGCCCGCGACGCGATCAACGAGCTCAAGCGGATCGCCGTCACCGACGATAGGTCGCCGTGGCACGGAGCGAACACCGACGACCTGCGCTACGAGCGCGGCGTCCTGCACGGTCAAGGGCGGTCGATGACCTTCGGACGCCTCTTGGCGGCCGTCGACTCACCAGGCATCACGGCCCTCGCCGAGTCAGCCGGCGATGCCGACCCGCGGTATGTGCACCATAGCTTCGGCGCCCACTTCTGCGAGGTGCGGGTCAACCGGTTCACCGGCGAGACCCGCGTCACCCGGTTCACCACGGTCGCGGACGTCGGCCGCGTCATCAACTCACGGGCCGCCCGGAGCCAGCTCGTCGGCGGCGTGATCTTCGGTATCGGGCACGCCCTGCTGGAGGAGAACCCGCTGGAGCTCGACACCGGGCGTCTGGCGTCTAGCACGCTCGCCGACTACCTCGTGCCCGTGAACGCCGACGTCCCCGACATCGACGTGCACCTGCTCGGTCGGCCGGACCCTGTCCTCACCGGTCCGCTGGGCGACGGCAGCGAGGACGTCGGGACCAGGAGCCTCGGCGCCCGCGGTCTCGGGGAGATCGGCACGGTGGGCTCGGCGGCCGCGATCGGGAACGCCGTCCACAATGCCACCGGGATCCGGGTGCGCAACGTGCCCATCACCCTCGACAAGCTGATCGAGCACCTGTGATCGGTGAGAACCGGGCCTGCCTTGAACGGGCCGGTCACGGGATCGGTACGGCATCGGATCGTCGGCCGCCGATCCCCAGCATCTCGCGGCGGCTGGCGCGCCAGCGCCCGCATCCGACCAGCCAGTGCCACAGGGAGAAGGGACGACGCATGAGCCGCTCGATGCGCTCGCGATGGACGAGCAGACCACTCTCACGCAGTTCGATGGTGATCCGCTTGGCTCCGTACGTCTTCCCGGACGCGGCACGGATCGTGCGTATCCGCCGGGTGAGGTACGTCGGCGGCCTTCTTCGCGGGCCCTGGCCGGCGCGGTCAACTAGAGGTTGTCCCGTATGGAGTGTGAGTTATCCAGTGAGGGCCAGGTTGTGCAGTCGGGCGATGCCGAGCATGGCCTGGTGAACTCCGTCGCCCTTGAGTCGGCAGTCCCGCAGGATCTTCCAGTTCTTCAACCGCGACAGGGCGTGTTCCACGCGCGCTCGTGCCCGGCGATGGACGGCGTTCTCTGCCTCCTGCGAGGGGCTGAGGTGGCTCTGGCCTCGTCGTTTGCGGTGCGGGATCAGGAGGCCGGTGCCTTGGTAGCCGCCGTCGGCAAGGGTCGGGGCGCCGCGGCAGGCCCGATCGATGCCGGACTCGGTGAAGGCCCGGCAGTCGTTGCGGCTGCCGGGCAGCGGGAGACCGATGGCCACGACCAGGCGGCTGTTGGCGTCGATGACGACCTGCAGATTGGTCGTCTGCTGGTGGTACAGCATTCATGGCGTTGTGACCAGGGGGAATGAAGATCGTACTCACTCTGACGGGGGACTTGGCCCGTGTATGGTCCGGATCTTGGTCTTGATGGGTTGGGCGGGCGTAACTCGCGGAGAAGTGCTGCACTTCAGGCGCTCATGGGAGAGCGAAGGCCAGCTCGCGGTTGTGGCGAGCCCGGATTGGCGGCGTGGCGGTCGCCTGGGGGCGAGGGGATCGCAATCGCCGTCCTTGGGCGCGGGCAGTGATCCGTGCGGGTTCCGCGCGAGTGTGGGTGAGTCGAACGGCAGTGTGGCGTCGTGCCTGGGTAAAGGCGACGTACAGGGAACGATGCTCTTCGCCTTCGAGGACGAGGCTGCTGTACATCGGGTGTGAGGAGCAGATGGCTGCGCCTGCCTGGCATGCAGGCCGAGATGGGAGCATTCCCGCGGGTGCGGGGATGCTCCCGCGCAGAAGGCCCGCCGGACTGCCAGGCTCGGCTGCTCCTCGCGCCCGCGGGGATGGCCCCCGAAACGGCGTTCAGGATGAGTCTGGGGCTGTGCGTTCTCTACAGCGTGGTCATGGTCCTGAGGCGGAGGGGTTGAGGTAATGGCGAGATATACGGTGGCTCTGCACGGTCACGCGGCGCTGCGCGTCGAGGCGGAAGCGGAGTCCGTGCAGGAGGCCAACCGCCTGGCGGTCGCGAAGGCGCCGAAGGTGAAGTATGTGCAGAGCCGGACGCCGGTGACGACGAGCAGGCTGGAGGGGCCGAAGTGAGCGAGATCAGGCGCGACGAGTGGGTTGGGATGACCAAGTCGGCCAGGAGGTACGAGCCGTTCTGGGAGAGCGTCCGGGAGGCGGAGGCGCAGGGGCGTCCGGTGATGCACGTCGTTAAGGTCGGCAAGTTCATCATGCAGGCGTCCACGGACATCGAGCTGGCCAAGCTGTTCGCGGAACACCAGGTCTTCGACCAGGATGAGGTCGGCGAGTTCGACTGGGTGCCGGACGAGTTCGAGGTGCTGCATCTTCGGTTCAAGAACACGCGGACCGGGGAGTGGGAGTCCACCATCCAGTCCATCTCGACGGTGCCGGCGCTGCCGGAGGCGCCGAAGTGAGTGAGCCGCAGGTCGATTGCGTGCGCTGGAGAGCGGCCTGCTGCGGCGGGCTCTTTTAGAGGTATGTGATTCCGTGCTGCTTGGGGGTGACCGTGGCACGGCGGAAGCCGTGGGAGTCAGTGACGAGCTGTGGGCGGTGATCGAGCCGTTGCTGCCGAAGCATGAACGACGCCCCGGCGCAAGCCCCGCACCTTGTGGGCGATCTCGACCTCGCTGGTGAGCGGTGACGTCGGTCGGGGATCCTCTGGGAAATCCGGACCACTCTCGGCGCCCTCGGTGCAACCGGGGAGGCTCTATCGTCGCCCCGGACAGGCCACACCACCATCGTCGACATTCGCATCGACCTGGTGGAGTCACCACGTTGGGCTGTCCGGCGAAACTCGTGTCGCCGGACCGACGGGGACAAGCCGATCTACACAGCGCGTGGATCGGGACAGCGCCTGACAGGCCCTCGGCGGCGTCCACACCGCGGCGGTGAATCTGCAGCGGCCGTAGGGTGCCCGGCGGCCGTCCATGCCTCAGCCCTCGAGGAGATCACCCTGGGGGAGGATTCCCGGCATGTAGCCCCTGGCAGGGGACAGATCCCGCCAGTCGAGGTCCCCCTCCTCCACAGACGCCACTCGCCAGTCGTCCTCCTCGTTCATGCTACGGAATGCCTCGTGCAGGAAGTCGGGGAGCACCTCGCTGTCCCGACGGCCCGGGCGGCGCCGGTCCTCAGGAACCGTCCAGTCTGCCGCGAAAAGAGTGCCGTCGATGTAGAGCGTGCGCTCCTCGCGAGGCCGGTGGCGGGCGAGCAGGCTTAGGATGTCGTCGCGAAGGCCCGAGATTTCGTTGCGTCGAGCCGCCCGCTCCACACGCTGCAGCACCGGCGCCAAGACCCCGAGCGTCACGCCGAGCGCCGCGAAGCCAGCCACGACGTAGTCGCCCAGAATGAGTGGTTCCTGATGGGCGAAGGCGTCCAGGAACGGCGTGTAGTAGGCCAGCACATGTAGGTCCGGGTCGACGGGAAGGTCTACGGCGCGAGGGTCGGCTGTGTCCGGGTCGATCGCCGTCAGACGCATGGGGCTATGGGGGGAGGAGAAGTGCACCGCGCTCGCGTATGCGATCTTCGGCACTACGCCCTTGATGGTCTTGACTGTCCTCTTCTGTTCCTCCATGGCTTCGCGCAGCTTCTTCGTCAGCGGGCCCGAGCGGCCCTTGGCTTCCGCGACGACATAACCGCCGACGGTCCGCTCTCCGAAGAAGTCCGCCCGGCTCGGGCCGGGGGCGAAGGTGAGGTTGTAGGCGGAGGCGTAGCGGGCGACGTGCATGAAGAACCGGACGGATAGCTGCCTCTCGGCGAAGATCTGGCACATGGCCTGCCCCAGGGTGTAGGACAGCATGCCCTTCTCGGAGGGGTCGAGTTCGCGGGCGAGGTCGGTACGTGTGATGCGACGGATCGGATCATCGCTCCAGCTGAGATAGGCGGGCAGTACCGCCACCCTGTGGCACCACTCGTACGCCGATGACCTCCCGTGCTCGGTTTGGTCGTACGGGGCTCTGCCCGTGATGAACAACGCGCGCGCCAAGTCTTGCGGCAGGACTGGCAGATCCTGCTCGACGGGGACTCCGGTACTGGCCGGGAAGAGCGTGGCATCGGTGCGCACGTGCGCGGGGCCATTGAAGAACATCGTCGCCGCTTTCCGGGTTCAGGGCCGTCATACACAGACTGTGAGGATCGTCGTACCGGCATCTCTCTATCACCCCGGTCCGCAGTCCGCCCCGGCATCAGCGGAGACGGAAGTGATCCCCCGGGAACTCTGGCTCGCCGCATGGCTCCGGCCACGCCAGGCGCCTGTGTCCGCGTGCCGCCCTGATGGCGACGGGCGCGTCGGACCGCGCCGGCCATCAGTCACCGAAGCGACCCACGACAGCCGCATGTTGCTGGAAAGTGAGCGTCGGCGTGGGCCACCACATCATCCGGATCTGTGAGCGACAAGGCGTCCCTGTCCTCGCCGACCGCGCCTATACCGGCGCAGGCCCCCCACGTCGCCGCCGGCCTCAAACGACCACCCGGGGGCGAACTCACCCGACGTTGCGCTACCGCGGTCCTCCAGCGAAGACAGCGGTGTCCGAGTCCCGATCCGGGAACCGGAGGCCAGTTGTAGGCTCCCGCTATGCCGATCTTTGAATACCGGGGCGAAGCCGCCAACTTGAAGGTGCTGGCACGGGAAATAGAGGCGGATCAGCACCTCGCCGGAAAGTGCTCCCTCGCCCTCACGCCCCTGCAGCAGAACAGGCGCGACTCCTTACGCCACGCCCACTGGGCGGAGATCTCCATCTCCGTCGCCGCCGGACTGGCCACGAACACCCTGTATGACGCCTTGAAGGCACTGGTCGAGCGGGCGCGTGACCGGGGGCCCGTGGAGGAGGCGCCTCCTCGACCGGAAGACGACGACCAGGGTGCGGACGGCTCGGAAGGGGTGAACCGGTGACCGTCCACTCTCCACGTCTACGGAACTCGAGCGGCGCCGAGTTGAATCTGCGCAGCCAGATCCTCTTCCAGGATCAGACCCGCACGCGCACCAGCGATCTTGTGACGGCGGTCGGCTCCTGGCACAAGACCTACGTCCACGAGAGCAGCCACTGGGCGCGATATCACGGATCCACTGTCGGCATTCTTCTGAGCCTGCTGCGGCGCACGAGGGACCAGTTGGCCGCGTATACGATCTCTCACCTGCCCCGGCAAG
Source organism: Streptomyces sp. NBC_01723 (assembly GCF_036246005.1). Classification (NCBI taxonomy): domain Bacteria; kingdom Bacillati; phylum Actinomycetota; class Actinomycetes; order Kitasatosporales; family Streptomycetaceae; genus Streptomyces; species Streptomyces sp. NBC_01723. Next base: position 6,999,847 of record NZ_CP109171.1, read on the forward strand.
ACGTTGAGCATCTCCACGAGGACCGGAGCAGCGGACTCCCCTTTTTCTCCTTCGAGCGCTACCCCAAGCACGCCCAAGGGGAACTGAAATACAGCGAATTGGATTGGCTCAACCTCTACTTCGCCTACTATCTCCTCTTGGACCCGGAGGGTCTGACGGAGTTCGACACCGCCACCTGGGACATGCGGGCGGCAATGGAGCACTCCCTCGAAGACATGTGGCGCCAGGGTGCGGGCATGGAGATGGTCGAGTGTCCCGATGACGTACGCGTCGGCATCGACGGGCCTCTGAAGCTCGTGCACACCTCCGAGGGCCCGCTCACCACTCGCGTCCTCTTCGAGTGCGCGGCGGTGCTCGACGAACTCTTCCAGTTCGAGGGCGCCTTCATACGGAAATCTGACCCGGCGCTGCGCGAGTTCTTGCTCGAGGTGCTGAACGGCGAGTATGGGATGCCGTGTCGCCTGGCACGTGCTCTCGCAGGGCGCACCCTCGGCGGAAGTACCGTCCTGGCCCTCATCGACTTCGCACTGAACCCTGTGGTGCCGGGCTTGAACTCCGACGACCCGTCCGTCGACTGGAAAGAGCTCTACCCTCCCTACCGGTTCGTGACGGCAGCCAAGGCGATGACGAGCTGGGAGACGGACCTGGAGTTCCAGTATCCGAGCCACGAGGCGACGGTCCACTTCCAGCACATGCTGGCCAAGCGCAGTGGGCTCCGGATGGGAAGCGTGGCTTCCCGTCTGTCCGACCTCTCGACCCTCCGGGAAGCCGCCACGACCCCCATGCACCTGTCCGCGCGTACGCCTGCCGTGTCCCTCATGTGCGCTTCACGTCTGCTTGCCCTGCGGGAAAGAGACGTCTGTTCAATCTCGCACTACGGCGTCAATTTCCTGGGCGAGAGAGCGACCCGGCTCATCAAGCCCGACCGGGACATGCAGTGGCTGTTCCCGGTGTTCCAGGTGAGTCAGGGTGAGTACCGGTGGCCGGCGGAGCACGTGGGCCTCGATGAGGCGACGGACCTACTGATAGGTGCCGCCGTGGCGTCGGCGTACGACGACATCCTGCACGGCGTCGGCCCTCTCGCTCACGACCACCTTCCCCGCAGCCTCTTCGACGACGTCGGACAGGTCGAAGCGCTGAACCAGGTCCTCAAGGACTCGACGGGACTGGACATGGGCTGGCATCGGACCTGATGCGGACCCATTCACCGCTCCTGGCGCAACGCCTTCGCTGAGCACCGGTCAGGCTGTGCGCCTCGTACATGGCCATCCCTCACCCGGTCCGTCGGCCTATGAGGTGGTGGCCGCACGGGTGCCGTATGTCGAACATTCGGGAGTGAATTCAGATCGATAGGCGACCGAAACTGAATCAAATGCGACCGCTGTGCATTTAGAGAATTATGGTGACAAGATGCGGCTCCAGATCCTGAGGGGGTGACGGCATCTCATGGGGCTTGTGGCTTCCCCTGCTGTGTGTTCCCGCCGGCGTCCCAGGGTGTGTACGAGCGCAGCAAGGAGCCGTGATGACCCAGCCCAGTGATCCGCGTGCCATCCCAGGCCCGCGAGACGGCTCCGCCGAACCACACGGGACCGTAGTCCCGGTGCCGCCCCGGCTCACCAAGGCGGTCATCCGCAACTTCCGGCTGCTCCGCAGAACCGAGCTTTCCTTCACGGACAAGGTGACACTGTGCGTCGGCCGCAACAACACGGGAAAGACCTCGCTGGCAAAACTGTTCGAATTCTTCGTGGCGAGGAAGAAGGCCGCGCTGCGCATCGAGGACTTCTCCGCCGACTGCTACGAGGAGTTCCTCGCCGCCCATCGCCTCTTCGCCTCGGGTGAGGCGGAGCAGGCGCGCGACACGGTTCCGGCAATCACCCTCACCCTCCACATCTCCTACGACAAGGACTGCGGCCAGTACGGACCCCTGGCCCCCTTCGTGGTGGACCTTGACCCCGACTGCTCCGAGGTGGTGATCAGGTTCGCCTTCGCGTTGGGGGACGGTGCCCTGAAGGAGTTCTTCGGCGGCGTGCCGGCGGGGCCGGATGCCACGGCCACGCTTGAGCAGCTGGGCAGAGGTATCCCGAAGCACTTCGAGATGTCGGTGATGGCGGTCGACCCGACCGATGAGGCGAACGTCCGACCGGTCGACCTCGCGGATGTGCGCACCCTGGTGAGGGTGGACTTCGTCGAGGCGCAGCGAGGGCTGGACGACGAGAGCGACGGGCATGCCGCACCAATCGGAGCGGTCTTCGAGCAACTGCTGACCGCGGCGGAGAAGAGTCAGAACGCGACGTGGCTGGAGGAGCTCGCCGCGAACATCGACAGGACACTCGTGGACACCTCCGGCAGTCTCGACTGCAGCCTCCAGAAGGTCCGCGAACGGGTGGCGCCGACGTTGAAGGCATTCGGCTATCCAGGTCTGGCCAACCAGGAGTTCGTCACGGCCGCCCGGCTGGACTCCAAGAGGCTGCTCAGGAACTTCGCGCGCATTCACTATCCGGGAGTGGCCGGTGTGCGGTTCCCGGAGTCGTACAACGGCCTCGGTACGCGGAACTTGGTGATGATTCTGCTCAGGCTCTTCACCTGCTACCGCGACCACACGGCGACCTCTCCGGAGTCGGGGATCCATCTCGTCTTCCTGGAGGAACCGGAGGCCCATCTGCATCCGCAGATGCAGGAGGCGTTCATCCAGCGACTCACGTACTCCGTCAATCTGTTCCCTCGGATCGACGCGCAGATGAGAGCGACGATGCCCGGGCAAAAGGGAGCGGTCGAGGAGAGCAGCACCGCAATCGACAGCAGCCCCCGGTGGAACGCTCAGTTCGTGGTGACCACCCACTCGGCACACGTGGCCAACCGGGGACACTTCTCCGACATCCGGTACTTCCGGAAGGAGGAGGACACCGTGGAGAGCGGAAGCGAGCCGGGGCCGGCTCGCACCGTCATCAAGGACCTGTCCCAGGTGACTGGCGACGAGAGGTTCCTCCGCAAGTACCTGACCCTCACCCGGGCCGACCTCTACTTCGCGGACAAGGCCATCCTCGTCGAGGGCGCCAGCGAGCGTATCTTCGTCCCGGCTGCGGAGGAGAAGCTGGCGGCGAGGAGGCCCGAAGAGACGCCCCAGCACCAGTACGTGACCTTGATGGAGGTCGGCGGGGCGCATGCCCACAGGTTCTATCCGCTGCTGAAGGTCCTCGGGATCCCAGCCCTGATCATCACGGATCTTGATCCCGTCGACGACAGTGAGCCCAAGATTCGCAAATGTCTGGTGTCCGAATCCGGACGCACGTCCAACCAGTCCATCAGGGCGTGGTCCCCCGAGATGTCCGACATCACGGTGGCCGAGCTGCTGCAGCGGGCCGAGACGGACCCGCCGATCGCCGGCGGCAGCATGTGCCTCGCCTACCAGGTGCCGGAGGAGCCCGGCGGTCCGTGCGGCCGCACTTTCGAGGACGCCTTCGCGCTGGCCAACCGGGCCCTGTTCGGTATTTCCACGGGTGCCGCTCCCGCCGAGGAACTGGAACAACAGGCCCGTAGCAGCGTAGAGACCAGGCACAGCAAGGTCGACTTCGCCCTCGACCATGTCCTCGGAGACCACGACTGGCAGGTCCCGAAGTACATCAGGCGCGGCCTCGAGTGGCTCATGGCACAGGACGGGACGGCGACGAAGGCGGACGTCCAGTGACGACGGAGGCGGAAGATGTCACGCACGCGATCCTGACGGCTCTCCAAGCGGGCCGTCACTTCAAGGTGGAGGCCGGTGCCGGTGCGGGCAAGACCAGCTCACTGATCGAGGCGCTCCAGAGCATCCTGGCTGACCGCCCCCGCTACCTCCCGCGGCCCCACCAGCGCATCGCCTGCGTCACCTACACCAATGTCGCCCGCGACGAGATCATCAGCCGTACCGACCGCAGCCCGTACGTGTTCGCCGAAACCATCCATGGTTTCCTGTGGCAGCTGCTCTCCCCTTTCGGCAAGCACCTGTTGCGCCACATCGTCGAGCTGGACCTCATGCTGTCGAAGATGGAGGGCCACACCTCACTGGACGGCTACACCGTCGAGTACAGCACCGGCTTCCAGAAGGTGGACCACGACAGCCGTCGGGTGCAGTTGGGTCACAACGATCTGCCCGTCCTCGCGAGGGCGTTTTTCGCCCTTCCCAAGTTCCGGGCTCTGGCTGCCGACCGGTTCCCGATCGTCTTCGTGGACGAGTACCAGGACACCCCCGCCGGTCTGGCGGAGGCCATGCTGGGCACGCCGGGCGATGAGGCCACTGCGCGCGGCCCCCTCTGCGGCTTCTTCGGGGACCATTGGCAGCAGATCTACGACAACGCGTGCGGGGCACTTGAGGACGCCCGCCCGACACCGGTCTTCAGACGGCGCAATCGGCGCTCGCAGCGCGCCGTCGTGAACCTCCTGAACACGATGCGTCCCGAATTGACGCAGACCATGGCGTCAGGAGTTGGCGAGGGCACCGTCGCCGTCTATCACACCAACGAATGGGCCGGGACGAGGCTCACCCACCACCGGAAGGGTCAGCTCGGCTGGGACGCGGCCCACGCGGCACGGAAATGGGTACTGGACGACGTCCGCGACCGGTTATGGAGCACCGGGGCATCCGGTCACGATGCCCAGGGGCGGGCGGAGGAGCCCAGCACGAAGATCCTCATGCTCACGCACGAGACGATCGCCGGCGAACTGGGATATCAGAAGCTCCACGGGGCCTTTCGGCGCAACGATTCCTACGTGAGGAAGGAGGACCACGCCATGGCCTTCTTCATGGACACGCTGGAACCGGCCCTGCTCCACCACCGGAACAAGCGCTACGGCGCGATGTTCGACGCACTCGACCCCCGTGGCCGCCCACCCATCAACTCGTCGGCCGACAAGCAGGAATGGATGGCGTTCCTGACGAAACTGGGGGAGGCCCGCAAGACGGGCACGGTCGGCGACGTCCTCGACCTCTGTCTTGAGCAGCAGCTCTTCGACGGCCTGGGGAAGGTGCGCGAGCGTCACCGGAAGGCCGTGTCACTATCCGGCACCGACCCGCAGGCTGTGAGTGACGATAAGGCCGAAGCCCGGGCGGCGGCGCGGTCGAAGGAGTACCAACAACTGCGCCAGGTGCCGTACGCGGAGTTGCTGGCGTTGAGCGAGCACCTCGGCGGCGGCACGCCCTTCGCCACACAACACGGAGTCAAGGGACTGGAGTTCAACCGGGTTCTCGCCGTGGTCAGCAAGGGACACTCCCGCTTCCAGATCCCCGAGATGCTGGCTAACTTCTCCCGGCGCGACGAACTGATGGACAAGGAACTGGAGGCGTTTATCAGGGCACGCAACCTCTTCTACGTGGCATGCTCACGGGCCAGAGAGCATCTGGCCATCCTCTTCACCACGAAACTTGAGCCCGCTGCACTGGACACCCTTCGGGAGTGGGTCGGCGAGTCGCGGATCACGTCGCTGCGGTTCGACGGGGATACGGTGGTGGGTGGCGAATGAGGGACGATGCAGGCTGGACGGATCCCCGGGCCAACCCCAACAAGGGATGCCCTGGGTTGCTGGTCGCCCGGATGCGATCGCCTCATGACGACCTCGGGCAGCTCCCAGCCGCCAAAGATCAGGGAGGAAGTGGGCGAAGGTCGGAGCGCCCCGCAGTCGCTCAGCCGTGAGCCCGTGTATCTCGACCGGCCCCGGGCCGCATCCAGGGTTGAGCAGGGTCGAGAACTCTCCGGACCGTTCGCCTTCCGGGCTGATCGTCACCACCGCGACGGACAGCACTCGGGTCCCGGCCACCGGCGTCACGGTCCGCGACGACATGCGTCAGGAGGTCTTCCGCCCGCTCCCCATCCACCTCGGCGCGCTGGACGAGACCCTGAAGTGGGGCGGCGAAGCCGTCGAGGCGGCCGATGCCCGCATCGACGTCGAGCTGACGGTTCAGGACGGCACGCTGCACCTCTGGCTCGGCCTCGACAGGGTGGACGTCCGGGCGGCTTGCGACGATTTCGCCCGCCTGCTGCACACCCTTCCGTACACCGACTGCCAGGTCGGTGACGACCATGTACTGCTGCGCCTGCACGGCGATCTCGAGACCGATCCCCTTTTCCCTTGGCCGCCGTAGGCATGGATGCCTACGCCTCCGGGCCGAAGGATCGGCGACGGCTCATTGAGCAAGTCACCGATGGGCCTGCGGAAGCACAGGCCAAGCAGCCGTATTCGTGAGCCCGTAACGCGAGCCGGGCCACGTTCTTCGCTCCGCTTCAGGCTGGCAAGGGCGTGACAGGAATGGCGCTGCAGAGCCCCCGCTGGCTCTTTCAGGAAACGGCTGCCCCTGGCTCACCGAAGGCCCGGCCGACGCCGGGACGGCGAAAAACTTGGTATGCGGGCCCCTGCTGACGTCCTTCGACGTCGCTGTGCCGTTCCTCACCGATTAATCCGTAGATCACTTCACAACATTCCGGGAGAACCCGTGAGCAAGAACATCAACAACCCCGTGGGCATGGGCGGCGGCCAGCGCAAGAAGCTGTCCCGCGCCGAACGGCAGAACAACGGTCCGCACCGCAACCTCGACCGCCAGGGTGCCGCCGACCAGAAGGCGGAGCTGGTGCGCAAGATGTGCGAAATGGCCGGCACAGCCGAGGGTGCCGGGCAGACCGGCGACAACACCGCACAGAGCTGACGCACCGCCACCGCAGGGCGGCACCGCACGGGGCAGGGTCCGGACCGCGACACGTGGCCCGGGCCCTGCTGCCGTACCGAGCGCGACCTGCCCCGCTCAGGTCCCGGCCGAGCATCCGCGTCTCAGCTGGCCAACCGGGGCAGCCGCAGATTCAGCAGCCTCGTCACCGCCACCACCCCGAGCTGCACCAGCAGCGTCACCACCAGCGCGTTCCCCGTGGCACAGCCCGGGCGACACCGCCTCGCTGAGTTGGCCAGCGTCGACGCGCGCCAGGGGGCTCTTCGAGTCTGAGTCGGGTGCAGTAAGCCGTGGAGAGAGGTTCGAGTGCCTCCGGCGGCAGGCCCGTGGGCGGATGGTCGAATCGGGTTCAGTGTATGAATTTCACCATGTCGCTGACCTGCGAAATCGCATCCCAAAGTTCGAGTAGCCGATACGCCGAGTTGGTGCAGCCCGGTGCCGCTCATTCGCTTTCGTCGTTGGTGACGATCTCGAAAATCGTCTTGGCACAGGCATCGCCACGCCTGATCGTCAGCGGAGCGCTGGATGCGGTCGGGCCTGACTGTCAGTGGTGCCGCATACCCTGAATGAGCACCTCGGCCGGCTACTTGCCGACGGGTCGTGTCCAGCAAGGAGGATGAGGCGATGGCTGATCGCAAGACGGTGACGCGCCAGACGTTCATCGGTGAGAAGGGCATCGCCCTGATCGAGCGACGCTGCCTGGAGATGGGCCACCTCTTCCATCCCCGGCGCGTCGATCACGGCATCGACGGACACATCGATCTGGTCGACCCCGACAGCCGCGCCGTGCTGAACCTGACCCTGCTGGTCCAGAGCAAGGCGCAGGAACGGCGTTTCTCTGGCGAGACGGACGACGGCTTCCACTATCTCTGCGACCAGCGCGATCTTGATCACTGGCTGTCCGGTAACTCGCCGGTCATCCTGGTCTTTTCCCACCCCGAGAGTCATGAGGCGTGGTGGGTGGAGGTCAAGGCGGCGTTCCCGGACGCGGTCAGCCGTGCTGCCCGCCGCGTGGACATCGACAAGCACACCCAGCGCTTCGACCGGGACGCCGCCCAGGCGCTGCTGCGCTTGGCGATGCCGCGGACGACGGGCCTGTACCTGCGGCCCGCGTCGATCACCGAAGTGCTGACCACGAACCTGCTGCCCGTCATCGAGATGCCGCCGACCGTGCATCTGGCCCCGACGACCTTCACTGACTACCGCGCGGCCGGTGGCGCACTGGAGACGCAGGGCCGGCGTGAGTCCGGCTGGATCCTGCGGGACAACCTGGTCCTGTCGTTCCACGACCTGCGGGACTCGCCTTTGCGGGTGCTCTGCGACGGAGATCCCGAGCGGCACGAGACCAGAGAGTGGGCGGACAGCGACGACCTCGACACCCAGCACCGCTTCGCTGACCTGCTCTCCCGGACCGTTCAGGGCTCCTATCCGGAACTGCGGTGGCACAAGGACCGCAAGCACATGCACTTTCGCGCGACCTCGCACCTGGGGCCTCGCAAGGCGGGCAAGGGACCCGGATCACGCGGCCGGACCGTGTTCGGTCCGCACACCTCGAAGTCCGACCCACAGCGCGTCGGCTACTACCACCACGCTGCACTGCGCATGAGATTCCGGCGCCTGGACGGTGTCTGGTACTACCAGCTGGAACCGGACTACTGCTTCACCACCGACGGGTACACCGAATACCCTTTCGCCGACCGGCTCCTGGCGGGGATCAAACGTCTCGACCGGCATCCGGCGGTCCGAGGCTGGACCCGCATGTGGGCCAACTACCTGCGCCAGGAGGCCGACTTGTTCACGGAAGCACGGCCCGTCCAGTTCGGCGAGCTGGCCACCATGACGGTCGAGCGCGGTATCGACGACCTGTTGTGGGGGCCGGCGCCGTCCGGGGCCACACCCGAGGACGACCAGGACCCGTCCGCCGGAGGGCAGGAAAGTCTGGACGCTGTACTGGCTGCCGCGGATGCGGACACCCAGGATCTCCTCAGCCTGCTCCAGGACGGCGAGAGCGACGAGGGTGCTCCTCGGCGAAGAAGCCCTGGAAGCAAAGCCAGGTCTGCAGGACTGCGGACGCCCCGTCAGGGACGGGCGAGCGGTGCGAGGCGAGGCCGGTGATCAGCTCGGTGATCCTTGACGAACCAGAACTGGAATTTGGGGGAGCGGCCCGGCACATCGATCCACGGTTCGGGATCACGAACTACGGTCCCGCTGATCTCGGCGTGGCCGACGCGCCCAGGGCGATCCGCGTCGGCCTTGTCGGTCCTGCGGACCAACTCGACGGGCTGCGCCAATGGCTAGCCTCGATCTTGCGTGACGGTCCGCCGACGGAGTCGGTGGACCGTTTTCGTGCTGTGGGCTGAGGCTGGGCAGGTTGAGGGCCCGAGTGTCGTCTCGGATGGACGCCGGGTTCCACTGCTCCGGCCGGAGGGTTCTCTCGTAGGGGCGGATGAATCCGCTGCTCATCCCGGGTTCGGCAGGAGTGCGAGCCGTTCGAGGGCGGCAGTGATGTGACTGGTCCAGGGCCAGTGCTGGGCCAGGCGGAGGATTTGCCGACGGCCGGTGGTCACGAGCTGTCCGGCCGTGGTGAACAGGCGGAGCCGCAGGCGGCGAGGTTCCCAGAGACGGGCCTTGCCGGTCAGGGCGAGCATCGGCATCCAGGCCAGCAGGTCGAGAGCGATCTGCACGATCTCCAGCCAGATCCGGTTCTGGGCCGTGCGGTGCAGAGGAAGATTCCGCAGGCCGGTGGCCCGGGCGGCCCGGATGCGGTCCTCGGCCCGGGCCCGCAGCCGGTGACGGAGCTCGAGCTCGGCGATCGGCCGGCCCGAGGTGTTGGTGGCGAAACAGGTCAGCCGCATGCCGTCCGCGTCCGTGAGCCTCAACTGGGCCCCGGGGTGCGGTCGTTCCTTCCTGACGATCAGCCGCATGTCCTTGGGCCAGCCGTCCAGAACGTCGCCGGTGAGTTCAGCGACCCAGGCGCCGTCGCGGATCTCGCCGCCGGTCTCGATGGCCGCCGTCCAGGCCGAGGCCGGAACCTTCAGCACGTGCTGGTGGATCGCGTCGGTGATCACCATGCCGACCGAGTAGGACAGCCACCGTCCCCGCTGGGCGAGCCATGCGACGAAGTCGTGAGTGCCGCCCGCGGAGTCAGTGCGGATCAGGGTCCGGCGCCCACGCCGGTACTTCTTCGGCAGCTGGGCCAGCGCCAGTTGGGCGGCGGTGACGTGGTCGGACGCGGTGTTCGAGCCCGCGTTTCCTGGTCTGAGCAGGGCCGCGACCGGTTCCCCCGTGCCGCCCGGTCCGTGGTCGACGAAGCCCATCAGCGGGTGATGGCCGTAGGTCCGCTTCCAGGTGGGTGCGGCGTCCTCCTTGTCCGAGTGCGCGATCACCAGCACCCCGTCGAGGTCGACGGTCACCGCCCCGCCCGCATCAGGCGCTGCCCGTCCGGCCAACCGCCAGGCACGTTGACGGACTTCAGCCCGCGCGGAACGGATGGCCCGCAGGGCCTTCTCCCCGGAGGCTGCGAGGGTGTCGATGAGGCGGGAGACCGTCGGGTCGGAGGCGACCGGCCCGAACACGGCCGGCTCGGCCCGCAGCATGCCGATATCCGCCAGGCAGTCCCCGCCCATCGCGACTGCCAGCGCGAGGTCCAGGAGGATCTTCCCGGGATCGTGGACGGCCCGCGGCTTCCGCCAGGGCGCCAGGGCTGCGGATATCGCCTGGTCAAGGCCCGTCTTGCGGACCGTCTCCAGCAGCAGGACCGCACCGGCCTGCGAGACCACCTGCCGACCGTCTCCCTGGACACGGACACGCGGGTACGACGAGATAGGCTCTCTCACCTGGAAAGTGCTCTTTTCCTTGCAGCCAACAGGACCCTCAGCAAGTCCTATCGTTGCAGGTCAAGGGCACTTTCCGTGTTTCTGATCATCTCTTGGACAGCCCACCTCGCGAAAGCGCGAGGCTAGAGGTTGTCCCGTATGGAGTGTGAGTTATCCAGTGAGGGCCAGGTTGTGCAGTCGGGCGATGCCGAGCATGGCCTGGTGAACTCCGTCGCCCTTGAGTCGGCAGTCCCGCAGGATCTTCCAGTTCTTCAACCGCGACAGGGCGTGTTCCACGCGCGCTCGTGCCCGGCGATGGACGGCGTTCTCTGCCTCCTGCGAGGGGCTGAGGTGGCTCTGGCCTCGTCGTTTGCGGTGCGGGATCAGGAGGCCGGTGCCTTGGTAGCCGCCGTCGGCAAGGGTCGGGGCGCCGCGGCAGGCCCGATCGATGCCGGACTCGGTGAAGGCCCGGCAGTCGTTGCGGCTGCCGGGCAGCGGGAGACCGATGGCCACGACCAGGCGGCTGTTGGCGTCGATGACGACCTGCAGATTGGTCGAGTACCGGTAGTTCTTGCTGGACGCGGCGACACTGCGGTCGCGGGTGGGCACCAGAGTGCCGTCGACGATGTAGACGGTGTCCTTGCGCGGCCGCCGCGCGGGCGAGATGGCCAGCAGCGGTGCGAGATGGTCCAAGATGCGGTCGGCAGCGGACTTCGAGACTCCGAACAACGGCGCCACCTGCCGCAACGTGAGGTTCGTGCGCCAGTACGTCGCCACCAGCAACACCCGGTCTTCGAGCGACAGCCGCCATGGCCGGCCACGCTGAACGTCGCCACCTCGGCGCCGTACCAGTGCCACCAGCCTCGCAAACTGCACCTCGGTCAGACCCGCAAACGGCTCGATCCACTTCGGATCATCTGCTGAGATCACCCCACCCATGCCCGACCAACGCACCAGCAGCACCACCGGTTACGGGACAACCTCTAGAAGAAGCCCAGCTTCTTCGGCGAGTACGACACGAGGAGGTTCTTCGAGTACCGGTAGTTCTTGCTGGACGCGGCGACACTGCGGTCGCGGGTGGGCACCAGAGTGCCGTCGACGATGTAGACGGTGTCCTTGCGCGGCCGCCGCGCGGGCGAGATGGCCAGCAGCGGTGCGAGATGGTCCAAGATGCGGTCGGCAGCGGACTTCGAGACTCCGAACAACGGCGCCACCTGCCGCAACGTGAGGTTCGTGCGCCAGTACGTCGCCACCAGCAACACCCGGTCTTCGAGCGACAGCCGCCATGGTCGGCCACGCTGAACGTCGCCACCTCGGCGCCGTACCAGTGCCACCAGCCTCGCAAACTGCACCTCGGTCAGACCCGCAAACGGCTCGATCCACTTCGGATCATCTGCTGAGATCACCCCACCCATGCCCGACCAACGCACCAGCAGCACCACCGGTTACGGGACAACCTCTAGCGGTGGACCCCGGACCTCGCCACGTTCAAAGCGGTACACAGCCGCTTCACACCGAAGGCGTCACGGTGGTCGGCGACGAACTGGAAGCGGCTCACCAGCTGGTCACTCCCGCGAGATATTGACCGCTCGGCGCAGGATGTCGCGTTCCATCTCCAGCTCGCGGAGCGCCTGCGCAGTGCGGGAGTGTCCGCATCCTTGGCTCATCCGGCTCCGCCAGCGCCGGCAAGGCCGGGACGACTGCGGGGTCGAGTTCCCCGGCGTTCGTGCGACCACCGCCGACTCGGCGGGCCCGGCCGCGCGGGAGGGGGACCTCACCGGCCTCCAGTTCATTCACAGATCCTCTTCCCACCTCATGCTTACGCGTGGTGTCCGCAGGATCCGTTAGCCCCTGAGGTCCGCTGCGGCGAGGGCGTCGAACGCCTTCGTCCGGACGATCTTCATCGCCTCGGTCAGGGCCAGGACGAGCAGGTCCTGACGTGCCACGGGAAGCCGTCGCCACTGGGTCCCGATGTCCCGATGTCCCGATGCCTGGCCGTCAGTCGTCCGGCCAGGAACCGCAGTGTGCGGGGGACAGGTCGATCGAGGACGGGTGGACAAGCATACGAAGCTCCTGACGGACACGGGCGATCTGGTCGAGAAACCGTCTGCCAGGAGCTTCGTCGTTATGCAGGACTGTCAAACTCGCGGTCAGCGCCGCCGCGGTGGACGCCGATGGCGAGATTACTCAGGCCGGCCGTGGTCCGGAGCAGGCGGCCGGTACGGATTTTGGAGTCTCGTCCTCGCGTGAAGGCTTCTCTGCCGCTCACAGCCCGACCATTCGCCGTGGTGCCTCCGCGGTCATGGGGAATCGCCAGGCCGTGGCTGTATGTCTGTAAGGTAGCTTGAATGACATCGTGACCATTTTGAACATTGATGCATTGATCCCTGAACGCATTACCCCAGCCAAAGGCAGACACGGCGATCGTGCTGACGTCATGTTGCGCATGCGGCAGGTGGGGGGACCTGCTCGCTGATGCCGTGATCGTCGAGTTCGACGAGCTCGGTCGGTCCGCCCGTAGCGCGCTCCAGCGCGGCCTCGTCGGAGGCCGGGCGAGCGTGCCGGACGCTCCGCCGGCTGGCGACGCGTTGCTCGCCCACACCGAGGCCATGCCTGGCTGGGTCTCGGCGGAGTTGCTGAACGACGGGGACCGGATGCCGCTCGCCGTGTCACCGCCCTGGCGCAACCTGGCTTTCTCCGGTGGCTCCCTGACGCACACCTACAGTTTCGCAGCGCAACGAGACCGCCCGCGGCGAGTACATCAGCGCGCTCGGCGAGGACGGGGAGCGGGTCGACATCTCGTTCGCCACGCAGAACTGGCAGAAGGCCGTGGTCGACAGGAGCAGGCCGGGTCAGTTCGTCCGCCGCACTTCGAGGCGATGGTCTTCACCTACCTCGCCGAGGAGCTGCGTAGCGGAGACGTCGCGGTGGTCGGCTCGGAGGAGTACGCCGACTGGAGCGACCAGCTGCTGCCGTGGGAGGTGGTGGAGGAGAAGCTGCCCGCCTACCTGGTGGAGGTCGGCCTGGCCGAGGACGAGGACCAGGCCGCAGCCTTCGACGCCGCCGCCTTCCGCCGCCAACTGGAGGACCGGCTGCGGGCTGCCGCCGCGGCAGCGGACGCCGGTTACTCGGACAACGAGAGCCTGGTGATCGACCCGGACACCGGCATCCCGTCGCTCAAGCCGCAATTGCGCTTTTCACCCATTTCATTCCGTGTGGGGTGTGGGAGGCCGTCTACATCATCGAGAGCCTGCTCAAAAATGCCTCCGAGGCCAAGCCCACCACCGTGCATGCAGATACGCAGGGCCAGTCGCTGCCTGTCTTTACCCTTGCGCACCTGCTGGGCTTCAACTTGATGCCCAGGATCCGGAATTGGAAGGGCCTGACCTTCTACCGGCCGAGCAAGCAGAGCGAGTACGTGCACATCGACGCCCTGTTCGGTGAGCTGGGGAAGAACGTCATCGACTGGGGCCTGATCGAGTCCCAGTTCCGGCACCTGATGCGGGTGGCCGTCTCCGTTCGAGAGGGCGTCATCTCGTCGGCGACGCTGCTCAAGCGGCTGCGGTCGGGGTCGCACAAGAACGCCACCTACACCGCGTTCCGCGAGGTCGGCCGCGTCATCCGCACCGTGCAGCTGGTGCGCTACCTCTCGGATGCCCCGCTGCGCCGGCGGGTGACTGCGGCCACGAACAAGGTCGAGTCGTTCAACCGGTTCTCCCGGTGGGTCGGCTTCGGCAACCAGGGCGTCATCGCCGACAACGACCCCGTCGAGCAGGAGAAGGCGATGAAGTCCAACGCGCTGCTCACGAACTCGGTGGTATTCCACAACGCCCTGGACATCGCGGAGATCGTTCGCCAACTGTTGGAGGAGGGGTGGGAGATCGACCCGGAGGACCTGGCCCAGGTCTCGCCGTACCTGACCGAGCACATCCGCCGCTTCGGCGAGTACTCCACGCACGAGCTCGGCCTTGCGCCCGAGGCGTACGACCCGAAGCCTGACGTCGACTTCACTACGCTGCGCGAGCAGGGTCCGTCGGGGGACGATAGCTACGGCCAGGCGGCATGATTTCTCGCACTACGGCTGGGCCCGCAGCCCAGTAACGTCGGGATCCAACAAGCCGTTGGTATCCGCTTGATCAGGATTGGTGAGTCGTCTTTTCAAGTATGCTGAGTATGCGCTGACCTTGTCGGCTGTGTACCCGCCGCATCCAATCGGTGGGTTCGGGCTCACGTCCAGGACACACCATTGCCCAGTCGTCCAATGCCGGACGAGGTGGACACTGGCGATGTCGTACCCCAATGACGTCGCAGCCTGCACAGCGGTCTCTTGTGCCTCCGGATCCAGGCTTTGTGGGTCGACGAGAGTGGCGTCCTCCCAACCCGATTTCGCCAGTAGATCGCCGCCCCCCATGCTGCGGTGCTGCAGGGCAAACGAGACGTGGCCTCCCAACACGAGCAGGAAATATGAACCATCAGGTGGCACGAGTTCCTGAGCGAGGAACCCGCGTGCGTTGTCGGTATCTCGGAGTTCTTCGGTGAAGGCTAATTCGCTGCCGACGAGGCTCGTTCTGCCACGTCTGCCGCCCGTGACCGTTTTCAATACGAACGGCAGGTCAAGCTGCATGGCCAGATCGTGGTAGGCGCCTGGGAGCAATCGCGGTGGTAGATAGACCGTGGATGGTATGGACAGCCCTCGGTTGGCGAGCCGTACGTACTTGAACAGTCTGGTTGGCGCGCCGATACCTGCGACGTTGACGGCGCGGACACCTTTAGCTGCGAGGTAGTCCGCGAGCGCATTCAAAAGAGTCGCGGTGGACCGGTGGTAGGCAAAGACTTGCACAAGACCGAAGTCGGCCAGATCCCGCTCGTTCACCGTCTCGCGGATACGGACTCCCCCGGGGCCGATGTAGATAGCGATTTCCTCGATACTACGGAAAACGACCTCAACGCCTGCGGCGAGCAGCTCACTCGCAAAGTCGATATGTTCGCCAAGTCCTTCAGCGTTGAGAACCAGCGCGGGTTTCGATGCCAACCGGACCATTGGCTACTGGCCGCCCTTCTGGACGAACCCCTTGACTTTTCTCTCGATGGCTTCATCTACCTTGGCAGGGTCAACCACGTCGTCTTTTCTGAATCCGAGTTCGGTAAGCGTCAGATTATCGAACTCCTCAAGAACTTCGTCGATGTCGTCAATCTTGTCCGCAGCTTCCCTCGACGCTTCCGCAGCCGAATCCGCAGCCGAATCCGCAGAAGTGCTTGGCTGCTCCGGATCAGGCGCTGCCTCCTTTTCCTGGTCGGTTGCCGGGCCTGTTTTCCGCTCCTGCTTACTGGACAATTTTCTCTCCCTATTCCTTGCCGTCGCAGAAAAGAGGTCGGCTTACATGGCCCGCGACGAACGTCTTGGCGTCGATGCCCTTAATGAGGAGTCGTCAATTTCATCGAGCACCTTAGAGGTCTTCTCGCAAACGACCTCTTAGACCGTGTCCTACATGGTCAGTTGGTCGTTGGGCTGGTCATGGGGCGGGGTGCGTGGAGTTGGATAGTGCCGGACGGGCTGTGGGAGATCGCGAAGCCGCTGATCCCGCCATTGAAGGTGCCACAGGGTGGTGGGACGCAGGACACACCTGATGAGACGCTGTTCGCCGCGATCATCTACGTCCTGGTCAGTGGGTGTGCCTGGCGGGCCCTGCCGCCCTGCTTCGGGATATCGAAGTCCACGGCGCATCGCCGGTTCCTGATCTGGTCGCGGGCCGGGGTGTGGGGCCGGCTGCACGAGGAGATCCTGCACCGCCTCGACGACGCCGGCCTGCTCGACCTGTCCCGGGCCGTCCTCGACTCCGCCCACGTCAGGGCGAAAAAGGGGGGCGAACTCACCGGTCCGAGCCCCGTGGACCGGGGTAAGGCGGGTTCCACGATGCACGTCCTGTCGGATGCGAGCGGACTGCCCCCCTCGAATTGGCCATCGCTGGCGCCGCCAAACGTTCGATGACGGTCTGCGGTGGCCCCACCTCACCGACGTAGCCGGAGGTGAGCGGCGGCGGGAGGGGTCGCTGAACGACGTCAGAGCCAGCTAACGCACCCTCCTCGCGGCAGTCCTCGTGACGGCGGTACCCCTCTTGACGCTGCACAGCTCAGCCCCCGTTCCCCTGGGATGAAAGTCGGCCGTCGGTAGCAGGCACAGCCGGTCTACGCGGCACAACGGATCGCCGCGCACCCGGGTTCACACGTCCATGACTCATCAATCACAACCAGCCAACATGTCGGCAAACGAACGAATGACGACAGGCTCCGCGAGTGCTCAATGAGCGTTTTCAGCGTGGCCACTGATCGGGTGACGGGGCAGTGTGAGGGCGGGGTGCGCAACGGACAGGGCCCCCGTGCCGTTGAGGGAGGTGTTCGACGTCTCAACTCAACAGCGCAGGAGCCCTGTTGGTTCCGTATCCTGCCGCACTCGACCTGCCCCACGCCCTGGTCGAGTGGGTCACCATGCTCATCGTCACCCGCGAGGGTGACCGGCGGTGCAAACTCCCGCCGCACCGCCGTGCGCTGGTCGCACTGGTGTATCTGCGCCGCCACGACACCCTCGCCCGTATCGCCGCGGCTTTCGGGATATCCGTCGGCGCCGCTCACGCCTACGTCACTGCGGTCACCGCTCTGCTCGCCGAGCAGGCGCCGGGCCTGCTGAAGAGGCTGCGCGCACACGGCCCGGACTTCGTCCTCCGGGACGGCACGCTCGCAGAGTGCGACCGCATCGGCGACGGCCGGGGCGACTACTCCCCGAAATACAAACGGCACGGGGTGAACGTGCAGGTCGTCACGGACCCGGCCAGGGCGATTCTGTGGCTGTCGCCAGCACTGCCAGGCCGGACCCACGATCTGACTGCCGCCCGCACCCACAAGATCCTCCGGATCCCGCATCAGCCCCAACCGCATGAGCGTCATCACCAAGGCCGTCCTCACCCTGGAGAGGCAACGCTGAAAGAGCCCAGTGAGCCTCTTTCATCCTGTGCTGGAGGGTGAAATGGGCTGGTCAGCGGGAGTGGTGACGAGGCAGGGCCCCTGGTCGTTGGCGTGGTGATTCCACTCAACACACCGGCGACCGAAGGGGCCCTGTTGGTTCCGTATCCTGCCACGCTCGACGTCCCGCATGAGCTGGTTGAGCATGTTTCCTGGCTGCTGTACGAGCACCGCCGGGCCCGCAACACTCGCTGGCGCAAGCTCGGCTGCTTCAAGCAGGCACTGCTCGCGCTGGTCCATCTACATAAGAACGAGACGTTCTCGCAGCTCGGAGCGGGTTTCGGGATATCCCAGGCCACGGCCTGGCGGTACGTGGACGAGACCTTGGACGTTCTGGTCTCCTGGGCGCCCGGCCTCCACGAAGCCCTCACCGGCCTGGGCGAGGGCGACTTCGTCATCGTTGACGGCACCCTGATTCCACAGACCGGATCCGCGCGGACGAGCCGTACTACTCGATGAAGCACCGCAAGCACGGCATGAACGTGCAGGTCATCGCCCGTCCCGACGGCACACCGCTGTGGTTCTCCCGCGCGATGCCGGGCCGGACCCACGATCTGACCGCGGCTCGCGCCCACGGCATCGTCCAGGCCTGCCTCACCCGGCAGATCCTTGTTCTCGCCGACCGCGCCTACCAGGGCGCCGGCGCCACCATCCGCACCCCGTACTACCACCACAGCGAACAGCCCGAGCACTACCAGCAGTTCAACCGCGACCACGCCCGCCTGAGGGCTCCGGGAGAACGCGCCTTCGCGCAGCTGAAGTCCTGGCGAGTCCTCCAGCGAGCCAGATGCTCCACCCGCCGCATCGGCACCATCGTCCAGGCCATCCACACACTCCTGAACTGCAGCTATTCAGGATGAAAGAGGTTCAGTGAACCATTCTCGGGCGTGAGACGTTACCTACACCTGACGGAGTGTTCATCTGCAATCGATCTAGACGACCTGCGCCATCGGCTGGAGTGGCCCGCACGAGAGGTGCTGGCCGACGTCGCTCATGGCAGCTGGCATCCGGCCCTGAGGGCGCGTCCCGCCACCAATGATGAGGCCGTGGAGGTGACCCGAGCGGTACTTGCGCAAGCGCCTCAACTCGTTCCCGTATACGCGCACCGCTTCATACCTGCGGGTCGCCACACCCCGGGGCATCCGGTCTTGTCGGTGTGGGGAACCGACATCATCTGCTACGGCCACGATCTGGCCGATTACATCGACCGCGAGTTCAGTGAGGTTGACGAGGATGCGCCTTGGGCTCCGCAGGCGTCCGTGCCGTTCTGGAAGGAATTCCTCGGCTGAGACTGCCGCCAGATGGTGCCGGTCGTAAATGATCTCTGTCGTGCCTGGTGTGATCACGGCCTCGGAGCCGTCCTGGATAGCCCCATTCGCAGGGCTGAGCCCGCGCTGTTTCGGCAAGCTGCTGACCACACTGCGGCGCGATGGAGCAGATGCAGTCCACCGAGGCCGGCCGTGGAGCCTGCCGCTGGAGGACCGGGTGTTATTGGTCACGGCCTATTGGCGTACCAACCTGACGTTGCGACAGCTCGCTCCGTTGTTCGGCGTCTCGAAGTCCACGGCCGGCCGAGTCATCAACCACCTCGGCCCCCTGCTCGCGCTTCGGCCCCGCAAGCGGTTCGCCAAGAACACTGTGCTCATCGTGGACGGCACCTTGGTCCCCACCCGGGATCACACCATCGCCGAGCGGTCGAAGAACTATCGGTACTCCACCAACCACCAGGTCGTCATCGACGCCGTCACCCGCCTGATCGTCGTGGTCGGCCGACCGCTCGCCGGGAACCGCAACGACTGCAAGGCATGGGAGGAGTCCGGCGCCAAGGCCGCCGTCGGCAAGACCCTCACGATCGCCGATGGCGGTTACCCGGGCACCGGACTCGTCATCCCGCACCGTCGGGAGCGCGGCCAGACCGAACTCCCAGCCTGGAAAGAGGATCACAACAGGTCCCACAAGCAGGTCCGGGCACGGGTCGAGCACGTCTTCGCCCGCATGAAGACCTGGAAGATCCTCCGCGACTGCCGCCTCAAAGGCGACGGCGTCCACCACGCTATGCTCGGTATCGCCCGGATGCACAACCTCGTCCTCACCGGATAGATCAACGGGCTTCACCGTGATCAACCATGCCCGAGGCGACCCGGAGATCATTTACGGGACAATCCTTAGGAGAGCTTATGCCTGCAACCGACGGCACTGATCCCCGAATTCAAGAATTTCTTGACAGTTTTACAGAGGAGACTCGGACACTGATTGAGGAGGGCGAACTTGGGCGCGGGGAAGCGGAAGGTCTACTGACCAGGGTTCAAACGGTTGCCCGCGAAAGGCATGATGAGATTGTGGCACTGATCCCGCAGATGGGTATTGACAACGCAATGTTCGAGGCTGAACAGCGCTACGATTCTGACAATTTGCAGGATCCTCGCCTGGAGACGCTTCTCGCCCAGTTCCCGGACATGCGGGAAGACATCGTATCAGGCAGGGATGAAATAATTCGGCACGTGGATCGCGGGTTGACTGTGCAGGACGCCCTCTACGAGGTGGCAGTTGCACGAGTCGGCCATGATCGTACCCCTGGATTCCGAGAGGATGTCGAGGCTGCGTTTTCCGCGGGTCTATATGAGACCAGGATCGAGGCCGCGATCTCCCTTTCTCACGCGCGTGATGCGGTATGGGTAGCATCGCGGAGAAACGACACCCTGGCCGCTCACGAGAATTCGCTTCCGGAGTATATTCAGGACCGCCAGCAGGACCCGCGCTCCACTACACCTTGGCAAGGCCCCACCCTGCCGCCCACCTATACTCCACCACAACAACCCCCTGCATATCAGCCTATTAACGCTAACGTGGCCCGTTACGCTGCGAACCCGGACCAGCACGACCAACAGTCCAGGAATCAACCTCTTCTTCGCCGGTCGGAACGACTCCGTTCCCGGGGCACAAATGGGGCCGGTGTACCTCAAAATAGCCAGCAAAGCAGTAGTCGAAGTGGCCGTAGAAGGTAAGATCGGTGAGTATCCGCTCATACACGCCGGGTGTCCGGCGTGGCCTGCCCAAACGCTCCGGGACAGGGGCGCTGTTGGCGGATCCATTGCAAGTCGTGCAGGGAGCTCTTTCAGCGTTGGCTCTCCAGGGTGAGGAGGGCCTTGGCGATGACGGTCATGTGGTTGGGGCTGATGCGGGCTCTGCGGAAGATCTGCCAGGACTTCAGCTGTGCCATGCCGCGTTCGACGGGAGCTCGAGCCTGGGCCGGTGCGCGGTTGACAGTTCGCTGTGTGGGCGTGAGTTCGCCTCCGGGTGGTCGTTTGAGCCCGGTGGTGACCCAAGGGCCAGCGCGCTGGTATGCGCGGTCAGCCAGGGCGGGGGCGCCCTGTCGCTCGCAGATCCGGATGATCCGGTGGGGGCGGGCCGAGGTCAGGTCATGGGTGCGGTCCGGCAGCGCGGGCGAGATCCACAGCACCTTGCCGGTGGGGTCGGTGACGGCCTGGTCGTTCACCCCGTGGCGGCGGTGCTTGGCCGGGTAGTCGCCACGGCCCACGGCCGTCGCCGGTCCGGTCGCACTCGGCGAGGGTCCCGTCCAGCAGCACGAGGTCCGGGTCGCTCTCGCGCAGGACCTTCAGCAGGCCCGGAGCCCGGCCGGCGAGCAGACCGACGACGGCCGTGGCGTATGCGTGAGCGGTACCGACGGATATACCGAAGCCGGCCGCGATGCGCGCGAGGGTGTCGTGACGGCGCAGATACACCAGGGCGACCAGCGCACGCTGGTGCGGCGGGAGCTTGCATCGCCGGTCCCCCTCAAGGGTGACGATGAGCATCGTGACCCACGCGACCAAGGCGTGAGACAGGTCGAGTGCGGCAGGATAGAGAACCAACGAGGCTCCTGTGCCGATGGATTGAGACTTCGAACACCTCCCTCAACGGCACGGGAGCCTCGTGCGTTGCGGTCCCTCCTCCCCAGCAGCACCGTCACCCGTTCAGCGGCCACGCTGAAAGGCTCAATGAACCCGGACATTTAGGGACGCCGATCCAATGAGATCCGATGGTGGCTGCCGACAGGGTTTGATGACAGGTAGGGTCCGTTCCCTCCGCACGAAGAGGATGCGAGATGGCGAACCTCGTCTACAAGCGGGTGTCGACCGACCGGCAGAACCTCGTGCTCGCCGAGGCCCAGATCGAGGACTCGGTCGTCTTCGAGGAAGAACCCGGCACCTCCAGCCGCCTCCACCCGCTCCAGCGCCCGAAGTTCGCCGAGCTGCTCACCTACGCCCGGCCGGGCGACGCCATGCACATTTCCGAGATGTTCCGCCTCGTCCGCGGCACCGGGCACATCCTCGACGTGCTCGATGTCCTTCACCGCGATCGTCTCGCCCTGCGCATCCACGACGGCGCGTTCTCCGCCTTGGACCTCACCGCACGCCACCCGCGCACCGGAGAGCTGCTGTCCACGGTGAAGTTCATGGTCCAGACCCTCGCGGCCGCTGGCGAACTCCAGCGCGACCTACAGCGCGAGCTGACGTATGGCGGACTGCGGCCGCTGAGGCCAAGGGCAACAAGGGCGGACGCCGACCAGCCGTCACGGGCGAGACCATCGCCGACGTGCGCACCGCGTACCTCGACGGCCGGTCTATCGCTGACCTGGCCCGCGCACACGGTGTCAGCCGCGGCGCCGTCCGCACCGCCATCGCCGATCTCGTACCCGAACACGTCGCAGCCAACGAACGCACCCCGACCCCGGAGCTGCCTGTCACCCTCGACATGCCGGGCAAGGTCGCCGACTTCCTCCGCGCCATCGAGCTGGACGACGTCGAGCGGGCCGCGCTCGACCACGGCCAGGCCGTACGGCGCGGCCGGGGCTACACCCTGCGCGTCAGCACCGTGCCCGCGGTTCACCGCCAACTCCTCGACCGCTTCAGCCCCTTGACGGCACTGCGGCGATCCCGGCGCAACGCAAGGCCCGCTGCGAGTACGAAAACCGCGTCAACGTGCTCATGACTGACGCCCGACGCTGAGCGGACGCCAGCTGCCGCACCAAGATCAACTATTGGCGGCTTTCTGGCTCACCTCGGCGATACCCGAACAGTGGCCGGGCGTCGCAGACGGTGACCCGGTAGTCCATGGTCCGGCCGATCGCGGCGAGCGCCGCGGCGAAGTCGCCGGCGCCGAACAGCAGCATCCGCGCCGGCGGCACCAGCGGGCGGACGAAGACCCGAACCTCCTCGGTGTCGTAGGCGAGCAGTCCGCTGTCGCCCCTGCGCAGTAGTTCCCGCGCGCCGTCCATGAGGCCGGGCGGGGCGTCCGACGGGTGCAGGCTGCCGTAGTGGCCGTTGGCGCGCACGACCACATGGGCGCCAACGGCCTCCGGCCGGGGGTGGTCCAGCACGGTGGCGACGGCTACGGGGATGCCGGACCGCGCGGACCCGATCACCTCGGCCAGTTCGGGGAAGGTGCGGGTATTGACGGGTTCGACGAAGACCTCCAGAGTGCCGCCGCAGGTCAGGCCCACGCCGAAGGCGTCGTCGTCGCTGATGCCGTACGGCGCCCGCTGGAGCGTGCCGTTCAGGATCGTCTCGCGGCCCGCTCGACGACGTCGCCCTCGGCGTAGCCGCCCGACACCGAGCCCACCACTCGCCCCTCAGCGGTGACCAGCATCGACGAGCCTGCGGGCCGCGGGGCCGAGCCGAAGGTTCGCACGACGGTGGCCAGCCCCGAGGTCTCACCGATTGACCATGCCTCGTACAGGGCGTTCCAGACGCCGTTGTGGCCGGTCACAGCAGCTTGTCCTGGGTGATGGGCAGGTCGCGCACGCGCTTGCCGGTGGCGTGGAAGACCGCGTTGGCGATGGCCGCAGTGACGCCGGTCATCGGGGTTTCGCCGAAGCCGCGGGCTCCGAGGGCGTCGCTGGCCGGGTCGGGCTTGTCGATGAACTGCACCTGGATGTTGGGGACGTCCGCGTTGACGGGCATCAGGTAGCCGGACAGGTTCGGGTTGACGATCCTGGCCGTCGTGGGGTCGACGAGGGTGTGCTCGAAGAGGGTGAAGCCGATGCCCCAGATCACGCCGCCGAGGACCTGGCTGCGGGCGGTCTTGCGATTGAGCACGGTGCCCGGGTCGTAGCAGCCGACCACGCGGGTTACCCGGACCCGGCCGAGCAGCGGGTCGACGCGGACTTCGACGAAGACGGCGCCGACCGAGTAGCCGAGCGGTGTGTTGGTGGGTTCCACCGTGAAGCCGAGGGGCTTGCCGCCGTGGCCGACGACCGAGCGGTAGCTCACTCGGGCGCGCCGGTTGGCCGTGTCGTACAGGTAGCCGTCCGCGGTGTCCACGCGTTCGGCGGGAACGCCGCGCAGGGGTGAGCCGGGTTGGGCGACGGCCATGTCGATGACGGACTTGCGTGCGGCGGTGCACACGCGGTTGACGGCGCTGCCGACGCCGGGTGCGGTGGTGGAGGCTCCGGAGGTGTAGCTCTGCGGGAAGGCGCTGTCCCCGAGTTCGAACGTGATGTCGGAGAGGGGCACCCCGAGGACCGCACCAGCGATCTGCGTCATGATCGTGTATGTGCCGGTGCCGATGTCCTGGGTGCCGACCTGGACGAGAACCTTGCCGTCGGTACCGATGGTCATACGGGCGCCGGAGCCCGGCCGGCCGCCGGCGGTGTGGGCGGACGTGGCCATGCCCCAGCCGACGAGTTCCTCGCCGTCGCGCATGGAGCCGGGGCGCGGGTCGCGCCGGGACCAGCCGAACATCGACGCGGCGCGGTCGTAGCATTCGCGCAGGTGGTTGCTGCCCCATTCCTGACCGTTCTCCATGTTCCGGCTGCTCCAGTTGCGTTTTCGCAGCTCGACCGGGTCCATGATCAGGGCGTGGGCGAGTTCGTCGAGCGCCGCTTCCTGGGCGTGGCTGGTGCACGCTTCCGGGGAGCGCATGAAGCTCTGGGTGGGCAGGTCCAGTCGCACGGCATGCTGCTCGTTGGACAGGTTGGGGATGTCGTACAGCATGCGAATCGGCTCGCTGCTGTTGAACAGCACGACGTCGTCGCGGGTGATCTGCTGGGTGATGACGTGGTCCAGCGCGGTGATCCGGCCATCGCGGTGGGCGCCGAGCTCGATCGTCTGATGGGTCTGTGCGCGGTGGCCGCTGGAGGTGTACATGTGCGCACGGGACAGCACGAGCTTGACGGGGCGGCCCAACGCACGGGCAGCGGCGCAAGCCAGCACGGTGTGCGGCCAGACAGGGCCCTTGGAGCCGAAACCGCCGCCGAGGTAGCGGCAGACGACGCGGACGTCGGCGAGGGGGACCTGCAGAGCCTCACTGACGACGTGCTGGGTGTTGCCCAGACCCTGCGTGGTCTCGTACACCGTCACTTTCGAGCCCTCCCACACGGCCGTGGTGGCGTGGGACTCGATCGGGTTGTGGTGGTGCATGGGGATGGTGTACTCGGCCTTGACCCGTACGTCCGCCTGGGTCATGCCGACTGCCACGTCACCACGCTTGTAGGTGTTGGGGCCGTCCGGTCCGTCGGGGGGCAGGAATGCCTCCCCCATGGTCAGCTCGCCCTGGGGTTCGCCCGCTTCTTCGTAGTCGACTTCGATCAGTTCTGCCGCTTGCTGCGCCTGTTCCAGGGTCTTGGCGACGACGAAGGCGATGGGCTGTCCCGCGTGGTGGATGTCCGGGCTCTGTATGGGGATGTACGGCTTAAAGAAGGGCCGGTAGGTGGGTTGCTGTAGACGCGGCATGGTCTCGTGCGTATAGACGGCGATGACGCCGCGCACGGCTTCGGCGGCCCGCGTGTCGATCCGGGTGATCCGGCCGCGGGAGATGGTGCTCATCGCCATGAACGCATGGACCAGGCGGGGAAGTCTTACGTCGGTGGTGTACTCGGCCCCTCCTGTCACCTTCAGGCGGGACTCGACGCGGGACAGTGGGCGGCCGACGACGTCGGTACTCATCGGGAACCTCCGGTGAAACGGCCGAGCACGTCCTGGAGCGCGCGCTGTACCAGCTCGACCTTGAACGTGTTGTCCTCGCGCGGCTGGGCGTCTTGGACCAGGAGGCGTCCGGCCGCCGCGATGTTCCGTTCCGTCAGCGGCTTGCCCCGCAGGGCGGCTTCGGCCTCGGGCGAGCGCCAGGGGCGGGTGGCGATGCCGCCGAAGGCGAGGCGGGCCTCTTCGACGGTTTGGCCGTTCATGCGCAGCACGGTGGCGACGGAGACGACTGCGAATTCGAAGGTGGCGCGGTCCCGCAGCTTCAGGTAGCGCTGACGGGTGTCCGGTGCAGGCAGTGGCACCTCGACCGCCGTGATCAGCTCGCCGTGCCGCAGGGCGTTCTCTAGATGCGGGGTGGCCCCGGGTTCCCGGTGGAAGTCGGCCATGGCAATGGTCCGGGGGCCGCCCGGACCGAGCGTGTGGGCCGTGGCGTCCAAGGCGCGCAGGGCGACCGCGAGGTCGGAGGGGTGGACGGCGATGCAGTGGTCGCTGCCGCCGAGGACGGCGTGCCAACGGCTGCGGCCCTCCAGCGCGGCACAGCCGGCTCCCGGCTCGCGTTTGTTGCAAGCGAAGTCCTCGCCCCGGAAGTACCAGCAGCGAGTGCGCTGGAGCAGGTTGCCGCCGATCGAGGCCATGTGGCGGACCTGCGGGGAGGCGCTGGCGAGCAGCGCTTGGGACAGCACGGGCAGCCGCTTGCGCACCACTGGGTGCAGGGCCACGTCCGCCATCTTGGCCAAGGCGCCGATGCGTAGCCTGCCCCCGGACTCCTCAATGCCGGCGAGCGGCAGGTGGTTGATGTCGATGACCAGGTCGTGGTCCTCGGCGCCGTCCTTCATCAGGTTCAGCAGGTCCGTGCCGCCGGCGATGAAAGCCGCGTCGGCGCTGCGGGCGACCAGCTGCACGGCTTCCGCGGCCCGGCCTGCGCGGGCGTAGGCGAAGTCCCTCATCGTCGAACCGCCTTCGCCGCGTCGGCCACCGCGTCGACGATGTTCGGGTAGCAGCTGCATCGACACAGGTTGCCGCTCATCCACTCCCGGATCTCGTCCTCGGAGCCGGTATGGCCCTCCTCGATGCAGGCCACCGCCGACATGATCTGTCCTGGTGTGCAGATGCCGCATTGGAAGGCGTCCCGGCGGACGAATGCCTCCTGAACGGGGTGCAGTTCCGCGCCCTGGGCAAGTCCTTCGATGGTGGTGATGGAGCGGCCCTCCTGCATCACGGCCAGGGTCAGGCACGACTTGACGCGCCGCCCGTCGACGAGCACCGTACAGGCGCCGCACTCGCCCCGGTCGCAGCCCTTCTTGGTACCGGTGAGCCCGGCCTGCTCGCGCAGCGCGTCGAGCAGGGTGACGCGGGCCTCGACTCCCGGAAGGCGGTGCCGGGTCCCGTTGACCGACAACGTGAGGTCGGCGACCGCGCGGGGCTGTGCCGCTCGCGGGGCGCCCGGCGCCGCGGCGGCCGGTTCGGTTCCCGCGAGGGGGACCATCACGGCGGCCGCTACGACACCCCCCGACTTCAGTACGTCGCGTCTCCTGTGCTGTGCCATGGGTGAGCAACTCCTCGTCTACCCCTGTACGGCGAGATGGGACTGAGCCTGATGCCGACGTGGCCATTCGTCCAACACAAAATGCGAATGCCGCTTATGCAGCAGGTGCATAATGGCGTCCGAGGTCGGGACTCAAGTTGTCATGCTTGACCTGCATGGAGCCGGCGTAAGGGATGGCTATGTCGCACCTGCGGAACGCGGACCTGAATCTGCTCGAAGCGCTGGCGGTTCTGCTCGAAGAGAGACACGTGACGCGGGCCGCCGACCGTTTCCATTTGAGCCAGTCGGCGATGAGCCGTGTCCTGCAACGACTCAGGGAGACGTTCGGCGACGAACTCCTGGTGCGCACCCAACGCGGATACGAGGTGACCCCGCGCGGTCAGCAGATCCAGTCGGAGCTCGCCGACCTCCTGCCCCGCCTGGAGACGCTGCTGCGCGGCGATGCCTTCGACCCCGCGACGGCGAGCGGTCACTTCCGCGTCCACTGCACCGACTACGCCACGTCCCTGTTCGGCCCGACCCTCTTCCGCCGCTTCTTCCATGACGCGCCCGGCATCTCACTGAGCGTGGCACCACTGGGAGATGACTCCTTCACCGATGTCGAGCAGGGCCGCGCGGACCTAGTCGTCTCCGGCGTCGTGGCGCCCCGTTCGCTGCGCTGGGCGACGTTGTTCGAGGAGGACTTCGTCTGCCTGCTGTCCCACGACCACCCCGTCACCGCCGAGCGGCTGACCCTGGACGACTTCACTGCGTACCCGCACGTTGTCATCACCGTCCTTGCCGGCGGCCAAACTATGGTCGAACGCCGCTTGGACGAGCACGGGCTACGCCGTGTCATGGGCCTGCGCGTGCCGTACTTCTCCGCGGCGGCGACGGCCGTGCCCGGCACCGAGCTCATCGCCACCCTCCCGCGGCGCGCGGCCTTGATGTACGGCGACGACCCCGCCTACCGTGTCGCCGCGGCCCCCGAGGAACTCCTGTCCTTCCCCTACGGCATCGCCTGGCACCCCCGCGTCGACAGCGACCCTGCCCACCGGTGGCTGCGGCAGGTTATGCGGGAGACCACCGCACAGGTGATCGGGCACCAGGCTGACTGACGAATGCTTTCCCACGGGGGCGGTCTGCTCCCGCTTCTGAGCGGTGCCCGCCAGATGCGGGAGCAGACCGGTGAGCTCGGCCGCGAGGTTCTGGTCGACTTCACCGCCCAGCGCAGCGGTGACATCCAAGCTCCCCGCTCATTGGGCTCCACGCGCCGGCAGCGCGGACCCAAGGCCCGGATCAGCTGGTCATGACCTCATTGCGGACTGGTGCGCTCAGTTGTCAGTGGGCCGCCGACCAGCACAGACACGAGGTGGAGAAGGCTCGGTCTGTCGATCCCCGGAAGCCCTGCCTTCACGCGCGTACCACCAGGAGATTACCCGATCAGGAGCTCCGCTCAACCCACGCGTTCCATCATCTGTTGAGATGCGGCCTCTGGAAATTCCGAGGTTGATGCGGATTGTTCTGATACTTGATAAGAGGTTAAATGGCTCTCGTGTTCAATGAGGGCGCCTGCAGCACGACGTGCACCGTCGCGGAACTGCCGCGGCGAGACGCCTACGACACGGCGAAACGCCGTGCTGAACGCGCTCTCCGACTCATATCCGGTCGCGAAGGCCAGTTCGGAGATGGAACGTGTGTCACGTCGAAGCGCGTCACGGGCGAGGCTCATCCGCCACTGAATCAGGTATTCCAGGGGCGCGACGCCGACCTCTTTCTTGAACTTGGCTGCGAAAGCGGACCGAGAAAGATGGCTGATAACCGCGAGCTCGCGAAGGGTCCAGCGATGGGCCACATCGGCATGCATGGCGCGTAGCGCTGCGCCGATTCCGTTATGGCTGAGTGCTCCTAGCCACCCGGTGGGCTGATCGGTTTGTGCGACGTGTGCCCTGAGCATCTGAACGAACATGATCTGTGCGAGATGGTCCAGGACGAGGGGCCGTCCTACAGCTCTGCTCTCGACCTCGAGCCCCAACAATTCGGTGACGTAAGCGACTTGGCGGATCAGGGGATTCGTCGCCGGCAGGTGCACAACAGAGGGAAGGATCTCCAGCAGCAGGGGAGCATTGGCCTCGTCGAACCATAGGGACGCCATGCATACGTAGTTGGCCTCGTCGGCCTCGGCGCCGATCCGTGCGACGCCTTGCGAGGCCCTCTCAAACAATTCCCGGCCGGGTCGGGGTGTCGCGGTCGGCGAACTGGCGAGAATGTGAGGGCCGGGAGACTTCAGGAGATAGAAGTCGCCTTCCTTCAGGTGCAGCGGCTCATCTCCTTCCACTACCAGCCAGCACGCGCCGCGAACCGCGCACCCGATCTTGACAAAATCGAAGGCGTCGAATTGCACCGCCCAAGGAGCTGCGGCATGAAGGCCGGGGTGGGACTCGGTCCGAGGCCGCAGGAGGCCGATCCTGTCGGCCACGGGATCGGAGGGAGCAATGGTCAATACGCTGGACGATTGATGAAGAACTGTGGACGACATGTTATGGATCGTAGCACCGGGCTGGGTGAAGCTGGTGAGACCAGCAAGGAGCTGGACCACGACCAAGCGAGGAACCATGTCAGACACTGACCTGCGCGCCTTCTACACGCGCTACATCGGGACCCTCAATGCTCATGACTTCGCCGGCGTTCGCGAGTTCCTCAGCGACGACCTCACATACTTCGGCGATGCCGTTACGGCTGATCTGATCGTTTCAGCGCTCACTGACCTTGGGAACACGGTTCCGGACCTGCACTGGGAGATTCAGGAGATTTCCGTGGATGGCGACCACCTGGCTGCACGGCTGCTGAATACTGGCACGCCCGCCAAGGAGTGGCTGGGTGTGGCGCCCTCCGGAACCTCATTCGAAATCGTTGAGTTCGCCACCTACCATATCCGTGACGGTCGGTTCGTGCACATGACGAACGTCCACGACGCGGCGGCCTTGCGTCGGCAGTTGGCTGCGTAAGACAGGACCGCACATAAGGAAGACGATGGCGTAACAGGAGCCTGGCCAGGAGCTGAGCATTCCGCTCCTGGCCACCAATGACGCCCACTGAAAGGAGAGACTCAGGAGTCCTGGCTGCGCAAGGATGTCATGAAGGGTCTCGCCATGTACTACTCGACCGATCGGCAGGGTCACGGAGATCAGCCAGCGGGCTTCCGAGGTCCTTCGGGCGGGACAGCCACTCGACCCGATTTTTCAGCAGGCGTGCCAAGGCGTAGGTGCTCAGGGCACTGGCAGGAGTGGTTGTCGCATTCTCCGCCGTTTGTAGCTCTCATGAGACTCAGGCAACTGGGTCCGGATGGAATCCGACTACTCACCCAGCGGAGGCGTGCTCAGCCGACTGAGAGCCCGACGGGCGTCTGTGATTTAGACCGTGTCCTACATGGTCAGTTGGTCGTTGGGCTGCGTATGGGGCGGGGTACGTGGAGTTGGATTGTTCCGGACGGCTTGTGGGAGATCGCCAGGCCGTTGATCCCGGAGGTCCGGGTTCGGCCGCAGGGCGGCGGGAAGCAGAACACGCCTGATGAGACGCTGTTCGCAGCGATCATCTATGTGCTGGTCAGTGGATGTGCCTGGCGGGCTCTGCCGCCGTGTTTCGGGATATCGAAGTCGACCGCACACCGCAGGTTCATGATCTGGTCGAGGGCCGGCGTGTGGGGGCGCTTGCATGAAGCCGTCGTTCACCGGCTCGATGACGCGGGCCTTGTCGATGTCTCCCGTGTGGTCCTCGACTCGGCTCATGTGCGCGCTAAAAAAGGGGCGAACACACAGGTCCGAGCAAGCCGGGTTCCAAGATGCACATCCTGTCGGACGCGAACGGACTGCCCCTGGTCGTCGGCGTCTCGGCCGCCAACGTCCACGACAGCCAAAGCCTGAAGCCCATGGTGGCGGGTCACCAAACGAAACACGACCCCTATCGCGGCCGCCACTTCAAACCCCAACGCCTCCATGCCGACAAGGCCTACGACATCCCTGAACTGCGGAAATGGCTCCGCGGCAAGCGGATCGGAGTGCGTATCGCCCGCAAGGGCATCGAGTCCAGCGAACGATTGGGTCGGCGCCGATGGGTGATCGAACGGACCATCTCCTGGCTGTCCGGCTACCGCAGACTCAGCCCTCGCTACGAACGGAAACCCCGCAACTACCTGGCCTTTCTCGGCCTCGCCGCAGCACTGTGCTGCTACAAACGACTCCTCAAACTGACCATGTAGGACACGGTCTTAGAGGCCGTTCTCTTTCCGAATGCCGTGTGCAGATTCCGCTGGTCAGGCATGAGATTGCGGCTGTGGCGGGAGCCTCGACTCGTTGCTGATCGAGTCGGTGGGGGTGGCGGATGCCGTCGATGCGTGCGGTCCTGGAAACGCGGCGGAAGGCCGCTGCCGTGCGGGTGGATGAGCTCGAAGCCGAACTGAAGCGGGTGCGGGCAGACTTGGCGGATGCCGAGGAGGTTCTCAAGCTTCGGACGATCGGCCTCGAGCAGTATCTGGAAGCGCTCGCCGAGGAGGAACAGCCGGCCGAGACAGTCGTTGTCCCGTCGCCGAGGACGCCGGTGGGCCCGCGCCGTGCGGTGCCGCATCGACAGAACGCGGCCGGGGTCGAAGACCTGTCGGTGGACTACCAGGCGGTGATGGCAGCCGCGGCCGAGGCCGGGATCGACGGGCTGGGTGCCCGGCGGGCGGCCGTGGTGCTTGGCTGGGACAGTGCCTCGGCCTCACGCGTCGAGGGTGCGAGAGCACGGCTGAAGAGGCTGGTGGAACGGGGCTGGCTGGTGGAGACGAGGCCCGGGAGGTTCACCCTGCCGTCAGGACTGCAGGCCGACGAGATCGTGCGGCCAGGCGGCGGCTCATCAGGGCGATCATCGACCAGCGGATGACGGCTTCGCTCGTG
Organism: Streptomyces sp. NBC_01723; assembly: GCF_036246005.1. Taxonomy (NCBI): domain Bacteria; kingdom Bacillati; phylum Actinomycetota; class Actinomycetes; order Kitasatosporales; family Streptomycetaceae; genus Streptomyces; species Streptomyces sp. NBC_01723. The sequence goes on from NZ_CP109171.1 coordinate 7,031,811, forward strand.
TCGGGGCGGCGTTCGTAGTCCCTGACCAGGCGGCGGCTGCGCAGAAACCACGCAAAGGACCGTTCGACGACCCAGCGGCGGGGAAGGGCCTGGAAGCCCCGGACGTCCTCACTGCGGCGGACGATGTCGAGGACGAGCCCGAGGTGCTGGCTGGTCCAGTCGGTGAGGTGGCCGGTGTAGCCGCCATCGGCCCAGACCCGGGCCAGCCGCCGGAAACGGCCGGCCGCCGCTGGCAGAAGGGACCGGGCGCCGTCCCGGTCGGTCACGGAGGCCGGTGTGACCAGGACGGCTAGAGGTTGTCCCGTATGGAGTGTGAGTTATCCAGTGAGGGCCAGGTTGTGCAGTCGGGCGATGCCGAGCATGGCCTGGTGAACTCCGTCGCCCTTGAGTCGGCAGTCCCGCAGGATCTTCCAGTTCTTCAACCGCGACAGGGCGTGTTCCACGCGCGCTCGTGCCCGGCGATGGACGGCGTTCTCTGCCTCCTGCGAGGGGCTGAGGTGGCTCTGGCCTCGTCGTTTGCGGTGCGGGATCAGGAGGCCGGTGCCTTGGTAGCCGCCGTCGGCAAGGGTCGGGGCGCCGCGGCAGGCCCGATCGATGCCGGACTCGGTGAAGGCCCGGCAGTCGTTGCGGCTGCCGGGCAGCGGGAGACCGATGGCCACGACCAGGCGGCTGTTGGCGTCGATGACGACCTGCAGATTGGTCGAGTACCGGTAGTTCTTGCTGGACGCGGCGACACTGCGGTCGCGGGTGGGCACCAGAGTGCCGTCGACGATGTAGACGGTGTCCTTGCGCGGCCGCCGCGCGGGCGAGATGGCCAGCAGCGGTGCGAGATGGTCCAAGATGCGGTCGGCAGCGGACTTCGAGACTCCGAACAACGGCGCCACCTGCCGCAACGTGAGGTTCGTGCGCCAGTACGTCGCCACCAGCAACACCCGGTCTTCGAGCGACAGCCGCCATGGCCGGCCACGCTGAACGTCGCCACCTCGGCGCCGTACCAGTGCCACCAGCCTCGCAAACTGCACCTCGGTCAGACCCGCAAACGGCTCGATCCACTTCGGATCATCTGCTGAGATCACCCCACCCATGCCCGACCAACGCACCAGCAGCACCACCGGTTACGGGACAACCTCTAGGAGAAGTCCGAGCGTGTCGGTGAGCAGGTGCCGCTTGCGACCATTGATCTTCTTGCCCGCGTCGAAGCCCCGTGAGCCGAAGGTGACAGTGGCGTCTGCCTTCACCGACTGCGAGTCCACGACCCCCGCGCTCGGGTCGGCGCCGCGGCCTTCACCGGCGCGGACGGCTTCCCGCAGCCGGTCGTGCAGCTCGGTGACCAGTCCCGTGTCCCGCCAGCGGGCGAAGAAGGCGTAGACGCGCGGCCAGGGCGGGAAGTCCGCGGGCATCGCCCTCCACTTGATGCCGTTGTCGACGAGGTAGCGCACTGCGTCGATCATCTGCCGGTGGCAGTAGCCCTCCGGACGCCCGCCACAGCCCGAAAGCCAGCCCGGAACCGGCAGCAGATCCCTCACCACGGCCCACTCGGCATCGCTCATGTCCGAGCCGTATCGAGGCCGGCGCTGCGGCCGGTCGACTGCGTTCCCGAACCTGTGGGCGAGGCAGTCACACCCACGAGTGGACGAACTGGACTCGGCGACCACGACCACGCGACACTTCGACAACAGGGCCTCTTGCTTCTCGCTGGACTCGACATCCGCGAGCTACCAAGAGGCCCTTCCTTCATGCACCCGCCCCGGACAACTCACCCGAACCAGGACCCCGTTCGAACCTGCCCGACCGCGCGAGCGGATAGAGAACAGGCAGTTAGAGGTCCTAACAAAGGCGTTGGACGTGGCGGTGGGTGATCAGGCAGACGGCGAGGCCGAGGAAGGCCTCGTGGATGTCGTCGCGTCGTTCCCAGCGGATGCGCAGGCGGCGGAAGCCGTGGAGCCAGGCGATCGTTCGCTCGACGACGTAGCGGAAGGTGCCCAGGCCAGTGCCGTGCGGCTCGCCTCTCTTCGCGATCACGGGGCGGATCCCTCGCTGCCAGAGCAGGCGGCGGTATTTGTCGTGGTCGTAGCCGCGGTCGGCCAGGAGTGCGTCGGGGCGTCGGCGGGGTCTGCCGACCTGGCCCGCGACGGCGGGAATCTTGTCGAGCAGCGGCTCGAGTTGGGTGACGTCGTTGCGGTTGCCGCCGGTCAGGGACACCGCGAGCGGGATGCCCTGGCCGTCGACGATGAGGTGGTGCTTGCTGCCCGGGCGTGCGCGGCCGGCCGGGCTCGGCCCGCTTTGGGCCCCGTCGGGCGGCCCGCACGTGCGAGGAGTCGATCACCGCCCGTTCCCAGTCCAGCTGGTTCTTCGACCGCAGCTCGTTCAGCAGCAGCTGGTGGAGCTGGTCCCAGACGCCGGCCTCGTTCCAGGCCGCCAGGCGCCGCCAGCAGGTCATGCCCGAGCCGAAGCCGAGTTCCTGGGGCAGGTACTCCCACTGGATACCGGTGTGCAGGACGAAGAGGATCCCGCACAGGGCCTGGCGGTCCGGCACCCGCGGTCTGCCCTCGGCCTTCTTCGGACCCGGCTTCGGCAACAACGGCTCGACCAGCGTCCACAGTTCATCCGACACGATCCACGGCCGCGACTGACGGTTTCCCATGCCCAGACATACGAGCAGAGAGGCCGACAGCCTCATGATCAGCAGCTTTTGTTAGAGCCAGTTAAGCGGAACGGGAGGAAGGGCACAAGCCGGCCCTGCTCGCTCTGGCCGATCGACGAGCCAACGTTTTGGCGACCATGATCCGAGATGGAGAGTGTTACGAGGTTCTACCGACCGTCACGGCGGCGACTTGCCATCGTCATTGGGAAGTTCTTCAACCTCCGTCGGCGTTGTGCGGTGCCGACGGAGGTCGTGACGGTGTCGAATCCGGCCGGCTACTCGAGATCGAGAACGGCTTTGCCGTGGAGGCGCCGGTCGAGTAGAGCCTGTACTGCCTCGGAGTGGCGAGTCCAGGGGCCGCGCCAGCTGATGCCCGGATCGAGGCGGCCTGCGCCGATCTCTCCGGCCAGCCAGGTCAGATCGGCGGAGAAGTCGGTAGTGGGGTCGCCGAGGAGGAAGAAGGTGCGGATCGACCGGTCGTGCCGTCCTCCGTCGCCCAGCAGGGCATCAGGTGACAGCACCACGTTGGCCTCGGAGGAGCGGCCCACGCTGTAGAGGATGCCTCCGGCCGACAGGGTGGCGAAGGCATCGACGAGGTACTGTCCGCCGACGTTGTCGAGAACGGCGGACACGGGCTGCCGTACGGCGGCCGGCTCGGGGTGGACCTCGTGGGCGCCCAGGGCCCGCAGTCCGTCCGCCTGGGCGGGGTTCCGGCTGATGGCGACGACGTGCGCGCCCGCACGGGCGGCCAACTGGACGGCGTATCGGCCGACGCCACCGGAAGCACCGGTGACCATCACGCGGCGACCGAGTAGCGATCCCATCCGGCGCAGCACGTGCAGGGCGCTCAGTCCGGCGACGGGGACGGTGCTCAGTGCGCCGGGGTCGGCGTCCTTCGGTGCGGTGCCGAGCCGGGCGGCGGGTACGGCTCGCTGCTCGGCCCAGCCGGCCTCGCCCAGGGTGACGACGCTCTCTCCCTCGGCCGGGCCGGAGCCGTCGGCGGCCGCCTGGACGACCACGCCAGCTGCGTCCCAGCCGAGCACGGTGCCGCCCGGCGTCTGTGGACGGGTCGCTTCATGGACCTCACCGAAGTTCAGCGATACGGACTCGACCCGCACGAGCGCCTCGTGGGCGGCGGGCCGCGGGGCGGGGATATCCGTCAGTGTCAGGTGCCCGGGGCAGGTGTGGTCGACGACGAGTGCGCGCACGAGAGGATCCCTTCACGAAGTGCCACAGTGTGGTGTTTGCCTGAGGAGAGCATATGCGCGATCTTGGCGTGTTTGGTAAAGTGCTCACGGTGACCACCTCCGAACAGCCCGCCAGTCTGCGCGAACGCAAGAAGCTCCGTACTCGCCAGGCATTGGTCGACACTGCCGTCACGCTCTTCGGCGATCGCGGATTCGACAGCACTCCGCTGGACGCGCTGCTGGAGGAGGTGGAGGTCTCCCGGCGTACCTTCTTCCGGAACTTCCGCTCCAAGGAGGACGTGGCACTCACCGCCGTCACGCAGCTCTGGGACGTTTACCTGGAAGTCTTGGACGGCATCAAGAAGTCCGGGCCGCTGGCCGATGTCTTCCTCGAAGCTATGCTGACCACTCTGGAGCGCATGGATGAGGACTGGTGCCGACGCTTCCCGCTCACGCTCCGAATGATCGCCGACTCGCCCGCACTCGACGGGTACACGCTGCGGCACTGTGCCGAAACCCAGGCCGAGATCGTGCGCCGTCTCTGCGGACACAGTCGTCTCGAGCTGCGGCTCCTCGTCGAGTTCTTCGTGGCAGCCTGGCGGTGCACTCTGGACGAATGGCTGCCCGACTGCACACCGGGCGAACTGCCCGCACTTTTGCGCCGGACCTGCGCATCCATGCAGCCCGCCCTCAGCTTGTCATTCATGGCCTGAGGTCGAAACGGACCTCGAACTTGCCCGCTCACCTGGGCGTTCGCCGGACGCCGGGGCAGCCTGCGCCTGATCACGCGCACCGGCCAAGGCGCACCAACCAAGACGCAGGTCGTGAAGGTGAGTCTGCTGCCAGACACCGGTCGCGGAGGGAAGCGTGCGCGAAGGCGTCACGCTTCCGGAACGACTTACTGATCATTTCAGAATGAGCTTGGTTGTGGGCTGAGCCAACAGCAGACTTCTGCGGGTGCCGGATGATCTTGTGCCTGATGACCTGTGGGACCGTGTGGCCCCGTTGCTCCCTCCTCGTCCGCCGCGTCGGCGCCGGTATCCGGGACGGCTGCCGGTGGATGACCGGGCTGCCCTGCGCGGCATCGTCTACGTACTGCGCAAAGGTGTGAGCTGGGCCGATGTGCCCACGGAGCGGATCGGCTGCAGCGGCGTGACGGCCTGGCGGCGGCTGCGGGACTGGACCGAGGCCGGCGTCTGGCCGCGTCTGCACGAGGTCCTGCTGGCCGACCTGCGCCGGGCGGGCCTGCTGGAGATGGACGACGCGGCGGTCGACGGCTCACACATCCGGGTCCTCAAAGGGGGGCTCACACCGGACCTTCGCCGGTCGACCGGGCCCGTCCGGGAAGCAAGCACCACCTGATCACCGACCGGAACGGGACACCTCTTGCGGTCCCTGACCGGCGGAAACCGGCATGACGGCACGCAGTTGATGCCACTGCGGGACGCGATCCCGCACATCCGCGGGGCCCGTGGCCGCCCCCGTCGGCGGCCCAGACGCCTGTTCGCCGACCGGGGCTACGACTACGACAAGTACCGTCGTCTCCTCCGGGCTCGCGGCATCACACCGAAGATCGCCCGCAGAGGCACCACGCACGGCTCCGGCCTGGGAAAGACTCGCTGGGTGGTGGAGCGGACCTTCGCCTGGCTCCATCAGTTCAAACGGCTACGGACCCGCTACGAGATACGGGCCGACCTCCACCTCGGCCTGCTCCAACTCGCCTGCAGCATCATCTGCTTGCGCCGCCTCCGAACATCATTCTGAAACGATCAGTTATTCGACCGCCGGACCACGCACGGGGAGGAACTGCCCAAGCTTGTGGACACGTTGCTGTGTGCCGACGGTCTGGAGAAGGCGCCGGTAAATCTGACACTGGTGGCTGAGCACCGGCGCGAGCACGGCGCGACGTACAAGGCGTTGAACCGGGGAAAGGCGGATGTACCCCGGTTGCGGCAGGCGCCAGCCGGTCTGCCCGTGCCGCAGGCCGCCGACGGGCGCCTGGTCCTCACCGTCGACATCAGCAACTGGCTCCGCCCGACGCGCCAACCAGCCCGACCCGCCTGTTCTGCCACGTCTACGGCCGTAACGGCCGCTCCAGCGATCAGATGAACCCTGGGCTGGCCGTACTCCTTCGTCGCCGCCCTGGAGGCAAGCCACACGTCTTGATGCCAGCTGCTGGACACGGTCCGCCTCGGTCCCGAGGACGACGTCGCCGAGGTCACTACCGACTAGGGTCCGTCTTCAAAGATCACTGAGGTGGTGGATCATGGTGGGGTGATACGCCGCCATGAACTCACGGATGCGGAATGGGAGTTACTTGCTCCACTGATACCGCGGGCCGCCACGGGACGTCCGCGTGTGTCGGACCGCCAGGTCATCAACGGGATGGTCTACAAGATCCGCACCGGTATCTCCTGGCGTGACCTGCCGGAACGCTACGGGCCGTGGAAGACGGTCTACACCCGGTTCCGCCGCTACGCCCTGGACGGCGTGTTCGCCCGAGCGCTTCAGCAGGTCCAAGCCGAAGCGGACGCGGCCGGCGACATCGACTGGTTGGTCCAGATCGACTCCACCATCGTCCGTGCCCACCAGCACGCTGCTGCCACCGGCCGAAAAGGGGGAACCACCGGCAGGACGAACCGGACGATCACGCCCTCGGCCGATCCCGAGGCGGACTGACCACCAAATTCACCTCGCTTGCGACGGCCGCGGCCGGCCCCTCGCCATCCTGCTGACACCCGGCCAACGGCACGACAGCATCTGCGCACGCCCGCTCCTCGAACGCATCCACGTCCCGCGAACCGGCGTCGGACGACCACGCTGCAGGCCCGACCAGGTCATCGCGGACAAGGCCTACAGCTCCCGCGGCTTCCGCGCCTACCTGCGCAAACGCGGCATCGCACACACCATCCCGGAGAAGACCGACCAGCGACGGCACCGTCACAACCGCGGACGTCACGGCGGCCGACCACCGGCATTCGACCGGCATCTCTACCGTCGCCGCAACGTCGTTGAGCGCTGCTTCAACCGTCTCAAGGGCTTCCGCGGCATCGCCACTCGATACGAGAAGACCGCCACTTCCTACGAAGCAGCGGTCAATCTCGCCTCATTCCTACTCTGGGCAAGATCCGTTTGAAGACGGACCCTAGAACTAGGGTCCGTCTTCAAAGATCACTGAGGTGGTGGATCATGGTGGGGTGATACGCCGCCATGAACTCACGGATGCGGAATGGGAGTTACTTGCTCCACTGATACCGCGGGCCGCCACGGGACGTCCGCGTGTGTCGGACCGCCAGGTCATCAACGGGATGGTCTACAAGATCCGCACCGGTATCTCCTGGCGTGACCTGCCGGAACGCTACGGGCCGTGGAAGACGGTCTACACCCGGTTCCGCCGCTACGCCCTGGACGGCGTGTTCGCCCGAGCGCTTCAGCAGGTCCAAGCCGAAGCGGACGCGGCCGGCGACATCGACTGGTTGGTCCAGATCGACTCCACCATCGTCCGTGCCCACCAGCACGCTGCTGCCACCGGCCGAAAAGGGGGAACCACCGGCAGGACGAACCGGACGATCACGCCCTCGGCCGATCCCGAGGCGGACTGACCACCAAAATTCACCTCGCTTGCGACGGCCGCGGCCGGCCCCTCGCCATCCTGCTGACACCCGGCCAACGGCACGACAGCATCTGCGCACGCCCGCTCCTCGAACGCATCCACGTCCCGCGAACCGGCGTCGGACGACCACGCTGCAGGCCCGACCAGGTCATCGCGGACAAGGCCTACAGCTCCCGCGGCTTCCGCGCCTACCTGCGCAAACGCGGCATCGCACACACCATCCCGGAGAAGACCGACCAGCGACGGCACCGTCACAACCGCGGACGTCACGGCGGCCGACCACCGGCATTCGACCGGCATCTCTACCGTCGCCGCAACGTCGTTGAGCGCTGCTTCAACCGTCTCAAGGGCTTCCGCGGCATCGCCACTCGATACGAGAAGACCGCCACTTCCTACGAAGCAGCGGTCAATCTCGCCTCATTCCTACTCTGGGCAAGATCCGTTTGAAGACGGACCCTAGGTCCGACGAGTGGTCGAGGACCTCATCGACATGGGCCGCTGGCACTTCGGCGACCGCGCATCCTCATCGTCTTCGACGCCGGATACGACGCCCCGCGCATGTCCCACCTCTTGGCCGGCTTGCCGGTGGAGCATCTCGGCCAGACGCATTCGAATCGGGGCATGCGCAAGCCGATCCCGGCCCCGTGGATGTCTCCGCCGCAGGGCGGACGACCCCCGTAAGCACGGCACGGAGTTCCGCTTCGCCAAACCGGATACCTGGGGCGAGCCGGACGCGGCAACCATGCAGGTCACCGACAGATATGGCACAGCCCGCACGATGGCCTGGGGTCGCATCCCTCCTCGCCTGACCACCCGCTCCGCGTAGGTCGACCGCACCGGTGAACTCCTTGTCATCAAGGGCACGTTTATCAAGCCTGGAGGTCGACCACCCGCCTGGCGGCGAACCGCTCCCGCTCTGGCTGTGGTCGTCTGATCCGCAAAACGTCTCCTGCCGGTTGTGTGACGGCCCCTCATGATCGCGTTTACGGTAACCCTTCGTGGCCCCGGAACGGAAAGTGATCCAGAACCAAGGTTCAAGCGACGACGACACTGCTCAGCTGAAGCCCCCGGACGACCGGCGCTTACAGAAATCCTGGAAGACCCGAACGATGTACTGTCCCCCGCCCGGCTCCATCGGCAGCTCACCGCTGGCCTCAAGGTGTAGCCGGGTTAGGTGGAGAACACGCTGCCGCTCTACCGGCCAGGCCGGACACCACGACGGGTCGATGTCCTCCAATTGCTTGCGCTGTCCCTCCAGTGGTGCGCCGACCGCGGGCCCGGCCAGCGCCGTGCCCGCGAGACTCGTATGCGACATCGAGGTTCGGGGAACCGGGTGTCGGTGTGTGGCGCCGGCCGGGCGTCGAGGTCAGGGCAACGCCACTACCTGGGCCGCGTGGGCCAGTCCGGCGCCGAAGCCGACCAGTAGTGCCGGGTCGCCGCTAGACAGCGTGCCTCTGGACAACAGTTCGTCCAGGGCCAGTGGGATTGACGCGGCCGAGGTGTTGCCAGCCGTGACGACATCCCGGGCCACGACGGTGTGTGGGGCGAGGCCCAGGGACGTGGCGGCGGTGTCGATGATGCGGGCGTTCGCCTGGTGGGGAACGAAAGCGGCGAGATCGGCGATGCCAATACCCGCCTGCTCCACCGCTTGCCGGGAAATCGCCGGCACGGCACGGCTCGCCCAGCGAAAGACCTCCGGGCCTGCCATCCGCAGTGTCGGCCACGGACCGGGTGTGTCTCTGGTGGCCAGCCAGGTACGGTCATGGGCGATCATGTGGTGCCGTTCGCCGTCGGAGCCCCACACCACCGGCCCGATGCCCGGTGTGTCGGAGGGGCCCACCACGACCGCTCCGGCGCCGTCGCCGAACAGGAACGTCGTGCCGCGGTCCCCAGGATCGACGATGTCGCTCATCTTCTCCGATCCGATCACCACGACGTTGCAGACGTCGCCAGAGCGCACCAGCGAGTCGGCCAGTCCGAGGGCGTAGCAGAACCCCGAGCACGCGGCGACGACGTCCAGGCTGCCGGCGGAGCGGGCGCCCATCTGATGGGCCACACGGGGTGCAGCGGCCGGGGCCTGTTCGAGGAAGGACATGCTTGCCAGCAGCACCATGCCCACGTCGCTCGGGTGGACGCCGGCCCGGGCCATCGCCTTATCGGCCGCCTCCACCGCCATGGTGATGACGGTCTCGTCGGAACCCGCAAAGCGCCGGGAGACGATACCGGAACGCCGGCGGATCCACTCGTCGCTGGATCCGATGCGTTCGCAGATCTCGTCGTTGCCCACCACGCGTATCGGCCGGTACGCGCCGACGCCGAGAATGCGTGATCCGGGGCGGCTATCGGGCGTACGGAGACGGGCCATCACAGCTCCCCTCCGATGGCGGACGTCGCCGGTTCGCTCACGGTCCTCAACTTGCTCTTCCGGTAAGCATTCATACAGGCGCGGCGCTGTACCTTGCCGCTTGAGGTCTTCGGCAGCGCACCGCGCCGGACGACGAGGACGTCGTCCGGGGTGATCCGGTGTGTCTCCCGTACAGCGTGGTGGACGCGTCGACGCACGTCCTCGGCGCCCACGGAGTTCAAGACGCGGCCGTCGGTCTCGACAACCACCACCAGCCGTTCGCGTTCGCCGTCGTCGAATGAGAAGGCGGCCGCGCAGTTCGGCCGCAGGCCTGGTACGGCGCGCTCGGCCGACAGTTCGATGTCCTGCGGGTAGTGGTTGCGGCCTTTGCGGATGATGACGTCCTTCAGCCGTCCGGTGACATACAGTTCACCGTCGTACAGGAAACCGAGGTCGCCGGTACGCAGATAGGTGGTGCCGGAGCCGTCGTCGGCGAGGCGTGCGCGGAAGGTGTTCTCGCTCGCCTCGGGCCGGCCCAGATAACCGCCTACCACGCAGGGACCGGAGACCCAGATCTCGCCGATCCAAGGGTCCGCCAGGTCCTGCCGGATCACGGACTCCACGATCCTTACCTGGGTACCCGCGACCGTGGCGCCGCTGCTCACCACGGGAACGGCCCCTTCGGCCGACTCGGCGACGAGTTCGGCGACACCGTCGCGCAGGGCGTCGGCGGAAAGCCACAGGACGCCGGGTTCGCGGTCGTCACGGGTACCGGTGACCTTGAGGGTGTTCTCGGCCAGACCGTAACCGGGGCACATGGCGCGGGAGTCGAAGCCGTAGGGTGCGAACGCTTCGGTGAAGGACCGAATCGTGCTCCAGCGCACCGGCTCGGCACCGTTGACGGCCACCCGCCAGCGTGACAGGTCGCCCACGCCACTCATCTTGCCTTCCGCCGCGGCCCGCGCGCACAGTTCGTAGGCAAAACTGGGCGCGGCGGCGTGCGTGCCGCCGAACCGGGCCATGGCCTCCAGCCAGCGGGCCGGGCGGCGAATGAAGGCGTCGGGAGTCATCAGATACGAGGGGATGCCGGCCCACAGTGGCATCACGATCCCGAAGAGCATCCCCATGTCGTGGAAGAGCGGCAGCCAGTTCACCACTGTGCCGTGCGGCTCGCAGGGCCACAGTTCGTCAGTCTCGGCGACGTTAGCGAGGAAGTTGGCGTGGCTGACGACGACCCCCTTGGGGTCCCCGGTGGAGCCGGATGTGTATTGCAGTAGCGCGATGTCCCCGGGTGCCGGTGGTGTAGGTGTGCCATAGTCCCCGTCGGGTGCTCGCGGTTCGTCGGCCAGGTCCACGCTGTCAGTGGCCACCAGGGTGAGTCCGGCCAACGCAGGCAGGTCACCGAAACGCTCCCGCAGGTCGCGGATGGCCTCGGCCGTGGTCAGGACGGTCGACGAGCCGGAGTCGTCGGCGATCCGGCGTAACCGCAGGACCTCGTCGCTGTGACGTGGGACCTGCACGGGGGCGCTGGCCACACGTCCGTACATGCACCCCAGCAGCGTTTGTACGAACTCCAGGCCCGAGGGGTACAGCAGTACGGCGCTGCGGCCGGAGAGCCCTGCGGCGGCGAATCCGGCAGCCCTTGTCCGGGCGGCCTCGTGCAGTTCGCGGTAGGTGAGGGACTCGTGTGGTTCCTCGCCGCTGTGTAAGAAGACGTAAGCCGTGTCATCGGGCTGCTTCTCGCTGCGCAGCCGCAGGGCGTCGGGAAGAGTGCGTACGTCCACATGCGGATCGAGCCGGGTGGCGGTCATGCTGTCAGGTCTCCTTGTCGGTCCTGGCGCCTGTCTCGGGCGGATGGGAAGTGGCTGTGGGGGAGGCAGGGCGAGCACAGATCGGCATCGTCACTGTCAGCAGCAGCTTCTGGCAGCTGGAGATTTGATACACGTCCGTAGCGGAGGCCGGCCCGGTTCTGTGCGTCAGTACGGTGCCTGTCTGATCGTCCAAGCAGGGTTCCTTGGCTGTCGCATGCCTTTCCCGGGCGGGAGCGGCCGGGGCGGTGATTGCTGTTCCAGGGAAGAGGGCGGAGTCCTGGCGCACTGAGGACCCGGGCTTGCTGCACGCCTCGATCCGGGCCGGGCACTGATCTGCGTAGTCAGGCCGACTGCATCGCGCCAGCACCGATCACCAGCGCCGAGGACCGGAGGGCTGGCTGGCAAAACTGTCGGACAGGACTCTGCCGACTGAACCGGCCACGAAGGGCTCGACGGGACTCACTCCCTTTTCTACTGGCCGCGGGTCGAGGTAGCCACGGTCTGCCGATCCCCCCTCATCAGGAACCGTGACCGGTGAGTCTCGGTTGAAGATGTTTCGGATGCCGACTCCACGGCCGGGGACGGACCGCGGTAGCGGATGAGGGAGGAGGCCCGGACAGCTCCCCGGTCGCCTGGCTGCAGGTGGACAGGGCACGGTCACGCTGCCGCGTGCCCGGCGTCAAGGAAATTGACGCGTCCGTCTTCCTGTCGCTACGAACCGACGTCACCCCCCCCAGGCCCGACAATCACGTCATGTGTCGTGAGCTGCTCGACCGCCGACGGTCCCGCGCGGGTGTCGCGGGCGCGGTGTGGGACGTGCTGCTGCGCAGGTCCGGCAGATCCTGGCGGAGGAGCTGATCGGGACCGACATGACCACCCGGCAGGTCACCCAGCGCTTCGCCTGAGCCGAACCGCCGAGCTTCGTCCGAACGTTCCGGCGCTGGACTGGCCATGCACCGCAGGTCTATCGCAGGGCGGGGAAGACTCCCGCCGACCGTGATCCACACCGGTTGCCGTCCCACCGACGCCGCGCTCAAGAAGTCGCGCCCCGATTGCCACTCGATGACTGCGCCGACGAAGTCGTCGGTGAGACCGGAGCGGACGGCGAGCGGCGCCTGTCGCGGTGAACACGGCTTCCACCAAGCCCCCTTGACCCCGAGCAGGGCCGCCAGAGATGCGTGATCGGTTCCCGTCCGAGCGCGCCGGGCCAGTCGGCTTCTCCACCCACCGTCGGAATCAGCATCTCGGCCAAGGAAGCTGCCTCGCCGTATCCGACGGCTGGTTGAAGCCGTCGTGCACCTCCGCCCGGCGTGTACCTCCTACGCAGACGTGTCACCTTTGGAATTCAGTCCGGGCAGGACACCGAGAGGCGCCAGGGGAGCGAGGTGGGCCGGTACCGACGCATGGACTGTCGTTCTTGTCCAGCGCTCACCCTGGACCCGACAGTCCCTGTCTGCACCAGTGGCACTGTGTCAGGGTCGTGATGAAGGAGCGGCTGTCGGAGACGTCGCGGAAAACCCTCACACATCCGTGACTGCGCCCGACTCGTCTGCACCCTGACGCCCGGACATCACCGGGAGACCCTGATGAAGGCCATGGTGTCTGTGACGCCCGCCCCTTCCTCGCTGCCACATCCCCACAGTTTCCCGAAGCCGACTGAGTCGTCGCGTGTGCAAGAGGAGTGTGACCATGAGTGACATGGACGTTGCCGTTGCCGTGGTGGGGATGGCATGCCGCCTTCCACAGGCATCGACACCGTATGCCTTATGGCGTCTGCTCCGCAACGGGGAAAGCGGGATCACCAGCGCCCCTCCCGACCGGTGGGGTACGGGTCGGCCGGAGACCGGGAAGCGGTCCTCGACTCTCCGGGGTGGTGTACTCGACGATGTCGACCGATTCGATCCCGGCTTCTTCGGCATATCACCGCGCGAGGCAGCGGCGATGGACCCGCAGCAGCGGCTCTTCCTCGAACTGGGCTGGGAGGTTCTGGAGGATGCCGGTGTCGTGCCCGGGTCCGTACGGGACACCGCACTGGGTGTGTTCGTGGGTGCCATGTGGGACGACTACGCTCACCTGGCGTACTCGGACGACACGCTCACCTCGCAGCACACGATGACCGGCGTACATCGCAGCGCGATAGCCAACCGGCTGTCGTACGTGCTGGGTTCGCACGGCCCGAGCATGGTGGTCGATAGCGGTCAGTCGTCCTCGCTGGTGGCGGTGCATCTCGCCACCGAAAGTCTGTTGAGAGGAGAGTCGAGCCTCGCCATCGCAGGCGGGGTCAACCTGGCTCTACTGCAACAGAGTTCGGCCATCTCAGCGCGATGGGGAGCGATCTCGCCGGACGGCGAGTGCCACACCTTCGACGCACGGGCCAATGGCTACGTCCGAGGTGAGGGCGGAGGGGCCGTCCTGCTGAAGCCCTTCCGTCAGGCCGTCGCTGAGGGGGACCGGATCTACTGTGTCGTCCACGGCAGCGCTATGAACAGTGGCTCGGCCGGCACTTTGACCACTCCAAGTGTCGAGGCGCAGGGCGCGGTGCTCAGGGCGGCCTACAGGCGCGCCGGTGTGGACCCCGCAGGCGTGAAGTACGTCGAACTGCACGGCACCGGTACCCGCGTGGGCGACCCCGTCGAGGCGGCGGCGCTGGGAGCCGTGTTCGGTCCTGGTCGCGGTGAGACGCCGCTGGCGGTCGGTTCGGTCAAGACGAACGTGGGGCATTTGGAGAGCGCCGCCGGCATCGCCGGGCTCATCAAGGTCGCCCTCTGCCTGCATCACCGGGCCTGGGTGCCCAGTCTGAACTTCGAAGCGCCGCCGTCGGACATCCCGCTCGACCGGCTCAAGCTCGCGGTCCAGCGGGAGCTGCGGACGTGGGACCCGCAAGGTGGGCAGGTGCTCGCCGGTGTCAGTTCCTTCGGCATGGTGGGCGCCAACTGCCATGTGGTTCTTGGTTCTCACTCTTCCGCGCACGATCCCGAACGTGCGGCGCGCCGAGTCTCTCCCGTGCTGCCCTGGGTCCTGTCGGGTCACACACCTGCGGCTCTGCGTGCCCAGGCCGTGGCCTTGGCCGGGCATCTCGACGCTCCACCGGACGACGTGGCGTGGTCCCTGATACACAGCCGTACCGCATTCCGCCATCGCGCCGTCGTGCTGGGCGCCACCCTGCCCGACCTGAGGTCCGGCCTCGATGCCGTCGCCGGGCAGCGACCGCATCCCTCGGTGATGACCGGCGAGGCCGGCTCTGGCGGTCTCGCCGTCTTGTTCACTGGTCAAGGCGCCCAGCACCCCCGCATGGGAGTCCAGCTGTACGAGGTGTTCCCCCAATACGCCGAGGCCCTGGACGAGGTGTGCGCGCACTTCGACCGATGGCTCGACCGGCCGCTGCGCGACATGATCCTGAGCGGCGACGACCTCGACCCGACCAGGTGGGCGCAACCGGCGCTGTTCGCGACCGAAGTGGCTCTCTACCGGTTGGTGCGGTCGTGGGGGGTGCGCCCGGACGCTGTCGCTGGTCACTCGCTCGGAGAGCTGACCGCCGCACACGTCGCAGGTGTGCTGAGTCTGCCCGACGCCGTACGGCTGGTCGCAGCACGTGGGACATTGATGCAGGCCCTTCCGCCTGGCGGGGCCATGACGGCACTTGAGGCCACCGAATCCGAGGTCGCAGCACTGCTCGCCGACGAGACGGATGTCGGCATTGCGGCGGTGAACGGGCCCTCGTCGCTGGTGATCAGTGGCGCCGAAGCCGCGGTCGGGCGGGTGGCCGAGCAGGTGCGTGCCGCCGGGGGCCGCATCAAGCGGCTTCCGGTCAGCCATGCCTTCCACTCACCCCTCGTCGAGCCGATGCTGGCAGATTTCGCCGCCGTGGCTGATGAGATCGATTTCCGCGCCCCGGAGATCCCTCTGGTGTCCGGAGTGACTGGACAGGTGGCCACCGAGAGGGAGTGGGGTTCTCCCGACTACTGGGTGCGCCACGCACGCCTGGCGGTGCGTTTCCGCGATGTGGTCCACACGCTGCGCGATCTCGGTGTGACGACCGCGTTGGAACTGGGTCCTGACGCGGCGCTGACGCCCATGGTCGCCGAGTCGTCGGGCGAGCTGGCGGCAGTGGCCTCACTACGGGTCGGCAGGCCGGAAACGGTAGCGCTGATGGCGGCCGTGGCCAGACTCTTTTGCCGCGGCGTGGACGTCCACTGGGACGGTCTGTTCGATCGTCCGCGCCGTGCCGACCTGCCCACGTACGCCTTCCAGCGAGAGCGGTACTGGCTCGATGGCGCACACATTTCCCGGCCTGAGCGGCGGACCGCGTCGGACCGTGGCCTCTCCGCACCGCACGAGCGAAGCGAGGACGTCCCGCGCACCGTACGCATGGTGCGCGAGCTGAGCGATGCCGTCGGAGCCCAAGTCGCCACCGCCCTCGGGTACGAGGACCCCGCACTCGTGGACCGGAACGCTCCCTTCGCCGACCTGGGGCTGGACTCCATGACCGGCGTCGAACTGCGCGACGCGCTCAGCGCCTTGACCGGTCTCACCCTGCCCACAGGGTTGCTCTTCGACCACCCCACGGTGGAACGGCTGGTCGCGCATCTGCAGCAAGCGCTGTCTCAATCCCCGGACGATACGGGGGACGACCCCGTGTGGGAACGGCAGGACAGCGAGCCGATCGCGATCATCGGTATGGGATGCCGGTTTCCGGGAGGGGTCAACTCTCCGGAGGATCTGTGGAATCTGGTCGTCGAGGAGACTGATGCCGTCACCCCGTTCCCGAACGACCGCGGCTGGGATCTGGAGACGCTCTACCATCCCGACCCGCACCACCGAGGCACCTCCTACGTCCGCCACGGTGGCTTCCTGGACGACGCCGCCGCCTTCGACGCCGGCTTCTTCTCGATCTCGCCGAGGGAAGCGCTCGCTATGGATCCCCAGCAGCGGCTGCTGTTGGAGACCGCGTGGCAGGCCGTCGAAAGCGCCCGGGTCGCACCCGCGAGGCTGCGGGGGACCGAGACCGGTGTCTTCATCGGCGGCACGGACATGGAGTACGGGTCGAGCCTGTACGACGCGCCGGAGCACGTCGAGGGCCAGCTGCTGACCGGCACCAGCGCGAGCGTGATGTCTGGCCGGATCGCCTATCAGCTGGGCCTGCACGGGCCTGCGCTGACCGTCGACACGGCCTGCTCGTCGTCGCTGGTGGCACTGCACCTGGCCGCCCGGGCGCTGCGCGCGGGCGAGTGCGACCTCGCCCTGACCGGCGGCGCCACCGTCATGTCCTCTCCGGGCATGTTCCTTGAGTTCTCCCGTCAGGGCGGACTGGCTCCCGACGGGCGCTGCAAGGCGTTCTCCGCAGATGCCGACGGCACGGTGTGGAGCGAGGGCGTGGGCATGCTGCTGGTCGAGCGGTTGTCGGACGCACGTCGTCACGGGCACCCGGTGCTGGCCGTACTGCGAGGCAGCGCGGTGAATCAGGACGGCGCATCCAACGGGCTGACCGCCCCCAGCGGCGCGGCACAGCAGCGTCTGATCCGACGAGCCCTGGCTGATGCGCGGCTCGCACCCTCCGAGGTGGACGCTGTGGAAGCACATGGCACCGGCACCACGCTCGGCGACCCCATCGAGGCCGAAGCGTTGCTGGCCGTGTACGGCCAGGGGCGGCCCGAGGACCGTCCTCTGCTGGTGGGCACACTCAAGTCGAACTTCGGTCATGCTCAGGCTGCTGCCGGTGTCGCCGGCGTGATCAAAATGGTCATGGCCCTGCGGCACGGCACACTGCCGAGGACTCTCCACATCACCGAGCCGACGCCGCGTGTGCAGTGGGCGCAGGGCAACGCGGAGCTGCTCACCCGGACGCGTCCGTGGCCGGAGAACGGCCGTGCTCGTCGCGTCGCCGTGTCCTCGTTCGGGATCAGCGGCACCAATGCGCACGTCATCGTAGAGCAGGCCCCGGAGACCCATCCTGCGGCATCCGTTTCTACGGACAACCGGTATGTCGCGTGGGTTCTGTCCGGAACCGACGCCGCCGCGCTGCGGACCCAGGCGCTCCGGCTGCACAGCAGCCTTTCCCACCGTGACGACTGGCAGCCTCAGGACGTCGCGAGGTCCTTGGCGACCACGAGGACAGCGCTGCCCCACCGGGCGTCGGTAACTGGCGCCGGGCGTGAGCAACTGCTGCACAATCTGCGGGCCCTTGCCGAGGACGCCGGGGACGGGGAGCGCACCGGCACGGGCAAGTTGGTAGTGCTCTTCACCGGTCAGGGCTCCCAGCGGGTGGCCATGGGACGCGAACTGGCGCGCGAGTTCCCCTACTTCGCTCAAGAGTTCCAGAAGGTCCGCGACCTGTTCGACGAACCGGTGCGGCGTGTCATCGACGGCGACGACGAGGCCGCGCTGAATCGTACCGAGTTCACCCAGCCGGCGGTATTCGCACTGGAAGTAGCTCTCTTTCGACTGCTGCGGTCATGGGGCGTACAACCGGACTACCTGGCGGGCCACTCGATCGGTGAGATCGCTGCGGTCCATGTCGCCGGCGCCCTCTCGCTCCGCGACGCAGCCACTCTGGTGACAGCCCGCGGGCAGCTGATGCAGGAGTTGCCCGCAGGTGGGGCGATGGTCGCTCTCCAGGCGTCCGAGGCAGAGGTCGAACCGTTCCTCACCAGTGGTGTTGGTATCGCCGCCGTCAACAGTGCCACCTCCGTGGCGATTTCCGGGGCTGAGGACGAAGTCACTTCCCTGATATCCCGGTTCCCCGACCGCAGGTCGAAGCGGTTGCCCGTGAGCCATGCCTTCCACTCCCCCCTGATGGAACCGGTCCTGGAGCGCTTCCGGGAGGTCGTGGCGGGCCTGCGGTTCGGCGAGCCACGTCTCCCGATCGTGTCCATGCTTACGGGTTCCGTTGCCGCTGCCGACGAACTGCGCAGCCCCGAGTACTGGGTCCGGCACGCACGGGGCACCGTACGTTTCTCGGACGCGATCACGACACTGACCGGCCTGGGCGTCACCACGTTCCTGGAGGCCGGTCCGGACGCGGCGCTCACCCCCATGGTGGTGGAGGCGAACGTCGGCTCGACCGATGTCAGCGCGGTGCCGTTGTTGCGCGCGGACCGTCGTGAGGACGCCACAGCGGTTGCGGCCGTGGCCCAGTTGTTCTGCCGGGGACACGACGTCGACCTGGCCGTGCTGGCCGGAGACGCCCGGGTGGTGGACTTGCCGCCGTACTCCTTCCGGCGACAGAGATTCTGGCTGACGCCCTCGAAGGGTGCGGCAACGGGCGGGCAGCCGGAACCGGCACGAGAAGCAGAAGAGGAAACAGTGCAGGAACCGGCGGACGGAACGCCGTCAGCACTACGTGCCTTGGTTGGGGACGCATCCGGTGCCGAGCTCCACCGACTGCTGCTCAATGTGGTCCGAGGCACGGTCGCGACCGTGCTTGGCTATGACACGCCCGGTGCGCTCGACCCTGCTACCAGCTTCATCGACCTCGGGCTGACCTCGCTGACCGCCGTGGAGCTGCACGCGAAGCTGCAGGCCGCAACTGGTATTCCACTGCCGGTCACGATCGCCTACGACGCACCCACCGTCCTTGCCGTGGTCGACAGGCTCACCTCGCTGGAGACTCCGGCAGCGGAGGCCGCCCCAGCGGAGACGAAGGGTGGGATCGACGAGCCGATCGCCATCATCGGGATGGCCTGCCGCTATCCCGGCGGTGTGTCATCGCCGGAACAGCTGTGGCAGCTCGTCGCAGAAGGAACGGATGCCATCGCGCCCTTCCCGGACAACCGGGGCTGGGATATGGAAGCGCTCTTCGACGCTGATCCGAGCAGTTCCGGGAAGACCTACACCCGTCAGGGCGGATTCCTGCACGACGCGGGAGGGTTCGACGCCGGCTTCTTCGGTATATCGCCCCGGGAAGCGCTCGCCATGGAACCACAGCAGCGGTTGCTCCTTGAAACCGCCTGGGAGACCTTCGAGCGCGCCGGTATCCCCGTCGACTCGGTACGGGGCACTGCCACCGGTGTGTTCCTGGGTGCCTCGGCACAGGCGTACGGACCCCTGATGCACGAGGCGCCGCAGCATGTCGAAGGACACATGCTCACCGGCGGCCATCCCAGCATCATGTCTGGCCGTATCTCCTACCAGCTGGGCCTGAGCGGACCGGCGCTGACGGTGGACACCGCATGTTCCTCGTCACTGGTTGCCCTGCACCTGGCAGCCCGTTCACTCCATGCGGGGGAGTGCACGCTCGCGCTGGTTGGCGGTGCGAACGTCATGTCGCTGCCCGGTGCGTTGCTCGAGTTCTCCCGCCAGGGCGGGCTCGCCCCCGACGGACGCTGCAAAGCGTTCTCCGCCGACGCGGACGGTACCGACTTCGCCGAAGGCGTGGGCGTGCTGCTGGTCGAGCGTCTGTCGGACGCGCGACGCCACGGACATCAGGTACTGGCCGTACTGCGAGGCAGCGCGGTCAACCAGGACGGTGCGTCCAACGGTTTGACCGCCCCCAATGGCCAGGCCCAGCAGCGGATGATCCGCAGCGCTCTGGCCAATGCCCGGCTGGGCTTCCCCGACGTCGATGTCGTCGAGGCACACGGTACGGGTACCCGGCTCGGTGACCCGATCGAGGCGGAGGCGCTGCTTGCCACCTATGGAGTGAATCGGCCCGACGAACCCCTCTACCTGGGGTCGATCAAGTCGAACATCGGTCACACTCAGCACGCCGCGGGCGTCGCTGGCGTGATCAAGATGGTGATGGCCATGCGCCACGGCGTGCTGCCCAAGACGCTGCACGCAGAGGAGCCGAGTTCTCATGTGAACTGGTCGGCGGGCAAGGTGGAACTGCTCACCTCAGCCCGCTCCTGGCCCGAGACCCACCGTCCACGCAGGGCTGGGATCTCGGCGTTCGGCTTCAGCGGCACCAATGCCCACGTGATCATGGAGCAGGGTGACGCCGCGGGGACGGCTCAGGCGACCGACCGCCCTCCGTCCTCCGCTGTCATCCCTTGGGTGGTGACCGCGCGCAGTGAGTCGGCGCTGAGGGAACAGGCCGGCCGGCTACTCGACGCGGTGGCGGCAGGCGATGACGACCTCGCGGACATCGGCACGTCCCTGCTGGAGTGCCGCTCGATCCTCGACCACCGGGCCGTCGTCCTCGGGAAGGACCGTGACTCGCTGCTGGATGGACTTACGGCGCTGCGGTCCGCAACCCCTCATCCAGGCGTGGTGAGTGGCCGGGCCGCCGGTGGGGACGACGGTGTGGTGTTCGTCTTCCCCGGCCAGGGGTCGCAGTGGTCCGGCATGGCCACGGCCCTGCTGGAGACCAGTGAGGTGTTCGCCGAGTCGATGGCGCGCTGCGAGGCCGAGCTGTCTGAGTTCGCCGATTGGTCACTCCTGGACGTCCTGCACGAGGTGTCCGGTGCGCCGTCGCTGGAGCGGTTGGACGTCGTGCAGCCCGTCCTGTTTGCGGTACACGTATCGCTGGCCGCCCTGTGGCGGTCCATGGGGGTCGAACCCGCCGCGGTCGTCGGGCACTCCCAGGGGGAGATCGCTGCCGCGTGTGTGGCAGGAGCGATCTCTCTGCGGGACGGGATGCGGATCGTGGCGCTGCGCAGTCGCCTGATGGGGGAGTTGAGCGGCAAGGGTGCGATGCTGTCGGTCCCGATGCCTGCTGTGCAGCTGAAGGAACTGCTGCCGCAGCAGGGCGAGAGGCTGTCCGTCGCCGCTGTGACGGGTCCGCAGGTGACCGTCGTGTCCGGCGAACCGGACGCGATCGAGGAACTGTTCGCGAAGCTCGGGACTCTGGGTGTCAAGGCCCGCAGAATCGCCGGTGCGGACGTCGCCGGGCACTCCGCCCAGGTGGAGGTTCTGCGTGAACGTTTGCTGGAGATCCTCGCGCCGGTGGCCCCGCAGACCCCGACCGTTCCCTTCTATTCCACGGTCACCGGTGAGCTGCTCGACACGACGGTCCTCGGCGCGGACTACTGGTACCGCAACATGCGTGAACCCGTGCTGTTCCAGTCGGCTTTGGAGGCCCTGGGGAGGCGTCATCACCGCGTGTTCCTCGAGGTCAGCGCGCACCCCGTGCTCACTATGGGCGTGCAGGAAACGGTGGAGCAGATCGGCGGCGAGGTGCTGGCGACGGGATCGCTGCGCCGCGACCACGGCGGCCTGGACCAGTTCCTGTCGTCGGTCGCGACGCTTTTCGTCAATGGGGTAACGGTGGACTGGAGCGCGCTGCTGCGCGGCGCCGCGACGGTGGAACTACCGACCTACGCCTTCCAGCACGAGTGGTTTTGGCTGGCTGCGGCCGTCGGAACGGGCGACCGCGCCGGAGCCGTGTCGGCCGGCGCACATCACCCGCTGCTGGACACGGCGGTGGATCTCGCCGACGGACGGGGCACGGTGCTCACCGGCAGGATCTCAGCCGCTGCCCAGCCGTGGCTGACCGGTGAGGTGAGGGGAGGCCGGATCCTAGTGCCCGGCGCCTTCATCGCCGACTGGGTCGTCCGGGTCGGCGACCACGTCGGACTCAGGAAGGTCGATGACCTGATGATTGGCGCACCGCTGTTGATGCCCGAGTCCGGTGCGATCAGCGTTCAGGTCTCGGCCGGACCAGCGGACGAGTTCGGGCGCCGTGAGGTCACGGTCCACTCACGGCCCGACGACGGTGGTGATCCGCCGTGGACCCGGCACGCCGTGGCGATACTCAGTGAACATCCGGCCCGCGCCGAGTCCTTGACGAAATGGCCTCCTCCCGGTGCTGTCGACATGGATGTCGAGCAGTTGTACGAGAACCTGGAGGCCGCCGGGCACAGGTTCGAACCTGCCGCACGAGGGATACGCCGTCTGTGGCGTGCGGGGGAGGAGTTGTTTGCCGAAGTATCGCTGCAGGACGACTCCGTCGCCGGGGAGGTCACCGCGTTCCCGCTCCACCCGCTGTTGTTGGACGCGGCGACCCATCCCCTGCTGGACGCGGAGCACGCTGTCGTCGTCTCATGGTCCGGCCTGAGTGTGCTGTCCGAGGGGGCACGTGCCGTGCGGGTCCGCCTGACTCCCGGCCCCGATGGTGCTGCGTTGCTTCTGGCCGACGCGTCGGGGGCACCAGTGGCCGTCGCGGAAAAGGTGTGTGTCGAGCCGGTGGCCCAGGACACGCTCCGCGTGACCGACGCCGGTGTGCGGGAATCGCTGTACACCCTGGGCTGGAAGAGGATTCCGGTCGATCTGCGCGGGACCATGGACCACGGGTGGTCGACACTGCTGTCACCGGATCTGCCACACGCCGCCACCTGGCCCCTGACAGGTCACCCGGATCTCGGATCACTGGCTGCCGGCGGGATCCCGGAGGTCGTCCTGTTGCCACTAACGGGGACCGCCGGCCTCGATGTTCCCGCCGAGACCCACGATCTGGTGCAGAGCGTTCTGGCCCTGCTCCAGGCGTGGGTGGCTGACGAGCGATTCGAACACTCCCGGCTGGTGATCGTCACCAGCGGTGCGGGGCCAACTGTCCGCGACAGCAAACAGGTCGCGCTCGGCGCGGTGTGGGGACTGGTGCGGGCTGCGCAGTCGGAGAACCCGAACCGATTTGTCCTGATCGACCTCGACGATGTCGCTCGCGCTCAGTCGGTTCTGCCCCGGCTGCTCGCCACCGGTGAATCACAGATCGCGCTGCGCGGCGACGCGGTCCTGATGCCGAGGCTGGCGAGAGAACAGCCCGAGACCGGCCCGGCCGGGACGTGGTACGGCTCCGGCACGGTTCTCATCACCGGCGGAACCGGCGGCCTCGGCGCCCTGGCGGCACGACACCTGGTCGACGAGCACGGGGTGCGCGACCTGCTCCTGGTCAGCAGGAGAGGACCAAGCAGCCCGGGCGCGGATCGGCTGCGAACGGACCTGGAGCGGCGCGGCGCACGAGTACGAGTGGTGCGGTGTGACGTGACCGATCGTGCCCAGCTCGCCTCCCTGCTCGCCACGGTGTCCGACACCGCCCCGCTGACTGCGGTGGTGCATACGGCGGGCGTGCTCGCCGACGGCATCCTCAACTCCCTCACGCCGGATCAAGTTGCGGCGGTACTGCGGCCGAAGGTGGACGCCGCCTGGGCACTGCACGACCTCACCAGCGATCTGGACCTCTCGGCGTTCGTCGTGTACTCGTCGGTCGCGGGCGTGCTCGGTAACGCCGGGCAGGGCAATTACGCGGCGGCCAACGCCTTCATGGACGCACTCGCCACGTACCGGCACACCCTGGGGCTGCCCGCCACCTCCCTGGCATGGGGGCTATGGGGAACCGAGAGCGGCATGGGCTCTCACCTCAGTGCGGCTGACTTCCGCCGCATCGCTGACACGGGCGTGACGCCACTCGACGCCGAGCTGGGCATGCGGCTCTTCGACACCGCAGTGGCGTCCGGGCAGGCGCTGCACGTACCCGCCGTGTTCGATCTGGATGCACTACGGAACGACGGCGGCACACAGTCGCCCGTGCTCCGTGGACTCGTCGGAGCCGGCCCACGCAGGCAGGCATCCGACGGGAACGAAGAGGCTGGACTCGTGGAACAGCTGGACGGTCTCCCCGCCGACGAACAGGAACGAATGCTGCTTTCGTTCGTCCAACACCACGTGGCCGCCGTCCTGGGACTGGCCACCTCCGCCTCGGTCAAGGCGTCCAGCCCGCTCAGGGATCTGGGGTTCGACTCACTGACCGCGGTCACCCTGCGCAACCGTCTCAAGGCGGCCACCGCGTTGACGCTGCCGGTGACTCTCGTCTTCGATCACCCCACGCCGAGCAGCCTCGCCCGGTTCCTGCACGGCGAACTGGTACCGGACTCCGCACCCCGGGCCGCCGTCGTCGAACGACAGGTGCCCGGTCTGCTGGATGCCGTAGCGGCCGAGGGAACTCCTCAGACGGCGTCCCTCGACGACCTGGACGGAGCAAGCCTGCTGCGACTGGCCGCCCAGCAGTCATCCCCGCGATCTGGAGGAGACAAGTGACGAACGATTCCGTCGAGCCGTATGTCGAAGCGCTGCGCAGCGCACTGAAGGAAGTGCAGGCACTGCGGCAGCAGAACCATCGGCTGGCGGCCGTGCTGACCGAACCCGTAGCGATCATCGGCATGGCGTGTCATTACCCCGGCGACGCGGACTCCCCAGACGCGCTCTGGCAGCTGCTGCTCGACGAGACGGACGCGATCTCCTCGTTCCCCCACGACCGGGGCTGGGATCTGGACACGCTCTTCGACCCAGACCCGCACCACCACGGCACCTCCTACACCCGTCAAGGAGGCTTCCTGAGCCGGGCCGACCAGTTCGACGCCTCCTTCTTCGGGATCAGCGACCTGGAGGCGTTGTCCATGGACCCCCAGCAACGGCTTCTGCTCGAAACCGCCTGGGAGGGCGTCGAGGACGCCCGGATCGACCCAACGACCCTGCGCGAGACCAATACCGGTGTCTTCATCGGCAGCAACGCCCAGGAGTACCCCACGCTCGCCACCGAGCGCCTCGGTGATGTCGAGGGCATGGTCATCACCGGCAGCGCCACGAGCATCATGTCCGGCCGTATCGCCTACCACCTCGGTCTGACCGGCCCGGCACTCACCGTGGACACCGCGTGCTCCTCATCGCTGGTGGCTCTGCACCAGGCCGCCCGATCACTGCGCACACAGGAGTGTGACCTGGCTCTGGTCGGTGGCGCCACGGTGATGTCGACGCCGACAGCGTTCATTGAGTTCTCCCGCCAGCAGGCGCTGGCGCCCGACGGGCGCTGCAAACCGTTTGCGGCCGCGTCCGACGGAACCGGCTTCGCCGAGGGAGTCGGGATCGTGGTGGTGGAGCGGCTGTCCGACGCGGTGAGTCGCGGACGCCGGATACACGCGGTGATCAGAGGCAGCGCGGTGAACGCAGACGGAACGTCGAACGGACTGACCGCACCCAGTGGTGCCGCGCAGCAGAGGGTGATTCGCCGGGCGCTCGCCGACGCGCGGATCAGCGCCGCGGATGTCGATGTCGTGGAGGCGCACGGCACCGGAACCGAACTCGGCGACTCCGTCGAAGCCGCCGCGCTCCTGGCCACGTACGGCCAGGAGCGCCAGGCCCACGAGCCGCTCCTTTTGGGCACACTGAAACCCAACATCGGTCACACACAGGCATCCTCCGGCATCGCCAGTGTGATCAAGGTTGCGCAGGCGATGAAGGCGGGAGTGCTGCCGAAGACGCTGCACATCGATCGGCCGCACCCCGCAGTGGACTGGGCCGGCGGACACGTCGAGCTGATCGACAGAACCAGGAAGTGGCCGGAGATCGAACACCCAAGGCGTGCGGGCATCACCGCGTTGGGCATGAGCGGCACCAATGCTCACGTGATCCTGGAACAGCACCCGTCCACAGAACCGGACCGCGCACCCGGGCGCACGCCGCCGGTGCTGCCGTGGCCGGTCTCCGGACACTCGGCGGCCGCACTGGGCGCCCAGGCCCGGCGGCTGGCCGAACACCTCGACGCCCGTCCCGCCCCACACCCCACGGACCTCGCGTGGTCACTGGCGCACACCCGCGCGGCACACACCCACCGGGCCGTGGTGGTCGGGAGCGGCCTAGACGACCTGCGCGCGGGCCTGGCGGCCGTCGCTGATGCTCAGCCCAACGTGTCCGTGGTGACCGGTCAGCCCGTCGCGGGCGGAGTCGGCCTTGTTTTCACCGGTCCCGGGAGCGCCTTCGCCAGTATGGGCCGAGAGCTCTACGACGCCTGTCCGGCCTACGCCACGGCCATGGACGAGATCTGTTCGCACCTGGGCGCCGAGACCGGGACCTCAGTGCGGGCCGCGGTGTTGGGAGACCGCGCACCGCAGCCGCCGGGGTGGGCACCGCTGGTGGAGCTGACCTTCGGTATCTCCTACTACCGGCTGCTGAGCTCGTGGGGCCTGCGGCCGTCCCTGGTATCCGGGCGAGGAGCGAGCCGCGTCACGGCCGCAAACGTGGCCGGCCTGCTGTGTCTGCCGGATGCCGTACGCCTGGCCAAAGCCGTGGGAAGCGGTTCCCGGAGTGAGGTCCAGCAGGTACTGGACGGGCTGTCCTTCACCAAACTGGAAACTCCGGTCCCCTACGCCCACGCCGAGCTGTGCACCGCCGAGTTCTGGTTCGGTACGGACACACCCCCGCCGGACCTCTGGAAGCAGCGGGACGTGGCCACCGTCGTCGAATGTGGCCCCGCGTCGGTGGAGGCCGGACCCGGCGTCACCGTACTGCGCGCGCCCGGGCCCGAGTCGATGACGGCCATCACGCTCCTGGCTCAACTGTTCTGCCGAGGCGTGGAGATCGACTGGGAGGCGGTGTTCCACGAGGCCGAGCCCGGCACCGTCGATCTGCCCACCTACGCCTTCCAGCGCGAACGCCACTGGCTCGCGGAATCACGCTGACCCCTCCCATTGAACGGAACGCCCCCTTGCGAAAGGCGAAACGATGACGACTCTGTCGGAGACAGTACTGAGCGGCGGCACACCGGAGGAGATCGAACGTGCCGACATCCCGCGGGAATACCTCGCCGCCCACCTCGATGTAGCGGACACGGACATGTTCCGCGGCATGCGGGACAAGGACGTCCGCAAGTCGCTGCGCGTCGGCCATGTGCCGACACCAGAGCTGGCTCCGGACGAGGTTCTCGTCGCGGTGATGGCCAGCTCGATCAACTACAACACCGTCTGGGCGGCGATGTTCGAACCCATCCCGACGTTCCGGTTCCTCAAGCAGTTCGCCCGCCAGGGCGGCTGGGCGACCCGGCACGACCAGCCCTACCACGTGCTCGGCTCCGACGCCTCCGGGGTGATCGTACGCAAGGGTTCCGGAGTGCGCCGATGGAACATCGGTGACCATGTTGTCGTCCATCCGGTGCAGGTCGATGACCAGGAGCCAGCGACACACGACGATGCCATGCTCGGTCAGGAACAGCGGGCCTGGGGCTTCGAGACGAACTTCGGCGCCTTGGCCGAGTACTCGGTGGTCCGCGCCAGTCAGTTGCTGCCGAAGCCGGCCCATCTGACCTGGGAGGAAGCCGCGTCCAATCCGCTGTGCGCGGGTACCGCCTACCGTATGCTCGTCGGGGACCATGGAGCCCGGCTCAAGCAGGGGGACGTCGTCCTGGTATGGGGTGCAGCCGGAGGGCTGGGCGGATACGCCGTGCAGTTCGCCCGCAACGGCGGTGCCGTTCCAGTCGGTGTGGTCGGTTCGCCGGAGAAGGCCGAGGCGGTACGTCGGCTGGGCTGTGACATCGTCATCCAGCGCAGTGAGATCGGGCTAGACGGCGACCCGTCCGACGACCCTGCTCAGGTCATCGCCATAGGAAAGAGGCTGGGCACGATCATCCGCGAGCGCACCGGCCGGGACCCGAACATCGTGTTCGAACACGTCGGACGTGCCACCTTCGGTATCTCACTGTTCGTCGCCGCACGCGGCGGAACAGTCATCACCTGCGGGTCGAGTACGGGCTACCAACACGTCTATGACAATCGGTATCTGTGGATGCGGCTCAAGCGAGTCATCGGCAGCCATGCGGCGAACCTGCAGGAGCAGTCGGAATGCGGGCAGTTGATCAGCTCGGGACGGATCGTCTCGACGATGTCCCAGGTCTTTCCCCTGAGCGAAACCGGCGAAGCCGCACGGTTGGTGCAGGAGAACGGGCACATCGGCAAGGTCGCCGTGCTCTGCCAGGCACCGAGCGCCGGCCTCGGCGTCACCGACCAGCGCTTGCGGAGCGAGATCGGCGCCGAGCGACTGGCTCCGCTGGTGGATTTCGTGGGTGACACGCAGTGACGCGGCCCGGGTGAGCGCGGCAACAGGTCGGCGCCGGATGGACGTGACCGGGGCTGGTCGAGGGATCGGCTGACACTTCACCGAGCAGCCGCTGGAGCGCGGAGCCGGGAAAGTCCACGCGGCCGCTCGCCCCCCCCGGGGAGTCAACCGGTATGCGCTCTCCGCGGTCCCGGCCCCGGTCCCGAGGTCCCGCTGAATGTCCTCGCCCCGTCACGCCGACCCACCCGTAAGACATGTCACCCAGGAGACCAAGACGCGCGTGCCATACAGTTCGACCGCTTCGGCCCGCCCGAGGTGCTGCGCGTCAACGACGTGCCCCCACCCTGGCCGGGGCCGGGAGAGGTCCTTGTCGAGGTGCACGCCGCAATCGTGGACGCCGGCGAGACCGTCTTCAGGGCGGGCAAGATGCGCCGGGTGATCCGCACCCGCTTCCCTCGCGGTTTGGGCAGTGACGTCGCCGGCCAGGTCACGGCCGTGGGCAGCGGCGTACGCGCCTGGAACGTCGGAGATGCGGTGTTGGGACTCATGCCGCACCTCAGCTCCGGGGCTCTTGCCGACTACCTCGCCGTGCCCGCACAATGGCTTGCCCGTGCCCCGAAGAACCTGAGTCCGATCGAGGCCGCCGCCCTGCCCGCGTCGGGCACCACCGCGATGACCGCCCTCACCGACAGGGCGCGGCTCCGGCCCGGGGAACAACTCCTGGTCCGGGCTACCGGCGGCGTCGGCAGCGTTGCCGTGCAGCTGGGCAAGGGGCTCGGCGCGCATGTCACAGCCCCGGCCGGTGCCCGCAACCTCGATTGGATCATCCCGGCTCGCCCCCGACGAGGACAAGCTGGTCCTGCTCCGGTCGATGACATCAGGACACCGTCCATCGGCCTGTTAGCCAGGTCAGCGATCGGCGGAGCCTGCTACCGGGAGTTCATCGGGCGCGATCCCGAGCGCGCTCCACGGCTGATCACGGCCAACGCGAGTCCGCTTCAGGCCCATTGCGTCAACCGGATGGCATCACGATGCCGCTGCCCGACATGGCTCACCTGGTGACCGGGACCGCTGAGTCGTTCGTCTGCACCGACTTGATCAACGGACAGGAGCAGGACGCGGCCAAGACCGAGGCGGCCGTCACCGCGCTGCCGCTCGGAGCATCGTGGCCGGAAGATCCCTGACGCGTCTGCGAATGCGATCCAATGATCGCAGTACTTGATGAAAAAATGTTGCATAGGAGTTTCTGATGTCGAAAGACGTGCACGGACCCAGGGTGACTGTCGAAGGCGGCACCGTGGAAGGCCGTTTGCGTGAAGGTGTCGTTTCCTTCCTGGGAGTCCCGTACGCCGCGCCACCTTTTGGGGCGAACAAGATGCGGCCCCCGCAGCCGGTGGTTCCGTGGCAGGGCTTCCGCGACGCGGATCGCATGGGGCCGACAGTGCCGAAGGGGGACTACCCGCCTGCCATCCGGCGGCTCTTCCCCGAGGTGGAGATCGAGGGGGAGGAGTGCCTCAATCTCAACGTATGGACGCCCGACCCGGAGGTAAGCGGCCTTCCAGCGCTGGTGTGGATCCACGGAGGCTCGTTCGCCAACGGCTCCAATTCCGTGGCGGCGTACGACGGGTCGGCCTTCGCGCGTAGCGGCGTGGTCTGCGTGACGATCAACTACCGGCTCGCCGCGGAGGGTTTCCTCTTCCTCGGCGACAGTCTGGCTAACCTCGGCCTGCAGGACCAGGTGGCCGCGCTGGAATGGGTGCGGGACAACATCGCTGCCTTCGGTGGTGATCCCGGGAACGTGACGGTCGCGGGGGAGTCTGCCGGTGCGATGAGCGTGGCCACCCTGCTGGCGATGCCGTGCGCGGCCGGGTTGTTCGTCCGCGCCATCACGCAGTCCGGCGCCGCCGCCCACACGCTCACCGCCGAGCAGGGGCTGGTGGTCGGCAGCCTGCTGGCCGAAGTACTCGAAGTGCCGGCCACCAGGGTCGCCATCGCAGCCATTCCGCAAGACCGGCTCAGGCATGCCGCTTCCGAGGTGGTCACGGAGGTCCAGCTCGGGAGCGCGCCCGACAAGTGGGGAAGTCTGGGCCTGAGAGGGCTGCCGTTCGCGCCGGTGGTCGACGGCACCGTCTTGCCGGTTCATCCGCTGGAAGCCGCTCGCGTCGGGGCCGGAGTCCCGGTTCCGCTGCTGACAGGCTGGACCCGCGACGAGAATCGCTTGGGCCTCGTGGCCATGAACATGCTGGACGTGATAGAGGAATCCACCTTGCTCGCCGAGGCGACGGGCTACGGGCTCGGGCCGGAAGGGGTGGCGATCTACCGCGCCGCGCGCCCCGGTGCGACCCCTGGCGACCTGCTCGCGGCGATCGGCACCGACTGGTCCTACGCTCTTCCGGCCCTCCAGTACGCCGAAGCCCGCATCGCCGGGGGTGCCGGGCCCACCTGGGTGTACCGCTTCGACCATCTGGAGCCCGCCGACAACCACGGCTTCGGGTCGTGCCACGCGACGGAGGTGCCGTTCGTCTTCCGGACTGAGAACCACGACAGCGTACGAGCCCTCATCGGAGACCACCCCTCGCCGACGACAGCCGCCACAGCACACGAGGCGTGGGTGTCCTTCGCGCGGAAGGGCACGCCCGGCTGGGAGCCCTATGACCTGACCCGTCGCACCATGGCTCTGATCGGGGAGAAAATTCGCGTGGTCGACGATGCCGCCCCCGACGAGCGTCACGCCTGGGGCGGCATCCTCTAGTCTTCTGAGTCGGGAATTCTGTTCAGATAGTTGGCGAGGCGTTCGAGGATCTCGTCCGCGGTCTTGGTCCAGACGTAGGGCCTGGGATCGGTGTTCCATGCGGCGGTCCAGGTCCGGATGTCCTTCTCCAGGGCCTGGACGCTTCTGTGGACGCCTCGCCGTATCTGCTTGCTCGTCAGCTCGGCGAACCACCGTTCGACCAGGTTGAGCCAGGACGAGCCGGTAGGCGTGAAGTGCAGGTGGAAGCGGGGGTGAGTCAGCAGCCAGGTCTTGATGGCCGGGGTCTTGTGGGTGGCGTAGTTGTCCAGCACCAGGTGCACGTCCAGGTCTGCCGGTATCGCCTGGTCGAGTTTGATCAGGAACTTCTTGAACTCCTCGGCACGGTGCCGGCGGTGCAGGGAGCCGATCACCTTGCCGGTGGCCACCTCGAGAGCGGCGAACAATGTGGTGGTGCCCGCGCGCACGTAGTCGTGGGTGAGGCGCTGCGGGACGCCGGGCATCATCGGCAGCACCGGCTGGGAGCGGTCAAGGGCCTGGATCTGCGACTTCTCGTCGACGCAGAACACCAGGGCCTTCTCGGGCGGGTCCAGATAGAGGCCGACGACCTCGTGGACCTTGTCGACGAAGTACGGGTCCGTGGACAGCTTGAAGGTCTCGGTGCGGTGCGGCTGCAGGCCGAAGGCCCGCCAGATCCGTGACACGGTCGACTGCGACAGGCCCATCTCCTTCGCCATCGCCCGCGTCGACCAGTGCGTGGCGTTCTTCGGCGTCGACTCGAGCGTCCGCTTCACCACCGCAGCGACCTGCTCGTCGGTGACCGTCCGGGGGCCGCCCGGGCGCGGCATGTCACCCAGCCCGGCGATCCGGTGCCCGACGAACCGCTTCCGCCAGCGGCCCACCGCATGCGGCGTGGAGCCCAACTGCGCGGCCACGTCTTTGTTCGACGCGCCTGTCGCGCAGGCCAGGATGATCCGACACCGCAAAGCCCACGCCTGCGGGGTGGAACGGCGCCGCACCCATCCCTCCAGCGCAGCCCGTTCCGCATCCGACAGGATCAACTCGGCCTTCGGCCGCCCAGTACGCGCCACCAGGCAACCCTACACAACTGAACAGAATTCCTGACTCAGAAGACTAGCGGGACGTCCTGGTCACTGCGGCACAAGCGGCCGCGCACGAAGCAGCAGACATGCCGTGAACGCTTTCGGAGAGGGGACTGAGGCCAGGCATCCGCCTGATGCCTCGTGCTCTCACTCGTAGATCCGTTCGTCCGAGCCTCAGGACACGAGGAACTCGCCGTCGCGGAGTACCTATCCGCGCGACCTCATAGTAATTGTCTGTTGTACCGTGCAGGCATGCTAGAGGAAGCTTCCGTGCACGCGGTCCGGGCCAGGATCGGCGACAGCGAGTTCGACCGCGACACCGCCGTCACCCGGCGACAGCCCGGTGTCTACGACACCGAGCTGTCCGCCGGGTGGACGATCATCAACGCCGTCAACGGCGGCTATCTCCTCGCCGTCCTGGGCCGCGCGCTCGCGGACGCCCTGCCGCACCCGGACCCGTTCACGATCTCCGCGCACTATCTGACGGCGTCGCAGCCGGGTCCGGCGGTGGTGCGCACCGATGTCGTACGCACCGGTCGCACCCTGTCCACCGGCCAGGCGTCCCTATTTCAGTACGACGGCGAGGGCCGCGAGATCGAGCGGATCCGCGTACTCGCCTCGTACGGGGACCTCGACGGGCTGCCCGACGACGTCCGTACGACCGCGCAGCCGCCCGCGATCCCGCCGATCGACCAGTGCTTCGGCGCTGCGGACAGTCCCGGCGGCGCCCCAGTCCCCGGCAACTCGGCCATCACCGACCGGCTGATGCTCAAGCTCGACCCGCACACGCTCGGCTGGGCCCTCGGCTCGCCGTCGGGCAAGGGGGAGATGCGGGCCTGGTTCGGCCTCGCCGACGGCCGTGCCGCGGACCCGCTCTCGCTGCTCCTCGCGGTGGATGCGCTGCCGCCCACCGCCTTCGAGATCGGTCTGTCCGGCTGGGTCCCCACCGTCGAACTGACCGTGCACGTGCGCGCCCGCCCGGCGCCGGGTCCCCTCCGGATCGCCATCACCACCCGCAACCTCGCCGGCGGCTTCCTGGAGGAGGACGCCGAGGTCTGGGACAGCAGGGACCGCCTGGTCGCCCAGTCCCGCCAACTGGACCGCGTACGCCTGGGTTGAGTGAGGACTGCGCCCCGTTCGCTCCCGCGCCCACAGCGCGCTTCCACGGACGGGACGCAAGCTCGGCCTGGTGCCGTTCGTGCCACAACGGGCCGAGCTCTGCGACCAGGTCAGCGATCACGTTGGCCAGCAGGCCCGTGATTCTCCGGTCGCTGATGATCGCTGCACGAGGTGCGTTCCCCTCGTTACTGTAGTGGGCCCGGTTCTCGTATAGCTGCCGCCAGATGGCGAGTAACACTGAGTAACCCTTTGGCAACGGATTGGATCTAACCGCTTCGCTTCTACCGGCAGGTCGCCACGCTATGGCGATCATCCGATTCGGAGCGAGGAGTGCGCGGGTGCGGCAGGACTGGGAGCCGGAGGACCTCATCGAGGTCTGGACGCTGCTCGAAGACGACATGAAGCGGCTGCGGAACAAGTCCGGGGCGAATCGGCTGGGCTTCGCGGTGCTGCTGAAGTTCTTCGAGGTGGAGGCCCGCTTTCCGGAGACCGAGCGTGAAGTCCCGGCTGCCGCGGTGGGTTACGTGGCCCAGCAGGTGAAGGTGTCGGCGGACCAGTGGGCGGCGTACGACTGGCAGGGCGACCGGATCAAGCGGCACCGCAAGGAGATCCGCAAAGCCTTCGGGTTCCGGGCGGGCACGGAGGAGGACCAGGAGCGGCTGGCCGAGTGGCTGACGGCCGAGCTGTGCGGGGTGGAACTGTCGCGTGACCGGCTGGTGGAGGCGGTGCTGGCCCGCTGCCGCAACGACTTCGTTGAGCCGCCGGCTCCGGCCAAGGTGCGGCGCCTGGAGGGCAAGGCGGTCAGGGACTTCGATGCGCGGTTCTGCCGTACCACCGTGGACCGGCTGTCCCACGCGACCCGCTCGCGGCTGGAGGACCTGGTCGCGGGCCGGGAAGACGGCGAGGAGACGGTTGAGGACCAGGCGGTGGCCGGGGGCGGCCGGTCGTTCTCCACCGAACTCAAGGCCGACCCGGGAGCTCCGGGGCTGGAGAGTTTGTTCGCGGAGGTGGACAAGCTCCAGCGGGTGCGGAAACTGGAGCTTCCGGCCGATCTGTTCGCGGATGTGTCGGAGAAGCAGGTGGACGCCTGGCGGGCGCGGGCGGCGAAGGAGTACCCGGCGAACCTGGAGCGGATGAAGCCGCCGATGCGTCTGACTCTGCTGGCCGCTCTGTGCCATGTGCGGCACACCGAGATCACCGACTCGCTGGTGGAGCTGTTCATCCAGCTGGTGCTGAAGATCAACACTCGGGCGGAGAAGAAGGTAGACAAGGAGATGACCGGCGAGCTGAAGAAGGTGCGGGGCAAGGAGGCGATGATGCTGCGGGTCGCCGAGGCGGCCTTGTCCGAGCCGTCGGGCTCGGTCCGCAAGGTGATCTACCCGGTGGTCGGCGGGGAGAAGACGTTGAAGGCACTTGCCGCGGAGGCTGCGGCGAACGAGGCCAAGTACAAGGCGCGTATCCGCACCGTGCTGCGCTCGGCGTACTCGGCGCACTGGCGGCGGATGCTCACCCCGTTGTTGAAGGCGTTGACGCTCAAGTGCAACAACACCGCCTACCGGCCGGTGATGGACGCCATCGACCTGCTCCAGCGCTACCTGGAGCAGCCGCTGAAGGAGGGCGCGTTCTTCGACGCGGCGGAGTCCGTACCGCTGGAGGGTGTGGTGCCCGATCAGTGGCGGGCCGCGGTGGTGGACGACAAGGGCCGTGTCGAGCGCATCCCCTACGAGCTGTGCGTGCTGGTGTCCCTGCGCGAGGCGTTGCGGCGCCGGGAGATATGGGTGGTGGGGGCGAACCGGTGGCGCAACCCGGAGGACGACCTGCCGCAGGATTTCGAGGACAACCGGGACGTGCACTACGACGCGATCCAAAAGCCCCAGGACCCGGCGAAGTTCATCGCGGAGTTGCAGAGGACGCACCGCGAGGCCCTGGACCGGTTCGAGGCCGCGCTGGCCGGCGACACCACGGGCGGGGTGGCGATCGTGAAGAAGAACGGCGAGGGATGGGTCAAGGTCTCGCCGCGGCCCAAGCAGGAGGAACCGGAGAGCTTGGTCGCGGTGAAGGGGGAGATCGAACGGCGTTGGGGCACCATCGATCTGCTGGACATCTTGAAGTACGCGGAGTTCGACACCGACTTCATCGCCGAGTTCACCACGGTGGCCACCCGCGAGAACCTGTCCCGGGAAGTGCTCCGGAGAAGGCTGCTCTTGGTCCTGTTCGGACTGGGCACGAACATGGGGATCAAGCGTGTCGCGGCGACGGGCAAGCACGGTGAGTCGGAGGCGACGCTGCGCCGGGTGCGGCACCTGTTCGTGAACCGGGCCAACATGCGCGCGGCCCTGGTGAAGCTGGTCAACGCCACCTTCGCGGCCCGCGACGAGATGTGGTGGGGCACCGGGACGGCGTGCGCCTCCGACAGCCGCAAGTTCGGCGCGTGGTCGTCCAACTTCATGACGGAGTGGCACCAGCGCTATCGGGGCCCGGGGGTCATGATCTATTGGCACGTGGAACGAAAATCGGTGTGCATCTACAGCCAGCTGAAGTTC
This sequence comes from Streptomyces sp. NBC_01723, assembly GCF_036246005.1. Taxonomy (NCBI): domain Bacteria; kingdom Bacillati; phylum Actinomycetota; class Actinomycetes; order Kitasatosporales; family Streptomycetaceae; genus Streptomyces; species Streptomyces sp. NBC_01723. Next base: position 7,067,679 of record NZ_CP109171.1, read on the forward strand.
TGTTCGGCCTCCGAGGTCGCCTCGATGATCGAGGGCGTGCTGCGGCACTGCACCGACATGGAGGTCGACCGGCAGTACACCGACACCCATGGCGCCTCCATCGTCGGGTTCGCCTTCGCGCACATGCTCGACTTCAAGCTGATGCCGAGGCTGAGGAACATCGGACGGGCGAGGCTGTACCGGCCGGCCGCGGGCGAGGACAGGAACTGGCCGCACCTGGCCCCGGTGCTCTCCACCCGCACCATCGACTGGGACCTCATCGCCCAGCAGTACGACCAGATCGTGAAGTACACCACCGCCCTGCGGCTGGGCACCGCTGAGGCCGAGCAGGTCCTGCGCCGCCTTACCAAGGGCGGCCCCAAGCACCCGACCTACCAGGCGATCGAGGAGCTGGGGCGCGTGGTGCGCACGGCGTTCATCTGTGACTATCTGTCGGATGTGGAGATGCGCAAGGAGATCGGCGAGGGCTTGCAGGTGGTGGAGAACTGGAACTCGGCGAACTACGACCTGTTCTACGGCAAGGACGGCGACCTGACGGGTGCGGACAAGGAGAGCCAGGAGGTCTCGATGCTCGCCCTGCACCTTTTGCAGAGCAGTCTCGTGCATGTGAATACGTTGCTTGTACAGCAGGTTTTGGCCGACCCGAAGTGGGCGGACACGCTCACCGAGGCGGACCGGCGGGGGCTGTCACCGCTGTTCTGGACCCACGTGAACCCGTACGGCCGGTTCGAACTGGATATGAGCAGCCGCCTTGACCTGGACCTTGCGGCCACTGGGGCCACGGTGCCCGGCCCGCGCAGTCCACAAGACGAGCCGGTCGGCACTCCGAGCTGAGCCGGCAAGGACGGAGGTAGCCCCCTTTCGGGCTGCCCCCGTCCGGTGCGTCCCGGGGTCCGGGGTCCGGACCAGGAAACCGGTGTTGCTGTCAACAGATTTGACAGGCCGTGGTCCGGGCCGCGCCACCAGGACGGATGCGTGCCGGCCGTAGCGCCGTACGCGATGGATGTGACGAACAGCAGACGAGCGGGGCATCCTGAGCGGCATGGACTTTCAGCTGGTCGAGCGCGCCGGTTGCGTTCCAGTAGTCACTGACCACCGGGGAGATCGGGGCACGGGGATGTACAAAAACGGCTTCCGCGTGGCCCTGCCGGGGCGGGAGTGAGCCGGGGCTGGACGGCGATCGGCCCGGCGGCGCAGGGGGCTGACAGCCTCTGCCGGGGTATCGCCAGTCATCCCGCGTCAGGATTCATCTCCTTGGCGCCCCCTTTCCTTGGAGACGGGGTTGTACTTGAGGCACTTGGTCACGGCGTCCGGCGGTAGCACGGAACCCATGGCGAGGCCGCCCTGGGTTTCATCGACCTTGACGCCCTGGGCTCCGTTCTGGTTCAGGCAGTCCGCGTACTTGCGCATGGACTCGAGCCAGCCGTCCGGCAGGTCGGGCGTCTGCCCGTTTCCGGCCTGCATCCCTCCGGAGGGATGTTCCTGCGGTGTCGGCCGGTCGTCGGGACTCTTGGAGTCGCCCGAACCGCTGGCGCAGGCGGTCAGGGCGAGGGCGAAGACCAGAGCGGGCGCTGCCAGCAGCGCGCGTGTGTTCATCGGGTGTTCACCTGTTCCGTGAGCTTGCCCTTGCGCAGGTTGAGAATGCGGTCGGACTGAACAGCCAGCTGCTGGGAGTGAGTGACGACGACCACGCACTTGCCCTGCTCATGAGCGAGTTCGCGGAAGGTGTCGATGATGCCCTGGGCGGTGTCCTCGTCGAGATTTCCGGTGGGTTCGTCGGCGAAGAGAATGTCGACGTCGCAGGCGAGGGTGCGGGCGATGGCGACGCGCTGCTGCTGGCCGCCGGAGAGCTGCAGCACGTTACGGGTAGCCATCGCCTTGTCGAGACCGATCTTCTCCAGCAGGTGCAAGGCGCGGGCCTTGCGGCTTCCGGTCGCGGGTTTGGCACCGGTGATCTCCATCGCGCAGGTGACGTTCTGGAGGGCGGTCATGTAGGTGAGGAGGTTGTACTGCTGGAAGATCGTGGCGGCGTGCCTGTTGCGGTAGCGGCCGAGACCCAGCTTGGTGAGGTCCTGGCCGTCGAAGCTGATCGTGCCGTGGGTGGGGGTGTCGAGGCCGCTGGCGAGGCTGAGCAGGGTGGTCTTGCCGCTGCCCGAGGGGCCCAGGATGGTGTAGAAAGTGCCGCGTTCGAAGACGTAGTCGATGCTCTTGAGGACCGTGGTCCTGCGGCGCTGGCCGGAATAGGTGTGGCTGACGCCGGCGAGGTGCAGGACGGGCGGGGTGGTGGCGGCGGTGGTCATGGCGGGTCACTTGCCCTTCGTGAGGATGGTGCGGGGGCTCAGGCGCAGCACGGCGCCGGCGGGGATGGCGGTGGCAAGGAGGCCGATGCCGAGGCCGACACCGCCGACGGTGGCGAGGTCCGCCGGGTCGAGTGCCACGGTGATCTTGCCGATGGGGTCGGCGTTCTCGACGGGCTTGTCGTTCGGGTCGATGCCCTCGCCGAGGCCGGTGCTGCCGGGAGGCGGGGCCTGCCAAGAGTCGATCTTGTGCTCGGCGGCGGTGGCTTCCTTGCCGAGCAGCGCCTGGCCGGCGCTCTGGGTCAGGTTCGGAGCGAACAGGGAACTCAGGCCGATGGCTACGGCGGCGACGACGACGATCTCCAGGGCCTGTTGGGCGATGAGCTTGCTCTTCTTCTCGCCCATGGCCAGCAGGACGCCGTACTCCTTGCAGCGCTGCTTGACGGCGAGGTTGACCAGGAGGGCTAGGACGGCTGCGCCGGCGATGCCCATGAGCCACATGGCGACGGTGGCGGTGGAGCGGATGCTCTTGAGCGGGCCTGTCATCTGCTGGATGGCCTTGTCGTTGGCGTCCAGTTTGAAGCCCTTGAGCGCCGAGCCGGCGATGTGCTTCGCCTCCTTCTTGAACGCGCTCTGCACGTCGGCGTCCTGGAGGAGGAAGGTTGCGTGGCCTACCTGCGGTGATCCGTTGCCTTCGGAGTTGAGGGCGGACATGCCGCCCACCGTTCCGTACAGCATGTTGGCCGGGTTGATGCCGTATTCGGCGTCGGGTTCGGTGGTGGGGCGCGGGTCGCGGTAGATGCCGGTCACGGTGAAGTCGGCCGTGGTCTTTTCGTCGTTGCCGGTCAGGGTGATCTTGTCGCCGGCCGTGAGGCCGTTCTTCTTGGCCAGGCGCTCCTCGATCAGGAGTTGCTTTTTGTCCTTGTCGGCGGCTGTGAGGTGCTTACCGGACAGGAGGGTGAACTTGCCGCTGCGGAAGTCGGGCAGCAGCGTGGAGTCGAGCACGCCCATGCCCACGGTTCCGCCGGGGCCCATGGGGTCGGCCGGGCCTCCCTCGACCAGCTTGTACTTGCCCTTGACGATGGCGCGGTCCCACATCGAGTAGGTGTACTTCTGCACCTGGGGCAGAGCCCCGAGCTTGTCGACGGTCGCCGCGTCGATGCGCGGGGCCTGCAGGCCGCCGCCACTGCCCCGTTGGCTGGTGTCCATGTCGAGGTTGACCTCGGCGCCCACGGAGAGCTTGGCGTTCTGCTCGGCCTGGGCCGTCGCGTCGTTGATCAGGACCCCGGCCAGCACCATCACGGAGATGACGAGGAAGGTGGCGAGGGTGATCAGGGTGCGGCCCTTGCGGGCCCACAGGCTGAGCCCTGCGCGTTTGACGAAATTCATGGGGATTGGCTCTCTCGGTCCGGGCCATGGGATGGCTGTTCGGGAGTTGGTGACCAGTTGCGCGGTGGTGGGCCGACTAGTCGGTGTCAGCGAGGAATGGAGCGGGGGTGCAGGCGCAGGATCCCGATTCCCGGGATGACGGTGGAGACCAGGGAGATCCCGAGCCCGATGCCGGCGACCTTGCCGACAGTGGTCGGCTCGACCCGCACCGTGGGCGGAGCGATCTCGGCATCTTGTGCCCCGGCCGCCGCGACCGGCTTGCCGTTGTGGCCGCCCAGGAGCGCGTCACCCGCGGCCTGTCCGGCGAGCGAGCCCGCCAGGGCAGCGAGCGCGACGGCGGGCAGGGCCACGGCCGCCACCTCCACGGCGTGCTGACCGATGAGCTTCCACTTCTTCTCGCCCATCGAAAGCAGCACCCCGAGCTCGGGGCGCCGCTCGCGGATCTGCAGCACCACGATGAGACCGAGGATCAGCGCACCGGCCAGGGCGATCACCCAGATGATCAGTCCCGCGAACGTGCCGACCTGCTGGATGGGTCGGACCTGGTCCCGATACGCCTTGTCATTGACGCGGAAGTCGAAACTGCCCTTGCCGAGGAGCCGCTCGGCCTCGGCGTGCAGCTGCTCGGCCTGCCCCGGTGATCCGATCTTGAACACCGTCTCGCTGACCGTCGCGGTACCGGTACCGAGCTCCTGCGCGATGCCCACCGGTACGTACAGTGCGTTGCCGGGCAGTTCATGCGGCGGCTTCCACGCCGTCGGATCCTGCGTCGGGTCCTGGAAGACACCGACGACCTCCAGGGCCACCGTGCGCTTGCCGTCCGCGGAGCGCACCCGGACGGTGTCGCCGACCTTGAGGTGGTTCTTGTCGGCCAGGCGCTGCTCGATCACTGCGACGCTGCGGCCTGCGTCCTTGGGGGTGATGCCGCGGCCCGCCGTGATTCTCGTCGAGCCGTAGGAGAAGGGCAGCAGCATGCCCGAGTCACGGACGCCGTTAACGGCCAGAGGACCCGGATCCTCGCTCCCGGCACTGTTGCCGCCCGGCCTTGGTGCGTCCGACGTCAGCGGCGTGAAGCCACGCGCCCCGGCCCGCATCGGAAGCTCCGGGTTGTAGCGGTGCACCAGGTCGAAGGTGCCGAGCCGGTCAGCCAGGGCCGGGGTGAGGTTCTTCTTCTTGACGGTCACGTCGACGCCGATGGTGCGCTGCGCGTCGGCTTCCTGGCGGGCGGCGGCGGCCTGCAGCAGGAAACCGCCGAGGAGCAGGGTGCAGATGACGACGAAGATCGCCAGCAGGGCGGCGGTCTTTGACTTTCTGGCACCAAGGCTCATCCCGGCGCGCTTGACGAAGTTCATGCCGAAGACCCAAGCAGCCTGCCGTTTGCAGCAGGATAAGCGTGTTACAGCGGCATAAGGGCCCGCCTGGCCCTGATCTTGGCTGTCGAGGGCGCCGACTTCGACCCGGCCGTCTTCACCGGCTGCCTCGGTACAGCGCCGGCCGGCTCGGAGCACGCCGCCCCGCGCCCTTATCCGGCTGCAATCGTGATCTTGGTTTCTTGGGGGTATGAGAGTTCTGGTAGCCGAGGACCACCATGTCCTCGCCCGCACCATCGCCACCGGCCTGCGCCGACAGGCGATGGCCGTCGACATCGCCGCCACCGGTGATCAGGCCGAGCGAATGTGTCTGCTCACCGCCTACGACGTGCTGATCCTCGACCGCGACCTGCCGGTCATGACCGGCGACGAGGTGTGCATGCGGCTGCGGGAACTCCAGGACCCTCCGCGGATCCTGATGCTGACCGCCGCCGGCGAGCTCACGGACAAGATCCACGGCCTCACCGCGCTCGGCGCCGACGACTACCTGCCCAAGCCCTTCGACTTCACCGAGCTCGTCGCCCGCGTACGGGCCCTGAGCCGTCGCGCACCAAAGCCGCCGCCCACCGTGCTGCGCTTCGGGAGCATCACCCTGGACGAGACACGGCACGAAGTATCCGTGGACGGCCGCCCGCTGGAACTCACACCGAAGGAGTTCGCGGTCCTGCACCTGCTGCTTGCGGCCGGCGGCGCGCCGGTGCCGCACGACGAGCTCGTCCGCACCGTCTGGGACGAGCACCTCGACCCACGCACCAGCGCGGTCCGCGCCACCGTCAGCAGGTTGCGCGGCAAACTCGGCGACCCCGGCCTGATTGCCGCCGACAATGGAGAGGGATACCGGCTGTGCGAATGAAGCTCCGGGCACTGCTGAGCCGGCTGCCATTCCGCGCCCGCCTGGCAGCGGCCATCTCCGGACTCTTTTTGCTGGCCGGCATCGCCCTGCTCGCCTTCGTGGTGCTGCTCGCACGCTACGGAACGGCCCAGCAGGTCCAGGGAATGTCAATCACGTACGGGGACGTGCCGAGCAGCGCTGCGACACCCTTCGAGCCTGCACGCCCCAGTCAGCCGGATCTCAAGCCTCCGGCCCCGAGCGACGTCGCCATGATCCAGAAGATCGACCAGACCGTGCAGGCCGTCCAGGACACCGCGCTGCGCCAGATGGTGCTCTGGTCCGCCGTCGGACTGCTGATCACCGCGCTCCTCACCGGGCTGCTCGGCTGGTGGCTCGCGGGTCGGGCACTGCGTCCCGTCGCCTTCATGACCGAAGCCGCCCGCCGCATCAGCGACCAGAACCTGCATCAGCGCCTGGCGCTCGTCGGCCCCGACGACGAACTCCACCGCCTCGCCGACACCTTCGACACCATGCTCGACCGGCTCGAGAAGTCCTTCGAGAGCCAACGCCGCTTCGTCGCCAACGCATCCCACGAACTCAAGACACCGCTCGCCGCCCAGCGCACCACCCTCCAGGTCGGCCTCGCCGACCCCCTCCCCGAGAGCCTCGCCGACGTCCGCGAGGACCTGCTCACCACCAACCGCGAAGCCGAACAGCTCATCGACGCGCTCCTGCTGCTCGCCCGCAGCGACCGCGGCCTGGAAGAGACCGAGAGCGTGGACCTCACGGTCACCGCCCGGCTCGTGACCGCCGAGCTCACCCCGCAGGCATCGGCCCACGGCGTGCACATCGACCTCAGCGCCGACACCCCACTGGTCGTTCGCGGCGATCCTGTCCTGCTGCGCCACCTGCTGACGAACCTGATCCACAACGCCGTCCAGTACAACCACCCCGGCGGCCACGTCCGCGTACGACTCGAAGCCCTCACCGTGACGGTGACCAACACCGGCCCCCACGTGCCCGCCGAACGGATCCCGGACCTCTTCGAGCCCTTCCGACGCCTCGACGCGGACCGCACCGCCACTACCGGCCACGGCCTGGGACTGTCCATCGCCGCGTCCATCGTCGACGCCCACAACGGCACGCTGACGGCGCAACCCGGCGCCGATGGAGGGCTCGCCCTCACCTTGCGCTTCCCCTGAGCGCCTGCGATGGCAGAAGCACCAGCGCCGCATCTCGCAGGTGATCTTCCGCAGAGATAGGCAAGGGCCAGAGCTGCACGCGCAGCCACTGTCACAAATGGTCCTTTGCCCGAGCAAGATCAAATAGAGCCGCGCGGAGATCACCGAGAACCGGATCGGTTCGCAGAAGCCGTTCTCGCTCAAGAGTGCTCGGAGGGCAGTTCTGCGACTTGAGCTGTGCGAAAATCTGGGGTCATGACGGGCCCTCAAGAGCCTTCCTCCACCACCGCGTCGGAAGCCGATCTCGTCGAACGCCATCCGTGCCCGAAGTGCAAGGCAGCCCCCGGGTCTCCGTGCCGCTCGCGCTCCGGCGCGGTCGCATCCGCGTACCACACCGGCCGCTTCACCAAGGTGCCCAAGCTCAACAAGGAACTGCGGGTGCAGACGCCGGCCGACCGCGGGCCCGGCCAGCCGTGGCGGCCCGGCAAACCGGTCCCCGCGGCCATCGACCCCAACCTGCCGAGCGCGGACATCCGCGTCGGCTACGCCCGTTGCTCGACGCTCGGGCAGGAACTCGACTCGCAGCTGGACGCGCTCGCCAAGCACGGCATCCCTCGGGAGAAGATCTTCAGCGAGAAGATCAGCACCCGGATCAAGGTCCGCCCCCAGTTCGAACAGGCGCTGAAGACCGCCTGGGAGATCAAGGCGCACGCCCCGCACTGCCGGGTCCTGTTCACGGTGTACGAGATGAAGCGTCTCGGACGCGACGCCGCGGAGCTCACCGCGCTGGCCGACCACCTCACCGAGCACGGCCTGGTGCTGGAGATGCTCGCCGGACCGCTGCCCGGCATCTACGACCCCACCGGGCCGGGCAAGCTTCTCTTCGGGTTCTTCGCGGCCATGGCCGAGACCGAGCGGGAGAACATCCGCGAATCGACGCTGGAGGGGCTCGACACCGCGGCCCGCAAGGGCAAGTACGGCGGCCGGCCCCCGGTCATCACCGACGACATGCTCCACACCGTGCTCCGCCGCAAGGCGCTCGGCGAGTCCGTCGAACAGATCCAGCCCGACCTGATCATCCCCACAGGCAAGCGCAAGGGCCTGGCTCCCAGCGTCGCCAGCATCTACCGGGCCCTCGCCGAACACGAGAAGCGTGAGGCATACCCCGAAGCCATCGAGGCGGCCCGCGACGACTTCGCCGCTCTTCAGCAGCGCGACCACCGCCCCGTGTAGTTACTCAGTGTTACTCGCCACCTGGCGGCAGCTATACGAGAACCGGGCCTTGTTGCGCATCGCTCTGCCCACCAGGCAGGTGCCGCGCGTGATCGGGGTCGACGACTTCGCCCTGCGCCGGCGCCACCGCTATGCCACCGTGGTGATCGACGCCGAAACCCACGAGCGGATCGACGTTCTTGCCGACCGCACGGCCGACAACCTGGAGGTGTGGCTGCGCGAGCATCCGGGCGTCGAGATCGTGTGCCGGAATGGCTCGGCGACGTATGCCGAGGCCATCCGCCGTGCGCTGCCTGATGCGGTACAGGTTGGCGACCGCTGGCATTTATGGAAGAACCTGTGTGAAGCGGCCCTGAGCGAAGTAAGAGCCCACAGCACCTGCTGGGCCACCGTACTGGACGCACCCCCTCCATGACGGGCCCCGCGCACAGACCACCCTGGAACGGTGGCACCAGGTTCACGCTCTGCTCGACCAGGGTGTGGGCCTGCTCGAATGCGCCCGCCGCCTGCAACTGGCCCTGAACACCGTCACACGCTACGCCCGCGCCGACCAGCCCGAGCGCATGCTCCGCGTCCCCAAATACCGTGCCAGCCTCGTCGACCCCCACCGCGAACACCTTCGCAAACGCCGCGCCGGGGACCCCGCCGTTCCCGTCCCGCACCTCTTCGAAGAGATCAAATCCCTCGGTCTCACCGGCTGCCTCAACCTCCTGCACAAGTACATCAACCAAGGCCGCGCCGATGCCGACCGCAGCCATATCTCCGCACGGCGACTCGCCCGGATGCTGCTCACCAGACCCGACAACCTCAAAGCTGAGCAACGACAGCTGCTGGACCGCCTCACCGCGGCCTGCCCCGAAATGACTCAACTGGCAGTGTCCATCCCAGCTTTCGCCCAGCTCCCGAAGCCTCAGCCAGCAAATGTCGACGCGCTCGAACTCTGGATCACCCAGATCCGCGCAGCCGATCTGCCACACCTGCACACCTTCACCCAGGGGCTGGAGCGAGACCTCGACGCTGTGATCGCCGCGTTCACGCTCCGCTACAGCAACGGACCCACCGAGGGCGTGAACACGAAGACCAAGCGCATCGCACGCCAGATGCACGGGCGAGCAGGCTTCAATCTCCTCCGCCACCGCATCCTCCTCGGATAGAACCACTCTGCGTCACCACCGAAGGTGAGACAGGACCGTTAGATTTACACTCCCGATCGAGGCCGCCCGCACCGTCTGCCACGAGATGACTGTCCTGACCGACCTCATCCACCACGTCGCCGTGCTGCTGAATCCCACCGACGGCAATGCCACCCTGCTGAGTACCTGGATCACCTCGGCCCGGGCCGAGGACCTGCCCCACCTGCATGCCTTCATCCGTGGCCTCGAGAAGGACCGAGCCGCAGTCGACGCCGCCCTCACCCTGCCGCACCGAAGGCGTCAACAACAAAACCAAGCTGATCAAGCGCCAGATATACGGCCCCGCGAGCTTCCCTCACCTCCCCCACCGCATCCTCGCGGGCTGACGACACCCTCCGTCACCACCGACTACGGAACAGACCCGAACGATTTACAGACCCGTCCTGGCCGTTCGCGGTCGCGCGGGAACAAGGCCGATGGGCGCGCGGGTCCGTTCGCGGCCCGTGCGTTCCTCATGTTCGGTCAGCCGGTGCTGCTCACTAGTGATTCCAGAGCGCTGATGAGGGCGTCGGCCACGAGGGCCGGGTCAGTCAACAGTGTCATGTGGTTGCCCGGGATGGCCACGGGCTCGACGCCGAGCCGAGCCGCGAACTCGGCGCCGGGCCGGGCCAGGGCGTTGTCGTCCGCGCACTGCACATACGCCGCGTCCAGTCCGATCTTCGTGACCGGGGGCACGTCGAGGCTGTCCGTCATGTAACCACCCGGCTGCGGCAGCAGCAGCTGGCTGACGAGGTTCTGGAGGGGGGCGGGGTCGCCGGGCATGAGCACGCCTTGGACCGCGTCGAGGCCGACGGGGACGGTGCTGTCAGGAGTCGCTGCGATCGCCTGCCGGAGCATCGCGGCGTACTGCTCGTTCTCCTTGATCATCGGCGTGCCCTGCTCGGGAACCACGGCGGCGAAGTAGATCACCTTCGCCACGCGGCCCGCGAGCTGGTGGGCTGCGCCGGTGACCGGGTATCCGCCCCAGCTGTGGCCGACCAGGACAACATCGGTGAGGTCGCGGCTCTCGACTTCGCTCACTACGTGCTCGACCGCGTCGGCCAGTCGGAGTCCGGCCGGCGAGCCGTCGTAGGCAAGCCCGGGCATGCTCAGCGCCAGAGTCGGGTAGCCGCGCTCGGTGAGTTGGCGAGCCACCGGGTGCCAGCTCCAGCCTCCCAGCCATGCGCCGGGAACAAGGACGAAGGTGTGCGTGGGCTTGCTGGCAGTCAAGTCAGACTCTCTATCTCTTACGATCGGCGCCCTGGGCAGTCAACGGCGTGCGCTATCCGAGGCGCTCCGGTGTCGATGGGGATGGTGCACTCGTTTCACCGCAAATTAGGGTCCGGTTGGGTTATCGAGCGTCACCCGATCCGGGTGATAACGCGTCGACGCTCGCCGTCGGATACGTCTTCTCAGGTAGCGCCGGGCGCAAGCAGGCGAAGGGCACGAGCTCGGGCGACGGCCTCGGCGCGGCGGTGCGCGCCGAGTTTGGCGTACAAGTGGCGCACGTGCACTTTGACGGTGTTGGGCGAGACACCCAGCTGGGCGGCTATTTCCGGCGTGGTCAGGTTCGTCGGCAGGTAGCGCAGTACCCGCAGCTCGCTTCGGCTCAGCGGCTCGGCGAGCGGCCACGGCGCGGCCGTCGTCGGCTGCATCGCGGGCTGGTGACCGGCGAGCAGGCCGAGGATCTCGGCGATCAGGGCGGCGTGCGTGGTGCGGTGCGCGGGAAGGCTCTCCAGCAGATCCGGTACCGGGTGCAGCAGGAACCACAGCAGCACTCCGTCGGGTTCGGCCAGGTCCAGCGCGCGTTCCAGGGCTGCCGCGGCGGCGCGGGGATCGCCGAGCGCGGTACGGGCGATCGCCTCCAGCAGGAACGCCTGGGCCAGCCAGCCCGGCCAGGGAAGCTGCGCGGAGCCGCCGAGCACCGGCGCGAGCGCGGCGACCGCCGCCCGAGGGGCGTTTTGGGCGAGCCGCAGGGTTGCCAGGCCCAGACGCATCTGCCCGCCGTCGCGGTCCTGCCCGGAGAGACCGGCCAGGATTTGCTCGGCGCGATCAATCTCACCGAGACGGACAAGGGTCTGCACGAGGAAGGACCGGTTCCCGTGGACCATCAGGTTCGGTTCGGTCAGGCGCTCGGCTATCTGGTCGGCGGCTTGGAAGGCGGCCAGCGCGTCTGCATCCCGGCCGCGTGCCAGCGCCAGGACTCCGCGCAGGGAGCGGATGGCCAGCGTGTCTGCGGGCTCGGTCTCCGCCCGCAGAGTGCGCTCGGCCTGCTCCATCCAGGGTTCGGCCTCCTCCGGCCGTCCCTGCCAGGCCAGGATGGTCCCGACACTCGTACTCGCCAGGCCGAAGGCCGGCGCCTCGGTCCAGCCGTGCCGCTCGGCCAGCTCGGCCGCCTGCCTGCTGTGCTCCAGTGCCAATGGGGCCGATCGGAAGAACTCGAGAGCCGCCTGGTAGACAAGGCCGTTGAACTCCAGGTAGGATCGCCCGATCCGGCGCGCGAGCACGACGCCCTGCTCCAAGTGCCGCGCGGCCTCCGGAAACTTGGCCATCCAGAACTCGTTGCTGCCCAGGCTGTTCAGCGCCAGCGCGCGCAATTCCTCGCCCAGGCCGGGCTGCGTCGTCTCGGCCGCCTCCGCCGCGTCCTGCAGCCGCTGCGCCTGCTCGGTCACCGCTGCCAAGCTTCCCTGCCAGCGGGCGATCAGCAGTCGGACGATCCCCACCAGCAGCTGAGCCTGCTCCCGCCGACCCTCCGACGCCAGTGCCCGCTCCGCCAGGCGCAGGTACCTCTCCGCCGCTGCCGGCGACCCACAGGCCAGCTCGTCGGCCGCGGCTACCGCCGCCACCTCCGCGTCCGCCATCCGGAATTCGGTGGGGAAGCCGGCGAGAAGCCCATGGATGACGGCAGTCTTCCCGTCCAGATACAGGCTGGGCCACTGGTTGGCGAGCAGCCTGGCAGCCATCCCCCAGTCCCGTGCCGCCTGGGCGTGCCGAATCGCCTCCACCGCCATGCCCCGGCCTGCCAGCCAGTCGGCGGCGGACCGGTGCAGTGCGGCGACCTCGCCGGGGCGGGTGCGCCGCAGTTGTAGCCGCAGCAGGTCCGCGAACATCTGGTGGTAGCGGAACCAGGTCCGCGAGGTGTCCAGCGAGACTACGAACGCGTTAGCGGCCTCCAAGTCCTGCAGCACCCGTTCTCCGTCCTCGCCTGCGGTCAGCAGGTTCGCGAGCTCGCCGTTGACCTGTTCCAGGATGCTGGTACGCAGCAACAGCTCCCGCACCTGCTCGCTCTGCCGATCCAGCACCTCGGCCAACAGGTATTCGGCAACCGTCCGCTCACCGCCGGAGAACTCGGCCACCAGCCGGTGGTCCGGATCTGCGTGCCTCGCCAGGGACAGTGCGGCCAGCCGCAGCCCCGCTGCCCAGCCCTCGGTCCGCTCGTGCAGCACTGCAACCGCAGGCCCGGGCAGCGCTAGCCCCGCCGCTGTGAACAGCTCCTCGGATTCGGCCAGGGTGAACCGCAGATCAGGATCGCGGATCTCGGCCAGCTCGCCTTCCAGCCGCAATTGATGCAGGCCCAGGGGCACGTCGTACCGCGTGGCCAGGACGAAACGCAGCTGAGGCGACGCGCGCATGATGAACAGCTGCAACTGTTGCAGTGCCTCCGGGTCCAGGTCGTGCACGTCGTCGATGACCATGTATGTCCGGTCCTGCAAAGGGGCCAGGTCCGCGAGCAGCCGCTCCACGATCGTCCACCCGTCCAGGCCCGGAGCCACCGTGAGGGTTCCGACCAGCACCGAGCCCGCCGTAGTCCGGCGCAGCGCATTCACGACTCCGAGCCAAAAGCGCTGCGAATCCCGCTCATCGCGCCCCACCGGCACCCATGCCGCGCATTCGGCCAGGCCGGCCTCGGACAGCCACGATCGCAGCAGCATGGTTTTGCCGCTCCCCGGCGACGCCGACACCGTCGTCACCCGGGCCGCCCCTCCCAGCCCTCGGAAAAGCGCCGGGCGGGCAATCACACCTCCGGCACCGGTAACCGCCGTGTATGCAGCACCTGTCTCGCTGGATTTCACAGCGTCGATCTTTCCATGACCCTGCGCTGTGCCCCGGGTCAGTAGGTGAGACGGTGGCTGCAGGTCACAGTCAGTAGCATCTGCCGATGCCGCGGTCTTGGTTGTCGACGAGACCAGCGACGCGAAGAAGGGCACCCGCATGGTGGGAGTCCAGCGCAAGTACACCCGAACCGTTGGTCGGACAGTATGTGACCGTCCGAGGCTGGTACATGCCGGTCTCGGCTACGCGTCCAGCGACGTCATGACGTGCTTGATCCGCGTGTAGTCCTCGAATCCGTACGCCGACAGGTCCTTGCCGTAGCCGGACTTCTTGAAGCCGCCGTGCGGCATCTCCGCGACCAGCGGGATGTGCGTGTTGATCCACACGCACCCGAAGTCCAGCTTCCGGGACATCCGCATGGTCCGGCCGTGGTCCTTCGTCCACACCGAGGAGGCCGGGCCTTGACCCCGAATCCTGGACACGGGCTATGCGGCTGGTGTCAGCGTAGTTGGTGTGGGCTGGAGGGTGTTCTCGAAGGCGATCGGTGATCGTTGTCCGAGGCAGGAGTGTCGGCGTCGGGTGTTGTAGCGGTGGAGCCATCGGAAGGCGTCGAGTCGGGCCTCGCGCTCGGTTGGCCAGCTCTTTCGCTCTTGCAGGGTCTCGCGTTTGAAGGTCGCGTTGAAGGACTCGGCGAGTGCGTTGTCCGCGCTGGACCCGACCGCGCTCATGCTTTGTCGGACCCCTGCTGATCTGCAGGCTTCGGCAAAAATTCTGCTGGTGTACTGGGCTCCGTGGTCGGTGTGCATGATCGATCCGGCGAGGCTGCCGCGGGTGTGGACGGCCGCGACCAGGGCGTCGGTGACCAGATCCGTGCGCATGTGGTCGGCGATGGCCCAGCCGGCCAGCCGTCGCGATGCGAGGTCGATGACGGTCGCCAGGTAGCAGAACTTCCCGCCCTCGATGGGCAGGTAGGTGATGTCGCCGACGTACTTCGTGTTCGGAGCCTGGGCGGTGAAGTCGCGGCCGATCAGGTCCAGCGCCCTTGGCCGCTGCCGGGTCGGGGACGGTGGTGCGGTGACGGCGGCGCAACCGGATCCCTTTGATTCCGGACGCCCGCATGATCCTTGCGACGCGTTTGTGGTTGACCGTCTCACCGTGCTCCTCGCGGAGCTCGGCGGTGATCCTCGGCGCTCCGTAGGTGCCGTCCGATTCCTGATGGACCGCCCGTATCCGGACGGCCAGCTTCGCGTCGGCCGCCTGCCGGGCGGCCCGGTCCGCAGCCGTCCGGCGCCAGTAGTAGAAACTGGAGCGGGCGACGCCGAGGATGCTGCAGAGCCGCTTCACGCCGTGGCGGCGCTGGAGGTCGGCGACACACTGGAAGCGGTTCACCAGCGCGTCTCCCCGGCGAAATACTTCGCCGCCTTCCGCAGGATCTCGCGTTCCTCCTCCAGCTCACGGACCTTCTTCCGCAGAGCCGCGTTCTCCGCCTCCAGCGGGGTCGGGGGCTGGGCCGGTTCCGGCGTCCTGCGTCCCCGGGGCCGGCCCACCCCGGCCGCCCGGACCCAGTTCCGCAGCGTCTCCGGGTTGATCCCCAGGTCGGCGGCGACCGACCTGATCGTCGCCTCCGGCCGCGACTCGTACAGCGCGACCGCGTCCGCCTTGAACTCCGGCGGATAGTTCTTCATGACCACGAGATGTCCGTCCTCAGATCCTCAGGATCCAGTGTCTCGTGTGTCCAACATCAGGGGTCAAGGCCCGCCAGCGCGTAGTCGACGCCGTTGGCCCACTCCACGGCCTGGTCCTCATCCCGGAAGGACTGCACCGTGATGACCGGGCCGAAGACCTCCTGCTGGATGATCTCGTCGTTCTGCCTCAGGCCGGAGACGACGGTGGGGGCGTAGAAGTACCCCGTCTCGCCCACCTGGTGGCCGCCCGCCTCGACCTTGGCGTGCGCGGGCAGCCGCTCGATGAATCCGGCGACCTGCTTGAGCTGGCTGGGGTTGTTCAGCGGCCCGTACAGCACGTCCTCGTCGTCGGGGTGCCCGGTTTTTGTCTCGGCGGCGGCCTTGGCGAGCGCGGCCACGAACTCGTCGTGGATCGACTCCTGGACGAGGACGCGCGTGGCGGCCGTGCAGTCCTGCCCGGCGTTGAAGTACCCGGCGACCGAGATGTCCTCGACGGCCTTGGGGATGTCGGTGTCCTCGAAGACGACGACGGGTGCCTTGCCGCCGAGTTCCAGGTGGACCCGCTTGACGTCCTTGGCGGCGGACTCGGCGACCGACATGCCGGCCCGCACGGAGCCGGTGATGGAGGCCATCGCCGGGGTCTCGTGCTCGACCATCAGGCGGCCGGTGTCGCGGTCGCCGCAGACGACATTGAAGACGCCCTTGGGGACGATCGAGCCGATGATGTCGGCCATCAGGGCCGTGGAGGCGGGGGTGGTGTCCGAGGGCTTGAGGACGACCGTGTTGCCCGCGGCGAGCGCCGGGGCGAACTTCCACACGGCCATCATCATCGGGTAGTTCCACGGCGCGACCTGCGCGCAGACTCCGATCGGCTCGCGGCGCACGAAGGAGGTCAGACCCTCCATGTACTCGCCGGCGCCGCGGCCTTCGAGCATCCGCGCCGCGCCCGCGAAGAAGCGGATCTGGTCGACCATCGGCGGGATCTCCTCGGAGCGGGTCAGCCCGATCGGCTTGCCCGTGTTCTCCACCTCGGCCGCGATCAGTTCCTCGGCCCGCTCCTCGAACGCGTCCGCGATCTTCAGCAGGGCCTTCTGCCGCTCGGCCGGGACCAGGTCCCGCCAGGCCGGGAAGGCGGCCGCGGCGGCCGCCATGGCGGCGTCGACGTCCGCCTGCCCGGACAGGGGGGCGGTCGCGTACGCCGCACCGGTCACGGGGTTGACCACCGCGGTGGTCCGTCCGTCGGCGGCGTCCCGGAACTCACCGTCGATGTAATTGCGCAGGATTTTGGTCCTGGTCATTGTGCTGGCCCTTCTCAAGCTCTGCTCTTGGTTGCTGTATGCCGAGTAGTAGCGCTGTGCCAGTGGCACCGAGGTCGGCCTTCACCGAGACCCAGAGCGCAGCGCGGGCACCGACACCCATGAATTCTCCGAGTTCTGATCGCAGCGCGAGCTGGCCACCACCCGGTGTGACACTGAAGTGGTGACCGGCGATGAGGCACGTAGACGCACTCAGCAGCCTATGGAGGAGGGTCCCTCATGCCGCTCTCCCGTTCAGCGCGCGTCGGGCTGCGCATTGCCGTTGAGGGACGAGCATGATCCGTGGCCGCTCGCCGAGAGCGGCCCCCCACACCTACCTGGCCTTTCTTGGACTCGCCGCCACCCTGAGCTCCTGCAAGCGACTCGTCCGCCTCGCCACATAGGACCCTGTCTTATTGGCTCTAACAAAAGCTGCTGATCATGAGGCTGTCGGCCTCTCTGCTCGTATGTCTGGGCATGGGAAACCGTCAGTCGCGGCCGTGGATCGTGTCGGATGAACTGTGGACGCTGGTCGAGCCGTTGTTGCCGAAGCCGGGTCCGAAGAAGGCCGAGGGCAGACCGCGGGTGCCGGACCGCCAGGCCCTGTGCGGGATCCTCTTCGTCCTGCACACCGGTATCCAGTGGGAGTACCTGCCCCAGGAACTCGGCTTCGGCTCGGGCATGACCTGCTGGCGGCGCCTGGCGGCCTGGAACGAGGCCGGCGTCTGGGACCAGCTCCACCAGCTGCTGCTGAACGAGCTGCGGTCGAAGAACCAGCTGGACTGGGAACGGGCGGTGATCGACTCCTCGCACGTGCGGGCCGCCCGACGGGGCCCAAAGCGGGCCGAGCCCGGCCGGCCGCGCACGCCCGGGCAGCAAGCACCACCTCATCGTCGACGGCCAGGGCATCCCGCTCGCGGTGTCCCTGACCGGCGGCAACCGCAACGACGTCACCCAACTCGAGCCGCTGCTCGACAAGATTCCCGCCGTCGCGGGCCAGGTCGGCAGACCCCGCCGACGCCCCGACGCACTCCTGGCCGACCGCGGCTACGACCACGACAAATACCGCCGCCTGCTCTGGCAGCGAGGGATCCGCCCCGTGATCGCGAAGAGAGGCGAGCCGCACGGCACTGGCCTGGGCACCTTCCGCTACGTCGTCGAGCGAACGATCGCCTGGCTCCACGGCTTCCGCCGCCTGCGCATCCGCTGGGAACGACGCGACGACATCCACGAGGCCTTCCTCGGCCTCGCCGTCTGCCTGATCACCCACCGCCACGTCCGACGCCTTTGTTAGGACCTCTTACTGAGGATTTCGGGTTGTCGTCGGGTAGTGACGGCTGATGGCCCCTGCGGTATGCCGTTGGTGTGAGGTATCCGGAGGGTGGGGGCTTGACCGCTGAGCGGCGGGCCTTTCGTGAGGGGATCCGGCTTCAGGCCGGCGAGAGGTTCGCGGCGGGCGAGAAGACGGCGGCGATCGCGAAGGATCTGCGGGTGAGTGTGCGGTCGGTGGAGCGCTGGCGTCGTGCCTGGCGCGAGGGCGGCATGGAGGCCCTGCGCTCGGCGGGTCCGGCGAACTCCCCGACCGTCACAGACGCCCAGTTCGCCGTGCTCGAGGAAGAACTCGGCAAGGGGCCGGCCGTACACGGCTTCGAAGACGAACGCTGGACCCTGACACGGGTGCAGACGGTGATCCGCCGGCGTCTGCGGGTGAGCCTGTCGGTGGCGACGGTGTGGCGGCTGCTGAAACGGCACGGTTGGTCCTGGCAGGCACCCGCCCGCAGAGCACTCGAGCGCGACGAGCATGCGGTGGAGCTGTGGAAGAGGGAGGTGTGGCCGCAGGTAAAAGACTCGCGGCGGCGTCCGGTGCCTGGATCGTCTTCGAGGACGAGGCCGGCTTCTCGATGACCCCGCCCCGTGCCCACACCTGGGGCCGACGCGGACACACCCCCGTCATCCGCGTCCGCGGCAGGTCCCGCCGCCGGACTTCCATCGCCGCACTGTGCTGCTACAAACCCGGCGAGAAGAGCCGCCTCATCCACCGGCCCCGCGCTCACCTCCGCCTCAAGGGCGCACGCAAAAGCCTCTCCTGGCAGGACTACCGCGACCTCCTGGTCCGCGCACACCTCCAGCTCGACGGCCCGATCGTGGTGGTCTGGGACAACCTCAACACCCACCTGGCCACCGGGCTGAAGCAGTACGAGGCCGACCACGACTGGCTCACCACCGTCCGCCTCCCGCCCTACGCACCCGACCTCAATCCCGTCGAGGCCGTCTGGTCGCTGGTACGCAGGGCGATGGCCAACACCGCCTTCGACACATCCGCCGACCTCGACCGCACCCTTCGCCGCGAGTTACGCAGGATCCAGCTCCGACCCCACCTGGTCGACGGCTGCCTGACCGCCACAGGTCTGGCCATCACCCCACCGACCCCGCCCTGAAAACCTCAGTAGTACTCCAGGAGCGGTTCGTGTTCTGAGGTGCGTTTTCGGTAGTGGCAGCGGCGGGCGACGGCCTGGCGGTGTCTTCTCCAGGTCGACCACTTCAGTGCGTGGGTGACGGGGGCGCGGTTGGCTCGTGGGTAGGGCAGGAGAGTGTCCAGGAGTCGCCGGATTTCTGCCACGGTGAGCGGGACGAGGGCTGATCCGTTTCTGCAGCCCCCTTTGCGGCCTGGCCGCCGGCCCGGGGTCGTGCTGCGAGTGCGGTCAGAACGGCATGGGCGAGCATGGCCAGGTGATGTGCCGATACCAGCCGAGATAGCGGCGGACCTCGTACTCGTCCTGGCCGCATTCGTTCTTCGCGGCCTGGAAGCACTCCTCGATCGCCCAGCGGGAGCCGGCCACCTGGGCCAGTTCAGTGATCTCAACACTCACCGGGGCGTAGGCCAGGTAGTAGGCCACCTCTTCAGGGTCGGACAGGCTGCGGCGGGCCATCACCCAGCGGTGATGGGTCGGCGGGTCGGGGTCGAAGATGATGTTGGCGGGCAGCTTGGCCCCGGCCCAGTCGTAGATCCGCGGACCCTTTGCCCCGTCACCGCAGGACAGTTGCTGCCAGGCATCACCAGGTGCTTCGTCGATGAGCTGGTCGATGCGCCAGATGCCCGCAAGGGACTTGATCTGCTGCGACTTGGGCACTGCCACCACATAGCCGATGTCGAGTTGCTCGAGCAGGCGGCGGAAGTGCCAGTCCTGCCCGTAGGCCTCATCCGCAGTGACCCACGTGGCGGGCAAGCCGGTGGCCAGGCAGCGGCGGACGATGTTGCGGGCCATCTCTCCCTTGGTCGCGAAGCCGCGTTCGTCGGGGATCTTCGCCGCCCGGCAGCGGTCGCGGTCGGAGGTCCAGGCTTTGGGCAGGTAGAGCTCCCGGTCGACCAGGGTCCGGCCCGAGCGGGTGGCGTAGGCGGCGAACACCCCGATCTGGCAGTTGTCGATCTTTCCCGAGGTGCCGGTGTACTGCCGGCCAACCCCGGCCGAGGCGGTCCCCTTCTTGATGAAGCCGGTGTCGTCGATGATCAGCACTCCGCCTGGTCGAGCGCCAGGTCCTGATCGTCCGCGACCACGTCCTGGCCGGGCGGGCCTTCTCCTGCGTCGAGGAGATGGACGCCGCGTTCACGGCCTGGGTGCCCAAGCGCCGGGCTCAGGTCCACACAACCCACCCCGAAGTGATCGGACATCGCGCCGCCCGGGATCACGCGGCTCTCAAAACGCTGCCGCCGGCCCCGTATCTGGTCGCCGAACGGCACCTGCGGCCGGTCGGCAAGGACTGTCTGGTCGCCTTCGCGGGCAACCTCTACTCGGTGCCCGCCCGCAAGGTCCGCCCCCGCCAACTCGTCGAGATCCGAGCCACGAAGTCCCAGGTCACGCTGCACTCCACCGCTCCGGACGACCGCGGCGAAACTCTGCTGGCCATGCATGAGCGGGCCGTCGGCCGTGGAGTGCGTGTCGTGGAGGAAGCGCACTGGGACGGGCTGCCCACCGGCAAAAGCCGCCGGACAACCACCGGCGAGGTCCCTGTCCAACCGCGTCACAACCGTCCCTCGGGTGAGGAGGCCGGACCGTTGCAGGCCCTGCTGAACCGGGCCGAGGCCGCCTGCGTCGAGGTCGGCCGCAGGCCGTTGTCGGTCTATGACGAGCTGGCCGGGACCCGCCCCTTCACCACCGGACACGTCGCTGCGGTACGGACGCCGAACACTCACGCCTCATCCAACGACCGTCAACAGCACCAGTCACAAAACCATCCCAGAACACCAACTACCTGGATCAGATGCCCTCAAGTGGCGGTTCGTAAGGCGATGTTCGTTTCGTTTCCGGCTGAGGTTGGAGCAGCGCACACGGACCCGGCGGCTGACCGCGCGGGCAAGCCAAGTCCGCCGGGAACAGGTGGGCAGGGGCGGCCGGCGAATCGGTGGCGGCCGTCGCGACTGGGGCCACCTCGGTCAGTACCGGCACGCTGTCCAGCCCTCGGTCGTCCATGGGGCAGAGCACGCGTGTGACATCGGCGAGGCCGTCGCATGGGCCCCGGGGCCGGTTGATCGCCCAGCCGTCCGAGGACCGGCTTGGGTGGCAGGGCTGCGGGGGGCGGCCGTAGACCTCCAGAATTTGCGGCAGCTCGCCGCTCTCCTCCTCGCCTTGGGGCCATCCGCAGCCGGGCCGAGGTTGCTGCGCCTTCACGCCGAACCTGGTGGCGGCGGAGACCCCCTCCAGGGCGGATGTGGCGTCAGCGGTATCACCTCCCCGGCGCCAGTGCGCTCCACAAGGGGGGATCGCCAGGCCGTGGCTACCTTCGAAGACACACGTTAGAAACGAGGCAGAACATGCCGCTTGGCGCGGCAAACCTTTCCAGGCTGGAGGACATCGCATGACAGAGACGGCGGAAGCGTTGGTCGCGAAGGCACGTGCGGCAAGGCCGGTGCTGGCCGCACATGCGGAGGAGTTGTTGAGCGTACGAAGGCATTCGATCAGGAGAAACGTGCAGCTTCCCCCATGGGGGTGGTGACCGGCAGATCGCACATGCCGCTCCACCCGTACCCCGAACGCCACCTCGGGTCGGCCATGCCATTGATAAGCCCACAGTTGATGGAAAGTCGGTGAAGTCGGTGTCATTGACACCTGTAACCAACGGCTCGGTCTCCCCCGCGATCTTGGCTACCGTGCGCGACCACGCCACCGGTCTGCCGCGGGCTGTCACCGCCGTGATGGAGGGGTACGCCAACCGCCCCGCCCTAGGTGAGCGGGCCCGCGAGTCGGTGACCGACGCGGCGACCGGCCGGACCGAACTGCGGTTGCTGCAGCATTACACAACCGTCAGTTACGCCGAGCTGTGGGAGCGGGCCGGCGCGGTCGCGGCCGAGTGGGCAGCGGACGCAGAACGACCGGTGCGCGAAGGTGACTTCGTCGCCGTCTACGGGTTCACCAGCGTCGACTACACGGTGCTCGACCTGGCCTGTCTGCGAGCCGGCGCGGTCTCGGTGCCGCTCCCATACAGCCCCTCGCTGGGCAAGTTGAAGCCAATCGTCGCGGAGTCCGCGCCACGCATTCTCGCAACCAGCATCGAATCCATCGACACAGCCGTCGAGTTGGCACTCTCCGCGCCATTGCGGCCACGCCTTGTCGTGTTCGACTTCCACCCGGAGGCGGACGAGGAGCGGGAGCGGCTTGAGGCCGCCCGGGTGCGGCTAGCGGACGCCGGGGACACGGCCGTCGAGGCGCTGAGCGCCGTCGTCGCGCGCGGCCGGACCCTGCCGACGCCGGTCACGCCCGAGGCTGCGGAGGGCAACCCGACACGGCTACTGACCTACACTTCCGGCAGCACGGGCGCACCCAAGGGCGCGATCTACACGGACAGCATGGTCCAGAGCCTGTGGGCGGGCTGGTTCGCGCCGAAGGGCGACGCGTCGCCGGTCACCATGGGCTACTTGCCAATGAGCCACATCGCGGGGCGAGCGTCGCTGTACATGACGCTGGTCCAGGGCGGCACGGTGTACTTCACAGGCCTCAGCGACATGTCGACGCTGTTCGACGACATGCGCGAGGCCCGTCCGACTCAACTGCTGCTGGTGCCGCGGATCTGCGACATGCTCCTCCAGGAGTACCAGAGCCGATCGACGCGCAGGGCCGGGGAGTTTGCGGACCCCGACGCGCTCGACAAGGCCGTCAAGTCGGAGCTGCGGGAGGAGTTCGTCGGCGGCCGGGTGCGCGACGTCCTCTGCGGCAGCGCACCGATCGCGGGAGAGCTGAAGCGGTTCTTGGAGTCCTGCCTGGAGCTGTCGCTTCGGGACGTCTTCGGCTCGACCGAGACGGGCCCTATCCTGATCGACGGGCAGGTCGAGCGGCCCCCGGTCATCGAGTACAAACTGGCCGACGTCCCCGAACTCGGCTACTACATCTCGGACGTGCCGCATCCGCGCGGTGAACTCCTGATCCGCGCAGAGACGATCACCCCCGGCTACTACAAGCGGCCGGACGTGACAGCTTCGGTCTTTGACGCGGACGGTTTTTACCACACCGGCGACATCATGGCCGAGACCGCCCCGGACCAGTTGGTCTACCTCGACCGCCGCAACAACGTACTCAAACTGGCCCAGGGGGAGTTCGTCACCGTCTCCCACCTGGAGACCACCTTCGCCGCCAGCCCCCTGATCCGGCAGATCTACGTCCACGGCAACAGCGAGCGCGCGTATCTCCTAGCGGTCATCGTCCCCACCGAGGACGCCCTCGCGCAGGCCGGTGGTGTCAGGGAGCTCAAGCCTCTGCTTGCCGCATCCCTCCAAGAGATCGCCCAGTACGCCGAGTTGGAGCCGTACGAGATCCCGCGCGACTTCCTCGTCGAGACCGAGCCCTTCAGCACGGCGAACGGACTCCTCTCCGAGGTCCGCAAGAACCTGCGCCCCAGTCTTAAGGACCGTTATGGTCATCAACTGGATTCCCTGTACGAGGAGTTGGTGAGTGGCCGGGAGGAGGCACTGTGCGCGCTGGGTGCGGCGGGCCCCGATCAGCCGGTGTTCGAGGCGATCCGTGCAGCGGCGAGCGCGCTGCTCGGCTGCCCCGCCTCCGAGCTGCGGCCCACCGCACGCTTCACCGATCTCGGCGTCGACTCGCTGTCGGCGTTGTCCTTCTCGCAACTGCTGTGGGACGCCTTCGCCGTGGAGGTGCCGGTCGGCGTGTTGCTCAGCGCGGGCAACAACCTCCAGGCGGTCGCGGACCACATCGAGGCGGCCCGTGCCGGCACCGCCGGGCGCCCGTCGTCCGCGTCGGTGCACGGCGCGGATGCCACCGAGGTGCGCGCGGACGAGCTGACGCTGGAGAAGTTCCTCGACGTCACGACCCTGGGCAATGCCCGCCCCGCTTCCGGCGTCGTCCCGCACACCGTGTTGCTGACCGGCGCTAACGGCTACCTCGGCCGGTTCATGTGCCTGGACTGGCTGGAGCGCCTGTCGGCAACCGGCGGTCGACTGATCTGCCTGATACGAGGCCGCGACGACGCCGACGCCCGCCGTCGGCTAGACGCCGCACTCGACAGCGGTGACCAGCAGCTTCTCTCCCGTTATCAGGAGTTGGCGGATAGACATCTTGAGGTGCTGGCCGGCGACATCAGCGAGGAGCGGCTCGGGCTCGACGAGGACACCTGGAAGCGGCTCGCCATGGACGTCGACGCCATCTTCCACCCCGCGGCGCTCGTCAACCACGTCCTGCCCTACGAGCATCTCTTCGGCCCGAACGTCGTCGGTACCGCCGAACTGATCCGACTGGCCCTGACCGGCAAGGTCAAGCCGTTCACCTACCTCTCCACGGTCGCCGTGGCAGGCGGTCTCGATCCGGCCCGGCTCGACGAGAGCGCCGACATCCGCGAGGCGAGCGCCGCCCGCGCGCTGACCGACGGAGACGTATCCGGGTACGCCACCAGTAAGTGGGCCGGCGAGGTACTGCTACGCCGCGCGCACGAGGAACATGGACTCCCCGTCACCGTTCTGCGCTCCGACATGATCCTGGCCCATCGCAGGCACGCAGGCCAGTTGAACGTCCCCGACATGTTCACGCGGCTGCTGTTCAGCATCCTCACCACGGGGATTGCGCCGGCGTCGTTCTACCGCCCTGATGCCGACGGCGAGCGGGTGCGGGCCCACTACGACGGGCTGCCGGGTGACTTCGTCGCTGAGGCCGTCAACACGCTCGGCGGCGCGGGTGCCACCGGTTACCGGACGTACAACGTGGTCAACCCGCACGACGACGGTGTCTCGCTGGACACCTTCGTGGACTGGCTCATCACAGCCGGGCACCCGGTCAGTCGTATTGCCGACTACGACGAGTGGTTCGCCCGCTTCGAGACGGCCCTGCGGGCCCTGCCGGAGGCACGACGGCAGTACTCGCTGCTGCCATTGCTGCACACCGTCCGTCGGCCCGGCGAGCCGTTGAACGGTTCGACGATCCCGGCGGTGCGGTTCACGGAGGCGGTGCGGAAAGCAGGGCTCGCGGATGGGAAAATCCCCCAAGTGGAAGCGCAGTTGATCGAAAAGTACGCGGCGGACCTGCGGTTGCTCGAACTGATCTGACACGCGCGGGGGTTATTGGTAGTCGGGGGCCAGGACCAGCAGCGCACCGTGCAGCTCGGCGAGGAGCGGTTGCCATCCGGCGCCGCCGGTGCACGTCCAAGCTGGGATCTGCCGATCGCGGGAGAGGCGCTGGTCGCTCATGGCCCCATCGTGGTCCTGAACCGTTCCGGGTTCGGTAGAGACTTCAGATTGTGGTTGTGACCTGGGGTTCCGCGGTCGCGAGGTAGTAGTTGGTCTCGTATTCGACTGGTGGGATGTGTCCGATCTCACCGTGGAGTCGGCGGTGGCAGAACCAGTCGATCCACTCGGCAGTGGCGAGTTCGACCTGGGAAAGCGTCTTCCATGGATGTCGGGGTTTGATCAGCTCGGTCTTGAACAGGCCGATCGTGCTCTCCATGAGGGCGTTGTCGTAGGCGTCGCCGACCGAGCCGATCGAGGCCGCGATGCCGGCGGCGTCCAGGTGCTCGGCGAGTCGGAAACTCGTGTATTGCGACCCGGCATCGGAGTGATGTATCAACTCACCCCCGTTGATGAGGCTGTTCGTCGCGGTCGCGTTGCCACAGGGCCATGTCCAGGGCGTCCAGGACGAGCTGTGTCTCCTTCGACAGGGCGGCGGACCAGCCGACGATCCGGCGGGAGAAGGTGTCCACGACGAACGCGACGTAGACGACTCCCGACCAGGTGCTGACGTGGGTGAAGTCGGCAACCCAGCAGCGGTTCGGGGCCGGCGCGACGAAGTTGCGGTCCAGCAGGTCTGGCGCCCGCTCAACGGAGCTGCCCGCCATCGTGGTGACGACCTTCTTCCCGCGCACGGCGCCGGTGACGCCGAGCTCGCGCATGAGGCGTTCAACGGTGCACCGGGCCACGATATGGCCCTGGCGGTGCAGCTCACGCCAGACCTTCCTGGCCCCGTAAACACGGTAGTTGGACTCGACGATCTGCCGGATGAGCGGCTTCAGCTCGGCGTCGCGGACGGTGCGGGCCGACGGGGCCTGGAGTCGTTTGTGGTGGGCGTAATAGGTGGAGGGGGCAATCTTGCAGTCGTGCACGGTGAGCACGTGGCAGATCGGCTCGACACCGCCGAAGCGGGCCCGGTGCTCGTCGATGAACGTCACGAGCGTGTGTGGCCGGTCGAGCTCGGCGATGCTCCTATGTCAAGCAGCCAGGCTGGTGGGCGTTGGGGATTGTGGATTGAGGGGTTGGTCGAGGTCGGCTTGGTCGGCGAGCAAGGCGCGGTAGACGCGGTCGGAGATGCGACGCCGCAGCAGACGGAGGGCCTCTGTCTTGGTCTTGCCAACGGTGAGTTGCTTGGCGAAGTAGGTGGCGCCTTCACCGTCACCTCGCACTTGAGTCACAGCGATCACGTGGAGAGCGTGATTGACAGTGCGATTGCCGCCCCGGTTGAGCCGGACGCGGACTTTGTTGCCTGACCAGACGGGGATCGGGGCAGTGCCGTTGAACCGGGCGAAGGCGGCCTTGGAGACGAACCGAGTGGCGTCGGCGGCCTCGCCGATGATGACCGCGGCGCCCAGAACGCCGCAGCCGGGGATCGCCAGCAGATGCGGTGCGCGGGCGGTGACCAGACGACGGATCTGACTCTCCAGCGCGTTGATACGTTCCGAGAGACGACGGCAGTCCGCGACCAGTTCGGTGGCGATGGCCGCGAGTGTCCCGCGGTGCTGGATCAGAGCTCGGGCCAGCTGTTCCAGGACGCACAGGCGGCGCAGGCCACGAGAGGCGACGGCCAGCTCGGGGTCGAGCTCGTGCAGGAACCAGCGCAGCTTGTTGCCGATCGCCGTGCGCTGAGCGACCAGGGTGCGCCGGTGGTCGACCAGCAGTTTGATGTCCCGGCTCGGCCCGTCCAGGCACGCCTTGGGCAGGTCCGGCTCGCGCAGAGCGACCCGGGCCACAGCCTCGGCGTCGATCGGGTCGGACTTCCCGCGCTCCCTGGCCGAGCGTCGCGCGCCGGCCATCAGCCGGGTGTGCACCCGTACCACCGTGTGTCCGCTGTTGAGCAGGTCGGCCTCGAACCGGCGGGTCAAGTGGCGGCAGTCCTCGACTGCTACCAGCACCGGACCGAAGCCGTGCAGCCAGGCCAGCGCCTTGAGATGGCCGGCGGGTCGGGCAGTGACGGTCAGTTCCGCCAGCCGCTTTCCGAGCGGATCGACCGCCACCAGCGTGTGCGTGTTCTTGTGTCCGTCTATCCCGATGACGATCAACGTGCCTCCCTGCGACGATGCCCGACGCGAACGGATCGTCCGGCGCCGGGGGCACGCCTCAATCGGGCCAGCGGCACGCTCCTATCAAGCCACATCGCACCGGACAGCCTGCGACCGACGGGCGGCACATCGCTGACAAGCCACCGCCTCGCGGGGCAGCGAAGAAGCGAGTCAGCCCACCGATCGACAGGATCCTGCCACCAGAGAGCGGCACATCAAGGACCAACCACCAAGGGCGGTTTCGGCCCGTGCCACCCGCCGATCGTCAACAGCCTGACATTGACGCGAAGAAACTCGCCGCAGCCTTCAAGATGTCGTTCGCCCGCTTCAGCTCGGCGATCTCCTTCTTCATCGCCTTGATCTGCGCGGACTCCTCCGTGGTCGTACCCGGACGCTTCCCGGAGTCGACCTCATCGCGCTTCACCCAGTTCCGCAGGGTCTCGGCCGAACCGATCCCGAGTTTCTGGGCAACCGCCCTCAGCGCGGCCGACTCGTTCGGATAGTCACCACGGACCTCGGCGATACGGACCGCTCGTTTGCGCAGCTCAACGGGATAGGAGGAGGGACGTGCCATGACTCGATCCTTTCACGGAATCGAGTCTCTACCGAACCCGGAACGGTTCAAACTCCGCTCGAAAGCATGACAGTTCAGCGAACGCAATCCGCGGGACACCGTGGTGCAGCAGACTCATCGCAACGGCCTTCGTACTGGTCAAGTGCATCTGTGACGGAACACAGGATCAGACGAAAGCCACTCTCACGTCCGGTGCACAACCGAAACGCTCAGCAAGTTCGAGGTCACGTTCGACCGCAGACGTTAAACGCCAAGCTTAGCCTCGCGCTTTCGCGAGGTGGGCTGTCCAAGAGATGATCAGAAACACGGAAAGTGCCCTTGACCTGCAACGATAGGACTTGCTGAGGGTCCTGTTGGCTGCAAGGAAAAGAGCACTTTCCAGGTGAGAGAGCCTATCTCGTCGTACCCGCGTGTCCGTGTCCAGGGAGACGGTCGGCAGGTGGTCTCGCAGGCCGGTGCGGTCCTGCTGCTGGAGACGGTCCGCAAGACGGGCCTTGACCAGGCGATATCCGCAGCCCTGGCGCCCTGGCGGAAGCCGCGGGCCGTCCACGATCCCGGGAAGATCCTCCTGGACCTCGCGCTGGCAGTCGCGATGGGCGGGGACTGCCTGGCGGATATCGGCATGCTGCGGGCCGAGCCGGCCGTGTTCGGGCCGGTCGCCTCCGACCCGACGGTCTCCCGCCTCATCGACACCCTCGCAGCCTCCGGGGAGAAGGCCCTGCGGGCCATCCGTTCCGCGCGGGCTGAAGTCCGTCAACGTGCCTGGCGGTTGGCCGGACGGGCAGCGCCTGATGCGGGCGGGGCGGTGACCGTCGACCTCGACGGGGTGCTGGTGATCGCGCACTCGGACAAGGAGGACGCCGCACCCACCTGGAAGCGGACCTACGGCCATCACCCGCTGATGGGCTTCGTCGACCACGGACCGGGCGGCACGGGGGAACCGGTCGCGGCCCTGCTCAGACCAGGAAACGCGGGCTCGAACACCGCGTCCGACCACGTCACCGCCGCCCAACTGGCGCTGGCCCAGCTGCCGAAGAAGTACCGGCGTGGGCGCCGGACCCTGATCCGCACTGACTCCGCGGGCGGCACTCACGACTTCGTCGCATGGCTCGCCCAGCGGGGACGGTGGCTGTCCTACTCGGTCGGCATGGTGATCACCGACGCGATCCACCAGCACGTGCTGAAGGTTCCGGCCTCGGCCTGGACGGCGGCCATCGAGACCGGCGGCGAGATCCGCGACGGCGCCTGGGTCGCTGAACTCACCGGCGACGTTCTGGACGGCTGGCCCAAGGACATGCGGCTGATCGTCAGGAAGGAACGACCGCACCCCGGGGCCCAGTTGAGGCTCACGGACGCGGACGGCATGCGGCTGACCTGTTTCGCCACCAACACCTCGGGCCGGCCGATCGCCGAGCTCGAGCTCCGTCACCGGCTGCGGGCCCGGGCCGAGGACCGCATCCGGGCCGCCCGGGCCACCGGCCTGCGGAATCTTCCTCTGCACCGCACGGCCCAGAACCGGATCTGGCTGGAGATCGTGCAGATCGCTCTCGACCTGCTGGCCTGGATGCCGATGCTCGCCCTGACCGGCAAGGCCCGTCTCTGGGAACCTCGCCGCCTGCGGCTCCGCCTGTTCACCACGGCCGGACAGCTCGTGACCACCGGCCGTCGGCAAATCCTCCGCCTGGCCCAGCACTGGCCCTGGACCAGTCACATCACTGCCGCCCTCGAACGGCTCGCACTCCTGCCGAACCCGGGATGAGCAGCGGATTCATCCGCCCCTACGAGAGAACCCTCCGGCCGGAGCAGTGGAACCCGGCGTCCATCCGAGACGACACTCGGGCCCTCAACCTGCCCAGCCTCAGCCCACAGCACGAAAACGGTCCACCGACTCCGTCGGCGGACCGTCACGCAAGATCGAGGTTAGACCGTGTCCTACATGGTCAGTTGGTCGTTGGGCTGCGTATGGGGCGGGGTACGTGGAGTTGGATTGTTCCGGACGGCTTGTGGGAGATCGCCAGGCCGTTGATCCCGGAGGTCCGGGTTCGGCCGCAGGGCGGCGGGAAGCAGAACACGCCTGATGAGACGCTGTTCGCAGCGATCATCTATGTGCTGGTCAGTGGATGTGCCTGGCGGGCTCTGCCGCCGTGTTTCGGGATATCGAAGTCGACCGCACACCGCAGGTTCATGATCTGGTCGAGGGCCGGCGTGTGGGGGCGCTTGCATGAAGCCGTCGTTCACCGGCTCGATGACGCGGGCCTTGTCGATGTCTCCCGTGTGGTCCTCGACTCGGCTCATGTGCGCGCTAAAAAGGGGCGAACACACAGGTCCGAGCCCCGTGGACCGAGGCAAGCCGGGTTCCAAGATGCACATCCTGTCGGACGCGAACGGACTGCCCCTGGTCGTCGGCGTCTCGGCCGCCAACGTCCACGACAGCCAAAGCCTGAAGCCCATGGTGGCGGGTCACCAAACGAAACACGACCCCTATCGCGGCCGCCACTTCAAACCCCAACGCCTCCATGCCGACAAGGCCTACGACATCCCTGAACTGCGGAAATGGCTCCGCGGCAAGCGGATCGGAGTGCGTATCGCCCGCAAGGGCATCGAGTCCAGCGAACGATTGGGTCGGCGCCGATGGGTGATCGAACGGACCATCTCCTGGCTGTCCGGCTACCGCAGACTCAGCCCTCGCTACGAACGGAAACCCCGCAACTACCTGGCCTTTCTCGGCCTCGCCGCAGCACTGTGCTGCTACAAACGACTCCTCAAACTGACCATGTAGGACACGGTCTGTGAACCGCAGGGGGGTGTCAGTCGTCCACCGCGCGGACGTCTTCCTCTCGTACGGGTCGCGTTTCTGCGGCCCAAGACGCGAGCAGCGTGAACCGGTCCGCGCTTTCCGGGTGCGTGTCGGTGGGGTGGTAGATGACGAGCATCTGGTCGCCGGTGTCGTCGACGGCGAGCTTGGAGAGGTTTAGCACCATCGGACCGACCTGCGGGTGATCGATGCGGACGGGACCGCCCCGGGCCGGCCGCACATCGTGGCGGGCCCACGCCTGCCGAAACGCTTCGCTTGCCAGTGACAGTTCTCCGATGAGCTGCACGGCCCGTGGATCGTCGAGATCAGCTCCGACGCGTTTGCGGAACATCGCGACCATGTCGTTTCGATCGAAGTGTATTCGGTCATCCGCGTCGAGGAATGCAGCACGCAGCAGGTTCTCACCGGGTCGGAGCTCCGGCGAGAGGACGTGCGCCAGCGGATTGCTCGCGAGCACGTCCATGTAGCGCCCCGCGACAAACGCGGGCATCTCTATCGAGCGGACGAGCTCCAGGATGCGGGGGATGACTGTCTCGCGGCGGGGTGCGCGACGCCGACGTGGCGCCGTGGCGCTCAGTTTGAGGAGATGCTCGGCGGAGGGTTCGTCGAGTTGCAGCACGCGTGCGATGGCTTCGAGCACCTGCACCGAGGGATTCCTGTTGCGCCCCTGCTCGAGCCGGAGGTAGTAGTCCGAGCTGATGCCGGCGAGCAGGGCGACTTCTTCGCGGCGCAGCCCCGGCACTCGACGTCGTTCATCCTCAGGCAGACCGACAGTCTCCGGGGCCACCAGGCCCCGTCGAGCGCGCAAGTAGTCGCCGAGCCTGTTCTCGCGCCCTGAGTCTGCCGCGTTCGTCACACTCGTTGACAATAGTTCCTGCGGACTGACGTTGCCTGGTCCTGCCACTCCCAGGATCGAGGTGGCCTTCTCCGTCGGCCAGGAGGGCCGCACGGTTGTCACAGAGCGCGACGCGCACTGGCACGAGCGCTCGTTCGTCATCACCACGTCAGCCAAAGGAGGGTACTCGTGCCTACGAACCGTATTGCTCTGATCACCGGAGCCAACCAAGGCATGGGCAAGCAGGTCGCAAAGGAGCTGGTCTTCGATGGGGTGACCGTGTTTGTCGGATCCCGCGACCTTGCCCGTGGCGAGAAGGCAGCCGCAGAGATCGGTGAGGGCGCCGTCGCGCTCCAGCTCGACGTGACCGACACGGCGTCGATCGCCTCGGCCGCCGAACGGATCCGCGACGAGACCGGCCGACTTGACCTCCTCATCAACAACGCCGCCATCTCCACTACCCGCACCGATGTGCGTGATCTGTCCGAGCTCCGGGCAATGTCGAAAACTAGCACCGTCCCCCTCGATGAGGTGCGGGCTGTGTGGGAGGTGAACGTCTTCGGTCCCCTGGCGGTATTCCAAGCCATGCTGCCGCTGCTTCGCGAATCACCTGATGCGCGCGTCGTGAACGTCACGAGCGCACTCGGTTCGCTGACAACCATGGCTGGCCCGGACTTCCCGTACCGCTCCACATTCGAACCCGTCTACGCCGCGTCGAAGACGGCGCTCAACGCCGTGACGCTGGCGATGATGATCGAACTGGAGGACACCGACGTCAAAGTCAACCTCGTCTCACCAGGGTTCGCCAACACCGCACTGGTCAACTTCGAGGGCATAGAGTCGGTCGAGGAGGCCGCCCGCGAGATCGTACGCGTCGCCCGGCTCGGAGCCGACGGACCCACCGGCACCTTCACGCTCTGGGAAGGCGTGGACCTCCCGTGGTGACCCACGTCGGAATGGGCAGTCAGCGTCGGACGACTCACAAACGACACCACCGCCGGCGATCCGGTGCCTCCCCCCGACGCGCTGATCGATCACCGCTCAGTCGAGTTCCGCGAGCTTGGCGATGTCGACGTCAGTGCGGTTGCCATGGATCTTGACGGTGGCGGGTTCGGCCTCGATGCGGCTGAACTCGTCCTCGGTGAGGTCGACGTCCGCGGCGCCGGTCACGACTTCCGGGAACGCGGGTGCCATCTGGGTGCCGCGGCGTGAGCGCAGCATCACCTGGCCGCCGTCGATGCAGAGGCCAGCGCGGAATCCGTCCCACTTCGGTTCCGCAGCGGACCGCGGCGGCAGGACGGGGCTGCGCACCGTTTCGGTGAGCATCGGCTCCGGCAGGGTCCACGTCATGGTGGAGGTCTTCCACCCGAGGGCTTGACGGTGTGCGTGTGGTCGGCCAGGTGGTCGTGCCCGGCCACCGGTCTGGGCATCCCGAGCACCAGACCTGACCACCCTGGTCAGACGCTTGGGTAGTGCGCTGAGCGGCTCAGCTGTGCGGGCGGGTGTTGGTGAAGCGGACGGCAGGTCCCCAGTGCTTCTGTTCGGGGGCGAGGTACCACTGGCACAGGGGCAGGCCGCCGCTGCCGTATCGGTGGGTGGGGCGCTGGCAGCCGGCGCATGCTTCGACGTAGCTGCTGGAGGTGGTGAAGGTGGAGGGGTCGGGTTCGCTGATCGGGGGTGGGGGAGTGCTGGTCATCGTTGGGTGTCCGTTCTGGGTGATCAGTAAGTGAATCACCGCGAACACAGCATGAAAGGACAGAAAGTGCCGTCGCCCGGTCAGCGCGCCGCGGCGGTACTGCTCGAGGCCGATCGTCCGAAGCTTGAGAACCTCCTCGGCATCCGCCAAGTCTGCCCGCACCCGCTTCAGTTCGGCTTCGAGCTCATCCACCCGCACGGCAGCGGCCTTCCGCCGCGTTTCCAGGACCGCACGCATCGACGGCATCCGCCACCCCCACCGACTCGATCAGCAACGAGTCGAGGCTCCCGCCACAGCCGCAATCTCATGCCTGACCAGCGGAATCTGCACACGGCATTCGGAAAGAGAACGGCCTCTAAGCGCCCCAGGGAACGCGGGCGAGGACGAGCCCTCGGACTTCCACCGCTTTCCCGACCGACGTCAGGTGCTTGCCTACGGTGTGGAACTGGGCTCCGGTGGTGAAGACGTCGTCGACGAGCAGGATGCGTTTGCCCTCGACGCTCTGCCGGAGCTTGAGGGCCGTGGCGTGCTCTTTGGCGGCCTCCATTTTCGCCTGCCAGCCTGAGCCGGCCGACTTCTTCGTCTCGTGGTTCTTCACCAGCACAGGACTGGCAGGGTCCGCGAACGGCCAGCGGCCGAGCGTGTCCTCGGCGTAAGCAGCCTGCATCATCGTTTCGATGTGCTGGAGCGGTGCCCGGTCCGGTGCCGAGGGATTGCCCACGATGAGGTCGATGTCCGCCATCTCGTCGGAGTGGGCGTTCAGCCAGCCGACGATGAGGCGTCCGAAGATCGTCCCCCATCCGACGGAACCGGGCTTCTGGCCGTACTTGTACTCCCAGATGGTCTGTTTCAGCGGCGGCGCGTGAAGGGCAACGGCATCGACGCGAGTGAAGCAGCGGACGGCCGGTTCCCACTGGCAGATGATGTTCCCGCAGCTCGCCGTGGGTGAGGCGAGAGTCTGTCCACACACCTCACAGTGGGGTTTGACCGTCCGGGCAGCACAGGCCGCACAGAGGGCGGGTGTTCCGTTGCCCTTGTAGGCGCACAGGCGACACTGGGGGAAGCCGAGCGGCTTCGGCAGGTCAGATGATGCGTTGGTCACAGGCCCGCCAGGGCGAGCTGGAGGCGCTGCTGCGCGGCCTGCTGCACTCGCTTGGCGCTGCCGAGGCGCGAGACGACGTCGTCGAGCTCTGAGACCTCGACGGCCTTCCCTTCCGCCACCATCTTGGCCGCCCACGGTTCACTCGTCGCCAGCGACTTGATCAGGAAGACGTGTTTGCCGTGCTCGTGGGCGATGCGGGCCTGCATCTTGGCGCCCGACGTTGAGGAGGCTTCGATGACAATGCTGCCCATCGTCGAGCCGCTCGTGACGACGTTGCGACGCGGGAACGTCCAGGTGGCCGGCGTCGAGGTGGGCCAGAACTGGGACAGCAGCGCTCCGCCCTCGTCGACGATCCTGGCGGCCAGGCCCTTGTTCTGGGCGGGGTAGATCTTCGCCGCGATGCCCGTTCCCATCACCGCGAGCGTACGGCCTCCGGCTTCGAGCGTGGCCGTGTGGGCGGCGGTGTCGATCCCCTTCGCGAGACCGCTGAAAATCACCACGTCCTCGTCGACCAGGAGCCGCGCCATGCGAGCGGCCCGGCGCATCCCGTCCTCGCTCGCGTTGCGCGTGCCGACGATGGCGGCCGAACGGGCATCCCGCTCTTCGAGGTCGCCGAGGTGGAACAGGAAGGGGGGCAGGTTTGGCACGAGACGCAGGTTCGCCGGATAGTCCGGATCGAGCACGGTCACGAGCCGCGCGCCGGCCTTCTCGGCGGCCTCCAGCTCAGTGGTCACCCGTGCGCGGGCGTCGTCGATCGTCGGGAGGGCCTCCCGTAGGAGTGCGAGGTTCTTGCGCGCGACGGTCGAGTCTTCGGGGATGTCGCCTCCGAGGACGACCTGGAGCGCCTCGGGTGACTGGCAGGTCCGGGCGATGAGGTTCCAGTCGACGGATTTGTTTCCGGCGCGCAGCGCGCAGATCGCCAGCAGATCCTTCTGCTGTGGCGTTATGGCGGTCATTTTCGTGTCCTTCTACTCACGGCCCCGGATGTTCGAAGGGTGGTGCTCTGTTTCTTTGGGCCGTTTCCCATCATGGCGTACGCCGGATCGGGTCCGCACGGGGGTGTACGCGAGCGCCCGGGTGAATCCGCTTCGATCACGGACTGTGACGCTGCGTGTACCCTCAATCGGGTGGTCCAGGGCCTCGTGGAGAACCAGTGCTTCGCTGCCGCGGTTCTCACCGGTATGAGTGACGAAGGCATCATCACCATCGTGAGTCGGTACGCCCGTGAAGGAACTGGCAGTGAAATGGGAGGACTCGGAGAAGATCCGGGTCGAGCTACCCGACCGCTACAAGGCTCTGGTCGACTCCGGCCGCGGCCTCGGGATGAGCCAGGGTGAGTGCTTCGGCTTCGGTCTCGACGACATCGACTACTGAGTTTTTCGTTAGTTCTGTGGTGATTGGGGCTTCGGTAGTGTGAGCATGATGGTGTGTCTTCCAAGCCGCAGGATGCTGTTGCTGATGTCGCCGTTCTGCCGCTGACGCGGCCGCAGTTGGCCGAGGCCCGTCGCATGCGCGCGGCCGAGTTGTTCGAGCACAGACGTCCTTCATCCGAGGTTGCCCGGGCAGTGGGGATGCACCCCGAGAGTGTGCGCCGGTGGAAACGCCTATGGGAGCAGGGCGGGGCTGAGGCATTGCGGCGGCGCCCGTCCACCGGTCGGCCGCCGCCCAAGCTGGACGACGCCCAGGTCGAAGCGGTTCGCACTGCGCTGGAGCAAGGCGCTCAGGCGCACGGGTTCGAGGTGGATCTGTGGACGCTGGAACGGGTCGGCGTGGTGGTTGAGCGGGGGACCGGGGTGACGTTGGCCCGGGCCTCGGTATGGCGTCTGCTGACCGGGCGGCTGGGATGGAGTCTGCAACGGCCCAGGCGCCAGGCCGTCGAACGGGACGAGTATGAGATCGCCCGATGGGTCGCCCACGAGTGGCCGCGCATCAAAAAGGGGCGGTGAAGAAACGTGCCTGGATCGTGTTCCTCGGCGAATCAGGCGTATCGCTGCTGCCCGAGGTGCGTCGCACCTACGCACCCCGCGGCCGCACTCCGCTCTTACGGCACCGGCTGAACTGGAAGCGAGCCGGGATGGCCGCCGCGCTGGGCTACCACGCCGCCGACCCCGAACGCGGCCCGCGGCTGTGCTTCCACCTCAAGCCGGGCAGCTACGACACCACTTCCCTGATCGAGGTGTTGGAACAGATCAAGACCTTCTACGCCGGTGAGCCGGTGGTGTTGGTATGGGACGAACTGTCCGCCCACTGGAGCCGGGGCATGCGGGCCTGGGTGGCCGAGCAGGACTGGCTCACCCTCGAGCGGCTGCCGGCCTATGCCCCCGAACTCAACCCGGTTGAACTGCTGTGGTCGGCCATCAAGACCCGCGAGCTGGCCAACCTCGCCGGCGACCACCTCGCCGATGTCGCTGACGCAGCCGAACGCGGCATCCACCGAATCTGCTCCAGCGAGCAACTCCCATGGTCCTTCCTCACCCACACCGGCCTGACCATTCATTCCAAAACACCACAAAACTAACGAAAAGCTCAGTAAGTAAAGTCGAGCGACAGCAAGGCGGCGCTGGAGACTCCGGTTGCCACGTTCGCCATGGTGGCTGTTGGAGCCAGGTGTCGAGCGCACGCCCATCCCTTGGGTTTCTTGTTGATAATCTTCGGCGCCACAGTCGTTGTGACGAGTGGCGATGGAGAAAAGACCACGCCACGGCAAGACAAGCACCGCAAAGGGGACCCCGCATCCGGACAGCATCCCGCATATCTGGCAAATACCGTCCCGGGCCGGTGAATTCACCACCAGTGAGCAGGGAGCCCCATCACGCCGCAGCGAGC
The DNA here is from genome assembly GCF_036246005.1 of Streptomyces sp. NBC_01723. Lineage (NCBI taxonomy): Bacteria > Bacillati > Actinomycetota > Actinomycetes > Kitasatosporales > Streptomycetaceae > Streptomyces > Streptomyces sp. NBC_01723. The sequence goes on from NZ_CP109171.1 coordinate 7,104,798, forward strand.
TTTTCTGGCCGTCTGGCGGAACCGCAACCGTTCATCTCGCACTCCCGGTGCGCCTTGCGCTGCACCCGAGACGGTGGAGGCGCCCAGGGGCCGTCCAACGGCTTGGCGGCGCGGGAGCGGCGGTGGTGTGGCCCACTCGGCGTCGTCCAACTCGGTCGCGCGGAGGAATTCGGCGAACTTGCCCGGCGTCTCGAGGGTGACGACCGCTCCGTGGCAGATGTGGCCCGGTGGTCGGCCATGCTGTGGTCGGGTACGAGGTTGGTGGGTGATCTGCCGTCACCTGAACGGATGGGGCTGGGTCCCAGCTTGTCGTCGCTCGGCTGAACGCCGTGAGCAAGGACTGCTCGATGCGAGGGTCTGTCCAACGTCAAGTCCATGGAACAGGACCTCGCCGCGCCTGCGAACTGCAGGGCGGACTCCAGTGGGACTCCAGCGGGAAGCGACCTACGAGGGGCGGGTCGCCGAGTCCAGCGGCGGTGGTCACGATCGGCTATCCGGGCAGGGTCATCGCCGACGTGCGCCGCGTGCCTCGAAGGCCGGCCACGGCTACCCAAGCCCGCCCGGTGGCCAGTTCGAAGAAGCTCAGCCATCGACTCACATGCCACAACGGTGAACCGCTCAGAAGTGGGACACGTTGACAAGGGTGGTCCCCCGCGGCCGAAGAGCCGAAGGGGCGGGTGAAACTCTCGACGAGCAATGCGACAGCGGAAGCATTATTTATTGGACAGTTTCATTGAGGAGCAAAATGCCATGGACGCGCAACTCCGAACGCCCGTGGACGATAATAGTGGGCGCGGGAATGGCCGGCCGACGACGTCGCGAAATCGATCAGCGAGCATTTTGGATACAGGGTGAATCGGAGCCTTTTCATCGGGTCCATCGAATTCATGGGCAATGCTCGGTTTCGCGCCGCAGGATGAAACCGTGGGCCGAGTAATAAATTTTCCGATCGGGCAGTACGTGCGCGGGTTGTCGGCAAGTGTGGGTGAGGATGATCTGTCCCGGCCGGAGAGGGATGCTCTGTGGCGAGCCGAAATGAGATTCGCTCAGGGCATAGATGCCATTTATCTGTACGATCCCAGTGGGCGGCCTGGACTCGAGGGAGAACCACAATACTTTGATTTCGGCACACCAGGGCAGGATCTAGACGAACACCAGGTTTCCATAGTAGACGCGTATGACCAAGGCGCCAACAGGCCCGATACGCCGCCCCTGCCTGAATATCCAGCTTCAGGCCCGGCCGCTCACAATGATCAACTCCCAGCCTATGCCCGCGAGCGTCAGCAGGACCCGCAATGTCATACACCGTGGCAAGCTCTCGAACTGCCGCCCCCATATTCCCCGCCCCCAACATCCCTCAGCACCCGCTCAACCCGCAAACGTCGACATAGCCAGCGCTGCTTCCGCTGGACGGGAACAGCGGGACACAGCCAACGAACAAGCACCGCTCGGTCAGCACGAATAGAGTCCCGCAATGCTGCCGCACCGCCCGCGCCTCAACACACAAAACCGCAGTAAAAGAAACGGACGGCGGTCACGCTAGTTCGGCACACTCCCTGCCCATGGGTCGGAACCGGCCCATGACTTGCTCAGCGCTCGGCTGTCGTTCATGTCGTTCCGCTGCTGGCTGAGCAGAGCTCGTTTAACACTCATGGTGCACGTCTCCTCCGTCGCCTACTGGTGCTCGGCGGGTGTCCTGCTGCTCGCCGCCCTGGTGGCGGGTCTGGGCGCGATCGTCTGAATGGGTGCGCAAGTGGTCACTAAAGAGAAGGTACTCGCGTTGACATCATCATCGCGGTGGCCGACATTAAGTCCCGATAACCCGAGGCGCCGTGACGTTGGACGTGGCTCGGACCGGGCCCTATATCGCCTAATGGGAGCACTCGTATGTGTATGACTTGGGATGAGTACCGGGAGCACGATGCTGTCGGGCTGGCCGAGCTGGTGAAGTCTGGGGCGGTGAGCCCGATTGAACTGCTTGAGGCGGCGATTGCGCGTGCCGACGCCGTCGAACCGACGATCAACGCGATCCGCCACCGACTCGACGACGATGCCCGTGCCCGCGCTCGCAGCCCGCTGTCCGGGCCGTTCGGCGGCGTCCCATTCCTGATCAAAGACTTGGGTCAGCACCTCGCCGGGGTTCCGACGGGCAGTGGAAATCGATCGCTGGCACGCTTCCAGCGCCCGGAGACGTCCACGGTGGTACAGCGTTGGCTCGATGCCGGTCTGGTCGTGTTCGGCCGGACAACGACCCCCGAATTCGGCGCCCGCGCGATAACCGAGCCGGTCGCGGGGGGCCCGACTCGCAACCCCTGGGACCCGTCGCGGACGCCTGGTGGCAGCTCCGGCGGGTCCGCGGCGGCCATCGCGGCCGGAGTCGTCCCGGTCGCAGGCGGGAACGACGGCGGGGGCTCCATCCGGATCCCGGCTGCAGCCTGCGGGCTGTTCGGACTCAAGCCGGGGCGGGGCGTCGTACCGTCCGGGCCGGAGGCCGACGAGGTCTTCCACGGCGCCGCCGTGCAGGGCGTGCTGTCGCGCACAGTCCGTGACTCCGCCGCGATGCTCGACGTGCTGGCCGGCTCCGCACCGGAGGACCCGTACCGGGTGGCACTGCCGGTGCGTCCTTACGCCGAGGCCGTCGTCGTCGACCCGCGCCCGCTGCGGATCGGGCTGAGCACGGTGTCCCCGCTTGGCGGACCGGTTGATCCACAGGCCGCCGCCGCGGTTCGGGACGCGGGGGAGCTGCTCACCGGACTCGGACACGTCGTGGAGGAATCAGCCCCGGCCATCGACGGCCAGCGCCTGGCCACCGACTTCCTCACGGCCTGGTTCGCGATGGTCGCCGCCGAGGTCACGGCCGCACGGGAGTTCACCGGCTGCGCCGAGAGCGACTTCGAGATCGAGACCCGGATAATGGCTGCGATCGGCCGGAGCCTTCCGGCGCCGGAGTATCTGGCCACGCAGTCCCGCTGGCACCAGCACACCCGGGCACTGGCCGCGTTCCACGAGCGCTACGACATGCTGCTCACCCCGACCACCGCCCGGCCGGCGGGGCCGATCGGCGAGTTCGATCTCGCCTTGCCGGTCCGGCTCGCCGCACGGGGGCTGCTGGCTGCCCGGATCGGCGGTGTGCTGGGCCGGATGAACCTCGTCGAGAAACTGGCCGTCGCGAACCTCGAGCCCGCGCCCTTCACTCAGCTGGCGAACGTGACCGGGCGCCCGGCGTCGTCGGTGCCGCTCTCTCGGACGTCAGGTGGGCTGCCGCTCGGCATCCAGTTCGTCGGGCGCCCGGGTTCGGAACCCGACCTGCTGGCACTGGCCGCGCAGTTGGAGCGGGCGCGGCCGTGGGCGCATCTCTGGCCGTCGTTGCCCGATTCATCGTCCGCTGCCTGACGTCTCTGAGGACAATGGCACGTATGACTACTGTATTCTCACGCATTGAGCCTCTTCCAACCTCACGCCGAGGCGTGTTGAAGGACGAGGACGGCTTGGACGATCGCGGTGATGCGGTTGGTGCTGCACCGGAGCTTTCGTAGGAGGCGCCAGCTCTTGAGGGCGGCCATGGCCTGCTCGCAGAGCCAGCGGATCTTGGCGTGTGTGCTGTTGTGTCGGCGCTGCCACCGCTTGAGGCGGCGGCTGCGGAAGGGTACTCGGATGGAACCACCCGCACCTTGGTACGCCTTGTCGGCCCAGCATTTGAGGCCGGCGTCGGTGAGCGCGTCGACGATGCCGTGGGTACGGGCGGCGGTCAGGTCGTGGGTCGATCCGGGCAGGGCGGGTGAGGCCCACAGCAAAAACGCCCGAAGGGATCGGTGAGGACTTGGACGTTCATGCCGTGACGTTTGTGTTTACCCGAGTAATACGGGGTGTCGGCGGCGATCCGGTCGATCGGCAGCAGGGTGCCGTCCAGGATCACGAACGCCTTGGTCCGGGCGATGTCCATTGCCTCGGCCAGGGTGGGTGCGAGGGCGGCCAGCACATCGACGGCCTCGCGTATGTGCGGCACACGGTTGCGACGCCGATACCGAACCCGGCGGCGAGCTGGGCGTAGGTGTCACCACATCACAGATGGGCCGGGGCGAGGAGAGCCTGACGGTTGGCGGTCAGCCGACGCCATCGGGTCCCGATCTCTCCTCGCCGGGCAGCGAGTCGTCCCGTCAGGCACCGCAAGGTGCGGCTGGACAGGTCGACCGACGACGGGTAGACAAGCACGCGAAGCTCCTGGTGGCTGCGGTCGATGTTGGCCGAGAACCCGTCTACCAGGCGCTTTATTGTTTCACCGAACTGTCCAACACACGGCCAGCACCGTCAGGCTGGATAAGGCTGAGTGCCCGGCTTGTATAGAAGATCCTCGTAGTCGCAAACGGGGACCGCCAGGTAACCGGCCTCCCGGATCGCTTCCAGAACTGTTGCAGTGTCTGACACGACGGCAGTTGATGAGGCGTCGGGACGAGGTTGGCACACAAGGAGCGAGTGCCAGTCCAGGAACTCCACGTGAGCGCCAGTGCCTTCGTGCCCGTTATGCTCCCACTCCACCTCGACGCATTCGTACGAGATCGCGCGATCTGGTCCAAGCGACACGTTCAGTGCCGCTGCCACCCGCTCCATCAACCGATCACGACTGGGAGCGGCGACGTAGATCTGGCACTCAAGGTCTGCGTTCGTTCCGGCCGGCCCAAACGTACTGTCCTCCATAAGAGGTCGTTTTCGCCCGATGTTTCATCCCGTAATCGGTTGTTTCATGGTCTTCGTCGGGTCGCGCCAGGAGATGGTGTTCTCGCCGGTGAGGCGGCGGGCCATGAGGTCGGTCATGGCGATGTGGATCACGGCTTCGGAGCGGCTGGAAGGGTTTCGTAGTCACGCGCGAGGCGGCGGTGGAGCATGAGCCAGCCGTACGTCCGCTCGACCGCCCACCGTTTCGGAATCGGGGTGAAACCCCTGTTCCCGGGCTTGCGAGCGGTGATTTCCATGTCGATGCCGAGGGTCGCGGCGTGCTCGACGAGGTGCTGACGGTAGCCGCCGTCGGCCCAGACCTTGCGGATCCCGGGGTGGTCGGCGGTGACCTGATCCAGGAGCCGGGCGCCGGCGATGGAGTCCTGCACTCTCGCCGCGGTGACCAGCACGGCGAGGAGAAGGCCGAGCGTGTCGGTGACGATGCTCCGCTTCCTGCCAACGATCTTCTTGCCCGCGTCGATGCCCTGACCGGAGGCCGGGACGCTGGTCGAGGTCTTCACGCTCTGGGCGTCGATCACGCACGCTGAAGGCTCGCCTTCCCGCCCTTCCTTCTCCCGCAGCAGCTGCCGAAGCAAACCGTTGAGCTGGGCGAACACACCCTCGTCCGCCCACTTGGCGAAGCAGGCCGCGCTGACTGCCGCCTCCGATGCCCTCCCGCGACACGACGTACGTGCCGCACCCCTTGGGAGCAACACACACCACTCAACACCAAGCTGGAGTTCTTCATGCCGCACCTCTCCATGCGCCGGTCCATAACCTCAGACGGTGCCGTCGGTACTGACCGACTGAACGATCTGCAGCAGGTCGCTCTTCGCCACGGAGTCCCCGTCGAGGACGTGCTGTTGATCGCCGTCAACCTGTACGGGATCACTTCTGACCACGACCGTCACCGGGCCCGGGTCAACCTCCGCCTCGTACGCCGCCCCGACACTGCCTGGCAGATCATCGTCCCGCTGAACCAGCCGGCCAGCCCGTTCCGGCTGCGTGGCGACGACTTATCGCTGAACGGCGCGGTGGTCGCGCACGTCGAGCGCATTGATGCCGACGAGGCAGTTGGAGGCTACTTCCGCAACGGTGGCCGGGAAGCCCTGATCGTCGGCACCGACCGCCTCACCGCCCTCCCTGACCCCAGGCACCGCGCGACTGCCCCGCTGTCCGGGGACGGCGCCGGAGCCGTGGCGCTGCGCTGCGGCAGCGCCGACGGGTCCGGGGCACTCGGGCCGGTGGTGCTGGGCAGCGACAGCAACGGCGCCGACCTGATCCGCGCCTCCCGGCCCGGCGCCCTGCACCTGGACCGAACTGCCGTCATCCGGCATTCCATCGACCGCGTGTCCACCGTCTCCCACCAGACCTCCACGGCCGCGGGAAGGCGCCAGCTCGGCAGCCCCGAGGGCCGCTGGCTCGGCAACATCGCCGGGGTCGGCTACACCGGCGCCGCGTCGATCCCTGCTCCTGGCCCAAGCCGCCGCCGACGGCCGCCTGAGCCCGGCCCCCGCGCCCTGCTCACCGCGTTCGGCGCCGGACTGACCTATGCCTCCCTGCTGCCATCAAGCCCGGAGTAGGCCCTTGATACCGCCGACGGCCATCTGAGGCACACCACCGCTTCCGGCCCGCTGAGTTGGGCACTGCCTGACTGCTGAGTGGCGGTGTGACCAGTACATCAAGGTCAATCGGGAAGAGGGCGAAGAGGCTAGGTAGACTCTCAGACGTACCTGCCCGGCGGGAACGCACCCGGCCGGCGGACGCCCTGGGACGCGTCTGCCCGAGACCCAGCTGCGGCGACTGATAAGGGCTCAATAGTGGCGGTGGCTGCCCAGCAACGAATGCCTCTTGCGCAGCACAATCTCGTCGCCCATCCCTCCACAGAGGTGACGGGGCCTTGGGCACGACGAGCCAGCAGTACCTCTCGTCAGCCCTTCGTGCACAACTTCTGCATCTCCAGGACGACAAGCCAATCGAACACAAATACGCTCTTCAGCTGTTCATTCGAACATAGAGTGCGGTCGAAAATCTGACTTTGCACGGATAACCGTCTTGTCACTTCGACGAGTTGCGCGGCGCTTTACCTTCGATTTGGCACCGCATCCGCGGAGCCCGCCCCAGAGGACGGTTGCCCCCGCCCTCCAGGGTGCGACCAGATCAAGAGGTGTATCCGCATGCTCAATTCGCATCGCCAAGGGGTCAGTTCCGACCCCTCCGGGCGTCTGCACCGTATCAGTTCGGCCATCAAAGAATGGGCCCTTCCCGACATTGCCGCACTCGGCCGAGTGACATGCTCGGTTGCACTGGTCACGCTCGGGACCACAGGGGTCAGTCTGTCCGCTGATCCGCAGCCTGGGCCACTATTCGTTGCGGTGACCGTCCAACTGCACTGCTGCCTGACGCGGCTCCCCGCCCGCCTCCACTTTCCGAAGCGGGCGGAACTCCATTGCACCTCGTCGAGCACGCGGCCGCCCTCCACATCGACATGGAAATCACCGGACACGAGCCCGGGACCAGGGGCTTCACCCCGATCCCAAAGCGGTGGGCGGTGGAACGAACCTACGGCTGGCCCATGCTCCACCGGCGCCTCGCCCGCGACTACGAGCCCCTTCCAGCCCGCTCCGAGGCCATGGTCCACCTCGCCATGACCGACCTCATGGCCCGCCGCCTCACCGGCGAGAACACCATCTCCTGAAACGCGACCCGACACTGCAGACCAACCACCAGATTCCGGGATGAAACAACGGGAGAAAACGACCTTTTAGGGCTTGACCTGTATAAACGCCCTCTCGGACCCCAAAGGTCCAGAACCGGCTCACAGTGCAAGCGCCACGGACAAGGGAGGGGTGGTTGTCTGTGTTCTGGAGGCGGGGCAGGCTCAGCGCCTCTGTCTCTTGGCCGGTTGAGGCGCCGTCGGGTACCCGAAAGCCAGCGGTGCCGCTTGGGAGGGGCCCGGCTGGTGACCGGCCTGGGGACTGGAGAACTGACCGGAACCGGCCGCGGACACCAGATATCTCCCCACTGGGTTCTGCGCCTCGTCCGAGGCAGGCAGAACTCCCGGCAGCGGCACAGCGGCCCCGCTCCAAGACTGTGCAGCCCCCGCACCGGGCAGCCCCAGCCCGGGCTGCACACCGCCAGCAACCACACCGGACAAGAAGTCCCGCTGCCGCGGTACCGCCGGGTCGATGTAGTAACCCGCCCTGTTCGGCCGTGGCTTCAGGGGGATCTGCGCATCCGCCAGCACCTTCCCCTCCGCTTCACTGACCACCCTCGCAGGGTCGAGGAGATGATGCATCCGTTGCCGGGCTGCTTTCTCCCACTCGGGCGCGTCCTTCCTGGCTGTCGTGGGGAGGTGGCCGAGGGGGACCTGGGCGGGGTGTTCCGGCTCGCGGGTCAGGCCGTACAGCCGTGCGATCCCCGTGGCGTTGCTGACATGCGCAGCCGCCCTGGTGTCGTCACTGTGCCGCGGCACCCCCGGGTCGATGTGGTAACCCCCCTGCGGCCGTGGCTTCAGGGGAATCTGCGCATCCGCCAGCACCTTCCCCTCCGCTTCACTGACCACCTTGGCAGGGTCGAGGAGGTTATGCATCCGCTTCCGGGCTGCTTTCTCCCACGCGGGCGCGTCCTTCCTGGTCCGCTTGGGGAGGTGGCCGCGGGGGACCTGGGCGGGGTGTTCCGGCTCGCGGGTCAGGCCGTACAGCCGTGCAATCCCCGTGGCGTGGCTGACATGCGCAGCCGCCCTGGTGTCGTCACCGTGCCGCGCTACCGCCGGGTCGATGTGGTAACCCGCTCCCTGCGGCCGTGGCTTCAGGGGGATCTGCGCATCCGCCAGCACCATCCTCTCCGCTTCACTGGCCACCCTCGCAGGGTCGAGGAGATCATGCATCCGCTGCTGGGCTGCTTTCTCCCACGCGGGCGCGTCCTTCCTCCGCATGGGGAGGTGGCCGAGGGGGGCCTGGGCGGGGTATTCCGGCTCGCGGGTCAGGCCGTACAGCCGTGCGATCCCCGTGGCGTTGCTGACATGCGCAGCCGCCCTGGTGTCCTCACTGTGCCGCGCTACCGCCCGGTCGATGTGGTAACCCGCCCTGTTCGGCCGTGGCTTCAGGGGGATCTGCGCATCCGCCAGCACCATCCCCTCCGCTTCACTGACCACATTCTCGGGTTTGAGGAGATTATGCATCCGCTTCCGGGCTGCTTTCTCCCACGCGGGCGCGTCCTTCCTGGTCCGCTTGGGGAGGTGGCCGCGGGGGACCTGGGCGGGGTGCTCCGGCTCGCCGCTCAGGCCGTACAACCGGGCCATCCCCAGAGCGTGCCCTTGAAGGGGAGCCTGCTGATCCATGACATCCTCCATACGCAAACCGCCGACAACACCCCCCTCAACGCAGCACACCGCCCAACGGTTCAACACTCGCCTGCCCTAAGAGTGTCCCGTAACTGCTGGTCACGGGTGAGATGATCTTGGTGTGGTTGGTGTGATCACGGCGTCAGAGCCGTCTTGGATACGTCCGTTCACCGGGCTGAGCCCGCACTCCTTCGGCAAGTTGGTGACCGCGGTGCAGCGCGAGAGCTCAGCCGAACCACGGACGGGTCGTCCGTGGGGCCTGTCGCTTGAAGACCGTATTCTCCTGGTCGCGGCCTACTGGCGAACCACCTTGACCATGCGCCAACTGGCCCTGCTGTTCGGGGTTTCGAAGTCGGCGACCGACCGGATCATCGACCACATCGGCCCTCTGCTGGCCTTGCCGCCCCGACGCCGGTTCGCGAGGGGCACGGTGCTGATCGTGGACGGGACGTTGGTGCCCACCCGAGACCATGCGGTGGCCGAGCAGTCGAAGAACTATCGGTACTCCACCAATCACCAAGTGGTAATCGATGCCGACACCCGCCTGGTCGTTGTGGTCGGTCGGCCGCTGCCGGGCAACCGGAACGACTGCAAGGCGTGGGAGGAATCGGGGGCCAAGGCAGCGGTCGGCCGGACGACCGTGATAGCTGATGGCGGCTATCCAGGGACCGGATTGATCATGCCTCACCGCCGCACCCAGGGCGAGGAACTACCCGGCTGGAAGCGGGAGCACAACCGCTCACACAAGCAGGTCCGTGCGCGAGTGGAGCACGTCTTTGCCCGGATGAAGACCTGGAAAATCCTCCGCGACTGCAGGCTCAAGGGCGACGGTGTCCACCACGCCGTGCGCGGCATCGCCCGGCTGCACAATCTCAACCTTGCTGAATAGGGCCATGGCCGAACTCAGGCAGGTCCCTCACCCGCGTCCGCCAGCGGGATGCGGCGTGTGCCGCGGCCACTGCCCGCCCACCTGTTCCACCACAGCGGCCCGGAACGCTTCCAAAAGGACGCACCCTGGATACGTCCCAAACGCTCCGTACTTCCAGCGGTAGTAGCACGACCAGTAGCTCACCACGCGCCGCTCCGTGCGGGCGAAGAAGGCCGGATTCCGAGCGATGAACTCCCCGTAGAGTCGGCGCTGGGCCGAGCCTGGGATGGCGAGTCCTGGAAGACCCCGGCCGATCGCCTCGATGATCTCCAGCACGTATTCGCCGGCCAACTGCACCACGAACGGCACTACCCACGGCTCGCCCGACGCCACAATCTGCTCAAGGTGCCGCTGACGGACCTGGCCATCACTGTGCCGGGAGTACAGGCAGTGCAAAATTACCTGCTGAGTCCCGGCCAGGGGTGGCCGCTCCGAATCGGCGCTCGGCTCCTCGTTGTAGATGCGCGACGGGATGGCGACGGTCTCGCCCTGCACCTCGACCTCGAATGGCATCGTCGGTGCGAGCCTGGCCTCCGGCATGACCGCCAGGACGCTCTGCACGTCACCGGAAAGACGGGTCGGAAACGCTGCCTCCAGAGCATAGGCGACGTTCGACGGATCCCGAGGCAGCTGCACAGCAGGAGGATAGGCGCCGAACCTCTCGGTCTCGCAACCGCCCGCCTCAACGTTGCGGGACAGCCTTTAGCTACTAGCACGTGATCTCGCCGCCGTGATCAAACACTTCCGGCAGTACACGGGAGCCAGCCAGACGACCGTGGGCAGCCCTCTTCCTCGTGCACGCACGTCTCGTCCGATCCGCTGTTGCCAGCGGCCGGCGCCATGACCTGGGCACCGGCCGCCAGCGCCGACCTCCTCGGCCTCCGCCGCTCCCGCCGAGACCCCGGCCCCGGACGCGGGCAGCGTCGAGATCACAACCCAGGACACAGCCGGAGACGCCCTGCCCAGTGCCGCGTTCCGGCTGCTCGACTCGGCCGACCAGAAAGCCGGACGCCAACAGAGCGACGCCCGAGGGAAGGTGGTCTTTCCCGACCTTGGGCCCGGCATCTACCGGCTCAAGCAGACGGCCTCCGGCAGCCCGCTCCATGAGGTCGTCACCGATCAGGACTTCATCGTCACCCCGGGCGCGACCACCCGGCTGACGATCACCGACCGTTCAAGGCGGTCAAGGTCCTCCTGCAGGCCGAGGACGACAAGACCGGAAAGTTCCTGCCCGGCGCGACCGTGAACATCGGCACCGGCACTTCCACGCTGCTCACCCTGACCACCGGAGCCAATGGCACGGCCACCGGAGAGCTGCCCATGTCGAGCCGGAAGGCCCAGTTCTGGGCCAAGCAGATCAAGCCCCCGCCGGCTACGACTTGTACAAGCCGACCAGCACGTTCGCTGCGGGCCCGGGTGCCCCGGTCACCGTCACCAACACCAACACTGCGCCGATCCGACGCCCAGCCCCTCACAGAAGCTCACGCACCAGCCCCCGACGCGCCACCCGGACCGAGCACGCCGAGCAAGGGACACGGCGAATCCACTCCCGCCGCTGAGGGCAGCGGCTCTACGGTGGCCGATCCCTTCCCCGACGGCACCGGGACGCCGGTCGGCGACACCACGTCCAAATTGCCAACGGGCACCCTCGCCCGCACCGGCGCCATACCGGGGCTGATCGGAGGTGCGGTAGTGCTGATCGCGGTAGGCGGAGCCGCCCTCGCCGTGACACGCCGCAGGGCCACGATCAAGTCCACCGACGACATCGAGAGCTGACCCACCTGCCCGACGCCGCGAAGCCCCTGGAGTGCACAGCACTCCAGGGGCTTCGCGGGGTTCCTGGCGCAGCCGGGCGTCAGGGGCCGAGAGCGTGGCAGGAGTCGTTCGCTCATCCGAGTGCCTTCGGCTGCTCCTGCAGTCAGGCCGGCGGCGGGTTGATCAGGGTGGACCTCCGCGTCGACCGACCGTGCGGCAGCTGCCCACGACCGCGCCAAGCCCGGATCGCGTCTACGCCGAAGCCGAAGTCCAGATTGCGTCGACGGCCTTGTCCCGCACGTCGATGAACTCGGCGAGCCCTCCAAGCGGGTCCGGGTGGTGGGCCAGGTGGTGCGCCAGCAAGGAGGCCTGCTCGACAGCCGACCATACGCCCTGGCCATGGATCGGATTGAAACAGGCAACCGAGTCCCCGATATCGAGGAGCCTGGCGGGAAGCCCTCGCTCCGGCGTCACCCTCCGTACGCTCTGGGCGTAGTGGAAATTCACCGTCTCGCCGACGGCGTTGCCTTCCACCGCCTCCTGGAAGACGACCGGGAGTTCCGCACAGATGTCCCGTACGTCCCGATGCGAGATTCTCACCCCGCTGTATTTCCCGATCACGACGACCTGCCACAGACTGTCTTCCACGGCGTAGGCGGCCACGGCTTCCAACGCCCCGTTCTTTCCGGGAAAAACGAGCCCATCGGACCTCTTGGGCGGGTACGGACGTCCGGTGGGGAACTGGTCTAGGGCACAGGTAATGTCCGGTACTCCCGTCCGGCCGAACAACGCAGTCGTGTAGTCGATCCCCACCGGAACGCGCTCTGTGTCAAAAACGCCGAGGCCTGCTTCCTCCAGCCAAGCCGCCATACGGCTTCCCTTTCCCATGGAGTCCACCACGAGATCGACGGCGAGGGACCGCTGGTCAGCCCAGCCGTGGTAGGTGCGAGGACGATAGGTCACGGCCTGGACGGCGCCGTCCAGGCACTTGATTCCCGAGACCTGAGCCTGCAGCGTGCGGACGTTCGCGAGGCATGCGACACGGCGCCGCAGTTCGTTCTCCAGTAGAGGTCGGGTTGCCATGAGCATCGTCACCGCGGGGAAATCAACCGGTGACCCTTCTGTGAAGAGGTAGTGATGGCCCGGCGGTGCCGACAGCGCGCCGAGGTCGAGCACGTCGTCAGCGAACCCCGGGAACCAGCCGTCGAGCGGCCGCAGCGCCTGGGGCTGCACAAAGTGTCCGTGCTGGCCGTGCGGAACGGATGGGCGGGACTCCGCCGCACTTGGGGGCGCGTCACGCTCCAGCACTACGACCTGCCCGGCGTGATCCGATAGGACACGAGCGGCAAGCAGGCCGGCCAGGCTTCCGCCGAGGATGCATACAGTTCCCAGAGGGCTTCGCGCCCTCCTGACGTGCGTCATGCTCCAGCCAATCACGCTGACTATCGAATATGAAGGCACCGAACGCCGAGAAGAGACCCTTTCCTTCAAGATCCTGGCCTTATGGCGCGATTCGGTCCGCACATCACGGCCGTCGACCCCCCGATTCGGTGACCTACGTCATTGTAACGGGCGTTCAATCTATGGCGTCGCGAGTTTCAGGAACTCGTCGCGCAGAGCCCGCCTTGGTCTCTGCCTGGCGGGCTCGGAGCTGAGCGCCCTGCTTCGCCCGATCGTGGCCGTTCTGAAGAAGGCCAGTCTCTGTCAGGTAGGTGTAACGTTTTACGCCAGAGGATGGTTCAACGGTGGTGGACCAGGCGGGCGGCAGTCAGAGGGATGACGGTCCCTGCCGGATGGGTGTCAGCATGGGCGATCAGCGGCTCATGGTTACTTGAACCGCTCCGGGATCGGTGGAGGCTCTATGCGTTGGCTCCAGCCGCCGGTTGGGGCTGGTGTTGAGCGTAGTAGTTGGTCTGGTGCTCGTGGGGCGGGATGTCTCTGATCGCTGTGTGGAGGCGCTGGTTGTTGAACCAGTCGACCCATTCCGCAGTGGCGAGTTCGACGTCGGCAAGGCTGTGCCAGGGCCGACGGGGCTTGATCAACTCCGTCTTGTAGAGGCCGATCTGGGATTCCATGAGCGCGTTGTCCAGGGCGTTGCCGACGGTGCCGATCGAGGCGTCGATGCCGGCGTCGAGGAGGTGGGCGGTGAAGGCGATCGAGGTGTACTGGGTGAGTTCAACCGGTCGATGCAACACCGGGTTGTTGAAGTGAGCGTAGTTGCTCTTCGAAGACTTCGGCGGGGGTCTTCCAGCCGAGGGTCTTGCGGGGCCGGTTGTTGAGTGCGTATGCGACGGCTTCGGGGTCTTCGGCGGACCACCGGGACAGGTCTGTGTCTTTCGGGAAATACTGTCGCAGCAGCCCGTTGGTGTTCTCGTTCGCCGGTCGCTGCCAGGGCGAGTGTGGGTCAGCGAAGAACACCCTGGTCCCGCTCTCCATGGCGAACTGGGCGTGGCCGGAGGGCTCCTTCCCGCGGTCCCAGGTGAGGGTCTTGCGTAGTTGCTCGGGCACCTTGGTCATCGCTTCCGTCAGCGCCGCGTTCATCGCCGTGGCCCCGTATCCGCCGAGCGATGGTCCGTTCTTGACGTACGGTTTCTCGCCCCAGCCGTCCAGCCGTGGGAGATGGACCAGGAGCGTGGACCTGCTGCTGCGCTCGACGAGCGTGCCGATCGCGGACCTACCCGTCCCGATGATCAGGTCACCCTGCCCAATGGCCTGGGACAGCACGGTCGTCGGCCTCGGCCGGGCGCTCGCTGAGAACGACGTCAGCAGTGACGTGGCCCTGCGGCTTGTTCCGGGACCGCGCCCTTGGCGCCCGCAGTGCACGGCCCGTGCGCAAGCACGTGACCAGCTCGCGCTTAATTGGCTCTAACAAAAGCTGCTGATCATGAGGCTGTCGGCCTCTCTGCTCGTATGTCTGGGCATGGGAAACCGTCAGTCGCGGCCGTGGATCGTGTCGGATGAACTGTGGACGCTGGTCGAGCCGTTGTTGCCGAAGCCGGGTCCGAAGAAGGCCGAGGGCAGACCGCGGGTGCCGGACCGCCAGGCCCTGTGCGGGATCCTCTTCGTCCTGCACACCGGTATCCAGTGGGAGTACCTGCCCCAGGAACTCGGCTTCGGCTCGGGCATGACCTGCTGGCGGCGCCTGGCGGCCTGGAACGAGGCCGGCGTCTGGGACCAGCTCCACCAGCTGCTGCTGAACGAGCTGCGGTCGAAGGACCGGCTGGACTGGGAGCGGGCGGTGATCGACTCCTCGCACGTGCGGGCCGCCCAACGGGGCCCAAAGCGGACCGAGCCCGGCCGGCCGCGCACGCCCGGGCAGCAAGCACCACCTCATCGTCGACGGCCAGGGCATCCCGCTCGCGGTGTCCCTGACCGGCGGCAACCGCAACGACGTCACCCAACTCGAGCCGCTGCTCGACAAGATTCCCGCCGTCGCGGGCCAGGTCGGCAGACCCCGCCGACGCCCCGACGCACTCCTGGCCGACCGCGGCTACGACCACGACAAATACCGCCGCCTGCTCTGGCAGCGAGGGATCCGCCCCGTGATCGCGAAGAGAGGCGAGCCGCACGGCACTGGCCTGGGCACCTTCCGCTACGTCGTCGAGCGAACGATCGCCTGGCTCCACGGCTTCCGCCGCCTGCGCATCCGCTGGGAACGACGCGACGACATCCACGAGGCCTTCCTCGGCCTCGCCGTCTGCCTGATCACCCACCGCCACGTCCAACGCCTTTGTTAGGACCTCTAAGCGCGCCTCGGCCCTCGATGAACAGCGCCTGGTAAATCGCCTCATGACTGATGCGCATGGACTCATCATCCGGGAAATCGACCCGCAGCCGGCAGGCGATCTGCTCCGGGCTCCATGCCGTTGACCACCGTCTGTCCTGGCGATGGGGCTTGTTCAGGCCCTTCCACGGCGGCGTCGCAGGACCTGGAATGATCGTGCCGTCGGGGCGGCGCACGTCACCGGCGAGTCGGTCCTGCACGTACTTACGCAAACGGCCGTTGCCCACGAGCCTGGCCGTCTTCGGGCGCTTCGCGGCCTGCTGCGCTTTCCACTGGGCCACCACGGCGCGATAGACCGGCTTACCACCCCTGGTCGCGGCGTTGCGACGCAGCTCGCGAGAGATCGTTCCCGGGTCGCGCCCGAGCGTGCGGGCGATCTCACGCACGCCCTTGTCCCGGGCCCTGAGCAAGGCGATCTCCTCGCGTTCGGCGAACGACAGGTAGCGGCCGGAGGGCTCGTCCAGACTCAGCGGCGCCATCCCGCCAGCGTGTCGGAACCATCGAATCCCGACCGGTGCCGACACGCCGACCCCCTCGGCGGCCTGGACCGAGGTGACCCCGGATGCGATCAGACGCCAGAACTCCCGTTGCACAGCACGCGATGGCTCAGGCCGGCCCGGCAACCGCATCGGCGCCCGCATTGCCCTATCCGCTGCCCACTGCCGCCGCGCACCCGGTGGCGCCTGCGGCATCTGCTTCCTCGGTCGTCCCATTGCACACCTCCGTGATCAGAAGGTGTTGCGACGACCACTTCAATCCACCCTGGCTGCCCGCATCCGAATGATGAATCAGCCCGGACTTGTTCGACCACGTCCAGAACAGGCTCGTGTGCCAGCTCATCGATGCCTCCCACCCCAGGTTCCGCCGGGAGAAGGCATCGACGCAGAACGCGACGTAGACGGTGCCGGCCCAGGAGGGCACGTAGGTGAAGTCCGCCACCCACAGCCGGTCCGGGCCGGCAGCATGGAAGTCGCGATTGACCAGGTCGCCCGCTCGACGGCCATCCTTGCCGGGTACGGTGGTGCGAACCTTGCGGCCCCTGACCGCTCCGGCCAGGCCCTCGGCCCGCATCAGGCGCTCGACCGTGCAGCGGGCCACTGGTATGCCCGCGCGCCGCAGCTGATGCCAGACCTTGCGCGCCCCGTAGACGCCGTAGTTGGCCTGGTGAATCCGTCGGACCTCGGCGATCAGCTCGGCGTCGCGCACTGACCGGGCCGCGGGCGCACGGCGCTTGGCCGCGTACTACGTCGAGGCAGCGATGGTCAGGGTGCGGCAGATCGGTTCGACACCGAACCGATCGCGTGGGCGTCGATGAAGCGGATCAGCGCGGCGGTCGGGGGTCGAGCTCCGCTGCGAAAAAAGCAGCAGCCTTGAGGATCTCGTTCGCCCGCCGCAGCTCGGCGTTCTCCTTCTCCAACCGCCGGACCCGCTCGGACTCATCACGGGCGACAGTAGCCTGCGGGTCAGCCTGGACCTCGTGCCTCTTCACCCAGTGCCGCAAGGCTTCGGGATGAATGCCGAGCAGGTCACCGACCTCGCGGATGATCCCCGGCCGCCCCGGGGCCTCGCGTCGCTTCTCTGCGACCATCCGCACCGCTCGCTCGATCAGCTCCGGTGGGTACTTCCGCTGGGCAGGCATGCACGCATCCTTCTAACCTCGCGCTTTCGCGAGGTGGGCTGTCCAAGAGATGATCAGAAACACGGAAAGTGCCCTTGACCTGCAACGATAGGACTTGCTGAGGGTCCTGTTGGCTGCAAGGAAAAGAGCACTTTCCAGGTGAGAGAGCCTATCTCGTCGTACCCGCGTGTCCGTGTCCAGGGAGACGGTCGGCAGGTGGTCTCGCAGGCCGGTGCGGTCCTGCTGCTGGAGACGGTCCGCAAGACGGGCCTTGACCAGGCGATATCCGCAGCCCTGGCGCCCTGGCGGAAGCCGCGGGCCGTCCACGATCCCGGGAAGATCCTCCTGGACCTCGCGCTGGCAGTCGCGATGGGCGGGGACTGCCTGGCGGATATCGGCATGCTGCGGGCCGAGCCGGCCGTGTTCGGGCCGGTCGCCTCCGACCCGACGGTCTCCCGCCTCATCGACACCCTCGCAGCCTCCGGGGAGAAGGCCCTGCGGGCCATCCGTTCCGCGCGGGCTGAAGTCCGTCAACGTGCCTGGCGGTTGGCCGGACGGGCAGCGCCTGATGCGGGCGGGGCGGTGACCGTCGACCTCGACGGGGTGCTGGTGATCGCGCACTCGGACAAGGAGGACGCCGCACCCACCTGGAAGCGGACCTACGGCCATCACCCGCTGATGGGCTTCGTCGACCACGGACCGGGCGGCACGGGGGAACCGGTCGCGGCCCTGCTCAGACCAGGAAACGCGGGCTCGAACACCGCGTCCGACCACGTCACCGCCGCCCAACTGGCGCTGGCCCAGCTGCCGAAGAAGTACCGGCGTGGGCGCCGGACCCTGATCCGCACTGACTCCGCGGGCGGCACTCACGACTTCGTCGCATGGCTCGCCCAGCGGGGACGGTGGCTGTCCTACTCGGTCGGCATGGTGATCACCGACGCGATCCACCAGCACGTGCTGAAGGTTCCGGCCTCGGCCTGGACGGCGGCCATCGAGACCGGCGGCGAGATCCGCGACGGCGCCTGGGTCGCTGAACTCACCGGCGACGTTCTGGACGGCTGGCCCAAGGACATGCGGCTGATCGTCAGGAAGGAACGACCGCACCCCGGGGCCCAGTTGAGGCTCACGGACGCGGACGGCATGCGGCTGACCTGTTTCGCCACCAACACCTCGGGCCGGCCGATCGCCGAGCTCGAGCTCCGTCACCGGCTGCGGGCCCGGGCCGAGGACCGCATCCGGGCCGCCCGGGCCACCGGCCTGCGGAATCTTCCTCTGCACCGCACGGCCCAGAACCGGATCTGGCTGGAGATCGTGCAGATCGCTCTCGACCTGCTGGCCTGGATGCCGATGCTCGCCCTGACCGGCAAGGCCCGTCTCTGGGAACCTCGCCGCCTGCGGCTCCGCCTGTTCACCACGGCCGGACAGCTCGTGACCACCGGCCGTCGGCAAATCCTCCGCCTGGCCCAGCACTGGCCCTGGACCAGTCACATCACTGCCGCCCTCGAACGGCTCGCACTCCTGCCGAACCCGGGATGAGCAGCGGATTCATCCGCCCCTACGAGAGAACCCTCCGGCCGGAGCAGTGGAACCCGGCGTCCATCCGAGACGACACTCGGGCCCTCAACCTGCCCAGCCTCAGCCCACAGCACGAAAACGGTCCACCGACTCCGTCGGCGGACCGTCACGCAAGATCGAGGCTAAGGATCAGCACCCTCTACCAAAACCGGAACGGATCACCAGCGATCACACCGGTCATGCTGTCGATGCCGGGAACCCTGACGATCAGGCCGTCCGGCACCCAGAAGTGCCTGCCGCCGACGGCCTCGTCGGTCCCTGCCCAGAGCTTCATCAAGCGCTCGACTTCCGCGACAGTGAACACGGTCGGGGCCCAACGAGATCCATCCTCAAGAGCCACGAAGACATCGACGTTGCAGACCTCGTCCAGGTCCTCGCCGGCGCTGGGCAGGAACGACGCCTCGAAAGCCTCCGTACGGACCCGATACCAGGGCACGTCCCACCCTCGCTCGATCGGTTCAGATGATGTGCTGCGGCTCATTGCGCGAGTGTCCCTGGGCGGGGCATCGATCTCAACCGAGAGCCTCTACAGTGCTGCTGCCCGCGGTCAGAGCTGGGAACATTCGTCCGTACGCAACTGGGGAGAAAAGTCCGTACGCCGACAACTGCCCTCACCCCGGGAGGTCAACCGCTGGATCATCACCGCACCGTCCCGACGCGGCCTACACACCTCCGAAGAGCTGCAACGGCTGCGCGTGCACGTGCACTGCCCGGAGCTAAACCGCACTCTCGACCTGATAGACTAATTCGCCGAAATGCTCGATGCCCGCGACACCGCTCCGCTGCCGGACTGGCTCGAACAACTCATGACCACCCGCCTCCCGGTCCTGGCCAGCCTGGCCCAAGCCATCCGAGAGGACCGGGCAGCAGTCGTGTAGGGATCACCACCACGTTCAGCTCCGGCGTCAACGAGGGACGCATCACGTGAAACTCCAGAAGCGTCTCATGACCGACCGCGCCGACGTCCCCCTCCTGCGCCACCGGATGATCCTGATAGCCCAACGCCGACACCCGTGACAGGGCGTTGCCGGCGCATGGTTGCACACCCCGGCTTCACGGATATCTTGTCAGGACCACTTCAGCTCGTACGTCGACAAGTGATCCATAACCCCAATCGTGGAGTGTTGGCACCCGGATGAAGAGTGATCCTCGCGCTGTCAGTCGATATCAGGCATCGCCGGCGCACGACGGTAGAAATGAAATGGGGTCACAGCAGACCCAGACAGGGGCGTTTACGGCTGACTTTGTTGATCACTCGTCCGGGCGCCAAACACAGCATGGGTAGGTTCCATTTTCAGATCCCAAGGTCCGGAACCGGCTTACAGTTCAGGCGTCGCGGACAAGGGAGGGGTGGTTGTCTGTGTTCTGGAGGCGGGGCAGGCTCAGCGCCTCTGTCTCTTGGCCGGTTGAGAGGCCGTCGGGTACCCGAAAGCCGGCGGTGCCGCTTGGGAAGGGCCCGGCTGGTGACCGGCCTGGGGACTGGAGAACTGACCGGAACCGGCCGCGGACACCAGATATCTCCCCACTGGGTTCTGCGCCTCGTCCGAGGCAGGCAGAACTCCCGGCAGCGGCACAGCGGCCCCGCTCCAAGACTGTGCAGCCCCCGCACCGGGCAGCCCCAGCCCGGGCTGCACACCGCCGACAACCACACCGGACAAGAAGTCCCGCTGCCGCGGTACCGCCGGGTCGATGTAGTAACCCGCCCCCTGCGGCCGTGGCTTCAGGGGGATCTGCGCATCCGCCAGCACCTTCCCCTCCGCTTCACTGACCACCCTCGCAGGGTTGAGGAGGTTATGCATCCGCTGCCGGGCCGCGTTCTCCCACGCGGGCGCGTCCTTCCTGGCCACCATGGGGAGGTGACCGAGGGGGACCTGGGCGGGGTGTTCCGGCTCGCGGGTCAGACCGTACAGCCGTGCCATCCCCATGGCATTGCTGACATTCGCAGCCGCCCTGGTGTCCTCACTGTGCCGCGGCACCGCCGGGTCGATGTAGTAACCCGCTCCCTGCGGCCGTGGCTTCAGGGGGATCTGCGCATCCGCCAGCACCTTCCCCTCCGCTTCACTGACCGCGCTCACAGGGCGGAGGAGGTTATGCATCCGCTTCCGGGCCGCGTTCTCCCATGCGGGCGCGTCCTTCCTGGCCTGCGGGGGGACGTGGCCGAGGGGGACCTGGGCGGGGTGTTCCGGCTCGCCGCTCAGGCCGTACAGCCGGGCCATCCCCGTGGCGTTGCTGACATGCGCAACCGCCCTGGTGTCCTCACTGTGCCGCGGCACCCCCGGGTCGATGTAGTAACCCGCCCCCTGCGGCCGTGGCTTCACGGGGATCTGCACATCCGCCAGCACCTTCATCTCCGCTTCACTGGCCACCCTCTCAGGGATGAGGAGATCATGCATCCGCTGCCGGGCCGCTTTCTCCCACGCGGGCGCGTCCTTCCTGCTTCGCGTGGGGAGGTGGCCGAGGGGGACCTGGGCGGGGTGTTCCGGCTCGCGGGTCAGGCCGTACAGCCGTGCGATCCCCGTGGCGTTGCTGACATGCGCAGCCGCCCTGGTGTCCTCACTGTGCCGCGCTACCGCCGGGTCGATGTAGTAACCCGCCGCCTGCGGCCGTGGCTTCAGGGGGATCTGCGCATCCACCAGCACCTTCCCCTCCGCTTCACTGATGACCACCCTCGCAGGGCTGAGGAGATGATGCATCCGCTGCCGGGCCGCTTTCTCCCACGCGGGCGCGTCCTTCCTGATCCGCTTGGGGAGGTGGCCGAGGGGGACCTGGGCGGGGTGTTCCGGCTCGCCGCTCAGGCCGTACAGCCGGGCCATCCCCAGAGCGTGCCCTTGAAGGGGAGCCTGCTGATCCATGACATCCTCCATACGCAAACCGCCGACAACACCCCCCTCAACGCAGCACACCGCCCGACGGTTCAACACCCGCCTGCCCTAGCTTGATCTTTAACGTGCGCCGTCGAACGGTGCGTCGTGCTTGATCACTCGGTTCGGTGTCCGCCGTACACGGAAGCGGCCTTCGTCTGAACATGTGCTCCGACCAAGGAACACACACGTCCAGCACGAAGGCCGTGAGGATGAGTCTGCTGCATCGTGATGTCCGGCGAGAGCCGCCAGTGGAACTGTCACGCTTCCCTACGTTGTTCTGCGGGATGCGGTGAGCCCTTCGTATGGTTGACCCGCCCAGGGGTGTCGGGTGTGGCTTTCACGCTTCTGCCGTTGTGGCTTGCCCGGATTGGCCACCCGACGCCCCACGACGACTCGGCTGCTAATTAGGAATTGCGAATGATCGCTCCGTAGGGAATCGACAGCGAGGTCGTCCGTCGGGAGGCACCAGCAGCACACCGCACGGAGGCACCACATGGCCACGATCTGGGCCGGCATCGACGCAGGCAAGACCCACCACCACTGCGTCGCGATCGACGAGGGCGGCCGTCAGCTGCTGTCGCGACGCGTCACCAACGACGAACCCGAGCTGCTCGAACTCCTCGCCGATGTCCTGGGCCTGGGCGACGAGGTGACTTGGGGCATCGACCTGGCCGACGACGGAGCCGCCCTGGCCATCGCGATCCTGATCAACCACAGTCAGTCGGTGCGCTACATCTCCGGCAGGGCCATTCACCGCGCCTCCGAGGGCTACCGCGGCGAGGGAAAGACCGACGCCAAGGACGCCGCCGTCATCGCTGACCAGACCCGCGTTCGCCGCGATCTGCACTCCTTACGCGCCAGCGACGAGACCGTCACCGACCTCAGGATTCTCACCAACCGCCGCACGGACCTGGTCGCTGACCGCACCCGGACCGTCAACCGGCTCCGTGCCCAGCTCACCAGCATTTTCCCCAGCCTGGAACGGGCCCTGGACCTCGCCAACACAGGCCCGCTGACCTTGCTGACGGGCTACCAGACTCCGGCAGCTCTCCGCCGGATCGGCGTCAAACGGCTGGAGACCTGGCTGCGCAACCGCAAGGTCATCCGCGCTGACCGGCTTGCCGTGACCGCTGTCCAGGCCGCCGAGCGCCAGCACACAAGCCTCCCCGGAGAGGAGCTGACCGCCCAGCTGGTGCACACGCTGGCGAAGGAGGTAATCGTCCTCAACCAGCAGATCACCGAGGTTGACAAGCTCATCGAGGCCCGGTTTCGCGACCATCACACCTACGAAGTGATCACCAGCATGCCCGGCCTGGGCGTCATCCTCGGCGCCGAGTTCCTGGCCGCCACCGGCGGCGACATGGCTGCCTTCGGTACCCCTGACCGCCTTGCCGGCTTCGGTGGTGTCGCGCCCGTTCCCCGTGACTCAGGCAAGATAAGCGGGAATCTACGGCGTCCCCAGCGATACAACCGCCGCCTCCAGCGCGTCTTCTACACCTCGGCACTGTTCAGCATCCGTTACTGCGAAGACTCGCGCCGGTTTTACGACCGCAAGCGTGCCGAGGGCAAGCGTCACACGCAAGCGGTCCTTGCTCCTGCCCGCCGCCGTGTCAACGTCCTCTGGGCTCTTCTGCGCGACGGGCGGTGCCACCAACAGACGCCCCCCATCGCTCTGGCGGCTTGACAAACACCATTAGGAATCCGGGGCGAGTTCTACTTCTGTCTCACCGCTCGTTCGGATGCGCTGTTCGAGCTGGCGGATGCGGTTCTGTGCGGTGATGGGCCGGTGAGATCCCTGGCCGAGCTGTCGCTGGTGGGCGAATACCGCCGTGGGCACGGAGGACTCTACGCCGCTGTCTCAAAGGGCCGGGTCGACGCGGATCGGATGCGGCAGGCTCTGGCCTCGGTGTCCCTGCCGCGGGCGGCCGACGGCCGGCTGGTCCTGGCCGTCGACATCACTTGCTGGCTGCGGCCGGACGCCCACACCTCACCGGAGCGGATCCTGTGTCACACCTACGGCCGGGGCAAGGACCAGCACATCCCCGTCCCCGGCTGGCCGTACTCGATCATCTGCGCGCTCGAGCCGGGCCGTAGCTCGTGGACCGCCCCGCTGGACGCTCTGCGTCTGGCGCCTGGGGACGACAGCGCCGCCGTCACCGCCCGGCAGTGGCGCGAGCTGGTCGAGCGGCTGATCACCGCAGGCCAGTGGCAGGTCGGCGATCCGGATGTCCTCGTCATCGCGGACGCTGGATACGACGCGCCCCGCCTGGCCCACCTCCTGCGGGATCTGCCGGTGAAAGTCCCGGCCAGGATGCGGTCGGACCGCGTCCTGCGCAGGCCAGCCCCGCCACGGCAGCCTCACACCATGGGCCGGCCGCCCCGGCACGGCGGCGAGTTCGTCTTCGGGCAGCCTGACACCTGGGGCACCCCGGACACCCACACGGTCACCGACACGCGCCTCTACGGCACCGCCGTCGCCCGGTCCTGGGACCGGCTCCATCCCAAGCTCACCCACCGTTCTTCCTGGGCCGCGGCCGACGGTTCACTCCCGATCGTCGAGGGGACAGTGATCCGCTTGGACATCGATCATCTGCCCAGCGGAGCCACCCCGAAGCCGGTCTGGCTGTGGTGGTCGGGCACCGGCGCCACCGAAGCGGACGCCGACCGACGCTGGCAGGCATACCTGCGTCGCTTCGACATCGAGCACACCTTCCGCCTGTTCAAGCAGACGCTCGGCTGGACCTGCCCGAAGATCCGCACCCCCGAGGCGGCCGACCGCTGGACCTGGCTGATCCTCGCGGCTTACACCCAACTGCGGCTGGCCCGGCCACTCGCAGCCGACCGGCGTCGCCCATGGGAGAGACCCGTTGCCTCAGACAGGCTGACCCCGGCACGTGTCCGCCGCGACTTTCGGCACATCCGCCCCACGGTCCTCTGCCCGGCCGGGGCACCGAAATCCACCCGCCCCGGACCTGGACGACCTCCCGGCCGGAAGAACACCCGGCCCACCCCACGCCACGACGTCCACACACCCCGCAAAACGAGGGCTACCACGTCCCGGAACAAGAAGCCGACCACTCCCCGCCCCCGCCGCACAGGTTAAAGATCAAGCTAGTCTTCTGAGTCAGGAATTCTGTTCAGTTGTGTAGGGTTGCCTGGTGGCGCGTACTGGGCGGCCGAAGGCCGAGTTGATCCTGTCGGATGCGGAACGGGCTGCGCTGGAGGGATGGGTGCGGCGCCGTTCCACCCCGCAGGCGTGGGCTTTGCGGTGTCGGATCATCCTGGCCTGCGCGACAGGCGCGTCGAACAAAGACGTGGCCGCGCAGTTGGGCTCCACGCCGCATGCGGTGGGCCGCTGGCGGAAGCGGTTCGTCGGGCACCGGATCGCCGGGCTGGGTGACATGCCGCGCCCGGGCGGCCCCCGGACGGTCACCGACGAGCAGGTCGCTGCGGTGGTGAAGCGGACGCTCGAGTCGACGCCGAAGAACGCCACGCACTGGTCGACGCGGGCGATGGCGAAGGAGATGGGCCTGTCGCAGTCGACCGTGTCACGGATCTGGCGGGCCTTCGGCCTGCAGCCGCACCGCACAGAGACCTTCAAGCTGTCCACGGACCCGTACTTCGTCGACAAGGTCCACGATGTCGTCGGCCTCTATCTGGACCCGCCCGAACGCGCTCTGGTGTTCTGCGTCGACGAGAAGTCGCAGATCCAGGCCCTGGACCGCTCCCAGCCGGTGCTGCCGATGATGCCCGGCGTCCCGCAGCGCCTCACCCACGACTACGTGCGCGCGGGCACCACCACATTGTTCGCCGCTCTCGAGGTGGCCACCGGCAAGGTGATCGGCTCCCTGCAAGGATCGAAGAACTTCTGGAGGCCCACCCTCTTTCCCAGGTCCTGATCTCGATGCCCGGCATCGGGGTCAGGACCGCGGCCCGCATCCTCATCGACGTCGGTGACGGCAGCGGCTTCGCCACCGCCGGCCACCTCGCCGCCTACGCGGGCCTGGCACCCGTGACCAGGAACTCCGGCTCCTCCATCCGCGGCGAACACCCTTCCAGGCGCGGCAACAAACAGCTCAAACGGGCCTTCTACCTCGCCGCGTTCGCCTCGCTCTCCCAGCCCGAGTCCCGTGCTTACTACGACCGAAAACGTCGCGAGGGGAAGCACCATGTCGCAGCCCTCGTCGCACTCGCCCGACGCCGCATCGACGTCCTCTTCGCGATGCTCCGAGACGGCACCTTCTACCAGCCGCCCACCCCTGTTACAGCTTGACGAAGCCCATAGAGGCACCTTTTCGGGCCCCGGCCGCATGCTGGTGGGCCCGGACGATCGTGGAGTCGACCGCCACCAGCCACTCGATGTCGCCTGCCGCGTCCGCCTTCGCCTGCGCGGCCCGCAGCATCCGGTCGAACGTCCCATCCGCCGCCCACCTGCGGAAACGGGTGTGCAGCGTGGCCCACGGACCATAGCGTTCGGGCACATCCCGCCAGGCTGTTCCGGTGCGGAACTTCCACACGATCCCGTTCAGCACCCTGCGGTCGTCCAGCCGCTTCCGCCCCCGCAACGATTCGGGCAGCAGTGGCCGGACGAACTCCCACTCGGCGTCCGACAGTTCATGACGACGTATCACGTCACCATGATCCACCAGCGGTGATCATTTGAAGACACTGCCTAGTCTTCTGAGTCAGGAGTTCTGTTCAGATGTGTAGGGTTGCCTGGTGGCGCGTACTGGGCGGCCGAAGGCCGAGTTGATCTT
Organism: Streptomyces sp. NBC_01723; assembly: GCF_036246005.1. Taxonomy (NCBI): domain Bacteria; kingdom Bacillati; phylum Actinomycetota; class Actinomycetes; order Kitasatosporales; family Streptomycetaceae; genus Streptomyces; species Streptomyces sp. NBC_01723. The sequence continues at coordinate 7,131,137 of NZ_CP109171.1, forward strand.
GTCGGATGCGGAGCGGGCTGCGCTGGAGGGGTGGGTGCGGTGCTGTTCCACCCCGTAGGCGTGGGCTTTGCGGTGCCGGGTCATCCTGGCCTGTGCGACTGGCGCGTCCAACAAGGACGTGGCCGCACAGCTCGGTTCGACACCGCATGCGGTGGGCCGCTGGCGGAGGCGGTTCGTCGGGCACCGGATCGCCGGGCTGGGTGACGTGCCGCGCTCTGGCGGGCCCCGGACGGTCACCGACGAGCAGGTCGCTGCGGTGGTGAAGCGGACGCTGGAGACCGCGCCGAAGAACGCCACGCACTGGTCGACGCGGGCGATGGCCACGGAGACGGGTCTGTCGCAGTCGACCGTGTCGCGGATCTGGCGGGCCTTCGGCCTGCAGCCGCACCGCACCGCACCGAGACGTTCAAGCTGTCGACGGACCCGCACTTCGTCGACAAGGTCCACGACGTGGTCGGCCTCTATCTGGACCCGCCCGAGAAGGCCCTGGTGCTCTGTGTCGACGAGAAGTCGCAGATCCGGGCCCTTGACCGGTCCCAGCCGGTGCTGCCGATGATGCCCGGCGTCCCGCAGCGGGTCACCCACGTGCGCGCGGGCACCGCCACGTTGTTCGCCGCACTGGAGGTGGCCACGGGGAAGGTGATCGGCTCCCTGCACCGCCGGCACCGTGCCGAGGAGTTCAAGAAGTTCCTGATCAAACTCGACCGGGAGGTGCCGGCGGGCCTGGACGTGCATCTGGTGCTGGACAACTACGCCACCCACAAGACCCCAGCCATCAAAACCTGGCTGCTGGCCCACCCCCGCTTCCACCTGCACTTCACACCCACCGGCTCGTCCTGGCTCAACCTGGTCGAGCGGTGGTTCGCCGAGCTGACGAGCAAGCAGATACGGCGAGGCGTCCACAGAAGCGTCCAGGCGCTGGAGAAGGACATCCGGACCTGGACCGCCGCATGGAACACCGATCCCAAGCCCTACATCCGGACGAAGACCGCAGACGAGATCCTCGAACGCCTCGCCAGCTATCTGAACAGAAATCCTAACTCAGAAGACTAGTACTCCAGTGAGAAATCGTTGCCTGAGCTGGTCGGTTTCGTTGTTCCGGGCATGGTGGGGATGGATGAAGCTAGTTTGTGGGCTGAGGAGTTGGAGTCGGTCTTCGCGCGTGTGGCGAGCCGGTTCTCTCGGGTGGATGTGCGGTGGCGGATGCGGGACTACCTGCGCGGTCTGCTGGCGCCGGTGGAGCGGAAGAGCGGCAGGCAATTGGCCGAGTATGCAGGTCATCGAGGGCCAGCCAGCTTCCAGCATCTGCTGAACGGCGCCTCCTGGGACGCTGACGCGGTCCGAGACGATCTGCAGCAACACGTCGCCGAGCGGCTTGGCACCCCGGAGGGGGTTCTGATCATCGACGACACCGGTGCCCTGAAGAAGGGCACCACCTCTGCCGGCGTGCAGCGGCAGTACTCGGGCACGGCCGGCCACACCGAGAACTGCCAGATCGGGGTGTTCGCCGCTTACGGCTCCTCGAGGGGCAGGGCTCTGGTGAACCGGGAGCTCTACCTGCCCAAGTCCTGGACCGGTGCGGGACCGCGAAAGTCCCCGCCAGCCGTGGGTTCGCGACCGAGGGAGAACTGGCCCGCGCGATGATCCTGCGAGCTCTTGCTTCACCCCTGCCGATCGCCTGGGTGACGGGTGACTGCGCCTACGGACAGGAATGGCGCATGCGCCGCACCCTGGAAGAAGCCGGCGTCGGCTACGTCCTGGCCGTGCCGAAGTCTCAGCACCTCCACGGACCATTCAGCCGTATCGATCGCGCCATCGCCGACGCATCAGATGAGGCATGGGAACGCCACTCCTGCGGTGACGGCGCCAAAGGCCCGCGCGTCTACGACTGGGCCGCCGCAAGGCTGCCGGCCATCTGGGACTTCGACGGCGATCGGCCCACCCACCAGCGGTGGGTGCTGGCCCGCCGCAGCCTGACCCGACCGGACGAGTTGACCAACTTCCTCGCATACGCACCGAACGGCACCAGCGTCGAGGACCTGGTCCGCATCGCCGGATCGCGCTGGGCGATCGAGGAAGCCTTCCAGGCCGCGAAGAACGAATGCGGCCTCGATCAGTACGAAGTCCGCCGCTATCCGGGCTGGTACCAGCACATCACTCTGGCCATGCTCGCCCATGCCTTCCTGGCCGCCGTCGCCGTCCAAGCCGCCGAAAGGGGGGGCAGCAGAAACGACACCACCAGCACCATCCGCTTCACCGTGGCAGAAGTCCGCCGGCTCCTGGAAGCTCTGCTGCCCCGCCCCACCCCACGCCCAGGAGCGGTTGTCCACGCCCTGAACTGGTCCCTCTGGCGCAGACGGCACCAAGCCACAGCCCGACGCTGCCACTACCGACGAAGGACCAGCTCAGGCAACGATGTCTCACTGGAGTACTAGGGTCCGTCTTCAAACGGATCTTGCCCAGAGTAGGAATGAGGCGAGATTGACCGCTGCTTCGTAGGAAGTGGCGGTCTTCTCGTATCGAGTGGCGATGCCGCGGAAGCCCTTGAGACGGTTGAAGCAGCGCTCAACGACGTTGCGGCGACGGTAGAGATGCCGGTCGAATGCCGGTGGTCGGCCGCCGTGACGTCCGCGGTTGTGACGGTGCCGTCGCTGGTCGGTCTTCTCCGGGATGGTGTGTGCGATGCCGCGTTTGCGCAGGTAGGCGCGGAAGCCGCGGGAGCTGTAGGCCTTGTCCGCGATGACCTGGTCGGGCCTGCAGCGTGGTCGTCCGACGCCGGTTCGCGGGATGTGGATGCGTTCGAGGAGCGGGCGTGCGCAGATGCTGTCGTGCCGTTGGCCGGGTGTCAGCAGGATGGCGAGGGGCCGGCCGCGGCCGTCGCAAGCGAGGTGAATTTTGGTGGTCAGTCCGCCTCGGGATCGGCCGAGGGCGTGATCGTCCGGTTCGTCCTGCCGGTGGTTCCCCTTTTCGGCCGGTGGCAGCAGCGTGCTGGTGGGCACGGACGATGGTGGAGTCGATCTGGACCAACCAGTCGATGTCGCCGGCCGCGTCCGCTTCGGCTTGGACCTGCTGAAGCGCTCGGGCGAACACGCCGTCCAGGGCGTAGCGGCGGAACCGGGTGTAGACCGTCTTCCACGGCCCGTAGCGTTCCGGCAGGTCACGCCAGGAGATACCGGTGCGGATCTTGTAGACCATCCCGTTGATGACCTGGCGGTCCGACACACGCGGACGTCCCGTGGCGGCCCGCGGTATCAGTGGAGCAAGTAACTCCCATTCCGCATCCGTGAGTTCATGGCGGCGTATCACCCCACCATGATCCACCACCTCAGTGATCTTTGAAGACGGACCCTAGGTCCGCCTGGACACCTGCGACTACTCGGTGCTTCCGCTGGCCGTCGGCCGCCGCATCGAAGTCACCGCCGACCCGGACCAGGTCCTGGTGACCTGCGACGGCGTGGAGGCCGCCCGCCATGCCCGTAGCTGGGCTCGCCACCAGACGATCACCGATCCGGACCATGCGGCCGCTGCCGCGGCCGCCCGCAAGGCGGCCGGCGGCACGAAACCGGCGCCGATGGACGTGACGGAAGTCGAGGAACGCTCGCTGGACACATACGACCGGATCTTCGGCGTCATCGACGGCGGGCTGAGCACGGGTGGAGGGGTAGCGTGATGAGCACGAAGATCGGCACGAACCAGGCCGGGACCAGCCGCGACGTCGGCTCCGAACTGATCTACCTGAACAAAGGGCTGAAAGCCCCAGCTCTGCGGGACGCTGCTGCCAGGCTCGCCGAGCGGGCCCGCGACGAGGGCTGGAGCCAGGAGGAGTATCTGGCCGCCTGCCTCCAGCGGGAGCTCGCCGCCCGCGACTCCCACGGCGCCGAGGGACGCATCCGGGCGGCGGCCCGCTTTCCCTCTCGCAAGTCGCTGGAGGACTTCGACTTCGACCGCCAGCGGTCCGTGAAACGCAAGGTCATCGCCCATCTGGGGACGCTGGACTTCGTCGCTGGAAAGGAGAATGTGATCTTCCTGGGGCCGCCCGACACCGGCAAGACCCACCTCGCCACCGGGCTCGGCATCCGGGCCTGCCAGGCCGGCCACCGGGTCGCCTTCGGCACCGCCGCCCAGTGGGCCACCCGCCTCGCCGAGGACCCTCAAGCAGCGCGTCCGAGCGACGAGTTGACCCGGCTGGGACGGATCCCGCTGATCGTGATCGACGAAGAGGGCTACATCCCCTTCGAGCCCGAGGCCGCGAACCTGTTCTTCCAGTTCATCTCGGGCCGCTACGAACGCGCCTCGGTGATCGTGACCAGCAACAAGCCCTTCGGGCGCTGGGGCGAGGTCTTCGGCGACGACACCGTCGCCGCCGCGATGATCGACCGACTCGTCCATCATGCCGAGGTCATCTCGCTCAAGGGCGACAGCTATCGCATGCGCGGCCGCGACCTCGGACGAGTTCCCGCCGCCAACACCGGGAAATGACCAACATCAACTGACACAGCGGGGGTCATTTTTCACCCGCCGGAATCGGCTCACCTTTCAAGCGTCGCCGACAGTCGCGTTCCACACGTGTGAGATGCGACCGGGGTGGGCGCCCTCATTACCCCGGGACGGTTGTGTCCTCCCGGCTGACTCGGTGGCTTCGACCGGCACCGGCCGCTTCTCAGCCCGCCAGTCCTGCACCACGCTCTTAGACCGTGTCCTACGTGGTGAGGCGGATGAGTCGTTTGTAGCAGCAGAGGGCGGCGGCTAGGCCGAGAAATGCCAGGTAGTTGCGGGGGTCGCGCTCGTACCGCGGGCTGAGTCTGCGGTAGCCGGACAGCCACGACATGGTGCGCTCGATGACCCAGCGTCGGCGTCCTACTGAGGTTTTCAGGGCGGGGTCGGTGGGGTGATGGCCAGACCTGTGGCGGTCAGGCAGCCGTCGACCAGGTGGGGTCGGAGCTGGATCCTGCGTAACTCGCGGCGAAGGGTGCGGTCGAGGTCGGCGGATGTGTCGAAGGCGGTGTTGGCCATCGCCCTGCGTACCAGCGACCAGACGGCCTCGACGGGATTGAGGTCGGGTGCGTAGGGCGGGAGGCGGACGGTGGTGAGCCAGTCGTGGTCGGCCTCGTACTGCTTCAGCCCGGTGGCCAGGTGGGTGTTGAGGTTGTCCCAGACCACCACGATCGGGCCGTCGAGCTGGAGGTGTGCGCGGACCAGGAGGTCGCGGTAGTCCTGCCAGGAGAGGCTTTTGCGTGCGCCCTTGAGGCGGAGGTGAGCGCGGGGCCGGTGGATGAGGCGGCTCTTCTCGCCGGGTTTGTAGCAGCACAGTGCGGCGATGGAAGTCCGGCGGCGGGACCTGCCGCGGACGCGGATGACGGGGGTGTGTCCGCGTCGGCCCCAGGTGTGGGCACGGGGCGGGGTCATCGAGAAGCCGGCCTCGTCCTCGAAGACGATCCAGGCACCGGACGCCGCCGCGAGTCTTTTACCTGCGGCCACACCTCCCTCTTCCACAGCTCCACCGCATGCTCGTCGCGCTCGAGTGCTCTGCGGGCGGGTGCCTGCCAGGACCAACCGTGCCGTTTCAGCAGCCGCCACACCGTCGCCACCGACAGGCTCACCCGCAGACGCCGGCGGATCACCGTCTGCACCCGTGTCAGGGTCCAGCGTTCGTCTTCGAAGCCGTGTACGGCCGGCCCCTTGCCGAGTTCTTCCTCGAGCACGGCGAACTGGGCGTCTGTGACGGTCGGGGAGTTCGCCGGACCCGCCGAGCGCAGGGCCTCCATGCCGCCCTCGCGCCAGGCACGACGCCAGCGCTCCACCGACCGCACACTCACCCGCAGATCCTTCGCGATCGCCGCCGTCTTCTCGCCCGCCGCGAACCTCTCGCCGGCCTGAAGCCGGATCCCCTCACGAAAGGCCCGCCGCTCAGCGGTCAAGCCCCCACCCTCCGGATACCTCACACCAACGGCATACCGCAGGGGCCATCAGCCGTCACTACCCGACGACAACCCGAAATCCTCAGTAATCGTTCGCTGGACTCGATGCCCTTGCGGGCGATGCGGACGCCAATGCGCTTGCCGCGTAACCATTTCCGCAGGTGGGGGATGTCGTACGCCTTGTCGGCGTGCAGGCGCTGGGGCTTGAAGTGGCGGTCGCGATGGGGGTCGTGTCTCGTTTGGTGACCCTCCACCATCGGCTTCAGTCCTTCGCTGTCGTGGGTGTTGCCGGCGGAGACACCGACAACGAGGGGCAGGCCGTTCGCGTCCGACAGGATGTGCATCTTGGAACCCGGCTTGCCCCGGTCCACGGGGCTCGGACCTGTGTGTTCGCCCCCTTTTTGGCCCGGACGTGGGCGGTGTCGAGTACGACGCGGGTGACGTCGATCAGGCCGGCGTCGTCGAGCCGGTGCAGCACGGCCTCGTGCAGACGGCCCCAGACACCGGCTCTGGACCAGATCAGGAACCGGCGGTGCGCAGTCGACTTCGATATCCCGAAGCACGGCGGCAGAGCCCGCCAGGCGCAACCGCTGACCAGCACGTAGATGATCGCCGCGAACAGCGTCTCATCAGGTGTGTCCTGCGTTCCGCCACCCTGCGGTCGCACCTTCGACGGCGGGATCAGCGGCTCGGCGATCTCCCACAGCCCGTCCGGAACAATCCAACTCCACGTACCCCGCCCCATAGACAGCCCAACGAGCGATCACCACGTAGGACACGGTCTTAGACCGTGTCCTACATGGTCAGTTTGAGGAGTCGTTTGTAGCAGCACAGTGCTGCGGCGAGGCCGAGAAAGGCCAGGTAGTTGCGGGGTTTCCGTTCGTAGCGAGGGCTGAGTCTGCGGTAGCCGGACAGCCAGGAGATGGTCCGTTCGATCACCCATCGGCGCCGACCCAATCGTTCGCTGGACTCGATGCCCTTGCGGGCGATACGCACTCCGATCCGCTTGCCGCGGAGCCATTTCCGCAGTTCAGGGATGTCGTAGGCCTTGTCGGCATGGAGGCGTTGGGGTTTGAAGTGGCGGCCGCGATAGGGGTCGTGTTTCGTTTGGTGACCCGCCACCATGGGCTTCAGGCTTTGGCTGTCGTGGACGTTGGCGGCCGAGACGCCGACGACCAGGGGCAGTCCGTTCGCGTCCGACAGGGTGTGCATCTTGGAACCCGGCTTGCCTCGGTCCACGGGGCTCGGACCTGTGTGTTCGCCCCTTTTTAGCGCGCACATGAGCCGAGTCGAGGACCACACGGGAGACATCGACAAGGCCCGCGTCATCGAGCCGGTGAACGACGGCTTCATGCAAGCGCCCCCACACGCCGGCCCTCGACCAGATCATGAACCTGCGGTGTGCGGTCGACTTCGATATCCCGAAACACGGCGGCAGAGCCCGCCAGGCACATCCACTGACCAGCACATAGATGATCGCTGCGAACAGCGTCTCATCAGGCGTGTTCTGCTTCCCGCCGCCCTGCGGCCGAACCCGGACCTCCGGGATCAACGGCCTGGCGATCTCCCACAAGCCGTCCGGAACAATCCAACTCCACGTACCCCGCCCCATACGCAGCCCAACGACCAACTGACCATGTAGGACACGGTCTTACTTCCCATCTGCGAGGCTTGCCATCACGGAGCATCGTTGAAGGTTCAGTGAGCTTCACCCTCTTTGCCTGTGTGGCTCCCGGATGGAACGGGAGCTCTTGGGCTTCTTCCCCGAGCTTCGCACCCCGCCGTTGCCAGCGACGCACGTCGGAGAGGGGACGGGCCTTGGACGGCCCGGGTTACGTCATCGGCGTCATGCCCACCGCCTCCCTACGTAACCACTCACAGCGTGCGACCTCGCGTCGCACCGCCGACCTGGCAGTTCTCGGCGGGGCCCGGGGCCCGTATTGGCTTCCACGGGGGTTGTTCGGGCGTGTAGCTGTTCCAAGGTGCGGGCCGGCGATCCGGGTATCGGCGTGACGAGGGACCGGTGCAGGTCCAGGAGCCGTTTTGCGTCCTGGTACTGGATGGACAGGTTGGTGCGTTTGACACCCAAATAGTTGGACCAGGAACGTCATGGTCATCGCTCTGCGACGGCAGAGGATGGCTGCCAGGAGCCGGTGGGTGTGTGGTCCATGCTGCTGGTCTGTGGGTGACGGTAGCTGCGTGGTCGGTGGAAGCGTCGCGGGAATGCCGCCTCGGCCAACGCGTCCCAGAAAGGTTCCGAGACCGTCACCAGCTGCTCGAAGGCGGTTCGTGACATGCCGATCAGGGCCGGGTCGGTCAGCATCGCGGTCAGGGCGGGATCGGTCCGGTGTGCCGTTGCCGGCGCGTCTGGCGCTCGCGGTGGAACGAGCGACAGTGTGTAGTTCCAGTTACCGTGGAAGGTGTTGGGTGTGATCGGAAGGGCGTGGAACTCGGCGGGTGTGACGCTGATGCCGAGATCGTAGCTGCCTGCGTCCAGTGTGGCCCCGATGGTCAGGACGGTCCTGGTGGTTGTGGCGGCGATGGTCTCGGGGACGACCTGGTAGCTGGTCAGCGGCCGCCCCCGAAATACGGGCCCCGGCGGTGCCGGAATACTGGTGCTGCGCGCCCGCGGAGGTGGCGCCCTTCTTGACGAAGCCGGTATCATCGAGGATGAGGACCCCGACGGTTTCGCCGAGGTTGTCGGCGACGTATGTCTGCAGGTCGTCGCGGACGTCGTCGGCGTTCCAGGTGGCTCCGTTGAGGAGCCGTTGCAGGCCGTCGGGGTGCGGTGGCCTACGTGCTCGGCCAGGTTACCAGCCGTTTTTGCGGCCGACCGGACCGAGCAGGGCGCGGACGTAGTCGCGCATGCGACGTCGTGGGTCTGCACGGCCGAAGCGGTGGCCGATTCGCAGGATGAGGTCGTCGAAGTCCCGGCCCCAGGTCGCGTCGGCCAGGTCGTCGATCACGCGGGGAGGCTGCCCTCATCACAGCTCGGACAGTTCTGGATGCCACTCGTTGGAGGGGTGGTCTGGGACCGTCCCTGACACACCATCAGTCCACAACACTCCAGGGGATGCTTCTGACCAGGCCAGATAGCGAAACGCTGCCGGAGTACTAGGGCAGGCGGGTGTTGAACCGTCGGGCGGTGTGCTGCGTTGAGGGGGGGTGTTGTCGGCGGTTTGCGTATGGAGGATGTCATGGATCAGCACGCTCCCCTTCAAGGGCACGCTCTGGGGATCGCACGGCTGTACGGCCTGAGCGGCGAGCCGGAGCACCCCGCCCAGGTCCCCCGCGGCCACCTCCCCAAGCGGACCAGGAAGGACGCGCCCGCGTGGGAGAAAGCAGCCCGGAAGCGGATGCATAATCTCCTCAAACCCGAGAATGTGGTCAGTGAAGCGGAGGGGATGGTGCTGGCGGATGCGCAGATTCCTGTGAAGCCACGGCCGAACAGGGCGGGTTACCACATCGACCGGGCGGTAGCGCGGCACAGTGAGGACACCAGGGCGGCTGCGCATGTCAGCAACGCCACGGGGATCGCACGGCTGTACGGCCTGACCCGCGAGCCGGAACACCCCGCCCAGGTCCCCCTCGGCCACCTCCCCATGCGGAGGAAGGACGCGCCCGCGTGGGAGAAAGCAGCCCGGCAGCGGATGCATCATCTCCTCGACCCCGAGAATGTGGTCAGTGAAGCGGAGATGAAGGTGCTGGCGGATGCGCAGATCCCCCTGAAGCCACGGCCGCAGGGAGCGGGTTACTACATCGACCCGGCGGTAGCGCGGCACGGTGACGACACCAGGGCGGCTGCGCATGTCAGCAAAGCCACGGGGATCGCACGGCTGTACGGCCTGAGCGGCGAGCCGGAATACCCCGCCCAGGTCCCCTTCGGTCACCTCCCCACGCAGGCCAGGAAGGACGCGCCCGCGTGGGAGAACGCGGCCCGGCAGCGGATGCATAGCCTCGTCAGCCCTGCGAGGGTGGTCAGTGAAGCGGAGGGGAAGGTGCTGGCGGATGCGCAGATCCCCCTGAAGCCACGGCCGCAGGGAGCGGGTTACTACATCGACCCGGCGGTGCCGCGGCACAGTGACGACACCAGGGCGGCTGCGCATGTCAGCAAAGCCACGGGGATCGCACGGCTGTACGGCCTGACCCGCGAGCCGGAACACCCCGCCCAGGTCCCCCTCGGTCACCTCCCCACGGCGGCCAGGAAGGACGCGCCCAAGTGGGAGAACGCGGCCCGGCAGCGGATGCATCATCTCCTCGACCCTGCGAGTGTGGTCAGTGAAGCGGAGGGGAAGGTGCTGGCGGATGCGCAGATCCCCGTGAAGCCACGGCCGAACAGGGCGGGTTACTACATCGACCCGGCGGTAGCGCGGCAGCGGGACTTCTTGTCCGGTGTGGTTGTCGGCGGTGTGCAGCCCGGGCTGGGGCTGCCCGGTGCGGGGGCTGCACAGTCTTGGAGCGGGGCCGCTGTGCCGCTGCCGGGAGTTCTGCCTGCCTCGGACGAGGCGCAGAACCCAGTGGGGAACTATCTGGTGTCCGCGGCCGGTTCCGGTCAGTTCTCCAGTCACCAGGCCGGTCACCAGCCGGGCCCCTCCCAGGAATTCACCAGCAATATGCATCGCCGCGAGTTCGATAACGCTTTTGCGCCGGCTGTGGCGATGGACATGCAAGCGTGGCAAGAGTTCAACCAGTGGGCTCAAAGGCGGGGAGGGCAGCCTGCCGGAGAACCCGCGGCACCTCCAGGATTCGGGGCCCAGGATGGTAGGCACGGCATACCGGGCCCACAGTTTCCGGGCGGCTACGAGAGTTCAAGGCCATCGTCACAGGGACGTCGCGTTGCCAGGTGACGGGGAACGTGTGACACCACAGCCGGACCACCGCACCGGGAACACCACGGCTTGCAACCCCCGACGCCGACGGGCTTGTCCGAACCGTTCGCACCGCCCCCGCCTGGTCACGCCGGTGCGGAGTCGGGCTCTCGTCCCTAAGCTTGACGTTTATGCAGCTCTGCTGCTTGCGATGGCTTCCGCGAGGTTTGGTTTGTCCTGTTTCCCGACGGGGTGCTCGCGTGCGCGGCGCTTGTTCTTGATCCCAATTGGCCGGCCGGGGCCTGCGGTGCTGGGTTTCGGTGCGCTGGCTGGCTGAGGTGTTTTCCCGTGGAGGCGGCGAAATCCTCGACGGACGCGCGCGGGTGTGAGTCGCCCGTGGTGGGCGGGCCGCTCCCAGGGATTGCGAAGGTCTTCTGCGAGGGGCCGGGCAAGGCGGAGTTGGGTATGTTATCTGCGGGGTCTGATGCTCGATGGCCGGCGGAAGTCGGTCCAGCCGATGGCCGAGCGTCTGCCGGACGGGAACATGCAGGCCCTGCAGCAGTTCGTGAACCAGTCGCCGTGGGATCCGCTGCCGGTCAGGAAGCGGATCGCCGAGCGGCTCACCGAGGCGGTCACGCCCGAGGTGTGGGTGGTCGACGACGTGTCGTTCCCCAAGTGCGGGCGGGCGTCGGTCGGGGTGGCCCGGCAGTACTGCGGCGCGGTCGGCAAGCGGGCGAACTGCCAGGTCGCGGTCAGCGTCCATGCCGCTACCGACACGGCCTCGTGCCCGCTGAACTGGCAGTTGTATCTGCCGCGGGAGTGGACGGACGAGCCGGACCGCTGCCGCCGCGCGGGAGTCCCCGACGACGTCGTCCACCAGGAGAAGTGGCGGCTTGCGCTCGGCCTGCTCGACACGCTCGCCGACTGGCAGATGAAGGCGCCGGTCGTGGTAGCCGACGCCGGCTACGGCGTCAGCACCCTGTTCCGGATCGGCCTTGAGGAACGAGGACTGCCCTACGTCCTCGCGCTGACCGGGAAGGAGGTCGTCCACCCCGAGGGCGTCGAGCCGCACCATCCGACATACGGCGGGCTCGGTCCGCCCACACTGCCTCGCTATCGCATCCCACCACGAGCCATCTCCGCCCTCGCGGCCGAGACCGACGCGGCCCGGTTCACCGAGGTGACCTGGCGCCAGGGCAGCAAAGGCGCGATGACCTCATGGTTCGCGGTCCTGACCATCCGGCCCTCGGGCAAGCAGTCCCTGGCCGCGGCCCAGGAGGCGGGCGGCGGCCGCAACCGATGGGACGGCGTCCTGCCCACCCAGACGCTCCTGGTCGAACGGCCGGACAGCCACGACGCTCCCACGGGCTACTGGATATCGAACCTTCCCGCTTCGACCCCGGTCGCCGACCTGGTGCGGTGGGCGAAGATGCGCTGGCGGATCGAGCACGACTACCGCGAGCTCAAGCACGGCCTGGGCCTGGACCACTTCGAGGGCCGCACCTGGCGCGGCTAGCACCACCACGTCACCCTCGTCACCGCCGCCCAGGCATTCCTCGCCCTCAGGAGGCTCGACCCAAAAGTCCGCACACCGGCCTGACCCTCTACCAGGTCCTCGACGCTCTACAGGACCTGCTGAGGTGCTGGACCGGTGCCTGCACCACCTGCGGACGCCCCCTGCCTGCCCGACGAAACCGCCTCAGACAGCGAAGAACCTAACGAAGCACTACTAGTGACCTGAGTCGGAGATTTTTCGTTAGTTGGGCATGAGTCGTCCGGGTCCGAAGATTCCGCCGTTGTCGGTGAGCGATGCCCAGCGGGCCGTGCTGGAGGGCTGGATGCGGCGTTGTTCAACGGCCCAGGCCCTGGCCTTGCGCTCGCGGATCGTGCTGGAGTGTGCCGAGGGGCACTCGATCATGGAGGTGTCCCGGCGTCTACGGATCACTCCGGACACGGTCCGCACCTGGCGACGCCGCTTCCTCGAACGGGGCTTGGACGGCTTGTGTGACGACCCGCGGCCCGGTGTCCCGCGGAAGATCACCGACGCGGACGTCGAGCGCGTCATCGTCAAGACGCTGGAGGAGAGGCCGAAGAACGCCACCCACTGGTCGACGAGGTCGATGGCTGCGGCCACGGGCATGTCGCAGTCGAGCATCTCGAGGATCTGGCGGGCGTTCGCCCTGGCCCCGCACCGCTCACAGACGTTCAAGCTGTCTACCGACCCGCTGTTCATCGACAAGGTCCGCGACGTCGTCGGCCTCTATCTCGATCCGCCGGAGAAGGCCCTGGTGCTCTGCGTGGACGAGAAGTCGCAGATTCAGGCTCTCGACCGCTCTCAGCCGGTGCTGCCGATGATGCCCGGCGTTCCTGAACGCCGCAGCCACGACTACGTCCGCGCCGGCACCACCACCCTCTTCGCCGCCCTGGAAGTGGCGACCGGCAAGGTCATCGGCTCCCTTCACCGCCGCCACCGGGCCGCGGAGTTCAAGAAGTTCCTCACCAAACTCGACAAGGAAGTCCCAGCCGGCCTTCAAGTCCACCTGATCCTCGACAACTACGCGACCCACAAGACACCCGACATCAAGAAGTGGCTGCTGGCCCATCCACGGTTCCACCTGCACTTCACCCCGACCAGCGCGTCCTGGCTGAACCTGGTCGAGCGGTGGTTCGCCGAGCTGACCCAGAAGAAACTCAAGCGCGGCGTCCATCGCTCCGTCCAGGCCCTCGAACGTGACATCAGGTCCTGGCTCGCCGACTGGAACGAACACCCCAGACCCTTCGTCTGGACGAAGACCGCCGACGAGATCCTCGACAAAGTCGCCGCCTACTGCCGACGAATCTCTGACTCAGATCACTAGCCCGTCGTGGCAGAATGCGTGCGAGGCCGAACCAATGTCCCACGACGGCCACCGACGCTCACCGACCTATCGGGGCAACTCCCCGCCGGTCTACCAGTTCGGAGGGGCAGCAGTCATCATGGCCTGATCACGGATTCGCAGTTTCGGCGGTGGAGGAACGGCAATCCTGGCTTGGAAGCAACGCGAAAGGTGCCATCATGATGGACTCCGCAAAACAAACGCACCGCGATGATCACGACCGGGAGACGTACCTCGAGTCGGGAGTGCCGCAGGGTCGCGCGCCCTCGGCCGCCACGACCGACGCTGGGACGCAGTGCGAGGCAAGTGGGAAGGGCAGTAAGCTCTGGGACGTGGTCAAGAAATCTACCCTCACGGCCACCATGGGTTGGGTGTCCGCCGGTTACGCACGGCACAACAGCGTGTATCGCGCCATCGGTTTCGGACATCTCGCTGCCTACAACGCGGAGAAGGCGCTGGAGAGTTGGCCGGACCGCGAGGATGCGGCAACGAGCATCGGCAATGCCCTCGGTACGGCTATTTGGGCGGGCGGAATCGCCACAGGAAGTAAGATTGCTCTAACTCTGGGGCCCGCTCTGAATGCCACGACGAACCTCACCTCGGCCGCAATGAAATATCGTCAGGGCAAGGCGGCTTGGTCCAGGGGTTTGGTTGATGTCTCCGAGATGGCCGCGTTCACGGGTGCTGCGGTGACAGACAACCCTGTGGCGCGCGCCATCGCATTTTCAGCCGCAGGAGCAGGCTTCTTTTGGGATGCGGTGGGAGAACGAAACAAGGGCCTCCTGGGGCACGGAGTTGGCTCACTCGTATGGGCAGTCGGTGCCGGAATGGATAATCACTCGTGGCAGGCTGCCGGGGCGGGAGCCGTGGCTCTTTCGGAGTTCGCACGGCTCACCTACCCGTACCTTGAGTCGCTCACTGGGAATACCCCGCCCGAAGCAACGCCCAACAACCCAGGTGACGAACCGACGGCCCAACAGGAGATGCCTCTGGTTGGGGTCTCCGTATCCGCTGAGGTTCCTGGCACCAGCGTTGCGGAGGTGGCCAATCGCCTACTGCCCTCGGGGCAGGCCGCAGAGATGACCAACAGCCAGCAAGCACCGCGCAACCCGATCACGGGGAACGGTGTCTCCATCCCCCCCATGCCATCAATAGCGCTCTGTGGCTACGCGCCCCCCACCACCCGGACCAGGTCACAATCAGCGCCCGGCAGCCTCCACTCCATGACCGCGGAAGGTGCTAACACCCCAGCCTCGACGCCCCATCCACGAATTGCCCGCGAAGACCTGCGACGACACTCTGTCCGCCGCGCCTGACCTCCGTAAACGCCCAGTCCTTGGCAGTTTTGCTTGTGGGGGGGGCGTTGTTTGCACCGGTGAAGTTCCCGTATCTCGGCGAACGGCAGCGGCGTTGCTGACGGCCAAGGAGCCCGGAGTCTGGGGCACGGCGGCAGACGGGCGGTGGCGGGGCGGCATGGTTCAGCGAGACAATAAGAGGTCCTAACGAAGGCGTTGGACATGGCGGTGGGTGATCAGGCAGGTGGCGAGGCCGGGGAAGGTTTCGTGGATGTCGTCGCGTCGTTCCCAGCGGATCCGGAGGCGGCGGAAGCCGTGCAGCCAGGCGATCGTGCGCTCGACGACGTAGCGGAAGATGCCCAGGCCGGTGCCGTGGGGCTCGCTTCGTCTGGCGATCATGGGCCGGATGCCGCGCTGCCAGAGCTGGCGGCGGTGGATGTCGTGGTCCTAGCCGCGGTCGGCCAGCAGAGCGTCCGGCCGCCGGCGGGGCCTGCCGACCCGGCCCGCGACGGGTGGGATCTTGTCTAGGAGGGGCAGCAGCTGGGTGACGTCATTGCGGTTGCCGCCGGTCAGCGATACCGCGAGCGGGATGCCCTGGCCGTCGACGATGAGGTGGTGCTTGCTGCCCGGCCGTGCGCGGTCGACCGGGCTCGGCCCGCTTTGGGCCCCGTCGGGCGGCCCGCACGTGCGAGGAGTCGATCACCGCCCGCTCCCAGTCCAGCCGGTCCTTCGACCGCAGCTCGTTCAGCAGCAGCTGGTGGAGCTGGTCCCAGACGCCGGCCTCGTTCCAGGCCGCCAGGCGCCGCCAGCAGGTCACGCCCGAGCCGAAGCCGAGTTCCTGGGGCAGGTACTCCCACTGGATACCGGTGTGCAGCACGAAGAGGATCCCGCACAGGGCCTGCCGGTCCGGCACCCGCGGTCTGCCCTGGACCCTCTTCGGACCTGGCGTCGGCAACAACGGCTCGACCAGCGACCACAGTTCATCCGACACGATCCACGGCCGCGACTGACGGTTTCCCATACCCAGACATACGAGCAGAGAGGCCGACAGCCTCATGATCAGCAGCTTTTGTCAGAGCCAGTAAGACCGTCCTACCTTCTTGACCGGGCAGAGCGAGCCATTCGTAGGGGCGAAGGCCGCAGCGCCGAGCCGAGCGGGGGAGGCGTGGACTCGCAGTCGGTGAAGGCGGACGCCACCGCCACCTTCGGCTCTCGGGGCTTCGACGCGGGCAAGAAGATCAATGGTCGCAAGCGGCACCTGCTCACCGACACGCTCGGACTTCTCCTGGCCGTGCTGGTCACACCGGCGTCCGTGACCGACCGGGACGGCGCCCGGTCCCCTCTGCCGCAGGCTGCGGGCCGCTTCCGGCGGCTGGCCCGGGTCTGGGCCGATGGCGGCTACACCGGCCACCTCACCGACTGGACCAGCCAGCACCTCGGCCTCGTTCTTGACATCGTCCGCCGCGATGAAGGCGTCCGAGGCTTCCAGGCACTTCCCCGCCGCTGGGTCGTCGAACGGTCCTTCGCCTGGTTTCTGCGCAGCCGCCGCCTGGTCCGGGACTACGAACGACGCACCGACACCAGCGAAGCCGTCATCCGCTGGTCGATGATCGCCCTGATGAGCCGCCGTCTGGCCGCACAATCTGGTCGGCCTGCAGTCCTGACGGCAGGGTGAACCTCCCGGGCTTCGTCTCCACCAGCCAGCCCCGCTCCGCCAGCCTCTTCAACCGTGCTCTCGCACCCTCGACGCGTGAGGCCGAGGCACTGTCCCAGCCGAGCACCACGGCCGCCCGCCGGGCGCCCACCCCGTCGATCCCGGCCTCGGCCGCGGCTGCCATCATCGCTTGGTAGTCCACCGACAGGTCTTCGACCCCGGCCGCGTTCTGGCGATGCGGCACCGCACGGCGCGGGCCCACCGGCTTCCTCCGCAACGGGCCGGCGGCTGTCCCGGCTGGCTGTTCCTCCTCGGCGAGCGCTTCCAGATACTGCTCCAGGCCCATCGTCCGAAGCCTGAGAACCTCCTCGGCTTCGGCCAGCTCTGCCCGCACCCGCTTCAGTTCGGCTTCGAGCTCATCCACCCGCACGGCAGCGGCCTTCCGCCGCGTTTCCAGGACCGCACGCATCGACGGCATCCGCCACCCCCACCGACTCGATCAGCAACGAGTCGAGACTCCCGCCACAGCCGCAATCTCATGCCTGACCAGCGGAACCGCACACGACATTCGGAAAGAGAACGGCCTCTCAGGCATGGGACCGGGTCCACCCAAGGCTCACCCATCGCTCCTCCTGGCTCCACCACGACGGTGAACTTCCCATGGTCGAGGGCACGTTGATTCGGTTGAAGGTCGAGCATGTCGAACGACCGTGACGCCCCGCCGGTGTGGTTGTGGCCCTCCAAGACCAGCGCCACTCCGGACGACGTGGACCGATTCTGGCAGGCATTTCTCCACCGCTTCGACCTGGAGCACACCTTTCGCTTCGCGAAGCAGACCCTGGGGGCTGCACCACTCCGAAGCTCCGTACTCCCAGGCGGCGGACCGCTGGACCTGGATCCTGATCGTCGCTCACACTCAGCCCTGAGAGGTCGTTTTCGCCCGATGTTTCATC
The DNA here is from genome assembly GCF_036246005.1 of Streptomyces sp. NBC_01723. Classification (NCBI taxonomy): domain Bacteria; kingdom Bacillati; phylum Actinomycetota; class Actinomycetes; order Kitasatosporales; family Streptomycetaceae; genus Streptomyces; species Streptomyces sp. NBC_01723. Next base: position 7,148,641 of record NZ_CP109171.1, read on the forward strand.
CCGTAATCGGTTGTTTCATGGCCTTCGTCGGGTCGCGCCAGGAGATGGTGTTCTCGCCGGTGAGGCGGCGGGCCATGAGGTCGGTCATGGCGATGTGGATCACGGCTTCGGAGCGGCTGGAAGGGTTTCGTAGTCACGCGCGAGGCGGCGGTGGAGCATGAGCCAGCCGTACGTCCGCTCGACCGCCCACCGTTTCGGAATCGGGGTGAAACCCCTGTTCCCGGGCTTGCGAGCGGTGATTTCCATGTCGATGCCGAGGGTCGCGGCGTGCTCGACGAGGTGCTGACGGTAGCCGCCGTCGGCCCAGACCTTGCGGATCCCGGGGTGGTCGGCGGTGACCTGATCCAGGAGCCGGGCGCCGGCGATGGAGTCCTGCACTCTCGCCGCGGTGACCAGCACGGCGAGGAGAAGGCCGAGCGTGTCGGTGACGATGCTCCGCTTCCTGCCAACGATCTTCTTGCCCGCGTCGATGCCCTGACCGGAGGCCGGGACGCTGGTCGAGGTCTTCACGCTCTGGGCGTCGATCACGCACGCTGAAGGCTCGCCTTCCCGCCCTTCCTTCTCCCGCAGCAGCTGCCGAAGCAGACCGTTGAGCTGGGCGAACACACCCTCGTTCGCCCACTTGGCGAAGTAGCCGTAGACGGTGTTCCCGTGCGGGAAATCATGCGGCAGGTAGCGCCACTGGACGCCGGTGCGATCCACGTACAAGATCGCGTCCATGATGTCGCGCAGGTCGTGTTCGGGCGGCCGGCCGAAGTCCAGCGCCCGGCCGCGGCGCTCAAACCGCCAGGCCGCAAGGACCGGCTTGATCAACTCCCAACGGGCATCGGACAGATCACTCGGATACGGACGTCGTTTCACCATGCTTCCGACGTACCGCTGCGGGCAGAGTGCGCCCAGGCGCACAGCGGCGACAGTCGACGCACACACGGCCGCGAAGACCAGGCATCCTGGGATGAGACAGGATTACGTCTCCTTCTGCCTCATCCGCAACCCCGCCCGCCTCATAGACGCCAGCCGCCTCCGCCACCTCACCTGAACCACGACCCGACACTTCGAGAATTCACTGATAAGCGGGCAGTACAGGTGAAAACGACCTCTGAAAGAGCGTTTTGTCCCGGCGAGGTTGTTCGGTAGTGCTTCGAGGGGTGAGTGGGTCTGTGTTTGCTGAGGCGAGAGTGGTCGATGCGGCCTGTGGGGCAGGAGACTCCATGCCTCTGCCCGCCTGAGTAGGGTCGCTCCTGTCTGATGCCAAAGCGCCCCCGTTGACGCTGTTTGTGCCCTGTGGGTGGTACTACCGAAACATAACGCGACTACGCCCGTATCCCAGCGACCTGTCCGATGCCCGCTGGGAGTTGATCGGTCCCACGCTCACCGCCTGGCGGGCCCAGCGCAGGGGCAAGGGCCTGGACATCGACCGTCCACCCGAGCACGACCTGCGCGACATCATGGACGCCATCCTGTACGTCGACCGCAGGGGGATCCCCTGGCGCTACCTGCCGCACGACCTCGCACTGTGGGAAACCGTCTACGGCTACTTCGCCGCCTGGCAGAAGGAAGGCGTCTTCGACCAGCTCAACGGTCTGCTGCGACGCCTGGTTCGTGAAGCCGAGGGCCGCAGCAAAGAGCCGAGCGCCTGCGTGCTGGACGCTCAGAGCGTCAAGGCCTCCGCCATCGTGCCGGCAGCCGATCAGGGCATCGACGCGGGCAAGAAAATCGCAGGTCGTAAGCGCCACCTCGGTGTCGACGCCCTCGGACTACTGCTGGCAGTCTGGGTGAGCGCGGCCAGCGTCTCCGACAACGTCGGCGGCATCCACTTGCTCTCCCAGATCGCCAGCACAAGCCCCCACGTGACCAAGGCATGGGCCGACACCGGATACCGCGCGACGGTGATCGACCACGGTGCCCGCCCCGGGATCGACGTCGAAGTCGTCCAGCGCGACCCTGGAACCAAAGGCTTCAAGGTGATTCCCCGGCGATGGTGGTCGAGCGGACCTCCGGCTGGCTCATGCACCACCGCCGACTGGCCCGCGACTACGAAACTCACGCCCACCGGTCCGAAGCGATGATTCACATCGCGATGACCGACCTCATAAGCCGACGACTCGTCAGCGAATCCACCCCAAACTGGCGCGACATCTGAACCTCGAACGAAACAGCCTCGCCGGGACGAAACCCTCTTTTGACTGATTCTCCTCCTGCTTGGCCTTGCTGAAATCAAAGTCGCCCATGTCCCCATGTCCCAGACCGGCGCGACATGTACATGCAGGTGCGGCGCCTCAAAGCCTGCGATGACGAGGCCGGCACGCGGAGCGATCCACGCGCGCTGCACCCCTTACTCTACGACCTGGCCACCTCGAAGCAACGCGCCAGAAGGGTCCCGCGTCCGTCCACCGGTCGACCTCACGCCGCGGCACGACACGAGTGCGCCCAGGCCGCAACGGAGCGATGGACAGAAAAGCGACGATTTCAGCACGATGTGATCGTCGACCGCCACGGCACCCCGCTCGCCGGATCACTGACCGGCGGCAACCGGCACGACGTCACCCAGCTCATTCCGCTCCTGGATGCGATTCCGCGTATCCGGGGCCGCCGCGGCCGTCCTCGCCACAAGCCGAAGCGTCTGTACGCCGACCGCGGCTACGACTTCCGCAAGTACCGCCGGCTCCTGTGGGCCCGCGGCATCGTCCCGAAGATCGCCCAACGCGGCGCCCCGCACGGCTCTGGCCTGGGCAAGACCCGCTGGGTCGTAGAGCGCACGTTCGCGTGGCTCCACCAGTTCAAGCGCCTGCGCATCCGCTACGAGATACGTGCAGACCTGCACGAGGGACTCCTCCAACTCGCCTGCGTCATCATCTGCTTGAGGCGGCTACGCACCGCATTCTGAAACGATCATTGAGCCTTTTCAGCGTGGCCGCTGAACGGGTGACGGTGCTGCTGGGGAGGAGGGACCGCAACGCACGAGGCTCCCGTGCCGTTGAGGGAGGTGTTCGAAGTCTCAATCCATCGGCACAGGAGCCTCGTTGGTTCTCTATCCTGCCGCACTCGACCTGTCTCACGCCTTGGTCGCGTGGGTCACGATGCTCATCGTCACCCTTGAGGGGGACCGGCGATGCAAGCTCCCGCCGCACCAGCGTGCGCTGGTCGCCCTGGTGTATCTGCGCCGTCACGACACCCTCGCGCGCATCGCGGCCGGCTTCGGTATATCCGTCGGTACCGCTCACGCATACGCCACGGCCGTCGTCGGTCTGCTCGCCGGCCGGGCTCCGGGCCTGCTGAAGGTCCTGCGCGAGAGCGACCCGGACCTCGTGCTGCTGGACGGGACCCTCGCCGAGTGCGACCGGACCGGCGACGGCCGTGGGCCGTGGCGACTACCCGGCCAAGCACCGCCGCCACGGGGTGAACGACCAGGCCGTCACCGACCCCACCGGCAAGGTGCTGTGGATCTCGCCCGCGCTGCCGGACCGCACCCATGACCTGACCTCGGCCCGCCCCCACCGGATCATCCGGATCTGCGAGCGACAGGGCGCCCCCGCCCTGGCTGACCGCGCATACCAGCGCGCCGGCCCTTGGGCCACCACCGGGCTCAAACGACCACCCGGAGGCGAACTCACGCCCACACAGCGAACTGTCAACCGCGCACCGGCCCAGGCTCGAGCTCCCGTCGAACGCGGTATGGCACAGCTGAAGTCCTGGCAGATCTTCCGCAGAGCCCGCATCAGCCCCAACCACATGACCGTCATCGCCAAGGCCCTCCTCACCCTGGAGAGCCAACGCTGAAAGAGCTCCCTGAGAGGATCGAGTCATGGCACGTCCGTCCCCCTACCCTGCTGAGCTTCGTGAGCGTGCGGTGCGCATGGTCACGGAGATCCGTCCGAACTACCCGACCGAGTGGGCCGCGATGAAGGCTGTCGCGGCGAAGCTGGGGATCGGCGCGGCGGGGACGGTGCGGACGTGGGTCCGCAAGGCTGAGGTAGACGCAGGTCAGCGGCCCGGTGTAACGTCCGAGGAAGCTGCTGGGATCAAGCGGCTACGGGCCGAGAATGCCGAGCTGCGGCGGGCGAACGAGATCTTGAAGGCGGCGTCGGCTTTCTTCGCGGCGGAGCTCGACCGGCCGGCGAAGCGCTCGTAGCGTTCATCGACGAGTACCGCCAGGTGTTCGGGGGCGAGCCGATCTGCCGTGTCCTGTCCGGTCACGGGCTCGAGATCGCAACCAGCGCCTACCATGCCGCCAAGAACCGCACCCCCGGGCCGTCCGTGACGCCGGGCTGAAGACGCACATCAGCCGTGTTCACAGGGACAACTTCAGCGTCTACGGGGTGTGAAAGGTCTGGCGGCAGCTGCACCGCGAAGGCATACCGGTGGCTCGCTGCACCGTCGCCCGGCTGATGCGCGACCTCGGCCTGGAGGGTGCCAGACGCGGGAAGAAGATCCGCACCACCATCCGGGACGACGGCCAGGAGCGGGCTGCTGACCTGCTCAGGAGCGACTTCACCGCGTCTGGTCCGAACGAGCGGTGGGTGGCCGGCTTCACCTATGTCGCTACCTGGTCCGGGATCGTCTACGTGGCGTTCGTCGTGGATGTGTTCTCCCGGGCGATCGTCGGCTGGTCCGCCTCTACCAGCAAGCGGGCCAAGCTCGTCCTGGACGCCCTCGACATGGCACTGTGGCGCCGGGATCGCGCCGGAACTCCCGTTGGTCCAGGGCTGGTTCATCATTCGGATGCGGACGATCCCTCCGGCCGCTACCTGTCGTTCGCCGAACGCGAGGAGATCGCCTTGCTCAGGGCCCGGGACAAGGGCGTGCGTGAGATCGCCCGCACGCTCGGGCGCGACCCGGGAACGATCTCTCGCGAGCTGCGTCGCAACGCCGCGACCAGGGGTGGTAAGCCGGTCTATCGCGCCGTGGTGGCCCAGTGGAAAGCGCAGCAGGCCGCGAAGCGCCCGAAGACGGCCAGGCTCGTGGGCAACGGCCGTTTGCGTAAGTACGTGCAGGACCGACTCGCCGGTGACGTGCGCCGCCCCGACGGCACGATCATTCCAGGTCCTGCGACGCCGCCGTGGAAGGGCCTGAACAAGCCCCATCGCCAGGACAGACGGTGGTCAACGGCATGGAGCCCGGAGCAGATCGCCTGCCGGCTGCGGGTCGATTTCCCGGATGATGAGTCCATGCGCATCAGTCATGAGGCGATTTACCAGGCGCTGTTCATCGAGGGCCGAGGCGCGCTTAAGCGCGAGCTGGTCACGTGCTTGCGCACGGGCCGTGCACTGCGGGCGCCAAGGGCGCGGTCCCGGAACAAGCCGCAGGGCCACGTCACTGCTGACGTCGTTCTCAGCGAGCGCCCGGCCGAGGCCGACGACCGTGCTGTCCCAGGCCATTGGGCAGGGTGACCTGATCATCGGGACGGGTAGGTCCGCGATCGGCACGCTCGTCGAGCGCAGCAGCAGGTCCACGCTCCTGGTCCATCTCCCACGGCTGGACGGCTGGGGCGAGAAACCGTACGTCAAGAACGGACCATCGCTCGGCGGATACGGGGCCACGGCGATGAACGCGGCGCTGACGGAAGCGATGACCAAGGTGCCCGAGCAACTACGCAAGACCCTCACCTGGGACCGCGGGAAGGAGCCCTCCGGCCACGCCCAGTTCGCCATGGAGAGCGGGACCAGGGTGTTCTTCGCTGACCCACACTCGCCCTGGCAGCGACCGGCGAACGAGAACACCAACGGGCTGCTGCGACAGTATTTCCCGAAAGACACAGACCTGTCCCGGTGGTCCGCCGAAGACCCCGAAGCCGTCGCATACGCACTCAACAACCGGCCCCGCAAGACCCTCGGCTGGAAGACCCCCGCCGAAGTCTTCGAAGAGCAACTACGCTCACTTCAACAACCCGGTGTTGCATCGACCGGTTGAACTCACCCAGTACACCTCGATCGCCTTCACCGCCCACCTCCTCGACGCCGGCATCGACGCCTCGATCGGCACCGTCGCTGATGCCTACGACAACGCCCTCGCCGAGTCCACCATCGACCTGTTCAAGACCAAACTGATCAACCGTCGCGAGCCGTGGAAGACCTTTGCGGACGTCGAGTTCGCCACCGCCGAATGGATCGATTCGTACAACTACCGCCGACTCCATGGGGCCCTCGGCCACATATCACCAGCCGAGTACGAAACCGCCTACGATCACCAGCACACCCGCGCCAACGAACCCGTCAGCGAGCTCTCCACCGAACCCGAAACGGTTCAGAGTCCTGGTATTGAAGCTAAAGGCTGTCCCGCAACGTTGAGGCGGGCGGTTGCGAGACCGAGAGGTTCGGCGCCTATCCTCCTGCTGTGCAGCTGCCTCGGGATCCGTCGAACGTCGCCTAGAGGTTGTCCCGTATGGAGTGTGAGTTATCCAGTGAGGGCCAGGTTGTGCAGTCGGGCGATGCCGAGCATGGCCTGGTGAACTCCGTCGCCCTTGAGTCGGCAGTCCCGCAGGATCTTCCAGTTCTTCAACCGCGACAGGGCGTGTTCCACGCGCGCTCGTGCCCGGCGATGGACGGCGTTCTCTGCCTCCTGCGAGGGGCTGAGGTGGCTCTGGCCTCGTCGTTTGCGGTGCGGGATCAGGAGGCCGGTGCCTTGGTAGCCGCCGTCGGCAAGGGTCGGGGCGCCGCGGCAGGCCCGATCGATGCCGGACTCGGTGAAGGCCCGGCAGTCGTTGCGGCTGCCGGGCAGCGGGAGACCGATGGCCACGACCAGGCGGCTGTTGGCGTCGATGACGACCTGCAGATTGGTCGAGTACCGGTAGTTCTTGCTGGACGCGGCGACACTGCGGTCGCGGGTGGGCACCAGAGTGCCGTCGACGATGTAGACGGTGTCCTTGCGCGGCCGCCGCGCGGGCGAGATGGCCAGCAGCGGTGCGAGATGGTCCAAGATGCGGTCGGCAGCGGACTTCGAGACTCCGAACAACGGCGCCACCTGCCGCAACGTGAGGTTCGTGCGCCAGTACGTCGCCACCAGCAACACCCGGTCTTCGAGCGACAGCCGCCATGGCCGGCCACGCTGAACGTCGCCACCTCGGCGCCGTACCAGTGCCACCAGCCTCGCAAACTGCACCTCGGTCAGACCCGCAAACGGCTCGATCCACTTCGGATCATCTGCTGAGATCACCCCACCCATGCCCGACCAACGCACCAGCAGCACCACCGGTTACGGGACAACCTCTATGCTCTGGAGGCAGCGTTTCCGACCCGTCTTTCCGGTGACGTGCAGAGCGTCCTGGCGGTCATGCCGGAGGCCAGGCTCGCACCGACGATGCCATTCGAGGTCGAGGTGCAGGGCGAGACCGTCGCCATCCCGTCGCGCATCTACAACGAGGAGCCGAGCGCCGATTCGGAGCGGCCACCCCTGGCCGGGACTCAGCAGGTAATTTTGCACTGCCTGTACTCCCGGCACAGTGATGGCCAGGTCCGTCAGCGGCACCTTGAGCAGATTGTGGCGTCGGGCGAGCCGTGGGTAGTGCCGTTCGTGGTGCAGTTGGCCGGCGAATACGTGCTGGAGATCATCGAGGCGATCGGCCGGGGTCTTCCAGGACTCGCCATCCCAGGCTCGGCCCAGCGCCGACTCTACGGGGAGTTCATCGCTCGGAATCCGGCCTTCTTCGCCCGCACGGAGCGGCGCGTGGTGAGCTACTGGTCGTGCTACTACCGCTGGAAGTACGGAGCGTTTGGGACGTATCCAGGGTGCGTCCTTTTGGAAGCGTTCCGGGCCGCTGTGGTGGAACAGGTGGGCGGGCAGTGGCCGCGGCACACGCCGCATCCCGCTGGCGGACGCGGGTGAGGGACCTGCCTGAGTTCGGCCATGGCCCTATTCAGCAAGGTTGAGATTGTGCAGCCGGGCGATGCCGCGCACGGCGTGGTGGACACCGTCGCCCTTGAGCCTGCAGTCGCGGAGGATTTTCCAGGTCTTCATCCGGGCAAAGACGTGCTCCACTCGCGCACGGACCTGCTTGTGTGAGCGGTTGTGCTCCCGCTTCCAGCCGGGTAGTTCCTCGCCCTGGGTGCGGCGGTGAGGCATGATCAATCCGGTCCCTGGATAGCCGCCATCAGCTATCACGGTCGTCCGGCCGACCGCTGCCTTGGCCCCCGATTCCTCCCACGCCTTGCAGTCGTTCCGGTTGCCCGGCAGCGGCCGACCGACCACAACGACCAGGCGGGTGTCGGCATCGATTACCACTTGGTGATTGGTGGAGTACCGATAGTTCTTCGACTGCTCGGCCACCGCATGGTCTCGGGTGGGCACCAACGTCCCGTCCACGATCAGCACCGTGCCCCTCGCGAACCGGCGTCGGGGCGGCAAGGCCAGCAGAGGGCCGATGTGGTCGATGATCCGGTCGGTCGCCGACTTCGAAACCCCGAACAGCAGGGCCAGTTGGCGCATGGTCAAGGTGGTTCGCCAGTAGGCCGCGACCAGGAGAATACGGTCTTCAAGCGACAGGCCCCACGGACGACCCGTCCGTGGTTCGGCTGAGCTCTCGCGCTGCACCGCGGTCACCAACTTGCCGAAGGAGTGCGGGCTCAGCCCGGTGAACGGACGTATCCAAGACGGCTCTGACGCCGTGATCACACCAACCACACCAAGATCATCTCACCCGTGACCAGCAGTTACGGGACACTCCTTAGTGACCTGAGTCGGAGATTCGTCGGCAGTAGGCGGCGACTTTGTCGAGGATCTCGTCGGCTGTTTTCGTCCAGACGAAGGGCCTGGGGTGCTCGTTCCAGTCTGCGAGCCAGGACCGGATGTCACGTTCGAGTGCCTGGACGGAGCGGTGGACGCCGCGCTTGAGCTTCTTCTGCGTGAGTTCGGCGAACCACCGCTCGACCAAGTTCAGCCAGGACGCGCTGGTCGGCGTGAAGTGCAGGTGGAACCGGGGGTGAGCCAGCAGCCACTTCTTGATGTCGGGTGTCTTGTGGGTCGCGTAGTTGTCGAGGATCAGGTGGACCTGGAGGCCGGCCGGGACTTCCTTGTCGAGTTTGGTGAGGAACTTCTTGAACTCCGCGGCCCGGTGGCAGCGGTGAAGCGAGCCGATGACTTTGCCGGTGGCGACCTCGAGGGCGGCGAAGAGGGTGGTGGTGCCGGCGCGGACGTAGTCGTGGCTGCGGCGTTCGGGAACGCCGGGCACCATCGGCAGCACCGGCTGAGAGCGGTCGAGGGCCTGGACCTGCGACTTCTCGTCCACGCAGAGCACCAGGGGCTTCTCGGGCGGGTCGAGGTAGAGGCCGACGACGTCGCGGACCTTGTCGATGAACAGCGGGTCGGTGGACAGTTTGAACGTCTGCGAGCGGTGCGGCGCCAGAGCGAACGCTCGCCAGATCCGCGAGATCGTCGACTGCGACATGCCCGTGGCCGCCGCCATCGACCTCGTCGACCAGTGAGTGGCGTTCTTCGGCGTCTCCTCCAGCGTCTTGACGACGACACGCTCGACGTCCCCGTCGGTGATCTTCCGTGGGACACCGGGCCGCGGGTCGTCGCACAAGCCGTCCAGTCCGCGTTCGAGGAAGCGGCGTCGCCAGGTGCGGACCGTGTCCGGAGTGATCCGCAGACGCCGGGACACCTCCATGATCGAGTGCCCCTCGGCACACTCCAGCACGATCCGCGACCGCTGAGCCAGAGCCTGGGCCGTCGAACGACGACGCAGCCAGCCCTCCAGCACAGCCCGCTGGGCATCTGTCACCGACAACGGCGGAATCTTCGGACCCGGACGACTCATGCCCAACCAACGACAAATCTCCGACTCAGGTCACTAGGGTCCGTCTTCAAAGATCACTGAGGTGGTGGATCATGGTGGGGTGATACGCCGCCATGAACTCACGGATGCGGAATGGGAGTTACTTGCTCCACTGATACCGCGGGCCGCCACGGGACGTCCGCGTGTGTCGGACCGCCAGGTCATCAACGGGATGGTCTACAAGATCCGCACCGGTATCTCCTGGCGTGACCTGCCGGAACGCTACGGGCCGTGGAAGACGGTCTACACCCGGTTCCGCCGCTACGCCCTGGACGGCGTGTTCGCCCGAGCGCTTCAGCAGGTCCAAGCCGAAGCGGACGCGGCCGGCGACATCGACTGGTTGGTCCAGATCGACTCCACCATCGTCCGTGCCCACCAGCACGCTGCTGCCACCGGCCGAAAAGGGGAACCACCGGCAGGACGAACCGGACGATCACGCCCTCGGCCGATCCCGAGGCGGACTGACCACCAAAATTCACCTCGCTTGCGACGGCCGCGGCCGGCCCCTCGCCATCCTGCTGACACCCGGCCAACGGCACGACAGCATCTGCGCACGCCCGCTCCTCGAACGCATCCACGTCCCGCGAACCGGCGTCGGACGACCACGCTGCAGGCCCGACCAGGTCATCGCGGACAAGGCCTACAGCTCCCGCGGCTTCCGCGCCTACCTGCGCAAACGCGGCATCGCACACACCATCCCGGAGAAGACCGACCAGCGACGGCACCGTCACAACCGCGGACGTCACGGCGGCCGACCACCGGCATTCGACCGGCATCTCTACCGTCGCCGCAACGTCGTTGAGCGCTGCTTCAACCGTCTCAAGGGCTTCCGCGGCATCGCCACTCGATACGAGAAGACCGCCACTTCCTACGAAGCAGCGGTCAATCTCGCCTCATTCCTACTCTGGGCAAGATCCGTTTGAAGACGGACCCTAGTACTCCAGCCGTAGTTCGTGATCTCCGCGGTGCGAGGCGGCCGAGAAGACAGGTGGTCAGCGTCAATCGTCTGGACGAGACCGCCCACGCCATCGGGGGCGTCGGTTCCGTCTCCGCCGACGGATACCGCCGATGTCCGTGACAGCGACCCGACCGGCGATCTCCCGGGCAATGAACATCTCGCAAGCCAGCACCGTCACGGCCATGCTCTCACGTGCAAGTGGCCCTCATCACCCGCGAGGACGTCGCCCGCCGGTACCGGGTGTCATGCGGGCTGGGAGTCCCAGAATCCGTTGAGTACCTCCGCGCCTCGATCAGGATCCTGGAGCATCCAGTAGTGGGTTAGGTTGTCCAATTCCACTGCCTGCGCCCCGATTCGCGTGGACATGTCCAGGTCCATCGCGGGCTGCGCCATGGGATCGCCGGTCGGGATCAGGATGAGCCCCGGAACCTGAGCGGGGCGGTCGAAGTCCTTGCCCCAGTCGGTGTAGAAGTTGGGCCAGGCCGAGCGGTAAAGCGCCAGGATGGCCGTGCTCATCTCCTCGTCGTGGACGGTGTCGACTTCTGCGGCCAGTTCGGCGGTCATCCCTCGGGGGCGGAGGAAGTCCCCGAAGGTAGGGCTGCCGGGGGCCTGTGCGCGCAAGGACGCGAGCATCTCCTCGCCCTCCGGGGTCTTCTGGAAGAGGGTGGCCGCCTCGTGCCACTGATAGTCGGGGTGCCAGCCGTGTGCGACGTCGGACACCCAGCTGCGTACCGGAACGTCGTAGGCGGAGACGATCCGCATCACCAGGTGTGCACCCCAGTCGTGGCCCACGAGGTCGACAGGCTCACCGAAGGCGCGCAGTTCGTTCGTCAGCCAGTCGGCGTACGCCTCCTTGCCGTCCAGGTGAGCCGGACGAGGGCTGCCGAATCCGGGCAGCCGCAGGGCCGTGGTGGGGCGGTCGATCCGGCCTCGGAGGTCGTTCCAGACAGAGGGCGTCTCCGGTACTCCATGGATGAACACAACGGTCATGACCGCTCCCGGCAAAGTGAAGTGGATTGCTTATCGACTTAACCGTAACACCAACCTGATAGGTTATCCATATAGGTATGTGAAGGAGGGTTCATGAGGTCGGATGCCGTACGCAACAGGCAGAGGATCTTCGATGAGGCCCGCAGGGCCGTCATCGGCGGGGAGATAGTGCTCACCCTCAACGAGCTTGCGCGCAGGGCGGGCGTGGGGGTCGGGACGGTCTACCGGGTCTTCCCTACGCAGCGGGCCATGCTGGAGTCCGTCCTGGAGGAGGCGGTCCGAGAGCTTGTCGACGCGGCGGCCGCGGCATGCGGACACCCCGATCCTGCCAAGGCGCTCATTGACTTCCTCCGCACGGCGCTCCTGACGGCCCTGGCGCAGCCGGGCCTCACCGACATCCTGATCACCGGGTCCGACGAGACGGACTCTCTGCACCGGGCCAAGGGAGAGCTGGTCGAAGTCACCTCCCACCTGCTCGCACGCATCCGCCCCGCCTCTGCCCTCACTGGCGAAAACCTGCTCAAGCTCCTGTGTGGCTTGATTCACGCCGTCAGTGAGCACCCGGCGGAGCGGCAGGGGGAGGCGATCGACAACTACCTCGACATCCTCCGGGTCGGCATCGCGCCCACCCCCTGACGGCTGGGGCTCTGGGCACGGGCTGGGCTCGGACGTCAGGCAGCACTCCTTGGCGTGGAAACGAAGGCGCTTCGGAGCACGGCGGGCTTTCCGGGGTGTCCGCCGGTCGTCAGTCACGGTTTGGCGCACGGACCGTTGTCCGCGCGCCCGAGCGGAGAAGATGGCGACGTTCGTGAACGTTGGCGGACGCGACCGCAGGGTGTGAGATCCCGCTGCGTTGTCGCGTCCGTCCGGAACCATGTCGCGGTCAGGCGTCTTCGCCGGTGGTTTCGATCAGCTCGGTGGCCGGCCCGTGGGGCAGATCATCCAGGTACACGAAGCGTGTCTGCCCTGCGACGGTTGCCTCGAGGCGGAAGGCTGAGGGGCACGGGGCTCCTCGCTTCGGTGAACTGAGCTTCCGATCTGTCGTTCGCGCTGGTCGGTGGGCTGTCAGTGGCGGTGCTCCGCCCCGTGGGCTAACGCGCCGAGGATGTCTAGCGTGTGGCGTTCCTCAGCTCCGCGCACGGGCCGGGGGCACCGTGAACGTGGCCGGACCGGACTTCAGCTGCGCCGCGTTGATCTGCATGAAGGTGTCGAGCCACGGCGCCTGGTCGCCACCAGCCGCAATGTCTTCAGCCGGGTTGTTCAAGGGCAGCTGGAGACGGGCGTTGCTGATCCGGATCTCTTGCTTGGAGGGGGTGTCGAGCCAGTCGCCGGTCCGCACCGAGCCGATCTCCACGGCGAGGCGGTGGCCGGCCCGCAGAGTCCAGTCGGTCGGCTTCAGGCCGATGTCCAGCCGGTCCCGGTCCAGCCGGGACACTCGCTCATCAAAATGCGACAGCGTTGCCGTCCTCGTCCACGTCATACAGCTTGACCATGACGTTCCCCTCACCTTTGGCCGTCATGGTGATTCGGGGTGCGCCGGTGACCCGGGTGGCCGCCTCGAGAGGCCCTGACCAGACGAGGAAGCTTCCAGCGTCACGACCGGATTCTCCTCCTGGAGACGTCGGCTGCGAACCTGCTCCGCTGTCCACGTACGAGCCGTTGGCAAGACGGAGGTTCGCGGAGCGGTTCGCTGTGGGCCAGGACTTCTCCGCGCGCCAGTTGCCCAGGTTGTCCTGGACGGCATAGTTCGGGTACTGGGTCTTCGGGTCGATGCCCTTGAGGTGTTCGTCGAAGAAGGACAAGGTCTCCTTGAAGCACGTCGCGCGGCCCATGGCGAACTTCCCGTCCTGTGTGCGCTCATTGCCGCGTACATGGTCCCAGGGGCCGATCCAGGCCCGCTGAGGGCCGCGGTGGTTGGCGAGGAACTCCTCCATCCCCACGGGCAGGGTGTTGGTCTCGGCGGTGCCTTGGGTGAAGAGAAGCGGGGTAGCGGTGTCCTTCGCCTTAGTACTCCAGCAGCGGTTCGTGTCCTGAGCTGCTGATTGTCGTTGTCCCGGTATGGAGGGCATGACTGAAGGCGGTTGCTGGGCTGACGAGTTGGAGTCGGTGTTCGCCCGGGTGGCGGGCCGGTTCGCTCCGGCGGATCTGCGGTGGCGGATGCGGGACTACGTCCGCGGTCTGCTGGGCCAAGCGGCACGGAAGAACGGCTGGCAGCTCGCGGAATGGGCAGGCCACCGCACGCCGGACGGCTTCCAGCGGCTGTTGAACAGCAGCGTCTGGGACGCGGACGCCCTGCGCGACGACGTCCGTGCCTACGTCGGTGAGTCCCTTGGCCTCAATGGAGTGTTGATCATTGACGACACCGGGTTCATCAAGAAGGGCACCACCTCGGCCGGGGTGGGCCGACAGTACACCGGCACCTCGGGAAAGATCGACAACTGCCAGATCGGGGTGTTCGCCGCCTATGCCACCCACTCGGGCCGGGCCCTGGTGGACCGGGAGCTCTACCTGCCCAAGGCATGGACGTCCGACCGCGACCGCTGCCGGGCGGCGAAGATCCCCGACAAACGCGGCTTCGCGACCAAGGGAGAACTGGCCCGGAACATCGTCCGCCGCTGCCTGGCCACCGGCCTGCCCGCCAAGTGGGTCACCGCGGACGAGGCCTACGGGCAGGACTGGCACTTCCGCCGCCTGCTCGAGCAACTTGACATCGGCTACGTGGTGGCGGTGCCCAAGTCACAGCAGATCAAGTCCCTGGCCGGCATTTGGCGCATCGACCAGCTCATCGAGGACGCCCCTGCCGATGCCTGGCAGAGACTCTCCTGCGGCGACGGCGCCAAGGGCCCGCGCGTCTACGACCGGGCCGCAGCCAAGCTGCCCGCCAACATCATCTTCGACCCCGACCCGCCGCCCCATCACCGCTGGGTCATGGCTCGCCGCAGCCTGTCCGACCCCGGCGAACTCGCCTACTACCTCGCCTACGCCCCCGTTGGTGTCGAGATCGCCGAGCTGGCCCGCATCGCCGGCTCCCGCTGGGCGATCGAGGAGTGCTTCCAGGCCGCGAAGAACGAATGCGGCCTCGACCAATACGAGGTCCGCCGCTATCCCGGCTGGTATCGGCACATCACCCTGGCCATGCTCGCCCACGCGGTCCTGACCGCACTCGCCGCCCAGGCCCGCGGCGAGGCCGCAAAGGGGGCTGCAGAAACGGATCAGCCCTCGTCCCGCTCACCGTGGCAGAGATCCGGCGGCTCCTGGACACTCTCCTGCCCCACCCACGAAGCGACCACGACCCCGTCGCCCACGCACTGAAGTGGTCGGCCTGGAGAAGACGCCGCCAGGCCGTCGCCCACCACTGCCACTACCGAAAACGCAGTTCAGGACACGAACCGCTGCTGGAGTATTAGACCGTGTCCTACGTGGTGAGACGGAGGAGTCGCTTGTAGCAGCACAGGGTGGCGGCGAGGCCGAGAAAGGCCAGGTAGTTGCGGGGATCGCGTTCGTAACGGGGGCTGAGCCGGCGGTAGCCGGACAGCCACGACATGGTGCGCTCGATCACCCAGCGTCGCCGCCCTAATCGCTCGCTGGACTCGATGCCTTGGCCGGCTACGGGAGGGCGTGCAGGGGGGCGTGGTTGGCCTTGAAGAGGCGCTCCCCGGCCCGGCGGGCCGTGAAGTTGCGCAGTGGGGTGGGCAGGTTGCGGGCCTTGTCACGGCGGTGGTTCTGGCTCACCACCCAGGCGACCCGGCTGGCTCGCCGGGCCTGGAAGGCCGCGAGGGCCGTGGGGACATCAGGTCCGGTCGCGAGAGTATCAGCGAGCACCAGGGCATCTTCGAGGGCCATCGCGCCGCCCTGAGCCATGCTCGGGGAGAAGGCGTGGGCGGCATCACCTACAAGGACAGCGCCGGGACGCGTCCAGACCGTGTTCTCGCTCTCGTGCAGCGCGGCGAAGTGCGCGTTGGCGCCCTGGTCCAGCAAGCGCGGGACGGGACCGCCGAAGTCGGCGAAGAGGGCGCGCCAGTCGCCGGCCGGAGCGGTGGGGACGGGGCTGTTGATGTCGGCGTAGCAGTAGACTCGGCCACCATTGAGCCGCACGGTCAGGAACGTGCGGCCCTTGCCGCCCAGGCGCGCGGTCCACTCGGTGATGCCCGGTGTCGCGGCGGTGTCGTCGGCGATGAACCGCCAGCACAACTGGCCCAGGAAACGCGGTTCGGGACCGCCGAAAAGAGAGCGCCGCACGGCGGAGTTGATGCCGTCCGCACCCACCACCAAGTCGTACGTGCCGCTTGCGCCGCCCGCGAAAGTCACGGTCCCGTCGTCGGACACGGACCTCACCTCGGTGTCGTGACGGACGACGGTGCCGTCGACGGCCGTACGCAACACCTCGTGCAGATCGCCCCGGGTGATCGCCAGGCAGCGGCCGACCTCGCCCCAGATCCGGCTGACCTCGAACTCGGCCAGCGTGCGCCCGCGCTGGTCCTGGAGCCGCTGCCACCTCACGGGTTCCGCGCGCTTGGCCACCTGGTCCCCCACGCCGATGCCCTGGAGTGCACGGACGGCGTTCGCCGGAAGGTAGAGACCGGTGCCGAGGGCCTGTCCTTCGGCGGCGCGGCGCTCAACGACCTCCACCCGTAGTCCGCGATCCAGAAGAGCTTTAGCCAGCGCCAGACCAGATATTCCGGCCCCGACGATCAAAGTATGAGATTTGTTCACGAAGGTTCCCTTGCCAACAACGGACAACCTGACGACGCCAATGGATCAGCCTGAGCTGGGCGGACGCATGGCGCTGGATGTTATCGCGCGATCCTTCCTTTCGGCGGTTGGGCATGGACCAGCTTGCCAATTATCCGGCCGGTCATCGGTGGGCGGCGGCGCGGAGGACAAACGTGGTAGGCCCGTGTGAACAGACCGTCGACTGCGGTGGTGATGGGACGTCAGGCGGGGAATTGCGCTCCGATCAGGTGCTCGGATGCCTCCCAGACCTTGTGGGCCTCGTACATGTTGCGCAGCGGAGGCCACAGTGCCTGCTCGGCGGGGGCGCCGCCGACGTCGGCTCGGTTGGGGCCGTAGAACTGGCCGCCCCGCGCTTCTAGGCTGGTGGCGGCCAGTAGCGCGGGGAGGGCGGCGGTGGCGGGGGTGCCGAGGACGCCGACGCGGGAGAGTGCGCGGATCATCCGGACGGCGGCGGTGTCCTTCTGTCGTCCCATGCCGGGCTGGGCGGAGAGGAGGTTGGTGGGGGAGAGGCCGGGGTGGGAGAGGTTGCTGGTAATGCCCCAGCCGGCCGCGGTGCTGCGGACGTTGAGTTCTCGGGAGAACAGGCCGACGGCGATCTTGGACTGGCGGTAGGCCTTCGTGACCTCGTAGTCGCGATCCCAGTTGAGGTCGTCCCAGTTGATCGCGCCGCTGCGGGCGGCGATGCTGGTCTGGTGGGTGACTCGGGCCTTGCCCTTGATGAGCAGGGGCAGGAGGCCCAGAGTGAGGGCGAAGTGGCCGAGATGGTTGGTGCCGAACTGCAGCTCGAACCCGTCCTGGGTGGTCAGGCGACTCGGGGGTTGCATCACGCCGGCGTTGTTGATGAGCAGGTTAATCGGGCGGTCCTCGTCCACGAGCTGCTTGGTGAGGGCGGTCACGGAGTCGAGCGAGGCCAGGTCCACGGCCCGGGTGGTGACTCTTGCGTCCGGGACGAGGTTACGGATGCGGTCGGCGGCCTGCTCGCCCTTGGTGGGGTTGCGGACTGGCATGATCACCTCCGCGCCTGCCTGGGCCAGGCGGGAGGTGATGATGAACCCGAGCCCGTCGCTCGCCCCGGTGACGAGGGCGAGCTTCCCGGACAGGTCGGGGATGGTGATGTCGATGTTCCGAGCCATCAGTGGTCTCTTTCGTTCAGCGACGCGTCAGCCGCGGTCGGCGTGTGCGTTCATGCTGGGACGTCGTCGGACACGGATCCAGGACTCACCAGTCCACGGCTCGCCGATCCACCCCTCTGCGCGGTCGAGGAGGGGCCGATCGACGGGCCGTGGCTGCGCAGGCGCGTGGGCGGTAGGAACGAGTCAGTAATGGGGAGGAAGGCAAGGAACCCATGGTGATCGATCGGACTGACCTCGCAGAGTTCCTCCGCCGCCGCCGGGAGTCGCTGCAACCGAAGGACATCGGTCTTCCGCGTGGGCAGCGCCGGAGGCGGGCTGCGGCAAGAGGGGGCGGCAGCAGGAGGAGGCGGCGGCGCTCTGCCACATGTCGACTGACTACCACCCGCTCCTGGAACGGGAGCGCGGCCCCCGGCCGTAGGAGCGGATGATCACCTCGATCGGGCAGGAGCTCCACCTTTCGCTCGACGAGCGCGACCACCTGTTCCGGTTGGCCGGGCACAATCCGCCCCGGCGTGGCGGAGGCGGTGAGCACATCAACCCCCGGCCTGCTGCGGATCCTCGACGCTGGTCCCGTGGTCCGTCGGCGCCGGGGAACCGTCAACCACATGCGCCAGCACGACTATTACCTGATGAACGCCGGCCGGCAGGTCGTGCACAACATCGTCAGCACGGCACCCGAATTCATTTACTACGTCGACAGGGTTGCCCTGGTCATCGCTCTCGCCGACGGGCTGGGGGCAGCGACTTGAAGGCCCGGCAGTATCTGCAGCGAGAGTACGCCGGGACGGCGCGTGGCACACGAATCGGCTCCGTCAACGCACGGGCGCGGGAGCGACTCGACAGATTGCGAGCTCAGGAAGTGACTAACAGAGTGGGGGCTGGGGAACCGTGAGGGGCACCGAGGCGTCGCTGGAGTCCAGGATCGCCGTTGTTTCGGGTGAGACAGTCGAGAATGTCCGGGACGTCTTCAACACGTACGGTCTTCCGCTGGTGAACACTCCGGCCCGGCCGCGGGGGCTTCGACTGCATCGGCTGCGGGTGTCCGGCGTGCGTATAGGAAGCTTTGATCCCGGTTCTTTTGGCACAACCTTGCGCTTCTCCTCGGGGCTCACTGCTCTAGTGACCTGAGTCGGAGATTCGTCGGCAGTAGGCGGCGACTTTGTCGAGGATCTCGTCGGCTGTTTTCGTCCAGACGAAGGGCCTGGGGTGCTCGTTCCAGTCTGCGAGCCAGGACCGGATGTCACGTTCGAGTGCCTGGACGGAGCGGTGGACGCCGCGCTTGAGCTTCTTCTGCGTGAGTTCGGCGAACCACCGCTCGACCAAGTTCAGCCAGGACGCGCTGGTCGGCGTGAAGTGCAGGTGGAACCGGGGGTGAGCCAGCAGCCACTTCTTGATGTCGGGTGTCTTGTGGGTCGCGTAGTTGTCGAGGATCAGGTGGACCTGGAGGCCGGCCGGGACTTCCTTGTCGAGTTTGGTGAGGAACTTCTTGAACTCCGCGGCCCGGTGGCAGCGGTGAAGCGAGCCGATGACTTTGCCGGTGGCGACCTCGAGGGCGGCGAAGAGGGTGGTGGTGCCGGCGCGGACGTAGTCGTGGCTGCGGCGTTCGGGAACGCCGGGCACCATCGGCAGCACCGGCTGAGAGCGGTCGAGGGCCTGGACCTGCGACTTCTCGTCCACGCAGAGCACCAGGGGCTTCTCGGGCGGGTCGAGGTAGAGGCCGACGACGTCGCGGACCTTGTCGATGAACAGCGGGTCGGTGGACAGTTTGAACGTCTGCGAGCGGTGCGGCGCCAGAGCGAACGCTCGCCAGATCCGCGAGATCGTCGACTGCGACATGCCCGTGGCCGCCGCCATCGACCTCGTCGACCAGTGAGTGGCGTTCTTCGGCGTCTCCTCCAGCGTCTTGACGACGACACGCTCGACGTCCCCGTCGGTGATCTTCCGTGGGACACCGGGCCGCGGGTCGTCGCACAAGCCGTCCAGTCCGCGTTCGAGGAAGCGGCGTCGCCAGGTGCGGACCGTGTCCGGAGTGATCCGCAGACGCCGGGACACCTCCATGATCGAGTGCCCCTCGGCACACTCCAGCACGATCCGCGACCGCTGAGCCAGAGCCTGGGCCGTCGAACGACGACGCAGCCAGCCCTCCAGCACAGCCCGCTGGGCATCTGTCACCGACAACGGCGGAATCTTCGGACCCGGACGACTCATGCCCAACCAACGACGAATCTCCGACTCAGGTCACTAAGACCGTGTCCTACGTGGTGAGGCGGATGAGTCGTTTGTAGCAGCAGAGGGCGGCGGCTAGGCCGAGAAATGCCAGGTAGTTGCGGGGGTCGCGCTCGTACCGCGGGCTGAGTCTGCGGTAGCCGGACAGCCACGACATGGTGCGCTCGATGACCCAGCGTCGGCGTCCTAATCGTTCGCTGGACTCGATGCCCTTGCGGGCGATGCGGACGCCAATGCGCTTGCCGCGTAACCATTTCCGCAGGTGGGGGATGTCGTACGCCTTGTCGGCGTGCAGGCGCTGGGGCTTGAAGTGGCGGTCGCGATGGGGGTCGTGTCTCGTTTGGTGACCCTCCACCATCGGCTTCAGTCCTTCGCTGTCGTGGGTGTTGCCGGCGGAGACACCGACAACGAGGGGCAGGCCGTTCGCGTCCGACAGGATGTGCATCTTGGAACCCGGCTTGCCCCGGTCCACGGGGCTCGGACCTGTGTGTTCGCCCCCTTTTTGGCCCGGACGTGGGCGGTGTCGAGTACGACGCGGGTGACGTCGATCAGGCCGGCGTCGTCGAGCCGGTGCAGCACGGCCTCGTGCAGACGGCCCCAGACACCGGCTCTGGACCAGATCAGGAACCGGCGGTGCGCAGTCGACTTCGATATCCCGAAGCACGGCGGCAGAGCCCGCCAGGCGCAACCGCTGACCAGCACGTAGATGATCGCCGCGAACAGCGTCTCATCAGGTGTGTCCTGCGTTCCGCCACCCTGCGGTCGCACCTTCGACGGCGGGATCAGCGGCTCGGCGATCTCCCACAGCCCGTCCGGAACAATCCAACTCCACGTACCCCGCCCCATAGACAGCCCAACGAGCGATCACCACGTAGGACACGGTCTTACTGAGGATTTCGGGTTGTCGTCGGGTAGTGACGGCTGATGGCCCCTGCGGTATGCCGTTGGTGTGAGGTATCCGGAGGGTGGGGGCTTGACCGCTGAGCGGCGGGCCTTTCGTGAGGGGATCCGGCTTCAGGCCGGCGAGAGGTTCGCGGCGGGCGAGAAGACGGCGGCGATCGCGAAGGATCTGCGGGTGAGTGTGCGGTCGGTGGAGCGCTGGCGTCGTGCCTGGCGCGAGGGCGGCATGGAGGCCCTGCGCTCGGCGGGTCCGGCGAACTCCCCGACCGTCACAGACGCCCAGTTCGCCGTGCTCGAGGAAGAACTCGGCAAGGGGCCGGCCGTACACGGCTTCGAAGACGAACGCTGGACCCTGACACGGGTGCAGACGGTGATCCGCCGGCGTCTGCGGGTGAGCCTGTCGGTGGCGACGGTGTGGCGGCTGCTGAAACGGCACGGTTGGTCCTGGCAGGCACCCGCCCGCAGAGCACTCGAGCGCGACGAGCATGCGGTGGAGCTGTGGAAGAGGGAGGTGTGGCCGCAGGTAAAAGACTCGCGGCGGCGTCCGGTGCCTGGATCGTCTTCGAGGACGAGGCCGGCTTCTCGATGACCCCGCCCCGTGCCCACACCTGGGGCCGACGCGGACACACCCCCGTCATCCGCGTCCGCGGCAGGTCCCGCCGCCGGACTTCCATCGCCGCACTGTGCTGCTACAAACCCGGCGAGAAGAGCCGCCTCATCCACCGGCCCCGCGCTCACCTCCGCCTCAAGGGCGCACGCAAAAGCCTCTCCTGGCAGGACTACCGCGACCTCCTGGTCCGCGCACACCTCCAGCTCGACGGCCCGATCGTGGTGGTCTGGGACAACCTCAACACCCACCTGGCCACCGGGCTGAAGCAGTACGAGGCCGACCACGACTGGCTCACCACCGTCCGCCTCCCGCCCTACGCACCCGACCTCAATCCCGTCGAGGCCGTCTGGTCGCTGGTACGCAGGGCGATGGCCAACACCGCCTTCGACACATCCGCCGACCTCGACCGCACCCTTCGCCGCGAGTTACGCAGGATCCAGCTCCGACCCCACCTGGTCGACGGCTGCCTGACCGCCACAGGTCTGGCCATCACCCCACCGACCCCGCCCTGAAAACCTCAGTAGGGCAGGCGGGTGTTGAACCGTCGGGCGGTGTGCTGCGTTGAGGGGGTGTGTTGTCGGCGGTTTGCGTATGGAGGATGTCATGGATCAGCAGGCTCCCCTTCAAGGGCACGCTCTGGGGATGGCCCGGCTGTACGGCCTGAGCGGCGAGCCGGAACACCCCGCCCAGGTCCCCCTCGGCCACCTCCCCACGCAGAGCAGGAAGGACGCGCCCGCGTGGGAGAACGCGGCCCGGAAGCGGATACATGATCTCCTCCGCCCTGCGAAGGTGGCCAGTGAAGCGGAGAGGATGGTGCTGGCGGATGCGCAGATTCCCCTGAAGCCACGGCCGCAGGGAGCGGGTTACTACATCGACCCGGCGGTAGCGCGGCACAGTGAGGACACCAGGGCGGCTGCGCATGTCAGCAAAGCCACGGGGATCGCACGGCTGTACGGTCTGACCCGCGAGCCGGAATACCCCGCCCAGGTCCCCCTCGGCCACCTCCCCACGCGGATCAGGAACGACGCGCCCGCGTGGGAGAAAGCGGCCCGGAAGCGGATGCATGATCTCCTCGACCCTGAGAGGGTGGCCAGTGAAGCGGAGATGAAGGTGCTGGCGGATGCGCAGATTCCCCTGAAGCCACGGCCGCAGGGAGCGGGTTACAACATCGACCCGGCGGTAGCGCGGCACAGTGAGGACACCAGGGCGGCTGCGCATGTCAGCAACGCCACGGGGATCGCACGGCTGTACGGCCTGAGCGGCGAGCCGGAATACCCCGCCCAGGTCCCCCCCGGCCACCTCCCCACGACAGCCAGGAAGGACGCGCCCGCGTGGGAGAAAGCAGCCCGGAAGCGGATGTATAACCTCCTCGACCCTGCGAGGGTGGTCAGTGAAGCGGAGGGGAAGGTGCTGGCGGATGCGCAGATCCCTCTGAAGCCACGGCCGCAGGGAGCGGGTTACTACATCGACCCGGCGGTAGCGCGGCACAGTGAGGACACCAGGGCGGCTGCGCATGTCAGCAAAGCCACGGGGATCGCACGGCTGTACGGCCTGACCCGCGAGCCGGAGTACCCCGCCCTGGTCCCCCTCGGCCACCTCCCCACGACAGCCAGGAAGGACGCGCTCGCGTGGGAGAAAGCAGCCCGGCAACGGATGCATGATCTCCTCAAACCTGCGAATGTGGTCAGTGAAGCGGAGGGGAAGGTGCTGGCGGATGCGCAGATCCCCCTGAAGCCACGGCCGCAGGGGGCGGGTTACTACATCGACCCGGCGGTACCGCGGGAGCGGGACTTCTTGTCCGGTGTGGTTGTCGGCGGTGTGCAGCCCGGGCTGGGGCTGCCCGGTGCGGGGGCTGCACAGTCTTGGAGCGGGGCCGCTGTGCCGCTGCCGGGAGTTCTGCCTGCCTCGGACGAGGCGCAGAACCCAGTGGGGAGATATCTGGTGTCCGCGGCCGGTTCCGGTCAGTTCTCCAGTCCCCAGGCCGGTCACCAGCCGGGCCCCTCCCAAGCGGCACCGCCGGCTTTCGGGTACCCGACGGCCTCTCAACCGGCCAAGAGACAGAGGCGCTGAGCCTGCCCCGCCTCCAGAACACAGACAACCACCCCTCCCTTGTCCGCGACGCCTGAACTGTAAGCCGGTTCCGGACCTGGGTACCTGAAAGAGCGTTTTGTCCTGGCAGGGTTGTCTGGCTCGAGGTTCAGGTGTCGCGCCAGTTCGGGGTGGATTCTCGGGTGAGGCGTCGGCTTATGATGCCGATCATGGCGAGGGGGATCATGGCTTCGGAGCGGTGGGGGTGGGTTTCGTAGTCGCGAGTGAGGCGACGGTGATACATGAGCCAGCCGACGGTCCGCTCGGCCACCCAGCGTCGCGGGATCACCTTGAAGCCCTTGATGCCGAGGTCGCGTTGAACGATTTTCACGTCGATGTCGAGGCGGGCGCCGTGCTCGATGGCTTTGGTGTGGTAGCCGGTGTCGGGCCATGCCTTGGTCAAGCGAGGGTGGGACACCGGATGCATGCCGCCGATTTTGTCGGAAACGCTCGCCGCGGTGACCCAGACAGTCAGGAGCAGGTCGAGGGCGTCTGCCCCGATATGGTGCTTGCGACCTGCGATCCTTGCCTGCGTCGATGCCCTGACCGACGGCCGGCACATTGCTGGAGGTCTTCACGGACACCTTCTTTCTGCCAGGCGGTGAAGTAGCCGTAGACCGTCTCCCACGGTGCGAAGTCGTGCGGCAGATACCGCCATGGGATACCAGTGCAATCGACATAGAGGATGACGTTCATTATGCGACGTATGTCATGCTCGGGCGGGCGGCCGATGATGAGGCCCTTGCTCCTGCGCTCAGCCCGCCAGGCGGTGAGTGTGGGTCCGATCAACCCAGTGTGCCCCGGAAAGGTCACTGGGATACGGGCGGTATCGCGTCATGTTTCGGTAGTACCGTCGAGCGGCCGCCTCCCCAGGGCGCAAACGAGGCCAACCGGGGGCGCGTTGGGATCAGACAGGAGCGAATGAATCAAAACGGGTCGTCGAATGACGACACGAATCCCTCGCCCCACATCAGGCCCATCTGCCCCAAGGACCCCGTGCCGAATCAGCCCGCGAATCAACGCCAAACAACCCTGCCAGGATAAAACGCTCTTTCAGAGGTCGTTTTCACCTTGGTTGCGTTTATATGGCCGGGTTTCGGGGCTGCAGAGGTCAGGTGCTGGTGAGGCGAAAGGTGCCAGTGAGCCTTGAGGGGCCGATGGTGTGTCCTCGGAGGCGCGAGGTGACGTGCGCCTGTCTCATTCCAGGACGCCCGGTTCCATGCCGTGCTTCCACGGCCGAAGACGCACGCCTGGGCGCACTCGGTTCGCGGCGGTACGCCCAGGTCATGAGTGAACGACGTCCGTATCCGAGTGATCTGTCTGATGCCCGTTGGGAGTTGATCGAGCCGGTTCTGGCGGCCTGGCGCTTTGAGCCCCGCGGCCGGGCCCTGGACTTCGGGCGTCCGCCCGAACACGAACTGCGCGAGATCATGAATGCGATCCTTTACGTGGACCGCACCGCGGTGCAGTGGCGCTACCTGCCGCATGACTTCCCGCCCTGGGGGACGGTCTACGGCTACTTCGCGAAGTGGCAGAAGGAAGGGGCGTTTGCCCAGTTCAACGGTCTGCTGCGGGAGTTGGTGAGGCAGAAGGAGGACCGGAGGGCGCAGCCGTCGGCCTGCGTCATGGACGCGCAGAGCGTGAAGACCTCCATCAGCGTCCGCACTGCGAGTCAGGGCACGGATGCGGGTAGGAAGATCGTGGGGCGTCAGCGGAGCATTGTGACCGACACGCTCGGCCTGCTGCTGGCGGTGCTGGTCACGGCTGCGAGCGTGCAGGACTCCGTGGCCGGCACCCAACTGCTTGATCAGGTAGCCGCTGGCCATCCCGGCATCCGCAAGGTGTGGGTGGACGGCGGCTACCGTCAGCACCTCGTCGAGCATGCCGCCACCTTGGGCATCGGCATGGAAATCACCGCCCGCACCCCCGGGACCAGGGGATTCACCCCGATACCGAAGCGGTGGGCGGCCGAGCGGACCTCTAATCAATCGCCGTCTCCGAGAGTGCCGTCACAGAGGGAAGGTACTGAGTACCCTCCCCCATGAAGCTAGCCCCTCCCGGATTCTGGTTGCCACGCCTCTTCGATCTGCTGCATGATCTGCCACCTGGGGACGCTGCTCCTAGCGACCAGCACGAGTGTTTCACCAGTGTCGTTCCAGGTGCGATGGACCAGGTCGAGGGCTTGGTCCACGCCGATGGCTGCGTTGCCGCAGGCGCCAGAGCGGAGCCAGGCGCGCAGGCCGAAGTTGTGTGCTGCCACGACGCTGGCCGCCACCGTGTAAGCGCGGACTTCGCCGTCCGGCAGGGTGGCGAAGCGGCGCTTGAGGTAGGTCGCAAGCGCACGCTCGTAGCGCCGCACCACGGACGTCTCGTGGGCTTTCAGCGACGCGACCTTGCGGGTCAGAGCGTAACGCTTTACCGAGAACTCGGCGTTCTCGGCGTACATACGCATGACGAGCCTGGCCGCGCCGCACGCCCGGCCCACCGGGTCCGGGTCCTGAGCCCCCTCCTCCAGGTACTGGACCATGTCGGACAGGGCCCGCTCGTGGTCGGGAAAGACCACCTCTTCCTTGGTGGGGAAATACCGGAAGAAGGAGCGGCGCCCCACGCCGGCGCGCCGCACGATGTCATCGACGGTCGCGCTCTCGTAGCCGCGCTCCGCGAAAAGGTCGAAGGCGGCCGAGACAAGCAAGTCTCTGATGGGCGTCTTTTCCTGCTCGTCCGTGGCTCCCTGGCCCTTGGCGCCGACCCGGCCCGTTTCGTCGTGCTGCTCAGTCATGAGGCGAACCTATCGGCTAGCGCAGCGTGTGGCACTCGATGTGCATAATAAGGGTACCGAGTGCCATCAACAGGAGATTGAATGTCAGACTTCGACGTGTACCGCCCGTCCGAGGAGCACGACATGCTCCGGGACGCCGTCCGCTCGCTGGCCGAGGCGAAGATCGCGCCGTACGCCGCCGCGGTGGACGAGGAGGCCCGCTTCCCGCAGGAGGCCCTGGACGCCCTGACCGCGAACGACCTGCACGCGGTCCACGTCCCCGAGGAGTACGGCGGCGCGGGCGCCGACGCGCTCGCCACGGTCGTCGTGATCGAGGAGGTGGCCCGCGTCTGCGCCTCCTCCTCCCTCATCCCGGCCGTGAACAAGCTCGGCTCGCTCCCGGTGATCCTCTCCGGCTCCGAGGAGCTGAAGAAGAAGTACATGACCCCGCTCGCCAAGGGCGACGGCATGTTCTCCTACTGCCTCTCCGAGCCCGACGCGGGCTCGGACGCGGCCGGCATGAAGACCAAGGCCGTCCGCGACGGCGACTTCTGGGTGCTCAACGGCGTCAAGCGCTGGATCACCAACGCCGGCGTCAGCGAGTACTACACGGTGATGGCCGTCACCGACCCGAGCAAGCGCTCCAAGGGCATCTCCGCCTTCGTCGTGGAGAAGTCCGACGAGGGCGTGTCCTTCGGCGCCCCGGAGAAGAAGCTCGGCATCAAGGGCTCGCCGACCCGCGAGGTCTACCTCGACAACGTCCGCATCCCCGCCGACCGCATGATCGGCGCGGAGGGCACCGGCTTCGCCACCGCGATGAAGACGCTGGACCACACCCGCATCACCATCGCCGCCCAGGCCCTCGGCATCGCCCAGGGCGCCCTCGACTACGCCAAGGGCTACGTCAAGGAGCGCATGCAGTTCGGCAAGCCGATCGCCGACTTCCAGGGCATCCAGTTCATGCTCGCCGACATGGCCATGAAGATCGAGGCCGCCCGGCAGCTGACGTACGCCGCGGCCGCGAAGTCGGAGCGCGATGACGGCGACCTCACCTTCCAGGGCGCCGCCGCCAAGTGCTTCGCCTCCGACGTGGCCATGGAGGTCACCGCCGACGCGGTCCAGCTGCTCGGCGGCTACGGCTACACCCGTGACTACCCGGTGGAGCGCATGATGCGCGACGCCAAGATCACGCAGATCTACGAGGGCACCAACCAGGTCCAGCGCATCGTCATGGCACGCAACCTGCCCGGCGTACAGGGAGGTACGCGATGAGCGCGGAAACGTCCGATGTACGTAAAGTCGGCGTCGTGGGATGCGGCTTGATGGGTTCGGGTATCGCCGAAGTCTGCGCGCGAAAAGGGCTCGAAACCCTCGTGTACGAGGTAGACACTGGTGCGCTCGAGACGGGCCGGGGCCGAATTATGCATTCCCTCGGCCGAGCTGTCGAGCGGGGCAAGATGACGGTACAGGAACATGACACGGCTCTGGGTGCGCTCAGGTTTACCGCAGATCTCCACGACTTCGGAGACCGGGATCTGATCGTCGAAGCGGCGCCCGAGGATGAGGCGCTGAAGACCGAGATCTTTGCCACCTTGGACCGGGTTGTCGCGAGGCCCGACGCCCTATTCGCCTCCAATACGTCGTCCATACCGATCATGAGACTCGGTGCTGCGACCTCGCGACCGGGTCAGGTCATGGGCCTGCACTTCTTCAACCCCGTCCCGGTGCTCGATCTCGTCGAGCTAGTGCCGTCCCTGGTCACGAACGACAGTGCATGGGAGCGCATGCGTCACTTCGTCGCTGACGTACTGGGGCGGCATGTCATCGTTTCCCAGGACCGTGCCGGGTTCGTGGTCAATTCCCTTCTCATCCCATACCTTCTCGCCGCCATCCGTATGTTCGAATCTGGCTTTGCCGTAGCCCACGACATCGACGAGGGCATGGTGCGTGGATGCGCTCACCCCACGGGACCACTGGCGCTGGCCGACCACATCGGTCTGGACACGACCCTGGCCGTCGCGGAGTCCCTTTACAGTGAGTTCAAGGAACCGCTCTACGCGCCGCCGCCACTGCTGTCCCGCATGGTCGAGGCCGGCCACCTCGGGCGTAAGGCCGGACGGGGTTTTTACACCTACTCAAGAGCTGGTCGCTGACGCCGAGTTGGGCCCGTTGTGGCATGAGCGTCATCAGGCCAAGCTGGCCTCTCGGCTGCGAAGGAGTGCTGCGGGTGCCGGTGCGAAGCACCGGCTGGTGTTCATCGATCGGCTCCTCGCCACGCCCAACCATCTCCGCCACGGAGTCACCCATGACGTGCTGACCTGCTGGTTCGGAGTGGGCCGTTCCACTATCACCCGCGCCATCGGCGAGTTGCGGCCGTTGCTCGCCGAGCGGGGGTGCACGATCAGCCCCGGCGTCCGGCTGTGAACGCTGGCCGAGGTCATCGACCACCTGGGCGCAAGTGGGCAGACGGGCATCGTCGACGGCACCGAGATCCGGGCCCACGGGCCGGCCGCCGGACGTAGAGACCGGGACACCTTCATCTCCGGGAAGAACAAGCAGAACGCCGTCAAGGCCATGGTCCTCACACTGACCGGAGCGGGCGGCTGCTGTTCTGCAGCCCGATCGCGCCCGGAAGCTGCGCGGACATCACCCCTGCCCGCGAGTTACTGATCGTTTCAGAATGCGGTGCGTAGCCGCCTCAAGCAGATGATGACGCAGGCGAGTTGGAGGAGTCCCTCGTGGAGGTCTGCACGTATCTCGTAGCGGATGCGCAGGCGCTTGAACTGGTGGAGCCACGCGAACGTGCGCTCTACGACCCAGCGGGTCTTGCCCAGGCCAGAGCCGTGCGGGGCGCCGCGTTGGGCGATCTTCGGGACGATGCCGCGGGCCCACAGGAGCCGGCGGTACTTGCGGAAGTCGTAGCCGCGGTCGGCGTACAGACGCTTCGGCTTGTGGCGAGGACGGCCGCGGCGGCCCCGGATACGCGGAATCGCATCCAGGAGCGGAATGAGCTGGGTGACGTCGTGCCGGTTGCCGCCGGTCAGTGATCCGGCGAGCGGGGTGCCGTGGCGGTCGACGATCACATGGTGCTTGCTGCCGGGGCGGCTGCGGTCAACTGGTGAAGGTCCGGTGTGAGCCCCCTGTGAGGGCTCTGATGTGAGAGCCATCGATCGAGCAGTCGTCCATGTCCAGCAGGTCGGCGCGTCGCAGTTCGAGGAGCAGGGCTTCGTGCAGTCGGGGCCATACCCCAGCCTCGGTCCAGTCCCGCAGCCGCCGCCAGCAGGTGATCCCGGAACAGCCGATCCGTTCGGGCGGGACGTCCGCCCAGGACACGCCCTTGCGCAGGACATACACGATCCCGGCCAGCGCAGTACGGTCGTCGACCGGCTTGCTTCCGGGAAACCGGTGCCGCCGCGGCGGCCGTGCCGGGATCAGCGGGGCTGTCCGCTCCCACAGGTCGTCGGGCACAAGATCATTGTTCACGCCGGAAGCGTGCCAGAACAAAGCGGTTGAGGAGGGTGAATCGGCCCGGCACACTCGCTCGATGAGCGACAGCACACCATCGGGCAGCTGGGATGGACCCTGGTACCGCGTCCGTACGGAGCAGTTCGAGGCTGCGTTCCTCCCGGATGCCGGCGAGGAGCTGGAGACGGTGGACGACATCGACGTCGAAGTGAGGCTGCCCGATGGTTCGCGGTGGAGCGCGACCATCTGCACTGTTGCCCAGGTCGAGGTCCTGATGAAGCGGTGGGCGAAGAGCGGAGAGGCC
Organism: Streptomyces sp. NBC_01723; assembly: GCF_036246005.1. NCBI lineage: Bacteria > Bacillati > Actinomycetota > Actinomycetes > Kitasatosporales > Streptomycetaceae > Streptomyces > Streptomyces sp. NBC_01723. Next base: position 7,178,576 of record NZ_CP109171.1, read on the forward strand.
CTGGGAGGCCGCTACTTCTGGTGCTTGGGTGGGCTCATCGTCCGCGACGCTGGCATCAGCAACATGATCCGGGTCCTCGCCGGTCTGATCGAGACAGGCGAGTTCACGCAGATCCTTCAACGACTCGACGACTGACTGCCACCCGCCCTGCCGGCCTCATTCTGAAACGATCAGTTAGAGGTCGTTTTCACCTGTACTGCCCGCTTATCAGTGAATTCTCGAAGTGTCGGGTCGTGGTTCAGGTGAGGTGGCGGAGGCGGCTGGCGTCTATGAGGCGGGCGGGGTTGCGGATGAGGCAGAAGGAGACGTAATCCTGTCTCATCCCAGGATGCCTGGTCTTCGCGGCCGTGTGTGCGTCGACTGTCGCCGCTGTGCGCCTGGGCGCACTCTGCCCGCAGCGGTACGTCGGAAGCATGGTGAAACGACGTCCGTATCCGAGTGATCTGTCCGATGCCCGTTGGGAGTTGATCAAGCCGGTCCTTGCGGCCTGGCGGTTTGAGCGCCGCGGCCGGGCGCTGGACTTCGGCCGGCCGCCCGAACACGACCTGCGCGACATCATGGACGCGATCTTGTACGTGGATCGCACCGGCGTCCAGTGGCGCTACCTGCCGCATGATTTCCCGCACGGGAACACCGTCTACGGCTACTTCGCCAAGTGGGCGGACGAGGGTGTGTTGGGCCTTGACCCCTGATGTTGGACACACGAGACACTGGATCCTGAGGATCTGAGGACGGACATCTCGTGGTCATGAAGAACTATCCGCCGGAGTTCAAGGCGGACGCGGTCGCGCTGTACGAGTCGCGGCCGGAGGCGACGATCAGGTCGGTCGCCGCCGACCTGGGGATCAACCCGGAGACGCTGCGGAACTGGGTCCGGGCGGCCGGGGTGGGCCGGCCCCGGGGACGCAGGACGCCGGAACCGGCCCAGCCCCCGACCCCGCTGGAGGCGGAGAACGCGGCTCTGCGGAAGAAGGTCCGTGAGCTGGAGGAGGAACGCGAGATCCTGCGGAAGGCGGCGAAGTATTTCGCCGGGGAGACGCGCTGGTGAACCGCTTCCAGTGTGTCGCCGACCTCCAGCGCCGCCACGGCGTGAAGCGGCTCTGCAGCATCCTCGGCGTCGCCCGCTCCAGTTTCTACTACTGGCGCCGGACGGCTGCGGACCGGGCCGCCCGGCAGGCGGCCGACGCGAAGCTGGCCGTCCGGATACGGGCGGTCCATCAGGAATCGGACGGCACCTACGGAGCGCCGAGGATCACCGCCGAGCTCCGCGAGGAGCACGGTGAGACGGTCAACCACAAACGCGTCGCAAGGATCATGCGGGCGTCCGGAATCAAAGGGATCCGGTTGCGCCGCCGTCACCGCACCACCGTCCCCGACCCGGCAGCGGCCAAGGGCGCTGGACCTGATCGGCCGCGACTTCACCGCCCAGGCTCCGAACACGAAGTACGTCGGCGACATCACCTACCTGCCCATCGAGGGCGGGAAGTTCTGCTACCTGGCGACCGTCATCGACCTCGCATCGCGACGGCTGGCCGGCTGGGCCATCGCCGACCACATGCGCACGGATCTGGTCACCGACGCCCTGGTCGCGGCCGTCCACACCCGCGGCAGCCTCGCCGGATCGATCATGCACACCGACCACGGAGCCCAGTACACCAGCAGAATTTTTGCCGAAGCCTGCAGATCAGCAGGGGTCCGACAAAGCATGAGCGCGGTCGGGTCCAGCGCGGACAACGCACTCGCCGAGTCCTTCAACGCGACCTTCAAACGCGAGACCCTGCAAGAGCGAAAGAGCTGGCCAACCGAGCGCGAGGCCCGACTCGACGCCTTCCGATGGCTCCACCGCTACAACACCCGACGCCGACACTCCTGCCTCGGACAACGATCACCGATCGCCTTCGAGAACACCCTCCAGCCCACACCAACTACGCTGACACCAGCCGCATAGCCCGTGTCCAGGATTCGGGGTCAAGGCCCGTTCGCCCAGCTCAACGGTCTGCTTCGGCAGCTGCTGCGGGAGAAGGAAGGGCGGGAAGGCGAGCCTTCAGCGTGCGTGATCGACGCCCAGAGCGTGAAGACCTCGACCAGCGTCCCGGCCTCCGGTCAGGGCATCGACGCGGGCAAGAAGATCGTTGGCAGGAAGCGGAGCATCGTCACCGACACGCTCGGCCTTCTCCTCGCCGTGCTGGTCACCGCGGCGAGAGTGCAGGACTCCATCGCCGGCGCCCGGCTCCTGGATCAGGTCACCGCCGACCACCCCGGGATCCGCAAGGTCTGGGCCGACGGCGGCTACCGTCAGCACCTCGTCGAGCACGCCGCGACCCTCGGCATCGACATGGAAATCACCGCTCGCAAGCCCGGGAACAGGGGTTTCACCCCGATTCCGAAACGGTGGGCGGTCGAGCGGACGTACGGCTGGCTCATGCTCCACCGCCGCCTCGCGCGTGACTACGAAACCCTTCCAGCCGCTCCGAAGCCGTGATCCACATCGCCATGACCGACCTCATGGCCCGCCGCCTCACCGGCGAGAACACCATCTCCTGGCGCGACCCGACGAAGGCCATGAAACAACCGATTACGGGATGAAACATCGGGCGAAAACGACCTCTTAGTACTCCAGCAGCGGATCGTGTCTTGAGCTGGTGGTTGTCGTTGTCCTGGTATGGAGGGGATGACTGAAGTCGGTTGCTGGGCTGCGGAGTTGGATTCGGTGTTCGCTCGGGTGGCGGGCCGGTTCGCTCGGGCGGATCTGCGGTGGCGGATGCGGGACTATGTCCGCGGTGTGCTGGGCCGAGCGGCACGGAAGAACGGCTGGCAGCTCGCGGAATGGGCAGGTCACCGCACGCCGGACGGCTTCCAGCGGCTGCTGAACAGCAGTGTCTGGGACGCGGACGCGTTGCGCGACGATGTCCGTGCCTACGTCGGCGAATGTCTCGGCCCCGATGGCGTGTTGATCATCGACGACACCGGGTTCATCAAGAAGGGCACCACGTCGGCCGGGGTGGGCCGGCAGTACACCGGCACTCCGGGAAAGATCGACAACTGCCAGATCGGGGTGTTCGCCGCCTACGCCACCGGCTCGGGCCGGGCCCTGGTGGACCGCGAGCTCTACCTGCCCAAAGCCTGGACGTCCGACCGCGACCGCTGCCGGGCGGCGCAAATCCCTGATGAGCGGGCGTTTGCGACCAAGGGTGAACTGGCCCGGGACATCGTCCGCCGGTGCCTCGGTGCGGGTCTGCCCGCCACGTGGTTCACCGCGGACGAGGCCTACGGGCAGGACTGGCACTTCCGCCGCCTGCTCGAGCAATGCGACGTCGGCTATGTGGTGGCGGTGCCCAAGTCGCAGCAGATCAAGTCCCTGGCAGGCATCTGGCGCATCGACCAGCTCATCGAGGACGCCCCTGCCGATGCCTGGCAGAGACTCTCCTGCGGCGACGGAGCGAAGGGCCCGCGTGTCTACGACCGGGCCGCGGCCGAGCTGCCCGCCAACCTCGTCTTCGACCCCGACCCGCCGCCCCATCACCGCTGGGTGATGGCCCGCCGCAGCCTGTCCTATCCCGAAGAGGTGGCCTACTACTTGGCCTACGCCCCCGTCGGCGTCGAGATCGCCGAGCTGGCCCGAGTGGCCGGCTCCCGCTGGGCGATCGAGGAGTGCTTCCAGGCCGCCAAGAACGAATGCGGCCCCGACCACTACGAGGTCCGCCGCCATCCCGGCTGGTACCGGCACATCACCCTGGCCATGCTCGCCCACGCCGTCCTGACCGCACTCGCCGCCCAGGCCGGCGAGGCCTCAAAGGGGCTGCAGAAACGGATCAGCCCTCGTCCCGCTCACCGTGGCAGAAATCCGGCGACTCCTGGACACTCTCCTGCCCCACCCACGAACCGACCACGACCCCGTCACCCACGCACTGAAGTGGTCGGCCTGGAGAAGACACCGCCAGGCCGTCGCCCGCCGCTGCCACTACCGAAAACGCAGCTCAGAACACGAACCGCTGCTGAAGTAGTAAGGGTTCAGGGAGGGTTAGCGTTCGTCTGATCTAGCCTGTCATAGCGGTCGGCGTCAGCTCAGCTCACCTCGACCAGCAGGGTATTGAGCGGTGAGATCGGCTGGTCGATGCAGGGTGTTCGCGTGAAGTGATCTTGTCCGGGTTCATCCGGTGAGGCCGAGGGCGGTCAGGGGTCGGAGGCGGTCGCGGGCGGTCTGGCGGAGGGCTGCGGCGATGTTGGTGTGGCCGTCCTGCCGGTGGACGCTGATGGCGAGCAGGCTGGCCATGGTGCGAGGCAGGGCAGCGGCGCGGATTTTGGAGTCGTCCTCGCGAAAGGTGCGGTCGCGGACGTGGTGCAGCAGGTTCTCGATCGTCCAGTGGCCGCGGATCCAGGCAGCGAGTTGGGCGCCGGTGGCTACGCCGGGCGGCAGACTGGTGATCAGGTAGACGCGTTCGATGGTGAGCTTGCCGCTGGTGAGATCCCGTCTCCAGCGCACGACTTGGAGAGCCTGCTGGGCATCGGGGTAGTCGATGTGGGCGAAGGCGGCCGTCTTGAGCCTGCGGATCTCCTGGCGGTGGTGGGCGCGGGTGCGCTCGTAGTGGTCGAGGGTGATCTCGCGCCAGGGCAGACGGCGGACGCCGTCGAAGAGGCCGGGGTGGTTGACCTTGACGTGGGAGATGTAGTGGGCGCCGCGCTCGCGCAGGTAGGTGCTGTGTGTGCAGGGCGTCGGCGGCGATCACCGTGTGGGTCAGGTCGAGGGTGTCCAGCAGTGGTGCGAAGGCGGGGATCTCGTTGCTCTTGTCGGCGACCTGGCGCTGGGCGAGGACGTCTCCGGTGTGGGTCATGGCGGCCAGCAGGGCGATGGCCGGCGAGGTGGCGGTGCGCGAGCCGCGTACGGTCTTGCCGTCCCCGGCGATCGGCTGCAGCCCGGCCCCGGCGGCGGTATTGCGGGCAGTGAGGAAGGAGCCGATCGCGGCGTCCAGCGCGTCACCGTCCAGACGGGCCAGCAGCCGGCGCACGGTGCCCGGGTGCGGCACCGGGATCCGGCCGGTCAGCGGGTCGGGCGCGAAGCCCAGGGCTCGCAACGCCCAGCGCGGAGCGTCGGCGAGCCGTTCACCGATCGCGGTCAGCGACCGTGCACCGGCCAGGACGCTCGTCGCGGCGGCCGACAGCAGCGGGACCAGCGGGTACAGGCGGCCCCGGCGACCCCTCGGGTCGGGTACGAGGGTCAGGTAGTGGTGCAGGCGCACGGCATTGGCAACGGGCGCGGAGGCTTCAGCGCGGGCCAGTTGGTCCAGCGCGCAGGGCACGGGAGATGATACAGGGGCAGGCACGGTCTCGCTCGGTTCTCATGGGTCTCGACAACCACATGATCACCGGCGCCGTGCCTGCTCTGCTACCGGTCCCAGACCAAGACATGACGGCACGTCACGGATCACCACACCGAGCCCGGACCGATCGCTTTCATGCAAAGACCCTGGCCTGACGACCCCTGTGACGGGGAACTATTCGGGACGCGCCGCTTCCATCGGGGTTGTCATGCCGCGCGGTGTGCTGTGGCCTGCGAGGTAGCTATCGAGAGTTTTCCGGCGTGCTGTCAGGCGTTGTTCCTGTCGGGCGAGTTCGTTGCGGATCTCACGGACACGCCTGAGGAGGGCGGCACAAGCTGGGCCGGAAGGGGTGCGTACGAGCAGTTCAAGGCTCTCGCGGATGATCTGCGAGGATAGGCCGGCGCTGAAGAGGTCCTGGATGAAAGCGACCTGCTCCACCGCGTCAGATGTGTACTGCCGGTAGCCATTTGCCTGGCGGTAGCTGTGAAGTAGGCCCTGTTCCTCGTAGTAGCGCAGGGATCGGGTACTTACCCCGGTAGCTTCGCTGAGTTGTCCGATCCTCATTACGGTTCTCCGGTGTTGACATTGACACTGATGTGAAAGTTTAACGTTGCGGGCATGACGACCGCAGGAGAGGTGGAGGGCCGGGCCGCGGTGGTGACCGGTGCCACGAGTGGTATCGGAGCCACGATCGAGGAGCTGTTAGCTGAGTATGGTGCACATCTCGTGCTGGTGGCCCGGGACCTCAACCGTATGGAGTCGATGGCGGCACGGTTACGGGCCCGGTACGGCGTTGACGTGTTTACCTCGCCCCTTGACCTCGCTGACCGAGAGTCGCCCCGTCTGGTAGCCGAGTGGCTCGACGAAGCCGGGGTCGAGGTTGAGATGCTGGTCAACAGTGCGGGCACCAGCATGGTTGGTGTCCTTGGCGACAGTAATCCGGCGCAGGTGCGCGCGATGCTGGAGGTTAATGTCGGGGCTCTCGCCGGACTGACTGCATGGCTGCTTCCGGGTATGCGGCGCGGTCGCGGATCAGTGATCAACATTTCCAGTACGGGCGCCTACCAGCCGACCCCTTACATGGCAGCCTACGCGGCCTCCAGAACGTTCGTCCTCTCCTTTACCCAGGCGGTGTGGGCGGAGACCAGTGGTACGGGCGTGCGTGTCGTGGCAGTCTGCCCGGGGCCCACTGAGACAGCGATGGGCACGTCGTCATCTCTGGGCAGGCGTCAGCCTGAGGACGTGGCTCGGACGGCCTTGGCCACGCTCGGCGACGGTCGTCCCGCTGTCGTGGATGGGCTGGTAACGCGGCCCTGGCCTTCATCTTCGGCAGGTTGCTGTCCGCCACCACCGCAGCCCGCATCGCGAAGCGGATCTTGCCAATGGTTTCTACCCCTTGAGCCCAGCACGGCAGCCTTCTCCGAGAGGAATCCCATGTCTGAACCCACTGCCACGCTCTCTACCGAGTTCGGTGGACTAGTCGGTCGACGCGTACTGATCACTGGAGGCAGTAAAGGGATCGGGCGTGCTGTCGCCGCCCGGCTGGCGGCCTCCGGGGCCGCCGTCGTTGCTGTCGCCCGGAGCGCTCCTGACACTCGTCTCCCGCACTCGGTGAAGTTCGTGCCGGCTGACCTCAGTACGGCCGAAGGATGCACTGAGGTGGTATCTGCCGCGACCGACCTGCTGGGTGGGATCGACGTACTGGTTAACAACGCCGGTGGCGGAGCCCAGCCATCGGACGGCCTGCTCTCCACTTCCGACGCTCTTTGGGATCAAGCGCTGAGTCTAAATCTCTTGGCTTCGGTTCGTCTGGACCGTGCTGTACTTCCCGGGATGGTTGCACGCGGCGGCGGAGTGATTGTCCACGTCACGTCTGTGGGCGCCCACCTCCCGATCGGACCCAATGCGCCGTACGAGACGGCCAAGGCCGCACTCTCGACCTACAGCAAGGCATTGGCGAACGAGTTTGCCCCTCGTGGCGTTCGAGTGAACCGGATCTCACCGGGCCTGGTCGTCAATGACGCCATCTCCGCGCTGTTGGCCGAGCCGGTCTCGGATGATCCCAGGACACAGATGCTGCGAAAGTGGATAGGCAGCATCCCAATCGGCCGCCCTGGAACCCCCGTCGAGGTTGCCGACCTGGTCTCGTTCCTGGTTTCTGACCAGGCGGCTTTTATCACTGGTGCCGATTTTCGAATCGACGGTGGCTCGTTCCAAGCCGCGTGACCCGATGCCTTTGCTGATAAGGGGTCGTCGACTGTTCGGCTACCGCACCGGCCACCTCGACCAACGGTGCTACGGCACCGCCCTGACGGTCGGCCGATTATCGGCGGCGCGATCTAGTCTTCTGAGTCAGGATTTCTGTTCAGATAGCTGGCGAGGCGTTCGAGGATCTCGTCTGCGGTCTTCGTCCGGATGTAGGGCTTGGGATCGGTGTTCCATGCGGCGGTCCAGGTCCGGATGTCCTTCTCCAGCGCCTGGACGCTTCTGTGGACGCCTCGCCGTATCTGCTTGTTCGTCAGCTCGGCGAACCACCGCTCGACCAGGTTGAGCCAGGACGAGCCGGTAGGCGTGAAGTGCAGGTGGAAGCGGGGGTGGGCCAGCAGCCAGGTTTTGATGGCTGGGGTCTTGTGGGTGGCGTAGTTGTCCAGCACCAGATGCACGTCCAGGCCCGCCGGCACCTCCCGGTCGAGTTTGATCAGGAACTTCTTGAACTCCTCGGCACGGTGCCGGCGGTGCAGGGAGCCGATCACCTTCCCCGTGGCCACCTCCAGTGCGGCGAACAACGTGGCGGTGCCCGCGCGCACGTGGGTGACCCGCTGCGGGACGCCGGGCATCATCGGCAGCACCGGCTGGGACCGGTCAAGGGCCCGGATCTGCGACTTCTCGTCGACACAGAACACCAAGGCCCGCTCGGGCGGGTCCAGATAGAGGCCGACCACGTCGTGGACCTTGTCGACGAAGTACGGGTCCGTCGACAGCTTGAACGTCTCGGTGCGGTGCGGTGCGGTGCGGTGCGGCTGCAGGCCGAAGGCCCGCCAGATCCGCGACACGGTCGACTGCGACAGACCCGTCTCCGTGGCCATCGCCCGCGTCGACCAGTGCGTGGCGTTCTTCGGCGCGGTCTCCAGCGTCCGCTTCACCACCGCAGCGACCTGCTCGTCGGTGACCGTCCGGGGCCCGCCAGAGCGCGGCACGTCACCCAGCCCGGCGATCCGGTGCCCGACGAACCGCCTCCGCCAGCGGCCCACCGCATGCGGTGTCGAACCGAGCTGTGCGGCCACGTCCTTGTTGGACGCGCCAGTCGCACAGGCCAGGATGACCCGGCACCGCAAAGCCCACGCCTGCCTCCTGACTCAGAAGACTAACTGGCTCTAACCTCGATCTTGCGTGACGGTCCGCCGACGGAGTCGGTGGACCGTTTTCGTGCTGTGGGCTGAGGCTGGGCAGGTTGAGGGCCCGAGTGTCGTCTCGGATGGACGCCGGGTTCCACTGCTCCGGCCGGAGGGTTCTCTCGTAGGGGCGGATGAATCCGCTGCTCATCCCGGGTTCGGCAGGAGTGCGAGCCGTTCGAGGGCGGCAGTGATGTGACTGGTCCAGGGCCAGTGCTGGGCCAGGCGGAGGATTTGCCGACGGCCGGTGGTCACGAGCTGTCCGGCCGTGGTGAACAGGCGGAGCCGCAGGCGGCGAGGTTCCCAGAGACGGGCCTTGCCGGTCAGGGCGAGCATCGGCATCCAGGCCAGCAGGTCGAGAGCGATCTGCACGATCTCCAGCCAGATCCGGTTCTGGGCCGTGCGGTGCAGAGGAAGATTCCGCAGGCCGGTGGCCCGGGCGGCCCGGATGCGGTCCTCGGCCCGGGCCCGCAGCCGGTGACGGAGCTCGAGCTCGGCGATCGGCCGGCCCGAGGTGTTGGTGGCGAAACAGGTCAGCCGCATGCCGTCCGCGTCCGTGAGCCTCAACTGGGCCCCGGGTGCGGTCGTTCCTTCCTGACGATCAGCCGCATGTCCTTGGGCCAGCCGTCCAGAACGTCGCCGGTGAGTTCAGCGACCCAGGCGCCGTCGCGGATCTCGCCGCCGGTCTCGATGGCCGCCGTCCAGGCCGAGGCCGGAACCTTCAGCACGTGCTGGTGGATCGCGTCGGTGATCACCATGCCGACCGAGTAGGACAGCCACCGTCCCCGCTGGGCGAGCCATGCGACGAAGTCGTGAGTGCCGCCCGCGGAGTCAGTGCGGATCAGGGTCCGGCGCCCACGCCGGTACTTCTTCGGCAGCTGGGCCAGCGCCAGTTGGGCGGCGGTGACGTGGTCGGACGCGGTGTTCGAGCCCGCGTTTCCTGGTCTGAGCAGGGCCGCGACCGGTTCCCCCGTGCCGCCCGGTCCGTGGTCGACGAAGCCCATCAGCGGGTGATGGCCGTAGGTCCGCTTCCAGGTGGGTGCGGCGTCCTCCTTGTCCGAGTGCGCGATCACCAGCACCCCGTCGAGGTCGACGGTCACCGCCCCGCCCGCATCAGGCGCTGCCCGTCCGGCCAACCGCCAGGCACGTTGACGGACTTCAGCCCGCGCGGAACGGATGGCCCGCAGGGCCTTCTCCCCGGAGGCTGCGAGGGTGTCGATGAGGCGGGAGACCGTCGGGTCGGAGGCGACCGGCCCGAACACGGCCGGCTCGGCCCGCAGCATGCCGATATCCGCCAGGCAGTCCCCGCCCATCGCGACTGCCAGCGCGAGGTCCAGGAGGATCTTCCCGGGATCGTGGACGGCCCGCGGCTTCCGCCAGGGCGCCAGGGCTGCGGATATCGCCTGGTCAAGGCCCGTCTTGCGGACCGTCTCCAGCAGCAGGACCGCACCGGCCTGCGAGACCACCTGCCGACCGTCTCCCTGGACACGGACACGCGGGTACGACGAGATAGGCTCTCTCACCTGGAAAGTGCTCTTTTCCTTGCAGCCAACAGGACCCTCAGCAAGTCCTATCGTTGCAGGTCAAGGGCACTTTCCGTGTTTCTGATCATCTCTTGGACAACCCACCTCGCGAAAGCGCGAGGCTAACAAAAGCTGCTGATCATGAGGCTGTCGGCCTCTCTGCTCGTATGTCTGGGCATGGGAAACCGTCAGTCGCGGCCGTGGATCGTGTCGGATGAACTGTGGTCGCTGGTCGGGCCGTTGTTGCCGAAGCCGGGTCCGAAGAAGGCCGAGGGCAGACCGCGGGTGCCGGACCGCCAGGCCCTGTGCGGGATCCTCTTCGTCCTGCACACCGGTATCCAGTGGGAGTACCTGCCCCAGGAACTCGGCTTCGGCTCGGGCATGACCTGCTGGCGGCGCCTCGCGGCCTGGAACGAGGCCGGCGTCTGGGACCAGCTCCACCAGCTGCTGCTGAACGAGCTGCGGTCGAAGAGCAGCAACGGCTCGACCAGCGACCACAGTTCATCCGACACGATCCACGGCCGCGACTGACGGTTTCCCATGCCCAGACATACGAGCAGAGAGGCCGACAGCCTCATGATCAGCAGCTTTTGTCAGAGCCAGTAAGACCGTGTCCTACGTGGTGAGGCGGATGAGTCGTTTGTAGCAGCAGAGGGCGGCGGCTAGAGGTTGTCCCGTAACCGGTGGTGCTGCTGGTGCGTTGGTCGGGCATGGGTGGGGTGATCTCAGCAGATGATCCGAAGTGGATCGAGCCGTTTGCGGGTCTGACCGAGGTGCAGTTTGCGAGGCTGGTGGCACTGGTACGGCGCCGAGGTGGCGACGTTCAGCGTGGCCGGCCATGGCGGCTGTCGCTCGAAGACCGGGTGTTGCTGGTGGCGACGTACTGGCGCACGAACCTCACGTTGCGGCAGGTGGCGCCGTTGTTCGGAGTCTCGAAGTCCGCTGCCGACCGCATCTTGGACCATCTCGCACCGCTGCTGGCCATCTCGCCCGCGCGGCGGCCGCGCAAGGACACCGTCTACATCGTCGACGGCACTCTGGTGCCCACCCGCGACCGCAGTGTCGCCGCGTCCAGCAAGAACTACCGGTACTCGACCAATCTGCAGGTCGTCATCGACGCCAACAGCCGCCTGGTCGTGGCCATCGGTCTCCCGCTGCCCGGCAGCCGCAACGACTGCCGGGCCTTCACCGAGTCCGGCATCGATCGGGCCTGCCGCGGCGCCCCGACCCTTGCCGACGGCGGCTACCAAGGCACCGGCCTCCTGATCCCGCACCGCAAACGACGAGGCCAGAGCCACCTCAGCCCCTCGCAGGAGGCAGAGAACGCCGTCCATCGCCGGGCACGAGCGCGCGTGGAACACGCCCTGTCGCGGTTGAAGAACTGGAAGATCCTGCGGGACTGCCGACTCAAGGGCGACGGAGTTCACCAGGCCATGCTCGGCATCGCCCGACTGCACAACCTGGCCCTCACTGGATAACTCACACTCCATACGGGACAACCTCTAGGCCGAGAAATGCCAGGTAGTTGCGGGGGTCGCGCTCGTACCGCGGGCTGAGTCTGCGGTAGCCGGACAGCCACGACATGGTGCGCTCGATGACCCAGCGTCGGCGTCCTACTGAGGATTTCGGGTTGTCGTCGGGTAGTGACGGCTGATGGCCCCTGCGGTATGCCGTTGGTGTGAGGTATCCGGAGGGTGGGGGCTTGACCGCTGAGCGGCGGGCCTTTCGTGAGGGGATCCGGCTTCAGGCCGGCGAGAGGTTCGCGGCGGGCGAGAAGACGGCGGCGATCGCGAAGGATCTGCGGGTGAGTGTGCGGTCGGTGGAGCGCTGGCGTCGTGCCTGGCGCGAGGGCGGCATGGAGGCCCTGCGCTCGGCGGGTCCGGCGAACTCCCCGACCGTCACAGACGCCCAGTTCGCCGTGCTCGAGGAAGAACTCGGCAAGGGGCCGGCCGTACACGGCTTCGAAGACGAACGCTGGACCCTGACACGGGTGCAGACGGTGATCCGCCGGCGTCTGCGGGTGAGCCTGTCGGTGGCGACGGTGTGGCGGCTGCTGAAACGGCACGGTTGGTCCTGGCAGGCACCCGCCCGCAGAGCACTCGAGCGCGACGAGCATGCGGTGGAGCTGTGGAAGAGGGAGGTGTGGCCGCAGGTAAAAGACTCGCGGCGGCGTCCGGTGCCTGGATCGTCTTCGAGGACGAGGCCGGCTTCTCGATGACCCCGCCCCGTGCCCACACCTGGGGCCGACGCGGACACACCCCCGTCATCCGCGTCCGCGGCAGGTCCCGCCGCCGGACTTCCATCGCCGCACTGTGCTGCTACAAACCCGGCGAGAAGAGCCGCCTCATCCACCGGCCCCGCGCTCACCTCCGCCTCAAGGGCGCACGCAAAAGCCTCTCCTGGCAGGACTACCGCGACCTCCTGGTCCGCGCACACCTCCAGCTCGACGGCCCGATCGTGGTGGTCTGGGACAACCTCAACACCCACCTGGCCACCGGGCTGAAGCAGTACGAGGCCGACCACGACTGGCTCACCACCGTCCGCCTCCCGCCCTACGCACCCGACCTCAATCCCGTCGAGGCCGTCTGGTCGCTGGTACGCAGGGCGATGGCCAACACCGCCTTCGACACATCCGCCGACCTCGACCGCACCCTTCGCCGCGAGTTACGCAGGATCCAGCTCCGACCCCACCTGGTCGACGGCTGCCTGACCGCCACAGGTCTGGCCATCACCCCACCGACCCCGCCCTGAAAACCTCAGTAATCGTTCGCTGGACTCGATGCCCTTGCGGGCGATGCGGACGCCAATGCGCTTGCCGCGTAACCATTTCCGCAGGTGGGGGATGTCGTACGCCTTGTCGGCGTGCAGGCGCTGGGGCTTGAAGTGGCGGTCGCGATGGGGGTCGTGTCTCGTTTGGTGACCCTCCACCATCGGCTTCAGTCCTTCGCTGTCGTGGGTGTTGCCGGCGGAGACACCGACAACGAGGGGCAGGCCGTTCGCGTCCGACAGGATGTGCATCTTGGAACCCGGCTTGCCCCGGTCCACGGGGCTCGGACCTGTGTGTTCGCCCCCTTTTTGGCCCGGACGTGGGCGGTGTCGAGTACGACGCGGGTGACGTCGATCAGGCCGGCGTCGTCGAGCCGGTGCAGTACGGCCTCGTGCAGACGGCCCCAGACACCGGCTCTGGACCAGATCAGGAACCGGCGGTGCGCAGTCGACTTCGATATCCCGAAGCACGGCGGCAGAGCCCGCCAGGCGCAACCGCTGACCAGCACGTAGATGATCGCCGCGAACAGCGTCTCATCAGGTGTGTCCTGCGTTCCGCCACCCTGCGGTCGCACCTTCGACGGCGGGATCAGCGGCTCGGCGATCTCCCACAGCCCGTCCGGAACAATCCAACTCCACGTACCCCGCCCCATAGACAGCCCAACGAGCGATCACCACGTAGGACACGGTCTAAGACCGTGTCCTACATGGTCAGGTTTCGGAGCCGTTTGTAGCAGCAGAGGGCTGCGGCGAGTCCGAGGAACGCCAGGTAGTTGCCTGGTTCCCGCTCGTAGCGGTGATTGAGCCGGTGGTAGCCGGTCAGCCAGGACATGGTGCGTTCGATGACCCACCTCCGGCGGCCGAGTCGCTCGCTGGACTCCACTCCCTTGCGGGCAATGCGGACGCCGATGTGCTTGCCCCATAGCCATCGCCGCAGGTGAGGCACGTCGGACGCCTTGTCAGCATGAAGGCGTTGAGGCTTGGAATCGTTCGCATGGGATTCGTGTCCCATGTGGAAATGGGACACCATCGGCTTCAGAGCGAGACTGTCATGGGTGTTGGCCGCGGAGAGTCCGACGCGTAGGGCAGTCCGTTCGCATCCGACAGGACATGCATCTTGGAACCGGGCTTACCCCGGTCCACGGGGCTCGGACCTGCAAGTTCACCCCCCTTTTTTTTTAGCGCGGACATGGGCCGAGTCGAGGACCGCGCGCGAGAGGTCGATGAGGTCCTTGCCGTCCAGGAGCTGGAGTACCTTCTGGTGCAGCTGCCCCCACACCCCGGGCCGGGACCAGATGAGGAACCGGCGATGCACCGTCGGCTTCGACGCCCCGAAGCACGGCGACAGGGCTCGCCAGGCGCAGCCACTGACCAGCACGTAGATGATCGCAGCGAAGACCGCCTCGTCATCGATGTTCGCAACCCCACCGCCCTAACCTCGCGCTTTCGCGAGGTGGGCTGTCCAAGAGATGATCAGAAACACGGAAAGTGCCCTTGACCTGCAACGATAGGACTTGCTGAGGGTCCTGTTGGCTGCAAGGAAAAGAGCACTTTCCAGGTGAGAGAGCCTATCTCGTCGTACCCGCGTGTCCGTGTCCAGGGAGACGGTCGGCAGGTGGTCTCGCAGGCCGGTGCGGTCCTGCTGCTGGAGACGGTCCGCAAGACGGGCCTTGACCAGGCGATATCCGCAGCCCTGGCGCCCTGGCGGAAGCCGCGGGCCGTCCACGATCCCGGGAAGATCCTCCTGGACCTCGCGCTGGCAGTCGCGATGGGCGGGGACTGCCTGGCGGATATCGGCATGCTGCGGGCCGAGCCGGCCGTGTTCGGGCCGGTCGCCTCCGACCCGACGGTCTCCCGCCTCATCGACACCCTCGCAGCCTCCGGGGAGAAGGCCCTGCGGGCCATCCGTTCCGCGCGGGCTGAAGTCCGTCAACGTGCCTGGCGGTTGGCCGGACGGGCAGCGCCTGATGCGGGCGGGGCGGTGACCGTCGACCTCGACGGGGTGCTGGTGATCGCGCACTCGGACAAGGAGGACGCCGCACCCACCTGGAAGCGGACCTACGGCCATCACCCGCTGATGGGCTTCGTCGACCACGGACCGGGCGGCACGGGGGAACCGGTCGCGGCCCTGCTCAGACCAGGAAACGCGGGCTCGAACACCGCGTCCGACCACGTCACCGCCGCCCAACTGGCGCTGGCCCAGCTGCCGAAGAAGTACCGGCGTGGGCGCCGGACCCTGATCCGCACTGACTCCGCGGGCGGCACTCACGACTTCGTCGCATGGCTCGCCCAGCGGGGACGGTGGCTGTCCTACTCGGTCGGCATGGTGATCACCGACGCGATCCACCAGCACGTGCTGAAGGTTCCGGCCTCGGCCTGGACGGCGGCCATCGAGACCGGCGGCGAGATCCGCGACGGCGCCTGGGTCGCTGAACTCACCGGCGACGTTCTGGACGGCTGGCCCAAGGACATGCGGCTGATCGTCAGGAAGGAACGACCGCACCCCGGGGCCCAGTTGAGGCTCACGGACGCGGACGGCATGCGGCTGACCTGTTTCGCCACCAACACCTCGGGCCGGCCGATCGCCGAGCTCGAGCTCCGTCACCGGCTGCGGGCCCGGGCCGAGGACCGCATCCGGGCCGCCCGGGCCACCGGCCTGCGGAATCTTCCTCTGCACCGCACGGCCCAGAACCGGATCTGGCTGGAGATCGTGCAGATCGCTCTCGACCTGCTGGCCTGGATGCCGATGCTCGCCCTGACCGGCAAGGCCCGTCTCTGGGAACCTCGCCGCCTGCGGCTCCGCCTGTTCACCACGGCCGGACAGCTCGTGACCACCGGCCGTCGGCAAATCCTCCGCCTGGCCCAGCACTGGCCCTGGACCAGTCACATCACTGCCGCCCTCGAACGGCTCGCACTCCTGCCGAACCCGGGATGAGCAGCGGATTCATCCGCCCCTACGAGAGAACCCTCCGGCCGGAGCAGTGGAACCCGGCGTCCATCCGAGACGACACTCGGGCCCTCAACCTGCCCAGCCTCAGCCCACAGCACGAAAACGGTCCACCGACTCCGTCGGCGGACCGTCACGCAAGATCGAGGCTAACGAGGCCCCTGAGCGGCGTGGTTGAGACGTCAGGCAGCTCAATCGACAGCTCGGAAGCCTTGCTCGTTGCGCTGCGTGGACCGTCACCTGACCGGTGGCCAGTTCGAAGAAGCTCAGCCATCGACTCACAACGGTGAACCGCTCAGAGGTGGGACACGTTGACGAGGGTGGTCCCCCGCGGCCGAAGAGACGAAGGGGCGGGCGAGCAACGCAACAGCAGAAGCATTATCTATTGGACGATTGCACTGAGGAGCGAAAATGCCGTGGACTCGCAACTCCGAACATCCGTGGGCCGATAATAGCGGGCGGGAATGGTCGGCCGACGACATCGCGACGTCGATTACTAGCCATTTTGGATATATGAGCAATCAGGGCTTTTCCCGCGGATCCATCGATCGCAGGGATAACGCCCGGTTCACGCCGCAGGAGGCGACCGAGTCTTGCTGGGGACAGAATTTTCCGATCGGGCAGTACGTGCGCGAGTTGTCGGCGGGTGTGGGCGAGAATGATCTGTCCCGGCCGGAGAGGGACGCTCTGTGGCGAGCCGAACTACGTTTTGCGCAGGATGCTGATTACATGTATCTGTACGATCCCAGTGGGCGGCCTGGGCCCGAGGGAGCACCACAAT
Organism: Streptomyces sp. NBC_01723; assembly: GCF_036246005.1. Lineage (NCBI taxonomy): Bacteria > Bacillati > Actinomycetota > Actinomycetes > Kitasatosporales > Streptomycetaceae > Streptomyces > Streptomyces sp. NBC_01723. The sequence continues at coordinate 7,195,303 of NZ_CP109171.1, forward strand.
ACTTTGACTTCGGCGCACCAGGGCAGGATCTAGAGGAACACCAGGTCTACCTGGTAAACGCGTATGGCCAAGAATCCGACTGGCCCGATACGCCGCCCCTGCCTGAATATTCAGCTTCAGGTCCGGCCGCTCACAATGATCAACTCCCAGCGTATGTCCGCGATCGTCGGCAGGACCCGCATTCTCGTACACCGTGGCAAGCTCCCGACCTGCCGCCCGCATATACCCCGCCATCAAACACCGAGGTGGCCCGGGCTGCTTCCGCTGGACAGGGACAGGAACAGTGGGCCACAGCCAACCAACGGACACCGCCCCAGACCGGTGAACGTCGACGCCGCGACAGCTCGCCGTCTCCGACAGGAACACCTCCGGCGCAACGCCGCCGACGGTGAGCTTGACTCTGTCGGGGATCTTGGAGGTGCTGAGGTCAGCTGCCCAGGGTTCGCCAGGACTTCGTGCGGGGTATCTCACGCTGGTCGAGGTAGTTCTGGAAGGCAGTTGGTCGGCGGCGCGTGAGTGCTTCTTCGGCTGGTGGCAGTCCGCTGAGGCGCTCGATGTTGACGGCGATGGCCGTCAGGACGTGCTGGATGTGGGTCTTTCTCTGTCCTTGGTAGCGACAGCGTCGCATTCCGTGTCCGTGGGTGAACTCGTTGACCGTGCCCTCCACTCCGGAGCGAACCGCGTAGCGGGTCTTCCATTCGGGCGTCTGTTGCTCGGTGCGGACGCGGAGTTGCAGGTCGCGGAGCTCTCACGAGTCTTCCGGATTCAGGGCGCAAGCTGGAGAGTTCTGCCGCCCCAGCGGATGTGTTTCTCGCTGCGGATCCGTGCGCGCTCTCGTCGTTGGGCGGCGAGGACGTCGGGGTGGCGGGCGTTCTGGTTGCGCCAGCGCAGGTAAGCGTGCAGGGCCCGAGTCTGGACGGTGTCGTTGGGGTGGTTCGAATCGGCGAGGGTGAACTGCCGCAGAGGGCCGAAGTGGGCCTCGATCGGGTTGGCCCAAGACGCGTAGGTCGGAGTGAAACAGAGCTCGACCCTGTTCCGGGTGGCCCAGCGGCGGATCCGCCAGTTCAGGTGCGCGGACAGGTTGTCGAGGATCACGTAGATAGGGGCGCCGTCCGGGCGGGCTGCGCGGATCGACCGCAGTGCCGCCCAGGTGTGGTCGATGCCCTTGCGTCGGCGGACCACGCCCCACAGCTGATCGTCGCCGACTGAGTAGCAAACCTGGAAGTAGGTGATGCCGTGGGTGCGGCGGTAGGTCGCCGGCAGTCGTTCCGGGCTCCCCTTCGGAGCCCAGCACGATCCTGCGGTCGGGCGGATGCCGAGCGGCCCGAACTCGTCCAGGGTGAACGTCCGGTCCGGCCGCTCGGTGAGGGCGAACTCGATGCGGTCCAGCTTGGTGTCGAAGTCCGGGTCCGGGGACTCCTTCCAGGTTTTCGTGCGCTGGAAGGAGATCCCGCGGCGGATCAGGAGGCAGCGCAGGGCCTCCCTGCCGACCCTCACCGGGCGGGCAATGTTGCGCTGCAGCTGGTCGGCGAGCTTGCGGATCAACCAGCGGGTGAAGGGCTTGCCCAGTGCGGTGGGCCGGTTGGTGGCCGTCTCGACGACGAAGTTCTCGTCCTCAATGCTCAGCAGGCGGGGACGGCCTCCCGCCCACCGAGGGTCCAGACAGGCCAGACCCATCTCGTTGAATCGGTGGATCACATTGCGGACGGTGTCCTCGTCGGCCTGGACCAGTTGTGCAATCGCCGGGGCCGGGGTGCCGCCCGACGAGGCCAGCAGCATCATCGCCCGCCGGAACCGCACCAAACCGGTGCTTCCCCGCCAAACGATCCGCTGCAGCTTCTGCCCCTCCTGCTCGGTCAGCCGGCGAACCCTCACCGGTGATGCCATACCCGCCCCCTGCCACACGCCGTACTGACATCCAGCACAACGAGCGGCCCGGCAAAGGTTTCCGGTTTCCGGTTTCCGGTCTAATACTCCAGCAGCGGTTCGTGTCCTGAGCTGCGTTTTCGGTATTGGCAGCGGCGGGCGACGGCCTGGCGGTGTCTTCTCCAGGCCGACCACTTCAGTGCGTGGGTGACGGGGGCGCGGTCGGCTCGTGGGTGGGGCAGGAGAGTGTCCAGGAGTCGCCGGATTTCTGCCACGGTGAGCGGGACGAGGGCTGATCCGTTTCTGCAACCCCCTTGAGGCCTCGCCGGCCTGGGCGGCGAGTGCCGTCAGGACCGCGTGGGCGAGCATGGCCAGGGTGATGTGCCGATACCAGTCGGGATAGCGGCGGACCTCGTACTCGTCCAGGCCGCATTCGTTCTTCGCGGCCTGGAAGCACTTCTCAATCGCCCAGAGGAAGTCGGCCACCTGGGCCAGCTCAGCGATCTCGACACCAACGGGGGCGTAGGCGAGGCAGTAGGCGAGTTCGCCGGAGTCGGACAGGCTGCGGCGGGCCATCGCCCAGCGGTGATGGGGCGGCGGGTCGGGGTCGAAGACGAGGTTGGCGGGCAGCTCGGCCGCGGCCCGGTCGTAGACACGCGGGCCCTTCGCTCCGTCGCCGCAGGAGAGTCTCTGCCAGGCATCGGCAGGTGCTTCGTCGATGAGCTGGTCGATGCGCCAGAAGCCGGCCAGGGACTTGATCTGCTGGGACTTGGGCGCCGCCACCACATAGCCGATGTCGAGTTGCTCGAGCAGGCGGCGGAAGTGCCAGTCCTGCCCGTAGGCCTCGTCCGCGGTGACCCACTTGGCGGGCAGGCCGGTGGCCAGGCAGCGGCGGACGATGTTCCGGGCCAGTTCACCCTTGGTCGCAAACGCCCGCTCATCAGGGATTTTCGCCGCCCGGCAGCGGTCGCGGTCGGAGGTCCAGGCTTTGGGCAGGTAGAGCTCCCGGTCGACCAGGGTCCGGCTCGAGCGGGTGGCGTAGGCGGCGAACACCCCGATCTGGCAGTTGTCGATCTTTCCCGGAGTGCCGGTGTACTGCCGGCCCGCCCCGGCCGACGTGGTGCCCTTATTGATGAACCCGGTGTCGTCAATGATCAACACACCACCGGGGCCAAGGGACTCACCGATGTAGGCACGGACGTCGTCGACCAGGGAGTCCGCGTCCCAGACGCTGCTGTTCAGCAGCCGCTGAAAGCCGTCCGGCGTGCGATGGCCTGCCCATTCCGCGAGCTGCCAGCCGTTCTTCCGTGCCGCTCGGCCCAGCACACCGCGGACATAGTCCCGCATCCGCCACCGCAGATCCGCCCGACCGAACCGGCCCGCCACCCGAGCGAACACCGAATCCAACTCCGCAGCCCAGCAACCGACTTCAGTCATGCCCTCCATACCAGAACAACGACAATCGCCAGCTCAGGACACGATCCGCTGCTGGAGTATTACAGCGGCTAACAGAATGGACCCCGCGGGCTGACCTACAGAGATCCCGGCTCGCCGTCGACGACGAACCGCGTCAGGGATCGCTCCAGCAGTTCCAAAAACTGCCGCAGGTCGTCGGCTGCCTTGTCGAGCTCCGGTTGGTCCAGTGATGCTGTCCGCGTCCGATGGACCGATCCATCAGGGCCCGCGGCGTAGGGCAGGCCGCCACCGTTCGAGCCGATGACGAGACCATGAACCTTCTGGTCCGCGCCGAGGTCGACAGCACCGTAGTCCTGGAGTCGCAGAAGGGCGTCACTTGCCGGGTCGAGGAAGTAGCCGTTGCCGATGTCCGCCCAGGTAACGTCCCCGACGCAGTCGTAGAAAGTGACCAGGTCAGCCGGGATGAGGATCGCTTGGGCGAGCGTGCGAGCCGCGGCTTGATCGTCACGGCTTGCCAGCCGGACCTCGTTGGTGCCAGGGGGAAGCCGTGCCGACGCTCGAACTCGCCTGTCATTGCCGTGAGTGTCCCGGAGACTCTGTCTGTCCACGCGGCCAGCCAGGCGGGTGAAAGTGAACGGTCGCTCATGAGGCGGGATCATGGCATGAACCAAGGACATCCATGAGTGACCGGCGGCCGCACCCCAACGTCAGCGCACTGCTCTGAGCTGTCGGTGGGTGATGAGGCAGCAGGCGAGCCTGAGGAACGCTTCATGAATGTCGGCCCTGCGTTCCCACCGGATCCGTAGGCGCCGGAAGCCGTGCAGCCACGCAAAACTCCTCTCCACGACCCAGCGATAGGTGCCCAACCCGGTGCCGTGCCGGGTGCCGCGGCGGGCGATAGCGGGCACGATGCCGCGAGCGCGGACCTGATCGCGGTAGACGTCATGGTCGTAGCCGCGGTCGGCGAACAGCGAGTCCGGCTTGCGACGGGGACGGCCGACCCTGCCGCGGACCGGTGGGATCGCGTCGAGCAAGGGCAGTAGTTGGGTGACATCGTTGCGGTTGTCGCCGGTCAGCAGGACCGCGAGCGGGGTGCCGTGCCCGTCAGTGATCAAGTGGTGCTTGGAGCCGGCCCGGCCCCGGTCGACCGGCGAGGGACCCGTCTGGCTCCCCCCCTTTTAGCGCCCGGACGTGGGAGGAGTCGACCACGCAGCGAGACCAGTCCAGCCGCGAGGCCGCGTTCAGCTCGGCCAGCAGGATCTCGTGCAGCCGTTGCCAGACGCCGGCCTGATTCCAGTCCCGCAAGCGGCGCCAGCACGTCATGCCTGAGCCGAAGCCGAGGTGTTGTGGCAAGTACTCCCACTGGATGCCGGTGTGCAGCACGTACAGGATCCCGCACAGCACCTCCCGGTCTGGCAGCGGCTTGCGGCCCGGGTACCGAAAGCGCCGCTCGCGCTGCGGCAGCAGCGGCTCCAGGCGGTCCCATAGCTCATCCGACACGATCCATGGCGATGTCCCCACACAGGACCGAACACTCAACTACCGCCCTGGACACGGCCTTCGCGGCCAATCCACCTCATTGTGCTAGCCGCTGTTATCGCGCGAAAGATGGTCGACTCACCAGTGCCGATCTTGCGTTCCTACCGGCTTCCCCCCTGGCGGCGAGCTTGCAGAGCCTGCCGGGTTCATAATGCGGCGCGCAATATAGACCACGATCGCCGGTTAGCCAAACCGGCGATCGTGGCGACCATTGGTAGCGGTCGTGCTCCCTGTGCCAGGCGGTGGGGAGAAGCAGGATCGATGGACTGCCCACTGGAAGAGGGGAGGAGAGTGGTTTGGCGTGGCCGAGTCACAACCTTCGCAAGCGCTGGTGTCGCTGCCGAGGAAATCCCAACTTTTAGTTACGGCAACATAGAGGCTCATGCGTGCATTGCATCACAAAGTCGAATTCTCAATGTGAACAGGGTATTTAAGGTGAGGAATGCTAAAAATCGTGAAGGAGAGTGCCTATGCAAAATGGGAACTCTATACCGGTTGACGCGGCCGGTAAGTGGCTATGTGAACACTTCAAAGATGACCCAGCGCCCCGGGTCGACATCAGCTTCAGGGACGAGGAACCGGACCCGGTGGCATACCGGCGCATCCTAGAGATCCTCTTCCGGCCTCGCACCGACACCCCCGCAGCATAAGATCTACGCCACATGGGTGACCCCGGCGGCACCGCAAATGCCCGGGGTCTGGCCAGTCGCGAAGGGACTGACATGGGTAAGACTCTCACGCGTGCAGTTGACACCGCACTGCGAACCACCGGTACGGCCACACTCCGGGCCGTGGACTACCTCCGAGTGTCCACCGAGGAACAGGCCGCCGGATACGGCATCGCCTACACCGGGAAAAAGACCGTCCGCTACATCCAGAAGAAGGGCTGGAAGCACGTCGGCACGTACGCCGACGAAGGCTTCAGCGGCAGCCTGGAGGCCGACGACAGGCCGGACCTGCGGCGCCTCATGAAGGACGCCCGCAAGACCCCTCGCCCCTTCGACATGGTCGTGGTCAACGAGGGCCGCGGCATCGGCCGCACCGGCCGCGCCTTCTGGAAATGGGTCTGGGACCTCGAAGACCTCGGCGTATACGTCGCCGTGGTCAAGAAGGACTACGACAACTCGACACCTGCCGGCCGCAGCCAAATGCGCAAGGACGCCGACTACGCCGAGGAAGAGCGCGAGCTGATCCGCGAACGCACCCAGGGCGGCATCCAGGAGAAGGCCGAGGACGGCCTGTACCCGGGCGGCATGGTCCCCTTCGGCTGGGACGTCGCCGAGCGCGGCAAGAAGGGCGCCTCACACTACGTCGTCCACAAGGAGGAGGCGTCGACCCTGCGCCGAGCGCGGGAAGTCTTCCTGGAGAAGCGCAGCTGGGAGGAGACGGCGCTGATCCTCAACAGCGAGAAGCGCCTGACCCGGTCCGGAAACGGCTGGACCGCCAAGAACATCCGCTGTCGCCTCCTGGGCGATGCGGCCCTGGAAAGCCGCGTCACGTGGCGAGGCCACGACGCTCAGCGAGACCAGGACGGCAACCCGATCTACGGGGAAACCGTCGTGATCAGCCTCCCGTCGATCTTCACGGACGAGGAGGTCCAGGAGCTGAAGTCCGCCATGGAAAGCCGCCGGCCGTCGACCAAATCCCGGTCCCGCATCTACCTCCTGACCGGCCTCATGACCAGCCCCTGCGGCAAGACCTACGAGGGCCACCAGCACCGGCCCACAGAGGTCATCTACCGATGCAAGGGCCGGCACGAGTCGTACGCCGGAGCGGGCGACCGCTGCACTTGCCCCTACCTCGAAGCCACCAGCATCGAGGAGCAGGTCTGGAAAGACGTTATGGCGACACTCGGCGACGCCGACCGCATGAAGGCCATGGCCCAAGACTGGCTGAACGCCACCAGCCACAAGCGCATGGACTACACCAAGCGCATCGCCGAACTGGACCAGCGGATCGCCGAAGCTGAAGACCTCATCGACATCACCGCAGCCACCGCCGCCAAGCGCGCCCTGCGCCGCGGCCTGAGCCGCGAGGAGGCCGAGGAGGCTGCGGAGCGGGCCGCCAAGCCCCACGAAGACGAACTCGCCGGGCTGGAGAAGCTACGCCGTGAGGCAGAAGCGTGGCAGAAGGAGGCTGCAGAGGCAGGCCGCTGGCTTCAGAACTTGGAGCGCCTGGCCGAGGTCGCCGGGCGGAACCTGCAGGACGTCGAGCCTGCCGAAAAGGCCGAGCTGCTGCGCATGATGAAGACACGAGCGGAAGTCCTCCGCTGCGCTCCGAGGCGCAAGGGCGTTGCCTGCGCGGTACAGGAGTGGTTTGTGGCCGCCAGCCGTTGCGTCCCCGTCCTCACGGACGATGCTTGGGAGCGGATCGCGCCGCTAATGGGCGGTCCGCGCTGCACCATCGACCGCCGGGTGATGGTCGAAGCACTCCTGGAGAAGGCAACTTCGGGCGCCCGCTACAAGGAGTTGGCGCCGAAGTACGGCGTGGACTGGAAGACGCTCCAGACGCAGGCGAACCGGTGGCTGAACCGGGGTGTCTGGGCCGAGGCAATGAAGGTGTTGGCCGACGCTGAGTGTGTCCCGGTGTGGCGGCCGGACCGGGTGGAAATCAAGGTGACTTTCGCACCGCTGGCCATTGAGTCCAGAGTGGGAGTCGAGGAATGGGACGGTTCGAGCCGGGGCCGCCCACGCAGAACTCCGTGCGCTCGCCGAAGCCCTGACCGACCATGTCCTGAGTGACCACCTGCATGTGCGCGCCGCAGTCCTTGATCAGTGCCGCCAGCTCCAGCAGCGCGAAGACGTCGAAGCGGTGGACCGCCGGTTCGGAGGCGGCCGGGTCCCGGTTGACGACCAGCAGCGACTCGGAGCTGTCCGGCAGCCCGAAGAACGCCTGCTTGCGGCGGAGTCTGCGCCGGGACAGGTAGGTGCGGGTGAACCAGCCCAGCGCGGCGCTGATGCCGGCCGCGACCACGCCCAGGACGATGTTGCGTACGTCGTCAGTCATGGGCGCGCATGCTAGCGGGCGTCGGCGTACCGGTGTTCGACGGGCCGCCGGGCCACCCGCTCAGGTGGCGGCCCCTGTGCTCCTGACGCGACCATGACGATCAACTAAGCTGCCCGAACGGCCTTTCCCTGGAGGTGCGGATGCGTCGCCCTGTCGCACGGAATCTGACGGTCCTGGCGGTCTCGGCCGCCGTGGTGTCGGTGGGGGCCGCGGCGCCGCCCACGCCCCACGGCAGCCCCGGCGCCCCGAAGGCCCCGGTCGCCGTCGGGTACGGGGGCGCGGTCTCCAGCGTCGACCCGGACGCCTCGGCCGCCGGCATCGAGGTGCTGCGCAAGGGCGGCAACGCCGTCGACGCCGCCGTGGCCACCGCGGCCGCGCTCGGTGTCACCGAGCCCTACTCCGCCGGGGTCGGCGGCGGCGGGTACTTCGTCTACTACGACGCCAAGTCCCGCACGGTGCGCACCATCGACGGCCGCGAGACCGCGCCGCTGACCGCCGACGAGAAGCTCTTCACGGAGAACGGCAAGCCGATCGCCTTCGCCGACGCCGTCAGCAGCGGCCTCGCCGTCGGCACCCCCGGCACGCCCGCCACCTGGCAGGCGGCCCTCGACAAGTGGGGCAGCCGCAAGCTCGCCTCCGTACTCAGGCCCGCCGAGCGCCTGGCCCGGCAGGGCTTCACCGTCGACGACACCTTCCGCTCCCAGACCGCCGCCAACGAGCAGCGGTTCCGCTACTTCCCGGACACCGCGGAGCTGTTCCTGCCCGGCGGGCAACTCCCCGTCGTCGGCTCCACGTTCAAGAACCCCGACCTGGCCCGCACCTACCAGGAGCTGGGCCGGGAGGGCGTCGACGCGCTCTACCGCGGCGAGTTGGGCGAGGACGTCGTCGACACCGTCAACGAGCCGCCCGTCGACCCGGACTCCGGCTGGAACGCCCGCCCCGGCGACCTGTCCGCCAAGGACCTCGCCGCCTACGAGGCCAAGTTCCAGTCGCCCACCCGGACTTCGTACCGCGGCCTGAACGTGTACTCCATCGCACCCTCCTCCTCCGGCGGCACCACCGTCGGCGAGGCGCTGAACATCCTGGAGCGCACCGACCTCTCCGAGGCGAGCAAGGTCCAGTACCTGCACCGCTTCATCGAGGCCAGCCGCATCTCCTTCGCCGACCGCGGGCGCTGGGTCGGCGACCCCGCCTTCGAGGACGTACCGACGAAGGAACTGCTCTCGCAGCGGTACGCCGACTCGCGCGAATGCCTGATCAAGGACGACGCGGCGCTCACCAGCCCCCTCGCGCCCGGCGACCCCCGGCACCCCGCCGCCTGCGCGGCCGGCGGCAAGGCGGCGCCGACCACGTACGAGGGCGAGAACACCACGCACCTGACCGTGGCCGACAAGTGGGGGAACGTCGTCGCCTACACGCTCACCATCGAGCAGACCGGCGGCAGCGGCATCACCGTGCCCGGCCGCGGCTTCCTGCTCAACAACGAGCTGACGGACTTCTCCTTCGCCCCGGCGAACCCGGCCGTCCACGACCCGAACCTGCCCGGGCCCGGCAAGCGCCCGCGGTCCTCGATCGCCCCGACCATCGTCCTGGACCGGCACCACGAGCCGGTCGTGGCGGTCGGGTCGCCCGGCGGGGCCACCATCATCACCACCGTGCTCCAGACGCTCACCGGCTTCATCGACCGCGGGCTGCCCCTGGTGGACGCGATCGCCGCCCCGCGCGCCAGCCAGCGCAACGCGGCCCAGACCGAACTCGAACCCGGCCTCTACGACAGCGGGTTGCGGGGGCGTCTCGAGGCGCTCGGGCACTCCTTCAAGGAGAACCCGGAGATCGGCGCCGCGACCGGCGTGCAGCGGCTGCCGGGCGGAAAGTGGCTGGCCGCCGCCGAGAAGGAGCGGCGCGGTGGCGGCTCGGCGATGGTGGTGTGGCCCACGCGGCAGCGGTAGCGCGGATCACAGGTCGGGGACGGGCCGCTGCGGCGTCCGGAACGCCAGCCGCCCGTCCTCGACGTCGACCGTCACCCGGCCGCCCTCCGCGACCCGGCCGTCGAGCAGCAGCCGGGACAGCTCGTTGTCGACCTCGCGCTGGATGGTGCGGCGCAGCGGACGGGCGCCGTACTCCGGCTGGTAGCCCCGCTCGGCGAGCCAGTCCACCGCCGCGTCGGTGAAGTCGACGGTGATGCCCTGCGCGCGGACCATGCGGCGGGTCTGCTCCAGGAGCAGGCTGGTGATCTGCCGCAACTGCTCCCCGCTGAGCTGCCGGAAGACCACGATCTCGTCGACGCGGTTCAGGAACTCGGGCCGGAAGTGCTCGCGCAGCGGGCGCATGACCTGCTCGCGCCGCGCCTCCTCGTCCGCCTCCGCGCCGCCGGCACCGAAGCCGATGCCGGCGCCGCGCCGGGTGATCACGTCGGAGCCCAGGTTGCTGGTCATCACGACGACCGCGTTGGTGAAGTCCACGGTCCTGCCCTGCGAGTCGGTCAGCCGGCCGTCGTCCAGGACCTGGAGCAGGATGTTGAAGACGTCGGGGTGCGCCTTCTCCACCTCGTCCAGCAGGAGCAGCGAGTACGGGTGCCGGCGCACCACCTCGGTGAGCTGACCGGCCTCCTCGTGCCCCACGTAGCCGGGCGGGGCGCCCACCAGGCGGCTGACCGTGTGGCGCTCCTGGTACTCGCTCATGTCGAGGCGGACCATCCGGTCCTCGCTGCCGAACAGCGCCTCGGCCAGCGCCCGGGCCAGCTCCGTCTTGCCGACACCGGTCGGGCCGAGGAAGAGAAAGCTGCCGATCGGCCGGTCGGGGCTGGAGAGCCCGGCGCGCGAGCGCAGCACGGCGTCGGAGACGACCCGCACCGCCTCCTCCTGGCCGACCACGCGTTCGTGCAGGTGGGACTCCAGGCCCAGCAGGCGGTCCTTCTCCTCCTGGGTGAGGCTGCTGACCGGGATGCCGGTCTGCCGGGACACCACCTCGGCGATGGACTCGGTGCCGACGACCAGGTTCAGCCCCTCGTCGGCCTTGCCGGCACCGTCGGCCTCGGTGATCCGCTGCTTCAGCTCGCCGATCCGGTCGCGCAACTGGGTGGCCTGCTCGTACTGCTCGTCCGCGACCGCCTGGTCCTTGTCCCGGAGCAGCTGGTCGACCTCGCGCTCCATGGCCCGCACGTCCGTGCCCTTGGTGCGTGCCCGGAGCCGGACGCGGGCGCCCGCCTGGTCGATCAGGTCGATCGCCTTGTCCGGCAGCCGGCGGTCGGTGAGGTAGCGGTCGGACATCTGCACGGCCGCCACCAGCGCCTCGTCGGTGTAGCGGACCTGGTGGTGGGCCTCGTAGCGGTCCCGCAGGCCGCGCAGGATCTCGATGGCGTCCGCGGGGGTGGGCTCGGGCACCAGGATCGGCTGGAAGCGGCGGGCCAGCGCCGCGTCCTTCTCGATCCTGCGGTACTCCTCCAGCGTGGTGGCGCCCACGACGTGCAGCTCACCCCGGGCCAGCGCCGGCTTGAGGATGTTCCCGGCGTCCATCGAACCGCCCTCGCCGCCCCCGCCGGCGCCGACCACGGTGTGCAGTTCGTCGATGAAGATGATCAGCTCGTCGGAGTGGGCGCGGATCTCGCCGACGATGTTGTTCATCCGCTCCTCGAAGTCGCCCCGGTAGCGGGTGCCCGCGACCACGCCGGTCAGGTCCAGGGCGACCACCCGGCGGCCGAGCAGTACGTCGGGGACGTCGGCGTCGGTGATGCGCTGCGCCAGCCCCTCCACGACGGCGGTCTTGCCGACGCCCGCGTCACCGATCAGCACCGGGTTGTTCTTGCCGCGGCGGGAGAGCACCTCGACGGTCTGCTCGATCTCGTCCTCGCGCCCGATCACCGGGTCGATCCGGCCCTGCTGGGCCAGGTCGGTGAGGTCGCGGCCGTACTTGTCCAGCGTTGGCGTGTTCGTGGCCCGCGCGCCCTCGGGGCGGGCCTTGCCGGCGTCCGGCGCCTCCGTGGGCAGGCCGGAGGGCGCGAACCGGGCCGCGTTCAGGATGTGCCCGGCGGCCGAGTCCGGGTTGGCGGCCAGGGCGCTGAGCACGTGCTCCGGGCCGATGTACCCGGTGCCGGTCGTCCGGGCCAGTTCGTGCGCGTCCAGCAGCGCCCGCTTGACGGCCGGGGTCAGCGAGAGCGACGTCGGCGGCGGGGCCTCGCCCGGCGCGTGCTGCGCCGGGCCGGTCCGCTCGTCGATCTGCGACGCCAGCGAGTCGGGGTCGGCCCCGGCGCGGCTCAGCAGACCCCGGGTCGGTTCGGTGGCGAGCGCGGCCCGCAGCAGGTGCTCCGTGTCCAGGTCCCGGCTGCCGTGCTCGGCCGCGTACTGGGCGGCGCCGCGCACCAGTTCCCGGGCCGGCTGGCTGAGCAGCCTGCCGATGTCGATCTGCCTGGGCTTCGGCCCGCCGAAGAAGCGTGCCAGGAATTCCGCGAACGGGTCGCCCTCCGGGCCCATGAAGCCGCTGGTCATCGTTTCCGGTCCTCCGCTGCTTCGCTGATCGGCGTACCGGGGCCGGGTAACCCGGTCGGTGTGCGCTCATGCCCCAACATGACACGTTCTGTGCCGGTGGGCATGTCCGCGGAGGCGGGCGGACCCCGGGCCGGGGCCTACCGGATCTGAAGGGCGTCCCGTGCGGTCAGGACGCGCGGGCCGCTGTCCGTGATCGCCACGGTGTGCTCCACGTGTGCCGCGCGTGAGCCGTCGTTGGTGCGCAGGGTCCAGCCGTCGGCGGCCGCGTGGTAGTCGTCCCGGCCGCCGGCGATCAGCATCGGCTCGATGGCGATGACCATGCCGTGGCGCAGCGGGAGTCCGCGTCCCGGCCGGCCCTCGTTGGGCACGCCCGGATCCTCGTGCATCTGCCGGCCGATGCCGTGACCGCCGAAGTCGTCCATGATGCCGTAGCCGCCGGCCCGGCACACCGTGCCGATCGCGTGCGAGATGTCGCCGATGCGATTGCCCACGACGGCCGCCGCGATGCCCGCCGCGAGGGCCCGTTCCGCGGTCTCGACCAGGGTGACGTCCGCCGGGCGCGGGGCGCCCACGATGAAGCTGATCGCCGAGTCGCCGGCCCAGCCGTCGAGCGTGGCCCCGCAGTCGAGTGAGACGAGGTCGCCGTCGCGCAGCCGGTAGCCGTCCGGGATGCCGTGCACGATCGCGTCGTTGACCGACGCGCAGAGGACGGCCGGGAAGGGGGTCGGCGCGAAGGAGGGCCGGTAGCCGAGGAACGGCGAGCCCGCCCCCGCCTCCTTCAGTACGCCGTGCGCCACCTCGTCCAGTTCCAGCAGGGAGACGCCTACGGCGGCCGCGTTCCGGGCGGCGGTCAGGGCGCGGGCGACGACCTGGCCGGCCGTGTGCATCGCGTCGATCGATGTGTCTGTCTTGAGCTCCACCATGCCAATTACTATACCGGTATTTGAATTGGGTCCGGTACGGGAAGCCGGTATTACAATGACGGTATGGTGCGCACCCCCCTGACCCCCGAAGAGCACGAGCGCGGCGAGCGGCTCGGCCGGCTGCTGCGGGAGGCGCGCGGCGAGCGGAGCATGACGGAGGTCGCCGCCGAGGCCGGCATCTCCGCCGAGACGCTGCGCAAGATCGAGACCGGCCGCGCGCCCACCCCGGCGTTCTTCACGGTGGCCGCACTGGCCCGCGCGCTCGGGCTGTCCATGGACGAGCTGGCCGGGCTGTGCGCCCTCGCCGGGGTGTGAGGGTGCGGTGACGCCCCTTCCCGAAAACTCCCTGTAGCGGCGCCGTAACACGGCTGGTGTTCCCTACGTGACCGGACGGACCGGAGTCCTCAGGTCGGGCGGGAGTCGAACCATGGCCGTGGAACAACTGCCGGGTCGGGTCGGGGACTTCACCCGCTACCTGACCGCACTGCTGACGCGTCTGGACCAGGGCGCCGGCTGGTGCGGGGTGTTCTGGCAGCGTGACCCCGAGGGCATGCGGGCCTGCCTCGACGGGCGTGAGATCCCGCCCTGGGACGTGGTGGAGGCGCTGCTCCAGGACCTCGCCGGCCGGTACGGTGCCGCTGCCGCGGAAGCCGAGACAAAACCCGCCCGCGCCCTGCACGCCGCCGCGCTCGCCGCGTACGACTCCCTGCCCGGCGCGCGCGACGCCCTGCGGGACCGGCTCGACGTCATGCTCCGCGAGCAGCGGTACGCCGCGGAACGCGAGACCCGGCTGACCCGGACGCTGTCCCACCCCGGCACGACCCCGGGGACGGCCGCCTCCCTCCGGCTCGACCTCGCCTGGGCCCACGACGACCACACCCGGGCAACGGCCCGTTGCACCGAACTCCGATCCCGGCTGACGGCACTGGATGCCGTCCGGCGGGGGAGCGGGGGCATCCGGGAGGACGGTGCCCCACCGACCCCGGCGACCGGCCCCACGCGGCCCGGTCCACCGGGAGCCGAGGCCTCCGCCCACACGGCAGGGCCCGAGACCCCGGCCTCCGCCTTGGACACGTCCGCGCCCGGGGGTGTGTCCGGTGGGCCCGGGGGCGTCGGTCCCGCGCACCGCCTCGCGCCCGCTGCGGAGCCCGGGGAATCCGCCTCCGCATCCGGCACGTCCGCTCCCGGAAGTGTGTCCGGGAGGCCGGGGGAGGACGCTGTCGCGCGCCGCCCTGCGGCGATCGACGACTCGGGTTTCGGCGTGCCCGCGCCCGGGGGTGGTGTCTCCGGGGGGCCGGGCGTCGGCCCCGCTCCCGCCGCGCCGCCGGAGGCCCCGGCCTCCGCTTTCGGCGTGCCCGCGCCCGGGGGCGTGTCGCGGATGCCGGTGGACGGTACTCCCCTGTACCGCGCCCCAGGGTCCGAGGACTCCGCCTCCGCCTTCGGCGCCCCCGCGCAGCGCTCCGCGCCCACCGAGCCGCGCGAGGGTCCCGCCTTCGCCTTCGACGCGTCCGCGCCCGATCGCGTGCCCCGGGGGCCCGGGGGCGTTTCCCGGACGTCGACGGACGGTGCTCCCGGGTATGGCTCCGCGCCACCGGAGGACTTCGGACGCCGTCCCGCCGCGCCCGCCACCCCGCCCCAGAACCCGGCCCCCACCCCCGCCGCATCCCCGCCTCCCACCCCCAAACAGCGCAAACGCCGCCGTGGAGGTGCCCGTTTCGCCGGGGGCGTTGACGCGGACGTGAGCCCCGTCGTGCCCGGGCAGGGGCCGGTTCCGGTCGTGCCGGGGCGGCGTACGCCACGCGGAGCGCGATTCGCGGGCGCCGCAGAGGTTGGGGAGCAGCCGGTGTCGCGGGCCGAGGTGCCGGGGGAGGGGGACCGGGTCGCCGTCGATGCGGTCGTCGAGGGGGTGGCGCGGCTGCGGGCCGGAGGGATGAGCGGGGAGGCGCACGCGCTGCTGGCCGAGGCGGCCCTCGGGCCCGCCACCCGCTTCCCGCTGCTCGCCGCCCGGCTCGAACGGGCCGGGCTCGGCGCCGACTGGACCACCCTGCTGTGGGAGACCGCCTCGCTGCCCGCCGGCCCCCTGGTCGCCGCGGCCGACGCGCTGGCCCTCGCCGGGCGCGCGGCCGACGCCGAGCAGGTGCTGCGGCAGGGCGTCGTACGGCCCGCCGCCGAGATCGGCGAGGCCGTCGCCGGCCTGGTCGCCGAGGGCCGGCATCGAGAGGCCCGCGCGCTCCTCGACGCCTGCGTCCGCTCCCGCACCCCCGAGGACGCCGCCCGCAGCGCCGCAGCGGCCCCCGAGACGCTCGTGCCGCTGCTGCTGGAGGCGGCGCACGACGTCTCCCGGGAACGCCACTGGGACCTCGTGCACGCCCTGCGCGTCGCCGGGTTCACCGCGTGAAATCCGCCCCCGTGACCCCACCACCCCCACCACTCACCCACAGGAGTGCGAAAAGCGATCGACACCGCGCCTTGGTGACGATGGTCTTGGCAAGCCCGTCCGGCCAGGCTTACGTTCGTCCCTCTACGGCCCGTTCTACGGGCGTAGAGGCTCTGACGTCGCGTCGAAGGAGCAGCTCATGGCCAACGTCGTACGTGCCGCTCTCGTCCAGGCCACCTGGACCGGCGACACCGAGTCCATGGTGGCGAAACACGAGGAGCACGCCCGCGAGGCGGCCCGGCAGGGAGCCAAGGTCATCGGCTTCCAGGAAGTCTTCAACGCCCCCTACTTCTGCCAGGTCCAGGATCCCGAGCACTACCGCTGGGCCGAGCCGGTGCCCGACGGCCCGACCACCCGCCGCATGCAGGAGCTCGCCCGCGAGACCGGCATGGTGATCGTCGTCCCCGTCTTCGAGGTCGAGCAGTCCGGCTTCTACTACAACACCGCCGCCGTGATCGACGCCGACGGCACCGTCCTCGGGACGTACCGCAAGCATCACATCCCGCAGGTCAAGGGGTTCTGGGAGAAGTTCTACTTCCGCCCCGGCAACCTCGGCTGGCCGGTCTTCGACACCGCCGTCGGCAGGATCGGCGTCTACATCTGCTACGACCGGCACTTCCCGGAGGGCTGGCGCCAACTCGGCCTCGGCGGCGCCCAGCTCGTCTACAACCCCTCCGCCACCCACCGCGGACTCTCCGCCCACCTGTGGCAGCTCGAACAGCCCGCGGCGGCCGTCGCCAACGAGTACTTCGTCGCCGCGATCAACCGGGTGGGCCAGGAGGAGTACGGGGACAACGACTTCTACGGGACGTCGTACTTCGTCGACCCCCGCGGGCAGTTCGTCGGCGAGCGCGCCAGCGACACCAAGGAGGAACTCGTCGTCCGCGACCTGGACTTCGACCTCATCGACGAGGTGCGGCAGCAGTGGGCCTTCTACCGCGACCGCCGCCCCGACGCCTACGAAGGGCTGGTGCGGCCGTGACCAGGGACCTGTTCGGCCGCCACCGCGCCGTCCTGCCCGAATGGCTCGCCCTGTACTACCAGGACCCGCTGGAGATCACGCACGGCGAGGGCCGGCACGTCTGGGACGCCGCCGGCAACAAGTACCTCGACTTCTTCGGCGGCATCCTCACCACGATGACCGCGCACGCCCTGCCCGAGGTGACCAAGGCGGTGAGCGAGCAGGCCGGACGGATCATCCACTCCTCGACCCTCTACCTCAACCGGCCCATGGTCGAACTCGCCGAGCGCGTCGCCCACGTGTCCGGCATCCCGGACGCCCGCGTCTTCTTCACCACCTCCGGCACCGAGGCCAACGACACCGCCCTGCTGCTCGCCACCACGTACCGGCGCAGCAACACCATCCTGGCCATGCGCAACAGCTACCACGGCCGCTCCTTCAGCTCCGTCGGCATCACCGGCAACCGCGGCTGGTCCCCGACCTCGCTGTCCCCGCTCCAGACGCTCTACGTCCACGGCGGCGTCCGCACCCGCGGCCCCTACGCGCACCTGGACGACCGGGACTTCATCGCGGCCTGCGTCGACGACCTCACGGACCTCCTCGGCCACACCCGCGCCCCCGCCGCGCTGATCGCCGAGCCGATCCAGGGCGTCGGTGGCTTCACCTCCCCGCCGGACGGCCTGTACGCCGCCTTCCGCGAGGTGCTGCACGAGCGGGACGTCCTCTGGATCGCCGACGAGGTGCAGACCGGCTGGGGCCGCACCGGCGACCACTTCTGGGGCTGGCAGGCCCACGCGCAGAACGGTCCGCCGGACATCGTCACCTTCGCCAAGGGCATCGGCAACGGCATGTCCGTCGGCGGAGTCATCGCCCGCGCCGAGATCATGAACTGCCTGGACGCCAACAGCATCTCCACCTTCGGCGGCACTCAGGTCACCATGGCGGCCGGCCTCGCCAACCTCGCGTACCTGCTGGAGCACGACCTCCAGGGCAACGCCCGGCGCGTCGGCGGACTGCTCCTCGAACGGCTGCGGGCGGTCGCCGCCCAGGTGCCGCACGTACGGGAGGTCCGCGGGCGCGGGCTGATGCTGGGCATCGAGCTGACCCGGCCCGGCACCGACGAGGCGGCGCCCCAGGCGGCGGCCACCGTGCTGGAGGAGGCCCGCGCGGGCGGGCTGCTCATCGGCAAGGGCGGCGGCCACAACACCAGCGCCCTGCGCGTCGCGCCGCCGATGACCCTCACCGTCGCGGAGGCCGAGGAGGGCGCGGCGATCCTCGAACGCGCCCTGCGGAGCATCTGACAGCAGCGTCCCGAGCAGAGGAACCGCCGCCATGACCTCCACCCCGGACACACCCGTCACCCTGGAGCAGCAGCCCTGGGAACCCGCCCTGTCGGTCCGTCAGGTCCTCGGCCTGGAACGGGTGCTGGCCGGACAGCCCGAGGTGGTGGCCGGCGCGCACCGGCTCGACCGGCCGGTGCGCTGGGTGCACGTGGCCGAGGCCGCCGACGTCGGCGTGATGCTCAGCGGCGGCGAGATGGTCCTCACCACCGGTGTGCTGCTCGCCGGTGACGAGGACAAACAGGGCGAGTACATCCGCTCCCTGGACCGGGCGGAGGCGGCGGCCGTCGTGCTCGGCCTCGGCCGTGCCTTCCCCGCCCCGCCGGACGTGATGCGGCGGGCGGCCGAGCGGTGCGGGCTGCCCATGGTCGTCCTGCACCGGCCGTTCCCCTTCGCCGAGCTGACCGAGGAGGTGCAGTCCCGGCTGCTGCGGCGCAAGTTCGCCGCCGTCAGCCTCTCCGAGGCCGTACGCACCGAACTGACCGGCCTGATCACCGCGGGCGCCCCGGTGCAGCGCCTGCTCGACGAGGTCGCCCGGCACGGGGGCTGTCCGGTCGTCGTCACCAACCTCGCCCACCGCGTCCTCGCCACGGCGGGGGAGCGGCCCGCGGTCGACGACGTGCTCCGGGACTGGGAGCGCATCGCCCGCCAGGCCGGGGCCGGCACCGCCGACGGCTGGATCCGCGCCGAACTCACCTGCCGGGGGGAGCGGTGGGGCCGGCTGGTGCTGTGCGGCTACCGCGGCGACCGGGCCGCGGGACGGCTGCTGGCCGAGCGCGCCGCCGAGGCGCTCGTCCTGCACCGCATGCTCGGCGGCGACGGCACGCACACCGGCGGCCCCGGCGGCTCCTGGGACTCCTGGGAGGAGCAGTCCGCCCGGAGTCTGCTCACCGACCTGATCAGCGGCGCGGTACCGGCGCGGCAACTGCTGCCCCGGGCGCGCGCCGCCGGGCTGCCGGTCAACCGCCGGGTCTTCGTCCCGCTCGTCGTCCGCGAGCACGACACCGCACGTCTCGACCGGGTGCTGCGGCTGCTGGGCCTGTCCGGGATCGCCGCCGGGCTCGCCGACGACCGGGTCGCCGTCCTGCTCAGCCTCGCCCCCGATCAGGACGCCAAGGCGCTGACCGCGCACTTCGCGGCCCGGCTGCGGTCGGAACCGGACGCCGCGCACACCGTCGTCGCGGCGGCCGACGCCCGCACCGACTGGGCCGGCGTACCGGCCGGCCTGCGCGAGGCCCGGCACGTCGCCGACGCCGTGGCCGACTCCCCGGCCGCCCTCGACCTGCCGCCCGTGGTGCGCCTGCGCGACGTCCACCTGCGCGGACTGGTCCGGCTGCTGCGCGACGACCCGCACGTCCAGTCCTTCGCCGAGCGGGAACTGAACGGACTGCTGCGGAGCCCCGACGAGGACCTGCTGGGCGTGCTGCGCACCTACCTCGCCACCGGCCGCAACAAGTCCCGCACCGCCCAGCTCCACCACGTCTCCCGGCCCGCCCTCTACCGCAGGCTGGAGGCGATACAGGGCCGCCTCGGCGTCGACCTCGACGACTTCGAACAGGCCGCCTCCGTCCACATCGCGCTCCTCGCCCACGACGCACAACAGGGGTGACACCGTGCAATGCCCGACCCCCGCAGACGTGACACCGTGCCACTCAAACCGGCCGTCCGCGCTCCCTAGGCTCGCCCCACACGCAGCGCCACACCGAGCGAGTGGAGGCCGAAGATGAGCCGAGTGATCCGTGCCGCGCTCTTCCAGACCGCCTGGACGGGCGACAAGGAATCGATGATCCGGGTCCACGAGCAGGCGGTCCGCGACGCCGCCGCGCAAGGGGCCCAAGTGCTGTGCTTCCAGGAACTGTTCTACGGCCCGTACTTCTGCCAGGTCCAGGACCCCGAGTTCTACGCCTACGCCGAGCGCATCCCCGACGGCCCGGTCGTCGAGCGCTTCCAGCGGCTCGCCCGCGAACACGGCATCGTCCTGGTGCTGCCGATGTACGAGGAGGAGCAGCCCGGCGTCCTCTACAACACCGCCGCCGTGCTCGATGCCGACGGCTCCTACCTCGGCAAGTACCGCAAGACCCACATCCCGCAGGTGCGGGGCTTCTGGGAGAAGTTCTACTTCCGCCCCGGCAACTCCGGCTGGCCGGTCTTCGACACCGCCGTCGGCAAGGTCGGCGTGTACATCTGCTACGACCGGCACTTCCCGGAGGGCTGGCGGGCGCTGGGCCTTCAGGGCGCCGAGGTCGTCTTCAACCCGTCGGCCACCTCGCGCGGCCTCTCCGGCTACCTGTGGCAGCTGGAGCAGCCGGCGGCGGCCGTCGCCAACGAGTACTTCGTGGGCGCCATCAACCGCGTCGGCGTCGAGGAGTACGGCGACAACGACTTCTACGGCACCTCCTACTTCGTCGACCCCGAGGCCCAGTTCGTCGGCGAGGTCGCGAGCGACAAGGAGACCGAACTCGTCGTGCGCGACCTCGACCTGGCCAAGCTGCGCGAGGTCCGCGACCGCTGGCAGTTCTACCGGGACCGCGCGCCGGGCGCGTACTCCCCGCTGACCGCGCCCTGACCGACCGGGCCCGGGCCGCCCCTGACAGGAGGGAACAGCATGAGCAGCCGTACCGTCATCCGCGGCGGCCTCGTCATCACCGCGTCCGACGAGATCCACGCCGACGTCCTGATCGAGGACGGCCGGGTCGCCGCCCTCGCCGCGACCGGCACCCCGGCCGCCGAATCCTTCACGGCCGGGCGAAGCGAGATGGGGGCTCCCCCGCCCGAAGGGTGGGGGAGGGTGATCGACGCCACCGGCAAGTACGTCATCCCGGGCGGTGTCGACGGGCACACCCACATGGAGATGCCCTTCGGCGGCACCTACGCGGCCGACACCTTCGAGACCGGCACCAGGGCCGCCGCCTGGGGCGGTACGACCACCATCGTCGACTTCGCCATCCAGGGCGTCGGCCACTCCCTGCGCGAGGGCCTCGACGCCTGGCACGCGAAGGCCGAGGGCAACTGCGCGATCGACTACGGCTTCCACATGATCGTCTCCGACGTGAACCAGGAGACGCTCAAGGAGATGGACCTGCTGGTCGAGGAGGGCGTCACCTCCTTCAAGCAGTTCATGGCCTACCCCGGCGTCTTCTACTCCGACGACGGCCAGATCCTGCGGGCCATGCAGCGCGCCGCCGAGAACGGCGGGCTGATCATGATGCACGCCGAGAACGGCATCGCGATCGACGTCCTGGTCGAGCAGGCCCTCGCCCGCGGCGAGACCGACCCGCGCTTCCACGGCGAGGTCCGCAAGGCTCTCCTGGAGGCCGAGGCCACCCACCGCGCGATCAAACTCGCGCAGGTCGCCGGCGCGCCCCTCTACGTCGTGCACGTCTCCGCGACCGAGGCGGTCGCCGAGCTGACCCGGGCCCGCGACGAGGGCCTGAACGTCTTCGGCGAGACCTGCCCGCAGTACCTGTTCCTGTCCACCGACAACCTCGCGGAGCCCGACTTCGAGGGCGCCAAGTACGTGTGCAGCACCCCGCTGCGCCCGCGCGAGCACCAGGCGGCGCTGTGGCGGGGCCTCAGGACCAACGACCTCCAGGTGGTGTCGACCGACCACTGCCCCTTCTGCTTCAGCGGCCAGAAGGAGCTGGGCCGCGGCGACTTCTCCAAGATCCCCAACGGGATGCCGGGCGTCGAGAACCGCATGGACCTGCTCCACCAGGCCGTCGTCGACGGGCACATCGGCCGCCGCCGCTGGATCGAGATCGCCTGCGCCTCCCCGGCCCGCATGTTCGGCCTGTACCCGAAGAAGGGCACCATCGCGCCCGGCGCCGACGCCGACATCGTCATCTACGACCCGCACGCCGAGCAGGTCATCTCCGCCGAGACCCACCACATGAACGTCGACTACTCGGCGTACGAGGGCAGGCGCGTCACCGGCCGCGTGGAGACGGTGCTCTCGCGGGGCGAACCGGTCGTCACCGAGCGGGAGTACACCGGACACAAGGGCCACGGCGCGTACGTCCCGCGCTCCACCTGTCAGTACCTCAGCTAGGAGCCCAGCCCATGGACTTCGGACTCGTCCTGCAGACCGACCCGCCGGCCTCCCGCGTCGTCAGCCTGATGCAGCGGGCCGAGCGCAACGGCTTCAGCCACGGCTGGACCTTCGACTCCGCCGTGCTCTGGCAGGAGCCGTTCGTCATCTACAGCCAGATCCTGGCCAACACCACGCGCCTCAAGGTGGGCCCGATGGTCACCAACCCCGGTACCCGCACCTGGGAGGTGACCGCCTCCACCTTCGCCACCCTCAACGACATGTTCGGCAACCGCACCGTCTGCGGCATCGGCCGCGGCGACTCCGCGATGCGCGTGGCCGGCCGCAAGCCCAACACCCTCGCCCGGATCAGCGAGGCCATGAAGGTCATCCGGGCCCTGGGCCGGGGCGAGGAGGCCGACCTCGGCGGCGGCACCGCGGTCAGGTTCCCGTGGATCAAGCCGGGTGCCGAAGTGCCGGTGTGGATGGCTGCGTAC
This sequence comes from Streptomyces sp. NBC_01723, assembly GCF_036246005.1. Lineage (NCBI taxonomy): Bacteria > Bacillati > Actinomycetota > Actinomycetes > Kitasatosporales > Streptomycetaceae > Streptomyces > Streptomyces sp. NBC_01723. The sequence goes on from NZ_CP109171.1 coordinate 7,217,799, forward strand.
GGGCCGAAGGCCCTGAAGATGACGGGGGAGGAGGCCGACGGCTTCATCCTCCAGCTCGCCGACCTCTACCTCACCGAGTACATGGTCAAGGCCGTCAAGGACGCCGCCGCGGCCGCCGGCCGGGACCCGGACGAGGTGACGATCTGCGTCGCCGCCCCCGCCTACGTCACCGCCGACGACTCGCCCGGAACGCTCGCCCACGCACGCGAGCAGTGCCGCTGGTTCGGCGGCATGGTCGGCAACCACGTCGCCGACCTGGTCAGCAAGTACGGCGAGCACTCCGCCGCCGTCCCCGACGAACTCACCGACTACATCAAGTCCCGCGAGGGCTACGACTACGCCCACCACGGACGCAGCGGCAACCCGGACACGCAGTTCGTGCCGGACGAGATCGTCGACCGGTTCTGCCTGATCGGGCCGGTCGAGCAGCACATCGAGAAGCTCCAGGCCCTGCGCGCCCTCGGCGTCGACCAGTTCGCCGTGTACGACATGCACGACGCGCAGGAAGCGACGATCGACGCGTACGGCGCGGAGATCATCCCGGCACTCCACCGCTGACCGGAACCCGTTCCGGAACCCTCCGCCGAAGGGTCACACCCATGACCGCGACCGTCCCGCCCACGCCGTCCGACAGCCCCATACCCGAGCAGGCGGGACGCGTCGAGCTCCCGCCCGGCACCGTCCTCACCGACAACCGCTTCGTCAACGACGACCTGCTGCCCGTGCCGCTGGCCCGCCGCCGCTGGACGACGTACAACTTCGCCGCCCTGTGGGTGGGGATGGCGCACAACATCCCCTCCTGGCTCCTCGCCTCCGGTCTCGTCGCGCTCGGCATGGACTGGAAACAGGCCGTGTTCACCATCGCGCTCGCCAACGTCATCGTGCTCGCGCCGATGTTGCTGACCGGGCACGCCGGGCCCAAGTACGGCATCCCGTTCCCGGTGCTGGCCCGTGCCTCGTTCGGGCTGCGCGGCGCCAACCTGCCGGCGCTGATCCGCGCCGGGGTGGCGTGCGCCTGGTTCGGCATCCAGACCTGGATCGGCGGCCAGGGGATCTTCGTCCTGCTCGGCAAGCTCTTCGGCGGCTGGGCCGAGGCGTCGGAGGTCGGCGGCCAGCCCTGGACGCTCTGGGTGTGCTTCGTCCTGTTCTGGGCCCTCGAACTGGCCATCATCTACCGGGGGATGGAGGCACTGCGCCGGTTCGAGAACTGGGCGGCGCCGTTCGTCATCGTCGGCGCGCTGGTGCTGCTGGTATGGATCGCGAACAAGGCCGGGGGCCTCGGGCCGCTGCTGGACCAGCCGTCGCGCCTGGGCTGGGGCGCGGACTTCTGGCCCGTGTTCTTCCCGTCCCTCATGGGCATGATCGCCTTCTGGTCCACCCTGAGTCTGAACATTCCCGACTTCACCCGCTTCGGCGCGGGCCAGCGCGCCCAGGTCTGGGGTCAGACGCTCGGACTGCCCACGACCATGACGCTGTTCGCGCTGCTGTCCGTGTTCGTCACCTCCGGCTCGCAGGCGGTGTACGGGGCCGCGGTGTGGGACCCGGTCGCGCTCGCCGCCCGGACCGACAACGTCTTCGGACTGCTCTTCGCCCTGGTGACGGTGCTCGTCGCCACCATCTCGGTGAACATCGCGGCGAACGTCGTCTCGCCGGCGTACGACCTGGCGAACCTGGCGCCACGGCTGATCAACTTCCGCACCGGTGCCCTGGTCACGGGCGTCGTCGGCGTGCTGATCATGCCGTGGAAGCTCACCGAGACACCCGAGCTGTACATCTTCACCTGGCTCGGCCTGGTCGGAGGGCTGCTCGGCACCGTCGCCGGCATCCTCATCGCCGACTACTGGCTGATCCGCCGCACCGTGCTGGACCTGCCCGCCCTGTACACACCCGGCGGACGCTACTGGTACACCTCCGGCTGGAACCTGCGCGCCGTCGCCGCCTTCGTGGTCGGCGGGGTCCTCGCGGTGGGCGGCTCCCACTCGGCCCCGGGCAAGGGGCCCTTCCCCGAGGACGGGCTGATCCCCTTCCTCAAGCCCCTCGCGGACTACGGCTGGGCGGTGGGGCTGGGGGCGTCGCTCGTCGTGTACGTCGGGCTGACGGCGGGCCGCAGGCGTAGCTGAGCGCCTGCGGCCGCGTTCGCCCGTCACCGCTCCCAGGGCCTGTCTGACCATTCCCTCCCCCAGCCTCCGGCCGGGAGGTGCCCCGCGACGCCATGCACGCAACTCTCGCCGCACCGGGCGCCGCGAGGCCGCCCTCCGGGCGACGACGGGAATGGTCAGACCGGTCCTATCGGGCCGTGCCGAAGTCCTGGGTCCAGTAGGAGCCGGGCTGCGCGAGGCCGACGCCGATCTCCTTGAAGTCGCAGTTGAGGATGTTTTCCTTGTGACCGGGGCTGGACATCCAGCCCGCCATCACCTTTTCGGGCGTTTCGTAGCCGTACGCGACGTTCTCGCCGTAGGTGCTCCAGTTGTACCCGGCGTTGGTGATGCGGTCGTCCGGCGACGATCCGTTCGAGCCGGAGTGCGACATGGTGCCGGTGGCCGCCATGTCCTCGCTGTGTGCCTGCGCGGCCTTGGTCAGGGCGGCGTTCACCGTCACCGGGGAGCAGCCGGCCTTGCTCCGCTCGGCGTTGACGAGTTCCACGACCTTGGCGACGTCACCGGAGGCCGGGGCGGTGGCCGGCGGGGTGCTCGGGGACGCGGGGGCCGAGGGGGTCGGCTTCGTGGCGGCGGGCTCGGAGGTGTCGGCCGTGGGCTCGGAGGAGCCGGTGGACGGCTTGGAGCCGGCGTCGGACACCTTGGCGGCGGGGGCCTTGGGGGTGGCCGTCGACTTCGGCTTGTGCGGCTTGTCTGGCTTGTGTCGCTTGTGTGACGGTTCGGCATCCTGGTGCTTGGGTGCGGCCGGCTCGGCCGACGGCGCCGCCGAGGGCTCACCGCTCTGCTGGCTGCTCCACTCCCGGTACCAGTTCGCGTCGCCCCACCTGTCCTTGCCCGTGGTCGAGGCGGCGGTGCTCTGCGGCTCCCGCTCCTCGTTGCCGGGCCAGTCGGAACAGGCCAGGGCGACGGAGGGTATGCCTATGGCCCCCGCGGCCAGTGCCGCGACGACCGGCCGCCGGTAGCGCTGCTGGTGGCGATGCTTTCCCATGCGTGACCTCACTCGGTGGCGACATCCTGAGGTTGGTCATTCTTGGGACGGGCCGACACGGGGGCAAAGGGCCCTTCTACTACTGCGCTTAGTAGGCGGGCGCGGTACTTGCGGCGGACGGTCGGGCGTGCAGACCCCGCCCCCATCGGGGACCGGTGGCATCTGCTGCCTCGTCAGAAGGCCGCCGCGCGCGACGAACCGCAGACCCTCCCGCCTGGTCTGGACCACCACTCCCACCGGCCTGTACCGCACCCGTGGCAAGCCGGACAAAGTCCTATTTGTCGCGGAGACGGTGTCTACTAAGGTGCCCGGAGAGATCGGTGAGCGACGTGACGGATGTCACGGAACCTTGCATTCCGTTTCAGTCCTGCCCGTTGGACAGGGCCGCCACGGCCTCCTTGGCCGCCTTGATGGCGCCCTTGTTGATGGTGTCCGAGGACGGCGCCTTCTTCGACTCGAAGTCACTGCCGTTGTACGTGATCATCACCAGGGCGTTGGCCGCGCGGACCAGCACGGTGCCCTCGCGCGTCTGCTGCTTGTCCTCGGTGGTCAGGTTCACCACCGAGTAGGCGCCGTCACCGAGCCCCGGGACCTCGCCGCCCCCGCTGCGGTCGGCGACCCGTTCCTTGTACGACTTCTGCGCCGCCTCGTCGGACGCCATCACCTCGAAGGAGACGTCCAGCCAGCGGTAGTCGTATCCCTTGAGCGCGTTCCACGAACAGGTGCGGCGCACGTCCGTGTCGGTCGAGGGGATCTCCTTGCCGGCCGCCTTGGCACCCGGCACCAGCGAGGCGACCGTCTTCGTGGCCAGGCTCCCGCACGGCGCGGGGGCGGTGGCGTACGTCTTGGTCGCGGCCTCCGTGGCCGGCGCGGAGGCGGACCGCTCGGCGGTGTCGGGCGGCGTCTTGTCCTTCGCGGCGGGTGAGGTGTCCGGCCCGGACGACAGCGCCCAGCCCGCCGTGGCGAGCACGGCGACGGGCGCCAGACGCGCGGTCAGGGCGAGCGGCAGGGGAAGAGAACGCACGGCGCACTTCTCGGGGGGATGGTGCGGAGGGGGGTCCGCACTGCGGACGGGACGTCAGTCTCACACGACTCCCTGTGGGGCGGAAGCCCGAACTCGGTGCGTGGCCGGGCGGTGACGCAGATGGAGCGTGTTCGGGGGCCCAGGGGCGGAGGCTGGTGCCGGCGCCGCGGGGCGGGCGCGTGCGGAGGGGGGGGCGGGCCCGATGCGGGTAGCGGGCGGGTCGGCGCTGTGCGCCGGTGTTGGTGCCCTGCCGGTTGCGGTCGTGCGGTCCGGTGCCGCCGGTGTGTCCGCGAGGTTCGCTTCGGGGCACGGCCGCCCCCGGCGGTGACCGGTCGTCGGGGGCGGCGCTCGCGTCAGGGGCGGACCGCGGTCACCAACCACACCCCGGCCCGCATGCGGACGCCGCTGTCGGTGGCGTACGGGCGCAGGGCCGCCTCCAGTTCGACCAGACGGCTCGCGGGGAGCGCGCCGCCCGGGTAGCGCGACAGCAGGAACTCGACGGCGTCCGGGACGTCGCGGCCCCAGACGGCCTCCACGGTGACCGGCTCCACCGTCACCTCCTCGTAGCACCCGGCGAGGACCTCCCGGACGCGGTCCGGGTCGGACAGTGAGGCCATCGCGGTCCGCGCGGCGACCGCTTCGGCGCCGGGCTCCTCGTCGACGAGCCGGGCGAACAGCGCGAGCGTCCGGGCCTCCGGCGAGTGCGGTCCCGGCGGTTGGGGGCAGACGAACGCGAGCCGCCCGCCGGGACGCAGCGCCCGTGCGAGATTGCGGAAGGCGGCGGCGTGGTCCTCGAAGAACATCACCCCGCCCCTGCTGACGACCACGTCGTAGGCGTCCGCCGGGAAGGGGTGCACCTGCGCGTCGGCGCACTCGTACGCCGCGTTCGCGACCCCCTCGGCCGCCGTGCTCGCGCGGGCCCGCTCCAGCAGGGGCGCCGAGATGTCGACGCCGACGGCGTGCCCGGGGGCGGCGAGCCGCGCCGCGATCCGGGTGGTCGCCCCCGCCCCGCAGCCGACGTCGAGGACCCGGTCGCCCGGCGCGACGGCCGCCGCGCCGAACAGGGCGTCGTTCACCCCGGCCAGCATCGCGTCGTAGCGGGCCTGGTGGGTGGCCCAGTGGGCGCCGACGGGGCCGTTCCAGGCTTCGGCCTGGCGGGAGTTGGCGACGAGGGTCATGAGGTCTCCTTGGCGGTGGAACGAGCGGTGGAGGGGGCGGCCGGGCGGCGGGCGGGTCGGGCGGCGGGCGCGGACAGCCCGCGTTCCACGCGGTCCACGGCGGCGAAGGCGCCGTACGCGACGAGGTGCACCAGGCAGTGGTCGGTGTGCTCGGGCCGGCGCCACGCCGCCACGTCCGCGTCCGTGACCCGGTACGGCGCGCACGCGGCCAGCAGCGCCAGCCGCGCCCCGGGCCGGGTCCGCCGGTCCGGGAACGGGTCGGGCGCGAGGGGCGGATGGGCCCCGCCCCAGGCGTCCAGGGTCCGGCGTACGAGGGCCTGGTCGTCGGTGTCCAGGAGCCCCGCGCCGGACAGCGCGGCGGTGCGCAGCGCCGCGTACGCCGGGCCGACCGGCGTGCCCGCCGCCCACTGCGGGCCCGGCCCAGGATCGTCCAGCAGAGGGAGCGAGGCGCCGGGTGCCACGACCCGGCGCACGGCACGCGACAGCGAGCGGCCCGCCAGGCTCCGCACCGGACGCAGCCGTTGCGCGTCGGCCGGGAGCAGGTTCTCGGTCACCAGCGCGGACACCACACGGTTGATGAAGTGGAAGGCCAGCACGGTGCCCAGGTAGCCGGGTGCCTCCTCGCGCGGGAACGGGTACGGCTCCCGCGCGGACCCCGGCTCGCGGGTGCGCCGCGCCCAGTCCAGCACGCGCGCGTGCCGCTCGTCCTCCGGTTCCAGGCCCCGGGCCAGCCGCTCGGCCAGTGCATGGTCGCCGGTGGCGTGCAGCAGGACGGTGTGCGCGTCCACGCAGAACGGGCACTTGTTGGCCGACGACACCCCGAACGCCGCGACCTCCTTGCCGGTCCGGTCGCCGGGACCGGCGATCAGGGACTCGCGCATCAGCGCCCACGCGGGGGCGAGCAGGGCGGGGGCGGAGGCGAGGACCACGAAGGTGGAGGGTTCGGCGATGCCGAAGTCCCGCGCCATCTGGGCGTAGGCCTCGGCGACGCGGCCGGTGGCCGCCTTCGGCGAGGGCGGTTCGGTGTGACGGAAGGGTGTGGGCATGCACAGCAGCCTGCGCCGCGGGACCGCCCGCGGTCGTCGTACGGCCGGATACGGTCCGCACTGCGCCGACGGTCGCGGTCACCGGGCGCACTACTTCGCCGGGAGTAGTCCGGGTGCCGTCCACAGGGCCGACGCGCCTGTCGGCGGGCCGGTCTAGTCTGCGGGCATGAGTGGGCGTCAGATCGATCGCAGGGTACTCGCCGACGTGGTCCTCGCGGCCGTGGTCGGCGCCCTCGGCATGGGCGTCGCCGCCTTCGACGACGGCACGGACGCGCTCGACGTCACGCTCATCGCCCTCGCCTCGGCGTCCCTGGCCCTCCACCGCGCCGCCCCGCGCGCGGTGTTGGCCGCGGCCACGCTCCTCGGCACGGCGTACGTCGTCCACGCGCACCCCGGGCCGCTCTCCGCGCTGCCCGTCCTCGGCGCCGTGCACACCGCCGCCCGGGTCGGCCACCGGGGCCTCGCGGCGGCCGCCAGTACGGTGTTCCTCGCGGGGTACGTGGCGACCGGGCCCGGCACGCAGGAGGTGGCCGAGCGGGCCGGACTGCTCGCCGGCTGGTTCCTGTGCGCGGTGGTGACGGGGCTGGCCGACCGCAACTGGCAGGCCTATCTGCGCCAGACCGAACAGCGCGCCCAGGAGGCCGAGCGCACCCGCGAGGAGGCGGCTCTGCGCCGGGCCGGTGAGGAGCGCCTGCGTATCGCCCGGGAGTTGCACGACTCGCTGACCCACAGCATCTCCATCGTGAAGCTCCAGGCGGGCGTCGCCGTCCATCTGGCCCGCAAGCGCGGCGAGGAGGTGCCGCCCGCGCTGCTCGCCATCCAGGAGGCCGGCGGCGAGGCGATGCGCGAACTGCGCTCGGCCCTCCAGGTGCTGCGCGCCGACGAGCCGTCCGGTACCACGGCGCTGCTCGTGGAGCGGGCCCGCGCGGCCGGACTGGCCGTCGACCTGACGGTCACCGGCGACGAGCGCCCGCTGCCGCCGGAGGTGGACCGGGCCGCCTACCGCATCGTCCAGGAGGCCCTCACCAACGCGGCCCGGCACGCGGGCCCGGCGAAGATCACGGTACGCATCGACTACGGCGGCGGCGGGGACGGGGAGTTGACGATAGACGTGGACGACGACGGAGCCGCCGATCCGGCCCGCCCGCCGGTGCCGGGCACCGGGCTGACCGGCATGCGCGAGCGGGTCACGGCGCTGGGCGGCACCCTGCACGCCGCCCCGCGCGCGGAGGGCGGCTTCGCGGTGCGCGCCAGACTGCCGATGGAGGAGACGGTATGAGTGACGTCCTGCGCGTGGCGCTCGTCGACGACCAGGCGCTGATGCGGGCCGGGTTCCGCGCGCTCCTCGACGCGGAGGACGGCATCGAGGTGGTCGGTGAGGCCGCCGACGGCGAGCAGGGTGTGGCGCTGGTGCGCGAGCAGGTGCCCGACGTGGCCCTGGTCGACGTGCAGATGCCGGTGATGACGGGCATCGAGGCGACCCGCCGCATCGCCGCCGACCCGGCCCTCGCCGCCGTCCGCGTGGTCATCCTCACCAACTACGGCCTGGACGAGTACGTCTTCGAGGCCCTGCGCGCGGGCGCGAGCGGCTTCCTGCTGAAGGACACGGAGCCGGCCGACCTGCTCCAGGCCATCCAGGTGGTCGCGCGCGGCGAGGCACTGCTCTCCCCGTCGGTCACCCGCACCCTCATCGGCGAGTTCGTCGCGCGTCCCCCGGACCGCTCCACCGCCCCCGGCCTGGACTGCCTCACCCGCCGCGAACGCGAGGTCACCGCGCTCGCCGCCCGCGGCCTGAGCAACGAGGAGATCGCCGCGCACATGGTGATCAGCCCACTCACCGCCAAGACCCACATCAGCCGGGCGATGACCAAGCTGGGCGCCCGAGACCGGGCCCAACTCGTGGTTTTCGCGTACGAGTCGGGCATGGTGACGGCACGGGGCGGCACCCGTTAGCCCTGGGTTCCCGCCCGTCAGGGCACCCGCGCGGTCCACTCCGGGGAGGAGAACTTCGTCTCCGCCAGCCCCCGGGCCCGGGCCATCTCGTCGTCGGTCACCTTGCCCCGGCTCAGCCCGTACCGCGCGCCGAAGGAGGCGATCATCCGCCCGATCACGTCCTCGCGCGCCAGCCCGGTCTGCCGGCGCAACGGGTCCACCCGCTTCTTCGCGCTCCGGATGCCCTTGTCGGACATCTTCTCCCGCCCGATGCGCAGCACCTCCAGCATCTTGTCCGCGTCGATGTCGTAGGACATGGTCACGTGGTGCAGCACGGCGCCGGGACCGCCTCCGGGGCCGACGACGCGCTTCTGGGCGGCGCCGGCGATCTTGCCCTGGTCGGTGGCGATGTCGTTCAGCGGCTGGTACCAGGCGCGGATCCCCATCTCGCCGAGCGCCCCCAGCACCCAGTCGTCCAGGTAGGCGTAGCTGTCCTGGAAGGAGAGCCCCTGCACCAGCGCGTCCGGCACGGAGAGGGAGTACGTGATGGTGTTGCCGGGCTCGACGAACATGGCGCCGCCGCCGGAGATCCGGCGCACCACCTCGATGCCGTGGCGTGCGGCGCCCTCGGCGTCCACCTCGTTGCGCAGCGACTGGAAACTGCCGATGATCACCGCCGGGGCGCCCCACTCCCACACCCGCAGCGTCGGCGGGCGCCGGCCCGCGGCGACCTCGGCGGTCAGCACCTCGTCCAGCGCCATGTGCAGGGCCGGGGACTCGGGCCCCTCGTGGATCAGCTGCCAGTCGTAGTCCGTCCAGTCCGTGGCGTGCGCGAGCGCCCGGCGCACGGCGACCGCCACGCCCTCGGAGGTCAGCCCGTACATCACGGTGCCCTCGGGCAGCGCCGCGTCGATGCGGGCGGCGAGCCCCGCCGCGTCCGTGTCCACCGGTGCGCCCTCCAGCGCGCGGTTCACGGCCGCCAGGGCCTCGTCCGGTTCGAGGAAGAAGTCACCGGCCACCCGCACGTGCCGCAGCACACCGCCCTCGGCCTCGACGTCCACCACGACCAGCTTGCCGCCGGGGATCTTGTATTCACCGTGCACCGTCGCGCCTCCGTTCCGCATCCGGGGCAACAGCCCGGCCGACCGGTGTGTTCCCACCGCGTGCCGGGCCGGTCCGGTGCCCGGTTAGCCTGACCGCATGCGTGTGACCAGGGAACTGCCGACGCTCGCCGCCGGCGAGGTCGACGTCTCCTTCGTGATCAAGGGGTACGAGGAGGTCGTGGCCGCCGACACGGCCTGGAACGAGCACTCCCACCCGTGGCACGAACTGCTGTGGAACGAGCGCGGCGCGTCCACCGCCGTGGTCGGCACCCAGGTGTGGTGCATCACGCCGACGCTGGGGCTCTGGATGCCCGCCGGACAGCTGCACTCCGCGTCCGCGGTCGCGGGCACCTCCTACCGCGCCCACTTCTTCCGGCACGGCACCGAGTCGGCGCTGCCCGACGTGCCGGTGTCCGTGGACATCACCCCGCTGCTCCGGCTCCTCCTGGAGCGGCTGGAGGAACCCGAGCTGTCCGCGCGCTCCCGGGCCGTGACCGAGGCCATGGTCCTGGACGTCCTGCGGCCGTCACCGCGTGCTCTGCTGGTGCAGCTGCCCACGTCCGAGCTGCTGCGGCCGATCGTGGACGCGGTCCGCGCGGACCCCGCCCACCAGCGGACGCTCACCGGCTGGGCCACCGCCCTCGGGTGCAGCGCCCGCACCCTGACCCGGGCGTTCCGGACCGAGACCGGCACCAGCTTCGCCCGGTGGGTCGCCTCGGTGCGGGCCCAGCACGCCGTGCAGTTGCTCTCCCAGGGCTTCGAGGTGGACGTGGTGGCCGACGTGGTCGGCTACCGCTCGGCCAGTGCCTTCGGCGCCGCCTTCCGGCGGACCACCGGCACCACGCCGGGCAGGTTCCGGGCGGGCTGACGGCGCCGGGGGACGCGCCGGGTGTCCCGATCGCTACAAGGACTGTCGAAAAGGCTCGATTGATGCGCGCGCATCCGCTCTCTAACCTGTGCAGGTAAGCCTTACCTAACTTACTATTGAGAGTGAAACCCGGGTCGATGAGAACACCCCGCCTTCGTGTGCTCGCCCTCGCGGCGGCCCTCCTGTTCGGCCTCACCGCCTGCGGCGGCCAGGACGACACCAAGGACGACAGCGCCGCCGCCGGCACCGACGCCTCCGGCCGGTTCCCCGTGAGCATCGAGCACGCGCTCGGCACCACCGTCATCCCCGACAAGCCGAAGCGCGTCGCCACCGTCAACTGGGCCAACGACGAGGTGCCGCTCGCCCTCGGCGTCGTCCCCGTCGGCATGGCCAAGGCCAACTTCGGCGACGACGACGCGGACGGCGTGCTGCCCTGGACCGAGGACCGGCTCAAGGAACTCGGCGCCAAGACGCCCGTCCTGTTCGACGAGACCGACGGCATCGACTTCGAGGCCGTCGCCGACACCAAGCCCGACGTCATCCTGGCCTCGTACTCCGGCCTGACCGCGCAGGACTACGAGACCCTCAGCCAGATCGCGCCCGTCGTCGCCTACCCCGAGGCCGCCTGGGCCACCCCGTGGCGCGACATCATCCGGCTCAACAGCAAGGCCATCGGCATGGCCGACGAGGGCGACGAGCTGATCGCCGGCCTGGAGGGGCGGATCGGCAAGACCGTCGCCAAGTACCCGCAGATCAAGGGCAAGTCGGCGATGTTCATGACCCACGTGTCCTCCAAGGACGTCAGTGAGGTCGGCTTCTACACCACCCACGACACCCGCACCCAGTTCTTCACCGACCTGGGCATGAAGATCCCGGCCAGCATCTCCGAGCCGTCCCGGGACACCAAGAAGTTCGTGCTCAGCAAGAGCGCCGAGCGCATCGACGACTTCAACGACGTCGACATCGTCACCGGCTACGGCGACGACAAGGGCGAACTGCTGAAGGCCCTCAAGAACGACCCGCTCACCTCGAAGCTGACCGCCGTCAAGCGGGACTCCGTCTACCTGCTGCCCGGCACCACCCCCCTCGCGACCGCCGCGAACCCCACCCCGCTGTCCATCCCGTACGTCCTGGACGACTACGTGAAGGCGCTCGCCGCGGCCGCGGACAAGGCCGCGTGACCGTCACCGACACCCCGCGCGCGTCGGACGCCGTCCCGGTGCGGCGTCCGGCGCGCGCCCCCGTGATCTGGCTCCTGGTGCTCGCCGCGGTCCTGCTCGCCGTCATGACCGCCTCCCTCGCCCTCGGCTCCCGCGACGTCGCCTGGTCCGACGTGTGGTCGGCACTCGGCGGGGCGGAACACACCCTGGAGGAGGCGGCGGTCGCCAAACGCCTACCGCGCACCCTCCTCGCCGTCACCGTGGGCGCCGCCCTCGCGCTGGCCGGCGCGGTCATGCAGGGCGTCACCCGCAACCCGCTCGCCGACCCCGGCATCCTCGGCGTCAACATGGGCGCCTCGCTGGCCGTGGTGATCGCCATGGCCCACCTCGGCCTCGCGACGGTCTCCGGGTACATCTGGGTGGCGATGACGGGGGCGGCACTGACCGCCGGGTTCGTCTACGCCGTCGGCTCGCTGGGACGCGGCGGGGCCACCCCGCTGAAACTGGCCCTCGCCGGTGCCGCCATCTCGGCCGCCCTCGCCTCCCTGGTCACCGCCGTCGTACTGCCGCGCAACGACATCTCCGACACCTTCCGGCTGTGGCAGATCGGCGGCCTCGGAGGCGCCTCCTACGCCCAGCTCGGCACGGTGCTGCCGTTCCTCGCCGCCGGTTTCGTGCTCTGCCTCGCCTCCGCGCGGGCCCTCAACTCGCTGGCGCTGGGCGACGACCTGGCCGCCGGGCTCGGGGAACGCGTGGCGCTCGTGCGGGCCACCGCCGCGCTCGGCGCGGTCGTCCTGTGCGGCGCGTCCACCGCCGTCGCCGGGCCGATCGCCTTCGTCGGCCTCGTCGTACCCCACACCTGCCGGCTCCTGGCGGGCGTCGACCACCGCCGGCTCCTGCCGTTCTCCGCGCTCGGCGGTGCCGTGCTCCTCACGGCCGCGGACGTGTTGGGACGGATCGTGGCCCGGCCGGCCGAGATCGACGTCGGCATCCTGACCGCGGTCATCGGCGCCCCCTTCTTCATCCACATCGTCCGCCGACAGAAGGTCAGATCCCTGTGAGCGCCCCTGCCGCGAGCGTCCCGTCCGCGCTGCGGACCGTCACCCGCGCCCGGATCCGCGGCGCGTACCGGCGACGGCTGCTCGTCCTGACGCTGCTGCTGCTCGTCGCCGCCGCGTTCGCCACCACCCTCATGGCCGGGCACACCTTCTACCCGGCGCACGACGTGCTGCGCGTGGTCATGGGGGAGGAGGTGCCGGGCGCGTCCTTCACCGTCGGCAGACTGCGACTGCCCCGCGCGGTGCTCGCCCTCGCCGCCGGATTCAGCTTCGGCATGGCGGGTGTCACCTTCCAGACGATGCTCCGCAACCCGCTGGCCAGCCCCGACGTCATCGGCATCAGCGCGGGCGCGAGCGCCGCGGCGGCCATCGCCATCGTGACCCTCTCCCTCAGCGGGACCGAGGTGTCGGTCCTCGCGATCGCCGCCGCGCTCGGGGTGGCGCTGCTCGTGTACACGCTCGCGTTCCGCGACGGGGTCGCCGGCACCCGGCTCATCCTCATCGGCATCGGTGTCGCCGCGCTGCTCGACAGCGTCACCTCCTACGTCCTGTCGCAGGCCGCCGAGTGGGACCTCCAGGAGGCGATGCGCTGGCTCACGGGCAGCCTCAACGGCACCAGCTGGGAAGAGACGGTGCCCACGGTCGTCGCCCTGCTCGTGCTCGGCCCGGTGCTGCTCGCCCAGGCCCGCAACCTGAGCGCGCTGAGCCTCGGGGACGACACGGCCTCCGCGCTCGGTGTCCGGGTGGAGCGCACCCGCGTCACGGTGATCGTGGCGGCCGTGGGGCTGATCGCGTTCGCGACGGCGGCCGCCGGACCGATCGCCTTCGTCGCCTTCCTCTCCGGTCCGATCGCCGCCCGGCTGGTCGGCACCGGCGGTTCCCTGCTGGTGCCGGCCGGGCTGGTCGGGTCCCTGCTCGTGCTGGTCGCCGACTTCACCGGCCAGTACGCCTTCGACACCCGCTACCCGGTGGGCGTCGTCACCGGTGTCCTCGGCGCCCCCTACCTCGTCTACCTGATCGTCCGCACCAACCGGGCCGGAGGCTCACTGTGACCGCGTCCCACACCCTCTCCACCGAGGACCTCACGCTCGGCTACGGCGACCGTGCCGTCATCGAGGGCCTGGACCTGACGCTGGCGGCCGGGCGTGTCACGGTGATCGTCGGCGCCAACGCCTGCGGCAAGTCGACCCTGTTGCGCTCCATGTCCCGGCTGCTCGTCCCGCGCGCGGGACGCGTCGTCCTGGACGGCAGGGAGGTCCACCGCACGCCCGCCAAGGAACTCGCCCGCACCCTCGGCCTGTTGCCCCAGTCGCCGGTCACCCCCGAGGGCATCACCGTCCTCGACCTGGTGGGCCGGGGCCGCCATCCGCACCAGCGTGCCTTCGCGCGGTGGACGACCAAGGACGACGCGGCGGTCGCCGCCGCGCTGGAGGCCACGCACACCACGGACCTGGTGGACCGCTCGGTCGACGAACTCTCCGGCGGCCAGCGCCAACGGGTGTGGATCGCGATGGCACTGGCCCAGCAGACCGACCTGCTGCTGCTCGACGAACCCACCACGTTCCTCGACATCAGCCACCAGATCGAGGTGCTCGACCTGCTGACCGACCTGAACCGCAGCCGCGGCACCACGATCGTCATGGTCCTGCACGACCTCAACCTGGCCGCGCGCTACGCCGACCGGCTCATCGCCCTGGCCTCCGGCCGGCTGCACGCGGCCGGAACCACCGAGGAGGTGATGACCGAGGACACGGTCAGGACGGTGTACGGCATGGAGAGCCGCGTCATCGAGGACCCGGTCTCCGGCCGGCCCCTCGTGCTTCCCATCGGCCGCCACCACTCGATGGCGTCATGAGCCCGAAGCTCACCGCCCTGCTCCCCGACCTCGCCCCCTGGCGCACCTCCCGGGACTTCCGCCTCCTGTGGGTGCAGGGGCTCGTCACCTACCTCGGCAGCGTCATGGCCCTGATCGCGCTGCCGCTCCAGATCAAGGACCTGACCGGATCCCCGCTCGCGGTCGGCGTCATGGGCGCAGTCGAACTCGTGCCGCTGGTCGTCTTCGGGCTGTACGGCGGCGCACTCGCCGACGCGGTGGACCGGCGCAAGGTCATCGTGGTGACCGAGGCGGGACTGGGCCTGCTGGCGGTGGTCCTGCTCGTGAACGCGATGCTGCCGCGGCCGATGCTGTGGCCGCTGTACGTGGTGGCGGCCGGGGTGGCCGCCCTGGCCGGACTCCAGCGGCCCGCGCTGGACTCGTTGCTGGCCCGGATCGTCCCGCACGGCCAACTGGCGGCGGCCGCCGCGCTGAACGCCCTGCGCTGGCAGGCCGGCGCGATCGCCGGTCCCGCGCTGGCCGGCCTCGTGGTGGCGTACGCGGGCAACGTCCCGGCGTACGCCACCACCGTGGCCTGCTTCCTCGGGTCGGTCCTGATGTGCCGTCGGCTCTCACCCGTACCGCCCGCCGAGCACGCGGCCAGGCCGTCGCTGCGCGGTATCGCCGAAGGCGCGCGGTACGCGTGGTCGCGACCGGTGCTGCTCGGCACGTACGCCATCGACCTGGCGGCGATGTTCTTCGCCTTCCCGAACACCATCTTTCCGTTCCTCGCCGACGACCTCGACGCCGACTGGGCGCTCGGGCTGATGTACTCGGCGGGGGCGGTGGGCTCGCTGCTGGTCAGCCTGACCAGCGGCTGGGTGTCCCGGACCCGGCGGCACGGGCTGCTGGTGGTGTGCGGCGCCGCCGGGTGGGGCCTGGCCGTCGCGGCGGCCGGCCGGACCTCGCAGGTCTGGCTGGTGCTGGTGTGCCTCGGGCTGGCGGGAGCGGGGGACATGCTGAGCGGTCTGGGCCGTTCGACGATCTGGAACCAGACCATTCCCGACCGTCTGCGCGGGCGGCTCGCCGGCATCGAGGTCCTCTCGTACAGCATCGGCCCGCAGCTCGGCCAGGTCCGCGCCGGGGCGATGGCCGGCTGGACCGGCGCGCGTCCGGCGATCTGGAGCGGCGGCCTCGCCTGCCTCGCCGCGGTGGGCCTGCTCACCGCCGCCCTGCCCAAGCTGATCAGCTACGACGCCCGAACGGACGAGGACGCCCGCCGCCGGGCCGCCGAGGGCGTCGGTCAACAGCGGGACCCGAGCGCGGACTTGGGGACCGGTGAGGCTAGCGTGAACCACTGACAACAGTGAGTGACCGTTCGTGTCGCCACGCTTTCCGCACGGAGGAGTGCCCCGCATGCCCCGATCCACGACCCCGCCCCCGCACGGGCGCCGCCTGAGTCTGCTCGCCCTGGGTGCGACCACCGCCCTCGCTCTCACCGCCTGCGGTGGCGGTGAGGAGGGCGCCGCCGACACGCCGACCCGGAGTGAGGACGCCGCCCCCAAGGCGCTCATAACGGAGCAGGCGGCGAAGAAGGTGGTCGACACCTACGAGCGGACGAACAACCGCGCCAACGCGAAACGCGACGCGAAGCTGCTGAGCACCGTGGAATCGGCACAGGTCCACGAGCAGTCCAAGGCCGACTACAAGCAGTGGGAGACATGGCCGGAGAAGGAGCAGAAGGAATACACGGCGCCCTTCTCCTACGAGAACCGCGAGTACCTGATCCCGTCCGTCGACAGCGGAGCCACCTGGTTCGCCGTCAAGGCGCGCTCCAGTGAGGACCCCAAGGGCGAGGGCGCGCTCATCGTCTTCGACAAGGTCGGCGGCACGTTCAAGGTCACGATGGCGGTCTACGCCGAAGACACCCCGATCCCGGAGATCGCCGTCGACAAGAACGGCCTCGTCAGCCCCGCCGACCCGTCGGCCAGGGTCGGCAGCCTCGCCCCGGACCAACTCGGTTCCGTTTACGAGGACTTCTTCGAAACGGGCGGAAAGAAGAAGGCCGCCTCCGCGTTCGTCTCCACCAAGACCTCGAAGGACTCGATCGACGTCTATCAGGACGGACCCGACGACGACGTCAAGAACTTCGCCACCGAGAAGTACTTCGCGAAGGACCCCGCCCACCCGAAGGTCTACGCGCTCAAGCTCGCGAACGGCGGGACGCTCGCGCTCTTCCCGACCGCGCACACGCAGGAACTGATGCTCAAGCCGAGGTACATGAGCAGCTTCGACATCACCCCCACGGAGGAGGAGGGCCTCTACGACTCGTCCAAGCGGGACGTGGTCACCGACGAGTTCCAGGGCCAGGGTCTCGCCCTACTCGACCCCAAGGGCAAGCCCCGCGTGACGGCCATCGAGTACCGGATGGTCGACTCCCGCTGACGGACCGGGTCTACCGGGAATGGACCGCCGTCATTGCCCGAAAGGGCAGCGGAATTGCCCGGAGAAGTTTTTCAAGACGTTCACAGTCATTGATTTCCAGCTCCGGCCGCCCACTTGACGGCTGGTAACGTGCCCGCCGTTCCACCCCCACAGAACGAAGTACCCGATCTTTGGAATTCACTTTATGACTGGTACGCCAGACGAAACCCCCACGAACACTTTCTCCCCGGGCGGACGCCGCCGGCACCGCCGGGCGAGAGTCGGCCGGATCGGCGCGCGGCGGGCCCTCGTGCTCGCGATGGCCGTGCCCGTGGCCTCCGCCACGCTGGCCGGAACCTCGGCCTTCGCCGCCGACGACAGCGCCGCGGCACCCCAGGGCATCTCGGTCGACGGCCTCGACGCCGACGACGCCCAGTTGGTCAAGAACCTCAACGAGCGGGTCGCCGACGAGCGCCTGGGCACGAACGTCAGCGGCGTGGTCCTCGACGCCGACTCGGACACCGCCCTGTGGGACCACAACGGCTCCACCACCCTCATGCCGGCCTCCAACGCCAAGCTCGCCACGGCGACCACCGCACTGACACTGCTGGGTGCGAACCACGAGTTCACCACGAAGGTCGTGTACGGCGACGGAACCCTCACCCTCGTAGGCGGCGGTGACCGCACCCTCACCAGCGACGACGTGGCCGAGATGGCCAGGACCGCCGTCGACGGGCTCAAGGCCGCGGGCCTGACCGGCGTCAAGGTCCGGGTGGACGACAGCCTGTTCGCCGAGCCCAGCCTCGCCAAGGGCTGGAACGAGGGCTACTACCCCACCGAGGTCGCACCGGTCCGCTCGCTCGTCGTCGACGGCGCCGCGGTCGACGACACGGCGATCGACGCCGGCAAGGTCTTCGCCAAGAAGCTCGCCGCGCTGGGCGTCACCGTCGACGGCGAGGTCAGCCGGGCGAAGGCGCAGCAGTCCGACGTACCGGTGGCGCAGCACAAGTCGGCACCGCTGTCGGACATCGTCAAGAAGATGCTCAAGACGAGCGACAACAACATCGCCGAGACCCTGCTGCGGATGTCCGCGGTGGAGCTGGGGAAGCCGGCCACCTTCGAGAGCGGCGCCGAACTCGTCCGCCAGGTGCTCAGTTCGTACGGGGTGTCGCTCGACAACTTCGAGATGTACGACGGCAGCGGCCTCTCCCGCGCCGACCGCATCCCCGCCGCGACCCTCGCACAGCTCCTCGACGCGATCACGGAGTCCCCGGCCCTGGGCTCGATCCTGGAGGGCCTGCCGGTCGCCGGCGAGGCCGGTGCCAGCCTCGGCCCGGAGTGGGGGCGCTTCGACGACGCCAACTCCAAGTGCGCCGTCGGCAAGGTGCACGCGAAGACCGGCACACTCACCGGCGCCATCGCCCTGAGCGGTGTCACCCGCACCGATGACGGCGAGTGGCGGATCTTCTCCTTCATCGAGAACAACTCGTCGGCCAACCCGAGCGACATCAAGGACGCCATGGACGGCCTCGCCGCCACGGTGAACGGCTGCTGGGCCTGACACCCCGCACCGCACGCCCGTCCGCGCGTCGCCAGGCGGCGGTGCGCGGGCGGACGCGTGCGGAGTTTCGGTGAAGAACCGAGCGGAATCGGGGACCGGTGGTCACGCCTGGCGACGGTGCCGCGAGTGCAGCGGCACCTGGCCCTTCGGGCAAGAGCCCCGATTCTCGCCACTCGGCATTCACGGACGTGGTGACAGGTCAGCCGTGGTACGTGATGTAGCCGTTGCCGTCCCTGTCGTTGGCCTTCTTCGTGTAGGCGTGGACGTCGGCACGGGCCCCGGTGGGCTTGTAGAAGTAGATGGTGTCCTTGTCGTTGTTCCATATGAAGTTGCAGTTCTGGCGGTAGACGACGTTGCCGGCGTCCGAGTCGGTGCCGCGTCCGCCGCGCAGGCTGACGAGGTCCCCGGGCTGAAGCGTGTGGCTGTTCCTGAAGGTGAACGTGTTGCCGACGGCGTCCTTCACCTTGTAGCCCTTCAGGTTCACGGTCGTCGTCTTCGAGTAGTTCTTGATCGTCAGGTACTCGTTCCTGGTGTTGCCGCCGGAGCACTTGTTGGAGTCCCGGCCGGGGGCGTCGTACTGGACACCCTTGATCTTCAGGGCCGAGGAGTACTCGGCGGCCTGCGCCGGGACGGCTGCGGCCAGGCCGAACGCGGTGACGGCCGTGGTGGCGGCGGCAGCGGTCAGGAAACGGCGGGTGCGCATGAGGAATCCCCCCTCAGTGGTGCGAATGGAGCCCCCGGAGCCTATCCAGAGTGAATATAAGATGGTGGTCATGTGAGGGAATTGTGACCATCCAAGGCCTCGGGTGCGATGCCGAGCCGGTCGGCAGGCACGCGCTCTATGCGGGTCCAGCCCCTCCAGCCACGCTCCTGCAGAATCGCCAGCACCAGTTCGGCACCCGGCGCGGACGCCACCATGGCCGAGTCCATCAGGGCGACGAACTGATCGTCGAAGCCGTCCTCCCCCACCTCGCCGGCCTCCACGGCGCGAATCATCAGTCGCTCCAGGATGTCGGCGATCTCGACGATCCGCGGATCGTCGGCCCGCCAGTCGGGCTCCCCGGTGAAGAAGGAATAGAGCCTCACCATGTCGGGGTCGTCCAGCTCCTCGTGCTTCTTGGCGATCACGGAGTCGATCAGGTGCGGCACCTGCGCGGCGATCATGATCCAGGCGTCCCGCTCCAGCTCGACGTACCGCTCACCGACGCCGAGACCACGCAGCCGGTCGAGGTACCCCACGACGCACTGCGGCAGCGCCAGTTGCTCCCCGGCGGCGAGCCGGGCGAGCCGGCCCCGGGTGCCCCGCAGCCGCCGGATCTCGGCGCGCAGGTCCTTGTCGATCTCCCGCACGCCGGCGGCGAACTCCTCGGGACCGGCGTCGAGGAGTTCCTGCACCCTGGCCAGCGGCACGCCCGCGTCGGCCAGGGTGCGGATCCGGATCAGTCGCACGACCGCGACGGCGTCGTAGGTGCGGTACCCGGACCGGTCGCGCTCGGGCTCGGGCAGCAGCCCGATCTTGTGGTAGTGGCGTACCGCCCGAACCGTCACCCCGGCGTACGCGGCCAGCTGACTGATGGTGAGCATGGGTCTCAGCCTGCCTCAGGCGATCTTCCGGCGGTAGGCGAGCATCGCGAAGACGTACGCCACGACGAGGATGCCCGCACACCACGCGAGCGTGATCCAGATGTCGTCGCCGACCGGTTGCCCGGCGAACAGGGCACGGATCGTGTCGACGATCGACGTCGCCGGCTGGTGCTCGGCGAACCAGCGCACCGGGCCGGGCATCGTGTCGGTCGGCACGAACGCCGAGCTGACGAACGGCAGGAAGATGAGCGGGTAGGCGAACGCGCCCGCTCCCTCGACCGACGACGCGGAGAGCCCGGGGATCACGGCCAGCCAGGTCAGCGCCAGGGTGAACAGGAGCAGGAGGCCGGCGACCGCGAGCCATGCGGACACTCCCGCCCCTGAGCGGAACCCCATGAGCACGGCGACGCCCATGACGAGCACGAGCGCGATCAGGTTGGCCACCAGCGAGGTGACGACATGCGCCCACAGCACACCCGACCGCGCGATCGGCATGGACTGGAACCGCTCGAAGATCCCGCTCTGCACGTCGGTGAACAACCGGTACGCGGTGTACGAGATGCCCGACGCGACGGTCATGAGCAGGATGCCGGGCAGCATGTAGTTCACGTACGAGACCGACCCGGTCTCAATGGCGCCGCCGAACACGTAGACGAACATCAGCATCATGGCGACCGGCGTGACGACGGTCGTGATGATGGTGTCCGTGCTGCGTGTGACGTGCCGCAGGGTCCGCCCCGTGAGCGCGGCGGTGTCACTGAGGAAGTGCGCGGTCATCGGTGCCCCTCGGGTGTCGTGCCGGTGGCGCGGCTCGTCTCTCCGCCGACCACCGCGAGGAAGATCTCTTCGAGGGTCGGCTGCTTCTCGACGTACTCGACCTGCGCGGGCGGGAAGAGCCGCTTGAGCTCGGCGAGGGTGCCTTGCACGATGATCCGGCCCTGGCGCAGGATCGCGATCCGGTCGGCCAGCTGTTCGGCCTCCTCCAGATACTGCGTGGTGAGCAGCACCGTCGTTCCGTCGCGGGCGAGTTCCCTGACCGCGTCCCACACCTCGATGCGCGCCTCGGGGTCCAGTCCGGCCGTCGGTTCGTCCAGGAAGATCACCGGAGAGTCCCCGATGAGACTCATCGCGATGTCCAGGCGGCGGCGCATCCCACCCGAGTACGTCGACACCCGCCGCCCCGCCGCCTCGGTCAGCGAGAAGCGCCTCAGCAGGTCGTCCGCGACCGCGCCCGGATCCTCGAGGTGGCGCAGCCTGGCGACCAGGACGAGGTTCTCCCGGCCGCTGAGGATCCCGTCGACGGCCGCGAACTGACCGGTGAGACTGATGGACTCCCGCGCGTCCGCCGGCTGCGTGGCGACGTCGAACCCGTTCACGCTCGCCGTCCCCGCGTCGGCCTTCAGAAGCGTGGCGAGGATGCGCACGGTCGTGGTCTTGCCCGTCCCGTTCGAGCCGAGCAGGGCGAAGATGCTGCCCCGCGCCACGTCGAAGTCGACGCCGCGCAACACGTCGAGCTTCCCGTACGACTTCTCCAGCCCCCGCACACGGATCGCCGGACCGGCCAAAGATTGGGCCGTCATGGTCATCTGCCTCCTTCGTCCTCCGTGGAGCCGTCTCCGTGAAGCCGTTCCAGGCGACCGCGAGGAAGCTCCTGCGGGAAGGATGAAGGGTTGACCCGGCGTCAGGGTCAACCCGGTTGACTTCCGGAATTCGGAAGGGACTCGGCCTCGCCGTCGCCGGAGAACGATCGATAGCCTGCCGACGGAGCGGGACGAGGAGAGCGTCACGCGGACAACGATGTGAGAGAGGCCCCGTGTTCACCACCCGACCCACCCTCCAGGGCACCTTCGGCATGGTGTCCTCCACCCACTGGCTGGCCTCGCAGTCGGCCATGGCCGTCCTCGAGGACGGGGGCAACGCCTACGACGCCGCCGTGGCCGGTGCCTTCGTGCTGCACGTCGTCGAGCCGCATCTCAACGGGCCCGCCGGGGAGGTGCCGATCCTGCTCGCGCCCGCGGGCGGCGAGGTGCGGGTGCTGTGCGGGCAGGGCGTCGCGCCCGCCGGGGCGACGGTCGCGCACTACAAGGGGCTCGGTCTGGACCTCGTACCCGGCACCGGCCCCCTGGCCGCCGCCGTGCCCGGAGCCTTCGACGCCTGGCTGCTCCTGCTGCGCGACCACGGCACCAAAACGCTGGCCGACGTGCTGAAGTACGCCATCGGCTACGCCGAGCACGGGCACGCGCCCGTGGAGCGCGTCGCGGAGACCGTCGAGACCGTACGGAACCTGTTCGAGACGGAGTGGACGACCTCGGCCGAGGTCTACCTCCCGGACGGCCGCCCGCCCCGGCCCGGCGAGCTGTTCCGCAATCCCGCCCTCGCCGCCACCTGGAAGCGGCTGCTCGCCGAAGCGGCCGGCGCGGGGGACCGGGAGGCGGAGATCGACGCCGCGCGGGAGGTCTGGCGCTCCGGGTTCATCGCCGAGGCCCTCGTACGACAGGCCGGCCGGCCCACCACGGACACCAGCGGCGAACGCCACACCGGCACGCTGACCGCCGCCGACCTCGCCGGCTGGTCCGCGCACTACGAGGCTCCCGCCACCTACGACTGGAACGGCTGGACCCTGTGCAAGGCCGGCCCGTGGAGCCAGGGTCCCGTCCTCCTCCAGCAGCTGGCGCTGCTCCCGCCCGAACTGCCCGCGTACGGCTCCGCCGACTACGTCCACCTGCTGGTCGAGGGCTGCAAGCTGGCCATGGCGGACCGAGAGGCCTGGTACGGCGACGCCGACGGCGCGGAGCGGGTGCCGCTCGACGACCTGCTCTCGGCCGGGTACAACGCCGAGCGGCGCGACCTCGTCGGCGACAAGGCGTCCTTCGAACTGCGGCCCGGCGGCCCGGGCGGCCGCACCCCACGGCTGAGCGCCCACGCGCTGCTGGCGGCCGACGAGGCCGAGGGGTTCGACGCCCTGGGGGTCGGCGAGCCGACGGTCGCCAAGAGCCCGGCCTCCCCGGTGCCGGGCGAACCGGACGTCGCCGCCGACGGCGGCACCCGCGGCGACACCTGCCACCTCGACATCGTGGACCGCTGGGGCAACATGGTCTCGGCCACGCCCAGCGGCGGCTGGCTCCAGTCCAACCCCGTCGTGCCCGAACTGGGCTTCCCGCTCGGCACCCGGCTGCAGATGACCTGGCTGGAGGAGGGCCTGCCCAACTCGCTCACCCCCGGCCGCCGCCCCCGCACCACGCTCACGCCCTCCATCGCCCTGCGCGACGGCGTCCCCGTCATGGCCTTCGGCACGCCCGGCGGCGACCAGCAGGACCAGTGGCAGCTGCACTTCTTCCTGGCGATCGCCCTGCGCGCGCGGATCCGCGGCGGACTCGACCTCCAGGGCGCCATCGACGCCCCGAACTGGCACAACGACGGCTTCCCCGGTTCCTTCTTCCCACGCGGAATGCGGGCCGGCAGCGTCACCGTCGAGTCCCGGATGCCGGCCGAGGTGGTGGCGGAGCTGCGGCGCCGCGGGCACGACGTCACGGTGGGCGACGCATGGTCGGAGGGCCGGCTGTGCGCCGTCGCGCGGGACCCGGAGACGGGCGTGCTGTCCGCGGCGGCGAACCCGCGCGGCATGCAGGGGTACGCGGTCGGCCGGTGACCCCCGCACCTCATGTTCGTGTCGATTCCACCCGGAGTACACCACCCGGGCGGGGATTGTCAGCGGGGCGTGCTCTCATGGAGCCATGATCGAGAACAACGAAACCATCGACGAGTTTCTCGCCCGGCACGCCGACGACGTGGAGGAGGCCGTCCGCAAGGCGGCCGCCCAGGAGATCATGCCGCGCTGGCGGCGGCTCGCGGCGGACGAGGTCGACCAGAAGGCCGGCCCGCACGACCTGGTGACGGACGCCGACCGCAAGGCCGAGCTGTACCTCACCGACGCCCTCGCCGACCTGCTGCCCGGCTCGGTCGTCGTCGGCGAGGAGGCGGTGCACGCCAACCCCGCCTCCTACGAGGCGATACGGGGCGACGCACCGGTGTGGATCGTCGACCCGGTCGACGGAACCCGGCAGTTCGTGCGCGGCGAGCGGGGCTTCTGCACCCTGGTCGCGCTCGCCCGGCACGGAGTCGTGCACGCCTCCTGGACCTACGCCGCGGCCGACGACCGGCTCGCCACCGCCGTACGGGGCCGGGGCGCCTACCTGGACGGTGAGCGGCTCTACGCGGGCGTGCCCGAGCCCGGCCGCGACCTGCGCGTCGCCACCTCCCACCCGGACTACACGACGGACGAGCAGAAGCACGACCTGCGCGGCCTGCGCACCCCGGGCGTCGCCCCGCGGGCCTGCGGCTCGGCCGGCCTGGAGTACCTGGCCGTCGCCCGCGGAGAGTCCGACGCCACCGCCTTCTCGTGGGAGGCCGCCTGGGACCACGCGGCCGGGCTGCTCCTGGTCGAGGAGGCGGGCGGCGTCCACCTGACCCGTACGGGCGTACCCTTCCGCATCACCGGTGGCAATGACCTGCCGTTCACCGCGGCCCGTGACGCGGCCACGGCCCGCCGGGTGGTGGCGCTGCTGTCCGGCGAAGCCTGATCCCGGTGCCGGGGGCCACCTGTCCCCGGCACCACCGGCGACCAGGGTCCCGCCCTCGCCCCTCACCCCTCGTACCCCCGCCCCACCCGCGAACGCCGCCTGTCGGACCCCGGGCATATCCTGATCCGGAGTTGCCATCGGCTGACGAAGGGGTCCGAAGGTGCCGTCGATGCTCGATGCGGTCGTAGTGGGTGCGGGGCCGAACGGGCTGACCGCTGCCGTGGAGCTGGCCCGCCGGGGTTTCTCGGTCGCCGTCTTCGAAGCCCAGAGCGCGGTGGGCGGCGGGGCGCGCACCGAGGAGCTGACGCTGCCGGGCTTCCGGCACGACCCGTGCTCCGCCGCGCACCCGCTCGGCATCAACTCACCCGCCTTCCGAGACCTCCCCCTGGAGCGGTACGGACTGGAGTGGCTGCACCCCGCGCTGCCCATGGCGCACCCCTTCCTGGACGGCTCCGCCGCCGTGCTGTCCCGGTCGGTCGCCGAGACCGCCGCCTCCTTCGGGGCGCGCGACGCGGGCACCTACCGCAGGCTGGTCGAGCGCTTCCTGCCCCGGTGGGACACCCTGGCCCGGGACTTCATGTCCCTGCCGCTGACCGCGCTGCCCCGCGACCCGGTCACCCTCGCCCGGTTCGGCCTGGTCGGGCTGCCCCCGTCGACGTGGCTGATGCGCCGCTTCCGCGACGAGCAGGCCAAGACCCTCTTCGCGGGCCTCGTCGCGCACGTGATGGCCCCGCTCGGCGGCTTCGCCACCGGCGCCATCGGCCTGGTCTTCGCCCTCGCCGCGCACGCCCGCGGCTGGCCCGTGGCCCGCGGCGGCTCCCAGGCCATCTCCGACGCCCTGGCCGGCCACCTCGAGGACCTCGGCGGCACCGTCCACACCGACTACGTGGTCAAGCGCCTCGACGACCTGCCGCCCGCCCGCGCCTACGTCTTCGACACCTCGCCCACCGCCCTCGCCCGCATCGCGGGCCTCGGCAACCACTACGCCGGCTACCGGTACGGTCCCGGCGTCTTCAAGATCGACTACGCGCTGGACGGGCCCGTGCCATGGACCGCCGAGGCACCGCGCCGCGCGGGCACCGTGCAGATCGGCGCCGACAGCGCGGAGATCGGCGCCGCGCTGAACGCGGCCTCCCGCGCGGGCCGCGCGCCCGACGCGCCGTTCCTCATCACCGTGCAGCCCAGCGTCGCCGACCCCACCCGCGCTCCGGCCGGCAAGCACGTCTTCTGGGCGTACGGCCACGTCCCCAACGGCTGGACCGGCGACCTGACCGACGCGATAGAACGCCAACTGGAGCGGTTCGCCCCCGGCTTCCGCGACCGCGTGCTCGCCCGCGCCACCGCCGGCCCACCCGAACTGGCCGCCCGCAACGCCAACTACGTCGGCGGCGACATCGCCTCCGGCGCGGTCTCCGGCCTCCAGCTCCTGCTCCGCCCCAAGCTCTCCCTGTTCCCGTACACCACCCCGCACCCGGCTGTCTTCATCTGCTCGTCGGCCACCCCGCCCGGCCCGGGTGTGCACGGCATGTCGGGGCACAACGCGGCCAGGGCCGTGTGGCGCAGGCTGCGCCAGACCTGACCACGAGGGAAGCCGGGTGGCGCGGGCTGCGTCAGACCTGACCACGAGGGAAGCCGGGTGGCGCGGGCTGCGTCAGACCTGACCACGAGGGAAGCCGGGTGGCGCGGGCTGCGCCAGACCCGACCACGAGGGAAGCCGTGTGGCGCGGGCCGCGCGAGATCCGACCGCGCAGGAACCGCCGACGACCGGGAAGGGCCCATGACCACCATCACGCTCGTCCAGGGCGACATCACCCGCGAACGCGCCGACGCGATCGTCAACGCGGCGAACTCCTCCCTGCTCGGCGGAGGAGGCGTCGACGGCGCCATCCACCGGCGCGGCGGCCCCGCGATCCTCGCGGAGTGCCGCAGCCTCCGCGCCGGTCACCTCGGCAAGGGCCTCCCCACCGGCCGCGCGGTCGCCACCACCGCCGGCGACCTGGACGCGCGCTGGGTCATCCACACGGTCGGCCCGGTGTACAGCACCACCGAGGACCGCTCCGACCTCCTCGCCTCCTGCTACCGCGAGTCCCTCCACGTCGCCGACGAACTGGGCGCCCGCACGGTCGCCTTCCCGGCCGTCTCCACGGGCGTCTACCGCTGGCCGATGGACGACGCGGCCCGCATCGCCGTCGAAACGGTCCGCGCCACCAGGACCTCGGTGACGGAGGCCTGCTTCGTCCTCTTCGACGACCGGGCGTACGAGGCGTTCACGGCACGGGTCGGCTGACCGGGTTCCTCAGCGACACCCTTACCGCCAACGCCACCGCCACCAGCCCCCCGCTCACCCACAGCGGCCCGGCCGCCCCGGCCGGGGTGTGGAGGGTCGTCGCGGCGATGACGGGACCCGTGGCGGCGCCGGTGTTGAGGGCCGAAGTCGCGTACGAACCGGCCATGGTGGGGGCACCTGCGGCCGCGTAGAGGACCCGTGAGATCAGCGTGCTGCCCACCGCGAAGGACAGGGCGCCCTGCGTGAAGACCAGAAGGAGCAGCGCGGTGGGCCGGTTCGCCAGGACGGCCATGGCCGGCCAGCCGAGGAGCAGCGGCGGGCCGCAGGCGGCGACGACCGCGCCGGGACGGTGGTCGGAGAGGCGGCCGGCGACGGTGACCCCGGTGAGGGAGCCGGCTCCGAAGAGGACCAGGGCCACCGTGACCCACAGTTCGCCCAGCCCCGCGGTGTCGGTCACGAGCGGCGCGAGGAAGGTGAGGCTCGCGAAGGTCGCCGCGTTCACCAGTGCGCCGAGCAGCATGACCACCAGCAGCCGCGCGTTCCTGAGCTGGGCGAGTTCCTGGCGGAGGGACGGGCCGGCGGAGGAGTCCCGAGGTCCGGGGCGGGCCGGGACGCCGGTGAGGATACCGACGGCCGCGGGCAGACAGAGGACGGCGACCGCCCAGAACGTGGCCCGCCAGTCGAGCAGCGTGCCCAGCAGCGATCCGCCGGGGACACCGGCGATCGTGGCCACCGTGGTGCCCGACAGCAGGACCGCGAGCGCGCGGCCCTTGCGGTCCGGTGGGACCAGTGCGGCGGCGGTCGTCAGGGCCAGGGCGAGGAATCCGGCGTTCGCGAGCGCGGCGACGACCCTCGTCGCGAAGAGGACGGCGAAGCTCGACGTGACGGCGCCCGCGACGTGGGACGCCAGGAAGACCAGGACGCAGCCGAGCAGGCTCGCCCGTGCGGGCAGGTTGCGGGCGAGAGCCGCCATGAGTGGCGCCCCGACGACCATGCCGACCGCGAAGGCCGAGGTGAGGGTGGACGCGGTGCCGACGCTCACGTCTAGGTCGGCGGCGATGTCCGGCAAGAGGCCGGCCGGCATGAACTCCGAGGTGCCCATGGCGAAGACGGCCACGGCGAGCAGGTACAGGGGGAGAGGCATCGAGTGGCTCCGGGGTGAGGAGAGGAACGAGGAGTCGTCTCGTCACCGCGGCCGGCCCCGACCCGAGGACGCACCCGTCGGAGGACCACCCGTCGGACCGCGGAAGGCGGTTCGACGACGGGAGTGGACTACCACGGGGCTGTGAACTGCGGACTAGTGGTTCAGGGGACCGACGGCGTGACCGAAGGCCCCCACCCTGTCCGACTCGGGGCTCGACATGGCCCGCACGTTACCCGACCGCTTCCCGCGCGAGCATCCCGGTTTCCGTGGCGGGGAGCGGCCGGGTGCCCCGCCGCCCCGCCCCGCCCCGCGCACACACCCACCTGGCTTGACGCTTTAATGCCACTGATGTGCAATAACGACGCATCGACAACAAGCGTGGGGGAGACATGGCAACCCGTCGGATACGAAGTGCCGCCGTCGCGGCGGCGGTCGCCGTCGGCGTCACCGCCTGCTCCGCGCCCGGCGGTGGCGGAACGGGCGACGACGCCGAAGCGGCCGAGTCGGTGGTGATCGGGGTGGGCTCCGAACCGGACACCCTCAGCCCGCTGCTCGGCTACGGCAAGGACGGCAACTCCAAGATCTTCGACGGGCTGCTCGCCCGCGACACCGACCTGAAGCTGGAGCCGGCCCTCGCGACCGCTCTGCCGAAGATCACCGACGGCGGCCTGACCTACACGTACACCCTCCGCGAGGGGGTGAAGTTCAGCGACGGCGAACCGCTCACGGCCCAGGACGTGGTCTACACGTACCGCACCGTTCTCGACGAGAAGACGAACAACACCGCCCGCAGCGAACTCGACGCCGTCAAGGACGTCCGCGCGACCGGTGACGACACCGTCGTCTTCACGCTCAAGTACCCCTACGCCGCGTTCGCCGCCCGCACGGTGCTGCCCGTCGTCCCCGAACACGTGGCGGGCGGGCAGGACCCCAACACCGGTGACTTCAACACCAAGCCCGTCGGCACCGGGCCGTACGTGCTCACCAACTGGAGCAAGGGCGAGAAGCTCGCCTTCAAGGCCAACCCGCACTACTGGGGCGACAAGCCCACCGTGAAGTCGTTCACCATGGCGGTCATCGCCGACGACAACGTGCGCGCCACCCGGCTGCGCTCCGGCGACCTCGACGGCGCCGTCCTGCCGCCCAACCTCGCCGCCACCTTCGAGAACGACGAGGGCAGGCGCACCTACGAGGCCAGGTCCTACGACTTCCGGGCCGTCACCCTGCCCACCTCCGGAAAGGTCACCGGCGACCGCGCGATCCGGCGGGCCCTGGACGCCGCCGTGGACCGCCGGGCGATGGTCGACAAGATCCTCGACGGCGCGGGCCGGCCGGCGTACGGGCCGCTGCCCGTCGACGACCCCTGGTACGAGCGCGGCATCGAGCGCCCGCACGATCTCGCCAAGGCCGAGCGCGTCCTGGACGAGGGCGGCTGGAAGGCCGGTTCCGGCGGCATCCGCGCCAAGGACGGACAGCGCGCCTCGTTCACCCTGTACTACCCCTCGGGCGACAAGGTCCGCCAGGACCACGCGCTCGCCTACGCCTCCGACGCCAAGAAGGCCGGCATCGAGGTGAAGGTGGAGGGCGCCACCTGGGAGGTCATCGAGCCGCGCATGGGACGCGACGCCGTCCTCGCGGGCTTCGGCAGCGTCGGCGACCCCGACTTCGGCCTCTACACCCTGCTGCACTCCTCGCTCGCCGGCGACGGCTTCAACAACATGGCCCACTACGACGACCCGGCCGTGGACCAGGCCCTCGACGCCGGCCGCCGCACCCAGGACCCGAAGACGCGCGCCGCCGCCTACGACGAGGTCCAGAAGGCGCTGGTCGAGAACCCGGGCTACACCTTCCTCACCCACATCGACCACCTCTACGTCCTCGCCGACCGCTGGGACGGGCTGACCACCCAGCTGGAGCCGCACGAGCACGGCTTCGCCAGCGGGCCCTGGTGGAACATCGAGGACTGGCAGCCCAAGAAGTGACCCGGTCTCCTCGGCGCGTCCCCTGGGGAGCGATGGCACGGCTGGCTGGGCGGCGAGCGCTGTTCGCCGTCCCCGTCGTCCTCGTCGTCACCTTCGGCGTGTTCGCGATCGCCGCCGCCTCCCCCTTCGACCCCGTCAAGGCGTACGCCGGCACCGCCGCGCTCGGCGCCGACCAGGAGACCCTGGACCGGCTGCGGGAGAACCTGGGTGTCGACCAGTCCTTCGTCGTCCGCTGGTGGAACTGGCTGACCGCCGCGCTCACCGGCGACCTCGGCCACTCCGGAGTGATGCGCCAGCCGGTGACACAGGTCATCGGCGAACGCCTCGTCTGGTCCGCCCTGCTGTGCGCCGTCGCCTTCGCCGCCGCCGTCCTGGTCGGCACGGTCCTCGGCGTACTGGCCGCCCGCCGCCCCGGTTCGATGCTCGACCGGGCGGTCACCTCACTCGCGTACACCCTGGAGGCGGCACCGGTCTTCTGGATCGCGCTGCTCGCCGTGTGGCTGTTCGCCCTCCAGTGGGACGTCCTGCCGGCCGGCGGCCTGACCGACACCGCGAGCGAGCGGGTCACCCCCGGTCAGGTCGCGAGCCACGTCGCGCTGCCCGCGGGCGTGCTCGCCGTCTCCCAGCTGCCGTGGTTCACGCTGTACGTGCGCCAAGGCGTCGGCGACGCCCTCGCGGAGGACCCGGTGCGCGGCGCGCGCGCCCGCGGCCTGGGGGAGCGCACCGTCCTGCTCGGGCACGCCCTGCGCTCGGGACTGCTGCCGGTGCTCACCCTGATCGGCTCGCGCGTGCCCGAACTCATCACCGGCGCCCTGCTGGTGGAGAGCGTCTTCAGCTGGCCGGGGATCGCCGCGGCCACCGTCGAGGCGGCCACCGCCGTCGACTTCCCGCTGCTGGCCGCCCTGACCACCCTCGCCACCGCCGCCGTACTCGCCGGCAACCTGCTCGCCGACCTGCTCTACGGACTGTTCGACCCGAGGGTGAAGCTCAGTGACATGTGACCCCGCGGCGCCGCCACCCACCGTGCCCGCGCCCGCCCCCGCCTGGCGCTCCCAGGGCGCCGCCCGCCGCTCCACCCGCACCCTGCGCCTGCGCACCTCCGCCGCGCTGCTCGCCCTGACCGTCCTCGCCGTGCTGCTCGTGCCGCCGCTGGTCCAGCTCGACCAGCAGGCCGTCGACCTCGCGGCGAAGCTGCGGCCACCGAGCTGGGAGCACCCCTTCGGCACCGACGACGTCGGCCGCGACCTGCTGCTGCGCTGCGTGTACGGACTGCGTGTCTCCCTGCTGGTCGGGGTGGCGGCGGCGCTGACGGCGACGGTCGTCGGCACCGCCGTGGGCGCCACCGCCGGGGCGCTGGGCGGCTGGGTCGACCGGGGTGTGATGCGGGTCGTCGACACCATCTCCTCCGTGCCCCACCTGCTGCTGGGCATCTTCATCGTGGCGATGTTCCGGCCGGGCGTCTGGCCGGTGGTGGCCTCCGTCGCGCTCACCCACTGGCTGTCCACCGCGCGCATCGTCCGCGCCGAGGTGCTGTCCCTGCGCTCACGCCCCTACGTCGACGCGGCCGTCTCCGGCGGCGCGTCCCGGTGGCGGGTGGCCGTACGGCATCTGCTGCCCGGCGTGCTTCCCCAGGCCGCGCTCGCCGCCGTACTGATGGTGCCGCACGCCATGTGGCACGAGTCGGCGCTGTCCTTCCTCGGGCTCGGGCTGCCCACGCACACCGCCAGCCTCGGCAACCTGATCCAGGAGGCGCGGGGTTCACTGCTCGCCGGGCAGTGGTGGCCGACCCTCTTCCCGGGACTGTTCATCATCGTCCCCACGCTCGCCGTCGCCGGACTCGCGGGCGCCTGGCGGGAGCGGATCAACCCGCGCCGCCGATCGGAGCTGATGCTGTGACCGAGCGAGCCCCCGTGCTGTCGGTACGCGGTCTGTCGGTGCGCTTTTTGATGCCCGGCGGGCGCCGCGTCGCCGCCGTGACCGACGCCCACTTCGACGTGGCGGCCGGCGAGTGCCTGGCCCTGATCGGCGAGAGCGGCTGCGGCAAGTCCGTCCTCGCCTCCGCCCTGCTGGGCCTGCTGCCAGGAAACGCGCAGACCGCCGGCGCCGCCCTGCTCGGCGACCTGGACCTGCTCGCCACCGACGAGCGCACCTTCGCCCGTACCGTGCGGGGCCGGCTGGCCGGCCTCGTCCCGCAGAGCCCGGCCACCCACCTCACCCCCGTGCGCACCATCCGCTCCCAGCTGGAGGAGACGGTCGCCGAACTCACGGGCGTCCGTGGCCGCGCGGCCCTGCGCAAGGCCGCCGAGGCCGCCGCCCAACGCGCCGCGTTCCCCGTGGACCACCTCGACCACCACCCGCACGAACTCTCCGGCGGCCTCGCCCAGCGCGCCGCCACCGCCCTCGCCCTGGTCGGCGACGCTCCG
The DNA here is from genome assembly GCF_036246005.1 of Streptomyces sp. NBC_01723. Taxonomy (NCBI): domain Bacteria; kingdom Bacillati; phylum Actinomycetota; class Actinomycetes; order Kitasatosporales; family Streptomycetaceae; genus Streptomyces; species Streptomyces sp. NBC_01723. The sequence goes on from NZ_CP109171.1 coordinate 7,250,110, forward strand.
CTGCTGCTGGCCGACGAGCCCACCACCGGACTCGACCGGGACCTGGTCGACCGCACCGTCGACGAGTTGAGACGACATGTCGACAACACCGCGGACGGCGAGGGCCGTGCCCTGCTGATGATCACCCACGACCTGGCCGCCGCCGAGCGCGTCGCCGACCGGATCGCCGTGATGTACGCGGGCCGGATCGTCGAACTCACCGACGCAGCCGAATTCTTCGGAGCCCCCGGCCCCCGCCACCCTTACGGCCGGGGTCTGCTCGACGCGCTGCCCGACCGCGCCTTCGCCCCGATCCCCGGACTGCCGCCCGAGCTCGGCGCCCTCCCCGACGGCTGCGCCTTCGCCGACCGCTGCGACCGGGCGACCGACGCCTGCGCCGTCCTGCCGCCGCTCACCGGCACGGTCGCCTGCCACCACCCCCACGCCGCGCTCCCGGAGGCCGCCGACCGTGCTTGAACTGCGCACCGTGACCGCCGGATACGCCCGCGAAGCGCCCGTCTTCCGGGACGTCACCCTCTCCGTCGCGCCGGGAGAGGCCGTCGGACTGCTCGGCCCCAGCGGCTGCGGCAAGTCCACCCTCGCCCGGGTCGCTGCCCTGCTGCACCGGCCCGAGGCCGGCACCCTGGTCGTCGACGGCACGCCCGTACGGCGCTGGCGCCACCGCGCCCCGCGCGAGCGACGCACCGCTTTCGGCGTCGTCTTCCAGCAGGCCCGGCTCTCCGCGGACCCCCGGCTGACCCTCGCCGACCTGATCGCCGAACCCCTGCGCGCCACCGGCCGCCGCGCGGAGGCCGCCGTCAGGGGCGCCGAACTGGCCGCCACCGTCGGACTGACCACCGACCTGCTGACCAGACGCCCGCACGAGGTCAGCGACGGCCAGTTGCAGCGCGCCTGCCTGGCCCGCGCCCTGGTGCTGCGCCCGCGCTGGCTGGTGTGCGACGAGATGACGGCGATGCTCGACGCCTCGACCACGGCCGCCCTGGTGCGGGTCGTGGAGGACTACCGGGCCGCCACCGGCGCCGGGCTGCTGGCCGTCGGTCACGACCGCGTCCTCCTGGACCGCTGGTGCGACCGCACCGTCGAGTGGGACACCCTCACGCGCCTCTGAGGCCCGGCCTCCCGCTCAGGAACCAACAGAGTCCGACGGGATAATTGATTCGGTTGTGTTCGGGTCCTAGGGTGACCTTGACTCAGTAGTCGCCGCGTCACCGGCAGTTGTGAACCATCCCAGTGTCAACTGCTCCCACAGCACCGTGTGTTGAGCCGCCCCCGAAACCCACGGAAGGCCACGGTCATGCCGCACTCGCCCGTGTCACCCGCCGGATCCCCGGCCCGCCTGCCCCGCCCCGTCGTCAGCCGCCGCCGTCTCATGGAGGGCGGTGCCGCCGTCCTCGGCGCCCTCGCCCTGTCCGCGTCGCCCGTAGCGGCGCACGCGGCCGGGCGGAGGCCGCAGCCCGCCGCGCCCCCGGAGTGGAACGACTTCGGCGTCTTCCGGCTCGGGACCGAGCCCCCGCACACCACGCTCATGCCGTACAAGGACGTCGAGCAGGCCCTCGCCGCCGACCGCACCCGCTCGCCCCACCGGCTGAGCCTGGACGGCACCTGGAAGTTCGCCTACGCCGACCGCCCCGAGGACCGGGACACCGACTTCCACCGCACCGACACCGACGACGGGGACTGGGACACCATCCCCGTCCCGTCCGTGTGGCAGCTGCACGGCCACGACTTCCCGATCTACCTCAACATCACCTACCCGTACTGGGGTCCCAACGGTCTCGGTGAGGACCCGCAGCCGCCCACCGCCCCGACCCGCTACAACCCGGTCGGCCAGTACCGGCGCACCTTCACCGTCCCCCGCGACTGGACGGGCCGCCGCACCTTCCTCCACTTCGAGGGCGTCAAGTCCGCCCACTACGTGTGGATCAACGGCGAACTGGTCGGCTACGACGAGGACTCCTACACCCCCTCCGAGTACGACATCACCGACCACCTGAAGCCCGGTACCAACCAGATCGCCGTGGAGGTCTACCGCTACGCCGACGGCGACTGGCTGGAGGACCAGGACATGATCCGGCTGAGCGGCATCTTCCGCTCGGTCTACCTCTACTCCACCCCGGCCGTGCACCTGCGCGACTTCAAGCTCGACACCCCGCTGAACGACACGTACACCGCCGCCGAGCTGGCCGTCACCGCGAGCGTGCGGGCGTACGGCGACGGCGCCACCGGCCGCTACACCGTCGAGACCCAGCTCTACGACGCGCGCGGCCACGCAGTCTGGTCCAGGCCCCTCCAGCAGTCCGCCGACCTCGGTACGGCCGGCCCCGGCGAGGACGTCACCGTACGGTCCGCCAAGGCGGTGCCGGAGCCCCGGCTCTGGTCGGCCGAGCAGCCGTACCTGTACACGGCGGTGCTGCGGCTGCGGGACCCGGCGGGCAAGGTGGTCGAGACCCTGTCGCACCGGGTCGGCCTGCGCGAGTTCGCGCTCAAGGACGGGCTGATGCGGATCAACGGCCGGCCCGTCTCGTTCCGCGGCACCAACCGGCACGAGATGCACCCGTCCCGCGGCACGGCACTCACCCGCGAGGACATGGTCGAGGACGCCAAGATCATCAAGCGGATGAACATGAACTCCGTCCGCACCTCGCACTACCCCAACAACCCGTACTGGCTGGAACTGGCCGACGAGTACGGCCTCTACCTCGTCGACGAGACCAACCTGGAGACCCACGGCATCCGCGACGAGTACCCCGGCGACCACGCCGACTGGACCGAGGCGTGCGTGGCCCGCGCCCAGAACATGGTCCACCGCGACAAGAACCACGCCTCGGTCGTCATCTGGTCGCTCGGCAACGAGGCGGGCGGCGGCAGCACCTTCACCGCCATGCACGACTGGATCCGCTCCTACGATCCCACCCGCGTCATCCAGTACGAGGGCGACGACCGCCCCGGCATCAGCGACATCCGCTCGGAGATGTACGACACCCCGCAGCGCGTCGAGCAGCGCGCCCGGGACACCTCCGACACCCGGCCGTACGTCATGATCGAGTACGCCCACTCGATGGGGAACTCCACCGGCAACCTCAAGAAGTACTGGGACGTCGTACGCGCCCACGACGTCCTCCAGGGCGGCTGGATCTGGGACTTCGTCGACCAGTCCCTGTACACCCCGGTCCCCGCCCGCACCCTGCTCACCGAGTCCGGACCGGGCGCCCTGCGCGGCGAGATCCTGGCCACCCGCGGCAGCCTCGACCGGGACGAGGGCCTGTCCGGCATCACAGTCTTCGAGCGCGACGACAGCCTCGACCTCCGGGACTCCCTCACCCTGGAGGCCTGGATCACCCCGCACGTGACCGGCTACCACCAGCCGCTCATCGCCAAGGGCGACACCCAGTACGCGCTCAAGCAGAACGACCGGAAGCTGGAGTTCTTCATCCACTCCGACGGCCAGTGGATCACCGCGAACTGGGACGTGCCCGACGACTGGACCGGCCGGGAGCACCACCTCGCCGGCGTCTTCGACGCGGACGCCGGGACGCTGACCCTCCACGTCGACGGCGTCGTCCGGGCCACCCGCACCACCGACCGCCGCCCCAGCGGCAACACCGCGCCCCTCGCCCTCGCCACCGACGCCGACGCGCAGACCCGCGAGTTCAGCGGCAGGATCCGCCGCGCCCGCGTCTACGCCCGGGCGCTCTCCGCCGGCGAACTCGCCCGGGACGACCGCGGTCCGGAGGACGACGGCGTGCGGTTCTGGTTCGACGCCGCCACGGTGCAGACCGAGCGGAAGCGGCCCCGGGAGAAGACGTTTCTCGCGTACGGCGGCGACTGGGGCGACAACCCCAACGACGGCGCCTTCGTGGCCGACGGCATCGTCACCGCCGACCGCGGACACACCGGCAAGTCCGCCGAGGTCAAGCGCGTCTACCAGGCGATCCACGCCACCCGCCGGTCCGGCGACGGCCTCGGCGCGGTGACCCTCACCAACGAGTACCTCTTCACCGGCCTGCGCGAGTTCGACGGCCGGTGGGAGCTCGTCGCCGACGGCCAGGTGGTGCGGCGCGGAACGCTGACCCGGGACCAGCTCGACGTGGCCCCCGGGGCCGCCAAGGACATCACCGTCCCCGTCCGCCTCCCGGACGACGCGGACGACGGCACCGAGTACTTCCTGGAGCTGTCCTTCACCACCAAGGACTCCACGCCGTGGGCGGAGGCGGGCTTCGAGGTGGCCCGCGAGCAACTCCCCGTCGGCCCCGAAGCCCCCGCGGCGGCCCCCGTACGGCTCGCGAGCGTCCCGGCCCTGCGCCACGACGACCGCGACAAGGACGTGCGGGTCCGCGGCAAGGACTTCTCCGTCACCGTCGACAAGCGCACCGGCACCATCACCTCCTACGAGGCCAAGGGCACCCGGCTCATCACCTCGGGGCCCGCGCCCAACTTCTGGCGGGCGCCCACCGACAACGACAAGGGCAACGGCCAGCACACCCGCAACCAGACCTGGCGCGACGCGGGCGCCCGCCGCGCGGTCACGGACGTGGCCGTGCGGCCGCTCGGTGACCGCGCCGTCGAGATCAAGGTGAGCGGCACGCTGCCCACCACGGTGGAGTCGACGTACAGCACCACCTACACGGTGTTCGGCAACGGCGAGATCAAGGTCGACAACACCCTGCACCCGGGCGCCGCGACCCTGCCCTACATCCCCGAGATCGGCACCCTGCTCTTCCTGCCGGGCCGCCTGGACCGCCTGCACTACTACGGGCGCGGCCCCGAGGAGAACCACTGGGACCGCAACACCGGCACCGACGTCGGCCTCTACTCCGGCACCGTCGCCGAGCAGTGGACCCCCTACATCCGCCCGCAGGAGAACGGCAACAAGACCGACGTCCGCTGGATCGCCCTGACCGACCGCCACGGCGTGGGCCTGCTCGCCTCCGGCGAACCGCTGCTGGAGGCCAACGCCTCGTACTTCACGCCGGAGGACCTGTCGGCGGGCGTCCGGCACGACTACCAGCTGACGCCGCGGGACGAGGTGGTCCTGCGCCTCAACCACCGCCAGATGGGCGTCGGCGGTGACAACAGCTGGGGCGCGCACACGCACGACGAGTTCAAGCTGTTCGCCGACCGCGACTACGCCTACACCTACCGGCTGCGCCCGCTGACGGACGTGAAGAAGGCGACGGCGGCCTCGCGGCGGCCCACGGCCACCGAGTGACCGGGGACGGAGGGGGAGCCCGGGGCAGCCCGGGTTCCCCCTCCGCACGGTGATCCGGGCAGGCCCAGGAAGCGCGAGGTCCATGTCGGATTCTCGCCAGCGTCCGCCCGGCCGGTGGACCATCCTGGACCCATGCAGACGGGAATGCACACCGACACCGAGCGCTGCGTGCGCGCCGTCCGGTCCAAGGACGCGCGGTTCGACGGCTGGTTCTTCACGGCCGTCCTGACCACCCGCATCTACTGCCGGCCCAGCTGCCCGGTGGTGCCGCCCAAGCCCCAGAACATGACCTTCTACCCGAGCGCGGCGGCCTGCCAGCAGGCAGGGTTCCGGGCGTGCAAACGCTGCCGCCCGGACACCAGCCCCGGCTCCCCGGAGTGGAACCAGCGGGCCGACCTCACCGCCCGCACCATGCGCCTGATCGCCGACGGCGTCGTGGACCGCGAGGGCGTGCCCGGCCTCGCCGCGCGCCTCGGCTACAGCACCCGGCAGGTCGAACGCCAGCTCCTCGCCGAACTGGGTGCCGGACCCCTCGCGCTCGCCCGCGCGCAGCGCGCCCAGACGGCCCGGGTGCTGATCGAGACCACCCCGCTGCCCATGGCGGACGTCGCCTTCGCGGCCGGCTTCGCGTCCGTGCGCACCTTCAACGACACCGTCCGCGAGGTCTTTGCGCTCTCCCCGAGCGAACTGCGCACCCGCGCCCCGAGGCACCGCGTCGCCGGCACCACCCCCGGCACCCTCTCCCTCCGCCTCCCCTTCCGCACCCCCCTCAACCCCGACAACCTCTTCGGCCACCTCGCCGCCACCGCCGTACCCGGGGTGGAGGAGTGGCGGGACGGCGCCTACCGCCGCACCCTGCGCCTCCCGTACGGTCACGGCATCGCGGCCCTCACCCCCGGCCCCGACCACATCGGCTGCCGCCTCACCCTCAGCGACCCGCGCGACCTGACCGTCGCCATCAGCCGCTGCCGCCGGCTGCTCGACCTGGACGCGGACCCGACGGCGATCGACGGCCAACTGCGCGCCGACCCGCTGCTCGCGCCGCTCGTCGACAAGGCGCCCGGACGGCGCGTGCCGCGCACGGTGGACGAGGCGGAGTTCGCGGTCCGGGCGGTACTCGGCCAGCAGGTCTCCACCGCAGCCGCCCGCACCCACGCCGCCCGCCTGGTCACGGCGCACGGCGACCCGGTCGACGACCCGGAGGGCGGCCTGACCCATCTCTTCCCGTCCACGGCCGCACTGGCGGCGGTGGACCCGCAGACCCTGGCGATGCCGGGCGCCCGGCGCACGACCTTCACCACCCTGGTCGCCCACCTGGCCGACGGCTCGGTCAACCTGGGCGTCGAGTGCGACTGGTCCGAGACCCGCGCCCGGCTCCTGGCGCTGCCCGGCTTCGGCCCCTGGACCGCCGACGTCATCGCCATGCGCGCCCTCGGCGACCCCGACGCCTTCCTCCCCACCGACCTCGGCATCCGCCGCGCCGCGGGGGAACTGGGCCTGCCCTCCACCCCGGCCGCGCTCACCGCCCGCGCGGCGGCCTGGCGGCCCTGGAGGGCGTACGCCGTCCAGTACCTGTGGGCGACCGACAGCCACCCGATCAACTTCCTGCCCGTGTAAGGACGACCCGTGGGAACAGGACCCGTGAAACAGCACACCGTGAAGCGGCACTCCATGAAGCAGCACACCGTGATCGACAGCCCGTACGGCGCCCTCACCCTCGTCGCCGAGGACGGCGTCCTGTGCGGCCTCTACATGACCGACCAGCGCCACCGCCCGCCGGAGGAGACCTTCGGAACGCCCGACGACGCACCGTTCGCGCAGGCGGAGGAGGAACTGACCGCGTACTTCGACGGCAGACTGACCGACTTCACCCTCGACCTGCGCCTGAACGGAACCCCGTTCCAGCGCACGGTCTGGGAACAGCTCCGCGGCATCCCGTACGGCGAGACCCGCACCTACGGCGAACTCGCCGACGCCCTCGGCAACCCGGCCGCCTCCCGGGCCGTGGGCCTTGCCAACGGCCGCAACCCCATCGGCATCATCGTCCCCTGCCACCGCGTCATCGGCGCGAGCGGCGGCCTCACCGGCTACGGCGGCGGCCTGGAACGCAAGCGTCGACTACTGGACTTCGAACGGGGCACGGCGGGACCGGCGCCGTTGTTCTAGGCGGCTGACCGTCCTGCGCCGGATCTGGAACGGCGAGCCCTGCGGCCAGGACGTCGGTCCCATCGGACCGCGCCCCGCGACGCCCGGCGGGCCCGAGATCCTGTTCGGCGGCTTCGCCCCGGCCGCACTCGACCGGGTCGGCCGCTTCGGCGACGGCTTCCTCGGCGCCGCGCTGCCGCCCGCGCACATGGCGGGCCTGTTCCGCGACGTCGAGGCGGTCCGGCGGACCTACGACCGCCCCGGCCGGCCGCGCCTGGTCGGCCAGGCCAGGTCCGCGCTCGGCCCCCGGAGCACGGTGGACCGGGCCCTCCACAACCTCCGCGACTACTACGCCTTCACCGGCCGCGCCGACCACATGACCAGGGGCCTGCTCACCACCGCGCGGGAGATCCGCGCGGCCGTCGGCGCCTTCCACGACATCGGCGCGGACGGTCGTGCTCTCCTGCTGGGCCTCGGACCCCGACCAGGTCGACAGCCTCGCCGACCCCCTGTTCTGACGCGTCGCGCCCGGCGTCCCGACCCGCCGGGCGCTCAGCCCAGCCCGCGCAGCAGCTCGGGCAGGGCCGTGCCGATCGGTTCCCGGACCACCTCGTCGGCCATGTCGTCGTACGGCGTCGGTTCCGCGTTGACGATGATCAGCCGGGCGCCGTGGTCGGCGGCCACGCCGGCCAGCCCGGCGGCGGGCTGCACCTGGAGGCTGGTGCCGACGGCGACGAACACCTGGCAGGCCTTGCTGATGGCGAGCGCCTCACCCATCACCACCGGGTCGAGGCGCTCGCCGAACATCACGGTCGCCGACTTCAGGATCCCGCCGCACTCCAGGCACGGCGGGTCGTCCTCACCGGCGTCGACCCGGGCGAGCGCGTCGGTCATCGGTCCGCGGACCCGGCAGCCGGTGCACACGTAGCTCAGCGCGGTGCCGTGCAGTTCGAGGACCTTGCGGGCGGAGAGCCCGGCGAGCTGGTGCAGGCCGTCCACGTTCTGCGTGATCACGCGGACCGGGACCCCCGAACGCTCCAGCTCGGCCACCGCCCGGTGCGCCGCGTTCGGCTCGGCCCCCAGCGTCCGGTTCGCCCGCCGCATCAGCCAGGAGCGGCGGCGGATCTCCGGATCGCCCATGTAGTACTCGTACGTGACGAGCTTCTCGGCCTCCGGGTCGCGCCGCCACAGCCCGTTGGGGCCGCGGTAGTCCGGGATGCCGGAGTCGGTCGAGACGCCGGCCCCGCTGAGGATGGCGACGAGCGGCTTGCTGGTCATGCGGTCGAGGGTAGGGCGGCCGCGGTCCGCCCGGCGAACGGTTATCGGCCGACCCGGGCGCCGTTCTCCAGCTCCGCCGGGCCCGTCCCGTCCGTCAGTACGTCCAGCGCGGCCAGGACCCGGCCGTGCAGTGTCCCGAGCAGGTGGGCGCCCAGCTCGCCGCGCGGCACCATCCGCCACGACAGCAGTTCCTCCTCCTGGAGCCTGATCGCCTTCAGGTCGTCCTCGGAGAGCACCCCGCCGTCGTACAGGTACGCCACGATCGGCGGGCGGCCCGTCCCGCCCACCCAGTCCACCGCGAGCAGCCGGCCCAGGCGGACGTCGAGACCGATCTCCTCCAGGGTCTCCCGCCAGGCGCCCTGCCGCGGGGTCTCCCCGTCGTCGGACTCGATGGTCCCGCCGGGCAGCGCCCATCCCTCGCGGTAGTTCGGCTCGACGAGCAGCACCCGCCCCTCGGCGTCCCGGAAGAGCGCGGCGGCACCGGCGAGGACACGGGGGAGACCGGCGATGTAGGTGGCGTAGTCAGCAGTGGTCATCCCGAAAGCGTAGCGAGAGCCGGGCCCGCCCCCGGTGCGGTCGTTCCAGGGTGCGGGCAGGGCATGACGACGCGGGTGTCCTCCGGTTATGGTCGCAGCGGCGCGACTGCCTTGACGTGCGCAAGGCTCGGAGAGCAAGGGGAGATCAAGGTGGCTGACGCTGCTGTGGACGGGGCCCGTCGGGTCCTCGTCGCCGCGGACAAGTTCAAGGGGTCGCTGACGGCCGTGGAGGTCGCCGAGCGGGTGACGGCCGGGCTGCGCCGTGTCGTGCCGGACGTCCGGGTCGAGGCGCTGCCCGTGGCCGACGGTGGCGACGGCACCGTGGCCGCGGCGGTCGCGGCCGGGTTCGAGCGCCGTGAGGTGCGGGTCGCCGGGCCCCTCGGTGACGAGGTGACGGCGGCGTTCGCGCTGCGCGAGGACACCGCGGTCGTGGAGATGGCCGAGGCCAGTGGCTTGCAGCGGCTGCCCGAGGGCGTCCTCGCGCCGCTGACCGCCTCGACGTACGGCTCGGGCGAGCTGCTGCGGGCCGCACTGGACGCGGGGGCCCGGACGATCGTGTTCGGGGTCGGCGGCAGTGCCACCACGGACGGCGGTGCCGGGATGCTCGCCGCGCTGGGCGCGCGGTTCCTGGACGCGGACGGCGAGCCGGTCGCGCCGGGCGGGGGCGGTCTCGCCGCGCTGGCCTCGGCCGACCTGTCGGGCCTCGACCCGCGCCTCTCTGACGTCGAGCTGGTGCTCGCGAGCGACGTCGACAATCCGCTGACCGGCCCGAAGGGTGCCCCGGCGGTCTACGGCCCGCAGAAGGGCGCCTCGCCGGAGGACGTGGCGGCCCTGGACGCCGCCCTCGCGCACTTCGCGGAGGTGCTGGCTCAGGCGGAGGGCGTGGGCGCGCGGGCCGCCGAGTACGCGGCGTCGCCGGGGGCCGGTGCGGCGGGCGGCATCGGATACGGTGCGCTGCTGCTGGGGGCGCGGTTCCGGCCCGGCATCGAGGTGATGCTGGACGTGCTGGGCTTCGCGCCGGCGCTGGAGCGGGCCGACCTCGTGATCACGGGCGAGGGCTCGCTGGACGAGCAGACCCTGCACGGCAAGGCCCCGGCGGGCGTCGCGGCGGCGGCGCGGGCCGCGGGCAAGGAGGTCGTCGCGGTGTGCGGGCGGCTGGCGCTGCCGGCGGATGCGCTGGGGCGGGCCGGAATTCGCCGGGCGTACCCGCTGACGGCCGTGGAGCCGGACGTGGAGAAGTGCATCGCCGAGGCGGGGCCGATCCTGGAGCGGGTCGCCGAGGGCATCGCCAGGGACTTCCTGAGCTGATCTCGCCCCCGCCGCTCCTCAGACGCCGGACGGGCCGGGTGGGCCGTCGCGGTCCCGTTCGTCCCACCGAGTCGGGTGGCCGGTGGGCATAGGCCCGGGGTCTGGGGGCGGAGCCTCCAGCAGGTTCGGCACCGCCGCCGGGCCCGGCAAAAGCGAGGGCCCCGGACCAACCCGGTCCGGGGCCCACCACGCGTCAGCGCGTCGCTACGGCTGAGCCGCCCGCGCCTCCCGCCGGTTGTCACGGAAGTTGTTCACCCGCCGAGCCGTCGCGAACAGCGGGATCACCGCCCCCATCACCAGCTGCAACGCGCACCCCGTCTGGAGCAGCAGCTGCCCGCTCGGCGCGTCGAAGGCCCACGCGGCCAGCAGACCCATGGAGAGCACGATCCACGAGAGCATGGCCACCGCGAGGCGTCCCCGCGGCTTCGGGTACTCGACCCGGCTCACCATCAGCCACGCCGTGCCGATGATCGCCAGCAGCGTCGCCACGAACGGCAGCTCCAGCAGGACGATCGACACGACCGTCAGCGCCCCGAACGGGGACGGCATGCCCTGGAAGGTGCCGTCCTTGACGGTGACGCAGGAGAACCGCGCAAGCCGCAGCACCACCGCCAGCAGCACCACGATCGCCCCCACCGCCGCCACTCGCTGGTAGGCGTCGTCCGCGACCATGCCGTAGACGAGGACGAAGTACGCCGGCGCCAGCCCGAAGCTGATCAGGTCGGAGAGGTTGTCCAGCTCCGCGCCCATGGGCGACGACCGCAGCTTGCGGGCCACGAGGCCGTCGCACAGGTCGAAGATCGCCGCGCACAGCATCAGGATGACCGCGGTGGCCGCGCTGTGCCGGGCCATGCCCGACTCGTCGCTGCCCATGAGGTGCGGGATGAGGATCCCGGTGGTGGTGAAGTACACCGCCATGAACCCGCACGTGGCGTTGCCGAGGGTGAGGGTGTCCGCTATCGACAGACGGAGCGAGAGAGGCATCTCCTCCTCTTCGTCCATCTCGTCGGCCTCGGGCACCCATCCGGCCTGCGTCTGTGGATCAATCACGGTCAATTCGAGTCACCCCAGCCACCGTCTTCTGACCCACTTCGACATCGACCTCCACACCCTCGGGCAGGTACAGGTCGACGCGCGAGCCGAAGCGGATCAGACCGACCCGGTCGCCCTGCTCGACCTTGGTGCCCTGCGGCACGTAGGGGACGATGCGGCGGGCCACCGCGCCGGCGATCTGGATCATCTCGATGTCGCCCAGCTCGGTGTCGAAGTGCCACACGACGCGCTCGTTGTTCTCGCTCTCCTTGTTGAAAGCGGGAACGAAGCCGCCCGGCACGTGCTCGACCGACGTGACCGTGCCCGACAGCGGGGCGCGGTTGACGTGGACGTTGAGCGGGCTCATGAAGATCGCGACGCGGGTACGGCCGTCCTTCCACGGCATGATGCTCTGCACCACACCGTCGGCGGGCGAGATGACCCGGCCCTGGGTGATCTCGCGCTCGGGGTCGCGGAAGAACCACAGCATCCCGGCCGCGAGCGCGGTGGCGGGGACGGCGACGGCCTTGGCCGCGCCGGAACGGCGGGCGCGCAGGAGGCTGACGGCTGCGGTGGCGACGGTCGGCAGAAGCCACGGCGATGCTCCGCGCGCGAGGCGTACGCCGGCGAGGCTGTCGCGAGGTGCAGAGGTTTGGCTGTGGGGCATGGATGACCTTCGTAGCGGATGATGCCGCACACTGACGGGGGACGGCGGCTTTCCGGCGATCGTAGCGGCTCTCAGCCGCAACTGGGTAAGCCAGGAAGCCGAGTCGGCGGCCGAACACTGCCTACGGGGTGTGACCTTGTTCTCCAAGAAAACACCCCGTATCCGGACATCTAACCCTGGAATCGATACTCTTCGAGCAGTCGGCGACCGATGATCATTTTCTGGATCTCGGCGGTGCCTTCACCGATCAGGAGCATCGGAGCCTCGCGGTAGAGGCGCTCGATCTCGTACTCCTTGGAGAAGCCGTACCCGCCGTGGATCCGGAAGGCGTCCTCCACGACCTCTTTGCAGTACTCGGATGCGAGGTACTTGGCCATACCCGCTTCCAGGTCGTTTCGTTCGCCCGAGTCCTTTTTGCGTGCAGCGTTCACCATCATCGCATGCGCCGCCTCCACCTTGGTAGCCATCTCCGCGAGCTTGAACTGAATGGCCTGGTGCTGGGCGATCTGCTTGCCGAAAGTGTGACGCTGCTGGGCGTACCGGACGCCGAGTTCGAAGGCACGCTGAGCGACGCCGCAGCCACGCGCCGCCACGTTGACGCGGCCGACCTCGACGCCGTCCATCATTTGGTAAAAACCTCGCCCGGTGACGCCGCCGAGCACCCGATCGGCCGGAATGCGCAGGCCGTCCATGATGAGCTCGGTGGTGTCGACGCCCTTGTAGCCCATCTTGTCGATCTTGCCGGGGATGGTCAGGCCGGGGCGGACCTCACCGAATCCGGGCTCCTTCTCCACCAGGAAGGTCGTCATCGACTTGTGGGCGGCGGTCCCCTCGGGGTGACCCTCGTCACTTTTTACGAGAACGGCCACCAGCGACGACGTACCGCCGTTCGTGAGCCACATCTTCTGGCCGTTCAGGACGTACTCCTCGCCGTCCCGCACCGCCTTCGAGGAGATGGCAGACACGTCGGAACCCAGCGCCGGCTCGGACATCGAGAAGGCGCCGCGGATGTCGCCCGCCGCCATCCGGGGCAGGAAGTGGTCCTTCTGCTCCTGGGTGCCGTGCTGCTTGAGCATGTACGCCACGATGAAGTGCGTGTTGATGATGCCGGACACCGACATCCAGCCCCGGGCGATCTCCTCCACGCACAGCGCGTAGGTGAGGAGTGACTCGCCCAGGCCCCCGTACTCCTCCGGAATCATCAGCCCGAACAGGCCGAGTTCCTTGAGCCCGTCGACGATGTCCTGCGGGTACTCGTCCCGGTGCTCCAGCTCCGTCGCGACCGGGATGATCTCCTTGTCCACGAAGTCCCGGACGGTGGAGAGGATCTCCGTCTGGACGTCCGTCAGGCCGTGGGTCTGGGCGAGGCGGCTCATCTACTTCCCCTGTTCCTTCAATTCGGGGCGGCCCGGCTGCTCGCCGCCGCGCTCCTTGATGTACGTCTCGGTCGGCACCATCACCTTGCGGCGGAACACGCACACGAGCGTGCCGTCCTGCTTGTAGCCCTTGGTCTCGACGTGGACGATGCCCCGGTCGTTCTTCGACTTGGACGGCCACTTGTCGAGCACGGTCGTCTCGCCGTAGATCGTGTCGCCGTGGAAGGTCGGCGCCACGTGCCTCAGCGACTCGATCTCCAGGTTGGCGATCGCCTTGCCGGAGACGTCCGGGACGGACATGCCGAGCAGGAGCGAGTAGATGTAGTTGCCCACCACCACGTTCTTGCCGAAGTCCGTCGTCTTCTCGGCGTAGTTCGTGTCCATGTGCAGGGGGTGGTGGTTCATGGTGAGGAGACAGAACAGGTGGTCGTCGTACTCCGTGACCGTCTTGCCCGGCCAGTGCTTGTACACCGCCCCGACCTCGAACTCCTCGTAGGTCCGTCCGAACTGCATGGCGGTCACGCCTCCGGGATCTCGAACTTGCTGGTGCGCTTCATGCCGGCGGCCCTTCCCTTGCCGGAGACGACCAGGGCCATCTTGCGGCTGGCCTCGTCGATCATCTCGTCGCCGAGCATCGCGGAGCCCTTCTTGCCGCCCGCCTCGGACGTGTAGTAGTCGTACGCGTCCAGGATCAGCTCGGCGTGGTCGTAGTCCTCCTGGGAGGGCGAGAAGATCTCGTTGGACGCCTCGACCTGGCCCGGGTGCAGCACCCACTTGCCGTCGAAGCCGAGGGCGGCGGCGCGCTGCGCGACCTCGCGGTAGCCGTCGACGTTGCGGATCTGGAGGTAGGGGCCGTCGATCGCCTGGAGGTTGTTGGCGCGGGCGGCCATCAGGATCTTCATCAGGATGTAGTGGTAGGCGTCCGCCGGGTAGCCGGGGGGCTGCTCGCCCACCACGAGCGACTTCATGTTGATGGACGCCATGAAGTCGGCCGGGCCGAAGATGATGGTCTCGACGCGCGGGGAGGCCTGCGCGATCTCGTTGACGTTGTTCAGGCCCCGCGCGTTCTCGATCTGCGCCTCGATGCCGATGCGGCCGACCTCGAAGCCCATCGTCTTCTCGATCTGCGTGAGCAGCAGGTCGAGGGCCACCACCTGCTGGGCGTCCTGCACCTTCGGCAGCATGATGCAGTCCAGGTTCGGGCCCGCGCCCTCCACCACCGTCACGACGTCGCGGTACGTCCACTCGGTCGTCCAGTCGTTGACGCGCACGACGCGGGTCTTGCCGGTCCAGTCGCCCTCGTTGAGGAACTTGACGATGGTGTGCCGCGCCTCCGGCTTGGCGAGCGGCGCGCAGGCGTCCTCCAGGTCGAGGAAGACCTGGTCGGCGGGGAGACCCTGGGCCTTCTCCAGGAAGCGGGGGTTGCTTCCGGGCACCGCCAGACAGGAACGGCGGGGGCGAAGGCGGTTGACAGTCGTCATGCGGGGACCTCCAGGGGATCGAGCTTGTTCGCGTACCGGATCTCGTCGACGATCCGGCCGATGATTCCGGTGATGTCGAAGTCCTTCGGGGTGAAGACCGCGGCCACTCCGGCGGCCCGCAGCGCTTCGGCATCTCCGTTGGGGATGATGCCACCGGCGATCACCGGTATATCCGTGGCACCGGCCACACGGAGGCGGTCCAGCACGTCCGGGACGAGCTGGGCGTGCGACCCGGAGAGGATGGACAGGCCCACCGCGTGCACGTCCTCGGCCAGGGCGGCGTCCACGATCTGCTCCGGGGTCAGCCTGATGCCCTGGTAGACCACTTCGAACCCGGCGTCGCGGGCCCGCACCGCGATCTGCTCGGCGCCGTTGGAGTGGCCGTCGAGGCCGGGCTTGCCGACCAGGAAGCGGAGCTTGCCCACCCCGAGGTCCTTGGCCGTCAGTTCCACCTTGCGGCGCACCCCGGCCAGCGCCGACCCCTCCTCGGCGGCGACGGCGACCGGCGCCGAGGAGACCCCGGTCGGTGCCCGGAACTCGCCGAAGACCTCGCGCAGCGCTCCGGCCCACTCGCCGGTCGTGACGCCGGCGCGGGCGCACTCCAGGGTGGCCTCCATGAGGTTGTCGGTGCCCTTGGCGGCCTCCTTCAGCTTCTCCAGCGCCTTGCAGGGGCGCGGGTGGTTGAAGGGCGGCTGGTAGCGGGTGTCCCGCCAGTTCAGGAGCGAGGCGGTGACCCGTGCCTCGACCGCCGGGTCGACGGTCTGGATCGCGGTGTCCAGGTCGGCGGTGAGCGGGTTCGGCTCGGTGCCCTCGAAGGCGTTGACACCGATGATCTTCTCCTCGCCCGACTCGATCCGGGCCCGGCGCTCGGCGTGCGAGGAGACCAGCTGGGACTTGAGGTAGCCGGACTCGACGGCGGCCATGGCGCCGCCCATCTCCTCGATGCGCTCCATCTCGGCGAGCGACTCCTCGACCAGCTCCTCCACCTTCGCCTCGACCACCGTCGAGCCCTCGAAGAGGTCGCCGTACTCCAGCAGGTCGCTCTCGTACGCCAGCACCTGCTGGATGCGGAGCGACCACTGCTGGTCCCACGGCCGGGGCAGGCCCAGCGCCTCGTTCCAGGCCGGCAGCTGCACGGCACGCGCGCGTGCGTCCTTGGAGAGGGTGACCGCCAGCATCTCCAGGACGATCCGCTGGACGTTGTTCTCCGGCTGGGCCTCCGTCAGACCCAGGGAGTTGACCTGGACGCCGTAGCGGAAGCGTCGGTGCTTGGGGTTCTCGATGCCGTACCGCTCGCGGGTGACGCGGTCCCAGATGCGGCCGAAGGCGCGCATCTTGCACATCTCCTCGACGAAGCGGACGCCCGCGTTCACGAAGAAGGAGATGCGGCCGACGACGTCCCCCATGCGCTCCTGCGGCACCTGGCCGCTGTCGCGCACCGCGTCCAGGACGGCGATCGCGGTGGACATCGCGTACGCGATCTCCTGCACCGGCGTGGCGCCGGCCTCCTGCAGGTGGTAGCTGCAGATGTTGATCGGGTTCCACTTGGGGATGTGGGAGACCGTGTAGGCGATCATGTCCGTCGTCAGGCGGAGCGAGGGCCCCGGCGGGAAGACGTGCGTGCCCCGGGAGAGGTACTCCTTGACGATGTCGTTCTGGGTGGTGCCCTGGAGCTTGGTGATGTCCACCCCCTGCTCCTCGGCGACGACCTGGTAGAGCGCCAGCAGCCACATGGCCGTGGCGTTGATGGTCATCGAGGTGTTCATCTGGTCCAGGGGTATGTCCTGGAACAGCCGGCGCATGTCACCGAGGTGCGCCACCGGCACGCCGACCCGGCCCACCTCGCCGCGGGCGAGGATGTGGTCGGAGTCGTAGCCGGTCTGGGTCGGCAGGTCGAACGCGACCGACAGACCCGTCTGGCCCTTGGCGAGGTTGCGCCGGTACAGCTCGTTGGACGCCTCGGCCGTGGAGTGACCGGCGTAGGTGCGCATCAGCCACGGCCGGTCCTTCTGACGATCGGTCATGCGGCGCTCCTCAGATGTTCCGGAAGCGGTTGATGGCGTCGACGTGCCGGGCGCGCATCTCCTCGTCGCGCACGCCCAGGCCCTCCTCGGGGGCGAGGCACAGCACGCCGACCTTGCCCTGGTGGGCGTTGCGGTGGACGTCGTGGGCGGCCTGGCCGGTCTCCTCCAGGGCGTACACCTTGGAGAGGGTCGGGTGGATCTTGCCCTTGGCGATGAGGCGGTTGGCCTCCCAGGCCTCGCGGTAGTTGGCGAAGTGGGAGCCGATGATGCGCTTCAGGGACATCCACAGGTAGCGGTTGTCGTACTCGTGCATGTAGCCCGAGGTCGAGGCGCAGGTGGTGATGGTGCCGCCCTTGCGGGTGACGAAGACGCTCGCGCCGAACGTCTCGCGGCCGGGGTGCTCGAAGACGATGTCGATGTCCTCGCCGCCGGTGAACTCGCGGATGCGCTTGCCGAAGCGCTTCCACTCCTTGGGGTCCTGGGTGCGCTCGTCCTTCCAGAACTTGTAGCCCTCGGCGTTGCGGTCGATGATCGCCTCGGCGCCCATCGAGCGGCAGATGTCCGCCTTCTGCTCGCTGGAGACGACACAGACCGGGTTGGCGCCGCCGGCCAGCGCGAACTGGGTGGCGTACGAGCCGAGGCCGCCGCTGGCACCCCAGATGAGCACGTTGTCGCCCTGCTTCATGCCGGCGCCGTTGCGGGAGACCAGCTGCCGGTAGGCGGTGGAGTTGACCAGGCCCGGCGCCGCGGCCTCCTCCCAGCTCAGGTGGCCCGGCTTGGGCATCAGCTGGTTGGACTTGACCAGCGCGATCTCCGCGAGGCCGCCGAAGTTGGTCTCGAAGCCCCAGATGCGCTGCTCGGGGTCGAGCATCGTGTCGTTGTGGCCGTCGGAGGACTCCAGCTCGACGGAGAGGCAGTGCGCGACGACCTCGTCGCCGGGGTGCCAGGAGTTGACGCCCGGGCCGGTGCGCAGCACGACGCCCGCGAGGTCGGAGCCGATGATGTGGTACGGCAGGTCGTGGCGCTTGGCCAGGTCGCTGGTGCGGCCGTAGCGCTCCAGGAAGCCGAAGGTGGACAGCGGCTCGAAGATCGAGGTCCACACCGAGTTGTAGTTGACCGAGGAGGCCATGACGGCCACCAGGGCCTCACCCGGGCCCAGCTCCGGCAGCGGCACCTCGTCGAGGTGGATCGACTTGCGCGGGTCCTTGTCGCGGGTTTCGAGGCCCGCGAACATCTCGGTCTCGTCCTTGTGCACGGTGATCGCGCGGTACGACTCGGGGAGCGGCAGGGCGGCGAAGTCGTCCGGCGTGGAGTCGGCCGACTGGATCGCGGCCAGGATGTCCTTCATGGTCACGGTGTTGCCTCCGGCGTCGAGCGCCCTGAGGGAGGGGCGCTGAGGGTTACGTCGGTGCTGCTGAGGGTCGGGTGAGGGGTGCCGTCGGTTCGGCGGGTGTGGTGCTTCGGCGGCGCTTTGTGGCGCGGAGGGTGCCTGTGACGCAGGCGCCGGGCACGCGGGCGATGGCTCGCGGGGACAGCCCGGACACCTTCAACGTATGGCACCGCGTGTCACCCCGCAAGGCACTCGGTGCCAGAACTTGCTCTCAGATGAAATCTTTACGCGACAGATGAGCGATGATCGATCCAACGGGGGTCGCGGGAGACTCGAAAAGGGACGTTGACATGCAAAAACGGCCACCCGAAGGGTGGCCGTCGTCACAGGGGGAAGAGTGGGCTCAGTGCTCCTTGAGGGCCTGTTCGATGGTCCGCATGACCTCGTGCAGCGGCGCGTCGGTCCGCGCCACCGTCACCAGCACGTCGCCGTGCACCGAGGCCGAGGCGCCCTCCGGACGCCCGGTGGAGGCCGTACCGCGCCCCGCGCCGATGCCCGTCCCGAACGTCTTGCGCACGATCGCGAAGGCGTGGTCGAGCTGCGCCTCGACGTCGCCCTGCCCGCCCGCCCGCAACCAGCGCCGGAGCACGTGGTTGTGCGCGGTGACCACGGCGGACGCGGCCACCTCCGCCAGCAGCGGGTCGTCGTTGGCGTCGTCGTCGTGCGCGTGCTCGTCGAAGTGCCCGAGCAGATAGCGGGTGAACAGACGCTCGTAGCGGGCCACCGACGCGATCTCCGCCTCACGCAAAGTGGGCACCTCGCGCGTCAGCTTGTAGCGGGCGACCGAGATCTCCGGCCGCGCCGCGTACATCTTCATGACCTCCTTGATGCCGCGGCACACCGTGTCGAGCGGATGCTCGTGCGCCGGCGCCGCGTTGAGGACCGCCTCGGCGCGCACCAGGGTGTCGTCGTGGTCCGGGAAGATCGCCTCTTCCTTGGAGCGGAAGTGGCGGAAGAAGGTGCGGCGGGCGACCCCGGCCTGGGCCGCGATCTCGTCGACGGTGGTCGCCTCGTACCCCTTGGCCGCGAACAGTTCCATGGCCGCCGCCGCCAGTTCCCGGCGCATTTTGAGCCTCTGGGCGGCGGCGCGGCTGCCGGCCGCGCTCTCCGGCGCGTCGGGCGTGGCTGGTGTGCGTGTGGACTTGGCGGGCTGGGGCATGACCCGAACGTACTGCATGTGTGCGCAATCATGCGCGTGACCGGGGATCTCCCCGCCCGCGGGGGGCGGGGGAGACCCGGCCGGATCGAGCAGTCCGCCCCAGTCCTCCGGTGACCGGAACCAGTCGCCCGGACGCTCAGCGGCGGGCATGTTCGCGGAAGCCGCGGCCCGTCTTGCGGCCGAGGCAGCCCGCGGCCACCAAGTGCTCCAGCAACGGCGCCGGGGCCAGGCCCGGATCGCGGAACTCGCGGTGCAGGACCTTCTCGATGGCCAGCGAGACGTCCAGCCCGACCACGTCCAGCAGCTCGAAGGGCCCCATCGGGTAGCCGCCGCCCAGCTTCATCGCGGCGTCGATGTCGTCGAGCGTCGCGTAGTGCTCCTGCACCATCTTGACCGCGTTGTTCAGGTACGGGAACAGCAGCGCGTTCACGATGAATCCGGCCCGGTCGCCGCAGTCCACGGCGTGCTTGCGGATCTTCGCGCAGACCTCGCGGACGGTGGCGTGCGTGTCGTCCGCCGTGAGCACCGTGCGGACCACCTCGACCAGCTTCATGGCCGGCGCCGGGTTGAAGAAGTGCATGCCGATCACGTCCTGCGGGCGCGAGGTGGCGCGGGCGCAGGCGACGACGGGCAGCGAGGAGGTGGTGGTGGCCAGCACCGCGCCGGGCTTGCAGACCTTGTCCAGCGTGGCGAACAGCTGCCGCTTCACCTCCAGGTCCTCGGCGACCGCCTCCACGGCCAGGTCGACGTCGGCGAAGTCGTCGTAGGACCCCGTCGGGGTGATCCGCTCCAGCGTCCGTGCGGCGTCCTCGGCGCTCATCCGCCCCTTGTCGACCGAGCGGGCCAGCGACTTGCCGACCCGGGCCTTCGCGGTCTGCGCCTTCTCCGCGCTGCGGGCGGCGAGCACGACCTCGTACCCGGCCTTCGCGAACACCTCCGCGATGCCGGACGCCATCGTGCCCGACCCGGCGACGCCCACCGCGCGCACCGGGCGGCCGGCGACGGGGGTGACGTCCGCGCGCGGGGTCAGGGCGTCCGGCACCACGACGGCGCTGCCGGGCGCCTCGTAGGTGTAGAAGCCGCGCCCCGACTTGCGGCCCGTCAGGCCCGCCTCGCTGAGCTGCCTCAGGATCGGGGCGGGCGCGTGCAGGCGGTCGTGGGAGGCGGCGTACATGGCCTCCAGAACCGTGCGCGCGGTGTCCACGCCGACCAGGTCCAGCAGAGCCAGCGGCCCCATCGGCAGACCGCAGCCGAGACGCATCGCGGCGTCGATGTCCTCCCGCGAGGCGTAGTTCGCCTCGTACATGGCCGCGGCCTGGTTGAGGTAGCCGAACAGCAGGCCGTCGGCGACGAACCCGGGCCGGTCGCCGACCGCCACGGGCTCCTTGCCGAGGTCCAGGGCGAGGTCGGTGACCGCCGCGACGGCGGCCGGCGCGGTCAGCACCGAGGAGACGACCTCGACCAGCTTCATCGCCGGGGCCGGGTTGAAGAAGTGCAGGCCGAGCACCCGCTCCGGACGGGAGGACTCGGCGGCCAGCCGCGTCACCGACAGGGCGTTGGTGCCGGTCGCCAGGATCGTCTCCGGACGCACGATCCCGTCCAGTTCCCTGAAGACCTGCTGCTTGACCTCGTACGACTCCGGGACCACCTCGATCACCAGGTCGGCGTCGGCCGCCGCGCGCAGGTCGGTGGTGGTGCGGACGCGGGCGAGGGCGCCGGCGCGCTCCTGCTCGGTGAGGCGTCCGCGCTCGACGGCACGGGCGGTGGACGACTCCAGCGCGGCGAGTGCCTTGGCGGCCTGCGCCTCGCTGACGTCGACGCCGACGACGGCGCGGCCGGCCCGGGCCAGGACCTCGGTGATGCCGGTGCCCATGGTGCCGAGGCCGATGACGGCGATGGTCCGGAGCGGGGACAGAGGGGTGTTGGACAGGGGAGTGGCCATCGCGGGACTCCAGGAATGAGGGTGACGACGGAACACGCCCGGACGCGCCGAGGGGAGCGCCGGATGCGTGAAAGAGGAAGGAGTGCGGAGT
Source organism: Streptomyces sp. NBC_01723 (assembly GCF_036246005.1). NCBI lineage: Bacteria > Bacillati > Actinomycetota > Actinomycetes > Kitasatosporales > Streptomycetaceae > Streptomyces > Streptomyces sp. NBC_01723. Next base: position 7,271,748 of record NZ_CP109171.1, read on the forward strand.
GCGGGTGTTGCCGGGCTGGGATCGCACACGCCCGGTGCCGTCGCGGAGGCGTGCACACGCCCGCCCGGCGGCTCTCTCCGACCGGCCCTGTCCCGGGGCCGAATCGTCCTGCGGTACCCGTGGTACCGAACCGACTGTTCTCCCGGTGGCCGCGTCACCAGACCACCGTGAGGAGTTGCTGCGAGTGGGTAACCCGCTCGTCTGAGATTAACTCGCGAGTAACGAGCGCGCCAGCCCCCTGTGTTCGTGATGTACGTCCCACACGCGGGGCGCCCCCCCTAACCTCGGAGTCATGGACGAAGAGTTGCGAGTGCTCACGGAGCGCTTACGGGCCGAGGCGGCGACGTCGGGGGTGCCGGACGCCCCGACGGCCCACGACCGGCTCGTGGCCACCGGAGACCACGACGAGCTGGCCGCGGTGCTCACCGAGCCCGGACAGCCGCTCTGGGCGCGGGAACTGGCCGCCTTCCGGCTCGGGACGGCGGGCGACCGGCGGGCCTTCGAGTCCCTCGTGCTGCTGCTCAACCACCGGGACCCGCCGCGCTGCGCCGCCGCCGCCCATGCCCTGGCCCGCCTCGGCGACCCCCGCACCGCCCGCGCGGCCGCCGCCCTCGCCACCAACGAGCTGCGGGTCGCCTACGCCCTGCACCCGGTGCGGCTGCTGGTCGAGCTGCGGGCACCCGAGGCCGTGCCCGCCCTGATCACCACGCTGCGACGCCGGCTGCGCCCGCACGACCCCCACCGGCGGGTCGCGCTCGCCTGCGTCGAGGGCCTGGGCGTCCTCGGCGACGACCGGGCCGGCCCCGTGCTGAACGACGCCCTCGCCCACCCGGCGCTGGCCCAGGCGGCGGTGCGGGCGCTGGCGCGCATCCCGGGGCAGCGGTGAGCGCTCAGCCGGCCAGGTCGGCGGCGTACCGCACCTCGGGCACCTCGACTCCTTCCACCCGGAAGGGTTCCTCGGCGCCGTCGGCGCCGAAGCCCGCCCGTTCGTAGAAGCGCCGGGCGCGGGCGTTGTCCTTGAGCACCCACAGGAGCATCCGCGGGTGCCCGGCCGCCGCGCACCGGCGCACCGACTCCCGGATCAGGGCCTGCCCGATGCCCGCGCCGAGCCGCTCCGGGTCGACGTAGATCGCATACAACTCGGCGTCCCCGGTCGGCCGTTCACCGTCCCGGTAGGGGCCGTGGCAGGCCCAGCCCACGACTTCGCCGCGGTCGTCCTCGGCGACCAGGTTCACCACGCCGGCCGGGGCGCCGGCGAACAGGACGCGGCGCCGCTCGGCGTCCCCCGCGGCGTCCATGCCGTCCAGGTACACCTGCGGGACCAGGCCCCGGTAGGCGGTCTGCCAGCCCCGGACGCGGATCAGGGCCACCCGGTCGCAGTCGGCGACCGTCATCTCCCGCACCAGCGGCCCGCTCACGGGGCCACGACCGCGAACGCCTCGATCTCCATCAGGAACTCCGGCCGGACCAGCGCGGCCACCTGCACCGCCGAGGCGGCCGGCAGCCGGTCGCCGGGTATGTGCGCGGCGCGCGCGGCGCGGATCGCGTCCATGTGGGCCATGTCCGTGACGAAGTAGGTCAGTTTCACCACGTCGTCGAATCCGGCGCCGGCCGCCGACAGGCACCGGCGCAGGTTCTCGAAGACCTGGCGGGCCTGGGCCGCGGGGTCGCCCACGCCGACCGGCCTGCCGTCCTCGTCCAGGGCGAGCTGACCCGAGACGGCCACGAACCGCCCGGTGCCGAGGACGACATGGGTGTACTGGGCGGCGGGCGCGACGCCGTCGGGGGCGTGGATCCTGGTCAGCTCACTCATGCGCCCATCGTGGACCACGGCACTGACAACGCCCCCGGCGGGCCGTCGTCCGCGGGCCGTCGTCCGCGGGCGCGGACGGCTAGTGGCGGAAGCCGAGCAGCCTGTGCAGCGTCAAGCCGCGGGCGGACGTCGAAGCCGCCTTGGACTCCAGCGGCTCGGGCCGGGGCAGCGCCGCGCAGACGGCGTCCGGCTCACCCGCGCGCGCCTCACCCGCGCCGCGCGGCACGGTGCCGTCGGTCAGATACGCGGCCAGGCGCTCGTCCAGGCAGGAGTTGCCGCTCAGCGTGATGCCGTGGTTGCCGCCGCCCTCCTCGACGACGAGGGCGGAGCCGCGCAGCAGGCGGTGCGCGGTGACCGCGCCCTCGTACGGGGTGGCCGCGTCACCGGTCGCCTGGAACAGCAGCGCGGGCGGCAGGTCGCTGTTGGCGACGTCCACCGGTCGCCGCGCGCTCGTGGGCCAGGACGCGCACGGCGCGTTGTACCAGACGTTGTTCCAGACCATGAACGGCGCCTTCTCGTACAGGCCCCAGTTGTCCCCGCGCCACTCGTCCCAGTCGCGCGGCCAGGCCGCGTCGCGGCACTGCACCGCGGTGTAGACGCTGTAGCCGTTCTCGCCCGAGGCGTCCAGGGCCCCGAAGTTCTCGTACACCTCGACGAGCGGGTCCGTGTCCCCGGACTTCACGTAGGCGGCGAAGGCCTCCGCCAGGTAGGGCCAGTAGCCGTTGTAGTAGCCACCGGGGATGAAGGTGTCCTCCAGCTCCGACGCGCCGACCCGCCCGCCCGCGGGCTTTTTCGCCAGCGCCGTCCGCATGGCGTACCACCGCTGCTCGATCCGCTCCGGGTCGGTGCCCATCCCGTACGCGGTGTCGTGCTCGGCGATCCACGCCAGGAACGCCCGGTGGCGGTCGTTGAAGGCGAGGTCCTGGTTGAGGTTCGCGTCGTACCAGACGTCGTCCGGGCCGACGACGGAGTCCAGGACCAGGCGCCGCACGCGCGCGGGGAAGAGCTTGGCGTAGACGGCGCCCAGATAGGTGCCGTAGGAGTAGCCGAAGTAGTTGACCCGCTCCGCGCCGAGCGCCGCGCGGATCGCGTCGACGTCCCGGGCGGCACTGACGGTGTCGATGTACGGCAGTACGTCCGCGTACTTGTCGCCGCACGCCTCGGCGAACGCCTCCGCGCGGGCGAGGTTGGCCCGCTCGACGTCGGGCGTGTCGGGCAGCGAGTCGGGGCGCACGGGGTCGAAGTGGCCCGGCCGGCAGTTCAGGGCGGGGCTGCTCTTCCCCACTCCGCGCGGGTCGAAGCCGATGACGTCGTACTGCGCGGCCACCTTCTGCGGCAGCGAGGACGCCACGAACCCGGCGAGCGTCAGCCCGCTGCCGCCCGGGCCGCCGGGGTTGACCAGCAGGGGGCCCTGGTACGTCGCGGCGGTGTGCGGGACGCGGGACAGCGCGAGCGTGATCTGCCTCCCGCGCGGGCGCGCGTGGTCGAGCGGCACCTCGAGGGACGCGCACTGGAGCGTCGGGTAGTCCTCCGTGGCGCACTTCTTCCACCCGAGCTTCGCGGCGGACGCGGCGGCCGGGGTCCCGGCGGAGCGCGGCGCGTTCGCCTCGGCGGGGACGGCCGTGACACTTCCGGCGGCGATGACTGCGGCGCCGCACAGCACGGCTGCGCGTTGTCTCATGGCGTCCTCCGGAGACGGCGGGGCTGCGGTCCGCGCGAGTCGCGGTCCTCGCGGCATCGTCCCGGGGAGCGCCCCTGGAGGAACATAATCTGCTCATACTTGACCCAATCGGGCCGGAAGGTGCCCTCGAATGCACCTAGATGAGCGAAAGTTGGGTCGGCTCGGTGGTGGCGGTCTCGGTGGTCTCGGCGGGCCGTGCGGGCCCGGGCTCCGCGATCCGCCGCGGCATGCCCCCGCGCGTGGGCCCGATGCCGTACTCGCGGGCCAGATCGTGCACCTGGCGCGTGATCCGGCGCTGATACCACTTCGGGGCGTAGGCGCCCTCCGCGTACAGCCGCTCGTACCGGCGCACCAGATGCGGGTGGTGCTGGGCGAGCCAGGCCATGAACCACTCCCGGGCGCCCGGTCGCAGATGCAGCACCAGGGGTGTCACCGAGGTGGCCCCGGCGGCGGCGATCGCCCGCACGGTCGCGCGCAGCTGGGCCGGTTCGTCGCCGAGGAAGGGAATCACCGGCGCCATCAGGACACCGCAGCCGATGCCGTGCGCGCCGAGGGTCCGCACGACCTCCAGCCGGCGCTCCGGTGCGGGCGTGCCCGGCTCCACGGTGCGCCACAGCTCCGCGTCGGTGAAGCCGACCGAGACCGAGATCCCCACGTCCGTCACCCGGGCCGCGCGCGTCAGCAGGTCCAGGTCGCGCAGGATCAGGGTGCCCTTGGTCAGGATCGAGAAGGGGTTCGCCCGCTCGGTGAGCGCCTCGATGATGCCGGGCATCAGCCGGTAGCGGCCCTCGGCGCGCTGATAGCAGTCGACGTTCGTGCCCATCGCGACGTGCTCGCCCTGCCAGCGGCGCGAGGCCAGCTGGCGGCGGAGCAGCTCGGGCGCGTTCACCTTGACGACGATCTGCGAGTCGAAGCCGAGTCCGGTGTCGAGGTCCAGGTAGCTGTGCGTCTTCCTCGCGAAGCAGTAGACGCACGCGTGCGTGCACCCCCGGTAGGGGTTCACGGTCCACTCGAACGGCATGCGCGAGGCCCCCGGCACGCGGTTGAGGATCGAGCGGGCCCGGACCTCGTGGAAGGTCACGCCGCGGAACTCGGGCGTGTCGAAGGTACGGGTGGTCACCGCGTCCGCGCCGAACAGCGCGGGGTCGGCCGCTCGGGCGTGGTCGGAGTCGGTGAGGTTCTCCCAGCGCATGGACGCCTCCTCGGTAGCACTGGCCACACAATAGAACACTTGTTCCCTTGATCGTGCGGCCCAGTCGCGCGGGGCTGCTTCACGCCCCCCGATTTGGTGGCCGGGCGGCGGGGTGATTGGCTTGCCCCGACCCCGAGAACCAGGCCCTGGAGGGACCCGATGGCGCAGGTCGAGGCGGAGACGGAGCGGATCGTCGCGGCGGACGCGGAGACGGTGTTCGACACCCTCGCCGACTACAGCGGCACCCGCGAGAAGCTGCTCCCCGAGCACTTCAGCGAGTACGAGGTCCGGGAGGGCGGCGACGGCGAGGGCACCCTCGTGCACTGGAAGCTCCAGGCCACCAGCAAGCGCGTCCGCGACTGCCTGCTGGAGGTCACCGAGCCGACCGACGGCGAGCTGGTCGAGAAGGACCGCAACTCCTCCATGGTCACCACCTGGCGGGTCACCCCCGCGGGCGAGGGCAAGTCCCGGGTCGTGGTCGTCACCACCTGGCAGGGCGCCGGCGGCGTCGGCGGCTTCTTCGAGAAGACCTTCGCGCCCAAGGGGCTCGCCCGGATCTACGACGCGATGCTCACCAAGCTCGCCGCGGAGGTCGAGAAGCAGTAGTCCCGGCCGCCCGGAAGCGGCCAAACGGCAAGCCGCGGGCGGTCGTTGGCCGCCTCACCGGTTCGAGTGATCTCCGGTCGAACCGGCCGCTTTTCCGTAACTCGTCGCACTTGTTCGCAGTTGTCGCCTCAGGCGGCAATTCTGAGCAGGTGTGACGAGGGGAGCGGGACGTGGGCGGGATCACTCTGGTGCAGGACGAACCGGTCACCGCACCCCAGGCGCCTCCCCAGCCACCCACTCCCGACCCGGAGCCGGGCGCGGACCTGAGCCCTCGCCGGGTGCGTCTGGTCTTCGTCGGACTCATGCTCGCGCTGCTGCTCGCCGCGCTGGAGCAGATGATCGTCGCCACGGCGCTGCCGAAGATCGTCGGCGAACTGCACGGCCTGGACAAGATGTCCTGGGCGATCACCGCCTACCTGCTCACCTCCACCGTCGGCCTGCCGATCTACGGCAAGCTCGGCGACCTCTTCGGCCGCAAGGGCGTCTTCCAGTTCGCCATCCTGGTCTTCGTCGTCGGCTCCGCACTGGCCGGCCGCGCCCAGACCATGGACCAGCTGATCGCCTTCCGCGCGGTCCAGGGCGTCGGCGCGGGCGGCCTCATGATCGGCGTGCAGGCGATCATCGCGGACATCGTCCCGCCCCGCGAGCGCGGCCGGTTCATGGGCCTGATCGGCGCCGCCTTCGGGCTCGCCTCGGTCGCCGGCCCGCTGCTCGGCGGCTACTTCACCGACCACCTCTCCTGGCGCTGGTGCTTCTACATCAACGTGCCCTTCGGCCTGGTCACCATGGCCGTCGTCGCCGTCGTCCTGAAGCTGCCCAAACCACGGGTCAAGCCGCGCCTCGACATCCTCGGCGCCCTGCTCCTCGCCGCCGCCTCCACCTGCCTGGTCCTGCTCACCAGTTGGGGCGGCACCGAGTACGCGTGGGGCTCGGAGGTCATCCTCGGCCTCGCCGCCGGAGCGGCCGGGTCCACCCTCCTCTTCCTGGTCGCCGAGCGCTTCGCGCCCGAACCGCTCATCCCGCTGCGGCTGTTCCGGGACTCCGTCTTCAACGTCACCGCCCTGGTCGGCCTCGTCATCGGCGTCGCCCTGTTCGGCGCCGCCAGCTACCTGCCGACCTTCCTGCAGATGGTCGACGGCGCCAGCGCCACCGAGTCCGGCCTGCTGATGCTGCCCATGATGGGCGGCATCGTCGTCGCCTCGATCGTCTCCGGACAGCTCATCAGCCGCACCGGGCACTACCGCTCCCACCCGATCCTCGGCAGCGCCCTGTCCGTCGTCGGGATGTGGCTGCTCTCCCGCCTCGACGCCGACACCCCCCGGCTGCACTACAGCGTCTGGATGGCCGTCCTCGGCGCCGGCATCGGCCTGGTGATGCCCGTGCTGGTCCTCGCCGTGCAGAACTCCGTGCGCCCCGCCGACCTCGGCACCGCCACCAGCGCCAACAACTACTTCCGGCAGATCGGCGGCAGCGTCGGCGCCGCCATCTTCGGCACCCTCTTCGCCGACCGGCTGACCGACGCCCTGGCCGACCGGGTCCCCGCCGAGGCGGGCGCCGGGCTGCCCGACGCCGAGGCCATCACCCCCCAGCTCGTCCACTCCCTGCCCCCGGCGCTGCGCGACGCCTACATCGAGGCGTACGCCGACGCCATGCCGCGGATCTTCCTCTACCTGGTGCCGGTGCTCGTCCTCGGACTGCTCATCGCCCTCTTCCTCAAGGAGAAACCACTGGTGTCCCACAACGCCCCCGTCACCGACCCGGAGACCGCGCAGCCCACCGTCCAGGTCCCGCAGGCCCGCCCCCACCCTCCGGGCGGGGGGACCCCCACCTCGCTTCGCTCGCAGTACGCCGCCGGGATCGCCGTCTGCGGCACCGTGCAGCACCCCGACGGCACCGTCGTGCCCCGCGCGGCGCTCACCCTCATCGACGTCGGCGGACAGCAGATCGGCCGGGGCGCCAGCGGCGACGACGGACGCTACGCCCTCGCCACGCCCGGCACCGGGGCGTACGTCCTGATCGCCGCGGCCGGCGGCCACCAGCCGCAGGCGGTGTCCGTGACCGTCGGCGAACGCCCGGTCGAACTGGACGTGGTCCTCGGCGGCGCCGGGCGCCTGGCCGGCGGCGTGTTCACCGCCGACGGCACCCCGGTGCGCGACGCGATCGTCACCCTCACCAACGTCCACGGCGAGGTCGTCGCCACCACCCGCAGCGGACGAGAGGGCGGCTACGTCATCACCGAGCTGGTGGCCGGCGAGTACACCCTCGCCGCCAGCGCCCCCGCCTTCCGCCCGGCCGCGCTGCCCGTCAGCGTCCAGGCCGCCCGCGAAACCCGCCAGGACGTCGAGCTGGCCGGCGGCGCCGTGCTGCGCGGCACCGTGCGGGCCAGTGGCGGACGGGCGGTGGAGGACGCGCGCGTGACGCTGCTCGACGCGGCGGGCAACGTCGTCGACACCCTGACCACGGGCCCCGACGGCACCTTCCGGTTCGTCGACCTGTCGTCCGGCGAATACACCGTCATCGCCGCCGGATACCCGCCCGTCGCCACCGTCCTCCAGGTGGCCGGCGGCGGCCGCACGGAGCGCGACCTGCAGCTCGGACACGAGGACTGAGACGGCCACCGGCGCGCGGGCGCGCGCCGGTGCGTTTGCGCGCCACCAATTCCCCCGTTGCCGCACATGGTCACCGGGCACCGCCGTACGGTGGTGACGGCGACACAGATCTTGCGGAGCCGTGGGCAGAGAGGGCCTGACGCCATGGACCATGGCACCGAGCGGGACACACATCCCGGCCGCCCGGCCGGACGCGGCGCCGTGCCGCCCGATCCCGTGACCGGCCGTGTCCCGCTGGCCGTCGTCGTGGTGGACCGCGACGGACTGGTCTCCCACTGGAGCCGCGGCGCACGGCGGCTGTTCCGCCTGCCCAAGGAGGAGGCGATCGGGCGGCCCGCACCCGACCTGCTGCCCGTCTCCGGCGTACTTTCCGGGGCGGACACCGAGGGCGACCCGGCGTACGCCGACTACGACGGCCTCGGACCCGGCCTGGAGTCCTCCCTCGACGGGCGGCTGTCCTACCCGGCGGCGGGCCGCGCCCGGCTGACCGTGCCCGCCGACCGGCGTGTCGACGTCCTGTGGTGGGCGTACCCCCTGGTGGGGCCGGGCCCGGAGCGACTGCTGGTGCTCGCCGCCGACGCGGACGGGCTGCGCCGGGACTACGGCGACGGCGACGCCCCGGGGGCCACGGTGGAGCGGATCGCGCCCGCTTTCGCGCTGCACACCGACTTCCCCGGCGCCGAGGAACTCGCCCGCCGCCTCCCCGAGATCCTGCCCAGCATGAGCGTCGGCGAAGGCGCCCGCATCGTCGCGCAGGTCCTCGAACTGGGCTACCCCGTGCTGGAGTTCAGCCAGAACGACCGGGTGCCGGTCACCCCGGACTGGGGCGTGCCCCGGCGGGCCGAACGCAGGGCGCGCCGCGAGCGGGCCGCCCGGGCACTGGCCGCCGGCGAACCGGTGCCGGACGATCTGCGCGACGAGGCGGAGGACCTGGAGTACGCCGCCGTACGCGAACGCCTGGAGTTCCTCAACGAGGTCAGCGGCGCGATCGGCACCTCGCTCGACCTCTCGCGGACCATCGTCGAGGTCAGCAGGGCGGTCGTCCCGCGCTTCACCGACGTCGCCGGCACCTATCTGCGCGAACAGGTCGTCGCCGGCGAGGGCTTCCCCGACGGCGTGCCGGACACGACGACGATGTGGCACCGGGTCGCCCTGGAGCACACCGACGAACCCGGCCGCTGGGACGACGTCGTACCGGTCGGCGAGGCCATGCCGTTCCCGGCGCACACCCCCTTCTTCCAGTGCATGACCAGCGGTGAACCGGTCCTGGTGCCGCGCATCACCGAGGAGATGGGCCACGCCATCGCCTCGCAGTTCGAGAAGCGGGACATCCGGCCGCTCATCACGGGCCGCTCGATGCTGCTGGTGCCGCTGAAGGCACGCCAGGTCGTCCTCGGCTTCATGATCCTGCTCCGGCACCCGGAGCGGGCCGTCTTCAACGACATGGACCGGGTCACCGGCGCCGAACTGGCCGCCCGCGCGGGGCTCGTGCTCGACAACGCGCGCATGTACACGTACCAGGAGAACGTCGCCGAGACGCTCCAGGACAGCATGCTGCCGCACATCCCCGAGCGCATGGCCGGCTGCGACATCGCCACCCGCTACCTGCCCGGCACCCTCCTCGGCCGCGTCGGCGGCGACTGGTTCGACTCGGTCAAGCTGCCCGGCGCCCGTACCGCCCTCGTCGTCGGCGACGTCATGGGGCACGGTCTCAACTCGGCCGCGATGATGGGCCAGTTGCGCACCGCCGTCCAGACCATGGCCGGCCTCGACCTGCCGCCCGCCCAACTACTGCGCCACCTCGACGACCTCGCCCAGCGGCTCGGCGACACCCACCTCGCGACCTGCCTGTACGCCGTCTACGACCCCATCGCCGGGGAACTCCACCTCGCCAACGCCGGCCACATCCCGCCGGTCCTGGTCCGCGCAGAGGACGGCGCCAGCGAGCTGATCGAGCTGCCCACCGGGGCGCCGATCGGCGTCGGAGGGGTGCCCTTCGAGTCGGTACGGGTGCCGGTGGCGCCCGGCGACCGGCTGGTGATGTGCACCGACGGGCTGGTGGAGATGCGGGGCGAGGACATCGGCGTCGGCCTCGCCACCCTGTGCGAGTCCGCCGCCCACCCCGCCGCGTCCATGGACGAGGCCTGCGACACCATCATCCGCGCGCTGGGCACCCGCGGCGGCCGCAAGGACGACGTCGCCCTGCTGATGACGCGGCTCAACGGCATCGAGCCCGACGCGGTCGCCGAGTGGCGGCTCGCCCGCGACCCCTCCGAGGTCGGACGGGCCCGCGCCGCGGTCCGCGAGCAGCTCCACGACTGGGGCCTGCCGAAGCAGGCCGACGCCGCCGGGCTGATGGTCAGCGAACTCGTCACCAACGCCGTACGGCACTCCCACGACCGCCCCGTCGAACTGCGCCTGGTGCGGGCGGACACGCTGCTGTGCGAGGTGGACGACGACGACCACGAACTGCCGGCGCTGAGGACCGCGGGGCCGGACGACGAGACGGGGCGGGGCCTGCGCGTCGTCAGCACCCTCGCCCGCGAGTGGGGCGCGAGCCGGACGAGGACCGGCAAGACCGTCTGGTTCGAACTCACCCTGCCCCGCCGCTGATCGACGGAGTTCGCACGTCCGGTGAAGGAATGCGCCGGACGCTTGTGGCCGTGCGCGGAGCGCGATACACCGTACGAACCCGTCGCTCTCGACGGGCCGTACGTCGTCGCACCTGGGGAGACGGGCATGAGCGTGACGAGTCGGTACCGGGCAGCCTGGGAGAGCTTCTGGAACGAGGCACCCGGGAGCCAGGGGGCGGTGTTCTGGGACGCGGAGCCGGTGCTGACGGCCGGCCGCCACCTCGCCCACTTCGAGCCCTACCTGACCGACCCCGCCCTGCCGCTGATCGACCTCGGCTGCGGCAACGGCACCCAGACCCGCTACTTCGCCGAACGCTTCCCGCGCGTCGTCGGCGCCGACCTCTCCGCAGCCGCCCTCGACCACGCCCGCCGCGCCGACCCCGAGGGCCGGGCGACGTACCGGCAGCTGGACGCCGCCGACAAGGCCGAGGCGGAGACGCTGCACGCCGAGCTGGGCGACGCCAACCTCTACGTGCGCGGCGTCCTGCACCAGTGCGAGCCCGACGACCGGCAGCCCCTCGCCGACGCGCTCGCCGCCCTCCTCGGCGCCCGCGGCCGCGCCTTCCTGGTGGAGCCCGCGCAGGCGGCCCGCACCGTCCTCGCGGACCTGGCCCAGGGCCCCGACGGCCCGCCCGCCAAACTCGCCCCCGTCCTCCGCCACGGCCTCACCCCCGGCGCGGTCCCCGACGAGGCGGTACCGGAGCACCTGCGCACGGCCGGCCTCGCCGTCCTGGCGACCGGCGAACTCCCGCTGATCACCACGGCGTACACGCCGGACGGAGCCCGCATCGAGCTGCCTTCCACGTGGGTGGTGGCGGGAGCCCGGGCGGTGTAGCGGGTCGGGCCGTGGCCGGGAGGCCGGGTCAGCGCAGTCCGGCGAAGAGGTCGTTCTCCGGGACGGCCGAGCCGGTGGTGTCCCGGACGCGTACGAAGGTCTCCGTGCCCATCAGCTCGCCGAACGTCTCCTTGCCCATCCTCAGGAAGAAGATGTTCTCGCCCTGACTGGCGTGCGCGGCCAGCGCGTCGAACTTCTGGTCACTGAACGCGGTCGTGTCCACCCACGTGGTGACCTCGTCGTCGGGCAGGCCGATCTCGGCCATCGCGGCGGCCTCGGCGGGATCCGGCTCCGGCCCGCCCTCCTGGTGCTCGCTCATGAGCTCGCCGAAGCGCCGCATCGTCGAGTGGGGCATCGTCGTCCAGTACACCTTCGGAGTCAGCCCGGTCATCTCCAGCGCCGCCATGGTGATGCGGTGCGCCTGGATGTGGTCGGGGTGGCCGTAGAAGCCGTTCTCGTCGTAGGTGACGACCACGTCGGGCCGGTAGTGCCGCATGAGCTCCGCGAGCCGGGCGGCGCCCTCCTCCACCGGCGTCCGCCAGAAGGAGCCGGGAGCGTCGTTGCCCGGCCAGCCCATCATTCCCGAGTCGGCGTAGTCCAGCGTCTCCAGATCGCTGATCTTGAGGGCCGCGCAGCTGGCCTCGAGTTCCTGACGGCGCATCCGGGCGACGGCCGCCGGATCGTGCCCGGCGTCGCCGGGCTTGACACCTCCCGGTCCGTCACCGCAGCCGCCGTCGGTACAGGTCACCAGAACCGTGCGGATGCCCTCGGCCGCGTACCGCGCGAGGATTCCCCCCGTTCCGGTGGCCTCGTCGTCGGGGTGGGCGTGCACGGCCATGAGCGTCAGGGGCCGGTCGGTCATGAAGCAGTCCTCCTGCGTACGTACGTCTCGTTCCGGGTGCGCGGCGCCCCGGTCTCTCCGCCGGATCCAACCGCGAGGGCCGGTCCGGCTGTTCCCGATACCGCCGTCCGACCGCGAGACGGCCGGAAGCGGCCGCCCGAGTGGTATGGACCAGTGGCTGTCGTGTGGCCCCTGGCCAGCGTATTCAGCGGCATGTAGCGTCCTCCGCATGAAGATCCTCATCAGCGCCGACATGGAAGGCGCCACCGGCGTCACCTGGCCGGCCGACGTGCTGCCGGGGACGCCGCAGTGGGAGCGGTGCCGGTCGATGTTCACCTCCGACGTGAACGCGGCCGTGCTCGGGTTCCTCGACGGCGGGGCCGACGAGGTGCTGGTCAACGAGGCGCACTGGAGCATGCGCAACCTGCTTCTGGAGCGGCTCGACGAGCGAACCCGGATGCTCACCGGGCGGCACAAGACGCTGTCCATGGTCGAGGGGGTCCAGCACGGGGACGTGGACGGCATCGCGTTCATCGGGTACCACGCGGGCGCCGGCATGGAGGGCGTCCTCGCGCACACCTACCTCGCCAACCAGATCACCGGCGTCTGGCTGAACGACGTACGGGCCAGTGAGGGTCTGCTCAACGCGCACGTCGTCGCCGAGTACGGGGTGCCGGTCGTGCTGGTCACCGGGGACGACGTGGCCTGCGAGGACGCGCTGGGCTACGCGCCCGAGGCGCGGAAGGTCGCGGTGAAGGACCACGTGTCGCGGTACGCGGCCGTGTGCCGTACGCCCGCCAGGACCGCCGCCGACATCCGCGCGGCCGCCAAGGAGGCGACGGCACTCGCGGTGCGGTACGAGCCGGTGCGCGGCGGGCCGTTCACCGTCGCCCTGGAGTTCGACGCCGAGCACCTGGCGGCGGCCGCGACCGTGGTGCCGGGTGTGGCGCAGGTGGGGGAGCGGAAGGTGGCGTACACCCACGACACCATGTTCGAGACGATCAGGACCTTCAAGGCGGTCACCACGATCGTCTCGGCGGCGGTGGAGGAGCAGTATGGCTGAGCACGCGGGGACGGACGCGGAGGCGCTGGACGAGGTCGTCCGGTTCACCTCCGAGCTGATCCGGATCGACACCACCAACCGGGGCGGCGGCGACTGCCAGGAGCGGCCGGCCGCCGAGTACGCCGCCGCGCGGCTCGCCGAGGCCGGGATCGAGCCCACGCTGCTGGAGCGCACCAAGGGCCGCACCAATGTCGTGGCCCGCATCGAGGGCACCGACCCGTCGGCCGAGGCGCTGCTCGTCCACGGTCACCTGGACGTGGTGCCCGCCGAGGCCGCCGACTGGAGCGTGCACCCCTTCTCCGGCGAGATCCGCGACGGCGTCGTCTGGGGGCGCGGCGCGGTCGACATGAAGAACATGGACGCGATGATCCTCGCCGTCGTGCGCGGCTGGGCCCGCGCGGGCGTGCGGCCGCGGCGCGACATCGTGCTCGCCTTCACCGCGGACGAGGAGGCCAGCGCCGAGGACGGCTCCGGCTTCCTCGCCGACCGGCACGCCCCGCTGTTCGAGGGCTGCACCGAGGGCGTCAGCGAGTCCGGGGCGTTCACGTTCCACGACGGGGCGGGGCGGCAGTTCTACCCCATCGCCGCCGGTGAGCGGGGGACCGGCTGGCTCAAGCTCACGGCTCGCGGGCGCGCCGGGCACGGCTCCAAGGTGAACAGAGAGAACGCGGTCACCCGGCTCGCCGCCGCCGTCACCCGCATCGGCGGCCACGAGTGGCCGCTGCGGCTGACCCCCACCGTGCGCGCCGCCCTGACAGAGATCGCCGCCGTCTACGGCATCGAGAGCGACCTGAGCGACGTCGACGCGCTGCTGGACAAGCTCGGGCCCGCCGCCAAGCTCGTCGAGGCCACCGTCCGCAACAGCAGCAACCCGACCATGCTGGACGCCGGGTACAAGCTGAACGTCATCCCGGGCGAGGCCGTCGCGCACGTCGACGGGCGGTTCCTGCCCGGCGGCGAGGACGAGTTCCGCGACACCCTGGACCGGCTCACCGGGCCGCACGTGGACTGGGAGTTCGCGCACCGCGAGGTCGCCCTTCAGGCGCCGGTGGACTCGCCGACGTACGCCCGGATGCGCGCCGCCGTCGAGGAGTTCGCGCCGGAGGGGCACGTGGTGCCGTACTGCATGTCCGGCGGCACGGACGCCAAGCAGTTCTCGCGGCTCGGCATCACCGGCTACGGCTTCGCGCCGCTGAAGCTGCCCGAGGGCTTCGACTACCAGGCCCTCTTCCACGGCGTGGACGAACGCGTCCCCGTCGAGGCGCTGCACTTCGGCGTCCGGGTCCTGGACCGGTTCCTGCGCACGGTCTAGCGCCGTTCCGACCGAGCGGCTCAAGGAGAAGGAAGTGGGGGAGTCAGTGCGGACTCTTGCGTACGGGGCATGGCCCTCGCCCATCGACGCGGCGCTCGCCGCCGCGCACGACGGGCGCCCCGACGACGTGGGCTTCGTCGGCGACGAGGTGTGGTGGACCGCGCCCCGGCCCACCGAGGGCGGGCGGCGCGCGCTGGTGCGGCGGCACCCCGACGGCACCGAGGAGCCGGTGCTGCCCCCGCCCTGGAACGTGCGCAGCCGCGTCATCGAGTACGGCGGCCGGCCGTGGGCCGCGGTCACCACCGACGCCGGTCCGCTGGTGGTCTTCGTGAACTTCGCCGACCAGCGGCTGTACGCCTACCGGCCGGGCGGTGCCGAGCCGCGTCCGCTCACGCCCGTCTCCCCGGTCGGCGGCGGCCTGCGCTGGGTCGAGCCGCAGGTGCGCCCCGAGCGCGGCGAGGTGTGGTGCGTCCTGGAGGAGTTCACCGGCGACGGGCCCACCGACGTGCGCCGCCTCCCGGTCGCGGTGCCGCTGGACGGTTCGGCCGCCGACGACCGGGACCGGCTCCGCGAACTCACCGGCGCACGGCACCGCTTCGTCACCGGACCGCGCGTCTCGCCCGACGGGCGACGCGCGGCCTGGCTCGCCTGGGACCACCCGCGCATGCCCTGGGACGGCACCGAGCTGATCGTCGCCGACATCGGCCCCGACGGCACCTTCCGGGACGCCCGGACCGCC
Organism: Streptomyces sp. NBC_01723; assembly: GCF_036246005.1. Classification (NCBI taxonomy): domain Bacteria; kingdom Bacillati; phylum Actinomycetota; class Actinomycetes; order Kitasatosporales; family Streptomycetaceae; genus Streptomyces; species Streptomyces sp. NBC_01723. The sequence goes on from NZ_CP109171.1 coordinate 7,287,072, forward strand.
GCCGGCGGCCCCGAGGAATCGGTCACCCAGGTGGACTGGGCCCCGGACGGCGCCCTGCTGTACGCCTCCGACCGCACCGGCTGGTGGAACCTCTACCGCGACGGATCGCCGCTGTGCGCCCGCGACGAGGAGTTCGGCGGGCCGCTGTGGAAGCTCGGCCAGCGCTGGTTCGCGCCCCTGGACAGCGGAGTGATCGCCGTCCTGCACGGCCGGGGCGCCGCCGTCCTCGGGATACTGGACCCGGAGACCGGCGACCTCGTCGACGCGGCCGGCCCCTGGACCGAGTTCGCGCCCGCCCTGGCCGCGCACGGCGAGCGGGTCGCCGGCGTCGGCGCGAGCCCGCACAGCGGCTACGAGGTCGTCGAGCTGGACGCCCGCACCGGCCGCGCCCGCGTGATCGGCTCGCTCCACGAAGACGTCGTGGATCCGGCGTACTACCCCCGGCCGGAGATCCGCACCTTCACGGGCCCGGACGGCCGCGACATCCACGCCCACCTCTACCCGCCGCACCACCCGGGCTGCCGCGCGCCGGAGGGCACGCTGCCGCCGTACGTCATCTGGGCGCACGGCGGTCCCACCACCCGCTCCCCGCTCGTCCTCGACCTGGAGATCGCCTACTTCACCTCCCGCGGCATCGGCGTCGCCGAGGTCAACTACGGCGGCTCCAGCGGGCACGGCCGGGAGTACCGCAACCGGCTGCGCGAGCAGTGGGGCGTGGTCGACGTCGAGGACTGCGCGGCCGTCGCCCTCGCCCTCGCCGAGGAGGGCACCGCCGACCGGCGGCGGCTCGCGGTGCGCGGGGGCAGCGCGGGCGGCTGGACCTCCGCGGCCTCCCTGGCCACCACCGACGTCTACGCCTGCGGCACGGTCATCTACCCCGTCCTCGACCTGACCGGCTGGGGCACGGGGGAGACCCACGACTTCGAGTCCCGGTACCTGGAGAGCCTGATCGGCCCGTACGCCCAGGTGCCCGGCCGGTACGCCGAACGGTCGCCCGCCGAGCACGCCGACCGCGTCACCGCCCCGTTCCTGCTCCTCCAGGGCCTGGACGACGTGATCTGCCCGCCCGTGCAGTGCGAGCGGTTCCTCGCCCGCATGGCCGGCCGCGGAGTGCCGCACGCCTATCTCACCTTCGAGGGCGAGGGTCACGGCTTCCGCCGGGCGGAGACCATGGTGCGCGCCCTGGAGGCCGAACTCTCCCTCTACGCACAGGTCTTCGGGCTGGACCCGCAGGGCATCCCCACCCTGGAGCTGACCCGGTGAGCGGCGCCGTGGAACTGACCCGGCCGGACCGGCTCGCCCCAGGCGCCCGGGTGGCCGTCGTCGCGCCCAGCGGGCCGGTGCCCGAGGAGCGGCTCCAGGCGGGCCTGGACGTCCTGCGCGGCTGGGACCTCGACCCGGTCGTGGCACCGCACGTCCTGGACCGGCACGGCACCTTCGACTACCTCGCGGGCACCGACACCGACCGGGCCGCCGACCTCCAGGCCGCCTGGTGCGACCCGTCCGTGGACGCCGTGCTGTGCGCCCGCGGCGGGTACGGCGTCCAGCGCATGGCCGACCTGCTCGACTGGGAGGCGATGCGCGCGGCCGGGCCGAAGGTGTTCGTCGGCTTCAGCGACATCACCGCCCTGCACGAGGCGTTCGCGACCCGCCTCGGGCTGGTCACCCTGCACGGTCCGATGGCCGCGGGGGTCGACTTCATCAAGAACGCGCGGGCGCAGGAGCACCTGAGAGCCAGCCTCTTCGCCCCCGACACCGTCCGGGTGATCGCGTCCGGCGGCTCCCCGATGGTCCCCGGCCGGGCGCGGGGCGTCACCCTCGGCGGCTGCCTCGCCCTGCTCGCCGCCGAACTGGGCAGCCCGCACGCCCGGCCCTCCGCGCGCGGCGGGCTGCTGTGCCTGGAGGACGTGGGGGAGGAGACGTACCGCCTCGACCGCTACCTCACCCAGCTGCTCCGCGCGGGCTGGCTGGACGGGGTCGCCGGGGTGCTGCTGGGCTCCTGGCAGGAGTGCGAGCCGTACGAGCGGCTGCGGCCCCTGCTGGCCGACCGGCTCGGCGGCCTCGGCGTCCCGGTCGTCGAGGACTTCGGGTTCGGGCACTGCGAGGGGGCGCTGACCGTCCCCTTCGGCGTAGCGGCGGAACTCGACGCGGACACGGGCACCCTGACCCTGGAGCGGCCCGCGCTGCGCTGACGCCGGTCCGCGCGCCGCCGGGGCGTCGGACCGGGCGCGAAGGCGAGCACCACGTGTCCGCAGGTGATGAGCCAGGCGCCGTACAGCACCATCCTCTGTGGGCTGAGAGAGGATGCCCCCGGAGCCCGTAGGAAGGAGTAACGCTCCCACGGTTCGGTCGTCCTCCCGGATGTCCCGGCGGCGGGCGTGGCGTGCTGCTGCGGTGTCGGTTTCATTCGCTCAGTCCTGCCAGCCGGGATCCGAAACGGGCGATGAGCGAGGTGTTCCGGGAGTGCCGGCTCTCCTCCCAGCGGTCGGCCACGCCGAAGAGCCGGTACATGCCGTGGACGCCCGTCCACCGCAGCGGCTCGGGTTCCCAGCGCCCGGAGTAGTGGTCGTTCCACGGCAGCCGGGTCAGCGCGGTGTCGCGGTGCTCGGCCCGGTCGAGCAGGGTACGGGCGGCCAGCCGGGTGGCCGTCACACCGTGCCCGGCGTAGCCGCGCGCCACGCCGATCCTCGTCGCCCGGTCGAAGGTGATGCCGGCGCACCAGTCGCGCGTGACGCCGATGGAACCGCGCCAGGCGTGCTCGACGGAGAACGGCATGTCCGGGAAGAAGAGGCGGAGCCGCTCGCTGAGAGTGCGTACGGTCCGGGCGTCCACCCGTCCCTCGCCGGGGGTGCCGGAGTTGAAGGCGTACGGCGTGCCGCGGCCGCCGATGGCGATGCGGTCGTCGGCGGTGCGCTGTGCGTAGACGAAGGTGTGCGCCGCGTCGCCCAGGCACTCGCGGCCGTCCCAGCCGATGCGCTGCCAGACCTCCTCGGGCAGTTGGTTGGTGACGACCATGGAGGAGTTGACCGGAATGACGTCGCGCGCGCCCAGGCCGCGGGCGTCGCCGTCGATCTTTCCGGAGTAGGCCTCGACGCAGGCCAGGACGGTTCCGGCACGCACGGCGCCGCGCGATGTGGTGACGACGCCGGGCGCGATGCGCGTCGCCCGGGTGTCCTCGCAGATCCGCACGCCCTTGGCCCGCACGACGGCCGCGAGGCCGTGGACGAGCTTGGCCGGGTCGATCCGGACGGTGCTGCGGGTGAGCAGGCCGCCCAGGGCCGGCTGGACGGCGATCCGCTTCCTGACGGCCTCCGCGTCGAGCAGCTCCAGGTCCTGCGCGGGGTATCCGTGGGACAGGTCCGCGGCGTAGGTCGTCTCCAGGCGTTTCATCGCCGCGGGCGTGGTGGCCACCCGCAGGTGCCCTCCCCGGTGCTGGTCGGCCTCGATGCCCTCCTGTTCGAGGATGCGCAGGGTGTCGTCGACGCACCGGTGCATCTCCTCCTGGAAGGAGACGACGGCCGCGGCTCCGTCGCGTCCCCGCCTGCGCGAGGCCTTGGCGTAGACGGCCCGGTTGCCGGGGATGAGAGGGGAGAGCCAGCCGCCGTTGCGTCCGGAGGCGCCGTAGCCGACCTCCTTGGCCTCGACGACGGTGATCCGCGCTTCGGGTCGTTCCGCGATGGCGTGGTAGGCGGCCCACAACCCGGTGAGACCACCGCCCACGACGACGAGGTCCTGCTCCTGGCCGGGCAGGTCCGTCGTCGTGCCGTGGGCCTCGCGGCCCGGGTCGGCGGCGGTGCGGGCCGCCGTCATCCAGTGCGATATCTGACCGTTGCGGTACGGAGTCATGGGCGAGTCCCGGGGGTGAGGTGCTGGGTCGGTGCGTGGTGCGACGGTGCGGAGGCTCAGTAGGTGGGTGGCGCCATGGCCCACAGGACCCGGGCCTCGTCCACGCCCGTGGTCTCGGCGACGCGGTGCGGGTCGCTGCTGCGGTAATGGACGGAGTCCAGGGCCGACAGCCGGTGCAGCTGGTCGCGGATCTGCACTTCCACCTCGCCGGAGAGGACCAGGAGGATCTCCTCGGAGCTGCCGTGCGTGTAGGGCTCGACGCCGGTGGACCCGCCCGGGGCGAAGTGGCCGAGGAGCACCTCGAGGTGGTCGAAGGACGACGGGGTCAGCTTGATCTTCGTGGCACCCTCGCCGAACGACATGCCGTGGGCGTCGCGGAAGCGCAGTACGGGGTTGGCCGCGCTGCCGCCCGTGGCGAAGAGGTCGCCGACGTTGAGCTTGAGTACCTCGCACAGCCGCTGGAGGGTGCGCACGCTGGCATTGGCCTGGTCCCGTTCGACCTGGGACAGGTAGCCCTCGGTGACTCCGGACCGGTCCGCCACATCCTTGAGGGTCAGGTGGAGGGCTCTTCTGCGGCGCCGCAGTCGTCCGCCCATGCCGGCCGCGGGGCCGGGGTGCTCGTTCGCCATGGAACGGCAACTTAACAAGGGTTCGCTGGCGGCACAATGAATGTTGGTGGGAACAAAGAAAACTTTGATGGCGTCGGTCCCTCTAGGCTGACCCCATGCCGCAGACCCCGTCCCGTCACCTCGCCGAGGGCCCTCGCGTGGGCATACGGCACTTCACCTACGCGGACGCCGCCGAGTTCACCGCCCGGGCCCGGGAGAGCAAGGACCTGCACCATCCCTGGCTCTTCCCGCCGGACAGCCCCCAGGCGTACGACGCCTACGCGTCCCACCTGATCGAGGACCCCACCAAGGCCGGGTTCCTGATCTGCGAGAAGGACGGGGCGGGCGGTTCCGGCGACGGCGGGGCCATCGCCGGGTTCGTCAACATCAACAACATCGTCGAGGGCGGCTTCCTCAGCGGCGCCCTCGGCTACGGCGCCTTCGCGCACGCCGCCGGCCGGGGGCTGATGCGCGAAGGGCTGGGCCTCGTGGTGCGGCACGCCTTCGGACCGATGCGGCTGCACCGGCTGGAGATCAACGTGCAGCCGGGCAACGCCGCCTCCATCGCACTGGCCCGCTCCTGCGGCTTCCACCTGGAGGGTTTCTCACCGAGGATGCTGCACGTGGACGGGGCCTGGCGCGACCATCAGCGCTGGGCGATCACCGCCGAGACCGTGACTTCCGGTTGATCTTCATGGTGTCCAGGTCCGTCACCGTGGAGCGCAGTTCACCGAACCCGTAGCCGAGCCCGCGCAGCGTGTCCTCGGCCCGGTCCTCGGCGATGGCGGCCGCCATCTCGTCGCCGTCCGCCGCGTCCGAGACCACCACGTACCGCATCGAGAAGTGCTTCAGCGGCGACGGCTCGTACGACAGCGACCCCTCCTCGGTGAACCGCATGCTCGTCATCCCGTGGTCACCGGCCTCGGCGAGCAGCCGGGCCCGCGCCTCCTCGGTCAAACCCTCCCAGGTGCCCCGGACGATCACCCGGTAGGTGTGCCGCTCGCTCACGTGCCGCTCCTTCGTACGTACGCCGACCGCCCGACACCCTAAGCCCCCGCCCGCACCGCGCCCCACGGAATCAAACGTGAGTCACGTCGCGTGACGGTGACCGGCTCCGACCCTGTTCACCGTGGCGGGGAGCGGCTTCCATGGGGAACCGTGACGATGATCCGACGTGAGGTACTGACCCTGCCCGCCGCGCCGCAGGGCCCGGACAATCCGCTGCCGCCGCTGCGCCCCCTGGACGAGGCGCACCGCATCGACGACCGGGACCGGCTCGGCCTGCCGCGCGACATGGCCCGCCAGGTCGACTACGAGCCGCTGCGCAGCCTGCTGCCCGTCATGGTCCGGGACGGGTACGGACGCGCCCGCGAGGCGCGGGAACTGGACGCGCTGGTCATCGAGAACGACCGGCTGCGCGCCACCGTGCTGCCCGCGCTCGGCGGCCGGATCGCCTCCCTGTGCCACAAGCCGACCGACCGTGAACTCCTCTACGTCAACCCCGTCCTCCAGCCCGCCAACTTCGCCCTCAACGGCGCCTGGTTCTCCGGCGGCATCGAGTGGAACATCGGCGCCACCGGACACACCACCCTCTCCTGCTCCCCCGTGCACGCCGCCCGCGTGCCTGCCCCGGACGGCGGCGAGATGCTGCGCCTGTGGGAGTGGGAGCGGCTGCGCGACCTGCCCTTCCAGGTCGACCTGTGGCTCCCGGAGGGCTCGGACTTCCTGTACGTGGGCGTCCGCGTCCGCAACCCGCACGAACGCCCCGTGCCGACCTACTGGTGGTCCAACATCGCCGTGCCCGAGGACCGCCGGGTCCTCGCCCCCGCCGACGAGGCGTACCACTTCGGCTACGAGCGGCGGCTGCGCCGCGTGCCCGTCCCCGAGTACGACGGCACCGACCGGACGTACCCGCTGAACAGCACCTACGCCGCCGACTACTTCTACGACGTGCCGGACGGCCGGCGCCGCTGGATCGCCGCGCTCGACGAGCACGGAAACGGGCTGGCGCAGACCTCCACCGACGTACTGCGGGGCCGGAAGCTGTTCGTGTGGGGCACCGGACCCGGCGGGCGCCGCTGGCAGGAGTGGCTCACCGAGCCCGGCACCGGCGGCTACTGCGAGATCCAGGCCGGCCTCGCCCGCACCCAGCTGGAGCACGTCAGGCTGGACGCGGAGAGCGAGGTGTCCTGGCTGGAGGCGTACGGGCCGCTCGAAGCCACGCCCGACGGCGACTGGCACACCGTGCTGCGCGGCGCGGAGGAGCGGCTGGAGAGCGCCCTGCCGCGGGCCGACGTCGACGCCGCGTACGAGGCCTGGCGGGCCCACGCCGACACCGAGCCCGGCGAGCGGCTGGCCACCGGCTCGGGCTGGGGCGCGCTCGAGGCGCTGCGCGCGGGATGGAAGCTGCCCGGCACCCCGTTCGGCGAGGACACCCTCGGCGAGGAGCAGGAACCGTGGCTGCACCTGCTGCGCGCCGGGACCCTCCCCGAGACCGGACGCCGCGAGCCGCCCGGCCCCACCCTGGTCGCCCGGCCCTGGCGGGACATGCTGGAGACCACCGCCGCCACCCCGCTCGCCGAGTACCACCTGGGGGTCGCCCAGTGGCACGGCGACGACCGGGCCCAGGCGGTCCGCAGCTGGGAGCGCGGCCTCAAGGACGCCGCCGACCGCTGGCCGTTGCTGCGCTGCCTCGCCGCCGCCGACCAGGCGGACGGTCACCCCGAGCGGGCCGCCGACCAGTACGCGGAGGCCTTCGACGACCTGTGCGAGCGCCGGCCGGAACCCGAGCGAGCTTCGGACGCGGACGCCCCGGACCGGGACGAACGGTGGGCAGCCGTCGCCGCCGCCCTCGGCCGGGAGGCCATCGGCGCGCTGCTCGCGGTCGGACGCACCGCCGACGCCCGCGCCGTGTGGGAGCGGCTGGACCCCGCGACCCGGGCCCGCGGCCGGTTCCGGCTGGCCGAGGGGGAGTTGCTGGCCGCCGAGGGCCGGCACGAGGAGGCGCGGGCCGTCTTCGACGAGGGCTTCGAGGTCGCCGACCTGCGGGAGGGCGGCGAGAGCATCGGAGCGCTGTGGGCGCGGCTCGGCGACGAACCGCTCCCGGCCCGGCACGACTTCCGGATGCGGCCGGACGCGGGGTGAGCCCGTCCGGTCCGGGGCTAGGCCCGCCGGTCCACGTACTCGTAGATCGCGCCGTCCGGATGCCGGGCGATCAGGTTGCGGCCCGCGGGTGTCGGCACCGGGCCGGCGATGACGTCGCCCCCCAGCGAGGTGAGGATCCGCTGGGTCTCCTCGACGTCCGTCACGGCGATCGTCGCCGTCACCTTGCGCAACACCTCGAGCTGGGACTCGGGTCCGCTCATCAGCAGGAAGCAGCCGACCGCGGCGACCTCGACCCCGCCGCGCTCGGAACGCATGGCCCGGCCGCCGGCCAGACCCTCGTAGAAGGGGATCGCCTTGTCCAGGTCGTCGACGTAGACGCGCAGTGTGGCTCCCAGAATGTCCATGGGGACGAGCCTAGTTGGCGGCGGCCGGGTCCGACTCGCGCCCCGGCCATGGAAGTTCCGCGTCCGGGTACCCGCGAGGTATGGACCGCATGGATCACTTGGAACACCTGGACAAGCATCTGGTCGACGAACTGGCACAGGTGGCACGGGAGACCGTGCGCGACGAGCTGCGCGAGCAGACCCGCAAGCAGCGCCGCAAGGCCACGCTGTACGCCGCGTCCGGTGCCGCCGCCCTGTACGCGGGCGCGGCCCTCGCCCTCGCCGTGGGTCTGGCGCTCGCCGTGGGACTGCCCGACTGGGCCGCCGCGCTGATCACGGCCGGCCTCCTGGGCGTCGCCGCGTATCTGCTGCGCGGTGCGGCCCGGCCCCACCCGTCGGCGCCGGGGTCCGGCCACGGCGTCGCGGGTGACGCGCCGGCCGTGCCGCCGGTCGCGCCCGAGGTGCCGCCGATGCCGCCGGTCGCGCCCACCGCCCCGGCGGGCACCCCCGCACCGGGCGGTACGGGACCGGCTGCGCCGCGCCAGGACGGCACCGACGCCGAGGGCCCGCGCGAGCGCGGCTGAGCCGCCGTACGCGGACACAGTGCCGGGAACCGGCCCGCTCGCGACGTTTGGGTGCCCTGGTCAAGGGGACGCGGAAGGCTCACGAGGTACGCGACAGCCCGGAGGCGAACCGTGAGCCGACCCCGCATCGTGATCGTCGGTGCCGGTTTCGCCGGGTACCGGACGGCCCGCACCCTGTCCCGGCTCACCCGGCACCAGGCCGACATCACCCTGCTCAACCCGACCGACTACTTCCTCTACCTGCCGCTGCTGCCGCAGGTGGCCGCCGGAATCCTGGAGCCGCGCCGCGTCACCGTGTCCCTCTCGGGCTCACTGCCGCACGTCCGGCTGGTGCTGGGCGAGGCCGACGGCATCGACCTCGACGAACACACCGTGCACTACACCGGGCCCGAGGGCGGCGAGGGCACCCTGCCCTTCGACCGGCTGGTGCTCGCCGCGGGCAGCGTCAACAAGCTGCTGCCCGTCCCGGGCGTCGCCGAGCACGCGCACGGCTTCCGGGGGCTGCCGGAGGCGCTGTACCTGCGCGACCACGTGACGCGCCAGGTGGAGCTGGCCGCCGCGGCCGACGACCGCGAGGAGTGCGCCGCGCGGTGCACCTTCGTCGTGGTCGGCGCCGGATACACCGGCACCGAGGTCGCCGCGCACGGCGCGATGTACACCGACGCACAGGTCCGCAAGCACCCCATGCGCACCGGTATGCGGCCCCGTTGGATGCTGCTGGACGTGGCGCCCCGGGTGCTGCCCGAGATGGACGAACGGCTCTCCCGCACCGCCGACCGGGTACTGCGGCAGCGGGGCGTCGACGTGCGGATGGGGACCTCGGTGAAGGAGGCCACGCACGACGGCGTGGTGCTGACCGACGGTACGAGTGTCGACACGCGCACGCTCGTGTGGTGCGTCGGCGTGCGGCCGGACCCGCTGGTCGAGTCCCTGGGGCTGCCCCTGGAACGCGGCCGGCTGCTCGTCGACCCGCACCTCCAGGTGCCGGGCCGCCCCGAGTTGTTCGCCTGCGGAGACGTGGCCGCGGTGCCCGACCTGACGCAACCCGGCCAGTTCACGCCGATGACCGCGCAGCACGCCTGGCGGCACGGCAAGGTCTGCGCGCAGAACGTCGCCGCGTCGCTCGGCATCGGCGAGCGGCGGCCCTACCACCACCGTGACCTGGGGTTCGTCGTGGACCTCGGCGGGGCCAAGGCCGCCGCCAACCCCCTCGGCCTGCCGATGTCCGGCCCCGCGGCAGGCGCGGTCACCCGCGGCTACCACCTCGCGGCGATGCCGGGCAACCGCGTCCGGGTGGCCGCGGACTGGCTGCTGGACGCGGTGCTGCCCCGTCAGGCGGTGCAGCTGGGCCTCGTCCGCTCCTGGTCGGTACCGCTGGAGTCGTCGTCACCGGAGGTGGCCCGGGTGGCCGGACGCCCGGAACGGGACGCCGAGCAGACGGCGAGGACCGGGACGAACGGGACGACCGGGACGACCGGGACGACCGGTAAGGAATCCCGCGCCGAGCCCCCGAAGAGCCGGCCGGGCGGCGAGCCCGCGAAGAGCCGGCCCGGCGGTGAGCCCGCGAAGAACCAGCCGGGCGGTGAGCGCGCCAAGAACCAGCCCGGTGGTGAGGCCGCGAAGAAGCAACCGGGCGGTGAGCCCGCGAAGAACCAGCCGCACCCGCCCCGTGCCGCCGGCAACCCGCGCCGGGCCGGGGAAGGCGGCGGTACGGGACCTGCCCGGGGTTCCGGCAAGGCGCGCAAGACGTCCCGGGCGTCCGGCGGAGGACGGCCCACCGCCCCGTCCGGACCGACCCGGGCCGCGGGACCGCCCGCCGACCCCGGCCCCGAACCCCCTGCGAACCAGCCGCCCCCCGGACCCGACATCGCCCCCGGCCCGGTCAAACGCACCGACGGCCGCCGCGCGGAAGGAGACTCATGAACACCGGTGAACTCGTCGACCTCGGACAGCAACTGCGCGTCGACAGCGTACGGGCGGCGGACGCCGCCGGCTCCGGGCACCCGACGTCGTCGATGTCCGCCGCCGACCTGATGGCCGTACTGCTGGCCAACCACCTCCGCTACGACTTCGCCCGCCCCGCCCACCCCGGCAACGACCGCTTCGTGCTCTCCAAGGGACACGCCTCGCCCCTGCTGTACGCCGCTTACAAGGCGGCCGGTGCCATCGACGACGAGGAACTGCTCACCTTCCGCAAGGTGGGCAGCCGCCTGGAGGGCCACCCCACGCCGCAGCGGCTGCCGTGGGTCGAGACGGCCACCGGTTCGCTCGGGCAGGGCCTGCCCGTCGGCGTCGGCATCGCCCTGGCGGGCAAGCGCCTCGACCACAACGACTACCGCGTGTGGGTGCTGTGCGGCGACAGCGAGATGGCCGAGGGATCGGTGTGGGAGGCCGCCGAGCACGCCGGGCACGAACACCTCGACAACCTCACCGTGATCGTCGACGTCAACCGGCTCGGCCAGCGCGGCCCCACCCGGCACGGCCACGACCTCGACGCGTACGCGCGCCGATTCCGCGCCTTCGACTGGCACACGATCGAGGTCGACGGCCACGACGTGGACGCGATCGACCGCGCCTACGGCGAAGCCCTCTCCACCAGGGGCCAGCCCACCGCCGTCATCGCCCGCACTCTCAAGGGCAAGGGGGTCAAGGCGGTCGAGGACCGCGAGGGCCACCACGGCAAGCCGCTGCCCGACGCCGAGGAGGCCGTCGCCGAACTCGGCGGCCCGCGGGACCTGCGGGTCACGGTGCACGAGCCCGAGGACGCGCGGTCGCTGCACTCGGCCGGCACCGGGCAGACCGAGCTGCCCCGCTGGGACGTGGGCGAGGAGGTCGCCACCCGCAACGCCTTCGGTGAGGCGCTGGCCGCGCTCGGCACCGCCCGCGGCGACGTCGTGGCGCTCGACGGAGAGGTGGGCGACTCCACGCGCGCCGAGTTCTTCGCCAAGGAACACCCCGAGCGCTACTTCGAGTGCTACATCGCCGAGCAGCAGATGGTCGCCGCGGCCGTGGGGATGGCGGCACGCGGCTGGGTGCCGTTCGCCACCACCTTCGCCGCGTTCCTGACCCGCGCCTTCGACTTCCTGCGCATGGCCTCCGTCAGCGGCGCCGGCATCAACCTCGTCGGCTCCCACGCGGGTGTCGCCATCGGCCAGGACGGGCCCAGCCAGATGGGTCTGGAGGACCTGGCGATGATGCGGGCCATCCACGGTTCGACCGTGCTGTACCCGTGCGACGCCAACCAGACCGCGCGCCTGGTCGCCGAGATGGCGGGCCTGGAGGGTGTCCGCTACCTGCGCACCTCGCGCGGTGAGAGCAAGGTCGTCTACGGCCCCGACGAGGAGTTCCCGGTCGGCGGCAGCAAGGTCCTGCGCTCCTCCGCCGACGACCGGCTCACCCTCGTGGCGGCCGGCGTCACCCTGCACGAGGCGCTGGCCGCGGCCGACGCCCTCGCCGGGGACGGCATCCCGGTCCGGGTGATCGACCTGTACTCCGTGAAGCCCGTCGACCTGGCCACTCTGCGCCGGGCCGCGGAGGAGACCGGCTGCCTGGTCACCGTCGAGGACCACCGCCGGGAGGGCGGCATCGGCGACGCGGTCCTGGACGCGTTCTGCGACGGCCGGCCCGTGCCGCGGCTGGTGCGGCTCGCCGTCGGGACGATGCCGGGCTCCGCGACCCCCGCCGAGGAACTGCACGCGGCGGGGATCGACGCCGAGTCCATCGCCGCGGCCGGACGGATGCTGGTGGAGCAGGCGATCGTGCCGTGAGCGGAGGCGACGGCACGCGGACCGTGCGGGCGGGCCGCCACACGGTGGAGGTGCACCGGCCGGACAAGGTGCTGTTCCCCGCGGGCGAGGGCGGCGCGCCGGAGTACACCAAGGGCGATCTCGTCGACTACCACCGCGCCGTCGCCCCCTTCATGCTGCCGCACCTGCGGGGGCGCCCGCTCATGCTGGAACGGCACCCCGACGGCGTCGACGGGCCCCGGTTCATGCAGAAGAACACTCCGGAGCACTACCCGGAGTGGGTCGGCCGCGTCGAGGTCGGCAAGGAGGGCGGCACCGTCCGCCACACGGTCTGCGACGACTCGGCCACCCTCGTCTACCTCGCCGACCAGGCCGCCCTCACCCTGCACCGCTGGCTCTCCCGGACCGGGCAGGTCGACCGGCCGGACCGGATGGTCTTCGACCTCGATCCGGCCGGCGACGACTTCGAGGCGGTCCGGGAGGCCGCCCGGCTGGTGGGCGAGCTGCTCGACGAACTGAGGCTGCCCTCCGCGCTCATGACCACCGGATCCCGGGGACTGCACGTCGTGGTTCCTCTGACGGGACGTCAGAACTTCGACGAGGTGCGGGAGTTCGCGCGGGACGCGGCCGAGGTCCTGGCCGCGGCCCATCCGGACCGGCTCACCACCGCCGCCCGCAAGAAGGACCGCGGGGACCGGCTCTACCTCGACATCCAGCGCAACGCCTACGCCCAGACCGCCGTGGCGCCCTTCACCGTCCGCGCCCGGCCCGGCGCACCCGTGGCCACACCCGTCTCCTGGGACGAACTGGACGACCCCGCCCTGCACGCCCGCCGCTGGACGATCGCGGACGCCGTCGAGCAGGCCCGCACCCGGCCCTGGGCCGGGATCATGAACCGCGCCCGGTCGCTGGGCCCCGCCCGGCGGCGGCTGAACGCGCTGCGCGGCTGAGCCTCGCCGCGGGGGGAGATGAGCGAGGTCACGTCGGCGCGTGCCACATGCACGCGTCCGTGGAGGTTTGGCGAACATCCTTGCGGCCACACGGAGGGGGAGGTGGCCATGTCGAACACGAACAACACATCCGAATCACAAGACTCACAACAGAGTTCACGTAGGACACGCAAGCCCCGGCAGTCACAGGAGTCCCGGCAGTCACAGGAGTCACGCAAGCCCCGGCCGATGGAGGTGCTGCGCGAGGCGCGCGCACAGCTCGCGGAGCTCACCGGCATGAACGCCGAGTCGGTGTCGTCCTTCGAGCGGACGGAGGAGGGCTGGGCGCTGGAGGTCGAGGTGCTCGAACTCGAGCGGGTGCCCGACACGATGAGCCTGATGGCGAGCTACCAGGTGGAGCTTGATTCCGAGGGGCAGCTCACTGGCTACCGCCGTGTGAGGCGTTACGAGCGCGGTCGGGCCGACGCGCGAGGTTCCGGCGGCCGTTAGGCCGGACCGGACCGAGTGGACTCGCACACCGAAACCCGAGATGGAGGAATGGCTGGCATGACTGTTGTACCGGCACAGCAATCCGGTGGTGGAGGCGGCAGCAGCGGCCTCTACGACGTGCTCGAGCTCGTCCTGGACAGGGGGCTCGTCATCGACGCATTCGTGCGCGTCTCCCTGGTCGGCATCGAGATACTGAAGATCGACGTCCGTGTCGTCGTCGCGAGCGTGGACACGTACCTGCGCTTCGCCGAGGCGTGCAACCGTCTCGACCTGGAGGCCGGGCCGCGCAAGGACCCCGGCCTGCCCGACCTGGTCGGCCAGATGACCGAGTCCGGCGCCAAGGGCAAGTCCAAGGGAGCCCTGTCCGGTGCGGCGGAGACGATCTCCGACGCCTTCAAGCAGGCCCGTGAGGACGACGGCTCCGAGCGCGAGCGCGAGACCACGTCGCGTCCGCGTGCCCGCAAGACCACCGCCTCGCGCCGGAAGGAGGAGCAGGAGTGAGTACGTACGTCTACGGCATCACCGCCGCCACGCATCCCGCGCTCCCCGAGGAAACCGGCGGCGTCGGCGACCCGCCGCGCGAGATACGGATCCTGAAGCAGGGCGGGCTGGCGGCCGTCGTCAGCGACGCGCCCGAGGGGTTGCGGCCCAAGCGCAGGGAGTTGCTCGCCCACCAGACCGTGCTGAGCGAGGTCGGCGCCGAAGGCTGCGTGCTGCCCATGCGTTTCGGCAGCGTCGCCCCGGACGACAGCGCGGTGACCGGGGTGCTCGCGGAGCGCGCCGAGCACTACGAGGAACGCCTCCAGGCACTGGACGGCCGGGTCGAGTACAACATCAAGGCCACCCACAACGAGGAGGCCGTGCTCCACCACGTGATGGCCCAGAACCCGGAGATCCGGGCCCTCGCGGACGCCAACCGGCAGGCGGGCGGCGGGAGTTACGAGAACAAGATCCAGCTCGGTGAGATGGTCGCGGCCGCCGTCAAGGGCAAGGAGGCCGAGGACGCCACCACGCTGGAGCGCGCCCTGGAGTCGGACGCCGACGCGGTGAGCGTGGGCCCCGAGTCCACCGGCTGGCTGGCCAACGTGTCGTTCCTGGTGAAGCAGGGCTCCGCCGAGGAGTTCCTGGCCGCCGTGGAGCGCGCCCGCAGGGACATGCCGCACCTGGAGGTGCGGGTGAACGGCCCGCTGCCGCCGTACAGCTTCGTGGAGCCCGGCCCGGCCGAGCCCGCGGGTACCGCGGCCGGCGGGATGGATGTCGGAACGGAGTGAGGACGTGGGACTGATCTCGGAGGTCCTGCTGCTGCCGTTCGCCCCGGTGCGCGGCAGCGCCTGGGCCATCAGACAGGTCATGAACGAGGCGGAGCGGATCTACTACGACCCCGCCACGATCCGGGCCGAACTAGCCCGCCTGGAAGAGCAGTTGGAGGCCGGAGAGATCACGGAGGAGGAGTTCGACCAGCAGGAGGACGCGCTCCTGGACCGGTTGGAGATCGCTTCGCGCACGAGCGCGGGATTGGGCAACGGGACGGCACCATGAATCGAGTGGGACTGGGCCTCGCGGTAGGGGCCGGATATCTGCTGGGACGCACGAAGAAACTGAAACTGGCCGTCGCCGTGGGCACCATGGTGGCCGGCAAGAAGATGAACCTGACCCCGAAGGGCATCGCCGAGCTGGTCAGTACGCAGCTGCAGAACAACCCCCAGTTCAAGGAGATCGGGGACCAGCTGCGCACGGACCTGCGGGGCGTGGGCAAGGCGGCCTCGGGCGCCATGGTCGAGCGGCAGATAGACGCGCTGGCCAATCGCCTGCACGGGCGTACCGCCGAGGTCCGCGACCAGCTCTCCGGCGTGACGTCCCAGGTGCCGGGCGTCGGCTCCCGCGACTCCGAGGTCTCGGAGGACTCGGAGGAGTACGCGGAGTCCGACCAGCGCGCCGACGACGAGCACGACGAGCAGGACGAGCAGGACGAGCAGGACGAGCGCGAGGACGAGCAGGACGAGCGCGACGGCCGGCGCGAGGCGGCGCCGGCCGCGCGCAAGACGGCCAGGAAGGCGCCCGCGAAGAAGACGCCGGCGAAGAAGGCGGCCGCCAAGGCACCCGCCAAGAAGACCGCGGCGAAGCGGGCCCAGCCCGCCAAGAAGGCGGCCGGCAAGAAGACGGCCGGTGCCCGGAGCGCCGCCCGCGGAGCCACCCGGCGGACGAAGGGCGGTGGTGAGTGATGACCGACACCCTCGGATCCGCGGCCTCCACGGCAGGCAAGGCCGCGAAGAAGAACCCCCTGGCCGACGTGGCGCAGAGCGAGGCGGCGGACCGCCTCAAGGCGGAGGTGCAGGAGTACCTCGCCGCGCAGGTCACGCGGCTGCTGACGGGCGTCGGCACCAAGCTCGGCCAGACCACGGGCAAGCTCAACGACATAGCCGAGGGCAACAGCCCCGGATTCGCCAAGCTCGCCCTCGACGGCGGACGCAAGCTCGCCGAGGGCAAGGGCCCGATGCGGGCCGCGTTCGAGGTCGGCGCCGGCAAGGTGAAGGACAACGTCGTCGGCGCCTTCAAGAACCTCACCGGCGGCAGGGGCCGGAAGAAGGGCGGCGGCGGTCAGAAGCCGACGGTCATCATCGAGTACGTCGACGTCGGCGTGCCGGTGCGCACGGCCTACGACCAGTGGACCCAGTACCAGGACTTCAGCACCTTCGCCAAGGGCGTCAAGAGCGCGAACCGCGCCGACGACACGTCGTCCGACTGGCAGCTGAAGGTCTTCTGGTCCAACCGCAGCTGGAAGGCGAAGACCACCGAGCAGGTGCCCGACGACCGGATCTCCTGGACGTCGGAGGGCGCCAAGGGCACCACCAAGGGTGTCGTCAGCTTCCACGAGCTGGCCGACAGCCTGACCCGCGTGATCCTGGTCATCGAGTACTACCCCAAGGGTCTCTTCGAGAAGACCGGCAACATCTGGCGCGCCCAGGGCCGCCGGGCCCGCCTGGACCTGAAGAACTACGTCCGGCACATCACCCTCAAGGGCGAGGCCGACGACGGCTGGCGCGGCGAGATCCGCGACGGCGAGGTCGTCCGCAGCCACGAGGACGCCGTGGCGGAGGAGGAGCAGGAGCAGGAGGAGGGGCAGGAGCCCGAGGGCGAGGAGGAGTACGAGGGCGAGGAGGAAGCGCCCGAGGCCGAGGAGGAGGCCGAGGAAGAGCCCGAGGGCGAGTACGAGGAGGAGCCGGAGGGCGAGTACGAGGAGGAGCCGGAGGGCGAGTACGAGGAGGAGCCCGAGGCGGAGTACGAGGAGGAGCCCGAGGGCGAGTACGAGGAGGACAAGGAAGCCGGGGAGGACGAGAACGCGTCCCGTGAGGAGTACGAGGACGCCGGTGGCGGGAGCCGTCGATGACCACACCCAGCCGACTGCCCGAGCCCTACGGTCAGGGACAGAGCGCCAACCTCGCCGACATCCTGGAACGGGTGCTCGACAAGGGCATCGTGATCGCGGGCGACATCAAGATCAACCTGCTCGACATCGAGCTGCTGACGATCAAGTTGCGGCTCGTGGTCGCCTCCGTCGACAAGGCCAAGGAGATGGGCATCGACTGGTGGGAGAGCGACCCCGCGCTCTCCTCGCGCGCCCGGCGCGACGAACTCACCCGGGAGAACGCCGCACTGCGCGAACGCCTGCGTGAGCTGGACCCGGGCCGCGTGCCGAAGGAGGAGACGTGAACGGACTGCGGTACGTCTACGCCGTCTGCCGCCCCTTCGGCGCGGCCCTCCAGGCCCAGCTCACGGGGGTGGCGGGCGACCCGCCCCGCCTGCTGGCCCACGGCGACCTGGTCGCCGTCGTCAGCCATGTGCCCGAGGCCGACTTCAGCGAGGAGGCCCTGCGCGCGCACCTGGAGGACCTCGACTGGCTGGCCGCCACGGCCCGCTCCCACCAGCAGGTGATCGACGCGCTCACCGCGGTCACCACACCGCTGCCGCTCCGGCTGGCCACCGTCTTCCGGGACGACAGCGGCGTACGGATGATGATGGAGCAGCGCGAGGAGGCCTTCCGGAACACGCTCGCCCGGCTGGACGGACGGGTCGAGTGGGGCGTGAAGGTGTACGTCGAGGCGGAGCCCGAGCAGGCGGCCGCGCCGGCGCGGCCCGCTCCCAAGCCCGCCTCGGGCCGGGACTACCTGCGGCAGCGGCGTCAGCAGTCGCGCGCGAACGAGGACCTGTGGTCGAGGGCGGAGCGGTTCGCGACGGGTCTCCACTCGACGCTGTCCTCCCTGGCCGACGACGCGCGGCTGCACGCGCCGCAGAACCCCCGTCTGTCCGGTGCCGCCGGACGCAACGTCCTCAACGCCGCCTACCTGGTGCGGCGTGACGCCTCCGAGGAGTTCGTGGAGAGGATCGACCGGACGAAGGACGACGCCCCGGGAATCCGTGTGGAACTCACCGGCCCCTGGGCGGCCTACTCCTTCGCCGGCGACGGGGCCGCCGAGGAACAGCCGGGGGAGGGCACGTGACCGTCGTAGAACGCCGGGAGATCGCTCTCGTGGACCTGCTCGACCGGCTGCTGGCCGGCGGTGTCGTCATCACCGGTGACGTCACGCTGCGCATCGCGGACGTCGACCTGGTCCGCATCGATCTGAACGCGCTGATCAGCTCGGTCAACAGCAACGTTCCATCGCCGTTCGGGGACTGACGTGACTGAACAACCAGAACCCCGCAAACGCCTCGACCTCGACCCCGACACGGTCGAGCGCGACCTGGTGAAACTGGTGCTGACCGTCGTCGAGCTGCTGCGCCAGCTCATGGAGCGCCAGGCGCTCCGCCGGGTCGACGAGGGGGATCTCAGCGAGGAGCAGGAGGAGCGGATCGGACTCACCCTGATGCTCCTCGACGACCGCATGACCGAGCTGCGCGACCGCTACGGACTGCGGCCGGAGGACCTGAACCTGGACCTCGGGCCGCTGGGACCGCTGCTGCCCCGGGAGTGAGTCTCCCGGGGCCGCGGCCTCACCCCTTCGTCACCGCTTGCGGCACAGGATCTCTCCGTGCAGCACGCCGAACCAGCCTTCCGGCCGCTCGCCCCAGTCCCGCCAGGCGGCCGAGACCGCCCGCAGCTCCTCGGCGGTCGCGTGGCCGCCCTCGGTCGCGCGGCCGGCGTACGCGGACGCCAGGGTCCGGTCCGCCCACAGGCCGCTCCACCACTCCCGCTCCTCGGCGGTGGCGAAGGTCCAGGTCGCGGAGGTCGCCGTGACGTCCGTGAACCCCGCCTCCAGCGCCCACGCCTTCAGCCGGCGCCCGGCGTCCGGTTCGCCGCCGTTGGCGCGGGCGACCCGCCGGTACAGGTCCAGCCAGTCGTCCATGCCCGGGGACGCGGGGTACCACGTCATGGCCCCGTAGTCCGAGTCGCGGACGGCGATGATCCCGCCGGGCCGTGCCACCCGCCGCATCTCGCGCAGCGCCCCCACCGGGTCGCCCACGTGCTGGAGCACCTGGTGGGCGTGGACCACGCAGAACGTGTCGTCCGGGTAGTCCAGCGCGTGCACGTCCCCCACCGCGAAGTCGGTGTTGCCGAGGCCGCGTTCCGCCGCCGTGGCCCGGGCCCGGTCGACGATCTCCGGTGCCCGGTCCACGCCGGTGACGTGCCCGTCCGGGACCAGCGCCGCGAGGTCCGCGGTGATGGTGCCGGGCCCGCAGCCGATGTCCAGGACCTTCATGTGGGGCCGCAAGGAGCCCAGCAGATAGGCGGCGGAGTTGGCGGCGGTGCGCCAGGTGTGCGAGCGGAGCACGGACTCGTGGTGCCCGTGCGTGTAGACGGCGGTCTCCCGCGGCTTCGGCATGGTGGATCCCCTCTCCGACGGTGTGATCACGCTACGCCCGTCGGTCGAATAGTGAGACCCGCGTTTTATATGGTGGACTGACGGGGCGTCAGGAAAGCAGTCCGCCCTCACCGGGCAGCGGCCGGTACACCGTGAGCGCCTCCGGCAGCTTCTCCAGCGTCAGGTCGCCCTCGGTCTCCGTCAGCTCCCCGTCGAACGCCATCAGGGTGCCCGGCGCCACCCCCGACAGCCGCAGCCGGGGCACCTGCACCGCCGCATGGGCGGGGGAGCGGGTCAGCGGACCCGCGAGCGCCGCGGACAGCAGCCGCAGGGCCGGCCGGCGGCCACCGTGCACCACCCGCACGTCCAGCTGCCCGTCCGCCAGGTCGAGCCGGCGGCCCGAGGCGAGGCCCCTGCGGTGGTACGTGCCGTTGCCCGCGAACAGCATCCACAGCGGGCGCCGGCGGCCGCGCACCTCCGCCTCCAGCGGGTGCCGGTCCGCGCGCAGCACCCGCACCGCCGCCAGCACCCCGGCCGGCCAGCCGCCGATCCTCGACGACCAGTGCTCCCGCTCCCGCACCAGCTCCGGGTAGACGCCGAGGCTGAAGGTGTTGAGGAAGACGCCCTGCCGCCCGCCCGAGACGAACCGGCCCACGTCCACCCGCACCCCCTCGCCCCGCTCCAGCGCCCCGCACAGATCCCGCACGTCCTCCACGCCCAGGTCGTAGGCGAAGTGGTTGAGCGTGCCGCCGGGCAGCACCGCCAGCGGCAGGCCGTGCCGCAGGGCGACCTCGGCCGCCGCGTTCACCGTGCCGTCGCCGCCGCACACGCCGAGCACCCGGGCGTGGTCCGCCGCCTTCTCCAGCTCCGCCGGGATGTCCTCCGGCTCGCACTCCACCACCTCGGCGTCGGGCAGCGCGTCGCACAGCGCCCGCACCCGGTCCGAGGTGCCCGAGGCGACGTTGGCCACCATCACCAGCCCCTCGCCCCCGGGCAGCGCCGGCACCTCGGCGAGCGGCCGGGCCGGCGGGATGTGCTGGGCTC
The DNA here is from genome assembly GCF_036246005.1 of Streptomyces sp. NBC_01723. Classification (NCBI taxonomy): domain Bacteria; kingdom Bacillati; phylum Actinomycetota; class Actinomycetes; order Kitasatosporales; family Streptomycetaceae; genus Streptomyces; species Streptomyces sp. NBC_01723. Next base: position 7,307,628 of record NZ_CP109171.1, read on the forward strand.
GCGTCGGCACCAGGCCCCGTACGGCGAACGCGGCACCCGCCCCGAGCGCGGCGCCCGCCACCACGTCGCTCGGGAAGTGGACGCCGGTGTAGACGCGCGAGAGGGCCACCGCGGCGGCCACCGGTGCCACCGCCGCACCCCACGCCGGGGACTCCAGCGCGACCCCGGTGGCGAACGCGGCCGCCGACGCGGCGTGCCCCGACGGGAACGACGTCGTGATCGGCTGCCGCTTCAACTGCCGTACCAGCGGCACCGGGTCCAGCACCGGGCGGGACCGGCGCACCGAGCGCTTGCCGAGGGTGTTGATCGTCAGTGAGGCGAGGCTCAGCGAGGCCAGGCCCCGGGCGGCGGCGCGACGGGCCCGCGGGGTGCGGGACGCGGCCAGGGCGGCGGCCACCCCGAACCACAGCACTCCGTGGTTGGCGGAACGGCTCAGCCGGGGCAGCAGCGGGTCGGCGCCCGGCCAGGTGCGGGCGGCGACGGCCTCGAACGCACGCTGGTCCAGCCGCAGGAAACCGTTGCGGAGGGGGTGCGGGCCGGGCGTCAGGGCGGTGAGATCTACGTCGGGGCTCATGCCACCCGCCTACCCGGTGCGGGCCGTTTTCTGCCGGTGGCGCTCGCCACGTCCGCCGGCGCCGTCCGGCCCGCCGTAATCGGTTTGCCCGGGGCGTGGCCCGAGCCGCACAATCCGGTGTCATGGGTCATCTCGAAGCAGCGCACCTGGAGTACCACCTCCCCGACGGGAGGGCGCTGCTCGGCGACGCCTCCTTCCGGGTGGGGGAGGGGGCCGTGGTGGCCCTCGTCGGCCCCAACGGCGCGGGCAAGACCACCCTGCTCCGGCTGCTCTCCGGGGAGCTGAAGCCGCACGGCGGGACCGTCACCGTCGGCGGCGGCCTCGGGGTGATGCGCCAGTTCGTGGGGTCCGTACGGGACGAGACGACCGTACGGGACCTGCTCGTGTCCGTTTCCCCGCCCCGGATCCGCGAGGCCGCGCGCGCCGTGGACACCGCCGAGCACGCGCTGATGACCGTGGACGACGAGGCCGCCCAGATGCGCTACGCGCAGGCGCTCGCCGACTGGGCCGAGGCCCAGGGCTACGAGGCCGAGACCCTGTGGGACATCTGCACCACGGCCGCGCTGGGGATGCCGTACGAGAAGGCCCAGTGGCGTCGGGTGAGCACCCTCTCCGGCGGTGAGCAGAAGCGGCTGGTCCTGGAGGCGCTGCTGCGCGGCACCGACGAGGTGCTGCTGCTCGACGAGCCGGACAACTACCTCGACGTGCCCGGCAAGCGCTGGCTGGAGGAGCGGCTCGCCGAGACCCGCAAGACGGTGCTCTTCGTCTCCCACGACCGGGAACTCCTCGCCCGCACGGCCGAGAAGATCGTCTCCCTGGAGCCCGGGCCCGCCGGTGCCGACGCCTGGGTGCACGGCGGCGGCTTCGCCACCTTCCACGAGGCCCGCCGCGAGCGCTTCGCCCGCTTCGAGGAACTGCGCCGCCGCTGGGACGAGAAGCACGCGCAGCTCAAGAAGCTGGTGCTGACGCTGCGTCAGGCGGCCGCCGTCAGCCACGAGATGGCGTCCCGGTACGCCGCCGCGCAGACCAGGCTGCGCAAGTTCGAGGAGGCCGGTCCGCCGCCCGAGCCGCCGCGCGAGCAGGACATCAGGATGCGGCTGAAGGGCGGCCGCACCGGAGTCCGCGCCGTCACGTGTGAGCAGCTGGAACTCACCGGCCTGATGAAACCCTTCGACCTGGAGGTCTTCTACGGCGAACGGGTCGCCGTCCTCGGCTCCAACGGCTCCGGCAAGTCGCACTTCCTGCGCCTGCTGGCCGGCGACGACGTGACGCACACCGGGAAGTGGAAGCTCGGGGCGCGCGTGCTGCCCGGGCACTTCGCGCAGACCCACGCCCACCCGGAACTCCTCGGCCGCACCCTCCTGGACATCCTGTGGTCCGAGCACGCCCAGGACCGGGGCGCCGCCATGTCGAGGCTGCGCCGCTACGAGCTGACCCACCAGGCGGAGCAGACCTTCGACCGGCTCTCCGGCGGCCAGCAGGCCCGCTTCCAGATCCTCCTGCTGGAACTCCAGGGCGTCACCGCCCTGCTGCTCGACGAGCCGACCGACAACCTCGACCTGGAGTCGGCCGAAGCCCTCCAGGAGGGCCTGGAGGGCTTCGAGGGCACGGTCCTCGCCGTCACCCACGACCGCTGGTTCGCCCGCTCCTTCGACCGCTACCTGGTCTTCGGCAGCGACGGACACGTCCGTGAGACGCCGGAGCCGGTCTGGGACGAGCGGCGGGTGGAGCGGGCCCGGTGAAGGACCGGGGCGGGGGCCCACCGGTCACTTCCAGCGCAGCAGCGCCCCCAGGCCGCCCACCGGAGTCTTGTCCGCGGCCTCCGACGGCAGCGCCGGCGTCACCGAGACCGCCGGCGCGCCGGTCATCACCGCCGATCGCAGCAGCGCGTCGTCCGCCCGTGCCGACCAGGAGTTCTGCTCGCCCAGCGTCTTCAGCTCGGTGCGGCGCACCGCGAGCTGGTCGGCGTCCTCGCCGATCCACACCTCGCGGTGGGTGTCGGGGGCGTCCGGGATGACCAGCAGCTCGTCGATGCGGTGCTCCCGGGCCGCCTCCACCAGCGCGGGCACGCCTTCGGCGGCGCCCGCCCGGCCCTCGTCGTCGGGCGCCCGGGCGGCCAGGAACCGGTCCAGCTCCTCCCGCGCCCGCGAGCGCACGTGGTCCTCGCGCAGGCCCTCCACCTCGTCGTCGAGGAGCCTGCTCCCGGCGCCGCGCGAGGCCTCGGCGATCCGGCCCTGGAGCCGCTTCGGCAACCGCTCGTGCACGGATCGCCGCTCCCGGTCGTCACCGACCAGGATGAGCAGGTCGGCGCCGGTCTCCTCTTGGCACACCGCGAGCGCGTCCGCGATCTCCGCCGCGTTGTGCTCCCAGGTGTTCTCCACCCGCAGCTGGAAGTGGCGCTCCGACCAGTCGGCGCTGCTCGTGCGGTGCAGCGGCCACTGCCGGCCGGTGACCCCGCCGGCATCCGAGCTGCCCAGCGCGCCGCGCAGTTCGAAGTCGGCGCCCTTGCGGTCGATGTACGCCACCACGCACACCGGGTCCTCGCCCGCCAGGTCGAGCAGCGGGGCGACGTGCGGCAGCGGGGCCCAGTCGGCGGTGGTCCCGCCGTACGGAGGGCGGGCCAGCCGGGGGTCCAGGACCACCCGTCCGCCGCACGCGAACAGCGCCCGGCCGTGCGGGTCGGAGGCGTGCCGCAGCTCGTCCACGGCCTTCCGCACCGCCTGGCAGGTGGCGTCGTCGGCGCCCTGCTCCGCCAGCTCCCGGGCCACCGCGGCCGCCGTCAGCTCACGCTCGTGCGCGGTGTCCTCCGTGTGCCGGGACAGATCGACGTACACGGAGGCCCAGGGCCCCTGGTGTTCGTAGAGGGGATGCAGAAACGCGAGGTCCATGGCGCTCTCCCGGGTGGCGCTGGGGGGTGGTAGTGCTGCGGGGGCGGGTACCCGGACCGCATGAACGAACACGACATGGGGGACACCATGACCGGAGTGGACCCGGGCCGCCTGGACGACCAGCAGCTCATGAAGGAGCTGGAGACCATCCACCGGACCCGCCACGACACCCTGCTCTACGGGTCGAACGACGCGCTGCGGGCCCACAACGACCGCATGGCGCGGCTGGAGGGCGAGTGGCTGCGCCGCAACCCGCATCGCCCGGTCGCCGCCGGCCGCACCCGCGAGGGCGCCCGGGAACGCGGCTCCGGCCAGGCCGCCACCCCGGGAGCCTAGGGGGGTGTCGTTCGGATCCGGCCGGCTCCGGGCAGCGGCGCCTCGCAACCGGCTCGAGCGGGGTCCGGTGCGTGCAGCTGCAAGGCGGAGGAGGGCGACCGGGCGGAGCCCTGGCAACCGACGACAACGCCGCAGATGTGCGTGCCGGACCCCGCGACCACGGCAAGATCCAAACGCCACCCCGGAGGTCCCCGGGGCGGCGTCCCGGCCGCCGTCCGCGCCGGTCAGCCGCCCGCCTTGGCGAACTCGGCGAGGAAGGTCGCGCAGAACGCCTGGAGGTCGTCCGGCTTGCGGCTGGTGACGAGGATGTTGTCGCCGTGGTCGCAGACCTTCACCTGCTCGTCGACCCAGGTGGCGCCCGCGTTTGTCAGGTCGGTCCGGAGGCTGGGCCACGAGGTCAGCACCCGGCCGCGTACCACGTCGGCCTCGATCAGGGTCCACGGCGCGTGGCAGATCGCGGCCACCGGCCTGCCCTGCTCGAAGAAGGCCCGGACGAACGCCACGGCCTTCTCGTCGGTCCGCAGGAAGTCGGGATTGGCCACCCCGCCGGGCAGGACCAGCCCGCCGAACGAGTCGGCCGAGGTGTCACCCACCACCTCGTCCACCGGGAACGTGTCCGCCTTGTCGAGATGGTCGAAGCCCTGGACCTCGCCGGTCTGCGTGGACACCAGCACCGGCTCGTGCCCCGCGTCCTTCGCCGCCTGCCACGGCTCGGTCAGTTCGACCTGTTCCACGCCCTCGGGCGCGGTGAGAAATGCGATGCGCATGGGGTTCGGATTCCTTTCCTGACGCCTAGGCGCCCTGCGCCCCGGAAGGGCCCACCTCGGTGAGCGCCACCGCCAGCTCCTGGACGTTGTCGTAGCGCGCCTTGTTCGGCAGCCGGTCCAGCTCCTCGACGAGGGCGTCGGGCGCGTTGCCGTGGCGCAGGGTGCGGGTCAGTTCCCGCGGTCCCGCGGGGAAGCTGCCCCGGGTCAGGTTCCGGGCCAGTTCGAGCCGCAGGGCCTCCAGGTACGTCGGCCCGCGGCCCGGTGTCACCGGCCCGTGCGTGACGTCCGGATCGTCCTCCGCCACCGGCTCCGGGTCGTGCCACTCCTCGGTCCGGGTGGGGTGCCCGGACCTGAGCAGACCCTGCAGTTCGTGCTTCATCTCGTCGTCGCGGTGGGCGCTCATCCGGTCGCTGCCTCGCTGCATGTCTCCCTCCAGATCTTCTGGGTGCCGACCGCGTACCCGGACACCGGGGCCCGACACGGATTCACCCGGACGGGTCCGCTCCGATCTCGCCGGCCGGCACCGGATCAGTAATCGAGAAGCGCGGGTCCCGTCGGCCCCTCTAGCGTGTGAGGACCGCGGGCCTTCACATGGAGCCCCCGACAGATGGAGACACGATGAGCAGCGCCAAGAGGACGGGCAGCCAGGCACCGGTGCCGCACGTCGCCGACAGCCACGACCTCATCCGCGTGCACGGCGCCCGGGAGAACAACCTCAAGGACGTCAGTATCGAGATCCCCAAGCGCCGCCTGACGGTCTTCACGGGAGTCTCCGGTTCGGGCAAGAGCTCACTGGTGTTCAACACCATCGCCGCCGAGTCGCAGCGGCTGATCAACGAGACCTACAGCGCCTTCGTGCAGGGCTTCATGCCGACGCTGGCCCGCCCCGAGGTCGACATCCTCGAAGGCCTGACCACCGCGATCATCGTGGACCAGCAGCGGATGGGCGCCGACCCCCGCTCCACCGTCGGCACCGCCACCGACGTCAACGCGATGCTGCGGATCCTCTTCAGCCGCCTCGGCGAGCCGCACATCGGCCCGCCCAGCGCGTACTCCTTCAACACCGCCTCGGTCCGGGCGAGCGGCGCGATCACCGTCGAGCGCGGCAACAAGAAGGCGGTCAAGGCGACGTACGAGCGGACCGGCGGCATGTGCACCCGCTGCGAGGGCCGCGGCAGCGTCTCCGACATCGACCTCACCCAGCTCTACGACGACTCCAAGTCGCTCTCCGAGGGCGCCTTCACCATCCCCGGCTGGAAGTCGGACAGCCAGTGGACCGTCCAGGTCTACGCCCAGTCCGGCTTCGTCGACCCCGACAAGCCGATCCGCGAGTACACCGAGAAGCAGCTGCGGGACTTCCTCTACGGCGAGCCGGTCAAGGTGAAGGTCAACGGCGTCAACCTCACCTACGAGGGCCTGATCCCGAAGATCCAGAAGTCCTTCCTGTCCAAGGACAAGGAGGCGATGCAGCCGCACATCCGGGCCTTCGTGGAGCGGGCCGTCACCTTCACCGTGTGCCCCGAGTGCGACGGCACGCGGCTCAGCGAGGGCGCCCGCTCCTCGAAGATCGGGAAGATCAGCATCGCCGACGCCTGCGCGATGGAGATCCGGGACCTGGCCGAGTGGGTGCGCGATCTCGACGAACCGTCCGTGGCGCCGCTGCTCGGCGCCTTGCGGGACGCCCTCGACTCGTTCGTCGAGATCGGCCTCGGCTACCTCTCCCTCGACCGGCCGGCGGGCACGCTGTCGGGCGGTGAGGCGCAGCGCGTCAAGATGATCCGCCACCTCGGCTCCTCGCTCACCGACACCACGTACGTCTTCGACGAGCCCACCATCGGACTGCACCCGCACGACATCCAGCGGATGAACGACCTGCTGCTGCGCCTGCGGGACAAGGGCAACACGGTCCTCGTCGTCGAGCACAAGCCGGAGGCGATCGCCATCGCCGACCACGTGGTGGACCTCGGCCCCGGCGCCGGCACCGCGGGCGGCACCGTCTGCTTCGAGGGCACCGTCGAGGAGCTGCGGGCCGGCGACACCGTCACCGGCCGCCACCTCGACGACCGGGCCGTCCTCAAGGACACGGTCCGCGAGCCCACCGGCGCCCTGGAGATCCGCGGCGCCACGACGCACAACCTCCAGGGCGTCGACGTCGACGTCCCGCTCGGCGTGCTCTGCGTGGTCACCGGCGTGGCCGGCTCCGGCAAGAGCTCGCTGATCCACGGCTCGGTCCCGGCCGGCGCCGACGTCGTCTCGGTCGACCAGAGCCCCATCAAGGGCTCGAGGCGCAGCAACCCGGCCACGTACACCGGACTGCTCGAACCGATCCGAAAGGCCTTCGCCAAGGCCAACGGCGTGAAGCCGGCCCTGTTCAGCGCCAACTCCGAGGGCGCCTGCCCCACCTGCAACGGCGCCGGCGTCATCTACACCGACCTCGCCATGATGGCCGGGGTCGCCGCCCCCTGCGAGGACTGCGAGGGCAAGCGGTTCCAGCCCGCGGTGCTGGAGTACCGTTTCGGCGGCCGGGACATCAGCGAGGTGCTCGCCATGTCCGTGGCCCAGGCCGAGGAGTTCTTCGGCTCCGGCGAGGCACGCACCCCCGCCGCGCACAAGATCCTCGACCGGCTCGCCGACGTGGGACTCGGCTACCTCACCCTCGGCCAGCCCCTCACCACGCTCTCCGGCGGCGAGCGGCAGCGGCTCAAGCTGGCCACCCACATGGGGGACAAGGGCGGCGTCTACGTGCTCGACGAGCCCACCACCGGCCTGCACCTCGCCGACGTCGAGCAACTGCTCGGCCTGCTGGACCGCCTCGTCGACGCCGGCAAGTCGGTCATCGTCATCGAGCACCACCAGGCCGTCATGGCGCACGCCGACTGGATCATCGACCTCGGCCCCGGCGCCGGCCACGACGGCGGCCGGATCGTCTTCGAGGGCACCCCCACCGATCTCGTCGCCGACCGCACCACCCTCACCGGCGAGCACCTCGCGGCGTACGTCGGCGCCTGACCGCGGCGGCCCACGGCGCCGGTACCGGTGGCGGCCGGCGCTGTGGGATCGTAAGGGCGTGACGAGCCTGGAGGACCTGGCCCGGCTGCGCCGGGCACGCGACCTGATGGACCGCGAGTACGCCGAGCCGCTCGACGTCCCGGCGCTGGCGCGGGTCGCCCTCATGTCGGCGGGCCACTTCTCCCGCAGCTTCCGCGCCGCCTACGGGGAGACCCCCTACAGCTATCTGATGACGCGCCGTATCGAGCGCGCCAAGGCCCTGCTGCGGCGCGGCGACCTGTCCGTCACCGAGGTCTGCTTCGCCGTCGGCTGTACCTCGCTGGGATCGTTCAGCTCGCGCTTCACCGAACTGGTCGGCGAGAGCCCGAGCGCCTACCGGGAACGCGACCACGCCGACGGCGCCGCGATCCCCGCCTGCGTCGCCAAGGTCCACACCCGACCGGTCAGGAACGGAGAAGCCCGGCCCGCGCGCCCGCCCGTAGCGTGACAGGCATGGACATCAATCTCGCGCAGTGCTTCATCGCCGTCGACGACCACGACACGGCGATCGCCTTCTACCGGGACGTGCTCGGGATGGAGGTCCGGGACGACGTCGCGTTCGAGGGGATGCGCTGGGTGACCGTCGGCTCCCCGGCCCAGCCCGACGTCGGCATCGTCCTCGAACCACCGCTCGCCGACCCCAACGCCTCGGTCAGCGACCGGGAGGCCATGGCCGAACTGCTGGCGAAGGGATTGCTGCGCGGCCTGAACTTCACCACCGACGACGTCGACGCCACCTTCGAACACATCCGGGCCGCCGGCGCCGAGGTCCTCCAGGAACCGGTCGACCAGCCCTACGGCGTCCGGGACTGCGCCTTCCGCGACCCGGCCGGGAACATGGTCCGCTTCAGCCGGCCACGCACCGGCTGACCCGCCCCGGGCGGCGCTGCGCGTCGCGGTGCCGCCCGAGGGTTTGCGACGGGCTTCAGGGGGCAGGGGCAAGGTCAGTGCTTCGGACAGGAGGCACGTCCGTGGGAGCGGCGCCAATGCGCCCCGGACGAGTCGGTCCGGACCCGGACGCCCTCCCGTGGTGACCGCCCGACCTCAGGGCCGGGCCGTCGTACCGCGCAGCTCGCGCGCCGGAGGTTCCCGGAGCCCCCGCCACCCCGTGGGCCGCGCCCCAGGGGCTCAGGCCCGGCGCGACGGCCGGCCCCCGCGCTCCGAAGGAGTTGCGACGCACATGCCGATCCACGCCAGCGTGAAGCACCCGCACGACGACGCCCCCGACACCGCGGACGCGTTCCGCCGGCTGACCACCCTCCCCGACGGCCCGGAGCGCGACGTGGTCCGCGAGCGGATCGTGGAGGCCTGGCTGCCGATGGCCGAACGCCTCGCGGGACGCTTCCGCAGCCGCGGCGAGAGCTACGACGACCTGCGCCAGGTCGCCGCCCTCGGCTTGGTCAAGGCCGTCGACCGGTACGACCCCGAGCGCGGCAACGCCTTCGAGAGCTACGCCGTGCCGACCATCACGGGCGAGATCAAGCGGCACTTCCGCGACCACATGTGGACGCTGCACGTGCCGCGCCGGGTCCAGGAACTGCGCAACCGCGTGCGCTTCGCCCGCCAGGAGCTCTCCCAGACCATCCCGGGCCGCAGTCCCACGGTCACCGAGATCGCCGAGCACACCGACCTCGGCGAGGAGGACGTCCGGGTCGGTCTGGAGGCGCTGGAGAGCTTCACCGCCCTGTCCCTGGACGCCGAGCTGCCGGGCAGCGAGGACGGGTTCTCGCTCGGTGACGCCCTCGGCGGGCCCGACCCCGCCCTCGACACCGTCGTGGACCGCGAGGCCGTCAAGGATCGCCTGGCCGCCCTTCCCGATCGGGAGCGCGCCATCCTGTACATGCGCTTCTTCGACGACATGACCCAGAGCCGGATCGCCGAGCAGCTCGGCATCTCCCAGATGCACGTCTCCCGCCTGATCAGCCGCTGCTGCGACCGGGTGCGGGAGCAGGTGCTGCGGGATCCGGGGGCCTGAGGGAGCCTCGGCGCCGACCCGGTCCGGAACCGCGATTCCGGGCTCCGAAACCTCGGGCTCACCCGCCCGGGGGCCGCGTTCGCGCGAACGGCGCAGGGTGGCGCGCGCACCCGGGGCGGGCGGGCTGTGATGGCCGAGGGGCGCGAGTGCCGTGCCCCCGCCACCGCAGCTCGAAGGAGCCCGCCCCATGCGCCGCACCGCCCGCGCCCTGTCCGTGGCCGTCCTGGCCAGTGCCGCCCTCGGCGCCCTCGCGGGGCCGAGCGCGGCCGATCCCGCCGTCCCCCCGCCGCCCGCCGGCGCCGGTGAGCCCGTACCGCCGCCGGTGGCCGAGGAACCCGTACCGCCGCCGGCCGCCGAGGAACCCCTCGCACCGGCCGGTGACCAGACCGCCGCCGAGGTCAGCCCCGCCGACGTCACCCCCGGCGGCACCGTCACCGTGTCGGTCTCGTGCGCCCCGACCGGAGGCTCCGCGCCGGCGACCCTGGACGCCACCTCCCTGGCCTTCGACGAGGGCACCGTCGAGCTGCGCAAGGTGGAGGAGGAGGGAGGCACGGGCGCCGGTCCGGCCTACCGGGGGACCGCCCGGATAGCCGCCGCCGAGGACTTCGGGAGCGAGGCGGACGCGGAGGGCGCCGAGGAGGACTGGACCGTCGACGGCGCCTGCCCGGACGAGGCGGGCGGGGAGGGCGACCCGTGGAGCGCCACCATGAACGTGCCGGGCGCCACGGCGGGGGAGAGCGGCACCGCCAAGCCCCCGTGCCCCCCGTCCACCGCCCCGCACGGCGACAGGCCCACCCACGGCACGCCCTGCGCCACCGAGCCGCCGTGCCCCGGGACCGCCGCCCCGTACGGTGAGTCCGCGGGGAAGTCCTGCGGCGGTGGGAAGGCGGAACACGGGGTGCGGGCCGGGGCGGGCGGCACCTTCAGCGACTCGGTGCCCGCCCTGGCCGCGGGCGGCGTCCTGATCGCGGGCGCGTGCGCGGCGGCCGCCCACCGGCTGCGGCTGCGGCTGCGCGGGGAGGACGGGCAGCGCTGAGCCGGAGTCATGGCTCGCGTGCCGGATGGGTACTGGGATCAACGACGGTGAGCGGCAGTACGGACCCGCGCGGAGGTACGCATGCGGCGCACGGACCCCGAAGGCCACGACGCCGTGGGCCACGGCCCCGTCCGGTACGGCCCCCACCTGCCCGACGACGGGCTGCCGGTGCTGCCCGAACTGTCCGCCGTACTCGCCGCCGCCGCGGACCGCGCCCGAGGGGAACCGGTCGGCGGCGCCCCGGCCCTCACGGCCGCCGCGAGCGGCTACTGGCACCGGCGCGGCCTGCCCACCGATCCCGGCCAGGTGGCCGCCGCCCCCGGTGCGCACACCCTGCTGCTTGCGCTGACCGCCGCGCTCGGCGGCGACGTCCTGGTGCCCCGCCCCTGCGCCGCCTGGTGGGCACCGGACGCGCGGCTGCTCGGCAGCCCCGTCTTCCACGTCCCGACGCCGGCCGAGAGCGGTGGCGTCCCCGACCCGTACGCCCTCCTGGAGACCGTCCGCCGGGTGCGCGCCGAGGGCGGCGACCCCCGCCTGCTGGTGCTGGCCGTCGCCGACGACCCCACCGGCACCGTCGCGCCGCCCGAACTGCTGCACGAGACCGTCGAGGCCGCCGCCGGGGAGGGGCTGCACCTGGTCAGCGACGAGACCTGGCGGGACACCCTGCACGACCCGCACGCCACCGTGCTGCTCAGTCCCGCCGAGATGCTGCCCGAGCGGGTCACCGTCGTCACGGACCTGGCCGGGGGGCTGCTGCCGCCCGGCTGGCCGGCCGCCGTCGCCCGCTTCCCGGCGTCCGCGGCCGGCGACGGCCTGCACGCGCGCGTGCTCGACGTGCTCACCGCCCTCGGCGCGGGCGTGGCCGCGCCCGTCGCCGCCGCGGCCGGGTACGCGCTCGACGAACCCGAGCCGGTCACCGCCCGCCGGTCGGCCGCCGTACGCCTGCACGCGCGCGTGGCCGCCGCCGTGCACGCGGCCGTCGTCGCCACGGGCGCCACGGCGCGGCCCCCGCAGGCCGGCCGTCACCTGTACGCCGACCTCGGCCCGCTGCGCGACGCCCTCGGCGCGCAGGGCGTCGGCGACGCCCAGGAACTGGAGGACTTCCTCTCCACCCGGCTCGGCATGCCCGCCCCCGGCGGACACCGCTTCGGCGACGACCTCGCGGCCCTTCGCGTGCGGCTCGCCACCGGCCCGCTGCTCGGCACCGGCACCGCCGAACAGCGCGCGGAATGCCTCACCTCCCCGGACCCGTTGGAACTGCCACACGTGCGACGCGCGTTGACCGCCCTCGGGTCGGTCTTCGGCGATCTGCGCGACGCTCAGCGATGGGAGCCTCCTCGATGACGCAGCAGCCCCGGTCGACCACGAGCACCCCCGCGTCCCCCGAGGACACCGCCGCGCCGCCGGTCACGCCCGCCCGGGCCCCTTCGTACCCGCCGCTCGCCGATCCCCGGCCGCCCGCCGAACACCGCGTATGGCCGCGCACCTTCCACGACCGGCTGACCGCGCCGCTGCCCGGCCTGAGGGCCCTCGCCAGATTCGCCCGCGAGGGCGCGGTGAGACCCGGCCGCGAGGGCCTCGCCGACATCCCCCGGCTGCCCCACGCCCCCGGCCCGCTGCCCCGCGTGGACGCGGACACCGTCGCCGTCACCTGGGCGGGACACGCCAGCTGGGTGGTGCGGATCGGCGGCCTCACCGTGCTCACCGACCCGGTCTGGTCCCGCCGCATCCTCGGCACCCCCGCCCGGATCACCCCCGTCGGCGTCGCCTGGAGCGACCTGCCCCGCGTCGACGCCGTCGTCATCAGCCACAACCACTACGACCACCTGGACGCCCCCACCCTGCGCAGGCTCCCGCGCGACACCCCCGTCCTGGTGCCCGCCGGACTGGGCCGCTGGTTCCACCGCCGCCGCTTCACCCGCGTCACCGAGCTGGACTGGTGGGAGGCGACCGAACTGGGTCCAAGGGGCGATGCCGAAGGCGCCTCCGGCAAGGGCGGTGGCCGGCGACGGGCGGGAGTGCGCTTCGACTTCGTCCCCGCGCACCACTGGTCCAAGCGCAGCCTCGTCGACACCTGCCGCAGCCTGTGGGGCGGCTGGGTGCTCACCGCGCCCGACGGACGGCGCGTGTACTTCGCCGGGGACACGGGGTACGGCCACTGGTTCACCCGGATCGGCCGCCGCTACCCCGGCATCGACCTCGCGCTGCTCCCCATCGGCGCCTACGACCCCCGCTGGTGGCTCAGCGACGTGCACTGCGACCCGGAGGAGGCGGTCCGGGCCGCCCAGGACGTCGGGGCCCGCCGCATGGCGCCGATGCACTGGGGAACGTTCGTCCTCTCCGCGGAACCGGTGCTGGAACCCCTCACCCGGACCCGCGCCGCCTGGCAGGCCGCGGGTCTGCCCCGGGAGGACCTGTGGGACCTGCCGGTGGGAGCTTCACGGGTACTGGAGTAGCCCCGCGCTCCGCCCGGACGGCCCCCGAGCCGCCCCGCCCGAGCCCTACGCCCTCGCCGGCCCCCGGAACCGTCGCCACACTCCCGGCGCCACGCTGACCAGGACGGTGAGGGCGATCGCCGCGGCCACGCCCTCCCAGGGCTCGCTGAACAGAGCGCCGCTCAGGACCCCGATCAACTGGTACGTCACCGCCCAGGCCAGGCAGGCCGGCAGGTTGCCGCGGGCGAAGCGGCGCAGCGGCCACTCGGCGAGCAGGCAGGCCAGCATCACCGGTATGCGGCCGGCCGGCACCAGCCGGGACAGCACCAGGACCGCGACGTCGTGCTCGGCGAGCTTGTCCTGCGCCTGCTCCAGCCGGTCCTCCGGCGCCCGGGACCGGATCGCCTCCAGCCAGCGCGAGCCGTTCTTCGAGCCGACCCCGCGCCGGCCCAGCCAGTACAGCGCCATGTCCCCGCAGAACGCGGCCAGCGACGCCGTCGCGAACACCATCAGCATGGAGAACGGCAGCGTCTGGTGCATCGCCACCACGGCCGCCGAACTCACCAGCGCGCCCGTCGGCACCACCGGCACCAACGCCCCGATGAGCACCAGCAGGAACAGCGACGGATACCCGAACGCCTGCTGCGTCGGCTCCGTCGGAATGCTCGTCATGCTCGTCGTGGCGGCGTCCAGCCAGTTCACCGCGCGACCTCCACCCGCACACTCTCGCCGTGCCCCAGCCGGTGCACGGCGACCCCCGGCGCGCGCAGCGCCGACAGGCGCACGAACTCGTCGCCCGGCGTGTGGAACTCGTGGGGGCGCACGGCGTCCATCCCGATCGGCCAGTACGTGCCGTAGTGCACCGGCACCGCCGTGCGCGGCGCCAGCCGGGTCAGTGCCTCCGCCGCCCGCCCCGCGTCCAGGTGCTCCGCACCCAGGTACGGGCCCCAGCCGCCCACCGGCAACAGCGCCGCGTCGACCGGCCCGACTTCCTTCTCCATGCCGTCGAACAGACCGGTGTCCCCGGCGAAGTACGTCCGCGCCTCGCCCTCGACGACGTAGCCGAGCGCGGGGGAGCGGTGCCGTCCGACCGGCAGTCGCCGCCCGTCGTGCCGCGCGGGCACCGCCCGTATCCGCAGGTCCCCGACGTGCGCCACGTCGCCGGGCGCCACCTCCGCCACGTCCAGGTGGCCGAGCCGCCGCAGCCCCGGCACCGCCCGTCGCGCGCCCCGGGGCACGAGCAGGCGCGTGCCCGGCGCGAGCCGCGCGAGCGACGGCACGTGCAGGTGGTCGGCGTGCAGATGGGACACCAGCGCCACGTCCGCGCGCCAGGCGTCCGGCGGCGGCACCGCGCCCCGCCTGCGGCGCAAGTGGGCGAGGCGGCGGGCGAACAGAGGATCGGTGAGCACGCGGATGTCCGAGTCCTCGACCGTGCAGGTGGCGTGACCCCACCACGTGAGCTCCACCGGCACCTCTTTGCCTCCTTCGCGCGACTCCCCGAAGCCTACGTCCAGGAGTAGGGTCGGCGGCGAAAACGGGAGGTGAGGGGGACACCATGGGGCCGGTGCGGGTGACGGCGATCGCGAGTCTGACGCCGCTGGAACTGCTCGACGACGATCCGTTCCTGGTCGACTCCCGCAGCCAGCACGCCATGTGCGCCCGCTGGGCGGCGGAACACGGCTACGTCGTCGCCAGGGAACTGCTGGTCCGCGGGCTGCGACCGGACCACGACGCCCTGTGGGACGGGGTCCGCCCGGGCCACGACCTGTTCGTGGCCCCCAGCCGCCGGGTGCTGGAGAGCGCGCTGGCCTCCGTCGACGACTTCACCGCGGAGTGCGCGCGGCGCGGCGCCCGCGTCGAGACCGTCGGCCACGCGGAACCCGCGTACGACGCCCGGATGAAGGCGTGCGTGCACCGCAGGCTGTCGATGCCCACGGCGGGATACGACGGCCGCTGACCACCCTTTCGGGGTGTGAACCGGTCTCGGGGGGACAAACGGGTGCCCCGGAGCGTTGTGGCAGGGTGGGGAGGGCCCGGACGACGGGCCGGGACGTGAGGTGTGCGGAGCGTGGGTGGAGGCCGTTGGCGCCGGGTCGCCAGTCAGATCGGGCGGATGGTCGCGGTGTGGGCCGTGTCCACCCTCACCATGCTCGTGCTCGCGGGCATCCTGCCGGACTTCCGGCTCCAGTCGCCCGACGGGGACAGCGCGACCGACATCGCGATGACCGCCGCGGTCGGCGCGGGCGCCTTCGGCCTGCTCTCCGCCGTGGTGTGGCCGCTCATGGTCCGCCTGCTGCTCCTGGTGCCGGCGCTCGTCCTCGGGCTGCTGGTCTTCTTTCTCAACGGCGGGCTGCTGCTCCTCGCGATCGACGTGAACCCGGCCGGCCGCGGCGGCGTCGCCCCCGAGACCGCGGTCGTGGTCGCCGCCGTCATGTCCGCCGTCGCCTCCGCCACCGGCGGTGCCCTGACCGTGCGCGGCGACGACGCCTACCGGCGCCGGCTCTACCGCCTCGCCGACCGCCGCCGCAGATCCCGCCCGCCCTGCCCGGCCGGCCCGGGCATCGTCTTCCTGCAACTGGACGGCGTGGGACACGACGTCCTGCTCGACGCCGTGGACACCGGCGCCATGCCCACCGTCGCCCGCTGGCTCGGCCGCCACGGCGCGTCCGCGAGCCACCGGCTGGCCCCGTGGCGCACCGACTGGTCCAGCCAGACCGGCGCCAGCCAGCTCGGCATCCTGCACGGCAGCAACCACGACGTGCCCGCCTTCCGCTGGTACGAGAAGGACACCGGCGAGGTCATGGTCTGCAACCGGCCGACCAGCGCCGCCGAACTCCAGCACCGCGCCGTCCGCCGCACCGGCGACGGCGGGCTGCTCAGCCTGGACGGCGCGAGCCGCGGCAACCTGTTCGGCGGCGGTGCCGACGAACAGGCCCTGGTGCTGTCCATCGCCACCCGCCGCCGCAGCCGCGAGACCCGGTCCAGGTCCGGCTACTTCGCCTACTTCTCCGACCCGGCCAACGCCGTCCGCACCGCCATGTCCTTCGTCGCCGAGGTGGGCCGGGAGATCGGCCAGTCCACCCGCGCCCGCGCCCAGAAGGTCCGCCCGCGCGTCTCCCGCGGCGGCCTCTACCCCTTCGTCCGCGCCTTCGCCACCGTCGTCGAACGCGACGTCGTCGTCGCCGCGGTGATGGGCGACATGCTCGCCGGCCGCACCGCCGTCTACGCCGACCTCGTGGCGTACGACGAGGTGGCGCACCACTCCGGGCCGCACGGCCGGGACGCCGTCAACGTCCTCCGGCGGCTCGACCGGTCCCTCGCGCTGATCGAGAAGGTCGCCGACCAGGCCCCCCGCTCCTACCGGATCGTGCTCCTGTCCGACCACGGCCAGAGCCCCGGCGAGACCTTCCGCGCCCGATACGGACTCACCCTCGGAGACCTGGTCCGGGCCGGCTGCGGGCTGCCCGTGCCGCGCCGCGCCCAGCGCACCCGCAGCGGTGCCGAGGCCCGCAACACCGTCCGTGCCGCCCTGCACCGCCCCGTCGAGGAGGGCGCCGCGCAGCAGAGACCCGCCGACACCCCGACCGGCCGCCGCTCCGAGCCGATCGTGCTGGCCTCCGGCAACCTCGGCCTGGTCTCGTTCCCGGACGTACCCCACCGGATGACCAGGGAGGAGATCGACGCCCGCCACCCCGCGCTGCTGCCGACCCTCGCCAACCACCCCGGCATCGGCTTCCTGCTGGTGCGCAGCGAGCGGCACGGCGGCCTGGTGCTCGGTGCGCACGGCGCCGAGATACCCCTGGACCGGCTCGACGAGGACCCCGGCCCGCTCGCCCCCTTCGGTCCCGGCGCCGCCGACGCCGTACGCCGCACGCACTCCTTCCCGCACACCGCCGACATCATGGTCAACTCCTTCCACGACCCGGCCGACGGCGAGGTCCTCGCGTTCGAGGAGCAGATCGGCTCCCACGGCGGGCTCGGCGGCGCCCAGTCGCACGCCTTCCTGCTGTCACCGGCCGTGCTGTCCGACCCGGTCGAGGAGGGCACGGAGATCGTCGGCGCCGAACACGTCCACCGGGTGCTGCGCCGCTGGCTGCGGGAGTCCAACGGCCCGCAGGTGCCCGTGGAAGATCCACGGCCGAACGTCGTCGAGAACGCACCTTTTCCCGTCGCGGACGGGTTGGTGCAGGAGAAAAGCGCCTGATTTTGAGGTGCGACGGACCGTGCCCGACCATGGGCGCCGTCCCGGCGATCCCGGGCCGCAGTTCCATGAGAGGCGCACCACCCCATGCACGTCACCGGGACCGTCCCCCCACCGGCTCCGGAACCGCAGGAGAACCCCGCGGCCCCCGACCCCACGTCCGGCAACGGCCGGCACGCCCGCCGCTTCGGGCTTCCCGTGGCCACCGCCCTGGTCATGGGCAACATCATCGGCGGCGGCATCTTCCTGCTCCCCGCCTCCGTCGCGCCCTTCGGCACCGTCAGCCTGCTCGCCTTCGGCGTCCTGACCGTCGGCGCCATCGCGCTCGCCCTGGTCTTCGGCCGCCTCGCCGCCCGCGACCCGCGCACCGGCGGCCCCTACGTCTACGCCCGCGGCGCCTTCGGCGACTTCGCCGGTTTCCTCGCCGCCTGGGCCTACTGGATCACCACCTGGGTCTCCAACGCGGCGCTGGCCGTCGCCGCCGTCGGTTACCTCGACGTCCTGATCCCGGTCAACGACCACCGCTGGACCGCCTGTCTGGCCGCGCTCGTCATCCAGTGGCTGCCCGCGCTCGCCAACTTCGCGGGCACCCGGTACGTGGGCGCCGTGCAGCTCGTCGCCACCGTGCTGAAGTTCGCGCCGCTGCTGCTCGTCGCGGTCGGCGGGCTGTTCTTCTTCGACCCGGACAACCTCGGCCCGTTCAACGCCGGCGGCTCCAGCGGCGTCGGCGCGGTCTCCGCCGCCGCCGCGATCCTGCTCTTCTCCTACCTGGGCGTGGAGTCCGCCGCCGTCAGCGCCGGCGAGGTGAAGGACCCGCGCCGCACCGTCGGCCGCGCCACGGTCATCGGCACTGCGGGCGCCGCCCTCGTCTACCTGCTGGGCACGCTCTCGGTCTTCGGCACCGTCCCCCACGACCGCCTGGTCACCTCGACCGCGCCCTTCTCCGACGCCGTGAACACCATGTTCGGCGGCGCGTGGGGCGGCTGGGCCGTCGCGCTGGCCGCCCTCGTCTCGATGACCGGCTGCCTCAACGGCTGGACCCTGTTGAGCGCTCAGACCCCGTACGCCGCCGCGAAGGACGGCCTCTTCCCGGCCGCGTTCGCGCGCAGGCGGCGGGGCGTGCCGACGACCGGCGTCGCCGTCACCGTAGTCCTCGCCTCCCTACTCACCGTCTACAACTACACGTCCGGTTCGGCGAAGGTCTTCGAGGTCCTCGTCCTCGTCACCACCTTCACCGCGACCGTGCCCTACCTGCTGGCCGCCGCCGCCCAGATCTTCCACCTGCTCTCCGGCCAGGGCGAGAAGGTCGACCGGGCCCGCCTGGTCCGGGACGGTGTGATCGCGGTGGTCGCCGCCGCCTTCTCGCTGTGGCTCGTCGCGGGCGCCGGCTACGCGGCGGTGTACCAGGGCGTGCT
This sequence comes from Streptomyces sp. NBC_01723, assembly GCF_036246005.1. Taxonomy (NCBI): domain Bacteria; kingdom Bacillati; phylum Actinomycetota; class Actinomycetes; order Kitasatosporales; family Streptomycetaceae; genus Streptomyces; species Streptomyces sp. NBC_01723. The sequence continues at coordinate 7,326,303 of NZ_CP109171.1, forward strand.
GTTCCTCTTCGCGGGCGTGCTGGTCTACGCCGTGATGGCGGCGCGCAAGGTGGGCCGGGCCGGAGTGTGATCGGATGGGGTCGGGAACCCGGGTACGGGCTTCCACTGCCCCAGTACAGCAAGCGAATTCGAGAGGACCCGCCGTGGCAACCACGCGCTCCGCACACACCGTCTGGGAAGGCAACCTGCTCGAGGGCAGCGGTGTCGTCACCTTCGACTCGTCCGGCATCGGCGAGCAGCCGGTGTCGTGGCCGTCGCGCGCCGAGCAGGCGAACGGCAAGACCAGCCCCGAGGAGCTGATCGCCGCCGCCCACTCCAGCTGCTTCTCCATGGCGCTGTCGCACGGCCTGGCCGGCGCCGGCACCCCGCCCACCAAGCTCACCACCTCCGCCGACGTCACCTTCCAGCCCGGCGAGGGCATCAAGGGCATCCACCTCACCGTGGAGGGCACCGTCCCCGGCCTCGACGCCGACGCGTTCACCGCCGCCGCCGAGGACGCCAAGAAGAACTGCCCGGTCAGCCAGGCCCTGACCGGCACCACCATCACCCTCACCGCCAAGCTGGCCTGACCGGCTAGGAGCCCGTGCGCTCCCAGCCCCGCCGGTCCGGGCGCGACCCCAGCTGTCTGGGGTCGCGCGACCGGTACACCACGTACGGGCGGGTCAGGTACTGCAGCGGCGCGCTGAACATGTGCACGAGCCGGGTGTAGGGGACCAGGGCGATGAGGATCATGCCGATGACCGCGTGCACGTGGTACAGCACCGGCACGCCCTCCATCAGCTCCACCTTCGGGTCCAGGGTGAACAGGCTGCGGGCCCAGGGCGCGATGGTGCTGCGGTAGTCGTAGCCGTCGCCGGAGGTGTCGGAGAGCTTGGCGATCATGCCGAGCACGATCGCGCCGAGCAGGAAGACGTACATGAACTTGTCGTTGGCGGTGGTGGCGCGGAAGACCGGGGCCTTGGTGCGGCGCCGGTAGACCAGCATCCCGATCCCGGCGACCGTGAGGACCCCGGCCAGGGTGCCGCCGTACAGGGAGAACAGGTGGTAGGCGTGTTCGCTGACGCCGGCCGCCCCGGTCCAGGACGCCGGGACGAACAGCCCGATCAGGTGGCCGACCAGCACGAAGAGAATGCCGTAGTGGAAGACCGGCGAGGCGATGTTCAGCAGCTTCGACTCGTAGACCTGCGAGGAGCGGGTCGTCCAGCCGAACCGGTCGTAGCGGTGGCGCCAGACCAGGCCCGCGATCAGCAGGGCGAAGGCGGCGTAGGGCAGGACGCCCCAGAGGAAGACGTTCATCGGCGGGCTCCCATGGGTGCGGGCGGCAGGGTGGCGCACACGGCGTCCAGCACGCAGGCGTAGGGCGTGCCGAAGGCGGTCAGCCGGGAGCGCAGCTCGTCCAGGGCGGCGCGGTGTTCGGTGAGCATGCCGATGTCCCCGGTGCGGGAGACGAACTCCAGCACCGCCGGGAGGAAGTCGGGCAGCTCCTCGCCGGTGAACTCCAGGCCGTGGGCGCGGTACAGCTCCTTGAAGCGGACCAGGGACATCCCGCGGTTGCGGGTGTCGCCGTCGGTCCACCAGCTCAGGTACAGGCTGTGCCGGTTCCTGAAGTCGAAGACCTGCACGTAGTGCGCCTGGAGTTCGCCCTGGGGCGTCACGGCCGCGTGGTCGGTGAAGGCCCGCAGTTGCGGGGCGGCCTCGCGCAGCAGCGGCAGCCGGTCGCGGAAGTCGTCGTCGGGATAGGTCAGGCAGAGCGCCGCCGCCTGGTACAGCACCTCGAACCCGGGCATGGGATCAGGCCTCCCTCTCGTCGTCCGCGGTCTGCCGCCTGCGCAGGATGTGGAAGTTCTCCACCGGCACCAGCGGCAGCATCCTGCGTCCCGAGTCCTGGCCGAACGGCCCGTCACCGCCCATGCCGGGCCCGCCGTCGGTGTCGAGGCTGCACGTGTCCGGCAGCGCCGACGCCTCCAGCCGGTGCGCGTCCCCGACGGCCGCCGTCGGGATCACGTACCGCTCCTCGTACTTGGCGAGCGCCAGCAGCCGGTACATGTCCTGGATCTCCTCGGGGCGCATGCCGACACCCGCGCAGACCGCCGGGTCGGGATCCTCCCCGAGGTTGACCGACCGCATGTGGGCGCGCATCGCCGCCAGCTTCTCCAGCGACGCCCGCACCGGGCCCACGTCCCCCGCGGTGAACAGCTCCGCGAGGTACTCCAGCGGGATGCGCAGGGTGTCGATCGCGCCGAACAGGTTGTCCGCGTCCTCACCGTCGTGCCCGGTCTCCGTCAGCGCGTCCACCACCGGCGACAGCGGCGGGATGTACCAGACCATCGGCATCGTGCGGTACTCCGGATGCAGCGGGAGCGCCACCCGGTACCTGCTGACCAGCGCGTGCACGGGGGAGCGCCGGGCCGCCTCGATCCAGTCGAACGGGATCCCCGCCTCCTCGGCCGCCCGCCGCACCGCCGGGTCCTCCGGGTCGAGGAAGAGCCCCAACTGCGCCTCGTACAGGTCACGTTCGTTCGGCGTCTCGGCGGCCTCGGTCACCTTGTCGGCGTCGTACAGCACCACCCCCAGGTACCGCAGCCGCCCCACGCAGGTCTCCGAGCAGACCGTCGGCTGGCCGATCTCGATGCGGGGGTAGCAGAAGGTGCACTTCTCCGCCTTGCCGGTGCGGTGGTTGAAGTACACCTTCTTGTACGGGCAGCCGGTCACACACATCCGCCAGCCCCGGCAGCGGTCCTGGTCGACCAGGACGATGCCGTCCTCCGAGCGCTTGTACATCGCCCCGGACGGGCAGGACGCCACGCACGACGGGTTGAGGCAGTGCTCGCAGATGCGCGGCAGGTAGAACATGAACGTCTCTTCGTACGCGAACCTCACCTTGTCCGACACCTGTTGGCGGGTCCGCTCCACCATCGGGTCCAGGTCGCCGTAGGCGGGCGCGCCGCCCAGGTCGTCGTCCCAGTTCGAGGACCAGCCGATCTTCATCGGTTTGCCGTCGAGCTGCGAGACCGGCCGCGCGACCGGGTAGTCGTCGCCGAGCGGGGCGTCGGTGAGGTTCCTGTAGTCGTACGTCCAGGGTTCGTAGTAGTCCTTGATCTCCGGCAGCTTCGGGTTGGAGAAGATCCCGGCGAGCTTCTTGATCCGGCCGCCCGCCTTCAGCTTCAGCGCGCCGCGCCGGTTCAGTTCCCATCCGCCGCGCCAGCGCTCCTGGTCCTCGTAGCGGCGCGGGTAGCCCTGGCCGGGGCGGGTCTCGACGTTGTTGAACCAGACGTACTCCATGCCCCGCCGGTTGGTCCACGCCTGCTTGCAGGTGACCGAGCAGGTGTGGCAGCCGATGCACTTGTCGAGGTTCATGACCATGGCGATCTGGGCCATCGGGCGCATCAGTACTCGACCTCCTGGCTGCGGCGGCGGATGACCGTCACCTCGTCGCGCTGGTTGCCCGTCGGGCCGAGGTAGTTGAACGCCCAGGACAACTGGGCGTAGCCGCCGACGAGATGGGTCGGCTTGAGGAGCAGCCGGGTGAGCGAGTTGTGGACGCCGCCGCGCTTGCCGGTGGTCTCCGTGAGCGGCGTGTTCACCGTGCGCTCCTGCGCGTGGTGCATGTACACCGTGCCGGGCGGCATGCGGTGCGAGACGATCGCGCGGGCCACCACCACGCCGTTGCGGTTGACCGCCTCGATCCAGTCGTCGTCCGCGACCCCGATGGCGTCCGCGTCCTGCGGCGACATCCAGACGCACTGGCCGCCCCGGGACAGCGCCAGCATGAACAGGTTGTCCTGGTACTCGGAGTGGATGGACCACTTGTTGTGCGGGGTCAGGTAGCGGACCGTCACCTCGCGGTGGCCGTCCGGACCGAGCTGCGGTTCCCCGAACAGCCGGCTCATGTCCAGCGGCGGCCGGTACACCGGCAGCGCCTCGCCCAGCTCGTGCATCCAGTCGTGGTCGAGGAAGAAGTGCTGCCGTCCGGTGAGGGTGTGCCAGGGCTTCAGATGCTCGGTGTTCAGCGTGAACGCCGTGTACCGGCGCCCGCCGGCCTCGCTGCCCGACCACTCCGGCGAGGTGATCACCGGCACGGGCGCCGCCTGAGTGTCCGCGTACGTGATCCGCTTGCCCTCGTGTTCGGCGGCGAGGTGCGCCATCTCCTGCCCGGTCTTCGCCTCCAGCGTGTGGAAGCCCTGGGTGGCCAGGCGCCCGTTGGTGGTGCCGGAGAGGGCCAGCACGGTGTTCGCGGCCTTGACCGCGGTGTCCAGCGCCGGGCGCCCGTCGGCCGGGCCGCCGCGCACCGCGCCGTTCAGCTGCCGCAGCCGCTCCACCTCCTCGTCCGGCTTCAGGGTGATGCCCTTGGCGGGCAGGCCCTTGGTCTCCACCAGCGGGCCGAGGGCCGCGAACTTCGCGCCGATCGCCGTGTAGTCGCGCTCCACCACGACCAGGTCCGGCATGGTCTTGCCGGGCTCCGGTTCGCACTCCCCGCGCCGCCAGTCCCGGACCACCCCGCCCGGCTGGGCGATCTCGCCCGGCGTGTCGTGCTGGAGTGGCGCCGCCACCAGGTCCCTGCGCACCCCGAGGTGCCCGGCGGCCAGCTCGCTCAGCTTCTCCGCGATCGCCTTGAACGTGTCGAAGTCGGTGCGCGCCTGCCACGGCGGACTCACGGCCGGGGAGAAGGCGTGCACGTAGGGGTGCATGTCCGTGCTGGACAGGTCGTGCTTCTCGTACCAGGTCGCGGCGGGCAGCACCACGTCCGAGAGGAGCGTCGACGAGGTGTGCCGGAAGTCCAGCGACAGCAGCAGGTCGAGCTTGCCCTCGGGTGCCTCCTCGTGCCAGACGACGTCCCGCGGGCGCTCGCCGGGCGCGGCCTCCTCGGCGCGCAGCGCGGACTGGGTGCCCAGCAGGTGCTTGGTGAAGTACTCGGCGCCCTTGCCCGAGGAGCCGAGCAGGTTGGCCCGCCACAGGGTCACGATCCGCGGCCAGTTCTCCGGCGCGTCCGGGTCCTCGCACGCGAACTTCAGCGTCCCCGCGCGCAGTTCCGCCACGGCGTCGGCCACCGGGTCCCCGAAGGACTCGCCCAGCTCCAGCGGGTTGCGGTCGAAGGTCGGGTAGGAGGGCATCCACCCCGTGCGCGCCGACAGGGCCAGGCAGTCCGCGCCCGTCATGCCGGATAGCCGCCCCTCGCCGAGCGGCGAGGCCAGCACGTCGGCGCGGAACCGGTCGTAGCGCCACTGGTCGGTGTTGAGGTACCAGTACCCGGTGCCGATCATCTGCCGAGGCGGGCGCGACCAGTCCGACGCGGCGGCCAGCGTCGCCCAGCCGGTCACCGGACGGCACTTCTCCTGCCCGACGTAGTGCGCCCAGCCGCCGCCGTTGCGGCCCTGGCAGCCGGTGAGCTGGAGCAGGGCCAGGAAGGTCCGGTAGATCGTCTCGGAGTGGAACCAGTGGTTGGTGCCCGCGCCCATCAGGATCATGCAGCGGCCCTTGGACCGCTCCGCGGTCCGCGCGAACTCCCGCGCGATGCGCACACAGGCCGCCGCCGGGACCGAGGTGTGCGTCTCCTGCCAGGCCGGGGTGCCGGGCGCCGCCGCGTCCTCGTACGACGCCGGCCAGTCGCCCGGCACCCCCGGCCGCGCCACCCCGTACTGGGCCAGCAGCAGGTCGAACACCGTCGTCACCAGTGGCCCGGTCGCCCCACCGAGCCGCGTCGCCGGGACACCCCGCCGCAGCACGTCACCGCGTCCCTGCCCGTGTACGCCGCCCTCGGTGTCGAAGCGGGGGAGCAGCACCTCGACACCCGACGCCATCTCGTGTCCGTGCAGGGTCAGCCGGGGCCGCACCTCGCCCAGGTCGAGGTTCCAGCGGCCCTGGTCGGCCTCGTTCCAGCGGAAGCCGAGGGAGCCGTTCGGGACGACCGCGCGGCCCGTCGCCCCGTCCAGCACGACCGTCTTCCAGCGGGCGTCCTCGCCGCCCTGCCCCAGGTCGGCGGCGCGCAGGAACTTCGCCGGGACGTACGCCCCGTCCCGCTCGGTCAGCGTCACCAGGAACGGCAGGTCGGTGAAGCGCCGCACGTAGTCGTCGAAGAACGGGGTCCCGCGGTCGACGAAGAACTCCTTGAGCACCACGTGCCCCATCGCCAGGGCCAGCGCGGCGTCCGTGCCCGGGTGCGGGTGCAGCCACTGGTCGGCGAACTTGGTGTTGTCGGCGTAGTCCGGCGACACCACCACGACCTTCTGGCCCCGGTAGCGGGCCTCCGCCATCCAGTGCGCGTCCGGCGTGCGGGTCACCGGCACGTTCGAACCCCACATGATCAGGTACGCCGCGTCCCACCAGTCGCCCGACTCCGGCACGTCCGTCTGGTCGCCGAACACCTGCGGGGAGGCCACGGGCAGGTCGGCGTACCAGTCGTAGAACGACAGCATCGGCGCGCCGATGAGGGAGTGGAAGCGGGCGCCCGCCGCGTGCGACACCATCGACATCGCGGGGATGGGGGAGAAGCCCGCGATGCGGTCGGGGCCCTGGGCGCGGATGGTGTGGACGTGGGCGGCGGCGACCATCTCGACCGCCTCGTCCCAGTCCGCCCGGACCAGCCCGCCCTTGCCCCGCGCCCGCTGGTAGCGCCGCCGCCGCTCGGGGTCGCCCTGGATGTCCGCCCAGGCCAGCACCGGATCCTTCAGGCGCGCCCTCGCCTCCCGGTACATCTCCAGGAGCACCCCGCGCACGTACGGGTAGCGCACCCGCGTCGGCGAGTACGTGTACCAGGAGAAGGCCGCCCCCCGCGGGCAGCCGCGCGGCTCGTACTCGGGGCGGTCCGGGCCGACCGACGGGTAGTCCGTGGCCTGCGTCTCCCACGTGATGATGCCGTCCTTGACGAACACGTTCCAGCGGCACGAGCCCGTGCAGTTCACGCCGTGCGTGGAGGTGACGACCTTGTCGTGGCTCCAGCGGTCCCGGTAGAAGGCGTCCGCCTCCCGGCCGCCGACCAGCCCGATGCTGTGCAGGTCGGGTGCGGCGGTCCCCGGCCGGAAGAACCGTCCCGCGCGCAGCAGCGCCGCGCCCGGCTCGGTGGGCGGTGTCCGCGTGTCGGTCACGTGCGCTCCCTTGCTCACCCTGGTTCTCGAACCTAGGGGCGGGCACGGGAGCGCACCCGTTCGCGGGGCCCGTACGGGTCAGCGCGGGCGCCCGGTGTCCGGCGTCCGGGTCAGAGCTTGCGCGCGACCCCCGCGTGGACCGGCACGATGCCCTCCGCCTGGGCGGCCACGTCCTGCGGGTCCGGCCGCCATCCGGTGACCGGGATGATGCCGGGGCCCAGCAGCTCCAGGCCGTCGAAGAAGCGGGTGAACGCGGTGAGCGAGCGCGGGTGGAACGGCGTGCCGCCGCGGGTGGACAGAGCGGCGGCCCGGCCCACCGCCTCCGGGTTCAGATCGGGCGTGACCTGCGACAGCACCGGGTGGCTGCCCGGGGCGAGGGCGTCGACGTACCGCCCAGGGAGTCCATGCACGTCGTCACCGTCGACCGCGTCGCCGAGGTGGTGCGTGACGGAACTGCCGGATCCCGGCCTCGGCGAGGGTGCGGACCGCCCGGTGCATGAACCGGCGGTTGGCGCGCGCGCCGCGCACCGCCGTGCCGTCCGCGGCGAGGATCCTGCGGGCCGGCTCCTCGTCCACCGGGTAGTCGTCCTTGCCGCCCAGCCACCAGTCGTAGAAACGCGCCGGGTGCGGCCGACCGGTGTCGATCGGGGCGGCGCTGCCGTCGAATCCGCTCGTGCCGTGTCGTCTCCTGGGAGCTTCGGGCCCAGGGCCTGTCTGACCTTCCCTCCCCCAGCCTCCGGCCGGGAGGTGCCCCCAGCCTCGCGACGCCATGCACGCACTCTCGCCGCACCGGGCGACGACGGGAATGGTCGGACAGGCCCTGGGGGTGTCGCCGGGTCAGTAGTTCTCGCGGTACTCGCGCAGGACCTTCTCGGTGCGCTGGGTCGACGCGGCACGCGCCGTCATGTGGTCCAGGACCTCCAGGTGCGCCGAGACCTCGGGCCGGGAGTCCAGGTACAGGGCGCCGGTCAGGTACTCGGTGAAGACCATGTCGGGCAGCTCCGGCTCCGCGAACCGGAACAGGGTGAACGGCGCGTACGTCCCCGGGTGCGGCCCGTCCTCGAACTCGGCGACCTGGAGCGTCACCCGGTCCCGGGACGCGAACTCCAGCAGCTTGTCCAGCTGTTCGCGCATCACCCGGCCGTGCACGCTGACCGGGCGGCGCAGCACCGTCTCGTCCATCACCACCCACAGGTGCGGCGGGTCCGGGCGGTCCAGCAGCCGCTGTCGCTCCATCCGCAGGGACACGTGCCGCTCGACGGCGTCACCGCCCGCGTTGCCGATCGTCCCGGCCTCCAGGACCGAGCGCGCGTAGTCCTCGGTCTGGAGCAGGCCCGGGACGAAGTGCGGCTCGTAGGAGCGCACGATCCGCGCGGCGCCCTCCAGGCTCACGTACATGCTGAACCAGTCCGGCAGCACGTCGTGGTACCGCTGCCACCAGCCCGGCTGGTTGGCCTCCTCGGCGAGGGTCACGAACGCGGCGACCTCGTCGGAGGCGACCCCGTACGTCGTCAGGAGGATCTGGACATACGGTATCTTCAGCGAGACCTCGGCCGTCTCCATGCGCCGCACCGTGGCCGGGGCCACGCGGAGCACCTTGGCGGCCTCCTCGCGTCTGAGGCCCGCTGTCTCCCGCAGTTCCTGCAGCCGTCTGCCGAGGACCACCTGGCCCACGGTGGGTGCGGCCCGTCGCTCACTCACGCCACGCCTCCCCAACGCGCCCAAGTCACACCGCAGTCTGTCATGTACCCCCGCCGCTCTCACAGGGGTGTTCGCGATCAACCTTGTCAGGACAGCAGTGTGTGCAGGTACTTGACCGTGGCCGGGTCGGCCGGCAGCAGCGTCTCGATGGCCAGCTCGGCCACCGTCACGTCCATCGGGGTGTTGAAGGTGGAGATGGACGAGATGAACGACAGGGTCCGGCCCTCGTGCTCGATCCGCATCGGCAGCGCGAAGTACGGCACCGTTTCCTCCGGTTCCCCGTCCGGTGCGATCTCCGGCGCGGTGTCCGGCACCGGATAGGCCGCCACCTCGTCGTACAGCGCGCGCAGCGGCTCCGAGCGCTGCAGGGCGATCTGCCGCTCCATCTGCTCCAGCAGGTGCCCGCGCCACTGGCGCAGATTGCGGATGCGCGGTGCCAGTCCCTCCGGATGCAGGGTCAGCCGCATCGCATTCAGCGGCGGCGCGAGCAGATGCTCGGCGACGCCGTCCATCAGCACCGCCACACCCCGGTTGGCCGCCAGCACCTGGTACGTCCCGTCGACGACCAGCGCCGGATACGGCTCGTAGCCCCGGATCAGCCGCTCCATGCCCTCGCGCAGGGCGCCCAGCGCCGGGTCGTCCAGCGGGGTCTCCGGGTAGTGCGGGGCGTAACCGGCCGCGAGCAGCAGGGCGTTGCGCTCGCGCACGGGAACGTCCAGGTGCTCGGCCAGGCGCAGCACCATCTCCTCGCTCGGCCGGGAGCGGCCCGTCTCGACGAAGCTGATGTGCCGGGCGGAGGAGTCGGCGCGCAGGGCCAGCTCCAGCTGGCTGACCCGCCGCCGCTCCCGCCAGGCCCGGAGCAGCGGACCCACGCCCTGGGGGGCGGGGACGGTGCCGGACGTGGGTGCGGTCATGGGCCGAACGGTAGTCGACGGCGGGCCGCGACGGGGCCGGCCCGCCCTCCTGACCAGGGCTCCGGTGGCCGTGCTGTGGCAGGCTGAAGGGGCACCCCCGGTACCCGGGCCCCCAGGACAGGAGCGTGGCACATGCCCGTCGAACCGCTGTCGCGGCAGGAGATCGAAGAGCGGCTGACCGAGCTGCCGGGCTGGTCGCTGGAGGGCGGCCGCCTCACCCGTGCCTACCGGCTCGGCTCGCACTTCGCGGCGACCGCCATGGTCGTGCACATCGCCCAGGTGCAGGAGGAACTCGACCACCACTCCGACCTCACCCTCGGCTACAACACCGTGTCCCTCGCGGTGCACACGCACAGCGCGGGCGGCGCCGTCACCGCGAAGGACGTCGAGCTGGCCCGCAGGGTGGAGGATCTGGCCGCCGGTCACGGGGCACACTGACGGTGTGCTCGACTACGACAAGGAAGCGGAGCGGTACGACGCGGCCCGCGGCGGCGAGCCCCGGGCCGAAGCCGCGGCACGGGCCGTACTGAGCCTCGTGCCGCGCGGGGCGCGCAGCCTGCTCGACATCGCCTGCGGCACCGGCATCGTCACCCGGCGGCTGGCGGCCGCGCCGGGCGCCCCGCGGGTGACCGGCGCGGACCTCGCCCCCGCCATGGCCCGGCGGGCCGCGGCCCGGCTGCCCGGTGCCGTCGTGCTCGCCGACAGCCGCCGGCTGCCCTTCCGCGACGGCGGGTTCGACGCCGTCACCAGCGTGTGGCTGCTGCACTTGGCGGAGGGCGCCGGGGACGTGCGGGCGATCGTCGGCGAGTGCGCCCGCGTCCTGCGGCCCGGCGGGGTGTACGTGACCACCGTCGACAAGGGCGCCTCCCACAACGTGGGCAGTGACATCGACGCCGTGCTCGCGGCCCGCCCGCCCAGCACCGCGCACGACGCCGCCGCCCTCGTCGAGGCGCACGCCCGCGCGCACGGCCTGGTCCCGGCGGGGGAGGCCCGCTTCACCGGCCACGGCCAGGGCCGCAGCCCCCGCCGTACCGTCGCCGACCTGCGGCGCGGCTGGTTCGTCACGCTGCCGCCCGGCGAGCCGGGCGCGGAGCACTTCGCCACCCGGCTCGCGGCCCTGCCGGACCAGGACCGCCCCCGGCCCGACCCCGTCTTCACCCTCCGGGCGTTCGTGAAGTCGTAGGCCGGGGGCGGCAACCCGGCCCTCCCGGGCGGCGACTGAGAGGCGGAACCCATCCGTCCTCCAGGAGGTCCACCCCGTGAGGCACCCCCACACGTACCGCAGACGCCCGCTCGCCCTGGCCGCCGCCCTCGCCGCCGCGGGGCTGATCGGCGCGGGCCTGACCACGCTCGCCCCCGGCACCGCCCACGCCGCCACGGCACGTCAGGTCGAGGCCCTCGACCGGGGCGTGGTCAGCGTCCACACCGGCGACGGCAACCTGGTCGGCTGGCGCTGGCTGGGCACCGACCCGGACAACGTCGCGTTCAACGTCTACCGGGCCGGCACGAAGGTCAACGCCGCCCCCCTCACCGGCTCCACCACCTTCTTCCACGCCGGCGCCCCGTCCCACGCCGACTACACCGTCCGCGCCGTCGTCGACGGCACCGAGCAGGGCGACTCCGTCCACGCCGTCCAGTTCCGGGCCGGCTACAAGGACGTGCCGATCAGCCCGCCCGCCGGCGGCACGACACCCGACGGCGTCTCCTACACCTACGAGGCGAACGACGCCTCCGTCGGCGACCTCGACGGCGACGGCGCGCTCGACCTCGTCCTCAAGTGGCAGCCGACCAACGCCAAGGACAACTCCCAGTCCGGGTACACGGGCAACACGATCGTCGACGGCCTACGGCTGGACGGCACCCGGCTGTGGCGCGTCGACCTCGGGCGCAACATCCGCTCGGGCGCCCACTACACCCAGTTCCAGGTGTACGACTACGACGGCGACGGCAGGGCCGAGGTGGCGATGAAGACCGCCGACGGCACCCGGGACGGCACCGGCGCGGTCGTCGGCAACTCCTCGGCCGACCACCGCAACTCCTCCGGCTACGTCCTGTCCGGCCCCGAGTACCTGACCATGTTCGACGGCGGGACCGGCAGGGCCATGGGCACCGTCGACCACGTCCCCGCCCGGGGCAGCGTCTCCTCCTGGGGCGACTCCTACGGCAACCGCGTCGACCGCTTCCTGGCGGGCACCGCGTACCTGGACGGCTCCCGGCCCTCCCTGATCATGGCGCGCGGCTACTACACGCGCTCCGTGATCGCCGCCTGGGACTGGCGCGACGGGCGGTTCACCCGCCGCTGGACCTTCGACACCAACTCCTCCACCAACACCGGCAAGGGCTACGACGGCCAGGGCAACCACCAGCTCTCCGTCGCGGACGTCGACGGCGACGGCAAGGACGAGATCGTCTACGGCGCGATGGCCGTCGACGACAACGGCAACGCCCTGTGGACCACGAGGAACGGTCACGGCGACGCCATGCACGTCGGCGACCTCGACCCGTCCCGCGCGGGCCTGGAGGAATTCAAGGTGGACGAGGACGCCTCGAAGCCCTCGTCCTGGATGGCGGACGCGCGCACCGGACGGATCATCTGGTCCACCGGCGCGAGCGGCGACAACGGCCGGGGCGTCGCCGGGGACATCTGGTCCGGCAGCGCGGGCGCCGAGTCCTGGTCCTCCGCCGAGAGCGGCATCCGCGACCCCGGGGGCACGGTCGTGAACAGCCGCAAGCCCTCCAGCGCCAACTTCCTGTCCTGGTGGGACGGCGACCCGGTCCGTGAACTCCTCGACGGCACCCTTTCGACAAGTACGGCCCCTCCGGCGACACCCGCCTGCTCACCGGGTCCGGCGTCGCGTCCAACAACGGCACCAAGGCCACCCCGGTCCTCGCGGGCGACATACTCGGCGACTGGCGCGAGGAGGTCGTCTGGCGCACGTCGGACAACAGGGCCCTGCGCGTCTACTCCACGCCGTACGACACCGGCACCCGCATCACGACCCTCCTCCACGACACCCAGTACCGCACTGCACTGGCCTGGCAGAACACCGCCTACAACCAGCCCCCGCACCCGAGCTTCTTCATCGGCTCCGGCATGGCGACGGCCCCGAGGCCGACGGTGTACACGCCCTGAGTCCCCGAGTCGTCGGAACGCGGCGCCGGTCCCGGCGGGTCGACCAGTCGTGCGGTACGGAGGTGAATGGTGAAACAGCACCTACGAGTATCCCGCCGGGACCATACTGACCGCGTAACGCGCGACGGCATGTGGGGGACTGATGAGCACGGAACGCGTACCCGTCACTTTGCACCTGTACGACGACACGTTGGAACCGGACGACTGGCACGACGCGGCCGAGCCGTTCAGGAGCGGACTGAGTGACCTCGGTGCCCAACTCGTCCGTCCCCGGACCGGGCAGCGGGCCCCGCAGGGCGCCAAGGGGGATCCGCTCACGCTGTCCCTCGTCGCGGCCCTCGTCGCGTCACCGGTTCTCTCCGAGGTCGTACGCCTGGCGGCAGGCTGGGTGGGCAGGGCACAGCACCGCTCCGTGGAGCTGACGGGGCCGTCGGGAAGCCTGACGGTGACGGGGCACCCCAAGGCGGAGGAGCAGGCCCTGATCGCGCAGTGGCTCAGGAACAACGCCGCCTCCGGGGCGGGCGACGACGAGACACCCGGAACCCACGGTGACCCGGCGTCCTGACAACCGTGGGCGCGGACGGCGCAGGGCACTTCTGATAGCCACGGACACGTACGAGGACCCGGAGTTCACGAAACTGGTCGCACCGGCGGGCGACGCCGAGGCCCTCGCCGAGGTACTCGGCGATCCGGGCCTGGGCCAGTTCGACGTCACCAAGGTGTTCAACGGTCTCGCGGACGAGATCGAGCGTGCCCTCAAGTCCTTCCTCGCCGAGTCGGAACCGGACGACCTCGTGCTCGTCTACTTCTCCTGCCACGGGGTGAAGGACGTGCAGAACCGCTACTACCTCGCCGCGAAGGACTCCGAGGCCGACCGCCTGGCCCAGACGGGACTCAACCCGCGGGCGATCCTGGTGCAGTTGGACGAGTGCGACGCACGGACCCAGGTGGTCATCCTCGACTGCTGCTTCAGCGGGGCGTTCCGCCGCGGCCTCGTGTCGCGCGGCGCGAGGAGCAAGGTGGACCTGCCCGTGCACCTGTCGGGCCGGGGCCGCATCATCCTCACCTCTTCCACGTCGTTCCAGTACTCGTACGAGGAGGGTTCCGGTGCCCTGCCCGGGCTGCGGCCGCGCTCGGTCTTCACCTCGGTCCTGCTGGACGGCATCAGGAACGGTCTGGCCGACCGGGACCGTGACGGATACGTCTCGATATCCGAGCTGTACGACTTCGTGACCGAGACGCTCACGAGGAACCGGGACCCGCAGACACCGGAGCTGTACAGCGACGGGCGCGGCAGTGTGTGGATCGCCCGCAACCCGTACCACCGGCCGTCCGCCCCGCTCCTCGTGCTGCCCGGTGGAAGCACCGTGGCCGGCACCATGGCGAACGCGTTGAACGCCTTCCCGCACGCGGTCGAAGCCCGGGATCTCTTCCTCGCCACCCTCGACAAGCTCCGGCACCTGTTGCGTACGCACGAGGGGAGCGTTCTGTGGCGTGACATGGTCGCTGCCGTGGACCCACCGGGGCGGCCCACGCGTCTGGTCGACGCGGCCTACGACGTTCTGCACGCGCTGGACAGCCTCAACGGGGACGCGGTCCTGGTCCTCGCCGTGACGGACCTGTGCGACGCCCTGCTGGCCCAGGTGGCCGACGCCGCCTCGTCCGAGGCCGTGGACGAATTGTTCAGCGTGGTGATCGACTACCTCGAACTGTTCGGGACCCTGCTCACGCGCTTCGAGCGGTATCTGCAACTGCGCCGGTTGACCCTTGCCGCCAGGACGTTCGTCGAGGCCGTTGCGCGCACGATACGCAGGACGGCGACCGAGCCCGTCGGGCAGGGAGAGGACCAGGTACCCGATCAACTGGCGGCACTGGCGACGGTCGCCGAAGACCTGCGGGCGCTGGCCCACGTCCTCCGTGGTCTAGGAGGGCGGGGTCCGGTGCCGCAACTGGTCGAGGAACTGGCCGCCGCCGTCCGCAGGAGCCGCTTCGTCGACGCGGACGGGGCAACCGCACTCCGGGCACTGGCGGAGGGACTGCGCGTGGTGTTCGGACACGTGCGCGACTTCCTGGAGGAAGCGGACGACCGTGACCTCCAGACGTTCGTCAGCGGTGTGGTGGAGGACGCGGTGGCCGAACTCACCCGCCCCCTGGACGAGGAGGCGTGTGCGAAGGCGGTGCACCGGCGTACCGGCAGACTGCTGACGAATGTGAAGGACGCGAGTGACGTCCGCGAGATGCTCGCGGCCCTCCGGGATCTGCGCGAGGCGGTCTCGGAACTCCACGGTTCGCCGCTGGAACCCCACGACGTCACCGAGATCACCTCGGACCTCGTGACACAGGTGAGCGGACTGGCGGCCGGGATCGACGAGTCCCGGACCGAGATCATCGCCCAGCTCAGAGCAGAGGCCCGGGAAAGCCTGGACGGTGGTACCCCGACCGGGTCCGACCCATCGGCCTGACCTGGCCGGGGCGCGTGCCGTACGGCACGCGCCCCCGGCCAGGGGTCACTCCAGCGTGCAGCCGTGCTCACCGAGCCGGAAACCGGACGGCTTCGCGTTCGTCCCCGTCCAGCTGCCCGTGAAGCCGAAGTTCACCGAGGCGCCGGGGGCCACGTTGCCGTTCCAGGTGACGTTCCTCGCCGTCACCGTGGTGGCCGACCGGGTGTGGTCGCCGTTCCACATCTGGGTCACCCGCTGGCCGTCGGCGAAGGGCCAGTCGAGGAACCAGCCGTTCCAGGCGGACGTGCCGGTGTTGGTGAGCCGGACGTCGGCCTGGAAGCCGCCGGGCCACTGGTTGGTGATCGTGTACGCAACCGCGCACGCCCCCGTGGGGGTCGGGCCGGGGTCGCCGCCGTCGTCGGACGTGTCACCGTAGACGACGCCCCGTCCGTTGGTCGCCACGTACACCCGTCCGTACACCCGCGGGTCCCCGGTGATGGCGGCGCCGGTCCAGCCCCACTGGTGGGCATCGTCGTTGACGCGGGTCCAGGTGGCGCCCTGGTCGGTGGAGCGGAAGATGCCGCGGACACCGCCGATCTTCGCACTGGTGAAGAGCGTCTGGTAGGAGGCGTCGGGTGCCGCCTTGCCGAAGCCGATCGTGTCGGCCGCCTCGACGTTCGGCAGCTTGGTGAAGGTCGCGCCGCCGTCCGTGGAGTGCCACAGGCCGTACGGCCCGTGCGGCGCGCCCCCGGCCAGCCAGACGTCGCCCGCGCGGCCCGGCAGGGCCTTGAAGCGGACGCTGTCACCGGCGGGCAGGCCGGTCGCCGCCGACGCGGTGAAGGTCGCGCCGCCGTCCTCGCTGACGTAGAACTTGCCGGACTTGAAGCCGTAGAAGGTCTTCGGGTCCACCCGGTCGGACTCGACGACCGCGCCGGCCGGGATGCCGCGCGACGCCTGCCATGAGGTGCCGAAGCCCGTCGTGTGCTGCACCCCGGTGCCGTCGGGGCTCCACACGAAGCGGCCGCCGTCCGCGCCCGCCGCGACCGTGCCGCCGCCGCTCACCCCCGCCGGGTCGGTGCCGCCGAACCAGGTGGCGCCGTTGTCCGTGGAGAACGCGACGTGCGGACCCGAGTCCAGGTTGCCCGACCGCACGACGACGTCCGGCTTCGCCTCCGCGAAGTCCAGGCTCGTGGAGGAGGTGAAGTTCGGGGAGGTGAACATCATCGACGGCACCTCGGTCAGGCTCGTGTGCCGGAAGCCGCCGACGTCACCCAGCGCGCTGAGGAGCGGCGCACCGGACGGTGGGGAGACCAGGTCGTTGACCGCGGTCTCCTCCAGGCCGCGCACCATCGGTTCGATGGCGAACTTGCCGCCGGAGTCCCAGTTCGTGAGGTTCTCCGTGCCGTAGATCGTCGCCCCCGTCCCGTACATCATCCGGTCCGGGTCGAACGGGTCGATCTCCAGCGCCTCCGTCATCCAGCCCAGCTTCGGTGTCTGCTCGGGCGGCGCCGGGTTCGCGCCCCAGGTGAGCCAGGGGGAGGAGGAGACGTCCATCGTGTAGCGGTTCTCGCGGGTCGGGTACGACGTGTACTCCCACGCCTGCGTCCAGGTCGCGCCGCTGTCCGTCGAGCGGAAGATCTGCGTGTCCGGCCACCAGGAGCTGTACGCCGTCGCCATGACCGTCCCCGGGTTCTGCCGGTCGACGGTCAGGCCGCTGAACCCGAAGTAGGTGTCCGCCTCCGCGACCGGGCTGATGTCCGTCCAGGTGCCCGTGGCCGTGGCGTACCGGTACAGCCGCCCCTTGCCGCCGTCGTACGGCCCGCCCGTGTCGCTGTAGGCCAGGTACAGGTATCCGTTCTCCGCGTCCAGGACGCCCTTGTGGGCCAGGTACCCGGTGGGCTGTCCGGCGACCCGCTCCCAGGTCGCGCCCGCGTCCGTGGAGCGGTAGACGGCGTTCTCCTTGTCGGCGACGCCGACGTAGACGGTCTTCGTCGCCGCGCCCGCCGACCCCGTCGACTCGTCGAAGGTGACCCAGGTGATGCCCTGGTTGTCGGAGGCGTAGCCGGACGTGTCGCCGGGGTCCTGCGCGTAGTTCCCGGGGTTCGGGAAGGCCGTCACCTCGGACCAGGTCACGCCCGCGTCGGTCGACCGCCACAGTCCGTGGCCGCTGGGCGCGCCCAGGTAGAGCACGTCGTTGTCGTGCGGGTCGACGGCCAGGCGTTCGCCCATGCCCCGGCCCGGCATGTTGCCGCCCAGCTTGAACGGCAGGTCCGTCTTCGCCCAGGTCGCGCCCCGGTCGGCGGAGCGGAGCACCGCGCCGTTGCCCGGATCCCAGTCGTTGGTGTAGGTGCCGACCGCCGCGTACACCCGGTCGGGATCGACGGAGTCGGAGGCGATACTGGCCACGCCCGTGTGACCCCAGTCGTCCCAGCCGACGTGGTCGAGGAGCGGTGTCCAGGTGTGGGACGACTCCTGCCAGCGGTAGGCGCCGCCGATGTCGGTGCGGGCGTAGGCCAGGTCCTTCTCGGTTCGGTTGAAGACGATGCCGGGGACGAATCCGCCGCCGTCGACACGGGCGTTCTTCCAGGCGTAGGTGTCGGCGGTGACGGCCGCCTCCGGTGTGCCGGCGGCCAGTGCGGTGGGCGGGCTGCCCGCCAGGAGACCGGCCGCGAGCGCCAGCAGAACGGTGAGGATCCTGGTTCTTCGCACGGTGGGGAACCGTCCTTCCGTCAGGAGCAGAACGCATACGAGCACGGGCGGCCCTCGCCATGAACGAGGGCCGCCCGGCAGGGGTCCCGTCGTCCGGTGACGAGACCAAGCACGCGGAGCCTTGAGCGCCCCGCAGGGGGGCGGGTCTGTGCCGACTTGCGGCTACCGCCGCGTGAGCGCGACCAGCTACAGCGGACCCGCGGTCGAACAACCGCCCAGCCCGCGGAGCGCCCCGCGGGGGCTATTCCAGTAGCTCCGCGTACGAACCCATGGCGAGGGCGATGTCCGCCTGAGCCCAGAACCGGTGGTACGTGAACGTGGGCGCGGCACCGCCCGCGAGATAGTCCTCGATCTTCGACCAGGCCGGGTCGTCCTGGTAGAAGGAGCGGATCGAGGCGAACGTCGACGACGCGTCGATCGTGTCGCCGTTCGGCATGGTCCCGGTCCAGCCGTTCGGGACGTAGACCGGGTCGTCGAAGCGGTTGTAGTCGGCGCGGGTCTCCGGGACGGCGATGCCGAGCGCGTCCTGGTTGTTCTCCCACATGCCGTCGAGCAGCGCCTTGGCGGTCGCGGCCGCCTCCGTGTCGCCCGAGCGGTCGGCATAGTACGTCAGGGTCTTGGCGTAGGCCGCCGCCACACCGACGTCGTTGGTGTAGTCGGAGACGGTGACGTGCAGGTCGCCGTTGTCACCCGGGGAGGACGCGTTCCAGGTGTCGGGCCGACCCGACCACTGCATCGTCGAGGGGATCCGGAAGGTGCCGTCCGGGTTGACCGTCGTCTCCGACAGCGCCCAGTCGACCCACTTGTCGAGGACCTCCTTCGCCGCCGCGTCGCCGCTCTGCTGGTAGTACTCGGCGACCCGCTCCATGGACCACGCCTGGAAGCCGAACCACTGGTTGGACGGCGGGTCGTGGTACACCGGCTTCTCGTCGTAGTACATGCCGTAGAAGGTCGGCGTACCGGCCGGCGGTGTCGCGTACCGGCCCGCCCAGCTGTTGGTCGCGCCGCCCGCGATGGCCCCCTCGTCGGACTGCAGCCAGCGGTAGAACTCCACCTGCCGGTCGAGGGACTTGGCCCAGTCGGAGGCGCCGGTGGCCGACTTGGGCTTCAGGTCGGCGTAGGTGCTCAGCGCGTACGCGGCCAGCGGGTTCTGGTAGCCGCCGTGGGTGTGGCTGGAACCGATGCGCCAGGCCCAGCCCGCCGAGGTGTCCACCGCGCCGCCCCAGGCGTAGTACCAGGACAGCAGGTAGTGCGAGGAGTCCTTGCCGGTGCCGGCCGGGCAGCTCGACGGCCCCACGCAGTCGCCGACCTTCTTGAAGTACTTGTCGAACATGGCGTAGCGCAGGTAGTCGCCCATCTTCGCGGCCTTGTCGAGGGTCCCGGCGATCTCGTCGCCCTTGCCCTGCTCCTCGGCCCAGACGTCCGCCCAGTACGCGGCCTGTACGGCCCGCGCGTCGGCGTCCGGGGCGTTGGTGAACTTCCACTGCTTCGCGTAGGACGCGTCGCCGGTGAACAGGTCCAGGTAGCCGTTGGGGCCGCCGTACTTGAAGGCGTCGCAGGTCGGCTGCGGCACCGTCTCCCACACCGACTCCTGCGCGCCGCGCTGGAAGGTGTTGATGTAGGAGGGGCCGGTGTCCGCCGGACCCGCCTCGCACTTGCCCGGCGAGTTGCCGTATCCGTAGGTGTTGTCGACGTCCTGGAGCCAGTGCATGCCGTAGACGTCGTCGGTGCCGTACGCCGACTTCAGCTCGCCGGCGATCGGGTCGGGACCGACGGAGACCGCGCCGTCCAGGGGCGCCGGATACTCGTTCGGCGTGTCCAGTTCGGGTGCGTAGGTCGCCGGCTTCGAGGCGTTGTAGGCCGAGTTGGTCGGCTGGTCGGCGTGGGTGGGGATCATGTACGTCTCCATGATCTCCCAGGCGTTGTTGAACCTCGACCAGTCGCCGGTCACCTTCCCGTACATGGCCTGGAGCCACAGCAGGTAGCTGTACGCCTCCGAGGTCGTCTCGTGCCCGTGGTCGGGCGCCTCGACGATCAGCGTCTCGACCGAGTGGTACGGGACGCCCTCGGGGGAGAAGTAGCCGTTCGCCGGGTCGGTGATCTTCCCGTACAGCTCCAGGAAGCGGGCGTCGTAGTCCTTCGCTGCGGCCAGCTGGGTCACGGTGACCGCGGCCTTGCCGTGGCCGGGAGCCGTCGACTCGAAGACCGCCGAGCCGGTGCCCGACGCGTCCGCGGAGACGGTCACCCGCTGGGCGGTGTCCCAGTTCGACGGGGTGAAGGTGAGACTCGCCCCGCCGGTGAGTGAGAGCCCCGTGTTGCCGCTCGCGCGGGTCGTCGTGACGGTGACACTGGCGGCCGGCTGCTTCGACAGCTTGACCTCGTACGTCCCCGACTCACCTTGCTGGACGCCGAGTTGGCCGGGTGAGGCAACCACAACCGGTCCCGAGGCGACCGTGATGCCGACCGGCGTCGAACTGCCGGAGGCGCCCATGCTGTCGTACGCCTTCGCCACCAGGGAATGACTGCCCACGGTCAAGCCGGAGGCCGAGTGCGTGTAGGGCGCGCTGGTGTCGGTGCCGAGCAGGGTGGTGTCGTCGTAGAACTCCACCTTGCTGACGCCGGCGCCGTCGGCCGCGGCGGCCGTGGCCGCGAGTGGCACCGCCTCGCCCTGCGAGTACACCGCGCCCGCCTCCGGGCTGGTCAGCACCGTGATCGGCGGCTGGTGCGCGCCGACGCAGGAGGTGCCGTTGACCGCGAAGTTCGTGGGCGCCGTGTTGGTGCCGCTGTACGTGAACTGCCCGCCGGTGGTGACGGCGGCCCCGGCGGCGACCCGCCCGTTGTACGAGGCGCTCCTGACCGTGACGTTCCGGCCCGACTGGGACCAGGTGCCGTTCCAGCCGTTGCTCAGCTTCTGGTCGCCCGCGTAGGCGTAGGTCAGCGTCCAGCCGTCGATGGCGTCGGTGCCGCGGTTGGTGAGCGTCAGCTCCGCGGTGAAGCCCGAGCCCCAGTCGTTCGTCCTGTAGTCCACGCTGCACTGAAGTGCGGCCGCCTGGGCGGGAGTCGAACCCGTGCTCAGCATGGTGAGGGGCAGTGCGAGGGCCGCCAGGGCGGCGGTCCACAGCCGCCGCGCGGTGCGGCGTCTGCGTCTGTGTCGGAGGTGCATGGTGCTGGTTCCTCCTTGCGGCTCGGGGAGGGGGTGGGGGAGGAGCAACAAGCCTTGAACCAGTGGGAGCGCTCCCATAGTGGAGAGAGGGGCATCGGCGGTCAAGATGCGTGAAGAGTCGAAAAGATTCGACAGGGCGAGCGGAGAGAAAGTCGGTAACTCCTCTGTTCTTTGCCGTCACTTGGCGCTACCTTCGCTGAACCAGTGGGAGCGGTTCCATCAGTCGGCGCGACCGTCACGGCGTGCCCGGACTGCAAGGAGTCGCTCATGCGACACCCCCCGCTCCACCTTCCGCGTTCAGGACTTTTAGCCGCAGCCGCGGCCTGTCCTCGCGCGCGCCTTCGGCCGGTCCGCCGGCCCGCACCCACCCCGGGCTCCCGCACCGTGCCCGCGGGCCGTTCCTGACCTTCGATCACGACGGCACCCCCATGCCGATCGGCAGCGGACCGCGCCGATGGACGCGCGGCCCCGGACGACAGCACCCGCACCCCCACGAAAGAAGGAACCCGCACTCATGACCCGTACCAGAACCGCGATGCTCGCTGCCCTGACGCTGGTCGCCGGCGCCTCCGGCACGGCGCTGGCCGCCCACTCCGCGAGCGCCGGAGCCGCGGCCGCCGCCTGTACCGTCGACTACAAGGTGCAGAACGACTGGGGAAGCGGCTTCACCGCCGCCGTGACCGTCACCAACAACGGTGCCGCTACCTCGAACTGGTCGCTGGGATGGACCTACGCCGGCAGCCAGAAGGTCACCAACGGCTGGAACGCGAAGGTCAGTCAGAGCGGTGCCGCCGTCACCGCGGCCAACGAGTCGTACAACGGCACCCTCGCCACGGGCGGTTCGGCAAGCTTCGGCTTCCAGGCCACCTACAGCGGCGCCAACGCGGTCCCGGCCACCTTCACTCTCAACGGCGTGACCTGCAACGTCGACGGCGGACCGACCGACCCGACGGACCCGACGGACCCGACCGACCCCACCGGACCGTCCGACCGGGTGAACAACCCCTATGACGGCGCCAAGGTCTACGTGAACCCCGAGTGGTCCGCGAAGGCAGCCGCCGAACCGGGCGGCTCCCGGATCGCGAACCAGCCCACCGGTGTGTGGCTCGACCGGATCGCCGCCATCAACGGTGTGAACGGCGGCATGGGTCTGCGCGATCACCTCGACGAGGCGCTGACGCAGAAGGGCTCCGGCGAACTCGCCGTCCAGCTCGTCATCTACAACCTCCCCGGCCGTGACTGCTCCGCCCTCGCCTCCAACGGCGAACTGGGCCCGACGGAGATCGACAAGTACAAGACCGACTACATCGACCCGATCGCCGAGATCCTCGCCGACCCGAAGTACGCGGGTCTCAGGATCGTCACCACGGTCGAGATCGACTCGCTGCCCAACCTGGTCACCAATGTCAGCGGCCGGCCGACCGCCACGCCGAACTGCGACGTGATGAAGGCCAACGGCAACTACCAGAAGGGCGTCGGCTACGCCCTGAACAAGCTCGGCGACGTCGGCAACGTCTACAACTACGTCGACGCCGGCCACCACGGCTGGCTCGGCTGGGACGACAACTTCGGTGCCTCCGCCGACATGTTCAAGACGGCCGCCACCACCGAGGGCGCGACCGTCGGCGACGTGCACGGCTTCATCGTCAACACCGCCAACTACAGCGCCCTCAAGGAGGAGAACTTCAAGATCGAGGACTCCGTCAACGGAACCTCCGTGCGCCAGTCCAAGTGGGTCGACTGGAACCGCTACACCGACGAGCTGTCCTACGCCCAGGCCATGCGCGACAAGCTGGTCTCGATCGGCTTCGACCAGAACCTCGGCATGCTGATCGACACCTCGCGCAACGGCTGGGGCGGCACCGCCCGGCCCACCGGTCCGGGTGCCACGACCAACGTGGACACCTACGTGAACGGTGGACGCTACGACCGCCGCATCCACCTCGGCAACTGGTGCAACCAGTCCGGAGCCGGCCTCGGCGAACGTCCGCAGTCCAGTCCCGCCGCGGGGATCGACGCGTACGTCTGGATGAAGCCCCCGGGCGAGTCCGACGGAGCGAGCGAGGAGATCCCGAACGACGAGGGCAAGGGCTTCGACCGGATGTGCGACCCCACCTACGAGGGCAACGCGCGCAACGGCAACAACCCCTCGGGCGCGCTGGCGAACGCCCCGGTCTCCGGGCACTGGTTCTCCGCGCAGTTCCAGGAGCTGATGAAGAACGCCTACCCGCCGCTGTCGTGAGCGGCTTCCCCCGCGGGTGAGTCACCGGGGTCCGGTCCTTGCGGGCCGGGCCCCGGCGGCCTCCCCTTTTTTTGCGGGACCGGCAACGTTGTTTGCCCGGACGGGGTGAGTCGTCGCACCCTGAGGTCACCGCGAACGGGAGGCTGACCAGCATGGCGCACGACCACCACCACGACGAGCACGGTTCCGCGCACGGGCACGGAACCGGACACGACCACACCGACCTGGACTGGGCCGAGATGGCCCCGATGCTGGAGGCGCAGGCCGAGCTTTACACGCCGCTGTACCGGCAGGCCATGAGCTGGCTGGCGCGGGACGTGACCGACCCCGGCCTGGTCGTCGACGTCGGAAGCGGACCCGGCGTCGTCTCCTGCCTGTTCGCCGAGGTCTTCCCCGGCGCCCGCGTGGTCGCCGCCGACGGCGCCGGTCCATTGCTGGAACGGGCCCGGGACCGGGCCGCCCGGCTCGGTGTCGCCGACCGCTTCCGCACCCTCACCGGCGACCTGCCCGGCGCCCTGGGCGAGCTGGAGTACCCCGCCGACCTGATGTGGGCCGGCCAGAGCCTGCACCACCTGGGCGACCAGCGAGCCGCCCTCGCGGCCATCGGCGGGCATCTCACGCCCGGCGGCACGCTGGCGATCCTGGAGGGCGGCCTGCCCGCCCGGTTCCTGCCCCGCGACATCGGGTTCGGGCGTCCCGGGCTCCAGGCCAGGATCCACGCCGTGGAGGAGGACTTCTTCGCGCAGATGCGCGCGAACCTGCCCGGCTCCGTGCCCGAGACGGAGGACTGGCCCGCGCTGCTGACCGCCGCCGGCCTGAAGCACACCGGCACCCGCAGCTTCCTCCTCGACCTGCCCGCGCCCGTCTCCGACGCGGCCCGCGACTACGCGGCGTCCTCCCTCTCCCGGCTCCGCGAGCGGGTCGGCGAGGGTCTGGACGCCGTGGACCGGGACACCCTTGACCGGCTGCTCGACCCCGGGGACGAGGGGAGCGTGTACCGGCGGCAGGACGTGTTCGTGCTGGTGGCGCACACCGTGTACACGGCGGCACGGCCGGTCTGAAGGCCGCCGTGGCGGGCCCTTGACTTCGAGAGCGCTCCAAGTGATGGACTCCCCTCCGTCCGGAAGAGGTGCCCACACGGGCACCCGGGCACAGACACAGGGGGGAACCATGACCGACGCACCGGTCGCGCTCATCACCGGCGGCGGCAGCGGTATCGGAGCCGCCGCCGCCCGGCGGCTGCTGAACGCGGGGCACCGGGTGGCCGTCACCGGGCGCGGGGAGGCGAGGCTGCGCGCGTTCGCCGGCGAACTCGGCGATCCCGAGGGCCTGCTGACCCTGGTCGGCAACGCCGCCGACCACACCCAGGTGGCCTCCGCCGTCGAAGCGACGCTCAAGGAGTTCGGCCGCCTCGACACCGTGGTCGCCAACGCAGGGTTCGCCACCCACGACTCGGTGGCCGAGGGCGACCCCGAGGGCTGGACGGAGATGGTGCTGACCAACGTGCTCGGCCCCGCGCTGCTGATCAGGGCGTCGATCGACGCCCTGAAGCAGACGCGCGGGCGGATCGTGCTGGTCGGCAGCGTCGCGGGGTTCGTGAACACACCGGGCAACATCTACGGCGCCACGAAGTGGGCGGTGACCGGTCTCGCCGAGAACACCCGTAGGGAGGTCACCCAGTGGGGTGTCGGCGTGACCCTGATCGCGCCCGGCCGGGTGGAGACCCCGTTCTGGGAGGCGACCGGCGGTCTGCCGCCCGGTGACCTGCTCACCGCCGACCAGATCGCCGACTCGATCGTCTGGGCCACCACCCAGCCGGCCGGCGTCGACGTCAACACGGTCGTCGTACGTCCGCTGGGGCAGCCCAACTGACAGCGGAGGAGGGGCCCGGCCGGGCCCCTCCTCTCGTGCCTGACGCTCGGGCGGTGCTCAGGAGTTGACCTCCGCCGGGTCCGAACCCAGACGCCGGTCCTCGTTCAGCGCGCTGATCGCCGCCAGGTCCTCGGTGTCCAGGGTGAAGCCGAACACGTCGATGTTCTCCTTGATCCGCGACGGCGTCACGGACTTCGGGATCACCACGTTGCCGAGCTGGAGGTGCCAGCGCAGCACGACCTGGGCCGGCGTGCGGTTGTGCTTCTGGGCGATGGCCACGATCGCCGGGATCTCCAGAATCCCCTTGCCGGAGCCGAGCGGGGACCACGCCTCGGTGGCGATGCCCAGCTCCGCGTGGACCTCGCGGGAGGCGTGCTGCTGGAGGTGCGGGTGCAGCTCGATCTGGTTGACCGCCGGGACGACCGACGTCTCGCCGGTCAGCCGCTCCAGGTGCTCCGGCAGGAAGTTGGAGACACCGATGGCCCGCACCCGCCCGTCGGCGAGCAGCTTCTCCAACGCCTTGTACGTGTCGACATACCGGTCCTCGGCCGGCATGGGCCAGTGGATCAGGTAGAGGTCCAGGTACTCCAGGCCCAGCTTCGCCAGTGAGGCGTCGAAGGCACGGAGGGTCGTGTCGTACCCCTGTTCGCTGTTCCAGAGCTTGGTGGTGACGAAGAGATCCTCGCGGGCCACGCCGGAGGCGGCGAGTGCCCTGCCGGTGCCCTCTTCATTGCCGTAGATCGCCGCGGTGTCGATGCTGCGGTACCCGGCCTCCAGCGCCTGGACCACGGCCGTCTCCGCCTCGTCGTCCGGCACCTGCCAGACGCCGAAGCCCAGCTGGGGCATCTCGACGCCGTTGTTCAGGATGATCGGGGGGACCTTGCTGCTCACGAGCTCTTGATCCTTCGGTTGTGGTCAGGTGGTACTCATATCGTCAACGATCACGAGCCCTTGCGCATTCCTGACCGTGGAACTCACGCCGTGTAGAGCGCCGCGACCTCGGCACCGTACGCCTTCTCGATGGCCTTGCGCTTCAGCTTCAGCGAAGGCGTCAGCAGGCCGTGCTCCTCGGTGAACGGCTGGGCGAGGATGCGGAAGGTGCGGATCGACTCGGCCTGCGACACGAGCGTGTTGGCCGCGACGACCGCGCGCCGCACCTCCGTCTCCAGGTCGGAGTCGTGCACCAGGTCGGCCGGGGGCATCTGCGGCTTGTTCCGCATCGCCAGCCAGTGCTCGACCGCCTCCTGGTCCAGGGTGATGAGGGCGGCGACGTAGGGCCGGTCGTTGCCGACGACGATGCACTGGTTGATCAGCGGGTGGTCCCGCACGCGCTCCTCCAGGAGCCCCGGGGAGACGCTCTTGCCGCCGGAGGTCACCAGGATCTCCTTCTTGCGGCCGGTGATGGTGAGGTAGCCGTCCTCGTCCAGGGCGCCCAGGTCGCCGGTGGCCAGCCATCCGTCGTGCAGGGTCTCGTCGGTGGCCTTCGGGTTGTTGAGGTAGCCCTGGAAGATGTTCTCGCCGTTCAGCCAGATCTCGCCGTCGTCCGCGATGTGCACGGTGACGCCGGGGACGGGGCGGCCGACAGTGCCGTAGCGGGTGCGCTCGGGCGGGTTGGCGGTGGCCGCCGCCGTGGACTCGGTCAGGCCGTAGCCCTCGTAGATCTGCACGCCCGCGCCCGCGAAGAACAGACCCAGCCGCCGGTCCATCGCCGAGCCGCCCGACATGGCGTTGCGGATGCGTCCGCCCATCGCCGCCCGCACCTTGGAGTAGACGAGTTTGTCGAACAGCTGGTGCTGCATCCGCAGTCCCGCGGACGGCCCCGGCCCGGTGCCCCAGGCCTTCGCCTCCACCGCGTCGGCGTACTTGACGGCCACGTCGACGGCCTTCTCGAAGGGGCCGCCCTTGCCTTCCTTCTCGGCCTTGCGCCGGGCCGCGTTGAACACCTTCTCGAAGATGTACGGCACGGCCAGGATGAACGTGGGTCTGAAGGCCGCCAGGTCGGGCAGCAGGGCCGCGGCGTTCAGCTGCGGCTGGTGGCCGAAGCGGACCTTGCCGCGGACCGCCGCGATCTCCACCATCCGGCCGAAGACGTGGGCGAGCGGCAGGAACAGCAGGGTCGCCGCCTCGTCGCCCTTCTTGGAGTGGAACACCGGCTCCCACCGCTCGATGACGGTGTCCGCCTCCCACATGAAGTTGCCGTGCGAGATGACACAGCCCTTGGGCCGTCCGGTGGTGCCGGAGGTGTAGATGACGGTGGCGACCGAGTCGGGCGTGACCGCCTTGCGGTGCCGG
The DNA here is from genome assembly GCF_036246005.1 of Streptomyces sp. NBC_01723. NCBI lineage: Bacteria > Bacillati > Actinomycetota > Actinomycetes > Kitasatosporales > Streptomycetaceae > Streptomyces > Streptomyces sp. NBC_01723. Next base: position 7,353,852 of record NZ_CP109171.1, read on the forward strand.
TGGACCACCTCGTCGTCGAGGTGCGCCCCCGCGTCGTACAGCTCCTGGACGGCGCCCGAGTCGAGCTGCCACAGGCCGCGCAGGTGCGGCAGCCGGTCGATGACGGTGGCGATCGTCATCGCGTGGTCCTCGTGCTCCACGACCGCGGCCGTCACCTCGGCGTCGTACAGCATCCACATGCACTGGTCGGCCGAGGAGGTCGGGTAGACCGGCACCACCTGGGCGCCGATCGTCCACAGGGCGAAGTCGAACAGGGTCCACTCGTAGCGGGTGCGGGACATGATCGCGACCCGGTCGCCGAAGCGGATGCCCTGGGCGAGCAGCCCCTTGGCGAGCGCCAGCACCTCGTCGCGGAACGCACCCGCGCTGACGTCCCGCCACTGCCCGGCCGCGTCCTTGCGCCCCAGAACGATGTGCTCCGGATCCTCCTGGGCATGCTCGAAGACGACGTCGGCCAGACCGCCCACCGGTGGTGCCGACGTCAAGGGAGGACTGGTGAACTCACGCAAACCCCGCTCCCCGCTCTGGAATGAAGCCCCGCACAGCGCGGTGAAAGCTACCCCACCCGAAGCGGGGACGGGAGGGGTGCCAAATTCGAGCAGGTCTCATGTTCGCGCTGGTCAGCGAGAGAAAATGCGCTCACATGGGGAAGGGTCGGACAGTTTCCTGACGGTTGAGTAAGTTTCGGTGGCGTAATCTCCACCGAATCTGTACGACCCACTTACCGCCGGTACGGTGTCGCCGGCTCCTTCTCCGCGGCCGGTTCCGCGGCGACCGCCACGCGCGGGTCTCGGCTCCCGCGGCCGGCCCGCACCAGTACGAGCACCGGCACCCCGGCGACGGCCGCGACCGTGCCCGCGGTCAGCGCCGCGGCGTGCAGCCCGGAGGCGAACGCGGCCCGCAGCGCGTGCTCGCCGAACACCCCCTCCAGGGCGCTCGCCGCACCGCCCGCCAGACCGTGCGCCGCGTCGTGCGGCAGCGTGTCCGTCATCCGCGAGGTCAGCACCGTGCCGAACACGGCGATGCCGAGCGCGTACCCGAGCTGCCGGAACGTGTTGACCGCGCCGCCGGCCATCCCGGCCCGCTCCGCCGGCACCGCCGCCGGCACCGCCGCCAGCGCCGCGCCCGCGATCCCCGGCGACACCAGACCCGTACCGACGCCCACCAGCGGCAGCCCCGGCACCAGGGCGGACGCGCCGGACGAGGCGTCCAGGAACGCCATGGCGAACTGCCCCGCCGCGATCAGCAGCAGCCCGCCCCCGACGGTGAGGCACGCGGGCACCCCCGTGCAGCAGCCGCCCGCCCGCCGCGGCCACCACGAACGACGCCGGCGACAGCCACACGAACAACATCATCGCCACGGCGGTCGTCCGCAGCACCGCCGACCTCTACGCCTACCTCAGCGGCCCGCTCGGCCGGCTGGAGGGCGTCCAGCACGTGGAGGCGTCGCCCTTCCTGCGCCGGGTCAAGCAGCTGACCTACCCGAGCCCCGCCCGCTGAGGCCGGTGCAGCCGGTCGCCGCCCGCGAGGACCGCAGCCGCCAGCGCGTCCGCCGCACCCTGCGCGGAGGGCCGGCGCCGGCCGTGCACCAGCACGAAGTCGACGCGGCCCAGCTCGGGCAGTCCGGCCCGGTCCGGGACGCGTACCAGGCCGGGCGGGACGAGCCCGCGCGAGTGCGCCATCACGCCCAGGCCCGCGCGGGCGGCCGCGATCAGGCCGTTGAGGCTGCCGCTGGTGCACGCGACGTGCCACTCCCGGCCCTGCCGCTGGAGGGCCTCCAGCGCGAGCGCCCGGGTGATGCCCGGCGGCGGATAGACGATCAGCGGCACCGGGCGGTCGGGGTCGAGACGCAGCCGCTCCGCGCCGATCCACACCAGCCGGTCGCTCCAGACCGGCTCGCCCCGCGGGTCCTCGGGCCGTCGCTTGGCCAGCACCAGGTCCAGCTCCCCGTCGGCCAACTGCCGGTGCAGGGTGCCCGACAGCTCCACCGTCAGCTCCAGGTCGACCTCGGGGTGGTCGTGCCGGAAGCCCTCCAGGATCTCCGGCAGCCGGGTCAGCACGAAGTCCTCCGAGGCCCCGAACCGGAGCCGCCCGCGCAGCCGGGTGCCGGTGAAGAAGGCGGTGGCCTGCTCGTGCACCTCCAGGATCCGGCGGGCGAACCCGAGCATCGCCTCCCCGTCCTCCGTCAGCTCCACCGAGTGCGTGTCGCGGCTGAACAGCTGGCGCCCCGTGGCGTCCTCCAGCCGCCGCACGTGCTGGCTCACGGTGGACTGACGCAGCCCGAGCCGCCGGGCGGCCTGCGTGAAGCTCAGGGTCTGGGCCACCGACAGGAACGTACGCAGGTGGGAGGGGTCGTACACGGCACCAGGCTATCGCGGTCCGTGATGACAGTCAGAGCGGTATAGCGGATTCCCGATCGCGGCGCGGGCGAGCAGGATGGAGCGGGGACCCGCGAGCCTTCGGACGTGAGCCCTCGAACGACCGTGAACAAGCAAGTGGAGCACCGTGAAACGCCTGCGATGGCCCCGTTGGATGCCGATCGACCCGTACATCCTGCTGCTGCTCGGGACGGTGGGCCTCGCGGCCCTGCTGCCGGCCCGCGGCACGGGCGCGGACGTCGCCTCCGGCGCCTCCACCGCCGCCATCGCGTTCCTCTTCTTCCTCTACGGCGCCCGGCTCTCCACCCGTGAGGCGATGGACGGGGTACGGCACTGGCGGCTCCACGTCACCGTGCTGGCCTGCACCTTCGTCGTCTTCCCGCTGCTCGGGCTGGCGTCGCGCGGACTCGTGCCCGTCTTCCTGACCGACCCCCTCCACCAGGGCCTGCTCTTCCTCACCCTGGTCCCCTCCACCATCCAGTCCTCGATCGCCTTCACCTCCATCGCCCGCGGCAACGTGCCCGCCGCGATCTGCGCCGGCTCCTTCTCCTCGCTGGTGGGCATCGTCGTCACGCCGCTGCTGGCCGCCGCCCTGCTCGGCAGCGGCGGGGGCGGGTTCTCCGCCGACTCGGTGCTGGAGATCGTGCTCCAACTGCTGGTGCCGTTCACCGCCGGGCAGGTGCTGCGCCGCTGGATCGGGGGTTTCGTCGCCCGGCACAAGAAGGTCCTCCAACTCGTCGACCGCGGCTCGATCCTCCTCGTCGTCTACACCGCGTTCAGCGAGGGCATGGTCCAGGGCATCTGGCATCAGGTGAGCCCCGTCCGGCTGGCCGGGCTGCTGGCCGTGGAGGCGGTACTCCTCGCCGTGATGCTGCTGCTGACCTGGTACGGGGCGAAGGGGCTGGGCTTCGGCCGGGAGGACCGGATCGCGATCCAGTTCGCGGGGTCGAAGAAGTCGCTCGCCGCCGGACTGCCCATGGCGAGCGTCCTGTTCGGCGCCCACGCCTCGCTGGCCGTGCTGCCGCTGATGCTCTTCCACCAGATGCAGCTCATGGTGTGCGCGGTCATCGCCAAGCGCCGCTCCCACGACCCGGAAGCGCCCGCGCCCGGCGACGACACCCCCGCGTCCGTGCCCGCCCCGGTGGGCCCCGGCCACCGCTGAGCCCCCGGGGGACTCTCAGCCGCCCGCCGCCACCCCGTCCACGGTGTCCATGGGCAGGTGCACGACGGTGTTCCCGGCGGCCGCGGGCGGGTTCGCGGCGGCGATCTCCCCGTCGGTCAGCGCCCGGTTCCACACGTGCACGTCGTCGACCGCGCCGGTGAGGCGGGCCCGGCCGTCCACGCGCTCGCCGATGTGCACGCCGAACGGCGAGTCGCGGCCGACCGACCCCGGCACGTCCGCCGTCTCGCCGACCGCCGCGCCGTCCACGAACAGTGCGAGCCGGCCCCCGCCACGGCGCAGCGCCAGGTGGTGCCAGCGCCCGTCGTTGAGCGCGCCGTCGGTGCGCACCCATGCCGAGCGCGGGGCCGCCGCGCCGTCACGCGCGGTGATCAGCCCCTGGACCCGCCCGTCGCCGGGCTCGGCCCGCAGCCACACCTGCGGCTGCGAGGTCCCGACGCCGCCCATCCACAGCAGCGGCTGCTCCCCGTCGGCCGCCGAGTACCGGAACCTCAGCGACGCCGTGAAGTCGCCGGCCCCCAGCGGCAGCCGCTCGTCGAACGGCAGCCGTACGGCGTCGTCGGCGCCGTCGAAGGCGAGCGCGCCGCCCACCGCGCCGGACGTCGTCCCAGCGCCGCCGAGCACCGTGGCGGGCGCCGCGCCGGGGGCGAGGTCGGAGGTGGTGGGATCGGCGGCCCGGCGCGGCAGGAGCCAGTCCTCGGTGAAGCGGGCGAAGCGGATCTCGTCGCGGGCGTCGACCGCCCCGGCCTCGTACATGAGGCCCACCGTGGTGTCGTCGACGGCCACCATGTCGGAGTAGCCGGACCAGTCCCGGGTGACAACGGTGCCGCGGTCCACGCTGTCCCAGGTCGCACCGGAGTCGTAGGAGGAGCGGACCGACATCGTCCGGCGGCGGTCGGGATCGGCGGGGGCGGAGAGCAGCATCCGGTCGCCCAGGCGGAGCAGGGCCCCCTGCACCTGCGGGGTGTACAGGTCGGGCAGGGTGCGGAAGGGGGCCTCGAAGCTGTCGCCGCCGTCCCGGCTGACGGCCTGGGTGCGGTGGCCGAGGTCGGTGCCCTGCTCCTCCCGGCCGCTGACCAGGAGCGCTCCGTCGGCGCGTTCGGTGAGGGTCAGTTCCGAGGGCTTCTGCCGGAAGGTGCCGTCGGCGGCGACGGGCCAGGTGTCGGTGGCCCCGACCTTCCAGTGCGCACCGCCGTCGTCGCTGACCACCAGGGCCGCGTGGTTGGCGGTGACCCGGTCGCCGTCCCAGGTCTCGGCGTTGACGCCGACCACGAGCCGCCCGGGGTGGCCGCCTCCGGTGAGCTGGACGCCGTGCACGGGGCCGGTGGCGTACCAGGAGTTCCAGCCGGACGGCAGGATCTCGGGGCTCAGGTCGCGGGGCACGGACCAGGTGCGCCCGTCGTCGTCGCTGTACTGGAGGTGGGGCGTGCGGGCGCAGGGGATCGCGCAGTTGGCGGCGTCGGTGCGGCCGGCGTTGTAGGTCTCGGTCAGCAGGACGCGGCCGGTGGCGCGGTCGACGACCGGCGCCGGGTTGCCGTGCGTGTCGCCGCCGCCGTCGTTGACGACCTGGAGCGGGCCCCAGGTGCGTCCGCCGTCGGTGGAGCGCTTGAGGACGATGTTGATGTCGGCGGCGTCCCCGCAGTTCAGGACGCGCCCCTCGGCGAAGGCGAGCAGCGTGCCGTCCGTCGTCCGCACGATCGCCGGGATGCGGAAACAGGCGTAGCCGCCCGGGTCGTCGGCCGCCCGGAAGAGGACCCGCTCCTCGAACTCCGGCGCCCGGTTCTCGGACCGGGCGTGGGCCGGCAGGGGGGACACGGCCAGGGCGGCGAGCGCCGCGAGGGCGAACCAGGGGGTGCGCGCACGCGTGCGGGAACGTGATGACGGCATGGAACGGTCTGCCCTTCGGACGGCTGGGGGGAGCCGGTCGTCCGGACATCAAAACAGCAGTACGTTCCGAGCGCGTCCTACATGATCACGCGCGTGTCGGCTGCGGCGGCGGGGATCAGCCGGGCCGGCGCCTGCCCTTGGGCTCGTCCGGGTCGACGCCGGTGAAGGCGGCGTCGTCCTTCGTGCCGCTCGGCCGTCCGGAGCGGCCCCGGCCGCCGGTGTCCCGCATGCCCTTCTCCGGTTCGGCGCCGCGCTTCTCGCCCCGCCGGGCGTTGTCGGGAGCGACGTCGCCGGGGACCGGCGTGTGCTCCTCCTTCGAGGTCTTCCGGCCCGCTCCGCGCCCCGGCGCGTGCTTCTCGGCGTGGAAGGACCGGCGGGCGCTCGGATTGTCCTCCTGCTGCCGCGTCTCGTCGACGTCCGGCGACCAGCCGTGCTGCTCGCGGCCCTGGTGGCGACTGGTTCCGTGGCCGTTCGACGGTTTCGACGACTTGCGTTCCTCGGGCATTGCCGACCTGCCTGTGCGCTCGCGGGAGGGCACGTCCGTCCGTGCCCAGAACAAGTCAAGTGTCTCACTTGTCATGATTGGCGGCACTTCCGTGTCCCTCGGTCGGAGCCCTGCCATGTGGCGGGAAGCGTCACCCGTGCGGGTGAGGTGCGGGGCTGGTGTCGACGTTCGAGGGCTCGTCTGTCCGACCATCGCAGGCAGCCGGACGCCCACAGCACCGACGCCCGACGCACCCTCGGAAGGGTCGCCATGCGCATCCTGCTCATCGCCAGCGCCTACAACAGCCTCACCCAGCGCGTACACGCCGAGCTGCGGGACCGCGGGCACGACGTGCACGCCGAGGTGACACCCCGCGGGGACGACGTGAGCCCGGCCGTCGACCGGCACGCCCCCGACCTGATCGTGGCCCCCATGCTCAAGACCGTCGTGCCCCGTGCCATCTGGACGGCGAGAACGTGCCTGATCGTGCACCCCGGGCCCGTCGGCGACCGCGGGGCGTCCTCCCTGGACTGGGCCGTCCACGAGGGCGCCGCCGCGTGGGGCGTGACCGTCCTCCAGGCCGAGGAGGAGATGGACGCGGGCCCCGTGTGGGCGACGGCGAGCTGCCCGGCGCCACGGGTCGGCAAGAGCGACCTGTACCGCAACGAGCTGGCCGACGCCGCCCTGGACGCCGTACTGACCGCCGTCGACCGGTTCGCGTCCGGCACGTACACCCCACTCGACCAGGGCACGCTGCCGAGCGTGCCCGGTGCCCGGACCCGCCCCCCGATGCGCCAGGGGACGCGCCGCATCGACTGGGCCGCCGACCCGACCGCGACCGTCCTGCGCAAGCTGCGCGCCGCCGACTCCCAGCCCGGCGTCCTGGACGAGTTGCTCGGCCGGGAGTGGTTCCTGCACGGCGGCCATGCCGAGCCGCGGCTGCGCGGACGCCCCGGCGACCTGCTCGCCACCCGGGCGGGCGCGGTCTGCCGGGCCACGGTGGACGGCGCGGTGTGGCTTCCCGAGCTGCGGGCCCGCACCGGCGCCGGCGCCCCGCGTGCCTGCAAGCTGCCCGCCACGCTCGCCCTGGCGGCCGGAGTGCCGACCGGGCTGCCCGCCGGGCTGCGGGAGGCCCCGGCGCCCGTGCTGCCGTCCGCGGACGACGACGGCTGGTCGGACATCCGGTACCGGGAGGAGGGGGCGGTGGGCGTGCTGTCCTTCTCGTTCCCCGGCGGCGCCCAGTCCACCGACCACTGCCGGCGCCTGCTCGACGCCTACCGGGCGGCGTGCGACCGGCCGACCTCCGTGCTGGTGCTGGGCGGCGCCCGCGACTTCTTCTCCAACGGCATCCACCTCGGTGTCATCGAGGCGGCACCCGATCCGGCCGCCGAGTCCTGGGCCAACATCAACGCGATGAACGACCTCGTCGAGGCCGTCCTGACCACCACCGACCGGCTCGTCGTCAGCGCGATCGGCGGCAACGCCGCGGCCGGCGGGGTCATGCTGGCGCTGGCCGCCGACGAGGTGTGGTGCCGCTCCGGCTCCGTGCTCAACCCGCACTACCGGCTCATGGGCCTGACCGGCTCCGAGTACTGGACGTACAGCCTGCCGCGCCGGGTGGGCGCCGCCATGGCGGAACGGCTGACCCGCGAGGCCCTCCCGGTCAGCGCCCGCCGGGCCCGGGAGACCGGCCTGGTCGACCGGGTGGTCCAGTGCGCTCCCGGCCGCTTCACCGACGAGGTCACCCGACTGGCCGAACGCTGGTCGGCCGCTCCAGGGGCGCAGACCCGCCTCGCCGCGAAGAAGGCCGAGCACGAGCGCCGGGAGGCCGTCGCACCACTGGCGGCGGTCCGTGAGCGTGAACTCGGCCGCATGCACGAGATCTTCTTCGACCCCGAAGCCCCTTACCACGCGCTGCGGCGGGCGTTCGTCCGCAAGGAGCCGGCGCCGGACCGGCCGCGGTCCACGGGTGCGCGGTCGGCGGAGCTGACCGACTCTTAGCCAGGACAAAGGCCGATTCCGTCGGCTTCGCCGTTTTCCTCCCCGGGAGGCAGTGATGAACGCAGCACCCCCGGCCACGGGCGCGGAACCGGACTCCGCCGCGGTCGGCACGGACGAGAAACCGATCCACATCCTCTGGATCAACGCCGGCCTGAGCTGCGACGGTGACTCGGTCGCCCTGACCGCCGCCATGCAGCCCAGCATCGAGGAGATCGCCCTCGGGGCCCTGCCGGGCCTGCCGAAGATCGCCGTGCACTGGCCGCTCATCGACTTCGAGTGCGGACCGGTCGGCGGCTCGGACACGTTCATCGAGTGGTTCTTCAAGGGCGAGCGCGGCGAGATCGACCCCTTCGTCCTCGTTGTCGAGGGCTCCATCCCGAACGAGTCGATCAAGCAGGAGGGCTACTGGTGCGGCTTCGGCGACAACCCGGAGACCGGCCAGCCCATCACGACGTCCGAGTGGATCGACCGGCTCGCCCCGAAGGCGCTGGCCGTGGTCGCGATCGGCACCTGTGCCACGTACGGCGGCATCCACGCGATGGCCGGGAACCCGACCGGCGCGATGGGCGTGCCCGACTACCTGGGCTGGGACTGGAAGTCGCAGGCCGGCATCCCGATCGTCTGCGTGCCCGGCTGCCCCATCCAGCCCGACAACTTCGCCGAGACCCTCACCTACCTGCTCTACCAGGCCGCGGGTTCGGCGCCGATGATCCCGCTGGACGACAAGCTCCGCCCGACCTGGCTGTTCGGGGCCACCGTCCACGAGGGCTGCGACCGGGCCGGCTACTACGAGCAGGGCCAGTTCGCCGAGTCCTACGACTCGCCCAAGTGCCTGGTGAAGCTGGGCTGCTGGGGCCCCGTCGTGAAGTGCAACGTGCCCAAGCGCGGCTGGATGAACGGCATCGGCGGCTGCCCCAACGTGGGCGGCATCTGCATCGCCTGCACCATGCCCGGCTTCCCCGACAAGTTCATGCCGTTCATGGACGAGCCGCCCGGCAGCAAGCTCTCCAGCACCGCGAGCGGCGCGTACGGCGCCGCGATCCGCAGGCTGCGGACCATCACGGCCCGGACGGTGGACAAGGAGCCCAAGTGGCGGCACACCGGCCGTGAGATCACCACCGGCTACCGGCCGCCGTGGTGAGACCCCGCACCCTCTCCCGCAGACCCCAACCGAACGAAGGGCAGCACAGACACCATGGCGACCTCGACGACGGCCGGTGACGGCACCGGTCTGGTGGAGATGGCGTGGGACCCGATCACCCGGATCGTGGGCAGCCTCGGCATCCACACGAAGATCGACTTCAAGCAGAAGCGGGTCGCCGAGTGCTACAGCACCTCGTCGGTCTTCCGCGGCTACAGCGTCTTCATGCGCGGCAAGGACCCGCGGGACGCGCACTTCATCACCAGCCGCATCTGCGGCATCTGCGGCGACAACCACGCCACCTGCTCCGTGTACGCGCAGAACATGGCGTACGGCGTGAAGCCGCCGCACCTCGGCGAGTGGATCATCAACCTCGGCGAGGCCGCGGAGTACATGTTCGACCACAACATCTTCCAGGAGAACCTGGTCGGGGTCGACTACTGCGAGAAGATGGTCCGCGAGACCAACCCCGGCGTCCTCGAGCTCGCCGAACGCACCGAGGCACCGCACGCCGCCGAGCACGGCTACCGCACCATCGCCGACATCATGCGCTCGCTCAACCCGCTGGAGGGCGAGTTCTACCGCGAGGCGCTCCAGGTCAGCCGGTACACCCGCGAGATGTTCTGCCTGATGGAGGGCCGCCACGTGCACCCCTCCACCCTCTACCCGGGCGGCGTCGGCACCATCGGCTCGGTCCAGCTCTTCACCGACTACATGTCCCGGCTCATGCGCTACGTGGAGTTCATGAAGCGGGTCGTGCCCCTCCACGACGACCTCTTCGACTTCTTCTACGAGGCCCTGCCGGGCTACGAGGAGGTCGGCCGCCGGCGCGTCCTGCTCGGCTGCTGGGGCGCCCTCAACGACCCCGAGTACTGCGACTTCACGTACGCCAACATGTCGGACTGGGGACGGCGCATGTTCGTCACCCCGGGCGTCGTCGTGGACGGCAAGCTCGTCACCAACGACCTCACCGACATCAACCTCGGCATCCGCATCCTGCTGGGCTCCTCGTACTACGAGGACTGGGAGGGCCAGGAGCAGTTCGTCACCCACGACCCGCTCGGCAACCCGGTCGACCCCCGCCACCCGTGGAACCAGCACACCATCCCGGCGCCGCAGAAGCGGAACTTCGACGACAAGTACAGCTGGGTGATGTCACCGCGCTGGTTCGACGGCAAGGACCACCTGGCACTGGACACCGGGGGCGGCCCCATCGCCCGCCTCTGGTCCACCGCGCTGTCGGGCCTCGTCGACATCGGCTACGTCAAGGCCACCGGCCACAGCGTCGTCATCAACCTGCCGCGCACGCTCACCAAGCCGGAGACCACCTTCGAGTGGAAGATCCCGAAGTGGAGCAACGCGCTGGAGCGCAACCGCGCCCGCACCTACTTCCAGGCCTACGCCGCGGCCGTCGCCCTGCACTGCGCGGAGATGGGCCTCGCCGAGGTCCGCGCCGGACGCACCCAGACCTGGGAGAAGTTCGAGGTGCCCGAGGAGTCCATCGGCGTCGGCTTCACCGAGGCGGTGCGCGGCGTGCTCTCGCACCACATGGTCATCCGGGACGGCAAGATCGCCAACTACCACCCGTACCCGCCGACCCCGTGGAACGCCTCCACCCGCGACACGTTCGGCACCCCCGGCCCGTACGAGGACGCCGTGCAGAACACGCCGATCTTCGAGGAGAACTCCCCGGAGAACTTCAAGGGCATCGACATCATGCGCGCCGTGCGCAGCTTCGACCCCTGTCTGCCGTGCGGAGTCCACATGTACACCGGTGACGGCCGGACGGTGAAGTCGATGCACGTGCCCACCGGACTGAGCGGTCTGGCCGGATGAGCGGCGCACTCGACGCGGAGCGGGCCGGTCAGCGGGTCGAGGAGATCCTGGACCGGCTCGCCGCCTCCGGTGACCGCACGGCGTGCGAGGCGGCCGACGAACTGGTGCGCGTCCTCATGGAGTTCTACGGCGCCGGGCTCGCCCGCACCGTCGAGCTGCTCGGCCGCGAACCGGGCAGGCCGGCCGCCGGCGCCCTGGACGCCCTGCTCGCCGACGATCTCGTCGCGAGCCTGCTGGTCCTGCACGGACTGCACCCGCACGACGCCGCCACCCGCATCGCCCGCGCCCTGGAGGGCCTTCCGCAACCCGTGGAGAACACCGGCTTCGACCCGGCCACCGGCGAACTGCGCCTGCGCCCGGTCGCGTCCGGCGGGTGCGGCTGCGGCGGCTCCCGGGACGCCGTCGAGGAGTCGGCCCGCGACGCGCTCGCCTGCCTGGCCCCCGAGGTCACCAAGGTCGTCCTGGAGGACGACACGGCAGGGGAACCGGTCCTGCTCCAGATCGGCGCCGGGCCCCCGGAGGCGACCGGGACCAGCGGCCGCCCACCGGCCCGGACGACCCGGTGACCGCGCCCCGGCCGGGCGCGGTCACCGCGGAACCGCGGGGGACGGGAGGCCGCCACGATGCCGGGCCCCGCGGGCTGCGGCGGTTCACGGCGCCCCGCCCGCCCCGGGAGGAGCGGTGCGAGCTGTGCGCGGTGCCGTTGGCCGGCACCCGGCACCGGCATCTGGTCGACACCGAGCAGCGGGCGCTGGCCTGTGCCTGCGACCCCTGCGCCCAGTTGCTGGACCGCTCCGGCGGAACCACCGGCCGCTTCCGCACGGTCCCCGGACGCTACCTGAGCGACCCCGGGCACCAAGTCGATGCGCAGGCGTGGGAACGCCTGCGCATCCCCGTCTCCGTCGCCTTCTTCTTCCGCAACTCCGCGCTGGACCGGCTGGTCGCCCTCTACCCCAGCCCGGCCGGCGCGACCGAGAGCGAACTGGAGCCGGAGTCCTGGCAGCCGGTGCTCGCCGCCTCCTCCCTGGCCGGCCTCCTCGAACCCGACGTGGAGGCGCTGCTGCTGCGCAAGCACCAGGACCGCGTCGAGTGCTACCTGGTACCGGTCGACATCTGCTACGAGCTGGTGGGCCGCATGCGGCTGCGGTGGCAGGGCTTCGACGGAGGCGCGGAGGCCCGCGCCGACCTGGAGGCCTTCTTCACCCACGTCCGCGAGCGGGCCCGCGACCACCGAGGGGGCCGCGCGTGACCGCGTTCGACTTCTCCTGCACCGGGGTGCGCGCCGACCCGTACGCCGCGGGTCCCACGCTCGTCTTCCGGCTGCGTGTCACCGCGTCCCCCGGCACCCGCGTGCACGCGCTGGCGCTGCGCTGCCAGGTCCGCATCGAGCCGGCCCGCCGCGGCTACGGCGACGGCGAGGCCCGGGCCCTGGGCGACCTCTTCGGCGAGCGGTCCCGCTGGGGCAGCAGCCTCAACCCCGTCCAGTTCGCCCAAGTGCCGGTGATGGTGCAGGGGTTCACCGGCGAGACCGAGACCGACCTGGTGGTGCCCTGCACCTACGACATGGACATCGCCTCCACCCGCTACTTCAACGCCCTGGAGGAGGGCGAGGTGCCCCTGCTGATGCTGTTCTCCGGCACCGCCTTCACCGGGGCCCGCGGCTTCCACGTCGAACCCGTCCCCTGGGACAAGGAGGCCGCGTTCCGGATGCCCGTGAAGACCTGGCGGGAGATGGTCGAACAGCACTTCCCCGGCTCCGGCTGGCTGCGCCTGCCCCGGGACGCCATGGACGCGCTGCTCGACTACCGGTCGCGGCAGGCGCTGCCCTCCTGGGAGGCCACCGTCGACCAGTTGCTGCGGGCGGCGGGGGAGAGGACACCGTGACCACGACCACGTTCACCTCCGCGACCGAGACCCGGCTGGCCGTCGCGCGCCAGGTCGCCGACGCCGTGCTGTTCGAGGGGTACGTGCTCTACCCCTACCGAGCCTCGGCCGCCAAGAACCGGCTGCGCTGGCAGTTCGGCGTCCTCGTACCCCCGTCCTGGACCTCGGCCGCCGAGGAGCACGACTTCCAGCACACCGAGCTGCTGATGGAACCCCGCAAGGGCGCGAGCCTCGCCGTCGAGGTGCGGTTCCTGCACGCCGGGCGGCGCACCGTCCAGCGGGCCCTGCCGGACGGCGGCTTCGAGACCGTACCCGAACTGCGCCTGGACGACCGGGTCCTGGTCCCCTGGGACGAGGGGCACGAGGAACAGGTCCGGCTCACCGTCGCCGTGGAAGCCCTCGCGGGCGCCGGAGTCGACGTCCCCGTCAGCCGGCCGGCCGGAGAGGAGACCGAACCGGTGACGGACGCCACCGGGCGCGTCGTGGGCCGACTGCTGCGCCGCCGCGAGGAGATCAGCGCCCGGCTGCGCCTGTCGGCGGACGACCTGGACGGCCCGTACACCACCCGGCGCCTCCGTGTGGTCCTGGAGAACACCAGCGACTGGACGCCGGACGAGGACACCACCCGCGACACCGCCCTGGCCCGGTCCCTGGTCGCCGCCCACACGCTGCTGAGCCTGGACGCCGGACGGTTCCTGTCGCCGACGGACCCGCCGGAATGGGCCAAGGGCGCCGTCGCCCAGTGCCGCAATCTGCACACCTGGCCCGTACTCGCCGGTGAACCCGGCTCCGCCGACCTGGTGCTGTCCTCGCCGATCATCCTGGAGGACCACCCGGCCATCGCCCCCGAGAGCCCCGGTGCGCTGTACGACGCCACGGAGATCGACGAGATCCTCGCCCTGCGCACCGCGGCCCTCACCGACGAGGAGAAGCGCGAGGCCCGCGGCACCGACGACCGGGCCGCCGCGGTGATCGACCTCGCCGACTCCATGCCCGCCGAGGTGCTGGAACGGCTGCACGGAGCGGTCCGCGGGCTGCGCGAGATCACCACCCCCGGCGCACCCCAGCCACCCGACGGCGTACCGGTGTTCGGCGGGCCCCCGCCCGATCCCGGCTCCGCGGGGCCGGGCGGCGTACGGCCCGACACCCCCTGGTGGGACCCCGGCGCCGACGACTCCGTGGACCCGGCCACCGACCACGTCCTCGTCGACGGCCACCACGTGCGGGCCGGCAGCCGCGTCGTACTGCGGCCCCGGCTGCGGCACTCCGACGCCCAGGACCTGTTCCTCAGCGGGCGGCGCGCCCTGGTGGAGGCCGTCCTCCACGACGTCGACGGGGGCGTGCACATCGCGGTCACCGTCGAGGACGACCCCGGCGCCGACATCCGCCGGGAACAGGGCCGCTACCTCTACTTCCAGCCCGACGAGGTGGACGTCGCGGACACCGAGGAGGCCGTATGACCACCGGCACCGGCACCGGACCCGCCCGTCCCCGCACCCTGGTCGCCGGGGTGGGCAACATCTTCCTCGGCGACGACGGCTTCGGCGTCGAGGCGGCCCGAGTCCTCGCCGGCCAGGACCTCCCCGACGGCGTCGAGGTCACCGACATCGGCATCCGCGGCGTCCACCTCGCCTACCAGCTCCTCGACGGGTACGACACGCTCATCCTGCTCGACGCGACCGCGCGGGGCGGCGAGCCGGGCACGCTGTACGTGATCGACGCCTTGGCCCCCGGCGCCCGCCGGGCAGCCGACGCTCCCGCCCTGGACGGCCACCGGATGTCGCCCGATGCCGTACTGGCCCTGCTGGACACCCTGTGCGCGGGCACCGGCGCGCGGCCGCCACGCCGGACGCTGGTCGTCGGCTGCGAACCGCAGACCGTCGAGGAGGGCATCGGCCTCAGCCCGCGGGTCGCCGCGGCCGTGCCGGAGGCGGCGCGGATGACCGGCGAACTGATCCGCGACGCCGCGGTCGTCTGACCCGCCGCCGCACGAAGCCACCGAGAACCGAGAACGGAGAACCCCATGAACAAGCGTTTCGTCGGCGGTGCCGCCGCCTCCCTCACCGCGACCGCCCTGGCGGTGGCCGTCGCGAGCTTCTGGCCCGACGTCCGGCGGTACCTGCGCATCCGCAGGATGTGACGCCGCCCGGCAGCACCTGCACCGAACGGGCTACGCGTCCGTTCCGCCCCGGCGCGCCGGTCGGTCCGGCACCGGCGAGCCTCCTCTAATGAGCGGCGCAACCAATGAGCGGCGCCGGTCATCCCCCGCCCAGGACGGAGTGGCGATGCACGAGATGTCCGTCGCGATGTCCGTCGTGGACCAGGTCGAACAGGCCGCGCACGCCCGCGGCGCCCACGGGGTGCGACAGGTGAGCGTCGACATCGGCGAACTGGCCGGAGTGGTCCCCGACGCGCTCGGCTTCTGCTTCGAACTCGCCTGTGCCGGAACGGTCCTGGAGGGCTGCGAACTCCGCACCCGGACGGTCCCCGGCCGGGCGGGCTGCACCCCCTGCGCACGGACCTGGGACACGGGGATGCCCCCGGACCTGGTGTGCGCCCACTGCCACGGGGCCGCCACCGAGCTGCTGTCGGGCCGCGAACTGACCATCACCGAAGTGGGCTGGGCGGACGGGACGCCCGTCACCACCACCCCCGCAACGCACCCCGAGGAGAACTGACGATGTGCCGCACAGTCGACCTCCGGCAGGCCGTGCTCGCCAAGAACACGATGGCGGCGGGCATCCTGCGCACCGAACTCACCGCCCGGGGCACGACGGTGGTCAACCTCCTGTCCAGCCCGGGCAGCGGGAAGACGGCCCTGCTGGAGCGTGAGCTGCGGCTGGCCCGGGAACGCGGCATCGCCGTCGCGGCCCTCACCGCGGACCTCGCCACCGAGAACGACGCCAACCGCCTGGCCCGGGCCGGCGTACCGGTCAAGCAGGTGCTCACCGACGGGCTGTGCCACCTGGAGGCGGACATGCTCGCCGGGCACCTGCACGACTGGCTGCCCGAGGACACCCGCCTGCTCTTCGTGGAGAACGTGGGCAACCTCGTCTGCCCCGCCTCCTACGACCTGGGTGAGTCCCTGCGGGTCGTCCTCGCCTCCGTCACCGAGGGCGAGGACAAGCCGCTCAAGTACCCCACCGCGTTCGGCCTCGCCCAGCTCGTGATCGTCACCAAGTCCGACCTGGCCGGACCGGCCGAGTTCGACGAGGCCGCCTTCCGCGCCCACGTGCAGCAGGTCAACCCGGGTGTCGACGTCGTACTCAGCTCCGTACGCACCGGCGAGGGCGCCGGTGTGCTCGTCGACCGGGCACTCGCCGCCGCCGGCGGAGACGCCGTCCACGCCCCGGTGATGGACCGGGCACGGGTGTGAACGCCACCCCCGGCACCGGCGCACCACCGAAGGGGGACCCGCCGGCACGGCGGACCCGTGTCGTCGTACGCGGCGTGGTGCAGGGGGTGGGCTTCCGCCCGTTCGTGTACGGGCTCGCCACGGACCTGCGGCTGGCCGGGCACGTGACCAACACCGGTGACGGCGTCCTGGTGGAGGTCGAGGGGCCGACGGGGGACGTCGACCTCTTCTGCGCCCGGCTCGCACCCGGCGCACCGCCCCTCGCGGTGGTCGACTCGGTGGAGACGACCGAGGTCCCCGCCACCGAGGAACGCGGATTCAGCATCGTCCCCTCCGGCACCGGCGACCGGGTCCGCACCCTGGTGGCACCCGACACCGCGACCTGCCGCGACTGCCTGGCCGAACTCGCCGACCCCGCCGACCGGCGCCACCGTCACCCCTTCATCACCTGCACGCACTGCGGGCCGCGCTTCACCATCGTCACCGGCCTGCCCTACGACCGTGCGCAGACGACGATGGCGGGTTTCCCCCTGTGCGCCGACTGCGACCGCGAGTACCGGGATCCCGCCGACCGCCGCTTCCACGCGCAGCCCGTGGCCTGTCCCGCGTGCGGACCACGGCTGCGGCTCGTCACGGCGGACGGCCGGGACGCCGTCGCCCCGGACGGCTCGGCGTCCGGGGCCGACCCCGTCGCCACGGCGCGTGCGCTGCTCGCCGCGGGGGCCGTCCTCGCGGTGAAGGGCATCGGCGGCTACCACCTCGCCTGCGACGCCACCCGCCCGGACGTGGTCGCCGAGCTGCGCCGCCGCAAGGCCCGGGGCGCCAAGCCGTTCGCGGTGATGGCCCGGGACGCCGCGGACATCGAACACCTCGTGCACCTCGGCCCGGTGGAAAGGGAGTTGCTCACCGGCGCGGTCCGCCCGGTGGTCCTGATGCGGCGGCGCACGGACGCGGGCGCCGCGCCGGGCGCCCCGATGCCCGCCGACGGCGTAGCGCCGGGCAGCCCCGACCTCGGCGTCATGCTGCCGTACACGCCCGTGCACCATCTGCTGCTCGGGACGACCGGCCCGGACGGCCCGGGCGACGCGCCCCGGCTGCTGGTGATGACGAGCGGCAACCTCTCCGGGGAACCCGTCGTCACCGACGACGACGAGGCCCTGGAGCGGCTGGCCGGGCTGGCCGACGCCTGGCTCACCCACGACCGCGCGATCCACGTGCCGTGCGACGACTCCGTCGTCCGCGTCTGCGACGGCGAGCCGCTGGTCCTGCGCCGCTCCCGCGGCTACGCCCCGTTGCCGGTGACGCTGCCCGTCCCGGTGGCCCCGGCACTCGCCGTGGGCGGCGACCTCAAGAACGTCTTCTGCCTCGGCCAGGGCGACCGGGCCTGGCTCTCCGCGCACATCGGCGACATGGACGACCTGTCGACCCAGCGGGCGCTCGGGCGCGCGGCACGGCAACTGGAGTCGGTCACCGGCGTCCGCCCGGAGGTGCTGGTCACCGACACGCATCCGGCGTACCGGTCGGCGTCCTGGGCGCGACGGCACGCCGGGGGCCGCCCGGTGCTCCGGGTCCAGCACCACCACGCGCACATCGCCTCGGTCCTCGCCGAGCACGGTGTGCCCGAGGGGGAGCGGGTGATCGGCGTCGCCTTCGACGGCACCGGGCACGGGGACGACGGCGCCGTGTGGGGCGGCGAGTTCCTGCTCGCGGGGTACGACGGCTTCCGCCGCTTCGCGCACCTCGCCCACGTGCCGCTGCCCGGGGGCGACGCGGCGGTACGACGTCCCTACCGCATGGCGCTGGCGCACCTGCACGCGGCGGGCCTCGCCGCCGCCCCCGACCTGCCGTGCACCGCGGCCTGCCCGCCCGCCGAACTCACTCTGCTGCACCAGCAGTTGAAGACCGGGCTGAACTGCGTACCGACCTCCAGCATGGGCCGGCTCTTCGACGCCGTCTCGTCACTGGCCGGCGTCTGCCACCACGCCGGCTACGAGGCGCAGGCCGCGATCGAGCTGGAGGCGGCGGCCGTCCTCGCCGGGGACGAGGCCGGCGAGGATCCGCGTCACACCTTCCACCTGACGGCCGGCCGCGAGCGGGACGACGGCACCCCGCTGAGCGCCGACCCCGCGCCCCTGCTGGCCGCCGTGGTGGAGGACGTACGGCGAGGCACCCCCGCGGCCGTCGTCGCGGCCCGGTTCCACCACGCCGTCGCCCGCCTGGTGCGGACGGTGTGCGCGGCGGCCCGCGAGGAGACCGGCCTGCGGACGGTGGCCCTGACCGGCGGAGTGTTCGCCAACACGGTGCTCTCCTCCGCCTGCGCCCGCGGCCTGCGCACCGACGGCTTCACCGTGCTGCGCCATCGGGCGATCCCGCCGGGGGACGGCGGACTGGCCCTCGGCCAGCTCGTCGTGGCCGCCCGCGCGGCAGCTCTCAACCAGTGAGGAGACAGACATGTGCCTGGCGGTACCCGGCAGAGTGCTGGGCGTCGAGGACAGGGACGGCACCCGGATGGCCAGCGTCGACTTCGGCGGTGTGGTCAAGGAGGTGTGCCTGGAGTACCTGCCCGACCTGAAGGTCGGCGAGTACACCATCGTCCATGTCGGCTTCGCCCTCCAACGGCTCGACGAGGAGTCGGCCCGCAGGACTCTGGAGCTGTTCGAGAACCTCGGGATGCTCCAGGAGGAGTTCGGTGACCCGTGGGAACAGGCCGAGCAGGCCGCGCGGGCCGGGCAGTCCGGCCCGGCGGACGGCGAGGGCCTCGCCGAGGAGGTGCGGCGGTGAAGTACATCGACGAGTTCCAGGACCCGGAGCTGGCGGCCCGCCTCCTCGACGACATCAGGGCCACGGTGACCAGGCCGTGGGCGCTGATGGAGGTGTGCGGCGGCCAGACGCACACCATCATCCGGCACGGCATCGACCAACTGCTGCCCGACGAGATCGAGTTGATCCACGGACCGGGCTGTCCGGTGTGTGTGACCCCGCTGGAGGTCATCGACAAGGCCCTGGAGATCGCCTCCCGGCCGGGGGTGATCTTCTGCTCCTTCGGCGACATGCTCCGCGTGCCGGGCACCGGCCGTGACCTGTTCCAGGTCCGGAGCGCGGGCGGCGACGTCCGGGTCGTCTACTCCCCGCTCGACGCGCTGCGGATCGCCGAGGAGAACCCCGACCGCGAGGTCGTGTTCTTCGGCATCGGCTTCGAGACGACCGCACCGCCCAACGCCATGACGGTCCACCAGGCGCGCAGGCGCGGCATCCGCAACTTCAGCCTGCTCGTCTCCCACGTGCGCGTCCCGCCCGCGATCGAGGCGGTCATGCGGTCGCCCGACTGCCGGGTGCAGGGCTTCCTGGCCGCCGGACACGTGTGCAGCGTGATGGGCACCGAGGAGTACCCGGCGCTCGCCGAACGGTTCAAGGTGCCCATCGTGGTGACCGGATTCGAACCGCTCGACATCCTGGAGGGCGTACGCCGCACGGTGCGTCAGCTGGAACGGGGCGAGCACACCGTCGAGAACGCCTACCCGCGCGCGGTGCGGCCCGAGGGCAACCCGGCCGCCCTGGCGATGCTGGACGACGTCTTCGAGGTCACCGACCGCGCCTGGCGAGGCATCGGGACCATCCCGGACAGCGGCTGGCGGCTCTCCGCCCGCTACCGGGACCACGACGCCGAACACCGCTTCCAGGTCGGCGACATCGCCACCCGCGAGCCCGCCGAGTGCCGCAGCGGAGAGGTCCTCCAGGGGCTGATCAAACCCCACGAGTGCGAGGTCTTCGGCACCACCTGCACCCCGCGCACGCCACTGGGGGCCACCATGGTCTCCAGCGAGGGCGCCTGCGCGGCGTACTACCTGTACCGGCGGCTGGAACTGCCGGCCCGTCCGGCCGCCACGAGCCTGGAGGACAGCGCCGTTGTCTGACACCACCGCAGCACCGGACATGCTCTCCTGGACCTGCCCGGCGCCCCTGCGGGACGGGCCGCGCGTGGTGATGGGCCACGGCGGGGGCGGCGCCCTCTCCGCCGAGCTGATCGAGCAGGTCGTCGTCCCGGCGCTCGCCGGTCCCGCGCCGGTGCCGCTGACCGACTCCGCCGTGGTCGAGCTGGGCGGGGCGCGGCTCGCCTTCTCCACCGACACGTTCGTGGTCCGGCCGCTGTTCTTCCCCGGCGGCAGCATCGGCGACCTCGCCGTCAACGGCACGGTCAACGACCTCGCCATGAGCGGTGCCCGTGCCGCCTACCTCTCCTGCGGGCTGATCCTGGAGGAGGGCGTCCCGATCGACACGGTCGCCCAGGTGTCCGAGGCGCTCGGGGCCGCCGCCCGCGCGGCCGGGGTCCGGGTCGTCACGGGCGACACCAAGGTCGTGGAGGCCGGGCACGGCGACGGCGTCTACGTCAACACCTCCGGCATCGGCCTGGTCCCCGACGGCGTCGACCTGCACCCGCGCCGGGTCGTGCCGGGCGACGTCGTGCTGGTCAGTGGCGCCATCGGCGTGCACGGCGTGGCCATCCTGAGCGAGCGGGAGAACCTGCGGTTCGAGACGGACGTGGAGAGCGACTGCGCCGCGCTGGGCGGGCTGGTCGAGGCGATGCTGGCGGTCTGCCCCGACCTGCACGCGCTGCGTGACCCGACCCGCGGCGGCCTGGCCGCCTCGCTCAACGAGATCGCCGCGGCCTCCGGGTGCGGGATCGCCGTACAGGAGCGCGCGGTGCCGGTGCCGGGGCCCGTCGCCGGGGCGTGCGCCATGCTGGGCCTCGACCCGATGTACGTGGCCAACGAGGGCAAGCTCGTCGCCTTCGTCCCGCGCGACCACGCCGACGCGGTCCTCGCCGCGATGCGGGCCCACCCGCTGGGCTTCGAGGCGGCGGTGGTCGGCGAGGTGGTCGCGGACCACCCCGGCATGGTCGTCGCCCGGACCGGGCTCGGCGGCACACGGGTGGTGGACATGCCGCTCGGGGAGCAACTGCCGCGGATCTGCTGACCGGTCCGGCGACGGGGCGGGCCGGGGTGCCGGGTCAGCCGGACCGGCCGCGCCGTCCGGGGCGGGTGTCCAGGGTCCAGGTGTGGGTGCAGCCCGGGCACTGGAGGTGGACGCGCGGGCCGTCGTTCGCTATGAGGTAGCGCCAGTGCGCCGGGCAGTTCCGCCGCGCGGCGCACGTCCCGCAGTCGCGGGCGTCGTCGCAGCCGGGGCAGGGGACCCAGGCGCGGCGGGCCCGGTCGGCCTGCGGATCAATGGGGAGACGCATCGCCCCGGTCCGCCTCCGGCAGCACACCGGCCGCCACGAGCATCGCGTACGTCCGCTCCTGCTCCGCGTCCAGCCCGGAGTAGAGCAGGGCGTGCGCCTCCTGCTCCGAACGCAGCGCGGCGACCGGGTCCCAGTCGGGGCCGAGCGCCGCCACCACCTCGGCACGCCTGCGGGCCTCCTCGAGGGAGAGGTCGAGCACGAAGTCAGTCATGGAACGCGGCTTTCGCGGGGGAACGTACGGGTCCAGCCACTCCTACCAGAGCGTGAGGCCGTGGGGAAAGGCGATGTGACCGACGCCATCCACGGCGGGGCCCCGCGGCGCAGGGGGCGCTCCCCGCCGGCCGGGGCCCCGCCGCCGTGCCGCGGGGAGCAGGGTCAGCCCTGGGCGGCCGTGGCCCGCAGGGCGACGCGGTCCTCGCCCGCGTACACGTTCATGGAGCTGCCGCGCAGGAACCCGACCAGCGTCAGCCCCGTCTCGGCGGCCAGGTCCACCGCGAGCGAGGACGGTGCCGACACCGCGGCCAGCACCGGGATGCCCGCCATCACGGCCTTCTGCGCCAGCTCGAAGGAGGCCCGGCCCGACACCAGCAGCACGGAGCGGGACAGCGGCAGGTCCCCGTTCTGCAGGGCGCGGCCGACCAGCTTGTCGACCGCGTTGTGCCGTCCCACGTCCTCCCGCACGTCGACCAGCTCCCCGTCCTCGGTGAACAGGGCCGCCGCGTGCAGTCCGCCGGTCCGGTCGAAGACCCGCTGGGAGGCGCGCAGCCGGTCCGGCAGGTCCGCCAACAGCTCCGGGGTGACCTGCACCGGGGGAGTGTCGGCGATGGGCCAGCGGGCCGTCGTCCGCACGGCGTCCAGGCTCGCCTTGCCGCACAGCCCGCAGGACGAGGTCGTGTAGACGTTCCGCTCCAGGGTGATGTCGGGGATCGGCACGCCGGGGGAGGTCCGCACGTCGACCACGTTGTACGTGTTCGAGCCGTCGACCGTGGCGCCGGCGCAGTACACGATGTTCTGGAGATCGCCTCGCTCGGCGAGTACCCCCTCGCTGACCAGGAAGCCGGCCGCCAGCGCGAAGTCGTCGCCGGGGGTGCGCATCGTGATCGCCAGCGGCTTGCCGTTCAGCCGGATCTCCAGCGGTTCCTCGGCGACGAGCGTGTCCGGGCGGGTGGAGACCGCGCCGTCCCGTACGCGGATCACCTTGCGTCGTTCCGTGACTCGTCCCATGTCCGTGCCCCTTGCCGGTCAGTCCCGGTTCTGTACGTGCTGGTAGCCGAAGCGGCCCTTGATGCAGAGGTTGCCGTGGGTCACCGGGTTGTCGTGCGGCGAGGTGACCTTCACGATCTCATTGTCCTGCACGTGGAGCGTGAGATTGCAGCCCACTCCGCAGTACGCGCACACGGTCGTCGTAGCGGTCTGCCGCTCCTCGTCCCACGTCCCGGCGGCCCGCATGTCGAACTCCGACTTGAAGGAGAGGGCGCCCGTGGGGCACACCTCGATGCAGTTGCCGCAGTAGACGCACGCCGAGTCGGTCAGCGGACCGTCGTGCTCCACCGCGATCCGGGCGTCGAAACCCCGGCCGGAGACGGAGATGGCGAAGCTGTTCTGCCACTGGTCGCCGCAGGCGTCCACGCACTTGTAGCAGAGGATGCACTTGCCGTAGTCCCGCACGTACAGGTCGTTGTCGACGCGCGGCTCCTCGTCGACGCGGGCCGCGTCGGGTCCGAAGCGGTCCGGCTTCGCCTCGTACTCCTTGATCCACTGCGCGACCGACGGGGTCGTCGACAGGTCGACCGAGGACGCGAGCAGTTCGAGCACGACCTTGCGGCTGTGCCGGGCGCGCTCGGTGTCGGTGCGCACCACCATGCCCTGCTCCGCGCGGCGCGAGCAGGCGGGGGCGAGGGTCCGGGCGCCCTCGACCTCCACCACGCAGACCCGGCAGGCGTTCTTCGGGGTGAGCGTGTCGCCCTGGCACAGGGTCGGGACGTCCTTCCCCGCGGCCCGGCAGGCGTCCAGGATCGTCGATCCCTCGGGGACCCGGGCCTCCTGCCCGTCGAGGGTGAACTCCACCAGCCGGCGCGGCACTCCGAGCGGTATCGCGGTCATTCGTACGCCCCCAGACGGTCGATGGCGGATTCCACGGCGTTCCACGCGGTCTGCCCCAGACCGCAGATCGAGGAGTCCCGCATCGCCCGCCCGACCTCCCGCAGCAGTGCGACGTCCCCGGCCGCGGCGGCGCCCGTGCGGTCCGCGATCCGGTGCAGCGCCTCCTCCTGACGCACCGTCCCGACCCGGCACGGCACGCACTGGCCGCACGACTCGTCGCGGAAGAACTCGGCGATGCGCAGCAGCAGCCGGGGGAGCGGGACGGTGTCGTCGAAGGCCATCACGACCCCGGAGCCGAGTGTCGTGCCGGCCTCGCGGGTGCCTTCGAAGGTGAGCGGGACGTCGAGCTCGTCGGGGCGGACGAACCCGCCGGCCGCCCCGCCCAGCAGCACCGCCCGCAGGTTGTCCCGGACACCGGCGAGGGTGAGCAGTTCGCCCAGGGTCGCGCCGAAGGGGAGTTCGTACACGCCGGGCCCGCGCACGCTGCCCGACACGCAGAACAGCTTCGGCCCGGTGGACGTCGGGGTGCCGATCGCCGCGTACGCCTGGGCGCCCATGGTGAGGATCGGCAGGACGTTGACCAGTGTCTCGACGTTGTTCTCCACCGTCGGCTTGCCGAACAGGCCCTTCTCCACGGGGAAGGGGGGCTTGGAGCGCGGCTCGCCCCGGTAGCCCTCGATGGAGTTGAACAGGGCGGTCTCCTCACCGCAGATGTACGCGCCCGCGCCCCGCCGGATCTCGATGTCGAAGGCGTAGCCCTGGCCGAGGACGTCGTCCCCGAGGAGGCCGCGGGCGCGGGCCTGCGCGAGGGCGTGGGTGAGGCGGGCGAGGGCGCGCGGGTACTCGCCGCGGAGGTAGAGGTAGCCGCGGTGCGCGCCGGTCGCGTAGGCCGCGATCGTCATCGCCTCCACCAGGGCGTACGGGTCGCCCTCCATCAGGACGCGGTCCTTGAAGGTGCCCGGTTCGGATTCGTCGGCGTTGCAGACCAGGTAGTGCGGGTGGTCGGGCTGGGCGGCGGTCGCCTGCCACTTGCGTCCGGTGGGGAAGGCGGCGCCGCCGCGGCCGACCAGGCCGGCGTCGGTGACCTCGCGGATGACGCCGGCGGGGCCGAGGGCGAAGGCGCGGCGCAGGGCGGTGTAGCCGCCGGCGGCGCGGTAGGCGTCCAGGGAGGTGGGGTCGGTGGTGCCGATGCGTGCGAGGAGGGTGAGGGAGGGGTGGCCGGCCTGGGGGACCGCGAGGGCGGGGGCGGGTTCGGGTGGGGCGTCCTCGGGGGCGGTGGTCGCGATGATGGTGGCCTCGGGAGTCGCGGGCGCGACGACGGCGGTGGCGTAAGGGGTTTCCCGCCGCCGCCCCTTCCCGTTCCCGACCCCCGGGGCTGCGCCCCCGGACCCCCCTTCGGCCTGGACGGCCTCGTCTCCGAACGCCGGACGGGGTGGATCGTCGCCGGACGGTGGATGTCCCGCGCGTATCACCAAGGCCGCGGGTGCCCGTTCGCACAGGCCCAGGCACGGGGAGCGTTCGACCTTGACGCCGCTGTCCGGGCCCAGGCGTGCCTCCACCGCCGCGCACAGCTCGCTCGCGCCCGCCGTCGTGCACGCCAGGTCGGTGCAGACGTGGAGCACCGTCGCGGGGCGGGGGCGGACCGAGAACATGGCGTAGAACGTGGCGACGCCGTACGCCTCTGCCGGCGGCACGGTCAGGCGGCGGCACAGGTAGTCCAGGGCGCCCTCGCTGATCCAGCCGATCCGGTCGTTGAGGGCGTGCAGACCGGGCAGCAGCAGGTCGCGGCGGTCCCGGGCCTCGCGGCCGCCGCGGGCCCACCTCAGGTCGGCATCGGAACGGTCGGCGCCCTCCCAGGACGACTCGGGCGGGCCGAGCAGGGCGTCGACGGCCGCGCGTTCCTCGTCCGTCGGCTTGCCGTCACCGAAGCGCAGGTCCACCGGTGCTCACCTTCTCGATCCGGATCGCCGAGGCCTTGAACTCCGCCGTCCCGGCGATGGGGCAGTTGGCCTCGATGGTCAGCTGGTTGGTGTCCACCTCGTCGGGAAAGTGGAAGCTCATGAAGGCCAGCCCGGGGCGCAGCGCCGTGTCGACCCAGACGGGCGCGAGCAGCGACCCGCGCCGCGAGGTCACCCGCACCTCCTCGCCGACCACCACCCCGTAGCGCTCGGCGTCCTCCGGGCACAGCTCGACGGACTCGCCACGGCGCAGCGGCGAGGCGTAACCCCCGGTCTGCACGCCGGTGTTGTAGGAGTCGAGGCGCCGGCCGGTGGTGAGCCGGATCGGGTACTCCTCGTCGGTGAGGTCCACGGGCGGGTCGTGCGCCACGATCCCGAAGGGCGCGGGCAGACCGCGCAGGGCCGGATCCGGCTCCCACAACCTGCCGTGCAGATAGGTGGGTTCCAGTGCCACGGTGCTCGGGCACGGCCACTGGATGCCCTGGTGCTCCTCCAGGCGGGCGTAGGTCATCCCGTTGTGGTCGGGGGACAGGGAGCGCAGCTCGTTCCAGACCGCCTCGGCGTCGGCGTACTTCCACTCGTGGCCGAGGCGGGTGGCGAGGTCGCAGAGGATGTCGATGTCCTCCCGGGCCGTGCCGGGCGGGGTCACCGCACGGCGGACCCGCTGCACGCGGCGCTCGCTGTTCGTGGTGGTGCCGTCGGTCTCCGCCCAGCCGGCCGTCGCCGGCAGGACCACGTCGGCGAGTTCGGCGGTCTTCGTCAGGAAGATGTCCTGGACGACGAGGAAGTCCAGGGTCCGCAGCCGGCGGATCGCCTGTTCGCTGTCCGCCTCCGACTGGGCCGGGTTCTCGCCGATGCAGTAGACGGCCCGCAGCGAGCCCTCCTCCATCGCCTCGAACATCTCGGTCAGGGTGAGGCCGTGGTGCGGCTGGATGACCGTGTCCCAGGCCGACTCGAACTTCAGCCGGACCTCCGGGTCCAGCACGTCCTGGAAGCCGGGCAGCCGGTTGGGGATGGCCCCCATGTCCCCGCCGCCCTGCACGTTGTTCTGGCCGCGCAGCGGCTGGAGGCCCGAGCCGTAGCGGCCGACGTGGCCGGTGAGCAGGGAGAGGTTGATCAGCGCGCGGACGTTGTCGGTGCCGTTGTGGTGCTCGGTGATGCCGAGGGTCCAGCACAGCTGGGCGCGCTCGGCGCGGGCATAGGCGTGCGCCAGATCGCGGATGGCGGCCGCCGGTACGCCCGTCACCTTCTCGGCGAGGGAGAGCGTCCAGGGCTCGACCAGCGCCCGGTACTCGGCGTAGCCGGTGGTGGCCCGTTCGATGAACGCCTCGTTGGCCAACCCGGCGTGGATGATCTCGCGGCCGATCGCGTGCGCCAGCGGGATGTCCGTGCCCACGTTGAGCCCGAGCCAGCTCTCCGCCCACTCGGCGGTGGAGGTCCGGCGCGGGTCGACGGCGTACATGCGGGCGCCGGCCCGGATGCCCTTCAGCACGTGCTGGAAGAAGATCGGGTGCGCGAAACGGGCGTTGGAGCCCCACATCACGATGAGGTCGGTGTGCTCGACCTCCTCGTACGACGACGTTCCGCCGCCCGAGCCGAAGGCGGCCGACAGGCCCGCGACGCTGGGCGCATGGCAGGTGCGGTTGCAGGAGTCGACGTTGTGGGTGCCCATGACCACCCGGGCGAACTTCTGCGCCACGTAGTTCATCTCGTTGGTGGCCCGGGCGCAGGAGAACAGCCCGAAGGCGCCGCGCGCCGCGGCCAGGCCCCGGGCGGTACGGTCCAGCGCCTCGTCCCAGGTGGCGGGCCGGAAGGGCGCGTCGCGCGAGTCCCGGACGAGGGGGTGGGTGAGGCGGGTGTAGGTCTTCGGGTTCCGGTCCCGGCGGTTTCGTTGGCGTTGGCTCATGCGGCGCTCCTCAGCGCGAGCAGGTCCGACAGGGCGTGCACGGTGCGCAGGGTCGGCACCGGGACCCCGGTGATCTCCGCCAGCTCGACGACGGCCGCGAGCAGCACGTCCAGTTCGAGCGGCTTGCCGCGCTCCAGGTCCTGGAGCGTGGAGGTGCGGTGGTCGCCGACCCGCTCGGCGCCCGCGAGGCGGCGTTCGATGGAGACGCCGACCTCGCAGCCGAGCGCGGCGGCCACCGACAGCGTCTCGGTCATCATGGTCTCGATGACCTGCCGGGTGCCGCCGTGCAGGCACATCTGCCGCATGGTGGCGCGGGCCAGGGCGCTGATCGGGTTGAAGGAGATGTTGCCCAGCAGCTTCAGCCAGATGTCACTCCGCAGGTCGGGCTCGACGGGGCACTTGAGGCCACCCGCGCGCATCGCCTCGCTGAACGCCAGACACCGTGCCGAGACACCGCGGGCGGGCTCGCCCACGGAGAACCGGGTGCCTTCCACGTGCCGGACGACGCCCGGCTGTTCGAGTTCGGTGGCCGCGTAGACCACGCAGCCCACGGCCCGTTCGGGCGCGAGCACCGCGCTGACCGCGCCCGCCGGGTCCACGCTCTCCAGCCGGCGCCCGTCGTAGGGGCCGCCGTGGCCGTGGAAGTACCACCAGGGAATGCCGTTCTGGGCGGCCACGACCGCCGTGGTGTCGTGCAGCAGCGGCTCGATCAGCGGCCCGCACGCCGCGTACGAGTTGGCCTTCAGGCCCAGGAACACGTAGTCGGCCGGGCCGACTTCGCCCGGATCGTCGGTGGCGCGGGGGTGCGCGGTGAAGTCGCCACGCGGACTGCGTACTTGTACTCCGTACTGCCTCATGGCCGCCAGATGCGGTCCACGGGCGATGAGATGCACGTCGGCGCCCGCACGGTGGAGCGCGGCACCGACGTAGGCGCCGATCGCCCCGGCGCCGAGGACTGCGACTTTCATGACGGGAAGCTCCGTTCGGTCGAGGGATACCGCGGAACTGCCGAACGAGATGTCGACGAAATATTGTCTACAGTATGGAGGTTGGCGCAGCAAGGCTTTGTGCAGCACTAGTGGTTGTCCGCTCAACAGTCTTCTCAAGCGCTTTCCCAGTCCTTACGGTTGGGGACCCATGAGTCCCCCCGTCGCGCCCCCGGGCTGGAGCCGCTGGCTCGTTCCCCCGGCAGCACTCTCGATCCACCTCTCCATCGGCCAGGCCTATGCCTGGTCCGTGTTCAAACCGCCCCTGGAATCCGCGCTCGGCCTCAGTGGCACCCAGAGCGCGCTGCCCTTCCAGCTCGGCATCGTCATGCTCGGCCTGTCGGCCGCGTTCGGCGGCACGCTCGTGGAACGGCACGGCCCGCGCTGGGCGATGACCGTCGCCCTGGTCTGCTTCTCGTCCGGCTTCCTGCTCTCCGCGCTCGGCGCGGCCCTGGAGCAGTACTGGCTGATCGTTTTCGGCTACGGCTTCGTCGGCGGCATCGGCCTGGGCATCGGCTACATCTCGCCGGTCTCGACCCTGATCAAGTGGTTCCCGGACCGGCCGGGCATGGCCACCGGCATCGCCATCATGGGCTTCGGCGGCGGCGCCCTCATCGCCTCGCCCTGGTCGGCGCAGATGCTGGAGTCCTTCGGCACCGACAACTCGGGGATCGCGCTCGCCTTCCTCGTGCACGGACTGGCGTACGCCGTCTTCATGCTGCTCGGCGTGTTGCTGGTGCGGGTGCCGCGCCCCAAGGAGGCCGCGGACGGCACCCCGGTCGCCCTGGAGGGCGTGCAGGTCTCGGCCCGCGCCGCCGTGCGCACCCCGCAGTTCTGGCTGCTGTGGGTCGTGCTCTGCATGAACGTGACGGCCGGCATCGGCATCCTGGAGAAGGCCGCGCCGATGATCACGGACTTCTTCGCCGACACCTCCACGCCCGTGTCGGTGACCGCCGCCGCGGGCTTCGTCGCCCTGCTGTCGGCGGCCAACATGGCGGGCCGGATCGGCTGGTCCTCGACCTCCGACCTGATCGGACGCAAGAACATCTACCGCGTCTACCTGGGCGTCGGCGCGGTGATGTACGCGCTGATCGCCCTGTTCGGCGACGCCTCCAAGCCGCTGTTCGTCCTGTGCGCCCTCGTCGTGCTGTCCTTCTACGGCGGCGGCTTCGCGACCATCCCCGCCTATCTGAAGGATCTCTTCGGCACCTACCAGGTCGGCGCCATCCACGGCCGGCTGCTCACCGCCTGGTCCACCGCCGGTGTGCTCGGCCCGCTGATCGTGAACTGGATCGCCGACCGGCAGGAGGAGGCCGGACGGCACGGCTCCGCCCTGTACGGCACCTCCTTCGTCATCATGATCGGGCTGCTGGTGGTCGGCTTCGCCGCCAACGAACTCGTCCGCCCCGTCCACGCCCGCCATCACCTGCCCGCCACCGAGGCACCGAAGGAGGCCGCCGATGTCCCCCGAGAGCAGCCAGAGTCCGCCTGACGTGCCCGACCGGCGGCCGCTGATCGCCTTCACCTGGCTCTGGGTGGGCGCACCGCTCGCCTACGGGCTGTACGAACTCGTCCGCAAGGCGACCCAGCTCTTCACCGGGTAACCGGGGACGAGGACGGGGGGGGGAGAACGGGAACGGGTGCCCCGTCGGCGGCGGGATGCTGACCGAAGCCGACAAGCCGGGCGCCCGTTTCCTGTCGTATCACCTGCCGTCGTACCCGTCGGTCACTGATCACACTGGTGGATCCCGTACCCGAGGCAGCGAGGACTCCACCCATGCACCAAGGCTCCCGGATCACCGCCGTCGGCCACTACCAGCCCGCCCGGGTCCTGACCAACGAGGACCTGGCGGGCATGGTCGACACCAGTGACGAGTGGATCAGGAGCCGGGCGGGAATCCGGACCCGACGGATCGCCGGGCCGGACGAGCCGGTCGACGAGCTGGCCGGCCACGCCGCCGCCAAGGCGCTCGCCTCGGCCGGCCTGACCCCCGCCGACGTGGACATGGTCGTGGTCGCCACCTCCACCGCGATCGACCGCTCCCCGAACACCGCCGCCCGCGTCGCGGCCCGCCTCGGCATGCCGGGCCCCGCCGCGCTGGACCTCAACGTCGTGTGCGCGGGCTTCACCCACGCCCTGGCCACCGTCGACCACGCGGTCCGGGCCGGTTCGTCGAGCCGGGCGCTGGTCATCGGCGCGGACAAGATGTCCGAGGTGACCGACTGGACCGACCGCACCACCTGCGTGCTGGTCGGCGACGGGGCGGGGGCCGCGGTCGTGGAGGCCTGCGCGCCGGGCGAGGAGCCCGGGATCGGCCCCGTGCTGTGGGGCTCGGTGCCCGAGATGGGCAACGCGGTCCGCATCGAGGGCACGCCCCCGAGGTTCGCCCAGGAGGGCCAGAGCGTCTACCGCTGGGCGACCACGCGGCTGCCCGCCATCGCCCGCCAGGCCTGCGAGCGCTCCGGCCTCGAACCCGCCGACCTCGCGGCGATCGTCCTGCACCAGGCCAACCTGCGCATCATCGAACCCCTCGCCGCGAAGATCGGCGCGGCCCACGCCGTGGTCGCCCGGGACGTCGTCGAGTCCGGCAACACCTCCGCGGCGAGCATCCCCCTCGCCCTGTCCAAGCTGGTCGAGCGCGGCGAGATCACCACCGGCGACCCGGTCCTGCTCTTCGGCTTCGGCGGCAACCTCTCCTACGCCGGACAGGTCGTCCGCTGCCCCTGAACACCCCGGCCCGCCCCTCGATGTGACGTGGCCTACATCCCGGCTCCCCGCCCGCCGCGCGCCGTAGACTGTAGACGAAAGACAATCGATACTTCCCCGTACGGGGTTGTGTTGCCGGCTTTCGAGGGGGACCGATGTTGTCCGCAGGACTGCCGCAGGGCGCGGTGCCCAGGCTCGAACGCCCCGGCCCGCTGCGCGACCGTGTCTACGAGGCGCTGCTCGAACTCATCACCACCCGCGCCCTCCAGCCCGGCCAGCACCTCGTCGAGAGCGAACTCGCCGGTCACCTGGGGGTGTCGAGGCAGCCGGTGCGGGAGGCCCTGCAGCGGCTCAACACCGAGGGCTGGGTCGACCTGCGCCCGGCGCAGGGCGCGTTCGTGCACGAGCCGACCGAGGAGGAGGCGGACCAGCTCCTGACGGTGCGCACACTCCTGGAGGCCGAGGCGGCCCGGCTCGCCGCGGCCAACGCCGGGCGGGCGGGCGTGACCGCGCTGGAGGAGCTGTGCGACGAGGGGGAGCGGGCCGTCGCCGCCGACGACGTGGACGCCGCTGTCGTCCTCAACGCCCGCTTCCACGCGAAGATCATGGACCTGGCGAGCAACGCCGTCCTCGGTGAACTGGCCGCACAGGTCGACCGCCGGGTCCGCTGGTACTACACGCCGATCGCCCGGCAGCGCGGCCGGCAGTCCTGGATCGAGCACCGCGGGCTGATCGCCGCCATCGCCGACCGGGACGAGCAGACGGCGACCCGGCTGATGCGCGAGCACACCGAGCACACCCGGCGTTCGTACCACGCGCGCGGAGAATCCTGAGGTCGGAGCCTGTGCGGAAGCCGCCCGGCGGACAGGCCGGGCGGCTTCGTCGTGCCCGCGTACGGCCGACGCCACTCCGGTCTTTGTCCACTCAGTGGAGAAAGTTCGCAGTAATTCGTGCGTGACTTCTTCCCACACCCGGCGCCCACTGCTACGTTCCCTCCGAAAGCAGGCCACGGAACGTGGCCGGAAACCGGCACACTCAAGGCCGATTGAGGCGGGGAGGGGCTCGTGAGACGCATGACCGCACGACCCGCCAACACCCACCAGGCGCGACTGCTCCAGCTGTTGCGCGACGGCGGGCCCAACTCCCGCGCTCAGCTGGGCGACCAGGTCGACCTCTCCCGGTCCAAGCTGGCCGTGGAGGTGGACCGGCTGCTGGAGACGGGCCTGGTCGTGGCCGACGGACTCGCCGCCTCGCGCGGCGGGCGCCGCAGCCACAACGTCCGGCTCAATCCGGAACTGCGCTTCCTCGGCGTCGACATCGGCGCGACCTCGGTCGACGTCGCCGTCACCAACGCCGAGCTGGAGATCCTCGGCCACATCAACCAGCCCATGGACGTACGCGAGGG
Source organism: Streptomyces sp. NBC_01723 (assembly GCF_036246005.1). NCBI lineage: Bacteria > Bacillati > Actinomycetota > Actinomycetes > Kitasatosporales > Streptomycetaceae > Streptomyces > Streptomyces sp. NBC_01723. Next base: position 7,386,302 of record NZ_CP109171.1, read on the forward strand.
ACCCGTCGCGGTCTTCGAGCAGGTGCTGTCCATGGCCGCCAAGCTGCGGGCCTCGGGACTCGCGGAGGGCTTCGACGGCGCCGGCATCGGCGTCCCGGGGCCGGTCCGCTTCCCCGAGGGCGTGCCGGTGGCTCCGCCGATCATGCCGGGCTGGGACGGCTTCCCCGTGCGGGAGGCGCTCAGCCAGGACCTCGGCTGCCCGGTCATGGTCGACAACGACGTCAACCTGATGGCGCTGGGGGAGCAGCACGCGGGCGTCGCCCGCACCGTGCACGACTTCCTCGTCGTCAAGATCGGTACCGGCATCGGCTGCGGCATCGTCGTCGGCGGTGAGGTGTACCGGGGGACCACGGGCAGCGCGGGCGACATCGGGCACATCCAGGCCGTGCCCGACGGACGCCAGTGCGCCTGCGGCAACCGGGGGTGCCTGGAGGCCCACTTCAGCGGCGCGGCGCTGGCCCGCGACGCCATGGAGGCCGCCGAACAGGGCGGTTCGGCCGAACTCGCGAACCGGCTGGAGGCGAACGGCGTCCTCAGCGCCGCCGACGTCGCCGCCGCGGCCGCCGCGGGCGACGCCACCGCACTCGACCTGATCCGCGAGGGCGGCCGCAGCACGGGCCAGGTCATCGCGGGCCTGGTCAGCTTCTTCAACCCGGGCCTGGTGGTGATCGGCGGCGGGGTGACCGGCCTCGGCCACAACCTGCTCGCCGCGATCCGCACCCAGGTCTACCGCCAGTCGCTGCCGCTGGCGACCGGCAACCTCCCCATCGTCCTGGGGGAGTTGGGCCCCACCGCCGGAGTCATCGGCGCGGCCCGCCTGATCAGCGACCACCTGTTCTCACCCGCGTAGGCACCGTCCGGTACCTCAGCCACGCTCCACCAGTACAGCGCTCTGCCCTGCTCTGCCCCGCTCTGCCCTGACACCGGCCCGCATGCCCGCCGAGGGGACCTCACATGGCACCAGAACCACCGCTGCTCAGCATGTCCGGCATCACCAAGTCGTTCCCCGGAGTCCGGGCCCTGGACGGCGTCGACCTCGACGTCCAGGCCGGCGAGGTGCACTGCCTGCTCGGCCAGAACGGCGCCGGGAAGTCCACCCTCATCAAGGTGCTGGCCGGCGCCCACCAGCCCGACACCGGCACCATCCGCTGGCGCGGCGAGGACGTCACCCTGCGCTCGCCCATCGCGGCCATGCGCCTCGGCATCGCCACCATCTACCAGGAACTCGACCTGGTGGAACACCTGTCGGTGGCCGAGAACGTCCACCTCGGCCACGAGCCGACCAGCGCCGGCTTCGTCGTGCGCGGAAAGGCGGCGAAGACCTCGACGGCCCAGTTGCTGAAGCGGCTCGGGCACCCCGAGGTCGACCCGGGCCGGCTGGTGGGTGACCTCTCCGCGGCCCAGCAGCAGATCGTGTCCATGGCACGGGCGCTCTCGCACGACGTACGGCTCATCGTGATGGACGAGCCGTCAGCCGCGCTCGACCCGGACGAGGTCGACAACCTCTTCCGCATCGTCGCCGACCTCACCGCGGACGGCGTCGCCGTCGTCTACATCTCGCACCGCCTGGAGGAGATCCGCCGCATCGGCGACCGGGTCACCGTCCTCAAGGACGGCCGGGCGGTGGCCGGCGGGCTGCCCGCCAAGGAGACGCCCACCCGCGAGGTGGTGGCGCTGATGACGGGACGCAATGTCGAGTACGTCTTCCCGGAGCGGCCCGCCGCCCCCGGCACCGGTGAGCCGGTGCTGAGCGTCCGCGGACTGACCCGGCACGGTGAGTTCGCCCCGCTCGACCTGGAGGTGCGGCCCGGCGAGATCGTCGGCCTCGCCGGACTCGTCGGCTCCGGCCGCTCCGAGATCCTGGAGACGGTCTACGGCGCCCGCAAGCCGAACGCCGGACAGGTCCTCGTCGACGGACGGCCGCTGCGGCCGGGCAGCGTGCGCGCCGCGGTCCGCGCCGGACTCGGGCTCGCCCCCGAGGAGCGCAAGGCGCAGGCCCTGCTGATGCTGGAGTCCGTCACCCGCAACGTGTCGGTCTCCGCCATGTCCCGCTTCTCGCGCGGCGGCTGGATCGACCGCGGCGCCGAACTGAAGGCGGCCCGCGCCGCCACCCGCGAACTGTCGCTGCGGCCCGACAACCCCACCGCGCCGGTGCGCACCCTCTCCGGCGGCAACCAGCAGAAGGCGGTCCTCGCCCGCTGGCTGCTGCGCGGCTGCCGGGTCCTGCTGCTCGACGAACCCACCCGCGGCGTCGACGTGGGCGCCCGCGCGGAGCTGTACGCCGTCATCCGGCGCCTCGCCGACGAGGGCCTCGCCGTCCTGCTGGTCTCCAGCGAGGTCCCCGAGGTGCTGGGCCTGGCCGACCGGGTGCTGGTACTGCGCGAGGGGAGCGTCGTGCACGAGGCCCCCGCCCGCGAACTCGACGAACACCGCGTACTCGACCTCGTGATGGAAGGAAGCCCGGCGTCATGACGCAGCACGTGTCCCCGCCGCGGGACGGCACCGGCAAGGCGGCACCGGTGGACACCCGGCCCGCCTGGAAGAACCTGACGGCCGGCGCCGACGTCCGCACCCTCAGCCTGCTCGGCGTGCTCGCCGTACTGGTCCTCATCGGCGGCATCACCCAGCCCGACGCGTTCCTCGACACCCGCAACCTCCAACTGGTGCTCACTCAGGCGTCCGTCATCGGTGTCGTCACCGTCGGCATGACCTTCGTGATCATGTCCGGGGGCATCGACCTCTCCGTGGGCGCCATCGTCGCCCTGTCCTCGGTGTGGGCGACCACCGTCGCCACCCAGGAGTTCGGCTTCGCCGGCATCCTCTTCACCGCGATCATCGTCGGCGTGGGCTGCGGCCTGGTCAACGGCGTGCTCATCGCGTACGGCACGATGGTCCCGTTCATCGCCACCCTCGCCATGCTGGCCTCGGCGCGCGGCCTGGCGCTGCAGATCACCGACGGGCGCACCCAGGTCGTCACGGTGCCGAGCGTCCTCGACCTCGCCGAGCGGGACTCCTACGTGCTGGGCGTCCCGCCGCTGGTCCTGGTCTTCGCGGCCGTCACCGTCATCGGCTGGCTGGTGCTCAACCGGACCACCTTCGGCCGCCGCACCGTCGCCGTCGGCGGCAACCCGGAGGCCGCCCGGCTGGCCGGCATCGACGTCCGCCGCCAGCGGCTCTACATCTACCTGCTCTCCGGGCTGTGCTGCGGCATCGCCGCCTTCCTGCTGATCGCCCTGGCCGGCTCCGGCCAGAACACCAACGGCAACCTCTACGAACTCGACGCCATCGCCGCCGCGATCATCGGCGGCACGCTGCTCAGCGGCGGCCGCGGAACCATCGTCGGCTCCGTGCTCGGCGTCCTGATCTTCACCACGATCACGAACATCTTCGCCCTGAACAACCTGCAGACCGACGTGCAGCAGATCGCCAAGGGAGCGATCATCGTCGCCGCCGTGCTGGTCCAGCGCCGTACCGCAAGCACGCATTGAGGAAAGGGTTCACCGTCATGACGAAGCTCACGAGTCGCAGAGGGCTGCTCTTCGGAGCCGCCGCCGTGTCCGCCGGTGCCGTCCTCACCGGGTGCACGAGCAACGACCCGGACGACGGCGGCGACAAGGCGGCGGACACGCAGCCGGCCGCCGACGACAAGCCCGGCAAGCAGGTCACCATCGGCTACGCGGGTCCGCAGGCCGACCACGGCTGGCTCAACGCCGTCAACGACCAGGCGCAGAACCGTGCCAAGAAGTACTCGGACGTCACCCTCGAGGTCACCGAGGGCTCCAACGACACCGCCCAGCAGATCGGCCAGATCGAGACCCTCATCAACAAGAAGGTCGACGTCCTGGTCATCCTGCCCGCGGACGGCAAGGCCCTCACCCAGATCGGCCTCAAGGCGATGCGCGCCGGCATCCCGGTCGTCAACCTCGACCGCATCTTCAACAGCCCCCAGGCCTACCGCTGCTGGGTCGGCGGCGACAACTACGGCATGGGGCTCAACGCCGCCCACTACATCGGCGAGAAGCTGAAGGACAAGCCGGACGCCAAGGTCATCGAGCTGGCCGGCATCGACAACCTCGAACTGACCCAGCAGCGCACCCAGGGCTTCGACGACGGTCTGAAGAACTACCCGAACATCAAGAAGGTGGCCCGCCAGGCCGCCGAGTTCACGGTCGAGTCCGGGCAGTCCAAGATGGCCCAGCTGCTCCAGGCCCAGTCGAGCTTCGACGCCCTGTGGAACCACGACGACGACCAGGGCGTGGGCGCCCTGCGCGCCATCGAGCAGGCCGGACGCGACGACTTCCTGATGGTCGGCGGCGCCGGCGCGCTCTCCGCCTTCCAGGCCATCAAGGCCGACAGCGGCGTCCTGAAGGCGACGGTGCTCTACCCGCCGACCATGGCGGCCTCCGCGATCGACCTGGCCCGCGCCCTCGGCCAGGGCAAGGGCGTCAGCGGACTCGCCGAGTTCGAGATCCCCTCGACGGTCACCTGCTACTCGGCCGTCGTCGACAAGGAGAACGTCGACCAGTACATGTCCACGGGCTTCAAGTGACGGATCTCCAGGGCCCGGCCCCGGCAGCGGCCTGACCAGCCGCCCGGGGCGGGTCCCACCCCCCACCGCGCCACCACGACGAGGAGGACATCCGCATGGGACAGCCGCAGCAGCCCGAGGGGGCCGGGGCAGCAGCCGCCGGGACCGGAACCGGGGCTTCGGGGGCATCCGCGAACAGACCGCCCCTGCGCGTCGGCATGGTCGGCTACGCCTTCATGGGCGCCGCCCACTCCCAGGGCTGGCGCACCGCCGGCCGGGTCTTCGACCTGCCGCTGAACCCGGTGCTGGCCGCGATCTGCGGGCGGGACGCCGACGCCGTCCGCACGGCGGCCGACCGGCACGGCTGGCAGAGCACCGAGACGGACTGGCGGGCCCTGGTCGAGCGGGACGACATCGACCTCGTCGACGTCTGCACCCCCGGCGACAGCCACGCCGAGATCGCGCTGGCCGCGCTGGCCGCCGGCAAGCACGTGCTGTGCGAGAAGCCGCTGGCCAACACCGTCGAGGAGGCCGAGGAGATGACGCGCGTCGCCGAGGATGCGGCCGCGCGCGGTCAGCTGGCCATGGTCGGCTTCAACTACCGCCGGGTGCCCGCCACCGCGCTGGCCCGGCGGATGGTCGCCGAGGGCCGCGTCGGACGGCTGCGGCACGTGCGGGTGACCTACCTCCAGGACTGGCTGGTGGACCCCCAGGCCCCGCTCACCTGGCGGCTGCGCAAGGAACTCGCGGGATCGGGGGCGCTCGGCGACCTCGGCGCCCACATCGTCGACCTCGCCCAGTACCTGACGGGGGAGAGGATCGCGGGTGTCTCCGCCCTCACCGAGACCTTCGTACGGCAGCGCCCGCTGGCCGCCGGCGCCGCCCGGGGCCTGACCGCGGGCTCGGCGGACGGCGCCATGGGCGAGGTCACCGTCGACGACGCCGCCGTGTTCACCGGCCGCCTCACCTCCGGCGCCCTGGTCTCCTTCGAGGCCACCAGGTACGCCACCGGCCGCAAGAACTCCCTGCGCATCGAACTCAACGGCGAGCGCGGCTCGCTCGCCTTCGACCTGGAACGGCTCAACGAGCTGTCGTACCACGACGGTACGGAGCCCGGGGAGCACGCCGGGTTCCGCCGCATCCTCGTCACCGAGCCCGAGCACCCCTACCTGGACGCCTGGTGGCCGCCGGGCCACGGACTCGGCTACGAGCACAGCTTCGTGCACCAGGCGCGCGACCTCGTCCACGCCGTCGCCGAGGGCCGCCGCCCCGAACCCTCCTTCGCGGACGGGCTCCAGGTGCAGCGGGTGCTCGCGGCGGTGGAGGAGAGCGCCGAGAAGAACTCCGTCTACACCCCGATCGCTCCCTGAGGAGGCTGGCAGCGACATGCCGCGCAACTTCACTCTCTTCACCGGTCAGTGGGCGGACCTGCCCTTGGAGGAGGTCTGCCGCCTAGCCCGCGACTTCGGCTACGACGGCCTCGAACTCGCCTGCTGGGGTGACCACTTCGAGGTCGACAAGGCCCTTGCGGACCCCTCCTACGTGGAATCCAGGCACCAGCTGCTCGACAAGTACGGCCTCAAGTGCTGGGCGATCTCCAACCACCTGGTCGGCCAGGCGGTCTGCGACGCCATCATCGACGAACGTCACGAGGCCATCCTGCCCGCCCGGATCTGGGGCGACGGGGATGCCGAGGGGGTGCGGCAGCGCGCCGCCGCCGAGATCAAGGACACGGCGCGGGCCGCCGCCCGCCTCGGCGTCGACACCGTCATCGGCTTCACCGGCTCGGCCATCTGGCACCTGGTCGCCATGTTCCCGCCGGCCCCCGAGTCCATGATCGAACGCGGCTACCAGGACTTCGCCGACCGCTGGAACCCGATCCTCGACGTCTTCGACGCGGAGGGCGTGCGGTTCGCGCACGAGGTGCACCCCAGCGAGATCGCCTACGACTACTGGACCACGCAGCGCGCCCTGGAGGCGGTCGGCCACCGGCCCGCCTTCGGGCTGAACTTCGACCCCTCGCACTTCGTCTGGCAGGACCTCGACCCGGTCGGCTTCCTGTGGGACTTCCGCGACCGCATCTACCACGTCGACTGCAAGGAGGCCCGCAAACGCCTCGACGGCCGCAACGGCCGCCTCGGCTCCCACCTGCCCTGGGGCGACCCGCGGCGCGGCTGGGACTTCGTCTCGGCCGGCCACGGCGACGTCCCCTGGGAGGACGTCTTCCGCATGCTCCGCTCCATCGACTACCGGGGGCCGGTCTCCGTCGAGTGGGAGGACGCCGGCATGGACCGGCTCCAGGGCGCCCCCGAGGCCCTCACCAGCCTCAAGGCCTTCGACTTCGAGCCGCCCAGCGCGTCCTTCGACGCCGCGTTCAACAGCTGACCCACGTTTCCGGCAGTCGGCCGGGAAGGGGGCCGGTGAAAGCACCGGTCCCCGGTCCGGCTTGCCCGGATCCCGCTTTGTCCTGAGTTGGGAAAAAGTTCAAACAAGTCCCGGCCCAAGGGGTGTTGGCCCCGGACGAACGCGGTTACCGTCCCTGAAGTGTTCAGGACACCCACGCCTCCGGGGTGACGGCGCACCCCGGCGCCCGCATCGCACGTCATCGCACCCGTTCCGTACGGCCCACCCGTTCCCGGAGGGACTTCGTGCACAGAAGCAGACTCAAAAGCACCAGGACCACGAGGCGTCCCAGGCTCCGCACCACCCTCGCCCTCTTCACCGGCCTGATGCTGGCCGTGGGCGCCCCGGCCACCGTCGCCGGCGCACACCCCGGCCACCCGGAGCACGACGAACCGGCGCCCGCCGAGGGGCAGTTCCAGCAGGTTCCGCTCGCCAAGGGCGAACCCGAGATGGGCGAGCCGATGTCGCTCGCCGTGCTGCCCGACCGCAGCGTCCTGCACACCTCGCGCGACGGCACACTGCGCCTGACCGACCAGGGCGGCGTCACCAAGGTCGCCGGCAAGCTCGACGTCTACAGCCACGACGAGGAGGGCCTCCAGGGCGTCGGCATCGACCCGGACTTCGCGAACAACCGGGCGATCTACCTCTACTACGCCCCGCCCCTCGACACCCCGGCGGGCGACGCCCCGGAGACCGGCACCGCCGCGGACTTCGCGAAGTTCGACGGCGTCAACCGCCTCTCCCGCTTCGTCCTCAAGCCCGACGGCACCCTCGACCAGGCCAGCGAGAAGAAGGTCCTGGACGTCGCGGCCTCCCGCGGCACCTGCTGCCACGTCGGCGGCGACATCGACTTCGACGCCGAGGGCAACCTCTACCTGTCCACCGGTGACGACACCAACCCCTTCGCCTCCGACGGCTTCACGCCGATCGACGAGCGGGCTGACCGCAACCCGGCCTTCGACGCCCGCCGCAGCGCCGGCAACACCAACGACCTGCGCGGCAAGATCCTGCGGATCAAGGTCGCCGAGGACGGCTCGTACACCGTCCCGGAGGGCAACCTCTTCGCCCCCGGCACGGAGAAGACCCGCCCCGAGATCTACGCGATGGGCTTCCGCAACCCGTTCCGGCTGAACGTCGACGAGAAGACCGGAACGGTCTACGTCGGCGACTACGGCCCCGACGCCGGCGCCGCCGACCCGAACCGCGGACCGGCCGGCCAGGTCGAGTTCGCCAAGGTCACCAAGGCCGCCAACTTCGGCTGGCCGTACTGCACGGGCAACAACGACGCCTACAACGACTACGACTTCGCCACCGGGACCTCCGGTGCCAAGTTCGACTGCGCCGCGCCCAAGAACACGTCCCGGCACAACACCGGACTCACCGACCTGCCGCCCGCGCAGGCCGCGTGGATCCCGTACGACGGCGCCTCCGTGCCCGAGTTCGGCACCGGATCCGAGTCCCCGATGGGCGGCCCGGTCTACCGGTACGACCCGGACCTCGAGTCCAGCGTGAAGTTCCCCGAGGAGTACGACGGCGACTTCTTCGCGGGTGAGTTCGGCCGCCGCTGGATCAAGCGGATCGAGCAGACCGAAGACGGACCTGACGGCACGGTCGCGAAGATCAACGACTTCCCGTGGACCGGCACCCAGATCATGGACATGGAGTTCGGCCCCGACGGCGCGCTCTACATCCTCGACTACGGCCTCTCCTGGTTCCAGGGCGACGAGAACTCCGGGCTCTACCGGATCGAGAACGCCGCGGACGGCTTCTCCCCGATCGCCGAGGTGAGCGCCGACAGGACGTCCGGCGCGGCCGGACTGAAGGTCAAGTTCACCGCGAGCGCCAAGGACGCCGACTCCCCGGACCTCACCTACAGCTGGGACTTCGGTGACGGCACCAAGGGCGAGGGCCTGACCCCCACCCACAAGTACAAGAAGGTCGGCACCTACACCGCGACCTTCACCGCCAAGGACCCCGAGGGCAACACCGGCAGCGCCAGCGTGCGGGTCGTGGTGGGCAACACCGCGCCCACGGTGACCATCGAGACCCCGGGCAACGGCACCCTGCTCCCGATGGGCGAGCCCATCCCGTTCAAGGTGAAGGTCACCGACCCCGAGGAGACGATCGACTGCTCCAAGGTCAAGGTCGCCTACAGCCTCGGCCACGACTCCCACGCCCACGAGCTGACCAGCGAGATGGGCTGTGAGGGCACCCTCAAGCCGCCGCCCGGCGACGGCGGTCACGACCCCAACGCCAACATCTACGGCGTCGTCGGCGCCAGCTACACGGACGGCGGGGCCAACGGCCAGGAGGCCCTGACCGGGACCGCCCGCACCGTCATCCAGCCGCCGCACCGCCAGGCCGAGCACTTCGCCGACCAGTCGGGCGTCTCGGTCATCGACAAGACCGGGGCCAACGGCGGCAAGACCGTCGGCAACATCGAGGACGGCGACTGGATCTCCTTCAGCCCCTACAAGTTCGACGGCCAGAAGAAGCTGACCGTGCGCGCCTCCTCCGGCGGCGCCGGCGGATACCTCGAGGTGCGCACCGGCTCGCCCGAGGGCCCGCTGCACGGCTCGGCGTACGTCCCGCCGACGGGCAGCTGGGAGACCTTCCAGAACGTCGACGTACCGCTGCGGGCCCTGCCCAGGAAGACCACCGACGTGTACCTGGTCTTCCGGGGCGGCGACGGCGCGCTCTACGACGTGGACGACTTCGAGTTCTCCACCGAGCCCTTCAAGGCCGGCAAGAAGGTCCTCGTCTTCTCCAAGACGGCCGGCTTCCGCCACGACTCGATCCCGGCGGGCATCGCCGCGCTCAAGGAGATCGGCGCCCCCGCCGGCATCTCGGTCACCGCGACCGAGGAGGCCGGGCAGTTCACCACCGCCAACCTCGCCAAGTACGACGCGGTGGCGTTCCTGTCCACCACCGGTGACGTCCTCAACGCCGCTCAGCAGACGGCGTTCGAGAACTACGTCAAGAACGGCGGAGGCTACCTGGGCATCCACGCCGCCGCCGACACCGAGTACGACTGGGAGTTCTACGGCGGCCTGGTCGGCGCCTACTTCGACTCGCACCCGGCCATCCAGAAGGCCACCGTCCGCGTCGAGGACCACGACCACCCGTCCACCGCGCACCTGGACGACGCCTGGGAGCACACCGACGAGCTGTACAACTACCGCACCAACCCGCGCGAGCAGGCCAAGGTCCTCGCCACCCTGGACGAGACGACCTACCAGGGCGGCAACATGAAGGGCGACCACCCGATCGCCTGGTGTCAGCCGTACGAGGGCGGCCGCGCCTTCTACACCGGCCTCGGCCACACCAAGGAGTCCTACGCGGACGAGGCCTTCCGCGGCCACCTGCTCGGCGGCATGCAGTACGCCACCGGCCAGGTCAAGGCGGACTGCAAGCCCAGCAAGGACTACCGGGACATCTTCAACGGCCAGACCCTGGAAGGCTGGAAGCAGGCCGGCCCCGGCACGTTCGACGTCAAGGACGGCACGCTGGAGTCCAACGGCGGCATGGGGCTGCTCTGGTACCAGGCCAAGGAGCTGAAGTCGTACTCCCTCAAGCTCGACTGGAAGATGCAGGGCGACGACAACTCCGGGATCTTCGTGGGCTTCCCCGCCTCCGACGACCCCTGGTCCGCGGTGAACAAGGGCTACGAGATCCAGATCGACGCCACGGACGCGCCGGACCGCACCACCGGGTCCGTCTACTCCTTCAAGTCGGCCAACATCAAGGCCCGTGACCAGGTTCTGCGGCCGCCCGGCCAGTGGAACTCCTACGAGATCAAGGTCCAGGGCGAACGCCTCCAGGTGTTCCTCAACGGAGTCAAGATCAACGACTTCACCAACAAGGACCCCGAGCGGAGCCTGACCGACGGGTACGTCGGCCTCCAGAACCACGGCGCCGACGACCAGGTCTCCTTCCGCAACATCCAGCTCAAGGAACTGCCCTCCTAAGGGCGATCAGACGGCGGCGGGCGGAGGACGCCGGACCTCCGCCCGCCGTCCCGCCGGGCCCCGCGCCCGGCCCCCGCTTCCGGCGCTCACATCCGGTTCGCGTACGACAAGGAGGCTGCCCATGTCCGCCGAACCGTTCCTGCCCACCCCCTCCACGGCCCCGCGTTTCGGCGTCTGGCTCATCGGGGCACGCGGCTCCGTGGCCACCACCGCGATCGCGGGCTGCGCCGCCGTCGCCGCCGGGCTCCACCCGGCGACCGGCATGGTCACCGAGACCGCGCCCTTCACCTCGTGCGGTCTGCCATCGTTGTCGTCGCTCGTCTTCGGCGGTCACGACACCCTCGACTGCCCGCTGCCCAAGCGCGCCGAGCACCTCGCCGCCGGCGGTGTGCTGCCGCACGGCCTGCCGTCCGCCGTGCACGCCGAACTCGTCGCCGCCGACCGGGAGATCCGGCCCGGCGGTCCACTGCCGGGCGCCCCCGCGCCCACGCAGGAAGCGCTGATCGACGCCTTCGCGTCCGACATCCGCGACTTCGTGCGCCGCCAGGACCTCGCGGGCGCCGTCGTCGTGAACGTCGCCTCCACCGAGCCCGCGCCCACCGACGACACCCTGCCCCCCAGCTCGCTGTACGCGGCGGCCGCCCTGCGGGCCGGCTGCCCCTACGTCAACTTCACCCCGTCCACCGGCCTGCACCACCCGGCGCTGGCCGCGCTCGCCGAGTCCTCCGGGCTCCCGTACGCGGGCCGCGACGGCAAGACCGGGCAGACCCTGCTCCGTTCGGTGCTCGGCCCGATGTTCCTCCAGCGGGCCCTCGCCGTGCGCGCCTGGTCCGGCACCAACCTCCTCGGCGGCGGCGACGGAGCGGCCCTCGCCGACCCCGCGGCGGCCGCCGCCAAGAACGCCGGCAAGGAACGCGTCCTCGTCGACACGCTCGGAGCCGCGCCCGAGGGCGAGGTCCACATCGACGACGTCCCGGCGCTCGGCGACTGGAAGACCGCCTGGGACCACATCGCCTTCGACGGCTTCCTCGGCGCCCGGATGGTCCTCCAGACCACCTGGCAGGGCTGCGACTCGGCGCTGGCCGCTCCGCTCGTCCTCGACCTGGCCCGCCTCGCCGCCCGCGCCCAGGAGAAGGGGCTCTCCGGCCCCCTGAGCGAACTGGGCTTCTACTTCAAGGACCCGGTCGGCGACGGCCCGTCGTCCCTGGCGGAGCAGTACGCGGAACTGCGGGCCTTCGCGGGACGGTTGCGCGACGACGAAGGCGCCGCGGCCGAGCACGGGGAGCGGCGATGAGCCGCGCCAGGGCGCGGGACGCATCCGGGTCGTCCGGGTCGTCCGCCTCCTCCCGGGTGCTCGCCGTACCCGGTGCGCCGGCGGATGGCCATGGCGTCGACGCCGCCGCGCCGCCCGCCGGTGGCCGGCGCACCGACCTCGCGACACCGCCCGCAGACGGTGCCGCGACCCGCGGGCCCCGCCCCCGCTCCGGCCGCGCTGGAGCCTGGGCCGAACTGCTGCGGCTGCCCGCCCTGTTCACCGTTCCCGGAGACGCCCTGGCCGGTGCCGCCGCCGCCGGGGTGCGGCCCGGGCGCCGTACGCTGCTCGCCATCGGGTCGTCCCTGTGCCTGTACGAGGCGGGCATGGCCCTGAACGACTGGGCGGACCGGGCCGAGGACGCCGTGGAGCGTGCGCACCGCCCGATTCCGTCCGGCCGGATCCGTCCGGCGGCCGCCCTCGCCGCGGCCTGCGGCCTCACCGGTGCCGGTCTCGCACTCGCCGCCGCGGCCGGGCGCCCCGCCCTGGCGGTGGCCGCGCCACTCGCGGGGTCCGTGTGGGCCTACGACCTCGTCCTGAAGCACACACCCGCCGGGCCCGCGGCCATGGCCGCCGCCCGCGGACTGGACCTGCTCCTGGGCGCGGCCGCCACCTCCGGCGGGACCCGGGCCGCGCTGCCCTCCGCCGCGCTGCTCGGCAGCCACACCCTTGCGGTCACGGCCGTCTCCCGCCGGGAGACCACCGGCGGTTCGGTCCTGGCCCCCTCGGCGGCCCTGGCGACGACGGGGGTGCTGACCCGGCTGGTGGTCGGCCACCGCCGCACCCGACTCCCGGCAGGCCGGTGGGCAGCAGCCGCCCCCGGCCTGTCGGGCTCCAAGCCGCCCGTTGGCGCCCCGGAGGCCGGGGACGTCCTCACCGCCGCCCTGGGCGCCGCGTACGCCGCCACCGCGGCCCGTCCCTACCTCCACGCCACGCTCAACCCCTCACCCCCGCTCACCCAACGCGCCGTCGGCGGCGGCATCCGGGCCACGATCCCCCTCCAGGCCGCCCTCGCCGCCCGCGCCGGGGCACCCGCCACGTCCCTGCTGATCGCGGCCCTGGCCCCGGCCGGCCGGATGTTCGCGAGGAGGGCCGCCATGAGGAAGGTGAGCATCACGTGAGCCACGCCCCGAACGCCACCCCGTCGACCCCCCTCCGCTTCGGCTACGGCACCAACGGCCTCACCGACCTCCGGCTCGACGACGCCCTCGGCCTCCTCGCCGACCTGGGCTACGACGGCGTCGGCCTGACGCTGGACCACATGCATCTCGACCCGCTCGGCGACGACCTGGCGGACCGCACCCGCCGGGTCGCCCGCCGGCTGGACGCACTCGGGCTGGGCGTCACGGTGGAGACGGGCGCCCGCTACGTGCTCGACCCGCGCCGCAAGCACGGCCCCTCCCTGCTCGACCCGGACCCCGACGACCGCGCCCGCCGCACCGACCTCCTGGTCCGCGCCGTCCGGGTCGCCGCCGACCTGGGGGCCCACGCGGTGCACTGCTTCAGCGGCGTCACCCCGGCCGGCACGGACGACGACACGGCGTGGAAGCGGCTGGCCGAGTCCCTCACCCCGGTCCTGGAGGCCGCCGCCACCGCGGGCGTCCCGCTCGCCGTCGAGCCCGAACCGGGCCACCTCTTGGCCGAGTTGGCCGACTTCCACACCCTGCGCCGCGCCCTCGGCGACCCCGAGCACCTCGGCCTCACCCTGGACATCGGCCACTGCCAGTGCCTCGAACCCCTCCCTCCCGCCGACTGCGTGCGCGCCGCCGGCCCCTGGCTGCGTCACGTCCAGATCGAGGACATGCGCCGCGGCGTCCACGAACACCTCCCCTTCGGTGACGGCGAGATCGACTTCCCGCCCGTTCTCGACGCCCTCGCCGCCACCGGCTACCAGGGCCTGACCGTCGTCGAACTGCCCCGCCACTCCCACGCCGGACCCCACTTCGCCGAACGCTCCCTCCCGTTCCTCCGCCGGGCCGCGGCGGCGTCACCCCGTACGAACCGCTCGGGCGAGCCCTCCGCCACCCGTTGAAGGGAGCCACACCCATGACGCAGCCACGCGCCACCCACGCCACCCCCACCCGGGGCACGGATGGCAACCCCGCCGGGCAGGACCCCCAGGGCACCAACCCCGCCCACGTCCCGCCCGCCGACCTGCGCGCCGCCCTCACCGCCGAGCTGGGCGGAGCCGCCCGCGCCTGGCTGGACCAGGCCCTGGACGAGGCCGCCGCCCACCCCGGCACCCACGGCCCCATCTCCGTGTGGGAGCTGCGCCTCGCCGAGGCGGGCCGGCGCTGCGGTCCCGCCCACGCCGACGCCGCCCGGGTCCTCGTCCTGCACGCCGCCCGCGCCGGGACGGAGGCCCTGAGCCGGGTCTACTCCCAGGGCACCGCGGACGAACGCCGCGCCGTCCTGCACGCGCTGCCCCACCTGGTGCCCGGCCCGGACGCCCTCCCGCTCGTCGAGGACGCGCTGCGCACCAACGACACCCGGCTCGTCGCCGCCGCCCTCGGCCCGTACGCCGCCCGTCACCTCGACGCCCACCAGTGGCGGCACGCCGTACTGAAGTGCCTGTTCACCGGCGTCGCCGTCGAGCGCGTGGCGGATCTCGCCGGCCGGGCCCGCGGCGACGACGAACTCGCCCGCATGCTCGCCGACTACGCCGCCGAACGCACCGCCGCGGGCCGCACCGTCCCCGAAGACCTGCACCGCGTCCTGGCCCTGACCGAGACCGAGCAGCCTCCCGCGCCCGGCAGCGCCGACCCCCACGGCAAGGAGTCCTGATGCGCATCTTCGACCCCCACATCCACATGACCTCCCGCACCACCGACGACTACGAGGCCATGCACGCCGCCGGCGTCCGCGCCGTGGTCGAACCCTCCTTCTGGCTGGGCCAGCCCCGCACCTCTCCCGACTCCTTCCGCGACTACTTCGACGCCCTGCTCGGCTGGGAACCCTTCCGCGCCGCCCAGTACGGCATCGCCCACCACTGCACGATCGCCCTCAACCCCAAGGAGGCGAACGACCCCCGCTGCCTCCCCGTCCTCGACGAACTTCCCCGTTACCTGGTCAAGGACCGCGTGGTGGCGGTCGGCGAGATCGGCTACGACTCGATGACCCCGGCCGAGGACACCGCCCTGGCCGCCCAGCTCCAGCTCGCCGCCGACCACGGCCTGCCCGCCCTCGTGCACACCCCGCACCGCGACAAGCTGGCCGGCCTGCGCCGCACTCTGGACGCGGTCCGCGAGTCCGCGCTGCCCACCGACCACGTGCTGGTCGACCACCTCAACGAGACCACCGTCAAGGAGGCGAAGGACAGCGACGCCTGGCTCGGCTTCTCCGTCTATCCGGACACCAAGATGGACGAGGCCCGGATGGTGGCCCTGCTGCGTGAGTACGGCCCGGAGCGGGTCCTGGTGAACTCCGCCGCCGACTGGGGCAGGAGCGACCCGCTCAAGACCCGCAAGGTCGGCGACCTGATGCTCGCCGAGGGCTTCACCGAGGACGACGTGGACCTGGTCCTGTGGCGCAACCCCGTCGCCTTCTACGGACTCAGCGGGCGGCTGGAGCTGGACGTCGCCACGGCCGACGCCACGCACGAGGGCAACTCCGTCCTGCGCGGCGGGGAGTGAGCCATGCGCTTCCGGCACCCCGACGGCTCCACCGTCCACCTCGCCTACTGCACCAACGTCCACCCCGCCGAGACCCTCGACGGGGTCCTCGCCCAGCTCCGCGACCACTGCGAGCCGGTCCGTCGCCGCCTGGGCCGCGACCGCCTCGGCATCGGGCTGTGGCTCGCCCGCGACGCCGCGCACGCCCTGGTCACCGACCCCGCCGCGCTGCGCGGCCTGCGCACCGAACTCGACCGGCGGGGCCTGGAGGTCGTCACCCTCAACGGCTTCCCCTATGAGGGCTTCGGCGCCGAAGAGGTCAAGTACCGCGTCTACACGCCGGACTGGGCCGACCCGGAACGCCTGGAACACACCACCTCCCTGGCCCGCCTGCTCGCCGGACTGCTGCCCGACGACGTCACGGACGGCACCATCTCCACCCTGCCCCTCGCCTGGCGCACCGCGTACGACGAGACCCGCGCCGACAAGGCGCACGCCGCGCTGGGCACGCTCGCCGAACGCCTCGACGCGCTCCAGGAGCTGACCGGCCGCTCCATCCGCATCGGCCTGGAACCCGAACCCGGCTGCGTCGTGGAGACCACCCACGACGCGATCGCCCCGCTGACCGCGATCGGCCACGACCGGATCGGCGTCTGCGTCGACACCTGCCACCTCGCCACCTCCTTCGAAGATCCGGACACCGCTCTGGACGCCCTCGCCGCCGCCCGCGTCCCCGTCGTCAAGTCCCAGCTGTCCGCCGCCCTGCACGCCGAGCACCCCGGCGACCCGGCGGTCCGGGAGGCGCTGGCCGCGTTCGCCGAGCCGCGCTTCCTGCACCAGACCCGGACCACCACCACGGCCGGCGGCCGCCAGGGCACCGACGACCTCGACGAGGCCCTGGCCGAGGGCGGCCCGCTGCCCGACACCGCGCCCTGGCGCGCCCACTTCCACGTCCCCCTGCACGCGGCCCCCGCCGCGCCCCTCACCTCCACCCTCCCCGTGCTCAAGGCCGCGCTGAACCGGCTTGTCGGCGGGCCGCGCCCCCTCACCCGGCACCTGGAGGTCGAGACCTACACCTGGCAGGCCCTCCCGCCCGAGCTGCGGCCCCGCGCCCGCGCGCAGCTCACCGACGGCATCGCCGCCGAGCTGACCCTGGCCCGCGACCTGCTGACCGACCTCGGCCTGAAGGAACTGCCATGACCCGCCCGACCCCCCTCCTCGTCCTGGACGTCGTCGGCCTCACCCCCCGTCTCCTCGACCACATGCCCCACCTCAAGCGGCTCGGCCAGTCCGGCTCCCGCGCGCCGCTCGGCACCGTGCTGCCCGCCGTCACCTGCGCCGCCCAGTCCACCTTCCTCACCGGCACCCACCCCTCCGAGCACGGCATCGTGGGCAACGGCTGGTACTTCCGCGAACTCGGCGACGTCCTGCTGTGGCGCCAGCACAACGGACTCGTCGCCGGCGACAAACTCTGGGACGCCGCCCGCCGCGCCCACCCCGGCTACACCGTGGCCAACATCTGCTGGTGGTACGCCATGGGCGCCGACACCGACATCACCGTCACCCCCCGTCCCGTCTACTACGCCGACGGCCGCAAGGAACCCGACTGCTACACCAGGCCCCCGGCCCTGCACGACGAACTCACCGAAAAGCTCGGCACCTTCCCGCTCTTCCACTTCTGGGGGCCCGGCGCGGACCTGGTCTCCAGCCAGTGGATCATCGACGCCACCCGGCACGTCATGGCCACCCGCCATCCCGACCTGACGCTCTGCTACCTCCCTCACCTGGACTACGACCTCCAGCGCTTCGGCCCCGACGACCCCCGCTCCCTGAAGGCCGCTGCCGACCTGGACGCGGCGCTGGCCCCGCTCCTGGAGGACGCCCGCGCCGAGGGCCGCACCGTCGTCGCGCTGTCCGAGTACGGCATCACCCCCGTCAGCCGGCCCGTGGACATCAACCGCGCCCTGCGCCGCGCCGGCCTCCTCGAGGTGCACACCCAGGACGGCATGGAGTACCTCGACCCGATGGCCTCCCGCGCCTTCGCGGTCGCCGACCACCAGATCGCCCACGTGTACGTCCGCCGCCCCGAGGACCTGGACGCGACCCGCGCCGCCCTTGACGGGCTGCCCGGTATCGCGCAACTCCTCGACGACGAGGGAAAGAAGGCCCAGCACCTCGACCACCCCCGCTCCGGCGAGCTGGTCGCCGTCGCCGAGCCGGACGCCTGGTTCACGTACTACTACTGGCTCGACGACGGCCGCGCGCCCGACTTCGCGCAGCTCGTCGAGATCCACCGCAAACCCGGCTACGACCCGGTCGAGCTGTTCATGGACCCCCTCGACCCCTACGTCAAGGTCAAGGCGGCCTCCGCCCTGGCCCGCAAGAAACTCGGCATGCGCTACCGCATGGCGGTCGTGCCCCTGGATCCCTCACCTATTAGGGGCAGCCACGGCCGCCTCCCCGCGAGCGACGACGACGGTCCGCTCCTCATCTGCTCCACCCCCCGCGCTGTCGGAGACCGCGTAGCGGCCACCGATGTGAAACAACTCCTGCTCCGGCTCGCCGGTCTCGACTGACGCTCCGTCACACGCGCTGCCGAGATCCAGCTACTGAGAGTGAAACACACGGCACTGACAACGGCCCGCCCGAGCCGCATCGCGGCAGGCCACGACCCAGAAGGCAGGCACCGTGAGCCCGTTCACCGATCCCTCCCGCACCGACGCCGGCACGGACCCGGCCCTCGACGGCCCGGACGAGAGCCTCCGCCGCAGCCTCGGCGTGGGCCGGCGCCGTTTCCTCAGCACCTGCACCGCGGTGGCGGCCGGAGCCGTCGCGGCCCCCGTCTTCGGCGCCGCCCCGGCCCTCGCCCAGGACCGGGACAGAGGCCACGACCACGACCACGGTCACGGCCGCGGGCAGGTCCTCGTCCCGGCGGACAAGCGCGGCATCATCCTCTACACCGTCCGCGACGCCACCGCCCGCGACCCCCTCGCCTCCGACCTGCCCTCCGGCTTCCGCGAGGTGTTCAAGCAGCTCGCCCGCCACGGCTACCGGCAGGTCGAGTTCGCCGGATACAACCAGCACGCCAACGCCCCGGGCGGCGCCGGCCTTGAGTCCGTCAAGGGCGCGAAGCTGCTCCGCTCCTGGCTCGACGACTACGGCCTGCGCGCCCAGGGCAACCACGGCTTCATCCCGTCCTCCTGGCCGCTGACCGCGGAGGACGAGGACACCTTCAAGAAGCACCTGGAGATCGCCAACATCCTCGGCATGGACCACATGGGCACCGGCGGCGACCCCACCGGCAGCTCCTACCGCGCCGACTGGGACGTGGCCGCCGACAAGTGGAACGCCCTCGGCCGGATCGCCCGCCGCGAGGGCATCAAGCTCTACACCCACAACCACGACGGCGCCTACGGCTTCCTGCTCGACGGCGGCCCGCTGGACGACCAGGGCCGGCCGACCCGCAGCTCGGGCATCCGGAAGCTGGAGTACTTCCTCAAGGCCACCGACCCGAAGGCGGTCTGGCTGGAGATGGACATCTTCTGGGCGCACGTGGCCCAGTACAAGTTCCACTCCTACACCGCCCACGACGGCTCGACCCGGAAGGACGTCTTCGACCCGGCGGGTCTGGTCGCCCGCAACAACAAGCGCTACCCGCTGTTCCACGCCAAGGACGGCGTGGTCAGCACCACCAACGGCATGGGCTACGACATGGTGCCCTTCGGCACGGGTGTCATCGACTACCGCACGTTCTTCTCCCGGGTCGGGGAGCGGAACTACCACAACCCGATGATCGAGGACGACAACTCCCCGAGCGCCACCGACCCGGCGCAGTCGCTGCGGGAGGCCAAGATCAGCTACGACAACCTGGCGGCCCTGCGCAAGCGCTGCTGACCCGCCGTACGGACGGGCGGCCTCCCCACGACGCGGGGAGGGCCGCCCGTCCGTACGAAACCGTGCGAGACCTCGCGAGGCCGCGTGGTGCGGTCACTCCTCGCCGAGCGGCCGTGGGTTGGGCGCGATGCGCTTGTCCTTCGGCCGTCCGGGCGGTTGCAGGAACAGCGCCACGAATCCCGCGAGGATCGAGATGCAGCCCGCCAGCGTGAAGGCTCCGTTGTAGCCCCAGGCGCCCACGACCACGGCACCCATGCCCGCGCCCAGTCCGGAGACGAGCTTGGAGCTGTAGACCATCCCGTAGTTGGTGGCGTTGTTGTTCTCGCCGAAGTAGTCCGCCGTCAGCGCCGCGAACATCGGGAAGATGGCACCGCCACCGAAGCCGGAGACGGCGGAGAAGATCAGGAACAGTGGCAGGTTCTTGATCTCGGCCGACCAGATGATGCCGAACTGGGCGAGGCCCAGGATGGCGCAGACGTAGAGCAGGCACTGCTTGCGGCCGTAGAGGTCGGAGAGCCAGCCGATGACGCCGCGCCCGGTGCCGTTGACGATCGCCTTCAGCGACATCGCCGTGGCCACGATCCCGGCCGCGAAGCCCGCCTCCTCACCGATGTCGACCTGGAAGGCGATACCGAAGATGTTCACGCCGGAGGTGCAGGCGAGACAGAACCACATCAGCGCCACCCGGCCGGTCCGCCAGGCCTCCAGCGGGGAGTACTGCTTGGTCGCCGGGGGGTTCTTCTCCAGCGAACGCCGGGCCCGCGGGTCGTCCGGCGGGTTCAGCGGGTCGACGGCCGCCGGCCACCAGTTCTTCGGCGGGTCCCGGAAGTAGAAACCGGCCAGGGCCACCATCGCGGCCAGGAAGACACCCGCCGAGACCAGCACCCAGCGGAAGTTGGAGCCGTCCATGTAGCCGTGGAAGATGAAGACGAACGGCACCGAACCGTACGCGAAGCCGCCGTTCACGAAGCCGGTCTTGCCGCCCCTGCGCTCCGGGTACCACTTGCCGACCATGTTGACGCAGGTCGCGTACACCATGCCCGCGCCCATGCCGCTGAACACGCCGAACCCGATGAAGGCGAGCGCGACATGCGGCGCGAACGCCAGGGACAGATAGCCGAGCAGCGTGCCGACCGACCCCAGCATCATCGCCCAGCGGGCCGGCAGTTTGCCGTTCTCTCGCAGCCGCCCCGCCGGAAACGCGACGGCGGCCTGGCAGAAGATCCAGGCGGTCATCATCCAGTAGATGCTGCCGCTGGACCAGTGGTGCGCCTCGTGGAGCGTGTCCTCGGCGGACGCGAACGCGTACTCGGCGGAGGAGATGCCCATCATGCCGATCCAGGGCAGGAGCACCATCCACTTGCGCTTGCGGCCCATGATGTCGATGTCGGACTCGCCCACGCGATAGACGCGTCCGTTCCGGTCGGTCACCTCCCGGTAGGCGGCGACCCGTGTGACGTCCGTGGCTGTCATGTCGTTTGCACCCCTTGCGTCGAAAGATCTGGCCAGCGCCCCCTGTCCCATGCCTTTCGTGCGCAGCGCGGGTTCCGGGGCCGGCCGACGCGCACCCGTCGGCCGGCCCTCCGCGGGCTCACCTCATGTGCCGCCCCCCCAGCAAGCCCGCCCGTCTCCCGCCACCGCCCTGACGGAGGGCCTGCGGCCCCAGCCTTGATGCCGCCCGCGCCCAGCGGTACTTCGCGCCGAGCACGGCCACCGGCTTCTCGGTGGTGTACGGGTAGGCCACGACCCCGTGCTCGAAGAGGTACTGGCACGCCTCCTCCACCTCGACGTCGCCGGCCAGGGAGGCCACCACGGGCTTCTCGATGCCCCGCGCGCGGAACTCGCCCACCACCCGCGCGGTGAGCTCGGCGAACACCATGGGGGGAGTGACGATGGTGTGCCAGTAGCCGAGGACCAGCGCGTGGATGCGCGGATCCTCCAGACCAAGCCGGATCGTCGCCTCGTACGTCGACGGAGGCTCGCCCCCGGTGATGTCCACCGGGTTGCCCGCCGCGCCGAACGGCGGGATGAACGCGCGGAACGCCTCGTCCAGGTCCGGCGGTATCTCCATCAGCGACAGGCCGTTGTCCGTCACCGCGTCCGAGAGCAGTACGCCGCTGCCCCCGGCACCGGTGATGATCACCACGTTGTCGCCCTCCGGCGCGGGCAGCACCGGCAACGCGCGCGCGTACTCCAGCATCTCGTTCAGCCCGGGCGCCCGGATGACGCCCGCCTGCCGGAGGATGTCGTCGTACACGGCGTCGTCCCCGGCCAGCGCCCCGGTGTGCGACCCGGCGGCCTTCGCGCCCGCCGCCGTCCGCCCCGCCTTGAGCACGACCACCGGTTTCCTGGGCACCGTCGCCCGCGCGGCCTCGACGAACGCGCGCCCGTCCTTGAGGTCCTCCAGGTGCATCGCGATGCACTCGGTGCGCGGGTCCTCACCGAACCAGGTCAGCAGGTCGTCCTCGTCCAGGTCCGACTTGTTGCCCAGGCCGACGATCGCCGACACGCCGGTTTTCGTGGTCCGTGCGAAACCCAGGATCGCCATCCCGATCCCGCCCGACTGCGAGGTCAGCGCGACCCCGCCCTTGACGTCGTACGGCGTGCAGAACGTGGCGCACAGGTCCTGCCAGGTCGAGTAGTAGCCGTAGATGTTCGGCCCGAGCAGCCGTACGCCGTACCGCTCGGCGACCGCCACGATCTCGTCCTGGAGCGCCTGCTCGCCGGTCTCCGCGAAGCCGGAGGGAATGAGTACGGCGTTGGGGATCCGCTTGCGCCCCACCTCTTCCAGGGCCGCCGCCACGAACCGCGCGGGGATCGCGAAGACCGCCACATCCACCTCACCGGGAACGTCGGTGACACTCTTGTACGCCTTGCGGCCCAAGATGTCATCGGCCTTCGGGTTCACCGGGTGGATCTCGCCCGCGAAGCCGCCGTCGACGAGGTTGCGCATCACCGAGTTGCCGATCTTGCCGGGTTCACCCGACGCGCCGATCACCGCCACCGAGGAGGGCTGCATCAGGCGCCGCATCGAGGTGAGGATCTCCTCGCGCGTGTACCGGCGGCGCTCCTTCGGCGTGTCGGTGGCGAGGATGACCCGGATGTCGGCCGCGACCGCGCCCTCGGGCGTGGCGATCACCGGGTTGAGGTCCACCTCGGCGATGTCCGGGAAGTCGGCGACGAGTTCGGAGACCCGGCGGATCTGCTCGGCCACCGCCCACCGGTCGACGCCGGCCCGCCCGCGCACCCCGCGCAGCACCTCCGCCGCCCGGATCGAGTCCAGCATGGACAGCGCCTCGTCGGCGTCCACCGGTGCCAGCCGGAAGGTGACGTCCTTGAGGACCTCGACCAGCACGCCGCCCAGCCCGAACGCCACCACCTTCCCGAACGTCGGATCGGTCACCGCGCCGACGATGACCTCCTGCCCCTGTGGCAGCAGTTCCTGGACCTGCACACCCTCGATGCGCGCCGACGCGTCGTACGCGCGCGCGTTGTCGACGATCCGGCGGAACGCGGCCCGCACGTCCGCCGCGCCCTCCACCCCGACGACCACACCGCCGGCGTCGGTCTTGTGCAGGATGCCGGGCGAGACGATCTTCATGACGACCGGCCCGCCGAAGCGCGCCGCGCAGGCCACCGCCTCATCGACGTCCCGGGCCAGTTCCTCTCCCGGTACGGCGATCCCGTAGGCGTCCGCGAGCACCTTCCCCTCGGGCGCGGTGAGCGCGGTGCGCCCCTCGGCCCGCACGGAGTCCAGGAGTGCCCGCACCCGGGCCACCCGGTCCTCGGCCATCACGTCAGACCACCCCGTTCGACTTGAGCAGGCGCAGTTCCTCGTCGCCGAGACCCAGCTCGCCGACGTACACCTCTTCGTTGTGCTCGCCGAGCAGGGGTGAACTGGTCACCCGCACCGGCGAGTCGGAGAGCTTGAGCGGGCTCCCGACGGTCACGAACTCGCCCCGCTCGGGGTGCGGCACGGTGACGACCATCTCGTTGGCGGCCAGCGAGGCGTCCTCGATGATCTCCCTGGTGGACAGGATCGGCCCGCACGGGATGTTGTGGGCGTTGAGCCGCTCCAGCACCTCCCACTTGGGCAGCGTGGACGACCACTCCTCGATCAGCTGGAACATCTTGCCCAGCTTCGGCAGCCGCGCCTGCGGCGTCGCCCACTCCGGGTCGTCGGCCAGCTCGGGCCGGCCGATCAGCTCGCTGAGCGGCTGCCAGCCGACCGGCTGGACGATGACGTACACGTAGTCGTTCGGGCCGCCCGGCGCGCACTTGACCGCCCAGCCCGGCTGCCCGCCGCCGGACGCGTTGCCGGACCGGGGAACCTCGTCGCCGAAGTCCTCGTTGGGATATTCGGCGAGGGGACCATGGGCCAGGCGCTGCTGGTCGCGCAGCTTCACCCGGCAGAGGTTGAGCACCGCGTGCTGCATGGCCACGTTCACCCGCTGCCCGCGCCCGGTGCGCTCCCGCTGGTACAGCGCGGCGAGGATGCCCGCCACGGCGTGCACGCCCGTGCCCGAGTCCCCGATCTGGGCGCCCGTCGCCAGCGGCGGCCCGTCCTCGAAACCGGTGGTGGACATCGATCCGCCCATGGCCTGCGCGACCACCTCGTACGCCTTGAAGGCGGTGTAGGGGCCGTCGCCGAACCCCTTGATGGAGGCGTAGACGATCCGTGGATTGATCTCCTTGATGCGGTCCCAGGTGAACCCCATCCGGTCCACCGCGCCCGGGCCGAAGTTCTCGACCATGACGTCCGAGCGCCGGATCAGCTCGGTGAGGATGTCCTTGCCGCGCTCGGTCTTGGTGTTGAGGGTGATGCTCCGCTTGTTGCAGTTGAGCATCGTGAAGTACAGGGAGTCGACGTCCGGCAGGTCGCGCAGCTGCTTGCGCGTGATGTCGCCGCTCGGCGCCTCCAGCTTGACGACGTCCGCGCCGAGCCAGGCGAGCAGCTGGGTCGCCGAGGGCCCGGACTGCACATGCGTCATGTCCAGGACGCGGATGCCCTCAAGAGCCTTGGCTGTCATGGGCCTTCACCTCACTTGTACATCGTCTGGTTCATGGTTCCGGGGGCGTACGCGTCCGGGTCCACCCAGACGTTGACCAGGGACGGCTTGCCGGACTCCCGGGCGCGCCTGAGAGCCGGGCCGATCTCGGCGGGGTCGCGGACCTCCTCGCCGTGGCCGCCCAGCATCCGGGCGAACTCGTCGTAGGGCACGTCGCCGAGGGTGTTGCCGACCCGCTCGCGCTCCTTGCCGTACTTGGCGGCCTGGCCGTAGCGGATCTGGTTCATCGAGGAGTTGTTGCCGACGACGCCGACGAAGGGCAGGTCGTAGCGGACCAGGGTCTCGAAGTCCCAGCCGGTGAGCGAGAAGGCGCCGTCGCCGAAGAGGGCGACCACCTCCTTGTCGGGCCGCGCCTGCTTGGCGGCGAGCACGAAGGGCACCCCGACGCCGAGCGTGCCGAGCGGCCCGGGGTCCATCCAGTGGCCCGGCGACCTGGGCTGCACGACCTGCCCGGAGAAGGTGACGATGTCGCCGCCGTCCCCGATGTACACCGAGTCCTCGGTGAGGAAGTCGTTGATCTCGTTGACCAGCCGGTACGGGTGGATGGGGGAGGCGTCCGACCTGAGCTGCGGCAACCGCTTGTCCAGCGCGGTCCGCTCCGCCGCGCGCAACTCGTCGAGCCACTCCTTGCGTTTGGCCGCGCCCCCGTTGAGCCGCCCCGACGCGGCCTCGGCCACCGACCGGAGCACCAGCCCGGCGTCGCCCACGATCCCGAGGTCGATGTCGCGGTTCTTGCCGACGGTGCGGTAGTCGAGGTCGATCTGGACGACGGTCGCGTCCGGCGACAGCCGCTTGCCGTAGCCCATGCGGAAGTCGAAGGGCGTGCCGACGATGACGATGACGTCGGCGTTGGAGAAGGCGTACCGGCGCGACAACTGGAAGTGGTGCGGGTCGCCGGGCGGCAGGGTGCCGCGGCCGGCGCCGTTCATGTACGCCGGGACGTTCAGCGTGCGGACCAGGTCGACGGCGGCCTCGGTCGCTCGGGTCGTCCACACCTGGCTGCCGAGCAGGATGGCGGGCTTCTCCGCGTGCACCAGCAGGTCGGCGAGCCTTTCCACCGCCTCCGGGTCGCCCGCCGAACGCGTCGAGGCGCGGTACGCCCCGGCCTTCGGGACCCGCGCCCTGTCCGCCGCCACCTTGGCGTCCAGCACGTCGCGCGGGATCTCCAGGAAGGAGGGGCCCGGCGCGCCGTGGTAGCACTCGCGGAACGCCATCGACACCATGTCGGCGGCCCGTGCGGTGTCCGGCACGGTCGCCGCGAACTTGGTGATCGGCGTCATCATGTCGACGTGCGGCAGGTCCTGGAGGGACCCCATCTTGTGCTGGGTGTGCGCTCCCTGACCGCCGATCAGCAGCATCGGCGACTCGGCGCGGAAGGCGTTGGCGACACCGGTGACGGCGTCGGTGGTCCCCGGTCCCGCGGTGACCACCGCGCAGCCGGGCTTTCCGGTGATGCGGGCGTAGCCGTCGGCGGCGTGCGCGGCGACCTGCTCGTGGCGTACGTCGACCACCTCGATGCCCTCGTCGACGCAGCCGTCGTAGATGTCGATGATGTGGCCGCCGCACAGGGTGTAGATGCGGTCGACCCCCTCGGCCTTGAGTGCCTTGGCGACGAGGTGACCGCCGGAGATGAGGTCCTGGGTGTCGTCGGGCATGGCGAAGTCCTGTCCCTTCACGAGGGGTTGGGGCGCTCTCGCGGTAGATTGCATACAGTCGACGAATACTGTATGAAGCTTGTTATCCCGCATCCGGTGGGTGGTGTCCAGGGGGCGTGCGGCACTTTCAGTCAGGAGCCGGAATGGACCTGTACGAACACCAGGCAAGGGAACTCTTCGCAGAACACGGCATCGTGGTGCCGAGGGCCGAGGTCACCGACTCGCCCGCACGGGCCCGCGAGATCGCCCGCGCGCTCGGCGGCCGCGCCGTCGTCAAGGCACAGGTGAAGACCGGCGGACGCGGCAAGGCGGGCGGCGTACGGCTCGCCGCCGACCCGGCCGCGGCCGAGGAGGCCGCCCGGGACGTCCTCGGCATGGACATCAAGGGCCACACCGTCGGCGTGGTCATGCTCGCCGAACCGGTCGAGATCGAGAGGGAGTTCTACGTCTCCTACGTCCTCGACCGCGCGGCCGGACGGTTCCTCGCCATCGCGTCCGCCGAGGGCGGCACGGAGATCGAGGAGATCGCCGCCGAGCGGCCCGAGGCCGTCGCGCGCGTCCCCGTCGACCCGGCGGCGGGCGTCACCACGGCGACGGCGGTACGCATAGCGGACGCCGCCGGCCTGCCACCGCAGAGCGTCGACGTACTCGTCCGGCTCTGGCAGGTACTGGTCCGCGAGGACGCCCTGCTGGTCGAGGTCAACCCGCTGGTCAGGACCGTCGAGGGGCAGATGGTGGCGCTGGACGGCAAGGTCACCCTCGACGACAACGCCCGCTTCCGGCAGACCCGTTGGGGAAGCGGACCGGAGACGGCGTCCGACCCGCTGGAGGCACGGGCCGCGGCCAAGGGCCTCCACTACGTCAGGCTCGACGGCGAGGTCGGCGTCATCGGCAACGGCGCCGGACTGGTCATGTCGACGCTCGACGTGGTCGCCGGCTGCGGAGCCCGGCCCGCCAACTTCCTCGACATCGGCGGCGGCGCCTCCGCCCGGGTCATGGCCGACGGGCTGTCCGTCGTCCTCTCCGACCCCGCCGTGCAGTCCGTCCTCGTCAACGTCTTCGGCGGCATCACCGCCTGCGACGCGGTCGCCGACGGCATCGTCCGCGCCCTGGACGAGGTCCGGCCGACCAAACCGCTCGTCGTCCGCCTCGACGGCAACAACGCCGCCCGCGGCCGTGCCCTGCTCGACGCACGCGCCCATCCCCTGGTCGAACAGGCCACCACCATGGACGGCGCCGCCCGCCGTGCCGCCCGGCACGCCACCGCGGCATCCACCGCCGGATAAGGAGACAGGTCGACATGGCGATCTACCTCACCAAGGAGAGCAAGGTCCTCGTCCAGGGCATGACCGGCGCCGAAGGCATGAAGCACACCCGCCGGATGCTGGCCGTCGGCACCGACGTGGTCGGCGGCGTCAACCCGCGCAAGGCCGGCCGCACCGTCGACTTCGACGAACGTGCCGTCCCCGTCTTCGGATCGGTGCGCGAGGGCATCGAACACACCGGCGCGGACGCCACCGTCGTCTTCGTGCCGCCCGCCTTCGCCAAGGCCGCGGTGACCGAGGCCGCCGACGCGGGCATCGGGCTCGCCGTCGTCATCACCGAGGGCATCCCCGTCCACGACTCCGTCGCCCTCACCGCCCACGCCAAGGCGCGCGGCACCCGGGTCGTCGGCCCCAACTGCCCCGGCCTGATCAGCCCCGGCCAGTCCAACGCGGGCATCATCCCGCCCGACATCACCAAGCCAGGACCCATCGGCCTGGTCTCCAAGTCCGGCACGCTCACCTACCAGCTCATGTACGAACTGCGCGAGATCGGCTTCTCCACCTGCGTCGGCATCGGCGGCGACCCCGTCGTCGGCACCAGCCACATCGACTGCCTCGCCGCCTTCCAGGACGACCCCGACACCGAACTCGTCGTCCTCATCGGCGAGATCGGCGGCGACGCCGAGGAACGCGCGGCGGACTACATCCGCGACCACGTCACCAAGCCCGTCATCGGCTACATCGCGGGCTTCACCGCCCCCGAGGGCCGGACCATGGGCCACGCCGGCGCGATCGTGTCCGGCTCCTCGGGCACGGCCCGGGCGAAGCAGGCGGCACTGGAGGCGGCCGGCGTCCGGGTCGGCAGCACCCCGACCGAGACGGCACGACACGTCCTCTCCGTACTCGGCGGCGCCGCACGCGACGGAGCCCGCCCATGACGACCGCCGAGGGCACCCCGGGCCTCACCCTCAAGTCCGGCACCGCCTGGGCCGACGCCTGGCAGCGCTGCCGCACCGTCGCCCCCGAGGCGTTCCGCGACGACCGCGTCCTCAACCTCTGGGACGCCGGCTGGCGGGCCGACGGCCGCGTCCTGCCCGCCACCAGCCCGGTCGACGGCACCCCCGTCACCGGCCCGCCCCGGCTGGACGGCGCGACCGCCCACCGCGCCGTACGCGCCGCCCTCGACCAGCACCGCGCCTGGCGCCACGTCCTCCTGCCCGAACGCCGCGCCCGCGTCGCGGCCACCCTCGACGCCCTCGCCCAGCACCGGGACCTGCTCGCGCTGCTGCTCGTCTGGGAGATCGGCAAGCCCTGGCGGCTCGCGCGGGCCGACGTCGACCGGGCCGTCGACGGAGTGCGCTGGTACGTCGACGGCATCGACGCGATGACCGAGGGCCGGGCCCCGCTGGACGGACCGGTGTCCAACATCGCGAGCTGGAACTACCCGATGAGCGTGCTCGTCCACGCCCTGCTCGTCCAGGCCCTCGCGGGCAACGCGGTCATCGCCAAGACCCCGACCGACGGCGGCGTCGCGTGCCTCACCCTGGCCTGCGCGCTCGCCGCCCGCGAGGGCGTCCCCGTCACCCTCGTCAGCGGCAGCGGGGGCGAGCTGTCCCGGGCGCTGGTGCGGTCGCCCGAGATCGGCTGCGTCTCCTTCGTCGGCGGCCGCGACACCGGCGCCGCCGTAGCCACCGCCGTAGCCGACCTCGGCAAGCGGCACATCCTCGAACAGGAGGGCCTCAACACCTGGGGCATCTGGAACTTCACCGACTGGGACACCCTCGCCGCCGTCGTCCCGCGCCTCTTCGACTACGGCAAGCAGCGCTGCACCGCCTACCCGCGCTTCGTCGTCCAGCGGCAGCTGTTCGACGCGTTCCTCGCCGCGTACCTCCCGGCGGTCCGCACCCTGCGCGTAGGCCACCCGCTCGCCGTCGAGGCACCGGACGACCCGTTCCCCGCGCTCGACCTCGGACCGGTCATCAACGCTGCCAAGGCCAAGGAACTGCACGACCAGGTCGCCGAGGCCGTCGACCGGGGCGCCGTGCCCCTGCACCGCGGCAGCGCCGCCGACGCGCGGTTCCTCCCCGGCCAGGACACCTCCGCCTACGTCCATCCGGTCACTCTCCTGAACCCGCCCCCGTCCTCACCGCTGCACCACGCGGAGCCGTTCGGGCCGGTCGACACCATCGTCCTGGTCGACACCGAGGCCGAGCTGCTCGCCGCGATGAACGCCTCCAACGGCGCGCTGGTGGCCACCCTGTCCACGGACGACCCGGCGACGTACCACAGACTGGCGCCGCACATCCGCGCCTTCAAGGTCGGTCACGGCGTGGCACGCTCCCGCGGGGACCGCGACGAGCTGTTCGGCGGCCACGGCGCGTCCTGGCGCGGCGCCTTCGTGGGCGGCGAGCTGCTGGTGCGGGCCGTCACCCGCGGCCCGGCGGGGGAGCGGCTGCCGGGGAACTTCCCGGACGGCCACCTCATGCCGTAGCGGGTCAGCCGATGCCCTGGCGGTCCGGCAGCAGCGCGAAGGCCCGGTCCGCCGGGGCGGGCGTGCCACGCTCGACGGCCTGCCGCAGCAGCTCGCGGTGGCGCAGCAGGGGTTCGTGCCGTTCCGGCGGCGCGAGCAGCAGCAGGTCGTCGAGCCCGGCCAGCAGACGGCGCGAGACCTGCGGCGCCCCCACCGCACAGCCACGGACCTCGGCGAAGCCCAGGTCCACCAGCTCCGTCCACCCGGGCACGGACCGCACCAGCCGGGCCGCACCGCGCCGGTCGCGGTACACCACGGCGTCCAGCGGCCGGCGGGACAGGGCGGCCAGGATCTGCACGACCCGGTCCAGGGCCTGTACGGCCGTGGTCGGATCGTTCACCGCCGGGGACAGGGCACGCAGCCCGATGTCGGACAGCTGGCGGAGCCCGAACGCCGGATCCTGGTGGAAGGTGCGCTCCACCCCCACCGACAGCGTGTACCGCAGGGCCCGGCGCGGCGGCGCGGCCCCGCCGTGCACCGCCAGCACGGGCGTGCCCGGCACCAGGAAGTCACCGATCCGCGGGACCAGCCGCAGCACCACCCCGTGCCCGCGCGCCACCCGCACCAGCCGCGCGATGTTGACGTCCCGCAGCACTCCCGCCCGCCCCTCGTGCGCGACCCACGCCGTGACCGGGCCCGGCCCGGCCGTTTCCCCGTCCTCAGCGGCTGCCGGCATCAGTGCCGCCGCCCGGAAGGACTCCGCGGCGATCCGGGCGATCACATGGCCGATCCGCATCAGCCGCAGCGTGCCGTTCACGTACAGCACGAAGAGCAGCAGGCTCAGCGCGACCATGAGGAGGGTGAGCACCGACTGCACCAGCGGCACGGACGTGGCGGCACGAGGGTCCGGGGTGCTGTCGTAGCTGGTCAGGACAAGCAGCGTCAGGACGAAGGTGGCCAGGAACACCGAGAAGGTCGCCTTGGTGATCCGGCTGCGGACGAACAGCCGCACCACGCGCGGCGTGAACTGCCCGCTCGCCATCTGCACCGCGACCAGCGAGATGCTGAACACCACTCCGATGAACGTCATCATCGCCGAGCCGACCGCCGACACCACCGTCTTCGCGTCGTTCGCGAACCGCAGCAGCTCGGCGAGCGTGTCGAAGTCACCGCCGTCCTGCAGCGAACGGACCAGAGCGGCGTCGAGCTCCTGAGCCACCAGCCACACCACGAAGACGCCCACCATCGCCACGGTGGGCGCGAACCAGAACGTGTCCCGCAGATGCTCCCTGAGCGGCGACAGCGCCCGCGACCGGCGACGCGGAAGCGGGCTCCGGGTAACCATCCAGTCACTCATGGTGCGACCCTAGGCGCCCTGGCCCCACCGGCCGCGGACCGCCGCTCAGGGGAAGGAAACGCAGGTGAAAGGCGCTGCGAAACCTTGGTATGGTTGTCCATGTCGCCGCGGGGAACACCCCCGCGCCGCGACAGACACCTGGTCCGGGTGGCGGAATGGCAGACGCGCTAGCTTGAGGTGCTAGTGCCCTTTATCGGGCGTGGGGGTTCAAGTCCCCCCTCGGACACTTTCTTTTGCATTTGAGGCGTCGTTCCACGGGGTAGAGGCCCCGTGTGAGAACGGGCCGAGGGGGAGCGGACGGGCTGGACATCGCCCGGGTCGCGGAGATGATCGTCGGCCGCCCCGGCGGCGTCACCGGACGCAGAGGATCCGGTTACCGCGTCACCGAACGGCACGTCCTCACCGCCGCCCACCTGGTCGAGCCCTCGCCGGTCACGCTCAAGGTCCGCTTCGACGCCGACCACCCCACCGAGTGGTCCACCGAAGCCCGGGTCGTGCTCAGCTCCCGCCCCGCCGACCTGGCTCTGCTGGAACTCACCGGCGCGCTCCCCGAGACCCGCCCGGTCCACCACGCGCCCCGCTACGCCGTCCTGCCCGACGAGGCCGTCACACTCCCCGTCACCGCCGTGGGATTCCCCCGCTTCAAACTGCGCGAGTACAGCGGAGCCGACGAACACGGCACCGGCGGCCCGCCCGCCCGGTACCGGGACTCCTGCCACGTCGACGGAACGGTGTCCGCACTCTCCAACCGCCGGGCCGGCACCCTGGAGGTCGCCGTCCCGCCCCCGGCCGACGACGTCGAACCCGACCGGTCACCCTGGGAGGGGATGTCCGGCGCGCCCCTCTGGTCCGACGGCGCGATCATCGGCCTGATCACCACCCACCACCGCTCCGACGGTCTCGGGCGCCTCGCGGCGATGCGGGTGAAGCGCTGGTACGAGCTGCTGACCCCGGCCGAACTGGACATCCTCCGAACCCGCGCGGGCCTCCCGGACCGTCCCGGACCGGTGGCCGCCCCCGAGCCCGGGACGGCGCACCGGCACCCGTCCGCCGATCCTCCGTCCCTCGCCTCGTTGCCGCACACGCTCACCCTCGGCGAACTCCGCCACCTGGTCGACGCGTTGACCGCACTGCCCACACTCCGCCGGTCGAACGGCCTCGACGCCGTCCTGGCCGGAATCGACCCCCGGGTGGCCGCCCACCGGCCGCGCGACGACCGGCTGAGGTTCGAGGTGTACGGCGTGCTGCGCACGTGCCTGCGCTTTCCCGGCACCCTCGACACGTTCCTGGCGGAGTTGCGGACCTGGGAGGAGGGCTCCGAGGAACTGCGCGAGGTCGACCGTGCGATGGCCGAACTGGCCCTGCGGCACAACTGACTTGATGCCGCAGCTGGCCGGTACACAGGTTTCGGGCCGCCTCCCCCTGGGTCATGATGAAGGAGGAACGAGGGCGCGTGGAGGACGACGGCGCGTAAGAGACCATACGGGGAGGGGACTTGGCAGCCGTGGAGCGGGCGACGCCGGCCTTTGAGTCCGGACTCATCGACCTCTCGGGAGTATCTCTCGAAGCGTTGCGTTCTCTTGACGGGCCAGTCCTGTCCGCGTCTCTCGAACGGTTGCTGGCCGATGTCGACGATCCCCACGCGATCACGGTCGCGGGCGTCAACCAGACGCACACAGGGCTCGGAAACTAGGACCGTAGCCGTGTGCGGGGGGAGTACGAGTGGGTCCCACGGAGAGCACGCCTGCCGGGCGATCCGTTTTCCACGGCATCTCGGAGACCGGCCTGCGCGGGCTCGTGCGGGGCGGCGGCGACGGTGACGTCGTCGAGGAGTTGCTGAGCGCCGAGCGCAGTCGCCGGCTCCTGCTGCTCCGGGCCCTGCTGGACCGCAGCGCCGAACAGGCGATCGGACAGGCGATCGGACACGAGGGGGAACGGCCGCTGTCCGTCCAGGACGCCTGGGACCTCCTCGAACGTGCCCAGGCCCGGGCCCCGGGGGTGGTCGACGGCGTCCTGATGGCACCGGGGACCGGTACCTGGCTGTCGTCGGCGCTTCGGCTGCTGAATGGTGCCCCCCAGGGCGAGGCCTCAGTCCGGCGCACGCTGGGACATCTGTCCGCCCTGGCCGTCGCGGGCGCCGCCGGTGCCCGCATCCGCTTCGCCCTGTGGGTCCCGGTGAGCGAGGGAATGGTTTCCCTTCCCGGCCTGGGATGCGCGGTCCTGCCCGGCGCGGGAGGGCGGACGGCGGTGCGTGTCACCGGGGACGGGGAGCGCCTGCGCATCAGCGGACCGGACGGCGACGTGGTGGTCGGACCCGAGTGGGAGCGTCGCACTCCCGGCTGGCGGCCCACCCGTCGGCTCACGCTGGGACGTGGTGACGCCGCGGGCTCACTGGCACTGGAAGAACACGACCCCTTTCGCATGTTCTCCGGACCCACCACGCCGAGCGCCCTGTCCGATCAGGAGGCCGCCGCCTGGCAGGGCGCGGTCGACGAGGCGTGGGACCTGCTGCGCGACGACCCGGACCTGACGGAAGCGATGCGCCGAGGCTTGAGGTCCATCACTCCCGTGCCCAGAGGAGAAAGGTTTCGGCCATACAGCAGCTCCTCCGCGGAGGCTTTCGGCGCGGTCAACGCCTCGCTGCCCGACGAGGGAGCGGAACTGGCCGCCACCCTGGTGCACGAGTTCCAGCACATCAAACTCGGCGCGCTCACCCACCTCGGGCCTCTGGTCACCCGGACCGACAAGACCGACGAGCCGCCGCGGTTGTTCCACGCGCCGTGGCGGGACGACCCACGTCCGCTGGAGGGCCTCCTCCAGGGGATCTACGCCTTCTTCGGCGTGACCCGCTTCTGGCGTGCCCACCGGCACGTCGCCGACACGGCGCACGAGCCGCTGGCGCACTTCGAGTTCGCCCTGTGGCGGGACGCGGTGTGGTCGACGCTCGACAGCGCCCGCGGCCACGAGCGGTTGACGGCCCTGGGGAACCGGCTCCTGGAATCCCTGGCCCAGATCTGTGCCGGATGGCTCACCGAGCGCCTTCCCGCCGAGGAGCTGCGGCTGGCGCGTGAGGCGACCACCAGCCATCGGGCCCGGTGGCGCGAACACCATCTGCGCCCCTGCGCCGACGTGGTGGACGAGGCGGTACGCGCCTGGCGACGGGGGGAGAGCTGCCCGCCGTCCCTTCGGACCGCACCGTCGTCCCTGCGGCCGGACCCCGACGCCTGCTTCCTGGACACGGCGGCGGTGCTGGCCCGGCACCGCCTGACCGATCCGGACGGCCCGTGGCGGGACCCCGGTACGGCCGCTGTGCGAGGGGCCGGAGCGGTGGACGTCCTGCTGGCCGGCGGTGCCCGCTCGGACGCTCGGCGGATTCTCACGGACCAACTGCTGCAGGACGACCCTCCGGTGGGGTCCTGGGCCGCGCTGGGACGGGCCACGGCCGACGACCCGGAACGGCGGGCCGCCGCCTGCTTCCTGCTCGGGTCGCCCCAATGGGCCCGGGCCGTGCGGGACACCCTGGCCGCCGAGCACGGCGAGCGGCCCGAGCCGATGGCACTCGCCGCGTGGCTCAGCCGCGCCGGGCAGCAGCCCCGGCCCGCGGCCTGAACGCCGCGAGGGCCGCACGGCACCCGCCGCGCGGCCCTCGCAGGTCCCGGTTCGCCCCCTCAGGGGGCGAGGAACCGTACCGTCACAACGGCATCGGGTCGATGTCGCAGTTGGCCCGCACGCCGTTCATGACGGCCACGGTCGCCGGGTGGGGCGCTGCCTCTTCCTGCTCCTCGTGCTGGGCGCCGAGCACCCGGCCCATGCGCTCCAGCGTGTCGGCCCGCATCGTCTCCCCTTCGTCCCCCTGGCCGACGGCCACCAGGTCCAGAGAGAGGTTCGCGGCACAGGCGAGCGTGGTCGGGTGGTCGGGACCGAAGGTCTGCCTGCACCGCGCCAGTGTGTCCCGCCCGCCGGACACCGCGTCGTCGAGTTCCCCGAGCGCGGCCAGGTCACTGGCCAGGTTCACGGCGGCCACCAGCGTGAAGGGGTGGTCGGCGCCGAGGGTCTCGGTCAGCCCGGCGAGCGCCTCGTCGTCCAGGCGCCGGGCCTCGGCGGGCCGCTCCAGCAGCCGCTCGGACACCGCGAGGCCGACGTCGGCGGCCAGCGTGTAGGGGTGTTGCGGGTGGAAGACCTTGCGGTAGCCCGCGCAGGCCTGGGCGCCACGCGCCCGCGCCGCTTCCAGGTCGCCGTTCTGACGCAGGGCGATGGCAAGGGGCAGCGCCGTGGCCAGGGACTGCGGGTGGGTGTCCCCGTACCGTCGGGTGAACGCCTCGTGGGCCTTGATGGCCAGGTCCAGCGCACGCGGGTGGTTGCCGGCCTTGCGGCACGCGATGCCCAGTTCCCGCTCGGTGCTGACGGTGGCCGGGTTGTCGTTGCCGAAGACGTCCCGGAACGCTTCCAGCGCCGCCTCCTGGAGCCGGAGCGCGCCGATGTAGTCACCCGACTCGCGGACGTCGATCGCGATCGAGTTCTCGGTGATGAGGCTCCGCTGGTCATCGCGCCCGAACAGACGCAGCTTCAGGTGCCAGGTCTTCCGGTCGAGTTGCAGCGCCTCGTGGAACTCACCCGACAGGCGCAGACTCACGCCCAGGTTGTGCGCCATGTTCAGGCTCGCCGGGTCGTCGTCGCCGAACGCCCGGTGCGCCCGGTCGTGGACCAGCCGGTCCAGCTCGGCGCCCTCGAGGAAGCGGCCCTGGGCGCGTCGCACGGCGGCCTCCATCTGGGCCGCGTCCAGCGACTCCTCGCTGTCGGGCGACGAGACGCGCTCGTGGACGCTGCGGATGTGCTCCACCAGGGTGGAGGCGTCGGTGTACCGGCCGACCATCAGGTAGACGAAGACCAGCCAGCGCCCCATCAGGAGGGTCTGCACGTCCTCCTCCCCGAACCGGTTCACCCAGGCGTTCCAGGCCGTTTCGGAGAAGTCCAGCGAGACCTCGTGGTCCCCCCAGTAGTAGAGGTACTTGGCGATGTTCATCACCAGCTGGCGCATCCAGGGCTGGTCGGAGGTGACGGCGCCGGATGCGATCACATGGGTGTAGAGCTCCGCATACCGAGGCCAGCTCTCCGGGTCGGTCGGCGTCCTGGGATCCGCGGCCGCCATCAGGGCGTGGGCGCCTTCGCGCATGCGGTTCTGCTCCTCTGGGCTCATACGGTTGATCAGTACGTGCTGGACCAACCGGTGCATCTCGATGCTGTTCGTTCGGTGGTCGATTCGGGCGAGCGAGTATCGGTTGATCTCCCGTATCGCGCGAGCGAGCTTCATCGGGTCGTTCAGAGCCGCGTCCAGTTCGGGGAAGATGGTGTTGTACCCCGGGCCGGACAGGATTTGCCTGGAGATCGGGTCGGGGGCGAAGTAGGAGCACAGCTGCAGCAGGCGCAGGGCGGCCGGGCTGCGGGTCTCCAGGTGGTCGAGCGAGACGTTCCACGCCGCCGCGACGGGCAGTTGGTAGTCCGGCGGCGGTGCCGTCTCGAGCAGCTCGTTCTGCTTGCTCTCGAAGAGCCGCAGGTACTCGGAGGCCGGCATGCCGGTCTCGGCCCGCCAGGCGGCGGCCTGAACCAGGGCCAGCGGCAGGTCGCCCAGCGCCTCCGCCAGCGCCTCGGCCTCCTGGTCGGCCAGTTCCGGTCCCGAGCCGCGGAGCAGTTCCTTGCTCTCCTCGCGGGTGAACACGTCGACCTCCAGGGACCCGCCCACCAGGCCCCAGCGACGGTTGCGGGAGGTGACCAGGATCGTGCCGGTGCCTCCGGTCGGGAAGTACGGGCGTACCTGCTCGGGACTGTCCGCGTTGTCGAAGATCAGCAGCCACCGGGAGTACGGGCGCCCCTCGCGCAGTGCCTCCCGGACGGCCGGCCCGGCGATGTTCGCCTCGGACGTGGTCACCAGTCCCAGCCGTTTGGCCAGCTCCACCAGGGACTGGCCGACCTGGCCCGGCCGCTCCGACGGGATCCACCACACGATGTCGTACTCGGACTGGTGCCGGTAGGCGTACTCGATCGCCAGCTGGGTCTTGCCGACACCGCCCATGCCGTGGATCGCCTCGGGCAGAACCGTGGTCGTGCCCTCCCGCAGCCGCTGGCCGAGCAGGTCCAGGAGCTCGCTGCGGCCGGTGAAGTTCTGGTTGCGCGGCGGCAGGTTCCCCCAGACGCGTGGCTGAACGGCGCGCTCTCCCTCCAAGGTGCGCTGGGGTGTGGTGGACATCGGGGTGGCTCCTTCGCTAGCTGCGGCAGCGGCGGTGGTCGGGGAGGGGGCGGTGGGCGGGACCTTGGCGAGCGGCACTGCATACCGCTGATCGTGCCATTTCAGGGCGTGGCGTAACAATTTGGCGCGCTGAATGTGTGAACCGGACAAAGCGGCCAGAGCCTTCAGTTCGATTCGGAGGAACGGCGCGTTCTCGCGGGTCACATTCGGCGGTGAGGGCTTGTACGACGCCTCGTCGGGCGGCGGGAGCAGGGATGCCGTGGCCGGGGAGGAGGCCAGCACCTCGCGGACGTCGTGCAGGGTGCGGATGGTCGCGGCGCGCCGCCCCTGCGCGAGCAGTTGCTCGCGGACGTCGGGAAGGAATTCGTAGACCACCGCCCCGGGGGCGTCTTCCTTGACGCCGGTGGGGCGGACCAGGCCGCTCATGAAGAACTCGGCGGCGTGCACCGGTCCGGCCCCGTGCGTCGACCGCATCACCCGGCGGATGACCGGCAGGCTGAGCGGCGCGGCGGCGAGACGGGTGCCGAGGCGGAAGGCGACGGGAGAGGCCGCGGCACGGAAATCGAACACCCGGTCGGAGGCGGACGGCGGACTCTTTGTCGAGGGGGACTCGGCGGCCCACGGGAGGACTCGTGCCGCGTCCGGCCGCCCCTTCCAGGTGTGTGCCTGCGTCACCGGCAGGTCCAGCGGGCCGGGCTGCGTCCCGGCGAGCACGTCGGAGAGGGCGCGCGCCCCGTGATGGGTCAGCGACAGGACGGGGACGGCGAGCCGGACCTCCTCGTCCTCGGCACCGCCCGGGTGGGCCGGAGCCGGAGCGTCGCCGGGGGCGACCGGAAGCTCCCGTTCGTGCCATTCCCAGTCGGCGTTGGCCGCCCACGGTCGATCCGTGCTGACCTGCGCGTGCAGTACGTCGAGGCCGGTGCGGAACCAGACGTGCGGCGGCAGCGGGTCGACCAGGGCGACGGGCCAGGACCCGGCCCAGCCCAGCAGCAGGGGCTGCACCGCGCCGAGGTGCCAGCCGGCCGCCAGGGCGTCCGTGACCACCAGGACCACCCGTCGCGTGCCGTCCGGGGGCATGCCGAACGGGCGCTCCGTGCGGACACGGGCGGGGAGCGCCTCGTCCGTGCCGAGCAGGGACACGACCCGGACCTCGGCGAAGCTCTCGGCGAGGGCCGCGGTCAGGGCGTCGACGACCTCGTCCCAGACCCGCATCGTCACATGCGAGTCGACCACGAGGACGGCTTCTCTGGGTGCCGTGTCGTCCTCGGGATGCCAGTCGCGCCACAGACGGGCCACGTCGGCCTCGGGCCGCAACCGCTCGTGCCGGTCACTGTCACTGGCCATGATCACGCCCACGGTTTCGCAGTCGAAGGGGTGTCGGGGGCGGGCCGCCTCCCGATCTGTCTCTGCTCCGCGTCACGAGGAGTGCCCCGAGCGAGGGCCGGCCTCCCCGCGGTCCGGGTGAGTGCCCGTACCCCACGGTCGGCGCACCTGGCATCACGAGTGCCCTCCCTTCTGACCCTGTCGGCGGCCCATCCCTCATCCGGCACGGTCGG
Source organism: Streptomyces sp. NBC_01723 (assembly GCF_036246005.1). Lineage (NCBI taxonomy): Bacteria > Bacillati > Actinomycetota > Actinomycetes > Kitasatosporales > Streptomycetaceae > Streptomyces > Streptomyces sp. NBC_01723. The sequence goes on from NZ_CP109171.1 coordinate 7,425,634, forward strand.
GACCGCCGCCCGGTGCCGATGGGCCGGGCATGCGTTCCGGATCGTCGAGCAGCAGGGCCAGATGGCGCCCCACGTGCCCGTCCCAGCCCTCGGGGCCCAGCGCCAGAGCCCGGTCGCGCCACCGCCGTGTGCGCTCCAGTACGCCGGCCAGCCCGCGCTCCTGCAGGATGTCCGCCGCCGCCTCCCGGAAGGCCGTCCCGGAGTCGCCCCGGTCCCAGACGATGGCCGGGATGCCGGACCGCAGCGCCGCCACGAACTCCTGCTGGGCGACGGGCGATTCGGTGCCCGGCGGTGCGCTGAGGACCAGACAGACGATCTGCTGGTCGTCCTTGAGCTCACGCTCGAGGTGGAAGGCGGACTGGTCCGGCGGGCTCCAGTGCGAGCGGCTCTCGGCCGGCCGGTCCTTGAGCTGCCGCCAGCGGTTGTTCCAGGGCCGGTGCCAGGCGGCCTTGCGCAGGCGTTCGAAGCTGCGTACCACCACGGTGTAGTCCATGACCAGGGGTGTGGGCACGGGCGCGTCGGCCTCCTTGTGCCACCACTCGACGGGTTCCGTCAGCAGCTCCCACGGCAGGATGAACTCGATCACCACGGGCTGGCGCAGATCGGACCAGCGTTCCTCGGCCTCCTGGACCAGCCTGTCCGCGGCGGCCGGAAGGCCGTCGCGGTGCAGCTTGACCGTCTCGCCGGGAATGGGATGCCAGCCGTCGGAGTCGGACTGACGCCAGTGCGCCACCCAGAAGTTGTCCGGGTCCACGCCGTCCGGTTCGAACTGGATCAGGAGATAGGCGGGGTGGAGCGAGGGCTCACCGGGCGGGGCGAAGTCGCCCTGCTGCCAGTCGGCCATCTCCTCCGCCAGCCCGCGGAGCTGAGCCTGTCTGCGGTTCCAGCGGCGTAAGTGCTCCGCCTCCTCGGTGCGTCCTTCCTTCACCAGGTGCTCGGCGGCCAGCGACAGGAACGCCATGGACGGCGGCAGTTCGTCCACCGCGGTGTTGTCGCCCGCCAGGCGCAGGAAGACCTCCCAGCCCGTGTCGCACCACTCCTGGAGTTCCTGGGTACGGGAATGGCTGGCCCGGCGCGCGAGGGCCGTCAGGAGGGACACGGAACGCAGTTCGTGCAGCAGGGGACGCAGCGGCCGCAGGTCGGTGTCCTTGAAGAAGGAGGTGGCCTCCCACTCGTCCACCAGGCGCCACAGGGCGAACAGGCCCACCGAGCCCTGCTCGGCGTACCCCAGGCAGCGGGCCAGTGTCTGCAGTCCCTCGTCGATCTCGGCGCATTTCTTCACCAGTTGCCGTGACCACAGGGCGAGCGGCTGGTCCTGGTGCGGGTCCACGGTCAGCCGCAGCTCCGACGAGAGGTCCTGGACCAGCATCTCGGTGCCGGTCCGCCGGCGCACGGTGTCCGTCGTCGCGAGGACGCCCGCCATCTCTGCCAGAAGTTCGTTTCGAACGCGTGCGGCGCTGCGCCCCTCCACCTGACCTCCCCCGGCCGTCATCGAGTTCGTCCGCGCCCGGTCCGGACAGCGTACGACTAGCCTTCCCACTGCGTCAGCGGCGCGAACAAGGCGGAATCCTCAACGCTCCCCGTGCGCCTCGTCGTCCGAGACCAGCACGTGGCGGCGGGTTCCGTCGGGAGCCACCAGCGTGGGCTGCAGCGTGAGCGTGACGCGATGCGTACGGGAGGAGGTGACGGACGCGTCGGCGTTCGCCTCGACCACCCAGAAGTTCACCTTGCCGCCGGCGCCACCGGTCCGGTCGATCGCGACGGTCGCCTCGATCTCCACGGGTCCCAGTTCGAAGCGGACCGGGCCGGGGCCCGCCGAAGTCAGTGCGGTGTTGAGCTGATCTCTCAACTCCCGCACCATGTCCGATAGTTCAATCATGGAGCCTCCCGGAACGACCGTGCGGGGCGATCTTACCGACCGCCGCGGGTGCTCCGGGCCACTCTCGCGGAGAAAGCTCCGTTGGGATGAAGACTCGTCCGCACACTTTGGAAAAACGCGGTGCGCGGACCTCAACCGTCTCCCTACACTCACCACGACATCGAGACCGAGTGAGGGGAGCAGGGCCGTGCGCATCCGCACCGCTGCCGTCGTTCCCCCGTCCCGGTACGAGGTGATCCTGGTGTCCTCGGCCCTCCGGTGTCCGCCGCGCGGCCGGCACCGGACGCCCGCGACCGGTCTCTGACGTCCCGTCACGCATGCCCTGAGGGCCGTGACCTCATTCCGACGTGCCGCCCGTCCCGGGAATCGCGCCGCCCTGCTCGCAGACCAGTGAAAGGCCACCGGCCGTGCGTACCCGTACCAACCCTCTCGCCACCATCCGCAACCTCGGCATCCTCGCCCACGTCGACGCCGGCAAGACCACCGTCACCGAGCGGATCCTCTACACCACCGGCACCACCTACAAGCGCGGCGAGGTGCACGACGGCACGACCGTCACCGACTTCGACCCGCAGGAGCGCGACCGCGGCATCACCATCTTCGCCGCGGCCGTCAGCTGCACCTGGGACGGTCACCGGATCAACCTGATCGACACCCCGGGGCACGTCGACTTCGCCGACGAGGTCGAGCGGTCGCTGCGCGTCCTGGACGGCGCCGTCGCGGTGTTCGACGCGGTCGCCGGGGTGGAGCCGCAGAGCGAGTCCGTGTGGCGGCAGGCCGACCGGCACGGCGTGCCGAGGATCGCGTTCGTGAACAAGATGGACCGGGCGGGCGCCGACCTCGACACGGCCGTCGCCTCGATCCGGGCGCGACTGCACCCCGTACCCCTGGTGGTGCAGCTGCCCATCGGCTCCGAGGACGGCTTCACCGGCGTCGTCGACCTGCTGCGCATGCGCGCGCTCGTGTGGTCCGACGGCGCGGAGACGGCCGAGGAGGGCCCGGTGCCCGAGGCCCTGCGCGAGGAGGCGGTACGCAGGAGGCGGCTGCTGGAGGAGACGGTGGCCGAACGCCATCCGTACGCGCTGGAGGAGTTCTGCGACCGGGAGACGCTCACCGCTGACACCCTCGCCGGTGCGCTGCGCGACCTCACGCGCGGCGGTGACGGCGTGGTGGTGCTGTGCGGCTCGGCCTACCGCAACCGGGGAGTCGAACCGCTGCTCGACGCCGTCGTGGCCTACCTGCCGTCACCGCTGGACGTGCCGCCGGTACGCGGCACCCACGACGGCACGGAGGAGGAACGGCCCGCCGACCCGGCGGCGCCGACGACCGCACTGGCGTTCAAGGTGAACGCCACCCCGACGGGACGGCTGACGTACCTGAGGGTGTACTCGGGCACCATCGAGAAGGGAGACACCGTGTGGGACGCGGGCACGCGCCGCACCGAGCGCATCGGCCGCATCCTGCGGGTGCGGGCCGACCGGCACGACCCCCTGGAGCGGGCGGTCGCCGGGGACATCGTCGCCGTGGTCGGTCTGAAGACCGCCCGGGCCGGCTCGACGCTGTGCGCGCCGGGCGACCCGCTGGTCCTGGAGCCTCCGGGCGTGGCCGAACCGGTCGTGCACGTCGCCGTGGAGGCCCGGCGCTCCACCGACACCGACAAGCTGGCCGCCGCGCTCGCCCGGCTGACCGAGGAGGACCCCTCACTGGCCGTGCGGACCGACCCCGAGACCGGGCAGACCGTGCTGTCGGGCATGGGCGAACTCCACCTGGAGGTCGCGGTGGAGCGGGTCAGGAGCGAGCACGGCCTGGCGGTCGCGGTCGGCCGTCCCGGCGTGGCGTACCGCGAGACGGTCGGCGAGGGCGTGACCGGATTCGTCCACCGGCACGTCAAACAGGACGGCGGCGCGGGCCAGTTCGCGCACGTCGTACTCGACGTCGAGCCCTGGGAGGAGGGCGGTTTCGTGTTCCGCTCGACGGTGACCGGCGGCGGCGTGCCGCAGGAGTTCGTGCGGGCCGTCGAGGCCGGCTGCCGGGACGCCCTCACCGAGGGCCCGATCGGCGGGCACCCGGTGACCGGCCTCAGGGTCACGCTCACCGACGGCCGGACCCACGTGAAGGACTCCTCGGACACGGCCTTCCGCACCGCCGGCCGGTTCGGTCTCCGCGACGCCCTGCGCGCCTCGGAGATGGTCCTGCTCGAGCCGGTCGTGGAGGTCGCGGTCACCGTGCCCGAGGACGCCGTCGGCGCCGTACTCGGCGACCTCGCCGCGCGCCGGGGCCGGGTCACCGGCTCCGATCCGCGGGGCGGCACGACCGTGGTCACGGCCACCGTGCCGCTGGCCGAGCTGTTCGGCTACGCGACCCGGCTGCGCAGCCGCACCCAGGGCCGCGGCACCTTCACCGCCCGGCCCACCGGCTACGCGCCGGCACCGGCCGCGGCACCGGCGCGGTAGCGTCGCCGGGCCGCCCCCGCCCAGCACGGGCGGGGGCGGCCCTCCGGCACGGCGCGCTCAGGGGTACTGCACCACCGTCGACGGCACGGTCGACGTCCCCGACGTGGGCGAACCCGTGTCGTTGATGACGCACTCGTACTGCCCGTTGCCGCCCAGCGACACCACGAGCAGCCCGTGGAAGCGCACCCCGGACCGGTTCGGCGCGGCGAAGCCGTGGTGCTGCACGATGGACGGGTTCACGTTGTAGTAGCAGTAGCTGCCCAGGCCCCAGCCCTCGTGCTCGGTGACCTGGTCGCCGACCTTGTAGGCGGCGTACCCCTTGACCGAACCGTTCTGGACGGCGGCCTGGTCGGGGGCGTCGTACGCCTTCTCGTTCTGGAAGAAGATCGTGCGGCCCCGCTGGCCGTTCCACTGCACGTCGTACTTGTTGAAGTGTTCGACGAACAGGCCGGTGGCCAGGACGTCGTCGCCGTTGACGACCACGCCGTAGTCGGCGCGGTTGGTCTCCCAGCCGACGCCCTCGCCGTGGTCGGCGCGCCACACCCAGGTGTGGTCGACGATCGTGTGCCGGCTGTTGATCACCATGCTGGTGGTGGCCTTGCCGGGGCCCGCGCCGCCGATCCGGATGAACACGTCCTGCACGGTGGTCGGGTTGGCGGAGTGGTCCGCGGACGCGCCGGCCGGCCCGACCTCCAGCAGCGTCGAGGAGTTGACCGGCCCCGCGTCGACGAGGAACCCGGCGAGCCGTACGCCGTCCACGTCGGCGACCCTCATCGCGGTGACGCCGTTGCCGGGGATGAGCGTGGCATAGCCGAGGCCCAGCACGACCGTGCCCGCGCGCTTCACCTCGACGGTGCCGTCCAGGTGGTAGATCCCCGGCGTCAGCAGCAGGTGCAGTCCCTCCTCCAGCGCCTGGTTCAGCGTGGCCGCCGAGACGCCGGGCTTGGCGACGTAGAACTGCGTCAGCGGGAGCGAGGTGCCGCGCGGGGTGCCGTTGCCCCAGGACACGCCTCGGGCGCCCGTGCGCTTCTCCGGCAGGAAGACGCGGTACGCGTCGCCGTCGAGGTACAGGAACGGCTTCTCCCGGGATACGGGTGTCGTCTCCAGCGTGGTGTACGGCGGGTCGGGGAAGCTCTGCGCGGGCGCGCCCTCCACGCCGGAGAACACCATGTTCCACACGGCGTTGAGCCATCCTCCGACCGAGCTGTCCCGGGTGTACCACTGCTGCTGGGAGTACGGTCCGACGCTGCCGTCTATCCGGCTGTCGGCGATGTAGCCGCCGCTCGCCCAGCCGTAGCCGTCGGGGGCGAGGTTGAGCCCGCCGCGTACGTGCATGCGCCGGAAGGGCGCCGCCTGCGACACCGCCCAGCGGTTGGTGCCGTTGACCGGGACCAGGGCGAGGTTCTCCGCCGAACGCCAGAAGTTCTGCGTGGCGTTGCCGTTGAACCAGCCGGCGTCGACCGTCACGTCGCCGTTGATGGTGGTGTCGTCGGGGGAGAGGCCGAGCCCGGCGATGGAGGTGTAGAAGCCGATCTGGGCGTTGAGCCCGTTGTACGTGCCCGGCTTGAACAGCAGGGCGTAGCGGCCGGTGCCGAACTGCGCCGACTCCTGCTGCCGGAAGATCTCGTCCAGTCTGCCCTGGATGCCGGCCGTGGACGGGTCGAAGACGATGACGTTCGGCCCGAGGTCGCCGCCGCCGGGCAGTGCGCGGGGGCTGTCGCCGGGGGTGGCACTTCCCGTGCCGGGGGCGGCGGCCGCGGGCCCGGCACCGGCCAGCCCGGCGATCACCGGGGCCGCGGCGGCCGCAGCCAGGACGCTGCGCCGTCGTACTCCGGACGGCTCGGGCGTGGGGGAGGGCGTGGGGGAAGAGGGCATGGGGGCGGCTCTCCTTGTTCGGAAAATGAACGAAGTGGGGGTGGGGGAGCGCTCTCTGGGTGTGCATGTTTCATCCGCCCGCACGGCGCGTCAAGAGTTGTGACCGTTTCTCGTGCGCTGTGTTCAACAAGTAGGGACAGAAGCTCCGTTGGCCCGCACCTGGCCTTCCTGTCGAATCCCTTGACACCTCCCGCCGCGCCCCTCGACACTCCGCCGTGGGAGAGCGCTCTCCGAGATTTTCCCCGACACTCCCAGGAGGTCTCCATGCCACGGAGATCGAAAGTCCTGTCCGGCACCCTCGTCGCAAGCGCGCTGCTGCTGACGTCGATCGGCGTCGGCACCCTCGCGGTGAACGCCGGTGCCGCGACCCCGCCCGCACAGTCCGCGCACTCCGGGCACACCATGGCCGCCTCGACCGCCTTCTCGCCCGAGGACCCGGACGGCGACGGCTACATCCCCGCCAACCCGCCGGTCACCGGCGTCACCCCGTCCACGAAGGAGCCGCCGCACCGCTACTTCCACGAGTTCCAGGCCAACTGCGCGGTCAGCCACACGGCGCCGGACGACCCGATCGTCTATCCGCAGCAGCCTGGCAAGTCGCACGACCACACGTTCATGGGCAACACCACGACCGACGCGAACAGTACGACGGCCTCGCTGGACGCGGGTTCCACGACCTGTCTCGCGCCCGGCGACCGGTCGGGGTACTGGATGCCGACCATGTACGACGGGGACCGGCCGGTGCTGCCGATCGGCCCGCAGGTCATCTACTACAAGGCCGGCGTCACCGACTACACCAGCGTCCGGCCCTTCCCGAAGGGGCTGCGCTACGTCGTCGGCAGCCCGATGCAGAGCGCCCAGGAATTCCGCAACCACCGGGGCTTCGTCGAGGGCTGGGAGTGCGGCGACAGCTTCTTCAACGTCGACTTCCCGTCCGACTGCCCGGACCGCCAGGACGCCCAGGTCAACATCCGCTTCCAGGCGCCCAGTTGCTGGGACGGCAGGAACCTGGACACGCCCGACCACAAGAGTCACATGGCGTATCCGGTGGTCAACCCCGGGACCAACAACAACATCTGCCCGGCCACTCACCCGGTCGCCCTGCCGATGATCGAGTTCAAGATGGCCTTCCCGGTCAACGGCGACCTGTCCCGGGTCCGGCTCGCCAGTGGCGCGAGCTACTCGTTCCACTACGACTTCTTCAACGCCTGGGACGAGCCCACCCTCAAGGCCCTCGTCGACCACTGCGTCGTCGGCGGCCTCCAGTGCAACGCGCGCGGCTACGACGAGACCCACCCGGAGGCGGGTGCGGCGCTCGACGAGAACTACGAACTCCCCTGACCCCGGCCCCCCCTGGGCCGGCCCGGCCGTCCGCACGGAAGGCCACTGCCCCGCGGGCGGCCGGGCCGCCCCACCCGCAGACCGGAGACACACCACCATGAGCCGACCCCGCACCCCCACCCCGGGCCCCGTCCCGGCCCGCAGACTCACCGTGCCGCTGACCGCCGCCCTGCTCACCGCCTGCGCCCTCACCGCCGTGCCCGCCCAGCAGGCGCACGCCGCCGGCAGCGTGGTGAAGGTCACCGGAGGCGAGGGCAACTGGCAGCTGACCGTGGACGGCAGCCCCTACCAGGTCAAGGGCCTCACCTGGGGCCCCTCACCCGCCGACGCCGACCGGTACATGCCCGACCTCACGTCCATGGGCGTCAACACCATCCGCACCTGGGGCACCGACGCGAGCAGCAAGCCCCTCCTCGACTCCGCCGCCGCGCACGGCGTCAAGGTCATCGCCGGCTTCTGGCTCCAGCCCGGCGGCGGACCGGGCAGCGGCGGCTGCGTGAACTACCTGACCGACACCGCCTACAAGGACCAGATGCTGGCCGAGTTCCCCCGCTGGGCCCAGGAGTACAAGGACCACCCGGGCGTCCTGATGTGGAACGTCGGCAACGAGTCGGTGCTCGGACTCCAGAACTGCTACAGCGGCGACGAACTGGAGCGACAGCGCGACGCCTACACCACCTTCGTCAACGACGTGACCAAGAAGATCCACGCCGTCGACCCGAACCACCCGGTCACCTCAACCGACGCCTGGGTCGGCGCCTGGCCGTACTACAAGAAGAACGCCCCCGACCTGGATCTGTACGCCGTCAACTCCTACGACGCGGTCTGCGGTGTCCGCGCCGCATGGGATCAGGGCGGCTACACCAAGCCCTACATCGTCACCGAGGGCGGACCGGCCGGGGAGTGGGAGGTGCCGGACGACGCCAACGGCGTACCGAAGGAACCCACCGACCAGGCCAAGGCCCGGGGATACACCGTTGCCTGGAACTGCGTCACCGGGCACCGGGGCGTCGCCCTGGGCGCGACCCTGTTCCACTACGGCACCGAGTACGACTTCGGCGGCATCTGGTTCAACCTGCTGCCCGCCGGTCAGAAGCGGCTGTCGTACTACGCGGTCAAGCGGGCCTACGGCGGCGACACCTCCGGCGACAACACGCCGCCCGTCGTCTCCGCCTTCGACGTCGAGGGCGACGCGGGCAAGGTGCAGGCGGGCAAGGACCTCGTCCTCACCACCCGCGCCACCGACCCCGACGGCGACCCGATCGGGTACGAGGTGCTGGCCAGCAGCAACTACATCGACCAGGGCAAGCAGCTCACCACGCTCCCCGCGACCGACCTCGGCGGCGGGCGCCTGAAGGTCACCGCCCCCGACCGGCCCGGCGTCTGGAAGCTGTACGTCAAGGCCACCGACGGCAAGGGCAACGTCGGAGTGGAGACCCTCTCGGCGCGGGTCGTGCCGCCAGCCGTGGACGGCACCAACGTCGCCCTCGGGAAGCCGGCCACCGCCTCCTCCTTCCAGCCGAGCTACGGCGACTGCCCCTGCCCCGCCGCCAACGCCGTCGACGGCAACGCCAACACCCGCTGGGCCGGCGACTGGAGCGACCCGCAGTGGCTCCGGGTGGACCTCGGCACCCGCACCACGTTCCGGCACGTCCAGCTCCACTGGGAGGCGTCCTACGCCAGGGCCTACACCGTCCAGACCTCCGACGACGGACAGAACTGGCAGACCGTGCGCACGGTGACCGACGGCAACGGCGGCGTCGACACCCTCGACGTGACCGGTACCGGCCGCTACGTGCGCGTCAACGGCACCGCGCGGGGCACCGGCTACGGCTACTCGCTCTACGAGTTCGGCGTCTACAGCTGACGCCGGACGACCGCGCACGACAGGGGAGGGGAGACCCGGTGGGGACGAGCGACGAAGAGATCGACCGGCTGCTCGGCAAGCTGACACCGCGCGCCCGCGCGCTGCTGCTCGACGGCGCCACGACCTGGCGCACCAGAGCGGAACCGGCCTTCGGCCTGCGGGAGTTGGTGATGTCCGACGGTCCGGCGGGCGTACGGGGCGAGGCATGGGACGAACGCGACACCTCAGTCCTGCTGCCCTCGGCCTCGGCGCTCGCCGCCACCTGGGACGAGCCCTTGGTCGAGAGCCTCTGCGGCCTCCTCGCCGCAGAGGCCCGGCGCAAGGGCGTGGACGTCCTGCTCGCCCCGACCCTCAACCTGCACCGCAGCCCCCTGGGCGGCCGGCACTTCGAGTGCTTCTCGGAGGACCCGGAGCTGACCGGCCGCATCGGGGCCGCACTCGTGCGCGGTGTCCAGGCCCACGGGGTGGCCGCCACCGCCAAGCACTACGTGGCCAACGACTCCGAGACCGACCGTCTCACCGTCGACGTACGGGTGGGCGAGCGGGCGCTGCGGGAGGTCTACCTCGCGCCGTTCGAGGCGGCGGTGGCCGCCGGGGTCCGGCTCGTCATGGCGGGGTACAACGCGGTCGACGGCACCACGATGACCGCGAGCGATCTGCTCACCGACCCGCTGAAGGGCGAGTGGGGCTTCGACGGCGTCGTCGTCTCCGACTGGGGCGCGGTGCGCACCACGGTGGACACCGCCCGTGGCGGGCTGGACCTCGCCATGCCCGGCCCCGACAGCCCCTGGGGCGAGGCGCTGGCCCGCGCGGTGGCCGACGGTGTCGTGCCCGAGGCCGCGGTGGACGACAAGGTACGGCGCCTGCTGCGGCTCGCGGCGTGGGTGGGGGCGTTGGGGGAGGGCGAGGCGCCCGGAGGCGGGGGACCGCGAGAGGCGCGTGGAGGTTGCGGACCGCGGGCCGGTGACACGCACCCGCCCGCGCCCCGCCCGGCCGCCGCCCCGGAGGGCAGGGCCCTGGCCCGCCGGGCCGTCGCCGCCGGGAGCGTGCTGCTCGCCAACCGGGGCGTCCTGCCCCTGGACCCCGGAGGGCTGCGCACGGTCGCCGTGATCGGCGCGCACGCCGCGCGGACCCGTACGCAGGGTGGCGGCAGCGCCGGTGTCTTTCCGCGGGAGGAGGTGTCCGTCCTCGACGGCATCCGGGACGCGCTGCGCGGCCATGCCCGCGTCGTCCACGTCCCGGGCCCCCGTCCTGACGGACCCGCGCCCCCGCTGGACCACGACGCGTGCACCGACCCGCGCTCCGGGCTGCCCGGCGTGCTGCTGCGGATGCTGGACGCCGACGGCCGCGAGCTGTACGCCGAACGACGGCGCGGGGGGCGCCTGCTGGAGCCCCGGCTGGTGCCGGGCGCGCACACCGTCGAGATCAGCGCCCGGCTGCGCCCCCGTACCGCTGGCCGCTGGACGCTGGGCGTGGCCGGCTTCGGCCGGATGAGCCTCGCCCTGGACGGACGGCCCCTGCTGGCCGGCGACTTCCCGCCGCCGACCGACGATCCGGCGGTGGTCCACGTCAACCCGCCCGCCCAGTACGCCGAGGCCGACCTCGCCGTCGGCCAGGACGCCCTGCTCGTGGCCCGCCGCGAGCTGGCCCCCGGCACCGGCAGGGCGACCGTCGTCAGCGCCGCGCCGCCCGCCCCGGACGTCGCCGCGTCACTCGCCGACGCGGCCCGCGCGGCCGCAGCGGCGGACGCGGCGATCGTGGTCGTGGGCACCACCGAGCACGGCGAGTGCGAGGGCTACGACCGTACGGCCCTCACACTCGGCTCCACCCAGGACGCACTGGTCCGCGCCGTCGCGGCCGCCCATCCGCGCACCGTGGCGGTCGTCAACAGCGGCGGCCCGGTGGAACTCCCCTGGCGCGACGCGGTGGGCGCGGTACTGCTCGCCTGGTTCCCCGGCCAGGAGGGCGGCGGCGGACTGGCCGACGTGCTCTTCGGGCACACGGAGCCGGGCGGACGGCTGCCCACCACCTGGCCGGCCGTCCTCGCCGACGCCCCGGTCACCCGCACCCGACCGGCCGACGGCCGCCTCCACTACGACGAGGGCCTGCACATCGGCCACCGCGGCTGGCTGAGCCACGGGCGCACGCCCGCCTACTGGTTCGGGCACGGACTGGGCTACACGGCCTGGGCCTACGAGGAGCTGACCGTCCCGCGCAAGGCCCGGGCGGGAGGCGACCTGACCGTGCGGGTGCGGGTGCGCAACACCGGCGCGCGGGCCGGCCGGGAGGTCGTCCAGGTGTACCTCGCCCGGCCCGGGTCGGCGGTCGAGCGCCCCGTGCGCTGGTTCGCCGGGTACGCGGCCGTCCGCGCACGGCCGGGGGAGACGGTGACGGCCACGGTGCGCGTCCCGGCGAGGGCGCTGCGCCACTGGTGCGTGGAGGAGCGTGCCTGGCGTACGGAGGAGGGCCGCTGGCGCGTGCTGGCGGGCCGGTCGGCGGGCGAGGTGCCGCTGGTCGCGGACCTGGAGGTGAGGGGTCCGGGAGCCGGATGAGAGTGGGGGAGAGCGCTCTACCACGCGCCCGACCTCGCCGGTTAGGGTGCGGGCATGAGCAGACAGGCCCCGACCCTGGAGGACGTGGCCCGGGAGGCCGGTGTCTCCCGGGCCACCGTCTCACGGGTGGTCAACGGCGTTCGCAACGTGGACCCCGCCATCCAGGACCTGGTCCGCCGGGCCATCGAACGGACCGGATACGCCCCCAACCAGGCCGCCAGGCAGCTGGTCACCCGGCGCACCACGACCGTGGCCCTGGTCGTCTCCGGCGCCGGCGACGCCTCGGACACCGAGCAGAACGCGTTCGCGACCCGGGTGTTCGCCGACCCGTTCTTCGGCCGTGTCGTCGGCGGGGTGGTCGGGCACCTGCGGCCGCGCTCGATGCACCCGGTGCTGATGTTCGCCGAGACGCCCGAGGCGCGGCAGGAGGTGGTGGCGTACCTCAGGCAGGGCGGCGCGGACGGCGCCCTGGTCGTGTCCACCCACCCCGACGATCCGCTGCCCGCCCTGCTCGCCGGGGCCGGGCTGCCGGCGGTGCTGTTCGCCCGGCCGGGGCGCCCGGTGCCGCTCAGCTACGTCGACCTCGCCCACCGCGACGGGGGGCGGCTGGCCGCCGAGCACCTGCTGGAGCGGGGCTGCCGGAGGATAGCCACCGTCACGGGGCCGCTGGCCGTCGCGGCGAGCCAGGAGCGGCTGGCCGGCTTCCGCGACACTCTCGCCCGGCACGGGCACCCGTACGTCCCGGTGGCCGAGGGCGGCTTCACCGTCGACAGCGGCATGGCGGCGGCGGTCTCGCTGCTGGACGAACACCCGGACCTGGACGGCCTGTTCACCGCCAACGACCTGATGGCGCAGGGCGCCGTCCAGGTGCTGCGCGACCACGGCCGCCGGGTGCCGCGGGACGTCGCGGTCATCGGCTTCGACGACTCCAGCGTGGCCGTCACCTGCCGGCCCCGGCTGACCACCGTCCGCCAGCCGGTGGAGGAGATGGCGGCCACGATGGCCCGCCTCCTCGACGAACACATCAGGGGCGAGCGCACCGCGCCGACGTCGGTGATCTTCGATCCGGAACTGGTGGTACGGGACTCGGCGTAGGCGTCACCACGCCGTCCCGCGTGCCCGTTCACGCCCCCGCGCCCTCACGCGGGGGCGCGGTCCACCCGGCCCGAGCCCTCACCTCCACCCCGCTGCCCCGCCAACCGCCCCCCGAGGGCCGCCCGCCACGCCGGTACCGGCCCGGGGGCGGTCACCGGGGGCTGTCGGCCGCCGCGCGTGAAGAAGGCCGCCAGGGGCAGGGTCGCGGCGCCGACCGTCACCGCGTCGGGGCCGAGGCGGCCGAGGGCGATGCCCACCCGCCCGGCGGGGTGTCGGAGCGCGTGGGCGAGCGCGTGGGACCGTACCGACTCCAGGAAGGGCGCGCCCAGTTGGAGTCCGGCCCAGCCGCCCACGACGACCCGCTCGGGCTGGAAGAGGTTGATCAGGTCGGAGAGGCCCGCGCCCAGGTATTCGGCGGTCTCGGCCAGGACCCCGGTCGCCACGGGGTCCGGCGCGCCCCCGTCCCCGGGGCGGGCGGCGGACAGCAGGGCGGTCAGCGCGGCCTCCTCGTCGGCGCCGGGCGGCGGCTGCCCACCCGCCTCCCGCCACCGCGCGAGCAGCGCCTCCGCGCCCGCGTACGCCTCCAGGCACCCCCGTGCCCCGCATCGGCACCGGCGCCCCCGCACCCGCACCGTCAGGTGCCCCCACTCCACCGCGCGGCCGCGCTCCACGTCGTCCGTGACGACGCAGGCGCCGACGCCGGAACCGAAGAGCACGACCACGGCGTTGTGCGCCCCGCGTCCGCCGCCGAACCACATCTCGGCCTGCCCCAGCGTCTTGGCGCCGTTGTCGATGAACAGCGGCACCTGCCCGGGCAGCCGCCCCGAGTCCCGCAGCAGGGCCTCCAGCGGCACCGCGTCCCACCCGATGGTCTGCCCGTGCACCAGGGCGCCGTCGGCGGTGTGCTCCACGATGCCGGGGACCCCGACGCCGACGCCCAGCAGCTCACCCTGGACCGGGGCGGCGCCGAGGACCTCCGCGACGCCGTCCAGGATGTGCCCGGCGACCACCCGCACGTCGTACGTGCGCGACCCGTGACCGGGCAAGGCCCGTTCCGCCCGCGCCAGTTCGGACATCGACAGGTCGAACAGCTCGACGCGCACCCGGGTCTCGCCGACGTCGACCCCGATCAGGCGGCCCCGTTCCGCCGCGATCCGGACGAGGGTGCGCGGCCGGCCGCCGTCCGTGCCGAGGCTGCCCGCCTCCTCGACCAGACCGTCGGCGATCAGTTCGGCGACGACGTTGCTGACAGAACCCGAACTCAGTCCGGCCGCCGAACCCAGCGCGAGCCGGCTCATCGGCCCGTCGAAATACAACCGTTGCAGAACTGCGGTGCGGCTCTCGCGCCGCAGGTCACGGACCGTTCGCCCGCTGTGCCTGGCCATCCGGCCCCTTCCTCGGGCGCCTCCGCCCGCCCTTCGACCGCGCGCGACACCTTGACGAGTCTTTCTCTCGGGGTTTAACTCACGTCCTAAATTAAGCCATGAGGGGCTTCGGGAAGTACACCGGGGCCGTCCTCGGACTTCTCGACCGACTCCCGGAAGGAACCCCAGGAGCCATGCGCAGTATCCGAGCCGCGGCCGTAGGCGCCGTCACCATGTCTCTCGCTCTCGCCGCCTCGGCCTGCGGAGGGGGCTCCTCCTCGGGCGGCGGATCCAACGACTCCCCGAAGGAACTCACCTACTGGGCCTCCAACCAGGGCGCCAGCGTCGAGGTCGACAAGAAGGTCCTCCAGCCCGAACTGGACAAGTTCGAGAAGGAGACCGGCATCAAGGTGAAGCTGGAGGTCGTGCCCTGGTCCGACCTGCTCAACCGGATCCTCACCGCCACCACCTCGGGCCAGGGCCCGGACATCCTCAACATCGGCAACACCTGGAGCGCCTCCCTCCAGGCCACCGGCGCGCTGCTGCCCTGGGACGCGAAGAGCTTCGACAAGATCGGCGGCAAGGACCGGTTCGTGGAGTCCGCGCTCGGCTCCACCGGCGTCGAGGGCCAGGACCCGGCGGCCGTCCCGCTGTACTCGATGGCCTACGCGCTCTACTACAACAAGAAGATGTTCGCCGACGCGGGCATCACCAAGCCCCCGGCCACCTGGGACGAGCTGGTCGAGACCGGCAAGAAGATCTCGAAGGACGGCAAGTGGGCCCTCGGCGCCGAGGGCTCCAACCTGTCGAACAACATCCACCAGGTCTTCGTCCTCGGCAAGCAGCACGGCGCCGACTTCTTCACCGCCGACGGCAAGCCCGACTTCACCTCCGACGGCGCCGTGGCGGCCGTCAAGCAGTACGTCGACCTGATGGCCGGGGACAAGGTCATCGCCCCCGGCAACGCCGAGTACGCGCAGAACCAGTCCCTCAGCGACTTCGCCAAGGGCAAGACGGCGATGGTGCTGTGGCAGACCGCCTCCGCCACCTTCAAGACCATGGGCATGGAGGAGGACGAGTGGGGCGTCGCGCCCGCCCCCGTCGCGTCCGGCACCCCCGGCACCGGCAAGGCCACCAACTCCATGGTCGCCGGCATCAACATGGCCGTCTTCAAGAACACCGACAACGTCGACGGCGCCACCAAGTTCGTGAAGTTCATGACCAGCGACGCCGAGCAGAAGATCCTCAACGAGGCGTACGGCTCCATCCCGCCGGTCAAGGCCGCACAGACCGACCCGGCGTTCAACACCCCGGCCACCGCCGTGCTGCGGGAGACCCTCGCCACCAGCGCCGCCGCGCTGCCCCAGGTGCCCGACGAGTCGCAGTTCGAGACCGCCGTCGGCACGGCCGTGAAGGAGCTGTTCGCGGACGCCGCGGCCGGCCGTGAGGTGACCGCCGAGTCGGTCGAGGAGAAGCTCGCCAAGGCCCAGCAGCAGATGCCGACGAAGTGAGCGCGCCCCGACCCCCACGGACCCGCACCGACTCCGACACGACGACACGGATCTCGCCATGACCACCACGACCGCCTCGGCGCAGCCCGGCGAGCGGACGGTCGGCAAGAGCTCCCCCGGGACGGCGCGCGGACCCCGCCGCCGTCCCGGGCGGATCCGCCGCATCGGCCTGCCCTACCTGCTGCTCCTGCCGGCCCTGCTCCTCGAACTCCTCGTCCATCTGGTGCCGATGGTCATCGGCATCGTGATGAGCTTCAAGGAGCTCACCCAGTTCTACATCCGCGACTGGACCGTCGCCCCGTGGACCGGCCTCGACAACTACAGCCTGTCGGTCGACTTCGACGCGCCCGTCGGCGAGGCCCTGCTCCACTCCTTCCTCGTCACCTGCGCCTTCACCGTGCTGTCCGTCGGGCTGTGCTGGCTGATCGGCACCGCCGCGGCGATCTGCATGCAGGACGCCTTCCGCGGCCGCGGCCTGCTCCGGGCGATCTTCCTGGTGCCGTACGCGCTGCCGGTCTACGCGGCCGTCATCACCTGGGCGTTCATGTTCCAGCACGACAACGGACTGGTGAACCACGTCCTGCACGACCAGCTCGGCCTCACCGACAAGCCCTCCTTCTGGCTGATCGGCGACAACAGCTTCGTCGCGCTGCTCGTGGTGTCGGTCTGGAAGGGCTGGCCCTTCGCCTTCCTCATCGTCATGGCCGGCCTCCAGAACATCCCCAAGGAGCTGTACGAGGCCGCCGCCCTGGACGGCGCCGGCGTCTGGCAGCAGATCCGCCGCATCACCCTGCCGTCGCTGCGTCCGGTCAACCAGGTGCTGGTCCTCGTGCTGTTCCTGTGGACCTTCAACGACTTCAACACGCCGTTCGTCCTGTTCGGCAAGGCCGCGCCGGAGGCGGCCGACCTGATCTCCATCCACATCTACCAGTCGTCGTTCGTCACCTGGAACTTCGGCGCCGGCTCCGCGATGTCGGTGCTGCTGCTGCTCTTCCTGCTGCTGGTGACGGGCGTGTACCTGTTCCTGACCTCCCGGTCCGCCAGGACCCCCCGGGCCGCCCGGGCCTCCCGCGAGAGGAAGACGGCCGATGTCTAGGTCCCCGATGGCGGCGCCGCGCTCCTTCCTCTGGACCCGCCGCGTCTTCCTCACCCTGCTCACCGGGTTCGTCCTGCTGCCGGTGTACGTCATGGTGTCCAGCTCGCTGAAGCCGCTCCAGGACGTGTCGAGCAAGTTCCGCTGGCTGCCCAGCGAGCTGACGATCCGCCCGTACATCGACATCTGGTCGACGGTCCCGCTGGCGAAGTACTTCGTCAACTCGCTGATCGTGGCGGGCGCGGCGACCGTCTGCTCCGTGGTGATCGCGGTCTTCGCCGCCTACGCGGTCAGCCGCTACGAGTTCCGCGGCAAGCGCGTCTTCTCGGTGACCGTCCTGTCCACGCAGATGTTCCCGGGCATCCTGTTCCTGCTGCCCCTGTTCCTGATCTACGTGAACATCGGCAACGCCACCGGCATCGCCCTGTTCGGCTCCCGTGGCGGCCTGATCCTCACGTACCTGACCTTCTCCCTGCCCTTCTCCATCTGGATGCTGATCGGCTACTTCGACTCGGTGCCGCGCGACCTGGACGAGGCGGCCCTGGTGGACGGCTGCGGGCCGCTGCGCGCGCTGTTCAAGGTCGTCGTGCCGGCCGCGATCCCCGGCATCGTCGCGGTCGCCGTCTACGCCTTCATGACCGCCTGGGGCGAGGTCCTGTTCGCCTCCGTGATGACCAACGACGCCACCCGCACCCTCGCGGTCGGTCTCCAGGGCTACTCCACGCAGAACGACGTGTACTGGAACCAGATCATGGCCGCCTCCCTGGTGGTCAGCGTCCCCGTGGTGGCGGGCTTCCTGCTTCTCCAGCGCTATCTCGTCGCGGGGCTGACGGCGGGTGCCGTCAAGTGACCGCGACCAACCTTCCCGAACCCGAGAGGACCCACGTGACCATCGACTTCGCCGCACTCCCGCACGGCTTCCTGTGGGGCACGGCCACATCGGCGTACCAGATCGAGGGAGCCGTGGCGGAGGACGGGCGTTCGCCGTCGATCTGGGACACCTTCTCGCACACCCCCGGGAAGATCGACAACAACGACCACGGCGACGTCGCCTGCGACCACTACCACCGCACGCACGAGGACATCGAGCTGATGCGGCGGCTGGGCACCAACGCCTACCGCCTCTCGATCGCGTGGCCGCGCGTCGTGCCGGGCGGCGACGGCCCGGTCAACGCGAAGGGCCTGGCCTTCTACGACCGGCTGATCGACGACCTGCTGGCGGCCGGCATCACACCCTCCGTCACCCTCTATCACTGGGACCTGCCGCAGACGCTCCAGGACCGGGGCGGCTGGCCCGAGCGCGCGACCGCCGAGCACTTCGCGTCGTACGCCTCCGTCGTCGCCGAACGCCTCGGCGACCGCGTCCAGCACTGGGCCACCCTCAACGAGCCGCTGTGCTCCGCCTGGATCGGGCACCTGGAGGGCAAGATGGCCCCCGGCTGGACCGACCTGACGGCGGCCGTGCGCGCCTCCTACCACCTGCTCCTCGGTCACGGCATGGCCATGCGCGCCATCCGCGAGGCGGCCCCGGGCGCCCAGGTGGGCATCGTCAACAACCTCTCCACCATCCACGCCGCCACCGACCGCGACGAGGACCTGGCCGCCGCCCGCCGCATGGACGGCCACACCAACCGCTGGTGGCTGGACCCGATCCACGGCCGCGGCTTCCCGGAGGACATGCGCGAGGTCTACGGCGTCGAACTCCCCGAGCAACCCGGCGACATGGACCTCATCGGCGCACCGCTGGACTGGCTGGGCCTGAACTACTACTTCCCCCAGACCGTCGCCGCCGATCCCACGGGTCCCGCCCCCCACGTCCGCACCGTCCGCCGGGTCGGTGTCCCGCGCACCGGCATGGACTGGGAGATCGACGCCGGCGGCATCGAGGACCTGCTGCTGCGCCTGACCGAGGAGTACGGCCCGCGCAGGCTCTACGTCACCGAGAACGGCTCGTCCTTCCCCGACGTGGTCCGCCCCGACGGCACGATCGACGACCCGGAGCGCCAGGAGTACCTGACCGCCCACCTCGCGGCCTGCGCCTCGGCCGCCCGCAGGGGTGCTCCGCTGGCGGGCTACTTCGCCTGGTCGCTCCTGGACAACTTCGAGTGGGCGTACGGCTACGACAAGCGCTTCGGCCTGGTCCACGTCGACTACGCGACCCAGGTCCGCACGGTCAAGGGCAGTGGGCGGCACTACGCGGACATCATCCGCCGGGCGCGGAAGAGCGAGCGCAAGGCGGCCTGACCCCGTGGCGGGCGCGGATGCGGGAGTCCGCGCCCACCACGGCCCCGCCCGTACGGCCGAGCCCATGAACGTCACACGAAGGTCCCACGGACGTTCATGGGCGTTTCCACGAATGTCAGGTACATGGCAATTCCATACGTCACTCGTCCGGAGGAGACCCCATGCCATCCCGTACCCCCCGCACCCTCCTGACCGCCCTCGCCGCG
The DNA here is from genome assembly GCF_036246005.1 of Streptomyces sp. NBC_01723. Taxonomy (NCBI): domain Bacteria; kingdom Bacillati; phylum Actinomycetota; class Actinomycetes; order Kitasatosporales; family Streptomycetaceae; genus Streptomyces; species Streptomyces sp. NBC_01723. Next base: position 7,445,114 of record NZ_CP109171.1, read on the forward strand.
CTGACCCTGCTGGCGGCGGGCCCGGTCCTCACCACCCCCGCGGCCGCCGAGCCCTCCGCCGCCGCGGCCTGGGACACCGACCGCGCGGCGTCCGCGTACACCGCGAACCCCGCCGCGGTGACCGCCTCGGCCGGCGAGAACGCGGGCACCGCACCCGGTCTGGCCTTCGACGGCAACGGTGCCACCCGCTGGTCCAGCGACTTCACCGACGGCGCCTGGATCCGCGTCGACCTCGGCGCCACGATCCGCGTCGACCGCGTGACCCTGGACTGGGAGGCCGCCTACGGCAAGAGATACGTGCTGGAGGCGTCCAGGAACGGCACCGACTGGACCCCCTTCTACACGGAGACCGCGGGCACGGGCGGGTCGGTCACCGCCCACACCTACCCGCAGGAGGTCACCGCCCGCTACGTCCGCATGCGCGGCGTCGAACGGGCCACCCCCTACGGCTACTCCCTCTACTCCTTCAAGGTCTACGGCGGCGAACCGGCCCCCGCGTCCACCACCCGCACCAACCTCGCCCTGAACCACCCGGCGTACGCGAACTTCTACCAGCACGCGGGCAACTCACCGGCGTTCGTCACCGACGGCGGCCGCCCGGCCGACCTGAAGGCGGACGTGAGCCGCTGGTCCAGCGACTGGAACGCCGACCGCTGGGTCTCCGTCGACCTCGGCGCCACCTCGGTCGTCGACACCGTGGACCTGTACTGGGAGGCGGCGTACGCGGTGGACTACGAACTCCAGGTCTCCGACGACAACCGCACCTGGCGCACCGTGTACCGCCCCTCCGCGAGCGAGGTCGCCGCCCGCCGCGCCGACGTGAAGTCGCCGGGCGAGGCCACCGGCCGCCACGACAGCGTCCGCCTGCCGCAGCCCGCCACCGGCCGCTACGTCCGCATGCTCGGCAAGGAACGCCGCTCCTTCTACAACCCGGCCCCGTCGACAGCCCAGTTCGGCTACTCGCTCTACGAGTTCGAGGTCTGGGGCACGGGAGGCAGCGCTTCGGCGGCATACCCGGCGCTGCCGGGCGAGCAGTCCGGCACGTACCGCACCACGTTCTTCGACGACTTCACGTCCGGCTCCCTCGACCGGGCCAAGTGGCGCGTCGTGCGCACCGGCACGGAGATGGGCTCCGTCAACGGCGAGTCCCAGGCCTACGTCGACTCCGCCGACAACATCCGCCTGGAGAACGGCGCCCTGGTCCTGCGCGCCAAGCACTGCAAGGGCTGCACCAAGGCGGGCGGCGGCACCTACGACTTCACCTCGGGACGCATCGACACCAACACCACATTCGACTTCACCTACGGAAAGGTCAGCGCCCGCATGAAGCTGCCGGTCGGCGACGGCTTCTGGCCGGCCTTCTGGATGCTGGGCAGCGACGTGGACGACCCCTCGGTGTCCTGGCCGGCCTCCGGCGAGACCGACATCATGGAGAACATCGGCTACGGCGACTGGACCAGCAGCGCCCTGCACGGCCCCGGCTACTCCGCGGACGGCAACGTGGGGGCGCGGCAGGTGTACCCGGGCGGCGGCCGGGCCGACCAGTGGCACACCTACGCGGTGGAGTGGACGCCGACCGGCATGAAGTTCTCCGTCGACGACCGGATGGTCCAGGAGACGACCCGGAACAAGCTGGAGTCGACGCGGGGGGAGTGGGTCTTCGACCACGACCAGTACGTGATCCTCAACCTGGCGCTGGGCGGCGCCTACCCGGCCGGCTGGAACAAGGTCACCAGCCCGTACTGGGGGCTGCCGCAGTCCAGCGTGGACCGGATCGCGGCCGGGGGAGTGCAGGCGGAGGTGGACTGGGTGCGGGTGGAGCAGAAGGGGTAGCGGACGGGAGGGCCGTTCGGCCTGCCCGTCCGTCAGGCACCCTTCCTCGCCACCCCGCCGTAGATGCCGATCGGCGGCGCGTCCGGCCGGGGCGTCTCCTCGGGGCGCCAGTCGGTGACCCGGACGAGCCCCGGTTCGACCAGCGCGAAGTCGCCGAACAGGTCGAGGACCTCGGCGTGCCGGCGCAGGTTCAGGGACGCGGTGGCGCTGTTGTAGACGGACGCCGCGTCCTCGCGCCGGTCCTCGTGGACGTCGCCCGTCGCGTGCGACAGCACGAGGTAGGACCCGTCGGGCAGCGCGTCGCGCAGGGTGGCGACGATGCCCGCCGGGTCCTCCGCGTCGGAGACGAAGTGCACGACCGCCACCAGCAGCAGCGCCACCGGCCGGCCGAGGTCGATGACCTCGCGGACCTCGGGGTGGTCGAGGATCGCGCGGGGGTCGCGCAGGTCGGCCAGGACGACGGCGGTGTCCGGGTCGTCCGACAGCGCCGCCGAATGCGTACTGACGATGGGGTCGTTGTCGACGTAGGCGACCCGGGTCTCCGGGGCGATGGACCGCGCGATCTGGTGGACGTTGGGCTCGGTGGGCAGACCCGTGCCCACGTCGAGTATCTGACGGACGCCGCCCTCGGCCACCACGTGCCGGACCGCGCGGTGCATGAAGCGCCGGTTGGCGAGGACACCCTCCCGCACCTCGGGCGCCACCTTCATGAACTGCTCGGCGGCCCGCTGGTCGACCTCGTAGTTGTCCTTGCCGCCGAGGAAGTAGTCGTACATCCGGGCGGGATGGGGCTTGCTCGTGTCGACCCGGTACGGGTGGGCGGCGTTCTCGCCACCGCTCAGGGAGGTCATGCGGCCTGACTCCGTCCTCAACTCGCGGGCCACCGGCGGGAGGAGCATGGCGACCGACTGTCGGAACATCATCTTGGCATGCTCCGCGCCCGGTCGCCCGGCTCCGGGGCCCGTCCGCCGCCGGAGTCGGCCCCGGCACCGTCAGCAGCGCGCGAGCACCGCCTCCCACGCCTCCCCGGCCTCCGGATGACGGGCCGTCAGCATCGCGCCGGAGGCATCGGCACCCCTCCCCGCCTCCCAGGCGCCTTCGCACCCCAGCAGAGCGGCGACCGCATCGCAGGCCGCCGGGTGGGCGGCGAGCAGCCCCACGCCGGACGGACCGCGGCCTCCCGGCGACGCCTCGGAACCGGACCATTCCCCGGTGCACCCCAGCAGGTCCGCCACCGCGTCGCAGGCCGCCGGATGCCTCGGCAGGAGCGCGGCGCCCCGGGGCATCCGGTCGCCGGGGTCCGGCCGGGCGGCGTCCGCCGGCGCCGGGGACGCGTGCCACGGCGGCACCCAGGCGTCCAGCGCGGCGAGCCGTCCCGGGAAGATCCGCCCCGCCTCCCGGACCAGCAGCGGCGCCAGTTCCGCGGCTCCCGAGCGCAACGTCGTGATCAACAGAGGCAGCCACGGCAGCAGCACCGGGTCGGGCAGCCGTGCGAACGCGTTCGACACCGCCTCCACCACCACGTCCGCCAGCCCCGGCACCGGCTCCAGCGCGTGCACGAACCCACTGAGGTAGCGCGGATACGAGGGCACCACCAGCGGGTTGTCCAGCAGCGCGTCGCACCGGGCCCGCAGCTCGGCCCGCGACAGGGTGCCGAGCCGCACCTGCGCCGCCCAGAGCAGGGCCGTCTTCGACGGGTCCCCGGGATGCGACTGCCCGACCGCCAGCTCCAGCTGGGCCCGGTCGCAGCCCAGCGACAGCGCCAGCCCCTCCATGCCGAACAGGAAGCCCAGCATCGCCGCGACCTGCCCGACCGTCGCGTCCTCGTCCTGGAACGCCGTCGGCAGCAGCGTGCAGTAGTGGGCGTAGCCGGCCTTCACGAACGACTCGATCCACGGCGGCAGCACCGGCTCGCTCGTCCGGTAGTACGCCAGCAGCGCCCGCACCCGGCGCAGCACCTCCGGGGCGCCGTCGACCGTGCGCTCGGTGGCGAGCACCTTCAGCGCGTGGCCGCCCAGCTCGTCCGCGAGGCGCCGGCCGCGCAGGTACAGCGTGGCGTCCTCGACCGCCGCGAGCACGTCCGCGGTCGTCGCCCGCGGACCGTAGGCGTCGCGCCGCAGCCGCTGTTCGAGGACCTGCTCGATGCTCACGCCCTCGTAGCCCAGCTCGACGAGCGCCCGCTGGTGGGTGCCCAGCGAGAGGTCCCAGGACTCCTGGACGGACCGCTCACCGAGCCGCCGCTCACCCATGATCGGGCGGGCCGCGCCCCGCGGCAGGAGGCGGCGCAGCATCCACAGCGCGTCGGAGCAGGCCGCCAGCTCCGGCCGGGCGGCCATGTCGAGCAGGGCCCGCCGCACCCCGCGCTGCTCGGGCTTCAGCTCCAGCGGGGCGAGGCGGTCGTACACGTCGCGAGCCAGCGGCGGCAGCGACTCGTACCCGACCCGGCCGATCCGGTCCCCGCCCATCATGATCTCGACCAGCCGCCGCACGTCCCGCCGCCCGGGCACGCTGTCCTTCTCGATGCAGGTGACCGCCGCGTCCTGGAAGTCGTACGGTGTCGGCTTGGCCCGGTCCCGCATCCCGGCCAGCAGGATCGACGTCTCGAAGACGGCGATGGCGTCCGCCGTCGAGGCGAGGTACCCGTTGCGCCGGGCCGCCCGCACGATCTCCACCGACCAGCCGAGCAGTTCCTCCTCGTCCAGCCGGTCGATCGCGGGCGGTCTGCGCAGGAAGCCGGACAGCCTGTCCGCGGAGGGCCCGGGGGTGGCGGCCGGGACGACGGCCGCCTTCTTCGCCGCGGACTTCCGCCGGCCGGCCTGCCCCTCGAGGACGTACGGGTTCACCCGGCTCCGCCTGAGTCCATTGGCCCACTCCGTCGCCGCGATCGACACCGAACCGGGGGCCAGGCCGAACTGCGCCTCGATCGCCGCGTGGCTGGACGGGATCAGCCCGTACTGCCAGGTGGTGGCCGTGCGCGGCGGGATCGTGAACGTGTCCGACCCGCCCGCCACACCGAACTCCTCGACGCGGCTGGCCGCGTGGAACGCCCCGCACACGTACAGGCAGTCCCGCGGGTCCGTGCCGCTCGCCGCCAGGTGCTCGCGCATCCGCGTCCACATGTACCGCTCGCGGTCCTCGTCCACCCGGAGCCGGGATCCCTCGCCGGGGGCGAGCCGGCGGAACAGGCTGCCGATGAGGAACATGACCTGGCGGTAGGTGGCGTGGTCGCTGTCCCCGAGGGGGACCTCCACGTACTGGTGCCACCACTCCGACCAGTGCCGTACCTTGCCGTGGCGCAGCAGGTGCTCCTCCAGTTCGGCGAAGCGCGGCCGCAGGTCGCCCAGTTCGACGCCGACGGCCTCACCGTGCAGCGCGGCCTCCTCCTCCTTGGGGGTGTCGTCGGCCTCGGTGGTCCCGCCCTCAGGCCCGGCGCCGCCGTTCCACTGGAAGACGTGGTCCGCGGACCGGTCCACGAGCACCAGGTCGACGCCCGGGGTGTCCAGGGCGTAGGCGATCGCCTGGTACTCGGCGGACGCCTCCGTGACCGGTGCCACCACCGACAAAGGGGCCCACTGGGCGGGGAAGCCCTCGACGTCGCCGGCGAAGGCCTGCACCGCCACCGGCAGCCGGCAGTTGCGCAGCTCGGCCAGGAGCGGAGCCATGTCCTCGCACAGCTCCAGGTAGACCACCTTGGGCTGCTTCTCGCGCAGTCGGCGGGCCATGGCGGTGGCGGAGGCGGGGGAGTGGTGGCAGACCGGGAAGATCTCCAGCGGTTCGCGTACCGCGCGGTCCACGTCGTCGACCAGTCCGAGCAGGATGCCCTCCAGGGCGTCGGGCCCGTCCGCGAAGGCCGCCGCGGCCTCCTGGAGCTGTCCGCGCAGCGCGGCGAACGAGGTGTTCTCCTGCGCCCCGCTCATGACAGGGTGGCGATCGCGTCGCGGCCGCCCTCCAGGAACTCCGTCCAGGGGCCGCCCTCCTCCTTGCCGCGCGGCTCGACGACACCGTGCAGGTACTTGTTGAGGATGGCGAGGTCCTCGGGCTCGCGCCGGGTCAGGGAGCCGACCAGCGAGGCGGCGAGGGTGCGGGCGGTCAGGGCGCTCTCCCCGAAGAAGTTGCTGTGCAGGACGGCGTCCTCCAGCACGCCGATCTGCTCGGCCGTCGACAGCGCCGACTCCAGCCGTTCGTCGTCGCTGCCGGCCGCCGCGGCGGAGGCGCGCAGGTCGGCGAAGCTGCGCAGCAGCACGTCGAGCAGGGTGGGCGGCACGTCGAGGTCGATGGAGTGCCGGCGCAGCAGCTCCTCGGTGCGGAAGCGGACGATCTCCGCCTCGCTCCTCTTGTTGGTCACGACGGGGATGCGGACGAAGTTGAACCGGCGCTTGAGCGCGGACGACAGGTCGTTGACGCCCCGGTCGCGGCTGTTGGCGGTGGCGATGACGGAGAAGCCCGGCTTGGCGAACACGATGTTGTCGTCGCCGCCGCCGCTCTCCAGCTCGGGGACGGAGATGTACTTCTCGGAGAGGATCGAGATCAGCGCGTCCTGCACGTCGCTCGTGGACCGCGTCAGCTCCTCGAAGCGCCCGATCGAGCCGGCCTCCATCGCGGTCATGATCGGTGAGGGGATCATCGACTCGCGGGACTGCCCCTTGGCGATGACCATGGAGACGTTCCACGAGTACTTGATGTGGTCCTCGGTGGTGCCGGCGGTGCCCTGCACCACCAGCGTGGAGTTCCGGCTGATCGCGGCGGACAGCAGTTCGGCCAGCCAGCTCTTGCCGGTCCCCGGGTCGCCGATGAGCAGCAGCCCGCGGTCGGAGGCGAGGGTGACGATGGAGCGCTCGACGAAGCTCCGGTCGCCGAACCACTTCTGGGACACCTCCCGGTCCAGGCCGTCGGACCGCTCGGAGCCGAGGATGAACAGGCGGACCATCTTGGGCGACAGCCGCCAGGAGAACGGCCGGGGGCCGTCGTCGACCGACTCCAGCCAGTCGAGTTCCTCGGCGTACTTGATCTCGGCGGGGGCGCGCAGCAGTTCGGACATGGGTGAGGGGCCTTTCCTTGCGGTGAGCGCGACGGTCGGGTGGGCGTCCGTCGGTCAGGTGAGGAACGTCTTGAGTTCGTGCACGAGCTTCTTGATGTGGCCGGAGATCACCGGCGCGCCGAGGTCCTTGAACCGCTCCCGGAACCACGGGTTGACGCTGCCGCGCCCGGAGCTGGTCACCGAGCCGACCGGGATGAACTTCGCCCCCGAGCGGTGGACGGCGGCCATGGCGTCGAACAGCTCCTGCCGGCGCCATTCGTAGAAGTCGGAGATCCACACCACGACCGTGTTGCGCGGCTCGGCGATCTTCGGCTGGGCCAGCGCCATGGCGACCGTGCCGTCGGTGCCGCCGCCGAGCTTGGTGCGCAGCAGCGTCTCGAACGGGTCGTGCGCCCAGGGCGTGAGGTCGAGTGCCTGGGTGTCGTACGCGATGAGGTGGACGTCGACCTTCGGCAGCCCGGCGAAGATGGAGGCCAGGATGGTGCAGTTGACCATGGAGTCGACCATGGAGCCCGACTGGTCCACGACCACGACGAGGCGTTGCGGTGTCGTCCTGCGGCCGGTGTGCCGGTAGTAGAGGCGGTCGACGTAGAGCCGCTCCTCCTCCGGGCTCCAGTTGGTGAGGTTCTTCCAGACGGTGCGGTCGATGTCGAGGTTGCGGAAGACCCGCTTGGGCGGCACGGACCGGTCCAGCTCGCCCGCCGTGGACTTCTCGACCTGGGTGCGCAGCACCTCGGTGACCTCGTCGACGTAGCGCCGGATGAGCGCCTTGGCGTTGGCCAGCGCGACGCCCGAGAGGTTGTCCTTGTCGCGCAGCAACTGCTCGATCAGGGACATGCTCGGCGTCAGCCGGGAGGCCAGCGCGGGATCGGCCAGCACCTCGCGCAGCCGCATGCGCCGGACGAGTCCGGCCTCGACGGCGGCGAGTTCGGGACCGATCGCCGGGACCAGCCGGTCCAGGCCGGGCACCGGGCCGCCTGCGCCGGTGCCCGCCGGGCTCACCCCGGTGCCGGGCGCTCCCGCCCCGCCCGCCGGGCCCCGCCCGCCCCGCAGCTCGCCGGGGCGGCAGCCGAGGGCGCGCTCCAGCCAGTCGGCGTCGGACTGCCAGCGCGCCAGCTGTCCGGCGGTCACGTTGCCGGAGCCGGTGGTGAAGACGTTCAGCAGCAGCTTGGAGGCGAGCGCCGCGCGCCGCACCTCCTCGGCCCGGTCCCGGTCGCCGGCCTCCCGCGGCTCGGGCGCCATCAGCCCGTCGAACTCGGCGGCCAGTTCCGGGTGCCGCTGGACGACGGAGTCGACGGAGGCGCCGGGATCGAGCAGGGCCGGGGGAAGCCCCACGTCCTCGACGACGGCGAGGCTCGCCGATTCCAGGGCGGCCTGCTCCTCGGGGTCGAAGAGACGGGCCAGCAGGCGCCAGTAGAGGACCTGGCGGCGGTTGTCGTCGGCGTGGGGGTCGGAATCGAGGGAGGGGGTCTGCCGGCCGGGGGCGGGGTGGCCGGGGCCTGCGGCCTGACCGGTGGGCTGGTCGGGGCCGGGGGTCTGCCCGGCGGCGGGGTGGGTCATTTCCGCAGCAGCTTCCCGGCGCGCTCGCGCAGCACCTTCACGGCGTCGGTGGCGGCCTTCTCGGCCCGCACACCCGCCTTGTCGGTGGTCCCGCCGGCCCAGGCCCCGGCGTGCACGGCCACGGACTTCCCCCGGGCAGTGCGCTCGACGGCGAGCGGCTGCAGCAGGAACTCCCCGGCGTCCCAGCGCAACAGCCCCAGACAGGCACCGGAGGCGGTGACCGCCTTCGGGGTGAGCGGTCCGGCGGCCGGCACGCGGTCCGTGTCGACCCGCAGACGGCACCCGGCGATGTCGAGGACGACGACGCCGTCCTCCTCCCGCACGCCGTACCCCTCGACCAGCACGGGCACCGCGATCCGGGCGGGGTGCCGGTCCAGCGGCGACACGGCGTACGCGGCCGCCGCGGGCAGCGCCACCCGGGCCGTGGCGAACACGTCGGCCTCCGCGCCGGGACGCGCACACGCGTCGTCCCACAGCAGGTCGCCCTCGGCCGTGACCGGCATTCCCTCCAGCTCCACGGCCCGGCCCTCGCCCACCGCCGCCAGCAGCGACATGTGCGGACGCAGCAGCTGCCACAGCCCGGCACCGACCACCGTGTCCGGCTTCGGGGCGGACACGGAGGCCCGCACCAGCCGGGGCACACCGCCGTCGGCCGGCTCGAACACCGCGTGCACCTGCCCTTGGACGGCGGTGGCGTGCTCGTGGACGTCGACGCCGAGCGGCAGCAGACGTCCGGTGGCCGAACCCGTGACGGGCGCGGACACGGCCCCCGGCAGCGTCAGCAGCACGGCCCGCGACCACAGGTCGGCCCAGCGGCGCACCGGCACCCGCTCCAGGGCGGCGCCGGGACAGCAGGCGGCCAGCTCGGCGGCGAACCCGTCGAGCAGCGTGGCGAGCCGGCGCAGGGCCGGGTCGGCCAGCAGCGCGGAGACCACGGGCGCGGCCCCGCCCACGAGGTCGTGGTCGATGCCCCGCCAGCCGGCCCGCGCCAGGTCGCACAGCCAACTGCGCGCCGCGACCATGAGGTTCGGGGCGTGGGCCGGAGCGTCGGCCGGTCGCGCATCCGTCCCGTCGGCCGGCACGTCGGCCGCGGGGCGCCCCACGACCTCGTCCACGCGCAGGACCAGCGCGTCGTGCACGGCTCCGAGCAGCGCGGTGCGGGCGGCGGCGAGTGCGACGAAGTGCTCCTCGTCGCCCGCGCCGGCGACCGTCTTCTCCGCGGCCTCGGCCACCCGTGCGGCCAGCGGCGTCCCCGCCACGGCATCGGCGAGTCCGGCGAGGCCGTCGGCCTGCCCCGGCTGCGGGCGGAGCAGTCCGCCGACGAGCGCGGCGTCGAACCCGTCCACCGCCGCGAGCGCCTCGTCGAGGCCGTCGACGTCGTCCAGAAGCAGGTCGGCACGCATCAGGCCGCCACCGCCCCGCCGGTCGGGAACCAGTGCATCTCCGGCAACGGGGCTGTGACCGGGGCGAGTTCGAGGTAGCCGAGGTGGCGCAGGAAGCGGCTGAACACCTGGGCCGCCGCCCCGCTGTCACCCGGCCCGGGGCGGGTGACCGTCATCGCGGCGAGCAGCGCGGCCGCGTCGGTGCCGCTCTCGGCCTCGGCCTTCAGATAGCGTGCGACGCGCTCGGCGCCGTACTGGAGCACGGCCTCGGCGACAAGAGCGCGTATGTGGTTGCAGAACGAACCGCGTGCCCCGCCGCAGGGCCGGTTGTTGTTGGTGCTGCACGAGAACGCGTAGGTCACCGTCGCGACCGACGACACGTACACCCGACCCGCGTCCGACCCGCTGGACACCACGCCCTGCAGGCGTCCGTCGGCCAGTTCGACGAACGGCACCTTGGCGAGCTTGCGGGGCCGCGCGGGCGGCACCACACGCACCGTGCTCGACTTCTCCCAGACGGACAACGCACCATCTCCCATACACGCGAAAGAAAGAGGGGGGTGTTCGCGCCACGTCGGCGGAACAAGAACGAACCTATCCGCGACCACTGACAACGCCCCCGGACCGACCGCGGCTCCCGTACCGTCGGCGCCGCCCGCTTCTTGACGCGTGCCCTGAGGGGTCGATACTTGTGCGCAGCATGGGTCGGTTGGTGTCCGTGGTCGGCAAGGGGCGGATCGGATGAAGAGCCGGACGAGCATGAGACTGTGCGCCGCGGTCGCCGCACTCGGCATCGCCGCCACGCCGGGCGCACTCCCCGCCCAGGCCTCGGCCTCCCCATCGCCCCGGCCACCGAGCGGCCCCACCCTGCCCCTCGGTCCCCGCGACCTCCCCGAGACCCGCACCACGACGACTCTCCAGCCGGGCGTCACCCTCACCCGCATCGTGCGAGGGAACGCCGAGGACCCGGCGCTCCACTGGACGGTGGAGGTCTCCATCCCGGGCGGCGACACCTCCCCCGACCCGGACGCGCCGCCGACGGCCCTCAAGGACCGGGCGAGCGCGGACGAACTCGCCGCCGATCTCCGCCAGAAGGGCTTCGAGGCCCGTGTCGAGCGGGTGCGGACTCCGCCAACGGCCGACTACACCGGCGGCACCCTCGGCCGGCGGGTCCGCATCGGCGCGTACGACGCGCAGTCCGACGCGACGGCCGCACGCGCCCGCCTGACGGCGGCGGGCTACACGGGATCCGCCGTGTACACGGGCTGGGACGGCGAGGCCACCGACCGGGGCCCGTGGCGCGTGGACGTACTGACCGTCGACCCGCGCAGGTTCCACGGCAGCCTCGACGCGTCGTACGGTCCCGACCTGGAGGCCCGCGAGACGACCAGCCGGCTGTCGGCGGCGGCCGACGCGACCGCCGCGGTCAACGCGGGCTTCTTCGTCCTCGACCCCAAGGCGGGCGCGCCGGGCGACCCGGCCGGCGTCGGCGTGTACGACGGGCGCCTGCTGAGCGAACCGGTGGCGGGCCGCCCGAGCCTGGTGCTCCACGACAACGCCCGGGGCACCCGGGTCACCCGCTTCACGTGGCGGGGCAGGGTCACCGCTGACGAGACGTCCCTGAGCCTGGGCGGCGTCAACCGCGTACCGGGCCTGATCAGGAACTGCGGCGGCACCGCGGGCGACGTCCCCACGTCGCTGCCCCTGCACGACGTCACCTGCACCAACCCGAACGACCTGGTCGCCTTCACGCCCGAGTTCAAGGGAGGCCGGACACCCGGGGGCGAGGGGGTGGAAGCCGTACTGGACGCGCACGACCGGGTGGTGGAAGTACGCTCCCCCCGGGGCGGAATCCTCCCGCCGGGCGGCACCTCGCTCCAGGCGACGGGCCGACGCGTGGCGGACCTGACAGCCGTGGCCCATGTCGGCGACCGCCTGCGCGTGCACACGACCCTGCTGGATGCCCGGGGCCGCCCGTACCGGCCCTCACCCCGCACCGACATCGTGAACGCCGGCCCGGAACTGGTCCGCGACGGCCGTATCCACATCACTCCCGCCGCCGACGGCATGGTGCATCCCGACGATCCGAGCTGGTACTACGGCTGGGTGCACAAGCGCAATCCACGCACCCTGGCGGGCGTGGACGCCGCGGGCCGCACCGTACTCGTCACCGCCGACGGACGCGCCACCCGGTCCCTCGGACTGAGCATCGCCGAGAGCGCCGCGGTCGCCAGGTCCCTCGGCCTGCGCGACGCGGTCAACCTGGACGGCGGCGGCTCCACGACGATGGTGACGGACGACACCGTCATCAACACCCCGTCCGACGCGACCGGCGAACGCCCGGTCGGCGACGCCTTGTTGATTCTGCCCCGCAAGCACGGCGGCTGACGTCCATGTGACATCCGAGGACCCGCACCACAGCGCGACGAAGAGCCACCCACCCCCAGGGAGCCGCCGTGTTCGCGAACGTGCCCACCGTCCCGACCCGCCCGCGCGCCAGGGCGTTCCTCGCCCCGGCACTACTTCTGATCGTGCTGCTCGCGACACTGGCCCCGACGGCCCCCGCGCAAGCCGCCAGGCCGCTGGCCGCCTCCCGCCCCGGCGCGGAGGTGGTGGCCGTCACCCAGGTCGCGGACCGCCAGGTCGACCTGTCGGTCCGCTCAACGGCCCTGGGCGGCCGCACCGTCAAGGTCCGCCTCCTCACCCCCGACGGCTGGCAGCCCTCCGACCGGCACCACCCCCGGCACTGGCCCACCCTCTGGCTCCTGCACGGCTGCTGCGGCGACTACACGTCGTGGACCGCGATGACCGACGTGGCGCAGACGGACAGCCTGCGTGACGTACTGGTGGTGATGCCCGAGGCGGGCTGGAACGGCTGGTACAGCGACTGGTGGAACCACGGCAAGGGCGGCGACCCGGCCTGGGAGACCTTCCACACGGTGGAACTGCGCCGCCTCCTGGAAAACGACTGGGGCGCCGGCGGCAACCGCGTGGTGGCGGGCCTGTCGATGGGCGGCCAGGGAGCCCTGTCGTACGCGGCCCGGCATCCGGGTATGTTCAGGGCGACGGCGGCCTACTCGGCGTCGGCGCACCCCCTCCTCAACGACGAGTCGACCGACCGCATCATGGGCTTCTTCGCCGGCCAGGGAGACGACCCGCTGCGTGTCTGGGGCGACCCCGTGGCACAACGCCGCATCTGGCAGTCCCACGACCCCTTCCACCTCGCCCGGCGCCTCAAGTCGATCCCGGTCTACCTGTCCTGCGGCGACGGCACCACGGGCCCGTTGGACCCGCCGGGCAGCACGAGCGCCCTGGAGGCCGACTTCAACCGTCAGAACCAGGCACTGGCGGCGGAGCTGAAGCGGGTGGGCGCGAGGCACGTGACGACGAACTTCTACGGCCCGGGGACCCATGGATGGGCCTACTGGGAGAGGGAGCTGCACGCGTCGCTGCCAATGCTGCTGAAGGCCCTCCGGGTGACGCCTGACTCCTCGCCACACCCCCAACACCCCTTGCGGTAAAGGGAACAGCCCCCTAACTTAACTCCGACGCGTAAGCACATTTACATCCCTGCTTACGTCGACCGTCACCGTCACCGTCGTCGTGGGGACCTGTCACCGTGCACATACGCATCCGTGGAGCCGCGGCGGCGAGGCAGGAGAGCGGCCGGGTCGGCGTCGAGTACTTCCCCGACCCCAAGGGCGAGGGCGCCCGCACGGAGGTCCCGGCGGCCAGCCCGCACACCCAGCCGGCCCTGGCCTCCCGGCAGCGGACGGGAGCGCGGGACGGCGAAGTGGTCCCGATTGCCGAGACGGGCCCGACGGCCGACCGCCTGGACGTGACGATCATCGGCGACGGCTACACCGCCGCGCAGCAGGAGGACTTCCTCGCGGACGCCCGCACGAAGTGGGACGCGGTGACCGACATCGAGCCGTACAAGAGCTACGAGGGCCTCTTCAACGTCTGGGCGGTGCAGGCGGTCTCCCAGGACTCCGGCGTCACGGGCGACCCGACCCAGGACGTGAAGCGCAACACCGCGCTCGGCTCGTACTTCTGGTGCGACGCCATCGAACGGCTGATCTGCGTAGACCTCGACAAGACCAAGTCGTACGCCGACAAGGCCCCGGCGACCGACCTGGTGATCGTGGTCTCCAGCTCCACCAAGTACGGCGGCGCCGGTTACTCCGGACTCGCGGGCGACTACGGCTACGACGGCGTCTCGACCCTCTCCTCCGACAACGCCCAGTCGACCCTGATAGCGGCCCACGAGATGGCCCACTCCATCGGCCTCCTCGCCGACGAGTACCAGTACGACGGCTACGGCGACTACCCGGGCGACGAACCGGCGTCGGCCAACGTCTCGAAGCTCACCGCCGACCGGATGACCGCGCAGGGCGCCAAGTGGGCCGACTGGCTGGGAGAGACCGACCCGAGCGGCGGCGTGGTCGACACCTTCGAGGGCGGTGACTACTACGAGTACGGCATCTACCGCCCCACCGCCAACTCCATCATGCGCTCCCTGAACACCGACCAGTTCAACCTCCCCGGCCGCGAGGCGATGATCGCCGGCTTCTACCGCTCGGCGAACGCCCTCACCCCGCTGGCCGACCCGACCACCCGAACCTCCCGGTTCGCCCGCCTCTCCGTCTCCCTGGCCACCCTGCCCGCCGGCACCCTCGCCCGCCCCCAACTCCGCTGGTACGTCGACGGCCGCGAGGCGAGGCAGGCCCGGGGCAGGACGTCGGTCGTACCGGCGGCCCTCGGAGTCCCGTCGGGCCGCCGCGCGCACACGGTGACGGCAAAGGTGGTGGACATGACGGTGGCGGTGCGGAGCGCGGAAGTGCGGGGGATTACGTCGAACTCGGTGACGTGGACGGTCAAGGGCTGAGTCGTGGCGGGCGGCTCTCCGAGGAGCAACAACGCCCTCTGCACCGACGGACCTGCCGCCGTACTCGCCACGTCCACTGACCGGTCCGTCTATGGTCTCCGCATGTTCGAGACAATCCGCTGGCGTTGCTACGCACGCGTCAACGACCGCCGCGGGGCCGAGCGCGTGGTCGGTCGACTTGCGGCTCGGCTGGACAGGCCCCTGAGGCTCGACACCTACGAGCGGTACTGGAAGTACCCCGAGCTTGCCGAATTGCGTCTGGTGTCACCAATCGAGTCGGTCAGCGCGGATGCAGCCCTCCTCGCCGTTCTTCAGAGCGCGTGGCGGATCGCGACACCTTGGGCTCTGGGGGCTCCGGGCTCGGACGGTGAGTTCGACGGAATTGCCTCGGTGAACAATGGCTCACGCTTCACCGTCCCGGGAGTCGAATGGATGGAGTTCCACGTCACCGACCGAAAGTGACGAATCCACCGTTCAAACGTGGGGTGCGAGGGCGTTCACGCCGACACGGTCAGCGCGGGGAACACGGTCACCGAACCCTCCTCGTCGCGGGCGATCTCGATCACCCGGACGACCAGGGTGAGCTTCTGGTGATGGTCGACCAGCAGACACGGGCGGACGAACCGCTGCTCGCCACCCTGGTGACCGGCGCGGACCTGTCGCCGCACGGTCTCTACCGGCACGTCCGCCACAGTCATGGCCGAGATCGCATACTTGACGAGTCCCTCGAGACGGACTGGCAGATGGAGGTCTTCCGGCTCTACCAGCTCTGGCGCCATCGCTGACCGCGCCGCGTCCGCTCGACGCGGGTGATTCCGCCCGCCCCCCTCCACAGTCCGTACAGGAGTTCATAGTGTCGCCACGATTCGAGACCGCCCGTTTCCACAGCGCGTCGGGACCGGATTCTCTGTTCACGCGTGTCCGCCACGTCCTGCGCGAGCCGGTAGAACTGAAGGCGCACGGCGGGCATGTCACCGAGCGTCTCCGGCAGCGGGGCGCCCCCGTCGACGAGCTGACGCACTTCGACCCGGCGAGCTGGAACCTGGTCTCCGCCGAGGTGCGGACCGACACGGGAAAGTGGGTCGCGTCCACGTGGTGTGTGCGGGTGGGCACGCGCCACTGGTGGGTCGTCGTCGGTCTCGGTAACGCGCTCGTCACGGTCATCGGTGTGGACCCGTGGCGCAAGGGACAAGGCGAGAGCATCGTCACTGACGGCACCCTGTACGCGTTCGTCGATGGCGTCAACGAGCGCCTCATGCGCGCCGAAGCGGCGCACTGACGAGGGCGTTGAACAGGTGTGATTCCGTTGATGCGTACCATGTGCAAGTGCGTATCGATGACTACAGCATCAGGACAGCCGCCCACGCCGACCTGGACGCTGCCCGAGCCGTCATGCTCGACACCGTCTACCGCGACTTCGGGACCGGCTACGTCCCCCGCTGGCACGGCGACATCATCGACCTCGCCGGGGCCTACGTGGACCCGGCGCGGCACACGCTTCTCGTCGCTCTCGATGCGGAGGGCGAGGTCGTCGCCACCGGTGCCCTCGACTCCCGTGGCCCCGCGCACCCCCCGAACCCCGTCCACGTCGCCGAGCGCTACCCATCCGGCGTGACCGCGCAGTTGCGGCGGGTGTACGTGCGACCCGAGCACCGGCGGCGTGGGCTCGCGCGTCGACTTGTCGACGAATTGATGGCGTTCGCCGTCGCCGACGGGGGATATCGCGCCGTCTACCTGCACACCGACCCGGCCGTCACCGGCGCCGAGCCCTTCTGGCGGTCGCTCGCCAAGGTCGTGCACGACGAGCGGGAGGATGCGGGTGGTGGGCAGGGGATCGTGCACTTCGACGTTCCCCTGGGGTGAGTTAGGTGTGAAAATCGTTTCCATGTAGGCTCGCGTCCTGCGCGCGGCGACACCCGCCCCCGCCCTCTCCCGCTCCCAGATCGATCCGAGGACCATGCCCTCCCACCGCCGCCCCCGGCTGCTCGCCCCGCTCCTGCTCATCCCGCTCATATCGAGCTGCTTCGCCTCGGGGAGTGGCACCCCCGACCCCGGGACCGATGGTGGAGGCAAGGGCGGAGACGGGTCCCGGCTCCGTGTCGCGCTAGCCTTCCCGCCCGCCGAGAACCTCTCGCCGTACGGCGCCGACGCCACCCTCCTCAGCCGGCTCGGCGTGACCGAGGGGCTCACCTCGCTGGACGCCAACGGCTCCGCCGCCCCCGCGCTCGCCGAGTCCTGGCGCAGGGACGGGGACAAGGCATGGGAGTTCAGCCTTCGGGACGCCACCTTCCAGGACGGGACCGACGTCACGCCCGCCGCCGTCGCCGACTCCCTCGCCAAGGCCACCGACGCCAAGCCCGCCCCCGCCGCGCTCGCCGGTGTCACCCTCACCGCCAAGGGGAGCGGTGAGCGCGTCGTGCGGATCACCACCGACCAGCCCGACCCCGTCCTGCCGCTACGGCTCTCCAGCCCCAGCCTCGCGATCCTGTCCAAGGACGCCTACGCCGAGAGCGACCGCGTCGACCCGGTCGGTCATGCCACCGGCCCCTTCGAGCTGACCAAGGTGAACGGCGCCACCTCCGCCTCCCTCGACCGGTTCGACGACTACTGGGGCGGGCGCGCCCAGGCCTCCGGCATCGACGCCCGCTTCATCGCCGACGGCACCGCCCGCGCCAACGCCCTGCGGACGGGGGAGCTGGACATCGCCGAGGCCGTCCCGGTCGCGCAGGCCGCCTCCCTCGACAAGGAGACCCGGCGCGACACCGCCACCACCCGCTCCACCAGCCTCTTGCTCAACGCCTCGTCCGGCACCTTCAAGGACGCGGGCCTGCGGGCCGCCGCCAGGGCCGGCCTCGACACCTCCGTGTTCGCCAAGGACGTCTACGAGGGGTACGGCGACCCCGGTGCCGGCGTCTACGGGCCCGCCGTGACCTGGGCCGAGGGGAAGCGGACCGAGCCTGTCGGACGGGCGGACGCGAAGAAGCCGGCCGGCGAGACCATCCACCTCGCCACCTACGACAACCGGCCCGAGCTGCCCGAGGTCGCCCAGGTCGTCAAGCAGCAGCTGGAGAAGGCCGGGTTCAAGGTCGAGCTCACCGTGCGGGAGTACTCGCGGCTCGAAGGCGACGCCCTCGACGGGAAGTTCGACGCCTTCGTGCTCGCCCGCAACACCCTGCTCGACACCGGCGACCCCGTCGCCGTCCTCGCGAGCGACTACACCTGCGACGGCGGCTACAACATCGCCCAGCTCTGCGACAAGGGCGTCGACCGCGCCGTCGCCGACGCCGAGAAGACCGCCGACACCGCGAAGCGGCAGGACGCCGCCATGGCCGCCGAGGCGCGCATCCTCGGCAGCGACGCCGTCGTCCCGCTCGTCCACCAGCGGATCATCACCGGCGTTGCCGCCTCCGTACAGGGCGTCGTCCTCGACCCGTACGAGCGCACCCTCGTCGGCACCGGCACCCGGCGCTGAACCGTGCGGCAGCGAGCGGCCACCCTGGTGTGGCGGGTCGTGCTCGCGGGCGGGCTCGTCTGCGGGATCGGACTGCTGCCCTGGCTCACGCACACCGACCCGGCGTACACCGTCCTCAAGGCGCGGTCCGCCGAGCGGGAGCCGACGCCCGAGGTGCTCGCCGACATCCGGCACCAGATCGGGCTCGACGGCGGGCCGCTGCACGTACTCGGCGGCTGGCTCGGGGGGCTGGTGCGCGGTGACGCGGGACAGTCCTGGATCTCCGGCGGGGACGTCCTGCCCGGTGTGCTCCAGGCGCTCGGTGCCTCGCTCCTGCTCATGTCCGTCGCGCTGCTGGTCGCCGCCGTCACCGCCGGGCTCGTCTGCGCCCGTACGCTCCGGCTGGGCGCCCGGCGGCGGCTCGACGGGCGGCGCGTCGGCGGGGCCGCGTCCGCGGTCCTCGCCTCGCTGCCCGAGTTCCTCGTCGCCTCCGTGCTCGCCACCGTCGTCGGGGTGCAGCTGGGGTGGCTGCCCGCGCTGGGGTGGTACGGGTTCCAGTGGACCGTGCTGCCCGCGCTCGCCCTCGGGCTGCCCGCCGGGGCCGTGCTCGGGCGGCTGCTCGACGATCTGCTGCCCGGCGCCTTCGGTGAGCCGTGGGCTCTGGCCGCCGCCGCCCGCGGACTGACCGGACGGTCGATCGCCCGCCAGGCCCTACGGCGCTGCGTGCCCGCGCTGCTGCCCAACCTCGGGCTGTTCGTCGTCGGACTGACCGGCGGTGCCGTCGCCGTCGAGCAGGTCTTCGACATCCCGGGGCTCGGACGCACCACGCTTCAGGCCGCCCTCGCCCAGGACCTTCCCGTCCTCCAGGCCGGCACCCTCGCCCTCGTGCTCCTCGCCGCGCTGGCCACCGGTGCCACGCGGCTCGCGGCCCGCCTGCTCACCGGGCCCGCCCTGCGCGACGGCGCCCTGTCCTCCCTGCACCGGCCCGCCCCGCCGGCCCGGGCACTGCCGCCCCTCCTCTACGCCGCCGTCCTGGCCGCCGTCGTCGGGCTCGGCCTGGCCCGGGACCCGCTGGCCCTCGACACCGGGCAGAGGCTGCGGGCTCCCTCCCTCGACCATCCCTTCGGCACCGACGCCCTCGGCCGCGACCTGCTCGCCCGCGTCGGCCACGGGGCGCTGGACACGCTGGTCCTCGCCTCCGCCATCACCGCCGCCGCGCTGCTCGCGGGCGTCCTCCTCGGGCTCGTACCCCGCGTGGCCGCACCGCTCGTCGACACCGTCAACGCCGTACCGCCCGTACTCGTCGCCCTCCTCGTCACCGCCGTCGCGGGCAGCGGGGCGGCCACGCCAGCGCTCGCCGTCGGCGCCGTCGCCTGGGCGCCGCTCGCCACCCACACCGCCGCACTGCTGCGGCAGGAGCGCGCCACCCTGCACATCACCGCCACCAGAGGGCTGGGCGCGGGGCGCGGGTACCTGCTGCGGCGCGAACTGCTGCCCGCCGTGCTGCCACCGGTCCTGCGCCACGCCCTGCTCCGGCTGCCCGGCGTCGCCCTCGCCCTCGCCTCGCTCGGCTTCCTCGGCCTCGGCGCCCAGCCGCCGTCGCCCGAGTGGGGGCTCCTCCTCGCCGAGAACCAGCCCTACGCCGAGCGCGCCCCCTGGGCCGTCCTCGCCCCCGCCGCCGTCCTCGCCCTGCTCGGCGCGCTGGCCGTCACCGCGGCCGGGGGGCTGCGCCGGCCCCGGCGGAGGAGTCCCCGTACCGCCGGGACCGTCGACGTACGGACCGCCCCCGAGAAGGAACCGGTCGGAGTCCGATGACCTCCGCCTCCACCGGCCGGTCCGCGAAGGCGGGGGCCACCGGCCGGGGTGCCCCGCTCTCCCCGTTGCTGCGCCTGCTCGTCCTCACCCAACTCGCCTTCAACATCGGGTTCTTCGCCGTCCTGCCCTTCCTCGCCGAGCACCTGGGGCGGTCCGTCGGCATGGCGGGGTGGCTGGTCGGGTTCGTGCTCGGGCTGCGCACCTTCAGCCAGCAGGGGCTGTTCGTGGTCGGCGGGGCGCTCGCCGACCGGTACGGCATCCGGCCCGTGGTGCTCGCCGGGTGCGTGCTGCGGATCGCCGGGTTCGCGTGGCTCGGGTTCGCCGAGCGGACCTGGGCCGTGGTCGGCGCGGTGCTGCTCATCGGGTTCGCCGCCGCGCTGTTCTCGCCCGCCGTCGAGTCCGAGGTCGCCCGCCAGGCCGTGGTGTGGGAGGCGGAGGGCAACGGGGACCGGACGCGGGTGCTCGCGCTGTTCACCGTCGCCGGGCAGGCCGGGGCGTTCGTCGGGCCGCTGCTGGGTGCCCTGCTGCTCGCGGTCGACTTCCGAACGGCGTGTCTCGCCGGGGCCGGCGTCTTCGTCCTCGTCCTCGCCGGGCACGCGCGGCTGCTGCCGCAGCACATTCCCGGGCGGGCGCGCGTCCGGTTCGGCGGCGGGGCGCGGCTGCTCCTGCGCAACCGCCGCTTCCTCGCGCTGTGCTGCGCGTACGGCGCCTATCTGCTCGCCTACAACCAGCTCTACCTCGCCCTGCCCGCCGAGGTCGAGCGGGCCGCCGGTTCGCAGGCACCGCTGGCCTGGCTGTTCGCGCTCTCCTCGCTGCTCGTGGTGGGCGCGCAGTTGCCGGTGACCCGGTGGGCGGGGGAGCGGCTGGCGCCGCGCCGGTCGATGGTGGCGGGGCTGGGGCTGATCGCGGCCGGGTTCGCCGCCGTCGCGCTCGCCCGGCCCGCCGGGTGGACGGGGGTGGGCGGACTGGCGCCCGCCGCCGGGTTCGTCGTCCTGCTCACCCTCGGGCAGATGCTGGTCGCGCCCGTCGCCCGCGCCTGGGTGCCGGACCTCGCCGAGGACGGGCGGCTCGGGCTGTACACGGGGGCACTGTCCTCGGTGTCCGGCCTCATCGTCCTCGCGGGCAGCTCCGCGACCGGCCTCCTGCTGGACACGGGGCTGCCGCCCGCGGTGCCCTGGCTGGTGCTGGCCGCCGTTCCGCTGGCGGCTGTGGGGTTGCTGCCCCGGCGGGACTGAGTCCCGGGGCCGGGGGCGTGGGTGGTACGGCACCTGCTCGGCCCCGCCCCTCACCGCGCCGCACGTTCCCCGACCGCCCGCCGCACGGGCGTCCGCGCCGTGCCGACGCGAGCCACGGGGTGGTCCGCCGGCGGGGCGGAGACCGGGGTTCGGGTGGTGGAGCGGGCCCCCGGCCCTCACCGCGCCGCGAGCTCCCGCACTGCCCGCCGCACAGGCGTCCGCACCACCCGCGTACTCCGCCACAGCCACAGCACGTCGCGGCCGAACGACCACACCAGGAGCCCCAGGGCCAGCGCCACCACCCCGGCGTTCGCCACGCGCGGCAGCACGTCGGCGCCGGCCAGGAGCAGCAGTACGCCCTGGAGCGCGGCCACCGTCTTGCGGGCCGTGCTCGGGGGCAGCGGGGCGGTCAGCCACGGCCACACCCGGGCCGCGGCGACGAACACGTAGCGCATGGAGCCGATCAGCAGCACCCACGGGCCCAGGTCCATCGCGACGTACACACTGAGGACCAGGATGAGGAACGCGTCGACCTCCATGTCGAAGCGGGCGCCCAGATGCGAGGACGTACCGGTGCGGCGGGCCACCTTTCCGTCCACGCCGTCCAGGATCAGAGCCACGGCGGTGAGGCCGACGAGGAGGGAGACGGGCGGCGCGCTGCGGAAGGAGTCCGCGACCAGCGCCGTCACCCCGCCGACCAGCGTGGCCCGGCCCAGGGTGACCCGGTTGGCCGGGCCGAACGACGCCGGCCGGGACCGGTGCAGGGCCCGTGCCAGCACCGCCCAGGTCGCGAACGCGAAGGCGAGGCCGGTCAGCCAGCCCGCCGTGCCCATCCCGATCGCCGTGCCGAGCAGCGCCAGCAGCAGGATCTGCGCGCCCGCCCCCACCGCGGTCTCCTGCTGAACGGGCCTCGCGTCGTACGTGTTGTTCAGGGCCACCGAACACCCTCCGGCCGTGTGACAGAGTCGATCAACGCCGCTACCTTGTGCGCGGCTGTGCATCCCTCGGTACGTGGGCGGCTTCCCGATCGTTCAGGAGGACATCCGATGACACGCAGGGCACGCGCGTTCTGGCTCGACTCGCCCGGCCGGGGCACGATCCGCGAGGTGGAGCTGCCGGAACCCGGTGCGGACGAGGTACTGGTGCGCACCCTCCACAGCGGTGTGAGCCGGGGCACCGAGACCCTCGTCTTCGCCGGCCGGGTGCCCGAGAACCAGTACGCGGCGATGCGCGCGCCGTTCCAGGAGGGCGACTTCCCCGGACCGGTGAAGTACGGCTACCTCAACGTCGGCGTGGTCGAGGAGGGGCCGGACGCGCTCGTCGGGCGTACCGTCTTCTGCCTCTACCCGCACCAGACGCGCTACGTCGTCCCCGCCGCCGCCGTCACGCCGGTGCCGCCGGCGGTGCCCGCCGCGCGGGCCGTGCTCGCCGGCACGGTGGAGACCGCCGTCAACGCCCTCTGGGACGCGGCGCCCCTGGTCGGCGACCGCGTCGCGGTGGTCGGCGGCGGCATGGTCGGCTGCTCGGTGGCCGCCCTGCTGGCCCGCTTCCCCGGCGTCCGGGTCGAGCTGGTGGACGCCGACCCGGCCCGCGCGAAGGTCGCCGAAGCGCTCGGCGTGGGTTTCGCGTCCCCGGCCGACGCGCTCGGCGACCGCGACCTGGTCGTACACGCCAGCGCGACCGAAGCCGGGCTCGCCCGGTCACTGGAGCTGCTGCGGCCCGAGGGCACCGTCCTCGAACTGAGCTGGTACGGCGACCGGCGCGTCGCCCTCCCGCTCGGCGAGGCCTTCCACTCCCGGCGCCTGACCCTGCGCAGCAGCCAGGTCGGCACCGTCTCCCCGGCCCGCGGCGCCACCCGCACCTACGCCGACCGGCTCGCCCTCGCCCTCGACCTGCTCGCCGACCCGGCACTGGACGCCCTCGTCACAGGCGAGTCCGCGTTCGCCGAACTCCCGGACGTGCTGCCCCGGCTGGCCTCCGGCGAGATCCCCGCCCTGTGCCACCGCATCCGGTACGACCGTGCAGGCGTCGGCGCCTGACCTCGCCCGACCTCGCCTGACCTTGAGAAAAGACGTACGGGCCGCTGAACAAGGGAAGACCTCCAGCCGTAATAGACGGCACCCCGCGCAGCGATCGGCGGGGGATCAGACGTGCCACACCTGGAGGGTCGTCCGTTGTTCAGCATCACCGTCCGCGATCACATCATGATCGCCCACAGCTTCCGCGGCGACGTCTTCGGGCCCGCACAGCGCCTGCACGGAGCGACGTTCCTGGTGGACGCCACCTTCCGGCGCGAGCAGCTGGACGAGGACAACATCGTCGTCGACATCGGACTGGCCACCCGCGAACTGGGCGCCGTCGTCAGCGAGCTGAACTACCGCAACCTCGACAACGAACCCGACTTCGCCGGCGTCAACACCTCCACCGAGTTCCTGGCCAAGGTCGTCGCCGACCGGCTCGCCGAGCGCGTCCACAAGGGCGCCCTCGGCGAGGGGGCCAAGGGCCTGGCCGGTCTCACCGTGACCCTGCACGAGTCCCACGTCGCCTGGGCGAGTTACGAGCGTGCGCTGTGACCGACACGTCCGTCGAGGCGGCGGGGCGCACCCGCCTCACCTACGTCCCCACCCAGATC
The DNA here is from genome assembly GCF_036246005.1 of Streptomyces sp. NBC_01723. Lineage (NCBI taxonomy): Bacteria > Bacillati > Actinomycetota > Actinomycetes > Kitasatosporales > Streptomycetaceae > Streptomyces > Streptomyces sp. NBC_01723. Next base: position 7,468,948 of record NZ_CP109171.1, read on the forward strand.
CCCGCCCACATCGCCGCGCGGGCCGCGTCCCCGAGGAACGACGGGATCATCCCCATGTCCCTGCGCTCCGTGCACTTCGTCGTACCGGGCGGGATCGACGATCCGGCCGCGCCGAGCGGCGGCAACGCCTACGACCGGCGGGTGCGGCTCGACCTGCCCGGCTTCGGCTGGCGGGTACGGGGGCTGCCCGTCGACGGTGACTGGCCCCGGCCGGACGACACCGCCCGCGCGGAACTCACGCGTGCCCTGCGCCGGTTGCCGGACGGCGCGGTCGTCCTCCTCGACGGCCTGGTCGCCTGCGGGGTGCCGGAGATCGTCGTCCCGGAGGCCGAGCGGCTGCGCATGGCAGTCCTCGTCCACCTCCCGCTCGGCGACGAGACCGGCCTCGACCCCGCCGTCGCGGCCGAACTGGACGCCCGTGAGCGCGCGGTGCTGCGGGCCGTGCCGGCCGTCGTCGCCACCAGCGACTGGGCGGTACGCCGGCTCGTCTCCCACCACGGCCTCGACCCGGGCCGCGTCCACGTCGCGGCGCCCGGTGCCGACATCGCGCCCCTCGCGCCCGGCACCGACGGCGTCTCCCGGCTGGTGTGCGTCGCCGCCGTCACCCCGCGCAAGGGCCAGCACCGGCTGGTGGAGGCGCTGGCGGCGGTGTCCGACCTGCCGTGGAGCTGCGTGTGCGTCGGCGGCCTCGGCCACGACCCCGAGTACGTCGAACAGTTGCGGGCCCTCGTCGCGCGGCACGGCCTGACGGACCGGCTGGTGCTCGCCGGCCCCAGGGCGGGCGCCGAGCTGGACGCCACCTACGCCACCGCCGACCTGATGGTCCTCACCTCGTACGCCGAGACGTACGGCATGGCGGTGACCGAGGCCCTCGCGCGCGGTATTCCCGTGCTCGCCACGGACGTCGGCGGCCTCCCGGAGGCGGTCGGACGCGCGCCCGACGGAGGGGTGCCCGGCATCCTCGTCCCGCCGGAGGACCCGGCCGCGCTCGCCGCCGAGCTGCGCGGCTGGTTCGGCGAGGCGGACGTACGACGCCGGCTGAAGAGCGCCGCCCGGGGCCGCCGCGCCGCGCTGAACGGCTGGGCGAGTACGGCCCAGATCCTGGCCGGCGTACTGCACCGGCTGCCCGGCGAACCCGGGGGGACGGCATGAGCGAGTCCACCGCGCCGACCGCGCGAGCCGTCTCTGCCCGGCCCGGAACGTCTGACCCCGCCCAGGCCACGAACCCTGCCGAGGCCACGCGCACCTCCGAGTTCCCGGACGCCCCCAAGTCCACGGACATCGCCGAGTCCACCACCGGCGTCATCCCCGGCGCGGGCCCCACCGGCGGGTCCACGGCCCGGCCCACCGCCGCCCCGGCCTCGGCCGAACGCGCCACCCTGCGCCTGCGCGAGACCCCCGCGCCCGAAGACCCGCCGCGCTACGCCCCCGAATGGCTGCGGCTGCGCGAGCCCGCCGACGCCGCCGCGCGGGCGTACGACCTGCTCGATCCGCTGCGGACGCACCTCGCGGGACCGCCGGAACGGACGGGTGGACTGGTCGTGCACGACCTGGGCTGCGGCACCGGCTCGATGGGACGCTGGCTCGCCCCGCGGCTCGACGGCGCCCAGCACTGGGTGCTGCACGACCGCGACCCCTACCTGCTGCACTTCGCCGCCGCCGGCGCCCCGCGCTCGGCCGCCGACGGCAGCCGCGTCACCGTCGAGACGCTGCGCGGGGACCTCGCCCGCCTCACCCCGGACGCGCTGTCCGGCGCCGACCTGGTGACGGCGTCCGCGCTCCTCGACGTCCTGACCACCGAGGAGGTCGGAACCCTCGCCGCGGCCTGTGCCGCGGCCGGCTGTGCGGCCCTGCTGACCCTGTCCGTCGCCGGACGCGTCGACCTCACCCCCGCGCACCCCCTGGACGCCGAGATCGCCGAGGCGTTCAACGACCACCAGCGGCGTACCGGCCTGCTCGGCCCGGACGCGGTCACCGCGGCGGGAGACGCCTTCGCCGCGCACGGCGCCACGGTGCGGGCGCACCCCAGCCCCTGGCGGCTGGGCGCCGACGAGGCCGGACTCACCGCGCAGTGGCTGCGGGGCTGGGTCGGCGCGGCCGTGGAACAGCGCCCCGAGCTGCGCGAACGGGCCGAGGCGTACCTGGACGAGCGCCTCGCCGCCTGCGCGGACGGCACCCTGCGCGTGGTGGTCCACCACACCGACCTGCTGGCGCTGTGCCGGCCGACGGGCGGGGCCTCGTGAGCGCTCCGACCGTACCGGCGGACCTGCGGCGCACACCGCCCCGGGCGGACGCCTCCACCGGCGACACCCTGCCGCCCACCCCGCCCCGCCGCGCCCTGCGCGCCCACCTCGGGACCCTGGCGGGCACCGCCATCCTCGCCGTGCTCCTGTGGCGGATGGGCACCGGCGTCTTCCTGGACGGGCTGCGCCGGATCGACGCGCCGACCGTGCTCGCGGCGCTCGGAATCGGGCTGGTCACCACCGTGTTCAGCGCCTGGCGCTGGGCCCTGGTGGCCCGGGGACTGAGCATCCGGCTGCCCCTCGGACCGGCCGTCGCGGACTACTACCGCGCCCTGTTCCTCAACGCCGCCCTCCCCGGCGGCGTCCTGGGCGACGTGCACCGCGCGGTGCACCACGGGCGGAGCGCCGGCGACCTGGGGCGCGGCGTGCGGGCCGTCGTCCTCGAACGGGTCGCCGGACAGCTCGCGTTGATCGGTGTCGGCGTCGTCGTGCTGCTCACGCTGCCCTCCCCGGTACAGGGCGAGGCCCGGCGCGCCGCCCCGCTCGTCACCCTGGCCGTGCTGGGCGCGCTGGCCGTGGTCATCGCCCTGCGCATGAACCGGGCTCCGGCGCGCCGCGGGCGGGTCCTGCGGGCGACGCTCGGCGAGGCGCGCCAGGGGCTGCTGTCCCGGCGGAACCTGCCGGGCGTCGCGGTGTCGTCCGTCGTCGTCCTCGCCGGGCACCTGGTGATGTTCGGGCTCGCCGCCCGGGTGGCCGGCAGCGGCGCCACCGTCGCCGAACTCACCCCGCTGGCCGTGCTGGCGCTGCTCGCCATGGGGCTGCCGCTGAACGTCGGCGGCTGGGGCCCCCGCGAGGGCGTCACCGCCTGGGCGTTCGGCGCGGCCGGGCTCGGCGCGGGCACCGGGCTGGGCGTCGCCGTGGTGTACGGGGTGCTCAGCCTCGTGGCGAGCCTGCCCGGTGTCGTCGTCCTCGTCGTCCGCCGGTTCGCGCGCCCCGACGGCTCCTACGGACGCCCCGGCCTCTTCTCGGCGGTCCGATCCGCGGTCAGGAAAGAGAAATACGTCCCGAAGGAATCCGCGAGGCTCGTCAGCAGTTCCTTCCCCTTTTCCGCCGAACCCAGCGAAGGGCGCCCGATGACACCGGAATCGGTATAGGCGGACATGCCGAGGGAGAGCAGATGACGTCGGTCGTCAGCGACGAAGTCGGCGGTCTCGTACCCGGGCCGGACCGATTCGGGGTGCGCGTGCAGAAGAATGGAGGTCTCGATTTCCCCCGCGTGCATGTCGGAGAGCAGCGAGGTGGCCACCCCCGCCCGCTGCCGCGCCGCCTCCCAGTCCTCCGCGGCCGGGAACAGCGCCATCCGCTCGCCGCGCGCGGAGGATTCCTGGACGACGTTGCCCAGTACGTAGTTCCCGCCGTGCCCGTTGACCACGACCAGGGCCTCGACACCGGAGCGGCGCAGCGAGGAGGCTATGTCCCCGACCACCGCGTGGAGGGTCACCGAGGAGATGCTGACGGTTCCCGGCCAGTCCGCGTGCTCGTGCGAGCAGCCGATGGACACCGGCGGGAGCAGGTGCACCGGGTACGCGGCGGCGATCTCACGGGCGACGGCGCAGGCGACGAGCGTGTCGGTCGCCAGCGGCAGGTACGGGCCGTGCTGCTCGAAGCTGCCCACCGGCAACACCGCGACCTGCCGCGGCAGTTCGGCGCCACGCCTGCGCACGTCCTCCGAGGTGTCCGCCGGCACAAGTGAAGCATCCATCCCGCACGGCCTTTCGTGTCTGTTGGGCAACCTGTTGAGAGATCTGCTGAGAGATCCGCTGAGAGATCTGTTGAGGAACGCGAGAATCATGACAGAAAAAATTGGTGTACTCGGCAAGAAGGCATCGCAGCGCACGGACGTGGAACGCGTCGTGGTGACGCCGCTGCCCACCGTGTACGGGGAATTCCGGGCTTTCGGCTATGTCGACCACGAGCGCGGCGACGAGCAAGTGGCGCTCGTCTACGGCGACCTGGGCGCCGAGGGGGTGCTCACCCGGCTGCACTCGGAATGCCTGACGGGCGACGCGTTCGGCTCCCAGCACTGCGAGTGCGGTGACCAACTGGCCTCCGCGCTGCGCGCGGTGGTCGCCGCGGGCAGTGGTGTCGTCGTCTACCTGCGCGGCCACGAGGGACGCGGCATCGGGCTGCTCGCCAAGCTCCGCGCGATGGCGTTGCAGGCGGAGGGCCTGGACACGGTGGAGGCGAACCTCGCCCTCGGCCTGCCGGTGGACGCCCGGGACTACGGCGTCGCCGCCCGCATCCTGGGCGACCTCGGGGTGCGGTCGGTGCGCCTGATGTCCAACAACCCCCGCAAGCGCGAGGCGTTGGTCCGGCACGGCATTGAGGTCGCCGAGCAGGTGCCGCTGCTGATCCCGCCGTGCGAGAGCAACATCACCTATCTGCGGACCAAGCGGGAGCGCCTCGACCACCACCTGCCCCACCTCGACGCGCTGGCTCACCTCACGTCCTGAGCCCGGCGGCCGGTTCAGTCCGTGAGGGCCTCGTGCACGAGCCGCTTCAGGTCGGGATACACGGTGTGCGAGGACCGGGGCCGCACCTGGGTCATGAACTGCACCGTCAGGTCACGGCCCGGGTCGACCCAGAAGGTGGTCGTGGCCACCCCGCTCCAGCCGTAGGTGCCCAGGCCGGAGGGCGACTGCGTGCGGCTCGGGTCGGTCACCACGGAGACGCCGAGGCCGAAGCCGACGCCGTCGTTGCCGGGCCGGTCGTGCGCGGGACGGCTGCCGAGGGCGCGCAGGTCGGCGCCGCCGGGGAGGTGGTTGCGGGTCATCAGGTCCACCGTCTCGGGGGCGAGCACCCGGACGCCGTCGAGTGCGCCGCGGCGCCGCAGCATCTCGGCGAAGCGGTGCACGTCGTACGCGGAGGAGACCAGGCCGCCGCTGCCCGACAGGAGCCGCGGCCGGCCCCGCAGCGGCAGGCCGGGCACCGGCTCGATGCCGCCGTCGTCCGTCTCGCCGTACAGCTCGGCCAGCCGCTCCGCCTGCTCGTCGGTGACGTGGAAGCAGGTGTCCGTCATGCCGAGCGGGCCGAAGATCCGGGCGGCGAAGAATGCGTCGAGCGGCTGCCCGGACACCACCTCGACCAGCCGCCCCAGGACGTTGCTGGCCACCGAGTAGTTCCACTCGGTGCCCGGCTCGAACTGGAGCGGCAGGCTCGCGTACAGGTCGACGGTCTCGGCCAGGCCCGCGCCCGGCCGCACCGACGACTCCAGACCGGCCGCCCGGTACAGCCCGTCCACGGCGTGGGAGTGGTAGAAGCCGAAGGTCAGCCCTGCCGTGTGGGTCATCAGGTGCCGGACGAGGACGGGACCCTCGGCGGGCCGGGTGACGGTGTCGTCACCGGACCCCCGGACGTACACCCGCGGCTCGGCGAAGGCCGGCAGGTACCGGGCCACCGGGTCGTCCAGGGACAGCCGGCCCTCCTCCACCAGCGTCAGCACGGCGACGGACGTGACCGGCTTGGTCATGGAGTAGATCCGCCACAGGGTGCCGGCCGTCACCGGCAGACCGGCCGCGAGGTCCCGCAGGCCGTGCACCGTCAGATGCGCGACGCGTCCGCCGCGGGCGACGGCCACCAGGAAGCCGGGCAGCCGCCCCTCGTCCACCTGCCGGGCGAAGTGCAGGTCGAGCCGGTCCAGCGCCTCGGCGTCCAGCCCGCCCGCGCCCGCGTCGGTCTCCTGCCGCAGGGGTGGCATCGCCATCGCTCTCCTCGGTCGTTCTTCGAAGACCCGTCCGCCATACCCCGCGTACCCCCCTTCGGAACTCCGGATTCCCGCTCATGATCCACCGGTCACGGCGGTCAGGCCGTGACCGTCTCCGGCTCGGCCGCCTCGCGGTCCGCCCGCTCGCCGAGCCGCTCCGTCGGCACCTCGTGGGTCTCGCGGGCCGTGAGCGCGGCGATCACCGGCGGGACGCACAGCGCGGCCGTGAACAGCGCCACCGAGAACCAGTCGTCGCCGTCCGGACCGGCGATCTGCGCCGCGAAGGTCACCGCGAACCCGGCCACCGCGAAGCCGATCTGGGTGCCGATCGCCACGCCCGACAGGCGGACCCGGGTGGAGAACATCTCGCCGTAGAAGGCCGGCCACACGCCGTTCGCGGCGCTGTAGACCACGCCGAAGGCGATGATGCCCAGCAGGAACGTCAGCGGGTAGGAGCCGGTGGAGATCGCCCACAGGTACAGGAACATCGTCACCGCGCTGCCGGCCGCGCCGATCAGGTACACCGGACGCCGTCCGATCCGGTCGGACAGCGTCGCCCACAGCGGGATCGCACCGAGCGCCACGACGTTGGCGAGGGCGCCCACCCACAGCATCGCGGTACGGGACATGCCGACCGAGTCGCTCGTGGCGTACGCCAGCGCCCAGACCGTGAAGATGGTGCTGACCGAGGCGATGAGCGCGCCCGCGACCACCCGCAGCACGTCCGCCCAGTGGTCCCGGGCCAGCACCGCGAGCGGCATCTTCACGACGCCCTCCGTGGCCGCCTGCTGCTCGAAGGCCGGGGTCTCGTCGAGCTTGCGGCGGATGACGTAGCCGACGACCGCGACCACCACACTCAGCCAGAACGGCACTCGCCAGCCCCAGGACAGCAGATGTTCCTCGGGGAGCGCGGCGACGGGCAGGAAGACCAGGGTGGCGAGGAGCTGCCCGCCCTGGGTGCCGCTGAGGGTGAAGCTGGTGAAGAAGCCGCGTTTGTGCCCCGGCGCGTGCTCCAGGGTCATCGAGTTGGCGCTGGCCTGCTCGCCCGCCGCCGATATGCCCTGCAGGACCCGGCACAGCACCAGCAGGACCGGGGCGAGGGTGCCGACCTGGTCGCGCGTGGGCAGACAGCCGATGAGGAACGTCGAGACGCCCATCAGGATCAGCGTGAAGACCATGATCTTCTTGCGGCCCATGCGGTCGCCGATGTGGCCCAGGAAGAACGCGCCGACCGGGCGGGCTGCGTACGCGACGCCGAAGGTGGCCAGCGACAGCAGGGTCGCGGTGGCCGGGTCGGACTCGTCGAAGAAGACCTCGGGGAAGATCAGCGCGGCGGCGCTGCCGTAGATGAAGAAGTCGTAGTACTCCAGCGCGCTGCCGATCCAGGCGGCGGTGGCGGCCTTCTTCGGCTGGCCGGGCGGGGCGGTGCCCTGGGACGCGGGGGCGGGGACGGACACGGCTTGCTCCTTCGGGGGACTCCACCGTAGGCGGAGTGAGCGGAGGGGAGGACGGCGCAGGGGGTGCCGTCGGCCGCTCGGCTAATTAACCCACTGGGTAGTTAGTCGCGGTTGGGAAGGGATGTTGCGCGCAGGATTCCCACGTGTCAAGGGGTCCGGTCGTCCCGAGGCCGCCGGCGTTCAGTCCGCCGCGCGCTCCGCCGTCAGATAGGCGATCACCATGTCGCCCAGCATCGTCCGGTAGTGCTCGCGCTGGTCCGGCGCGACCAGGTCGCGTCCGAACAGGGCGCCGAAGGTGTGCCGGTTGGCGACCCGGAAGAAGCAGAAGGAGCTGATCATCGCGTGCAGGTCGACGGCGTCGACGTCGGCCGTGAAGAGGCCGGACCGCTGCCCCTCGTCCAGGATCCGGCGGATCACGTCGAGCGCCGGGGAGCCGATGCTGGCCAGCATCTCCGAGGACGCGATGTGCTCGGCGTCGTGGATGTTCTCGATGCTGACCAGGCGGATGAAGTCCGGGTGCCGCTCATGGTGGTCGAAGGTCACCTCGGCGAGGCGCCGGATGGCCGCCACCGGGTCCAGGTGGTCGACGTCGAGCTGCTGCTCGGCCTCCCGGATCACGCCGTACGCCCGCTCCAGCACGGCCGTGAACAGCTGCTCCTTGCCGCCGAAGTAGTAGTAGATCATCCGCTTGGTGGTGCGGGTGCGGGCGGCGATCTCGTCGACCCGGGCCCCGTCGTAGCCGGCCCGGGCGAACTCCCGCGTCGCCACGTCGAGGATCTCGGCCCGGGTGCGGGCGGCGTCGCGGGTGCGCGTGCCGGTTCGTGCCGGTTCGTCGACGCTGGTCATCGGATTCCTTCGGCTGCGGGCGGCTGGGGGCGGGACTTCGTGCTGGGGCGTGCCGGTGATTGTAGAAGCCTCCGCCTTCCCTCACGCCCCGCCCTCCTGCTATGACTAACGTACTGGTTCGTACATTGCTTGCTCGGGAGCAGCCCGAGCCGCTCAGGAGGTCGTCCCCGGTGGCCAAGGACTCGTTTCTCGTCGGACTGATCGGTTCCGGCATCGGCCCGTCGCTCAGTCCGGCACTGCACGAGCGGGAGGCCGGCCGGCAGGGCCTGCGCTACCTGTACCGGCTGATCGACATCGACCGCCTCGGTGTCCCGCCCGAGGCGGTGGGCGACCTGGTGCGCGCGGCCCGGGACCTGGGCTTCGACGGGCTGAACATCACCCACCCGTGCAAGCAGCTCGTCATCGAGCACCTGGACGCGCTCGCCCCGCAGGCCGAGGCGCTCGGCGCGGTGAACACCGTCGTCTTCGACGACGCCGGCCGCGCGACCGGCCACAACACCGACGTCACCGGCTTCGCCGCGTCCTTCGCCCGCGGGCTGTCCGACGCGCCGCTGGAGCGGATCGTGCAGCTCGGCGCCGGCGGGGCGGGCGCGGCCGTCGCCCACGCCACGCTCACCCTGGGCGCCGGACGCGTGACCGTCGTCGACGCGCTGCCCGAGCGGGCCGCCGCCCTCGCCGCCCAGCTGAACGGGCACTTCGGCGACGGGCGCGCCGCCTGCGCCGGCCCGGACGCGCTGCCCGGCCTGCTGACCGGCGCCGACGGCATCGTGCACGCGACCCCCACCGGCATGGCCGCCCACCCCGGGCTGCCGCTGCCCGCCGGACTGCTGCACCCCGGGCTGTGGGTCGCCGAGGTCGTCTACCGCCCGCTGGAGACCGAGCTGCTGCGCACCGCCCGCGCACTGGGCTGCGCCACCCTCGACGGCGGCGGCATGGCCGTCTTCCAGGCCGTGGACGCGTTCCGGCTGTTCACCGGGCGGGAACCCGACGCCGTGCGGATGCTCGCCGACATCACCGGCCTGGCCGGCGCCGTGGCCGCCCCCAAGTAGGAAGAGGTACCGACGTGCGGACGTCCATCGCCACCGTCTCCCTCAGCGGATCCCTGACCGAGAAGCTCACGGCCGCCTCCCGGGCCGGCTTCGACGGCGTGGAGATCTTCGAGAACGACCTGCTGGCCAGCCCGCTGACCCCCGAGGAGATCCGCGCCCGCTGCGCCGACCTCGGCCTGACCATCGACCTCTACCAGCCCATGCGGGACGTCGAGGCGCTGCCCGAGGAGGAGTTCGCCCGCGCGCTGCGCCGCGCCCGGCACAAGTTCGAGCTGATGAACAGGCTCGGCACGGACACCGTCCTGGTCTGCTCCAGCGTCTCCCCGCACGCCGTGGACGACGACGACCTCGCCGCCCGGCAGCTCGGCCGTCTGGCCGACCTGGCCGGAGAGCACGGAGTGCGCGTCGCCTACGAGGCGCTCGCCTGGGGCCGCCACATCAGCACCTGGGACCACGCCTGGCGCGTCGTCCGGCGCGCGGACCACCCCGCGCTCGGCACCTGCCTGGACAGCTTCCACATCCTCTCGCGCGCGCGTGACCCCAAGGACCTCGAAGGAATCGAGGACATCCCCGGCGACAAGATCTTCTTCCTCCAGCTCGCCGACGCCCCGCTGCTCGCGATGGACGTCCTGCAGTGGAGCCGCCACTACCGCTGCTTCCCCGGACAGGGCGGCTTCGACGTCGCCGGACTGCTGCGCCACGTGCTGCGCGCCGGCTACACCGGCCCCCTGTCGCTGGAGGTCTTCAACGACGTCTTCCGGCAGTCCGAGGCCGGACCCACCGCCGTGGACGCCCGGCGCTCCCTGCTCACCCTCGAGGAGAGCGTCGGGCTCGCGGCCCCGCCCGCGCCCGCAGCACCCACCGGTGTCGCCTTCGCCGAGCTGGTCACGCCCGACGCCGCGCCCGTCTCGGCGGTGCTCGGCGCGCTGGGCTTCGCCCGCACCGCACGGCACCGGGGCAAACCCGTCGACCTCTGGCAGCGGGGCGAGGCCCGGGTCCTGGTCAACACCGGTCCCGCCGAACGCCGCGACGGCACCCGGCTGGCCGCCGTCGGCCTGGAGTCGCCGGACCCGCGGGGCGCGGCCCGACGCGCCGAGGCACTGCTCGCCCCCGTGCTGCCGCGCCGTCGCGCGCCGGGCGACACCCCGCTGGAGGCGGTGGCCGCTCCCGACGGCACGGAGCTGTTCTTCTGCGCCACCGGGCGCCCCGGACTGCCCGACTGGCGGGCGGACTTCGAGGACACCGGGGCCGAGGCCGAGGCCGACGCCGCCTGGCGGGTCGACCACCTCTCCCTCACCCAGCCCTGGCACCAGTTCGACGAGGCGGCGCTCTTCCACCGCGGCGTCCTCGGGCTGCGCCCGCAGGAGAGCGTGGACGTCGCCGACCCCTACGGTCTGCTGCGCAGCCGCGCCGTCAGCACGGACGACGGCGCCGTCCGGATCGTCCTGACGGTCGGCGCGGCACCCGTCGACGACACCGCGCACGCCCAGCACATCGCCCTGGCCACCGACGACGTGGTCGCCGCCGCCCGCGCCTTCCGTGCCGCCGGCGGCACGCTGCTGCCGATCCCCGCCAACTACCACGACGATCTCGCGGCCCGCTTCGAGTTCGCCGACGGCGAGCTGGAGACGTACCGGGAGCTGGGCATCCTCTACGACCGCGACGCGTACGGGGAGTTCCGGCACTGCTACACCCGCACCGTCGGCCGGGTCTTCTTCGAACTCGTCCAGCGCGACGGCGGCCACCGCGGCTACGGCGCGGCCAACGCGCCGGTGCGGCTGGCCGCCCAGCACGCGGCGCGGGGCCTCACTGGCGGCTGACGGTGCGGGTCAGGCCGGTGATCACCGTCGTGGCCAGGATCCAGCCCGTGATGATCAGGACGTAGGACAGGGTCTGGTACCAGCTCTCCGGCGAGAAGGCGTTCTCCTGGCCGAAGGAGATCACCGGGAGCAGCAGGTCGAGCGTGTAGAACACCGGGTTGAAGTCGGGGGCCTCCTGCGGCTTGAGCGGCGGCGGGTGGTGCAGCCCGTACGCGATGGAGCCGACCGCCAGCAGCGACAGCAGCCAGCCGCCCGCGCGCAGCGGCCGGAAGCCGTAGCCGACCGTGACGTCCTGGAGGTGTCCCCACAGGCGGCCGTACCAGGGCAGGGTGCGGCGCCGCCGTCGCTGCTTGGCGAGCTGCACCAGCCGGGCCGCGTCGTCGTCGCCGATCCGGCGGTACGCGGCGGTCAACTGCTCGTAGGTGAAGGGGAGGTAGCTGTCGCCCATCTCCAGCATCGGCAGCCGCCGTTCGGCGGGCTCGTGGGGGATGAGCGAGGTGTAGGTGAGGTCGTTGAGCTGGACCCAGTCCGCCACCACGTCCGGCTGGACGAACAGCACGTCCACCTGGGCGCGGCGCAGGTTGAGCGTGCCCCGCACCACCGGGCCCTCGCGCAGCCAGAGTTCACCGATCACGCAACTGCTGGCGCGCAGCGCGGTACCCCCGGGGTTGGCCAGCCGGGCGTGCGACAGGTCAAGCCGGCCGGGTATCCGCGCGCCGCGCAGCTCCAGCCGGCCGCGGACGTCCGCGTGCCGCATCAGCACGTCGGCCTCGGCCGTGAGCGTCTCGGCCTGGAGGGCGGTGCCGTCCGGCCGGTCGAGCACCGCGTCGGTGAGGTTGACCGTGCCGGTCACCCGGGCCCCGTTGAGGCGTACCTCGCCCCGCGCGTGCAGGCCCGGCGCCCACAGGTCGGCCGCGAGCACCGCCTGGTTCAGCTGGAGCACCGGGCCCTCGGCGTCCGGGGCGTGGATCCGGGTGCTCTCCAGGTACACGCTGCCGGTGATCTCCGCCCCGCCGAGCCGCACCATCCCGTCGAACCGGGCGCGGGTCAGCCGCAGCACGCCGTCCACCCGCGCGGCGTGCCCGACCAGGCCGGGCAGCACGGACTCGCTCAGGTTCAGCTCGCGCAGCCGCGCCGCGTAGAGCCGCGGCGCCTCGTCGAAGTGGCAGTGCCGTAACCGCACGGGGTGGTCGACCTCGGCGTACTGCAATTCCAGACGCCCGGTGACGCGGGCGCCGGCCAGGCTCAGCGCGGGCACCTCGCCGTCCTCCCGGGGGCCGTCCAGCAGCAGGGCGCGCAGCACCGCCGCCCGCACGGTCCGTTCGGGACCCCAGGAGGCGCCGTCGGCGGGGTCCTCGTCGTCCGCGGCGCGGAAGTCCACCGCCGTGCCCGTGGCGAACGCCCGCCAGACGCGCGCCTCGGCCGGTGTCAGGTCGTTGATCTCCATCGCGGGGACTCTGACCCGAACCGGCCGGTCGCGTCAACGTGTTGCCGGCGCGGCGCGCTACTTCTTCGACGCCTCCACGGCGTGCCCGCCGAACTGGTTGCGCAGCGCGGCGATCATCTTCATCTGCGGCGAGTCGTCCTGCCGGGACGCGAACCGCGCGAAGAGGGAGGCCGTGATCGCCGGCAGCGGCACCGCGTTGTCGATGGCGGCCTCGACGGTCCAGCGGCCCTCTCCGGAGTCGTCCGCGTAGCCGCGCAGCTTCTCCAGGTGGTGGTCCTCGTCGAGGGCGTTGACGGCCAGGTCGAGGAGCCAGGAGCGGATCACGGTGCCGTCCTGCCAGGAGCGGAAGACCTCGCGGACGTTGTCCACGGAGTCGACCTTCTCCAGCAGCTCCCAGCCCTCGGCGTACGCCTGCATCATGGCGTACTCGATGCCGTTGTGGACCATCTTGGAGAAGTGCCCGGCACCGACCTTGCCGGCGTGCACGAACCCGTAGGGGCCGTCGGGCTTGAGCGCGTCGAAGATCGGCTTGAGGTCGTCGACGTGCTCCTTCTCGCCGCCGACCATCAGGGCGTAGCCGTTCTGCAGGCCCCACACCCCGCCCGAGACGCCGGCGTCGACGAAGTTGACGCCGTGCTTGGCCAGCTCCTCGGCGTGCCGCTCGTCGTCCGTCCAGCGGGAGTTGCCGCCGTCGATGACGGTGTCGCCGTGCCGGAGCAGCGTGCCCAGCTGGTCGATGACGTGCTGGGTGGCGGCGCCCGCCGGGACCATCACCCAGACGGCGCGCGGCCGGTCCAGCTGCTCGACCATGTCGACCAGGCTGTTCACGTCGGCCCGCTCGGGATTGGTGTCGTATCCGACGACGGTGTGGCCGGCGTGGCGCAGACGCTCGCGCATGTTGCCGCCCATCTTGCCGAGACCCACAAGACCGATCTGCATGTCAGTGCACTTCCTTCAGTTCGCGGTAGGCGGCCACCAGCGCGGCCGTGGACGGATCGAGGCCGGGTACGTCCGCCCCCTCGGTCAGGGCGGGTTCGACGCGCTTGGCGAGCACCTTGCCGAGTTCGACGCCCCACTGGTCGAAGGAGTCGATGTTCCAGATCGCGCCCTGTACGAACACCTTGTGCTCGTAGAGCGCGATCAGCTGGCCGAGGACGGACGGGGTCAGCTCGGTGGCCAGGACGGTGGTGGTGGGGTGGTTGCCGCGGAACGTCTTGTGCGGGACCAGCTCCTCCGGCACTCCCTCGGCGCGCACCTCGTCCGCCGTCTTGCCGAAGGCGAGGGCCTGGGTCTGGGCGAAGAAGTTGGCCATCAGCAGGTCGTGCTGGGCCTTCAGTCCGTCGCTCAGCTCGCCGACCGGCCGGGCGAAGCCGATGAAGTCCGCCGGGATCAGCTTGGTGCCCTGGTGGATCAGCTGGTAGTAGGCGTGCTGCCCGTTGGTGCCGGGCGTGCCCCAGACCACCGGACCGGTCTGCCACTCGACCTCGCGGCCCTCGCGGTCGACGGACTTGCCGTTGGACTCCATGTCGAGCTGCTGGAGGTAGGCGGTGAACTTCGACAGGTAGTGCGAGTACGGCAGCACCGCGTGCGACTGCGCGTCGAGGAAGTTGCCATACCAGACGCCCAGCAGACCGAGGAGCAGCGGCGCGTTGGCCGGGGCCTCGGCGTTGCGGAAGTGCTCGTCGACGATGCGGAAGCCGTCGAGCATCTCCCGGAAGCGGTCCGGGCCGATGGCGATCATCAGGGACAGGCCGATCGCCGAGTCGTAGGAGTACCGGCCACCGACCCAGTCCCAGAACTCGAACATGTTGGCCGTGTCGATCCCGAAGCCGGAGACCTTCTCCGCGTTCGTCGACAGCGCCACGAAGTGCTTCGCCACCGCCTTCTCGTCGCCGTCGTAGGCGTCGAGCAGCCAGGAGCGCGCCGAGGTCGCGTTCGTGATCGTCTCGATCGTGGTGAACGTCTTGGACGCCACGATGAACAGCGTCTCGGCCGGGTCCAGGTCCCGCACCGCCTCGTGCAGGTCCGCGCCGTCCACGTTGGACACGAACCGGAAGGTCAGCGAGCGGTCGGTGAAGGCGCGCAGCGCCTCGTACGCCATCGCCGGACCGAGGTCGGAGCCGCCGATGCCGATGTTGACGACGTTGCGGATGCGCCGGCCGCTGTGACCGGTCCACTCGCCGGAACGGACCTTGTCGGAGAAGGCGGCCATCTTGTCGAGGACGGCGTGCACCTTCGGCACGACGTTCTCGCCGTCGACCTCGACGACCGCGTCCCGCGGGGCGCGCAGCGCGGTGTGCAGGACCGCCCGGTCCTCGGTGATGTTGATCCGCTCGCCGCGGAACATGGCGTCGCGCAGCCCGAACACGCCGGTGGCCGCGGCCAGGTCCTGAAGCAGGGCCAGCGTCTCGTCGGTGACGAGGTGCTTCGAGTAGTCGATGCGCAGGTCGCCGACGCGCACGACGTACCGCTCCGCGCGCCCCGGGTCGGCGGCGAAGAGCTCGCGCAGGTCCGGTTGCGCCATGGCGTCCGTGCGGTGGTCCGCGAGCGCGGTCCACTCGGGGCGCCGGTTGAGCTTGGGGGAGTCAGACATGGACAGGGGTCTCCTTGCCGGCCTCGCCGCGCAGGGCGATGGCGTACATCTCGTCCGCGTCGAGGCGCCGCAGCTCCTCGGCGATGAGTTCGGAGGTGGGGCGCACCTTCAGCGCGAGGGAGCGCGGGGGCTGACCGGGCAGGGTCATCGTGGCGAGCGGGCCCTCGGGCCGGTCGATGACGATCTCGCCGTTCGCGGTGCCGAGCCGGACGGCCGTGACCACCGGGCCGTCGGTGACCACGCGGTCGACGGTGACGCCGAGGCGCGCCTCCAGCCAGCGGGCCAGCAGCTCGGCCGCCGGGTTGTCCGCCTCGGCCTCGACGACCGCGGAGGTCACCGGCACCCGGGCCTGGTCCAGCGCGGCGGCCAGCATGGACCGCCACAGCGTCAGCCGGGTCCAGGCGAGGTCGGTGTCCCCGGGCGCGTAGCAGCGGACCCGGCGGGCGAGGACCTCCATCGGCCGCTCGACCGCGTACAGGTCGGTGATCCTGCGCTGCGCCAGCGCGCCCAGCGGGTCGCCCGCGGGGTCGTCCGGCGCGTCCACCGGCCACCACACGACGACGGGGGCGTCCGGCAGCAGCAGCGGCAGCACGACCGAGTCGGCGTGCTCGGACACCTCCCCGTACATGCGCAGGACGACGGTCTCACCGGTGCCGGCCTCGGAGCCGACCCGGACCTCGGCGTCGAGGTGCGAGCGGGTGCGGTCGCGCAGGTTGCGGGGGTGGCGCTTGATGACGACCAGGGTGCGCGAGGGGTGCTCGTGCGAGGCCTCCTCGGCCGCCTTGATCGCGTCGTAGGCGTTCTCCTCGTCGGTGACGATGACCAGCGTGAGCACCATGCCCACGGCCGGGGTGCCGATGGCCCGGCGGCCCTGCACCAACGCCTTGTTGACCTTGCTTGCCGTGGTGTCGGTCAGGTCGATCCTCATGGCCTGCGCCAGCTCCGTCCGTCTCGTGCGAGCATCTCGTCGGCTTCCCGCGGTCCCCAGCCGCCCGAGTCGTACTGGGCGGGCCTGCCGTGCGCGTCCCAGTACTGCTCGATCGGGTCGAGGATCCGCCAGGACTCTTCCACTTCCTGGTGGCGCGGGAACAGGTTGGCGTCGCCCAGAAGGACGTCCAGGATCAGCCGTTCGTACGCCTCCGGGCTGGACTCCGTGAACGACTCGCCGTAGGCGAAGTCCATGGACACGTCCCGGATCTCCATCGACGTGCCCGGCACCTTGGAGCCGAAGCGCACCGTCATGCCCTCGTCCGGCTGGACGCGGATGACGATCGCGTTCTCGCCCAGCTCCTCCGTCGCGGTGGAGTCGAAGGGGGAGTGCGGGGCCCGCTGGAAGACGACCGCGATCTCCGTGACCCGGCGGCCCAGCCGCTTGCCGGTACGCAGGTAGAACGGGACGCCCGCCCAGCGGCGGTTGTCGACGCCCAGCTTGATCGCCGCGTAGGTGTCGGTGGTGGAGGCCGGGTCGATGCCGTCCTCCTCCAGGTAGCCCGGCACCTGCGCGCCGCCCTGCCAGCCGCCCGCGTACTGGCCGCGCACGGTGTGGTCGCCGAGGTCCTCCGGCAGCCGTACCGCCTTCAGCACCTTCAGCTTCTCGGTGAGCAGCGACGCCGCGTCGAAGGAGGCGGGCTCCTCCATCGCGGTGAGCGCCATCAGCTGGAGGAGGTGGTTCTGGATGACGTCACGGGCGGCGCCGATGCCGTCGTAGTAGCCGGCCCGGCCGCCGATGCCGATGTCCTCGGCCATCGTGATCTGCACGTGGTCGACGTAGGACCGGTTCCAGATCGGCTCGTACATCTGGTTGGCGAAGCGCAGCGCCAGGATGTTCTGGACGGTCTCCTTGCCCAGGTAGTGGTCGATGCGGAAGACCTGCTCCGGGTCGAAGACCTCGTGCACCAGCGCGTTCAGGTCACGGGCGCTGTCCAGGTCGTGCCCGAACGGCTTCTCGATCACCGCGCGCCGCCAGGAGCCCTCCGGGGCGTCGGCCAGTCCGTGCTTCTTGAGCTGCTGGACCACCTTCGGGAAGAACTTCGGCGGCACCGACAGGTAGAAGGCGTAGTTGCCGCTGGTGCCGCGGGAGGCGTCCAGCTCGGCCACGGCCTTGCGCAGCTGTTCGAACGCGTCGTCGTCGTCGAAGTCGCCGGGGATGAACCGCATGCCCTCGGAGAGCTGCTGCCAGACCTCCTCGCGAAACGGCGTCCGGGCGTGCTCCTTGACCGCGTCGTGCACGACCTCGGCGAAGTCCTGGTCCTCCCAGTCCCGGCGGGCGAAGCCGACCAGCGAGAAGCCGGGCGGCAGCAGGCCGCGGTTGGCCAGGTCGTACACGGCCGGCATCAGCTTGCGGCGCGAGAGGTCGCCGGTGACGCCGAAGATGACCAGTCCGGAGGGGCCGGCGATGCGGGGGAGACGGCGGTCCTGCGGATCGCGCAGGGGGTTGCTCCAGTCGAGCGGTGTCACGGGCGTGACGGCCTTCGCGTCGGCCGCTTTCGCCTTCGCCCCCTTGGCGGCGCGGGCCGGCCCGGTCTTCTTCGCGCTCCGCGGTGCCTTGGCCGGCCCGGCCGCCTTCGCCGCCCCGGCGGCCTTGGACTCCTCGGCCTCCTCGGCGTGCAGCGGCCCCGCGGCGTCCCGGGCCGTGCGGGCCTCCTTGGCTTCCTTCGTCGCCTTGGTCTCGTGGACCGTCGTAGCGGGAAGCTCCTCGCTCATTCCCCGTCAACTCCCTTGCTGTCGAGGGACTTCGTCACGGCATCGAGCAGGTCCTGCCAGGCGTTCTCGAACTTGGCCACGCCCTCCTGCTCCAACTGCTCCACCACCTCGTCGTACGAGACACCGAGCCGCTCCACGGCCGCGAGATCCGCCCGGGCCTGGGCGTACCCGCCGGTGACCGTGTCGCCCCGGACGTCGCCGTGATCGGCGGCGGCGTCCAGGGTGGCCTCCGGCATCGTGTTCACGGTGCCGGGAGCGACCAGCTCCTCCACGTACAGGGTGTCCCGGAATGCCGGGTCCTTCACCCCGGTCGACGCCCACAGGGGACGCTGGGCGTTGGCGCGGGCCCCGGCCAGCGCGGTGAAACGGTCCCCCGCGAAGACGTTCTCGTACGCCTCGTAGGCCAGTCGCGCGTTGGCCAGTGCCGCCTTCCCCCGCAGAGCGAGGGCCTCCTGGGTGCCCAGCAGCGTCAGGCGCTTGTCGATCTCGCTGTCGACGCGGGAGACGAAGAAGGAGGCGACGGAGTGAATGCCCGAAAGGTCGAGGCCGGCCGCCCGCGCCTTCTCCAGCCCCGCGAGGTAGGCGTCCATGACCTCGCCGTAGCGCTCCAGGGAGAAGATCAGCGTGACGTTGACGCTGATCCCGGCGCCGATGACCTCGGTGATCGCCGGGAGACCGGCCCTGGTCGCCGGTATCTTGATCATCACGTTGGGGCGGTCGACCAGCCAGGCCAGCTGGCGGGCCTCGGCGATCGTGGCCTCTGTGTCGTGGGCCAGGCGCGGGTCGACCTCGATGGAGACCCGGCCGTCCCGGCCGCCGGTCGCGTCGTACACCTCGCGCAGGACGTCGGCGGCGGCGCGGACGTCGGCGGTGGTCATCATGCGGACCGCCTCGTCCACGGTGACGCCTCTGGTCGCCAGGTCGGCCAGCTGCTCCTCGTAGCCCTCGCCGGAGCCGATGGCGGCCTGGAAGATCGAGGGGTTGGTGGTCACGCCGACGACGTTCTTCGTCCTGATCAGCTCGGCGAGGTTGCCGGACTCGATCCGCCGCCGCGACAGGTCGTCCAGCCAGACGGAGACGCCCTGGTCGGCCAGGCGCTTGAGTGCTCCCGCGGTCGCGGTTGCTTCGGTCACAGTGATCATCTTCTCTTTCTGCGGTCGGACCGGTGGATCCGGTCGGCTCAGCCGCGGGCGGTGGCCAGGGATTCCCTGGCGGCGGCGGCCACGTGGTCGGCGGTGAAGCCGAACTCGGCGAACAGGGTCTTGGCGTCGGCGGAGGCGCCGAAGTGCTCCAGGGAGACGATGCGGCCCGCGTCCCCCACGTACCGGTGCCAGGTCAGGCCGATCCCGGCCTCCACGGCCACCCGGGCCCGCACGGACGGCGGCAGCACGCCCTCGCGGTACGCGCGCGGCTGCTCCTCGAACCACTCGACGGACGGCATCGACACCACCCGGGTGGGCGTGCCCTCCGCCTCCAGCGCCTCCCGCGCGGCCACGGCGAGCTGGACCTCGGATCCGGTGGCGATCAGGACGACGTCCGGGGTGCCGGTGGACGCCTCGGCGAGGACGTAGCCGCCGCGCGCCGCGTCCGGGTTGGGTTCGTACGTCGGCACGCCCTGGCGGGTCAGGGCGAGGCCGTGCGGGGCCGGGTGGGTGGCGTGCCGCCGGAGGATCTCGGCCCAGGCGGTCGCGGTCTCGTTGGCGTCGGCCGGGCGGACGACGTTCAGGCCGGGGATGGCGCGCAGCGCGGCGAGGTGCTCGACCGGCTGGTGGGTGGGGCCGTCCTCGCCGAGACCGATGGAGTCGTGCGTCCACACGTAGGTCACCGGCAGCTGCATCAGCGCGGACATGCGCACCGCGTTGCGCATGTAGTCGGAGAAGACCAGGAAGGTGCCGCCGTGGACGCGGGTGTTGCCGTGCAGCGCGATGCCGTTCATCTCCGCGGCCATCGAGAACTCGCGGATGCCGAAGTGGATCGTGCGGCCGTACGGGTCGGCCTCCGGGAGGGGGTTGCCCTCGGGGAGGAAGGAAGAGGTCTTGTCGATCGTCGTGTTGTTCGACCCGGCCAGGTCGGCGGAGCCGCCCCACAGCTCGGGCAGCACCGGGCCGAGCGCCTGGAGCACCTTGCCGGACGCGGCGCGGGTGGCGACGGACTTGCCGGTCTCGAACACCGGCAGGGCGTCCTCCCAGCCGTCGGGCAGCCGGCCGGCGACCACGCGGTCGAACAGCTCGGCACGTTCCGGCTGCTCGCCGCGCCACGTGGCGATCCGCTTGTCCCAGGCGGCGTGCGCCTCGGCGCCCCGGTCCAGGGCCTCGCGGGTGTGGGCCAGGACCTCGTCCGCGACCTCGAAGGACCGCTCCGGGTCGAAACCGAGGACGCGCTTGGTGGCGGCGACCTCGTCCGCGCCGAGGGCGGAGCCGTGGGAGGCCTCGGTGTTCCGGGCGTTCGGGGCGGGCCAGGCGATGATGGTGCGCATGGCGATGATGGACGGGCGCCCGGTCTCGGCCCGCGCCGCGGTGAGCGCCTCGTACAGCGCGCGCACGTCGACGTCGCCGTTCTCGGCGGGCTCGACGCGGTGCACGTGCCAGCCGTAGGCCTCGTACCGCTTCAGCACGTCCTCGGAGAACGCGGTCGCCGTGTCGCCCTCGATGGAGATGTGGTTGTCGTCGTAGAGGAGGACGAGGTTGCCCAGCCGCTGGTGTCCGGCGAGCGAGGACGCCTCGGCGGAGACGCCCTCCTGGAGGTCGCCGTCGGAGACGATCGCCCAGACGGTGTGGTCGAAGGGGGACTCGCCCGCGGGCGCCGCGGGGTCGAACAGGCCGCGCTCGTAGCGGGCGGCCATCGCCATGCCGACCGCGTTGGCCACGCCCTGGCCGAGGGGTCCGGTCGTCGTCTCCACGCCCGCGGTGTGCCCGTACTCGGGGTGGCCGGGCGTCTTGGAGCCGTGCGTGCGGAAGGCCCTGAGGTCGTCCAGCTCCACCTCGTACCCGGCGAGGTAGAGCTGGGTGTAGAGGGTCAGCGACGTGTGGCCGGGGGAGAGGACGAAGCGGTCACGGCCGGTCCATTCCGGATCGGCGGGGTCGTGCCGCATCACCTTCTGAAAGATCGTGTACGCCGCCGGGGCCAGAGCCATCGCCGTGCCCGGGTGTCCGTTCCCGACCTTCTGCACCGCATCGGCCGCCAGGACGCGGGCGGTGTCGACGGCACGCCGGTCGAGTTCGGTCCATGCGAAGCGGTCCGCGCTGTCCACTGTCTGCGTGCTCATCTTCAAGAAATCCTCGATCGGAGCGAGAGAACTGGCCTACGCGTTCAAACTTAAAAGTCTGACTTTTGAGAGGGAAGGTCGTCCTGTGCCAGCCTGTGGTGAAACTGGGACACGCCCCGGCCCCGGGGCGCACGGGCGGGACGGCACGAGAAGGACATGGCGGACGAAAACAGCCAAGACGGCGGCGACGGCAGCGGCGGCGACGGGATCAGAACGTTTCCCTTCCCGGTCGATCTCAGCCTCCTCGGCGTCGGTATGCAGATCGGTCCCATGGGCGCGGGCCGCACGTGGCACGCGCACGCCCCGCTGCACCGCGTCCACCGCATCGACTTCCACGTCGTCATGCTCTTCACCGGCGGCCCGGTCCGGCACATGATCGACTTCACCGAGTACGAGGCCACGGCCGGCGATCTGCTGTGGATCCGGCCCGGACAGGTCCACCGCTTCTCGCCGGACAGCGAGTACCGCGGAACCGTGCTGACCATGCAGCCCGGTTTCCTGCCGCGCGCCACCGTGGAGGCCACCGGCCTCTACCGCTACGACCTGCCCCCGCTGCTCCGCCCCGACGAGGCGCGGCTGGCCGGACTGACCGCCGCCCTCGGCCAACTGCGGCGCGAGTACGAGGACGCGACGACCCTGCCGCTCAGCCTGCACACCGCGGTGCTGCGCCACACGCTCTCCGCGTTCCTGCTCCGCCTGGCCCATCTGGCCGTCAGCTCCGCCCGGGCGGCCCGCGAGGGGCGGGCGGACACGCCGTGGGACACGACCTTCACCCTGTTCCGCGAGGCGGTCGAGCGGGGCTTCGCCACCAATCACAGCGTCAGCGCCTACGCCGACGCGCTCGGTTACTCCCGCCGCACCCTGGTCCGCGCGGTGCGCGCCGCCACCGGCGAGACGCCCAAGGGGTTCATCGACAAGCGCGTGGTCCTGGAGGCCAGACGGCTCCTCGCCCACACCGAGATGCCGATCGGCCGGGTCGGCGCGGCGGTCGGCTTCCCGGACGCGGCGAACTTCTCCAAGTTCTTCCAGCAGCACACCGACCAGACGCCGGCGGCCTTCCGCGCCGAGCTGCGCTGAGCGGCCGGCCGGCGGACGCACGACGAAGGGGCCCCACGGTGTGTGGAGCCCCTTCGCCCTCCTGCGGGGGGCTTGTGTCCGGGCCGCTCGCGGCTCAGCGGCCGAAGCTGAACCAGTTCACGTTCACGAAGTCGGCCGGCTGGCCGCTGGTGAACGTCAGATACACGTCGTGGGTGCCCGTCACCGAGCCGATGTTCGCCGGAACCGTGCGCCACGACTGCCAGCCGCCCGTGTTGCCCACGGCGAAGCTGCCGACCGGCGTACTGGTCCTGCTGTCCAGGCGCACCTCCACCAGACCGCTGACACCGACCGGAGCGCCGCTCGCCACCCGGGCCTTGAACTGCGTGGCCGGTGTCGAACCGAAGTTCACGCCCTTGTACTGGACCCAGTCCCCGTTGGCGAGGGCACCGAGGTTGCGACCGCCGCCCGCGTCCGAACTGCCCTCGGTCATGGTGCCGGACTGGGCGTCGTACGACTCGGCCTCGACGGCGCTGTAGGCGTCGCGGCCGCCGCCGGACGGCGGGGGCGTGGTGCCGTCCCCGTCGGCCGACAGCACCTGGACGTAGTCCACGAGCATGGAGTGGCCGGGCTGGGTGCCGGCGTCCGGTCCGCCGCCGAAGGCGTCCGGGAAGCCGCCGCCCATCGCCACGTTGAGGATGATGAAGTAGCCGTGGTCGGTGGCGTTCGCCCACGTCGTCGCGTCGACCTGGTTGGCGCGGACGGTGTGGAAGTTGTTGCCGTCGACGTAGAAGCGGATCTCCTCCACGCTCGTCGAGCGGTCCCACTCCACCCGGTAGGTGTGGAAGGCCGCCTGGCAGGTGGCGCCGGGACAGGCGGTGCTGCCGCCGATGCCGCTGGTCTCGTTGCAGGGGCCGCCCGGCGAGGTGCCGCAGTGCATCGTGGACCAGACGGTGTTGAGGCCCTGGGTGTTCTCCAGGATGTCGATCTCGCCGACCGCGGGCCAGTTCCAGTAGTTGCCGCGGTAGGGGCCGCCCAGCATCCAGAACGCGGGCCAGTAGCCCTTGGCCGCGGCCCCGGTGACGTTCGGGACCTGGATACGGGCCTCCACCCGCAGCTTGCCGCCGGCCGGGGGTTCGAAGTCGGCCCGCCTGGTCTCGACGCGGCCCGAGGTCCAGTTGCCGGCGGCGTCGCGGCGCGGGGTGATGCGCAGGTTGCCGCCGCCGTCCAGCGAGACGTTGCTGGTGGACGACGTCATCGTCTCGATCTCGCCGGTGCCCCAGTTGGCGGGGCCGCCGGGGTACGAGGTGCCGGTCGCGTACTGCCAGTTGGAGGTGTTCACGCCGGAGCCGGCCGCGCCGTCGAAGTCGTCGGCGAAGACCTGGGTCCAGCCGGACGGGGGCGGCGGGACGGTGGCGTTCGCGGACGGGCCCGTCACCGCGGTCGCGGTCGCCGCGAGGGCGAGGGTGCCGACGACGGCCACCAGGGCCCGGCGCAGCGGCCGGCGTCCGGGCGGGTTGCCGGAGGTCTCTCTCATGGGGGGTCGCCTCTCAGGTGCGGGAGTGGGAAGCGGTACGCCCCGAGCGCGCCCCCGGGGGCGGAAGGGTGAGAGCGCTCTCAGAGTGCGGCCAATGTGCTCTCGGGCGCCGCCGTCGTCAAGAGGTGAAGCCGATAAAGTCCGTGCCGGGCGCGGGAGTTCAGCTCGTGAACGTCGCGAACCTCGCGAATGCGTGCAACCGCGCGGGGGCGCGTCCGGGTCACGAGGTGCGCGCGGGAGCCTCCGTGCCACGGCCCCCCGCCGCGGCTTCCGTTCGCCACCCCAGCGCCCGGGAGATCCCCCGCGCCGCCACCCGCACCGCCGGGACGAGCGTCGGCACCCGGGCACCGGCGTGCGGTACGACGACGGAGACGGCCGCGGTCACCTTCCCGTCCGGGCCGTACAGGGGAGCGGCCACCGACAGCGCGTCCTCGGTGACCTGACGGGCGCTCACCGCCGCGCCGGTACGCCGGACCTCCGCCAGCACCCGGCGCAGCAGCCCCGGGTCGGTGATCGTGTACGGCGTGAAGGAGGCGAGCGGTCCCGCGCGGTACGCCTCCTGGAAATCCGGTTCGCCGTGCGCGAGCAGGGCGAGCCCGACCCCGGTGGCGTGCAGCGGCCGGCGGGCGCCGACGCGGATGCGCACGCCGACCGACGAACGGCCGGCCGGCCACTCGATGTAGACGACCTCGCCGCCGTCCCGCACCGCCAGCTGCACGTTCTCGTGCGTCGCCTCGTACAGGTCCTACAGGTACCGCAGCGCGACCTGCCGCAGCGCGAGGCCGCGCGGGGCGAGCGCGGCGACCTCCCACAGCCGCAGGCCCACGTGGTAGACGCCCGACGCGTCCTGCTCCAGCGCGCCCCACCGGGTCAGGGCGCGTACCAGCCGGTGCGCGGTGGTCGGACTCAGCCCGGCCCGGCGGCTGATCTCGGTCAGGGACAGCGCCGGGTGCTCGTGATCGAAGGCGGCGAGCACGGAGAGCAGCCGTTCGAGCGCGGTGGGGTGTGCGCGCCCGGGCGGGGCCGGGAGCCGGGGAGGGCGTTCATGGCCGGACGTCCTCCGGAGGGGAGGGGAAGGGGGAGGGGGAGGGGCGCGGGGCCGAGCGTACGGGGCCCGCCGGGGGCGGGACAGGCCCCGGCGGCGTATCGACTCCAACGGTGCGCCCGCGAGGGAGGGCGGCACCCGTGGTCGACTCGGTGAACGTCCTCCACCGCCTCGTCGACGGCCGCACCCCGGTCCACGCGAGGCCGGCGTACCCGAGGCAGGCCGCCTACGCCGGGGCCCCCGCGGCCGGGTCCGGTGCGGAGACGTCCAGCGGGTGGGCGGACCGCGCCGCGAGCGGGACCGGTGCCACCGGGGCGGGCGCCTGGACCGGCCCGGCGGCGAGGTCCGTGCGCTGCTGGGGCAGCGACACCGGCCGCAGTGGACGCGGGCCGGACACCACCGAGTAGTCCTGGCCGAGGAACGGCGGCTCCAGCTCGCCCGGGTCGTCGCCCAGGGCCAGCCGGACGGCCGCCCACGGCACGTTGACCCCGCACAGCGCCAGCTGGTGCAGCCCGCCGGCCGGTCGGGTGTTGACGTCCATCAGGACCGGCCGGTCCCCGTACATCCGGAACTGCACGTTGGACAGGTGGTGCAGCCCGAAGGCCTCCGCGATCCGCCGGGCCGGCGCCAGCCACTGCTCGTGGAGCGTGAACCCGCGGCGGCGGCCGTTCTTGGTCCGGCCCACCGCCAGCCGCACCCGGTTGTCGGGGCCGGTGAGGCAGTCCACCGACACCTCCGGCTGTTCGAGCCGTGGCATCACCAGCCAGTCGACCGGTTCCTCGGCCGCCCGCAGCGCCTCGACGACCAGTGGCAGCGGAACGGACGGGCTCGGGAACCCGTTCAGGTGCGCGAGGGAGAAGGAGTCCCGGGTGACCATCCGGAAGCCCACGCCGCCCGCGCCGGAGGCCGGCTTGAAGCACGCCCGGTGACCGTGCGCCTCCAGCTCCTCCACCGCGAGGACGAGTTCGTCGGCCGTGCGGACCCGCCACCACGGCGGCACCGGCACGCCGATCGC
This sequence comes from Streptomyces sp. NBC_01723, assembly GCF_036246005.1. NCBI lineage: Bacteria > Bacillati > Actinomycetota > Actinomycetes > Kitasatosporales > Streptomycetaceae > Streptomyces > Streptomyces sp. NBC_01723. Next base: position 7,494,766 of record NZ_CP109171.1, read on the forward strand.
GCGCACCGCCTCGTAGGCGATCACCTTGTCCTGGAAGACCGCCACCGCCTCCGGGGGCGGCGCGAGCAGCGCCGTACCGGCCGCCTCGAACTCGGCGCGGTGGGCCACGATCGCGGACTGATGCAGCCGGGGCACGAACACGTCGATGCCGCGTCGCGCGCACTGGTCCAGGGCGTACTCGACGTAGCCGGCCGGGGACAGACCCTCCGGCTCCAGATCGGCGGTGTCCGCGGCGGCCAGCACCGGGGAGTCCGGGTCGCCGTGCGTGGCGTGGATCTCGACGGCCCGGTCGGCGGGATTTCTGCGCAGCTGATCCATGAAGAAGACGTTCTCCGCGTACGTACGGTTGAGCCAGACGCGTACGGGAGAAACCATGCAAGCCGCCTTTCGGGGTTCGCGGGCAGGGCGAAGCGGGCCGTGCCCGGCCAGGGGGTTGGAGGGACACCAGGGCCGCTCTGTGTGAAGGGAGAGTCGTGGCGGTGGTGTTGGGGCGATCATAGGGGTACCCGCGCCCCCGAGCGCAACGAGCGTCACGCGGATGCTCCGGGCCGGGGCGGGCCGCTCTTGTGACGGGGTGGGGGATGTGATCTCGTGTCGTGGAAACGCGCACGCCGAAGGGGTGGGGGATGACGTCGACGTCCGGTGGCCGGGGGCAGCTGTGGGCCATCAGCGACCTGCACGTCGGATACGCGGAGAACCGGGCGCTGGTCGAGAAGATGCGGCCCGGCTCCGACGACGACTGGCTCCTGGTCGCCGGTGACGTCGCGGAGACCGTCGCCGACATCCGCTGGGCCCTCGGCATCCTCGCGGACCGCTTCCGCCGGGTCGTCTGGGCCCCCGGCAACCACGAACTGTGGACGCATCCCAAGGACCCGGTCACCCTGCGCGGCGTCGCGCGCTACGAGCACCTGGTCGAGGTCTGCCGTGAGCTGGGAGTGACCACACCCGAAGACCCCTACCCGGTGTGGGAGGGGGCGGGCGGCCCGGCGGTCGTCGCACCGCTCTTCCTGCTCTACGACTACTCGTTCCTGCCCGACGGATGCGCCACGATGGACGAGGGGCTGGCGTACGCGCACGGCACCGGCGTGGTCTGCAACGACGAGTTCCTGCTGCACCCCGACCCGTACCCGAGCCGCGAGGCCTGGTGCCGGGCGCGGGTCGCGGACACCGAGCGCAGACTGGCCGCGCTCCCGGCGGAACTGCCGACGGTGCTCGTCAACCACTACCCCCTGGACCGTCACCCCACCGAGGTCCTGTGGTACCCCGAGTTCGCCATGTGGTGCGGCACCGGCCGGACCGCCGACTGGCACCGCAGGTTCCGGGTCGCCACCATGGTCTACGGGCACCTGCACATCCCGCGGACCACCTGGCACGAGGGCGTCCGCTTCGAGGAGGTCTCGGTGGGCTATCCGCGCGAGTGGCGGGGGCGGACCGGTCCGCCGGGGCAACTGCGCCGCATCCTGCCGTCGCCGGCGTCCGAGGAGGTGTCCCCTTGACCGCTCCCCTGATCGAGGAACTGCTGCCCGACACGGTCGTGGTCGTGGAGGCGCGCGGCCTCGACGACACCGGGCACCTCCCGCTCCACCCGGAGGAGGAGCCGCTGATCGCACGGGCGGTCGCCAAGCGGCGGCGTGAGTACACCGTGGTCCGGTCCTGCGCGCGCCGGGCCATGGAGAAGCTCGGCGTGCCCCCGCAGCCCGTGCTGACCGGGGAACGCGGTGCGCCGCGCTGGCCGGCCGGGCTGACCGGGAGCATGACCCACTGCGACGGCTACTGCGCGGCCGCCCTGGTACGCCGCACCGACCTGGCCTCCCTCGGCATCGACGCCGAACCCGACGGGCCCCTCCCGGAGGGCGTCCTGGCGAGCGTGGCGCTGCCCGCCGAGGTGGAACGGCTGCGGCTGCTGGCCGAGCGACGGCCCGGTATCCACTGGGAACGGCTGCTGTTCAGCGCCAAGGAGTCCGTCTACAAGGCGTGGTTCCCCCTCACCGGGCGGTGGCTGGACTTCTCGGAGGCGGACATCGAGCTGACGGTGGACCCGGTCGATCCGCGCCGCGGCACCCTGCGCGCCGCCCTCCTCGTGCCCGGCCCGACCGTGGGCGGGCGGCGCGTGACCCACTTCGACGGCCGCTGGAACGCCCGCGACGGCCTGGTCGCCTCGGCGGTCACGGTGCCGCACGCCTGAGGAGGCGTCAGGGGTGGGGGTGCCGGCTTCGCAGCAGCCGGAAGAACTCCTCCTCGTTCCCCGTGAGGCCCGCCGCCTCCAGGGCCCGGTCCGCCTCGGCGAGTACCGAGGGCGGGACGATCGGCGGGCGGGCGGTGCCGGGCGGTCCCGACGCGGTGTCGAAGCCGGCCCGCACCGTGTGCAGAAGGCGCAGATAGGCCTGCACGGCGGCGCGCTCGTGGTCGGTCAGTACGGTGGCGGTGGTCATCGCCCGGCTCTCCCCACAACGACGTCGGCGGTCAGTGCCCCCGCACGGCGGTGGCACCCTTCCAGCTTGCCGTCCACCACTGACAATCCCGTCGAACCGCGCCCCGCGCACCGGCCGTGACCGCCCGCCGGGTGCCGTCAGCCCAGGTAGCCGAGCGACGCGCCGATCCGCCCCGCCAGGTGGTCCCGCTGCACCGGACCGCGCAGCGCCGAACCCGCGAGCCACGTCCGGCACTTGCTGGCCAGCAGCAGACCGAAGGCCTCCGCCTCCTTCTCCTCGGCGAGGTCGAAGCGGGAGCGGGCGGCCACCGCGCGAACGGTGACCCGCAGCGCCTCCTCGTCCCGGTCCGCGCCGTCCCCGTCCAGCAGCCGGGCCGCCACCGTGGCGCCCTCGACGTGGTGGCCGCGGTGCCCGGCCTTCATGTGCCACAGCTCGTGCCCGAGGATCACCAACTGGTGTTCCGGAGCGGTGCGTTCCTCGACGACGACCAGGTCCCGGTCGGCCATGTCGAGCCACAGTCCGCTGGCGGTCCCGGGGGGAAAGGCGGCCATGCGGAACACCACGGGACGGCCCCGTCGGCGGCTCATCGCCTCGCACAGGGCCGCGTACAGCTCGGTGGGCCGTGCCGGTGCGGGAAGGGCCAGCTCCTCGACCAGTTCGCCGCACAGGCGGCGCATCTCCTTGCCGATGCCCACGGTTCTCCCCACGCTCACGACAGGCTCACGACTCGGGCCGCTTGACGCTCTCCAGGAGCATGTCCAGCCACTCGGCGACCTTGTCCCGGTGCTGGTCGGTGGGCAGTTGGGCGGCGCGCCAGGCGATGCCGCGCACCCCGTGGTCCTGCAGCAGCCGCTCCAGCGGGTCGCCGGCGACGGCCGCCGCCTTCCGCTCCCGGTCGGCGAGCTGCTGGAGCAACTCCTGCTCGGTGTGCTGGAGGGCGCCCACGAGCGCCTCGGGGTCCTCGGCCGTGAGGAATCCGGCGTGCACCCGGAAGAAGCGCTGCAGCGCGTCGCAGTGCTCCATGGTCGGCCGCCGGTCGCCGTTGATGAGCGCGCCCGCCTGCTGCCGCGACATGCCGGCGCCGTCGGCGATCTCCTGCTGGGTGTACTTGCGGCCGTTCGGCTTCAGCCGGGTGCGCCGCAGCAGGTCGAGCCGTTGCAGGAAACGCGTCTGCACATCGGGCTCACCCGCGGGCCGCCCGCCGAGCAGGGCGCCGACCACGGGCTCGGGGACGCCGGAGGCCGCGGACAGCCGTCCGACGTCGAAGACCTCGGCGTGCGGCACACCGAGCCGGTCCGCGAGCGCGGCGACCCGGGCGGCTACGGCGGCCGGCGCGGTGGCCGGCATGACGCCCGGATCCTCGAAGCCACCCGTCACCGACAGCTCCCCTATGTCTCTCACAGGCCTCACAGGCTTCTCACAAGCGGTTGCCGTGAACTCCCGGAGAGTAGCCTGCCGCTCGAACTCACATCCAGGTCTCGCCACAACTGTGGCCTATTTCAGCCGTCAACAGGCACGAAATGCCACGATAGTTGACACGCCTCGTGTCGGGGCACCAGGATCGGGACGCCGCGAGAAGGCCGCATAGGCAAGAGGGGTGACCTCCCGATGGCATTTCAGGCAGGAGGGCAGCGGCCGGCGCCGCCGCCCGGCCCCGCGACCCCCGAGACCCAGGCGTATCTCCAGGACTACACCGCCCTCCTGGACGCCGTACCCTTCCCCTCTCTCGTCGTCGACCACCGCTGGGACGTGGTGCTGGCCAACGGCGCCTTCCGGACACTCTTCCGGGGCGCCGGACCGCACCCGACGGCCATGCCGGACGACAACTTCCTGCGCTTCGTGCTGTTCCACCCGGACGCCGCCGAGGTGCTCGGTGAGCACGAGTCGAGCTGGTGCCTGCCCATGCTGGCGCACTTCGCCGCCACCCTGGAGCGGTACGGCCACGACCCGGGCCTCCAGGCGGTGCGCCGCGACATCGCCCAGGACCCGATCATGGAGGCCGCCTACCGCCAGGGCCTGCCCCACTGGGTCCGCGCCGTCGGCGCCCGGGCCGTCGAACACGACGGTGCCGTACGGCCGCTGCACCACCCCGACCCGCGCCGCGGCACCACCGAGTGCCGGATCGTGGTCGAAACGCCCCCGGCGCTGGAGGAGTTGGGGTACACCCGGCTGACGCTCGTCCTGCGCGAGCCGCGCCGCACCCCGCACCGCCCGCAGCGCGCCCGCCGCACCGCCGCCTCCCACCTGAGGGTCGTCCCCGTAGCCGAGTGAACGGCGGTACGGCCCCGCGGCACTGTTCCCAGACACTGTGGTGTGTGACATAGTACTGGCGTGACGGAGTCGCTGACCTGCGATGTCGTAGTGGTCGGAGCCGGGATGGTGGGCGCGGCCTGTGCCTTGTACGCCGCCCGCGAGGGGCTCGACGTGATCGTGGTGGACCGTGGCCACGTGGCCGGCGGCACCACCGGGGCCGGGGAGGGCAACCTCCTCGTCTCCGACAAGGAGCCCGGCCCCGAGCTGGACCTCGCCCTGCTCTCCGCCCGCCTGTGGACCGCGCTCGCCGGGGAACTGGGCCGGGAGGTCGAGTACGAGCAAAAGGGCGGAGTCGTCGTCGCCACCACCCCCGAGGCGCTGACCGGCCTGGAGACGTTCGCCGCGGGACAGCGGGCGGCCGGGGTGGAGGCGGTGTCCGTGCCCGCCGACCGGCTGCCCGACCTCGAACCCCGGCTCGCCCCCGGCCTGGCGGGCGCCGTGCACTATCCGCAGGACGCCCAGGTCATGCCTGCCCTGGCCGCCGCCCACCTGCTGCGGGCGTCCGGCGCCCGGCTGCACACCGGCCGCACGGTGACCGGCTTCCTGCGCGCCCCGGACGGCGCGGTGCGCGGGGTGCGCACCGACCGGGGCGCACTGCACGCCCCGGCGGTCGTGAACGCGGCCGGGCCGTGGGGCGGCGAAGTGGCCGCGCTGGCGGGCGTACGGCTGCCGGTCCTGCCCCGGCGCGGCTACGTCCTCGTCACCGAACCGCTGCCGCCCCGGGTACGGCACAAGGTGTACGCGGCGGACTACGTCGCCGACGTGGCCAGCGACTCGGCGGCCCTGCAGACCTCACCGGTGGTCGAGGGCACCGCCGCCGGGCCGGTGCTCATCGGCGCCAGCCGGGAACGGGTCGGCTTCGACCGCTCCGTGTCCCTCCCGGCGCTGCGGGCCCTGGCCGCCGGCGCGACCCGGCTCTTCCCCTTCCTCGCACGGGTGCGGGCCCTGCGCGCGTACGCCGGCTTCCGGCCGTACCTGCCCGACCACCTGCCGGCCATCGGCGCGGACCCCAGGGTGCCCGGCCTCTACCACGCGTGCGGGCACGAGGGCGCAGGCATCGGCCTGTCCACCGGCACCGGGCACCTGGTCGCCGGCCTGCTGAGCGGCGCGCGGCCCGCCCTCGACCTGGCCCCGTTCCGCCCCGACCGCTTTCCCGAGGAGGTCCGGTGAACCCGCTGCGGCTGGTCCGGGCGCGGCCCGCGCCCCCCTTCACGGTCACCGTCGACGGCAGCCGGACCGAGGTGCTGCCCGGCCGGACGGTCGCGGCCGTGCTCTGGGCGGCCGGCATCACCTCCTGGCGCACCACACGGGGGTCGGGCCGCCCGCGCGGGGTCTTCTGCGCTATCGGGGTGTGCTTCGACTGCCTGGTCACCGTCAACGACCGCCCCAACCAGCGGGCCTGCCTGGTGCCGGTGCGGCCCGGCGACGTGATCCGCACCCAGGAGGGCACGGGCCATGCGGACTGAACTCGTGGTCGTCGGTGCGGGTCCGGCCGGGCTCGCGGCGGCGCTGGCGGCGGACGCGCGAGGGGTACGGGTCACCGTCCTGGACGGCGCGGACGGGCCGGGCGGGCAGTACTACCGGCAGCCCGCCGCCGCACTGGACGCCCGTCGGCCACGGGCGCTGCATCACCAGTGGCGCACCTGGGAGCGGCTGCGGGACGGGCTCGGCACCAGCGGCGTACGCGTCCTGCCGGACCATCACGTCTGGTACGTGGAGGCGAGGTCCGGTGCCTTCACCGTGCACGCCCTGCTCGGTCCCGAGCAGGAGGAGCCGGTCGCCGTGCACGGCGACGCGGTGCTGCTCGCCACCGGCGGCTACGAACACGTCCTGCCCTTCCCCGGCTGGACACTTCCCGGCGTCGTCACGGCCGGCGGCGCCCAGGCCATGCTCAAGGGCGGTCTCGTGGTGCCCGGACGGACCGGCGTCGTCGCCGGGACCGGGCCGCTGCTGCTGCCCGTGGCGACCGGCCTCGCGGCGGCCGGGGTGCGGGTCGCGGCGCTCGTGGAGTCGGCCGACCCGCGCCACGCCGCCCGGCAGGCGCGCGACCTGGCCGGCAAGTTCCCCGAGGCCGCCGGATACGCGGCCCGGCTGCTGCGCCACCGCGTCCGCCCCCGCACCCGGCACACCGTCGTCCGCGCCCACGGCGACGACCGTCTCACCGGCGTCACCGTCGCCGCCCTCGACACCGACGGACGTGTGCGGCGCGGCACCGGGCGGTACCTGCCCTGCGACACCCTGGCCGTCGGCCACGGCATGCTCCCGCACACCGACCTCGCCGACGGGCTCGGCTGCCGCCCGGACGGACCGACGGTGGCCGTCGACGCCGAACAGCGCACCAGCGTCCCCGGCGTGTGGGCGGCGGGGGAGGCCACCGGTGTCGGCGGCGCCCAGCTCGCGCTCGCCGAGGGACACATCGCCGGACGTTCGGTCGCCGCCCGGCTGCGCGGCACCGAGCCCGACCCCGCCGGATGGGCACCGGCCGCCAGGAGCCGGGCCCGGCTGCGGCGGTCCGCGGACGCCCTCGCCGCCGCCTTCACCCCACCCGCCGCGTGGACCGGGCGGATCACCGACGACACCCTCGTCTGCCGCTGCGAGGAGGTCACCGCCGGTGCCGTCCGCGAGGCCGTCGACGAGCTGGGCGCGGGCGACGTCCGCACCGTGAAGCTGCTGACCCGGGCCGGGATGGGCTGGTGCCAGGGCCGGATGTGCGGCGCCGCCGTCGCGGGCATCGCGGGATGCGGACCCGCGCCCTCCCGGCGCGTCTTCGCCCGCCCCGTACCGCTGGGCGTCCTCGCCCGCCCGGAACCCGAACCGCGAGAAGAGAACCCCGAACCGCGAGAAGAGAACCCCGAACCGCGAGAAGAAGCCCCCCAACAGCCCGAGAGAGGACCCTCATGACCGACCACCGTCCCTGGCGCGGCGTCCTCGTCGCCACCGCGCTCCCGCTCCACGACGACCTCTCCGTCGACCACGACGCCTACGCCGAGCACTGCGCCTGGCTCGTTGCCAACGGCTGCGACGGCGTGGCCCCCAACGGCTCCCTCGGCGAGTACCAGGTGCTCACCCCCGAGGAGCGCGCCCGGGTCGTCGAGACCGCCGTCGCTGCGGTCGGCGGACAGCGCGTCATGCCCGGCGTCGCCGCCTACGGGTCCGCCGAGGCCCGCCGCTGGGCCGAGCAGGCGGGCGAGGCGGGCTGCGGGGCGGTGATGCTGCTGCCGCCCAACGCCTACCGGGCCGACGAGCGTTCCGTCCTCGCGCACTACGCCGAGGTCGCCCGGACCGGGCTGCCGGTGGTCGCCTACAACAACCCCATCGACACCAAGGTCGACCTGGTGCCCGAGCTGCTGGCCCGGCTGCACGGCGAGGGACACGTCCAAGGGGTGAAGGAGTTCTCCGGCGACGTCCGCCGGGCCTACCGCATCGCCGAACTCGCCCCCGACCTGGACCTGCTGGCCGGCGCCGACGACGTCCTGCTGGAGCTGGCGATCGCCGGGGCGAAGGGCTGGATCGCCGGATTCCCCAACGCGCTGCCCGCCGCCTGCGTCGAGCTGTACCGCGCGGCGGTCGCCGGCGACCTGGCCACGGCCGAGCCGCTCTACCGGGAGCTGCACCCCCTGCTGCGCTGGGACTCGAAGGTCGAGTTCGTCCAGGCCATCAAGGTCTCCATGGACCTGGCCGGACGCCGCGGCGGCCCCTGCCGCCCACCCCGCGTGCCGCTGCTGCCCGCACAGGAGGCAGCCGTCCGCGCCGCCACCGAGAAGGCCCTCGCGGCCGGACTGGCGTAGCGGAAGCGCCGGGAAGGGAGCACCATGCGCAGCAAGCTCGTCCTGCACGCCGTCGACTCGCACACCGAGGGCATGCCCACCCGGGTGATCACCGGCGGCATCGGCACCATCCCCGGCGCGACCATGAACGAACGGCGGCTGTACTTCCGCGAACACCGGGACGACGTCAAGCGGTTGCTGATGAACGAGCCGCGCGGGCACGCCGCCATGAGCGGTGCGATCCTCCAGCCGCCCACCCGGAGCGACTGCGACTGGGGCGTCGTCTACATCGAGGTCTCCGGCTACCTCCCCATGTGCGGCCACGGCACCATCGGTGTGGCGACCGTCCTGGTGGAGACCGGCATGGTCGAGGTCGTCGAACCCGTCACCACCATCCGCCTCGACACCCCCGCCGGGGTCGTCGTCGCCGAGGTGGCGGTGGAGGGCGGCGCCGCCAGGGCCGTGACCCTGCAAAACGTGCCGTCCTTCGCCGTCGGCCTCGACCGCGAGGCGACCCTGCCCGACGGCCGGACGGTGACGTACGACCTCGCCTACGGCGGGAACTTCTACGCGATCCTGCCGCTGGAGCGGCTCGGGCTGCCCTTCGACCGGTCCCGCAAGGACGACATCCTCGCCGCCGGTCTGTCCCTGATGGCGGCGATCAACGCCGAGGGCGAACCCGTACACCCCGACGACCCGTCCATCCACGGCTGCCACCATGTCCAGGTGACCGCACCCGACTCCACCGCCCGCCACTCCCGGCACGCCATGGTGATCCACCCCGGCTGGTTCGACCGCTCGCCCTGCGGCACCGGCACCAGCGCCCGTATGGCACAGCTGCACGCCCGGGGCGAACTCCCGCCGCACACCGAGTTCACGAACGAGTCCTTCATCGGCACCCGGTTCACCGGCCGGCTGCTCGGCACCACCGAGGTCGCCGGACACCCGGCCGTCCTGCCCAGCTTCACCGGCCGCGCCTGGATCACCGGAACCGCCCAGTACCTGCTGGACCCCGAGGACCCCTTCCCGGCGGGGTTCGTGCTGTGAGCGCCTCCGGTCCCGCGCTGCCCGTCCTCGGCGGCCGCAAGCCCAGCCACCGCGAGCGGGTCGTCGAGGCGCTGCGCGCCGCCCTGATCGCGGGCGAACTGCGCCCCGGCGAGGTCTACTCGGCGCCCGGCCTCGCCGCCCGCTTCGGTGTCTCCGCCACCCCCGTCCGCGAGGCGATGCTCGACCTGGTCAGGGAGGGCCTGGTCGACACCGTGCCCAACAAGGGGTTCCGGGTCACCGCCGTGTCCGAACGGCAGCTCGACGAGTACACCCACATCCGCTCGCTGATCGAGATCCCCACCACGACCGGGCTCGCCACCACCGCCGACACCGTCGCCCTCCAGGCGCTGCGCCCCGTCGCCGAGGAGATCGTCACCTCCGCACTGGCCGGTGACCTCATCGCGTACGTCGACGCCGACCTCCGCTTCCACCTGGGCCTGCTGGAACTCGCGGGCAACGCCCACCTGGTGGAGGTCGTACGGGACCTGCGCCGCCGCTCCCGGCTCTACGGGCTGACGGCGCTGGTGGAACAGGGGCGGCTCCAGGCGTCGGCGGAGGAGCACCTGGAGATCCTCGACGCGCTGCTCGCCCGCGACGAGGAGGCCGTGCGCGCGGTGATGACACGCCACCTGGGACACGTACGAGGGCTGTGGGCGGCCCCGGGCCAGTGAGACGGCGGCGCGTCGGTCTTCACGGGAGAGGGCGTCCCCCGCTTCGCCGCTGGATCTGCTCGTACACATGGGTGCTCAGCTCGGCGAAGCGCGGGGACACCCGGGTGTGCACCTGGCCCCGCTCGGCCGGCAGGCCGACCTTCAGCTGCTCGCGCACGACCCTGGAGGAGGCGGACAGCACCACCACCCGTTCGCCCAGGTAGACGGCCTCGTCGCCGGGGGCCGTCCACCCTCCGGCCCGCCAGGAAAACCTCCCCGGCCATCGGTTCGAGCAGCCCGCCCACACACGTCAGCAGCGTCGTCTTGCCGCAGCCCGACGGGCCGTCCAGCCAGACCAGTTGCCCCGCCGCCACGGTGAAGGCCGGGTCGCGCACCGCCTCCACACGCCGCCCCCAGCAACTCCCGCCCACCTCGTGGCGGTGGGCGGCGACGTACCACTGGTTCCTGGCGAAGGCGGTCGTGTGCGGCATGGGCGCTCCCGTCGTCGACGTCGTGTGGCTCACACCATGGCGACGTGCCCCCACCCCGGCAAGGATCCTTCCGTCCAGCGGAAACCTTCCCCCGGCCGCCCGTCCAGCGAAGTTACCCGTGCGTTCCGCACGTCGGAGTCATGACAGCGGTAACTGTCCGGAGCGGTACGCCGCGTGACAGCGTCATCCCCGTCAGCGACCGGCGGAGGGAGAAGGCGTGAACAAGGGCTATGCCGTCTACTGCGACGCGGATCCGTCCTTCTACGATGCTCCGCACCGCACGGCCCTGCGCGGCGGCACCCGGCACGCCCGGTACGCCGCGGCCTCGGCCCCCGTGCCGGCCGGGTGGCAGCGCAACGAGAGCGGGGACTGGCTCGCCCTGCGCCCGGTCGAGACCGACCTGCCCGACCAGGGGTGGAAGATCCACGTCTCCGCCTGCCTCGACAACGCCGAGTCCGTGCTGGAGCGCGTCCTGCGGCACTGCGTCGACGGCGGCACCGCCTTCAAGTTCGTGCCCAGCCGCTACCTGCTGCACCAGCGCAACGCGAAGTACGCGGACCGCGCCGGCAGCGGCAAGTTCATCACCGTGTACCCGGCCAACGAGGCGGACTTCGAACGGCTCGTGGGGGAGCTGTCCGGCCTGCTGGCCGGCGAGCCCGGACCGCACATCCTCAGCGACCTCCGGATCGGTGACGGCCCCGTGCACGTCCGGTACGGCGGCTTCACCCGCCGCAACTGCTACGACGCGGACGGCGAGCTGCGGCCGGCCGTCACCGGCCCCGACGGCGTCCTGGTGCCCGACCTGCGCGGCCCGGTCTTCCGGGTACCGGACTGGGTCACCCCGCCCGCCTTCCTGGGCGAGCACCTCGAAGCCCGCTCCGCGGTGACCCTGGCCGAGCTGCCCTACACCGTCGAGTCGGCACTGCACTTCTCCAACGGCGGCGGTGTCTACCTCGCCCGGGACAGCCGCACCGGCGAGCAGGTCGTCCTCAAGGAGGCCCGTCCGCACGCCGGTCTCGCGGCCGACGGGGCGGACGCCGTGACCCGGCTGCACCGCGAACGCCGGGCGCTGGAGATGCTGTCGGGCCTCGGCTGCACGCCCGAGGTGCGCGACCACCTCACGATCGGGGAACACCACTTCCTCGTCCTGGAGTACCTCGACGGCAAGCCGCTCAACACGTTCTTCGCCCGCCGCCATCCGCTCATCGAGGCCGACCCGGACGAGCGAAGACTGGCCGAGTACACCGCCTGGGCCCTGGACGTCCACGCGCGGGTGGAACGAGCCGTCCAGGACGTGCACGCCCGGGGCGTGGTCTTCAACGACCTGCACCTGTTCAACATCATGATCCGCGAGGACGACAGCATCGCCCTGCTGGACTTCGAGGCCGCCCACCACGTCGACGAACCGGGTCGGCAGATCGTGGCGAACCCGGGGTTCGTGGCCCCCGCCGACCGGCGGGGCGTGGCCGTGGACCGGTACGCGCTGGCGTGTCTGCGGCTCGCGCTGTTCCTCCCGCTCACCAGCCTGCTGGCGCTCGACCGGCGCAAGGCGGCCCACCTCGCCGACGTGGTGGCCGAACAGTTCCCCGTGGACCGGGCCTTCCTGGACGCGGCGGTCGACGAGATCACGGCCGGCGCCGACGGCGTCCCCGCGGCACCACGGCCGGCCGGGCCGGTGGCGCCGGTCCGCCCGGACGACTGGCCCCGCAGCCGGGACTCGATGGCCGAGGCCGTCCGCGCCTCCGCGACGCCGTCCCGCACGGACCGCCTCTACCCCGGTGACATCGCGCAGTTCGCCACCGCCGGCGGCGGCCTCGCCTTCGGCCACGGAGCGGCGGGGGTGCTGTACGCCCTGGCGGAGAGCGGGGCGGGCAGGGACGAGGACGGGGAGCAGTGGCTGCTGGAGCGGACCAAGCAACCGCCCTCGGGCATGCCGCTCGGCTTCCACGACGGGCTCGCCGGAATCGCCTGGACCCTCGACCGCCTCGGTCACCGCGACCGCGCCCTCGACCTCGCCGAACTCCTTCTCGACCAGCCCCTCGACGACCTGGCCCCCGACCTGCACAGCGGCACCGCCGGACTGGGCCTGGCCCTGGACTCGCTCGCCGCCACCACCGGGGAGAGCGCGCTGCGCACCATCGCCCTGCGCTGCGCCGACCTGGCGGCCGGCGGCACGCGGAACACGGCGGAGAAGTCCGGCCGGACCCGCGCCGGGCTGCTGTACGGCGCCTCGGGACGCGCCCTGCTCTTCCTGCGGCTCCACGAACGCACCCGGGACGGCGCCCTGCTCGACCTCGCCCGTGACGCGCTGCGCCAGGACCTCGCCCAGTGTGTCCGCGGCGCGGGCGGCGCGCTCCAGGTCGACGAGGGCTGGCGCACCATGCCCTACCTGGGCGCGGGCAGCGTGGGCATCGGCATGGTCCTCGACGACTACCTGGCCCACCGCGAGGACGAGGAGTTCGAGCGGGCGCGAGGCGAGATCGTGGCCGCCGCACAGGCCATGTTCTACGCCCAGCCGGGCCTCTACCGCGGCGTCGCCGGAATGGTGCTGCACCTCGGCCGCACCACGGCCACGGCACCCGGCACCGGCCCCGAGGCCCTGCGGCGCCAGCTCGACGCGCTGTCCTGGCACGCCATGTCCTACCGCGACCGGCTCGCCTTCCCCGGTGAGCAGATGATGCGGCTTTCCATGGACCTCTCCACCGGAACGGCCGGATGCCTGCTGGCCGTCGCCTCCGTCCTCGGCGATGAGCCCGCCGGGCTGCCGTTCCTGCCGCCGCTGCGCACGAGCAGCGGCCCTCCGACTCGGCCCCGCTCGGGGTCGTGAAAAAGCACACCTGTTGCCGTACGAAGGGAAGAGTCATGAACCTTTTCGACCTGCAGTCGATGGAGACCCCCAAGGACGAGGCCATGGGCGACGTCGAGACCGGAGGCAGCCGCGCCAGCCTGCTGCTCTGCGGCGACAGCAGCCTGAGCGTCACGACCTGTAACTGACGCCGGAGTTGACCGCCGCGGCGACATGGTGAGCCGTGTCGCCCGGCACTGGCGCCCCGGGTCTCTCCCGGGGCGCCGACGCCTGCCCGCGCACCCCACGGCCCCACGGGGTGCGCGACCGGCGTCCCGGCACGGTGGGACGGACGGAAGGTCTTGGCTGGTGCGAACGAGCAGGTCCCGGGCGCGGCGGGCGCCCGAGGCGCGGGACGGGACCGACGCCGCGAATCCCGGGCGCGCGCCGGAGGTACTGGTGCTGCTGTGCTCGGTCGCGGCCGCCCTGACGGCGGTGGCCCAGCCGGTCGTCCTCGGCCGCACACTCGACTTGATGCTGCGCGACGGCGCCGACGACGCCGGCCCCTGGCTCGCGCTGAGCGCCGGGCTCCTCCTGGGGGAACTGCTCCTCGACAGCCTGACCGCGCTGTTCACCGGAGGCTGCAACGCCGCATGGACGGCCTCCGTCCGCTCTCGGGCCCTCACCGGCCTGCTGGGCGCCGTACCGGACCGCGTCCGGCCCTTTCCGCCGGGGGACGTAGGCACTCGCCTGACCCTCAACGCCGCCGACGCGGGCGGCGCCCCGGCGGCCCGGGCGGCACTGGCGGCCTCGCTGCTCACCCCGCTGGGCGCCCTGGTGGCGCTGGCCTTCGTCGACGTGTGGGTGGCGGCCTGCGTGTGCGCCGGTCTGCCCGCCCTGGCCCTGGTGCTGCGGGCCTTCGCCCGCGACACCGGCGCCTCGGTCGCCGCCTACCAGCGCACCCAGTCCCAGATCGCGTCGGGGCTCCTCGAGGCCCTGGAGGGCACGGCGACGATCGGCGCCGCGGGGACCGGTGACCGGGAACGTGCCCGGGTGCTGGCGCCGTTGGCGGAACTCGCCGCCCAGGGCCGGGACATGTGGGCCCTGCACGGACGGGCGCTGGGCAGGAGCGGCGTCCTGGTGCCGCTGCTGATCCTGGTCGCCACGGGGGTCGGCGGACTGCGCCTGGCCTCCGGGGACCTGAGCGTGGGGGAGCTGCTCGCCGCCGGCCGGTACGCACAGCTCACGGCCGGTGTCGGCGGCGCGGCATCCCTGCTGGGCGCCATCGTGCGGGGCCGCGAGGCACGCAAACGGACCCTGGAGCTGGAACGGCTGCCCGCGCTGTCCCACGGGACGGGTCACCTGCCCCCGGCCGGCACCGGTGAACTCGAACTGCGCGGTGTGCGCGTGGTGCGCGACGGCAGGGAGGTGCTGCGCGCCGACCACGTGCGGGTGCCGGGCGGCTCCACGGTCGCGGTGGTCGGCCGCAGCGGCGCGGGCAAGTCCGTCCTGGCGGCCGTGGCGGGGCGGCTGATCGACCCCGACGAGGGCCAGGTGCTGCTGGACGGTGTCCGCCTCGACCGGCTGACGCGCGAGGCGCTGCGCACCGAGGTGGCCTTCGCCTTCGAACGCCCGGCACTGGGGGAGGGCACGGTCGCCGAAGCGGTCGCCTCCGGGGCGCGGCGGGCCTCCCCCGAGGAGGTACGGCGAGCCGCCCGAGCGGCGGGGGCCGACGGCTTCGTCCGCCGGTTGCCGGACGGGTACGACACCCCGCTGTCGGGGGCGCCGCTCTCCGGCGGGGAGCACCAGCGGCTCGGCCTGGCACGGGCGTTCGCGCAGGCCGGACGGCTCCTGGTGATGGACGACGCGACGTCCAGTCTGGACACCGCCACGGAACACGAGGTGAACCTCGCCCTGCGCCGCTCGGTGCGGCCCGGGACCAGGCTCGTGATCGCGCACCGCCCGTCGGTGGCGGCCCGGGCGGATCTGGTGCTGTGGCTGGAGGAGGGGAGCGTGCGGGCCGTCGGGACGCACCACGACCTGTGGCGGACGGAGGACTACCGGGCCGTCTTCGGCGCCGCGGCCGCTGCGCCGCGCGTGGGGTCCGCCCGCCGACCCGGTCCGGAGCCCGCGTCGAAGCCCGGGTCCGGACTCGACTCCGAACTCGCCGCCGACCCCGCCCCCGAGCCCGAGGAGGCACGGCCGTGACGTCCGCGCCCGCAGGGGACCGCCGCTTGCCCGCACCGGACGACGGGTCGGGGGCGCTGCGCCGCGTCGTCCCGCCGGCGCGCCGCTTCCTCGCCCGGCGCAAAGGCGTGCTGGCCCGGCTCGGGCTCTGGTCGCTGGTGGAGTCGGCGCAGGCGTTCCTGGTGGGATTCGCGGTCGCGCACGCCGTCGACGAGGGCTTTCTCGCCGGTGACACGCGCCGGGGGCTGCTGTGGCTCGCGGTCGCCCTGGTCGCCGTACTGTCCGGCGCTCCGGTCGTGCGAGGCGTGTTCGCGCAGCTCGCCGGGTTGACGGAGCCGCTGCGGGACGGTCTGGTGCGGCGCGCGGTCGACCGGTCCATGACCCTGGCGGCCCTCGGCGGGCCCGGCGGAACGGACCGGGCGGCCGTCTCCCGGCTGACCAACCAGGTCGAGATCGCCCGGGACAGCTTCGCCGGTCTCGTCCTCACCCTGCGCTCGTTCGTCTTCACCGCCGCGGGGGCCCTGATCGGCCTGCTGTCCCTGCATCCGGCGCTGCTCGTGGTGGTCCTGCCGCCCCTGGCGGCCGGCCTCACGCTGTTCCTGGCGACGCTGCGGCCCATGGCGGCGGCCCAACGCCGCGCCCTGGCCGCCGACGAGGCGCTCGGCGACCACGTGACCCGCTCACGCGCCGCCCTGCGGGACCTCACGGCCTGCGGGGCCGGGCCCGAGACGGAGCGGCGCGGTGCGGAACTGGTCGCCGAGGCCGCCGCGACGGCCCGGGTCCTGGCCCGCTGGGCGGCGGTGCGCACGACGGCGCTCGGCGTCGCGGGCAACCTGCCCGTGCTCGCGTTGCTCGTGGCGGTGCCGTGGCTGCGCGGGCGGGGCGTGACGGCGGGTGCGCTGCTCGGCGCGTTCACCTATCTCGTGCAGTCCCTGCTGCCCGCCCTGCACACGCTGATGACCGCCCTGGGCGCGGCGGGCGCCCGGCTGCTCGTCGTCCTCGACCGGATCCTCGGCCCCGCGCCGGTGCGGGAGGCCACACCCGCGTCCCCCGCCCGCGCACCCGCGCCCGGCGGACCCCAGGCGTCCGGCGCCCGGCCGGCCCCGGCGGTGGAACTTCGGTCCGTCACCCTGTCCTACGGCGTCCGCGCGGAGCCGGTGCTCGACTCGCTCGACCTGCGTGTCGCCCGGGGCGAACACCTCGCCGTCGTCGGACCGAGCGGCATCGGCAAGTCGACCCTCACCCGCCTCGTCGCGGGAACGCTCGCGCCGAGCGGCGGCGAGGTCCGGGTGGCCGGCCAGGCGGTGACCGGACGCGCCGCCGCCGAACTCGCCGCCCTGCGCACGCTGGTCCCGCAGGAGGCGTACGTCTTCACCGGCACCGTCGGCGACAACCTCGCCTATCTCCGCCCGGACGCGGACCGGGCGGACCTGGACGCCGCAGTCCGGGAACTCGGGCTGCGGCCGCTGGTCGAGCGCCTGGGCGGGCTCGACGGTCCGGTGCGGCCCGCCGAACTGACCCACGCGGAGCGGCAACTCGTCGCGCTGGCCCGCGCGTACCTGTCGCCCGCCCCCCTGCTGCTGCTCGATGAGGCCACCTGCCACCTCGACCCGGCCGCGGAGGCCCACGCGGAGGAGGCCCTGGCCCGGCGGCCGGGCACGCTGGTGGTGGTGGCGCACCGTCTGTCGTCGGCGGTCCGGGCCGACCGGGTGCTGGTGCTGGACGGCGTGGCCGCGGTCTGCGGCACCCACGAGGAGGTGCTGGACCGGTCGCCGCTCTACCGCGACCTGACGGGCCACTGGCACGGAGAGCCGTCGCGGCGGCCGTGACCGCGAACCTCCGTGCGGGACGCGGCCGGCGGACGGCGCGGCCGGGTCACGTCCAGCCGGCGCTCTGGACGATGCGTATCGCGTCGACCCGGTTGCGGGCGCCCACCTTCCGGATGGCCGTCGCCATGTAGTTGCGGACCGTTCCCCGCGACAGGTGCAGCCGGGCGGCGATCTCGGCGATCGGCGCTCCCTGGGAGGCCAGGGACAGCACGCCCAGTTCGCGGGTGGTCAGCGGCATCTCCGCGCCCTTCAGCAGGGCCACGGTGAGGGTCTCGTCCAGGAAGCGCTCCCCCTTGGCCACGGTGTGCACCGCCGTGATCAGCCGGTGCGCCGGGGCGTTCTTGTCCACCAGCCCGAGCGCGCCGCCTTCGAACGCCCGGCGCAGCACCCCCGGCCGCTTGGCGGTCGTCAGGACGACGAGCCGGTCCCCGTACCGGCCCCGCAGGCGCTCCCCCCGGGCGTCGTCCGGTCCCTGGAGGCACTCGCCGTCCACGACACACACGTCCGCCGGTAACGCCTCGGTGTCCGGGGCCTCGTTGTCCGGACACAGTGCCGAGACCTCCAGTGTGTCGTCGGATCTGAGCAGTTGCGCCAACGCCGACCGCAGTAGTTCCTCGTCGTGCACCACGACCGTACGGACCATCTCCCCCACCCCTTGTCTCGGCCGTCCGGTTCGGACAGCCGATAGTCACTCGTCCCCGCGCCACGAGGCCATGTGCCCTGATCCGTGCGGGTGGAACACGGAACGTACGCACGTGCGAACCGCACCCGAGTCAATCCGCCGTTGTCGGCGCCCCGTCAGGGGCGGAACAGCGGCCTCCGTCCGGGCGAACAAGGCGGAGAACACACCCATCCGCACCGGATCCCACTCCGTAGGGAATCCGGCCGTCCGCCCTCTTGCCTGCGCCGCCGGCCCTGTCATCCTGGCCACGGTGGCACACCGCCCCCATGGAGCCGCCCCGCCCGCGAAACCGGCCGGGGTGAACGGACGTCCGTTCGAGTGGGAGTCGGCTGGAAAACGTCGTCGTTCAATCTGGCGCGAAATCCACCGCCCGGTGCGGACGGTTCCCTTGACCGCTCGGACGGGGCGGTGTGAGCGGGGGGACTGTCGGTGGGTGCCCCTAGTCTTTCGCCAACGTCACAGCGGGGCGCGCCGATTCGGGCCGCCGGACGCGCTGTGCCGGGTTACCGGCGGCGGAGAGGCGAAGGATCCATGGGGTGGCTGGCAGTTGGCGACGAGTACGAAGTCGCCCTGGCGGAGGGCCGGGTGGTGGCCCGGTCGGCGGTGGCGAAGTCCCCGGACGGACGGGAGGGGAAGCGGGAGAGGTCCCTGCCGGAGGGGATACGGGACCGGCCCGAGGTGCTCGAACTCCAGCGGTTCGCCGAATGGCTCGACCGGCACGCCGCCGAGTGCGCCGCCCAGGTCGACCGGTGGATGGTGTCCTCGCTGCCGGTACCGACGGGGCTGCTGGGGCAGGTCTGGCCCGACGAGGCGTGGCGGGCGGCACTGCGGGACATCGTTGTCGTCGGCGACCACCCCGACGAGACCGGTTTCCTGCGCGACGTCGCCGAGTCGGGCGAACTGCGGCTGGTCGGCCTGGACGGCGCGACCGTCCGCCTGGCACCGCGCACGGTGACCATGCCCCACCCCGTCCTCCTGCCCCGGCTGGAGGAACTGCGCCGGTTCGCGGCCGAGTCGGGCGTGGTCCAGGGCGTCGAGCAGATCCACCGCCGCACCTGGCGCAGGCCCGGCGGGAGCGGTACCACGGCCCACACGGTCACCGAGTTCGCCGGCGCCGAGTACCGCTCGTGGTTCCATCTCTCCTCCCGCGCCACCTCCCTCGGCTACCAGATCTCCGGCAGCAGCGTCGTGGACCGGATCCGGGACGCCGGACGGGTCGTCACCGCCTCCGTCGGCATGAGCGACCCCTTCACCGAGGAGAAGGCCTGGACCGGCGGCCTGGCCTGGAGCGTCGAGGACGGCCGACGGTACCTCCCCCTCGCCGAGATCGGCCCCGTGGCCTGGTCCGAGGGCATGCGCATGGCCGCCGCCCTGCACGCCGGCCGCACCGCGTCCGCGGACGGCGCCCAGTGAACGGCACGGCGGTACGCACCTCCTGGAAAGGCACGAGAGCATGAGCGACGGCACCACCGAGGGCGGGACGACGGCGGAGGAGGTGGCGGAGCTGCTCCGGGCCGGCGCCGTCCTGCCGCCGGGCACCACCGGCGGCGGCGACCGGGCGGTGCCCGTGTTCACGCGGGCCTACCGGCATCCGGGCCTGGACGGCCGGACCGTCGTGCGGCTGATCGCCGAGGACCCGTCCGGGGACACCGGCGCCCCGTTCCTCGGACTCAGGCCCGAGGGCGGACCGGTGGAGGTCGGCATCGGGCAGCACCGGGCCATGGGCTTCCCCGAATGGGTCCTGGTCCGGCACCCCTCGGACGGCCATCTGGCCATGTCCCTGGTCGAGGAGATGAACAGGGTCGCGCGGACGGTGCGCTCCCGCGCCAAGAAGGCACGCGCCACGTACGAGTCGATCGGCGAGCGCCTCGCCGGTTCCGTGCCGCACTTCCTGCCGACCTTCTACGAGGAGGCCGGCCGGGTGTTCCTGGCCGCCGGAGAGCGGTCGTACGCCGCCCAGATGTTCGTCAACGCGCGCAAGGCCGAGATGGCACACGCGCTGCCGTTCGACGAGGCGCGCATCGACGCGGTGTTCCTGGAGTTCGCCCTGGCCGACGCCGTGCCGACCAAGGTCCTGTCCGGTTACGCCAAGGGCCTGTCCTCCCGGGTGCCGGCCACGACGGCGTTCCGGCACCTGCGCGGTCTGTTCACGCGGCTCGCGGCGCACGGACTGCCGCCGTCCAGCCCGGGCGCGGCCGACCTGCGCCGGCTGGCGAAGGCCGCCGCCGGCGGGAACGCGCGGGCGGAGGAGATCGCCTACCTGCGCGAGATGCTGTCGCTGCCCGGCACCGTCAAGGCACCGCCCGGCTGGTGGAAGGCCCACCGGGCCGCGCTGCTGGAACTGGCCGCGCGGGAGCCCGCCGTCCGCGGCACCCTGCTGGGACTGCTGCCCGCCGAGTGGGAGCAGGAGGATCTGCCCCAGTGGCTGGAGCTGCTGGAGAAGTCCGGAGCCACCGCCGGGCTCTGCGACGCCGCACGGCCCGCCGAGGAGCGTTCCCACGACGGCACGGCCGGGTGGGCGCGCAGGTTCCTCGCACTGTGCGGCGCCGACAGCCGGTCCCCGGCCCCGGCGGAGCTGTATCCGCTCGTGGACCGCATGGCCGATTCACTCCGCGCCGAACTCGATTCCTCCGGCGCCATGTTGACGCCTCCGGTCGGCGACGTCGACCTCCTCGACCAGCTCCTGGCCCTGCGGATACCCGTCGCGGACCCCGACGACCGCCCGGGGCTCGGCCTGAAGGACTGGGCGGCCCGCGAGGAGCGCAGGGACCTGCTCGCCCTGGCGGCCGACCCCCGTTTCCGCGCGGCCTTCCGGGCGGGCTGTCCCGCCCACGAGCGGGCGGACAAGGACCGGCGCACCGTCACCACCCTCGCCGAGTCACCCGGTGGTCGCCCCATGCTGGCCGAGTGGGTGGCCGGGGTCAGCCGCCGGTACCTCACGGCCGAACTGGGGGGATTCACCGGCTACCTGGAACCTCTCACGTCCCTGAGATGGCTGCCGGGCGAGGTCCTGGCCACCGCCGAGCAGGCCGTACGCGAAGCGCTGGCCACCGGCATGGCCCCGGCCCTCGCGCGCACCCTGCGCACCGGCATCCTGGACGAACTGGGCTGGCCCGCCTGGGACGAAGCGGTCGGTTCCGCCGGATCCCCCGAGGAGGTGCGCAAGACACAGGTGGGTGAGGCGTGGCCCCAGCTGATCGTCCTCAAGGACACCCACGCCCGGGTGATCGACGCGGAGGGCACGGTACTCAGCCACGAACTGCGCCTCCCGGACACGGGCGACCGCTGGCGTCCCGACGTCCGCTACGTGGACGGCGGCCTGCTCGTCACCTGGTACAGCTTTTCCACGTCCAGCTCGCACGGCTACTGGCACGACGGCGACCCCTCGTCACCGACGGCGGTGACCGGCGACGCCCGCTACTCCCACGCCTGCCGGGTGGACGGGACCGACGGTACGAACGGCATGCCGCCCGCCTCCCTCCCGCTCCCGGAGGGCGGCCGGGCCACCGGCCAGGGCATCCTGCGGCGGGGCGACACCCACGTGCCGCCCGGACGGCTGGTGATCGGCGACGGCACCTCGTACTGGGTGTGGATCAGGGACTGGTCCGACGAGACCAACAGCGCCTGGCACGCGTACGACCCTTACCGGGACGCGGTGGGCGAGCGCGCCGTGCCGGACTGGTTCGGCGAGGGGCTGCGTGCCGCGCCCGAGGGCAGCAGCCTCGGCACCGCCTGGCTGCTGCCCGCCCCCACGGCGGCGCCGGGCCCGATGTGCGCCCCGGTGGACGGACTGCTCGGCTGGCGGGTGATCACGCTGCCCGACGGTTCGCGGCGCGGCGAGGACCTGGCCGGACGGTCGGTCGTCGTACCGCCCGGCGTGGGCAGGGACCCGGAGCACGCGCTGGTGTTCCCCGGCACCGACCGGCATGTGACCGTGCTGCGCTGGTCGGGCACCGACATCCGGCTGCTCGACGGCGACGGCAAGGTCCTCGCCGAGGTCACGCGCGGCCACACGGCAGGCCCGTTCAGCGCGGGTACCCCCCTGCTGCCGCCCCTGCGCTACTGGCACCTGCTCCAGCCCCGCGACCCGCAGGGCTCCGCGGCACTGCGCCGGGTCGGCGAGGACACCGCGGCCGAACTGCTCGCGGCGGCCGTCGCGGAGACACCCGGGGGCGAGCCCGACGACCGGGACGTGCTGCCCGGCCTGGTCCGCGGCCTGCTGCCGCGGGTCGGCCACGAGGCGCTGCGCGCGGGCATCGCCGGAGTGACGCGGTACGCCGCCGAGTTGCAGCGCGTCCTGGACGAGGCGCGCGCCCGGCTCGACGCCGCCGTGGCGGGCGACACCCCGCGGGAGGAGCCGGTCGTCGTCGGCGACCTCCTGCTGGCATCCGCGTTGAACGGCGTCGGCCTCACCGACGGCGAGCGCCGCTGGTACTACGACTTCGACCACCACCTCTTCGAACTGCCGGGCCTGATCGGCCCGTCCGCGCGGGGCAAGGCCGAACCGGCACCCGAGAGCCGGGTCCATCCCGACCTGCCCAGGCAGCCGTCGCTCGAGCGCCTCAACGCACTGGCCCTGCCCCACCTCCCGGCCGTCGTCGCCCTGCGGGCCGGCACCGAGGTCACCGTGCCGGAACACCGGCAGGCAC
Source organism: Streptomyces sp. NBC_01723 (assembly GCF_036246005.1). Lineage (NCBI taxonomy): Bacteria > Bacillati > Actinomycetota > Actinomycetes > Kitasatosporales > Streptomycetaceae > Streptomyces > Streptomyces sp. NBC_01723. The sequence continues at coordinate 7,517,598 of NZ_CP109171.1, forward strand.
TGGAGGCGTTCCTCGCGGAACTGGACGCGCAGCACCTCACGGACCTGGACCCGGACCACTGGCGCCGTGTCCGCCTGTGCCTGGACGGCGGCCTGTTCACCGGGCCCGACGCCGTGCAGGGCTACACCAGGGCCACCGTGCTCGACCTGGCCGACGGCGCGTTCCTCGTCTTCCCCGACCGCTGGTACCAGTTCGTCCAGGAGTACGGCGCGCACGAGATCCCCGGCCGGCACTACGGCGCCCTCCACCACGACCCGGCCGGCAGGTTCGAGACACCCGCGCCGTACACCCCGGTCGCCCAGGAACCGTTCGTGCCGGAGCCGGCCCGGGCGCCCGGCTGGGCCGCCGCCTTCCGCGCCACGCTCGCGGAACGCGGTCCCGCACCCTGGTACCCGGCCGCCGCCGAGGAGTTCGCCCGGCTCACCGGCGTCACCCCGACCATGGCCCGGCTGGTGGTCGCCGGCCTGCCCCTGATCGACGACGTACGGCAGGGCGTGCCCTCCGCGACGCTGAAGGCCATCGGGGCGAGGTCGGCCGACGCCCGCGTGGCCAAGGAGGAGCTGAGGGCCCTCGACGCGGGCGCCCGGCAGGCCGTCGTGGCGGCGCTGCTGCCCACCGACCCGTCCCGGCTGTGGACCCACGGCCCCGACGCCGTCCGCGCGGCCGGGATCTGGAACGAGCGGCTGGGCCGGCGCACCCCCGTTCCCGAGGAGGTGGTGCACGACGCGGCCCGCACCGTGGAGCCAGTGGGCTGGGCACCGGACGCCGCCCTGCGCGGCTTCGTCGACCTCGCCACGGAGCCCCGGCTCACCCAGGACCTGACCTGGACCGTCGGCCGCTACTACCCGACGTCCGCCGAGCAGACGCCCGGCTTCGACGGCCACGTCCTCAAGGGTGCGGTGGCGATGGCCGCGTGGCTCGCCCACCGGCTCCCGTCCGGCGACCCGGTCCGCGCCGTCCTGCCCGGCGTACTGGCCGCGCTGCGCGCCCGGCTGGCCCATCCCGGGCTGCTGATCGGCCTGGACGCCAAGGCCGACTGGGAGGCGTTCCGGCGGGCCGCGGGCGAACCGACGGAGACCGGTGACGATTTCGTCCGCTACGGTGCGGTCGTGCTGGGCACCGAGCGGTCGCAGTCCGACCCCGTCCCCGCCGTCCGTCCGGCCCTGCTGGACGCGGCCGGCCATGACCCGCACCTGGCGGCGCTGTTCGCCGGGCAGCGGCCGAACGCGCAGCGGACCGCCCTGCGTCTGGTCCACGACGGCCGGTTCGCCGAACTGCTGGCCGACCCCGGGAACCCGGTGGCCGGCGAGCGCGACCAGGACGGCCTCTGGTGGCCGCAGGACCCGGCCCGCTCCGTGCCCGGCCTGGTCTCCGAGGTGGCCGCACGGCACGGCATCGGCGAGGACGCCGCCGTCCTCTACCTGATGCTGCTCGCCATGCCGGACCCCACCGACCGCAACACCGCGCGCTGGACCGGCTGGGGCGCCCGGCGCGGCGGCACCGCCCGGCTGCGGGCCGCCCGCGCCGAACTCGCGGCCACCGACCTCGTACTGGAGGGCAGCCGCGCCAAGGCCGGACGCTCGCTGTTCCTGCCCGGCGGGTGGACCCGGCTCGCCAACCCGCACCTCCCGCTGGAGCGGTGGAAGCTGCCGCTGTACGGCCTGCTCGACGGCGAGTCGCCCGTCCTGGGCGTCGTCGTCCCCGACCGGCCCGTGGCCGACGTGTACCGCGAGGCGTGGCGGCGGGTCGTGGCCGGGCAGGGCCCGCGGCCGGAGGACATGGAGGTGCCGCGGCCGCGCGGGCGCCGGCGCTGAGGCGGGCCGTGGCGGGGCGCTGACGCCCACCGGCGTCAGCGCTCCAGCTCCTTGTGCGCCGTCTCCGGCAGCCGCAGGTACACCAGCGAGGACAGCAGGCACAGGACGGCGACGTACCAGGGGAACAGCCCGGAATGGCCCAGGTCCTTGAAGAGCGTGCCCACGTAGGGTGCCGTGCCGCCGAAGAGGGCGACCGTGAGCGAGTAGGGGAAGCCGATCCCGGCCGCCCGCACCCGGGGCGGGAAGATCTCGGCGTTGACCGCGGCGCTGATGGAGGTGAAGCCGGTCAGCAGGATCATCCCGGCGCACTGCACCAGCAGCAGGACGGCGAAGGAGTCCCGCAGGGAGTGCAGCAGCGGCACGCTCAGCAGAGCGAACCCCAGGCCGAAGAAGAGCAGCAGGGGGCGGCGCCCGAAGCGGTCGGAGAGCATGCCGCCCACCGGCTGGAGCAGCGCGAAGAAGGCCAGCGAGATGGTGCCCGCGAGCAGCGCGTCCGACTTGGCGAGGCCCGTGTTGAGTTCGGCGTAGGTCGGCAGGTACGACGTCCAGGTGTAGTAGGCGATGGTGCCGCCCGCCGTGATGCCGCAGATCAGCAGCGACTCGCGCGGATGGCGGCGCAGCGCCTCGAACAGGCCGGGCCGCGGGGCCTGCCGCTGCTCCTCGCTGCGCGTCTCCTGCGCGCCCTGCCGGATCCAGAAGCCGACCAGACTGAGCACCGCCCCGAGGACGAAGGGAACGCGCCAGCCCCAGCCGTTCATCCGCTCCTCGCTCAACGTGTTCACCAGCACCGTCGCGACACCGGAGGCGACGAGCTGCCCGGCCGTCGTCGAGACGTACTGGAAGCTGGAGAACAGGCCGCGCCGCCCCGGCCCCGCCGACTCCACCAGGAAGGTCGTCGAGGCCGCGAACTCGCCACCTACCGAGAGCCCCTGGAGCAGCCGTGCGACCACCAGCACCACCGGGGCCAGCACACCGGCCGCCGCGTAGGTCGGGGTCAGGCCGACCAGCAGGCTGCTGCCGCCCATCAGCAGGATGGTGACCGTCAGCGCGGCGCGCCGTCCGCGCCGGTCGGCGATCGCGCCCATCAGCAGCCCGCCCACGGGCCGCATGAAGAAGCCCACGGCGAACACCGCGAACGTCGACAGCAGCGGCACCAGCGAGTTGTCCGCGCTCTCGGGAAAGACCTGGTCGGCGATGTAGGTGGCCAGGAAGGTGTACGCGTACCAGTCGTACCACTCCACGGCGTTGCCCACCGAGGCGGCGAGGAGCTGGCGGACGGGCCGTCGGGCCGGGGGTGCTTCCGTGTGCATGCCTGTCATGATCGCGACCATCCCCGGGTGACCGGCCCGGCACACCTCGCGTACCGGTGACTTTCACACCAGCGCCACCGGACCCTTCCCTGACGTTTGCTGCTCCTGGAACACTCCTTTCGCGCGCAATCCGTCATCATCCGGCACCGTCCCGGCCGGTTGCCCCCCCCCGAGGCGAGAGGTCTCCCACCCCCATGCCAGACGTCAACCGTCGCAGGTTCCTCCAACTCGCGGGCGCCACTTCCGCGTTCAGTGCGCTGTCCGCGAGCATCGAGCGGGCCGCGGCGCTCCCGGCGAACCACCGTTCGGGGACGATCGAGGATGTCGAGCACATCGTCGTCCTGATGCAGGAGAACCGTTCTTTCGACCACTACTTCGGCAAGCTGCGCGGTGTCCGCGGCTTCGGCGACCCGCATCCGGTGACGCTGGGCAGCGGCCGGTCGGTGTGGCACCAGCCGGGCAGCGACGGCAAGGAGGTGCTGCCGTTCCACCCTGAGGCCGACGACCTCGGCATGCAGTTCCTCGAAGGGCTCCCGCACGGCTGGTCCGACGGCCAGGACGCCTACCACGACGCGAAGTACGACCGGTGGCTGCCGGCCAAGGGCACCACCACCATGGCGTACCTGACCCGCGAGGACATCCCCTTCCACTACGCGCTCGCCGACACCTTCACCGTGTGCGACGCCTACCACTGCTCCTTCATCGGCTCCACCGACCCCAACCGCTACTACTTGTGGTCGGGCCACACGGGCAACGACGGCACCGGCGGCGGCCCGGTCCTCGGCAACGACGAACTGGGCTACGACTGGACCACCTACCCCGAGCGGCTGGAGGCGGCCGGGATCTCCTGGAAGATCTACCAGGACATCGGCGACGGCCTGGACGCGGCCGGCCACTGGGGCTGGATCGACGACGCCTACCGCGGCAACTACGGGGACAACTCGCTGCTCTACTTCAACAAGTACCGCAACGCGAAGCCCGGCGACCCCCTGTACGACAAGGCGCGCACCGGCACGGACGCGAAGAGCGGCGAGGGGTACTTCGACCGGCTCCGCGCCGACGCCAAGGCGGACCGGCTGCCGAAGATCTCCTGGATCGCCGCCCCCGAGGCGTTCTCCGAGCACTCCAACTGGCCGTCGAACTACGGCGCCTGGTACATCTCCCAGGTCCTGGACGCGCTCACCGCCAACCCGGCGGTCTGGGCGAAGACCGCGCTGTTCATCACGTATGACGAGAACGACGGTTTCTTCGACCACCTGGTGCCGCCGCTGCCGCCGAAGTCCGCCGCGCAGGGCCGGTCCACCGTCGACGTCTCCCTCGACGTCTTCCCGGGCAGCGCCAGTCACCGCGAGGGCTTCTACGGGCTGGGCCCGCGCGTACCCATGCTGGTCGTCTCGCCCTGGAGCAAGGGGGGATACGTCTGCTCCGAGACCTTCGACCACACCTCGGTCATCCGGTTCATGGAACGCCGCTTCGGTGTGCGCGAACCCCAGATCTCGCCGTGGCGGCGGGCCATCTGCGGTGACCTGACCAGCGCCTTCGACTTCTCGCGCAAGGACAGCCGCCCGGCCGCCCTGCCGGACACCGACGCCTACGAGCCGCCGGACCGCGAACGCCACCCCGACTACCGCCCGACGCCGCCCGCGGACCCGGACATGCCCCGGCAGGAGCGCGGCCGGCGCCCCACCCGCCCGCTGCGCTACGCCCCGCACGTGGACGGCGCCGTGGACGCCGCGGCCGGGAAGTTCACGCTCACCTTCGCCTCCGGCGCCGCGGCCGGTGCCGCCTTCCTCATCACCTCCGGCAACCGCACCGACGGTCCCTGGACGTACACCACCGAGGCCGGCAAGTCCGTCGCGGACACCTGGAACTCGGCGTACTCCAAGGGCTCGTACGACCTGACCGTGCACGGCCCCAACGGCTTCCTGCGCGTCTTCAAGGGCCCCAACGAGACCGCGGGACCCGAGGTCACCGCCCGGCACACCGGCGACGACGTCCGGCTGACCCTCACCAACGGCGGGACCTCGGTGGTCCGGCTGAAGGTGGAGAACGCGTACGGCGGCCGGAGCAGGACCCTCACCGTGCGTCCCGGCACCACCGTGCGCCACACCGTCGACCTGGAGCGGAGCGGGCGCTGGTACGACCTGACCGTCACCTCCGACTCCGACCCGGCGTTCCTGCGCCGCTTCTCCGGCCACGTGGAGAACGGCCGCCCCGGGGTGAGCGACCCGGCCCTCGTCACGGACTGACGGCGACCGGCCTCAGAGTCGGCTGAGGTGCCCCGGCTCCGGCTGCCGGGGCACCAGTGTCGCTGCCGCGTCCGGTACGGGGGCCGCGGCACGGGTGTCGGGCGGGTGGGGTGCCGCGCGGCTCAGATGGATCACGCCCCAGGCGGCCAGCGCCGCGCCGGTCAGGGCGAGGAGGATGCCGCCCGGGCCGCCGCGCAGCCGCTCGCCGAGCAGGGAGAGTCCGATCACCGCGGCGGCCACCGGATTGGCCAGCGTCACCACGGCGAGGGGGGCGCCCAGGCCGCCCCGGTACGCGGTCTGCGACAGCAGCAGGCCGCCCGCCGCGAAGGCCGCCACCAGCACCGCCACCCCGATGACCTGCGCGCTGAGCAGTGGGTCCGAGCGGTCCGTGACGGCGACCGTGACCGTCTGGGTGAGCGCCGAGGCGACCCCGGAGGCGATGCCGGACCCCGTCGCGTGCCGCAGCCCCGGTCGGGTGCCGGGCCAGGCCAGCACGCCGATCAGCGCGGCCGTCGCGCCGGACACCGCCAGCGCCTCGGCCACGCTCAGGGAGTCGTCGGGCGCGGGCCCCGACGCGGTGAGCAGCAGCGCGCCCAGCCCCAGCAGGGTCAGCCCGGTGCCCCGCCACTCGACGGCGCTCACTCGTCGGCCCGCCAGCCGGGCCCCGAGGGGCACCGCCGCGACCAGGGTGAGCGCCCCCAGCGGTTGCACCACGGTGAGGGGCCCGTACCGCAGTGCCACGACGTGCAGCAGGGCGGCCGACGCGTTGAGCGCGACCGACCACCACCAGGCACCGGACGCCAGCAGCCGGAGCGCCCCCGCCCCGGCGCCGCGGTTGGCCAGCCGTTCCTGGGCGACGGCCGCTGCGGCGTAGGCGCACGCGGAGACCAGGGACAGCAGGACGGCGACGAGAGCGGCGTTCACCGGGCCGCCCCGACCAGCTCGGGCCCGGCCGCCGCCCGGCGCCGCGGCTGCGCCCGGCGCGACGGCAGCGCGCACCGCCGCCGGTGCGGCGGGCGCAGCACCGCGAGCGCCAGACCGAGCAGCGCCGTCGCCGCGACCGCGTCCAGCCAGTAGTGGTTCGCGGTGCCCACGATCACCAGCAGGGTCAGCAGCGGATGCAGCAGCCACAGCCACCGCAGCCGGGACCGGGTCGCGACGACCAGGCCGACCGACACCATCAGCGCCCAGCCGAAGTGCAGCGACGGCATCGCCGCGAACTGGTTCGACAACCCGTCCGTGGCGGGCGGCCCGTACACCGAGGGGCCGTACACCCGGGCCGTGTCGACCATCCCGGCGGCGCCCAGCATGCGCGGCGGCGCGAGCGGGAACAGCAGGTGCAGCACCAGCGCCGCGCCGGTCACGGCGGCCAGCACCCGGCGCGCCCACACGTAGTGCGCGGGCCGTCGCAGGTAGAGCCAGACCAGGAAGACCACGGTGGCCGGGAAGTGCACGGCGGCGTAGTAGGTGTTCGCCGAGTGGACCAGCGCGTCGCCGTGCAGGAGCAGGGACTGCACCGAGCCCTCGTCGGGCAGTCGCAGCGCCCGCTCCCCGTCCCACACCCGTCGGGCGTTGCGGAAGGCCTCCGCGGTGTGCCCCGTCGCCAGCTGCCGGCCGAACTTGTACACGAGGAAGAGCCCGGCCACGAGCAGCAGCTCGCGGACGAGCGGCGGGCGCGCGGGCGTGCCCGGCCCCGCCTGTGGGGGCTCCGCTCTGGCGGGCTCGCTGCGGGCTTTCATCCCCCGGCCTCTCATCGATACGACCTCGTTCCGATACGACAGTGTACCGATACGCTCGGGTACCGGTACACTGGCGTATCGATAGACGCTCGAGGCAGACTCGAGACGCACCGGACGAGGAGCAGGGACCATGACGTCGCAGGCCGCGGACCGACCGGAACCGGTCGGCACCTCGCGCCGCTCCAAGATCACGCCCGAGCGTGAGCAGGAGTTCTTCGACGCCGTGCTCGAACAGATCCGGGCCTGCGGGTACGACGCCGTCACCATGGAGGGCATCGCCGCCAGCACCAGGTGCAGCAAGTCCACGCTCTACCGGCAGTGGAAGACCAAGCCCCAGTTCGTGGCCGCCGCACTGCGCTCCCACCGGCGGGTGCGCTTCGCCGGCATCGACAGCGGATCGCTCGCCGAGGACCTGCGCCAGGCGGCCCGCATCGCGGGGGAGTGGTCCGGCAAGGACACCCTGCTCCAGGCGCTCGGGCACGCGGTCATGCAGGACCCGGAGCTCCAGCGCGCGCTGCGCGAGGCGCTGGTGGAACCGGAGATCGCCGCGCTCCGGGAGATCCTGCGGCGCGGGGTCGAGCGCGGCGAGGTCGACGCGGACCATCCGGCCCTGGAGTACGTGCCGGCGCAGATGTTCGGCGTGCTGAGGATGCGGCCCGTCGTCGAGGGCGAGTACGCCGACGCGGAGTACCTCGTCCGGTTCGTGGAGGCCGTCGTGCTCCCGGCGCTCGGCCTCCCCTGAGACCCAGGCCGCCGTCCGTGGGATGACTGGACGGTGGTCTGCCCGCGCCGCACCGTGGGGACGGGGGCGGCGCGCACCCCCGGCCGGGCCGGGGCGCCCTCTGAGCGGAGGGGCGCCCCGCCCGGCCGATCGACGTGCGGGGCCGGGTCCGGTCAGACGTCCTGCCCGTTGCCGCCCCCCGCGGCGCCCGCCTCGATGCCCTTGGTGATCTCGTCGAGTACCGCCTGCTTCTCCCCGACGTCGACACCGAAGCGGACGACGACGAGACGCTCGGGATCGGCCGGCGAGGGGAAGGCGAGCGACTGGACGTACCCGTCGGCGCCCTTGGCCGTGACCGCCTGCCAGCGGACCAGGTAGCCCTTCTGCCCGGCGACCGTGACCGCCTCGGACGCCAGTTCCTTGTGCGAGGTGATCCCGCCGTAGGACTTGCCGCCGTAGGATTCCTCGGCGTTCGCCTCGATGTCGGCCTTCGCGACCTCCTCCGCGGTGTCGCCCTTGGTGCGCAGCACCATCGCCGGGGCCGAGTAGGCGCCGCCCTTGGTGCAGGTCGCGGAGGAGTCGCCGGGGCACTTGTAGCTGTCGTCGGACGTCACCGACGCGCCGACCTCCAACTGCTGCCCGGACCAGCCGTCCGGGATGGGCAGGGTGATCCCGCTCAGCCGGTCCGGCACCGACCCGCTGTCGATCGTCGGCGGCTCCGACTCGCCCGGCGAGTCCGGCGCGGGCGACTCGCCGCCCCCGCCGTCACCCCCGCGCGGGTCGCCGAAGGGGGCGTCCTCGCCGCCGGGGCCGCGCCGGTCCTGCTGCGAGGATCCCGCGCTGTCGCCGTCCGAGCCGTCACCGGCCAGCGCGTACACACCGACACCGATGCCGGCCAGCACCGCCACCGCCGCCGCGACGGCTATGCCGGTGGTCAGCCGGCGCCGCCGCGCGGAGGGCGGCTGCACGGGCATGCCCGGATAACCCTGGTGCACGGGGTACGGTCCCGGTGCCGCGCCCGGCGCCGGCTGCTGCGCGGGAGGGGCCCACGCGGCGTCCTGCCCGACGGGGCGGACCTGGTCCGTCCACGCCTTGCCGTCCCACCAGCGTTCGGTGGCGGGACCGTCCTGCTTCTGTCCGGGGTCCGGGTACCACCCGGGAGGAGTCACCTGCGTCATGTACCCACCGTATGAGGCGTCGGTGAAAGCCGGATGAGAGGCCCCGCGACGACGCCCGCCGCCGACCCGCCACCGCCCCGCGGCAGCGACGAGTTGACGCCGCCCGCCAGGTGCCACCGCAGATGACGGGCCCGGCGCGTCGACCGGGCTTTACCCCAAGTCACCCGTCACGGCAACTGCTCGCCGGACCATGCACCACGTGCCCGGCCGGAGGGCTAGGCTCAGTGCTCGTACGTCATTCGGGCGACTTGGGGAGGTAGCGGGATGACGGAGGTACGGCGGGCGGTCGCCGCCTCGGCCTCCCTCTGGGAGCGCGACGAGGAAGTCGCCACCATCACAGCGGCGGTCCACGCCCTCCATGCCGACCGCTCGTCCTCCGGCCTGCTGCTGGAGGCGCGCGGCGAGGCCGGAGTGGGCAAGAGCGCGCTGCTCGCCGAGACCCGCCGCATCGCCGAGGCGCTCGGCTGCACCGTCTGGTCGGCACGCGGCGGCGAGACCCTCAGGTCCGTCCCCTTCAACGTCGTACGCCAACTCCTCCAGCCCGCGCTGGTGTCGATGCTGCCCGAGGAGGCCCGCGAGTACCTCGGCGACTGGTACGACATCGCGGGCCCCGCCCTCGGCATAGTGGACCCCGGCGAGCGGCAGGCCGACCCGCAGGGCGTGTGCGACGGCCTCGTCGCCGCCGTGCGCCGCCTCGCCCGCCGGGAGTGGCCGCTGGTGCTGCTCATCGACGACGCCCACTGGGCCGACCAGGAGACCCTGCGCTGGCTCGCCGCGCTCGCCGGCCGGCTCGACGAGACCTCGGTGCTGATCGTCCTCGCCCGCCGCCCCGGCGACGTGAGCGGCGACAGCGCCCGCCACCTCGACGAGGCCGCCGCGGTGGGCCGGCCCCTCACCCCGCTGAACGCCCTCACCCCCGACGCGACGGCCGGACTGACCCGCGCCACGCTGGGAGCCCACGCCGACGCCGCGTTCTGCCGCGAGGTGTGGGCCGTCACCGGCGGCAACCCCTACGAGACCGTCGAACTCCTCGCCAAGGTCCAGGACAGCGAGCTGCAACCGGTCGAGGCGGAGGCCGCCGAGTTGCGCGCCCTGAACCGCTCCGCGCGGGGCGGCGGACTCGTCGCCCGGCTGGAACAACTCGGCGTCGACTCCACCCGGTTCGCCTGGGCCGCGGCCATCCTCGGCGGTGGCATCACCGTCGACATGGTGGCCCGCCTCGCCACCCTCGACCGCGCCGACGCCGCCCGCTGCGCCGAGCTGCTGTCCGACGCCCGCATCCTCGCCGCGACCGGCCCCGTCCCCGGTCAACCGGGCGACGGCGACCTGGAGTTCGTCCATCCACTGATCGCCACCGCCGTCTACAACTCCATCCCCGACGCGCTGCGCACGGCGATGCACGGCATAGCGGCCCAACTGGTCACCGACTCCGGCCTCGGCGCCGCGGCCGCCTCCCGCCACCTGCTCCAGGTCTATCCCGACGACGATCAGGAAGTCGTCGAGCAACTGCGCGAAGCCGCCCGGGAACACCTGGCCGTCGGCGCCCCGGACGCGGCCCGCCGCTGCCTGGAACGCGCCCTGCGGGAACCGCCGTTGCCCGCCACCCACGCACGCGTGCTCTTCGAGCTGGGCTGCGCCACCCTCCTCACCGCGCCCGCCACCACCATCGGACACCTGCGCACCGCGCTCGCCATGCCGGGACTCGACGGCGAGCAGCGCGTCGACGCCGTCTTCCGGCTCTCGCAGGCCCTGCTCCACAACGACCAGCTGGAGGAGGCCGTCCGCACCGTCGAGGCGGAGGCCGCCCGCAACCCGGACCCGTCCGCGCGGCTGCGGCTCCAGGCCGCCCAGTACATGTGGGAGGGCATCCACGCGGGCGAGACGTCCTCGCCCCGCCGCTCCGCCCGCCTGGCCGAACTCGCCGCCACCTGCACCGGCCGCGACAACGCCGAACGCGCCCTGCTCATCCTGCGCGGCTTCGACGCCATGACACACGGCGAGAGCGCCGAGGAGGTCGTCGAACTCTGCGACCGGGCCCTGGTCAACGGACGCCTCGCACCCGGGCTCGGCTGGACCGACACCGAGTGGGGCCTGGAACTGCCCATGATGCTGGCCAGCTCCTACGCCTACGCCGACCGGCTCGACCGCGCCGAGGCACTGTTCACCGAGGCCCTTCGCGCCTACGAGACGGCGGGCTGGAGCGGCGGCCACCTCTCCCTCGCGCACGCCTACGTCGGCCTCGGCCACCGCAGGCGAGGACGCCTCAAGGAGGCCGAGGCGTCGCTGCGCGAATCCCTGCGCATCGCCGAACGCGTCGGCCGCGGACTGCCGTTGTACTGGTCGGCGATCTGCAACCTGATCGACACCCTGCTCGCCCGCGGCCATGTCGCCGAGGCCCGCACCCTCGCCGACCAGTACGGCTTCGCCCCGCCCTACCCGTCGACGATCGTGCTCCCCGACCCCCGCTCCGTGCGCGGCCGGCTGCTGCTGGCGACCGGCCGCACCGAGGAGGGCGTCAACGAGCTGGAAGCCGCCGAGAAGGCCGCCGCCGTCCGCGGCCGGCACAACCCCGTGGTGGTGCCCTGGGCGACCGAACTGGCCCGCGCCCTCGCCACCGAGGACCCCGGCCGCGCTGCCCGGCTGGCCAGTGACGCCCGCCGCCAGGCGGAGCGCTTCGGCACCGACACCGCCATAGGAGAGGCCCTGCGCTGCGCCGCCGCGCTGGAGACCGGCCAGCGCGCGGTCCGGCTCGCCGCCCAGGCCGTCACCTACCTGGAGGCCTCGCCCTGCCAGTACGAACACGCCGCCGCCCGCGTGGAGTACGGCATCGCGGCCCGATCGGCGGCCGAGCTGAACCGGGGCCTGGCGCTGGCGGACTCGTGCGGCGCCGACGGGCTGGTGGCCCGGGCCCGCGAGGCGCTGGCGGTGGTGCACGCGGGCTGACGGTCCGCCCCACCGGGGGACCTCACCCCGGGGTGCCGTCCTCCTCGGCCAGCACCCGCTGGGCCGTCGCGAACGCCGAGTTCGCCGCCGGCACCCCGCAGTACACCGCCGTCTGGAGCAGCACCGCACCGATCTCGTCCGGCGTCAGCCCGTTGCGCCTGGCCGCCCGCACGTGCAGGGCCAGCTCCTCGTAGTGGCCGTGCGCGACCAGCGCGGTCAGCGTGACCAGGCTGCGCTCGCGCCGGGACAGCGTCTCGTCGGTCCAGATCTCACCCCACGCGTAGCGCGAGATGAAGTCCTGGAAGCGGGCGGTGAACGGGGACTGGCGGGCCTGCGCCCGGTCCACGTGGGCGTCGCCCAGCACCTCGCGCCGTACCGCCATGCCCCGCCGGGCGTCGCCGCCGAGATGCGCCCGCAGGGCGGCCAGCACCGCCTCCGGACGCTCGGCCGGCGCCAGGTGCGAGGCGCCGGGGATCTCCGTGAGCGTCGCGCCCGGCACCGCGTCGGCGATCTCCCGCAGATGCGCGGGCGGCGTGGCCGGATCCTCGCGCCCGGCGATCAGCAGCGTCGGCGCGGTGATGTCGCCGAGCCGGTCCCGCAGGTCGAAGGCGGCCAGCGCGTCGCAGCAGGCGGCATAGGCGCCGGGGTCGGCGTCCCGGTGGTCGCGGACCAGCCGCGGCACGGTGAACCCGGGGGTGAACCACCGGGCCTCCGCGCCGTCCGCCAGCCGCACCAGCCCCTCCGCGCGCACCTGCGCGGCCCGCTCCTCCCACGGCTTCGCGCCGTTGAAGTGCGCCGACGAGCAGACGACCGCCAGCGACGACACCCGATCCGGATGGTGCACGGCCAGGTGCAGGCCCACCGCCCCGCCCAGCGACACCCCGGCGTAGGCGAACCGCTCCACGCCGAGCGAGTCGGCGAGGGCCAGCACCAGCCCGGCGAGGTCACCGACGGTGGCGCCCGGTCCGATGAGGTCGGCCGCCGAACCGCCGTGCCCGGGCAGGTCCCAGCGGATCACCCGGTGCCCCGCGGACAGCTCGGGTGCCACCGCGTCCCACAGGGCGTACGAGGTGCCCAGCGAGGGCCCGAGCAGCAGCGGGGGCGCGGAGGCAGGGCCTTCGGCCAGGTGGTCGAGCATGGTCAACGTCGCTCCAGAGCACGGTCGGTCAGGGCTCCCGCGGAGCCGGTGTAACGGACGGGGTCGGTGAGGGCTTCGAGGTCCATGGCCCGCAACTCCGGTACCTCGGCGAGCAGTTCATCCAGGGTCCGGTCCTCGGTGTACGTGCGCGCCGCCAGTTCGGTGAGCAGCGCCCTGGCGCGGGACCGGCCGAGCACCGGCGTCAGTTCGGCGGCGAGCCGCTCGGACACGATCAGCCCGTGGGTGAGGCCGAGGTGCGCGCGCATCACGTCCGGCCGCACCCGGAGCCCCTCGGCCAGCTCGGCGGCGTCCCGGGCCGCGCCGCCGGTCAGCCGCAGCAGGTCGCGCAGCGGCTCCCACTCGGCGTGCCAGGCGCCCGCCGGACGCTCGTCCTCGGCGGTCAGCGAGCCGTACAGCACCGCCGCGAGCTGCGGCGCGCGCCGGGCCGCCGCCGCGATCAGCGTGGACCGTACGGGGTTGGCCTTGTGCGGCATCGCCGAGGAGCCGCCGCCCCCGCCCTCGGCGACCTCGCCGATCTCGGTGCGGGAGAGCGTCAGCACGTCGGCGGCGATCTTCCCGAGCGCCCCCGCGGCGAAGGTGACGGCCCCGGCCAGGTCGGCGACCGGGGTGCGCAGCGTGTGCCACGGCAACAGCGGCGCCCGCAGGCCCAGTTCGTGGGCGTACGCGGCAGGGAGCGCCATCGGGTCCGGCACGCCGTACGCCCCGAAGGCGGCCAGGGTGCCCGCCGCGCCGCCGAGCTGCGCGGGCAGGGTGTCGCGTACGGCGGCGACGCGGTCCCGCGCGTCCAGGACCAGCGCGCGCCATCCGGCCGCCTTCAGCCCGAAGGTCGTCGGTACGGCGTGCTGGGTGAGCGTCCGGCCCGGCATCGCCGTGTCCCGGTGCTCGGCGGCCAGCAGGGCCAGCGCGCGTTCCGTGCGCGTGAGGTCGGGGAGCAGCAGGTCCAGGGTGCGGGCGGCGACCAGCATCGTCGCCGTGTCCATGATGTCCTGGCTGGTCGCACCCCGGTGGACGTACGGCCCGTACTCCTCGCCGACCGCCCCGGTCAGGTCGGCCACCAGGGGGATGACCGGGTTTCCGCCGCTGCGGGCGCGTTCCGCCAGGGACCGCACGTCGAACCGGGCCGGATCACCGGCGGCCTCCGTCACCGCGGCCGCCGCCCCGGCGGGCGCCAGTCCCAGGGCGGCCTGGGCGCGGGTCAGGGCCGCCTCGGCGTCCAGCAGGGCACGCAGATACGCGCGGTCGCCGGTCGCCGGCCCGGTCGGCGAGCCCGCCCGGCCGGGGGCGAGAAGGCTCGTGTCGGCGTCGCCGGGATCCGCGGGTGATGTCACTGGAACTCCAGGAAGACCGTCTCGCCCTCGCCCTGAAGGCGGATGTCGAAACGGTACGTCCCACGGCCCTCGTCCGCCGCGACCAGCGTGTCGCGGCGCTCCGCCGGCACCCGGGCCAGCAGCGGGTCGGCGGCGAGCAGCGCCTGGTCGTCCGGCAGGTAGATCCGGGTGTACAGGTGCACGAGGAGTCCGCGCGCGAAGACGCACACGCTGACGCACGGCGCGCTCCGCCCGCGGGCCCCGGGCCGCAGTGTCCGCGCGTACCAGTGGCCGTTCGCGTCGGTCTGGATCCGGCCGAAACCGGTGAACTCCACCCCGTTGCGGCCCAGGAAGCCGCCGGAGGCGGGGTCGCGTCGCATGGAGCCGTCCGCGGTCGGCGTCCTTCCCTCGGTGTCCGGACCCCACAGCTCCACGAGCGCGTCCGGCAGCGGGGCGCCCTCCCCGTCGTACACGTACCCGTGCACGGTGATCGTGTCCGGATGACCGGCCGGTGCGATGTCCTCGCCGCCGGGGAAGGGCAGCGCGTACCCGTAGAACGGGCCGACGGTGTGCGACGGAGTGGGCAGGACCTGCCCCGGCTCGCTGGTGTCGATCTTCGTCATGGGGGTCAGCGTCCTTCTTCGATCCAGGTGGCGTTCGGGCCGTCGAGCACGATGTCCCAGTGGTAGCCGAGCGAGAACTCGGGCACGGACAGGTCGTGGTCGTACGTCGCGATCAGCCGCTGCCGGGCGGCGTCGTCGGTCACGGACTGGAGGATCGGGTCGTACGGGAACAGCGGGTCGTTGGGGAAGTACATCTGCGTCACGAGCCGCTGGGTGAACGCCGACCCGAAGACCGAGAAGTGGATGTGCGCCGGACGCCAGGCGTTGACGTGGTTGCGCCACGGGTAGGGTCCGGGCTGCACGGTGGTGAAGCGGTAGCGGCCGTCGTCGTCGGAGAGGGTGCGGCCCACCCCGGTGAAGTTCGGGTCCAGCGGCGCGTCGTGCTGCTCGCGCTGGTGCGCGTACCGTCCCGCCGAGTTGGCCTGCCAGATCTCCACGAGCTGGCCGCGCACGGGCCTGCCGTCGCGGTCGAGGAGCCGGCCGGAGACGGTGATGCGCTCGCCGATGGGCTCGCCGTTGTGCTGCCGGGTCAGGTCGTTGTCGATCCCGGTGAGGTCCCGCTCTCCGAAGGCCGGGGAGGACAGCTCCACCAGTTCCGGGTCCTGGCGGACGTCGATGGCGATCGGCGGCTGCTTCGGGTGGCGCAGCACCGAGGAGCGGTACGGGGCGTAGTCGCGGCGCGGGTGGTGCTCGACGGGCGCGCCGTCGGCGACCCGCTTCTCGTACGCGGCGTGCTCGGCCGCGATCTCCGCGTCGATGTCGTGCTGGGTGAGAGGCATGGGGATTCCCGTGGGTGACAGGGGCTAGCGGTCGAGGACGAGGGCCAGGCCCTGGCCGACACCGATGCAGAGGGTGGCGACGCCGGTGCCGCCGCCCTTGCGGGCCAGCTGGTGGGCGACGGTCCCGGCGAGGCGGGCACCGGAGGCGCCCAGCGGGTGGCCCAGCGCGATGGCTCCGCCCTGGGGGTTGAGGATCGCGGGGTCGAACTCCGGCCACTCGGCTTCGCAGCCGAGCACCTGGGCGGCGAAGGCCTCGTTGAGTTCGAGGACGTCCAGGTCGGCGAAGGTCCGCCCGGCCTTGGTCAGTGCGCGGTGCACGGCTTCGACGGGGGCGAGACCGAAGTAGTGCGGGTCGGTCGCCGAGACGCCGGTGGCGGAGATCCGGGCGAGCGGTTCGCGGCCGGTGGCCTTCAGGCCCTCCTCGTCGGTGAGGAGCAGGGCTGCCGCGCCGTCGTTGAGCGGGGAGGCGTTGCCGGCGGTGACCGTACCTCCCCCAGCCTTCGGCCGGGGGGACCCCCAGTTCGCTTCGCTCGTCTTCCGGAACGACGGCTTGAGCTTGGCCATCGCCTCCAGCGAGGCGGTCGGGCGTACGCACTCGTCGGCGGCGAAGTCCACGGGGTCGCCCTTGCGCCGCTCCACCGGAACGGGCACGAGTTCGGCGTCGAACAGGCCGTCCGCCTGGGCGCGGGCGGCCTTGTGGTGGGAGGCGAGCGCGTACTCGTCCTGCCGCTCGCGCGTGATCCCGTGCTTGTCGGCGATCAGCTCCGCCGACTCCCCGAGCGGGATCGTCCACTGCGGGTCCATCCTCGGGTTGACCATGCGCCAGCCCAGGGTGGTCGAGTACAGCTCGGTGTGCCCGGCGGGGAAGGGCCGGTCCGACTTGGGCAGGACGTACGGCGCCCGGGTCATCGACTCCACCCCGCCCGCGAGGGCGATCGAGGCGTCTCCGACGGCGATGGCGCGCGCGGCCTGGACGACGGCTTCGAGCCCGGAGGCGCACAGCCGGTTCACGGTGACGCCGGGGACGGAGGTGGGCAGGCCGGCCAGGAGGGCGGCCATCCGCGCGACGTTGCGGTTCTCCTCACCGGCGCCGTTGGCGTTGCCCAGGTAGACGTCCTCGATCCGGGACGGGTCCAGGGCCGGGGTGCGGGCGAGGAGTCCGCGGATCGCGTGCGCGGCCAGATCGTCGGGGCGTACGCCCGCCAGGCCGCCGTTGTACTTGCCGAACGGGGTGCGGACCGCGTCGACGACGTAGACGTCCTTCACTTCGCCTCCTCCGCGATCCTCGGCTGCACCGCGATCTCCGGTTCCTCCGCGACGACGAGCGCGGCATCGGTCCTGGCGGTGATCTCCTCGACGCTCACGCCCGGCGCGGTCTCGACCAGGACCAGGCCGTCGGCGGTGACGTCGAGGACGCCGAGGTCGGTGATGATCCGGTCCACGCACGCCTTCCCGGTGAGGGGCAGCGCGCACTCCTGGAGGATCTTGGGCGAGCCGTCCTTGGCGGTGTGGGTCATCACCACGATCACGGTGCGGGCCCCGTGGACCAGGTCCATCGCCCCGCCTATCCCGGTGATCATCTTGCCCGGGACGGCCCAGTTGGCCAGGTCCCCGCCGGCCGACACCTGCATGGCCCCCAGCACGGCGACGTCGATGTGCCCGCCCCGGATCATGCCGAAGGACAGCGCGGAGTCGAAGAAGGCGGCGCCCGGCAGCACCGTCACCGTCTCCTTGCCCGCGTTGATCAGATCGGGGTCCACCTCGGCCTCGGTCGGGTAGCGGCCGGTGCCGAGGATGCCGTTCTCCGACTCCAGGGTGACCTCGACGCCCTCGGGGAGGTGGTTGGGGATCAGCGTCGGCAGGCCGATGCCGAGGTTGACGTACTGGCCGTCCCTCAGCTCCCGTGCCGCCCGCGCGGCCATCTCCTCACGCGTCCAGGCCATCAGGAACTCACCGTCCGCCGCTCGATCTTCTTCTCCGCCGCCTGCTCCGCCGTCAGCGCCACCACGCGCTGCACGAAGATGCCGGGCAGATGCACTTCGTCCGGGTCGATCCCGCCGGGCTCCACCAGCTCCTCCACCTCCGCGACCGTCACCCGCCCGGCCATCGCGGCCAGCGGGTTGAAGTTCCGGGACGACTTGGCGAACACCAGGTTCCCGTGCCGGTCGCCCTTGGCCGCCCGCACCAGCGCGAAGTCGGTACGGATGCCGCGCTCCAGTACGTACTCGGTCCCGTCGAACTCGCGGACCTCCTTGGGCGGGGAGGCCAGCGCGACCCCGCCGTCGCCGTCGTAGCGCCAGGGCAGACCGCCGTCGGCCACCTGGGTGCCGACGCCGGCCGGGGTGTAGAACGCGGGGATCCCGGCGCCGCCGGCCCGCAGCCGCTCGGCCAGCGTGCCCTGCGGGATCATCTCCACCTCCAGCTCCCCGCCGAGGTACTGGCGCGCGAACTCCTTGTTCGCGCCGATGTAGGACCCGGTCACGCGGGCGATCCGGCCGGCGGCCAGCAGCACCGCGAGACCGGACTCCATCGCCCCGCAGTTGTTGGAGACCACCGACAGGCCGTCGGTGCCGCGCTCGTACAGCGCCTGGATCAGTACGTTCGGCACACCGCTCAGCCCGAAGCCGCCCACCGCGAGCGACGCGCCGTCGGGCACGTCGGCCACCGCCCCACCGGCCGTGGCCACCACCTTGTCCATCCGAGAAGCCCCATCTCTGAAGCGAATTAATCAGGGCACTGAGTATTTCAGCGAGGTGTTCGACACGCTGCCATCGACCGGCCGAGGCGTCAAGGCCCGGAAAAACGCCCGTTGGATCGCTTGCAGAGGTGTCCGGCGGTTCGCGGCGAGCCGGGATATCGTCAGTGCACCTACGAAGTAACCACGGGAGAGCGCATGGCAGCGGTCGATCTGACCACCCATCCCGGACACCTGGCCCGGCGGCTCCAGCAGGCGCACTACCTGCTCTGGAACACGATGGTCTCCGAGGAGACCACCTCGCCGCAGTTCGCCGTCCTGAACGCCCTCGTCGCCGAGCCCGGCCTGGACCAGCGCACGGTGGGGGAACGGGTGGGCCTGGACCGCTCCACCATCGCCGAGGTGATCAGCCGGCTGGGCCGCCGAGGGCTGCTCGACAAGGTCCGCGACCAGCAGGACGGCCGCCGCTTCCTGCTCCGGCTGACCGACGAGGGGCTGCGCGTCCACCGCAGGCTGAGCGTGCGGGTCGCCCGGATGAACCAGGTGTTCCTCGCCCCGCTCTCGCCCGACGAGCGGACCGCGTTCTTCGACCTGGTCCGCCGGGTCGCGGACGCCGCCGAGGGGCTGCGCAACCCGGAGTCGTCCGGGGTGCCGGGCTGACGCGGGGCCGACGCTTCAGGAGCCGCCCGCGAAGACCACCCACACCGGGCCCTCGGCGAAGTTCAGCGCGGCGCCGTCACGGGTGGTGAAGGTCGTGCCGTCGGCGGCCGTGCCGCGCGTCCAGGTGGCGTCGTACGTCCGGCCGTCGCGCAGCACCTCCGCGCGGCCCGAACCCACCGACTCGACGTAGGGGGAGTTGCTGCCGCGGAAGTCGCGGAAGGCGGAGTCGCGCACCGTCACGTGCTGCACGACGACCGTGGCCGGCGCCGGGCCTTCGCCGTCGGCCGCGCCGGCCGGTGAGCCGTCCAGGGAGACCAGCCACCGGTCCCGGCTCTCCGACCAGGTGAAGGTGAAGCTCGTCGCCGGGTAGCGCACGGTGCGGGAGGACTCCGCCCGGCCGCCCTCGGGCGCCTTGCCGAAGGTGAACCCCGTGGTGAGGGCCCCGGCGCCCGCGGGCTCGGCCGGCAGCTCGCCGGGCCGCAGGTAGAGGTTGTGCGGGGCCTGCCGGTCGTCGTTGCGGACGTAGGCGTCGGGTGCGTCGCCCGGTGTGACGGCGCGCAGCGGTGCCTCCTCGATGAGCGGCAGCAGCTTGCTCTGGGCGCCGGAGTACGCCAGCGTCGGCCGGTCGAACTGGCGCAGCAGCTCCAGGTCGGACTCCCGGGCGCTGCGCACCGGCCCGACCTCCTCGGGCAGCCGGGTCGCGTAGAGCGCCATCAGGCGGCTCAGCCCGCCCTCCACCGGCTCCGCGTAGACGACGTCCGCGGCGTCCAGGCCGGTCTGGGGCCGGGCCTCGGGCGCGTTGTCGACCTTCACGGCGAGCACCGGGCCGGTGGCGGGTGCCGAGGTGTGCGACCGCTCCGGCTCCGGCGCCCGTCCGTTGTCCTTGCCGCCCGACCCGGCCGTGCAGCCCGCGGCCAGCGCGACGGCCGCCGTCACGGCCACCAGCGCGGCACCTCGTGTGCGCCGTTCGCGCGTGCCCCGTTCCCGCGGGCTCCGTCCGTGCGTCCCTCGTCGCATCCCGACCATCCGTCCGCCCATCCCGTGTCATTGATTGTGCGCCTCTTGCAGCATTTAGTGCCATACCTGATCGAATCCGACAGGGCACACGGAACGAGGCAGATAATCCGCTGTTCGGCCGAAGCCGTGGCCGGTTCAGTGACGAGGGGCCCGGGTACCCGGCCGGGACGCAGAAGCGCGAGTGCACGGCCACGAAGGGAGCCCGGGCGATGAAGGCAGTGACATGGCAGGGCAAGCGGGACGTCCGGGTCGAGGAGGTGCCCGACCCGCGGATCGAGGAACCGACCGACGCGGTCATCCGCGTCACCTCCTCGGGGCTGTGCGGCTCCGACCTGCACCTCTACGAAGTACTCACGCCGTTCATGACACCGGGCGACATCCTCGGCCACGAGCCGATGGGCATCGTCGAGGAGGTCGGCTCCGAGGTGACCGGCCTGAAGCCGGGCGACCGGGTCGTGGTGCCCTTCCAGATCGCGTGCGGGCACTGCTACATGTGCGGCAGCGGCCTGCCGACCCAGTGCGAGACCACCCAGGTCACCGGCGAGGGCATGGGTGCCCCGCTGTTCGGCTACACCCGGCTGTACGGGGCGGTGCCCGGCGGCCAGGCCGAGTACCTGCGCGTACCGCAGGCCCAGTTCGGACCGATCAAGGTGCCCGAGGGCCCGGCCGACGACCGCTTCGTCTACCTCTCCGACGTGCTGCCCACCGCCTGGCAGGCGGTCGCCTACGCCGACATACCCAAGGGCGGCAGCATCGCCGTGCTCGGCCTCGGACCGATCGGCGACATGGCCTGCCGGATCGCGCTGCTCAAGGGCGCCGACCGGGTGTTCGGCGTCGACCTCGTGCCGGAGCGGCTGCGGCGCGCCCGCGAACGGGGCGTGGAGACCTTCGACCTGCGGGCCTTCGACAACGAGAAGGAACTGGTCGCCGCGATGCAGGAGGAGACCGGCGGCCGCGGTCCCGACGCCGTGATCGACGCGGTCGGCACCGAGGCGCACGGCGGGACCGTGGCCAAGCTGGTCCAGCAGGCCGCCGCGGTGATGCCCCGGTCCCTCAGCGGCCCGCTCGCGGAGCGGTTCAGCGTCGACCGGCTCAGCGCCCTGTACACCGCGATCGACCTGGTCCGCCGCGGCGGCACCATCTCGCTGTCCGGCGTGTACGGCGGCATGGCCGACCCGATGCCCTTGCTGACCATGTTCGACAAGCAGATCCAGCTGCGCATGGGACAGGCCAACGTCCGCCGCTGGAGCGACGAGATCATCCCCCACCTGACCGACGAGGACCCGCTCGGCGTCGACGACTTCGCCACCCACCGGGTGCCGCTGGCGGACGCGCCGCACGCGTACGAGATGTTCCAGAAGAAGCAGGACGGCGCGGTCAAGGTGCTCATGAAGCCGTGAGCCCCCGGTCGCCCGGGAGGAGCCCTCACGGTCCGCCGAGGATCTCCGCGAGGTCGTAGCGGACCGGCTCCTCCAGCTGGGCGTAGGTGCAGCTCTCCGGGGTGCGGTCCGGGCGCCAGCGGCGGAAGCGGGCCGTGTGCCGGAAGCGCGCGCCGTTCTCCATGTGGTCGTACGCCACCTCGACGACCCGCTCGGGCCGCAGCGGCACCCAGGACAGGTCCTTCTTCCCGGACCAGCGGCTCGGCGCGCCCGGCAGCCGCGCCCCCTCGTGCGCCGACTCCTGAGCCCAGGCCGCCCACGGATGGCCCTGAGCGTCGTCCATGCGCAGCGGCTCCAGCTCCTCCACCAGCTCGGCCCGGCGCTTCATGGTGAAGGCCGCGCTCACCCCCACGTGCTGGAGGACCCCCCGGTCGTCGTAGAGACCGAGCAGCAGCGAGCCGACCACGGGACCGCTCTTGTGCAGGCGGTATCCGGCGACGACCACGTCCGCCGTCCGCTCGTGCTTGATCTTGTACATGGCCCGCTCGTCCTGCCGGTACCCCAGGTCGAGCGGCTTGGCGACCACGCCGTCGAGCCCCGCGCCCTCGTACTGCTCGAACCACTGCCGGGCCACCTCGATGTCGTCCGTCGCCGGCGCCACGTGCACGGGCGGCGTGACCCCCTCCAGTGCCCGCACCAGCAGCGCCCGCCGGTCGGCCAGCCTTACGTCGAGCAGGGACTCGTCGTCCAGGGCCAGCAGGTCGAAGGCGATCAGCGAGGCCGGCGTCCGCTCGGCCAGCGTCCGCACCCGGGAGTCCGCCGGATGGATCCGCTCCGTCAGCGCGTCGAAGTCCAGATGCCCCTCCCGCGCGATCACGATCTCCCCGTCCACCACGCACCGCTGGGGCAACCGCTCCCGCACCGCCGCCACCAGCTCCGGAAAATACCTGGTCAACGGCTTGCCGGTACGGCTCCCCAGTTCCACTTCGTCCCCGTCCCGGAACACGATCGCCCGGAACCCGTCCCACTTGGCCTCGTAGTGCATCCCCGGCGGAATCTTCGCCACGGACTTGGCGAGCATCGGCTTCACGGGGGGCATGACGGGAAGGCGCATGGTCCGACTGTATGAGCGCGGTGTCGTCCCCGCCTGATATGCGAAGCCAAGACCGTGCGCCTACCGTGGCTCGCATGGCGGAAGCGGTGGAACTGGAGGCGGGTGGCCGGTCCGTGCGGCTGTCCAGCCCGGGGAAGGTGTTCTTCCCGGAGCGCGGCTACACCAAGCTCGACGTGGCCCGGTACTACCAGGCGGTGGCCCCCGGCATCCTGCGCGCCCTGCGCGACCGCCCCACCACCCTGCAGCGCTACCCGGACGGGGTCGGCGGCGAGTGGTTCTACCAGAAGCGCGCGCCCAAGGGCATGCCCGACTGGATCCCGACCGCGCACATCACCTTCCCCAGCGGGCGCAGCGCCGACGAGATGTGCCCCACCGAGGAAGCGGCCGTCCTGTGGGCCGCCCAGTACGGCACCCTCACCTTCCACCCCTGGCCGGTGCGGCGCGCCGACGTCGACCACCCCGACGAACTGCGCATCGACCTCGACCCGCAGCCCGGCACCGACTACGACGACGCCGCCCGCGCCGCCCACGAACTGCGCGCGGTACTGGAGGAGTTCGGCGGACTGCGCGGCTGGCCCAAGACCTCGGGCGGGCGCGGCATCCACGTCTTCGTGCCGATCGAGCCGCGCTGGACCTTCACCCAGGTGCGGCGCGCCGCCATCGCCGTCGGCCGCGAGATGGAGAGGCGGATGCCGGACCGGGTGACCATCAAGTGGTGGAAGGAGGAGCGCGGCGAGCGCATCTTCATCGACTACAACCAGACCGCCCGGGACCGCACCATCGCCTCCGCCTACTCGGTGCGCCCCCGCCCGAACGCCCCGGTCTCCGCCCCGCTGACCTGGGACGAGGTGGGCGTCGCGCACCCGCAGGACTTCGACATCACGACCATGCCCGCGCGCTTCGCCGAACTCGGCGACGTGCACGCGGGCATGGACGACCATCGGTACTCCCTCGACGCCCTGCTGGAACTGGCGACGAAGGACGAGCACGACCACGGGCTCGGCGACCTGCCGTACCCGCCCGAGTATCCGAAGATGCCGGGGGAGCCCAGCCGGGTACAGCCGAGCCGGGCCAGGAATCACGCTCCCGGCCCGGACGGGCCTACAGCTCCTTGATCCGGACGTCCCGGTACGAGACGACGTCCGTCGTGCCGTGCACCTGGAGTCCGACGTAACCGGAGGCGAACCGCCGCCCGTCCGTGCCCGGGTCGTCCGAGCGCGGCGGGGTGAAGTCCTGGCCGCCGGTGTTGTCGAACTCGTTGATCAGCACGCCGTTGCGGAAGACGGAGTAGTGCTGGTCGACCACGCGGATCTCGTAGTCGTTCCAGGTGCCCTTCTCCGTCACCCCCGCGCCGGCCAGACCCACCCGGTCGAAGCCGTAGAGCGAGCCGGTCTTGTACATGTCGCCGGTGGGGCCGTCGAAGACCTGCACCTCGTGGCCGTACTTGATGGCGACCCACTCCGGCCGGGACTCCTCCGGGTGGTCGTGCACCTGCGGGAAGCGCACGAACACGCCGCCGTTGGTGTTGGCGGTCCCCGCGGCGTCGTCCCGCCACTGGAGCTTCAGCGAGAAGTCGCCGTACTTGCGCTCGGGGAACCACAGCATGCCCATGCCGGGCGTGGTGGTGCTGGAGGTGATCGACCCGTCCGCGTTCAGCCCGAACGAACCGCCGCCCACCTGCTCCCACTTGTCGAAGGACGCCTGGGTGCCGTCGAGGATGGTGCGGTAGCCCTCGGTCTGGCCGGGCGTGCCGATCCCGGACTGGCGGGCGGCCTTGTTGATCGCCTTGACCTCCCGGCCGTCGACGACCCCCTCGTCCCGAAGCGTGTCCAGCACCTCACGCACGTGCTTGAGGAAGAGCTGCTGGGACGACCACTCCTTCTCGTCCTCGATCATCTCGTTGATCCGGCACCGGTTGTTGGTGACCCGGTTCGGCACACCGGTGTCCACCGTGCCGACGATCACCGTCTGGCGCTCGTCGAACTCCGGGCAGGGCGGACCCGGAACCTGGCCCGCCACCACGGTGAAGCTCACGGTCACCGGCTCGGAGGTGTTGCCGGCCTTGTCGCTCGCCCGGTACGCCACGGTGTGCCGTCCGACGCGGTCGACGACCACGGGAGCGGAGTACGCCAGGTAGGGCCCGGCGTCCAGCGAGTACTCGACGCCGGCGACGCCGGAGCCGCCCTCGTCCGTGGCGTTGACGGTCACCTTCGCGCTGCCGACGTACGCGCCGTCGGAGTTCTTGGTGCCGTCCACGGTCGCGCCGGTCACCGGCGGGGTGGTGTCCTGCGGGGGAGCGGCGACCACGGTGAAGGCGACGCTCTTCTCCGCGGCGACGTTGCCCGCCTTGTCGGTGGCCCGGTAGCGGACCGTGTGCTCGCCGACCTCGTGCACCATGACGGGCGCGGTGTACGCCTGCCAGGCGCCGTCGCCGACGGCGTACTCGATGGTGTTGACGCCGGAACCGGTGTCGGAGGCGGTGACGGTCACCGTCGCCATGTCGATGTAGGCGCCGTCCGGGTTCTTCTCACCGCTGACCGTCGCCGAGGTCTCCGGCGGCGTCGTGTCGTCGGTGTCGGGGGCGACCACCGTGAAGTCGACGCTCTTCTCGGCGGCGGCGTTGCCCGCCTTGTCGAACGCCCGGTAGCGCACCGTGTGGTCGCCGACCTGGTCGACCACGACCGGCGTGGTGTACGGCTGCCAGGCGCCGTCGGCGCCGATCGCGTACTCGACCCGGTCGACGCCGGAGCCGCCGGCCTCGTCGGTGGCGGCGACGGTCACGCTCGCCGAACCGACGTACTGCCCGTCGGCGTTCTGCGTGCCGCCGACCTCGGCCGAGGTCTCGGGCGCGGTGGTGTCGTCGCCACCGCCGCCCTCGGTCACGGTGAGCACGCCCGTCATCTGGCCGTGCCCGGGGATCGTGCAGTGGTACTTGTACTTGCCCGGGGTCAGGGTGACCTCGGCCGTGTGCTTGCCGCCCTGGGCGTCGCCCGGGTTGGCGAGGATGTTCAGCTGGACGTCGCTGTTGTACTCCGGGTCGCTGGTGATGAACGTCAGCGTGTGCGGCATGCCGGTGGTGTTGCCGGTGGCCTCACTGTTCTCGAAGACGATCGTGGCCGGTCCGGCCACCGCCGTCTCGGGCGCGGACGTGTACTTGGTGATGTCGTCGCCGGCGGTCCAGGTCAGGACCTGGTCGGCCGCCTCGGCGCGCGGAGCCGGCCGCCCGTCCTGGGCGGACGCCGTCTGCAGTCCGAGCATCATCAGCAGCCCGGCCAGCAGCGCGGCCCACATTCTTCGTTGGCGTATCACTCGGTCCCCCTGGCCAGTTGTCCGGCGGCCGGCGTCGGGCCGCCGCCCTCGTAGGTGACCCGCCACAGCGCCGACTTGGCGTCGGAGGTGAAGAAGCCGCGGCCGTAGTCGAGGACGTACAGCGCGCCGTCCGGGCCGAACTTCCAGCCCATCAGGTTCTTGATGCCGTCGTTGCCGACCGGCACGATCTTCTTCAGGGACTCCGAGTGCACCGGCAGACCGCCGTCGCCCTGGGTCTTCGGGTCCATCAGCACCGCGTTGCGCGGCTGGTCGGAGTCGTAGAAGTCACCGACGAACCACTTGCCGTCCCAGTACGCGGGCCACTTGGTCGCACTGGTGCTGTCCGCGTCGTAGCGGTAGACCGGGCCGTTCATCGCGGCCTGGCCGCCGCCCTTGAGCCAGGGCAGCCTGTAGGTGGCCTCGTCCTGCTTGTACGACGGGATCCCGTTCTCGTCGCGCGGGAAGTCGGGGCCGCCGCCCTGCGGCGAGTACCAGATGTTGTTGCCGGTCACCGGCGGCAGGTTGACCAGGCCGTCGTTGTTCGGAGACTCGTTCTTGGGCGCGTCGCAGTCGTACCAGCCCAGCGGCTTCGACGGGTCCGGCAGGTTCCGGTCCCGGTACGGCTGCTTGTTGCCCATGCAGTACGGCCAGCCCCGGTTGCTCGCCTTGGTGATGGTGGCGAACGTGTCGTACTTGGCGGGGCCCCACGTCGTCGAGGGGGCGCCGGCGTCCGGGCCGACCCAGCCGGCGTAGAGGGTGTCGGTGGCCTTGTCGACGGAGATGCGCGCCGGGTTGCGGACGCCCATCACGTAGATCTCGCCGCGCGTCTTGCCGCCGCCCTCGGCGGTCTCCTTGCCGGTGAAGAGGTTGCCCTCGGGGAGCGTGTAGGTCCCGTCCGGCTCCGGGTGGATGCGCAGGATCTTGCCGTTGAGGTTGTTGGTGTTGCCCGCGGTGCGGCGCGCGTCGGCGAAGGACACGCCCTTGAAGTTGGGCTGCGGGTTGTTGCCGGAGTAACCATCGCTGAAACCACTGGAGTTGTTGTCACCGGTGGCGATGTACAGGTTCCCCTTGGAGTCCCAGGCCATCCCGCCGCCCGCGTGGCAGCAGCTGTGGATCTGCACCGGCCACTTCAGCAGCACCTTCTCGCTGCCCAGGTCCAGCTTGTTGGTCGCCTGGTCGAGGGTGAAGCGCGAGACGCGCCGCTCCGCCATGTGGGTGTCGCGGTTGATCCGGGAGTGCGGCGTGTAGTGCAGGTACACCCAGCCGTTCTCGGTGAACCTCGGGTCCAGCTCGATGCCGAGCAGGCCCTCCTCGACCTTGACCAGCTCGTCGCCGCCGCCCTTGTTGCCGAAGATGGTCAGGGCCCCGGCCAGGGTGACCTTCTTGGTCTTCGGGTCGTAGACGTGGATCTCGCCCTTGCCCTTGCCGATGTCGGGGTTGTTCCAGTCGGTGATCACCGGCTGGGAGGAGTCGGCGCCGCCGCGGCCGATGTAGAACACCCGCCCGTCGGGCGCGGTGACCAGGCCGTGCGGTTCGCCGATCTGGTCGTTCTGGCCCGCCTGGTTGGGCTGGGTCAGCCGCTCGGCCTGGTAGTTGCCGGTGATGGTGGCCTTGCAGTCGGCCTGCGACAGCCGCGACGTCCACAGCAGGGCACCGCGCAGGTGCGTGCGGAACTCCGTCTCGTCGTACGACGACTCGGTGCCGCCCATGCCCGTGTAGAAGGACCGGCCGCCGTCGTAGTCCCGGCACCAGCTGACCGGGTGGTCCCAGCCGTTGGCGCTCTCCCCGGGCGCGTACGTCGACTCGCGCACCCGGGCGACGGTGTGCACGTCACCGGACGGATTCTTCTGCCAGTTGAGCCACTCGTCGGGCCGCTTCCACTCCGCCGGCAGGTCCTTGGTGGCCGGATGACGCCGGTCGCCGACCTCGACGGTGGCCCGCTGGACCTTGGTGGGGCTGGAGGCCGCCGGGCGGGCGCCGACCAGACCGGTGAACCAGTCCGAGTACGGCTCCGCGCGGGCCGCGTCGTGGACGCCGACGAATCCGCCGCCGGCCTCCATGTACGCCTCCAGGCCCGCCTCCTGCGCCGGATCGAGGACGTCGCCGCCCCCGGTCAGGAACACGATCGCGTTGAAGCGGCCCAGCTTCTTCTCGTTGGTGAAGACCGAGGCGTTGTCCGTTGCCTCGACCGTGAAGCGCTCGTTCGCCGGGCCGGACTGCCCGATCCGCTCGATGGCCGCGATTCCCGCGTTCACGACCGGCGACTCCTCGCCGGACGCGGCGGAACCGTAGAACACCAGCACACGCACGTTGGAGCCGCCCGGGGGCGACTTGATCGACATCGTTGTCAGGGACGGGTCCGGCGCCGGACGTGCGCTGGCCGTCGGGCCAGCCAGCAGTCCCGCGGCGACGAAGCCGGCGGTGGCGAACGCCGCCCATCCTCTTCTTCTCGCGCTCAACCCTCTCAAGGGCATGGGCACCTCCTCGGTCACGGCAGCAGCGCCAAGGAAGCTAGACCTCTTTGCGTGGTTCGCCAATAGGTATGACCGGGATCCAACGAACTTTGTCCTGAGTGTGGATAAACGCGGAGTCAACCGGTACGGTCCCACAGGCTCATCACAGCCAATCAGATATACGGCTCCGCAAATTCCGTATCAGCGTGGGGAGTTCGGCATGGACAGGCGAGGCTTCAACCGACGGGTACTGCTGGGCGGCGCGGCCGTCGCGACATCGTTGTCCATCGCCCCGGAGGCCGCGGGCGCCGCCGGTGATGCCAAGGCCGTCTCCGCGAAGACGGCGCCGGCCGGGGGCGAGGTGAGACACATCAAGATGTACGCCGAGAAGCTGCCGGACGGTCAGATGGGCTACGGCTTCGAGAAGGGCAAGGCGTCCGTCCCCGGACCGCTGATCGAGCTGAACGAGGGCGACACGCTGCACATCGAGTTCACCAACACCATGGACGTGCGGGCCAGCCTGCACGTGCACGGCCTGGACTACGAGATCTCCAGCGACGGCACCGCGATGAACAAGAGCGACGTCGAGCCCGGCGGCACCCGCACCTACACCTGGCGCACCCACAAGCCGGGCCGCCGTGCGGACGGCACCTGGCGCTCGGGCAGCGCCGGCTACTGGCACTACCACGACCACGTGGTCGGCACCGAGCACGGCACGGGCGGCATCCGCAACGGCCTCTACGGTCCGGTGATCGTGCGCCGCAAGGGCGACGTGCTGCCGGACGCCACGCACACCATCGTCTTCAACGACATGCTCATCAACAACCAGAAGCCCCACACCGGTCCCAACTTCGAGGCCACCGTGGGCGATCGCGTCGAGATCGTCATGATCACGCACGGCGAGTACTACCACACCTTCCACATGCACGGTCACCGCTGGGCCGACAACCGCACCGGCATGCTCACCGGCCCCGAGGACCCCACCCAGGTCATCGACAACAAGATCACCGGCCCGGCGGACTCCTTCGGCTTCCAGATCATCGCGGGGGAGGGGGTGGGCGCCGGCGCGTGGATGTACCACTGCCACGTGCAGAGCCACTCCGACATGGGGATGGTGGGGCTGTTCCTGGTGAAGAAGACCGACGGCACCATCCCGGGGTACGACCCGCACGAGCACGCCCACGGGGGCGGCGAGCAGACCGCGAAAGCCCCCGAGCAGACCGCGAAGGCCCCCGAGCACCACCACTGAGGGCCGCCCCGAGCGCCCTCTTCCCGTCCGGTGGCTGCGGCTATCCTGAGCCGCAGCCGCCGACGAGGAGCCCTCAAGTGAGCGAGACAGTGCCCCGCCCCACGCTGGAGGCCGTGGCCGAGCGGGCCGGGGTCTCGCGGGCCACCGTGTCCCGCGTGGTCAACGGGGCGCACGGGGTGCGCGACGCGCTGGCCGAGCGGGTCCGGCGCGCGGTGGAGGAACTCGGATATGTGCCCAACCAGGCCGCCCGCAGCCTGGTGACCCGACGGCACGACGCCGTCGCCGTCGTCGCCGCCGAGCCGGAGACCCGGGTCTTCGCCGACCCCTACTTCGCCCAGCAGCTGCGCGGCATCAGCAAGGAACTGACGGCCCACGACAACCAGTTGGTGCTGCTGCTCATCGAGGGCCGCGAGGACCACGCCCGCGTCGGCCGCTACCTGGCCGGCGGCCACGTCGACGGCGCGCTCGTCTTCTCCCTGCACCTCCACGACCCGCTGCCCGGCCTCGTACGCAGGGCCGGGGTGCCGACCGTGTTCGGCGGGCGCCCCGACTGGGAGGACGGGCGGGACGACGTGGTCTACGTCGACAGCGACAACCGCGGCGGCGCCCGCGCGGCCGTCCGCCACCTGGCCGCCCTCGGCCGCACCCGGATCGCACACATCACCGGCCCGCTCGACCAGACCTCCGCCGCCGACCGGCTGGCCGGCTTCCGTGACGTCCGGGCCGGTGCCGACCCGGGGCTGGTCGCGCACGGCGACTTCACCCCGGGCGGCGGCGAACGGGCGATGCGGGAACTGCTCGACCGCTGCCCGGACCTGGACGCCGTGTTCACGGCCAACGACCTCACCGCCGCCGGTGCCCTGCGGGTGCTGCGCGAGCGCGGGCGGCGGGTGCCGGACGACGTGGCGGTGGTGGGCTTCGACGACATGCTGCCCGTCGCCGAACAGACCGACCCGCCCCTGACCACCGTCCGCCAGGACATCGAGGAGATGGGCCGCCTGATGGCCCGTCTCCTCCTGCGAGGCCCGGACCCCCGCACGGCCGCCGACGGCCCGGATGCCGCCGACCCGGAGCCCGGCACGTCCGGCGTCGTCCTGCCGACCACGCTGGTCCACCGCGCCAGCGCGTGAGCACGCCAACCCGGCGGCCGCCTTGCCTCCGGGGCCCATTTCGGTACCGGGGGCCCTGCGTCGCCCACGCCTGATGGCCCGTCTCCTCCTGCGCGGCCCCGCCCCCGGCACGGCCGCCGACGGCCCGGATGCCGCCGACCCGGACCCCCGCACGGCCGCCGACGGCCCGGATGCCGCCGACCCGGAGCCCGGCACGTCCGGCGTCGTCCTGCCGACCACGCTGGTCCACCGCGCCGGCGGCGTTGTTCCATGTGGCGCGGGCGCTCGCGGGCGCTCGCGGGCGTGAGCACGCGGATCCGGCGCCCGCCTTGCCTCCGGAGCCGCCGGCTGTACGGGACCGCGGCGTCCCTACGCCCGCCGCGGCAGCGGCTTGAGTACCGCGAAACGGGCTCCGGACGGGTCGGCGATGCGGGCGACGCGGCCGACGTCCTCGATGTCCGTCGCGGCCATCGGCACCGTGCCGCCCAGCTCCCGGGCCCGGGCGACCGCGGCGTCCGTGTCGTCCACCGCGAAGTACGGCAGCCAGCCGGTCTCCGTCGGCTCCGGGTCGTCGGCGAGCGGGACGACACCGCCGAACATGGCGTCCTCGCCCTCTCCGCCCGGGTTGACCGAGGTGTAGGAGCCACCCGGGAAGGACACCGCCGAGGTCTCCAGTCCCAGGACGCTCTGGTAGTACGCGGCGGCGGCCGCGACGTCCGCCGTGTGCAGCTCGACCCAGCACAGCGCGCCGCTCTCGCCCACCACGCCCAGACCCGGGAGCCGAGCCGGCTGCCAGACGCCGAACGGCAGCCCGGCCCGGTCGGCGAGGATCGCCATGGTGCCCTTGTCCTTCACCTCCATCGGTTGCGCCAGGACACCCCCGCGGGCCTGCTCGGAGGTCTTGGCGGTGGCCCGGGCGTCCGGGGTCTGGAAGTACACCGTCCAGGACGGCGGGCCCTGCTCGGACGAGGTCTCCATGCCGCCGGCCGCGATCCGGCCGTCCAGTTCGAAGAAGCCGTAGCCGCCGGCCTCCGGGCCCGCCGACCGGAACCGCCAGCCGAAGAGGCCGCCGTAGAAGGCGGCGGAGGCGTCGAAGTCGGTCGTGCCGACGTCGACCCAGTTCGGGGCGCCGGTGACGAAACGGGTGGTGAGCATGATCGCCCTCCTCGGAAGGGTCCCGTTGCCTGTACTGCCGAGTCTTCCACCGACCACCGGCCCCCGCTTCCGCGCGCCGCCGTGCGCCGCCGCACGCGGCGGAGGACCATCGGAGCGGGCGGGGCCCCGCCGACGTCGTTGATCCGGCGTTGATGAAATGTTTTTCGCCTCCCGGCACGCTCCTGTCCATGCACATCGAGACGATCGCCACGCCGGACCTCGACTGGCAGGAGGAGGCGTTGTGCGCACAGACCGGAGCCGAGTTCTTCTTCCCCGAGCCCGGCAGTTCCGTGCGGGACGCGAAGCGGATCTGCGCCCTCTGCCCGATCCGCTCGGCCTGCCTGGACTTCGCGCTGAGCAATGACGAGAGGTTCGGCGTCTGGGGCGGACTGTCGGAGAAGGAACGCCTGGAACTGCGCCGCGCCACCCACTGAGCGCGGCCCCCGGTCCGGCCGCCCGCACCGTTAATTCGCTGTGCCGCGCCCGCCCCGGCAGGCAGAATCCCGGCATGGCACGAACCGCGGTCCAGCACGAGGCCGACAGTCTGCTGCACGCCCTCGACCCGCTCGCCCACCCGGCCCGCATGCGCGAACTCGTCGTGCGCGCGGGCGATTCGGACGACCCGCGGTCCCTGCTCGCCGAGCTGGAGACGCGCGGCGCCCACGGACGCCGGCTCGCCGTCGTCGCCGCGTCCGCCGCGGGCGACACCGGGTGGATCGCGGACCGGATCGCCGACCCCGACCCCTACGTACGCGGTCACGCCCTGCGCGTCGCCGACAGCCTGGGCGTGCCGGACGCCGCGTTCGAGGCGGCCCTCGCCGACGCCCCCGAGACGGCCCGTCGCTCCCTGCTGCGCGCCGTCGTGGCCGGCGGGCGCACCGCCCTCGCCGACCGGCTGGTCGACGGGGTGCGCCGCGACCGGGGCGACACCGAGGCCACCCGCCTGCTGCCGGGCTGCACCGCGCCGACGGTCGCCCGGCTGCTGCCCGGACTGCTCTACGCGGTGCGGGCCTGGTCGCCGCTGGCCAAGCGGCACCGCGCGGCCCTCTTCGAGGCCCTGGAACGGGAGCTGACCGCACTGCCCGAGGCCCTGCGCGACACCTGGTGGCGCCGGTACGCGCACCCGACGGCTCTCCTCGCGCCCACCGAACCCGCGCGCGTGCTGCGACTGCTGGAGGAGTACGGGCCGAGCCGGCTGCCGCACGAACTGCTCGGCGCGCTCCCCGCGTTCGCCGCGGCGGACCCCCGGCGGACGCTGCGCCTGCTCCCCACGCCCGCCTGGACCGCCGTCACCGGCGTGCACCGGCTGGGACGCACGGTCCTGTACCGGCTGACCCGGCACGACTCGCCCGAACTCGTCGCCTACGCCCGGACACTGCTGCCCTACGGCGACCTGCCGCGGCTGCTCAAGGCGCTCCCGCCCGCCCGGCGCCCCGCCCTGTGCGAGGCAGTCCGCGAGGGGCGGGGAGCCGGCGCCGTCCTGGTCGACGAGCCGCTCCTGGAGGTGCTGCCGCGCCCGCACGCCGTCCGGGAGGCGCGGGCGGCCGCCGCACGCGCGCGTGCCCACGGAGCCGGCGCGTACACCGTCCTGGTCGCCGAGTCCTTCCTCCCGGTGGCCGAGGTGCACGACCGGCTGCTGGCGGCCACCGGGCAGCCCGACGCCGACGACCGCGCCCGCGCCTGGCGCCTGCTGGTCCGCAACGCCGCCCGCTCCGGCGATCCGGCCGCCGTCACCGCCGTGCTCCGGGACATGGCCCGGCTGGCCAACGAACAGGACCCGGTACGGTCCGCCGCGCTGCGGGCGGCGGGCGCCGTCCCGGCCGCCCTGTTCACCGAGGAGGCCGCCGATCTCCTGGACCGCGTCGCCACCGACGCCGTCGCGGCCCGCGACTCCTCGCCCGAGACCCGCCGCCTGCTCAGCACCCTCGCCCTCGCCATCCTGCGCGAGCACGCGGCCGGCGGCACGCGCGCCCTGGTGAACTGGGCGCTGCGCACCCTCGTCCGGATATCCGGCACCACCGGCGGCGCCGACCTCGGCCGCCTCGACCGCACCCTGCGGCGCGGCCAGGAACACCAGGTGTACGAGGCGCTGCGCCCGTGGATCGAGGCCGGGGCCGAGAAGTCCGACTACGGGCTCGTCTTCGCGCTCGCCCGCGCGGTGGGCCCCCGCGCCGCCGGGATGCCGGAACTCCAGGACCTGCTCTGGCAGGCCGTCCGGTACGGCAACGACACGACCGCGCGCACCGCGGTCGGCCTGTGGCTCGAACCACCCGCCACCCGCGACGAACGCGCGGCCCGCGTCCTCGCCCACGAACCGTCGGCGGCCGTGCTCGCGCCGGTGCGCGACGTGCTCGTGCGGCGCCGCACCGACCTGCTCGACCCGCTGCTCGCCGAGACGCCGCCGTACGGCAGGTTCCTGACCAAGGGCACCCGCTGGTCGCTCCCGGTGGGCGCGCACGAGGTGAGCCGGTGGGTGCCGCGCCAGCAGCTCGCCCTGCTGCGCCATTGCGCCGCGCGGGCGGCCGACGCCGGACTGCCGCTGCACGCGCGGGCGACGGCCCTGACCCGGGCCGCCGCCGTGCCCGACGGGGGAGCCGACCTCCTGCGCCGCTGGACCGGATCGGCGGAGGTGGTCCTCGCGGAGGCCGCGCTCGCCGCCCTGGCCGGCACCGACCGGGCCGCCGAGTCACTGCCCGAGCTGCTGGCCCACGCGGGCGGCGACCGGGCCCGCGTCGCCGTGTACGCGGTCACCCGGGCGTCCCGGCAGGCGCGGCCGTCGGTCCTCGCCGGCCACCTGCGGGACGTGCTGCGGGCGCCGGACGCCAAGGTGACCAGCCGCAAGGAGGCCGTCCGCCTCGCCGCGGTCCGGCTCGCCGTGCCGGACGCCGCGGCCCTCGTCGCCGAGGTGTACGCCCGCCCGGGCACCCACCGGGACGTCCGCGCCGCCTGCGTCGCCTTCACCGGCGGGCTGCTGGGGCACGAGGAGGTCTGGGAGCTGCTGCACGACGCGGCGGCCGGTACGCCGGTCCTGCGGGCCGCACTGCTGCGGGCCCTGCCGATGAACCTGCCCGAGGCCCACCGCGCCCGCTACGCGGCCCTGGTGCGTGACGTGGCCGCCGACTACGCCGCCGACTCGGCCACCGCGATCCTCGCCTTCCAGGCGCTGGCCCGCTGGGCCCCCTGGTCGGCCGAGGCGCCCGGCGTGCTCGCCAGGGCCGTCACGGACCTCGGCAACCGCGGGACCTGGGCCTCCGCCGCCAACGCCCTGATCGGCGCGGCGTCGAGCGCCCCGCACGGCCTCACCGGACTGCTGGACGCCCTGACCACGCTGGCCGGGACGGAGGACGGCGACGGCAGCGACGCGGGGGAGACCCGGGACCGGCCGTCCCACCGCCGGATCGAGGCCCTCGTCGCCGGACTCGAAACGGGATGCCGGCGCCCCGAGGCGGTCCGCCCGGCCGCCCTGGCCGCCGCCGAGCTGCTGTCCGCGTACGACGCCCACGTGGCCCGGGCCGCCGTGCTCGCGGCGCACCACGTGGACCTGAGCGCCGTACCGCCGCGCCTGGACCGGGTGGCCGACCTGGCGGGACCCGACCGCCCGGCGCTCGCGGCGCGGGTCGCGGGCGCCCTGCGCGAGCGACTGGAGACCCGGGCACAGCCCGGCGACTCCACGGTGCTGCTCGCCGAGGCCCGGACGCTGGCCGAGCACGGCGGTCACGCCCGCGGGCTGATGGCCGTGGCCGTCACCGGCGCGCTCGGCCAGCGCGAGGACTGGCCCGCCCCCTGGCGAGCCGCGCTGCGCACCCTGCGCCGCCACCCCGTCCCCGACGTACGCGACGCGGCGCTGGAGGAGACGACGGCCTACGAGTGACGGACCCGGCCGCGGTCGGCGTCGTCGTCACCGGTGCCGCCTGCGGTCAGCCCGCCGCGCGGGCCGCCATCCGGGCCTTGCGTGCCGCCAGCTTCTCGTCGAACTTGGCTGCCTCGGCGTCCAGCCCGCCCATGTAGAGACCCAGTTCCTCCTGGGCCCGCACACCCTCCGGGCCGAGTCCGTCGATCTCCAGGACCTTCAGGAAGCGCAGCACGGGCTGGAGCACGTCGTCGTGGTGGATGCGCAGGTTGTAGACCTCGCCGATCGCCATCTGCGCGGCGGCCCGCTCGAAGCCGGGCATGCCGTGACCGGGCATCCGGAAGTTGACGACCACGTCCCGCACGGCCTGCATGGTGAGGTCGGGCGCGATCTCGAAGGCGGCCTTGAGCAGGTTCCGGTAGAAGACCATGTGCAGGTTCTCGTCGGTCGCGATGCGGGCCAGCATGCGGTCGCAGACCGGGTCGCCGGACTGGTGGCCGGTGTTGCGGTGCGAGACGCGGGTGGCCAGCTCCTGGAAGGCGACGTAGGCCACCGAGTGCAGCATCGAGTGCCGGTTGTCCGACTCGAAGCCCTCGCTCATGTGGGCCATCCGGAACTGCTCCAGCTTGTCCGGGTCGACCGCGCGGGAGGTGAGCAGGTAGTCGCGCATGACGATGCCGTGCCGCCCCTCCTCGGCGGTCCAGCGGTGCACCCAGGTGCCCCAGGCGCCGTCACGGCCGAAGAGGCTGGCGATCTCGTGGTGGTAGCTGGGGAGGTTGTCCTCCGTCAGCAGGTTCACCACGAGCGCGATCCGGCCGATCTCGGTGACCTTCGACTGCTCCTTGTCCCAGGCCTCGCCGTCCTCGAAGATCCCCGGGAAGTTCCGTCCGTCGGTCCACGGCACGTACTCGTGCGGCATCCAGTCCTTGGCGACCTTCAGATGCCGGTTGAGCTCGTTCTCGACCACTTCCTCCAGCGCGTACAGCAGCCGGGCGTCGGTCCAGTCGGCGGAGGAGCCGAGGTGCGGGGAGACGATCGTCACGGAGAACTCCAGGGGGACGTGCGACAGTGCGGAGCGGCCGGCGAGCGGTGCCGGGAACCTACGGGATCGTAGGCTACGAAACCGTAGGTTACGAGGGCGTAGGTTAAACGCACTGTAAAGGCTGCTGATCAGCCACGGTCCCGCAGGGCCCGGAAAGGCACCGCGACACGCAGGTCCCGGGGCCGGACGGGTGAGGTACCGGCGAGTTCAGGCGTACAGCTCCCGCAACCGGACCGAGAGGCATGTCACACAGCCTTCGAGCTTCTCGAACTCGCCGATGTCGACGAGTACGGGTTCGTGGCCGAGGTCGGCCAGCAGCTCCGCCGTCTTCGGCGCGCTCGCCGCCATCAGCAGCCTGTCCCCGCCGAGCAGCACCACGTGCGCCCCGGACTCCTCCGGCACCGGCAGGAAGCGCGGGTAGAGCGACGGCACGTCGGTCTGCGGGATGTGCCCGATCACCGTGCCGTCCGGCAGCGCGGTCACCGCCGACTTCAGGTGCAGCACCTTGCTCACCGGCACGGCGACGACCCGGGCGCCCAGCGGCTCGAACGCGGCCCGCACCTGCTGCACCCCGGCCGCGTTGGTGCGCCCGCCGCGCCCGACGTAGATCGTGTCGCCGATCTTCAGGACGTCGCCGCCGTCCAGGGTTCCGGGCTCCCAGACCCAGTTGACCGAGCAGCCGAGCCGGGCCACGGCCTCCTCGACGCCGGCCGTCTCCGCCCGCCGGGACTCCGCGCCGGGCCGCGTGATCAGGGCGACGTTGCGGTACATGACGACCGTGTCCTCGACGAACACCGAGTCGGGGCAGTCGTCGGCGGGGTCCACCTCCAGCGTCTCCCAGCCGTTGGCCGCCAGGGCCTCGACGTAGGCGTCCCACTGCTCGACCGCCAGGGCGTGGTCGACGGGCTCCCGCTCGACGTGGGTCACCAGGCCTTCGGCGAGCCTGGGGCTGGGGCGGCGGACGAGGGCCTTCTTGCTGGGCACGCGGGGCCTTCCGTATCGGCGCTGTCGGGTCGGGCGCCCGTGGTCCGGCGCCGGCTCGCCATCATGCAGCGGGGACGCGTGCGGACGGAACCCCCGTCAGCCGCTCGTAGCCCTCCTGAGATGCTCCGCCGTGCTGGAGCCGCGGGCGGCGAGCAGGTCCCGCGGGGTGCCCTCGAAGAGCACCCGGCCACCGTCCCGGCCGCCGTCGGGGCCGAGGTCCACGACCCAGTCGGCGTGCGCGACCACGTCCAGGTTGTGCTCCACGACCACCACCGTGTTGCCGGTGTCGACCAGCCGGTCCAGCAGCGCGAGCAGCCCCTGGACGTCCGACATGTGCAGTCCGGTGGTCGGCTCGTCCAGGACGTAGACCGCGCCGGTGCGGTGCAGGCGGGTGGCCAGCTTGATCCGCTGCCGCTCGCCGCCGGAGAGCGTGGACAGCGGCTGTCCGAGGGTGAGGTAGGTGAGACCGACGTCGTGCAGGGCGCGCAGCCGCCGCCGCAGGCCCGGGTCGGCGAAGAAGTCCAGCGCCTGGCCCGCGGTCATCGCCAGCACGTCGGCGACCGACCTCCCGTCGACCGTCAGCCGCAGCACCTCCTCCCGGAAGCGCCGCCCCTCGCAGTCGTGGCAGGTGGTCGTCACCGGGTCCATGAACGCGAGGTCGGTGTGGATGACCCCGCGGCCTTCGCAGGTGTCGCACGCGCCCGCCGAGTTGAAGCTGAAGAAGCCCGGCTCGGTGCCCGTCTCCCGCGCGAAGAGCTTCCGTACCGTGTCCATGATCCCGAGGTAGGTCGCCGGGGTGGACCGCGCGGAGACGCCGATGGCCGACTGGTCGACGACCACGGCGTCCGGGTGGGCGGCGGTCAGCTCCGCGACCAGCGTGCTCTTGCCCGACCCGGCCACCCCGGTGACCGTGGTGAGCACCCCGGTCGGGAAGGCCACCGTCACGTCCCGCAGGTTGTGCCGGCCGGCGCCCTTCACCCACAGCCGCCCGTCCGCCTCCCGCGGCTCCGCCTTCAGTGCCGTACGGCGGCCCAGGCACCGCCCGGTGAGCGTGTCCGACGCGGCCAGCCCGTCCGGCGTCCCCTCGAACACCACCCGGCCGCCGTCGGCGCCGGCCCCCGGCCCCATGTCGACCACGTGGTCCGCCAGCGCGATGACGTCCGGGTCGTGCTCGACGACCAGCACGGTGTTGCCCTTGTCGCGCAGCCGCAGCAGCAGGTCGCCCAAGCGTCCGACGTCGCGCGGGTGCAGCCCGACGCTGGGCTCGTCGAAGATGTACGTCATCCCGGTCAGGCTGGAGCCGAGGTGCCGCACGGTCTTCAGCCGCTGTCCCTCGCCGCCGGAGAGCGTGGAGGTCTCCCGGCCGAGGCTGAGATAGCCGAGGCCGATCGCCTCGACCCGCTCCAGTGCCGCGACGGCGGCACCGGCGACCGGCAGCGCCACCGGGTCGTCGATCCGCCTCAGTACGGCGATCAGGTCGGTGACCTGCATGGCGGAGCAGTCGGCGATGGAGTGCCCGTCGATCCGGGCCGCGAGCGCCGCCGCGTTCAGCCGGGCCCCGCCGCACTCGGGGCAGGCGCCCTCCACCAGGAACCCCCGTACGAGGTCCCTGGTCTTCTCGCTCATGCCCGACAGGTCCCGCTTGAGGTAGAGCCGTTCGAAGCGGTCGGCGAGCCCTTCGTACTCGGTGGTCCAGGTGCCGCCCGAGCCGTTGACGGTGACCTTGCTGCCGGGGCGCCCGCGCATCAGGAAGGCCCGCTCGGCGTCCGTGAAGTCGCCGACCGGGCGGTCCGGGTCCAGCTCGTCGGTGTTGGTGTACGCCTGCCCCTGCCAGGTCCCGGCCGCGAACGGCGGGAAGCGGACCGCCCCGTCGGCCAGCGACCTGGCGGGGTCGAGGATGCGGTCCCAGTCGGGCCGCACCGTGCGGCCCAGGCCGTCGCAACCGGGGCACATGCCCGACGGGTCGTTGAACGAGTACGCCGTCGCCCCGCCGGCGCTGGGGGTGCCGTGCCGGGAGAACAGCACCCGCAGCACCGAGTGGATGTCGGTCATCGTGCCGACCGTGGACCGCGAGTGGCCGCCCACCGGCCGCTGGTCGACGACGATCGCGGGGGAGAGGTCCTCCAGGGCGTCCGCGTGCGGCCGCTCGTACTTGGGCAGCCGGTTGCGCACGAACCAGGTGAACGTCTCGTTCAGCTGGCGCCGCGACTCGACGGCGATGGTGTCGAAGACGACCGACGACTTCCCCGACCCCGAAACGCCGGTGAACACGGTCAGCCGGCCCTTCGGGATGCGGAGGGTGACGTCCTGGAGGTTGTTCTCCCTGGCTCCGGTGATGCTGATGAACTCGCTCATGCGAGTGACGCTAGGCGGGATACCCGACAGCTTCTGGCTGGATTTCCCGCAGTTCCCCCTCCTCGAACAGCAGCCAGCGGGTGATGCCCAGCGACTCCAGGAACGGCATGTCGTGACTGGCCACGATCAGCGCCCCCTCGTAGGACTCCAGGGCGGTGATGAGCTGCCGCACGCTCGCCATGTCCAGGTTGTTCGTCGGCTCGTCCAGCATCAGCAGCTGCGGCGCGGGCTCGGCCAGCATCAGCGCGGCCAGCGCCGCCCGGAACCGCTCGCCGCCGGAGAGGGTCGCCGCCTTCTGGTCGGCGCGGGCGCCGCGGAACAGGAAGCGGGCCAGCCGCGCCCGGATCCGGTTGTTGGTGGCGCCCGGCGCGAACCGGGCCACGTTCTCGGCGACGGTCAGCTCCCCGTCGAGCACGTCGAGGCGCTGTGGCAGGAACCGCAGCGGCACGTGCGCCGTCGCCTCGCCCGCCACCGGCGCCAGCTCTCCGGCGACCGTGCGCAGCAGCGTGGTCTTGCCCGCTCCGTTGCGCCCGATCAGCGCGATCCGCTCGGGACCGTGCAGATCGAAGCCGCCCTCCACCCGCGCGCCGTAGCGGAGTTCCAGTTCGCGCAGGGTGAGCACGGACCGGCCCGGCGGGACGGCCGTGTAGGGCAGGTCGACGCGGATCTCGTCGTCGTCCCGCACGGCCTCCACCGCGTCGTCGAGGCGTTCCCTGGCCTCGGCGAGCTTCTCCTCGTGCATGATGCGGTGCTTGCCCGCGGACTCCTGTGCCGCGCGCTTGCGCGCCCCCATGACGATCTTCGGTTCGCGTTTCTGGTCCCACATCTTCTGGCCGTACCGCTTGCGGCGGGCCAGTTTGACCTGGGCGTCGGCCAGTTCCCGCTTCTGCTTGCGCAGATCGGACTCGGCGACCCGCACCATGCGTTCGGCCGCCTCCTGCTCCACGGCCAGGGCCTCCTCGTACGCCGAGAGGTTCCCGCCGTACCAGGTGATGCCGCCGGAGCGCAGGTCGGCGATCTGGTCGACCAGTTCCAGCAGTTCCCGGTCGTGGCTGACCACGACCATGACGCCCGGCCAGGAGGTGACGGCGGCGTACAGGCGCCTGCGGGCGTACAGGTCGAGGTTGTTGGTGGGCTCGTCCAGGAGCAGGACGTCGGGCCGGCGCAGCAGCAGCGCGGCCAGCCGCAGCAGTACCGACTCGCCGCCCGAGACCTCGCCGACGGTGCGGTCGAGCCCCACGTGGCCGAGCCCGAGTTCGCCGAGGGTGGCCAGAGCGCGCTCCTCGACGTCCCAGTCGTCGCCGACCGTCTCGAAGTGCTCCTCGGCCACGTCACCGGCCTCGATGGCGTGCAGCGCGGCCCGGCGCGCGGCGATGCCGAGTGCCTCGTCGACCCGCAGCGCGGTGTCGAGGGTGACGTTCTGCGGCAGGTGGCCGACCTCGCCGGTGACGCGGACGAGGCCGTCGGCCGGCGTGAGCTGCCCGGCGATCAGCTTCAACAGGGTGGACTTGCCCGCCCCGTTGACGCCGACGAGCCCGGTCCTGCCGGGGCCGAACGCGGTGTCGAGTCCCTCGAAGACGGGCGTGCCGTCGGGCCAGGCGAAGGACAGGGACGTACAAGTGATGGATGTAGACATACGGGTCTCCGCGGTTGCTTGAAGCCGTCAGGGGCAAACGCGTATCGAGACACCGGGAGGGCGGCGACCGCCGTCGGACGAGAGAAGGAGGAGCCCCGGGGGAGTGGCCGGGCATGAAAAAAGCCCTGCTCCGCGAGGGGACGGCTCGAACGCCGAGGTCACACGCTGCGTACACACACGTGAGGTGTGTCGCGGTGTCTCAGGACCTCAGACGAGCAACGTCCTTCTCCAATCGGCGGCAACAGAAGCGATATACACCGTACGAGGGACCGGGTGCGCTGTCAACGTATTTCCGCGCACCCGGTCCCACGGCCCCGAGGAGGCCCCGTGCCCAACGGCCCGCTCTCACTGCCGGCCCGGCTCTGCCTGCTGGCCTGGGACCCCACGAGGTCCGGGGCCGCGGACACCGCCCGGGTCCACCACCTGGTGCGCGCCGGCGCGCTCACCGAACTGGCCCGGCGCGGCCTGCTCACCGACGACGACGGCATCGCCACCCCCGTCGACCTGGACTCCCGCACCGGGGACGCGGTCCTCGACGGGCTGCTCGAGCTGGTCCGCGAGTCGCTGCCGCACCGGTGGCGGACGTGGGTCGCGCTGCACGCGCGGGTCACCTTCGACGCCGTCCGGGAGCAACTGGTGGCCGAGGGCTACCTGCGGGCCGAGAAGAAGCGGGTGCTCGGGGTGTTCCCGTCCGTGGAGCACGTCCTGGCGCGCCCGGCCGTGGCGAAGGCGCTCCGCGAGGAGACGCGGGAGGTGCTGGAGGGCCGGATCCCGGCCGGGGAGGTGTCCGAGCGCGACGCGGCCGCGGCCGTGCTCGTCGCCGCCGCGGCACCCGGCCTCCCGGCCGGCGCCGGACACGGCGCGGCCGACGGTGGGCGCCGCAAGGAGCGCATCGCCGAGCTGACCGAGCGGGGCGGGGCGGCGGCACCCGGGCTGCGGAAGATCGTGGGAGAGGTCTGGGGCGCGGTGAGCGCGGAGAGCGCCCGGGCCGTGGCGTCGTCGGGGCGCTGAGAGGTCGGGGCGCGGAGGCGGGCCGGGGGCGACGGCCGGTCAGCAGCTGCCGCGCAGCAGCTCCGCCAGGTCGTGCTCCAGGTCGAGGTGGAGGTGCTCCATGCCGACGGGCACCAGTTCGCCCGTGGCCGCCAGGAACCGGCGCAGCTCGCCGGAACGCACGTGGATCACGGCGGTGCCCTCGGGCGCGTGGAACTCCAGGACGGTGCGGTCGTACCCGTACGGGCGCACCCGCACGTCGCCGTGGCCGTCCGGCTCCCGCATCCCCGCGATGAGCAGCTCGCGGGAGAAGGTCCAGCAGACCTCCACGCCCTCCAGGGTGGCCGGGGCCGGGAAGGTCATGCGGACGGCGAAGGGGTCGCCGCGGTCGTAGTGCAGGGTGGCGGGAATGCTCGGCATGCGCGGTGCGGCGGCGACGAGACGCGCCTCGACCGGCTGCTCGATGACGGTGGACAACGCCTTGCTCCCTCGTGACGGCTGGACGGGCTCTCGGGGTGGTGCGGGCCGGGCACTTGAAGAGACGTGGGAAACAGCCGATCCGTGCACACGAGCATCGAGTGACCTCTGTCACCGCGTTCATGCACCGGCGTGACTCGGCTCTCCTCGCCCGCCCCGTACGGCACTTGCGCCAC
This sequence comes from Streptomyces sp. NBC_01723, assembly GCF_036246005.1. Lineage (NCBI taxonomy): Bacteria > Bacillati > Actinomycetota > Actinomycetes > Kitasatosporales > Streptomycetaceae > Streptomyces > Streptomyces sp. NBC_01723. The sequence goes on from NZ_CP109171.1 coordinate 7,561,070, forward strand.
GCGCGTGCCGGGCAGGTCCTCTGGACGGCTCACCCCCGGTGGGCTAGCTTCGCCCGCCATGAGGCGCTTGGGAAGCACGCGAGGCACGGTACGGCCGATTCGAACCGTTCGCGGGCGCACGGGGCGCAGGGCGCTCGCGGGGGCGGTCTGCGCGGCGGCGCTGGCCGCGCTGACGACCGTACCGGCGCAGGCCGGCCAGCCGTCGCACGGGGAGCGGAACCGGCCGCACTGGGAGCTCAAGGGCACCGGGGCGCCCGACGCCCGGTTCCGGGGGCTCGCCGCCGTCAGCCGGCACACCGCGTGGCTGGCCGGCTCCGGGGGCACCGTCCTGCGCACCACCGACGGCGGTGACACCTGGCGCGACGTCTCCCCGCCGGGCGCCGGCGACCTGGAGTTCCGGGACGTCGAGGCCTTCGACGCCCGCCGGGCCGTGGTCCTGGCCATCGGAGAGGGCGAGGCGTCCAGGGTCTACCGCACCGCCGACGGCGGAGCCACCTGGACGGAGTCCTTCCGCAACACCGACGCGCGGGCCTTCTACGACTGCCTCACCTTCTTCGACTCCCGGCACGGACTCGCCATGAGCGACCCGGTGGACGGGAAGTTCCGCATCCTGTCCACCCGCGACGGCGGCCGCTCCTGGAAGGTGCTCCCGGACCGGGGCATGCCGGCCGCGCAGGACGGCGAGGCCGGGTTCGCGGCCAGTGGCCAGTGCCTGGTCTCCTCCGGTCCGAGGGACGTGTGGCTGGCCACCGGCGGTGCCGCACGCGCGCGCGTGCTGCACTCCGCCGACCGGGGGCTGACCTGGACGGCCACCGACGCGCCGATCCCGGCGGGCGACCCGGCGCGGGGCGTCTTCGCCCTCGCCTTCCGCGACCGGGCCCACGGCCTCGCGGTCGGCGGCGACTACCGCCCCGACCAGAGTTCGCCGCGGGCGGCGGCACGGACCGCTGACGCCGGCCGCACCTGGCGCCCCGCCGACGGGCCGCCGCCGGCCTACCGTTCCGGCGTCGCCTGGCTCCCGCACAGCCGCACCGCCGCCCTCGCGGTCGGCCCCACCGGCACCGACCTCACCACGGACGGCGGCCGCACCTGGCGCACCGTCGACACCGGCTCCTACGACACCGTGGACTGCACGCCCGACCTGGGCTGTTGGGCCGCCGGCGAGCAGGGCAGGGCCGCCCGCCTGGAGTGGTGACGCCGGACGGGGAGGGGTGTTGGTCCGTGATGTGGGTACCCGCTCGCCGAACGTGAGAGGAAGTGAGCGGACATGCCGCGCGGTTCCAGCACCAAACGCGAACGTCAGTACGAGCACATCAAGGACAGCGCCGAGGACCGCGGAGAGAGCACCGGCCGCGCCAAGGAGATCGCGGCCCGGACGGTCAACAAGGAGCGCGCCCGGTCGGGCGAGTCGAAGACCGCCAGTCGCACGTCGACCCGGGACATGTCGCCGAGCGAGCGGGGCGGCCGGCGGTCGGGCCGCGGCGAGGGACCGCAGGGGCCCACGTACGACCAGCTCTACGAAGAGGCCAAGCGCCGCAACGTGCACGGCCGTTCGAACATGAACAAGAGCGATCTGCGACGCGCCCTCGGCAAGTGAGCCGTACCGCCCTCTAGGCGAGCGTCTCCCGGTACGGCTCCAGCGCCGGGGCCGTCTTCGTGGCGACGAACTCCGTGACGCGGTACGCGCACACACCGGCCCGGACGAACGGGTCGCCCGCGGTGATCTCCTCGATCCGCGCACGGTCCTCCGCGACGGCGATGATCACCCCGCCGTCGCGGGGTTCCTTGCGCCCGGACGCCAGGAACACGCCCTGCCCGTACAGCTCGTCCAGCCAGGCCACATGGTCCGCCAGGACGGCGTCGACGGCTTCGAGCGGGGCGGTGTAGGACAGCTCCAGTACGAACATGATCGCGAGCCTACTGCGGGCTCCCCTAGGCTTGCCCCCACCATGACGCCCGTGACCGTGCAGACCCCCGCCGACTGGCCCGCGACCGAGGAGCGGGCGCGCGCCGTCCAGGACGGGCTGCGCGCGCGGGTCGTCCTCGACGAGACCGGCCCGCCGCCCGGTACGGGCACGGTGACCGGCGTCGACGTGGCCTACGACGACGAACGGGACGTGGTCGCGGCGGCGGCCGTCGTGCTGGACGCCGCGACCCTCGCCGTCGTCGCGGAGGCCACCGCCGTAGGACGGATCTCCTTCCCCTACGTCCCGGGCCTGCTCGCCTTCCGGGAGATCCCGACCGTCCGCGCCGCGCTGGACGCCCTGCCGTGCCCGCCCGGCCTGGTCGTCTGCGACGGGTACGGCCTGGCCCACCCGCGCCGCTTCGGCCTCGCCAGCCACCTGGGCGTGCTCACCGGCCTGCCCACCATCGGCGTGGCCAAGAACCCCTTCACCTTCACGTACGACGAGCCGGCCGCCCCGCGCGGCAGTACGTCCCCGCTGCTCGCCGGCGCCGAGGAGGTCGGGCGCGCGGTGCGCACGCGCGACGGCGTGAAGCCGGTCTTCGTCTCCGTCGGTCACCGGGTGAGCCTCGGCAACGCCTGCGCGCACACGCTGGCCCTGGCGCCCGCCTTCCGTCTGCCGGAGACCACTCGCAGGGCCGACGCCCTGTGCCGCGCGGCGCTGCGGGCCGCCGCCTACCCGGCCTGACCCTCGACGCTCCAGCGGCCCACCTCCTGGTACGCCGAGTCGTGGATCGGCGAACCGTCGCCGGGCCGCAGCGCGTAGTGGTGCAGGTTGCCGCCCCAGTAGCGCAGGATGCGCTGCAGCTCGCCGGTGGGGTCCTCGGCGACCGCGCCCTCGTCCATGGTGACTTCGAGAAGGAACTTCATACCCTCAAGGGTTTCATTGAACTTCCCGTGGAGACTTCGGCCGCGTCGCACCGGTCGTGCCGGTCGAGACGGGCGGGAAAGCCTCAAAGCGCGGGCAGGGCGGCTGGGCGGGACCGCCCAGGTCGCCTGAGTATCCGTACGGATGTGCCGTCACCCGCCGCCCCGGCAGGCTGGACCGCATGACGACACGCCGGACACCCGAGTACCCCGCCCGCCCCGGCCGCCCCGTCGGCCGGACCGCCCTCGCGGGGCTGGCGCTGGCGGTGGTGGCGGGGCTGGCCTGGGTCGGCGGAATGATCTACACGATCGTCGGCTGGACGGGATGATCCCCGCCCCGGCCGAACGAGGGGCCCCTCAGTGGGTCGCGGCCACCCGGAAGCGGATGCCCGCCGCCACCAGCCGCTCGGTCAGCGCGTCGCCCATCGCGACGGCCGTGGTGACCTGGCCGGACGTCGGCGGCAGTTCGTCGAGGGCGAGGCAGAGCGCCGCCTCGGCGAACATCTTCGCCGTCTCGTCGTAACCCGGGTCGCCGCCCGCGACCTCCGTGAACACCTTGCGCCCGCCCCCCTCGCCGACGAAGCGGACCGAGAACCAGCTCTTGGCGCGCTTCTCGGCGCTCGGGCCCTCACCGGGCTTGAGCCGCCCGGACAGCCAGCGCCGCGCGGGCGGGACCTGAGCCACCGCCAGCAGCGCGCCCACGGCCGCCACTCCGCCCACCGCCACCGGCAGACGCCGGACGGCCGCGTAGTGGCGGTAGCGGAAGTCGGGGCCGTAGCGGTCCAGGGCCTTCGCGGAGCGCCGTACGACCTGCGCGTCGATGGTCGGCAGCGGCAGCGCCCAGGCCCCCACCTCACCCGCGAAGCGCGGCGTGCCCGTCGGCGTGACGGCACGGCGGCCCACCAGACGCGGTTCGTGCCGCCGGCGTTCTACGGCCGCGGCCCGCAGCTGCCGCCCGCGCGCGAACTGGCCGAGCGCGGAGGCGAAGGTGCCGCCGGAGAAGGTCGCGTCGACGCTCACGAAGCCGTCCACGGTGAGCGGCACACCCTCCGGCAGCTGCCGCACGGTGAAGTACACGCCCAGGTCGTGCGGGATCGAGTCGAAACCGCAGGCGTGCACCAGACGGGCGCCGGTCTCCCGCGCGCGGGCGTCGTGGCGCACGTAGGTGAGGTCCACGAACTCCGGCTCGCCGGTGAGGTCGAGGTAGTCCGTGCCGCTGTCCGCGCAGGCGGCGGCCAGGGCGTCGCCGTACTGGACGTAGGGGCCGACCGTGGTGGCCACCACGCGCGCCTGTCCGGCGAGTTCGCGCAGCGAGTCCGGATCGGACACGTCCGCCCGCAGCACGCCGGCGTCCGGCGCGCCCGGCAGCCGGTCGCGCAGCCGGCGCAGCTTCTCCTCGCCGCGGCCGGCGATCGCCCAGCGCAGCCCCTCGGGGGCGTGCGCGGCGAGATACCGCGCGGTCAGTTCTCCGACGAACCCCGTCGCTCCGAAGAGCACGATGTCGTACGGCCGGTCGGCCCTTTTCAGCCTGCTCATGACATCCCTTCGTCACCCGTCGGCAATCCCCGGGTCCGCAGCACGCGCCGTTGCCGGTGGCTGAGGCTAGCGTGAGGAGCGTGGAGTCCGTCGACGACCCCGGAGGCATCGCGTGGCCGTGCCCAGGAGTGCCCTGAAAAAATGGGAGAAAGTCCGTGAGTTCGCCCTCGGCATGCCGGACGCCGTGGAGGAGTTCCCGTGGGGCGAGTCCGTCGCGAAGGTCAACAAGAAGGTGTTCGTCTTCCTCGGTGTGACCGACGGCAGCCACCCCCTGGGCATCACCCTCAAGCTCACCGGCGAGGAGGCGCATGCCCATGCCCTGTCCTGTCCCGGCGCCGAACCCGCGGGGTACGGCCTGGGCAGGTCGGGCTGGGTGAGCGTCCCGTTGCAGGACCGGGGTGCCCCCGACGCCGGGCTGCTCCGCGACTGGGTGGAGGAGAGCTACCGCACCGTGGCTCCCCGTCGGCTGGCGGTGCGGCTGGACGCCCGCGGCGCATAATGGGCTAAGCGCTTGCTCGTCCGGGTCTTGTGCCCAGTGGAACACGTTCTTAGCATCACTGGTGTTACATCGGTTGTGTCACAGAGCGGGGATGCGATGCCGAAAGCCAGGACACCGGCCCGGGCCACGGGCGAGGGCCCGCTCTCCGGTGTGCGCGTGGTCGAGCTGGCCGGCATCGGCCCGGGGCCGTTCGCGGCCATGCTCCTCGCCGACCTCGGCGCCGACGTCGTACGCGTCGACCGCCCCGGCGGCCCGGGACTCGGCGTCGACCCGGCGCACGACGTCACCAACCGCAACAAGCGCTCCGTGCTCGTCGACCTCAAGGCGCCGGACGGCCCCGAGCGGGTCCTCGCCCTCGCCGAACGCGCCGACGTGCTGATCGAGGGATACCGCCCGGGCGTCGCCGAACGGCTCGGCGTGGGCCCCGAGCCCTGCCACGCCCGCAACCCGCGCCTCGTGTACGGCAGGATGACCGGCTGGGGCCAGGAGGGCCCGCTCGCCGAACGCGCCGGTCACGACATCGGGTACATCGCGCTGACCGGCACCCTCGGCATGATCGGCGACCCCGGCCGCCCGCCCGCCGTCCCCGCCAACCTCCTGGGCGACTACGCCGGCGGCTCCCTCTACCTGGTCGTCGGGGTCCTCGCCGCCCTGCACCACGCGCGTGCGACGGGCACCGGCCAGGTCGTGGACGCCGCGATCGTCGACGGCACCGCCCACCTCTCCTCGATGATCCACGGCATGCTCGCCGCCGGCGCCTGGCAGGACCGGCGCGGCGCCAACCTCCTCGACGGCGGCTGCCCCTTCTACGGCACCTACGAGACCGGCGACGGCCGGTACATGGCGGTCGGGGCCCTGGAGCAGCGCTTCTACACCGAGTTCATGGAGCTGCTCGGCATCCCCGGCCTGGCGCCCGCCCGCGACGACCCGGCCCGCTGGCCCGAGCTGCGCGCGGCCGTCGCCGACCGGTTCGCGTCCCGCACCCGCGACGAGTGGACGTCCGTGTTCGCCGACTCCGACGCCTGCGTGGCCCCCGTCCTCACGCTGCGCGAGGCACCGCACCACCCCCACCTCGCCGCCCGCGCCACCTTCACCGACCACGACGGCCTCACCCAGCCGGCCCCCGCACCCCGCTTCTCCGCGACCCCCACCGCCGTCCGCACCGGGCCCGTGCTGCCCGGCGCCGACACCGACGCCGTGGCCCGCGACTGGGACCTGCCCCGCGAGGGCGGACCGACTCGTGTCCCTCACCCGAACAGCCCTGTGAAGAACCCTCAGTGAAAGGCCTGCCAGTGACCACCGAAGCGTACGTGTACGACGCGATCCGCACCCCGCGCGGACGCGGCAAGGCGAGCGGCGCCCTGCACGGCACGAAGCCCGTCGACCTGGTCGTCGGCCTCATCCACGAGATCCGCGCCCGCTTCCCGGACCTGGACCCCGCCGCGGTCGACGACGTCGTCCTCGGCGTCGTCGGTCCCGTCGGCGACCAGGGCTCCGACATCGCCCGCATCGCCGCCATCGCCGCGGGACTGCCCGACACCGTGGCCGGCGTCCAGGAGAACCGCTTCTGCGCCTCGGGCCTGGAGGCCGTCAACCTGGCCGCCGCCAAGGTGCGTTCCGGCTGGGAGGACCTGGTCCTCGCGGGGGGCGTCGAGTCCATGTCCCGGGTGCCGATGGCCTCGGACGGCGGCGCCTGGTTCAACGACCCGATGACCAACCTCGCCACCAACTTCGTGCCGCAGGGCATCGGCGCCGACCTGATCGCCACCATCGAGGGCTTCTCCCGCCGCGACGTGGACGAGTACGCGGCCCTCTCCCAGGAGCGCGCGGCCACCGCCTGGAAGGACGGCCGCTTCGAGCGCTCCGTCGTCCCCGTGCGGGACCGCGCCGGCCTCACCGTCCTCGACCACGACGAACACCCGCGCCCCGGCACCACCGCCGACTCCCTCGCGGGCCTCAAGCCGTCCTTCGCCGACATCGGCGAACTCGGCGGTTTCGACGCCGTCGCGCTGCAGAAGTACCACTGGGTCGAGAAGATCGACCACGTCCACCACGCGGGCAACTCCTCCGGCATCGTGGACGGCGCCTCCCTGGTCGCCATCGGCTCCCAGGAGGTCGGCGACCGCTACGGCCTGCGCCCGCGCGCCCGGATCGTCTCGGCCGCCGTGTCCGGCTCCGAGCCCACCATCATGCTCACCGGCCCCGCCCCGGCCACCCGCAAGGCGCTCGCCAAGGCCGGGCTCACCATCGACGACATCGACCTGATCGAGATCAACGAGGCGTTCGCCGCGGTCGTCCTGCGCTTCGTCAAGGACATGGGCCTGTCCCTCGACAAGGTCAACGTCAACGGCGGCGCCATCGCGCTCGGCCACCCCCTCGGCGCCACCGGCGCGATGATCCTCGGCACGCTCGTGGACGAACTGGAGCGCCAGGACAAGCGGTACGGCCTCGCCACCCTGTGCGTGGGCGGCGGCATGGGCATCGCCACGATCGTCGAGCGCGTCTGATCCCCTCCCGACGGATTCCCTGGAGCACACCCTCATGAGCACCGAGCCCACCACCATCCGCTGGGAACAGGACGACACCGGCGTCGTCACCCTCGTCCTCGACGACCCCGGCCAGTCCGCCAACACCATGAACCAGGCGTTCCGCCGGTCCCTCGCGGCGGTCACCGACCGCCTGGAGGCCGAGAAGGACTCGATCCGCGGCGTCATCGTCACCTCGGCCAAGAAGACCTTCTTCGCCGGCGGCGACCTGCGCGACCTGATCCGCGTCACCCCGGAGACCGCCCAGGACCTCTTCGACGGCGGCATGGCCATCAAGCGCGACCTGCGCCGCATCGAGACCCTCGGCAAGCCCGTCGTCGCCGCCATGAACGGCGCGGCCCTCGGCGGCGGCTACGAGATCGCCCTCGCCTGCCACCACCGCGTCGCCCTCGACGCACCCGGCTCCAAGATCGGCTGTCCCGAGGTCACCCTCGGCCTCCTCCCCGGCGGCGGCGGAGTCGTCCGCACCGTCCGCATGCTCGGCATCACCGACGCGCTGCTCAAGGTGCTCCTCCAGGGCACCCAGTACAACCCGCGCCGCGCCCAGGAGAACGGCCTGGTCGACGAGGTCGCCGAGAGCCGCGACGACATGCTCGCCAGGGCCCGCGCCTTCATCGACGCCAACCCGGAGTCCGCCCAGCCCTGGGACAAGCCCGGTTACCGCATCCCCGGCGGCACCCCGTCGCACCCGAAGTTCGCGGCCAACCTGCCCGCCTTCCCCGCCAACCTGCGCAAGCAGACGGCCGGCGCCCCCTACCCGGCGCCGCGCAACATCATGGCCGCCGCCGTCGAGGGCTCCCAGGTCGACTTCGAGACCGCCCAGGTCATCGAGGCCCGCTACTTCGTCGAGCTGGCCGCCGGACAGACCTCGAAGAACATGATCCAGGCGTTCTTCTTCGACCTCCAGGCCGTCAACTCCGGCGCCAACCGCCCCCGCGGCATCGAGCCCCGGAAGGTCACCAAGGTGGCCGTCCTCGGCGCCGGCATGATGGGCGCCGGCATCGCCTACTCGTGCGCACGCGCGGGCATCGACGTCGTCCTCAAGGACGTCGCGCTGGAGGCCGCCGTCAAGGGCAAGGGCTACTCCGAGAAGCTGTGCGCCAAGGCCGTCGCCAAGGGGCGCACGACCCAGGAGAAGGCCGACGCCCTGCTCGCCCGCATCACGCCGACCGCCGAGGCCGCCGACCTCGCCGGGTGCGACGCGGTCATCGAGGCCGTCTTCGAGGACACCTCGCTCAAGCACAAGGTGTTCCAGGAGATCGAGAGCGTCGTCGCCCCCGACGCCCTGCTCTGCTCCAACACCTCCACGCTGCCCATCACGGCGCTGGCCGAGGGCGTCGAGCGACAGGTGGACTTCATCGGGCTGCACTTCTTCTCGCCGGTCGACAAGATGCCGCTCGTCGAGATCATCAAGGGCGAGCGGACCGGCGACGAGGCGCTCGCGCGCGCCTTCGACCTGGTCCGGCAGATCAACAAGACGCCGATCGTCGTCAACGACTCGCGCGGCTTCTTCACCTCCCGGGTCATCGGCCACTTCATCAACGAGGGCGTGGCGATGGTCGGCGAGGGCGTCGAGCCCGCCTCCGTCGAGCAGGCGGCGGCCCAGGCGGGCTACCCCGCCAAGGTGCTCTCCCTGATGGACGAGCTGACGCTCACCCTCCCGCGGAAGATCCGCAAGGAGACCAGGCGGGCCGTGGAGGAGGCCGGCGGCACCTGGACCCCGCACCCCGCCGAGGCCGTCATCGACCGCATGGTCGACGAGTTCGAGCGCCCCGGCCGCAGCGGCGGCGCCGGGTTCTACGAGTACGGCGAGGACGGGAAGCGCGCGGCCCTCTGGCCGGGCCTGCGGGAGCACTTCACCAGGCCCGGGTACGAGATCCCGTTCCGGGACATGCAGGAGCGCATGCTCTTCTCGGAGGCCCTCGACACGGTCCGGCTGCTGGAGGAGGGCGTCCTGACCTCGGTCGCCGACGCCAACATCGGCTCGATCCTCGGCATCGGCTTCCCCGGCTGGACCGGCGGCGTCCTGCAGTACATCAACGGCTACGAAGGCGGGCTGCCCGGCTTCGTGGCACGCGCGCGTGAGCTGGCCGACCGCTACGGCGAGCGCTTCACGCCGCCCGCGCTGCTGGTGGAGAAGGCGGACAAGGGGGAGGTCTTCACCGACGGCCGCTGAGGAACGCCTCAGCCCGGGGCGGCGCGGTCCTCCTCGCCGCCCCCGTCGATCCACTCCCGGATCTCCTCCCGCAGCGACCGCTGGAAGGTGGTCAGCAGCGCCTGCACGACGAGCGGGTGCATGTGCGCGGACAGGGACCGCACGTCCCGCGCCCCGCTTTCGGCGACCGCGTCGCGCAGCAGCCGCGACAGGTCACGCGCGGCGGCGCGGGAGTGCTCCAGGAGAGCGGTGCGGGCCGCGAGCACCGTCTCGGGGGAGAAGGGCACGTCGAGCAGCTCGACGCCGAGCCGGAGCAGCCCGGTGTCGACCCGGTACAGGTCGCCGTCCGGGACGTCCGCGTCCCGGACGGCCACGTCCATCGCCGCCAGCCGGTCCACCTCCTCGTCGGTCAGCGGCCGGCCCGCGCGCCGGTCCAGTTCCCCGCGCGTGACGCTCTCCACCGTCTCCGGCGCCCAGGAGGCCACCACCGCGCGGTGCAGCGCCAGGTCGTGCTCGCTCAGGTCGGGCGGCAGCTGCGCCAGGTACCGCTCGATCGCGGCCAGGGTCATCCCCCGGTGCTGCAACTCCTCGATCAGTGCCAGCCGGGCCAGGTGCTCACGGCCGTAGTGCCCCACCCGGCGCGCCCCGATCACCGGCGGCGGCAGCAGCCCCTTGGTGCCGTAGAAGCGGACCGTGCGCACGGTGACGCCGGCCCGCGCGGCCAGCTCGTCGATCGTGAGGGTCGGCTCCCCGGCGTCGGTCGTCGTCATGTGCAGCAGTATCGCTGTCTCACCAGTGCTGTGAAACCTCTTGCGCACCGGGTGGAGACCGCCGACGGATCTTGTGAGAAGTCACGCTGTGTGACATGAGCCACCGCATGGCGACGCAGCGTCGGGGGAAGGTGCTGCCTCGGTCTGTGCCGCGAAGGGTGGTGCGGGCCTCGTCACTGTACGGACGACCTGGGCGTATCCCGCCCGGGCGCACCAGAGAGTGGAACCACCCGTGAGCAAGGACGCCGTCGACACGGCACAGGTCGCCGCCCATCCCCAGGCGACCGGGACCATCCCCGCGGACGCGGGCGACGCCGGATACAGCAAGGGCCTCAAGGCCCGTCACGTGAACATGATCGCGATCGGCGGCGCGATCGGCACCGGCCTCTTCCTCGGCGCCGGCGGCCGCCTGCGCGACGCGGGCCCGGCGCTCGCGATCGCCTACCTCGTCGCGGGCGTCTTCGCCTTCTTCGTCGTCAAGGCCCTCGGCGAACTCGTGCTCTACCGGCCCTCCTCCGGGTCCTTCGTGTCGTACGCGCGCGAGTTCCTCGGTGAGAAGGGCGCCTACGTCGCCGGCTGGATGTACTTCCTGAACTGGTCGACCACCGGCATCGCCGACATCACCGCGATCGCGCTGTACACGCACTACTGGAGTATGTTCACGAGCATCCCGCAATGGGCGCTCGCCCTGATCGCCCTCGCGGTGGTCCTGGCCGTCAACCTCATCTCGGTCCGGATCTTCGGCGAGATGGAGTTCTGGTTCGCGATCATCAAGGTCGCCACCCTCGTCGGCTTCATGCTGATCGGCATCTTCCTGCTGGCCACCCAGCACGACGTGGGCGGCCAGACCCCGGGCGTCAGCATGATCACCGACCACGGCGGCATCCTCCCGCACGGCGTGATGCCCGTGGTCCTCGTCATGCAGGGCGTGATCTTCTCCTACGCGGCCCTGGAACTGGTCGGCGTCGCGGCCGGCGAGACCGCCGAGCCGGAGAAGATCGTCCCCCGCGCGGTGAACTCGATCATGTGGCGCGTCGCCCTCTTCTACGTCGGCTCGGTCGTCCTGCTGGCGCTGCTGCTTCCCAGCTCGGTCTACTCGGGCGACCAGAGCCCCTTCGTCACCGTCCTGTCGAAGATCGGCGTCCCCGCCGCCGGCGACGTGATGAACCTCGTCGTCCTCACCGCGGCGATGTCGTCCCTGAACTCCGGCCTCTACTCCACCGGCCGCATCCTGCGCTCCATGGCGATGTCCGGCTCCGCGCCCAGGTTCACCGGCGTGATGAGCCGCAGCCAGGTGCCCTACGGCGGCATCCTGCTGACCTGCGCGGTCTGCGTCCTCGGCGTCGGCCTGAACTTCCTGGTGCCGAGCAAGGCCTTCGAGATCGTGCTGAACGTCGCCTCGCTGGGCATCATCAGCACCTGGGTGATCATCATGATCTGTCACCTGGTCTTCGTCCGCCGGGCGCGCGCGGGCCTGGTCGAACGACCGCACTTCCGCCTGCCGGGCAGCCCGGTCACCGAGATCGCCACGATCGCCTTCCTGCTCGCCGTGATCGTCCTGATGTGGAACGACCACGAGGTCGGCCGCAAGACCGTGCTGCTCGTGCCCGTGATCGCGGTGATGCTGGTGGCGGGCTGGTTCGGCGTCCGGCGCCGGGTGGCGCGGAACGCCGAACTGCAGAAGCCCGGCGGGCCCACCGGGTAGCGGGAACCCCATACCACCGCCACTGTCGGTGGTGGCCTCTACGGTGGCGTCATGTCGGAGATCAGGTATGTCCGGGGTGACGCCACCGTTCCGTCGGTCAAGGGCGTCAAGGTGATCGCCCATGTCTGCAACGACCTCGGGGGCTGGGGCAAGGGCTTCGTCCTGGCCCTGTCCCGCCGCTGGCCGGAGCCGGAGGCGGCCTACCGTGCCTGGCACCGCGACCGCGCGTCCAACGACTTCGCACTGGGCGCGGCCCAGTTCGTCCAGGTCGAACGGTACCTCTGGGTGGCCAACCTGATCGGCCAGCGCGGCACGAGGACCGGCAGCAAGGGCGTCCCCGTGCGCTACGACGCGATCGACACGGCGCTCGGCCGCCTCGCCGACAAGGCGGCCGAGCTGGACGCGTCCGTGCACATGCCGCGCATCGGCTGCGGTCTGGCCGGCGGCAAGTGGTCCCGGGTCGAACCGCTCGTCACCGGCCGTCTGGCCGGGCGCGGCATACCCGTGACCGTCTACGACCACGGGGACGCCGCCTGAGACCCGCCCGCCCACCGCGCTCGGGCCGTCAGTGCCCGTGCACGTCGTTCGTCGCGGCGATCCTCCGCCACGACCGGGGCTGCGCCGGCGTGTCCGAGGCCGGCGCGAGGGACGCCGCGCGCGCCGCCGGGGCGTCCGGCCTGGACGGCTGGAACAGCCACGTGTCGAACAGCGCGGCCAGCGGCTTGCCGGAGACCTCCTCGGCGTACCGCTGGAAGTCGGCGACCGACGCGTTGCCGTGGGCGTACCGCGCGGGCCACCCCTTGAGGACGGCGAAGAAGTCCTCGTCCCCGATCTCGTTCCGCAGCGCCTGGACGGCCAGCGCGCCCCGGTCGTAGACGGCGAGGTCGAACTGGTTCTCCGGCCCGGGGTCACCGGGCCGCACCGTCCAGAACGGGTCGTCGGCCGGGTGCGAGGCGTACGTGTAGTCGGCCAGTTCCTGCGCCGTGCCCTCGCCCTCGTGCTCGGACCACAGCCACTGGGCGTACCGGGCGAAGCCCTCGTTGATCCAGATGTCCTTCCAGCCGCGCACGGACACCAGGTCGCCGTACCACTGGTGGGCCAGCTCGTGCACGACCACGGACACGTTCGACCCGTTCGCGAACTGCCGCGGGCTGTAGAACGGCCGGGTCTGCGTCTCCAGCGCGTACCCGGTGTCCGTGTTCGGCACGTACCCGCCGAGCGCGTTGTAGGGGTACGGCCCGAAGTAGCCGGTCAGCCAGTCCGCGATCTCCCCGGTCCGCTCCACACTGGCCCGCGCCGCGCCGTCGTTGGCGCCCAGGTCCTTGCTGTAGGCGTTGACGACCGGGACGCCGCTCTCGGTCGTCCCGGTGGTGAGGTCGAACCTCCCGACCGCCAGCGTGGCGAGGTACGTGGCCTGCGGCTTGTCTGACCGCCAGTTCCAGCGGGTCCAGCCGAGCCGTGAACTCGTGGACTGGAGTGTCCCGTTGGAGATCGCCTGGGTTCCGTCCGGCACCTGCACGGACACGTCGTAGGTGGCCTTGTCCCGCGGGTGGTCGTTGCTGGGGAACCACCAAGCCGCGGCCTCGGGCTCGTTCGCGGCGACGCCGCCGTCCGGGGTGCGGTGCCAACTGGTGAAGCCGAACGCCTCCTTCGAGGACGGCACACCGCTGTAGCGGACGACCACGGTGAGGGCCGTCCCCTTCTCCAGCGGCTTCGCCGGGGTGATCTCCAGCTCCTGCTCGCCGGAGGTCGTGAACGACGCCTTCGCGCCGTTCACCCGTACCTCGCCGACGTCCAGCAGGAAGTCCAGGTTGAACCGGGACAGGTCCTCGGTGGTGCGGGCCAGGATCGTGGCCGTCCCCTCCAGCCGGTCCGTGGCCGGCTGGTACTTCAGGCGCAGGTCGTAGTGGGAGACGTCGTATCCGCCGTTGCCGTAGGCCGGGTAGTAGGGGTCGCCGATGCCCGGAGCGCCGGGGGAGTGGGCCGCCGCCGACGCCGGGATCGCCAGCATGAGGGAGGCGGCGCCCAGTGCGCCCGGCACGATGATTCTGCGGTGCACGAAAGCTCCAAGTCGTAGGGGCACGAGGTCTGTTCGCAGCCTATTCAGCCCCTGTGGACACCGTCATGTCCACGGCCACCCCTGTCACACGATCGCCATCCGGCCGACATGAGTCACCCGTTGCCCTCTTCTGCGCGGGAGTTGACCGATGTACCGTCCGCGCATGCCGATACGCACGCGCTTCACGATCTGGAGACCGCTCGCGACGGCGGCCACCGCCGCACTCCTGGCAACCTTCCTCACGCCCGCCGCGACGGCGCACCCCGCACCGCGGCAGAGCGAACCCGTCTACTCCTACGCGAACGCCGTTCGCGAGGCCGTCTGGGTGGACACCGGCTACGACGGGGACGGCGACGGCGAGGACGACCGCGTCGCCGTCGACATCGTCCGCCCGCGCGAACCCGCCCAGCGGGGCCGGAAGATCCCCGTCATCATGGACGCCAGCCCGTACTACTCCTGCTGCGGACGGGGCAACGAGAGCCAGAACAAGACATACGACGCGGACGGCGACGTCGTCGGGATGCCGCTGTACTACGACAACTACTTCGTGCCCCGCGGCTACGCCTTCGTCGGTGTCGACCTGGCCGGCACCAACCGCTCCGACGGCTGCGTCGACGTCGGCGGACGCTCCGACATCCGGTCCGCGAAGGCCGTCGTCGACTGGCTGAACGGCCGCGCGAAGGCGTACACCAGCCGCACCGGGGGCGAGCGCGCCGAGGCGACGTGGACCAACGGGAAGACCGGCATGATCGGCAAGAGCTGGGACGGCACCATCGCCAACGGCGTGGCCGCGACGGGCGTCGAGGGCCTGGAGACCATCGTCCCGATCGCCGCCATCTCCTCCTGGTACGACTACTACTTCAGCCAGGGCGCCCCGCTCTACGACTCCGGGCCGGACTGGCTCTCCGACTACGTCGAAAGCCCCGACGCCCGAGCCCGCTGCGAGGCCGTCCAGCAGCGGCTCGTCGACGGCGCCCCGCGCAGCGGCGACCTGACCCGGCTGTGGACCGAGCGCGACTACGTGAAGGCCGCGGGCAAGGTGAAGGCCAGCGTCTTCCTCGTCCACGGCATGCAGGACCTCAACGTCCGCACGCAGCACGTCGGCCCGTGGTGGAACGCCCTCGCGAAGCACGGCGTCGAGCGCAAGATCTGGCTCTCCCAGACCGGTCACGTCGACCCCTTCGACTTCCGCCGCGCCGACTGGGTCGACACCCTGCACCGCTGGTTCGACCACGAACTCCTGGGCCACGACAACGGCATCGACCGCGAGCCCATGGCCGACATCGAACGCGGGCCCGACCGGTGGGAGACGTCGCGGACCTGGCCGCCGCGCGCCACGGCCACCACGACCCTGCGCCCGGCCGACGGCGCCCGACCGGGCGTCGGCACCCTCGGCCTGCACCGCGACCGCGGCACCGAGACCTTCACCGACGACCCCGCGCTGAGCGAGACCGACTGGGCCGCGCACATCGACGCGCCCACACCGGCCAAGGCCGGCTTCGTCACCGGACCGCTCACCCGCGACCTGCGCCTGTCCGGCGCCTCCCAGGTCACCGTCACCGCACGGTCCAGCGCCCCGACCGCCCACCTGTCCGCCGTACTCGTCGACCTCGGCCCCGACACCATCCGCGACTACGCCACCGAGGGCGAGGGCATCACCACCCTCACCGACCGCACCTGCTGGGGACCGCGGACCACGGGCGACAGCTCCTGCTACCTGGAGACGGCCGCGAAGACCACCGACGTGGACCACACCGTCGTCAGCCGCGGCTGGGCCGACCTCGGCAACCACGCCTCCGCGTGGCACGGCCGCCCGCTCACCCCGGGCAAGGCGTACACCATGACGCTCGACCTGGCGGCCACCGACCACGTCGTCCCGGCCGGTCACCGTCTCGCCCTCATCGTCGCGGGCACCGACAAGGGCCTCATCGACCCGCCCGCCGACACGCCGACCCTCACCCTGGACCTCTCCCGAACGTCGGCCCGCGTACCGTTCGTCGGCGGCCCCGACGCCTTCGCCCGGGCGACCGCCGGCCCGGCCGGCGCCACCGCGGCACCGACTCCCCTCGACGGCGTGAACGCGCCACCGCACACGCCCCACCGCGTCCCGAAGGGAGCCCGATGAGCCGGCTGCGCACCCTCACCGTGACCACCGCGGCGCTCGCCGCGTCCCTCCTCACCGCACCGGCCCACGCCGCCGACGCCGCGCACCACCCGCCCCGCACCGGCTTCGAGCGGAGCAACGGCGCCCGCTGGACCACCCAGGCGGAGGAGCAGGAGCTGCTGGCCGCCGCCGACCGAGCGAGCGGCCGGGTCGACGTCGACCGCATCGGCACCACGAAGCAGGACCGGCCGCTGCGCCTCGTCACCATCGGCAGGCCCGCCGCACCGAACACGGTGCTCCTCGTGTGCAGCCAGCACGGCGACGAGCCCTCCGGCCGCGAGGCGTGCCTGTCCACGGTCCGCGACCTGGCGTACGCCACCGACCGCCGGACCCGGCACTTCCTGGACCGCACCACCGTGCTCGTCCTGCCCACCGCCAACCCCGACGGCCGGGCCGCCGACACCCGCGGCAACAGCGACGGCGTCGACATCAACCGCGACCACCTCGCCCTGCAGACCGCCGAGGCCCGCGCCCTGGCCGCCGTCGTCCGCGACCGGCGCCCCGACGTCCTCTACGACCTGCACGAGTACGGCGCCACACCCCCGTACTACGACGAGGACCTCTTCGACCTCTGGCCCCGCAACCTCAACACCCACCCGCGGGTCCACGACGAGGCCCGCACCCTGTCCGGGGCGTACGTCCGTCCCGCCGCCGGGGAAGCCGGTTACTCGACCGGCACCTACGGCATCTGGACCGACCCGGTCACCGGCGACCCGGTCAAGCAGACCGCCGGCGACGGCCAGGAACGCATCCTGCGCAACATGTCCGGCGTGAAGCACTCGGTCGGCCTGCTCATCGAGAGCCGCGTGGACGCGCTCACCGACGCCGAACAGGCGGACCCCGCCCTCAACAACCGGCGCCGGGTGCACTCCCAGCTCGCGGCGCTCGACGGCCTGTTCCGCTTCGCGGACCGGCGGCGCGGACAGGTCGAGGCGGCCACCGACGCCGCCCGCCGGGCCGGCCGCACCGACACCGGGCCCGTGTACGTCGGCGGCGCGGACAACGACCCGGCCGAACCCGCCGAGGTGATCCAGGCGCCGCCCTGCGGCTACCGGCTGACACTTGCCCAGTACAAGGACATTCGGGACGAGCTGGCCCTGCACGGTGTACAAGTGCGTTCGAGGGGGGAGGAGGGCGCCTACGTATCGTTGCGCCAGCCGCTGCGCGCCCTCGTGCCGCTGCTCCTCGACGAGCGGGCGGCGTACCACTTGACGGCGGGTGAACCCGACACCCGCTGCTGAGGAGGTGAGTTCCGCGTCGCACGTGGTAAGGGCGTAACGGAGGACTATTCTCAGCCTCACCGACTTGAAAGGTGCCGTCTGTGACGCAGGACCCGAGTGACAAGGAACAGCACGAAAGAGGGACACTACCGGGGTCCGAGGCGGGCCTGCCGGGGCACGAACGCAAGCCCCAGACCGACCGCGTCGTCTTCGGTGTCACCGCGGTCCTGACCCTGGCCTTCGTCGTCTGGGGCGCGGCCGGCACCGATTCGCTGGAGGACGCCTCCGGCACCATGCTCAGTGGTCTGATGCACAACGGCGGCTGGGCGTTCGTGCTGGCCGCCTCCGGTTTCGTCGTCTTCGCCCTCTGGCTCGCGGCCAGCCGGTACGGCCGCATCCATCTCGGTGCCGAGGGCGAGGAGCCCGAGTTCCGGACCGTGTCGTGGATCGCCATGATGTTCAGCGCCGGCATGGGCATCGGCCTGATGTTCTGGGGCGTGAGCGAGCCGCTGGCACACTTCGACACGGCCCCGCCCGGCACCGACCCCGCCGACAACGGCGACCGCATGACGACGGCCATGGCCACCACCCTGTTCCACTGGACGCTCCATCCGTGGGCGATCTACGCGGTGGTCGGTCTCGGCATCGCCTACAGCACGTTCCGCAGGCGCCGCCGGCAGACCATCAGCGCGGTCTTCACACCGCTCATCGGGGAGAAGCACGCCAACGGCGTGAGCGGCCGGGTCATCGACATCCTGGCCATCATCGCGACGGTCTTCGGCTCCGCGGCCTCGCTCGGCCTCGGCGCGCTCCAGATCGGCTCGGGCGTGGAGCAGCTCGACTGGATGGACAAGGTCAGCACCGGACTGCTGGTCGGCATCATCGCGGTGCTGACGGTGGCGTTCGTGGCCTCCGCCATCTCCGGCGTCGAGAAGGGCATCCAGTGGCTGTCCAACACCAACATGGTGCTGGCACTGCTCCTGGCCGTGTTCGTCTTCGTGGCGGGCCCGACCATCCTCATCCTCGATCTGCTGCCGACGTCGATCTTCGGCTACCTCGGCGACCTGCCCGCGATGGCGGGCCGCACGGAGATCAGCGGTGGCGAGGGCGTCGCGGACTGGCTGGGCAGCTGGACGGTCTTCTACTGGGCGTGGTGGATCTCCTGGACGCCCTTCGTCGGCATGTTCATCGCCCGCATCAGCCGGGGCCGGACCATCCGGCAGTTCATCGGCGGCGTCATCCTCGTCCCCAGCACGGTCAGCCTGATCTGGTTCGCGATCTTCGGCGGATCGGCGATGAGGCTCCAGGAGCAGAACCGGCTCGGCGACGAGACGACCCCGGAGGGCAGGCTCTTCGCCGTGCTCCAGGAGTACCCCATCGCCACGGCCACCAGCCTGCTGGTGATGATCCTGGTCGCCATCTTCTTCGTCTCGGGTGCCGACGCGGCCTCGATCGTGATGGGCACCCTCTCGCAGAAGGGCGCACTCGAACCCAGCCGCTGGACGGTCGTGTTCTGGGGCGTCGTGACCGGAGCGGTCGCCGCCATCATGCTCCTGGTCGGCAGCGGCGAGGGAGACGCGCTCACCGGTCTCCAGAACCTCACGATCCTCGCGGCGGCACCCTTCGTCATCGTGATGATCTTCATGTGCGTCGCGCTCATGCGCGACCTGCGCCGCGACCCCCTCATCGTGCGCGGCGAGATGGCCGCCGAGGCCGTCGAACTGGCCGTCATCGAGGGTCACAAGCGGTACGAGGGCGAGTACGAGATCCGCATCGGACCCGGCGCCGGAACGGACGTGGAGGGCGACCCGATCGGCGAGCACCACCACTGACCGAGGGCGAGACCGAGGGCGGGCCCCGCACGGGGCCCGCCCCCGCCCGTGTCAGGGGGTGGCCAGCCCGGCCGCCTCCTGCGCGCAGCCCCAGGCCACCGTCACACCGGCGCCGCCGTGGCCGTAGTTGTGCACCAGCAGCCGCCCGTCCGCCAGCGTCTCGCGCTCCAGCCGTACCGCGTCCCGGGCCGGCCGCAGCCCCACCAGGTGCCCGAGCACCCGCGCCCCGGCGATCTCGGGCCGCAGCGCCGCGCACCGCCGTACGATCGCCTCCGCCACCCGCGGATCCGGCTCGGTGGACCACGCGTCCTCCTCGGCCGTTCCGCCCAGCAGGAGCCGGCCGGGCTGCGGCAGGAAGTACGTCGTCTCCCCGGAGTCCGCGTCGGCCGAGACCAGCCAGCTCCGGATGCCGGGGTTCTCCACGACGACCAGTTGCCCGCGCACCGGACGCACGGCCGGGTCCGGCACCAGCTCCCGGGCGCCGAGGCCCGTGCAGTTCACCACGACCGGTGCGTCGGCCTCGGCCAGTGAGGCCACCGGGCGCCTCTCCACCACACCGCCCGCTGCCACCAGCCGCTCCCGCAGCCACGGCAGATGAGTCGACATGTCGACGAGCGGCAGCCGCGCCCACAGCCCGGGCCCCGCGTACTCATCGGCCCGCGCCGCGCGCAGTCCCGGCAGCCGGGCCGCCGCCCACGCGCCCACCTCCTCGGGCCGGGTCTCGCCGAGCACCCCCTCGACCATGCGTACGCCGGTCTCCGCGGGCCGCGCCGCCAGCTCCTCGTACACGTCCAGGGAGCGCAGCGCCCACGCCTGCGCCAGCGCGACCGGTTCGATCCGGTACGGCCACCACAGCCCGCCCGCGACCACCGAGGTGGTCCGCTCGACGGGGTCCCGCGTCCAGAGCCGCACCCGCCTGCCGCGCTCGGCGAGCACGACGGCCGTCGTCAGACCGGTCACCCCGCCGCCGACCACGACGACTTCGTCATCCAGTTCGGTTTCCACACGGGGACGGTAGCGGAAGGCCCGATGCCGGGCTCGGAACGGCCCCGGCCCGGGAATACTCACCGCATGGCTGCCGAGTACACGACCTTCGGTCTGGCCCCGGCGACGCGCGCCGGTGCCGTCCGCGCCGACGGCGACGTCCAGGTCCACCGCGACTTCGTGGACTTCGTCGTCGACGGACGGCCCCTGCTGTTCCGGCTCTCCGACCTGGACGCCGTCTCCCCGCTCGCCTCCGACGTGCCGCCCGCGATCTTCGCCGCACAGGTGCGCGGCCTGCTCCTGGAGACCGAGGCGCCGCTGCCCGGCGGCCGCTACGTGATCTACGGCTGCCCCGAGTGCGAGGACCTGGGCTGCGGCGCGGTGACCGCCGTCATCCTGCGGGACGGCGGCGACTTCGTCTGGCGGGACTTCGCCTGGCAGACCGGCGACCACGCCGACCTGGAACGCAACTCCTACCGCGGCATCGGCCCCTACCGCTTCGAGGGCGCCGAGTACCGCGCCGCCCTCGCCGCCGTGCTCGACGGCCCCGCGCGGTCCCGCCGCCGGGTCCTGCTGATCGACGCCCGCACCGCCCTCCTGGCCAGGCCGGCCGCCGCGCTGCGCGCCATCGGCATCGGCGCCGACATCACCCAGGACGCCGGTGCGGTCCCGGCCGACGAGCTGCGCACCTACGGCGCCGTCGCCTTCGGACGCGCGGTCACCGAGGAGGCGCGGGCCGCCGCGCGCCGGGCCTTCGCGGACGCCGGCGCGGACGTGACCGAGGTCGACGGGCTCGCCCCGATCGTCCCGCTGCTCGTCGCGCAGATCGAACACGCCCTGGACCGCGGACCGGCCGAGCGACGCCGCCTGACCCGCCTGACCGCGACCCGCACCGCCGCGGACGTCGAGGTCACCTCGGCCTGCCGGGTCCGGCTCACCGCGTACCGCCTCGACCGGCTCCACCGCACCCACGTTCACGAGGTCTTCGACGGCGTCCTCGCACCGGGCGGTCACCGGCTGTCGCTGGACGCGAAGGCGGTGAAGGGGGAGGCCTTCGTGGTGGCGCGCGCCTCGGGAAGCGTGCTGGTGACGGCGGTGGCGCGCCCGGAACCGGGCTGATCCGCCCCCGCGACGCCGTTAGGATCGTGGGCCTGATGACTGCCACCCTCGTCGCCAAGAACCTCGCCGCCGGCCACGGCGACCGCTCCCTGTTCACCGGGCTCGACCTCGTCGTCGCACCCGGCGACGTGATCGGCCTCGTCGGGGCCAACGGCGCGGGCAAGTCCACCCTCCTGCGGATGCTCGCCGGGCTGACCGCGCCGGAACAGGGCGAACTGCGCCTGTCCCCGCCGACCGCCACCGTCGGTCACCTCCCGCAGGAGCCGGAGCGCCGCCCCGGTGAGACCGTCCGGGGCTTCCTGTCCCGCCGTACGGGCGTCACCGAGGCCCAGCGCGCCATGGACGAGGCCACCCAGGCCCTGGTCGACGGAGCCCCCGGCGCCGACGACGCCTACGCGACCAGCCTGGAGCGCTGGCTCTCCCTCGGCGGCGCCGACCTCGACGAGCGCGCCGAGGAAACCGCCGACGCGCTGGGCCTCACGGTCGGCCTCGACCAGCCGATGACCTCGCTGTCCGGCGGCCAGGCGGCCCGGGCCGGCCTCGCCTCCCTCCTCCTGTCCCGCTACGACGTCTTCCTGCTCGACGAGCCGACCAACGACCTCGACCTGGACGGCCTGGAGCGCCTCGAACGCTTCGTCACCGGCCTGCGCGCGGGCACCGTCGTCGTCAGCCACGACCGCGAGTTCCTCACCCGCACCGTCACCAAGGTCCTCGAACTCGACCTGGCCCAGCGGCAGATCAACCTCTACGGCGGCGGCTACGAGGCGTACCTGGAGGAGCGGGACGTGGCCCGGCGGCACGCCCGCGACGAGTACGAGGAGTACGCCGACAAGCGGGGCGCCCTCCAGGACCGGGCCCAGACGCAGCGCTCCTGGATGGACAAGGGCGTCAAGAACGCCCGGCGCAAGGCGGGCAACGACAACGACAAGATCGGCCGCAAGTTCCGCAGCGAGGCCAGCGAGAAGCAGGCCGCCAAGGCCCGCCAGACCCAGCGCATGATCGAACGCCTGGAGGTCGTGGAGGAGCCGCGCAAGGAGTGGGACCTGCGCATGGAGATCGCCTCGGCGCCCCGCTCGGGCGCGGTCGTGGCCACCCTGCGCGACGCCGAGGTACGGCGCGGCGGGTTCGTCCTCGGCCCCGTCTCCCTCCAGGTCGACTGGGCGGACCGGGTGGCGGTGACCGGGGCGAACGGCGCGGGCAAGTCCACGCTGCTCGGTGCCCTCCTGGGCCGGGTCCCGCTCGACGCCGGACACGCGGCGCTCGGCTCCGGCGTTCTGCTGGGCGAGGTCGACCAGGCCCGCGAGCTCTTCCACGGGCCCGAGACCCTGCTGGACGCCTTCCGCACCGGCGTCCCCGAAACCGAACCGGCGGACATCCGCACCCTCCTGGCCAAGTTCGGCCTCAAGGCGGACCACGTCATGCGCGCCGCGTCGACCCTCTCACCCGGCGAGCGCACCAGGGCGGCCCTCGCCCTGCTCCAGGGCCGGGGCGTCAACCTGCTGGTCCTGGACGAGCCGACCAACCACCTCGACCTGCCGGCCATCGAGCAGCTGGAGTCGGCCCTCGACGCCTACGAGGGCACGCTCCTGCTGATCACCCACGACCGCCGCATGCTGGACGCGGTACGGGTGACGCGCCGCCTGGAGGTGGCGGACGGCAAGGTGACGGAGACGTCGGCCTGAGCGGCCCGCCCCCGCCACCACGCCGGGGGCCTACGCCAGCCCGGCCCGCCGCAGCGCGTCGGCCATCGCCCCGTTGGACGGAGCGGGCGCGGCCGAGGATCGACCCTTTCCACCGCCACCACCGGAGCCCTGCCGCTGCTGCCGCTGCCTGGGCGGCCTGCTGCCCCCGCGCTCCTTCTTCTGCTCGCCCTGCGGGGCGGCCTCGTCGTCGAGCCGCATCGTCAACGAGATCCGCTTGCGCGGAATGTCGACGTCCAGCACCTTGACCTTGACGATGTCGCCGGGCTTGGCCACGTCCCGCGGGTCCTTCACGAACGTCTTCGACATCGCGGACACGTGCACCAGCCCGTCCTGGTGCACACCGACGTCCACGAACGCCCCGAACGCGGCGACGTTGGTGACGACGCCCTCCAGCACCATTCCGGACGACAGGTCGGACAGCTTCTCCACGCCCTCCTTGAAGGTGGCCGTCTTGAAGGCGGGCCGCGGGTCGCGCCCCGGCTTCTCCAGCTCCCGAAGGATGTCGGTGACCGTCGGCAGACCGAACGTCTCGTCCACGAAGTCGGCCGGCCTCAGCGACCGCAGCACCGACGTGTTGCCGACCAGGCCGGCCACCTCCTGCCCGGCGGTCTTCACCATCCGGCGCACCACCGGGTACGCCTCGGGGTGCACGCTGGACGCGTCCAGCGGGTCGCTGCCGCCGCGGATCCGCAGGAAGCCCGCACACTGCTCGTACGCCTTGGGCCCGAGCCGCGAGACCTTCTTCAGCTCGGTCCGGGAGGTGAACGGACCGTTCGCGTCGCGGTGCGAGACGATGTTCTCGGCGAGGCCGGAGGTGATGCCGGAGACGCGGGAGAGCAGCGGGGCGGACGCCGTGTTCACGTCCACGCCCACGCCGTTCACACAGTCCTCGACCACCGCGTCCAGGGAGCGTGACAGCTTCACCTCGGACAGGTCGTGCTGGTACTGGCCGACGCCGATGGACTTCGGGTCGATCTTCACCAGCTCGGCCAGCGGGTCCTGGAGCCGCCGGGCGATCGACACGGCGCCGCGCAGCGAGACGTCCATGTCCGGCAGCTCCTGCGAGGCGAAGGCGGAGGCCGAGTACACGGAGGCTCCGGCCTCGGACACCATCACCTTGGTGAGCTTCAGCTCGGGGTGCTTGGTGATCAGCTCTCCGGCGAGCTTGTCGGTCTCGCGGGACGCCGTGCCGTTGCCGATGGCGACCAGGTCGACGGAGTGCTCCTTGGCGAGCCGGGCCAGCTTGGCGATCGCCTCGTCCCACCGGTTGGCGGGGACGTGCGGGTGGATCACGTCGGTGGCGACGACCTTGCCGGTGGCGTCGACCACGGCGACCTTCACCCCCGTACGGAAGCCGGGGTCCAGGCCCAGCGTCGCGCGGGTGCCCGCCGGGGCGGCCAGCAGCAGGTCGCGCAGGTTCGCCGCGAAGACGTTCACCGCCTCGTCCTCGGCGGCCGTGCGCAGCCGCAGCCTGAGGTCGATGCCGAGGTGCACCAGGATGCGCGTGCGCCAGGCCCAGCGGACGGTGTCGGAGAGCCACTTGTCGGCGGGCCGGCCGCGGTCGGCGATCCCGAACCGGCTCGCGACGATGCCCTCGTACGACGACGGCCCGTCGGAGGCCTCCTCGGGTTCCAGGACGAGGTCGAGCACGTCCTCCTTCTCGCCGCGCAGCATGGCGAGGACCCGGTGCGAGGGCAGCGCGGTGAACGGCTCGGCGAAGTCGAAGTAGTCGGCGAACTTGGCGCCGGCCTCCTCCTTGCCGTCCTTGACCTTGGCGGCGAGCCGTCCGCGCCCCCACATCCGCTCGCGCAGCTCACCGATCAGGTCGGCGTCCTCCGAGAACTTCTCGGTGAGGATCGACCGGGCGCCGTCGAGGGCGGCCTGGGTGTCCGCCACGCCCTTGCCGGCGTCGACGAACGCGCCCGCCGCGGCGTGCGGGTCGACGGTCGGGTCACCCAGCAGGCCCTCGGCCAGCGGCTCCAGACCCGCCTCCCGCGCGATCTGCGCCTTGGTGCGCCGCTTCGGCTTGAACGGCAGGTAGACGTCCTCCAGGCGGGCCTTGGTCTCCGCCGTGCGGATGCGCGCCTCCAGCTCCTCGGTGAGCTTGCCCTGCTCGCGCACCGAGTCGAGGATCGCGGTCCGCCGCTCCTCCAGCTCCCGCAGATAGCGCAGCCGCTCCTCGAGCGTGCGCAACTGCGCATCGTCGAGCATCTCGGTCGCTTCCTTGCGGTAGCGGGCGATGAAGGGCACCGTCGAGCCGCCGTCGAGCAGCTCCACCGCGGCCTTCACCTGCCGCTCCCGTACGCCGAGCTCCTCGGCGATCCTGCTCTCGATGGACCCTACTGCCATGGGCCCGCTGGACCCGGGTGTCGTCACGATCCCGTACCGCCTTCTCACTGAGGTTGCGCGGCAATTGTGGCAGGTGGCACCGACAATCGGGGATCAGGGCGCCGTCCCGGCCGGTCGGAACCGCCCCCACACCGGGCGGTGGATCAGGCCTTGCGGCCGCGGGCGGAGGACGACGCCCCGCCGAAGAGCCGGGCCACGGCCCGGAAGGGAAGCGTCACCACGGTGGCGACTGCGCCACCGATCTGGCGCAGCACGTCTGCGATGGCACGGAACACGAGAAGCCCCTTTCGTCTCCCGGCCCGGTGGCCGGGAGCCAACGGGTACCTCCGAACCCGCCCGCCATGCCTGTGCGCGTGCCCGGGCGTGTCCTCAGCCCTTGCCGAAGAGATCCGCGGGGTAGGCACCCGCGCCGAGTGCCGCGCGCGCGAAGGGCGTTGCGAGTTCCGTCAGACGTGCCACGCCCTCCGCGCCCAGGTGCGCGTAGGGCGCGGTGTCGAGCCGGTCCGTCTCCCGCTCGATCTCGTCGCGCAGCTCCGCTCCCCGTTCGGTCAGCTCGCCGGCGTCGTCGATCAGCCCGCGCCCGCGCAGCCGTTCCCTCGCCGCGTCCCACTCCTCCTGGGTCCAGCCCCGGGTGGACAGGACCCACTTCGGGGCCATGCCGCGGCCGGTCGCGGTGTGCGTCACCAGCGCCTCCAGACCGTCCAGGTCCGCGGCCAGCAGCGCGGCGAGGTGGCCGTCGCCCCGGTACTCGCGCAGCAGGGTCGCCGCGTGCCAGAACGCCAGGTGCGGCGCGTCGGGCACCGGCAGGTCCGCGTGCGCCGAGTAGAGCGGACGGCCGCCGCGCGAGCAGCCCTCGGCGGCACGCAGGGCCAACTCGGCCGCCTCCGCCATCTCCGCCGAGGCCAGGACCGGCTCGCCCAGCAGGCGGCGCAGGGTCGCGTCGACGGCACGCGAGCGGGCCGCCAGGGCCTGCTCCGGCGTGACCTTCTCCCAGACGGCGGGCACGTGCCGGGCGACCAGCTCGTACTTGTAGTTGTAGAAGGCGGCCGTCACCGCGCCGGCCCCGGCCGCGCCCAGCGCGGCGGCGCGCACCGCGAAGTTGACGGCCCGTGGGTCGGTGACCCCGAGGGCGGCCAGTTCCCGGCCCGTGTCGGGCGAGAAGTAGTGCGTCGAGTGCAGCGAGTTGAGCGTGTTGTGGCAGCGGCGTGCGGCGCGGGTGTCGACGGCGGCAGTTGTCATGCCACGCACGTTACCAACCGCTCAGTACGTTCTCCACGGGTGAGCGCGCATGGCAGGAAAGGTGGGATGCTCGTCATTGCGGCCATCGCCGGGGTGGGCGAAGAATCGGGGCATGGCGCAGCGAACCGTCCTCGTCGTCCTCTTCGACCAGGTCCAGAGCCTCGATGTCACCGGCCCCGTGGAGGTCTTCGCGGGCGCCGAGCGGCACACCCCGGGGACGTACCGCATCAGCACCGCCTCACTGGACGGCGCCCCCGTGCGCACGTCCAGCGGTCTGACCGTCGTACCGGACCGGTCGCTCGCCGACGTGCCGGACCCGGACACCCTGGTCGTGCCGGGCGGGCAGGGCACCCGGAGTCCCGACCCCCGCCTGACCGACTGGCTGCGCGCACACGGACCGCACGTCCGGCGCCTGGTCTCCGTCTGCACCGGGGCGGCCCTGCTCGCCGGGGCGGGCCTCCTGGACGGCCGCCGCGCCACCACCCACTGGGCCTACTGCGACCGGCTCGCCCGCGAGCACCCGGCGGTGCAGGTCGACCCCGACCCGATCTACGTCCGCGACGGCCACGTCGCCACGTCCGCCGGCGTCACCTCCGGCATCGACCTCGCCCTCGCCCTGGTGGAGGAGGACCTGGGCCGGGACACCGCCCTGACCATCGCCCGCCACCTGGTGGTGTTCCTGCGCCGCCCCGGCAACCAGGCCCAGTTCAGCGCCCAGCTCGCCGCCCAGACCGCGCGCCGGGAGCCGCTGCGGGAACTCCAGCAGTGGATCACCGAACACCCCGGCTCCGATCTGGGCGTGGAGACCCTCGCCGCCCGGGCCGGCCTCTCGCCGCGCCACTTCGCCCGCGCCTTCCGGGCGGAGACCGGTACGACGCCCGGCCGCTACGTCGACCGCATCCGGCTGGAACACGCCCGCCGGCTCCTGGAGGACACCGGCGACGGAGTCGAGCAGGTCTCCCGGGCCAGCGGCTACGGCACCCCCGAGGCCATGCGCCGTGCCTTCGTCAAGGCACTCGGCACCTCCCCGGCGGAGTACCGCCGCCGTTTCCGTCCCGCGCCGGCCCGCTGAGGCCCACCCGCGCGCCCCGGCACCCGCCGACCGACCGCGAAAGGAACCCCGTGCAGATCGCCATCGTCCTCTTCGACCGCTTCACCGCCCTGGACGCCGTGGGCCCGTACGAGACCCTGGGCCGCCTCCCCGACGCGGAGACCGTCTTCGTCGCCGAACGGACCGGCCCCGTCCGCACCGACACCGGCACCCTCGCGCTGACCGCCGACCGCACCCTGGCCGACGTACCGAGCCCCGATATCGTCGTCGTCCCCGGCGGCCCCGGGCAGACCCCGCAGATGGAGAACGAGACCCTCCTGGACTGGCTGCGCACCGCCGACGCCACCAGCACCTGGACCACGTCCGTGTGCACCGGCTCCCTGCTGCTGGCCGCCGCCGGGCTGCTGCGCGGACGCCGCGCCACCTCGCACTGGCTGGCCCTGGACCACCTCGGCCGCTTCGGTGCCGAGGCGACCGGGGAGCGGGTGGTCACCGACGGCAAGTACGTCACCGCGGCCGGCGTCTCCTCCGGCATCGACATGGGCCTGACGCTGCTCGGCCGGATCGCCGGCGACGACCACGCGCGCGCGGTCCAGCTGCTGACCGAGTACGACCCCCAGCCGCCCTACGACGCCGGGTCGCCGCAGAAGGCGCCCGCGCACCTCGTCGAGGAGTTCCGCGGCCGGAGCCGGTTCACCCTGACGTAGGCCCGTTCCAGCCGAACCGCGGCGGCCGGCGCTCCAGGAAGGCGGCGACCCCCTCGGCGGTGTCGCCGCTGCCGCGTGCCTGCTCGGCCCAGTGGGCGTCCCGGTCCGTGCGCCCGTTCGCGAACTCCTTCGCCGCGGCCTGCGTCAGCAGCGAGCGGGACGCCAGAACGCGGGTGAACTCCGCGACCCGCTTGTCCAGCTCGCCCTCCGGCAGCACCTCGTCGACCAGGCCGGTGCGCAGGGCCCGCGCCGCGTCGATCAACTCCCCGCTGAACAGCAGGTACTTCGCGGCCGCCGGACCCGTCAGCGCGACCAGCCGCCGGGTCGCGGACGCCGGATACACCACGCCGAGCTTGGCCGGGGTCACCCCGAACAGCGCCGACTCCTCGGCGAAGCGCAGGTCGCAGGCGGCCGCCAACTGGGCCCCGCCGCCGACGCAGTGACCGCGGACCGCCGCGAGCGTCGGCTTGGGGAACGCGGCGAGCGCCTCCTCGGCGAGCACCGCCAGCCGCTGCGCCCGCTCCGGCGACTCCCGCAGCGTCGAGATGTCGGCGCCCGCGCAGAACGTCCCGCCCTCACCGGTGAGCACCAGCACCCGTACCGCCGGATCCGCGGCCAAGTCGTCCAGCAGCGGCGGCAGCGCGCGCCACATCGCGGCCGTCATGGCGTTGCGCTTGGCCGGGTGGTGGACGACGACGGTGGCGACCGAGTCGGCGACCCCGTGCAGCAGCTGCGGCTCCATGGGCCGGATGCTATCCGGCGACTCTCCCGGTCCGAGCAGGCGGGCAACTGGGGACAGGAACGGTCCCAGGAGCGACCGTGTCTTCCGCAGGCGGTCAGAACCGCTCGATACCTGCTGACTTGCGTTCAGTCCTCCGATGCGGAGCGACGCGTTACCAACACTCAGGGGTGTGGTGACTATCGAGCCCAAGGGTGGCGACCGGACGATGGACGAGACCGGGCCCGCCGGGCCGCTGCCGTACGAAGGGGTCTGGCGGTTCACCGCCCCCGCGGTGGACGCCTCCGTGCCGCAGGCCCGGCACGCCGTGCGGGACCTTCTGGTGCGCCAGGGCGTGCCGGTCTCCGACGACGTGACCCAGGCGCTGCTGCTGATCGTCTCGGAGCTGGTCACGAACGCGGTCCGGCACGCGGCGGTGCTGTCCCCGGTGCTCGCCGTCGAGGTCGCCGTCGGGCCCGACTGGGTGCGGGTCGCCGTGGAGGACGACCACCCCTACCGCCCGACCGCCCTGGAGACCGACCACGGGCGGACGGGCGGGCGCGGGCTGCTGCTGGTCCGCGAGCTGACCCGGGAGTCGGGCGGAGCCTGCGACGTGGTCCACACGACGACCGGCGGCAAGGTGATCTGGGCCGCGCTGCCGCTCAAGCACCCCCTGCCGTAGGGCTCACCAGCCGGCCGACGGGCCCGTCAGCTCGCGGACGGCCGGGCGGGCGGCGTCCAGCACGGTCATGAACCACGCCGAGAAGGTGTCCCGTCCGTGCCGCTCGGACAGCTCGGCCGGCGAGACGAAGGCCGTCTCGGCGACCTCCTCGGGGTCGGGCCGCAGCTCCGCCTGGACCAGGCCGACGAAGAGGTGGTTGTACTCCTGCTCGACCAGCCCGGAGGCGGGGTCGGGGTGGTTGTAGCGCACCGTGCCGGCCTCCGCGAGCAGGGACGGCGAGACGCCCAGCTCCTCGTACGTCCGCCGGGCCGCCGCCGCGAACGGCGCCTCTCCCGGATAGGGGTGACCGCAGCACGTGTTGGACCACACACCGGGGGAGTGGTACTTGCCGAGCGCGCGCTGCTGGATCAGCAGCCGGCCCCGCTCGTCGAAGAGGAACACGGAGAAGGCGCGGTGCAGCTGCCCAGGTGGCTGGTGCGCGGAGAGCTTCTCCGCGGTGCCGATCGTCACGCCGTTCTCGTCGACCAGTTCCAGCAAAATCGCGTCTGCGGTGCCGTTCGACGAACTGTGCGTCGCGGTGGCAGGAGTGATCGGCATACCCATCCTTCACATCGGTCCTCGCGCCCCAAGTGTGCCGTACGAATCCGGCACTCCCGGGACTTACCGGCGTACCCGCATGTCCCACGCGCCGCCGCGGGAGGGGGCTCGACGGGTGATCGTGCCCGGCAGCGCCGTCCGGGAACCTCCGCTGCGTGACCACGGCGGGTGGCACGGGTCACCGGGAGCGACCGCACGGCGGACCGGGGCCCTGGGCGGCGCGTTTCCGCGCGCTCGCGCCCCCAGGACTCTCAGTGCGGTGCCCTCAGTGGCACAGGCGCGCCTCGTGCTCGGCGTGCCCGCCGGGTTCCAGCTGGAAGGTGCAGTGCTCCACGTCGAAGTGGTCGCCGAGGCACCCCTGCAACTCGTGCAGTATCTTCTCGTGGCCGATCGCGCTGAGCGTCTCGCCGCTCACCACCACGTGCGCCGACAGCACCGGCAGGCCCGAGGTGATCGTCCAGGCGTGCAGGTCGTGCACGTCCTCGACGCCGTCCAGCGCCAGTATGTGGGCGCGCACCTCGCCGATGTCCACGCCCTTGGGGGCCGCCTCCAGGAGCACGTCCAGGGTCTCGCGCAGCAGCCGCAGCGTGCGCGGCACGATCATCAGACCGATCAGCAGCGACGCGATCGGGTCGGCCGGCTGCCAGCCCGTGGCCAGGATCACCAGCGCCGAGACGATCACCGCGAGGGACCCCAGCGCGTCGGCCGCCACCTCCAGGAAGGCGCCGCGCACGTTGAGGCTGTCCTTCTGGCCGCGCATCAGCAGCGACAGCGACACCAGGTTCGCCACCAGGCCGATCGCGCCGAAGACGACGGTCAGTCCGCCCTGGGTGCCGGCGGGTGTGACGAACCGCTCGATCGCCTCGTACAGCACGTACCCGCCCACGCCGAGCAGCAGCACGCAGTTGGCCAGGGCGGCGAGGATCTCGGCGCGGGCGTAGCCGAAGGTGCGCCGGTCACTGGCCGGCCGGTTCGCGAAGTGCACGGCCAGCAGCGCCATGCCCAGGCCCAGGGCGTCCGTCGCCATGTGCGCCGCGTCGGCGATCAGGGCCAGCGAGTCGGCCAGCACCCCGCCGACGATCTCGACGACCATGACGGTGAGGGTGATCCCCAGCGCCACCCGCAGCCTGCCGCGGTACGCGGCCGTCGCCGTCGCGCCGGCCGGCGCCCCGTGCGCGTGCCCTGCCCCCATGGGAAAGCCGCCTCCCTGATCTGTCGTCGTCCGGCCTCCGGAGGACAGTCAACTACGGGTAGGGGGTATCCGGCAACGCGGCACTGAACACCGTTGTCATGTGCCCTGACCTGCGCAAACGTTATGCAGGTCAGAGGGCGGGCGACGCTCGGGAGCGCCGTCTGCGCCAGTTGGCCGAACGGCCGGCGCGCGTGCCGGCCTGACCCTCCGCGAGCACTCGCGGACACTGAGCGATGTCCGTGATGCCCGGTCTGGGTGTGCGGTTTGTGAGCGGGCCCCCGGATCCACGATGATGATCGCGGCAAAGGCGGGTGCAAGCGGCGCCGACCGACTGTGAAACGGGCGGTGAACACGGCGTTCCCGGCATCCGATAGCCTCTGCCGACACGCCGCCCGGGTGCCACCGGCACGGGCGTCCCACCATGCACAGGCCCGGCGTTCCAGGCACCGGGCACCAGGGAGTGAGTTCGGTTGCCGACCGCCATCCTCACCGGTCAGCCGGTCCCCGGTTCGTCGATCGAGAGCGAACTGCGGTCCCTGGGCTTCGACGTGCAGCACGCCTCCGGCGCCGCCGACACCGAGACGCTGCTGGCCCGCGTCCCGGCCGCGGAACGGGTCGCCGTCGTCGACGCCCGCTTCGTGGGCCACCCGCACGCCCTGCGCCTCGGCCTCACCGACCCGCGCTTCCCGCTGGCCGCCGTCCCGGGCGCGGTGACCGCCCGCCCCGACGGACGCCAGGCGCTGACCCGGGCGATGGCCCGCGAGAACTCCGCGGGCGGCGGCACGGCCCTCGCCGTCGACAACCTCGCCGACCGGATCACCGCCGCCCTCGACGCCGACGGCGCCACCGTGCACCGCCCCGAACTGGGCAGCCTCGTCGCCGCCGTCCCCGGCGACCCGCAGGCCCGCAACGAGGCCCGGCAGGCGGTCGCCGCCGTCGACGACGAGGCCGTACGCCTGAAGTCGGCGGTCAAGGCCCGCGACGGCTTCGTCACCACCTTCGCCATCAGCCCCTACTCCCGCTACATCGCCCGCTGGTGCGCCCGGCGCGGACTGACCCCCAACCAGGTCACCACCGCCTCACTGCTCACCGCGCTGATAGCGGCCGGCTGCGCGGCCACCGGCACCCGCGGCGGCTTCGTCGCCGCCGGCGTCCTGCTGATCGCGTCCTTCGTCCTCGACTGCACCGACGGGCAGCTCGCCCGCTACTCCCTGCAGTACTCCACGCTCGGCGCCTGGCTGGACGCCACCTTCGACCGCGCCAAGGAGTACGCCTACTACGCGGGCCTCGCCCTCGGAGCCGCCCGCGGCGGCGACGACGTGTGGGCCCTCGCGCTCGGCGCGATGGTCCTCCAGACCTGCCGGCACGTCGTCGACTTCTCGTTCAACGAGGCCAACCACGACGCCGCCGCCAACACCAGCCCCACCGCCGCCCTCTCCGACCGGCTCGACAGCGTCGGCTGGACGGTCTGGCTCCGCCGCATGATCGTCCTGCCCATCGGCGAGCGCTGGGCCATGATCGCCGTCCTGACCGCGGTCACCACCCCCCGGATCACCTTCTACGCGCTGCTGATCGGCTGCGCCTTCGCCGCGACGTACACCACGGCGGGCCGGGTCCTGCGCTCGCTGACCAGGAAGGCGACACGGACCGACCGGGCCGCGAAGGCGCTGGCCGACCTCGCGGACTCCGGCCCGCTCGCCGAGGCCGGAGCCAAGGGCCTCGCGAAGACCGCCCGCCGGCTCCCCGGCTTCGCCGCCCCCGCGCTCGCCCTGCTCGGCGGCCTCGCCGTCGTCGCGACGGCCGTCTTCACCGACTTCGGCGGCCCCTGGCCGCTCCTCGGCGCGATCGTCTACGTGCTGACCTCCGCCCTGGCCGTCGCCCGCCCCCTCAAGGGCGCCCTCGACTGGCTCGTCCCGCCGTTCTTCCGGGCCGCCGAGTACGGCACCGTCCTGGCACTGGCGGCGAAAGCCGACGTGAACGGGGCGCTTCCGGCGGCTTTCGGGCTGGTGGCCGCGGTCGCCTACCATCACTACGACACGGTCTACCGCATCCGTGGCGACGCGGGCGCGCCGCCGCAGTGGCTGGTGCGGACGACCGGGGGGCACGAGGGCCGCACGCTGGTGATCACCGCGCTGGCCGTGCTGCTCACCGCCACACAGTTCAAGGTC
Source organism: Streptomyces sp. NBC_01723 (assembly GCF_036246005.1). NCBI lineage: Bacteria > Bacillati > Actinomycetota > Actinomycetes > Kitasatosporales > Streptomycetaceae > Streptomyces > Streptomyces sp. NBC_01723. The sequence goes on from NZ_CP109171.1 coordinate 7,594,895, forward strand.
GCGCTCACGGTCCTCGCCGTGGCCGTGGCACTCGTGGTGCTCGTGGAGAGCATCCGCTTCTGGGTCGCCGCCCACAAGGTCGGCGCACCCGCCGTACACGACGAAGGAGAACCCGCATGATCGGCCTCGTGCTGGCGGCCGGCGCCGGACGCCGTCTGCGCCCCTACACCGACACCCTGCCCAAGGCACTGGTCCCGGTCGGCCCCGAGGGTGCGGAGGACAGCATCACGGTGCTGGACCTGACGCTGGCGAACTTCGCCGAGGTCGGCCTGACCGAGGTCGGGATCATCGTCGGCTACCGCAAGGAAGCCGTGTACGACCGCAAGGAGGCGCTGGAGCAGAAGTACGGCGTCAAGCTCACCCTCATCGACAACGACAAGGCCGAGGAGTGGAACAACGCCTACTCCCTGTGGTGCGGCCGTGACGCCCTCAAGGACGGCGTGATCCTCGCCAACGGCGACACCGTGCACCCGGTCTCCGTCGAGAAGACCCTGCTCGCCGCCCGCGGCGACGGCAAGAAGATCATCCTCGCCCTCGACACGGTGAAGAACCTCGCCGAGGAGGAGATGAAGGTCGTCGTCGACCCCGACAAGGGCGTCCAGCGCATCACCAAGCTGATGGACCCGGCGGAGGCGACCGGCGAGTACATCGGCGTCACCCTCATCGAGGGCGATGCCGCCGCCGACCTGGCCGACGCGCTGAAGACCACCTTCGAGCGCGACCCGCAGCTGTACTACGAGGACGGCTACCAGGAGCTGGTCAACCGCGGCTTCAAGATCGACGTGGCGCCGATCGGCGACCTCAAGTGGGTCGAGATCGACAACCACGACGACCTCGCCAAGGGCCGGGAGATCGCGTGCCAGTACTGACGAGGCTCATCCCGTCGCCGGTCGTCGTGGACATCCGCGCGGGTGCCCTCGACGACCTGGGAGCCGTGCTCGCCGACGAGCGCATCTCCCACTCGGGCAAGCTCGCCGTCGCCGTCAGCGGCGGTTCCGGCGCCCGGCTGCGTGAGCGCGTCACTCCTTCCCTGCCCGGCGCCGACTGGTTCGAGGTCGGCGGCGGCACCCTGGACGACGCGATCAACCTGGCCGGCGCCATGAAGGGCGGCCACTACGACGCGGTCGTGGGCCTCGGCGGCGGCAAGATCATCGACTGTGCCAAGTTCGCCGCGGCGCGCATCGGCCTCCCGCTGGTCGCCGTGCCCACGAACCTCGCGCACGACGGTCTGTGCTCGCCGGTCGCCACCCTGGACAACGACGCGGGCCGCGGCTCCTACGGCGTGCCGAACCCGATCGCGGTCGTCATCGACCTGGACGTCATCCGCGCGGCCCCGGCCCGCTTCGTGCGCGCCGGCATCGGTGACGCCGTCTCCAACGTCTCCGCGATCGCGGACTGGGAGCTGGCGAACCGGGTCAAGGGCGAGCGGATCGACGGCCTGGCCGCCGCCATGGCCCGCCAGGCGGGCGAGGCCGTGCTCCGGCACCCGGGCGGCATCGGGGACAACGAGTTCCTCCAGGTGCTGGCCGAGGCGCTGGTGCTCAGCGGCATCGCCATGTCGGTGTCGGGCGACTCGCGGCCGTCCTCGGGCGCCTGCCACGAGATCAACCACGCCCTCGACCTGCTCTTCCCCACCCGCGCGGCCGCCCACGGCGAGCAGTGCGGACTGGGCGCGGCCTTCGCGATGTACCTGCGCGGTGCCCACGAGGAGTCCGCCCACATGGCCGAGGTGCTGCGCCGGCACGGGCTGCCGGTACTGCCGGAGGAGATCGGCTTCACACCCCAGGAGTTCTTCCGGGCCGTGGAGTACGCCCCCCAGACCCGGCCCGGCCGCTACACGATCCTCGAGCACCTCGACCTGAAAACCGACCAGATCAAGGACCTGTACGCCGACTATGTCAAGGCCATCGGTAGCTGAACTACGTCCGGTCGTCCATCCCGCGGGGGTCAAGGACCGGCGCAGCGGTGAGCACTGGGCGGGACGCCTCTACATGCGCGAGGTCTCGCTGCGGATCGACCGCTACCTGGTGAACACCAGGATCACGCCCAACCAGCTCACGTACCTGATGACCGTCTGCGGCGTGCTCGCGGCCCCGGCCCTGCTGGTGCCGGGGATCACGGGCGCCGTGCTCGGCGTCGTCGCCGTCCAGCTCTACCTGCTGCTGGACTGCGTCGACGGCGAGATCGCCCGCTGGCGCAAGCAGTACTCGCTCGCCGGTGTCTACCTGGACCGGGTCGGCGCCTACCTGACCGACGCCGCGGTCCTGGTCGGCCTCGGTCTGCGCGCCGCCGACGTGTTCGGCACCGGGCGGATCGACTGGCTGTGGGCCTTCCTCGGCACCCTGGCCGCGCTCGGCGCCATCCTGATCAAGGCCGAGACCGACCTCGTCGGCGTGGCCCGGCACCAGACCGGCAAGGCGCCGGTGGCGGAGGCCGCCTCCGAGCCGCGCTCCTCCGGCATGGCGCTGGCCCGCCGGGCCGCCGGGGCGCTCAAGTTCCACCGGCTGATCCTCGGCATCGAGGCGTCCCTGCTGATCCTCGTCCTCGCGATCGTCGACGAGAGCCGCGGCGACCTCTTCTTCACCCGCCTCGGCACCGCCGTACTCGCCGGCATCGCGCTGCTGCAGACCCTGCTGCACCTGGTGTCCATCCTCGCCTCCAGCAGGCTGAAGTGAGCGCGCCCATGAAGGTCGGCGCCGTCATCATCACGATGGGCAACCGTCCCGAGGAGCTGCGGGCCCTGATCGACTCGGTCGCCAAGCAGGACGGCGACCCGGTCCAGGTCGTCGTCGTCGGCAACGGCTCGCCCGTCCCGGAGGTGCCGGACGGCGTGCGCACCGTCGAGCTGCCCGAGAACCTGGGCATCCCCGGCGGCCGCAACGTCGGCATCGAGGCCTTCGGACCGGGCGGGAGCGACGTCGACGTCCTGCTCTTCCTCGACGACGACGGTCTGCTCGCCCGCACCGACACCGCCGAGCTGTGCCGCGAGGCGTTCGCGGCCGACGACGAGCTGGGCATCATCAGCTTCCGCATCGCCGACCCGGACACCGGCGAGACCCAGCGGCGGCACGTCCCCCGGCTGCGCGCCTCGGACCCGATGCGCTCCTCCCGGGTGACCACCTTCCTCGGCGGCGCCAACGCCGTGCGCACCCGCGTCCTCACCCAGGTCGGCGGCCTCCCGGACGCGTTCTTCTACGCCCACGAGGAGACCGACCTGGCCTGGCGGGCGCTCGACGCGGGCTGGATGATCGACTACCGGTCGGACATGGTGCTCAACCACCCCACGACCGCTCCCTCCCGGCACGCGGTCTACCACCGCATGGTCGCCCGCAATCGCGTCTGGCTCGCCCGTCGCAACCTGCCCGCGCTCCTGGTCCCGGTGTACCTGGGCGTCTGGATGCTGCTCACCCTGCTGCGCCGCCCCTCGCGACCTGCGCTGAAGGCCTGGTTCGGCGGTTTCCGGGAGGGCTGGGCGACCCCGTGCGGTCCCCGCCGGCCCATGCGGTGGCGTACGGTGTGGCGCCTGACCCGGCTGGGCCGCCCTCCGGTGATCTGACAAGCTCGTACCCGAGAGCGTTCCGGCCCCGACCGGGGCCAACAGGTCCGTGCCAGGCCCGCGCGGCCGAGCATTCCGAAGACGAAAGTATCCACCAGTGAGTGAGACAACGCACGACGGCACGGTCGCCATGACCAAGCCCGTGGCGCCCGACGAGGGCCTCCCACCGGCCCGGCTCGCCGCCAAGTACGGGCTGTCCGTGAGCGGTGCCCGGCCGTCCCTCGTGGAGTACGTCCGTCAGCTCTGGGGCCGGCGGCACTTCATCCTCGCCTTCTCCCAGGCGAAGCTGACCGCCCAGTACAGCCAGGCCAAGCTCGGCCAGCTGTGGCAGGTGGCCACCCCGCTGCTCAACGCGCTCGTCTACTTCCTGATCTTCGGCCTGATCCTGAACGCGGGCAAGGGCATGCCGAAGGACGTGTACATCCCGTTCCTGGTGACGGGTGTGTTCGTCTTCACCTTCACCCAGTCCTCGGCCATGGCGGGCGTCCGCGCGATCTCCGGCAACCTCGGCCTGGTGCGCGCGCTGCACTTCCCGCGCGCCTCGCTGCCGATCTCGTTCGCGCTCCAGCAGCTCCAGCAGCTGCTGGCCTCGATGATCGTGATGTTCGCCGTGGTGATCGGGTTCGGCAGCTACCCGAAGCTGTCCTGGCTGCTGGTGGTGCCGACGCTCGTCCTGCAGTTCCTCTTCAACGTGGGCCTGGCGCTGATCGTGGCGCGCATGGGGGCCAAGACCCCGGACCTCGCCCAGCTGATGCCGTTCATCATGCGGACCTGGATGTACGCCTCGGGCGTCATGTTCTCCATCCCGATCATGCTGGAGGAGCACCCGTCCTGGATCTCGGACGTCCTCCAGTGGAACCCGGCCGCGATCTACATGGACCTGATGCGCTTCGCGCTCATCGACGGGTACGGCTCCGAGAACCTGCCGCCGCACGTCTGGGCGGTCGGGCTCGGCTGGGCCGTGGTCCTCGCCGTGGGCGGCTTCGTGTACTTCTGGAAGGCGGAGGAGAGGTACGGCCGTGGCTGAGCAGCAGCAGGGCGAGCGGGTGCCGACGGTCATCGCGGACGAGCTGCACATCGTCTACCGGGTCAACGGCGCCAAGACCGGCAAGGGCAGCGCGACCGCCGCCCTGAGCAGGATCATCAAGCGCGGCGAGGAGCGGGGCGTGCGCAAGGTGCACGCCGTGCGGGGCGTCTCCTTCACCGCCTACCGCGGCGAGGCCATCGGCCTCATCGGTTCCAACGGCTCCGGCAAGTCGACGCTGCTGCGGGCCATCGCCGGCCTGCTGCCCGCCGAGCGCGGCAAGGTCTACACGGACGGCCAGCCCTCGCTGCTCGGCGTGAACGCGGCCCTGATGAACGACCTGACCGGCGAGCGGAACGTCATCCTCGGTGGCCTGGCCATGGGCATGACCCGCGAGCAGATCAAGGAGCGCTACCAGGACATCGTCGACTTCTCCGGGATCAACGAGAAGGGCGATTTCATCACCCTGCCGATGCGCACCTACTCGTCCGGCATGTCCGCCCGGCTGCGCTTCTCCATCGCCGCCGCCAAGGACCACGACGTCCTGATGATCGACGAGGCGCTGGCCACCGGCGACCGCAAGTTCCAGACCCGCTCCGAGGAGCGCATCCGGGAGTTGAAGAAGGAGGCGGGCACCGTCTTCCTGGTCAGCCACAACAACAAGTCCATCCGCGACACCTGCAACCGCGTCCTGTGGCTGGAGCGCGGCGAACTGCGCATGGACGGCCCGACGGACGAGGTGCTCAAGGAGTACGAGAAGTTCACGGGCAAGTAGGCCGACACGCCGGGGCCCCGCCGTCTTCCGGCGGGGCCCACGCGCGTGCAAAGGAACCGTCAACTCCTGGTGTTCTCAGGAATCTTGATGTGAATCGGTGTGTTGTTGTGATGCGCCGAGCACCCCGCGGGAAGTCCGTGAGTTGTACAACGTAAGCTGGACCGGTCCTGAATCGCGGCACATGGGGCGATAATGCCCGACACCCTCCACCGGGCCTGCCCGCGGGCGGCCGGGCGGCGTGTCCGAAATAGTGTGTATTGGTGCGGCAGTGTAGAACGGGAGATGTGACGGCAATGGCTACGGAAACTCCCCGGCTCCCCGAAGCGTGCGCCGTCGACGCGGAGCGCGGCACCCTGGCCAAGGCCGCCGACGAGAACTTCCCCGTGGCCCCCTTCTTCCTGCCGCGCGACTGGCGCACCGACCTCATGGCCGTGTACGGCTTCGCCCGTCTCGTCGACGACATCGGCGACGGCGACCTCGCGCCGGGCGGCGCCGACGCCCGTCTCCTCGGCGTCCCCGACGACCGCGCAGACGACCGCGTGCTGATGCTGGACGCCTTCGAGGAGGACCTGCACCGGGTCTTCGACGGCACCCCCCGCCACCCGCTGCTGCGCCGCCTGCGGCCCACCGTCCGCCGCCGCTCGCTGACCCCCGCACCCTTCCTCGGCCTGATCGCCGCCAACCGTCAGGACCAGCTCGTACGGCGGTACGAGACCTACGACGACCTCCTCGCCTACTGCGAGCTGTCCGCCAACCCGGTCGGCCACCTCGTCCTCGCCGTCACCGGCACCGCGACGCCCGAGCGGATCCGCCGCTCCGACGCCGTCTGCACCGCCCTGCAGATCGTCGAGCACCTCCAGGACGTCGCCGAGGACCTCGGCCGGGACCGGATCTACCTGCCCGCCGAGGACATGAAGCGCTTCCACGTCCAGGAGGCGGACCTCGCCGCGCCCACCGCCAACGCGTCGGTGCGCGCCCTGCTCGCCTACGAGGCCCGGCGCGCCCACGACCTGCTGGACGAGGGCGCCCCTCTGGTCGGCAGCGTCCACGGCAGGCTGCGTCTGCTGCTCGCGGGGTTCGTGGCGGGGGGCAGGGCCGCCCTGCGGGCGATCGCCGACGCGGATCACGACGTACTTCCCGGCCCGCCCAAGCCCGGCAAGCTCCGGTTGCTGCGCGAGGCGGGGCTGGCCCTGCGAGGAGAGGGGTGATCGGGACCGTGGACCCGTCAGCGAACATGCCGGCGCCGGTGCTCGCCGCCTACAGCTACTGCGAGGCCGTCACCGGCCAGCAGGCACGCAACTTCGCCTACGGCATCCGGCTGCTGCCCACGCCGAAGCGACGGGCCATGTCGGCGCTGTACGCGTTCTCGCGCCGCGTCGACGACATCGGCGACGGTGCGCTGGCGGACGACGTCAAGGTCGCCCGACTGGACGAGACCCGGTCGGTGCTCGCCCGGATCCACGACGGCGCGGTCGACGAGGACGACACCGACCCGGTCGCCGTCGCCCTCGCCCACGCCGCGCGGGCCTTCCCGATCCCGCTCGGCGGCCTCGACGAACTGATCGACGGCGTCCAGATGGACGTACGCGGCGAGACCTACGAGACCTGGGACGACCTGCGGACCTACTGCCGCTGTGTCGCGGGCGCCATCGGACGCCTCTCCCTGGGCGTGTTCGGCACCGAGCCGGGGGCGCACGGAGCCGACCGCGCGCCCGAGTACGCCGACACGCTCGGCCTCGCACTCCAGCTCACCAACATCCTGCGGGACGTCCGCGAGGACGCCGAGGGCGGACGGACCTACCTGCCCGCCGACGACCTCGCCAAGTTCGGCTGCTCGGCCGGGTTCAACGGGCCGACGTCCCCCGCGGGCTCCGACTTCACGGGCCTCGTGCACTTCGAGGTGCGCCGGGCCCGAGCCCTGTTCGCCGAGGGCTACCGGCTGCTCCCCCTGCTCGACCGGCGCAGCGGGGCCTGCGTGGCCGCCATGGCCGGCATCTACCGCCGGCTCCTCGACCGCATCGAGCGCGACCCGGAGGCCGTGCTGCGCGGCCGCGTCTCGCTCCCCGGCCGCGAAAAGGCGTACGTCGCCGTGCGCGGCCTGTCCGGACTGGACACCCGGCACGTCACCCGCCGGGCCGTCAGGAGGCGCGCCTGATGGACACACCCGGCACACGCGACACGCCGGCCCCTGACCGGACCACCGCCGTGCACCGGTGGGCAACCCTCCGGTGGCGGTCGGCGTCCCTGACTGAGACGGTCGGCCGTACGCCGTTCAAACACCGCGGCGACCGGACAGGGAAGGGCGCACGATGACGCACGCCAACGGCACGCGTGACGGGGGGCAGGTCGCGGACGTCACCGCCCTCCGTCCCGGCGCGCACGCCGTGGTGGTCGGCGGCGGCCTCGCCGGGGTGACCTCCGCGCTCGCGCTCGCCGACGCCGGCGTGCGCGTCACCCTGCTCGAAGGGCGGCCCCGCCTGGGCGGGCTCGCCTTCTCCTTCCGGCGCGGCGACCTCACCGTCGACAACGGCCAGCACGTCTACCTGCGCTGCTGCACCGCCTACCGCTGGTTCCTCGACCGCATCGGCGGCACCGCGCTCGCTCCGGTGCAGGACCGCCTCGACGTGCCCGTCCTCGACGTGGCGAGGCCGGAGGGACGCCGGCTCGGCAGACTGCGCCGCGACGCGCTGCCCGTCCCCCTGCACCTGGGGCGCAGCCTCGCGACGTACCCCCATCTCTCGCTCGCCGAGCGCGCCGCCGTCGGGCGGGCCGCGCTCGCGCTCAAGGGGCTCGACCTCGCCGATCCGGCCCTGGACACCCAGGACTTCGGCAGCTGGCTGGCCGCGCACGGTCAGTCGGCGCGGGCCGTCGAGGCCCTGTGGGACCTGGTCGGGGTCGCCACCCTCAACGCGGTGGCGGGGGACGCCTCACTGGGGCTCGCCGCGATGGTGTTCAAGACCGGTCTGCTGTCCGACCCGGGCGCGGCCGACATCGGCTGGGCCCGCGTCCCGCTGGGCGAACTGCACGACCGGCTGGCCCGCAGGGCGCTCGACGCCGCGGGCGTGCGCACCGAGGTCCGTACCCGCGTCACCTCCCTCCGGGCGAAGGAGAACGGCGGCTGGAGCGTTCAGGTTCCCGACGAGACGCTCGACGCCGACGCCGTTGTCCTCGCCGTACCGCAGCGCGAGGCGCACGACCTGCTGCCGGACGGCGCCCTCGACGCCCCGGAGAACCTGCTGGAGATCGGCACCGCGCCGATCCTCAACATCCACGTGATCTACGACCGCAAGGTGCTCGCCACGCCGTTCCTCACGGCGCTCGGCACCCCGGTGCAGTGGGTGTTCGACCGTACCGAGGCCTCCGGGCTGAAGGAGGGTCAGTACCTGGCGCTGTCGCAGTCGACCGCGCAGGACGAGATCGACGAGCCCGTGGCCACGTTGCGCGAGCGGTACCTGCCCGAACTGGAGCGGCTGCTGCCGCGCAGCCGCGGTGCCGGGGTGAAGGACTTCTTCGTGACCAGGGAGCGCACCGCCACGTTCGCCCCCGCCCCCGGCGTCGGCCGCCTCCGGCCCGGCGCCCGCACCAAGGCACCCGGCCTCTACCTGGCCGGAGCGTGGACCGCCACCGGGTGGCCCGCGACCATGGAGAGTGCGGTTCGCAGCGGTGTCGGAGCGGCGGGCGCCGCTCTCGGCGCCCTGGGCCGGTCCCGCGGACTCCTTCCCGATTTCTTCGAGGAGGCGGCATGAGAGCCGACCCGCGCGGGGCCGACTCCCGCACTCCCGGTACCGCAACTGGAGGAAAGACTGTGCCCACCGCGCCCCCCGGCCCGAAGGCCGCTCCGAGGACCACGGTGGACGTGACCGCGCTGCTGGAGCGCGGCCGGACCCTGGCCACGCCGGTCCTGCGGGCGGCCGTCGACCGCCTCGCGCCTCCCATGGACACCGTCGCCGCCTACCACTTCGGCTGGATCGACGCCCAGGGCAACCCCGCGGACGGCGACGGCGGCAAGGCCGTACGCCCCGCGCTCGCCGTGCTCTCCGCCGAGGTCACCGGCGCCGCGCCCGAGGTCGGCGTGCCCGGCGCGGTGGCCGTGGAGCTGGTGCACAACTTCTCCCTGCTGCACGACGACCTGATGGACGGCGACGAGCAGCGCCGCCACCGCGACACCGTCTGGAAGGTGCACGGCCCCGCCCAGGCCATCCTGGTCGGCGACGCCCTCTTCGCCCTCGCCAACGAGGTGCTGCTCGAACTGGGCACCGTCGAGGCCGGCCGCGCCACCCGCCGTCTCACCAGCGCCACCCGCGCCCTGATCGACGGCCAGGCCCAGGACATCTCCTACGAGCACCGCGACCGCGTCAGCGTCGAGGAGTGCCTGGAGATGGAGGGCAACAAGACCGGCGCCCTGCTCGCCTCCGCCAGCTCCATCGGCGCGGTGCTCGGCGGCGCCGACGAGCGCACCGCGGACACCCTGGAGAAGTACGGCTATCACCTGGGCCTCGCCTTCCAGGCCGTCGACGACCTGCTCGGCATCTGGGGCGACCCGGGGGCGACCGGCAAGCAGACCTGGAGCGACCTGCGCCAGCGCAAGAAGTCCCTCCCGGTCGTCGCCGCCCTCGCCGCGGGCGGCCCGGCCTCCGAACGGCTCGGCGAGATCCTCGCGGCCGACGCCAAGGCCAGTGACTTCGCGAACTTCTCCGAGGAGGAGTTCGCGGCCCGCGCCGCCCTCATCGAGGAGGCGGGCGGGCGCGAGTGGACCGCCGACGAGGCGCGCCGCCAGCACACCATCGCCATCGAAGCCCTCGACGCCGTGGACATGCCCGAGCGGGTGCGGGACAGGTTCGCGGCGCTCGCCGACTTCGTCGTCGTACGAAAGAGATGATCACTATCGGTCGAATAGCCCTCGCGTAGTCGCCGGCCGGTGTCCTCGACGGACAGGCACCGGCCGACGGCGGACCCAAGCAGAGCACCGTATGCACACTGCACGAAGGGGAAGCCATGACAGCGACGACCGACGGAAGCACCGGGGCGGCCCTGAAGCCCCTCGCGCCCTCGGCCAGCGAAACCGACATCACCGTCCCCGCCGCGGCGGCCGGGGTACCAGAAGCCGCCGCCCGCGCCGTCCGGCGCGCCACGGACTTCCTGCTCTCCCGGCAGGACGCCCAGGGCTGGTGGAAGGGCGACCTCGAGACCAACGTCACGATGGACGCCGAGGACCTGCTGCTGCGTCAGTTCCTCGGCATCCAGGACGAGGAGACCACCCGCGCCGCCGCCCTGTTCATCCGCGGCGAGCAGCGCGAGGACGGCGCCTGGGCCACCTTCTACGGCGGCCCCGGCGACCTGTCCGCCACCATCGAGGCCTACGTCGCCCTCCGCCTGGCCGGCGACGTCCCCGACGCGCCGCACATGGCGAAGGCGTCGGCGTGGGTCCGCGGCCGCGGCGGCATCGCGGCCTCCCGCGTCTTCACCCGGATCTGGCTCGCCCTGTTCGGCTGGTGGAAGTGGGACGACCTGCCGGAGCTCCCGCCGGAACTCATCTATTTCCCCACCTGGGTACCGCTCAACATCTACGACTTCGGCTGCTGGGCCCGGCAGACCATCGTGCCGCTCACGATCGTCTCGGCGAAGCGGCCGGTGCGTCCCGCCCCCTTCCCGCTGGACGAACTGCACACCGACCCCGCCCTGCCCAACCCCCCGCGGCCCCTGGCCCCGGCGGCGAGCTGGGACGGCGCCTTCCAGCGCATCGACAAGGCGCTGCACGCCTACCGCAAGGTCGCCCCGCGCCGGCTGCGCCGGGCCGCCATGAACACCGCCGCCCGCTGGATCATCGAGCGCCAGGAGAACGACGGCTGCTGGGGTGGCATCCAGCCGCCGGCCGTGTACTCGGTCATCGCCCTGTACCTGCTCGGCTACGACCTCGAACACCCCGTGATGCGCGCCGGCCTGGAGTCGCTGGACCGTTTCGCCGTGTGGCGCGAGGACGGCGCCCGGATGATCGAGGCCTGCCAGTCCCCGGTGTGGGACACCTGCCTGGCCACCATCGCGCTCGCCGACGCGGGGGTGCCCGCCGACCACCCGCAGTTGGTGAAGGCCGCCGACTGGATGCTCGGCGAGCAGATCGTCCGCCCCGGCGACTGGTCGGTGAAGCGGCCCGGCCTCCCGCCCGGCGGCTGGGCCTTCGAGTTCCACAACGACAACTACCCCGACATCGACGACACCGCCGAGGTGGTCCTCGCGCTGCGCCGCGTGAGCCACCACGACCCGGAACGGGTGGAGAAGGCCATCGGCCGCGGGGTGCGCTGGAACCTCGGCATGCAGTCGAAGAACGGCGCCTGGGGCGCGTTCGACGTCGACAACACCAGCCCCTTCCCCAACCGGCTGCCGTTCTGCGACTTCGGCGAGGTCATCGACCCGCCGTCGGCGGACGTCACCGCGCACGTCGTCGAGAGCCTCGCCGTCGAGGGGCTCGCCCACGACCCGCGCACCCGGCGCGGCATCCAGTGGCTGCTCGCCGAACAGGAGCAGGACGGCTCGTGGTTCGGCCGCTGGGGCGTCAACTACGTCTACGGCACCGGCTCCGTCGTCCCCGCCCTCACCGCGGCCGGTGTCCCCACCTCGCACCCGGCGATCCGCCGCGCGGTGACCTGGCTGGAGTCCGTCCAGAACGACGACGGCGGCTGGGGCGAGGATCTGCGCTCCTACCGGTACGTCAAGGAGTGGAGCGGCCGGGGCGCCTCGACCGCCTCGCAGACGGCGTGGGCGCTGATGGCCCTGCTCGCGGCGGGGGAGCGGGAGTCCGGCGCGGTGGAACGCGGCGCCGCCTGGCTCGCCGCCACCCAGCGCGAGGACGGCTCCTGGGACGAGCCGTACTTCACCGGCACCGGCTTCCCCTGGGACTTCTCCATCAACTACCACCTCTACCGCCAGGTCTTCCCGCTCACCGCGCTCGGCCGGTACGTCCACGGGGAGCCCTTCGCCGAGAAGCCACGCCCGGCCCCCGTGGCCGAGCGGTCCGCGGACGCCACGTCCACGGCCGAGGTGAAGGGCGGCTGATGAACCCGCAGCCCGGCCCGTCGTCCCCGCTGCTGATCGCCTGCGCGCTCGGCATCGAGCACCTCGCCCTGCGCACCGGCGACCGCGGTGGTGCGGGCGGGCCGGTCACCGTCCTGCGTACCGGCATGGGCCCCCGGGCCGCCGAGCGTTCGGTCGCCCGGGTCCTGGCCGACCCGGCGCTCGGCTCCGCCGCCGTGCTCGCCACGGGCTTCTGCGCGGGACTCGCCCCCGGCATGCACCCCGGCGACCTGGTCGTCGCCGAGGAGACCCGGGACCCGCGCTCCACCGTCGCGTGCGTCGGCACCGACCGGCTCGTCAAGGAACTCGCGCGAGCCGTGCCGGGGCGCACCGTCCACACCGGGCCGCTGACCGGCTCGGACCACGTCGTCCGCGGCCCCGAGCGCGCCGACCTGCTCGCGACCGGCGCCATCGCCGTCGACATGGAGTCCGCGGCCACGCTCCTGAGCGCCGTACGGGCGGGCGAGCGCCCCGTTGCGGCCGTTCGTGTGGTCGTGGACGCTCCGGAACACGAACTCGTCCGGATCGGCACCGTGCGCGGAGGAATATCAGCCTTCCGCGTTCTTCGATCCGTTCTTCCCGCATTTTTCGAATGGCACCGTTCTTTGCTGCTCCCCCGGAGGTGAGCCCAGATGGCCATGCCGCTGCGCCAGTCCGTCAAGGTCGCTACATACCTGGCCGAACAGAAGATCCGCCGACGGGACAAGTTCCCGCTCATCGTGGAACTGGAGCCGCTCTTCGCCTGCAACCTGAAGTGCGAGGGGTGCGGGAAGATCCAGCACCCGGCCGGGGTGCTCAAGCAGCGCATGCCGGTCGCACAGGCCGTCGGGGCGGTGCTCGAATCCGGAGCGCCGATGGTCTCCATCGCCGGCGGCGAACCCCTGATGCACCCGCAGATCGACGAGATCGTGCGCCAGTTGGTGGCCAAGCGGAAGTACGTCTTCCTCTGCACCAACGCACTGCTCATGCGCAAGAAGATGGACAAGTTCAAGCCCTCTCCCTACTTCGCCTTCGCGGTCCACATCGACGGCCTGCGCGAGCGGCACGACGAGTCCGTGGCGAAGGAGGGCGTCTTCGACGAGGCCGTGGAGGCCATCAAGGAGGCCAAGCGGCGTGGCTTCCGGGTCACCACCAACTCGACCTTCTTCAACACCGACACCCCGCAGACCATCGTCGAGGTGCTGAACTTCCTCAACGACGACCTCAAGGTCGACGAGATGATGATCTCGCCCGCCTACGCCTACGAGAAGGCGCCCGACCAGGAGCACTTCCTGGGCGTGGAGCAGACCCGCGAGCTGTTCAAGAAGGCCTTCTCGGGCGGCAACCGGGCCCGCTGGCGGCTCAACCACTCGCCGCTGTTCCTCGACTTCCTGGAGGGCAAGGTCGACTTCCCCTGCACCGCCTGGGCGATCCCGAACTACTCTCTCTTCGGCTGGCAGCGCCCCTGCTATCTGATGAGCGACGGATACGTGCCCACGTACCGGGAGCTGATCGAGGAGACCGACTGGGACAAGTACGGCCGCGGCAAGGACCCGCGCTGCGCCAACTGCATGGCGCACTGCGGCTACGAGCCGACCGCCGTCCTGGCCACCATGGGGTCCCTCAAGGAGTCCCTGCGCGCCATGCGCGAGACCGTCTCCTCGAACCGGGAGTGACGTCGTGACCGCCATCTCCCTCGGGGTCCCCGAGGTACCGGTCCGGCCGATCGCCGAGCGGCGCGTGTCGCGGCGGATCCAGGTCGGGCCGGTGGCCGTCGGGGGCGGCGCCCCGGTGTCCGTGCAGTCGATGACGACGACGCGTACGTCGGACATCGGCGCGACGCTCCAGCAGATCGCCGAGCTGACCGCGTCCGGCTGCGAGATCGTCCGGGTGGCCTGCCCGACCCAGGACGACGCGGACGCGCTCCCGGTGATCGCGCGGAAGTCGCAGATCCCGGTGATCGCCGACATCCACTTCCAGCCCAAGTACGTGTTCGCGGCGATCGAGGCGGGCTGTGCGGCGGTCCGCGTCAACCCGGGCAACATCAAGCAGTTCGACGACAAGGTGCGCGAGATCGCCAAGGCCGCGAAGGACCACGGCACCCCGATCCGCATCGGCGTGAACGCGGGCTCCCTGGACCGCCGGCTGCTCCAGAAGTACGGCAGGGCGACCCCGGAGGCGCTGGCCGAGTCCGCGCTGTGGGAGGCCTCGCTCTTCGAGGAGCACGACTTCCGCGACATCAAGATCTCGGTGAAGCACAACGACCCGGTCGTGATGGTCGAGGCCTACCGCCAGCTGGCCGCCCAGTGCGACTACCCGCTGCATCTCGGCGTGACCGAGGCCGGCCCAGCCTTCCAGGGCACCATCAAGTCGGCGGTCGCCTTCGGCGCGCTGCTCTCCCAGGGCATCGGCGACACCATCCGCGTCTCCCTCTCCGCCCCGCCGGTCGAGGAGATCAAGGTCGGCATCCAGATCCTCCAGTCGCTGGGGCTGCGGGAACGCCGGCTGGAGATCGTCTCCTGCCCCTCGTGCGGGCGTGCCCAGGTCGACGTGTACAAGCTGGCCGAGGAGGTCACCGCCGGGCTCGACGGCATGGAGGTGCCGCTGCGCGTGGCCGTGATGGGCTGCGTCGTCAACGGACCGGGCGAGGCCCGCGAGGCCGACCTCGGTGTCGCCTCCGGCAACGGCAAGGGGCAGATCTTCGTCAAGGGCGAGGTCGTCAAGACCGTCCCCGAGTCGAAGATCGTGGAGACCCTCATCGAGGAGGCGATGAGGATCGCCGAGCAGATGGAGAAGGACGGCGCGTCGGGGGAGCCGGCCGTCACCGTGAGCTGAAACAGCACGGACCGAAGGGGGCCCGAGCGTGACGATTCTGGAGAACATCCGGGGACCACGCGACCTGAAGGCGCTGTCCGAGGCGGAACTCGGTGAACTGTCCGACGAGATACGTGACTTCCTGGTGCACGCGGTCGCCCGCACCGGCGGTCACCTCGGACCCAACCTGGGCGTGGTGGAACTCACCGTCGCCCTGCACCGGGTCTTCGAGTCGCCGGCCGACCGCATCCTGTGGGACACCGGCCACCAGAGCTACGTACACAAGCTCCTGACCGGGCGTCAGGACTTCTCGAAACTGCGCGGCAAGGGCGGCCTGTCCGGCTATCCGTCCCGCGAGGAGTCCGAGCACGACGTCATCGAGAACAGCCACGCCTCCACCGTGCTCGGCTGGGCCGACGGCCTCGCCAAGGCCCGCGACGTGCGCGGAGAGCGCGGCCACGTCGTCGCCGTCATCGGCGACGGCGCGCTCACCGGCGGCATGGCCTGGGAGGCCCTGAACAACATCGCGGCCGCCCGGGACCGGCCGCTCGTCGTCGTGGTCAACGACAACGAACGCTCGTACGCCCCGACCATCGGCGGCCTCGCCAACCACCTCGCGACGCTGCGCACCACCGACGGCTACGAGCGGATGCTGGCCTGGGGCAAGGACGTGCTCCACCGCACCCCGGTGGTCGGCCACACCGTCTACGAGGCCCTGCACGGCGCCAAGAAGGGGTTCAAGGACGCCTTCGCCCCGCAGGGACTCTTCGAGGACCTGGGGCTGAAGTACCTCGGCCCGATCGACGGACACGACCTCGGGGCCGTCGAGTCGGCGCTGCGGCGCGCGAAACGCTTCCACGGACCGGTGCTGGTGCACTGCCTCACGGAGAAGGGCCGGGGCTACGAACCCGCCCTGCGCGACGAGGAGGACCACTTCCACACCGTCGGCGCGATGGACCCGCTCACCTGCGCACCGCTCGTCCCCGCGGGCGGGCCGTCCTGGACCTCCGTGTTCGGCGAGGAGATGCTGCGGATCGGAGCGGAGCGCGACGACGTCGTGGCGATCACCGCGGCCATGCTGCACCCGGTCGGCCTGGCACCCTTCGCCGAACGGTTCCCCGACCGGGTCTGGGACGTCGGCATCGCCGAACAGCACGCCGCCGTGTCCGCGGCCGGCCTCGCCACGGGCGGACTCCACCCCGTCGTCGCCGTCTACGCCACCTTCCTCAACCGCGCCTTCGACCAACTGCTGATGGACGTGGCGCTGCACCGCTGCGGGGTCACCTTCGTCCTGGACCGGGCCGGCGTCACCGGCACCGACGGGCCCTCGCACAACGGCATGTGGGACATGTCCGTCCTCCAGGTCGTCCCCGGGCTGCGCATCGCCGCCCCGCGCGACGCCGGCCAGTTGCGCGCCCAGCTGCGCGAGGCGGTCGCCGTCGACGACGCGCCGACCCTGGTGCGCTTCCCGAAGGAGTCCGTCGGCCCCGACGTCCCCGCCGTGGGCCGGGTCGGCGGCATGGACGTCCTGCACGCCGCGGACCGGCCCGAGGTGCTGCTGGTGGCCGTCGGTGTGATGGCGCCCGTCTGCCTCGGGGCCGCGGAACTGCTCGAGGCGCGCGGCATCGGATGCACCGTCGTCGACCCGCGCTGGGTCAAGCCCGTCGACCCGGAGCTGGCCCCACTGGCCGCCCGGCACCGCCTGGTCGCCGTCGTCGAGGACAACAGCAGGGCGGCCGGGGTCGGTTCGGCGGTGGCGCTGGCCCTCGGCGACGCCGAGGCCGACGTGCCCGTACGCCGCTTCGGCGTCCCCGACCAGTTCCTCGCCCACGCCAAACGCGCCGAGGTGCTCGCGGACATCGGCCTCACCCCGGTCGACATCGCCGGCCGGATCAGCGCGAGCCTGGCCGTCGGGCGGCGAGCGGTGGAAACCCCCGGGGACGGACGGAACGTCATGCCTGCGCAAGGAGAGAACTGAATGACCAAGGAGTTCGACCTCGCCGCGCTCTTGGCCGAGCGCGGGGCCGAGCGGTACGAGCTGCACGCCAGGCACCTCAACCACCAGCTGCCGCGCATGCTGCACACCATCGGCTTCGACAAGGTCTACGAGCGGGCCGAGGGCGCGCACTTCTGGGACGCGGACGGCAACGACTACCTGGACATGCTCGCCGGGTTCGCGGTGATGGGCCTGGGCCGCCACCACCCGGTCGTCCGCAAGGCGCTGCACGACGTCCTGGATGCCTCGCTCGCCGACCTGACCCGCTTCGACTGTCCGCCGCTGCCCGGGCTCCTGGCCGAGCGGCTGCTCTCGTACAGCCCGCACCTGGACCGGGTCTTCTTCGGCAACAGCGGGACCGAGGCGGTGGAGACCGCGCTGAAGTTCGCCCGGTACGCGACCGGCAGGCCGAGGATCCTGTACTGCACCCACGCCTTCCACGGACTGACCACCGGCTCGCTCTCCGTCAACGGCGAGGACGGCTTCCGCAAGGGCTTCGCGCCGCTGCTGCCCGACACCGCGGTCCCGCTCGGCGACCTGGACGCCCTGGCGCGCGAACTGCGGCAGGGAGACGTGGCCGCGCTCGTCGTGGAGCCGATCCAGGGCAAGGGCGTGCACGAGGCCCCGCCCGGCTACCTGCGGGCCGCGCAGGACCTGCTGCACCGGCACAAGGCACTGCTGATCGCCGACGAGGTGCAGACGGGCCTGGGCAGGACCGGGAAGTTCTACGCCTTCCAGCACGAGGACGGCGTCGAGCCCGACCTGGTCTGCGTGGCCAAGGCGCTGTCCGGCGGCTACGTGCCGGTGGGCGCCACCCTGGGCAAGGACTGGATCTTCCAGAAGGTGTACTCCTCGATGGACCGCGTACAGGTCCACTCGGCGAGCTTCGGGTCCAACGCGCAGGCCATGGCGGCCGGACTCGCCGTGCTCTCGGTGATGGAGAACGAGGAGATCGTGGCGAACGCCGCCGCGGTGGGGGAGCGGCTGAAGTCCCGGCTGGCGGCGCTGGTGGACCGCTACGAGCTGCTCGCCGACGTCCGGGGCCGCGGGCTGATGATCGGCATCGAGTTCGGCCGGCCGCGGTCCCTGAAGCTGCGCAGCCGCTGGACCATGCTCCAGGCCGCCCGGAAGGGCCTCTTCGCGCAGATGGTGGTGGTGCCGCTGCTGCAGCGGCACCGGATCCTCACCCAGGTCTCCGGCGACCACCTGGAGGTGATCAAACTGATCCCGCCCCTGATCATCGACACCGCGGACGTGGACCGGTTCGTCGACGCCTTCACCGAGGTGATGGACGACGCGCACAACGGCGGCGGTCTGATGTGGGACTTCGGCAAGACGCTGGTCAAGCAGGCGGTGGCGCACCGCTGAGTCCGTCGGTGGCCGCCCGGCGGCCCATTCGCCTCGGAGTTTTTGCCTGAGAGGCAACAAATTTGCCCGGTGGGCAAAGTTCGGGCTGAATGGAGCCATGAGCCTGAGCTCCTCCGAGACCGGACCGGCCGACGGGGCGGTCGCCGCCGTCGCGCCCCAGCTGCGTGAGCTGCGGCGGCGGGCCGCCCTGACCCTGGAGGCGGCGGCCCGCGCGGCCGGACTGTCGCCCGCCCACCTCTCCCGCCTGGAGACCGGGCAGCGCCAGCCCTCGCTGCCGATGCTGCTCGCCCTCGCCCGCGTCTACGGTACGACCGTCGCCGGACTGCTGGGGGAGGCGCCCGCGGACCCGGACGCGGTGATCCGCGCCGCCGAGATGGAGCCCACCGCCGCGGGCGGCTGGACGTACCGGCGGGCGGGAGCGCCGGGCCGGGGCATGCAGGCCCTGCGCGTCGAGGTGCCGTACGGCTCCCAGGGCGACATCGTGCGGGTGCACCCCGGCGAGGAGTGGCTGCACGTGCTCAGGGGCCGCCTGCGGCTGCGCCTCGGGGACACCGAGCACCGGCTCGGCGTGGGGGACGGCGCCCACTTCGACTCGCTGACCCCGCACCGGATCGCCGCACAGGACCCAGAAGGGGTCGAGCTGCTCTTCGTCCACACCCTGCTGCAGAGCCCGACGGCCACGCTGTGCCTCGGCCCGACGACCCCCGGGGAGATGTCGTGACGTCCATGGAGGAGAAGTTCCCGCGTGCCCTGTGGGTGCGGCTGCTCATCTACATCGCCCTGGGACACGTCTTCGGCGGCTTCCTCTACCTGCTCTTCGAGGTGGGCGCCGGCCGCTAGCGGTCGTGCGGACCGGTGCCGTACCGGATCAGTCCAGCATCCGCTCGCGCAGCCGCTCCCGGGTCGCCGGGGTGAGGTGCAGGCCCTGCTCCAGGTAGGCGTCGACGCCGCCCCAGGTCTCCTCGACGGTGTCGAAGGCGGCCGCCAGGTACTCGGCGCGGGCGTCGAACAGGGGGCTGAGCAGCTCCATGACCTCGGGGGAGTAGGCCGAGGCGGCGGAGCTGCCGCGGCGCACCTTGTAGCGGCGGTGCGTCGCGTTCGACTTGAGGTAGTCGTCGAGGACGGCATCGCGCTCGACGCCGAGCGCGAGCAGCGTGACCGCGATCGACAGGCCCGCGCGGTCCTTGCCGGCCGCGCAGTGCATCAGGGCGGGGACGCTGTCCTCGGCGAGCGCGTGCAGAACCCGGGAGTGCTCCGCCGTGCGCTCCGTGATGATCGTGCGGTAGGACGCGATCATCCGTTGGGCACCCTTGCCGTCGGCCAGGATCTCGTGCAGCTGGTGGAGGTCGCCGTCGCGGACCATCTTCCAGAACTCGGCGCCGTCGGCCGGGTCGCTCAGCGGCAGGTTCACATTGCGCACGCCCGGCAGCTCGACGTCGGGGCCTTCCAGCTTCTGGTCGGCCGCGTTGCGGAAGTCGAAGATGGTGTGCAGGCCGAGGGTGGCCAGGAAGGCGGCGTCCTCCCCGGTGGCGTGCGCCAGGTGGCCGCTGCGGAACAGCACGCCCTGCCGCACCCGTCGCCCGTCCACGGCCGGCAGTCCGCCGACGTCCCGGAAATTGCGCACACCGGTCAGCTCGGGTTCGGTCGACGGGACCTGCTGCGTCACGGGGACTCCTCCCACTCCGCCCCGCCGACGCTGCTCGGCGGCGGGCTCGCCTCGACGATACGGCATCCCCTGTCTGCGCCGATGAGTTGTCCACAGGGCATTAAGGGATGCCTCGGGCTTTCTGTCCGAATTGACGCCTTAATTCCAACTGACGCCGAAATGCGAAAGGGTGGAGAAGTGGCGCGTGAGCAGCGTCATATCCGTAACCGTGCGTCGTCCGTCATGTTCACGTAATCAAGCCGGTTTTCAAGGACGTTCACTCGAAACGCCATTCCCCGAATCGACGGAGTGTGACCGGATATACCAGTAAAGGATCAATCGGAACACCTTCCGGTGGAACTCTTCGCTTGTCCGGGTGCGTCTTGGTCCCTTACGTTCACCACCGATCCGGACGGACGCCTAATCCTGCCGCCGACCGGAGCCCACTCTCATCCACCACCCGTACCCGGCAGGAGCGGGGGACCCACAGGTACGAATGCCTGTTCCGGTTCCCGGAACGGCTTGGGGTGAAGCCGCGTTTCGGCGCGGCCGGGCATCTCCAGCCCGAACCCGACAGCTCACCTCGCAGGCGCCGGAGAGGAATTCGCCATGCCCGCGAAGGGTAAGCACCGCCGTACCAGGGCCATGCGCCTGACCCGCACCATCGCCGTCGCCGGAACCGGTGGCGCCGTGCTCGCGCTCCCCCTGATAGGGGCCGCCGGCGCCAACGCCGCCCCCGCGCACTCCGTTTCCGAGCAGTCCGTGCAGTCCGTCGCGACGACGGCGCAGAAGGCCGCCGCGAGTGGCACCGAGAAGAACTCGGACGCGCGGACCTACACCGTCAAGAGCGGCGACTACCTCTCGCGGATCGCCGATGAGCAGAACGTCGACGGCGGCTGGAAGAAGCTGTACGAGGACAACCGCGAGGCCATCGGTTCGGACCCGTCGCTGATCCACCCCGGCCTGAAGCTCTCGGTCGGCGCCAAGGCCGCCCAGTCGGAGAAGCCGGCCGCCGAGAAGCCCGCCGCCGAGAAGCCGGCGGAGGCGGAGAAGCCCGCCGCCAAGCCGGCCGAGAAGTCCACGGACGCCGAGAAGGCCTCCACCTCGGACGCCGGCACCAGCAGCGGCTACACCTCCCCCGTCGCGGGCGGCACCGTCGGTACCCCGTACCACCAGTCCGGCAGCATGTGGTCCAGCGGCTACCACACCGGCACCGACTTCGTCGTCCCGACCGGCACCCCGCTCAAGGCCGTCGGTGCGGGCACCGTCGTCTCCGCCGGCCCCGGCGGTGCGTACGGCAACCAGGTCGTCATCCAGCTCGCCGACGGCCACTACGCCCAGTACGCCCACCTCTCCTCCCTCTCCGTCTCCGCCGGCCAGTCGGTGACGGCGGGCCAGCAGGTCGGCCTCTCGGGTGCCACCGGCAACGTGACCGGTCCGCACCTGCACTTCGAGATCCGCACCACGCCGGACTACGGGTCGGACATCGACCCGGTCGCGTTCCTGCGTTCGCACGGCGTCTCTCTCTGACGCACGGCCAGGGCGCGGCCCCCACGCCACCGAAGGCCGGACCCCGATCCCCGGGTCCGGCCTTCGGTGTATTCCGCAATTGACCAAGCCTTTAGGCGTGGCCTTTCTCACCGACCGTCAACCCCTGCCTACGGTCGCGTAGGTCACATTCCAAGGTGAATCATGACCCGATGTGGCAGACGATTCGAAGAATGACAGCAGAGCAGTGATCGGGTCGTACGTGGCGCTGGGGGACAGCTTCACCGAGGGCGTCGGCGACCGCGGCCCCGACGGGGCGTTCGTCGGCTGGGCCGACCGATTCGCCGTACTGCTCGCGGACCGGCGCCCCGAGGGCGACTTCACCTACGCGAACCTCGCCGTGCGCGGCAGGCTGCTCGACCAGATCGCGGCCGAACAGGTCCCCCGAGTCGCCGAACTCGCGCCGGACCTCGTCTCGTTCGCGGCTGGCGGCAACGACATCCTCCGGCCCGGCACCGACCCCGACGAGGTGGCCGAGCGGTTCGAGCGGGCGGTGGCCGCGCTGGCCGAAGCGGCCGGCACCGTCCTCGTGACGACCGGGTTCGACACCCGCGGCGTGCCCGTGCTCAGGCATCTGCGCGGCAAGATCGCCACGTACAACGGACACGTCCGCGCCATCGCCGACCGGTACGGCTGCCCGGTGCTCGACCTCTGGTCGCTCCGCAGCGTCCAGGACCGCAGGGCGTGGGACGCCGACCGCCTGCACCTGTCCCCGGAGGGGCACACGCGGGTGGCGCTGCGCGCCGGACAGGCCCTCGGCCTGCCCGTGCCCGCCGACCCGGACCAGCCCTGGCCGCCGCTGCCCTACCGCGGTGCGCTGGACGTCCGCCGGGACGACGTGCACTGGGCACGCGAGTACCTGGTGCCGTGGATCGGACGCCGGCTGCGCGGCCAGTCCTCGGGCGACCACGTGACCGCCAAGGGGGCGCTGTCGCCGGACGACATCAAGACGCGGATCGCCTCGGTGGCGTGAGGGCGCCGTGCGGGCGGGCCGGTTGCGGAGGCCGGCTGCGGACGGGGTACGGCGAGGCCGGCGGCGGGTCAGCGGCGGGGGGCGCCCAACGCCTCCCGAGGCAGACCCAGTTCCCGGGCGAGCGCCTCGTCCGTCCACTCCCGCGCCCGGGCCCGCGACACCGTGCCCGTGTACGACGTCAGTTGCACGGCCAGCCCGTCGAGGAGCGCTGTCAGCCGCAGGGCCGCGCCCTCGGGGTCCGGGCAGGGGAACTCCCCGGCGGCCACCCCCTCGGCGATGACCTCGGCGATCGCGGCCTTCCACCGGCGGTCCAGATCCCGCGTGACGTCCCGCAGCGCGGGCTCGCGCAGCGCCGCCGCCCAGCCCTCGATCCACAGCCGCCAGCCCTTGGCCTGCCCCGTCGGGGCGTACCACCGCACGGCGGCCCGCAAGCGGCGCAGCGCCGACGTCCGGCGGCCGAGCAGTCCGTGCAGATGAGCCAGATCGTCCTCGGCGGCACGGGCGAAGGCGGCGGCGACCAGCTTCTCCTTCGTGGAGAAGTGGTAGAGCACCAACGCGTTGCTCACCCCGAGCGCGGACGCCACGTCGGCGATCCGCAGCGCCGCGACACCCCGCGCCGATATCTGCTCGACGGCCGCGCGCAGCAGCTCCTCGCGCCGCTCGGCCACACTCAACCGGACTCTCACCACGCCCCGTCCCCCCAAGCTCCGGACAAGATCAGTCGGTGTCACACGAGACGACCATAATGAGAGCCTGACCTACTCCACCTGGAGGTTACCGTGGCCGGATTCCGTTCCCCGAGCTCCGGGCTCCGTACGCCCCGGCCCGCGGCCTTCGGCGCGGACCCGACCGGTGAGCGCATGGCGCGCATCCGCAGATCGCCGCACTTCCGTGACGGCGTCTTCCAGAACCCCGGCGGCACCGCCCGGACCCGGCCCTCCGGATCGGCCCGAGAGTTCGCCAAGATCTACTTCGACCGGGAGTCCCGGCTCCGCCGCGCCCCCCGGGGCCCGATCCCGGTGCACGCCACGACCCTCGCCGACCTCGCCCGGCCGCCCGCCACCGGACTCCGACTGACCTGGATGGGGCACTCCAGCGTGCTCGCCGAGATCGACGGCCGACGGGTGCTCTTCGACCCCGTGTGGGGCGAGCGATGCTCCCCGTTCCCCTTCGCCGGGCCCAAGCGGCTGCACCCCGCCCCCGTCCCCCTGGCCGCCCTCGGCCCGGTCGACGTCGTCGTGATCTCCCACGACCACTACGACCACCTGGACATGCCCACGATCAAGGCGCTGGCCGGCACGGACACCCTGTTCGCCGTGCCGCTCGGGGTCGGCGCCCACCTCGAACACTGGGGCGTGCCCGCCGACCGGCTGCGGGAGCTGGACTGGCACGAGTCGACGCGCGTCGCCGGCCTCACCCTGACCGCTACGCCGGCCCGCCACTTCTGCGGGCGGGGGCTGCGCAACACCCAGCACACCCTCTGGGCGTCGTGGGTCGTCGCCGGGGAGGAGCACCGCGTCCACCACAGCGGGGACACGGGTTACTTCGACGGCTTCCGGGACATCGGCGCCGCGCACGGCCCCTTCGACGCCACGATGATCCAGCTCGGCGCGTACTCCCGGTTCTGGCCGGACATCCACATGACGCCCGCCGAGGGGCTGCGGGCCCACCTCGACCTCCAGGGAGGCGCTCCGGCCGGGGTGCTGCTGCCGATCCACTGGGGGACGTTCAACCTCGCGCCGCATGCGTGGGCGGAGCCGGGGGAGTGGACGAAGGACGCGGCCGAGGAGGCCGGCCAGGCGGTGGCGTTCCCGCGGCCGGGGGAGCCGTTCGAGCCGGCGGGGGAGGTGCCGGTGGAGGCGTGGTGGCGGGCGGTGTCGGAGCCGATCGCGCACGCGTGGCGGCGTCCGCGGAGTGCCGAGGGTGCGCCCGGGACGAGCATCGGTGATCTCGACCTCGCCGGTGAGCGGTGACATCTTCCGGTGCCTCGTCCCTGCCGACGTAATGCCGGCAGAGGGACATCGTCCCGCTTCGCAGCCGGAGCAGGCGAGCCGGTGGCGGAGGGAGGACGATGGAGTGGCGGGGCCACTGACACCGGCGTGCGCTCCGGTGGCCGCCACCCGACCGTCCGGTCACTGGCCGGGAGGAGTTCTGGGCATGGGTACGACCGAACCGTTCCGGGAGGACCCTGGGACGCCGGGTGTGGCGGCGTCGAGGCCGGGGGGTCTGCTGGACGTACTCAACGTCGCCGCGATCCTGCTCAACGCCGAAGGCAGGGTCGACCTGTGGAGCCCGCAGGCCGAGATCCTCTTCGGCTACAGCGCCGAGGAGGCCCTGGGCCGGTACGCGGCCGACCTCCTGATCGACGAGGAGCAGCTGGACACCGTCCTGGCGCTGTTTGCCCAGGTCATGGAGGACGGCGAGAGCTGGGCAGGGGTCTTTCCCGTCCGCCACAAGGACGGCAGCGTGCGCCCGGTGGAGTTCCGCAACATGCGGTTGCAGGACGACCAGCGCGACTACTGGGCCCTGGGGCTGGCCGCGGACCAGGCGACGGTGCGGCAGATGGAGCGGGACCTGTCGCTGTCCGCACAGCTGGTGTCCCAGTCGCCGATCGGGCTGGGCATGCTGGACACCGATCTGCGGTACATCTCCGTGAATCCCGCGGAGGAGCGGATGAACGGCGTGCCGGCCGCCGAGCACCTCGGACGCCACGTCCACGAGGTGCTGCCCTTCCTCGACGAGTCCTTCGAGGCGGCCATGCGCGACGTACTGGCCACCGGGACCCCGGTCCTGGACCAGTACACCGTCGGCCGCACCGCGGCCGACCCGGACAACGACCACGCCTGGTCGGTCTCCTTCTACCGGCTCGAGTCCCCCAACGGGAAAGTGCTGGGCGTGGCCACCTCCAGCGTCGACGTCACCGACCGGTACCGCGCCGTGGAGGAACAGCGCCGCACCGCCCTCACGCTCCAACGCAGCCTCCTGCCCCACCCTCCTCCACAACGGCCGGGCCTCGACGTCGCCTACCGCTACCGTCCCGCCCAGGCCACCATCGAGATCGGCGGCGACTGGTTCGACGTCATCCCCTTGAGCAGCGACAAGACCGCTCTCGTCGTCGGCGACGTCATGGGCAGCGGTGTCGGGGCCGCAGCATCGATGGGGCAGCTGCGCACCGCCACCAGAACCCTGGCCGATCTCGATCTGCCCCCCGCCCAGGTCCTGAACCACCTCGACCACATCACGGACGGTCTCGGCACCCTCGCGACCTGCGTCTACGCCGTCTTCGACCCGCACACCGCGCAGTGCCACATCTCCCTGGCCGGCCACCTGCCACCGGTCCACTGCCACGCGGACGGCGTCCACGAACTGCTCGACCTGCCCACCGGCGCCCCCTTGGGCGGCTGCGGCATCCCCTTCGCCACCACCTCGATCCCCTTCCGGCCGGGCGACCAGCTCGTCCTCTACACCGACGGCCTCGTCGAGACCCGCGACCAGCCCATCGACGCCCGCCTGGAAGCCCTCCAGGACGTCCTCGCCGTCCTCCCCGGCCGCTCGCTGGACGCCACCTGCGACCTCCTCCTGAACAGCCTGCGCCACAGCGGAGACCACGACGACGTCGCCCTGCTCATCGCCCAGGCCGCGCGGTCCGGGACGGGAACGACGGGGTGATCCCCGGCTGGGGCACCCCCGGCTGCCGGGGTCGGAGTCGGGGATGCGGAAGTCCGGCTACCGACAGTGACCGATTCTGATCGAGTCCGACCGGTCCTCGACCGTTCCGGAACGGGTGCTTCACCGGCTTATCGGGCTGTCGTACGAGGGCTCATACCAGAGCAGGACGTTGCCCGGGGGACTTTGGCAACTGCCCACCGCACATGAGGGGCAGGCGACTACTGTCAGTGTCCGTCGGGCGACGTAGAGCCGGATCCCCCGGTCCGTTCAGTCGACGCAGCGACGACGCCTGCCCGCGTGGCACCTCCGTCACCACGCGCGAGCACCCAGACCGACGGACCAGTACGAGGACCCCGATGTCTCACCTCCGCGCCCCGGCCGCGCGAGCAGACCGCCGCGAGGGCGGGCGGCACGGCCGGCCGGCCCCCCGCACCGCCCCCGCGCTGCCCGAGACCCACATACGGCCGCAACTCCTGCGTCTCGCCGTGCTGCCGCCGGTCGCGGTCGCCCTCAGCGGCTGCGCGGTCGTCCTGTTCACCGTCCGCTCCACCGGCATCCGGCCCGGCCCCGTCCTGTGGGCCGTCCTCGCCGGCGCCGTCTCGGTGACCGCCGCGGCCGTCGTCATCGCCGCCGTCGCCGCCGACCGCGCCGCCCGTTCCGTGCACGAACGCGTCGGCGCGCTGCGCCGAGGCACCGCACGCCAGGAGGGCGACCTGCGTGCCGTGGTCGAGGCGCTGCGCCGCGGCGAGCCGCCGCCCCGGCGCAAACCGCGGGGCGGGCCGCCCGCCGACGCCGACGACTTCGAACTGCTCGCCGCCGACCTCTCCCGCGCCCACGACGGCGCCGTCACCGCCGTCGTCCGGGCCGCCCAGCTCTCCAGCCAGGCGGGCAGCGAACAGAAGCTGGAGGTCTTCGTCAACCTCGCCCGGCGCCTCCAGTCGCTGGTGCACCGCGAGATCTCCATCCTGGACGAGCTGGAGAACGAGATCGAGGACCCCGACCTCCTCAAGGGCCTCTTCCACGTCGACCACCTCGCCACCCGCATCCGCCGCCACGCGGAGAACCTCGCCGTGCTCGGCGGCGCCGTCTCCCGCCGTCAGTGGAGCAACCCGGTGGACATGACCGAGGTGCTCCGCTCGGCCATCGCCGAGGTCGAGCAGTACTCCCGGGTCCGCCTGGTGCCGCCGATCGACGGGACCCTGCGCGGCCACGCCGTCGCCGACGTCATCCACCTGCTGGCCGAACTCGTCGAGAACGCCACCCTGTTCTCCGCCCCGCAGACCCAGGTGCTGATGCGGGCCAGCCTCGTCACCTCGGGCCTCGCCGTCGAGGTCGAGGACCGCGGACTCGGGATGCCCACCGCCGAGCAGAGCCGGATGAACGCCCTGCTCGCCGACCCCGACCAGGTCAACGTCGCCCACCTGCTGGCGGACGGCCGCATCGGCCTGTTCGTCGTCTCCCAGCTCGCCAAGCGGCACGGCATCACCGTCCGGCTCCAGACCAACATCTACGGCGGTGTCCAGGCCGTACTGGTCGTACCGCAGGCCCTGCTGGGCACGGAACCCGGCCGGCTCCCCGGCGGCACGGCCCGGCCGGCGGAGGCGGCCGCCGCCGAACCGGTCCCCGTACCGCCGCCCCGGCAGCAGCCACCGCCCATGGCACCGACGGTTGCGGCGGTCCCCGCCGCCCCCGCCGCCCCCGCCGCCGGGCCAACGACCGCCGTACAGGCCGCCGTCGCACCCTCCACGACCGCGCCCGCGGTGCCCCGCCCCGCCCGGGGCCGCACCGCCGCCGAAGGCGAACCCCTGCCGCTGCCCGTGCGCGGTACGCGGCAGAACCGGCCCACCCCGGCCGCCGCCGTCCCCGGCGTACGCCCCGACGAGCGCAGGGTCATCGCCGAACACGCGGCCACCCCGCCCGTCCCGCGCCACAGCGCGGTGCGCGGCACCATGGGCAAACCCCAACTGCCCCGCCGCCGCGCCCAGGAGCACCTCGCACCCCAACTGCGCGGCGGCCCGGCACCGCGCCAGGAACCCGAGCCGTACACCGGTCACGACCCCGGCCTGATGGCGGCCTTCCAGCGGGGCATCGGTCTCGCCGAGACCCAGCAGCACCGGGAGCCGACCTCCCTGGAGCCGGTCCGCACGGACGCCGTCCACCCGGCGCCCGCCCCCACCGCGCCACCCCACCCGGCCGCACCGCACCTGGAGCCGACCCCCCGGGACCAGTCCGGATGAACGCCCCCACAGATCTTCGTACCCCAAGGAGTCGATCCACCATGGCGAGCGATGCGCCGACCGGCCAAGTGTCCGACCTCGACTGGCTGATGAGCGGCCTCGTGCAGCGCGTTCCGCACACGAGCAGCGCGGTGCTCCTGTCCTGCGACGGCCTGGTGAAGTCCGTCCACGGTCTCGACGCCGACAGCGCCGACCACATGGCGGCCCTGGCCTCCGGCCTGTACTCCCTCGGCCGCAGCGCCGGCGTCCGCTTCGGCGACGGCGGGGAGGTGCGGCAGGTCGTCGTCGAACTCGACTCGACGCTGCTCTTCGTCACCACCGCCGGATCCGGCACCTGCCTCGCCGTCCTGGCCGGCCGGGAGGCCGACGCCGCCGTGCTCGGCTACGAGATGGCCATGCTGGTCAAGAGCGTCCGCCCCTACCTGGTCACCGCGCCCCGGCAGCACGCCGTCGAACCACCGGCGATGAGGCCTTGAGGGTGGCCGCGGCCGGCGACGGGCCCTGGCTCGACGACGCCGCCGGACGGCTGGTGCGTCCCTTCACCGTCAGCAACGGCCGTACCCGGCCCACCGTCGCGCTCGACCTGATGTCCCAGGTCATGGCCACGGGGACGACCCCCCTGGGCTACCTCGGACCCGAGCACACGCAGGTACTCGACCTGTGCCGGGCGCCGCTCCCCGTCGCCGAACTCGCCGCGCACCTGCGGCTTCCGGTGGCGGTCACCAAGGTGCTGCTCTCGGACCTCGTCGACTGCGGCGCGCTGACCACCAAACCCCCCGCCGCGTTCCACCACAACCCCACGGACCGGGCCCTTCTGGAGGCAGTGCTCGATGGACTACGACGACAGCTCTGACCACGTCCACGGCGAAGGCGCCGACCCGTTCCCCACCGCCCTGAAGATCCTCGTGGCGGGCGGATTCGGCGTCGGCAAGACGACCTTCGTCGGCGCCGTCAGCGAGATCGCGCCGCTGAGCACGGAGGAACTGCTCACCACGGTCAGCGCCGCGACCGACAACCTCGACGGAATCGAGAACAAACTCGAAACGACCGTGGCCATGGACTTCGGCCGCATCACCCTCGACCCCGCGCACGTCCTGTACCTGTTCGGCACGCCCGGCCAGGAACGCTTCTGGTTCATGTGGGACGAGCTGTGCGAGGGCGCGCTCGGGGCCGTGATCATCGCCGACACCCGCCGGCTGGAGGAGTCCTTCGCCGCCGTCGACTTCTTCGAGGAACGCGGCCTCGGCTTCGTCGTCGCGATCAACGAGTTCGACGGCTCCCACCGCTACGACCCCGAGGAGGTGCGCGCCGCCATGGACCTGCACCCCGAGATCCCCATCGTCCGCTGCGACGCCCGGATCTCCAGCTCCGGTGTGCAGACCCTGCTCACCCTCGTACGCCATCTCATCGCCCACACGCCGGCCCCCACCACGGGGTACGGCGCCGGAGCCCGCCCATGACCTACGACCCGCCGCGCCCGGCCGGACGCCTGCTGCTCACCCCCGAGGACCGGGAGGCCCCCGCCCGGGTACGACGGCTGCGCCTGCTCGGTCTGGTGGAACGCCCCGACCCCGCACTCGACACCTTCGCCGCGCACCTCGCCGGCCTTGCCGAGGCCCCGTACGGGATGGTCAACTTCCTGGTCGAGGACGGACAGTTCTTCGCGGGCCTGCGGGTCCCCGACATCCCGCCGGTGACCCGGGGGGACGGGACCAGTCCGGAGTTCGGCCGCGTCCAGCCCCGCGACCACGGCTTCTGCCCGCACGTGGTGGTCCGGCGCAAGGCCCTCGTCCTGGAGGACGTACGCGACTACCCGCGCTTCGCCGGCAACCCGGTCGTCGACGAGTTCGGCATCCGCTCCTACCTCGGCGCCCCGCTCATCGACAGCACGGGCACCGTCCTGGGCACGGTCTCGGCCGCCGACGTACGGCCCCGGACCTGGGGCACCGCGGGCCTGGCGACGATCAAGTCGACGGCCGCCGACCTCGTACGCCGCATCGAGCGCAGCGCGCAGGACGGACTCCCGCTGTGAGACCGCGGGACGGCGGGCGGGCGGCGTGAAGGAAAGCTGCGGCCGGGCTTAAGAAAGGCTCGATGGACCCGGGGCGGTGTCGTACGGCAGATTGCAGTGCGATTCCCCTCCCCTCCCCGGACGCGGGCCGCTTCGGCGTGCGCGGTCCCGGGGTCTCACCCGTCAGGAGCCGTAGCGTTGAAGGCGCTGGTCAAGGAGAAGGCGGAGCCCGGTCTGTGGCTCGCGGACGTGCCCGAGCCCGTCGTGGGACCCGGTGACGTCCTCATCAAGGTGCTGCGCACCGGCATCTGCGGCACCGACCTGCACATCCGGGCCTGGGACGGCTGGGCGCAGCAGGCCATCCGCACACCGCTCGTCGTCGGGCACGAGTTCGTCGGCGAGGTCGTCGAGACCGGCCGGGACGTCACCGAGATCAAGGCCGGCGACCGGGTCAGCGGCGAGGGGCACCTGGTGTGCGGCAAGTGCCGCAACTGCCTGGCCGGCCGCCGCCACCTGTGCCGCGCCACCGTCGGGCTCGGCGTCGGCCGCGACGGGGCGTTCGCCGAGTACGTCGCCCTGCCCGCCGCCAACGTCTGGGTGCACCGCGTCCCCGTCGACCTCGACGTCGCCGCGATCTTCGACCCGTTCGGCAACGCCGTGCACACCGCGCTGTCCTTCCCCCTGGTCGGCGAGGACGTGCTGATCACCGGCGCCGGACCGATCGGCCTGATGGCCGCCGCCGTCGCCCGGCACGCCGGGGCACGCAACGTCGTGATCACCGACGTCAGCCAGGAACGCCTGGACCTGGCGCTCAAGGTCGGGGTGAGTCTCGCGCTGGACGTGTCGCAGGCCACCATCGCCGACGGGCAGCGCGAACTCGGCCTGCGCGAGGGCTTCGACATCGGTCTGGAGATGTCCGGCCGCCCCGAGGCCATGCGCGACATGATCGCCAACATGACGCACGGCGGCCGGATCGCCATGCTCGGCCTGCCCGCCGAGGAGTTCCCCGTCGACTGGGCGCGGATCGTCACCTCGATGATCACCGTCAAGGGCATCTACGGCCGCGAGATGTTCGAGACCTGGTACGCCATGTCGGTGCTGCTCGAAGGCGGCCTCGACCTCGCCCCGGTGATCACCGGCCGGTACTCCCACCGCGACTTCGAGGCCGCGTTCGCCGACGCCGCGAGCGGCCGGGGCGGCAAGGTCATCCTCGACTGGACCGCGTAAGTCACCCGCTTTCCCAGGAGCTTAGGAGCTTCTCAGATGTTCGACTCCGTGCGCGACGACCTGCGCGCCACCCTCGACGAGATCCGCGCCGCCGGTCTGCACAAGCCCGAGCGCGTGATCGGCACCCCCCAGTCGGCGACGGTGAACGTCACGGCGGGCGGCCGCCCCGGCGAGGTCCTCAACTTCTGCGCCAACAACTACCTCGGCCTCGCCGACCACCCCGAGGTCGTCGCCGCCGCCCACGAGGCGCTGGACCGCTGGGGCTACGGCATGGCCTCCGTCCGCTTCATCTGCGGCACCCAGGAGGTGCACAAGGAACTGGAGGGCCGGCTCTCCGCGTTCCTCGGCCAGGAGGACACGATCCTCTACTCCTCCTGCTTCGACGCCAACGGCGGCGTCTTCGAGACCCTCCTCGGCCCCGAGGACGCGGTGATCTCCGACGCCCTCAACCACGCCTCGATCATCGACGGCATCCGCCTCAGCAAGGCGAAGCGCCTGCGTTACGCCAACCGCGACATGGCCGACCTGGAGGCCCAGCTCAAGGCGGCCGACGACGCCCGGCGCAAGCTGATCGTCACCGACGGCGTCTTCTCGATGGACGGCTACGTCGCCCCCCTCGGAGAGATCTGCGACCTCGCCGACCGCTACGACGCCATGGTCATGGTCGACGACTCGCACGCCGTGGGCTTCGTCGGCCCCGGCGGCCGCGGCACCCCCGAGCTGCACGGCGTCATGGACCGCGTCGACATCATCACCGGCACCCTCGGCAAGGCCCTCGGCGGCGCCTCCGGCGGCTACGTCGCCGCCCGCGCCGAGATCGTCGCCCTGCTGCGCCAGCGGTCCCGGCCCTACCTCTTCTCCAACACCCTGGCCCCGGTGATCGCCGCCGCCTCCCTGAAGGTCCTCGACCTGCTGGAGTCGGCCGACGACCTGCGCGTCCGGCTCGCCGAGAACACCGCCCTCTTCCGGAGCCGGATGACCGAGGAGGGCTTCGACATCCTCCCCGGTGACCACGCCATCGCCCCGGTGATGATCGGCGACGCCTCCGAGGCGGGCCGCATGGCCGAGCTGCTGCTGGAGCGCGGCGTCTACGTCATCGGCTTCTCGTACCCGGTCGTGCCGCAGGGGCAGGCCCGCATCCGCGTACAGCTCTCCGCCGCGCACTCCACGGCCGACGTGAACCGCGCGGTGGACGCCTTCGTCGCGGCGCGGGAGCAGCTCGCCGCCTGAACGCCGGTGACCTGAGAGAATCGATCCCGTGATCGAAGCGCGGCGGCTGCACATCCTCCGAGCGGTGGCGGACCACCGCACCGTGACGGCGGCTGCCGCCGCGCTGTACCTCACCCCTTCCGCGGTCTCCCAGCAGCTGGCCGCCCTGGAGCAGGAGACCGGCCACCGCCTGGTCGAGCGCGGCGCCAAGGGCGTCCGGCTGACCCCGGCGGGCGAGATCCTGCTGAACCACACCAACGCCGTCCTCGCCCAGCTGGAGCGGGCCGAGGCCGAACTCGCCGCCTACGGCTCGGGCGCCGCCGGCACCGTCACCGTCGCCTCCTTCGCGACCGGCATCGCCCTGGTGGTCGCGCCCGCGCTGGCCCGCCTCGCCGAGACCGCGCCCGGCATCCGCATCCGCGTCCAGGACGCCGAGGGCGACGCCAGCCTGCCGATGGTCCTGGACCGGCAGGTCGACGTGGCCGTCGCCGTCGAGTACCGCGGGGCGCCGCCCGCCGACGACCCGCGGCTGACCCACGTCCCGCTGTACGCCGAGCCCTTCGACGCGGTCGTCCCGGTGTCCCACCGCCTCGCGGGCGCCGACGAGGTCCCGCTCGCGGAGCTGGCCAAGGACCCGTGGATCGGCCCCTACCCGGGCAACCCGTGCCACGACGTCGTCGTGCTGGCCTGCGAGAGCGCCGGGTTCCAGCCCCGCATGGAGCACTCCTCGGACGACTTCCGCGCGGTGGTCTCGCTCGCCGCGGCCGACGCGGGTGTCGCGCTGGTCCCGCGCTCGGCGCTGCACGGCACCGACCTCACCGGCGTGGTCGTCCGCCCGGTCGACGGGGTCGCGCCCACCCGCCGGGTCTTCGCGGCCGTGCGTCGGGGGGCCGAGGAGCACCCGCTGATCCGGCCGGTCCTCGACGCGCTCGACGAGGTGGCCCGGGCGTGAGGCTTCCGTAACGCGCTCGTCTCACATGAGGGATAGCCTCCCTGATATGAGAGACGACGACGGGGCTGCCGACCTCGTGGACGCCCGGCTCGCCGCCCGCCTCGCCGAACTGCGGGCCGAGCACGGCTGGTCGCTGGGGGAGCTGGCGGAGCGCAGCGGAGTGAGCCGGTCCACGCTGTCCCGGGCCGAGCGCGCGGAGACCAGCCCCACCGCCGCCCAGCTGAACCGCCTGTGCGCGGTCTACGGCCGGACCATGTCGCGGCTGCTCGGCGAGGTCGAGGCGGAGCCCGCGCTGCTGGTCCGGGCGGACGAGCAGCCCCGCTGGGAGGACAGGACCGCGGGCTTCGTGCGCCGCTCGGTGTCCCCGCCGCACGCCGGACTGCGCGGCGAACTGGTCGAGGGACGGCTCGCCCCCGGCGCCGACATCGCCTACGACCGGCCGCCCGTCCCCGGCCTGGAGCAGCACGTCTGGGTGCTGGGCGGCGACCTGGAGGTGACCACCCAGGACGTCGCGCACCACCTCGGCACCGGGGACTGCCTGCGGATGCGGGTGTGGGGGCCGACCAGGTTCCGCTGCGCGGGCCCGGAGGAGACGCGCTACGTGCTGGCGGTGGTGCTGCCGTGATCGTCAGCCGTGTCGACGAGCGCCGACTGGCCGTGCTGCTGGAGGAGTTGGCGGACCTGCTGACCGACGTCGTGGACGGCGGCGCGTCGGTCGGCTTCCTCGCGCCGCTGGAACGCGGCCCGGCGCTCGCATGGTGGCGGACCAGGGTCCGCGCGGTGGCCGCCGGGGAGCTGGCCGTCTGGGTGGCGCACGAGGGGGAGCGGGTGTGCGGGACCGTGAGCCTCGCCCTGCCCGACAAGCCCAACAGCCGCCACCGCGCCGAGCTGGTGAAGCTCATGGTGTCCCGGGCGGTCCGCGGCCGGGGCGTGGGACGGAGGCTGCTGACGGCCGCCGAGGAGTCGGCCGCCGCGGCCGGCCTCACCCTGCTCCACCTGGACACCGAGACCGGCAGCCCCGCCGAACACCTCTACCGCTCCGCCGGGTGGACCCGGGCCGGCACCATCCCCGGCTACGCGGCGGACCCGGGCGGCGAGTTGCGGCCGACGACGCTCTACTACAAGCAGGTCGGCGTCCCCGCCGCCGCCGGGTGATTGTCAGTGGCGGCGGATAGCGTGCCTGACATGCCGGACGCCGAAGACGTACGCCGTGTCGCCCTGTCCCTGCCGGACACCACGGAGAAGACCGCCTGGAGCATGCCCACGTTCCGGGTCGCGGGGAAGATGTTCGCCACGCTGCCCGAGGACGAGACCTCCATCGCGGTGCGCTGCCCCAAGGAGGAGCGCGACGAACTGGTGCTGGCCGAGCCCGGGAAGTTCTGGATCGCGGGGCACGAGGCGCAGTTCGCCTGGGTCCGGGCCCGGCTCGCGGCCCTGGAGAGCGAGGACGAACTGCGCGACATCCTCGCCGACTCCTGGCGCCAGGCAGCCCCGCCCCGCCTCCTGGAGGCCCATCCACGACTGGGGCTGCCGGCCGGGGACTAGAAATCCCTCGGGCGTTGTCGGTGCCCCGTGGCATGATCCGGGGACCGCGTGGCAGCCGGGGCCGGAGGGGGGCTCCGGCTGTCGGGCGTACGGCGCGGCCGGGGAGGGGAGCGCGGGATGGCCGGGACGGCCTCGCAGTCCACGCACGAGGAGGCGACGGCGGCGCGAGCCGTCTGGTCGCGCGACTTCGCGCTGTTCTTCGCCGCGCGGGCCATCGCCCGGCTGGGCGACACCATGCTGCCCGTCGCGCTCGCCGCCGGTCTGCTGCAGCACGGGTACGGGGCGGGCGCGGTCGGCCTCGCCATGGCCTCGACCGCCGCCGCCTTCGCCGGACTGGTCGTCTTCGGCGGAGTCCTCGCGGACCGCTTCAGCACCCGCAGGCTGATGATCGGCGCGGACCTGGTGCGGCTCGGCACCCAGGCGCTGGCCGCCGTCCTCTTCTTCTCCGGACACGTCGTGCTCTGGCAGATCTGCGCCATCGGGTTCGTCAACGGTGTCGCGAGCGCCGTCTTCCAGCCCGGCGTCGCCAGCACCGTGCCCCGCCTGGCCGCCGACATCCAGGGCGCGAACGGCGCGATACGCGTCGCCGAGTCCGCCGCCCAGCTCGCCGGTCCCGCCGTGGCCGGCCTCCTGGTCGGCTTCGCCTCACCCGGCGGGGTCTTCGCCGCCCACGCCACCACGTACGCGGTCAGTGCCGGGTGCCTGCTGCTGCTCCGGCTGCCCCCGCTCGCCCCGGGCGGCCGGACCGCGACCGGTCCGCGGACGAAGGCCTTCCGCGCCGACCTCGTCGAGGGCTGGCACGAATTCCGCTCCCGCCGGTGGCTGTGGGGCGTCATCGCCGTCTGGTGCGTCTACATGATCGCCGTCTGGGGCCCGACGGTCCCCCTCGTGGCCACCGAGGTGGTCCAGGAGCACGGCGCACGCGCCTACGGCCTGGTCAACTCCGCCCTGGGCGCCGGCACCGTCGTCGGCGGCCTCGTCGCGCTGCGGCTGCGGCCCCGCCGCATGCTCCGCGCCGGGGCGATCGCCCTCGTCGGCTTCGCCGCCTTCCCGGCGAGCGTCGGCGCCGGGCTCGACGTCCCCGCGATGGCCGCGGGGGCCGCCGTCGCCGGGGCCGGGATGTCCTTCTGGGGGGTGATGTGGGCGACCAGCGTGCAGACCCAGGTGCCGCCCGACGTCCTCAACCGCATCCACGCCTACGACGTCGCGGGCTCGCTGGCGATGATGCCCGTCGGCCAGGCCCTCGCCGGGCCCGCCGCCTCGGCCCTGGGCGCCGACCACGTGCTGCTCGTCTCCGGCGCGACCAGCTTCGCCGTCTGCGCGGCCCTGCTCCTGATACCGGCGGTGCGCGGCCTGGTGCGGGTCGACGCGGCCACGGCCGGCCCGGGACGGGCGGCGCGGAAGGCTCGGCCGTCCCGGGCCGAGAAGTGCTGACCGCGGTACCCGCCCCCGAAAAGCGATGCGCGACCACGGGCCCGAGTGCGGTATGGTTTTCCTGCGCGTTCGGCCGGGGGAAACCCCAGGTCAGACGGGCAACGGGACGTGGCGCAGCTTGGTAGCGCACTTGACTGGGGGTCAAGGGGTCGCAGGTTCAAATCCTGTCGTCCCGACACGGCGAAGGGCCTTCGCGGACAGCAGTCCGCGAAGGCCTTCTTCGCGTGCGGGCGAGGTGGCGGCCGCACGCCGCCACCCGCGCCTCAGTCCACGCAGCCCACATGCGCCAGCGCCTGCTTCAGCAGCACCCCGTGCCCGCCCGGCATCTCGCCGCGCACCGCCTCCGACAGGGCTTCGCGCGGGTCGAACCAGACCAGGTCCAGCGCGTCCTGCCGGGGCCGGCAGTCACCGGTGACCGGCACCACGTAGGCCAGGGAGACCGCGTGCTGCCGGGGGTCGTGGTACGGCGTCACACCGTGCGTCGGGAAGTACTCGGCCACAGTGAACGGCTGGAGCGAGGACGGCACCCGGGGCAGCGCCACCGGGCCCAGGTCCTTCTCCAGGTGGCGCAGGAGGGCGTCCCGGACCCGCTCGTGGTGGAGCACCCGGCCGGAGACCAGCGTCCGGCTGACCGTCCCGTCCGGGCCGATGCGCAGGAGCAGGCCGACGCTGGTGACTTCGCCGCTGTCGTCGACGCGGACGGGCACCGCCTCGACGTACAGGATCGGCATGCGGGCACGTGCCATCTCCAGCTCGTCGGTCGTCAGCCAGCCCGGCGTGGTTTCGGTCATGTCAGACATCGCTTGATCATACTTTCAGCCGTTCCTGCTTCCCGGGCGGCGCTGCGGGACTGTGACCGGTCCCACGCCGCTCAGCCGTCGTCCATCGGGCCCCCGGGCAGCCGGTAGACCCGGCGGGCGTTGTCCCGGCCCGCCCAGCGCGCGAGGCGCAGCGCGTCCGGAAGGGCCAGCTCGTCGGCGTCCAGCCGCTCCTGGAGCAGCCCCGCCAGTCCCCGCCGGAACGCGACCGCCCCGAGGTGATGGAACTCGGCCACACCATAGGCGTCGGAGCTGTACAGGAGCTTCCGGAACGGGGTGATCTCCGTCGCTTCCGCGAGGATCGCGCCCGCCCGCGCGGGGCCGACGTGGTGCAGGGTGAGGCCCACGTCCAGGTACACGCGCTCGAAGACCGCCGAGAGGTACGCCGCCTGGCGCTGGTAGGGCCAGCAGTGCAGCAGCAGGACGGGGATCGTGCCGGCGGTCAGGTGCAGCCAGTCGGTCAGCAGGGTCGGGTCCACGCGGTGCATGCGGATGTCGCCGTCGCCGAACCCGGTGTGCAGTTGCAGCGGCAGCCCCAGGTCCACCGCGGTCCACAGCAGGTGCCGGACGAGCACCGGGTCGTCGAGTCGGCCGCCGCGCGCGAGCCACCGCCGGGCCGCCCCCGTGACCTCCTCGGCCGAGGGACGGGCCGGGTCCAGGCCGAAACCCGTCCGGTAGGCCGCCACCGACTTGACACCCACCACGCCCGGCCGCCGCACCGCCTCCCACGCGGCCGTGCGGAACGCCTCCGCGTACGCGTCCGGCTCGACACCGCCCGCCGCCACCGCCTCCGCGACCTGCTCGAGTCGCACCACTTCGTACGCCGTTGCGTCCGCCGCGCGCGCCAGCTCGGCCGGCCCGGTCACCCGGTGCGGGGCGTAGCCCGTGTCCACGCAGAACACGCCCGTGCCCGCGGCCCGCAGGAACCGCCGGTTCACCTCGGCCGCGCCCAGTTCGGACCGCCGGGCCAGGTACACGTCCGCGGGCGCGTGGCGCGGCAGGTCCAGCAGGGGAGAGCAGTGACGGCGCACGGCGAGGCCGACGGGGCTGTCGAAGGGGGACACGCCGGGCCATCGCTCGCCCTCGGTGAGGAGGGACTCGAAGCTCTCGCGGTCCAGGTCGCCGGTGACGGCGCCGTGGCAGTGGTGGTCCACCAGCTCCAGCGCGGCGAGGCTCTCGTGGACGGGGCCGCCGGCCATGTCAGTACTTCCAGCGGTAGGCCGCCGCCACCCGGTCGTCGTCGAGCCCGTCGACCGCATCGATCTCCCCCTGCCGTACGGCGGTCACCGCGTCGGCCAGGACCGGCCCCAGCGCGGTCCGCAGTACGTCGTCCGCGCGGAACGCCGCCACCGACTCGGCGAGGGAGACCGGCAGCCGGCGCACCCCTCGGGCCGCCGCGTCGGCGGGGTCCAGCCGGGCCGGGTCGCCGGTGATCTCCTCGGGCAGCGGCGCGGACGACGCGAGTCCGTCCAGTCCGGCGGCGATCACCGAGGCGAGCGCGAGATACGGGTTGGCGGCCAGGTCGACCGGCTTCACCTCCAGGTTCGCCGCCCGGCCCTGCTCCCCGGCGCTCCCGGTGACGACCCGCAGGGCCGCCTCCCGGGTCTCCCGGCCCCAGGAGGTGAAGACGCCCGCCCACTGCGAGGGGCGGAGCCGCAGATGGCTGGCCGGGCTCGGCGCGGTCATCGCGGTGAGTGCCGGCAGGTGGCCCAGCACCCCGGCGACGAAGGACTCGGCCTCGGCGGTCATGCCGTACCGGCCGGTGGAGCCGGCGTGCAGGTTGGTCCCGTCCCGCCAGGCGGAGAGGTGGATGTGCCCGCCGTTGCCGACGCCCCGCCCGAGGACCGCCGGGGCGAAGGAGACCCGCAGCCCGTGCCGCTGGGCCACGGCCCGGATCGTCTGCCGGACCAGCACGCTGCGGTCGGCCGCCGCCACCGGGTCGAGGGCACCCACCGAGACCTCGAACTGCCCCGCCGCGTACTCGGGATGCAGCTGCTCCACGTCCACGCCCTGGGCCGCGAGAGCCGCCAGCAGGTCGGCGGCGCAGTCGCTGAGCCCGATCTGGCGGGTGGCGCCGTACGCCGGTCCCGACACGGCCGGGACGAAGGCGTCGTCGTCCGCGTCGCCCCGGCCCACCGACCACTCGATCTCGATCGCGGCCTTGAACCGGACGCCGTACCGCTCGGCGGCGTGCGCGACGGTCCGGCGCAGGACGGTGCGCGCGCACGCCGGGTGCGGCCCGCCCTCCTGCGTGATCCGGTCGACCGGCGCCCATGCCCAGCCGGGCTGCGCCGCCAGCACGGTCAGCCGGTCCAGATCGGGGTGGAGGCGCAGGTCGCCGTCCGGGGAGCCGAGGACGTCCGTGGCGACGATCGAGTCGTCCGCCAGGAACGTGTCGAACACCGGGGACATGCCCACGCCCCACGCGGCGGCCGAGGCGAGCCGCGCGGTGGGCACGGTCTTCACCCGGGCGATCCCCGCCGTGTCGACGTACGCCAGCACCACACCGTGCACCCCCTGGCCGGACAGCTCACCGCTCAGCGCGGTGGCCCGCTCGGTCTCGCCCGGGCGCCCGCCGGGCACGGGGTCGCTCTCGCTCACGTCTCGGGCTCCTTCGCGCGTGCGCCGTCCGACGCCACCATTGTGCCGTCCGGTGATCACGCTGTCCGGGTTTCGCCGGATCCGTGCACACGGCGCCGCCCCGCACCGTGTCGGCGGACGCGGGGCGGGGCGCGGGAGTCGGGGTCAGGTCATGGGGGTGGGCTGCGGGGAGGGCGTCCCGCCGTCCAGGACGGTCTTCAGGCGGTCGGTGCCCTGCCGCACCCCCTGCTCGACGGCGTCGGCCTGGTCGCCGTCGAGGCCGCCGCCGGTCACGGTCAGGGCGGAGGTGCCGACGCGTACGACGGCCACGTCCAGGCTGAGCGTGGCCGGACCGCCGCCGGTGGAGCCCTGCACGGTCACGCGCAGGCCCTCACGGGCGTCGCCCACCTCGGGCACCGACGCCTCGGTCACCTGGACCGTGCGCTTCTCGCCCTCGGAGTCGGTCGCGGTGAACTGGTCGCACTTCTGGGGCAGGGAGCCCATCCACTCCAGGCGGTCGTCCAGTCCGCCGCGGTCGTAGCCGGCCACCTGGTCCAGGAGGCGGGAGTCGCCCTGCTCGAAGCCGGTGACCGCCGACGGTCCCGACGGCTCGCCCAGCAGCTTCTCGCCGTAGAGCCCGTCGAGGAGTTCCTGGCAGTCCGAGGCGTCCGTCCTGGCGGTGAGGAAGTCGGACACGTCGACCGCGCCGACGAGCATCTGGTCGCGCCACTTGTCCGCGTCCTGGACCTGGTTCCAGTCGCCCTCCAGGTCGCCCTCCGTGAGCAGCGCGGCCTTCGCGCCGGACTCGGTGAGGGTGGGGGCGGGGGTCTTGGGGGATCCGGTGGGCTGTGCCGCGCGGGTCCGCTCGGCGGCGGGGGAGGCCGGCCGCGCCCGTTCCGCGGCGGTGTCCGAGGCCGCGCCCGACCCGCCGGCCTCGTCCGAGCAGGCCGCGGCCGTCAGCAGCGCGCCCGCCGTCAGGGCGGAGACCACGAGGCGGGCGGGGCGGGACGGTCGACGGCTCATCGCGGGATGCCTCCTGGGACGGGAACGGTGTCCTCAGCGCATCACCGCGGCCGCGGGCCCACCAGCGCACGGGGCTGTTCGGGTGACGTGACGCCGGGCCGGGCGGCCGGGCTCAGCCCGCGCGTTCCAGGGTGTCCTCGGCGACGTCCTTGTCCACCGCCGCGCGCACCAGCGCGGCCGCGAGGACGGCCGGCTCCGTCGTCCCGGCGAGGCCGAGGAGCCGG
The DNA here is from genome assembly GCF_036246005.1 of Streptomyces sp. NBC_01723. Taxonomy (NCBI): domain Bacteria; kingdom Bacillati; phylum Actinomycetota; class Actinomycetes; order Kitasatosporales; family Streptomycetaceae; genus Streptomyces; species Streptomyces sp. NBC_01723. Next base: position 7,636,570 of record NZ_CP109171.1, read on the forward strand.
TCCGGGTCGGACGGCAGGCCGAGGCGTTCCGCGCCCTGGAGGGCCTTGCGGTCCAGGGTGGGGCCCGCCTCCGGCCAGACGAGCTGGGCCTCGCGCAGGAAGATGTCCGCCCCGGTCGGACCCACTCCGGGAAACTCCCGGAGCAGCCGCCGTACTTCGGAGAGGTCGCCGTCCGCCTCCTCGCGGAGCCGGCGCAGGTCGCCGCCCCACCGCTCGGTCAGCAGTTCGGCGGCCTCGCCGAGCTGGGAGGCGGTGCGCTCGTCGTAGCGCCGGTAGCCGCCCCGGCCGAGGGCGTCCACCCGCTCCTGCCAGTCGGCGTCGGCCATGCGCCGCGGGTTCCGCAGCCCCGCGTCGTACAGGGCGCGCGCGGTGGCCACCGCGATCGAGCCGCGGATGCGGGCGCTCAGCAGGTGGGACAGGACCAGCAGTCGGTACAGCGGCTGCGGGGTGTCCTTGAGCCGGATGCCCGCCTCCTCGGCGTACGTCCGCCCGTGCGCGTCGACGAGCGCGCGCACGATCTGGCGTTGGCCGGGGCTCACGCAACCCCCTAGGGCTTCAGCGGGTCGTGGCCGACCGTCATCAGGCGGTGCCGGAGCGCGGTGTCGTCGGACCGGGGCTCGTTCTCCAGGTCCGCCTGCTCCGTCACGGTGTCCACGACCTCGCGCATCGCGCCCAGGTCGTCCTCCGTGAGGTCGGTGCGCCGCTTCTGGAGGATCGACAGGACGTGCCGGCCGAGCGGCGGTCCCGCGTCGTCCGGCAGCGGCTCGGTCAGCTCACCGGAGTCGCGTATCCGGAGCCAGTCCGCGAGTTCCGCGGAGGTCATGTTCACCACGCGGTGGAAGTCCGCCCACAGTGCGTCGAGTTCCAGGGCGTCGGCCATGAGGTGCCCCTCAGTTCGTCGTGCGTACGTGCGTAGGCGCGGGTGCCCGAGGGGTGCAGCGGCAAACGCGCCGCCCGGTCAGCGGGCGAGCACGCCGTCCAGGAAGCGGGTGACGTCGGCGAAGACCTCGGCGCGGTTGGTCTCGTTGAACAGCTCGTGCCGGGCGCCCGGATAGATCCGCTCGGTCAGGTCGCCGCCGCTCAGCGCTTCGACGCCCGGGCGGCTGCCCGGCAGCGGCACCAGGCGGTCGTCGTCCCCGTGCACCCACAGCAGGGGCAGCGGGCCGACGTCGCCGTCCTCGGCCACCTTCCCCAGGGCCCGTACGAAGGCCTCCAGGGTCGGCCGCTTCATCGGGCCGTGCCAGACCAGCGGGTCCGCCGCGTACGCAGCGCCGACCGCCGGGTCCCGGGAGAGCGAGGCCGGGCTGATCGGGATGTCGGGGATCTCCGGCAGGGCGAGCAGCCGGCGCGGCAGCTCCCAGTCGCCGATGACCGGCCCGGACAGCACCAGCGCGGTCAGCCCGCCGGGGTGGCGCTGGGCGTAGCGGGAGGCGATCAGGCCGCCCATGGAGTGGCCGATCACGACGAACGGGAGGTCCGGGTGGGCGGCGCGGGCCCGTGCGGCCACGGAGTGCACGTCGGTGACCACGTCCTCGAAGTCCTCGACCAGCACCCGCTCGCCGTCGGACCGGCCGTGTCCGGTGTGGTCGAGACCCCAGACCGCAGCGCCGTGTCCGGCCAGGACACCGGCCACCTCCTCGTAGCGCCCGACGTGCTCGCCGTAGCCGTGCACCAGCAGCGCCACGTACCTGGGCCGGTCGGCGGGCCACTCGCGGGCGGTGATCCGTCCCCGTGTTCCGGGCAGGTCGTGTGCGCGGGCCTCGGCCATGGCTCCTCCGGCTGTGTCGGTGAAGGTCATCGGAGGATCTTCCCAGGGAGCGGTCCGGCGGTCTATAGTCCAAAACTAGCAGTGCTAATTAATGTCGTGTGCCCCTCGTCCGGCGGCGTGCCGTCCGGCGACCGGGCGACGACGGTCAGGAGTCCCCTCGTGCGTCCCGTCCACTTCGCGGCCGCCCGCCGCACCCCGATCGGCAAGCTGCGCGGCGCCCTGTCCTCCGTGCGGCCCGACGACCTCGCCGCCGCCGTGATCCGGGGCCTGGTCGCCGACGTGCCCGCGCTCGACCCCGCCCGCGTCGACGACGTGTACTGGGGCGCCGCCAACCAGGCCGGCGAGGACAACCGCAACGTCGCCCGGATGGCCGCCCTCCTCGCGGGCCTGCCCGAGTCCGTCCCCGGCGCCACCGTCAACCGGCTGTGCGCCTCCGGCCTGGAGGCCGTCACCACCGCCGCCCGCACCGTCGCCGCGGGCGAGGCGGACGTCGTGCTCGCGGGCGGCTCCGAGTCGATGAGCCGCGCCCCCTTCGTGCTGCCCCGCCCGGACGAGGCGCTGCCGCACCGCATCGAGACCGTCGACACCCGCCTCGGCTGGCGCCTGGTCAACCCGGCGATGAAGGACCTGCACGGACTGCTGGCGATGGGCGAGACCGCCGAGGAGGTCGCCGGGCGGTACGGCATCTCGCGCGAGCGCCAGGACGAGTTCGCCCTGCGCAGCCACCAGCTCGCCGCCGAGGCCCGCAAGAACGGGTACTTCGACGACGAGATCCTCTCCGTCGAGCGTCCCGACGGCGTGGTCGTCGACGCCGACGAATGCGTCCGCGAGGACACCTCGCTGGAGAAGCTGGGCCGCCTCAAGCCCGTCTTCCGCCCCGGCGGCACGGTCACCGCGGGCAACGCCTCCCCGATGAACGACGGCGCCGCCGGACTCCTCCTGGTCAGCGAGGAGGCCCTGAACGACCTGGGCATGGAGTCGCTGGGACGCTACGTCGCCGGCGGCTCGGCCGGCGTCCACCCGGACGTCATGGGCATCGGCCCGGTGCCCGCCACCCGCAAGGTCCTCGCCCGGGCCGGCTGGAGCGTCGACGACCTCGCCGAGGCCGAGTTCAACGAGGCGTTCGCCGCCCAGGCCCTCGCCTGCGTCGACCAGCTCGGCATCGACCCCGGCCTGGTCAACCCCACCGGCGGCGCCATCGCGCTGGGCCACCCGCTCGGCTGCTCCGGCGCCCGCATCCTCACCACCCTGCTCCACCGCATGCGCCGCACGGGAGCGGCCCGCGGGCTGGCCACCATGTGCGTCGGCGTGGGGCAGGGCAGCGCGGTGCTCGTCGAACGGCACTAGGGGCTGTCTGACAATTCCGGTCTGCCCCGCGGGCGACGACGGGAATGGCCAGACAGCCCCTAGCCGCAGGTACGCCGCACCTCTCCGCAGAGCCGCAGCAAGGAACGGAGCAACACCCCATGGCAACCCTCTCCGTCGCCGCCATCCTCGCCGAGAACGCCCGGCGCCGTCCCGACAAGGAGGCGCTGGTCGAGGGCGGCCTGCGGCTCTCCTTCGCCGAGGTGTGGCGGCGTGCGCGGGCGCAGGCCGGCGCGCTGACCGGCCTCGGCGTCCGGCCGGGGGACCGGGTCGCGCTGATGGCGCCGAACACCGCCGACTTCCCGCAGGCGTACTACGCGATCGCCGCCGCCGGTGGCGTCGTCGTGCCCGTGCACCTGCTGCTGTCGGCCGCCGAGGTCGAGCACGTCCTGCGCGACAGCGGCGCCACGCTGCTGCTGTGCCACCCCGCCCAGGCCGAGACGGGCACGGCCGCCGCGCGGGAGACGGGCGTACGGGTGATCACCCTCGGCGACGAGTTCGGCACGCTCGCCGCCGACGCCGAGCCGCTGCCGACGTACGTCACCCGCGACGCCGACGACCCGGCCGTGGTCTTCTACACCAGCGGCACCACCGGTGTCCCCAAGGGCGCGGTGCTCAGCCACTTCAACCTGGTGATGAACGCGACCGTCAACGCCTTCGACGCCAACGACATCCGGCCCGACGACATCGCGCTCGGCGCGCTGCCGCTGTTCCACGCCTTCGGCCAGACCGTCTCCCTCAACTCGACCTGGCGGGCCGGGGCCACCCTCGTCCTGCTGCCCCGCTTCGACGCGGCGCGCGCGATCGAGCTGATGGTCGAGGAGAAGGTCAACACCTTCCACGGGGTGCCGACCATGTTCGTCGCCCTCGCCGCCGCGGCGCGCGACGCCGGCGCCCTGCCCGACCTGAGGGTGTGCGTCTCCGGCGGCGCCTCGCTGCCGGTGGCGGTGCTGGAGCGGTTCGAGGAGGCGTTCGGCGCGCGCGTCCACGAGGGGTACGGGCTGTCGGAGACCTCGCCCGCGGCGGCCGTGAACCAGCCCGTGTTCGGGACCAGGCCCGGCACCATCGGCCACCCGCTGTGGGGCGTGGACGTGGAGATCGCCCACGCGGACGTCGAGGGCCGCGTCGTCCTGCTGCCGCCCGGTGAGCTGGGCGAGGTCGTCGTACGCGGCCACAACGTCTTCTCCGGCTACCTCGGCCGCCCGGAGGCCACCGCCGAGGCGCTGGTCGACGGCTGGTTCCGCACGGGCGACCTCGGCACCAAGGACGACGAGGGCTTCCTGCGCATCGTCGACCGGAAGAAGGACGTCATCATCCGGGGCGGCTACAACGTCTACCCGCGGGAGGTCGAGGAGGTGCTGATGCGCCACCCCGGCATCGCGCACGTCGCCGTCATCGGCCTCCCGGACGAACTCCACGGCGAGGAGGTGTGCGCCGTCGTCGTCCCCGAGCCGGGCGCGACGCCGGACGCGGCCGGGATCACCGAGTGGTCCAAGGGACACCTCGGCCGGTACAAGTACCCGCGCCGGGTGGAGTTCGCGGACGCGCTGCCGCTCGGGCCGAGCATGAAGGTGCTGAAGCGGGAACTGCGGGCCCGCTACGTGGACCACGCCCCGCACCAGGGACCGCCGGCCCGCTAAGGACCGACTGGCGAGACGGTGCTTACGCGAACCGGTTGAGTGCGCATAGCATCAGTGGCCGCAATGGACACCATGACGCTCTGGCACCTCACCGGCTGGGAGTTCGCGGCGCTCGCCTTCGCGGCCCTGCTCGTCGGCTTCTCCAAGACCGCCGTGAGCGGGGCCAACACGGTCAGTCTCGCGATCTTCGCCGCGGTCCTTCCCGCCCGCGCCTCCACCGGCATCCTGCTGCCCGTCCTGATCGCCGGGGACGTCCTGGCCGTCCTCACCTACCGGCGGCACGCGCACTGGCCCACGCTGTGGCGGCTGTTCCCCGCCGTGGGGGTCGGCGTGGCCGTGGGCACCCTGTTCCTGGTGTGGGCGGACGACGCGATCGTCCGGACCTCGATCGGCGTGATCCTGCTGCTCATGGCCGGGGTGACGGTGTGGCGCAGGAGACGGGCCGACGCGTCCGACCCGCCCGGGGACGACGGTACGGCCGCGCGGGCCGGCCGGGTCAAGGCCCGTTCCTACGGCGTCCTCGGCGGCTTCACCACGATGGTCGCCAACGCGGGCGGCCCGGTGATGTCGATGTACCTGCTCTCCGCCGGCTTCCGCAAGCTCGGCTTCCTGGGCACGTCGGCGTTCTTCTTCCTGATCGTCAACGTCTCCAAGGTGCCCTTCAGTGCCGGCCTCGGCCTGATCGACGGCCGCTCGCTGCTCCTCGACGCCGCGCTGGTCGTGTTCGTGGTGCCCGGCGCGTTCCTCGGCAAGTGGGCGGTGACCCGGATCAACCAGCGCCTGTTCGAGCGTCTGGTGATCGCGGCGACGATCGTGGGTGGTCTGCAGCTCCTGCTGGCGTGAGGCGCCGCGGCAGGCCGTTGCTCAGGTCCTCGACCAGCAGGCGCTTGGCGATGGCGTCGACGGCGGCGCGCAGCTCGGTGCCGGTGGGCTTGCCGATGTCCTGCTCCACCCGGCCCTCCAGCCAGGTGGCCCACGCCCGCCCGATGACCAGGGCCTCGCGGGCCCCCGCGTCGGTGTGGGAGAACAGGGAGCCGTGACGGGCCAGGAAACCCTCCTCCACCATCCGGTCGAAGACCGGCAGCAGCACTTCCGGCGGCAGCCGGCGGCGGGCGGCGATCAGCCCCAGGCCGGCGTGCCCGACCAGGCGCGTGAACAGCTCGACCTGCATGACGGCCCAGGCGCCGGCGACGTCGAGGCGGGTGTCGCTGTCCGTGATGATCCGGCGCGCGGTGTCCAGCTCCGTACCGCCGATGATCTTTCCGACGGACGCCTCCAGGGCGCGCCTGTTGTCGGCGTCGTGCGGTGAGCCGAAGCCCTCGCCCATGTCGGTGGAGCCCGCGCGGGCGCTGTCGCGGAGCCGTACCTGCTTGAGGAACAGGGAGACGAGGAAGCCGAGCGCCGCGATCGGCACCGTCCACAGGAACACCGTCTGGATGGTGTCCGCGTAGGCGCCGACGATCGGTGCCGACGTCTGCGGAGGCAGTCCGTGCACGCCCTCCGGACTGGTCGCCGCACGGCCGATCGCCGACGGGTCGGCGGCGCCCGTGCGGGCGGCCTCGGCGACGCCCTCGCGCAGGTTGGGGCCGAGGGCGTTGACGTAGATGGTGCCGAACACGGCGGTGCCGAAGGAGCTGCCCAGGGTGCGGAAGAAGGTGACGCCGGAGGTCGCGGTGCCGAGGTCGGCGTAGTCGACGGTGTTCTGCACGGCGATGATCAGCACCTGCATGGACAGGCCGATGCCGGTGCCCAGCACGAACATGTACAGCGACTCCAGGACGGCGCCGGTCGACGGGTCCATCAGCGACATCAGGTACAGGCCGACGCCCATCACCAGCGTGCCCACGATCGGGAACAGCCGGTACTGTCCCGTCCGGCTGACGACGCTGCCGCTGAAGACCGAGGCGATCAGCAGCCCCGCCACCATCGGCAGCGTCCGCACGCCGGAGACGGTGGCCGAGTCGCCGTCGACGTACTGGAGGTAGGTCGGCAGGTACGTCAGCGCGCCGAGCATCGCGAAGCCGACGATGAAGCTGAGCACCGAGCAGACCGTGAACACCGGGTTGGCGAACAGCCGCATCGGCAGCATCGGTTCGGGCGCCCGCAGCTCCACCAGGCAGAACAGCGCGAGCGCGACCAGCCCGCCCGCGAACAGGCCCAGGATCACGCCCGAGCTCCACGCGTACTCGTTGCCGCCCCAGCTGGTCGCCAGGATCAGCGCGCTCGCGCCCACCGCGACCAGCGCGATGCCCAGGTAGTCGATGACGGGCCGGACGGCCGACTTCACCACCGGGATGGTGCGGGCCGCGGCGATCACGACGGCGATCGCGATGGGCACGTTGACGTAGAACGCCCAGCGCCACGAGAGGTGGTCGGTGAACAGCCCGCCCAACAGTGGCCCGATGACCGTGGAGACCCCGAACACCGCGCCGATGGCGCCCTGGTACTTGCCGCGCTCCCGAAGCGGGATCACGTCCGCGATCAGCGCCATGGCCGTCACCATCAGGCCGCCCGCGCCGATGCCCTGCATCGCCCGCCACGTGATCAGCAGCGGCATGCTGGTCGCCAGTCCGCACAGGAACGACCCGGTGATGAAGACGACCGCCGAGACCTGGAAGACCACCTTGCGGCCGAACAGGTCGCCGAACTTGCCGACCAGCACCGTCGCCACGGTCTCCGCGAGCAGGTACGACGTCACCACCCACGACATGTGCGAGGCGCCGCCCAGGTCCGACACGATCGTCGGCAGCGCGGTGCCGACGATCGTCTGGTCCAGGGCCGCCAGCAGCAGCCCGAGCATGATCGTGACGAAGACGACGTTGCGCCGCCGCCGGTCCAGCACGGGCGGCTGTACGGCGGCGGTCCGTGATGCTTCCTCGGCGACTGTCACCAGGTCACGATCACACCCGTGCAGCGGCCACGCATGTGGGGACGGTCCGCCCGGGTACGCGCGAGGGCGTGGCCGGGGGACACCCCCCTACGCGTCGCCGGAACGCCGCCGCAGCAGGTACGTGTCCATGATCCAGCCCTTGCGCTCCCGCGCCTCGGCGCGCAGCCGCTCGATGCGCGGGCCGGCCTCGGCGATCGGACCCGAGTCGAGGATCTCGTCCGGGGTGCCCAGGTAGGCGCCCCAGTAGATGTCGAGGTCCTGGTCCGTGTACCGCCGGAAGGTCTGGTGGGCGTCGAGCATCACCACGACGTCGTCGACGCCCTCGGGGAAGCCCTCCGCGAGCCGCCGCCCGGTGGTGATCTGCACCGGCCGCGCCACCCGGTTCAGCCCCGTCCGGTGCCGGGCGGCCAGTGACGAGACGCTGCTGATGCCGGGCACCACGTCGTACGCGAAGGCCACCGTGCCGCGTCCCAGGACCTCCTCCAGGATGCCCAGCGTGCTGTCGTACAGCGACGGGTCGCCCCACACCAGGAACGCGCCGCTCTCGTCCTCGCCCAGCTCCTCGGCGATCAGCCGTTCGTAGATGCCGGCGCGGGCCAGGCGCCAGTCCTCGACGGCGGGGGAGTACGCCGCGCCCTCCGCGCTCCGGTCCCGCTCCGGGTCACGGGCCTCGACGACCCGGTACGTGCCCTGCGGTACGTGCGTCTCCAGCATGTCCCGGCGCAGCCGCACCAGGTCGTCCTTCACCTCGCCCTTGCCCAGGACGAAGAACACGTCCGTGCCGCGCATCGCCCTGACCGCCTGCAGGGTCAGCTGGTCGGGGTCGCCCGCACCGATACCGATCACATGAATCTTCCGCACCCCACGAGTCTGCCGTACGCCACCGACAGCCCCCGGACCGGGCCGCCGGCCCGGCACGTGCGGGTCAGCCCCGGAGCCGCGGCGCCCGGGCCCCCGCGTCCACGGACGCGCCGTCCTCCACGTCCCCCGCCAGCTCCACGGCCCACCCGGCGACCGCGCCGAGATCCACCCCGTACGGCCGTTCCCGTCCGGTGTCCGACGCCGCCCACTCCGTCACGGCGCCCGCCCCGCGCCGCAGCAGCCTGGCCCCGCCGGTGCCGTTCCCGCGGGCCGCGTGCGTGAGCCCCACCGCCAGCTGGGCCATCCCGCGCCACAGCTGCCGCTCCTCCTCGGGGCCCGATTTCCAGGCGTCCTCGAAGACCTCGTGCGCGTGGAACGGCTTCCCCTCGTCCAGCAGCCGCTGCGCCTCGGCGACCGTCGCGTCCGGCGACCGCACGACGCCCTCCGGCTGACGGGCGACGCCGTCCGCGCCGTACGGCAGCGGGCGCCCCAGCCCGTCGCGCGGCCGGGCGTTGCGCGCCCGCCCCTCCTCGTCCCGGTCGCGGGCGTCGGCCGGGCGGTCCGATGCTGTGCTGTCCATACGGCCGATTGTCCCCCGCCCGTCCCGCTTAGGCGTGGCCCGGTGGGTGCGGTAAGGTGCTGTCGCGTGATCGCGCGGTCGCACCGCGCGTGGGCACCGGGACGTGGCGCAGCTTGGTAGCGCACTTGACTGGGGGTCAAGGGGTCGCAGGTTCAAATCCTGTCGTCCCGACGGTGACCGAAGAAGGACCTCCGCGGGCATGAGCCCGCGGAGGTCCTTCTCACATTCCCGGCCGCCACGGCCGCGGGGCCGCCGGGTCAGACCTGGTAGCGCTCCGCCGCGAACAGGTCCAGGTGCTCCTTCACCCACGCCGACGTCCGGCGCAGCCCGTCCGCGAGGCCGACCTGCGGCTCCCAGCCCGCCCACCGGCGGGCGCGGGAGTTGTCGGACAGGAGACGCTGGACCTCGCTGCCGCTCGGGCGCAGCCGGGCGGGGTCCACGACGATCTCCGCGTCGGTGCCCGCGGCGACGGTGAGGGCCTGCGCCAGGTCCCCGATGGATATCTCCCGGCCCGAGCCGAGGTTGACCACCTGCCCGAGAGCCCGGTCGCAGTCGGCCATCGCCATGAAGCCCCGCGCCGTGTCGGTGACGTAGGTGAAGTCCCGGGTGGGCGTGAGTGAGCCGAGCCTGATCGTGCGGGCCCCGGAGTGCAGTTGGGCGAGGATCGCGGGGATCACCGCGCGGGCGGACTGCCGGGGGCCGTAGGTGTTGAAGGGGCGCACCACGGTGACCGGCAGTTCGAAGGCGTGCCAGTGGGAGAGCGCCATCATGTCGGCGCCGATCTTGGAGGCGGAGTACGGCGACTGCGGCTGCAGCGGGTGGCTCTCGCTGATCGGCGCCGTGCGGGCGGTGCCGTACACCTCGCTGGTGGAGGTGTGCACCATGCGGCGCACCTGGTGGCGCCGGCAGGCCTCGGCGATGTTCTCGGTGCCGACGACGTTCGTCTGGACGTAGGCGCCGGGCGAGTCGTAGCTGTACGGGATGCCGATCAGGGCGGCGAGGTGGAAGACGGTGTCGCAGCCGTCGACGGCGTCCATCACGCGGCCGGCGTCGCGGACGTCGCCGGTGACCGTCGTGACCAGCGGGTGGCCGAGGAGGTGGGCGAGGTGGCCCTTCTCGGCGTACGGCTTGTAGTGCGTGAACGCCCGGACCCGGGCGCCCCGGGCGACGAGCAGGTCGACCAGGGCCGAGCCGATGAAACCCTCGGCTCCGGTGACCAGGACCTCGCGGCCGGTCCAGTCGGGGGTGTGGTTCATGGGGTGTGCTCCAAGGGGGCGAGGGTCGGCAGGGGGTGGCCGGCGAGGCGCAGTACCTCGGCGGCGAGCAGGTCGGCGGCGTACGCGTGCGGGCCGGGGTCGGCGGCCGACTCCATCGCCGCGAGCCGGGCGGGATCGGCCAGCAGCGGTTCGATCAGTTCGGCCAGTCGCGCCGCCGAGGTCTCGGCGTCGGACAGCAGCAGGCCGGCCCCGGCGTCGGTCAGCACCCGCGCGTTGTGCGTCTGGTGGTCGCCGGGCGCGTGCGGGTAGGGCACGAGCACCGCGGGCACGCCGGTGCTGGCGAGTTCGGCGACCGTCGCCGAACCGGCCCGGCAGACCACCAGGTCGGCGGCGGCGTACACCTGGTCCATGTGGTCCAGGTAGGGCACCACGCGGGCCACCCGGCTGCCCGCGAGCCGGAACCCGGCCTCCTCCAGCGCGTCCGGCCCGGTCTTGATCAGCAGGTGGACGTCGGTGCGCCGCCGCCAGCGCCGGGCCAGCTCCGTCGCGGCCTCGGTGAGCCGCGCGGCGCCCAGGCTGCCGCCGTTGAAGACGACGAGCCGCGCCCCGTCCGGCACCCCCAGCGCCCGCCGTGCCTCGGGGCGCCGGGCGTCGCGGTCCAGCCCGGCGAGGGCAGCCGCGATGGGCATGCCGACGACGCGGGCGTTCTCGCCGCCGGCCAGGCCCGAACGGGAGCGGTCGAAGGCGACCGTGACGTGAGGGGTGAGCCGGGCGGCGAAACGGTTGGCGCGGCCCGGTACGGCGTTGGACTCGTGGATCAGGCTCGGCAGGCCCGACCAGCGGGCCCCGAGGATCACCGGGGCGCTCGGATAGCCGCCCATGCCGACCGCCACCTGGGCCCGCTGCTCGCGCAGTACCGTCCGGCACTGCCCGGCGGACCGCACCAGCGCCGAGGGCAGCAGGTAGCGCCGGGCGCCGAGGCTCGGGTCGAAGGGGATCATGTCGACGGTGTGCAGCCGGTACCCGGCCTGCGGGATGAGCCGGGTCTCCAGGCCCCGGGTGGTGCCGACGAAGGAGATCTCCGCGGCCGGTACGGCGCGGCGCAGCGCGTCGGCGAGGGCGAGACCGGGGTAGATGTGCCCACCGGTACCGCCCGCGCCGATCACCACGGACAGCCGGGGCGGGGGACTGTGAGGTCCGGCGGGCGGCACGTGGGCCGGGCCGGAGGACGAGGATCCGAACATGGCCGCCACGGTCACAAGCCGGCCTAAGAAGGTTTTAAGACACTCCTTTGGCAGGCTGGGCGCGTGCTGAGGAGAATTCTGGTGGTCGACGACGAGCCCGAGGTGCGGGCCGCCGTCGAGGACGGCCTCACCGTCGAGGGCTACGCCGTGAGGGGCGCCGCCGACGGCCTCGCGGCCCTCTCCGAGGTCGCCGCCTGGCAGCCGGACGCCGTGGTCGTCGACGTGATGATGCCGGTCCTGGACGGCCTGGCGTTCTGCCGCCGCCTGCGGGGCATCGGCGACCGGACGCCGGTGCTGGTGCTGACCGCGCTGGACTCGGTGAGCGAACGCGTCGACGGGCTGGACGCCGGCGCCGACGACTACCTGGTCAAGCCGTTCGCGCTGGACGAGCTGACCGCCCGGGTGCGGGCCCTGCTGCGCCGGGCGGACACCGGCGCCCAGGAGCCGGGCGACCTCCTGTCGTACGCCGACCTGGTGGTGGACCCGCAGACCCGGGCCGGACGCCGCGGCGAGCGGGCCGTCGAGTTCAGCCGGACCGAGTGCGCGCTGCTGGAGCAGCTGCTGCTCCACCCCGGGCAGGTCCTCACCCGGGAGACCCTCTTCGAACGGGTCTGGGGACACGACTTCGGCCCCGGCTCCAACTCGCTCGCCGTCTACGTCGGTTACCTGCGCCGCAAGCTGGAGGCGGAGGGCGAGCCGCGCCTGGTGCACACCGTGCACGGGGTCGGCTACCGCCTGGGCGCGGCGTGAACGGGCCGTGGCTTCTCCTGCCGCGCCCGCGCCGGCTGCGGTCCCGGCTGGCACTGGCGGCCTCGGCGGCCGTCGTCCTCGTGACCGTAGGCGTGTGCACGGCCGCGTTCTTCGTCCTGCGTTACAAGCTCTACCAGCAGGTCGACCAGAACCTCGCGCAGTCGGCCACCCTCGTCGCCCAGCAGAGCCGGGAGGACGGGCCGACCGTGCACCGCGGTGAGTGCCGCTTCCTGGGCGCCCCCGCCTGTGCCCAGACGGTGCCGCCCGATCCGGCCGACGACCCGGCCGAGCCGTACGTCCTGCCCGTGTCCCCGGCCGTCCGCGAGGTGGCGGCCGGCGGCCGCGCGCCGTACTACCGGAACGTCACCGTCGACGGGCACCCCGCGCGCATGCTGACCACCACGTTCGGTGACGGCACCGCCGTCCAGGTCGCGCTCCGTTCCGACGTGGCCGAGCGCGGCGTGCACCAGGCCGCGTGGCTGCTGAGCGGCATCGGCGCGGCGGGCGTGGTCGTCGCCGGGCTGCTCGGCTACGCCGTCTCCCGGACCGGCCTCGCCCCCGTCACCCGGCTCACGGCCACGGCGGAGCGGGTCGCCGCCACCCGCGACCCGCGACACCGCATCGACCTGCCCGCCGGGCCGGGGCCCGGCGGACACTGGGACGACGAGATCACCCGGCTCGCGACGACCTTCAACACGATGCTCGACGAGCTGGAGCGGTCGGTGACGGCACAGCGCCGGCTGATCGCCGACGCCTCGCACGAGCTGCGCACCCCGCTGACCGCGCTGCGCACCAACGCCGAACTCCTCACTCGCGCCGACCGCCTGCCCGCCGACCGGCGCGAGCGGGCGGCCGGCGCCCTGGTCCGGCAGCTGGAGGACGTCACCACCCTGGTGAACGACCTCATCGAGCTGGCCCGGGACGAGGAACCGCAGCCGCTCCTCGAACAGATCGACCTCGCCGCGCTCACCCGGCACGCCCTGACCCGCGCCCGCGAACGCTGGCCCGGCATCACCTTCACCCTGGACGTCACCGACCGCACGGCCGGCCTGCTGCGCCCCGGCATCCCGGCCCGGCTGGCCCGGCTGCTCGGCAACCTGCTGGACAACGCGGCCAAGTTCAGCCCGCCCGGCGGCACGGTCGAGGTCGCCTTGACCGAACGGGAGCTGACCGTGCGCGACCACGGCCCCGGCATCGCCGACCAGGACCTGCCGCACATCTTCGACCGCTTCTACCGGGCACCGTCCGCCCGCGCGCTGCCCGGTTCGGGCCTCGGGCTGGCCATGGCCCGTCAGATCGCCCGCACCCACGGCGCCGAACTCACCGCCGAGCGCGCGCCCGGCGCGGGGGCGTTGTTCCGGCTCACCTTCTGAGACCGGCCCGGCCGGCCGGGGTCGGGCGTCAGGTCCTGACCAGCAGCTGGAAGTCGAAGGCGTACCGGGACGCGCGGTAGATGTGCGTCCCGTACTCGACCGGGCGCCCGGTGTCGTCGTACGCGGTGCGCTGCATGGTCAGCAGCGCGGCTCCCTCCCGTTCGTCGAGGCGCTCGGCCTCCTCACGGGTGGCGATGCGGGCGCCGACGGTCTGGCGGGCGCTGTGCAGGGTGATCCCGGACGCGCGCATAAGCCGGTACAGGCCGGTCGACTCCAGCCGTGTGCCGTCGAGTTCCAGCAGCCCCGCCGGAAGGTAGTTGCACAGCAGCGCCACCGGCTGGCCGTGGGTGAGGCGCAGCCGCTCCAGCACGGTGACCTCGTCGCCCTCCGCGACGCCGAGCGCCGCCGCCGCTTCGGCGGGGGCCGGGACGCCCTCGTTGCGCACCACCAGGGTGCCGGGACCCTGCCCGGCCGCCTCCAGGTCGTCGTACAGGCTGCTCAGCTCCAGCGGGCGCTTGACCTGGCTGTGCACCACCTGGGTGCCGACGCCGCGCCGCCGGACCAGCAGGCCCTTGTCCACCAGGGACTGGATGGCCTGCCGGACGGTCGGCCGGGACAGGCCCAGGCGGACCGAGAGGTCGACCTCGTTGCCCAGCAGGTTCCCCGGCGCGAGGACGCCGTGTTCTATCGCCCCCTCCAGCTGCTGGGCCAGCTGGTGGTAGAGCGGCACGGGACTGCTCCGGTCGAGGGCGAAGTCCAGGGTGCTCAGCGCGGGGGCGGTCACGGCACGTGCCCGGTCGCCGGTCTTCGCCATGGACGTACCTCCGTTGCGTGGATGACGGGGTGTCAGAGGTGGTGGCGGCGGTCGGCGACCGCGTGTTCGTACCGCGCGCGGGCGTCGTTGACGGGCTCGCGGGCCGACACCTCGGCCACCGGCACGTCCCACCAGGCCTCGGCCGGGAGGGCGTCGCGGGCCGCTACGGTCTCGACGTGGACGCAGGTCGGGCGGGTCGCCGCGCGGGCCGTCGACAGCGCCTCGCGCAGCTCCCGCACGGTCTTGGCGCGCAGCACGTCCATGCCGAGGCTGGCCGCGTTGGCCGCGAGGTCGACGGGGAGCGGGGCGCCGGTGAAGGTGCCGTCGGCGGCGCGGTGGTGGTAGTCGGTGCCGAACCGCTCGGCGCCCACCGACTCGGACAGGCCGCCGATCGAGGCGTAGCCGTGGTTCTGCACCAGGACCAGCTTGACCGGCAGGTTCTCCTGCACGGCGGTGACGATCTCGGTCGGGTTCATCAGGTACGTGCCGTCGCCCACCAGGGCCCACACCGCCGTGCCGGGCGCGGCCTGCTGGACGCCGAGCGCGGCCGGGATCTCGTAGCCCATGCAGGAGTAGCCGTACTCCAGGTGGTACTGGCGCGGCGAGCGGGACCGCCACAGCTTGTGCAGGTCGCCGGGGAGCGAACCGGCCGCGTTGATCACCACGTCCTCGTCGCCGACCACCGCGTCCAGCGCGCCCAGCACCTGCGTCTGGGTCGGCACGGCGCTGTCGTCGTCGGCCCGGAAGGCGGCCCGCACCTTCTCCTCCCAGCGGGTCCGGCCGGCCCGGTACTCGTCCTCGTACGACGACGACACCCGGTGGCTGGGGCTGGACAGCGCCTCGGTCAGCGCGGTGAGCCCGGCCCGCGCGTCGCAGACCAGGGCGCGGGCGGCGAGCTTGTGGGCGTCGAAGGCGGTGATGTTGAGGTTCAGGAAGCGGACGTCCGGGTTCTGGAAGAGGGTGCCGGAGGCCGTGGTGAAGTCCGAGTAGCGGGTGCCGACGCCGATCACCAGGTCGGCGGTGCGGGCCAGGTCGTCGGCGACGGCGGTGCCGGTGTGGCCGATGCCGCCGAGGTCGGCGGGATGGTCGTGGCGCAGGGCGCCCTTGCCGGCCTGGGTGGAGGCGACCGGGATGCCGGTGGCGTCGACCAGCGCCGTCAGCGCCGTCTCGGCCTCGCTGTGGTGGACGCCGCCGCCCGCGACGATCAGCGGGCGCCGGGCGGCGCGGAGCGCCTGGACGGCCTCGGCCAGCTCCTCGGGGTCGGGTGCCGGCCGCCGTACCCGCCAGACGCGGTCGGCGAAGAACTCCTCCGGCCAGTCGAACGCCTCCGCCTGCACGTCCTGCGGCAGCGCGAGGGTGACCGCGCCGGTCTCGGCGGGGTCGGCGAGCACGCGCATCGCCCGGAGCGCGGAGGCGAGCAGCGCCTCGGGGCGGTTGATCCGGTCGAAGTAACGGGAGACGGGACGCAGGGCGTCGTTGACCGACACGTCGGCCTCGACCGGGTGCTCCAGCTGCTGGAGCAGCGGGCCCGCGGCGTGCGAGGCGAAGTAGTCGCCCGGCAGGAGCAGGACCGGCAGGCGGTTGACGGTCGCCAGGGCCGCGCCGGTGACCAGGTTGGTGGCGCCGGGGCCGATGGACGTCGTCACCGCCTGTGCGGAGAGGCGGTTGAGCTGCCGGGCGTACCCGACGGCGGCGTGCACCATGGCCTGTTCGTTGCGCCCCTGGTGGAACGGCATGACGCCGCCGTACTCGACGAGGGCCTGGCCGACGCCCGCCACGTTGCCGTGGCCGAAGATGCCCCAGGTACCGGCGATCAGGCGGTGCCGTACGCCGTCGCGTTCGGTGTACTGCGCGGCCAGGAAGCGCACCAGGGCCTGGGCGGTGGTCAGTCGGCGGGTGCCGGTGGCGCTCATGCGGACCTCTCCGGTGCGGTGTAGAGGGGGAGTCGGGGGTCGACGGCCTGGTCCGGCCAGGTGTCGCGGATCCAGGCGTGCTCGGGGTGGTCGCAGATCAGCCAGGCGCGTTCGGCCGCCGGGCCCGCCATGACGTTCAGGTAGTACATGTGGTGTCCGGGGACGGCCATGGACGGTCCGTGCCAGCCGTCGGGGATGAGGACCACGTCGCCGTTTCGCACCTCGGCCAGCACGTCCGTGCCCTTGCCCCGTCCGGACGGGGAGACCCGCTGGTAGCCGAGGCCGGGGGTGCCGTCGTGATCCGCGAACTCGAAGTAGTAGATCTCCTCCAGCACCGACTCCTCGCCGGGCCGGTGCTCGTCGTGTTTGTGCGGGGGGAAGGACGACCAGTTGCCGCCCGGGGTGAGCACCTCGACCGCGATCAGCTTGTCGCACTCGAATCCCTGTTCATCCGCGCCTCCGGCGCGGGCGGCCGCACCGAAGTTGTTGACCTGCCGCGAGCAGTTCCCGGTGCCGCGCAGCTCCACCGGCACCGAGGACGCCGGGCCGTACCGGGCGGGCAGGCGGCGGGTGCAGCGGGCGCCGGTGAGGGCGAAGCGGCCGCCGCCGGTCGAGGTCACCGTCGTACGCGCGTCGCGGGGTACGTACGCGAAGTCGCTGACGCCGCTGAACACGCTGTCACGGCCGGTGAGTTCGAAGGTCTCCTGGCCGAAGTCGTCGGCGGTGGCGACGGTGCAGCCGCCGCTCAGCGGCAGGACGATCCACTCGCTCTCGCCGCTGTCGAAGGTGTGGCCGCCGCCGGGCGGCAGGTTCAGGACCCGCAGGCCGGCGTAGCCCCAGCCGGCGCTCTCGGGCGTCACGTCCACGGCGTACGGGCCGTCCGCCGCCGCCTTGCCCGCTGGAAGGTGATACGTCATCGCCTACTCCTCCGCCTCTTCTCGGTCACAGCAGTCCGACGGCCGTGTCCACCGCCTGTTCGACGCTGCCCTCGGCCGGGTAGAGCAGCGAGCGGCCGACGACCATGCCTTGCACGGTGGGCAGCCTGAGCGCCTTGCGCCAGCGCTCGTAGGCCGCCGTCTGGTCGGCGGGCGAGCCGCCTATGTCGCCGCCGAGCAGGACGGCGGGCAGCGTGGAGGTCGCCAGGACCTCACCCATGTCCTCCGGGTCGTCGGTGACGGGCAGTTTCAGCCAGGTGTAGGCCGAGGTGCCGCCGAGGCCGGAGGCGATGGCGACGGAGCGGGTGACGGCCTCGGCGGACAGGTCGTTGCGCACCCGGCCGTCGACCCGCCGGGAGATGAACGGCTCCACGAACAGCGGCAGCCTGCGTTCCGCCATGGCGTCCACGGCGCGGGCGGCGGCCTCCATCGTGGCCAGCGAGCCCGGATCGTCGTAGTCGACGCGCAGCAGCAGCTTCCCCGCGTCGAAGCGCAGCCGGGCGATGTCCTCGGCGCGGTGACCGGTGAAGCGGTCGTCCATCTCGAAGGCGGCGCCCGCGAGACCCCCGCGGTTCATCGACCCCATGACGACCTTGTTCTCCAGCACCCCGAGCAGCAGCAGGTCGTCCAGCACGTCGGCGGTGGCGAGCACGCCGTCGACGCCCGGCCGGGACAGCGCGGTGCACAGGCGCTCCAGCAGGTCGGCCCGGTTGGCCATGGCGAGCCGGCGGTCGCCGACGCCGAGCGAGCCGCGGGCCGGATGGTCGGCCGCCACGATCATCAGCCGGCCGGAGTCGCCGATCAGCGGCCGGCGGGTACGGCGGGCCGCGGCCTCGGCGACCGCCTCCGGACGCCGGGCTCTGACCGCGGTGAGGTCGGGGATGCTGAGGGACAAGACGAAGCTCCGTTCAGGGAGTGGCTCGCGCGAGGAGGTCGTCGACCTCGGCCCCGGTGGGCATCGCGGAGGAGCAGGCGAGTCGGGAGGCGACGAGGGCGCCGGCGGCGTTGGCGTACCGCATGATCCGCTCCAGCTCCCAGCCGGAGAGGAGACCGTGGCAGAGGGAGCCGCCGAACGCGTCGCCCGCGCCGAGGCCGTTGACCACCTCGACCGGTACCGGGGGCACCTCGGCGCTGCGGCCGTCGCGGTGCACGGCCAGGACGCCCTTCGGCCCCTGCTTGACGACGGCCAGTTCCACACCGGCGGCCAGCAGCGCCTCGGCGCACTCCCGCGGCTCGCGGACGCCGGTGGCGATCTCGCACTCGTCCAGGTTGCCGACCGCGACGGTCGCGTGCCGCAGCGCCTCGGCGTAGTACGGGCGGGCCTGGTCGGGGTCGGCCCAGAACATCGGCCGCCAGTCGAGGTCGAAGACGGTGGTGCCGGACTTGGCGCGGTGGGCGAGTGCGGCCAGGGTCGCCGCGCGGCTCGGCTCCTCGCTCAGCCCCGTCCCGGTGATCCAGAAGATGCGGGCGGCGCGGATCGCGTCCAGGTCCAGCTCCTCCGGGTGGATCTCCAGGTCGGGGGCCTTGGGGCGGCGGTAGAAGTACAGGGGGAAGTCGTCCGGCGGGAAGATCTCGCAGAAGGTCACGGGGGTCGGGTAGGCGGCCACGGGGGTGACCCAGCGGTCGTCGACGCCGAACTCCCGGAGCGCGCGGTGCAGATAGCCGCCGAACGGGTCGTCCCCGGTCCGGGTGATGACGGCCGTGGCGCGGCCGAGGCGGGCGGCGGCGACCGCCACGTTCGAGGCCGAGCCGCCGAGAAACTTGCCGAAGGTCTCAACCTCCGCCAGGGGTACGCCCGTCTGCAAGGGATAGAGATCGACCCCGATGCGGCCCATCGTGATCAGATCGAAACGCGGGACTGACTCGGCCATGTGCGACGCTCCTCGGGCTGGGCGGGGGCCTGCCGCCTCCCAGGTGTATGACTCCTGGACGACGCTGTCAATAGTTTGTACTTACATTCGGACCTGTGAGTGAAATGATGTCTTGACAAAGTATTGACAGCGGGCGCCCCAAGGGCTTGTATCCGGTCCCAGCGCTACAGCCGTTCTTCTCTGGTCTGGCACACGGCTTCCCGTCGCACAGTCGCACAGTGAGGTGCAGGAAAGATGGACCGCTCTTCGCACGCCCGCTCCCGCAGATTCGCCCCTGCCGTGGCCCTCGCCGCCGCCGCGGCCCTGACCCTCGCCGGCTGCTCCAGCAGCTCGGGCGGGAAGAAGGCCGACGAGGAGGGAGACTCGGGCGCCTCCGCGGGCAAGGCGAACACTCCCCGTATGACCGTCGCCCTGGTGACCCATCAGGCGCCCGGCGACACCTTCTGGGACATCGTCCGCAAGGGCGCCGAGGCCGCGGCCGCCAAGGACAACGTCAAGCTCGTCTACTCCGCCGACCCGAACGCGGGCAACCAGGCCAACCTGGTGCAGAACGCGATCGACCAGAAGGTCGACGGCATCGCCGTCACCCTCGCCAAGCCGGACGCCCTGAAGAGCGTCCTCGGCAAGGCGGAGAAGGCCGGCATACCCGTGGTCGGGCTCAACTCCGGTCTCGCCGACTGGAAGAAGCTCGGCCTGATGGAGTTCTTCGGCCAGGACGAGAGCGTGGCCGGCGAGGCGCTCGGCAAGCGGCTCAACGAGGACGGCGCCAAGAACGCCGTCTGCGTGATCCACGAGCAGGGCAACGTCGGCCTGACCCAGCGCTGCGAGGGCGTGAAGAAGACCTTCGAGGGCTCGATCGAGAACCTCTACGTCAACGGCACCGACATGCCCTCGGTGAAGTCGACCGTCACCGCCAAGCTCAAGCAGGACGGCGACATCGACCACCTCGTCACGCTCGGCGCCCCCTTCGCCATGACGGCCGTGCAGGCCGTGGACGAGTCCGGCAGCGAGGCCGAGGTCGCCACCTTCGACCTCAACAAGGAGCTGACCGGCGCCATCGAGAAGGGCGACATCGCGTTCGCCGTCGACCAGCAGCCCTACCTCCAGGGCTACCTGGCCGTCGACGGACTGTGGCTCTACAAGAACAACGGCAACTACAGCGGCGGCGGTGAGCAGCCGGTGCTGACCGGCCCGGCCTTCGTCGACGAGTCCAACGTGAAGGCCGTCGCCGAGTTCGCCTCGAAGGGCACCCGGTGATGAGCATGGCCCAACAGGCTGAGCCGGCGGTGACCACACCGCCGGCCCCCGGCCCCAAGGAGACCGACGGGCGCACCCGCGAGCGCTCGGTGGCGGTGCGGGTGTTCGCCCGGCCCGAGGTCGGGGTCTTCCTCGGCGCCGTCGCCGTGTTCGTCTTCTTCCTGATCGCCGCCCCCTCGGTCCGCGACGGCGGCTCCATGGCGACGGTCCTCTACCAGTCGTCCACCATCGGCATCATGGCGCTGCCGGTGGCCCTGCTGATGATCGGCGGCGAGTTCGACCTGTCGGCCGGTGTCGCCGTGGTCGCCTCCTCGCTCACCGCGGGCATGCTCAGCTACCAGCTGACCGTGAACGTCTGGATGGGTGTGATCGTCGCCCTCGTCGTCTCCCTCGCCGTCGGCGCGTTCAACGGCTGGGTGCTGATGAAGACCGGCCTGCCGAGCTTCCTCGTGACGCTGGCCACCTTCCTCATCCTCCAGGGCGTCAACCTCGCCGTCACCAAACTCGTCACCGGCAACGTTGCCACCGACGACATCAGCGACATGGACGGCTTCGACCAGGCCAAGGCCGTCTTCGCCTCCTCCTTCGACATCGGCGGCGTCGAGGTGAAGATCACCGTCTTCTACTGGCTGGTCTTCGCCGCCCTGGCCACCTGGGTGCTGCTCCGCACCAAGTACGGCAACTGGATCTTCGCGGTCGGCGGCAGCCAGGACTCCGCCCGCGCGGTCGGCGTACCCGTCACCTTCACCAAGATCACGCTGTTCATGCTGGTCGGCTTCGGGGCCTGGTTCGTCGGCATGCACCAGTTGTTCTCCTTCAACACCGTGCAGTCCGGCGAGGGCGTCGGCCAGGAGCTGATCTACATCGCCGCGGCCGTGATCGGCGGCTGTCTGCTCACCGGCGGCTACGGTTCCGCCATCGGCCCGGTCTTCGGTGCCTTCATGTTCGGCATGGTGAACCAGGGCATCGTCTTCGCCGGCTGGAACCCCGACTGGTTCAAGGCATTCCTCGGCGTGATGCTGCTCGGCGCCGTCCTGATCAACCTGTACGTCCGCCGCGCGGCGACCCGGAGGTGACGGAAATGACCACCAAGACCCCCGGCACCGACGGTGCCGTCCGCACGGACCCCGCACCCGGGCAGGACGGCCCGATCGTCGAACTGCGCGGCACGGGCAAGGCGTACGGGAACATCCGCGCCCTGCACGGCGTCGACCTCGCCGTCCACCCCGGCCGGGTGACCTGCGTGCTCGGCGACAACGGCGCGGGCAAGTCCACCCTGATCAAGATCATCTCCGGGCTGCACCAGCACACCGAGGGCGAGTTCCTCGTCGACGGCGAACCGGTGCGCTTCACGACCCCCCGCGACGCCCTCGCCCGGGGCATCGCCACCGTCTACCAGGACCTCGCCACCATCCCGCTGATGCCGGTGTGGCGGAACTTCTTCCTCGGCTCCGAGATGACCAGGGGCCCCTGGCCCCTGCGCCGCCTCGACATCGCCCGCATGAAGCGGACCGCCGACGAGGAACTGCGCAACATGGGCATCGTCCTGGACGACCTGGAGCAGCCCATCGGCACCCTCTCCGGCGGCCAGCGCCAGAGCGTCGCCATCGCCCGCGCCGTCTACTTCGGCGCCCGCGTCCTCATCCTCGACGAGCCCACCGCCGCCCTCGGCGTCAAGCAGTCCGGCGTGGTCCTCAAGTACATCGCCGCGGCCCGCGAACGCGGCCTCGGCGTCATCTTCATCACCCACAACCCCCACCACGCCTACATGGTCGGCGACCACTTCAGCGTGCTGCGCCTGGGCACCCTCGAACTCAGCGCCGCCCGCGCGGGCATCACCCTCGAACAGCTCACCAACCACATGGCGGGCGGCGCCGAACTGGCCGCCCTCAAGCACGAGCTGGCCCAGGTCGGCGGGGTGGACGTGGAGGCGCTGCCCGACGCGGAGCCGAAGGGGGAGAAGCCGAAGGAGGAGAAGGCGCAGGACACGGTGTCGGGGGACACGCCACCCGTCACCGACGCACCGCACACCGTCGAAGGGAAGACCTGACATGCCCGCTGCCCTGGACCGCATCCGCGTCGGCTCGGCCCCCGACTCCTGGGGCGTCTGGTTCCCCGACGACCCTCAGCAGGTGCCCTGGGAACGCTTCCTGGACGAGGTCACCGAGGCCGGGTACGACTGGATCGAGCTGGGCCCCTACGGCTACCTCCCCACCGACCCGGCCCGGCTCACCGACGAGGTGACCCGGCGCGGGCTCAAGGTCTCCGCGGGCACCATCTTCTGCGGGCTGCACCGGGGCCCCTCCGAGTGGGACGCCACCTGGGAACAGGTCGGCCGCGTCGCCGCCCTGACGCGGGCCATGGACGCCGAGCACCTGGTCGTCATCCCGTCCTTCTGGCGCGACGACAAGACCGCCGAGATCCTGGAGCCGCCGGAGCTGACCGGCGAGCAGTGGACCCACCTGACCCAGGGCATGGAACGCCTCGCCCGCGAGGTGCGCGACACCTACGGCCTGGACATCGTCGTCCACCCGCACGCCGACACCCACATCGACACCGAGGAGCACGTCGAGCGCTTCCTCGACGCGACCGACTCCGGCCTGGTCAACCTCTGCCTGGACACCGGCCACTACGCCTACTGCGGCGGCGACAGCGTCAAACTGATCGAGACCTACGGCGAACGCATCGGCTACCTGCACCTCAAGCAGGTCGACCCGGAGATCCTCGCCGAGGTGCGGGCGGGCGGGGTGCCCTTCGGGCCGGCCGTGCAGCGCGGGGTGATGTGCGAACCGCCGGCCGGTGTGCCGGAGCTGGGCCCGGTGCTGACCGCCGCCCAGAAACTGGACGTGGACCTGTTCGCCATCGTCGAGCAGGACATGTACCCGTGCGAGCCGGACAAGCCGCTCCCCATCGCGGTGCGTACCCGGAAGTTCCTGCGCTCCTGCGGCGCCTGAGGCCGACCGCGCCGGCGGGCGGGTCCCGCCGGTGCGCCGCTCGGCGGGCCGTTGTCGGTGGTGGGCGCTAGCGTGCGCAGCACTGGCACTTTCGTCCCGACCCGGGAGGCGTCATGACCTCGCGACTCAACCCCTACCTCAGCTTCGACGGCGACGCCCGACAGGCGATGGAGTTCTACGAGCAGGTGTTCGGCGGCACCCTCGCGCTGAACACCTTCGGCTCGGCCGGCATGCCCGACCCCGCCTACACCGACAAGATCATGCACGCCATGCTGGAGACCCCGAGCGGCTTCACTCTGATGGGTGCCGACACCCCGCCCGGGATGGACCACACGCCGGGAACCAACTTCTCGGTGAGCCTCAGCGGCGACGACGCGGCCGAGCTGCGCGGCTACTGGGAGAAGCTGTCCGCCGGCGGGTCCGTCTCCGTGCCGCTGGAGAAGCAGATGTGGGGCGACGTCTTCGGCATGTGCACCGACCGGTTCGGCATCCCCTGGATGGTGAACATCAGCGAGCCGACGGGCTGACCCCGCCGGCTCGTAGGTGACTCGATCCGTCGATCCCTGGGCCCCCTCGTCTCCTCGGGCCCGCCCCGGCTCAGCCGCGCCGCACCTCCGCGATGGTCACGGGGCGGTGCTCGTGCAGCGACAGGGTGCACGCCTCGGCGATCCAGCCGGCCTCCAGCGCGTCCTCGATCGTGCAGGGCGAGGGCCGCCCACCCGCGACGACCTCGGTGAACGCGCCGAGTTCGGCGCGGTAGGCGGCGGTGAACCGGTCCATGAAGAAGTCGTGCGGCGTGCCCGCCGGGAAGGTCACGCCGGGCTCGACGGACCGCAGCGGCAGCCTGTCCTCCAGGCCGACGGCGACGGAGTCGGCGAAGCCGTGGAGCTCCATGCGGACGTCGTGCCCACGCGCGTTGTGACGGCTGTTGGAGACCACGGCGATCGTGCCGTCGTCCAGGGTGAGGACCGCGCCGGTGGTGTCGGCGTCGCCCGCCTCCCTGATGTACTCGGCACCCCGATTGCCGCCGACGGCGTACACCTCGGTCACCTCGCGGCCGGTCACCCACCGGATGATGTCGAAGTCGTGCACCGAGCAGTCCCGGAAGATGCCCCCGGAGGCGGCGACGTACGCGGCGGGCGGCGGCGCCGGGTCCAGCGTGGTCGACCGCACCGTGTGCAGCTTGCCCAGCTCGCCCCCCAGCACCGCCTCCCGGGCGGCGGTGAACCCGGCGTCGAAGCGCCGGTTGAAGCCGATCTGCACCGGCACGTCGCGGCCGGCGACCGCCTTGAGCACGTCGACGCCCTCCGCCATGGTCCGGGCGACGGGCTTCTCGCAGAAGACCGGCACGCCGGCCTCGACGGCGGCCACGATCAGCGCGGGGTGGGCGTCGGTCGCCGCGGCGACCACCACACCGTCCACGCCGGCTGCCAGCAGCGCCTCCGGCGAGGCGGCGATCTCGGCGCCGAACCGGTCGGCGGCGGCCCGCGCGGCGTCCGCGAACGGGTCGGCGACGACCAGCGAGTCGACGGCGTCGAGTCCGGAGAGGGTCTCGGCGTGGAAGGCACCGATGCGGCCGAGGCCGAGGATTCCGATACGCATGTTCTTTCGCTGCTCCTTGTGCGTGGTTGCCGTGGCCGGTTGCCACCGCGGACTTCGTCGTCCTTTCGCTGACAGGGGCGGCACGGTGCTGTCATTCTTGTCCTGACAAAGAGCGCGAACAACCAGCAGTCAGCCATCAAAAACCCCTCAAGACGCCCGCGCGGGGACTGGAGGAGCCGGACATGGGCCATCCCTTCCCGATCAGGGAGATCGCACGTCAGGCGGGGCTGAGCGAGGCCACGGTCGACCGGGTGCTCAACGGGCGCGGCGGGGTGCGTGCGTCCACGGCGGACGAGGTGCGCCGGGCCATCGCCGACCTGGACCGGCAGCGCACCCAGGTCCGGCTGGTCGGCCGCACCTTCATGATCGACATAGTGATGCAGTCCCCCGAGCGCTTCTCGACCGCCGTGCGCGCCGCGCTGGAGGCCGAACTGCCCTCCCTGCACCCCGCCGTCGTGCGCTCGCGCTTCCACTTCCGTGAGACCGGCCCGGCCGGCGGGCTGACCGCCGTCCTGGACCGGATCGCCCGGCGCGGCTCGCAGGGGGTGATCCTCAAGGCGCCGGACGTCCCCGAGGTCGCCGCCGCGGTGGGCCGCCTGACCGCGGCGGGGGTCCCCGTCGTGACCCTGGTGACGGACCTGCCCGCCGCCTCCCGGCTCGGCTACGTGGGCATCGACAACCGAGCGGCGGGCGCGACCGCCGCCCATCTGACGGGCCAGTGGCTAGGCGACCGTCCCGGCAACGTCCTCACCAGTCTCAGCAGCGGCTTCTTCCGCAACGAGGAGGAGCGCGAGATGGGCTTCCGCGCCGTCATGCGCGCCCGGCACCCCGAGCGCGCCCTCGTGGAGATCGCCGGGGGCCAGGGACTGGACGCCACCCAGTACGACCTGGTCCGGGCCGCGCTGGAACGCGATCCGGAGATCCGCGCGGTCTACTCGATCGGCGGCGGAAACATCGCCACCCTGCGGGCCTTCGCCGACCTGGGCCGCACCTGCGCGGTGTTCGTCGCCCACGACCTCGACCAGGACAACACCCGCCTGCTGCGCGAGCACCGCCTGTCCGCCGTACTCCACCACGACCTGCGGCAGGACCTCCGGGAGGCCTGCCGCACGGTGATGCGGGCCCACGGCGCACTGCCGCCCGCGGGCCCGTCCCTGCCCTCCGCGATCCAGGTGGTCACCCCCTACAACATGCCGCCCGGCACCGCGGCCGTGTGACGTGGGGTGGCGTCCCGGGCGTGTGACGCCGCCCCGCGCGGTGCCGCTCCTACCGTCGGGGGCATGTGGAAATCGACTCCGGTCGGCGGACCCGAGCGGGTGGTGGCGCTGGCCGACGGCGTCTTCGCGATCGCCATCACCCTGCTCGTCCTCGACTTCTCCGTGCCCCGCGGCCTCGACCCGGCGGCGTACCGCGACGCACTGCGGGAACTGGTGCCCAACCTGGGGGCGTACGCGCTGAGCGTGGTCGTGCTCGGTCTGTTCTGGCGCGACCACCGCCGCATCTTCCGCTTCGTCGAGCGGGTCGACGGCCAGGTGATCACGCTGTCGCTGCTCGGCCTCGGCGTCGCCGCCCTCGTGCCCTTCCCCACCACGCTCATCTCCGAGTACGGCCACGAGCCGGCCTCCGTCGCCATCTACGCGGCGGCGGTGGCCTCCCTGGGCGCCTCGCACCTCGCCCTGGTCGCGCTACTGGCCGCCCGGCCCTGGCTGCGCGGCGACACCGTCCCCGAGGAGGGCTTCCTGATCTACGGTCTGGATCTCGCCGCGTCGGTCGTGGTGTTCGCGCTCAGCGTCCCGCTCGCCCTCGCGATCGGCCCCGCGGCCATGTGGGGCTGGCTCGTCCTGCCCCCGGTGAAGGCCATGATCGGCAGGTGGGCGGTGCGGGCGAGTCACCCGCCCGCGGTCAGCCGGGAACCTCGGGAGTGACCCAGCCGCCGCTCAGCGCCGACCGCGCCATCGCCTCCACTACGGCGGCGCTGTGCACGGCGTCCGGCAGGCCGGCGCCGTGCGGCACGCCCTCCGCGACCGAGCGCAGGAAGCGGTACGCCTCCACCACCTTGAGGTCGTCGTAGCCCATGGCGTTCGCGGCACCCGGCTGGAAGGCGGCGAACTCGCCGTGCCCGGGCCCGACGTACACCGTGGAGACCGGCTGGTCCTGGTACCCCGTGCCCCGGCTGACGCCCAGCTCGTTCATGCGGCGGAAGTCCCAGAACACCGCGCCCGTGGTGCCGTGCACCTCGAAGCCGTAGTTGTTCTGCTCCCCGACCGAGACCCGGCAGGCCTCCAGGACACCCCGGGCGCCGGACGCGAAGCGCAGCAGGCAGTTGACGTAGTCCTCGTTCTCGACCGGCCCCAACTCGCCGCCCGCGGCCCGTGAGTGACCCGCCGTCGCGGCGGTGGGCCGGGCCCGCTCGGGCAGGAAGATCGCCGTGTCCGCGGTCACGGACGCGATGTCGCCGAGCAGGAAACGGGCCAGGTCGGCGCCGTGCGAGGCCAGGTCGCCGAGCACCCCGCTGCCGCCGCGCTCACGCTCGTAGCGCCAGGTGAGCGCGGACTCGGGATGGGCGGCGTAGTCGCTGAAGAGGCGGATGCGGACGTGCGTGACGGTGCCGATCCCGCCGGTGGCGATGAGGTCGCGGGCGGCCTCCACTGCGGGCGCGTTGCGGTAGTTGAAGCCGACCGCGCCCTGGACGCCCGCCGCGGCGACCGCGTCCGCGACCGCGCGGGCGTCGCCGGTGGTCAGGCCGACCGGCTTCTCGATCCAGATGTGCTTGCCGGCCTCCGCCATCGCCACGGCGATCTCGCGGTGCAGGAAGTTCGGCGCGGTGATGCTGACCGCGCCCACGCGCGGGTCGGCGGCCACCTCCCGCCAGTCACGGGTCGTCGACGCGAACCCGAACTGCTCGGCGGCCTCCTCGGCCCGCCCCGGCACCTCCTCCGCGACGGCCACCAGCTCCGGCCGCAGGGCGAGCCGCGGGTAGTGGTGCCGGACACGGGCGTACGCCTGGGTGTGCACCCGGCCCATCCAGCCGAAACCGACGACGGCGACCCCGAGTGCGTCGACCATGAGAGCCCCTCTTCGGACCTGTCCGTGATCTGTCCAGGCCACCCTGGGCGGGCGTCGGCATCATGTCAACCTTTTGACAGGACAAACCTGTGGCCCTCAGGAGCCGCCGAGGTTGATCGCGTACGCCTTGCGCAGCGTCTCGTGCACCGTCCACGTCGTGCGGTCGCCCTCGCGCAGCACGGCCAGGTCGCCGGGCCCGACCCTCAGCGTCGGGCCGCCCGCGACCTCGATGGTGGCCGAGCCGCTGAGCACGACGAACAGCTCGTCCGCCTCGGTGTCGGTGACCACGCCCGGTGTGATCTGCCAGATGCCCCGCACCTGCCTGCCGTCCGCCGACTCCCAGACCACCTTGCCCGTCACCTCGGGGGCACCGGACACGATCTGGTCGGGGGAGAGCGGCTCGGGTTCGAGTTCCGCGTCGGGCACGTGGACGACGAAGCTGTGGGTCATGCCGCGACGCTAGCCGGGACGCACGGCGGCACGGGGGAGACAGGGTGTGCGGAAACCGGCCGGGTGCCACGACACTCCGTCAATGCGAACAAAATTGTTGACAATCTTGTTGGCTAGATTTACGTTCGACAAGCACTCACTCAGGGAGGGCGACCATGCCGAACCAAGCCCGTCCGGGCACCGGGGAGCAGGCCAAACAGCTTGCGCTCGGCCAGCTGCGGCAGGCGATCCTGCGCGGCGACATGGCACCCGCGCAGCGGCTGGTGGAGAACGAACTCGCCGAGCAGTTCGGTGTGACCCGGGCCAGTATCCGGGCCGCGCTGATCGACCTGGAGGCCCAGGGGCTCGTCGAGCGCATCCGCAACCGCGGTTCACGCGTACGGGTGGTGACCGTGGAGGAGGCGGTCGCCATCACCGAATGCCGCCTGGTCCTCGAAGGGCTCTGCGCGGCCAAGGCCGCCGCGGCCGTCGACGACGGGCAACTCGCCCAGCTGAAGGAGCTGGGTTCGGCGATGCGCAGGGCCGTGGCCGCGGGCGAACCGCTGACCTACTCGGATCTCAACCACGAACTCCACGCCAGGATCCGGGAGTTCTCCGGCCAGCACACGGCGGTGGAACTGCTGGAACGGCTCAACGCCCAACTGGTGCGCCACCGCTTCCAGCTGGCGCTGCGCCCCGGGCGCCCACAGCAATCCCTGAACGAGCACCTGGCCATGATCGAGGCGATCGAGGCCAGGGACCCCCAGGCCGCCGAGGCGGCCGTCCGGGCCCACCTCACCAGTGTGATCGAGGCGTTGCGCGACTGACGCACACACCGAGGCGGGCGCCCCGTCCAGCAAGGAGACCCGAGCATGACCCACGGCAACGCGCCCGCCGCCGTCCCCCGTTCGACACTCGCCCGTTCGACCCTCGTCGTCACCGCGCACGCCGGTGACTTCGTGTGGCGGGCGGGCGGCGCCATCGCCCTGGCCGCCGCACGCGGGGAGAAGGTCACCATCGCCTGCCTGACCTTCGGCGAGCGCGGCGAGTCCGCCAAGGCCTGGCGGGAGGGGAAGACGCTGGCGGAGATCAAGGCACTCCGCCGGGACGAGGCCGAGCGGGCCGCCGCCGCCCTCGGCGCCGAGGTCCGCTTCTTCGACGCCGGCGACTACCCGCTGACCGCCACCCCCGAACTGACCGACCGGCTCGTCGAGGTCTACCGAGCCACCCAGCCCGACGTCGTGCTCACCCACCCCGCCGAGGACCCCTACAACGGCGACCACCCGGCCGCCAACCGCCTCGCCCTCCAGGCCCGCCTCCTCGCCCAGGCCATCGGCTACCCGGCCGAGGGCGAGATCATCGGTGCCCCGCCCGTCTTCTACTTCGAGCCCCACCAGCCCGAGATGAGCGGCTTCCGGCCCGAGGTGCTGCTCGACATCACCGAGGTGTGGGAGACCAAGCGCGAGGCCATGGAGTGCCTCGCCGCCCAGCGGCACCTGTGGGACTACTACACCGACCTCGCCGTCCGCCGCGGTGTCCAGCTCAAGCGCAACGCGGGCCCCAACCTGGGACTCGCCCACACGACCATGGCCGAGGCGTACATGCGCCCCTACCCGCAGATCGCGAAGGAGCTGGCATGAGCGGCGTCGTCGTCACCAACCCCCCGAAGGCAAACGCCGCCGACGTCGCGGCGCTCGCCGGGTACGGAGTGGCCACGGTCAGCGAGGCGATGGGCCGCACCGGACTGCTCGGGCCGGAACTGCGCCCGGTCCAGCAGGGCGTACGGATCGCCGGCACCGCCGTCACCGTCCTCGGCTGGCCCGGCGACAACCTGATGATCCACGCCGCCGTCGAGCAGTGCGGCGAGGGCGACGTCCTGGTCGTCACCACCACCTCCCCTTCCACCGACGGCATGTTCGGCGAACTGTTCGCCACCGCCCTCCAACGGCGCGGCGTACGCGGCCTGGTGATCAACGCCGGGATCCGCGACACCCAGGAGCTGCGGGAGATGGGCTTCGCCGCATGGTCCCGCGCGGTCAGTGCCCAGGGCACGGTCAAGGCCACCGGGGGCTCCGTCAACGTCCCGGTCGCCGTCGACGGCCAGGTCGTCCGCCCCGGCGACGTGATCGTGGCCGACGACGACGGCGTGGTGGTCGTCCCCCGCGAACGGGCCCGGCGGACCGCCGAGGCGTCCGAGGCCCGCGAGGCGAAGGAGGCCGGTGCCCGCGCCGCCTTCCTCGAAGGCCAACTGGGCCTGGACCGCTACGGACTGCGTGCGAAACTCGCGCAACTCGGCGTGACCTACCAGTCGTACGAGGAGTACACGTCCGCCGCCGGGGAGCCGTCATGAGCGCCCCCGAGGCGGTGCGCTGCACACTGATGCGCGGCGGCACCTCCAAAGGCGCCTACTTCCTCGCCGACGACCTGCCCGCAGAACCCGCCGCCCGCGACGCCCTGCTGCTGCGGGTCATGGGCAGCCCCGACCCGCGCCAGATCGACGGGCTCGGCGGCGCCCACCCGCTGACCAGCAAGGTCGCCGTGGTCTCCGGCTCGGCCGACCCGGACGCCGACGTCGACTACCTGTTCCTCCAGGTCGCCGTGGACGCGCCCGAGGTCACCGACCGGCAGAACTGCGGCAACATCCTCGCCGGGGTGGGCCCGTTCGCCGTGGAGCGCGGACTCGTCCCGGCCGGGGACACCGAGACGTCCGTACGCATCCGGATGCTCAACACCGGTGAACTCGCCGTCGCGACCTTCCCGACCCCGGGCGGGCGGGTCGACCCCACCGGCACCGCGGCGATATCCGGGGTGCCCGGGACCGCCGCCGCGGTCGTCATCGAGTTCCCGCAGGGCACCGGCCCGCTGCTGCCCACGGGCAACGTCCGGGACACCGTCGCCGGCACCGAGGTGACCTGCGTCGACAACGGCATGCCGGTCGTGCTGATCCCGGCCGCCGCGCTCGGGGTCGGCGGCCACGAGACGCCCGCGGAACTGGAGGGGGACGCGGTGCTCGCCGGCCGCCTGCGCGAGATACGGTCGGCCGCCGGGCGCCTGATGGGCCTCGGCGACGTCGAGGGCACCACCGTGCCCAAGCTCACCCTGCTGGCCCCGCCCCGGGACGGCGGCGCGGTAGCCACGCGCACCTTCATCCCCGTGCGCTGCCACACCTCCATCGGCGTCCTCGGCGCGGCGAGCGTCGCCGCGGGCCTGCGGCTGCCCGGCGGGGTGGGGGAGGGGATCGCACGACTCCCCGAATCCGGCGACCGAGTGCGGGTGGAACACCCCACCGGCTTCCTGGAGGTCGACGTCCAGGTCGACCCCGGTCCCCCCGTGGTCCGGCGTACCGCCGTCGTACGGACCGCGCGCAAGATCTTCGACGGCACCGTCTTCCCCCGGTCCGCGGCGGCGCCGATCCCCGCCCAACGCCCTGGAGGGCCCATTGACTCCGCCGCTTCGTGACATCGCCCACGTCGGCCACGCCCAGCTGTTCACGGGGCGTGGGCGTACGGCGGCTCGACCACGTCAACTTCCTCGCCGCCGACGTCCTCGCCAGCGCCGAGTTCCAGGAACAGCTCCTCGGCGCCCGGCCCACCGAGCAGATCCGTCTCGACTCCGGGCGGATCGCCGCCCGCCGGCTGACCTACACCGACAAGTCGTACGACGTCGTCCACACCGAGGACTGGTCCGGCTCCTCCGGGCGCCTGCACCACATCGCCTTCGCGGCCGACACCCGCGAGGACATCCTGCGCGCCGCAGACCTCGCCATCGACACCGGTGTGTTCATCGAGACGGGGCCGCACAAGCACGCCGTCCAGCAGACGTTCTTCCTGTACGTCTACGAGCCCGGCGGCAACCGCATCGAGCTGTGCAACCCGCTCACGCGGCTGGTGCTGGCGCCCGACTGGCCGCTCGTCACCTGGACCGAGGCCGAGCGCGCCAAGGGGCAGGCGTGGGGCCTGCGGACCATCGCGTCCTTCCACATATCGCGGCCCTGCGCACGTCACGGCACGAGGCTGCCGCGAGTCGCGGTGACAAGGATCTGATCGCCGCGCACTGAACGCCCGCGGCCGGGGGCTTGGTGCGGGTGCGGGTGCTCCTGCGCGGGCGGTGTGTCCCGGTAGGGCGGTGCCCCGCGCCGTACCCGCCGGGGGACCAGAGGAGGCGTAGCGCGACCTGGACGGCGGGTCCCACTGGCGGCGGCCGCCCCCGGTGCGTGCCCGGAGCCGGAATCCGTGCCGAGGCCCGTCGACGGTCGACCCGGCCGACCGCCGTCGCCCTATCGCCCCCGGCGTGACAGCCACGCGGCCGTCAGGGCACCGGAGATGTTGTGCCAGACGGAGAAGACCGCCGCGGGGAGGGCCGCCAGGGGGCTGAAGTGGGCCGTGGCCAGGGATGCCGCGAGGCCGGAGTTCTGCATGCCCACCTCGAAGGCCATCGCCCGGCTGGCGGGCTCACCGAGGCGGCCGAGGCGGCCCGCTCCGTAACCGAGCGCCAGGCCGAGGCCGTTGTGCAGGACCACCGCGACGAACACCAGCCCGGCGGCCGACTTGATGGCGTCCGCGCTGCCCGCCACGACCACCGCGACGATCACGGCGATCGTCAGCGCCGACAGCCAGGGCAGCGCCGGCAGCGCCCGCTGCACGTACCGCCCCGCGAGCAGCCGCACGACGACGCCCGCGAGGACCGGCAGCAGGACCGTCTTGAGGATGTCGGTGACCATGGACCCGGCGTCCACCGGAAGGTACTCGCCGGCCAGCAGCAGCGTCAGCGGCGGGGTGACCAGCGGCGCGACCAGCGTCGAGACGGTGGCGACGGAGACGGAGAGGGCGACGTCACCGCGAGCGAGGTACGTCACCACGTTGGAGGCCGTGCCGCTGGGCGCGCAGCCGACCAGGATCACGCCGGCCGCGAGCTGCGGGGGGAGGTCGAGCAGGTGGGCCACGGCCCAGCCGAGCCCGGGCATGATGACGTAGTGCGCGACCAGCCCCAGCGCCACCGCCCAGGGACGCTTGGCGACCCCGTGGAAGTCCTCCGGGGTCATGGTGATGCCCATGCAGAACATCACGACGCCCAGCAGGTACGGCACGGCCTCGCTCCACCCGGTGAAACCTCCGGGGAGCAGCAGGCCGAGCGCGCCGGCCACGAGGACGAGGATCGGGAAGACGGTCACGGCCCGCCGCGCGGAGCGGTCGGCGGTGACGTCGGTACTGGCCTGTTCGGGTCGTTCGGTTCGCACCGTGCGAGGTAACGCCTGGTCGGGCACATGACGCAAAACCGTCTCGCGATGTGATCATCGGTACGGTCCGGCGCGAACCGACGGTGTTGCCTTCCCCGGATGAGGTAGGGTTGACCAGCGCGATCACGGGAATCCGCGGATCGCGCACCGGGACGTGGCGCAGCTTGGTAGCGCACTTGACTGGGGGTCAAGGGGTCGCAGGTTCAAATCCTGTCGTCCCGACTGGAGACAGTCGCGGGTCAGGGCCGGTTTCGGAGGTTTCCGAAACCGGCCCTCATTCTTGGAGACCGGTTGGGGACCGGCGCCCTTGACCGGGGTCGGCGGGTCACGACGATCGGGCTCGGCAGCGAGCGAGGTGTGCGGAGTCCGCCGAGGTGTGCGGACAGGGCCGTCCCTGCAGCCGTCATCTTGTGTGCGTCGGGATGTGGGTAGCGCTGGGTGGTGGCCAGCAAGCCGTGGCCGGCGATCCGGCGGAGGACGTGTACCTGGACTCCGGCATCGGCGAACCAGGTCAACACTCCGGTGTGCCGGACCCGACGCCCGCCGTGCGGACGGCGCTTCCCGGGGCGCCGGCCGCCCTGTTCGTCGGCTCGCCCGTCACGTCAGACGGCCTCGCCCGGGGTGCCGCGCGGCAGTCCGGGCGACTGGGCGATCTCCTGTTCGGCGGCATCGATCAGAGCCAGGACGGCATCCGACGCGGCCGCGGGGTCGCGGGCCTCGACGGCCTGCACCACCGCGCGGTGACCCGGCAATGAGCCTTCCACCGCGCCGGGGGTCTGCGTGCTGATGAGAAAACTGTGTTCCAGTGCGATCTCGACAGCGCGGCCCAGCGAGCCGAGGAGACGGTTGCCGCCGGCGTCGAGCAGGGCCCGGTGGAAGGCGATGTCCGCCTCGACGTACCCGCGGCGGCCGGGAGCCGCCGCCGCTGCCTCCATGGACGCCAGGGACTCGTACAGCACGCGTACGTCGTCGGGGCCCGCCCGGTCGGCGGCGAGCCGGGCGGCCTCCGGCTCGACGATCCGACGCAGTTCACCCGTGTCGCGCAGGAGAGCTGTGGCGTCCCCGGCTTGTTTCCAGCGCAGCACGTCACGGTCCAGGTGGTTCCAGTGCTCCGGCGGCAGCACGCGCGTGCCGGTGCGCGGACGCACGCTCAGCATGCCCTTGGCGACCAGTGCTTTCACCGCCTCCCGCAACACCCCTCGGCTGACGCCGATATCGGCCGCGAGCGCGTCCTCGACAGGCAGCGGATCCCCCGGCTCCCACGCGCCCTCCACGATGTGCCGTCCGAGTTCGTCGACCACGCGCTGCTGCGTGGTCAGGAAATGCCCCGCCATCTCCGCCTCCCCCTGGACGCCATTCATCGAATCATTTAATGATTGCGTGACAGGGTACGGCCTACGGGCCTCCGCCCGACAACGCCCCTCGCGAAGCGGACGACGCCAGAGCCACGGGAGTGCCTGAATGACGGATGGTCAGCAGACAAGTCGCCGCAGCCAGGCATGGTTCGGCGCACGGGGCCGGAGCGGGATGCTGTACCGCTCCTGGATGCGCAACCAGGGCTTCGGACACGAGGTGTTCGACGGGCGGCCGGTCATCGGTATCGCGACCAGTGCCTCCGAACTGGCCCCGTGCAACGCCCATCTGACGCGCGTCGCCGAAGCCGTCAAGCGCGGCGTGTGGCAGGCGGGCGGCCTGCCGCTGCAGTTTCCCACCATGGCCACCGGCGAGACGCTGATGCGTCCCACCGCCATGCTGTACCGCAACCTGATGGCCATGGAGGTCGAGGAGCTGATCCGGGCCAACCCGCTCGACGGTGTCGTGCTGCTGTCCGGCTGCGACAAGACGACACCCGCCATGCTCATGGGCGCGGCCAGCGTCGACCTGCCCGCGGTCATGGTCACCGGCGGGCCGATGCTCAACGGCAAGTACCGGGGCCAGGACGTGGGATCCGGCACCCACGTCTGGAAGTTCGAGGAAGACCTCAAGACCGGCCGGATGACCGAGGAGGAGTGCTTCTTCGCGGAAGGCTGCATGGCCCGCTCCAACGGGCACTGCATGACGATGGGGACCGCCTCGACGATGGCCTGCGTGGCCGAGGCGCTCGGCATGCAGCTGCCGGGCTCGGCGGCCTGGCCCGCGGTCGACTCCCGCCGGATGGAGACCGCGCAGGCGGCCGGGCAGCGCATCGTGGGGATGGTGGAGGAGGAGCTGCGCCCCTCGCGGATCCTGACCCGGGAGGCGTTCGAGAACGCCGTCCGGGTCAACGCGGCCATCGGCGGCTCCACGAACGCCATCATCCACCTCGCCGCCCTCGCGGGCCGCGTCGGCGTCGAGTTGAGCCTGTCGGACTTCGACGATCTGGCCCGTGCGGTGCCGACGCTGGTCAACCTGATGCCCAGCGGTACGTACCTCATGGAGGACTTCTGCTACGCGGGCGGCCTCCCGGCCGTCCTGGCCGAGCTGCTCGGCGGCGACCTGCTGCACGGCGACCAGATCACAGTCACCGGACGCACCGTCGCCGAGAACACCGAGCACGCCGAACGCGTCGACTCCGACGTCATCACCCGCCTCGACGCCCCCTTCCAGCCGGCCGGCACCGGAATCGCGGTCCTGCGCGGCAACCTCTGTCCCGACGGGGCCGTGATCAAGCAGTCCGCCGCGTCACCGCACCTGCTCGTCCACCGCGGCCCCGCGCGCGTCTTCGACTCCCCGGAGGCCTACCACGAGGTGGCCGACGACCCGGATCTCGACATCGACGAGAACTCCGTCATCGTCATCCGCAACGCCGGTCCCAAGGGCTACCCCGGCATGCCCGAGGTCTCCAACGTCCCACTCCCCGCCAAGCTGCTGAAGGCCGGCGTCACCGACATGGTGCGGGTCTGCGACGGCCGGATGAGCGGCACCGGGTACGGGACGGTGGTCCTGCACGTGGCGCCCGAGGCCGCCGTCGGCGGACCTCTCGCCCTGGTGCGCGACGGAGACCCCGTCGTCCTCGACGTTCCGAACCGCACCCTGCGCCTCGACGTGGACGACGTCGAGCTGACCCGGCGCCGGCAAGGGTGGAGGTCACCCGCCGAGCGGTACGACAGCGGCTACACCTGGCTGTACACGCAGAACGTGGAACAGGCCGACCGCGGAGCCGACTTCGGGTTCCTGCGCGGCAGCCGTGGACACGAGGTCCCTCGCGACTCCCACTGAGACCGCCCCAGGCCACCCCCCAACCCAGGAGAGCATTGATGGTGGAATCGGATGCATCCCGCGCTCGCCCGGTCCTCACCAGCGGCTCCGTCCTGCCCGAGGACGCCGACCGCGCAACCCTCGTCGCCCGCGTCCACGCCCCGGAACACGACGGGCCGTGCGTGGCCGCGGTCCGCGGCGACCGTGTGGTCGACCTGACGGCCGTCGCTCCCACCGTCTCCGACCTCATGGAACGCGAGGACGCGGCGGCAGTCGTCCGCGAGGCCGACGGAGGACAAGTCTGGCGCCTGGACGAGTTGCTCGCGGCGCCTACCGGCCGCCGTGACGTTCCCCATCTGCTCGCCCCCGTCGACCTGCAGGTGATCAAGGCCGCCGGCGTCACTTTCGCCCGGAGCCTGCTGGAACGCGTCATCGAGGAGCGCACGGGCGGCGACCGGGCGCAGGCCGACCGGATGCGGACCCGCGTCGAGCAGGTGGTGGGCGGCGCGCTCGACGGCATCCGTCCCGGATCACCCGCGGCGGACAAGGTCAAGGAACTGCTCGTAGCCGAAGGACTCTGGTCGCAGTACCTGGAGGTCGGCATCGGGCCGGACCCGGAGGTGTTCACCAAGGCGCCGGTCCTGTCCGCGGTCGGTGTCGGCGCCGACATCGGCGTGCTCGGCGCCTCGGTGTGGAACAACCCCGAGCCAGAGGTCGTCCTCGTCGTGGACTCGCGCGGGCGGGTACGCGGTGCGACGCTCGGCAACGACGTCAATCTCCGCGACATCGAGGGACGCAGCGCCCTGCTCCTGGCACGCGCGAAGGACAACAACGCGTCGTGCGCGATCGGCCCGTTCGTCCGCCTGTTCGACGAGGGCTTCGTCCTCGACACCGTACGCGGGCTCGACGTCGACCTGCGGGTCGACGGCACGGACGGTTACGTACTGCACGGCAACAGCACGATGCGGGGGATCAGCCGCGACGTACTGGACCTGGTGGCCGCCACGTACGGATCGCACCATCAGTACCCGGACGGGTTCGCGCTGTTCACCGGCACGCTGTTCGCCCCCACCGAAGACCGAAACGCACCCGGCATGGGCTTCACGCACGAGTACGGAGACATCGTGCGGATCTCCAGCCCGCGACTCGGCGCTCTGGTCAACACCGTCGTCGCCAGCGAGCAGGCCGCGCCGTGGACGTTCGGTGTACGAGCGCTGACGCGCAGCCTGGCTCGGCGCGGCGTCCTGTGAACATCGAGGACCCACCAGACCCGGAGCGGCAGACCGACGGGTTCCGGGCGGCCCGGCTCGCCCGGCTCATGCCCGGGCGGTCGGCTCCTGCTCGAGCACGGAGCGCAGGCGTCGCGTGTGGTCCAGGTGGCGTTCGGAGCCGGTCAGCGTGACCCCGGCGATCAGGTGTGGATCCGCGCTGGAAGCGGCCAACCTGAGCTCCAGCTCGCCCGGCTCGACCACACGCCGCCCGTCTCGTCCGGTGAATGATGCGAGATCGGCCGGGACGGTGGCACGCAGACGCCGGGCCTCGCCCGGCTCCAGGTGGACCCGGGCATAACCGACGAGGCGCTGTACCGGCTGGACGACGGAGGCCACCGGGTCGTGGAGATAGAGCTGGACGACCTCGGTTCCCGACCGTGCGCCGGTGTTGCGGACGGTGAAGGCGAGGGTGAACTCGCCGTCCGTCGGAGCCTCCCGGGCGTCCACGGTCAGGTCCGTCCAGTGGAACCGCGTGTAGGACAGGCCGTGACCGAAGGCGAACGCCGGCGTCGGGTCGATGCTGGACACCTCGCCGGCGTGGGCGAGCTTCGCTCCCAGATAGGTGGTCGGCTGGGAGCCCGGCCCGCGCGGCACGCTGACCGGGAGCCGTCCGGAGGGGTT
The DNA here is from genome assembly GCF_036246005.1 of Streptomyces sp. NBC_01723. Lineage (NCBI taxonomy): Bacteria > Bacillati > Actinomycetota > Actinomycetes > Kitasatosporales > Streptomycetaceae > Streptomyces > Streptomyces sp. NBC_01723. Next base: position 7,675,404 of record NZ_CP109171.1, read on the forward strand.
GACGCGGCCGCTCAGCACACCGGCGATCGCGTGAGTGCCCTCCTCACCGGGAAAGAAGGACTGCACGATCGCCTCGGACTCCTCCACGGCGCGGCCGAGGCAGTACGGTCGTCCCGCGAGCAGCACCGTGACCAAGGGCGTCTCCACGTCCAGCAGGGCGTCGAGCAGTTGCTGCTGAGCCCCGGGCAGCGCCAGCGTCTCCACGTCGCACCCCTCGCCGCTGGTGCCGCGCCCGAAGAGCCCGGCGCGGTCGCCGAGCACCACCAGGGCGATGTCGGCCTCGCGTGCCACCCGGGCGGCTTCGCCCAGGCTGGTGAGGTCTCCGTCGTCGATGCCGGTGCCGCGGGCGACCGTGATCTCCGCGTCGGGGAACTCGACGGCGAGGGCATCGCGCAGCGTGGGCAACTCGATGCCGTGCGGGGTCCCGGGGTGACGGGCGCCGATGTGCTGAGGGAAGGAGTAGCAGCCCAGTACGGCGACCGCCTCGTCGGCGTTGGGGCCGAGCAGGGCGATGCGGCGTGGCCTTTCGAGCGGCAGCGTGCCGTCATTGCTCAGCAGCACGACGGCTTCCTCGGCGACCGTGCGGGCCAGCGCGCGGTTCTCCGCAGTGTCCAGGTCGGTTCGGCCGCGCAGGGCGGCCGGAGAGTCGAGGTCTGCCCCTTCGAGTGCGGCCGGCAGGGGATTCCAGTCCGGATCGAGCAGGCCGAGCCTCGCCTTCTGGGTGAGTGTCCGGCGAACGGCCCGATCGACCCACGCCTCCGGGACACGGCCGTCGGCGACCGCGTCGGCAAGGGGCGGGCCGTAGGCCTTGACGTTCGGCAGTTCGACGTCGACGCCCGCCCGCAGTGCCAGGCCGGCGGCGTCGGCCCACTCGGCCGCGACGCCGTGCAGGGTCTTGAGGAAGGCGATGGCGAAGTAGTCGGCGACGACGGTGCCGTCGAAGTCCCACGTGTCGCGCAGCAGCCCGGTGAGCAGCTCCTCGTCGGCCGCGGAGGGGACGCCGTCGGTGTCGGTGTAGGCAGTCATCACCGAACGCGCGCCGCCTTCACGGATCGCCATCTCGAAGGGGGGCAGCAGGACGTCGGCGCGCTCCCGCGGGCCCATGGAGGAGGGGGCGAGGTTACGCCCGGCGCGCGAGGCCGAGTAGCCGACGAAGTGCTTGAGGGTGGCGACGATCCCGGCCGACTCAAGACCCTGCACATACGCTGTTCCGACGGTGCCGACGAGGTACGGGTCCTCGCCGATGGTCTCCTCGACCCGGCCCCAGCGGGCATCGCGCACGACGTCCAGGACGGGCGCGAGTCCCTGGTGAACGCCGACGGCACGCATGTCCCGCCCGATGGCACAGGCCATGCGCCGCACCGTGTCGGGGTCGAAGGTGGCGCCCCAGGACAGCGGGACGGGGTAGGCCGTCGCCCCCCAGGCGGCGAAGCCGGCCAGACACTCGTCGTGCGCGAGAGCGGGGATGCCGAATCGGTTCGAGGCGGCGATCCGGGTCTGGGTGCGGGCCAGGGAGAGCGCACCCAGAGCGGGGTCTACCGGGACCGTGCCGAAGGGCCGGGTCAGCTGGCCCAGTCCGGTGGGCAGGAGCGCGTCGAGATCGACGGCCTCCTCCATGTCGTGCTGGTGGGGGGCCACTTCACCGCCCTGATCGGAGGCGCCCACCCAGACTCCGTACAGCTGGGCGGTCTTCTCCTGAAGTGTCATCGCGTCGATCAGGGCTTCGACTCGCGCGGTGACGGAAGAGGTGGTGTCGTTCCAGCGGGAGACTCCGGCGGTGTTGTCTACGGCCACGTTGGCGTTCACTTTCCCTCCCACGGCCCGCGGACCCTCGACCTGGGTGCGACGGGCGAACAAGTAGACGAGCGGGACTCGATGCGGGACGGGCCATGTCCGGGTTCCGGCACCGTCCCGGGCCCGCGTCGGTCATCGGCTGAATCCGGCGGTCAGACCGCTCAGCAGTTGGCGGCGGCCGAAGGCGTAGAGGATCAGGACGGGCAGTGTGGTGAGGACGACGGCGGCGAGAACGGCGGGGACGTTGACCCCGTACTGGCCCTGGAAGGTCCACAGCGCGAGCGGCAGGGTCCGGCGTTCGGGACTCTGAGTGAGCACCAGTGGCAGCAGGAACCCGTTCCAGATGGTCAGGGCGTTGAAGATGGTCACGGTGAGGATGGCCGGCCGGGTGAGCGGTGCCGCCAGCCGCCACAGCGTCGTCCATTCGGTGGCGCCGTCGACCCGCATCGAGTCGAACAGTTCGTCGGGTACGTCTCGGATGAAGTTGGCGAGCACCAGCACCGACAGCGGGATGGCGAACGCGATCGACGGGAGGATCAGCGCCAGCAGGGTGTCGTACAACTGCAACTTGATGATGATCAGGTAGACGGGGATCACCGTCGCCTGCAGCGGGATGGCCAGGCCCATGAGGAACAGCCCGTTCATCGCGCGCAGCAACCGCATGCGCCAGCCCCGTACGATCGCGTAGGCCGCCATGAAGGAGAACACGACCGCCGGTACCACGGCGCCCGCGGTGACCACGACGCTGTTCAGGAAGTAGCGCAGGAAGTCGGACTCGATGACCAGTCGGTAGTTGTCCAGTGTGGGGTCGCCCGAAGGCACCAGCGGGTTGCTCGCGTAGTAGCGGCTCTGGGCCTTGAGACTGGTGATGAGGGTCCAGTACAGAGGTACGGCCACGACGACGAGCCACAGCCATCCGGCCAGGCCCCCGGCCCAGTTGCGTCGGCGTGCCGCCCGGAGGGAGTGGCGCTGCCGTTCGCCCGGTGCGGCCTTGTGGGGTCGTCGTGTCTCGGACAGCGTGGTGGTCACCTCAGGCTCCCTCGAGTTGGCTCGCCCCGGCGTCGCGGCCCCCGAGCCGGCGCAGCAGCAGGGCGAGGGCCAGCCCCACCAGGACCAGGATGACCGCGATGACGCTGGCCGGTCCCATCAGGCTGGCCTGGAAACCCCGCTTGTACATGTCCAGTGCCAGGACCCGGGTGGCGTCGCCGGGACCGCCCTCGGTGAGGACGAAGATGAGGTCGAAGAAGGTCAGCGACCCGACCACCATCAGAGTGGACGAGGTGATGATGGTGTACCTCAGCTGGGGCAGCGTGATGCTGAGGAACTGCCGAATCCGACCGGCTCCGTCCAACTGGGCTGCTTCGTAGAGGGATTTCGGAATCTGCTGGACACCACCCTGGTAGATCAGGGAGTGGAACGGGACGAACTGCCAGGAGACGACGAAGACGACGATGCCGAAGGCGAGCCCAGGCCGTCCCAGCCAGTCCTGGCTGAGCAGTGGGAGCTTCAGCCCGGCCCCGAGGCCGAAGTTGGGGTCCAGCAGGGCCTTGTACGCGATGGCGATGGCCGCGGAGCTGAGCATCAGAGGGACGAAGTACACCACGCCGAGCACCGCACGGTAGCGCTGGCGGCCCGCGAGGAACGTGCCGAGCAGAATGCTCAGTGGCGTCTGGACGACCCACGACACCGCCATCACCATGAAGGTCACCCAGAGGGCGTGCGGCAGCCCGGGGTCGGTGAGCACCGCACGCCAACTGGTCAGCCCCGACTGGTGGATGGCGCCGATCCCGTCCCAGGTGGTGAAGCTCAGAGCGAAGACTCCGACGAGCGGGACCACGGCGAAGCCGACGAAGACCACCAGCGCCGGTGTCGCCAGCCAGGGCAGAATGCTGCGCGGTCGGCGGTGCGGCGGATGGCCCGTGAGCGAACTCATTTGCCGGTGACCGCGTTGAGGTTGCCGGCGAACTGCTCCGGGGAGAGGGACAGCTGGAACAACTTGACGATGTTGTCCAGCAGGGTCTCGGCGGCCGTCGGACTGAGCGCTTGGTCCCAGGACTGCACGAACGTCTTGGCCTTGGTGGCGATGCCGTAGTTGACCTGGAGGAAGTCGGCGCTCTTGGAGGCGGCCAGCAGCTTCTCCGTGCCCAACCGGACCGGAACCGACCCGTTGTCGATCCAGGCCTTCACCTCGGCGTCCTGGAGGACACCGGTCGCGAAGAAGTCCTTGGCGGTCTTCTTCTCCTCGTCGGTGGCCTTCGAGGAGATGGACAGGTACTGGGCGGGGTTGCCGACCGCGTTGCTCGGATCACCCTTTCCGCCGTCGACGGGCGGGAAGTTCATGTAGCCCAGTTGGCCGCTGGAGACAAAGTCTCCGCCGTCGGCCTGCTGGATGCCGTACGACCATGCACCGTGCAGCATCATCGCGGCCCTGCCGGTGTACAGCAGCGCCTGGTCGGCGTTGGAGTCCGCTGTGATGGAGGAGAACCCCTTGATGAACCCGCCGGCCTCGACCAGGTCCTGCACCTTGGTCAGCGCGGTGATGGCGTCCGGGTTCGACCAGGCGTCCTTCTCGCCCTCGATGACCGCCTGGAACACCTCGGGACCGCCGATGCGGTCGAACAGGAACTCCAGCCACATCATGTTCGTCCATCGGGACTGGCCACCCAGGGAGAGCGGTGCTATGCCCTTCGCGTTGAACCTGGGCACCAGAGCCATGAGGTCGTCCCAGGACTCCGGCGGCTCCACGCCGACCTGGTCGAACACCTTCTTGTTGTAGTAGAGGATGATCGGCTGCACGGTCTCGCACGGGATCGCGTAGATCTTGCCGTTGACGGTCGCCGCGTCGAACGAGGAAGGGAACAGCCCCTTCTTGACCTCGGAGTGCTCGTCGAACCACGACGTGAGGTCCTCGACCTGGCCCGCTTCCGCGTAGGTGCGCAGTGTCCCGCCGCCCCAGCCCCAGATGATGGTGGGCGCCTGTCCGGCACCGATGGCGGTCTTGATCTTCGTCTTGTACGCGTCGTTCTGGAACGTCGTGTCATCGATCTGGTTGTCGGGATGGGCCTTGTTGAACGCGTCCACCGCGCCGCCTCGGACGCCTTCCTGTGGCTGGCCGTTCAGGTACCAGTACGTGGCCCCACCATCGCTCTTGCCGGGGCCGGACGAGCCGCAGGCCGCCAGTGCCGCTGAGGCCGGTACAGCGGCGGCCAGGCCGAGGAGGGTACGTCGGGAGAGCGCCATGTCTTTTCTCCGCACTCGAGAGTCACCGGCTTCTCGTGAGTCATGGTGAAAGGTTTTCGAAAGAACCTTCTCCGAACTCTGTTCGTGCAAATTAGGTTTCGGGCTGATGGCCTGTCAAGGGACGTGCGCATGCCTTCTGGAGGCGGCTTCGGACCCCGCATTTTCAGGACACTACGGCGCCCGGGGGTGCCTGACCTATCTCGAAAGTGTTTCGAAACTGCCTGACTCGGGGTAGGCAGTTGAGGCGGTGATCTTTCCTTGAGCACCGTAGATGCTGGTCAGATCGTGCCGAAGGGGCGCTCGGTCCTGCTTCCGGACCGGTCGAGGCCGCGGGGCTTGTCGGCACCTCCCGAGCGGGCTCGTGGCGCGGGTGCCGTACTGTTGACCGGTTCCACCCGTGTTGCCGGCCCGACCGGAGACTCACCACACCGGTGGACGAATACGGGAGGGAACCGATGCGACCGAACGCGAGACGCACCACTTTGGCGGACATCGCCCAAGCGGCCGGGGTCTCCGTCGCGACCGTGTCCAAAGTGGTGAACGGTCGCGGTGACGTGGCGCCGCAGACCCGCACCCGGGTGCAGGAGCTGTTGCACCAACACGACTACCTCGCCCCCGTGTTCCGCCACACCGAGGCCGTCGAAAGCCCGACCATCGAGGTGCAGTTCAAGGGCGGCCTGAAGCCGTACGTCGCCGAAACCCTGGAAGGGATCATCGACTCCGCCTCCGAACTGGGGGCTTCGGTGGTGATCAGCAAGGCGTCCAGTGCCCCGCACTGGGCCCGGGACCTGGTCTCCGCCGGGCGCCGTGCCGTCATCGCGGTCACCAGCGTGTACACCACGGCGCACCTCAACGAGCTGGCCCGGTCCGGGCTGCCGCTGGTCGTGTTGGACCCCTTGCATCTGCCGGACAACCGGGTGAACAGCGTCGGGGCCACCAACTTCGCCGGCGGGCTGACCGCGACGCAGCACCTGCTCTCCCTGGGTCACCGCCGCGTCGCCTACCTCGGCGGGCCCGCCATGGCCGTGTGCAACCAGGCCCGCATGCACGGCTACCGCGCCGCGATCGAGGCGGGAGGGGCCCAGGTACCGGAGGCTTACGTCCAGCCGGGAGAGTTCACGCACGAGACGGGACTGCTCGGAGCCGCGGCACTGTTGGACCTGCAGGAGCCACCGACGGCGATCTTCGCAGGCAACGACGAGATCGCCGTCGGGGTCGTCGAGACCGCCCGGGGCCGAGGCCTGCGCGTGCCGGAAGACCTGAGCGTGGTCGGCTTCGACGACACGAGCCTCGCCCGGATGTCCTCACCGCCCCTCACCACGGTGCGTCAGCCCTTGCGGGAGATGGGCGGTGCCGCCCTGCGTACCGCGCTCCGACTCGCCAACGGCGAGAAGGTCGAGTCCCACCACATCGAGCTCGCCACCGAACTCGTGGTACGCGCCTCGACGGCGCCGCCGTCCGAAGAGCCCCCGGAACGCGGGTAGCAGGCCACGTGCTCCTCGTCGCGCACGGTGCGTCGCCACAAGCCGTTGACGAGACGTCCCCGCAGAGAACCTCCGCGGACGTGGGGTCAAGACTGGGAACCCGGTAGCGGGCGGTCATGGCACGGGGCCACTCGACACGGGCGTCAGCCGCGCCGGCGTCGTGCAGGCGCCGCAGCGGTCGCCCTACCGATCTCGACGCCGTTCCGGCGGGAGCCCGCACGCGCACTTCGCCCACGCCTTCCAGCGGGTCTCCTTTCCGGTGGGGGGTGCGGGGTCGGGGGGACAGCGGGTCGGTCCGCCGACGTCGGAACAGACCGACGGCCGTTCATGGGCGTTACACGGACGGCGCCGGGACGTACTCCAACCAGTCGAAGGCGACCGTGCCCTCGGTGGCGTACATGCCGATCACACGGCCGGTGAAGCCGCAGGCGACCTCGGTGGACAGGTAGCGCCCGTCCAGTTCGGCGAGCGGCCGGGCGTCCGGGGCGTCGGGTTCGCCGAGCCCGAAGGCGATGGTGTCGGGCCCCGTGGTCCCGCCGTCGGTGAGTTCGGGCGACGCGGGAACGAGGCCAGACGTCCGGATCGTCACGGCGAGGTGCAGCGGCCCGGCCGGTACCGGTCGGCGGGCCACGGTCTGGCGCAGCGGCCCGATCCGGGCGACGACACGGACCTCCCCGCCCCCGGCCTCCACCTCATAGTGGTGGGCCTCGTCGAGGCGTACGCAGAGACCGCCGCATCCCGTACCCGGGTCGATCAGGGCGGTGACGCGGCAGTCGTGGTGCTGCTGGCGCCGCCCGATGAAGGTGTACCCGGGGCTGTCGAGGGATGGGCCGGTGGCGCCGAGCAGCAGCCAGCCCGGCCGCTCGGTGAGCGACCAGGAGCTGTCCGGGCGGGCGAACGGCGAGATCCAGTGCGGTGCGAGAGCGGACCCGTCGAAGTCGTCACGGGCGGGCGGGGCCGGGAGGGGGTGCCAGGCGCCACCAGGGGCCGCATGGCTCACGGGAACGGGCGTGACGACGGGCCATCCGTCCCGGTCCCACTCCACGGGGGTCAGGAACGTCTCGCGGCCGAGCACGTGCACGTCGGGCGTGAAGCCGCGGGGACGGACACCCAGCAGCACCATCCACCAGCCGCCGTCGGGAGCCTCCACCAGGTCGGCGTGGCCCGTGTTCTGGATGGAGCGGGCGGTACCGCTGTGGGACAGCAGGGGGTTGTCGGGCGCCCCTTCCCAGGGACCGCGCGGCGAGCGGCCGCGGGCCACGGACACGCTGTGACCGCGTTCCGTGCCGCCTTCCGCGATCAGCAGGTACCACCAGTCGCCGATGCGGTAGAGGTGCGGCGCCTCCGGGTACTTGAGGCCGCTGCCCGACCATGTGGCGAAGGGCTTCTCCAGCACCTCGCCCTTGACCGGGTCGATCCTGGCCATGTTGACGCCCCCTTCGGGGCCGGAGAAGGCACACCAGCAGGTGCCGTCCTCCTCCCATGCCAGGTCGGGATCGATCCCGGTCAGGTCGATCCACACGGGGTCGCTCCAGGGCCCTTCGGGCCGCTCGGCCGAGACGACGAAGTTGCCGCCACCGTCGACGTTGGTGTTGATGACCCAGTAGCGGCCGTCGTGGTGACGGATGGTCGGGGCGTAGAGGCCTCCGGATGCCTTGGCGCCGGGGAGGGGCAACGGCAGTTGCCCGGGCCGGTCGAGCACGTTGCCGATCTGTTCCCAGTGCACGAGGTCCTTGCTGTGGAACAGTGGCAGCCCGGGGAAGTACTCGAAGCTGGAGCACACCAGGTAGTAGTCGCCGCCGACCCGGCACACGCTCGGATCGGGGTGGAACCCGCTGATCACCGGATTGTCGTACATGGGCACGGGGGAGTCCTCCCTTCGAGCCGCCGGGTGCCGAGAGTCCAACGAGGTCCCCCGGCCCGCTCACCGCAGAGGCCGGGCCTGAAGTCTCCGTTGCGCATCCTGAGGTCCAGCGGATCGACGCCCGCCGCGTGGAAGCCGAGGAGAACGTCGTCGGCACCTGGCCGGGGGTGATGCGGGTGGTGGCGCTTTCGCTGGAAATGGTCCGGCGGGGCGGTGGCCCCCTCCCCGCGTCCAGCGGCGTAGGCGCCGGTAATGCCGTTCTTCTCTGTGGTCGGCTCACGTCTTGGACTTCGAAACTTTCGGAAGCTGTGCGTATGATTGCGCGCCATCCCTCCAGTATCGCATCCATTCTCCTGTGGCAGTTCGTACAGGGAGTGCTGTGACCTGCAAAAGAGCGTTTGTCGCAGCCTCTTCTTGCGTGGGGAACATTTCCGAAAGCGTGTCGAAAGTATTGACAGGGTCATGGCGCTCTACGAAAACTGTGGCCACTGAACGGCAGGAGACCGCCAGTCCGCTCGTGCCACGTGGCCGGGTGCGGCGGTCGGTTGTCACGGTGTGACGGCCGGGCGTCCCCGCCGTGGTTCCGGCAAGGCCGCGGGCGACAGAAGTCGCCCGCCCCCACCAGCCTTCATCAGGAGAACGCATGCAACAGGACGGCACGCAGCACAACCGGATCAAGCAGAACCCCGGCCCCTTCGACGGAGTGAGCCGACGAGGCTTCCTCGGTGGCGCCGGCACCCTCGCGCTCGCCACCGCGTCCGGGCTGCTGCTGCCCGGCACCGCCCACGCCGCCACCACCATCACCACCAACCAGACCGGCACCGACGGCATGTACTACTCGTTCTGGACCGACGGTGGCGGCTCCGTCTCCATGACGCTCAACGGTGGCGGCAGTTACAGCACCCGGTGGACCAACTGCGGCAACTTCGTGGCCGGCAAGGGCTGGAGCACCGGCGGACGCAGGACGGTCCGCTACAACGGCTACTTCAACCCGTCGGGCAACGGCTACGGCTGCCTCTACGGCTGGACCTCGAACCCGCTGGTGGAGTACTACATCGTCGACAACTGGGGCAGCTACCGGCCCACCGGTACGTACCGGGGCACCGTTTCCAGTGACGGCGGCACCTACGACATCTACCAGACGACCCGGTACAACGCTCCCTCCGTGGAAGGGACCAAGACCTTCCAGCAGTACTGGAGTGTCCGGCAGTCGAAGGTGACCAGCGGCTCCGGCACCATCACCACCGGCAACCACTTCGACGCCTGGGCGCGCGCGGGCATGAACATGGGCCAGTTCAAGTACTACATGATCATGGCCACCGAGGGCTATCAGAGCAGTGGAAGCTCCACCATCACGGTCAGTGGCTGACCTCTGTCCGGCGCACAACCGCTTACGGGCCCCGTCTTCGGGCGAATTCGAGGGGTCGTTGCAACACTGCTGGTCAGCTGGCTAGGTCCAGTAGCTTAGCGAGGCGCTCGGCTGGGGTTCCCAGCCGAGCGTTTTGCGTGGGCGGCTGTGGAGTTCGGCGGCCACGGTCTGGAGGTGCTCAAGGGGGTGGGCGTTGGGGGCGGTGCCCTTGGACGCCTTCTCGCGCAGTCGGTCGGCGATGTGGATGCGGTAAGGCTGCTCCGTCAGGTACGGGTCCAGCGTTGGTTGCTTCCGTTCGAGCAGATGCGGAATTGGATCAGGGCGCCGTTGAGACCGTACCGTTTTGTCGTCCCCACTCGGATGAGTCGTTGCAGAGGGGTCCGATCAGAGTGGTCTGATCGGCCCCCTCCACTCATGTGTGCGCTTCTCCAGTGATCGAGCATGATCGCCAGGGGCGCATCTCTGCAAGAAGAAAGTCGATCAGGAGCGATGCGTCGCACACCTGAGGTCGTACGTGCCGTCACCGGGTATAACTGGCTGTTAGTGCGGTTGGTGAATAGGGGACCACTCCAACCGCCGCAGGGGGAAGGCGGTTGATCGCTGTGCCGGTGGGAGTGAAGATCCCGAAGGTCGTTCACGTGGTGTTCGTAAATGGTCTGTTCACGTCGGCCGATCTGTGGGACCAGTTCCGAAAACTCCTCGCGGCCGACGACGACCTGCGTCGGGTGGCGGTGCATTGCTTCCCCTATGAGAGCCCGGTGCGGATGCTGCGCAGGGAGCGCGTGATCTCGGCCTACGACGACGCCGCGAAATTGCTCGACGACTACCTCCGCGTACAGATTCCCCCGACAGGGCTCGTCGTCCTGGTCAGCCACAGCCAGGGCGGGTTGATCGTGCAGCGCTTCCTGACCCGGACGTTCGGCGAAGGACGTGGGTTCGCGCTGAACCGCATAGCCCAGATCGTCATGTTCGGCTGTCCCAACAACGGCTCGCCGGCAGTCCACCCTGCACGCCGGGTCCCGTTTCTGGTGCGCCAGGCTCAAGGGCGGGCGCTACGAACGTACCGCCGGGAGGTCGTGGCAACACGGGAAGCCGTCATGCGGACCGTCGTGCGTGCCGAACGCAGCACCGGGAGCAACTGTTCCATCCCCATCCACGCCTACGGCGGAAGCGAGGACGAGGTCGTTCCCGCGCAGGAGGCGAGAGCGGAATTCCCCGTCGGTGCCACCGTGCCGGGTGACCACCTGCAGCTCGTCCAGCCGCGCGATCACCGTTCGGCCTCCTACGAGGCGGTGAAGCAGACCCTGACCAGGATTCTGGCGGCCAAGGCGGCACAGCCCACCGCAGCCGGAGAGCCGACCATGCCGTCTCAACTGCAACCCGAGGAGGGTCAGCCAGGCCAGGGGCGGCAGATGCTTCTGCCGCAACAACAGGGTGGCGTGTCGGTCAGCCCTCCCTACGGACGGCGGCGGATCAAACTGCACGGTCAACGACCGCGAAGCATCATCGCCGACCTGATGGCCCCGACGACCGAGAAGGGGCCCAGGATCCACGTTCTGGCCGGTCTGGGAGGGTCCGGCAAGAGCCGTATCGCGCTGGAAGCGGTCCGCCAGGCCGAGAGAACGCGCCGCGTGTGGTGGGTGACGGTGCCTCAGATCAACACCTGTATGCGGGAGGTCGCCCACCAGCTCGGTGTGCCCACCGGAGAGGTGGAACAGGCATTCCGGGGCGAGGGAAGCTCCATCGACCTGGTGTGGCGCTACCTTGAGGCCTGCACCGACCCGTGGCTGCTCGTGATCGACAACGCCGACACGCCTGACCGGCTCGCTCCCGAGGCGCGGCAGGTGGCCGAGGGCGTTGGCTGGGTGCGTCAGCCCGAACGCGCCGACGGGCTCGTCATCCTCACGAGCCGGGACCGATCCGCCGCGTCCTGGCTCCCGCCCTGCCGTGTCCATCAGGTCCCGCTCCTGGGGGACGAGGACGGAGCCGAACTGCTCGTGGCCGCTGCCCCTCAGGGTGGCTCACGGGAAAAGGCACGTCGGCTCTCCGTGGCATTGGGAGGGCTGCCGCTGGCCTTGCACGGGGCCGCTTCGTATCTCAACTCCGTGCACCAGGGCTCCCCATCGCTCGACGACCCGGTGATCCACGACTTCGACAGCTATCGCGAGAGTTTCGAGGCCCGGAGCTCTTCGCCCCCCGGGACGGCGGCCAGGGGGTTGGAAGAGATGCTGGGCATGTCCGCGATGACACAGGTCTGCGGCATCGCGTTGGATCTCTTGGCTCACCAGGGGCTTCCACAGGCAGCACCCCTGTTGCGGGCCCTCGCCTGCCTGGGGATCGCTCCGATCCCGTATCGGCCCCTCCTGGAGAGCCGCGTCGTCCAGGAGTCGCCACTGCTGCCCGACTTCACCCGCGGTCGGCGCAACGGTGTACTCAAAGGATTGGACGACCTCGGACTCATCGAGCGCATCAGCCGTCCGGAGGCCGAGAGCAGCCACCTCACGCACAGCCTGAGCCTGCACCCTGTGGTGCACGCCCTTCTGCGAGCCGACCCGCAGATCGAGCATCGGAGATCCGAGTACTACGGCCTCATCGTTGATCTGCTGTCGGACGTCACGCGCTGGTCGCCACCGGATGAGCCGCAGAGCTGGGACATCTGGACCGCGATCGCACCCCACGTGATGGAGGTCGTACGAGCGTGTCTCACCGGTGGTCGGCACGTCATCGACGACGAAGTGCTGCGCCGGGCCCTGGAACTGGCGCGCCGGAACCTGCGCTACCTGATCGTGGTGGGACTGCTCAGGCCGGCCCACGAACTGGCCGACGTCGTTCTCGACAACTGCGAAGCCATCGGGTTCAACCCGGGTGACGAGGAAATTCTCGGGATACGTCATGAAAAGGCTCGCATCGCGCTGGAGAGCGGTGACTATCCGACGGCAGAGGCCGAACTGCGCAGGGTCGTTGCCCGCCGTCAGGGGTTGTTGGGGCTGGACGACCCTCGTACCCTGGCCAGTCGCCACAAGCTCGCACGCAGCATCCTGGAGCAGTTCCGCTTCGAGGAGGCAGAACCCCATCTCCGGTCCATCGTGCAGGCCGAGCTAGTCGTCCACGGACCGGACCATTCCGACACGGTCGCCGTGCGGCACAGCCTCGCCCGGGCTATGTTCGCTCTGGGGCGCACCTCAGAAGCAGAGGCTGCGCTGCGCGAGATCCTGCAGATCAGCCTCGACAAGTGGTCACCGTCCACGATGGAGACGCTCCGTATCCGTCAGAACCTCGCGCGCTGTCTGATGCAGACCCAGCGGCACGAGGAGGCGGAGCAGATGATCCGCCGGGCCTTGGAGGACACCACACAGCGGTCCAACTCCGTGCTGGTCATGACGCTCCGACACACGCTGTGTCAGCTCCTCCTGATTCAGGGGCAACTCCGCCGTGCGCACACCGAGACGGCGAGTCTCTTGACAGACCGGAAGCAGGTACTCGGATCAACACATCCGGAAACGATCCGGAATCAGAAACTTCTCGATTCGATCGAAGATGTGCTCGGTCGGCCTCGACCAAAAACAGAAGAATGATCGACTTTCTCAAGCGCCCCACTCTCATGGGCTCTTGCGCCTAGCATCGCTGTCCATCACCCTGTGAGTGAACTGATGGACACGCAGCGTAATTCGACCTCTCGTTAGGGAGCTTGCTGTATGAACTCCTACCACTCGGAACCCAGTTCTCCGGGTTCAACACCACCGGACGTCGACAGCGATGCCGACCCCGAGCAGTTGGAATCGGCACGCCGCATCGCACTGGAGTCCATCGAGGAGGATCACCGGGCGCTCGAGCGCGACGCAAAGTTGGCTTACAGCCCCGCGTTACTCCTGGGATAGTGGCCCGGTGGCCGGCTTCATCAGCTGAGACGGGACATCGCCATGACCAGCGATTCGCTCATCACATCCACGTACGTGCGTGACCCCTTCTTCCGCGTGGTCACCGCCCCAGGGTTCACCCGCCACCACATCGCAGACCTGGTCTCGGGGCGCTGCGCCGCGGTGCAGGTGCCGAACCTCCTTCCCGGGGCGGTGTGCGGCGAGATCGTTCGTGCTCTGTCGGGGGCGGACTTCGACCAGTACGGTGCGGAGCGCGTCCAGCCGGCCGTCATGCGTTTCGGTGTCGGCGTCAGCGATTATCGGTCCGACGGTGGGATCGCTGCGGAGTACTGGCCCGCTCTTGAGCGGTCTCGCGCGGCCTGGGGCAGCTTGTCCCTGCCGCTGGATCCGTGGGAAATGGCGCGACAGTCCGTCGGTGCCGACTGGCCCGGCAGGGTCGGTGTCGGGCGGCACGAGGGTCGTGAGATGGGCGCGGGCGTTGCACGCGAAGCGCCGCAGGGATTCTTGGTGCACTACGACGACTCGGCACGTGAGTTCACCGATCAACTGCTCGAGGCGCCGCTCCTGGCGCAACTGGCCTTCAATCTCTACCTGTCCGTTCCCGAGTCCGGCGGTGAGACCGTGATCTGGCGTCATCGCTGGCATCCCAGAGATGAGGAATTCCGACCGCAGGGCTCCTACGGATTCACCAGTGAATGCGTACGAGATGCGGAGTCGATCGAGGTCCGGGCCGCTGTGGGGGACGGCCTGCTCTTCGACTCGCGAAACTATCATGCAGTGAAGCCCAGCCACGGTGGACGGCGCATAGCACTCGGATTCTCTGTCGGTGTGGCCGTCACTGGAGAGTTGTTGGCTTGGGGATGAGCGTCCGCTGCGGGGCATTTGACACCCGCGGCGCGAATGAAAGATGCGATATGGTGGAAATGGAAGTACTTCGCTATTCGGCGTTCACGAAGGAAGCGTGGGGCGGTAATCCGGCCGGCGTGGTATTGAATGCCAAAGGGCTCAGTTCGGCCGATATGGCCGCAATCGCAAAGGAAGTCGGCTACTCGGAAACGGCCTTCGTTCTTCCGGCCGACGGCCCAGAGTTCGACGTACGCTACTTCAGCCCTGGGATCGAGGTCCCCTTCTGCGGGCACGCCACCATCGCGGCAGCAGTCGCCTACGCCCATCGCCACGGCGTGGGCGATTTGAAGCTGCGCACCAAGGCCGGCGTCATCGGCGTGCGCACCGCGGTGGACGCCGCTGGGTGGTGCACGGCGACCCTGACGAGTGTTCCGCCGCGAACCGCAGGGGTGACCGACGCCCAGATCGAGGATCTGCTTGCCCTCCTGGGCTGGGAGGCGTCAGAGCTGGACCTGCGCCTCCCGCCTCGGGCCACGTACGCGGGGGCATGGCACTTGGTCCTGGCGGCGGCCACGCGCTCCCGGCTGGCCCGCCTCGACTACGACATGCCGAAGCTGACCCGGCTCATGGAGCGACACGGTTGGGTGACGGTCAATCTCGTCTGGCGGGAAAGCAGCACGGTCTTCCATGCTCGCAACCCCTTCCCGACGGGCGGAGTCTTCGAAGACCCGGCCACGGGCGCGGCGGCAGCGGCCCTCGGCGGCTACCTGAGGGACCGTCGACTGATCCCTCTCCCCGCCGAGGTGACAGTGCTCCAAGGCCACGACATGGGCCGCCCGAGCTCCATCACGGTCGACATCCCGGAAGAGCCGGGGACGGGAATCGGCATCACCGGTACGGCCGTGCCCATCTGAGGCCCGCTCCGGTCACGGGGCGATCTCGACCAGAGCCTCGATCTTCACCGGTGCCCGGAGTGGCAGGTCCGCCACACCTACGACGGAGCGCGCGTGCTTCCCTCGTGAGCCGAACGCCGCTTCGTAGAGTTCGCTCGCTCCGTCCACCACCCTGTCCAGGTCGTGAAAGCCCGGCGCCGCTGCAACGTACCCGGTGACTTTGACGATGCGGGAGACACGTTCGAGGCTTACTTCCGCGTGCACCGCGGCCAGGGATGACAGGGCGCACCGTCGGCACAGTCCCCGGGCCTGGTCGAGGGACACCCCGGCGCCCACGTGGCCCTCCTGCACCAGGTCGTTGCCCGTCAACGGGATCTGGCCCGCCACGAAGACGAACCGGCCACTCGCGACGGCGGGGACGTACGAGCCTTTGGGGGCGCTGACCGCTGGGAGCCGTAGTCCCAGTGAAGCCAGTCTGGACAAAGGGGAATCGGCAAGATTCTCCACATGTGAGGACATGGCCCGAACTCTACTGCCGGACTCCCTCACGGGTACTACCCGATCGGACCCCCTCTTGACGCCCCCCGGGGGCGCCGGTCGGCCGCGACCCGCGCGGCGGCCACTACGCAGTGCCGCGCCGCTACCGCCTCCACCTGACGTCCGGCCACGACGGCTGTCTGGGCATCGCGGTCGTGCACAGCCTCCTCGGCCTGGACGAGATCTGTCCCGTCACTCTCCTGGATCCTGTGGTCCCACGTAAGGACCCTCATCGCCCACCCGGCCTTCGGCGGCCGCCTCGCGGACAGTCCCGCGATCCCCGCCGCGAACCAGTGAACGCCGTGTCCGCCGCCCCCCAGCGGCGGACACGGCATGTGCCGCCGTACGTCACCCTCCCCCGAAGGTGGCGTACGGCGGCCGGCCCCCGGTGCCGGACTGTGGCCGCGGCGCCCGGGTGTCCCTGAGTCCCGCGGTCACCAGCACATGACCGCGGTCTCGCCGGCACCCCACGAGGAGTACAGGCGCACCCGGACGACATAGCGGCGGCCCTTGACGAAACGGGCCCTGATGGTGGCGTTGCGGGAGGTGCCGCCGTCGTCCTGTCCCACGAGGAAGCGGGGCACGCCGTCCCGCTCCTCGAAGACCACGACGACGGCGTCGCTGTCCCCGAAGGTGCCCACGGTGTACTCGCGGGTCTCCGGCGGGTCCAGCCGGAAGTCGGCCTGCTCGCCGGGCCCGAGGCCGAGCGGCACCGAACGGAACGGCACCAGCGGACCCGGCCGGCCGGTGGGCGGGTACCAGCGCAGGGCGAACTCCTTGTCGGCCGCGGACAGGGTGCCGGGCGGCTGGAGTCCCGAGCGGTAGTGCTCGGGCTCCAGTATCAGACCCGACGGGAAGGGGTACTCCATGATCGACTGCGGGTCCCAGACCGGTCCGTTGGCCTCGTCGCCGTCGAGCTTGCGCAGGATGTTGTGGAAGGTCCGCTCCCGGCTCCAGTGGTTGGGCGGGCCCGCCAGCTCTGCGTAGACCGCCTCGTCGTCCCAGAGGATGCCCGCGAACGGGCTCTGGTGCTCGTGCAGCATGCCGAGCGCGTGCCCGATCTGGTGCAGTGCCGTCGCGCGCTCACCCGGCGCGGTCAGGTCCCAGCCGAAATTCATCGTGCGGTCGTTCAGACCGACCCGGAGCGCGTCCTTGCCGATCACCGACCAGGATCCGTCACCGGGCTGGAAGCCGATGCGCAGCTCCGCCTCCGAGCGGTCCCGCACCTCGGTGAGACCGACCCCGATGCCGAGGTCCCGCCACTCCCGGAAGCAGTCGCGCACCACGTCCCGCTGCTCCTCGGTCCCCACCCACGATTCCCGCCGCGGCCGGCCGGACCCCCGCATCGGGACCACCGAGTCGTCGGTGTCGCCGCCCAGGAAGCAGTAGTGCAGAACGGTTCCGTCGACCCACATCCGCTGCCCGCCCACGAGCGCGGCGACACGCTCGGCGGCCAGCCCCGGCGCGAACGCGGGGAGCGGCTGCTGCGCGAGCGAGCAGTAGCGTGCGGTCATGGCCCCCAGACTGCCGTCCGGCCGGGATCCGGCGCCTGAGTCGGGGGGTACTCAAGTCACCCTGTATCAGGGATGAGTAAGCCGACTCATGTTGTCGTGACGACTTCTCTGCGCGACGCGAAGACGCTTCGGACGCCCTGGCCGTTCACCGGGCGGACGGACGAACTGGAACTGGTGCGCCGCTCCGTGGCCGCCGGACGGGGCGGCCTCGTGGTGACGGGCCCGGCGGGCTTCGGCAAGACCCGGCTCGTGACCGAGGCCCTGCGCGGCCTGGACTGCGCCCGCGCGGCCGGCACGCCCGAGACCCGGGACATCCCCTTCGCCGCCTTCGCCCACCTGCTGCCCGAAGGCGTCACGCTGCACCGCGCGGTACACCTGCTGTCCGGCGTACGGCTGCTGCTGGTCGACGACGCGCACCTGCTCGACAGCGCCTCCGCCGCCCTGGTGCACCAACTCGCCGTGCACGGCCGCACCCGGCTCCTGGTGGTCGCCACCGAGGGCGCCGCCGTACCGGGCGCGGTGTCCCGGCTGTGGTCCGGCGAACTGCTGCCGCGCCTCGCCCTGGAACCGCTGCCCCGCGAGGAGACCGCCGAACTCCTCACGGCGGGGGCGGGCACCAACCTGGGACCCCTCACCGCCGACCGGCTGCACCGCCTGTGCCGGGGGGACCTGCGGCTGCTGCGCGACCTGCTGACCGCCGTGCGGGAGCACGGCCTGCTCGTGCCGGTGCCCGGAACGGACCAGCGGGCCTGGCGGGGGCCCGTACCGATCACCGTGGGGGTGCGGGAGCGCACCGCGCACCTCCTCGACCGCGAGGGCGCCGAGGAGCGCGAGACGCTCGAACGCCTGGCCTTCGCCGAGCCCCTGCCCCTCGACCCGGACGCCCTCGACGTACGGATCCTGGAGCGCCTGGAGGCGGACGGCCTGGTCACGGTCGACGACCGGGGCACCGCCCGGCTTGCCCACCCCCTGCACGGCCCGGTCCTGCGCGCCGCCGCGGGACGGCTGCGGGCCCGGCGCCTGGCCCGCACCCCCGACCAGTGCGGCCCCGCCCTGGAGGCGGAGCGGGCCGCCCTCGCGCTGCGCATCGAACAGGCCGACGTACGGGAGCTGGAGACGCCCGTGGGGGAGTGGCTGGCGGCCGAGGGAGCGCAGCTGCCCGCCGGGTACGCGGCGCTGCGCGCCCGGTTCGCCCGGTTGCGCGGGCGGCTGAGCGAGGCCGCCGCGTGGGCCCGGGAAGGACTGCGGACGAGCATCGACGACTCCTCCTGCCTCCATGAACTCGGCCTGGCCACCGCCCAGTCGGGCGAGGCGCCGACGGGGAGCCACGGCGCGGCCGCCTGGGCCGCCGCCGCGCGCGGCGACCTCGACGGGGCCGTCCGCGCGGCCGGTTCCGATGACCCGTACGACGCCGTACGGCTCGGCGCCCCCGACCGGGCCGCCGGGCGGCTGACCGGCGTCTTCGCCGAGCACGCCGACGCCCTCGCGCGCGAGGACGGACCCGCGCTCGACCGGGTGGCCGAGGAACTGGAGCGGCGCGGCTTCCTGCTGTTCGCGGCCGAGGCGCACGCCCAGGCGGTGCCCGCCCACCGCGACCCGCGCGCCGCTCGTACCGCCCGTACCCGCGCCGCCGCCCTCGCCAGGCGCTGCCAGGGCGCCCGGACCCCGGCCCTGTCCGGACTGGTGCTCGGCGAACTCACCGCCCGCCAGCGGCAGATCGTCACGCTGGCCGCCGCGGGGCTGAGCAACCGGCAGATCGCGGAGCGCCTCACCCTCTCCGTCCGCACCGTCGGCAACCACCTCTACGGCGCCTACACCCGCCTGGGCGCCGGCGACCGCGGCGCCCTGCCCTGGCTGATGGACCTGCCCGAGTCCCAGCCTGCCTGACGTGGCCGGCGGCGAGGTCTCAGGCCGCCCCGAACGCCGAGAAGGCCCAGCCGGTCGCCTGGTGCACCGCGTCGCCCGGCAGCGCGGCCCGCGCGTCACGCAGCGCCTCCGCCAGCGACAGACCGGCGTCCAGGCCCTTGTGCAGGGTGAGCATCAGCGGCACCACCGCGGCGTCGTTGACGGGCGCGCTGCACGCCACCACGCCTGCCGTACCCAGCGGCAGCAGCGCGGTGACCAGCCCGAGCAACTCGTCCGCGCCGACGGACGCGAACCGCGCGGTGTCGCAGCAGGACAGGATGATCCGGTACGGGCTGCGGTCGAGGCGCTCCAGGTCGTGCACGATGAGCGGCCCGTCCGCCATGCGCAGCGACGAGAACAGCGGGCTGTCCGCACGGAAGGTGCCGTGCGCGGCGATGTGCGCCAACGCGGCCCCGTCCAACTCCCGCAACACCCGCGGCACCCGCGCCGCGTCGCCCTCCAGCACGGTGGGCCGTGGCACGGGAAGGTCGGGGGCCCCGGCCCCGCCGCCCGGGACGCCGTACCCGTTGGCCGGGCCGAGCCCCCGGCCCGTGCGGTCGGGCGTCCCGTCGGCGCGGTCCGGCGTCCCGTCCGTGCGGCCCTCCGGCCCCCTGTACGTGCCGGTGCCGGGCGCGCCCGGCGTCGTCGCGTCCGGTGCCGCCACGCCCGGAGTTGCCCTCCCCGGCGCCCCCGGCGCCCCGTACCGCTCCGCCAGCTCCGTCACCTCGGCGCCGCCGCTCGCCAGTCCCGGGCCGCGGACCAGGACCTGGCGGCCGCCGGGCGGTGGGGCCGTGTCACTCGCGCGGAGCCAGCTGCTCGCCGACGGCGACACGCTGAGCACCCGCTCGCGCAGCGCGGGCAGCAGGGCCCACGGCACCCGGTGCAGGCGGCCGGGCGGGACCACCACCACCGGACCGGAGCCGAGGTGGGCCGCGGCGGGGCCGAGCAGCAGCTCCTGGAGGCGCGCGCCCGCCGCCTCCACCAGGGGCAGCCGCGCCTCCGCCCCCGGGTGGGCCAGCCGCCGCAGCCCGGCCTGCACGTGCTCCGCCTCCCGTTCCGCCTCCGCCAGCAGCCCGGCCTCGAACCGCCGCACCCGCCCCTGTCCGCACAGCAGCACGTGCACGCGCCCGTCGAGCACGGCCAGTTCCACCAGCCGTACGTCGTCCCCCAGCCGCCGCAGCAGCCGCCCGACGTCGAACCGGTTGCCGTCGCCGGGCGCCCCGCCCCGCATGTGCAGGGTGCGGGAGCGGATCTCCCGCTCCAGGCGCCGCTGTTCGCGCTCCAGCGCGGGGACGGGCCGGCCGCCGTCCGTGCGGGCCTCCTCCGCGCGGGCGGCGATCTCCCGGAACGCCGTCATGCCGCTCAGCAGCGCGGGATCGGCCGGCGGCCGGGTCGGCGGCGCCGTCAGCACGGTCGCCCGCCAGCGCTCGCTCCACACCAGCAGCCGCCGCGGCCCGCCCGAGACCAGACTGGCCTCCTGCGCGAGCGCCGCCAGTTCGGCCCCCTGCGCCGTGGCCCGGGCCCGCAGCTCCGAGGCGCCCAGCGTCATCCGGTGGTCGTCGAGCACGTCCAAGCCCCGTCGGCAGGCCTCCAGCACCCCGCGCGCCGACCCCGCCGCCCGGGCCCGCAGCGCCTGCGCCGCCCAGCCGGTCATCCGCGCCAGCGGCGGCCCGCCGTGCCGGCTGCGCGCGGCGACGGCCAGATGCCGTTCCGCGTCCGCCGTCCAGCCGAGGCCGAGCGCGATCCGGCCCGCGAGCAGCGACGCCTCCGGCGCGGCCGGCGCCCCGAAGGCGGCCAGCCGCTCGGCCACCGCCGCCGCGTCCGCGACCAGCCGCCCCGACGCGCGCCCCGTGGCGACCCGGGCCTCCAGCAGCACCAGCCGGGCGTGCGTCTCGTACCAGGTACGCCGCTGCCCGGCGAACAGCCGCACCGCCAGAGCCGCGCGCGCCAGCGAGGTCCGCGGCTCGCCCGCCAGCCGGGCCGCCCGCGCGGCGACCAGCAGCAACTCGGCCCTGCGGGTGGACTGCCCGCCGATCCCGTCCAGCGCGGCCGTCGCCGCGTCCGCCTCGGCCAGCGCCTCCGTGGCCAGCCCCGCCGCCATCAGCACCTCGCACCGCCGGATGGTGAGCATGAACGTCGGCGTGCCCAGCTTCGCGTACCGCTCCTCCGCCTCGTCCAGCAGCCGCAGCGCCGCCGGCACATCACCGGACCGGAACGCCGCGAGCCCCCGGCTCTCCACCGCGTCCGCCTTGTCGTGCTCCTGGCCGGTCGTGTCCCACAGCCGCTCCGCCGCCGTGAAGTCGGCGTCCGCGCGCTCCACCGAGCCCAGCGCCAGGTGCACGGTCGCCCGCAGCGTCAGCGCCCGCGCCGTCCAGATCACGTCGTCCGCCTGCCGCAGCACCGGGATCGCCCGCCGCACGTCCTCCAGCGCCTCGCCGTGCCGCCCGAGCACCCACCAGACGTACGCCCGCCTGAACAGCACCCGCGCCCTGGTGTGCCCGGTCCCGCGTGCCACGCCCCGCTCGAACGCGGCCAGCCCCTCCCGCGTGCGCCCGGAATGCACCAACGCGACCCCGAGCGTGGCCAGTACGTCCGCCTCCCGCTCGGGCGAGTCCGCGCGGGAGGCCAGATCCCGGGCGCGCCGCAGGTGGGCCAGGGCCAGCCGGGTGTCGCCGAAGTCCCGCTGCCAGATGCCGATCACCTGGTGGGCGACCGAGGCGTGCAGCGGCGACGGATCGGCCGCGAGCAGTTCCTCCGCCCGCGCCAGCGCTTCGTTGGGGGCGGCGAACACCATGGGCAGCAGTTGGAGAACCGAGTCGTTTCCCGCCGTCACCCCACGGATGGTAGTGCTCCGGAACCACACCCCACAGGTTCGAGTCTGTATCAATCGGCCGCCCCGGGACTCTGATTGACGAACGCGGCCCCGACCGCAGCCGGACCGCAGCCGGACGCGGCCACGACCGCCGTCACCGCCGCCGACGTGGAGGACATGCCATGGCACCACAGCGATTCCACGAGCAGTTCGACCAGATCCAGCGCTCGATGCCGGACATCCCGCTGGCGATGGGCCCGGACGACTCCGCCGAGTTCTTCTACGAGAAGGGCGTCGTCCTCGCCCGCGACGGCGAGGAGGCCCGCATCGTCGAGGACACCGTGCGCGACCACTTCACCGCGATGTCCGGACTCACCTCGGACTCCGTGCGCCGCACCGGCCCCGAGACCAACCGCACCGGCATCACCCGCATCCGGGTCGGCGAGGCGGACGAGGGCGACCGCGGCACCGACTCCACCGTCGCCCACGCCCTGCGCTCCCTGCGGACCGTGGAGGGCCGCGCGGGCCGCCGGCTGATCAGCCGCAACCACGTCGTCTCCATCGCTGTCAACGCCTGCCCCGGCGACGAACCCGTACCCGTCCCGGTCAGCGAGCCGCCGAACCCGGCCGCCGACGGGACGCCGTACGACGAGGAGACCGCCGTGGGCGTCCTCGTCATCGACACCGGCCTCATGAACGACTACCGCTCCTACCCGCTGCTGGCCCACACCGACGGCGACGCCCAGCTCAAGGAGTGCGACGACGACGGCGTCCTGCTGCAGTACGTCGGCCACGGCACCTTCATCGCCGGGCTCGTCGCCGCCGTCGCCCCCAACACCGACGTGACCGTCCTGGGCACGCTCAACGACGCCGGGGCCATCCTGGAGTCCGAGCTGGGCGAGAAGCTCTTCGAGGCCGTCGACCGAGGCGGCTGGCCCGAGGTCCTCAGCCTCTCCGCCGGCACCTCCAACGGCCGCGTGGACGGCCTGCTCGGGTTGCACGCCTTCATGGAGGAACTGCGCGACCAGCGCACCCTGCTCGTCGCCGCCGCCGGCAACAACGCCAGCGCCACGCCGTTCTGGCCCGCCGCCTACGCCGACCTGCCCGGCTGGGAGAACTCGGTGCTGTCGGTCGGCGCGCTGCGCTCCGACGGCGAGTTCGGCGCCTGCTTCAGCAACCACGGCGGCTGGGTCAAGGTCTACGCCCCGGGCGAGCGCCTCACCAGCGCGCTGACCGGCTTCGGGACCCCCGTGCCGTACGTCTACCAGCACTCCACCTACGACGCCTGCCGGTTCGGGTTCGCCTATCCCTGCACCTGCCAGTACCCCCGGCACAACGGGGTGCTGAGCGAGCCGGGCGAGGCACCCGCCAAGCCGGACCAGGTGATGTTCGAGGGGCACGCGCAGTGGAGCGGCACCTCGTTCGCCACCCCCGTGGTCGCGGGTCTCGTCGCCGCCCACATGACGGCGCACAAGGAGACCGACCCGCGCGCGGCCCGGACGCAGCTCCTCGCGGCCAACACCGAGTACGCGGAGGTGCGGGGCGCGCACGTTCCCGCGTTGCTGCCGCCCACCTGGCACCCGGTCACCGTCGACCCGTCGGACGGCGGGTCGTGAGCGTCCTGACGGCGGCCGGAAGCACTCGCTCCACGGCGTACGATGACGTGTCGTACACGAGGGGTGGGACCGTGGACCGTGCACATGTCGGGGCGCTCGTCCAGTCGGCCGCCGACGGGGACGCGGCGGCCTGG
This sequence comes from Streptomyces sp. NBC_01723, assembly GCF_036246005.1. Taxonomy (NCBI): domain Bacteria; kingdom Bacillati; phylum Actinomycetota; class Actinomycetes; order Kitasatosporales; family Streptomycetaceae; genus Streptomyces; species Streptomyces sp. NBC_01723. The sequence continues at coordinate 7,699,290 of NZ_CP109171.1, forward strand.
AAGTCACTGGTGGACGGGCTCGGCCCGCTGGTGTGGTCCGTCGTGCGGGCGCACGGGCTGTCCGACGCCGACGCGCACGAGGCGTACCAGACCGCCTGGTTCCGGTTCGCCCAGCACCTGGGGCGGATCCGCGAACCGGAGAAGACCGGCTCCTGGCTGGCGAGCACGGCACGCCACGAGTGCCTGAAGCTGCTGCGGGCCTCGAAGCGGTGGACGCCGACGGACGACCCGCAGCTGCTCGACCGGCCGAGCGAGGACCGTACGCCGGAGGAGTCGGTGCTCGACTCCGAGGAGGCCGCCGCGCAGACCGAGCGGGTGCGCCGGTTGTGGCAGGAGTTCGAGGAACTGGGCGAGCGGTGCCGCCAGTTGCTGCGGGTGCTGATCGCCTCGCCGCCGCCCAGCTATCAGGAGGTGTCCGCCGCGCTGGGGATCGCGGTGGGCAGCATCGGACCCATGCGCCAGCGCTGCCTGCGCCGGTTGCGGGCCCGGCTGGAGACACGGGGGACGGTATGAGCGACCGGCACGACGACTTCGACGGGCTCGACGACTTCGCCGAGCCCCGCGACGGACTTCCCGAGGGGGCGTTCGCGGACAACGACCCGGAGGACGGCCTGCTGGAGGAGGAGCTGCGGCAGGCGGCCGCGATCCTGGACCCGGTTCCGGCCGGCCTGCGCCAGGTCGCCGTCGACGCCTTCGCGCTGCACGACCTCGACGCCCGCGTCGCCGAGCTGACCTTCGACTCCCTGGTCGACGCCATCCCGGTCCGGGGGGAGACGGACCCGCCGCGGATGCTGACCTTCCGCAGCGACGGGGTGACCGTCGACGTGGAGGTCACCGTGGACGGGCTGATCGGCCAGGTGCTGCCGCCGGGCCCGGCCGGGATCGAGGTGCTGAGCGGCCCGCGGGCGCACGCCCGGCTGACCGCCGACGACATGGGCCGGTTCACCGGCGACGCCCCGCCCGCGGGCCCGTTCGCGCTGCGGCTGCGGACCGGCGGCGAGGTGGTCGTCACCGAGTGGCTGCGCGCCTGACCCGGCCGCGGTCGCCGAGGTCAGACGGGCAAGGCGTCCACCAGTGCCGCGAGTGACCGCGCGAGGCGGGGCAGGCCGGGCCCGGCCGGGCCGCCGGGCTCGGTCATGTAGGTGTCCCGGCGGATCTCCACCATGAGCGCGCGGACCTCGTGCCGCCGCCCGTAGAAGTCCAGCGGTACGTACGTCCCGCCGAAGGGGCTGTCCAGGCCCGTCTCCCCGCATGGTTCGAACGCCGCCCGGGCCGCCGCGAGCAGCCCGGGCGGGGTGTGGAACGGATCGGTGCCGAGGCAGACCGCCGGGCGCGGGCCCTCGCCGTGCAGCTCGTAGGGGAGCGGCTCGGTGGGGTAGGAGTGCACGTCGATGACCACGGCCCGCCCGGTCGCCGCCAGCCGGTCGGCGACCGCCTCGGTCATCGCCCGCGTGTACGGCCGGAAATACCGCTCGACCAGCGGCCCGGGGTCGGTGCCGGCGGCGCGCAGCACCTCGCGGTGCGAGGTCCGCGTGTACACGGCGCCCATGCCGACGGCGGCCATCTCCTCCCGTTCGTCCGGGAACCGCTCCGGGTCGACGACCAGTCGCGACGTCCGGTTCACGAACCGCCAGGGCGTGAGGCCGGCCAGTCCTGCGGCCCGCTCGGCGATCTCGGCGGTGTGCGCGTCGGTCATGTGGTCCAGCTCCCGCTCCAGCGCGGCGTCCGTGAGCACGATGCCGGTGCGGACGTCGGCGGGGATCCCGCGGGAGGAGTGCGGCACGTGGAGGATCACGGGGGACCCGGGAGCGCCGGGCAGCAGCTCGAAGGCGGGCGGGGCGTCGGTCACGGGGCGGCTCCAAGTCTCGGTCGGCACAGACGGGCACCCCGTCTCCCTGGGAGGGAGACGGGGTGCCCGGGAACGGATGAGGATCAGGCGAGGGACGCCAGCGCCTCGTTCCAGGTGGCCGACGGGCGCATGATCTCGGCGGCCTTGGCCGGGTCGGGCTGGTAGTAGCCGCCGATCTCGGCGGGCTTGCCCTGGACGGCGTTCAGCTCGTCGACGATCTTCTGCTCGGCGGCGGTGAGCGTCTCGGCGAGCGGGGCGAAGGCCTTGGCCAGCTCCGCGTCGTCGGTCTGCTTGGCCAGCTCCTGCGCCCAGTACAGGGACAGGAAGAAGTGGCTGCCGCGGTTGTCGATGCCGCCGACGCGACGGGTCGGGGACTTGTCCTCGTTGAGGAAGGTCGCCGTGGCACGGTCGAGGGCGTCGGCGAGGACCCGGGCCTTGGTGTTGCCGGTGGCCTCGGCGTACTGCTCCAGGGACGGCACCAGGGCGAAGAACTCGCCGAGGGAGTCCCAGCGGAGGTAGTTCTCCTTGACCAGCTGCTGCACGTGCTTCGGGGCCGAGCCGCCGGCACCGGTCTCGAAGAGGCCGCCGCCCGCCATCAGCGGGACGACCGACAGCATCTTGGCGCTGGTGCCCAGCTCCAGGATCGGGAAGAGGTCGGTCAGGTAGTCGCGCAGCACGTTGCCGGTGACCGAGATGGTGTTCTCGCCGCGGCGGATGCGCTCCACCGACAGCTTGGTCGCCTCGACCGGGGAGAGGATCTTGATGTCCAGGCCCTCGGTGTCGTGCTCCGGCAGGTAGGCCTTCACCTTGGCGATCAGGTTGGCGTCGTGGGCGCGGCCCTCGTCCAGCCAGAAGACGGCCGGGTCGCCGGTGGCGCGGGCGCGGGTGACGGCCAGCTTCACCCAGTCGCGGATCGGGGCGTCCTTGGTCTGGCAGGCGCGGAAGATGTCACCGGCGGATACCGTCTGCTCCAGCACCGCGTTGCCGTCGGCGTCGACCAGGCGGACCGTCCCCGTGGTGGGGATCTCGAAGGTCTTGTCGTGGCTGCCGTACTCCTCGGCCTTCTGCGCCATGAGGCCGACGTTCGGGACCGAGCCCATGGTCGACGGGTCGTAGGCGCCGTTGGCCCGGCAGTCGTCGAGGACGGCCTGGTACACGCCGGCGTAGGAGGAGTCCGGGATGACGGCGAGGGCGTCGTGCTCCTGGCCGTCCGCGCCCCACATGTGGCCCGAGGTGCGGATCATGGCCGGCATGGACGCGTCGATGATGACGTCCGAGGGCACGTGCAGGTTGGTGATGCCCTTGTCGGAGTCGACCATGGCCAGCTCCGGGCCCTCGGCCAGCTCCGCGTCGAAGGAGGCCTTGATCTCGGCGCCCTCGGGCAGGGACTCCAGGCCCTTGTAGATGCCGCCCAGGCCGTCGTTCGGGGTGAGACCGGCCGCCGCGAGCTTGTCGGCGTACTTCGCGAAGGTCTTCGGGAAGAAGGCGCGGACCACGTGGCCGAAGATGATCGGGTCGGAGACCTTCATCATCGTGGCCTTGAGGTGCACGGAGTACAGGACGCCCTCGGCCTTGGCACGGGCGACCTGCGCGGTCAGGAACTCGCGCAGGGCGGCGACGCGCAGCACGGAGGCGTCGACGACCTCGTCCTTCTTCACGGGTACCGACTCGCGCAGCACCGTGGTGGTGCCGTCGTCGCCGACCAGCTCGATCCGCAGCGCGCCGTCCTCGGCGATCACCACGGACTTCTCGGTGGAGCGGAAGTCGTTCTCGCCCATGGTCGCGACATTGGTCTTGGAGTCGCCGGTCCAGGCGCCCATGCGGTGCGGGTGGGTCTTGGCGTAGTTCTTCACCGAGGCCGGGGCGCGGCGGTCGGAGTTGCCCTCGCGCAGGACCGGGTTGACCGCGGAGCCCTTGACCTTGTCGTAGCGGGCGCGGATGTCGCGCTCCTCGTCGGTCTTCGGGTCGTCCGGGTAGGCCGGCAGCGCGTAGCCCTGGCCCTGGAGCTCGGCGATCGCCGCCTTGAGCTGCGGGATGGACGCCGAGATGTTCGGCAGCTTGATGATGTTGGCGGCGGGCGTCTTGGCCAGCTCACCGAGTTCCGCGAGGGCGTCCGGGATGCGCTGGTCCTCGGTCAGGTACTCCGGGAAGACGGCGATGATGCGGCCGGCCAGCGAGATGTCGCGGGTCTCGACGGCGACACCCGCCTGCGAGGCGTATGCCCGGACCACCGGCAGGAACGAATACGTCGCCAGGGCCGGGGCCTCGTCAGTGTGTGTGTAGATGATGGTCGAGTCAGTCACCGGGTGCTCCGCTCCACGTCTGCAACATTGCTCGACATCAAGATATCTCGTGCTCGGCGTCGACTCGACTGGGGTTCGACGGGAGATTCCGGACGAATCCGGCGTGCGGGGCGTCGTCGGGCTCTCCCGTCCGCTGCTGCGGGAACACCACGGCCCCCTGCTGGAGCGCGACCGTCCGGGCGGGCGACGGGATGCGGATGCCCTCCGTGCGGTAGCGCCGGTGCAGGCGCTTGATGAACTCGTGCTTGATCCGGTACTGGTCGCTGAACTCGCCGACGCCGAGGATCACCGTCATGCCGATGCGCGAGTCGCCGAAGGTGTGGAAGCGCACCGCGGGCTCGTGCTCGGGCACCGCGCCGGTGATCTCCGCCATCACCTCGGCGACCACCTCGATCGTCACCCGCTCCACGTGTTCCAGGTCACTGTCGTAGGAGACACCGACCTGGACCAGGATGGTCAGCCGCTGCTCCGGCCGCATGAAGTTGGTCATGTTGGACTGCGCGAGCTGGCCGTTCGGGATCACGACCAGGTTGTTGGACAGGTCACGGACGGTGGTCTGGCGCCAGTTGATGTCCTCGACGTACCCCTCCTCGCCGCTGCTGAGCTGGATGTAGTCACCCGGCTGCACGGTCTTCGAGGCCAGGATGTGGATGCCCGCGAAGAGGTTGGCCAGCGTGTCCTGGAGGGCCAGCGCGACCGCCAGACCACCCACGCCCAGCGCGGTGAGCAGCGGCGCGATGGAGATGCCCAGCGTCTGCAGCATCACCAGGAAGCCGATGGCCAGCACCAGGATCCGGGTGATGTTGACGAAGATCGTGGCCGACCCGGCCACCCCGGAACGGGACGTCGTCACCGACCGCACCAGACCGGCGACCAGCCGCGCCGCCGTCACCGTCGCCACGAAGATCAGCAGGACCGTCAGTACCTGGTTGACGTTGTGCTGCACCGCCCGCGTCAGCGGGAGCGCCGCCGCCGCACCGGCCGCGCCGGCGGAGACCGCCACCCACGGCGCCATCGTGCGCAGCGCGGCCACGATGACGTCGTCGCCGCTCCAGCGGGTGCGCCCCGCGTGGCCGGCCAGCCAGCGCAGCAGCATCCGCAGCAGGAACGCACCCAGCAGGCCCGACCCCAGCGCGATGCCCGCGGGCACCAGGTGGTCCATGGTCAGGTCACCGGTCACCGGCCACCTCCACGGGGCTCGGCCGCGGCGAAGTTCCCCGCCGACGGCAGGATGTGAGCTCGCGTCACGTCGTCACCTGCTCGATCACTCGATGGCTACTGGATTCCGGGATGTGCGTTCGCGCCGGTCGCAAGGCAGTTCGACCGGCGCGAGGGCTCATCCTGCCGTATCCCGAGCGGTGTTCCGTACCGCGCACAGGGGCGGGGAGAGGTGTTTCAGACGATCCCCTCGGCGAGTTCCGCCTGCTCACGGTCGTCGCCGTACGCCGCGGTCGTCGGAGTGCCGTACGACCGACGGGCGACGAACCACCACACCGTGGCCAAAACCAGTACGACGACCAGGGCGACGGCCGCGTAGTTCATCGTGTCGACCGTCACCGGCGACGACTGGGGGAGGCAGAACAGCACGGTGACGAACGCCACCCACACCACCGCGACCCAGCCCACCGGCCTGCTCCACCGGCCCAGGTTCCACGGCCCCGGCGTGAACCGGTCGCCCGCCCGCAGCCGCAGCAGCACCGGGATGGCGTACGCCGGGGTGATGCCGATGACGTTGATCGCGGTCACCGCGCCGTACGCCGTCGCCGAGTACAGGGACGGCACGGCCAGCAGACCGGCCACCACCACCGACAGCCACACCGCGGCCACCGGCGTCTGGGTGCGGGCGGAGACCTTGCGCCACAGGGCCGAGCCGGGCAGGGCACCGTCCCGGCTGAACGCGAACACCATGCGGCTGGCGGCGGCCACCTCGGCGTTGCCGCAGAACAGCTGCGCCACGATCACCACGAGCAGCAGCGCGCTCGCGCCGTCCGTGCCCAGGCCGTCCAGGAGGATCTGCGCGGGCGGCACCCCGGTCGCCGTGTTCTGCGTGGCCGCGTAGTCCTGGATCGCGAAGGTCAGTCCGGCCAGCAGCACGAAACCCGCCAGCCACGACACCCAGATGGCCCGCACGATGCCGCGCGCCGCCGACACCGAGGCGTTCGACGTCTCCTCGGACAGATGGGCCGAGGCGTCGTAGCCGGAGAACGTGTACTGCGCCAGCAGCAGGCCGATCGCGGCCACGTACAGCGGGTTCTCCCAGCCGGTGTCGTTGACGAACTCGGTGAAGACGAAGGACGGCGACTGGTGGTGGTCGGGGACGATCACCAGCGCGCCGACGATGAGCGCCACACCGGCCAGGTGCCACCACACGCTCACCGAGTTGAGGACACTGACCAGCCGCACGCCGAAGAGGTTGAGGGTGGCGTGCAGCATCAGGATCACGACGAAGATCAGCATCGTCTTCTCCGGCGTCGGCTCGAAGCCCCACTGGAGGTTCAGGAACGCGCCCGTGAACAGGGCCGCCCCGTAGTCGATCCCGGCGATCGCGCCGAGCAGCCCCAGCAGGTTCAGCCAGCCCGTGTACCAGCCCCAGCGGCGTCCGCCGAGCCGGTCGGCCATGTAGTACAGCGCGCCGGACGTCGGATACGCACTGGTGACCTCGGCCAGCGCCATCCCGACGCAGAGCACGAACAGGCCGACGCCCGCCCAGCCCCACAGCATCACGGCGGGGCCGCCCGTGCCCATGCCGAAGCCGTACAGGGTCATGCAGCCGGACAGGATCGAGATCACCGAGAAGCTGATCGCGAAGTTGCCGAAGCCGCCCATGCGGCGGGCCAGCACCGGCCGGTAGCCGAGTTCGCGCAGGCGCTGCTCCTCGTCGGTCGCGGCGCCGGACCCGGCGCGCGGCCCCGGGACGGACGGTTCGGAAGGGCGGGACATACGAAACCTCCGGAACGGAAGGGTGTGGGGGGTCAGGGTTGGCGGCCACCGCCGTGGGCGGCCGAGCGGCTGCGCGTCCGGGCCTGGAGGAAGACCGTCACCGCCCGCTGGGAGGAGCCCGTCCCCGGTGCCCGGCAGGCCCAGGGCTGCGGCGTCCAGTAGGGGCCGATCGCGTCGAACACCCGGTCCGCCTCCGAGAACCGCAGGGCGCCCCACAGGGCGTGCGCCAGGTGGTTCATGTCCAGCTGGGACCGCTCGTCGTGGGGGGTCAGGGCGAACCAGGAGTGGTACGCCTGCCGCGCCTCCCGGGTGGCGTCCTCCGCCACCCAGTGCAGGTCGAGGGCGGCCTCCCGCCCGCCCGAACGCCGGTAACGCTCCACCCGCACGTACAGCGGCAGCATGTGCAGCGCGGAGCCGGGCGGCGCCGACCCCGCCGCCCACTGCGCGAACCCCGCCGCCTGCGCGAGCCGTTCGGAGCCGCCCCGCGGATACAGGAACTGGAGCATCCGGTGGTGCGCCTCGCGGTTGTACGGGTCCCGCTTGCCGGCCTGTGCGAGCAGGCCCCACGGCCCCGCCGGCAGCATGGGCTCCGGCGGCGCCATCCGGTGCTCGTCCCAGCGCTGCTCCTCGTCCAGCCGGGCCAGCGCCAGCAGGCACACCCACGGCACCGGGTCGTACGGCGCCGAACGGGTCGCCGCGTCGCAGGCGTGCCAGGCCTGGAGCCACAGTTCCCGCGTGCGCGGGTGGTCCTCGCGGTGCGCCCGCAGCGCGCGCTCCACGACGACCCGGGCGTGCATCACCGCGGCCGGTACGCTGTGCGGCTCCTCGGTGAGCCAGGCCCGCACCACGTCGGTACCGGCGGCGGACGCGGCCAGCACCTGGGTGCGCTGCGTCCACCGCGACCAGGACGTGGTCTCGTCGAGCAGGGCGCGCATCGACATCCAGCGCCCGGCCCGCAGCTCCTGGAGGGCGGAGCGCAGTCCGGTGTCGTGGCCCGCGGGGTCGTAGGCGGGCTGGGCCCCGTCCCTGGCCATCATGCGCCCGCTGCCGGGAGTGGTACGGGCGGGACGGCAGCGTGGCGTGACAAACAGCCCTCCCCTGGGCGGCGGTGAAGCGGTCGTGCGGTCGGCGGACACTATAGAGGCGGAGGTTCCGCCTCTGTTCGGTTTCGGCGCAGCCGTGCAAATCAGCTCCCACCAGGGCGAATTGGCTGCCCGTCGGCCACCCTTGACGCGGGTCCGCACCCGGCGGCAGGCTGGCCCGCAGTGATCGCCGAGGCCCTCGGCGGGGGAGGCGGGAAGGGACGCGATGACCGGTGCGGTGCTCGCCGTCGACCAGGGCACGTCCGGCACCAAGGCCCTGGTGATCTGCCCCGAACGCGGCGTCGTCGGCACCGGCTTCGCCGAGGTCCACCCCCGCCACCTGCCGGGCGGCCTGGTCGAGGTGGACCCGGAGGAGCTGTACGGCTCGGTGGTCGACGCCGGCCATCAGGCCCTCGCCGAGGCGGGGCGGCCCGTCACCGCGCTGGGCCTGGCCAACCAGGGCGAGACCGTCCTCGCCTGGGACCCGGACACCGGCCGCCCGCTCACCCGCGCCCTGGTCTGGCAGGACCGCAGGGCCGAACCGATCTGCACCGAACTCTCACCTCGGGCCGACGAGTTGCGCCACCTGAGCGGCCTGCCGCTCGACCCGTACTTCGCCGCGCCGAAAATGGCCTGGATCCGACGCCACCTCACCCGCGACGGCCGGATCTCCACCTCCGACAGCTGGCTGATCCACCGGCTCACCGGCGCCCACGTCACCGACGCCGCGACCGCCTCCCGCACCCAGCTCCTCGACCTCGACCGCGCCGACTGGTCGCCCCGCGCCCTGGAGCTGTACGGCCTCTCCGACGAGCCGTTTCCGGACGTCGTCGACAACGCCGCCCCGGTCGGCACGACCAGCGTCTTCGGACCCGAAATCCCGCTCACCGGACTCGCCGTCGACCAGCAGGCGGCCCTGCTCGCCCAGCGCGTCACCGAGCCCTCCACCGCCAAGTGCACCTACGGCACCGGCGCGTTCCTCCTCGCCCACACCGGCGACACCCCGCGACGGGGCGCCTCGGGCCTGGCCGGCTGCGTCGCCTGGCGGCTGGGCGGACGCACCGAGTACTGCCTGGACGGACAGGTGTACACGGCCGCCTCCGCCGTGCGCTGGCTCACCGGCCTCGGCGTCATCTCCGGCGCCGCCGATCTCGACCCCGTCGGCGCCACCGTGCCGGACAGCGGCGGCGTCACCTTCGTCCCCGCGCTGGCCGGCCTCGCCGCCCCCTGGTGGCGCGGCGACCTGCGCGGCTCGCTCACCGGTCTCGGCCTGGACACCGCCCCCGGCCACCTGGTGCGCGCCCTGTGCGAGGGCATCGCCGCGCAGGTCGCCGAACTCGCCGACGCGGCGGCCGGCGACCTCGGCACCCCCCTGAAGGTGCTCCGCGTCGACGGCGGACTCACCCGCTCGGCGCTCCTCATGCAGACCCAGGCCGACCTCCTGCAACTCCCCGTGGAGGTGTCCGCCCTGCCGGACGCCACCGCGCTCGGCGTGGGAGCGCTGGCCCGCCTCGGCGCGGACCCGGCCCTGACGCTCGCCTCCGCACTGCCCGCCACCGGCCCGACCACCGTCTACGAGCCCCGCGTCACCTCCGACGAGGCCGCCTGTCGCCGCGCTCGTTTCCGCGGGGCGGTCGACGTGCTGCTGGCCCGGGGGCCGGCATGAGGGGCATCGGGTGGGTGCCGGGGCCGAGGTGCGCCGGGGAAGGTCCTGCGGGCTCGTCCGCGTCACCGCCGACGGGACCGGCCTTCCGCCGCACGCGTTTCCGCAGGGCCGTCCACGCGCTGCTCGCCGGGGGCCCCGGCATGACGCGCGCCGTCGCCGTCGGCGTGACGTTCGCCGGGAACCCCTCGTGACGGGCGCCCGTACCGGACGGAGCCCCGCATGACCACCGTCACCGTCTCCGGCGCGCTGCCCGAGGACCCGTACGACGTGGTGATCGTCGGTGCCGGAGTGGTCGGGTGCGCGATCGCGCGTCGGCTCGCGCACCATCCGGAGCTGCGTGTCGCGCTCGTCGAGGCGCGGGACGACGTCGGACAGGGCACCTCCAAGGCCAACACCGCCATCCTGCACACCGGCTTCGACGCCGTGCCCGGCTCCCTGGAGGCCCGGCTCGTACGGACCGGCTCCCGCGAACTCGCCGCGTACGCAGCCGAGTCCGGCATCCCCGTCGAGCCCGTGGGCGCGCTGCTCGTCGCCTGGGACGAGGAACAGCTCGCCGCCCTGCCCCGCCTCGCCGAGAAGGCCGCGCGCAACGAGTACCACGACACCCGCGTCCTCGGCCCCGCCGACCTCTACGCCCGCGAACCCCACCTCGGACCCGGCGCGCTCGGCGCCCTGCACGTGCCCGGCGAGAGCGTCATCTGCCCGTGGACGACGACCCTGGCGTACGCCACCCAGGCGGTCCGGGCCGGCGTCCACCTGCACCTCGAGGCGCCTGTGGCACACGCCGGACACCACGACGGCGTCCACCACCTGACCACCCCGCGCGGCACCGTGCGCGCCCGCCGCCTCGTCAACGCCGCCGGACTGCACGCCGACACCCTCGACCGGCAACTCGGCCACGACGACTTCACCGTCACCCCGCGCCGGGGCCAGCTCATCGTCCACGACACGTTCGCCCGCGCACTCGTCCGGCACATCCTCCTGCCCGTCCCCACCGCGCTCGGCAAGGGCGTCCTGGTCGCCCCCACCGTGCACGGCAACGTCCTGCTCGGGCCCACCGCCGAGGACCTCGACGACAAGGGCGCCACCGAGTCCACCGCCGAGGGCCTGCACCGCCTGCGCGAGCAGGGCCGCCGTATCCTCCCCGCGCTGCTGGAGGAGGAGGTCACCGCCGTCTACGCAGGCCTGCGCGCCGCCACCGAGCACGACGACTACCGGATCACCGCCCACCCCGGCCAGGGCTGCGTCACCGTCGGCGGCATCCGCTCCACCGGCCTCACCGCCTCCCTCGCCATCGCCGAGCACGTCACCGGCCTCCTCGCCGGCACCGGACTCGACCTCGGTCCGCAACGCCCCCCGGAGCCGGTCCGCATGCCCTCCCTCGGCGAGACGTGCCCGCGCCCCCACCAACGGCCCGACCTGGTCGCCGCCGACCCGGAGTACGGCGTCCTCGTCTGCCACTGCGAGCGCGTCTCCCGGGGCGAGATCCGCGACGCCCTCGCCAGTACGATCCCGCCCCGCGGCCTCGACGGACTGCGCCGCCGCACCCGCGCGCGGGCGGGCCGCTGCCAGGGCTTCCACTGCGGGGCGGCGCTCCGGGAACTGTTCGAGGAGGCACGGCGATGACTCGTGAGGTCGACGTCCTGGTGGTGGGGGCGGGCCCCGCCGGCCTCGTGGCCGCGACCCAGCTCGCGATGTCCGGCGCGCGCGTCGAGGTCCTGGAGCGCGAGCGGTGGCCCGGGGGAGCGCCGGTCCACTGCGCGCACCGCGGCTTCGGCACCTGGCCGCACACGCGGACCGGCCCCGCCCACGCCCGGCTGCTCGCCGACGCGGCGGTCCGCGCGGGGGCCGACGTACGGACCGGCGTCACCGCCCTCGACTGGGCGGGTCCCCGCACCCTCGCCACCGTCGGACCCCGGGGCGCCGAGACCATAGCCGCCCGGGCCGTCCTCCTCGCCACCGGCGCCCGCGAACGCCCCCGCGCCGCCCGCCTCGTCCCCGGCACCCGCCCCGCCGGCGTCTACACCACCGGCGAACTCCAGCGGGCCGTGCACCACTACGGGCAGCACATCGGCGACCACGCGGTGATCGTCGGCGCGGAAGCCGTCTCGCACGCCGCCGCCGACACCGTACGCGCCGCCGGAGCCGAGGTGGTGGCACTGCTCACGGAGCTGCCCCGGGCCCCGGCCCGCCCCGCGCTGACCCTGAACACCCGGCTGCGGCACCGCACTCCGGTCCTCACCGGCACCACGGTCACCGAACTCCTCGGCCACGGAGGCCTGTCGGGCGTGCGCGTCCGCCACCGCGACGGCCGCACGGCCACCCTCCGCTGCGACACCGTCGTGTTCACCGGCGACTTCGTCCCCGAGCACGAACTCGCCCGGCGCGGCGCGCTGATCCTCGACCCCGGCACCGGCGGCCCCGCCGTGGACGGCGCCCTGCGGACCACCCGCCCCGGCGTCTTCGCCGCCGGCAGTGTGCTGCACGCCGTCGAGAGCGCCGCCACCGCAGCCCGCGAAGGCGCCCACGCCGCGACCGCCGTACACGACCGGCTCGGCACACACGCGCCGGACGACCGGCCCGCCGCCGTCCCCCTCCTCGCCGGGCCACCCCTGCTCCGCGTCACCCCGAACCGCGTCACCCCCGCCGACCGCCTCCCCTACCTCCTGCGCACCGCGATCCCACTGCCCCGCCCCGTCCTGTACGTCACCCAGGACGGCCGCCCGCTGCACCGCGCCCGCCTCCCGTTCACCACCGCCGTCCCGCACCGCCCGCTGACCCTGACGGCCCGCTGGACGCACCGGGTCGACCCCGGCGGCGGACCGGTACGCGTCACCGTCGCCTGACCGGTACCCGGAGCGCCGGCGGCCCTCAGATCACCCGCATCCGCACCAGCGCGGCCAGCGTCAACGCCCCCGGCAGCAGCGGCAGCCAGACCGTCAGGAGCCGAAACGCCAGCACCACCGCCGTGGCCACCGCCGCCGGACCGCCCGCCGCCACCAGCGCGACGACCAGCGCCGCCTCGACCGAGCCGATACCGCCCGGCGTCGGCACCAGCGCCACCGCGACGGTCGCCGCCAGATACGCCACCGCCATGTGCGCGACCGGCACCGGCAGCCCCAGCGACAGGCCCACCAGGACCAGCGCGGACGCCTGCAGCGCGGGGAACGCGAGCGCGCCGCCCCACAGGGCCACCGCCCGCGCCGGGAGACGGTGCACCGAGCGGGCCTCACCGAGCGCCGTCCGCAGGAACGAGACCACCGCCCCGCGCAGCCGCGGCACCAGCACGAGCACCCCCGCCGCGACCACCGGCACCACACCCACGACCGCCAGGAGCGGCCCCACCGCTCCCTCGGGCAGCAGCGTGCCGAGCCGCAGCGCGCCGGGGAACAGGAGGAACAGAACGCCCAGCAGGGCGAGCCGGCCCACGCTCTCCGCCAGCAGATACAGGGCGAGAGCCGCCGAGGACCGCGCCAGCGGCAGCCCGCACACCGCCATGAACCGCAGGTTGACCGCGCTCGCGCCCAGGCCCGTCGGCAGCAGGTGGTTGGCCGCGCCCGCCGCGAACTGCGTGGCCAGCAGCCGCCGTCGGGGCAGCCGTTCCACCACCGCGCCCTGCCGGGTGCAGGCGGCGGCCACCCAGGTCAGACAGGTCGCGCCGGCCGCCGCCAGCAGCCACGGCCAGCGGGCCGTGGCGAGATGACCGAAGCCCTCGGCGAGCACCGACCGGTGCCGCACCGCGACCACGGTGACCAGCAGCAGCGGAAGCACGCACAGGATCCGGCGGACCGGAACCCGCCGCAGGAGCGGCTTCTCGGGGAGGCGTGGACGTCGTGGGAGTCGTACCGCTGTCGTCACACCACAAGACATTCCCCCAGCCGCGCCAACTACGGATGGACGACGCGCGGACGACGGCTTACGGACCGCGGGCGCCGCCGACTTGACCTCAAGGTTGCTTGAGGTCCTACCGTCCTTCGCATGAGCATGGAAACCACGGCCTGGACCCAACTGCACAGCGTCATGAACGCCGAGCAGGAGCGCCGGCCCCTCGCCCGCGCCACGCTGCGCCGCATCGGCGCCTTCGCCCACCCGCACCGCACCCGCATCGTCCGGTTCGTGCTGCTCGGGGTGGTGACCGCACTCCTCGCCGTCGCCACCCCCGTCCTGGCCGGACGCGTCGTGAACGCGATCGTGTCGGGCGGCGACGAGGGCAGGGTCGTCCGCCTCGCCCTGCTCATCGCCCTCATCGCGGTCGCCGAGGCGGTGCTCGGCATCCTCTCCCGCAGGATCTCGGCGACGCTGGGGGAGGGGCTCATCCTCGATCTGCGCACGGCCGTGTTCGATCATGTGCAGCGCATGCCCGTCGCGTTCTTCACACGTACTCGTACGGGCGCGCTGGTCTCCCGGCTCAACAACGACGTCATCGGCGCCCAGCGCGCCTTCAGCAACACCCTGTCCGGCGTCGTCAGCAACCTCGTCACCCTCGTGCTCACCCTCGCCGTGATGCTCACCCTGTCCTGGCAGATCACCCTGCTCGCCCTCGCGCTGCTCCCCGTGTTCGTGCTCCCCGCCCGGCGGATGGGACGCCGCATGGCCCGCATGCAGCGCGAGGCCGCCGCCCTCAACGCCGCGATGGGCACCCGGATGACCGAGCGGTTCTCGGCACCCGGCGCCACCCTGATCAAACTCTTCGGCCGCCCCGAGGACGAGTCGGACGAATTCGCCGACCGGGCCCGCCGCGTCGCCGACATCGGAGTGCGCACCGCCACCGCACAGGCGGCCTTCATCACCGCGCTCACCCTCGTCTCCGCCCTGGCCCTCGCCCTCGTCTACGGCCTCGGCGGCTTCCTCGCCCTGCGCGGCAGCCTGGACCCCGGCGCCGTCGTCGCCCTGGCCCTGCTGCTCACCCGCCTCTACGCGCCGCTCACCGCGCTCGCCGGGGCCCGCGTGGAGGTCATGAGCGCCCTCGTCAGCTTCGAGCGGGTCTTCGAGGTGCTGGACCTGACCCCGCTCATCGACGAGAAGCCCGACGCCCGCCCGGTCCCCGACGGCCCGGTCGCCGTCGAGTTCGACGACGTCCGCTTCGGCTACCCGGCCGCCGACAAGGTCTCCCTCGCCTCCCTCGAAGAGGTCGCCTCCCTGGACACCCGCGGCGGCGACGAGGTCCTGCACGGCCTCTCCTTCCGCGCCGAACCCGGACAGACCGTCGCCCTCGTCGGCTCCTCCGGCGCCGGCAAGTCGACCATCGCCGGACTGCTGCCGCGCCTGTACGACACCGACGGCGGCACCGTGCGCGTCGGCGGCGTCGACGTCCGCGACCTGAGCGCCCGTTCGCTGCGCGACACCGTCGGCATGGTCACCCAGGACGGCCACCTCTTCCACGACACGGTCCGCGCCAACCTGCTGCTGGCCCGCCCGGGGGCGAGCGAGGACGACCTGTGGGACGCGCTGCGCCGCGCCCGGCTCACCGACCTCGTCCGGTCCCTGCCCGACGGTCTCGACACCGTGGTCGGCGAGCGCGGCTACCGGCTCTCCGGCGGCGAACGCCAGCGCATGACCATCGCCCGGCTGCTGCTCGCCCGACAGCGCGTCGTCATCCTCGACGAGGCCACCGCCCACCTCGACAACACCTCCGAGGCGGCCGTCCAGGAGGCCCTCACCGAAGCCCTGGCGGACAGGACCGCCCTGGTGATCGCGCACCGCCTGTCCACCGTCCGCGCGGCCGACCGGATCCTGGTCGTCGAGGCCGGCCGCATCGTGGAGAGCGGCACCCACGAGGAACTCCTGGCCGCCCAGGGCCGCTACGCCCAGCTGCACCGCAGCCAGTTCGCCCGCCGGACGATGGACAAGGCCGCGTAGCCGCCAGGGCCTGTCCGACCATTCCCGTCTGCCTTCCGGGCGACGACGGGAATTGCCGGACAGGCCCTACCGCGGGCCGGACACCCCGGCCCGCACCGGCAGGTCCTGCTCCGCCCAGACCACCTTGCCGTCAGGGGTGCGGCACGAACCCCAGCGCCGGCACAGCATGTTGATCAGCTGCAGACCCCGCCCGCTCTCGTCACTCACGTCCGCGTGCTGGATCTGCGGCAGGTCGGGGCCGGAGTCCGATACCTCCACCGACAGCCGCTCGTGCCGCAGCAGCCGCAGCTCACCCGGGGCGTTCCCGTACCGCAGGGCGTTGCCGACCAACTCGCTGACCACCAGCTCCGTCGTGTCGACCAGTTCCTCCAGACCCCACCGCTCCAACTGCTCGCGCACCGCCGTACGGGCCTGTCCCGCGGCCTTGCCGTCCGGCGGCAGCGGGCGCACGTACACGTCGCACTCCGGACCGAGCGGAAGGGCGAGGGCCGCCAGGACGATCGCGTCGTCCGACCGGTCACCGCCGATCCGCTCGGAGACCGCCCGGCATTCGGTGCCGTCGGCGGGCAGGCCCTCGCCGACCGCCACGCGCAACCGCTCCAACTGCGTGCCCAGATCGGCCGTGCGCGATCTGACCAGCCCGTCCGTGAACAGCGTCAGCCGGCTCCGCTCGGGCACCCGCCGCTCGACCACGTCGTACGGGATCACCCCCGCCCCCAGCGGCGCCCCCGCGGGCACCTCCAGGAACGCGGAGTCACCGTCGGGCCCGGTCAGCAGCGGCGGCGGGTGACCGGCGCTGGAGACGCGGAAGGTGCCGCCGTACGGGTCGTACACCGCGCACAGACAGGTGGCGACCTGGTCCTCCTCCAGGTCGCGGGCGGCCAGATCGAGGCGGGCCAGCAGCCGCTCGGGCGCGATGTCCAGCGCCATCAGGGTCCGGGCCACCGTCCGCAGCCGACCCATGGTCGCGGCGGCGGCCAGACCACGCCCCATCACATCGCCCACCATCAGGGCGGTTCGTCCGCTGGGCAGCGCGACCACGTCGAACCAGTCGCCGCCCACCGCGGCCGGGTCCGTCGCCGGGTCGTAGCACGAGGTCACGTCGAGCCCGGGAGTGCTCGGGCTGGACCGCGGGAGCAGGGCTCGCTGCAGCGTCACCACGTGCTCGCGCTCGCGACCGTAGAGCCGGGCGTTGTCGATGTACACGGCGGCCTTGGACGCCAGCTCCATGGCCAGGGCCACGTCGGTCCGGCTGAACGGCGCCCGGTGGCCGGCCCGTACGAAGTCGGCGAGCCCCAGCAGCACCCCGCGGGCGATCAGCGGCACCGCCAGGTACGAGTGGACGCCCGCCCGGCGCATGATGTCCGACGACTCGCGCGAGGGCGCGATCACGGCGAAGTCCGCCCGCGTCATCCGGGTCACCAGCACCGGCCGACGCGTGGTGAGGCACCGCTGCCCCAGCCGGTCGGCGGTGTGCACCGACAGCTCGCCCACGGGATCGGGCGCGAGGTTCAGGCCCTCGACCTCCGACACCGCCATGGCCCTGAGCCGCGGCGCGTCCCCTCCGGGGACCCGGTCGCCCTCCTGGAACCGCAGTACCGAGTCCAGCAGGTCCACCGCGGCGCCGTCGGCCAGCTCCGGCACGATGAAGTCTGCCAGCTCCTCCGCCGTCCGCCGCACGTCGAGCGTGGTGCCGATACTCAGGTCCGCCGCGTTCAGCCAGGCCAGCCGGCGCCGCGCGCCCAGCGCCTCCGTCATCGACCGCAGCGCCCCCCGCGCCGCCCGGTGCCCGCTCACGAGGGGATTCGGGGGGCGGCGCACCCCGCTCAGCCACGGTCGCTCCCGCACGCCTCGCCTCCTCCCACGGCCTCCTGCCCCCGATTCTGCCTCGCCCCGGGTCGAGGGGCGACGGCGAGGCCCCGATCGGCGGGGGAGCGCCGACCGGGGAACCGGCCCGGGACGGCTCAGCCGCGCAGCCACACCGCGGTGTCGACGGGCAGCCGGCCGTCCTCGTCCAGCGGCCGGCTGCCGAGCAGCAGGGAGCGGTGCGCGGGCAGCTCGATCGGCGCGGCCGACAGATTGACCACGCACACCAGACCGCCAGGGCGCCGGAACGCGAGGACCCCGTCGGGGGCGGGCAGCCAGTCCAGCGGACCGTCACCGAAGCCTTCGGTGGAGCGCCGCAGCCGCAGCGCCTCGCGGTAGAGCGCCAGCATCGACCCCGGATCCGCGGCCTGCCGGTCCGCTGCGTACCGCGCCCAGCCCTCCGGCTGCGGCAGCCAGGGCTCGGTCTCGGAGCCGAAACCGCAGTACGGGGCGTCGGCCGCCCAGGGCAGCGGTACCCGGCAGCCGTCCCGGCCCGGATCGGTCCCCCCGGAGCGGAAGTGCATAGGGTCCTGGATGCTCCCGCGCGGGACGTCGGCCTCGGGCAGACCGAGTTCCTCCCCCTGGTACAGGTAGACGGAGCCCGGCAGGGCCAGCGTGAGCAGCGCGGCCGCACGGGCGCGCCGGGTGCCGAGGGCCGGGTCGGTCGGGGTCCCGAACGCCTTCTTCGCGAAGTCGAAACCCGTGTCCTCGCGGCCGTACCGGGTCACCGTCCGGGTCACGTCGTGATTGCACAGCACCCAGGTGGCGGGGGCGCCGACCGGAGCGTGCTCGGCCAGCGTGTCGTCGATGGTCCGACGCAGCCGCCCCGCGTCCCAGGGGCAGGACAGGAAGTTGAAGTTGAAGGCGGTGTGCAGCTCGTCGGGCCGCAGATAGCGCGCGAAGCGCTCGGCGTCGGGCAGCCACACCTCGCCCACGAAGACGCCCCCGTACACGTCGGCGACGGTCCGCCAGGAGCGGTAGATGTCGTGCAGCTCGTCCTGGTCGATGTACGGGTGCGGGTCGACGCCCTCCACGAAGTCCGCCAGCGCGGGGTCCTTGGCGAGCAGCGCGGCGGAGTCGATGCGGACACCCGCCACCCCGCGCTCGAACCAGAACCGCAGGATCTCCTCGTGCTCCCGGCGTACCTCCGGATGGGCCCAGTTGAGGTCGGGCTGCTCCGGCGTGAACAGGTGCAGGTACCACTCGCCGTCCGGCACCCGGGTCCAGGTGCGGCCGGAGAACTGGGAGGGCCAGTCGTTGGGCGGCAGTTCACCGTTCTCGCCGCGGCCCGGCCGGAAGTGGAACCGCTCCCGCTCCGCGCTGCCCGGACCGGCGGCCAGCGCCGCCCGGAACCACGCATGCTGGTCGGAGACGTGGTTGGGGACGATGTCGACGATGGTGCGGATACCCATCTCCCGTGCCTCGGCGATGAGTTTCTCGGCCTCGCCGAGGGTGCCGAAGGCCGGGTCGATGGTGCGGTAGTCGGCGACGTCGTAGCCGCCGTCGACGAGCGGGGAGACGTACCAGGGCGTGAACCAGACGGCGTCGACCCCGAGTTCGGCGAGGTAGGGCAGTCGCGCCCGGACGCCCGCGAGGTCACCGGTGCCGTCGCCGTCGCCGTCGGCGAAACTGCGGGGGTACACCTGGTAGATGACGGCGTCGCGCCACCAGTCTTCGGTGCGGTGCGAGGTGGGGGCTGCCACGTGACGGTCCTTTCGGGCAGGGTGGATCTTCGCCGCCGGCCCGGACGGTGCGGGGCGTCGGACGGGCCGGCGGCGAAGGTTGACGGGACGAGCCGGCGGGGCGGAGGAGGGCGGGGGCGCGGTGCCTCAGCCCTTGAGCCCTCCGGCGGTGAGTCCGCTCATGATGTTGCGCTGGAAGATCAGGAAGATGATGAGCGTGGGCAGTGAGGCCATGGTCAGCGCGGCGATCAGCACGTTGACGGGCACACCGTTGGACAGCGAGTAGATCCCCACGTTCAGGGTCTGCCTGGCCGGGTCGGGCAGGGTCAGCATGGGCCAGAGGAAGTCCTTCCAGACGCCCACGATCGCGAAGATGGACACCACGCCGAGGATCGGCCGCGAGATCGGCAGGACGATCGACCGCAGGGTGCGCATCGGGGAGGCGCCGTCCATCGCGGCGGCGTCGAGCAGCTCCCTGGGGATCGAGTCGAAGAACCGCTTCAGCAGGAAGATGTTGAAGGCGTTGGTCACCGAGGGCAGCCAGATCGCCCACGGCGTGTTCAGCAGGTTGCGTTCGAAGATCGGCACGTCGAGCACCGTCAGGTACTGCGGCACGACCAGGACGGTCGCCGGGATCATCAGCGTCGCCAGCATCATGCCGAGGATGGCCTTGCCGAAGACCGGCCGGAGCTTGGACAGCGAGTAGGCCGCCGCCACGTCGAGCACCAGCTGGAAGGCGAGCGCGCCGAACGCGTAGTACAGCGTGTTCCCCAGCAGGCCGGCCAGGTCCATGACGTTCCAGGCCTGCGAGTAGTTGTCCGGCTCGAAGGACTCGGGCACCAGCGTCGGCGGGGTCCGGACGACCTCCTGGGTGTCCTTGAACCCGCTGGAGACCATCCAGTACATGGGGCCCAGGAACACCACGGTGAACAGCGTGATCACACCGCCGAACGTCATCCAGTAGAGGACCTTGCCGCGGGGCCGGGCGAGCTGGGCCGGCGAGATGAGCGTGCGTGTGGACATCGGTGGATTCCCCCGGCCTACTCGTCCTCGGCGCGGTTGAGCTTCACGTACGCCGCCGAGAAACCGGCCAGCAGTACGAGGAGCAGCAGGCCGAGGGCCGCCGCGGCGCCGTAGTTGTTGAAGTTGAAGGCGTACTGGTAGATGAGGTAGACGACGGTGGTGGTCGAGCCCTCCGGCCCGGCCCCGCCGGTGAGCAGGAAGGGCTCCACGAAGACCTGCATGGTGGCGATGATCTGCATCAGCAGCATCAGCGAGAGGATGAGCCGCGTCTGCGGGATCGTCACGTGCCAGACCTTGCGCAGCAGTCCGGCCCCGTCCAGCTCCGCCGCCTCGTACAGCTCGCCCGGGATGCCCTGGAGCGCGGCGAGGTAGATGAGCGCCGCGCCGCCCATGTTCATCCACGTCGACGCGATGACCACGGACAGCATCGAGAGGTCGGGGTCCTGGAGCCACTGCTGCTCGGGCAGCCCGACGGAGCCGAGCAGTTCGTTGAGCAGCCCGTAACCGGGGTCGTACAGGTACTTGAAGAGCAGGACCGCGGCGACCGGCGGGAGCATCACCGGCAGGTAGACCAGCAGCCGCAGGTACCCCTTGCCGTGCCTGAGTTCGTTGATGACGAGCGCGACGACGAACGGCACCGCGAAGCCGAGGACCAGGGCCAGCACGGTGAACAGCAGCGTGTTGCGCCACGCCTGCCAGAAGGCCGGGTCGTTGAAGACCGTTCGCAGGTTGTCCAGGCCGACCCAGGAGACCTCGCCCTGGTCCGTCTTCTGGAAGGCGAGGAGGAACTCCCGGACCATCGGGTACCAGGAGAAGAACGCGAAGCAGAGGACCGCTCCGATCAGGAAGCCGTGCGCGGTGAGGTTGCGCTTCAGGCTCCTGCCGAAGGACCCGCCGCGCGGGGGCGGGCCGTCCACCGGCGGCTGGGCGTGGCTGGCTCTCGCCGCCTTGCTCGGGGTCAGGCTGGGGGCCGACATCGTCGCTCCTTGGGACTGATCTCATGGGCCCCGGGGGGCGGTGCGGCCCGCCCCCCGAGGGAGCCGGTCACTGCGTGGCCAGAACCTGGTCGACCTGCTTCTCCGCGCTGGAGAGCAGCTTGTCGATGTCGGCGTCCTTGTTGGTGAGGATGCCGGACATCACGTTGTCCAGGACCTTGTAGACCTCCTGCGCCTTCGGCGGCTCGGCCATGCCCGGCACCGGGTCGTCCATGAAGGCCTTGAAGTTCTCGACCGGCATCGTGGCGTGCTCGATGCGGGCCGCGTCGTCCTTCGTCTTGGACTCGTTCAGCCAGAAGTTGGGCTGCGGGAGGCCGACCGGGAGCTTGTCGGTCTTCTTGCGGGCCCAGTTGAACTGACCCTCACCGACGGTGAGGTTCTGGAAGTTCAGCCAGGCGACGGCCGCCTTGATCTTGTCGGACGAGATGCCCTTCTTGACCATGTAGTTGTTGCCGCCGGCCAGCGTGTTCTTCTCACCCGGAATCGGCCCCATGCCGAAGTTCGCGTAGTCGGCGCCGAGTTGCTGGACCATGTAGGTGATGTCGTCCGGTGCGGCGAGGAACATGCCGAGCTTGTCGGTGGCGATCTGCTTCTGGAGGTCGCCCCACTTGAGCAGCTGGGTCTTGCCCATGCTCTCGTCCTCCCAGCGCATGGCGTGGAGGTTCTCGGCGACCTGCTTGCCCGTCTCGTTGTTGAACGCCGCCTTCTTGCCGCTCTCGTCGACGACCTGGGCGCCACGGCTGTACATCTGGGCGGTGAAGTGCCAGCCACCGGTGTTGCCCGCGCTGTACTCGCCGAAGCCGGCGATACCGTCGCCCAGACCGGCGATCTTCTTCGCGGCGGTGCGGACCTCGTCCCAGGTGCGCGGCGGGTTGTCCGGGTCCAGACCGGCCTTCTCGAAGAGCTTGCGGTTGATCAGCAGGCCCATCGTGTAGTTGCTCGTGGGCAGGCCGTAGAGCTTGTTCTCGTGCTTGAGCGAGCCCAGGACGTTCGGGTCGATGTCCTTGAGGGCGGGGACCGTCTTGTCGTTGACGTACGCCGTGATGTCCTCGGCGCCGTCGTTGTCCAGCACCTGCGGCAGGTCGGTGAAGTAGGTGTAGAAGACGTCGGGCTGCGACTTGGCCTTGAGCATCGCGGTGAAGCGCGGCGGCTCCAGGCACTGGCCGGGGGTGGAGCGGCCCTCGATGGTGACGTTGGGGTAGGTCTTGTTGAACTCCTTGACGTCCTCCTTCCACTCCTTCAGCTCGGCCGCCTTCGCCGTCGGCGGCATGCAGTCGATGGTGATCGTGACCTTGGTCTTCGGGTCCAGCGGAGCAGCCGGGTCGGAGGACCCGTTGCCGCTTTCGGAACCGCCGCCGTCGTCACTGCTGCTCGTGCCGCAGGCGGCCAGAGCGGTCAGGGTGAGAGCGGAGACGAGCGTGATGGCGCCGGCACGGCGAGTACGGCGGAACCGAGCACTTCTCATGGGTGGTCCCCTTCGGGCATGAACGTGGAAGGCGCCCCACCGCCGATGCGTTGTGGGGCGCCGCTCACTCAACCACCGCGAACAAGTGAACGCAATATCTCGCGCTGATTTCGTAATTGCTTGACAGTCAGCCGAAGAAGTTGAGGATCCGCTACCGGGCCCCAACCTGCGCGGTGGAGCCGCGGACGACGAGTTCCGGTTCGAAGAGCAGCTCCCTGTGCGGGACTTCGGTGCCTTGGATCTGGGCGCAGAGGAGGTCGACGGCGGCGCGTCCCATGGCTTCGATGGGTTGGCGGACGGTGGTGAGGGGTGGTTCGGTGCAGGTCATGAAGGCGCTGTCGTCGTAGCCGATGACGGAGACGTCGTGGGGGACGTGGAGTCCGCGTCGTCGGGCGGCGCGGACGGCGCCGAGGGCGAGGGGGTCGCTGGCGCAGATGATGCCGGTGACGCCGCGTTCGAGGAGGCGGGCGGCGGCGGCCTGGCCGCCTTCCAGGGAGAACATGGCGCGTTCCACGAACTCGTCCGGCAGTTCGGCGTGCGCGGCCCCGGCCGCCTCCCGCGCTGCGGCCAGCTTCCTGCGGGACGGGATGTGGTCGGACGGGCCGAGCACCAGGCCGATGCGTTCGTGGCCCAGGGATGCCAGGTGCCGCCAGGACTGCTCCACGGCCACCGCGTCGTCGCACGCGATGCACGGGAAGTCCAGATCCGGGATGGAGGCGTTGATGAGCACGACGGGGATGTTGCGCTCGGCGAGCAGCCGGTAGTGGTCGTGCGGGGCGTCCGCCTGCGCGAACAGCCCGCCGCCGGCGAAGACGACGCCGGAGACCTGCTGCTGGAGCAGCAGTTCCACGTAGTCGGCCTCGGAGACGCCGCCCTTGGTCTGGGTGCACAGCACCGGCGTCAGTCCCTGCTGGGCGAGCGCACCGCCGATGACCTCGGCGAACGCCGGGAAGATCGGGTTCTGGAGTTCCGGCAGCACCAGCCCCACGAGCCTCGCTCTCTCGCCCCGCAGCTGGGTGGGCCGCTCGTAGCCCAGGACGTCCAACGCGCTGAGCACGGACCTTCGGGTCGCCTCGGAGACCCCGGGCTTGCCGTTGAGTACCCGGCTGACCGTGGCCTCGCTGACCCCAACCTTCTTCGCCACCTGAGCAAGTCGTCGCGTCACAGACGCAAGACTAGCGCAAGCCTCTGCAAGAGGCTTGCGCCAGTCAGTAGTCTGACCGACAAGGGCCGGTGTGGCCCGCTCGGTCTACGGATTGCGGTTGATCTTGAAGGTGGACGTCGTGTTCCGGACGTCCACGGCGTTGCCCTCCAGCCTCAGACCGTTGAACGTGACCTCGCCGACCGCGGGCCCCTGCCCCGGCTCGGGCATCTCGTTGGCCCAGAGGCCGAAGCCGGACTTGGCGTCGAACGCGTCACCGCTCTTGCGCGCGCCGGTGATGGACACGTCGGTGAAGACGGTGTCCTTGATCGGGAACTGCGGCTGCCCTCCCACGTAGTTCGTCTGGAACATGATGCCGCTGTACGTCGGGTCGACGATGTCGACGTTGTTGACCCGGATCCCCTGGAACACCTTCGACGCGGAGAACACCCAGATGCCGGGGAAGGTCTGCTGTCCCCAGAAGTGGCCGCCGGCGCGGACGATCGAGATGTTCTCGAAGGTCGTCGGGTCGGTGCCGAAACCGTTCATCGGGTAGCCGAAGTCCAGCGAACTGATGGTGATGCCGGAGTAGACCAGGGTGTCCGCGATGTGGATGTTGCGGAAGGTGTTGTTGTAGCCGCCGTAGACGGCGAGACCCGCGGCACGCCAGGTCAGCGTCGTCGAGAGGTTCTCGTACAGGTTGTTCTTCATGTCCGCGCCGCCGGCGTCGATCGCCGAGAACAGTGCGAAGCTGTCGTCACCGGTCGCCCGGGCGTCGTTGTTGGACACCAGGTTGTCGGTCGAGCCGTTGGTCATGTTGACACCGTCGGCGAACATGTTGCGGATCCGGGAGTTCTTGATCGTGATCCGGTCGGTGTTGGCGCCCCAGTAGAGGCACACCATGTGCTCGTTCCAGATGTTGTCGATCACGATGTCCGACACGTTGGAGAAGTCGAACACCTTGCCCGGACCGTCGATGCGGCTGGTGTAGTTGCCGAAGTAGGCGAAGTTCGCGAACGACGACCCCTTCGCGCTCGCCTCGGCCCGGAAGCCCACGTCGGTGTTGTCCTGTGTCGTGGGCGCGTGGAACTTGGTGAACCACGGACCGGCGCCCACCACCTTCACCGCCTTGCCGTACACCTGGAACTTGCTCGACGTCTGGTAGTCCCCGGCCGGCAGGTACACACCGACCAGCTTGCCGGAGGTGTCCATGCGGACCCGGTCGAGCGCGTTCTGCACGTCCTGGTGCGTGAACCCGGCCGGCACCGCGTACGCCGCTGGGTCGGGGTTGGCCACCGGGGCGACCTGCTCCAGGTTGACGAAGTCGATCGCGTAGTCGGTGTTGTTCGCGGCGTCCTTCTGCAACCGGATCCTGCTGCCCGCCGGGACGGTCTCGCCCAGCATCAGGTGCGCCTCGTCGTAGATGTGACGCGGCGCGCCCGCGCCGGGGGAGTTGCCGGGCGAGGCCTCGTTGCCGTAGAGCCAGGCGTACTTCGACGTCAGCGGCAGCGCCTTCTTCAGGACGCCGTCGACGTAGACGTTGAGTGTGGAGTCGATGCCGCCGCCGCCCGGCGCGTCCGGGATGGAGAAGCGGGTCACCAGGGTGTTGGTGGCGGCCCGGGTGGTGAACTCGACGTACTCACCGGTCGCGTCGAGCTTGACCGCCTTGCGGCCGGAGGCCTCCCCGGCGATGTCGCCGATGGTCCGGTTCGGTCCGGTCACGGTGGCACCGCCGCCGACCGTGCCGTCCTCCGCCTCGTACATGTCGTACGGCATGTTGGCGCCGCGCCCGACGAACAGCGGTTGCGTGGAGGTGTTGTTCTCCCGCTTGACCGGCAGTTCGTTGGCGTCGTCGGCCACCTTCACCTTCAACGTGTACGAGCCGTTGGCCGCCTTCCAGGTGCCGAGGCTCACCGCGGGACTCGTCGAACCGGCGGCGATGACACCGGAGTGCGCGCCGGTCAGCGTCTTGACGGTGGCGCCGTCGGAGTCCACCAGGGTGAGCGTCACCCCGTGGCCGCCGCCCGCGGAGTCCTGGGTGCCCTGGTTGCGCAGCGCGACCTTGAACGTGACGTCGTCACCGGCGGCCGGGCTGGAAGGGGAGGTGGTGACGGTCGCGGCGACCAGGTCGGAACTCCGGACCGGTTTGACGACCAGCGGCTCCGGACGCGTGTAGGTGTTGTTGGTCTCGTTCTGCTCGATGATCTCGCCGGCCTCGTCGGCGACCGCGCTCAGCTCGTACGAGCCGGCGTCGCGCGCCCCGAGGGAGGCGCTGACCGTGCTCTGGGCTCCCGCCTGGAGCGCGCCTACGGAGGCGGTGGCGACCTTGGTGTCGCCCAGCCTCAGGGCGACCTTGCCGGCCGGACTGGCCGCGGCGCCGCTGTTGCGGACGGTGGCCGTCACGGTGATCTCGTCCGACTCGACGGGCGAGGCGGGCGAGGTGGCCAGCTGCGTCACCTCCAGGTCGGGGTTGGGCGCGGGGGCGCCGATCACCTGGAACTCGGCGACCTGCCCGGCCGTCGCCCCCGTGTTGGAGGTGAACCTGAGCTGCACGTCGGCGACCCGGCCGTCGACGGGCACGGTCACACTGTTGCCGCCGCTCGCCGGGTCGAAGACGTAGTCCTTCGCGGCCACCAGGCCGGTGAACCCGGAGGCCGCCTGCTCGCGCCCGAGCACCTGGATGTTCTGGGTGCGCTTGGACCAACTGGTGTCGGGGTTGAGCCTGAGCACGACGGCACTGATGTCGGCGTTGGCGCCGAGCTTGACGGTCAGTGTGTTCGGGTAGCTGCCCGCCGCCCCCTCCCAGTAGGTCGACGTGCTGTTGTCGTTGGCGTTCTCGGCGACGTACGTGTGGATCACGGACGAGGCGCTGATCGGCTTGCCGACGGCCAGGTTCGAGCCGTCCCTGGTGCCGTTGCGGAGAACGGAGTTGCTGTCGCCGGACACGTTGCCGGCCGCGTCCCTGGCCCGCACGGAGTACGTCACGTTCGCGGCGACGGGCTGTGTGTCGGTGTAGGTGGTGACGTCGCCCGCGACGCTCTTGCGGAGCTTGTTGTCGGCGTAGATGTCGTACCCGGTGACGCCCTTGTTGTCGGTGGAGGCGCTCCAGGTCAGCCTCACCTGACCGGCGGTGGGTTCGGTGAGGGCGAGGTTCGACGGCGCGGTGGGCGCCTGCGTGTCGCCGTTGTCGCCGCGCCGGGTGACCGTGTTGCTGTTGCCCGACACGTTGCCGGCCGCGTCCTTGGCCCGCACGTGGTAGGTGACCGTCGCGTCGCCCGGCCGGATGTCGGTGTACGTGGTGGCGTTCCCGCCGACCGAGGTCAGCAGGTCGCCGTCGGCGTAGATGTCGTACCCCGTGACGGCCGTGTCGTCCGAGGACGCGTTCCAGGTCAGCCTGATCTGGCCGGTCGCCGGCTCGGTGAGGGCGAGGTTCGAGGGGGTGGTCGGGGCCTGGGTGTCGCCGCTCGCCGGGCCGTAGACCTCCAGTTCGGAGACCTGGGCGGCCGGCTGGCCGGTGTTCGCGGTCACCAGGACGCGCACGTGGCGGGCGGTCGTGGCGTCGAAGGCGACCGTCGCCGACTGGCCGCCCGCCGCGTCGAAGGTGTACGCCTTGGCGGCGGTCAGGTCGCTGAAGTCCGTGCCGTTCTCGCTCGCCTGGATCTTCAGGGTCTGGCTTCGGGCACCCCAGCCGTCCGGCAGCCGCAGCACCACGCGGTCGACCCTGCGGGAGGCGCCGAGGTCGGCCTGGATCCACTGCGGCAGCGCGTTGTCGGCGCTCTCCCAGTAGGTGGCCTTGTTGCCGTCGTTGCCGTTGCCGGCCGTGTACGCCCCCGTGGAACTGCTCGCCGTCAGAGTCCGGTTCGCGGCGAGGTTCGTCGACGATTCCCCGGCCGCGTGCACCTCCAGTTCGGAGAGCTGCGCCGCCTGCCAGCCGGTGTTGGCCGTGATCTCGACCCGCACGAACCGCGTCCTGGTCGCGGGGAAGCTCACGGTGACCGTGTTGCCCGACCCTGGGTCGAAGCGGTAGGTGGCGGAACCCTTCAGGGTGCTGAAGCTCGTACCGTCGGCGCTGCCCTGGAGGGCGAGTGTCTGGTCGCGGCGCTCCCAGCCGGCGGGCAGTCTCAGGACCACCTCGTCGATCCGCTCCGTGGTGCCGAGGTCGGTCTGGACCCACTGCGGGAGGCTGCCGCCGCCGCTCTGCCAGTACGAACCCTGGTTGCCGTCGGTGATGTTGGCGGCGTTGTACTCGCCGTGCGCGCTGCTCGCCGCCGTGGCGTCCCCCACGGCGATGTTGGGTCCGCCTGCCGCCGTGGCCGACAGCAGTGGGCCGCCCAGCGCCAGGAGACTGGTCGCGACCACCGTGCACAGAGCACGTGATCTCCAGTTCCGGATTCTCATCTGTCCCCGATCTCCGCCTCGTTCCTGAATGTTCTCTGTCATTTACGTTGAGCGCTCAGAGAGTTGCAGAGAACTGTTGGGTCGTCTACAGGATGTGCGGCACGAACTCGGCGCACGGCGGACCGGAGTGGCCGCGGTGAGGTGCGGGGAAGTCCCGGGTGATGTCCCGGATCAGCGACTTTCACGGGCTCCGTCGGAGAACCGCAAGCCGCTGCCATTTCCCGCAAGGAATTTGCGGGCGGGGGGAGGGGAGAGAGGTCTGCGGTCAGTCGGCGGACGGCTGCGCGGTGGAGCCGCGGACGACGAGTTCCGGTTCGAAGAGCAGCTCGCCGTGCGGGACTTCGGTGCCTTGGATCTGGGCGCAGAGGAGGTCGACGGCGGCGCGTCCCATGGCTTCGATGGGTTGGCGGACGGTGGTGAGGGGTGGTTCGGTGCAGGTCATGAAGGCGCTGTCGTCGTAGCCGATGACGGAGACGTCGTGGGGGACGTGGAGTCCGCGTCGTCGGGCGGCGCGGACGGCGCCGAGGGCGAGGGGGTCGCTGGCGCAGATGATGCCGGTGACGCCGCGTTCGAGGAGGCGGGCGGCGGCGGCCTGGCCGCCTTCCAGGGAGAACATGGCGCGTTCCACGAACTCGTCCGGCAGCTCGGCGTGCGCGGCCCCGGCCGCCTCCCGCGCTGCGGCCAGCTTCCTGCGGGACGGGATGTGGTCGGACGGGCCGAGCACCAGGCCGATGCGTTCGTGGCCCAGCGACGCCAGGTGCCGCCAGGACTGCTCCACGGCCACCGCGTCGTCGCACGCGATGCACGGGAAGTCGAGGTTCTCGATCGACGCGTTGATCAGCACCACCGGGATGTTGCGCTCCGCCAGCAGCCGGTAGTGGTCGTGCGGGGCGTCCGCCTGCGCGAACAGCCCGCCCGCGAAGACCACACCCGAGACCTGCTGCTGGAGCAGCAGTTCCACGTAGTCGGCCTCGGAGACGCCGCCCTTGGTCTGGGTGCACAGCACCGGCGTCAGCCCCTGCTGGGCGAGCGCACCGCCGATGACCTCGGCGAACGCCGGGAAGATCGGGTTCTGCAGCTCGGGCAGCACCAGCCCGACCAGCCGGGCCCGTTCGCCCCGCAGCTGGGTGGGCCGCTCGTACCCCAGGACGTCCAACGCGCTCAGCACGGCCTGCCGGGTCGCGTCGGAAACCCCGGGCTTGCCGTTGAGTACCCGGCTGACCGTGGCCTCGCTGACCCCAACCTTCTTCGCCACCTGAGCAAGTCGTCGCGTCACACACGAAAGGCTAACGCAAGCACCGCAAGCGGCTTGCTCGGCGGTCGCATTGGGCGGGCTGCGCACTGATTCAGGTGGTATGCCCCGCTCAGTCCCAAGTGACCCGCGCGAGGACCGGAAGGTGATCGCTGCCGGTGGCGGACAGGGTGCGGATCCGGCCGACCGTCGCGGAGCGGGCCATCACCTGGTCGATCCGGGCCATCGGGAAGGCGGCGGGGAAGCTGAGGGCGACGCCCCGCTCGGGCACGTTCAGCTCGCTGGTCAGCGGATCGAGTGCCCGGTCGTCGACGGTGCCGTTGAGGTCGCCCAGCAGGACCACCCTGCGCGACTGCTCGGCCGCGACGGCGTCGCCGAGCAGCCCGGCGCTCTCGTCCCGCCAGGACGACGCGAGGCCGGTGAGCCCGACCCGGACCGACGGCAGATGGGCGATGTACACGGCGACCTCGCCGCGCGGTGTGTGCGCAACGGCCCGCAGCCCGCGCTCCCACTCCTCCGTGATGCCCCGCGGTCTGATGTCCAGCGGTCGGGCCCCGCTGAGCGGATGCTTCGACCAGAGTCCGACCGTGCCCCGGACCGTCCGGTACGGGTAGTCCCGGGCGAGGGTCTTCTCGTAGACCGCCCGGGCCGGCGCCACCAGCTCCTGGAGCGCTATCAGGTCGGGCTCCGCACCGGCCAGTGCGCGGGCCGTTCCCGCCGGGTCGGTGTTCTCGTCGCTGACGTTGTGCTGCACCACCACGAGGTCGTCGGCGCCGGACTCCGGCGCGGGCAGCAGCAGCGGGCCGAACCGGTACGTCCAGGCGGCCACCGGCAGCAGCAGGGCGACCAGCGCGAGAGCCGAACGGCGCAGCAGGGCCGGCGGGAGCAGCACCACGACCAGCACGCCGAGCCACGGCAGGAAGGACTCCAGGAGGCTGCCCAGCCCGCCGGGCCGGTGGGGAACCAGGCCGTGGAACACCAGCAGCAGGGCGGTGAACACCGCCACCCCGGCCCCTGCCCGCCCGCGCCGCCAGCTCCACCCACGCTTCGCCCGCCCGGTCATCGCTCCTCGTTCCCTCGTCCTCGCTGTCAGGACGACGGAACCGGTGGATCAAGTTCCGGGCGATGGAAACTTTCAGAAAGCCTTGCTGAGAGGGTGTCACGTCCCGGGCGGAAGGAGCATCCAAGGGGGTTGACCACTACTGACGGTGCCCATGCGGTCACCACCGCAACATCTTGCAGTCATCTTTCAGAAACCCTTTGCAAGGGTGTCGACTCCCCAGTCAGCCATCGGCAGGCACCCCGGACACCCGCACCCGCACCCTCACACGGGAGATTCCATGTACGGGTGCACCGACAGAGCGCGCAGAACCACCGCCGCGGCACTCGCACTCGCCGCCGGAACTTCGGCGGCCATGGTCGCCCTCCGCAACACCGCCCGCGGCCAGGCCGTGACCGACTTGTGGGACGACGGCGGCGACCGGATCGCGTTCGGGCGCGGCTCCAAGGCGTACGTCGCCCTCAACCACGAGGGCGCCCCGCTCACCCGCACGTTCCAGACCTCGCTGCCGGCCGGTAACTACTGCGACGTCCAGACCGGCAAGGGCGTCACGGTCGACACCGCCGGCCGCTTCACCGCCACCCTCGCCGCCGGCACGGCCCCCGCGCTGCACGTCGACGCCCACACCTGCGACGGCGGACCCGGCCCCGACCCGGTGACCTCCGGCGCCTCCTTCGCCGTGAACGCCACCACCAGGTGGGGCCAGAACATCTACGTGACCGGCAACCGTCCGGAACTCGGCAACTGGAATCCGGGCAACGCCCTCGAGCTCGACTCCGCCGCCCGTCCGGTGTGGAAGCGGGACGTGGAACTCCCCGAGGGCACGTCGTTCGAGTACAAGTACGTCCGCAAGGACGAGGCGGGCAACGTGACCTGGGAGGGCGGCGCCAACCGCACCGCGACGGTCACCTCCACGAGGACCAGCCTCGACGACACCTGGCGCACCTGACCCCCGCCACTCCCGGAGCATGGGAGAGGGCCCCACGGACGCGCATCCGTGGGGCCCTCTCCCATGCGCTCAGCCTTCGACCCAGCCGTGCTTCCTGCCGTACTCGACCAGCCGCTGCCGGAGCCGCAGGATCTGCTCCCCGGACAGCGACGGAGCCGCGCTCAGCATCAGTTCCGTCATCTCGTGGGTGAACTCCGCGGCGCCCAGCACATCACACGTCGGCTCCTCCGCCTCGTGGAACGAGGGCATCGGCGAATGCGCCGGCGCGGCGGACCGCAGCGGTGCGACCTGCGCCGGTGCCACGGACGGCGGCGCTCCGTCGGCCAGCTGGACGGACGACGCCTTCAGCCCGCGGTCGCCCTCCTCCACCTCGAACTTCACCCAGGCCCCGGAACGCACGGACGTCTCCGGGATCAGCAGATCATTGGCATGCAGGAAGACGTCCTCCCCGCCGTGTTCGGGGGCGATGAACCCGTAGCCCCGCACCCCGTCGAACCTGACAACCCTGCCTACCGCCATCTCAACCACACACCTTCTCGCACCTCTGGGCCCCAACGACTCGACAGGATGGTAACTCCGGACCGCGGCGAGTGCGGACCGGGACGTTCAAGTGGGGCCGGGCGTCAGTTGAACACGCAACCGTTGAGTGGGTGTGCCGGGCGGCGTACTCATGGATCGCACGGCCCGGCTGCCGTACGCTGACCGGCGCACCGCGACACCCGAAACCTCCGCATTCGAGCCATGTCCAAGTGGTCGGCGAAAGGTGGGCACATGGCCGGGAACGGGCGGCGCGGTAGGGACGGGAAGGCCGCGGCCGGGGACCGGCACTACGTACTCGTGTGCTCGCTGTGCGGCGACCGCCGGCCCGACGACGGCCTGATCCTGGACTGCCCGCGGGACCATCCGCCCGCGCTGCTCAGAACCGAGTACGCCAACCCGCGGTTCACCCCCGACCAGGAGTACGACGGACTCTTCCGCTACCGGGAGTGGCTGCCCGTCGTCCGCGCCCTCCGATCGACGGGCCGGGGCGCCGTGTACCGCAGCCAGGGCCTCGCCGCCGCCCTGGGACTGCCACGGCTGTGGATCGCGTTCAACGGCTACTGGCCGGAACGCGGCGCCTCGCTCGAGACCGGCACCTTCAAGGAGTTCGAGGCCCTCACGGTGCTCGGCCGGCTCCCGGGCCGGGAGCACGTCCTGACCGTCGCCTCGTCGGGCAACACCGCCGCCGCGTTCGCCTGGGTCTGCTCCCGGCAGCGCGTGCCCTGCCTGATCGTCGTCTCCGGCAAGGGCCTGGGCCGGCTGCGGTTCCCCGGCACCCTCGACCCGTGTGTGACGCTCGTGGTCATCGACGACGGCGACTATCCCGACGCCATCGCACTCGCCTCCTCGATCTCCCGCCTGCCGCCCTTCCTGGCCGAGGGCGGCGTGAAGAACGTCGGCCGCCGGGACGGCCTGGCGGCCGTACTGCTGACGGCGTATGAGGAAATGAGATGCCTGCCGTCGCACTACTTCCAGGCGGTGGGCAGCGGCACCGGCGCCATCGCGGTCCTCGAGGCCGCCCGCCGGATCGGCGTCGCCGCCGGCGGACTTCCGCTGCCCAGACTCATGCTGTGCCAGAACCTGCCGTTCACCCCCATCCACGACGCCTGGCGCATGGGGGAGACCGTGAGGGAACCCGAACTCACCGACGGGTTCAGGGAGTCCATCGCCAAGGTGCATGCCGACGAGCTGACGAACTGGGCACCCCCCTACAGCATCCGCGCGGGCGTGCACGACGCGCTGCGCGACAGCGACGGCGACGTCCTGGTCGCCGACAACGCCTCCGTCGTGGTCGCCCGGAACATGTTCCGCGAACTCGAAGGGATCGACATCGAGCCCGCCGCGGGTGTGGCGGTCGCCTGCCTGCGCGACGCGGTGGCCCAGGGGAAGGTCGACCGGGACGCGGTCGTCCTGCTGAACATCACCGGCGGCGGGCGCCGCCGCCTCGCGACGGACCGCCCTCTGGTGGGCGCCCGCCCGCACTGGCGCCTGACGAAGGACGCACTCGCCGAGGACGGACTGGCGCAGCGGATCGCCGCGCGACGCACATGAACGGCTTGGACGGGAGGAGCGGCGACAGGCGATACTCAAGCGCTCCTCCAGGAACTCGCTGCGTGCTGCTTTGATCGGGGAAGGATCTGATGCGGCTTTCGCTCGGCGACTACGCCCGACTGGCGCGCGAACGGCTGGACCCACCGGTCTGGGACTTCCTGGACGGCGGCGCCGGTGAGGAACGCACCCTACTGGCCAACACCACCGCCTTCGACCGGGTACGGCTGCGGCCCACGGTACTGAGCGGAGTCACCGCCCCGGAACTCCAGACCAAGATCCTCGACCGCCCGTGGGCGGTCCCGCTGGCCGTCGCGCCGATGGCCTACCACACCCTGGCGCACCCGGAGGGCGAGGCCGCCACCGTCCGGGCCGCGGCGCGCCGCGGCGTCCCCGTCGTCGTCAGCATGTTCGCCGGCCGCACCTTCGAGGACCTCGCCGCCGCGGCCGGCGCTCCGCTCTGGCTCCAGACGTACTGTCTGCGCGACCGCGCCACCGTCCGACGGCTCGTGGAACGTGCGGAGCACGCCGGGTTCGAAGCGGTCGTCCTCACCGTCGACACCCCCCGTCTCGGCCGGCGGCTGCGCGACCTGCGCAACGGCTTCCGGCTGCCCCCGGGCGTCGGACCCGCCAACCTCGACGGCGACGGCTTCGACAGCCCGGCGGGCCACGCCCTGACCCAGTTCGACCCGGCGCAGGACTGGGGCTGGGTCGAGTGGCTGCGGTCGGTCACCCGGCTGCCGATCGTGCTGAAGGGGATCCTCACCGGCGCGGACGCGGCACGCGCGGTCACCGCCGGGGTGGACGGAATCATCGTCTCGAATCACGGCGGACGCCAACTCGACGGCGTACCGGCGTCCCTGGACGCGCTGCCGGAAGTCGCGGCCGCGGTGTCGGAGGCGTGTCCCGTCCTCCTCGACGGGGGCGTGCGCCGCGGCGCCGACGTCCTGGCCGCCCGTGCCATGGGCGCGGACGCCGTCCTCCTCGGCCGTCCCGTGCTGTACGGACTCGCCGTGGACGGCGAGGAGGGCGTCGCGCGGACGCTCGACCTGCTGGTCGACGAACTCACCGACGCCATGACCCTCACCGGCACCGCCTCCGTGGCCGCCGTGCCCCCCGAACTGGTCAGCACCTCGCCCGCGTGACCGGAGCAGCAACCAAAGAGACCAGAGAGAACAGAGAGAACAGAGAGAAGAGCGAAGAGCGAAGAAAGAGAGAGGAGTGGGTGATGTCCGGCTGGACCGTCAAGCGGCTTGTCCGCAGTAAGCGTCGCATGTGGGGGTGGACCTTCCGATGACCGTCCGGGCCCGGATCGTCGGCGTGGGCACCGCCGTGCCGCCGACCTCGTACTCGCAGCAGGAAGTGCTGGACACCTTCGAGATCACCGACGCCAGGGCGCGAGGCGTCTTCCTCAACAGCGCCATCGAGCGACGTCACCTGGTACTCCCCCCGCCCGGCGCCGACGGCCGCCCCGTCGGCGAGCAGCAGGGCGATCTGCTCGACAAGCACAAAACCCACGCCGTGGAGTCCGGGATCCGCGCCCTCGAAGCCTGCCTGAAGCGGGCCGGCGCGAGCCTCGCCGACGTGCGTCACTTGTGCTGCGTCACCTCGACGGGACTCCTGACCCCGGGGCTGAGCGCACTGATCATCCGTGAACTGGGCATCGGCCGGGACTGCAGCCGCTCCGACATCGTCGGGATGGGATGCAACGCGGGCCTGAACGCGCTGAACCTGGTCGCCGGCTGGTCGGTGGCCAACCCCGGCGAACTGGCCGTGGTCCTGTGCTCGGAGGCGTGCTCGGCCGCCTACGCCATGGACACCACCATGCGGACGGCCGTGGTGAACAGCCTCTTCGGCGACGGAGCCGCGGCGGTCGCGCTGATCGCCGGCGAACCCGTGTCCCCCGCGCACCCGGACGGCGCGGGCGCGGACGGCCCGCGCATCCTCCGGTTCGCCAGCCACATCATCCCCGACGCGGTGGACGCCATGCGGTACGACTGGGACCGGGACCTGGGCAGGTTCAGCTTCTTCCTCGACCCGCAGATCCCCTACGTCATCGGCGCGCACGCCGAAGAGGTCACCGACCGCCTGCTGGCCGGAACCGGCCTGCTCCGCGACGACATCAGCCACTGGCTGGTGCACTCGGGCGGCAAGAAGGTCATCGACGCGGTCGTCGTCAACCTCGGCCTGAGCCGCCACGCCGTCCGGCACACCACCGGAGTCCTGCGCGACTACGGGAACGTCTCCAGCGGGTCGTTCCTGTTCTCCTACGAGCGTCTCCTGGAGGAACAGGTGGCCACCCCCGGCGAATACGGCGTCCTCATGACCATGGGGCCCGGCTCCACCATCGAGACGGCGCTGATCCAATGGTGACCGGCGTGCGCTTCCACCTGGAGATCGACGGCTCCGCACACCTCACGGCGGCCTCCGTGCGCGCCGTGGAGGAGGCCTGCGCCGTCGCCGAGCGCGACGGGTTCCTCGCCGTGGCCGTCACCGGCGTACCGGACGGCACGCGGACCGAGGCCGATGTCGCCCTGGTCAGCAAGTGGGAACGGGCACTGCGACGGCTCGAACGGCTGCCCGCGACAACGATCGCGGTCGCCTCCGGCGCGGTCGGCGGCCCCGCCCTCGACGCGCTCCTCGCCACCGACCACCGCATCGCGACCCCCGACACCCGCCTCGAGGTCTCGCTGAGCGGCGCGGCCACCTGGCCGGGCATGGCGCTGCACCGGCTCGTGCAACAGGCCGGCATTGCGGCCGTGCGGCGCGCGGTCCTGTTCGGGGAGTCCCTGAGCGCGTCGCGAGCGCTGGCCCTCGACCTCGTCCACGACCTCGTCGACGCGCCCCTGCCCGCGCTGACCGAGGCCGTCGCGGCGGCCCGCCTCCGCTCCGGCCGCGAACTGGCCATCAGACGGCAGCTGATGCACGACGCCGTCACCACCAGCTTCGAGGACGCTCTCGGCGCCCACCTGGCGGCCTGCGACCGGACGCTCCGCCAGGCCGCCGCGGGAGCTGGCCGATGACGGCCGGGGCGTCCGAGGCGCCGGACGGGCTCGACGCCGACGTACGCCGGGATCTGGCCCGGCTCACCGACGACTCCGCGACCTCGGACCGGGCCAGGAAACTGCGGGTCGAGATCATGGAACGGCACGCGGAGGCCCTCTACGACCGGCTCACCGACGGGCGCTCGGCGCACCCGCGCCTCGACCGGCTGATGGCCGACACGGCCAAGACGTTCCCCGCGTTGGTCCCGACCGAGATCGACCAGGGCATCTTCCTGCGCGGCGTCCTGCGCGCACCGGACGCCGGCCCGCACCTGCAGTCGTCGATGCTCCGCCCCACCGAGCGCGCCCTGGCCCTGCTGCCGGAGTTCCGCCGGACCGGATTCGTCGAGACCCACTCGGTGCTTCTGGAGCGCCGGGACGGCGTGGCCCACCTGACCATGTGCCGGGACGACTGCCTGAACGCCGAGGACAACCGCCAGGTCGACGACATGGAGACGGCCGTCGACCTGGCCCTGCTCGACCCGGACGTGGAGGTCGGCGTCCTGCGCGGCGGGACCATGACACACCCCCGCTACCGCGGACGACGGGTCTTCAGCGCCGGCATCAACCTCAAGAGCCTGCACGCCGGGGAGATCACCCTGGTCGACTTCCTGCTGCGGCGTGAACTGGGCTACATCAGCAAACTCGTCCGGGGCGTACTCGTCGAACGGGACGACGACTGGCGGTCGGCCACGGTGGAGAAGCCCTGGATCGGCGCCGTCGACACCTTCGCCATCGGGGGAGGCTGCCAGCTCCTGCTCGTCCTCGACCACGTGATCGCCGGCTCGGACGCCTACGTCAGCCTCCCCGCCGCACGCGAGGGCATCGTCCCCGGCGTGTCGAACCTACGGCTCGGCCGCGTCGCCGGATCGCGCCTCGCCCGCCAGGTCATCCTGGGCGGACGGCGCATCTGGGCGACGTCCCCCCAGGCACACGCGCTGATCGACGAGGTCGTGGAACCCGACGAGATCGACGCCGCCGTCGACCGGGCGGCCGAGCGGCTGCGCGCCCCGGCGGCCGTCCCGAACCGCAGCATGCTCAACCTCGCCGAGGAACCCCCCGACGTGTTCCGCGCCTACGTCGCCGAGTTCGCCCTGCGTCAGGCGCTGCGGCTGCACGCGGACGACGTGCGGGACAAAGCGGCCCGCTTCGGCGGCCGAGCCACATGACCCGTCCCGCACGGCCACGAGCCGTCCGGGACGTCTTCGTCGACGCGCGCCCACCCGCGCGCAGAACTGGAGGAACGCGGTGCGCAGTCACCAGCCCGAACCGGCCGAACCGGCAGGCACGGAAGCGGAAACCGGCCCCCCCGATGCGGTCGTCGCCACCGCACGCCGCCGACTGGACGAACTGCGCACCGTGCGGACACCGGTGGAGGACTTCAGGACGGCGGTCACGGATCTGGTGGTCATCGCCTCCCCCTTCCGGGGCGGCACCACACTGCTGACGGAACTCCTCCGCGGCGCCGAGGACCTCCTGCACTTCCAGGCCGAGATGCAGCCCGTCCTGCGCCTGGCCGGGTGGACCCACCCGGAGAACGGCGCCGACTCCGAACGGCTCTCCGGCCTCACCGGAGACGTCGCCCTCATCGAGCACGAACTGGGCAGCGACGTGGGCAACCCCGTGAGCGACTGGGACGCCATCGACTGGTCGCGGTTCGCCCAGGACGTCCTGTGGCGCTGGATCGTGCAGTGGCCCACGGCACCTCTCAGCCTCGCCGAGGTCGAATCCATGCTGGCGAAGGCGCTCGCGGACCAACCGCCCGGCGGCCTCGACGACGGCAGCGGCGACCCCACCCGCGCGGTCGGCCTCACCCTGCTGAAGATGCTGACGACACGGTACGCGTACGCGAACCCGTACTACGCCGACGTCTCTGCGGCTGAGATCAACGGCATCCTCCCGGAGGCGCCCCGGCCGGCCGGACCGCACGGCGACACCGTCCTCGAATTCGCGCCCCTCGCCCTGCCCAAACCCTGGAAGAGGGCGACGCGGCAGGAGGTGGAGAGCCGGACCGTCATCACCAAGACCCCCGTCAACGTCTACAAACTGGGTGCCCTCAGGGAGTTCTTCCCCCGGGCCCGCATGAGGATCATCCACCTCACCCGCAACCCGGGCGCCGCGATCAGCAGCTACCGCGAGGCATGGCTGTCGCACTGGTTCTTCAACGCCAGGGTCGGCACCCCGTTGAACATCGCCGGATACACCGAACCGGGACGGCCGTGGAGCCGTCACTGGTGGAAGCTCGACTTCCCGCCGGGCTGGCAGGACCTCACCGAATCCCCGCTGGAGGAGGTCTGCGCCACCCAGTGGCGCTGCTCGCACACCGCCATCCTCGACTTCGCGGCGCGGAACAAGGACATCGACGTCCTCCGCCTCCAGTACGAGGACCTGATCGGCACGGCTCACGAACGCACCCGCGCCATCGACGAGTTGGCGAGCTGGCTCGGCACGGACCGCGCACCCCTGCTGGCCCCGGCGGTGCGGGGGATGACCCCCATGAACGCCCTCACGCTGCCGCGGCGCGCGAAGTGGTACGGCAACTACGACGTCCTCAAGGACGCCCTGAACAGCCCCGACGTGCTGTCCCTCGCTGCGGACCTGGGCTACTCGACGGACCTGACCGACTGGCCGTGACCCGCGCCCGGCGGCCGTGACCCCCGCTCACCGGCGGTGCAGCCACGCGAGGAAGTCGGGCGGTGCCAGTGCGGCCGCCCTGGCGTGATACCTCGTCAGCTCGTCGCCGGTCAGCAGGGCCGTGCCGGACCCGGACCCACCCCGCCGGAAGAAGGCCCGGTTGTCACGGGTCGTCCCCAGGGGCTGGATCCGGTCCGCGGCCGCGCGCATCCGGTCGAACGAGGCGGCCGCGACCAGATCGTCCCAGCCGGCGCCTCCGGTGGGGACCCCGAGATGCCGGCCCAGTCGGGCCATCTCACCCGAGAGGTCGGCCGACAGATCCTCGTAGTGGAACAGGAGGATCCCGCCGTCGGTACGGCGGGACCAGGCGTCCGACAGATGCCACAGCACACCCCGCAGGGACGACGGCTGCCCCTCGCGCGGGGGATCCTCCTCCACCCACCGGGCCAGCCACTCCCGCGGTGCCACCTGCCGCTCCCGACGCGGGCCCCCGGGCCCCGGCACACCGCCGGACCGGTCGTGGTTGCCGCTCTGGTGGTACAGCGAGACAGCGGTGTCCAGCGGATGCCGGGCGACGACGACATGGGTGACGTCCGGCGCCGTCACGACGTCGCTCAGCGGCGTATGGGTCTTGATCAGCCGCCGGTGCGACTGACCGGTGAACGCGGCGAACACCTCGTCGCACGGACGCGCCATGTCGTCCAGCCAGGGCGACAGTTGAGGCAGCGGCGCCGGGAGGTCCGGAGTCCGCAGGACCAGCAGGGCGCAGATCATCTGCATCCACGTGGTGCCGCTCTTGGCGGGGGTGCTGATGACGATGTCACCGGACCGGAAGTCGAACCGGCGCCACCGCGCCGTCCGGAGGAACGTCCACAGCGAGAGGGCGGCGGCGCGTCCGCGGTCGGTCAGGACGAGCCGCACCCGTCGGCGGTCGGCCCGGTCCACCCGCAGTTCCAGGTACCCGTGCGTGGTCAGCGCGTCCACCGTCTCGCCGGCCTGCCGGTCGCCGATGCCCAGCACGCGCTTGAGGTCCCCGGCCGCCCCGCCCCGGAACGCCATGGCACCCAGCACGAAGGGCCCGTGCCGCGGAAGGCCGTCGAATCCCGCTGCCGAGAGATGGGCGTCGAGGTCCGCCTCCACGTCCCCCGCCTCCCGGAGCAGGGAGCGGAGCATTTCATCGCTGACGGCAACAGGAAACACATCCGCAGCGTATTGAGCTGCCGTCCCGGCGTCAATGCGTGCAAACTCGACAACGCCCGCCACCCGTCCGGAAATCGAAGCGAAAGCCGAGCATTTCACTTTACGCCCGTCGGCCGTCGTTCCCAGCGGCAGTGATCCTCAGGTAGCGTGCACCGACGCCATTCGGATACCGGAGGGTTCCCATGGATATTGGCGCTATCGATCATCTCGAATGCTATGTGGCCGATGTGGACAGCTCGGCCGACTTCCTCCGCGACGCGTTCGGCTTCCAGGTATGCGGTCGCGGCGGCCCCGACACCGGCCTGACCGGCTGCCGGTCGGTGCTGCTGCGCCAGCACGGGATCAGCCTCCTGCTGACGACGGCCCTGGACGAGCACCACCCGGCAGCCGCCTACGTGGAGCGCCACGGCGACGGAGTCGCCGTCATCGCCGTCACGACCGCCGACGCCCACGCGGCGTTCACCGAAGCCGTGGAGCGCGGAGCGGCCGCGGTGGAACTCCCCGCCGAACTCAAGGGCGACGGAACGCGCGTCGCCACCGCGTCGGTGAGCGGGTTCGGCGACGTCGTCCAGCGGTTCGTCGAGCGGACGGACCCCGCCGGCCCCTTCGCCCCCGGCCTCCTCGTCGAGGAACCTCCCGGGGCCACCGCGCCGGGACTGCTGCGGACCATCGACCACCTCGCCGTGTGCGTCCCCGCCGGCGAACTGGACCGCACGGTGCGCGACTACCAGTCGATATTCGGATTCTCGCAGACTTTCGAGGAACGCATCATCGTCGGTTCCCAGGCGATGGATTCCAAAGTGGTGCAGAGCGAATCCGGAAAAGTAACCCTGACCATTATCGAACCGGACACCACGCGGGAGCCGGGGCAGATCGACGCATTCGTCCGCGCCCACGACGGCGCCGGCGTGCAGCACATCGCTTTCCTCACCGAAGACATAGCGGAGGCCGTACGCGACTGCACGAAACGCGGCGTCCGCTTCCTTTCGACACCTTCCCGCTACTACGACGCGCTGCCCGAGCGGATCGGTGCCCTCGGCGTGCCCCTGGACGAGCTGCGCGAACTCAACATCCTCGCCGACCGCGACCACTGGGGCCTGCTGCTCCAGCTCTTCACCGAGTCACGGCACCCCCGGGGCACCCTCTTCTACGAGCTGATCGACCGGCGCGGCGGGCGCACCTTCGGCAGCAACAACATCAAGGCCCTCTACGAGGCGGTCGACCGACAGCGTGCCGCGGACCCGGAACCGGCCACCTGAGACGAGCGGAGGACCGTGATGGGGCAGACACGGGCACGGACGGAAGAGGCCGACGTCGTCGTGGTGGGAGGCGGCCCGGGCGGCTCGACCGCCGCCGCACTCGTCGCCCTGCGGGGACACCGGGTGGTGCTCCTGGAGAAGGAGAGGTTCCCCAGGTACCAGATCGGCGAATCGCTGCTGCCGGCCACGGTGCACGGAGTCTGCCGCCTCACGGGCGTCGCGGACGAACTCGCCGCCGCCGGCTTCACCAGGAAACGCGGCGGCACCTTCCGCTGGGGGTCGCGACCCGACCCCTGGACCTTCTCCTTCTCGGTCTCGCCCAGGATGGCGGGCCCCTCCTCCTTCGCCTACCAGGTCGAACGCTCGAAGTTCGACCACATCCTCCTCAACCACGCCCGCAGCCTCGGCGTGGACGTCCGCGAGGGCTCCGCCGTCGACCGCGTCCTGGAGGACGGCGAACGGGTGAGCGGCGTCGGCTACAGCGACGAGGCCGGCGAGCGGCACGAGATCACGAGCCGGTACGTCATCGACGCCTCCGGCAACACCAGCCGCCTCTTCACCAACGTCGCCGGCACCAGGAACTACTCGGAGTTCTTCCGCAGCCTCGCCCTCTTCGGCTACTTCACCGGCGGCAAGCGACTCCCGGAACCCAACTCCGGCAACATCCTCTCGGCGGCCTTCAAGAGCGGCTGGTTCTGGTACATCCCCCTGAGCCCCGAACTCACCAGCGTCGGCGCCGTCGTACGCCGTGACATGGCGCAGAAGGTCCAGGGAGACCCCGAGGCGGCACTGCGCGCCCTGATCGACGAATGCCCCCTCGTCAAGGAGTACCTCGCCGACGCCGAACGCGTCCGCACCGGCCAGTACGGGCGGCTGCGGGTGCGCAAGGACTACTCCTACCAGGCCACGTCCTACTGGCGTCCCGGAATGGTCCTCATCGGTGACGCCGCCTGCTTCGTGGACCCGGTGTTCTCCTCCGGGGTCCACCTCGCCACGTTCAGCGCGCTTCTCGCCGCCCGCTCCATCAACAGCGTCCTGGCCGGCACGGTCGGGGAACAGGACGCCTTCCGCGAGTTCGAGGCCCGCTACCGCCGCGAGTACAGCGTCTTCTACGAGTTCCTCGTCTCCTTCTACGACATGAACGTCAGCGAGGCGTCGTACTTCTGGCGGGCGAAGAAGGTCACCGGCAGCTCGGCGGCGGAATTCGAGTCCTTCATCGACCTCGTCGGCGGCGTCGCCTCCGGAGAGGCGACGCTCACCGACGGCCGGACGACCTCGGCCCAACTCAAGTCCAGATCAGCGGAGTTCTCCGGCGCGGTCGACCAGGTCGCCGCGGACGACGGAGGGACCATGGTTCCCCTCTTCCGGTCCGAAGTGGTCCGAAACGCCATGCGACAGGGCGGCCAGGTCCAGAGCCACGCCATGCTGGGAGACGACGCCGAGGACGAGACACCACTCTTCCCCGGCGGACTCATAGGCTCACCCGACGGGCTGTCCTGGCAGACCCCGAAACGCGAGGAGACCCCGAAACGGTAGCGGACCCCGAAACGGTAGGGGACCCCGAAACGGTAGGGGACCCCGAAACGGTAGAGGACCCCGTAGGAAGAAGATCGCGGCGGCCGGCTAGGACCCGGCCGCCGCCGACTTCTGCGGGGCGAACTGCGTGCGGTACACCTCCGCGTAGAGCCCGCCGCCGGCGAGCAGCTCCTCATGCGTTCCGCGCTCGGCGATCCGGCCCTCGTCGATGACCAGGATCTGGGAGGCGTCGCGGACCGTGGACAGCCGGTGCGCGATCACCAGCGACGTCCTGCCCTCCAGCGCGGTCGCCAGCGCTCGCTGGACGGCCGCCTCCGACTCCGAGTCCAGGTGCGCCGTCGCCTCGTCCAGCACCACGACCGCGGGAGACTTCAGCAGCAGCCGGGCCAGGGCGATCCGCTGCTTCTCACCCCCAGAGAGCCGATAGCCGCGATCACCCACCACCGTGTCCAGACCCTCCGCCAGCGAGGACACCAGCTCCCAGATCTGCGCCGCCCGGCACGCCTCGACGATCTCCCGCTCCGTCGCGTCCGGCCGGGCATAGGCCAGGTTGGCCCGGATCGTGTCGTGAAACAGATGGGCCTCCTGACTGACCACCCCGATCGTCTCCCGCAACGAGGCCAGCGTCAGGTCCCGGACGTCCTCACCACCGATGCGCACCGTCCCCACATCGGGGTCGTACAGCCGGGGCACCAGCCGGGTGACCGTCGTCTTGCCCGACCCCGAACGCCCCACCAGCGCCGTCAGCCGACCGGCGGGCGCGCGGAAGCTCACCCGGTCCAGCACCTGCGCCGGGACCGCACGCTCGGGAACCGCCGACGCGATGGACTCCAGCGACGCCAGGGAGACCTTGTCGGCGGCCGGGTACGAGAACGACACCCCCTCGAACTCGATCTCCGGGGCGCTGGCGTCCGACGCGAGCACCAGCGGGCGAGCCCCGGGACGCTCCTTGATGATCGGCTCCAGGTCCAGCACCTCAAACACCCGGTCGAAGCTCACCAACGCCGTCAACACACTCACCTGCATGTTCGACAGCTGGTTCACCGGCCCGTACAGCCGGGCCAGCAGAGTGACCAGCGCGACCATGGTGCCCAGTTGGAACACCTCGTCGATGACGAGGCGCCCCCCGAGCCCGTACATGACGGCGGTGGTCAGCGACGTGAGCAACCCCATCAGGATGAAGAACGAACGCGCGTACACCGCCGTGACCGTCGCGATGTCCCGGACCTTCCCGGCCCGGTCCGCGAAGAGGCCGGCCTCCTCCTCCGGCCGCCCGTACAGTTTGACGAGCAGCGCACCCGACACGTTGAAGCGCTCGTTCATCATGGAGGCCGCCTCGGCGTCCAACTGCATCTGCTGCCTGGTGAGCCGCTGCAGCCGCTTCCCGATCACCTTGCCGGGCAGCAGGAACAGCGGAATGAGCACCAGCGCGGCCAGCGTCAACTGCCAGGACAGGTACAGCATGGCCGCGAGGACGAGCACCAGCGTGAGCAGAGTGGACACCGCCTGGGACAACAGCGTCGTCACCGCCTGCTGGGCGCCGATGACATCCGTGTTCAGCCGGCTGACGAGGGACCCGGTCTGCGCCCGGGTGAAGAAGGCCATCGGCTGCCGCTGCACATGGCGGAAGACCTCGGTCCGCAGATCGTAGATGAGACCCTGACTGATCTGGGCCGAGCACCTGGT
The DNA here is from genome assembly GCF_036246005.1 of Streptomyces sp. NBC_01723. Taxonomy (NCBI): domain Bacteria; kingdom Bacillati; phylum Actinomycetota; class Actinomycetes; order Kitasatosporales; family Streptomycetaceae; genus Streptomyces; species Streptomyces sp. NBC_01723. The sequence goes on from NZ_CP109171.1 coordinate 7,744,267, forward strand.
CTGCACGAACAGCACCAGCGCGTCGAGCACCGCCAGCCCGGCGATCGCCAGGGACAGCGTGACCACCACCGAGACCCGGCCCGGCATGACACCGTCATCGATGATCACCTTGAGGATCAACGGCATGGACACCGTGATGACCGCGTCGGTCGCGGTCACGAACATCAGCAGAACCAGCCGCCACCGGTACGGCTTCGCGTAGGGAATGATCCGGCCCAGCGTGCCGGGCTTGATCTGCTGGCGGGTGACCGAATCACCGAGGCGCAGCCGTATCGGCCCGGGGCCTCCAAGCATGGGGCGCGTACCTCCTCCGTCATGGGCGACGAGACGTACCCACCCTCCATGGCAGATGTGCCAGCCGAGTATCGCCCGCCGTGACTCCGACTGACAACACAGGCAGGGCGGTTGGGGCCCCGGCCCTTCACTGGCGGCGCCCGGTGCCTGCTGTTAGCGTCCGCGCGAACGCACCGCCATAGGTTTCACGCTCCAGGAGGGTGACGTTGACGACCGAGAATCCACCCGCGACACCGACCCGGCCGATTCCCGCGGAATCCGACGTGAACGGGGCCGTCGTGAGCGGGGCCCACCTCCACCGGGCCGACCTGCACGGCAGCGTCTCCGACCCGACGCTGGACACGATGAACTTCCTCAACGAAATCACCCTGCGATATCCGGACGCCATCTCCTTCGCCCCCGGCCGGCCCTACGACGGATTCTTCGACACCCGCCAGATATTCGAACACATCCAGCGATATCTGAACCACCTCGCGGACAACGGGAATTCACCCGAAGCCGTCCGCGACGCGATGTTCCAGTACGGCCCGACCGCGGGACGCATCCGCGAGCTGGTCGCCGACTCACTGCGCCGCGACGAGGACATCGACGTCCCCCCGGAATCCATCGTCGTGACCGTCGGCTGCCAGGAGGCGATGCTCCTCGCCGTACGGGCCCTCATCGCCGACCGCGACGACGTACTCCTCGTGGCCAGCCCCTGCTACGTCGGCATCACCGGCGCCGCCCGCCTCCTGGACGTCGAACTGATCGCGGTCGAGGAGCAGGAGAGCGGCCTGCACACCGCCGACCTGGAAGCAGCACTGGAAGCCCAGCGAGCCCTCGGACGCCGCCCCCGGGCCTTCTACGTCGTACCCGACCACTCCAACCCCTCCGGCACCACCATGCCCCTGGCCACCAGGCACGCACTGCTGGACCTGGCCGACCGACACGACATCCTGCTCCTGGAGGACAGCCCCTACCGCCTGGTGAGCGGCGCCCCGCGCCTGCCCACCCTCAAATCCCTCGACCGCCGCCACCGCGTGGTCCACCTCGGATCCTTCTCCAAGACGCTCTTCCCCGGCGCGCGCGTCGGCTACGCCGTCGCCGACCAGCCCGTCCACGACGCACACGGCCGCACCGGCCTCCTGGCCGACGAACTGGCCAAGATCAAGAGCATGGTGACCGTCAACACGTCCCCACTGAGCCAGGCCGCGGTGGCGGGCATGCTGCTCGCCGCCGAAGGACAGGTCGCCGAACTCAACAAAGAAGCCTCGGCCTACTACCAGGGCACCATGCGCTCCACCCTCCACCGGCTCGAACAACGCTTCCCACCAGGCGTCCGAGAGGCGACCCGAGTCCGGTGGAACAGCCCTGAAGGCGGCTTCTTCCTGACCGTGCGGGTCCCCTTCAGCGCCGACAACGAGGCCCTCGCCCGCTCGGCCCAGGACTTCGGCGTCATCTGGACACCCATGTCCTACTTCCACCCCCACGGCGGCGGCGGCCACAGCATCCGCCTCTCCACCAGCTACCTGACCGAGGATCACATCAGGGAGGGCATCCAGCGACTCGGCGACTTCATCGAGCACGAGGCGCGGCGCCCGAGCGGCCCCGCGTCCTGACAACCACGCCCGCCCATACGGCCGTTCAAGTGGCGCCACGCCCCAGTTGAACACTTCAACCAACGTGGCCCGGCCAGGACGCCGACCTGGGGCGGCGAACGGATCGACGTATTGCGTCGATCCGTTCGGCAGGACAGTATTCCCCCGGGGTGGGCTCCCCGGACGACGAGCCCACCGTGCGCGCAGGTAATGGGGGAGGAATTCTCGCTCGTGAGCCAGGCCATGCCACCCATACGCGACGACGACGCACGCCGACCGCGACAGACCGGCGAAGACCCGGCCCGGCGCCGAAGGCGGCACCAGGACAGACAGCCCCACCACGACCGGTCCTCCGAACGGCCGGCGGTGACGACGCCGGAAGCGGTGCGGGCATGCCGCAACTCCTGACCAACGGTGTCCGCCTCGCCTACCAACGCCAGGGAGCGGGCACACCGGTGCTCTACATCATGGGCTCCGGTGCCGCCGGACGCGTGTGGACCGTCCACCAGACCCCGGCCGCGGTACGCGCGGGCTACGAGGCCATTACCTTCGACAACCGCGGAATCCCGCCGTCCGACAGCCCTCCCGGCAAGTACTCACTCGCCGACCTGGCCGAAGACACCCGAGGACTGATCGAAGGACTGGACCTCGCACCCTGCCGGATCGTCGGCGTCTCCCTGGGCGCCCTGATCGCCCAGGAACTGCTGATCACCTCGCCGCACCTGGTCCACTGCGCCGTCCTCATGGCCACCAAGGCACGCTCCGACACGGCCCGGACCGCGCACGCCATGGCACACCGCGCCCTCACCGACTCAGGGATCACCCTGCCACCCGAGTACTACGCCGCCACGACGGTCTTCGAGATGTTCTCACCGAAGACCCTCGACAACGACGACGCGATCTCCCTCTGGCTCGAAACGTTCCAGATCGCGGACGGCGGCCGGCACATGGGCGGCGGCCAGTCCTGGGCCGGCCTCACCGGTGAGGACCGCCGACCCGCCCTGCGCGACACCACCGTCCCCTGCCGCGTCATCGCCTTCTCCGACGACCTCATCACACCACCGCACCTGGGCGCCGAAGTCGCCGACGCCATCCCGGACTGCGACTACGTCGAGATCCCCTCCTGCGGACACCTCGGCTACCTGGAACGCCCCGAAGAGATCAACTCCGCCATCCTGGAATTCCTGCGAAAGCACGACGACTGAACGTCACCGCGCGATTTTACGTCCTTTCATGTCTACGTCTTTCATGCCGTCAGCAGCCAGAGAGGGAAACGTAAATGACCAACCCCTTCGAGGACCCGGAAGCCACCTACCTCGTGCTCGTCAACGACGAGGGGCAGCACTCGTTGTGGCCCGCCTTCATCGACGTACCGGCCGGCTGGGAGGTGATCCTCAGTGAGTCCAGCCGCCAGGAATGCATGGACTTCATCGAGACCAACTGGACCGACCTCCGCCCCAACAGCCTGATCAAGGCCATGGAGAACAACTAGCTCCACCGCTCCGCACCACGAGTTGTCAGCCGGCCGAGCAGCCGGCTCCTGTGCCGCTCACGGGCAGTCGAAAGCCGAGGAGGTCAGGTCAGGTATGTCCCATGACGCGGAAAACGGCCAGGAGCTGATGACGGGGCAACTCGCCATCTGGAACGCACTCCAACTCGAACCCGTGGACCCGATCTTCAACATCGCCGAATACCTCGACATCCGGGGCGACCTGAATGTCGAGGTCTTCGTCGCCGCACTGCGCCGGCTCCTGGGCGAATGCGACTCCCTCCACGCCTGTTTCCGCGGCACCGGCACGGAGGCCAGGCAGCACTGGATGCCGCCGGACCGCCTGCCCATCCACGTCATGGACGTCTCCTCCGCCGCCGACCCCGCCGCGGCCGCGGTCGAGTGGATGCGCACCGACATGAACCGCTCCCTCGACGTGGCGAACGGCCCCCTCGCCACCCACGCCGTCTTCCGGATCGCGGAGCGGCGCTACTTCTGGTACATGTGCGCCCACCACCTCGTCGGAGACGGCTTCAGCGCCACCGTGCTCGTCGCCAGGCTGTCGCACATCTACGCCGCCCTGCTCGCCGGCGAGGACCCCGCCGAGTCCGAGGATGTCCTGGAGTCCTCCGCACTCCTCCTGGAGGAGGACCGCAGATACCGCCAGTCGGAAGAATTCCAGGAGGACCGGCGCTTCTGGCTCGACCTGCTCGCCGACTGCCCCCGCACGGCCACCATCAGCGGCCTGCCCGTACGCAGGGCCAGATTCCTGCGCCGCAGGCACTTGGTCGAGGTCGACCGCGACCAGGCGGCCCGCATGAGGTCGTCCGCACGGAGACTCCGCACCAGCCTGGCCGGACTCGCGATCACCGCCGGCGCCGCATGCCTGCACCAGATCACCGGAGCCGACGATCTCACCTTCGGCATCCCCGTCCTGGGACGCGCCAACAACCGCCTGCGCGGAATCCCGGGCACCACCACCAACATCGTCCCCGTCCGCTCCAGACTGGACCCCCGCGCCACGCTGGCCGACCTCGTACGGGCCACCTCGCGCAACGTCCGTGCCTCACTGAAGCACCAGCGCTACCACCAGATGGACATCCTCAAGGACCTGCACCGCGTGGGATCGGGCCCCGTCTTCGGCACGATCCTCAACGTCATGTCGTTCGACTACCAGGTCACGTTCGGAGACTGCACGGCAACGGCCCACAACATCTCCAGCGGACCGGTCGACGACGTCCAGATCTCCATCTACGACCGCTCGACCGACGCCGGCTTCGAGATCGCCGTCGACGTGAACCCCGAGGCCTACAGCGCCGAAGCGGCCGAGGACATCGCCCGCCGCTTCCTGAACGCCCTGGAACAGCTGACCGAGGCTCCCCCCACGGAGCCGGTCGGCCGCTTGCAGCTGCTCTCGGAATCGGAGCGCCACCAGGTGCTCTCCGAGTGGAATGACACGGGTGTGGTGGTGGGGGATGTGTCGGTGTTGGGTTTGTTCGGGGAGGTGGTGGGGCGGGATCGGGGTGCGGTGGCGGTGGTGTGTGGTGATGAGCGGGTGTCGTATGGGGAGTTGGATGTGCGGTCGGATCGGTTGGCGGGTGTGTTGAGGGGTCTTGGGGTGGGGCCTGAGTCGGTGGTGGGGGTGGTGTTGGAGCGGTCGGTTGATTTGGTGGTGGCGTTGTTGGCGGTGTGGAAGGTGGGGGGTGTGTATGTGCCGGTGGATGTGGAGGTGCCGGCGGAGCGGGTGGGTTGGGTGGTGGGGGATGCGGGGGCGGTGTGTGTGGTGTCGTGTCGTGGGTTGGTGGGGGGTTTGTTGGGGGGTGTGTCGGTGCCGGTGGTGTGTGTGGATGAGGTGGGGGCTGGTGCGGTGGGGGCTGGTGGGGTGGGGGCTGGTGTGGTGGGTGCGGTGGGGTCGGGTGGTGCGGCGTATGTGATGTATACGTCGGGGTCGTCGGGGGTGCCGAAGGGTGTGGTGGTGTCGCATGGGGGGTTGGTTAATCGGTTGTTGTGGATGCAGGGGCGGTTTGGGCTGGGTGTTGATGATGTGGTGTTGCATAAGGCGTCGGTGGGTTTTGATGTGTCGTTGTGGGAGTTGTTGTGGCCGTTGGTGGTGGGTGCGCGGTTGGTGTTGGCGCGGCCGGGTGGGCATCGGGATCCGGTGTATTTGTCGGGGTTGATTGAGGGTGAGGGGGTGACGACGGTTCATTTTGTGCCGTCGATGTTGGGGGTGTTTGTTGAGGGGGGTGTGGTGGGTGGTTGGGGTTCTTTGCGGCGGGTGGTGTGTTCGGGTGAGGTGTTGTCGGGGGTGTTGGCGGAGCGGTTTGTGGGGTTGTGTGGTGCGGAGTTGCATAATTTGTATGGTCCGACGGAGACGTCGGTGGATTCGACGGCGTGGGTGTGGCCGGGGTCGGGTTCGGGTGGGGTTTCTGGTGGGGGTTCGGGTTCGGGTTCGGGTTCGGGTGTGGTGGTGCCGTTGATTGGTGGTCCTATTTGGAATACGCGGGTGTTTGTGTTGGATGGGTGGTTGCGGCCGGTGGCGCCGGGTGTGGTGGGGGAGTTGTATATCGCGGGGGTGGGGTTGGCTCGGGGGTATGTGGGGCGGGCTGGGTTGACGGGGGAGCGGTTTGTGGCGTGTCCGTTTGGTGGTGTGGGTGAGCGGATGTATCGGACGGGGGATTTGGTGCGGTGGGTTGGGGGTGGGGAGTTGGCTTTTGTGGGGCGGGTGGATGGTCAGGTGAAGGTGCGGGGGGTGCGGGTTGAGCCGGGTGAGGTGGAGGGGGTGTTGGGGTCTCATGCGGGGGTGGGGCAGGTGGTGGTTGTTCCGCGTGAGGATGTGCCGGGGGATGTGCGGCTCGTCGCCTATGTCGTCCCCGACAGGGAGGTCGGCGAGGCCGAAGCCGAGGCACTGCCCGGGATGTTGCGTGCACACGTGAGCCGACGGTTGCCGGAGTACATGGTGCCGTCGGCGGTGCTGGTCCTGGACGAACTGCCGTTTACGGTGAACGGGAAGCTGGACCGGGCGGCGCTGCCGGCACCGGAGCACTCGTCTGCCGGTGGGCGGGGTCCCGCGTCGGTGGCTGAAGAGCTTGTCTGCCAGGCCTTCGCGGAAGTGCTGGGTGTGGATCGGGTGGGGGTGGAGGACAACTTCTTCGAACTGGGCGGGCATTCGCTGTTGGCGGGCTCGCTGGTGCAGCGGCTGGGCGAGCGGGGCCTCGGGGTGTCGGTGCGGGTGCTGTTCGAGGCGCCGACACCGGCGGCGCTGGCCGCGTCGAGCAGCGGTGGTGGTGCGGTCGAGGTGCCGCCGAACGGCATCCCCGAGCAGGGCGCGGAGGTGGTCACGCCGGAGATGCTGCCGCTGGTCGAGCTGACGACCGCGCAGGTGGAGTCGGTGTGCGCGGCGGTCGAGGGCGGGGCGGCGAACGTGACGGATGTGTATCCGCTGGCGCCGTTGCAGGAGGGCATCTTCTTCCATCATCTCCTCGCCGGGCCGGGTGAGGCGGACGCGTATCTGATGCAGATGGCGCTGGCCTTCGACTCTCGCGAACGGCTGAACGAGTTCCTGGCGGCGTTGCAGCAGGTGGTGGACCGGCATGACATCTGCCGCACGGGAGTGGTGTGGGAGGGGTTGCCCGAGCCGGTGCAGGTGGTCTTGCGCCGTGCCCAGCTTCCGGTAACCGAGGTGACGTTGTCGGAAGGCGGTGATGCGGCCGCGGAGTTGTTGGCGAACGCAGAGCAGTGGATGGACGTACGGCGAGCACCGTTGCTGCGGGTGTATGCGGCTGCCGAGCCCGGTGGTTCGGGGCGGTGGCTGGGGTTGGTGCAGGTGCATCACCTGCTCCAGGACCACACGGCGCTGGAGGTGGTGCTGGGTGAGGTCGCGGCGTTGATGGAGGGACGCGGGGATGAGTTGCCGGTGCCGCTGCCGTTCCGGGACTTCGTGGCGCAGGCGCGGTTGGGGGTTTCGCGTGCGGAGCATGAGGAGTTCTTCGCTGAGCTGTTGGGCGATGTGACGGAGCCGACGCTGCCCTTTGGGTCGGCCGATGCTCATGGTGACGGCACGGGTGTGCGGTCGGCGCGGGTGGTGGTGGACGACGGGCTGGCGGGGCGGGTGCGGGAGAGTGCGCGTGGGTTGGGGGTGAGTCCGGCGACGTTGTTCCACGTCGCGTATGCGCGGGTGCTGGCGAGTCTGGCGGGGCGGTCGGATGTGGTGTTCGGGACGGTGTTGCTGGGTCGGATGAATGCGGGGGTGGGGGCGGAGCGGATTCCTGGCCCGTTCATCAACACGTTGCCGGTGCGGATGGACGTCGCGGATACGGATGTGGTGGGTGCGGTGCGGGCGATGCAGGGGCAGTTGGCCGGCCTGCTGGTGCATGAGCATGCCCCGCTGGCCCTGGCGCAGAGGGTGAGTGGTGTCCCGGCGTCGGCTCCGTTGTTCACGTCGTTGTTCAACTACCGGCATGACGGGCGATCGGTGCGTGGTGGTGCTGCGGGTGTTGAGTTGTTGTTCGCGCGGGAGCGGACGAATTATCCGTTGGCGGTTGCGGTGGATGATCTCGGGTCTGGGTCTGGGTCTGGGTTTGCGGTGGTGGTTGATGCGGTTGCTCCGGGGGATGCCGGGTTGGTGTGTGAGTTGGTGGAGATGGCGGTGGGGGAGTTGGTGGGGGCGTTGGAGGTTGCGCCGGGAGCTGTGTTGGGTGGTGTGGGTGTGCTGCCGTCGTCGGTGCGGGGGCAGGTGGTGGATGGCTGGAACAGTGGTGTGGTGTCGGTGCCTGAGGTGACGTGGGTGGAGTTGTTCGCGGAGCGGGTGGTGGGGGATCCGGGTGCGGTGGCGGTGGTGTGTGGGGAGGAGAGGCTGACTTATGGGGAGTTGGATGAGCGTTCTGGTCGGTTGGCGGGTGTGCTGGCGGGTCGGGGTGTGGGGCCGGAGTCGGTGGTGGGTGTGGTGTTGGGGCGGTCGGTTGATGTGGTGGTGGCGTTGTTGGGGGTGTGGAAGGCGGGGGGTGCGTATGTGTTTGTTGATCCGTCGTATCCGGTGGAGCGGGTGGGTGTGGTGCTGGCGGAGGCGGGGCCGGTGTGTGTGGTGACCGACAGGGCTTTGTCCGGTGGGTTGCCGGATGGGCTGGGTGTGCCGGTGGTGTGTCTGGATGATCCGGGGGTGGAGTCTGCGCCGGTGGTGGGTTCTGTGGTGGGTGCTGGGTTGGGTGTGGCGGCGTATGTGATGTTTACGTCGGGGTCGTCGGGTGTGCCGAAGGGTGTGGTGGTGTCTCAGGGTGCGGTGGTGGGTTTGGTGGCGGCTTTGGGTCCGGTGCTGGGTGCTGGGCCTGGGGTGGGTGTGTTGCAGTTTGCGTCGTTTGGGTTTGACGGTTCGGTGCTGGATGTTGCGGTGGTGTTGGCGTCGGGTGGGCGTCTGGTGGTGGCGTCGGAGGCGGAGCGGGCGGATGTGGGGTTGTTGGCGGATCTGGTGGTGCGGGAGGGCGTGGGGGTCGCGAGTGTGGTGCCTTCCCTCCTGGGTGTGGTCGATCCGGCGGGGGTGCCTGGTCTGGGGCGGGTGTTGGTGGGCGGTGAAGTGTTGTCGAATGAGGTGGCGCGGGTGTGGGCGGGTGGTGGCCGGGTGTTGGTGAACACGTATGGGCCGACGGAGGCGACGGTGATGGTCACCGCCGGGCGGGTGCCGCAGGGTGGGGTGGGTGTGCCGTCGGTGGGTGGGCCGGTGGCGAATGCGCGGGTGTATGTGCTGGACGGGTTCCTTGAGCCGGTGCCGCCAGGGGTGGTGGGGGAGCTGTATGTCGCGGGTGTGCAGCTGGCCCGTGGGTATCACCAGCGTCCGGGGCTGACCGGGGAACGGTTTGTGGCGTGTCCGTTCGGTGGTGCGGGTGAGCGGATGTATCGGACCGGTGACCTGGCGCGGTGGACGGTGGACGGGCAGTTGATGTTCGTGGGCCGTGCGGATGATCAGGTGAAGGTGCGTGGGTTCCGGGTCGAGCCGGCCGAGGTCGAGGCCGTCCTGGCCGCACATGCCGGGGTGGGTCAGGCGGTGGTGGTCGCGCGTGAGGATGTGCCGGGTGACAAGCGGCTGGTCGCCTACGTCGTGCCCGAGGGCGACGGCCCGCTGGGCGGTGACCTGAGGCGCTTTACGGCTGAGCGGTTGCCGGAGTACATGGTGCCGTCGGCGGTGGTGGTGCTCGACGGGCTGCCGTTGTCGGTGAACGGGAAGCTGGACCGTTCCGCGCTGCCGGCGCCGGAGTATTCGTCTGCAGGTGGGCGGGGGCCTGCCACGGTGGCTGAAGAGCTGGTGTGCCAGGTCTTCGCGGATGTCCTGGGCGTCGACCGTGTAGGGGTGGAGGACAACTTCTTCGAGCTGGGTGGGCATTCGTTGCTGGCGGTGTCGTTGGTGCAGCGGTTGCGTGAGCGTGGGTTCGGGGTGTCGGTGAGGGCGCTGCTGGTGGCGCCGACCCCGGCAGGCTTGGCTGCGGCCGGTGCTGGTGGCGAGGGTGTGGTGGAGGTGCCTGCGAACGGGATTCCCGAGCAGGGTGTGGAGGTGATTACGCCGGAGATGCTGCCGTTGGTGGAGCTGACAGCCGCCCAGATCGATTTGGTGTGTGAGTCGGTGGAGGGTGGGGCGGCGAACGTGACGGATGTGTATCCGCTGGCGCCGTTGCAGGAGGGCATCTTCTTCCATCATCTGCTGGCCGGCCCGGGTGAGGCGGATGTGTACCTCGTGCCGATGGTGTTGGGCTTCGACAGTCGTGAGCGGCTGGACGGGTTCCTGGCGGCGTTGCAGCGGGTCGTGGACCGGCACGACATCTACCGCACCGGGCTGGTGTGGGAGGGGCTGCCTGAACCGGTGCAAGTGGTCGCCCGCCGTGCGGTCGTTCCGGTGACCGAGGTGACGTTGCAGGAGGGTGGTGGAGACCCGGCCGCGGCGCTGCTGTCGGTGGCGGGTGAGTGGATGGACCTGCGGCGGGCGCCCCTGGTTCGGGTGCACGTTGCGGCCGAGCCGGGGATGCCGGGCCGGTGGGTGGCGTTGGTGCAGGCGCATCACTTGTTGCAGGACCACGCCGCGTTGGAGGTGGTGCTGGGCGAGGTGGCGGCGTTTATGACAGAGGACGGTGACCGTCTCCCAGAGCCGCTGCCGTTCCGTGGCTTCGTGGCTCAGGCGCGGTTGGGGGTTTCGCGTGTGGAGCATGAGGAGTTCTTTGCGGAGCTGTTGGGCGATGTGACAGAGCCGACGCTGCCGTTCGGATTGGCCGATGCTCGTGGTGATGGTTCCGGTGTGCAGCGGGCGCGGCTGGCAGTGGATGACCTATTGGCCTACAGGGTGCGGGAGCGGGCCCATGGTCTGGGTGTCTCTCCGGCAACGTTGTTCCATGTGGCGTGGGCGCGAGTGCTGGCGAGTTTGTCCGGCCGGACGGACGTCGTGTTCGGGACTGTGCTGCTGGGCCGGATGAATGCCGGGCTAGGCGCGGACCGGATCCCGGGTCCGTTCATGAACACTCTGCCGGTCCGGGTGCACGTTGATAAGGATGTCATCGGTGCGGTGCGGGCGATGCAGGCCCAGCTGGCCGGCCTCCTGGTGCACGAGCATGCCCCGCTGGCCCTGGCGCAGAAGGCCAGCGGCGTCCCGGCCTCAGCCCCGCTGTTCACCTCCCTGCTGAACTATCGCCACACCCAGCTGTCGGGTGAGCACCCCGGCGACGGTGATCTGAACGGCATCGACGGCGTGACGATGCTTTACGGGAGAGGTGTCACCAACTATCCGCTGGCCTTGGCAGTGGATGACACGGGGAATGGGTTCCGGCTGACGGCCGATGCACTTCAGCCTGCTGATCCCGAGTTGGTGTGCGGGCTGATGCACACGGCGGTCGGGAGTCTCGTCGAGGCTTTGGAGAGCGCGCCGGGCACGGGGCTGCGTGGGCTTGAGGTGTTGTCGGAGGGTGTTCGGGGGCGGGTGTTGGTTGGGTGGAATGAGTCGGGTGTGGTGGGGGTGTCGGGTGTGGTGCCGGGGTTGTTCGGGGAGCAGGTGGTACGGACTCCGGATGCGCCGGCGGTGGTGGGTGTGGGGGAGACGCTGTCGTATGGGGAGTTGGATGAGCGGGCGTCTCGGTTGGCGGGTGTGTTGAGGGGTCGGGGTGTGGGGCCTGAGTCTGTGGTGGGGGTGTTGTTGGAGCGGTCGGTGGATGTGGTGGTGGCGTTGTTGGGGGTGTGGAAGGCGGGGGGTGCGTATCTGCCGGTTGATCCGGAGTCTCCGGCGGAGCGGGTGGCGTGGTTGTTGGAGGATGCGGGTCCGGTGTGTGTGGTGACCAGTGCGGAGTTGGCGGGTGGGTTGCCGCAGGGTCTGGCGGTGTTGGTGGATGAGGCGGTGGGTGAGGGGCCGGTGGTGTCGGCTGAGGCCGTGGTGGGTCCGGGGCATGCGGCGTATGTGATGTATACGTCGGGGTCGACGGGGCGGGCGAAGGGTGTGGTGGTGTCGCATGGGGCGTTGGCGGGTTATGTGGCGTGGTGTGTGGGGGCGTATCCGGGGGTGCGGGAGAGCAGTCTGCTGCATGGGTCGGTGTCGTTTGATCTGGGTGTGACGGGGTTGTATGCGGCGTTGGTGTCGGGTGGGTGTGTGTTCGTGTCGGGGCTGGATGAGGGTCTGCCGGGGGTGCTGGGTGGGCGTCGTCTGGGCTTTTTGAAGGTGACGCCGAGCCATCTGCCGTTGCTGGATGCGTTGGCGGGGAGTGTGTTCCGACGGGCCAGTTGATGGTGGGCGGCGAAGCCCTCGGCTGGGATGCGGTGCAGCGGTGGCGTGAGGCGCATCCGGGTGTGGTGGTGGTGAATCACTACGGTCCGACGGAGGGGACGGTTGGTTCGGCGCATTACGTGATTGGTGCCGATCAGAGTGTGGGTGTGGGTTCGGTTCCGATCGGTCGGTCGTTTGCGACGACGAGGACGTTTGTGCTGGACCGGTTCCTGGAGCCGGTGGCGCCTGGGGTTGTGGGTGAGTTGTATGTGGCGGGGATGCAGTTGGCCCGCGGGTATCTGGGCCGTCCGGGGTTGACGGGGGAGCGTTTCGTGGCGTGTCCGTTTGGCGGGCCGGGTGAGCGGATGTACCGGACGGGGGATCTGGTCCGGTGGACCGCGGACGGGCAGCTGGTGTTCGTCGGGCGTGCGGATGATCAGGTGAAGCTGCGTGGCTACCGGATTGAGCCGGGTGAGGTGGAGGCCGTGCTGGCGGCGCATCCCGCGGTGGGCCGGGCGGTGGTGCTGGTCCGTGAGGACGTCCCGGGGGACAGGCGTCTGGTGGCCTACGTCGTCGCGGACGGTCAGGCCGTCGGTGGTGGTGACCTGCGGGGCTTGGTGGCTGAGCGGTTGCCGCAGTACATGGTGCCGTCGGCGGTGGTGGTGTTGGACGGGATGCCGTTGACGGCGAACGGGAAGGTGGACCGGGCTGCCTTGCCGGCCCCCGAGCATGCGTCGGCCGGTGGACGGGGTCCTGCGACGGTCCTCGAGGAGCTGGTGTGTGGGGTGTTCGCAGAGGTGCTGGGTGTGGAGCGGGTGGGGGTGGAGGACAACTTCTTCGAGCTGGGCGGGCACTCCCTGCTGGCGGTGACCCTGGCGTCCCGGCTGCGCGAGCGCGGGCTCGGCGTCTCCGTGCGGGCACTCCTGATGGCACCGACGCCGGCCGGGCTGGCTGCGGCCGCGGGAACCGGTGGCGGCGGTGCGGTGGACGTTCCGCTGAACGGGATCCCCGGGGAAGGCGCGGAGGTCATCACGCCGGAGATGCTGCCGTTGGTCGAGCTGACGCCGGCGCAGATCGGTCTGGTCTGCGCGTCGGTCGAGGGCGGCGCGGCGAACGTGGCGGACGTGTACCCGCTGGCACCTGTGCAGGAGGGCATCTTCTTCCACCACCTGATCACCGACTCAGGGGACGCAGACCCCTATCTCCTCTCACTCGCTCTGGGCTTCGACAGTCGTGAGCGGCTGGACGGGTTCCTGGCCGCGTTGCAGCAGGTGGTGGACCGGCACGACATCTATCGCACCGGGGTGATCTGGGAAGGGCTGCCCGAACCGGTACAGGTGGTCTGGCGGCGTGCCGCCGTCCCGGTCAGAGAGGTCGTCCTGCCCGGGAACGGCGACGCGGCGGCCGAGCTGCTGGAGGTCGCCGGGCGGTGGATGGACGTGCGGCGGGCGCCGTTGCTTCGGGTGGTGGTGGCGGCCGACCCGGCGACGGGGCGCTGGTTGGCAGTGGTGCAGGTCCACCATCTGTTGCGCGATCACACGGCTCTGGAGGTGGTGCTGAGCGAGGTCGTCGCGCTGCTGGACGGGCGCGGGCACGAGTTGCCGGTGCCGCTGCCCTTCAGGGACTTCGTTGCCCAGGCGCGGCTGGGGATGTCCCGCGCGGAGCATGAGGCGCACTTCGCGGAGCTGTTGGGCGGAGTGACGGAGCCGACGCTGCCGTTCGGTCTGGCCGATGCCCATGGCGACGGTTCCGATGTGCAGCGGGTGCGGATGGCGGTGGACGACCTGCTGGCGCGGCGGGTACGAGAGGGGGCGCGTGCGCTGGGGGTGAGTCCGGCGACGTTGTTCCACGTGGCGTGGGCGCGAGTTCTGGCGAGCCTCGCGGGCAGGACGGACGTGGTCTTCGGGACCGTGCTGCTGGGCCGCATGAACGCGGGGGCGGGGGCCGAGCGGATTCCCGGCCCGTTCATGAACACCCTGCCGGTGCGGATGGACGTAGCTGATCTGGACGCCCTTGGCGCGGTGCGGGCCATGCAGGAGCAGCTGGCCGGCCTGCTGGTGCACGAACACGCTCCTCTCGCCCTGGCGCAGGTGGCCAGCGGGGTACCGGCCTCGGTGCCGCTGTTCACCACGCTGTTCAACTACCGTCACGGAAACCGCGTGCCCGGGGACGACACGCACGCCGGCGGGATGGCCGGCATGACGGTCCTGTCGACCGAGGACCGGACGAACTACCCCTTGGTGGTCTCGGTCGATGACTCCGGGACCGGGTTCGTGTTGACGGCCGGGACGGCGGCACCGGGCGATCCGGAGCTGGTGTGCGCGTCGCTGCACACCGCCCTCGAGAGCCTGATCACCGGGCTGGAGGAGGCGCCGTCCACGCCGCTCCCCGCGGTGGAGGTGTTGGCACCCCGGGATCGTTCGCGGGTCCTGGAACGGTGGAACGACACCACGAAGACGCTGCCCGACGTGACGGTGGTGGACCTGTTCGAGCGACAGGTGGCGCGGACCCCCGACGCACCGGCGGTGATCTGCGGGGAGGAGGAGATCGGCTACGCCCACCTCGACGATCGGGCGTCACGACTGGCCCGGGTGCTGGTGGACCGGGGTGTCGGCCCGGAGTCGGTGGTGGCGGTCGCGATGGACCGCTCGATCGACCTGGTCGTGGCCCTGCTGGCGGTGCTGAAGGCCGGCGGCGCATACCTGCCCGTTGACCTGGCGTACCCGGAACAACGCGTCGCCTTCCTGCTCGCCGACGCGCGTCCGGTCTGCGTGATCGCCCGCGCCTCGTGGCGGGAGGAGGGGGCCGCCGGACTGGGCCTGCCGATGCTCACGGTCGACGGACACGGCATCGGGGACCGTATCGGGAACGGCCCTGACCCTGCCGAGGACACCGAAGCCGGTGCGGGCGGCGGTGAGCGCCCCCTGCTCCTCCCCGCCCACCCGATGTACGTGATGTACACCTCCGGCTCCACCGGCACCCCGAAGGGAGTCACGGTCACCCACGCGGCAGTGGTCAATCACGTACTCGCCCGTGTCGCGGAGTTCGGATGGGACCGGACGGACCGGCTGATGCTCACCGCACCCATGGGTTTCGACCCCTCGGTGTGGCAGACCTTCTGTCCCTTGGTGATCGGCGCGAGCTTGGTCATCGCGCCTACCGGGAGCACGGCCGACCCCGCTCACCTGGTGGAACTGGTACGGCGCCACGACGTGACGGTGCTGCACCTCATCGCCTCGGCCCTGGCCGGGGTCCTGGAGGAGCCGACCGTGTCCGGCCTGTCCTCCCTGCGGCAGCTGGCCAGCGGCGGTGAGGCGGTGCCCGGAGCCCTGCGAGACCGGGCCTTCGCGCTGTTCCCGCACGTCGACCTCGTCCAGGGCTACGGACCGGCCGAGACCTGCATCGCGGTGACCTGGCACCGCTGCTCCAGCGAGGAGGAGACGGTCCCGCCGATCGGAGGCCCCGTCGCCAACACTCGCCTGTACGTGCTGGACCGGTACCTGCGGCCGGTCCCGCCCGGGGTCGCCGGTGAACTGTATGTAGCGGGCCTGCCGCTGGCCCGCGGTTACCACCATCGTCCGGGGCTGACCGGAGAGCGGTTCGTGGCATGCCCGTACGGCGGTGCCGGTGAGCGGATGTACCGGACCGGCGACCTGGTGCGGTGGCGTGCGGACGGTGTGCTGGTGTTCATGGGGCGGGCGGACGACCAGGTGAAGATCCGTGGTTTCCGGATTGAGCCGGGTGAGGTCGAGGCTGTGTTGGTCGCGCATCCGGGGGTGGTTCAGGCTGCGGTGATGGCGCGTGAGGATGTGCCGGGGGATAGGCGTTTGGTTGCGTATGTGGTGGTGGAGGGGTCGGAGGTTGCGGAGGGGTTGGGTTCGCGGTTGCGGGGGTGGGTGGCGGGGAGGTTGCCGGAGTTCATGGTGCCGTCTGCGGTGGTGGTGTTGTCGGGTGGGCTGCCGTTGTCGGTGAACGGGAAGGTGGATCGGGGGGCGTTGCCGGTTCCGGAGTATGGGGTTGGTGGGGTGGGTGCGGCTGGTGGTGGGCGGGGTGGGGTGTCGGTGTTGGAGGAGTTGGTGTGTGGGGTGTTCGCGGAGGTGCTGGGCGTGGAGCGGGTGGGGGTTCAGCAGGACTTCTTCGCGTTGGGTGGGCATTCGTTGCTGGCGATGCGGTTGGTGTCGCGGGTGCGGGTGGTGTTGGGGGTGGAGTTGGGTGTCCGGCAGTTGTTCGAGGCGTCGACGCCGGCGAGGTTGGCGGCGCGGATCGCGGGTGCGGGTGCGGCCCGGGTGAGCCTGACGCCTTGGGAGCGGCCTGAGCGGGTGCCGTTGTCGTTCGCGCAGCGGCGGTTGTGGTTCCTGGCGCAGATGGAGGGGCCCAGCCCCACCTACAACATGCCGACGGCACTGCGGCTGTCCGGACAGGTCGACGTAAGCGCGCTCAGGTCGGCGCTCGGGGACGTGCTGGCGCGCCACGAGGTGCTGCGTACGGTCTTCCCCGCTCACGATGACGAGCCGTACCAGCGGGTGCTGGACCTCGCCGAGGTCGGGAACGTCCTTCGGGTCGCCCAGGCCACCGACGAAGAGCGGGCCGCGGAACTGGTGGCGGCCGAGATCGGCCACGGTTTCGACCTCGCGCTCGAAATCCCCGTACGGGCCCTGCTGGTCAACACCGGTCCGGCCTCGTCGGTGCTGGTCGTGGTGTTCCACCACATCGCGGGAGACGGCTGGTCCATGGGGCCGTTGGCACGGGACATCTCGACGGCATACGCGGCGCGGTGCGAGGGGCGTGCGCCCGGGTGGGAACCGCTGCCGGTGCAGTACGCGGACTACACCCTCTGGCAAAGGGACCTGCTGGGGGAGGAGGACGATCCGGACAGCCTCCTCGCCTCCCAGGTCGGCCACTGGCGGCAGGCGCTGGCGGGGGCACCGCAGGAGCTGAACCTGCCGACGGACCGGCCGCGGCCGACGGAGGCCTCATACCGAGGGCACACGATGCCACTGGATATTCCGGCGGAGGCACATGCCGAGCTCGCCTCCCTGGCCCGCCGACGAGGTGTCACGCTCTTCATGGTCGTCCAGGCCGGTCTGGCGGTCCTGTTGTCGCGGCTGGGCGCCGGGGAGGACATCCCGATCGGCACCGCGGTGGCCGGGCGCACCGACCAGGCCCTGGACGGTCTGGTCGGGTTCTTCGTCAACACCCTGGTGCTGCGTACGGATCTGCACGGCGAGCCCACCTTCGCCGAGGTCCTTGACCGGGTACGCGAACGCGACCTGCAAGCGCTGGAGAACCAGGATCTGCCGTTCGAGCGGCTGGTCGAACTCATGGCTCCGCCGCGCTCCATGGCACGCCATCCGCTGTTCCAAGTCATGCTCACCTTCCAGAACAACGACCCCGCGATCCTCGACCTGCCTGGCGTGAGGGCCGAGGCATACACCGGCCGACCGCTGCCGGCAAAGTTCGATCTCGACGTGACGCTGACGGAGGTCTTCGAGGACGGTCGGCCCATGGGCCTGCGGGGCTCGGTCGTCGGAGCGGCGGACCTGTTCGACGCGGAGAGCGTCACGGCATTCGGGCACCGGCTGAACCGCCTGCTGACGACGGTGGCCGCCGATCCGGACGTACGCCTCCATGAGATCGATGTCCTGTCCGAGGACGAGCGCAGCCTGCTTCTCCAGGAGCAGGAGCAGGAGCGGGAGCGGGAGCGCGAGTCGGACGCTGGCGTGCCGGTCGCAGCGCATGTGACGCTGCCCGGACTCTTCGAGGAACAGGCGGCACGGACGCCGGAAGCCGTGGCTTTGGTCTCCGGTGACCAGAGGATGACCTACGGGGAACTGAACGAGCAGGCGAACAGACTGGCACGGGTCCTGACACGGCGTGGGGTGGGGCCGGAGTCCGTGGTGGCGGTGCTGATGGACCGGTCCGCGGAACTGGTCGTGGCCCTGCTGGCCGTACTCAAGGCCGGCGGCGCCTACCTGCCGGTCGATCCCGCCTATCCCCGGGATCGGATCGCGTACGTACTGGAGGACGCGGAGCCGGTGTGCGTGCTGACCACCGGCACGCTCCTGGATGTGCTGCCCGCTGGTCTGGTGGTCCCGGCCCTGGTGCTGGACGACCTCGATGCGACGGCCGCCCTCGCGACGGAGTCGTCCGCGGATCTGCGCGGGGCGGCGGACCGGCCGGGTACGAAGACGGCCGAGGAGCACCCGGCGTACGTGATCTACACGTCCGGGTCGACGGGCGCACCGAAGGGTGTGCTGGTGACGCACCACAACGTTGCGACGCTGTTCGGCGCACTGCGCCGGCGGTTCGGCTTCGGAGCCGACGATGTGTGGTCCTGGTTCCACTCCTTCGCGTTCGACTTCTCGGTGTGGGAGATCTGGGGTGCCTTGCTGCACGGAGGCCGCCTCGTGGTGGTGCCGTACCACGTGTCGCGGTCCCCCGACGCGTTCCTGCGGCTGCTGGCCGAGGAGCGGGTGACGGTACTGTCCCAGACCCCCTCGGCCTTCTACGAGTTGATGCGCGCCGAGGAATCCGGGCCCGCGACCGCGGACTGGTCCTCGTTGCGGTGGGTCGTCTTCGGCGGCGAGGCGCTGGACGTGGAGCGGCTGGACAGCTGGTGGACGCGTCATCGGTCCGACGAACCGACGCTGGTGAACATGTACGGAATCACCGAGACGACGGTGCACGTCACGGTTGAGGTCGTGAAGCCGCCCGCGGGTGCGGGTGCGGGTGTGGGTGCGGGTGCCGGTGCCGGCGCCGGAGCCTCGCGGGGAAGTGCGGTCGGGCGGGCGATTCCGGGTCTGCGGGTCTTCGTCCTGGACCGGCACCTGAAGCTGCTCCCGCCAGGCGCCACCGGCGAGCTGTACGTCGCCGGTGGCCAACTGGCACGGGGATACGCGGGCCGGGAAGGCCTGACGGCCGAGCGTTTCGTGGCATGCCCGTATGGCATGCCGGGTGAGCGGATGTATCGGACCGGTGATCTGGGCCGGTGGACTGCTGATGGGCGGCTGATGCACATGGGGCGGGCCGATGACCAGGTGAAGATCCGTGGTTTCCGGATTGAGCCGGGTGAGGTCGAGGCTGTGTTGGTCGCGCATCCGGGGGTGGTTCAGGCTGCGGTGATGGCGCGTGAGGATGTGCCGGGGGATAGGCGTTTGGTTGCGTATGTGGTGGTGGAGGGGTCGGAGGTTGCGGAGGGGTTGGGTTCGCGGTTGCGGGGGTGGGTGGCGGGGAGGTTGCCGGAGTTCATGGTGCCGTCTGCGGTAGTGGTGCTCGACGGGCTGCCGTTGTCGGTGAACGGGAAGGTGGATCGGAGGGCGTTGCCGGTTCCGGAATATGGGGTCGGCGGGGTGGGTGGGGCTGGTGGTGGGCGGGGTGGGGTGTCGGTGTTGGAGGAGTTGGTGTGTGGGGTGTTCGCGGAGGTGCTGGGTGTGGAGCGGGTGGGGGTGGAGGACAACTTCTTCGAGTTGGGTGGGCATTCGTTGTTGGCGATGCGGTTGGTGTCGCGGGTGCGGGTGGTGTTGGGGGTGGAGTTGGGTGTGCGGGCTTTGTTCGAGGCGTCGACGCCGGCGGGGTTGTCGGTGCGGATTGCGGGTGCGGGTGGTGCGCGGGTGGGGTTGGTGCGGTGGGAGCGGCCTGAGCGGGTGCCGTTGTCGTTCGCGCAGCGGCGGTTGTGGTTCCTGGCGCAGATGGAGGGGCCCAGCCCCACCTACAACATGCCGGTGATACTGCGTCTGAGTGGGCAACTCGACACCGAGGCACTGGAGGCAGCGCTCGGCGATGTCATCGCTCGGCACGAGGTGCTGCGTACGGTGTTCCCCGCTCACGACGACGAGCCGTACCAGCAGGTGCTGGACGTGGACGGGGTGGGACGCATCCTGCGGACCACTGAAGTCACGAGCGAAGGAGATACCGCTGCCCTGGTGGCCGCGGAGATCGGCCGTGGGTTCGACCTCGCATCCGAGATCCCCCTGCGTGCCTTGCTGATCCGCGGCGGGACGGATGCCCACCGGCTGGTGGTGGTGATCCACCATGTCGCAGGGGACGGCTGGTCGACGGACCTGCTGGCCCGGGACCTGTCGGCCGCCTACGCGGCGCGGCGCCAGGACCAGGAGCCGGAGTGGCTGCCACTCCCGGTGCAGTACGCGGACTACACCTTGTGGCAGCGCGAACTGCTCGGCGACAAGGATGATCCGGAAAGCCTGGAGGCAACCCAGATCGCCTATTGGCATGAGGCACTGCAGGGTGCCCCGGAGGAGCTGCGGCTGCCGACGGACCGCCCACGTCCGACGGTGCCCTCCCACCGGGGACACGCGATCACGTTCCACCTCCCGGCCGCCGTGCACCAGGAATTGACCTCGCTGGCACGGGAGCAGGGTGTCACGTCGTTCATGGTGGTACAGGCGGCGTTGGCGGTACTGCTGTCCCGGCTGGGGGCGGGCGAGGACATCCCGATCGGCACCGCGGTGGCCGGACGAACCGACCAGGCGCTGGACGGGCTGGTCGGCTTCTTCGTCAACACCTTGGTCCTGCGGACCGACCTGACGGGCAACCCGAGCTTCACCGACGTACTGGCCCGGGTACGTGAACACGACCTGGCCGCTCTCGACCACCAGGACGTGCCGTTCGAGCGGCTGGTCGAAGTGCTCGCCCCAACCCGGGTACGCGCTCGGCACCCCCTCTTCCAGGTCATGCTCACCGTCGAGCAGGCAAACGAGGCGGCACTCGAGCTGCCCGGCATTCAGACGGAGGCCCAGCTGCCCGAGGGCAAGCCGGCCAAGTTCGATCTCAGCGTCACCGTGACCGAGACGCGTGACGACGACGACCGCCCGGCCGGCCTGAGCTGTTCGTTGACGGTCGCGGCCGACATGTTCGACCGGACTACCGCGGCCACCATCGGTCAGCGGTTCGCACGTGTCCTGGCCGGCGTCGTCGCCAAACCTCAGGCACGGGTGCGGCAGATCGACATCCTCACTGACGCGGAGCGGCGACAGATCCTCGGCGGGTGGAACACGACCGCGGAGCCCCAGACTGTGTCGGGCCTCTTCGAGCGGCAGGTGGTGCGGGATCCGGGTGCGGTGGCGGTGGAGCAGGGTGGGGTGGGTGTGTCGTATGGGGAGTTGAATGCTCGTGCGAATCGGTTGGCGCGGGTGTTGGTGGGTGAGGGGGTGGGTGCGGAGTGTGTGGTGGCGGTGTCGTTGGAGCGGTCGGTTGATCTGGTGGTTGCTCTGCTTGCTGTGTGGAAGGCGGGCGGGGCGTATGTGCCGGTGGATCCTGGGTGGCCGGCGGGGCGTGTGGGTGTGGTGTTGCGGGATTGTGGTGTGCGGGTTGCGGTGGCGGATGTGGGTTCGGGTGGCGGGGTGTTTGGTGGGGTGGCGGGGGAGTGTGGGGTGCGGGTGGTGGGGGTGGGGGCTGGTGTTGGGTTGGATGGGGGGGACTTGGGTGTGGGTGGGTTGGGGGGTGTGGCGGCGTATGTGATGTATACGTCGGGGTCGTTGGGGGTGCCGAAGGGTGTGGTGGTGTGTCAGCGGGATGTGGTGGGTTTGGTGGTGGATGGGTGTTGGGGTGAGGTGGTGGGGCGTCGGGTGTTGGGGTGGGCTCCGTTTGCGTTTGATGCGTCGGTGTTTGAGTTGTGGGTGACGTTGGCTGGTGGTGGGGTGGTGGTGTTGGCGCCGGTGGGTGAGGTGGATGGTGGTGTGTTGCGGTCGTTGGTGGGGGGTGGTGGGTTGGATCGGGTGCATGTGACGGCGGGGTTGTTGCGGGTGTTGGTGGAGGAGGATGCGGGTTGTTTTGCTGGGGTGGGTGAGGTGTTGACGGGTGGGGATGTGGTGCCGTCGTCTGTGGTGTCGGGGGTGTTGGGGGCTGTTCCTGGGGTGGTGGTGCGGCATTTGTATGGGCCGACGGAGGTGACGTTGTGTGCGACGCAGTGGGTGGTGGGGGATGTGGGGTTGGTGCCGGGGGTGTTGCCGATGGGGCGGCCGTTGGAGAACACGCGGGTGTATGTGCTTGATGATGGTTTGTCTCCGGTGCCTGCGGGTGTTGTGGGTGAGTTGTATGTGGCGGGTATGGGGGTGGCGCGGGGGTATCAGGGGCGGTCTGGGCTGACGGGTGAGCGGTTTGTGGCGTGTCCGTTCGGTGTGCCGGGTGGGCGGATGTACCGGACTGGTGACCTGGTGCGGTGGACGGTGGACGGGCAGCTGGTGTTCGTCGGGCGTGCGGATGATCAGGTGAAGGTCCGCGGCTTCCGGGTCGAGCCGGGTGAGGTGGAGGGGGTCCTGGCGGCGCATCCTGGGGTGGGTCAGGCGGTGGTGGTCGCGCGTGAGGATGTGCCGGGTGACAAGCGCCTGGTCGCCTACGTCGTGCCCGAGGGCGCGGGGGAGGGCGAGGGCGCGCGCCCGGACGAGGTCTCGGACGAGGACTCGGGCATGGGTGGCGTGGACGGCCGGCTCAGTGCCGAGCTGCGTGGCTTTGTCGGCGAAGAACTGCCGGAGTACATGGTCCCCGCGGTGGTGGTCGAGCTGACCAGGCTGCCGCTGACCGTGAATGGAAAGGTGGACCGGGCGGCGTTGCCGGCGCCGGAGTACGCGGTGGCCGGAGGGGGGCGTGAGGCCACCACGGAGGAGGAGCGGATCCTCTGCGAGATCTTCGCCGACGTCCTGGGCCTGGACACGGTGGGCCCTGACGACGACTTCTTCGAATTGGGGGGCCACTCCCTCCTTGTCACGCGATTGGTGAGCCGCATTCGTTCGAGGCTGGGTGTCGAGGCGGGCATCTGGCTCCTGTTCGAGGTTCCGACCCCCGCCAGGCTGGCACTCCGGATCGCGGAGGCAGCCCCGGCGCGGGTGAGCCTGGTGCCGTGGGAGCGGCCTGAGCGGGTGCCGTTGTCGTTTGCGCAGCGGCGGTTGTGGTTCTTGGCGCAGTTGGAGGGGCCGAGTGCGACGTACAACATGCCGGTTGCGTTGCGGTTGGAGGGTGCGCTGGATGTGGCCGCGCTGCGGGCGGCGTTGGGGGATGTGCTGGGGCGGCATGAGGTGTTGAGGACGGTGTTCCCGGTGGTGGACGGGGAGCCGTATCAGGAGGTGTTGGTGCCTTCGGCGGTGGGTGGGGTGCTGCGGGTTGTGCGGGCTGGTGAGGGGGAGGTGGCGGGTCTGGTGGTGGAGGAGACCGGGCGCGGGTTCGATCTCGGGGTGGAGGTGCCGTTGCGGGCGTTGTTGGTTGAGGTCGGGGTGGATGTGCATGTGTTGGTGGTGGTGGTGCATCACGTTGCGGGGGATGGGTGGTCGATGGGGCCGTTGGCGCGGGACATCTCGGTGGCGTATGCGGCGCGGCGTGACGGCCGTGTGCCTGGTTGGGAGCCGTTGCCGGTGCAGTACGCGGATTACACCCTGTGGCAGCGGGAGCTGCTGGGGGATGAGGGTGATCCGGGCAGTGTGCTGGCCGGCCAGGTGGATTTCTGGCGAGATGCGCTGGCGGGAGCTCCGCAGGAGTTGGTGCTGCCGGTGGATCGGCCGCGGTCGGCAGTCGCGTCGCACCGGGGCCATACGGTGTCGGTTGTCGTCCCGGCGGAGGTGCACGCGCAGTTGACGGCGTTGGCGCGGGAGCAGGGCGTCACGCTGTTCATGCTGGTGCAGGCTGCGCTGGCCGTGCTCTTGTCGAAGTTGGGTGCGGGGGAGGACATTCCCGTCGGCACGGCGGTCGCCGGCCGTACCGACCAGGCCCTCGACGATCTGGTGGGGTTCTTCGTCAACACGCTGGTGTTGCGTACGGATGTGTCGGGGGATCCGACGTTCGGTGAGTTGCTGGGGCGGGTGCGGGAGACGAGTCTGGCGGCTTTGGAGCATCAGGAGGTGCCGTTCGAGCGGTTGGTTGAGGTGCTGGCGCCGGACCGTTCGCTGGCGCGGCATCCGCTGTTCCAGGTCATGCTCACTCTGCAGAGCGTGGATGGGGCGGGTCTGGAGTTGCCAGGTGTGAGCGTGACGCCGGTGGGGGTGCAGTTGGCGGCAGCCAAGTTTGATCTTGATGTGTCGTTGGGTGAGGTGGTTGATGGTGAGGGGCGTCCTGGGGGGTTGCGGGGGTCGGTTACGGGGTCGGTGGATCTGTTTGATGCGGGGACGGTGGAGCGGATCGGTCGGTGGTTGGTGAGGGTTCTGTCGGTTGTGGTTGAGGATCCGCAGGTTCGGGTGGGGCGGGTTGAGGTGTTGTCGGAGGTGGAGCGGTATGAGGTGGTGGCGGGGTGGAATGCCGCTGTCGAGCCGGTGCCTGAGGTGACGTGGGTGGAGTTGTTCGCGGAGCGGGTGGTGCGGGATCCGGGTGCGGTGGCGGTGGTGTGTGGTGGGGAGTCGTTGACTTATGGGGAGTTGGATGAGCGTTCTGGCCGGTTGGCGGGTGTGTTGGCTGGCGTGGGTGTGGGGTCTGAGTCGGTGGTGGGTGTGGTGTTGGGGCGGTCGGTTGATGTGGTGGTGGCGTTGTTGGGGGTGTGGAAGGCGGGGGGTGCGTATGTGTTTGTTGATCCGTCGTATCCGGTGGAGCGGGTGGGTGTGGTGCTGGCGGAGGCGGGGCCGGTGTGTGTGGTGACCGACAGGGCTTTGTCCGGTGGGTTGCCGGATGGGCTGGGTGTGCCGGTGGTGTGTCTGGATGATCCGGGGATGGCGTTCGCTGCGGTGGCGCGTCCTTTGCTCGGTGGGCGGGATGTGGCGGCGTATGTGATGTTTACGTCGGGGTCGTCGGGTGTGCCGAAGGGGGTGGTGGTGTCTCAGGGTGCGGTGGTGGGTTTGGTGGCGGCTTTGGGTCCGGTGCTGGGTGCTGGGCCTGGGGTGGGTGTGTTGCAGTTTGCGTCGTTTGGGTTTGACGGTTCGGTGCTGGATGTTGCGGTGGTGTTGGCGTCGGGTGGGCGTCTGGTGGTGGCGTCGGAGGCGGAGCGGGCGGATGTGGGGTTGTTGGCGGATCTGGTGGTGCGGGAAGGGGTGGAGGTCGCGAGTGTGGTGCCCTCCCTCCTGGGTGTGGTGGACCCGGCGGGGGTGCCCGGTCTGGGGCGGGTGTTGGTGGGCGGTGAACTGTTGTCGGGTGAGGTGGCGCGGGTGTGGGCGGATGGTGGCCGGGTGTTGGTGAACACGTATGGGCCGACGGAGGCGACGGTGATGGTCACCGCCGGGCAGGTGCCGCAGGGTGGGGTGGGTGTGCCGTCGGTGGGTGGGCCGGTGGCGAATGCGCGGGTGTATGTGCTGGACCGGTTCCTGGAGCCGGTGCCGCCAGGGGTGGCGGGGGAGCTGTATGTCGCCGGTGTGCAGCTGGCCCGCGGGTATCACCAGCGTCCGGGCCTGACCGGGGAACGCTTCGTGGCCTGCCCGTTCGGTGGTGCGGGTGAGCGGATGTATCGGACTGGTGACCTGGCGCGGTGGACCGCGGACGGGCAGCTGATGTTCGTCGGCCGTGCGGATGACCAGGTCAAGGTCCGCGGCTTCCGGGTCGAGCCGGCCGAGGTCGAGGCCGCCCTGGCCGCACATCCCGGGGTGGGCCAGGCGGTGGTGGTCGCGCGTGAGGATGTGCCGGGTGACAAGCGGCTGGTCGCCTACGTCGTGCCCGAGGGCGACGACGCGCTGGACGGTGACCTGAGGCACTTTACGGCTGAGCGGCTGCCGGAGTACATGGTGCCGTCGGCGGTGGTGGTGCTCGACGGGGTGCCGTTGTCGGTGAACGGAAAGCTGGACCGTTCCGCGCTGCCGGCGCCGGAGTATTCGACAGCCGGTGGGCGGGGTCCTGCCACGGTGGCTGAAGAGCTGGTGTGCCAGGTGTTCGCGGATGTCCTGGGTGTGGAGCGGGTGGGGGTGGAGGACAACTTCTTCGAGCTGGGTGGACATTCGTTGTTGGCGATGCGGTTGGTGTCGCGGTTGAGGGTGGTGTTCGGGGTTGAGGTGGGTGTGCGGGAGTTGTTTGAGGCGTCGACGCCGGCGGGGTTGGCGGCGCGGATTGCGGGTGCGGATGCGGCGCGGGTGAGCCTGGTGCCGTGGGAGCGGCCCGAGCGGGTGCCGTTGTCGTTTGCGCAGCGGCGGTTGTGGTTCTTGGCGCAGTTGGAGGGGCCGAGTGCGACGTACAACATCCCGATCGCGCTGCGGCTGGAGGGTGCGCTGGATGTGGTCGCGCTGCGGGCGGCGTTCGGTGATGTGCTGGGGCGGCATGAGGTGCTGCGGACGGTGTTCCCGGTGGTGGACGGGGAGCCGTATCAGCAGGTTCTGACTGTCGCTGAGGTGGGAGACGTGCTGCGGGTCGCGCGGGTGGCCGAGGGTGAGGTGGCGGACCTGGTGGTGGAGGAGACCGGGCACGGGTTCGACCTCGGCGTTGAGGTGCCGCTGCGGGCGCTCCTGCTGGAGACCGGCGTGGGTGTGCATGTGTTGGTGGTGGTAGTGCACCACGTTGCGGGGGACGGGTGGTCGATGGGGCCGTTGGCGCGGGACATCTCGGTGGCGTACGCGGCACGGCGTGACGGCCGTGCGCCCGGTTGGGAGCCGTTGCCGGTGCAGTACGCGGATTACACCCTGTGGCAGCGGGAGCTGCTGGGTGATGAGGGTGATCCGGGCAGTGTGCTGGCCGGCCAGGTGGATTTCTGGCGGGACGCGCTGGCCGGGGCACCGCAGGAGCTGGCGCTGCCGGTGGATCGGCCGCGGCCGGCGGTGGCCTCGCACCGGGGCCACACGGCGTCGCTGGTGGTCCCCGCGGAGGTGCACGCGCAGCTGACGGCGCTGGCGCGGGAGCAGGGCGTGACGCTGTTCATGGTGGTGCAGGCCGCGCTGGCCGTGCTCTTGTCGAAGTTGGGTGCGGGCGAGGACATTCCCGTCGGTACGGCGGTGGCCGGCCGTACCGACCAGGCCCTCGACGATCTGGTGGGCTTCTTCGTCAACACGCTGGTTCTGCGTACGGATGTGTCGGGAGACCCGACCTTCGGTGAGCTGCTGGGGCGGGTGCGGGAGACAAGCCTGGCGGCGCTGGAGCACCAGGAGGTGCCGTTCGAGCGGTTGGTGGAGGTGCTGGCACCGGACCGTTCTCTCGCGCGGCATCCGCTGTTCCAGGTCATGCTCACTCTCCAGAACAACGCTGAACCCAGCATTGAGCTGGGCGGTGTGCGAGCTGTGCCAGTTCCCTTCGGGCAGGTGGCGTCGCGGTTCGACATGAACCTGACCCTGAGGGAGACCACGATTGATGGGCGTCCTGGGGGGTTGCGGGGGTCGGTTACGGGGTCGGTGGATTTGTTCGATGGGGTGGGTGTGGAGGCGTTTGCTGAGCGGTTGGTGCGGGTGTTGTCGGTGGTGGCGGGGGGTGTGCGGCTTAGTGAGGTTGAGGTGTTGTCGGAGGGTGAGCGGGGGCGGGTGTTGGTTGGGTGGAATGAGTCGGGTGTGGTGGGGGTGTCGGGTGTGGTGCCGGGGTTGTTCGGGGAGCAGGTGGTACGGACTCCGGATGCGCCGGCGGTGGTGGGTGTGGGGGAGGTGTTGTCGTATGGGGAGTTGGATGAGCGGGCGTCTCGGTTGGCGGGTGTGTTGAGGGGTCGGGGTGTGGGGCCTGAGTCGGTGGTGGGGGTGTTGTTGGAGCGGTCGGTGGATGTGGTGGTGGCGTTGTTGGGGGTGTGGAAGGCGGGGGGTGCGTATGTGCCGGTTGATCCGGAGTCTCCGGCGGAGCGGGTGGCGTGGTTGTTGGAGGATGCGGGTCCGGTGTGTGTGGTGACCAGTGCGGAGTTGGCGGGTGGGTTGCCGCAGGGTCTTGCGGTGCTGGTGGATGAGGCGGTGGCGGATGGTGGGTTGGTGGAGCCGGCGAGGGTGGGTCCGGGGCATGCGGCGTATGTGATGTATACGTCGGGGTCGACGGGGCGGGCGAAGGGTGTGGTGGTGTCGCATGGGGCGTTGGCGGGTTATGTGGCGTGGTGTGTGGGGGCGTATCCGGGGGTGCGGGAGAGCAGTCTGCTGCATGGGTCGGTGTCGTTTGATCTGGGAGTGACGGGGTTGTTTGCGGCGTTGGTGTCGGGTGGGTGTGTGTTCGTGTCGGGGCTGGATGAGGGTTTGCCGGGGGTGTTGGGTGGGCGTCGTCTGGGCTTTTTGAAGGTGACGCCGAGCCATTTGCCGTTGCTGGATGTGTTGGAGGGGGCGTGTGTTCCGACGGGCCAGTTGATGGTGGGCGGCGAAGCGTTGAGCTGGGATGTGGTGCAGCGGTGGCGTGAGGCGCATCCGGGTGTGGTGGTGGTGAATCATTACGGCCCCACGGAGGGGACGGTTGGTTCGGCGCATTACGTGATTGGTGCGGATCAGGGTGTGGGTGTGGGTTCGGTTCCGATCGGTCGGTCGTTTGCGACGACGAGGACGTTTGTGCTGGACCGGTTTCTGGAGCCGGTGGCGCCGGGTGTGGTGGGTGAGTTGTATGTGGCGGGGATGCAGTTGGCCCGCGGGTATCTGGGCCGTCCGGGGTTGACGGGGGAGCGTTTCGTGGCGTGTCCGTTTGGCGGGCTGGGTGAGCGGATGTACCGGACGGGGGATCTGGTCCGGTGGACCGCGGACGGGCAGTTGGTGTTCGTCGGGCGTGCGGATGATCAGGTGAAGCTGCGTGGCTACCGGATTGAGCCGGGTGAGGTGGAGGCCGTGCTGGCGGCGCATCCCGCGGTGGACCGGGCGGTGGTGCTGGTCCGTGAGGACGTCCCGGGGGACAGGCGTCTGGTGGCCTACGTCGTCGCGGACGGTCAGGCCGTCGGTGGTGGTGACCTGCGGGGCTTGGTGGCTGAGCGGTTGCCGCAGTACATGGTGCCCTCGGCGGTGGTGGTGTTGGACGGGATGCCGTTGACGGCGAACGGGAAGGTGGACCGGGCCGCCTTGCCGGCCCCCGAGCATGCGTCGGCCGGTGGACGGGGTCCTGCGACGGTCCTCGAGGAGCTGGTGTGTCAGGTGTTCGCAGAGGTGCTGGGTGTGGAGCGGGTGGGGGTGGAGGACAACTTCTTCGAGTTGGGCGGGCACTCCCTGCTGGCGGTGACCCTGGCGTCCCGGCTGCGTGACCGCGGCTTCGGCGTCTCCGTGCGGGTGCTGTTCGAGGCGCCGACGCCGGCGGCGCTGGCAGCTGCCGGCAGCGGTGCAGGTGTGGTGGAAGTGCCTCCGAACGGGATTCCGGAAGGGGCGGTGGTGGTCACGCCGGAGATGCTGCCGTTGGTCGAGTTGACGACGGCGCAGATCGGTCTGGTCTGCGCGTCGGTCGAGGGCGGCGCGGCGAACGTGGCGGACGTGTATCCGCTGGCGCCGTTGCAGGAGGGCATCTTCTTCCACCACCTGATCACCGAGCCGGGTGAGGCGGATGCGTATCTGGTGCCGATGGTGCTGGGCTTTGACAGCCGTGAACGGCTGGACGGGTTCCTGGCCGCGTTGCAGCAGGTGGTGGACCGGCACGACATCTATCGCACCGGCGTGATCTGGGAAGGGCTGCCCGAACCGGTACAGGTGGTCTGGCGGCGTGCCGTCGTTCCTGTGACCGAGGTGAGGTTGTCGCCGGACGGGGATCCCGTCGATGAACTACTGGCTGTCGCCGGACGGTGGATGGATGTGGGACAGGCGCCCTTGGTGCGGGTGAACGTAGCTTCGGATCCTGGAACGGAACGGTGGCTTGGGTTGGTCCAGGTGCATCACCTGTTGCAGGATCACACGGCGTTGGACGTGGTGTTGGGTGAGGTCGGGGCGTTGATGGAGGGACGCGGGGACCAGTTGCCCGTGCCGCTGCCTTTCCGGGACTTCGTCGCCCAGGCGCGGCTGGGCGTGTCCCGCGCGGAGCATGAGGAGTACTTCGCCCAGCTGCTGGGTGACGTCACGGAACCGACGCTGCCGTTCGGCCTGGCCGACGCTCATGGTGACGGCGCCGGTGTGCGGTCGGCGCGGCTGCGGGTGGATGACGGGCTGGCAGCGCGGGTGCGCGAGGCAGCGCGCACGATCGGGGTGAGCCCGGCGACGTTGTTCCACGTGGCGTGGGCGCGAGTTCTGGCGAGCCTCGCCGGCCGGACGGACGTGGTGTTCGGGACCGTCCTG
The DNA here is from genome assembly GCF_036246005.1 of Streptomyces sp. NBC_01723. NCBI lineage: Bacteria > Bacillati > Actinomycetota > Actinomycetes > Kitasatosporales > Streptomycetaceae > Streptomyces > Streptomyces sp. NBC_01723. The sequence goes on from NZ_CP109171.1 coordinate 7,774,387, forward strand.
CTGGGCCGGATGCACGCCGGCGCTGGTGCGGAGTGGGTGCCTGGCCCGTTCATGAACACGCTTCCGGTGCGGATGGACGTGGCGGCCTTGGGCGTCGTGGGTGCAGTGCGGGCGATGCAAGCTCAGCTGGCCGGCCTGCTGGTGCACGAGCACGCCCCGCTCGCGCTTGCGCAGAAGGCAAGTGCGGCCTCGGCCTCGGCGCCGTTGTTCACCTCCTTGCTCAACTACCGCCACGGTCGTCAACGGGCCGAGCTGCCTTCTGACGAGGGTCGGCACCAGCTCAATGGCGTGGAGATGGTCTACAGCCGGGAGTCCACCAACTATCCGCTGGCCGTATCGGTGGATGACTTGGGGACGGGGTTCGCCATCACGACCGACGTAGTTGCTCCGGAAGACCCGAACCTCGTGTGCCAATTGCTGCATACGGTCATCGACAACCTCACTGACGAAATAGCGGCCGGTCCTGACACACCGTTGCGTGCGGTGGAGGTATTGGCGCCGGCGGGTCGTGAGCGGGTGTTGGTGGAGTGGAACGACACCGATCGTGTGGTGCCCGAGGAGACGGTGGTGGGTCTGTTCGAGCGGCAGGTGGCGCGGGATCCGGGTGCGGTGGCGGTGGTGTGTGGGGAGGTGGATTTGTCGTATGGGGAGTTGGATGAGCGGGCGTCTCGGTTGGCGGGTGTGTTGAGGGGTCGGGGTGTGGGGCCTGAGTCGGTGGTGGGGGTGTTGTTGGAGCGGTCGGTTGATTTGGTGGTGGCGTTGTTGGGTGTGTGGAAGGCGGGGGGTGCGTATGTGCCGCTTGATCCGTCGTATCCGGCGGAGCGGTTGGAGTTGATGGTGGGGGATGCGGGGCCGGTGTGTGTGGTGACGGTGAGTGGTGTGGCCGGGATGCTGCCTGATGCGGTGTCGGTGCCGGTGTTGTGTCTGGATGATCCGGGTGTGGTGGTGGAGTTGGCGGGGGTGGATCCGGGTGTGGGTTTGGGTGTGGGTGGGTTGGGGGGTGTGGCGGCGTATGTGATGTATACGTCGGGGTCGTTGGGGGTGCCGAAGGGTGTGGTGGTGTGTCAGCGGGATGTGGTGGGTTTGGTGGTGGATGGGTGTTGGGGTGAGGTGGTGGGGCGTCGGGTGTTGGGGTGGGCGCCGTTTGCGTTTGATGCGTCGGTGTTTGAGTTGTGGGTGACGTTGGCTGGTGGTGGGGTGGTGGTGTTGGCGCCGGTGGGTGAGGTGGATGGTGGTGTGTTGCGGTCGTTGGTGGAGGGTGGTGGGTTGGATCGGGTGCATGTGACGGCGGGGTTGTTGCGGGTGTTGGTGGAGGAGGATGCGGGTTGTTTTGCTGGGGTGGGTGAGGTGTTGACGGGTGGGGATGTGGTGCCGTCGTCTGCGGTGTCGGGGGTGTTGGGGGCTGTTCCGGAGTCTTTGGTGCGGCATTTGTATGGGCCGACGGAGGTGACGTTGTGTGCGACGCAGTGGGTGGTGGGGGATGTGGGGTTGGTGCCGGGGGTGTTGCCGATGGGGCGGCCGTTGGAGAACACGCGGGTGTATGTGCTGGACGGGTTCCTGGAGCCGGTGCCTCCGGGTGTTGTGGGTGAGTTGTATGTGGCGGGTATGGGGGTGGCGCGGGGGTATCAGGGGCGGTCTGGGCTGACGGGTGAGCGGTTCGTTGCGTGTCCGTTCGGTGTGCCGGGTGGGCGGATGTACCGGACTGGTGACCTGGTGCGGTGGAGTGCGGACGGGCAGCTGGTGTTCGTCGGGCGTGCGGATGATCAGGTGAAGGTCCGCGGCTTCCGGGTCGAGCCGGGTGAGGTGGAGGCCGTGCTGGCGGCGCATCCGGGGGTGGGTCAGGCGGTGGTGGTCGCTCGTGAGGATGCGCCGGGTGACAAGCGCCTCGTCGCCTACGTCGTGCCCGAGGACGACGGCACCTTGAATGGTGATGTACCCAGCTTTGTGGCTGAGCGGTTGCCGGAGTACATGGTGCCCTCTGCCGTCGTGGTGCTCGATGAGCTGCCCTTGTCGGTGAACGGGAAGGTAGACCGTTCGGCGTTGCCGGCGCCTGAGTATGCGTCCGCTGGTGGGCGGGGTCCTGCGACGGTCCTCGAGGAGCTGGTGTGTGGGGTGTTCGCGGAGGTTCTGGGTGTGGAGCGGGTGGGGGTGGAGGACAACTTCTTCGAGTTGGGTGGGCATTCGTTGCTGGCGGTGTCGTTGGTGCAGCGGTTGCGTGAGCGTGGGTTCGGGGTGTCGGTGAGGGCGCTGCTGGTGGCGCCGACCCCGGCAGGCTTGGCTGCGGCCGGTGCTGGTGGCGAGGGTGTGGTGGAGGTGCCTGCGAATGGGATTCCTGAGCAGGGTGTGGAGGTGATTACGCCGGAGATGCTGCCGTTGGTGGAGCTGACGGCGGCGCAGATCGACCTGGTGTGCGCGTCGGTGGAGGGTGGGGCGGCGAACGTGGCGGATGTGTATCCGTTGGCGCCGTTGCAGGAGGGCATCTTCTTCCATCATCTGCTGGCCGGGCAGGGTGAGGCGGATGTGTATCTGGTGCCGATGGTGTTGGGCTTTGACAGTCGTGAGCGGCTGGACGGGTTCTTGGATGCGTTGCAGCGGGTGGTGGACCGGCACGACATTTACCGGACTGGGGTGGTGTGGGAGGGGCTGCCGGAGCCGGTGCAGGTGGTTCGGAGGCGTGCGGCGGTTCCGGTCACCGAGGTGGTCCTGACCGGGGAGGGCGGTGATCCGCAGGCTGAGCTGTTGGCGGTCGCTGGGCGGTGGATGGATCTGCGGCGGGCTCCGTTGCTGCGGGTGCATGTGGCGGCTGAGCCGGGGAGGACGGGGCGGTGGCTGGGGCTGGTGCAGGTGCACCACCTGCTGCAGGACCACACCGCTGCGGAGGTGGTGCTGAGTGAGGTTGAGGCGTTCATGTCCGGCAACGGGGATGGGCTCCCAGTGCCGCTGCCGTTCCGTGACTTCGTGGCGCAGGCGCGGTTGGGGGTTTCGCGGGCGGAGCATGAGGAGTTCTTCGCTGAGCTGTTGGGTGATGTGACGGAGCCGACGCTGCCGTTCGGTCTGGCCGATGCTCGTGGGGATGGCACGGGTGTGCGGTCGGCGCGGTTGAGGGTGGATGACGGGCTGGCGGTGCGGGTGCGGGAGCAGGCTCGCGGGCTGGGGGTGAGCCCGGCGACGTTGTTCCATGTGGCGTGGGCGCGGGCGCTCGCGGGTCTGGCCGGGCGGTCGGATGTGGTGTTCGGGACGTTGTTGCTGGGCCGGATGAACGCCGGGCGGGGTGCGGACCGGGTGCCGGGGCCGTTCATGAACACGCTTCCGGTGCGGATGGACGTCGCGGATACGGATGTGGTGGGTGCGGTGCGGGCGATGCAGGGGCAGCTGGCCGGCCTGCTGGTCCATGAGCATGCCCCACTGGCCCTGGCACAGAAGGCCAGCGGCGTCCCGGCCTCAGCCCCGCTGTTCACGTCGTTGCTCAACTACCGCCACAGTGCACGGCGCGTGCACTCGGGGGACTCGAAGTCTGACGGAACCGCCGGTCTGACGGTTCTGTCGGCAGCCGAGGACCGGACGAACTATCCGGTGACCGTCTCGGTGGATGACCTGGGGGACGGGTTCGGGCTGAAGGCCGATGTGGTGGACCCGGGGGACCCGGAGCTGGTGTGCGGATTGATCCAGACGGTGGTCGAGGCCTTGGTCGCGGCTCTGGAGGTAGCACCTGAGACGCCTCTGTATGAGGTCGATCCACTGTCGCCGCTCGATCGAGAGCGAGTCGTCACGGACTGGAATGACACGGGTGTGGTGTTGGGGGATGTGTCGGTGTTGGGTTTGTTCGGGGAGGTGGTGGGGCGGGATCGGGGTGCGGTGGCGGTGGTGTGTGGTGATGAGCGGGTGTCGTATGGGGAGTTGGATGTGCGGTCGGATCGGTTGGCGGGTGTGTTGAGGGGTCTTGGGGTGGGGCCTGAGTCGGTGGTGGGGGTGGTGTTGGAGCGGTCGGTTGATTTGGTGGTGGCGTTGTTGGCGGTGTGGAAGGTGGGGGGTGTGTATGTGCCGGTGGATGTGGAGGTGCCGGCGGAGCGGGTGGGTTGGGTGGTGGGGGATGCGGGGGCGGTGTGTGTGGTGTCGTGTCGTGGGTTGGTGGGGGGTTTGTTGGGGGGTGTGTCGGTGCCGGTGGTGTGTGTGGATGAGGTGGGGGCTGGTGCGGTGGGGGCTGATGGGGTGGGGGCTGGTGTGGTGGGTGCGGTGGGGTCGGGTGGTGCGGCGTATGTGATGTATACGTCGGGGTCGTCGGGGGTGCCGAAGGGTGTGGTGGTGTCGCATGGGGGGTTGGTTAATCGGTTGTTGTGGATGCAGGGGCGGTTTGGTCTGGGTGTTGATGATGTGGTGTTGCATAAGGCGTCGGTGGGTTTTGATGTGTCGTTGTGGGAGTTGTTGTGGCCGTTGGTGGTGGGTGCGCGGTTGGTGTTGGCGCGGCCGGGTGGGCATCGGGATCCGGTGTATTTGTCGGGGTTGATTGAGGGTGAGGGGGTGACGACGGTTCATTTTGTGCCGTCGATGTTGGGGGTGTTTGTTGAGGGGGGTGTGGTGGGTGGTTGGGGTTCTTTGCGGCGGGTGGTGTGTTCGGGTGAGGTGTTGTCGGGGGTGTTGGCGGAGCGGTTTGTGGGGTTGTGTGGTGCGGAGTTGCATAATTTGTATGGTCCGACGGAGACGTCGGTGGATTCGACGGCGTGGGTGTGGCCGGGGTCGGGTTCGGGTGGGGTTTCTGGTGGGGGTTCGGGTTCGGGTTCGGGTTCGGGTGTGGTGGTGCCGTTGATTGGTGGTCCTATTTGGAATACGCGGGTGTTTGTGTTGGATCGGTGGTTGCGGCCGGTGGCGCCGGGTGTGGTGGGGGAGTTGTATATCGCGGGGGTGGGGTTGGCTCGGGGGTATGTGGGGCGGGCTGGGTTGACGGGGGAGCGGTTTGTGGCGTGTCCGTTTGGTGGTGTGGGTGAGCGGATGTATCGGACGGGGGATTTGGTGCGGTGGGTTGGGGGTGGGGAGTTGGCTTTTGTGGGGCGGGTGGATGGTCAGGTGAAGGTGCGGGGGGTGCGGGTTGAGCCGGGTGAGGTGGAGGGGGTGTTGGGGTCTCATGCGGGGGTGGGGCAGGTGGTGGTTGTTCCGCGTGAGGATGTGCCGGGGGATGTGCGGCTCGTCGCCTACATCGTGCCGGCGGACGAAGAGGGAACTCGGGCGGGCGAGGACCTGACCACTGAGCTTCGGGCATTTGCCGCCGGGCGGCTTCCTGGCTCCATGGTTCCCTCCGCGTTCGTTTCCCTGCCACATTTCCCCTTGACCACGAATGGCAAGCTCGACCGTGCTGCCCTGCCCGCTCCGGAACACGGAGCCCCAGGCGGCGGCCGTGAGCCGGCCACACGGGAAGAACGCCTCTTGTGCGAGGCATTCGCGACGGTGCTCGGATTGGACCGGGTCGGGGCGGACGCCGACTTCTTCGAACTCGGCGGACACTCATTGCTCGCGACCCGCCTGGTTTCTCAGATACGGGCGGTCCTCGGGGCCGAGGTAGAAATGCGGACGCTGTTCGAGGCGCCGACGCCGGCGGCACTCGCGGTGCGACTTGGAAGTGAGCGGAAACCTGCCCGGCCGCCTCTGCGGCCCATGCGTAAGGAGGGGGAAGCCCGATGACTACTCCGTTGTCTTTCGCCCAGCGGCGGTTGTGGTTCCTGACGCAGTTGGAGGGGCCGAGCGCGACCTACAACATGCCGGTTGTGCTGCGTCTCGAGGGTGCCCTGAACATCGGGGCCTTGCAGGCGGCAATGAGCGACGTGATCTCCCGGCATGAGGTGCTGCGGACGGTATTCCCTTCCCTTTCCGGAGAGCCGTATCAGCAGATACTGGCCGCCGATGAAGTGGGGGAGGTGTTGAGGGTCAGGCGGGCCACCGAGGGGGAGGCCGCGGATCTGGTTGCGGAGGAGACTGGGCGTGGGTTTGATCCGTCGACCGAGGTGCCACTGCGTGGGCTACTGATCGAGACCGGTGCGGACAGGCATGTGCTGGCGGTCGTGCTCCATCACATCGCGGGGGACGCCTGGTCAATGGGGCCGTTGGCGCGGGACATCTCTGTCGCGTATGCGGCGCGGTGTGACGGTCGCGCGCCCGGCTGGGAGCCGCTGCCGGTGCAGTACGCGGACTACACGCTCTGGCAGCGGGAAGTGCTCGGTGACGAGGACGATCCGGGCAGTGTGCTGGCGGAGCAGGTGGGCTACTGGCGTCGAGCGCTCGGGGGGGCGCCCCAGGAACTGGCCCTGCCGTTCGACAGGCCGCGGCCGGCGATGGCCTCGCACCGCGGTCACACGGTGACACTCGAAGTCCCGGCGGACGTGCATGCTCGCCTGGCATTGCTGGCGCGGGAGCAGGGCGTCACGCTGTTCATGGTGGTGCAGGCCGCTCTGGCCGTGCTGCTGGAGCGGCTGGGTGCGGGCGATGACATCCCGATCGGTACAGCGGTTGCCGGACGCACGGATCGGGCACTGGATGACCTGGTCGGCTTCTTCGTCAACACTCTCGTCCTGCGCACCGATATGTCAGGCGACCCGACCTTCAGTGAGCTGCTGGCAAGGGTGCGCGAGACGAGTCTTGCTGCCCTCGACCACCAGGACGTGCCGTTCGAGCGGCTCGTGGAGCTGCTGGCACCAGATCGGTCTCTCGCTCGACACCCGTTGTTCCAGGTGATGCTCAGCGTTCGAAACACGGGTCAGGCCACGCTCCAGCTCGCCGGTCTGCGTGCCCAGATGGTGATGGATCATATACTGCCCTCTCGATTTGATCTTGATGTGTCCTTGGGTGAGGTGGTTGACGGCGAGGGGCGTCCTGGGGGGCTGCGCGGGTCGCTGACGGGATCGGCCGACCTGTTCGACGCTGACACCGTGGAGCGGATCGGACGCTGGTTGGTGCGGGTGCTGACAGTTGCGGTGACCACGCCGCAGATACGGCTTGGTCAGGTCCAGGTCCTGTCCGACGCTGAGCGCCTTCAGGTGGTGGAGGGCTGGAACGACACGGATGTGCCGGTGCCTGATGTCACATGGGTGGAGTTGTTCGCGGAACAGGTTGCGCGGACTCCGGATGCGCCGGCGGTGGTGGGTGTGGGGGAGGTGTTGTCGTATGGGGAGTTGGATGAGCGGGCGTCTCGGTTGGCGGGTGTGTTGAGGGGTCGGGGTGTGGGGCCTGAGTCGGTGGTGGGGGTGTTGTTGGAGCGGTCGGTTAACTTGGTGGTGGCGTTGTTGGGTGTGTGGAAGGCGGGGGGTGCGTATGTGCCGCTTGATCCGTCGTATCCGGCGGAGCGGTTGGAGTTGATGGTGGGGGATGCGGGGCCGGTGTGTGTGGTGACGGTTCGGGAGCTGGTCGGGGGGTTGCCGGGTGGTCTGGGTGTGCCGGTGTTGTGTCTGGATGATCCGGGTGTGGTGGTGGAGTTGGCGGGGGTGGATCCGGGTGTGGGTTTGGGTGTGGGTGGGTTGGGGGGTGTGGCGGCGTATGTGATGTATACGTCGGGGTCGTTGGGGGTGCCGAAGGGTGTGGTGGTGTGTCAGCGGGATGTGGTGGGTTTGGTGGTGGATGGGTGTTGGGGTGAGGTGGTGGGGCGTCGGGTGTTGGGGTGGGCGCCGTTTGCGTTTGATGCGTCGGTGTTTGAGTTGTGGGTGACGTTGGCTGGTGGTGGGGTGGTGGTGTTGGCGCCGGTGGGTGAGGTGGATGGTGGTGTGTTGCGGTCGTTGGTGGGGGGTGGTGGGTTGGACCGGGTGCATGTGACGGCGGGGTTGTTGCGGGTGTTGGTGGAGGAGGATGCGGGTTGTTTTGCTGGGGTGGGTGAGGTGTTGACGGGTGGGGATGTGGTGCCGTCGTCTGCGGTGTCGGGGGTGTTGGCGGCTGCTCCGGAGTCTTTGGTGCGGCATTTGTATGGGCCGACGGAGGTGACGTTGTGTGCGACGCAGTGGGTGGTGGGGGATGTGGGGTTGGTGCCGGGGGTGTTGCCGATGGGGCGGCCGTTGGAGAACACGCGGGTGTATGTGCTTGATGATGGTCTGTCTCCGGTGCCTGCGGGTGTTGTGGGTGAGTTGTATGTGGCGGGTATGGGGGTGGCGCGGGGGTATCAGGGGCGGTCTGGGCTGACGGGTGAGCGGTTCGTTGCGTGTCCGTTCGGTGAGCCGGGTGGGCGGATGTACCGGACTGGAGACCTGGTGCGGTGGAGTGCGGACGGGCAGCTGGTGTTCGTCGGGCGTGCGGATGATCAGGTGAAGGTCCGCGGCTTCCGGGTCGAGCCGGGTGAGGTGGAGGGGGTCCTGGCGGCGCATCCTGGGGTGAGTCAGGCGGTGGTGGTCGCGCGTGAGGATGCGCCGGGTGACAAGCGCCTCGTCGCATATGTGGTTCTTACTGCTGGGGAGGTAGCAGCGGCGGACTTGCGTTCCCATGTAGGCGCTCAGTTGCCGGAGTTCATGGTGCCGTCGGCGGTGGTGGTGCTGGATGAGTTGCCGTTGTCGGTGAACGGGAAGGTGGACCGGGCAGCGCTCCCCGCCCCGGACTATTCGTCTGGCGCTGGGCGGGGTCCTGCCACGGTGGCTGAGGAGCTGGTGTGTGGGGTGTTCGCGGAGGTTTTGGGTGTGGAGCGGGTGGGGGTGGAGGACAACTTCTTCGAGTTGGGTGGGCATTCGTTGCTGGCGGTGTCGTTGGTGCAGCGGTTGCGTGAGCGTGGGTTCGGGGTGTCGGTGCGGGTGTTGTTCGAGGCGCCGTCGCCGGGGGCGTTGGCTGCTGCGGGCAGTGGTGGGGGTGTGGTGGAGGTGCCTGCGAATGGGATTCCTGAGCAGGGTGTGGAGGTGATTACGCCGGAGATGCTGCCGTTGGTGGAGCTGACGGCGGCGCAGATCGATTTGGTGTGCGCGTCGGTGGAGGGTGGGGCGGCGAACGTGGCGGATGTGTATCCGTTGGCGCCGTTGCAGGAGGGCATCTTCTTCCATCATCTGCTGGCCGGGCAGGGTGAGGCGGATGTGTATCTGGTGCCGATGGTGTTGGGCTTTGACAGTCGTGAGCGGCTGGACGGGTTCTTGGATGCGTTGCAGCGGGTGGTGGACCGGCATGACATTTACCGGACTGGGGTGGTGTGGGAGGGGTTGCCGGAGCCGGTGCAGGTGGTTCGGAGGCGTGCGGCGGTTCCGGTCACCGAGGTGGTCCTGACCGGGGAGGGCGGTGATCCGCAGGCTGAGCTGTTGGCGGTCGCTGGGCGGTGGATGGATCTGCGGCGGGCTCCGTTGCTGCGGGTGCATGTGGCGGCTGAGCCGGGGAGGACGGGGCGGTGGCTGGGGCTGGTGCAGGTGCACCACCTGCTGCAGGACCACACCGCTGCGGAGGTGGTGCTGAGTGAGGTTGAGGCGTTCATGTCCGGCAACGGGGATGGGCTCCCAGTGCCGCTGCCGTTCCGTGACTTCGTGGCGCAGGCGCGGTTGGGGGTTTCGCGGGCGGAGCATGAGGAGTTCTTCGCTGAGCTGTTGGGTGATGTGACGGAGCCGACGCTGCCGTTCGGTCTGGCCGATGCTCGTGGGGATGGCACGGGTGTGCGGTCGGCGCGGTTGAGGGTGGATGACGGGCTGGCGGTGCGGGTGCGGGAGCAGGCTCGCGGGCTGGGGGTGAGCCCGGCGACGTTGTTCCATGTGGCGTGGGCGCGGGCGCTCGCGGGTCTGGCCGGGCGGTCGGATGTGGTGTTCGGGACGTTGTTGCTGGGCCGGATGAATGCCGGGCGGGGTGCGGACCGGGTGCCGGGGCCGTTCATGAACACGCTTCCGGTGCGGATGGACGTGGCGGGCCTGGACGTCGTGGGTGCGGTGCGGGCGATGCAGGGGCAGCTGGCCGGCCTGCTGGTGCATGAGCATGCCCCGCTGGCCCTGGCACAGAAGGCCAGTGGCGTTCCGGCCTCAGCCCCGCTGTTCACGTCCCTGCTGAATTACCGTCGCGGTCCTCAGTCTGGCACGGCTTCCACTTCCACTCAGGGCGGCCGACGCGCCTTGGCCGGCGTGGATCTGGTACACAGCCAGGACCTCACGAACTATCCCTTGGCCGTGGCGGTGAATGACGACGGTTCAGGGTTCGGACTCACGACCGATGTGATCGCTCCGGGTGATCCGGGACTCGTGTGCGCATCGCTGCATACCGCCCTTGACGGACTGATCACTGCGCTGGAAGAAGCTCCGGAAGGACCGTTGCGCGAGATCGCGCTCCTTTCCGGTGCTGAGCGCGAGCAGATGCTGGCGGGCTGGAACGACACCGCCACCAGGGTTTCAGACACCACGCTGGCTCAGCTGTTTGCGGAACAGGTGGCTCGAGACCCGGGTGCGGTTGCGGTGGTGTGTGGAGATGAGCGTTTGTCGTACGGGGAGTTGGATGAGCGGGCGAGCCGACTTGCGAAGGTGCTGGCCCATCGGGGTGTGGGGCCGGAGTCGGTGGTTGCGGTCATGCTGGAGCGGTCGGTCGAGCTGGTGGCGGGGCTGCTGGCCGTGTGGAAGGCCGGTGCCGCCTACCTTCCGGTCGATCCCGGTTATCCCTCTGAACGGCTCGCGTTCACGTTGTCCGACGCCCGTCCGTCCTGTGTGCTCACGACGCGGGCGCACGCTGGTGAACTTCCGGCAGATGTGACCGTCCCCGTGCTCGCCGTCGACGAGGCGGAGCCGGCTGAGAGGGATGCAGCGCCGGCCACGGACGGGACGCGTCCGGTCCTGACGGCCGGGCACGCGGCGTATGTGATGTATACGTCCGGATCGACAGGGCGGCCGAAGAGCGTAGTGGTCACTCATGGCGGCCTGGTCAACCACATGATGTGGATGCAACAGGTGTTTGGGCTGGAGGCGTCGGACCGAGTGCTCCACAAGACGCCGTTCGGGTTCGACGCGTCGGTCTGGGAGCTGTGGTGGCCGTTGATGTCCGGGGCGGCGTTGGTTATTGCCGCACCGGAGGGACACCGTGATCCGGCCTACCTTGCGGAGTTGATGCGGCGTGAGGAAGTAACTGTCGCGCAGTTCGTTCCTTCGTTGCTGTCGGTGTTCGTCGCCGAACCCGCAGCGGTCGATTGCGCGAGCCTGCGGATGCTGTTCTGCGGCGGTGAGGTGATGCCGGGTGCTTTGCATGAGCGCGTCACCGATCTTCTCGGTGTGGAGTTGTACAACCTGTACGGGCTGACGGAGACGACGGTCGATTCGACGTCTTGGCATAGCAGCCCGGGTGAAGCGCTGGGCGGGAGTGCCCCGATCGGCCGACCGGTCGACAACACCCGCGTCTATGTCCTGGACCGGTTCCTGGAGCCGGTGCCTCCGGGTGTTGCGGGTGAGTTGTATGTGGCGGGGACGGGGGTGGCGCGGGGGTATCAGGGGCGGCCTGGGCTCACGGGCGAACGGTTTGTTGCGTGTCCGTTCGGTGGTGCGGGTGAGCGGATGTACCGGACCGGTGACCTGGCGCGGTGGACCGCGGACGGGCAGTTGATGTTCGTCGGCCGTGGGGACGACCAGGTGAAGATCCGTGGGTTCCGGGTCGAGCCGGGTGAGGTGGAGGCCGTCCTGGCGGCGCATCCGGGCGTGGGCCAGGCGGTGGTGGTCGCACGCGAGGATGCTCCGGGGAACAAGCGGCTGGTCGCGTATGTGGTCCTCGCGGATGAGGGTGCGGAGGGTGATGATCTGCGGAGGTTTGCGGAGGAGCGGCTGCCGGAGTTCATGGTGCCGTCGGCGGTGGTGGTGCTGGATGAGTTGCCGTTGTCGGTGAACGGGAAGCTCGACCGTTCCGCGCTGCCGGCTCCTGAGTTTTCGTCTGGCGCTGGGCGGGGTCCTGCCACGGTGGCTGAAGAGCTGGTGTGCCAGGTCTTCGCGGATGTCCTGGGCGTCGACCGTGTAGGGGTGGAGGACAACTTCTTCGAGCTGGGTGGGCATTCGTTGCTGGCGGTGTCGTTGGTGCAGCGGTTGCGTGAGCGTGGGTTCGGGGTGTCGGTGAGGGTGTTGTTCGAGGCGCCGTCGCCGGGGGCGTTGGCTGCTGCGGGCAGTGGTGGGGGTGTGGTGGAGGTGCCTGCGAATGGGATTCCTGAGCAGGGTGTGGAGGTGATTACGCCGGAGATGCTGCCGTTGGTGGAGCTGACGGCGGCGCAGATCGATTTGGTGTGCGCGTCGGTGGAGGGTGGGGCGGCGAACGTGGCGGATGTGTATCCGCTGGCGCCGTTGCAGGAGGGCATCTTCTTCCATCATCTGCTGGCCGGGCAGGGTGAGGCGGATGTGTATCTGGTGCCGATGGTGTTGGGCTTTGACAGTCGTGAGCGGCTGGACGGGTTCTTGGATGCGTTGCAGCGGGTGGTGGACCGGCATGACATTTACCGCACTGGGGTGGTGTGGGAGGGGCTGCCGGAGCCGGTGCAGGTGGTTCGGAGGCGTGCGGCGGTTCCGGTCACCGAGGTGGTCCTGACCGGGGAGGGCGAGGATCCGCAGGCTGAGCTGCAAGCGCTCGCCGGACGGTGGATCGATCTGCGGCAGGCGCCGTTGCTGCGGGTGCATGTGGCGGCTGACCCCGGGAGGACGGGGCGGTGGCTGGGGCTGGTGCAGGTGCACCACCTGCTCCAGGACCACACCGCATTGCAGGTGGTACTGGGCGAGGTCGCGGCGTTGATGGAGGGACGCGGGGATGAGTTGCCGGTGCCGCTGCCGTTCCGGGACTTCGTGGCGCAGGCCCGGCTGGGGGTCTCACGGACGGAGCATGAGGAGTACTTCGCCGAGCTGCTGCGGGACGTGACGGAGCCGACGCTGCCGTTCGGCCTGGCCGATACGCGCGGCGACGGCACGGGTGTGCAGCAGGCGCGGTTGGTGGTGGATGACGGGCTGGCGGGGCGGGTGCGGGAGAGTGCGCGTGGGTTGGGGGTGAGTCCGGCGACGTTGTTCCACGTCGCGTATGCGCGGGTGCTGGCGAGTCTGGCGGGGCGGTCGGATGTGGTGTTCGGGACGGTGTTGCTGGGTCGGATGAATGCGGGGGTGGGGGCGGAGCGGATTCCTGGCCCGTTCATCAACACGTTGCCGGTGCGGATGGACGTCGCGGATACGGATGTGGTGGGTGCGGTGCGGGCGATGCAGGCCCAGCTGGCCGGCCTGCTGGTGCATGAGCACGCCCCGCTCGCGCTGGCCCAAAAGGTCAGTGCGGTGTCGGCTTCGGCTCCGTTGTTCACCTCACTGTTCAACTATCGCCACGGCGGCCCGTCGGCGGACGCTGGCGCTTCGGTGCGTGGTGGTGCTTCGGGTGTTGAGTTGTTGTTCGCGCGGGAGCGGACGAATTATCCGTTGGCGGTTGCGGTGGATGATCTCGGGTCTGGGTCTGGGTCTGGGTTTGCGGTGGTGGTTGATGCGGTGGCTCCGGGGGATGCCGGGTTGGTGTGTGAGTTGGTGGAGATGGCGGTGGGGGAGTTGGTGGGGGCGTTGGAGGTTGCGCCGGGGGCGGTGTTGGGTGGTGTGGGTGTGCTGCCGTCGTCGGTGCGGGGGCAGGTGGTGGATGGCTGGAACAGTGGTGTGGTGTCGGTGCCTGAGGTGACGTGGGTGGAGTTGTTCGCGGAGCGGGTGGTGGGGGATCCGGGTGCGGTGGCGGTGGTGTGTGGGGAGGAGAGGCTGACTTATGGGGAGTTGGATGAGCGTTCTGGTCGGTTGGCGGGTGTGCTGGCGGGTCGGGGTGTGGGGTCTGAGTCGGTGGTGGGTGTGGTGTTGGGGCGGTCGGTTGATGTGGTGGTGGCGTTGTTGGGTGTGTGGAAGGCGGGGGGTGCGTATGTGTTTGTTGATCCGTCGTATCCGGTGGAGCGGGTGGGTGTGGTGCTGGCGGAGGCGGGGCCGGTGTGTGTGGTGACCGACAGGGCTTTGTCCGGTGGGTTGCCGGATGGGCTCGGTGTGCCGGTGGTGTGTCTGGATGATCCGGGGATGGCGTTCGCTGCGGTGGCGCGTCCTTTGCTCGGTGGGCGGGATGTGGCGGCGTATGTGATGTTTACGTCGGGGTCGTCGGGTGTGCCGAAGGGGTGGTGGTGTCTCAGGGTGCGGTGGTGGGTTTGGTGGCGGCTTTGGGTCCGGTGCTGGGTGCTGGGCCTGGGGTGGGTGTGTTGCAGTTTGCGTCGTTTGGGTTTGACGGTTCGGTGCTGGATGTTGCGGTGGTGTTGGCGTCGGGTGGGCGTCTGGTGGTGGCGTCGGAGGCGGAGCGGGCGGATGTGGGGTTGTTGGCGGATCTGGTGGTGCGGGAAGGCGTGGGGGTGGCGAGTGTGGTGCCCTCCCTCCTGGGTGTGGTGGACCCGGCGGGGGTGCCCGGTCTGGGGCGGGTGTTGGTGGGCGGTGAACTGTTGTCGGGTGAGGTGGCGCGGGTGTGGGCGGATGGTGGCCGGGTGTTGGTGAACACGTATGGGCCGACGGAGGCGACGGTGATGGTCACCGCCGGGCAGGTGCCGCAGGGTGGGGTGGGTGTGCCGTCGGTGGGTGGGCCGGTGGCGAATGCGCGGGTGTATGTGCTGGACGGGTTCCTTGAGCCGGTGCCTCCGGGGGTGGCGGGGGAGCTGTATGTCGCGGGTGTGCAGCTGGCCCGCGGGTATCACCAGCGTCCGGGCCTGACCGGGGAACGCTTCGTTGCGTGTCCGTTCGGTGGTGCGGGTGAGCGGATGTATCGGACTGGTGACCTGGCGCGGTGGACGGTGGACGGGCAGTTGATGTTCGTGGGCCGTGCGGATGATCAGGTGAAGGTGCGTGGGTTCCGGGTGGAGCCGGCCGAGGTCGAGGCCGCCCTGGCGGCACATCCCGGGGTGGGTCAGGCGGTGGTGGTCGCGCGTGAGGATGTGCCGGGTGACAAGCGGCTGGTCGCCTACGTCGTGCCCGAGGGCGACGGCCCGCTGGACGGTGACCTGAGGGGCTTTACGGCTGAGCGGCTGCCGGAGTACATGGTGCCGTCGGCGGTGGTGGTGCTCGACGGGGTGCCGTTGTCGGTGAACGGAAAGCTGGACCGTTCCGCGCTGCCGGCGCCGGAGTATTCGTCTGCCGGTGGGCGGGGTCCTGCCACGGTGGCTGAAGAGCTGGTGTGTCAGGTGTTCGCGGATGTCCTGGGTGTGGAGCGGGTGGGGGTGGAGGACAACTTCTTCGAGTTGGGTGGGCATTCGTTGTTGGCGATGCGGTTGGTGTCGCGGTTGAGGGTGGTGTTCGGGGTTGAGGTGGGTGTGCGGGAGTTGTTTGAGGCGTCGACGCCGGCGGGGTTGGCGGCGCGGATTGCGGGTGCGGATGCGGCGCGGGTGGGGTTGGTGCCGTGGGAGCGGCCTGAGCGGGTGCCGTTGTCGTTTGCGCAGCGGCGGTTGTGGTTCTTGGCGCAGTTGGAGGGGCCGAGTGCGACGTACAACATCCCGATCGCGCTGCGGCTGGAGGGTGCGCTGGATGTGGTCGCGCTGCGGGCGGCGTTCGGTGATGTGCTGGGGCGGCATGAGGTGCTGCGGACGGTGTTCCCGGTGGTGGACGGGGAGCCGTATCAGCAGGTTCTGACTGTCGCTGAGGTGGGTGAGGTGCTGCGGGTGGCGCGGGTGGCCGAGGGTGAGGTGGCGGACCTGGTGGTGGAGGAGACCGGGCACGGGTTCGACCTCGGGGTTGAGGTGCCGCTGCGGGCGCTCCTGCTGGAGACCGGCGTGGGTGTGCATGTGTTGGTGGTGGTAGTGCATCACGTTGCGGGGGACGGGTGGTCGATGGGGCCGTTGGCGCGGGACATCTCGGTGGCGTACGCGGCACGGCGTGACGGCCGTGTGCCCGGTTGGGAGCCGTTGCCGGTGCAGTACGCGGATTACACCCTGTGGCAGCGGGAGCTGCTGGGTGATGAGGGTGATCCGGGCAGTGTGCTGGCCGGCCAGGTCGGCTTCTGGCGGGATGCGCTGGCCGGGGCACCGCAGGAGCTGGTGCTGCCGGTGGATCGGCCGCGGCCGGCGGTGGCCTCGCACCGGGGTCACACGGCGTCGCTGGTGGTCCCGGCGGAGGTGCACGCGCAGTTGACGGCGCTGGCGCGGGAGCAGGGCGTGACGCTGTTCATGGTGGTGCAGGCCGCGCTGGCCGTGCTCTTGTCGAAGTTGGGTGCGGGCGAGGACATTCCCGTCGGTACGGCGGTGGCCGGCCGTACCGACCAGGCCCTCGACGATCTGGTGGGCTTCTTCGTCAACACGCTGGTTCTGCGTACGGATGTGTCGGGGGACCCGACGTTCGGTGAGCTGTTGGGGCGGGTGCGGGAGACAAGCCTGGCGGCGCTGGAGCATCAGGAGGTGCCCTTCGAGCGGTTGGTTGAGGTGCTGGCACCGGACCGTTCGCTCGCGCGGCATCCGCTGTTCCAGGTGATGATCACTCTGCAGAACGTGGATGGGGCGGGTCTGGAGCTGCCGGGGCTGCGAGTGGTGCCGGTGGGGGCGCAGCTGGCGGCAGCGAAATTTGATCTCGACTTGTCGTTGGGTGAGTTGGTCGATGGTGATGGGCGTCCTGGGGGGTTGCGGGGGTCGGTTACGGGGTCGGTGGATTTGTTCGATGGGGTGAGTGTGGAGGCGTTTGCTGAGCGGTTGGTGCGGGTGTTGTCGGTGGTGGCGGGGGATGTGCGGCTTAGTGAGGTTGAGGTGTTGTCGGAGGGTGAGCGGGGGCGGGTGTTGGTTGGGTGGAATGAGTCGGGTGTGGTGGGGGTGTCGGGTGTGGTGCCGGGGTTGTTCGGGGAGCAGGTTGCGCGGGATCCGGATGCGCCGGCGGTGGTGGGTGTGGGGGAGGTGTTGTCGTATGGGGAGTTGGATGAGCGGGCGTCTCGGTTGGCGGGTGTGTTGAGGGGTCGGGGTGTGGGGCCTGAGTCGGTGGTGGGGGTGTTGTTGGAGCGGTCGGTGGATGTGGTGGTGGCGTTGTTGGGGGTGTGGAAGGCGGGGGGTGCGTATGTGCCGGTTGATCCGGAGTCTCCGGCGGAGCGGGTGGCGTGGTTGTTGGAGGATGCGGGTCCGGTGTGTGTGGTGACCAGTGCGGAGTTGGCGGGTGGGTTGCCGCAGGGTCTGGCGGTGTTGGTGGATGAGGCGGTGGGTGAGGGGCCGGTGGTGTCGGCTGAGGCCGTGGTGGGTCCGGGGCATGCGGCGTATGTGATGTATACGTCGGGGTCGACGGGGCGGGCGAAGGGTGTGGTGGTGTCGCATGGGGCGTTGGCGGGTTATGTGGCGTGGTGTGTGGGGGCGTATCCGGGGGTGCGGGAGAGCAGTCTGCTGCATGGGTCGGTGTCGTTTGATCTGGGTGTGACGGGGTTGTTTGCGGCGTTGGTGTCGGGTGGGTGTGTGTTCGTGTCGGGGCTGGATGAGGGTCTGCCGGGGGTGCTGGGTGGGCGTCGTCTGGGCTTTTTGAAGGTGACGCCGAGCCATCTGCCGTTGCTGGAGGCGTTGGCGGGGGAGTGTGTTCCGACGGGCCAGTTGATGGTGGGCGGCGAAGCCCTCGGCTGGGATGCGGTGCAGCGGTGGCGTGAGGCGCATCCGGGTGTGGTGGTGGTGAATCACTACGGTCCGACGGAGGGGACGGTTGGTTCGGCGCATTACGTGATTGGTGCCGATCAGGGTGTGGGTGTGGGTTCGGTTCCGATCGGTCGGTCGTTTGCGACGACGAGGACGTTTGTGCTGGACCGGTTCCTGGAGCCGGTGGCGCCGGGTGTGGTGGGTGAGTTGTATGTGGCGGGGATGCAGTTGGCCCGCGGGTATCTGGGCCGTCCGGGGTTGACGGGGGAGCGTTTCGTGGCGTGTCCGTTTGGCGGGCCGGGTGAGCGGATGTACCGGACGGGGGATCTGGTCCGGTGGACCGCGGACGGGCAGCTGGTGTTCGTCGGGCGTGCGGATGATCAGGTGAAGCTGCGTGGCTACCGGATTGAGCCGGGTGAGGTGGAGGCCGTGCTGGCGGCGCATCCCGCGGTGGACCGGGCGGTGGTGCTGGTCCGTGAGGACGTCCCGGGGGACAAGCGCCTGGTGGCCTACGTCGCCGCCGACCGCGAGGGCGACCAGGATGATGACGGACTGACGGCTGAGCTGCGCGCATCCGTGGGGCAGCGGCTGCCGGAGTACATGGTGCCGTCGGCGGTGGTGGTGCTCGACGGCATGCCGTTGACGGCGAACGGCAAGGTGGACCGGGCCGCGCTGCCGGCGCCGGAGTTCAGCTCGGATGTGAACGGTCGAGGTCCTGCCACGGTGCTGGAAGAGGTCGTGTGCGGGGTGTTCGCAGAGGTGCTGCGGCTGGAACGGGTGGGAGCGGAGGACAACTTCTTCGAGCTGGGCGGGCACTCCCTGCTGGCGGTGACCCTGGCGTCCCGACTGCGTGACCGCGGCTTCGGCGTGTCGGTACGGGCATTGTTCGAGGCGCCGACACCGGCGTCGCTGGCTGCGGCAGCGAGTGCCGGTGGCGGTGGTGTGGTGGAGGCGCCGCCCAACGGGATTCCGGAGGGCGCGGAGGTCATCACGCCGGAGATGCTGCCGTTGGTCGAGCTGACGCCGGCGCAGATCGACCTGGTCTGCGCGTCCGTCGAGGGCGGCGCGGCGAACGTGGCGGACGTGTACCCGCTGGCACCTGTGCAGGAGGGCTTCTTCTTCCACCACTTGCTGGCCGGTCCTGGTGGGACGGATGTCTATTTCGAGGGGATCGTGCTGGGCTTTGACAGCCGTGAGCGGCTGGACGGGTTCCTGGCGGCGTTGCAGCGGATGGTGGGGCGCCACGACATCTACCGGACCGGGGTGGTGTGGGAGGGGCTGCCCGAGCCGGTGCAGGTGGTCTGGCGGCGTGCCGTTGTCCCGGTGACGGAGGTGACCCTGTCGCGCGACGGGGACCCGGTGGCGGAGCTACGGGCCATCGCCGGGCGGTGGATCGACCTGCGAGACGCGCCGCTGGTACGGGTGCATGTGGCCGCGGAGCCGACCAGCGAGGGTGGCGACCGCTGGATGGGTCTGGTGCAGGTGCACCACCTCCTCCAGGACCACACCGCACTGGAAGCGGTGCTTCGAGAGGTCGCGGCGTTCATGGAGGGGCGCGACGACGAGCTGTCGGCACCCCTGCCGTTCCGTGACTTCGTGGCCCAAGCCCGGTTGGGGGTCTCCCGTGAGGAGCACGAGGAGTACTTCACGGAGCTGTTGGGTGACGTGACGGAGTCGACGCTGCCGTTCGGCCTGTCCGATGCTCGTGGTGACGGCTCCGACTTGGAGCAGGCGAGGCTGAGCGTGGATGCCGAGCTGGTGGGACGGGTGCGGGAGCAGGCCCGTCAGCTCGGCGTGAGTCCGGCGACGTTGTTCCATGTGGCGTATGCGCGAGTCCTGGCGAGCCTCGCCGGCCGGACGGACGTGGTGTTCGGGACCGTGCTGCTGGGCCGCATGAACGCCGGGCGGGGTGCGGATCGGAATCTGGGCCCGTTCATGAACACCCTGCCGGTCCGGGCCGATGTCGCCGAGGACGACGTGGTGGGTGCGGTGCGGGCCATGCAGGCCCAGCTGGCCGGCCTGCTGGTGCACGAACACGCTCCCCTCGCCCTGGCGCAGAAGGCCAGCAGCGTCCCCGCGCGCGCCCCGCTGTTCACCTCCATTTTCAATTACCGCAACAGCCAGCGGTGGGGTGCTCTGCCGAACGGCGGTGACAGGGTCGGATTGGCCGGCGTGTCCGTGGTGCACCGGAGGGGAGGCACCAACTACCCGTTGACCGTGGCGGTGGACGACATGGGCTCTGGGTTCGGGCTGACGGTGGACGCCCTCGAGCCGGGTGATCCCGAGTTGGTGTGCGGGTTGATGCACACGGCGGTCGAGAGTCTCGTCGAGGCCTTGGAGAACGCGCCGGGCACAGAGCTGCATGGGCTCGAGGTGTTGTCGGAGGGTGAGCGGGAGCGGGTGTTGGTTGGGTGGAATGAGTCTGGCGTGGTGGAGGCCTCAGGCGTGGTGCCGGAGTTGTTCGCGGAGCGGGTGGTGCGGGATCCCGGTGCGGTAGCGGTGGTGGATGGGCGGGTGGAGTTGTCCTATGAGGAGTTGGATGAGCGGGCGTCTCGGTTGGCGAGTGTGCTGAGGGTGCGTGGGGTGGGGTTGGAGTCGGTGGTGGGGGTGATGCTGGAGCGATCGGTGGACGTGGTGGTCGCGTTGTTGGCGGTGTGGAAGGCCGGCGGTGCGTACCTGCCGATCGATCCGGAGTATCCCGCGGATCGCGTAACGATGATGTTGGAGGACGCGGGCCCGGTGTGTGTGGTGACCAGTGACGGGCTGGTCGGGCGACTGCCGGAGGGCCTTGGGGTGGTGGTGGATGAGGCGGTGACGGCCGGTGAGCTGATGGAGCCGGTGCGGGTCGAGTCGGGGCATGCGGCGTATGTGATCTATACGTCGGGGTCGACGGGTCGGCCGAAGGGTGTGGTGGTGTCGCATGGGGCGCTGGCCGGCTACGTGGCCTGGTGTGTGGAGGCTTATCCGGGGGTGCGGGAGAGCAGTCTGCTGCACGCGTCGGTGTCATTCGACGCGGGTGTGACGGGTCTGTTCGGAGGGTTGGTGAGCGGTGGGTGTGTGTTCGTGTCCGGGCTCGATGAGGGTCTGCCGGCGGTGCTGGGTGAGCGCCGTCTGGGCTTCCTGAAGGTGACGCCAAGCCACCTGCCCGTGCTGGAGGCGTTGCCGGAGGCGTGTGTCCCGACGGATCAGTTGATGGTGGGCGGCGAGGCCTTGAGCTGGAGCCTGGTGGAGCGGTGGCGCGAGGCGCACCCGGGGCTGGCCGTCGTGAATCACTACGGGCCGACGGAGGCTACGGTCGGCTGCGCGCACTACGAGATCGGTGCGGGTGAGGGCGACGGAGGTGCGGGTTCGGTTCCGATCGGGCGGTCGTTCGCCACGACGAGGACTTTCGTCCTGGATGGATGGATGCGCCCGGTGGCGCCGGGCGTGGTGGGTGAGTTGTACGTGGCGGGCGTGCAGCTGGCCCGCGGATATCTCGGTCGTCCCGGCCTGACCGCGGAGCGGTTCGTGGCGTGCCCGTACGGCGGGCCGGGTGAGCGGATGTACCGGACGGGAGACTTGGTCCGATGGACGATCGACGGGCAGCTGGTGTTCGTCGGGCGGGCGGACGACCAGGTGAAGGTACATGGGTACCGGATCGAACCGGGTGAGATCGAGGCCGTACTGGCCGCGCATCCGGACGTCGACCAGGTGGTGGTGATCGCCCGTGAGGACACCTCCGGCGACAAGCGACTGACGGCGTACGTCGTCGCCGAGGACGGCGGTGGTGTGGGCGCTGGTCTGGCCGCTGAGCTCCGCGCCCACACGGCGCAGAGACTGCCGGAGTACATGGTGCCGTCCGCGGTGGTGGTGCTGGACGAGTTGCCGTTGATGGTGAACGGAAAGCTGGACCGGGCGGCGCTGCCTGCACCCGACTACGGGATCGCGGGTGGCAAGGGACGCGGGCCGGCCTCGGTGGTCGAGGAAGTCGTGTGCGCGGTCTTCGCCGAGGTGCTGGGCCTGGAGCAGATCGGGGTCGACGACAACTTCTTCGAACTGGGCGGCCACTCGCTGCTCGCGGTGTCGTTGGTGTCCCGGCTGCGCGAATGGGGACTGGGGATCTCGGTGCGGGCGCTCTTCGAGACACC
The DNA here is from genome assembly GCF_036246005.1 of Streptomyces sp. NBC_01723. Classification (NCBI taxonomy): domain Bacteria; kingdom Bacillati; phylum Actinomycetota; class Actinomycetes; order Kitasatosporales; family Streptomycetaceae; genus Streptomyces; species Streptomyces sp. NBC_01723. The sequence goes on from NZ_CP109171.1 coordinate 7,796,014, forward strand.
CACACCGGCCGGGTTGGTCGATGCCGGCAACGGACCGGTTGTGGAGGTGCCGCCGAACGGCATTCCGGACGGCGCCGAGGCCATCACGCCCGAGATGCTGCCGTTGGTGGAGCTCACGGCCGCGCAGGTGGAGTTGGTGTGTGCGGCGGTCGACGGCGGAGCGGGCAACGTGGCGGACGTGTACCCGCTGGCGCCCTTGCAGGAGGGCATCTTCTTCCACCACCTGCTCGCCGATCCGGGGGAGGCGGATCCGTACCTCCGCTCTCTCGCCATGGGCTTTGACGGCCGTGAGCGGCTGGACGGGTTCCTGGCCGCGTTGCAGCAGGTGGTGGACCGGCACGACATCTACCGCACCGGCGTGATGTGGGAAGGCCTGCCCGAGCCGGTGCAGGTGGTGCGGCGGCGCGCGGTCGTTCCGGTGACAGAGGCGACGCTGACGGACGGAGGGCACCCGGCGGCGGAGCTCATCGCGATCGCCGGCCGGTGGATGGATGTCCGACGGGCGCCGCTGCTGCGCGTCTACGTGGCGGCGGAGCCGGGCAGCGAGCGGTGGGTGGCACTGGTGCAGGTGCACCACCTGCTGCAGGACCACACAGCGTCCGAGGTGGTACTGGGTGAGGTCGCGGCCCTCATGACCGGGCGTGGGGACACCCTGCCGGTACCGCTGCCCTTCCGCGACTTCGTGGCCCAGGCGCGGCTGGGTGTGTCCCGCGCGGAACACGAGGAGTACTTCGCCCAGCTGCTGAGGGACGTGACGGAACCGACGCTGCCGTTCGGCCTGGCCGACGCCCGCGGGGACGGCACCGGCGCCCAGCAGGCACGCGTGATGGTTGACGACTCCCTGGCGGAGAGGGTGCGGGAGCGAGCGCGTGGGCTCGGGGTGAGCCCGGCGACGTTGTTCCATGTGGCGTGGGCGCGGGTGCTGGCCGTACTGGCCGGCCGGTCGGACGTGGTGTTCGGGACCGTGTTGCTCGGCCGGATGAACGCCGGGGTGGGAGCTGAGCGGATCCCTGGGCCCTTCATGAACACGCTGCCGGTGCGGATGGACGTCGCGGATACGGATGTGGTGGGTGCGGTGCGGGCGATGCAGGCCCAGCTGGCCGGCCTGCTGGTGCACGAGCACGCGCCCCTCGCCCTGGCCCAGGCGGCCAGCGACGTCCCGACGTCCGTTCCGTTGTTCACGGCGCTGTTCAACTACCGCCACAGCAATCGAGTGCGGTCGGACGCGCCGCAGTCCGGCGACACACGGCCGGGTGGGGTGGCCGGCATGAGGGTGCTGCTGGGTGAGGATCGAACGAACTATCCGTTGGCGGTCTCGGTCGATGATCTGGGGGTCGGCTTCGGGCTGACGACCGGTGTGGTCGCGCCCGGCGACCCGCAGCTCGTATGTGACTTGATGCAGACGGCGGTCGAGAGCCTGGTCACGGCCCTGGAGGAAGCGCCACGGACCCCGTTGCGTGCGGTGGAGGTGTTGGCGCCGGCGGGTCGTGAGCGGGTGTTGGTGGAGTGGAACGACACCGATCGTGTGGTGCCCGAGGAGACGGTGGTGGGTCTGTTCGAGCGGCAGGTGGTGCGGGATCCGGGTGCGGTGGCGGTGGAGCAGGGTGGGGTGGGTGTGTCGTATGGGGAGTTGAATGCTCGTGCGAATCGGTTGGCGCGGGTGTTGGTGGGTGAGGGGGTGGGTGCGGAGTGTGTGGTGGCGGTGTCGTTGGAGCGGTCGGTTGATCTGGTGGTTGCTCTGCTTGCTGTGTGGAAGGCGGGCGGGGCGTATGTGCCGGTGGATCCTGGGTGGCCGGCGGGGCGTGTGGGTGTGGTGTTGCGGGATTGTGGTGTGCGGGTTGCGGTGGCGGATGTGGGTTCGGGTGGCGGGGTGTTTGGTGGGGTGGCGGGGGAGTGTGGGGTGCGGGTGGTGGGGGTGGGGGCTGGTGTTGGGTTGGATGGGGGGGACTTGGGTGTGGGTGGGTTGGGGGGTGTGGCGGCGTATGTGATGTATACGTCGGGGTCGTTGGGGGTGCCGAAGGGTGTGGTGGTGTGTCAGCGGGATGTGGTGGGTTTGGTGGTGGATGGGTGTTGGGGTGAGGTGGTGGGGCGTCGGGTGTTGGGGTGGGCGCCGTTTGCGTTTGATGCGTCGGTGTTTGAGTTGTGGGTGACGTTGGCTGGTGGTGGGGTGGTGGTGTTGGCGCCGGTGGGTGAGGTGGATGGTGGTGTGTTGCGGTCGTTGGTGGGGGTGGTGGGTTGGATCGGGTGCATGTGACGGCGGGGTTGTTGCGGGTGTTGGTGGAGGAGGATGCGGGTTGTTTTGCTGGGGTGGGTGAGGTGTTGACGGGTGGGGATGTGGTGCCGTCGTCTGCGGTGTCGGGGGTGTTGGGGGCTGCTCCGGAGTCTTTGGTGCGGCATTTGTATGGGCCGACGGAGGTGACGTTGTGTGCGACGCAGTGGGTGGTGGGGGATGTGGGGTTGGTGCCGGGGGTGTTGCCGATGGGGCGGCCGTTGGAGAACACGCGGGTGTATGTGCTTGATGATGGTCTGTCTCCGGTGCCTGCGGGTGTTGTGGGTGAGTTGTATGTGGCGGGTATGGGGGTGGCGCGGGGGTATCAGGGGCGGTCTGGGCTGACGGGTGAGCGGTTCGTTGCGTGTCCGTTCGGTGTGCCGGGTGGGCGGATGTACCGGACTGGAGACCTGGTGCGGTGGAGTGCGGACGGGCAGCTGGTGTTCGTCGGGCGTGCGGATGATCAGGTGAAGGTCCGCGGCTTCCGGGTCGAGCCGGGTGAGGTGGAGGGCGTGCTGGCGGCGCATCCGGGGGTGAGTCAGGCGGTGGTGGTCGCACGCGAGGCCGGCCTCGGTGACAAGCGACTGACCGCGTATGTGGTCGCCGCTCACGGTGCCGGTGCGGATGATGACGATGACTTGGCTGGGCAGGTACGGGCCTTCGCCGACGGGCGGCTGCCGGAGTACATGGTGCCCTCCGCGGTGGTGATGCTGGACGAGTTGCCGCTGTCGGTGAACGGCAAGGTGGACCGAGCGGCGTTGCCCGACCCGGAGTACGGGACGTCCGAGGGTGGGCGGGGGCCGACGACCGCGGTCGAGGAGATCCTGTGTGGTGTGTTCGCGGAGCTGTTGGGCCTGACGCGGGTTGGTGTGGAGGACCACTTCTTCGAGCTGGGTGGGCATTCACTGTTGGCGACGCGCTTGGTGTCGCGGGTGCGGTCGGTGTTCGGGGTCGAGGTGAGTGTGCGGGCCCTGTTCGAGGCTCCGACGCCGGCGGGCTTGGCTGCGCGGATCGCGGGTGCGGATGCGGCGCGAGTGAACCTGACGCCGTGGGAGCGGCCTGAGCGGGTTCCGTTGTCGTTTGCTCAGCGGCGGTTGTGGTTCTTGGCGCAGTTGGAGGGGCCGAGTGCGACGTACAACATGCCGGTTGCGTTGCGGTTGGAGGGTGCGCTGGATGTGGCCGCGCTGCGGGCGGCGTTGGAGGATGTGCTGGATCGGCATGAGGTGTTGAGGACGGTGTTCCCGGTGGTGGACGGGGAGCCGTATCAGGAGGTGTTGGCGCCTTCGGCGGTGGGTGGGGTGCTGCGGGTTGTGCGGGCTGGCGAGGGGGAGGTGGCGGGTCTGGTGGTGGAGGAGACCGGGCGCGGGTTCGATCTCGGGGTTGAGGTGCCGTTGCGGGCGTTGTTGGTTGAGGTCGGCGTGGATGTGCATGTGTTGGTGGTGGTGGTGCATCACGTTGCGGGGGATGGGTGGTCGATGGGGCCGTTGGCGCGGGACATCTCGGTGGCGTATGCGGCACGGCGTGCGGGTGAGGCCCCGGGGTGGGAGCCGTTGCCGGTGCAGTACGCGGACTACACCCTGTGGCAGCGGGAGCTGCTGGGTGATGAGGGTGATCCGGGCAGTGTGCTGGCCGGCCAGGTGGGTTTCTGGCGAGATGCGCTGGCCGGGGCACCGCAGGAGCTTGTGCTGCCGGGAGATCGGCTGCGGCCTGCGGTGGCCTCGCACCGGGGCCACACGGCGTCGCTGGTGGTCCCGGCGGAGGTGCACGCGCAGCTGACGGCGTTGGCGCGGGAGCAGGGCGTGACCCTGTTCATGGTGGTGCAGGCCGCGCTGGCCGTGCTGCTGTCCCGGCTCGGTGCGGGCGAGGACATTCCCGTCGGTACGGCTGTGGCCGGCCGTACGGATCAGGCGCTGGATGATCTCGTCGGCTTCTTCGTCAACACGCTGGTGTTGCGTACGGATGTGTCGGGGGATCCGACCTTCGGCGAGCTGTTGGGGCGGGTGCGGGAGACAAGCTTGGCGGCTTTGGAGCATCAGGAGGTGCCGTTCGAGCGGTTGGTGGAGGTTCTGGCGCCGGACCGTTCGCTGGCGCGGCATCCGCTGTTCCAGGTCATGCTCACTCTGCAGAATCAAGGCCAGGCAAGGCTGGACCTCCCGGGTCTTCGGGTGGCGCCGGTGTCGGGTGGGTTGGGTGTCGCGAAGTTTGATCTTGATGTGTCATTGGGTGAGGTGACTGATGGTGAGGGCCGCCCGGTGGGGTTGCGGGGGTCGGTTACCGGGGCGGCGGATCTGTTCGATGCGGGGACCGTGGATGCGGTCGCTGCTCGGTTGGTGAAGGTCCTGTCGCTGGTGGCCGCGGACCCGCAGGCTCGGGTGGGGCAGGTCCAGGTGCTGTCGGAGGCGGAACGGCACCAGGTGGTGACCGGCTGGAACGACACCGCCGAGCCGGTGCCTGATGCGACGTGGGTGGAGTTGTTCGCGGAGCAGGTGGCGCGGCATCCGGGTGCGGTGGCGGTGGTGTGTGGGGAGGTGGAGTTGTCGTACGGGGAGTTGGATGAGCGGGCCTCTCGGTTGGCGGGTGTCTTGAGGGCGCGAGGGGTGGGCTCGGAGTCGGTGGTGGGGGTGATGTTTGAGCGGTCCGTGGATGCGGTGGTGGCGCTGTTGGGGGTGTGGAAGGCAGGGGGCGCCTATCTGTTCATCAATCCCTCCTATCCGGAAGAGCGCGTGGCGTTGCTGGTGGCGGAGGCCGGGCCCGTGTGCATGGTCACGGTCAGCAGCCTGACCGCTGGGTTGCCTGCTGCTCCGCCGGTGCCGGTGGTGGCGGTGGACGACCCGGCGGTAGTCACGGAACTGGCCCAGGTGGAGCCTACGGGCGTGCCGGTGCCGACTGAGCCCGGAGCGGCGGCATACGTGATGTTCACGTCCGGATCGACGGGGCGGCCGAAGGGTGTGGTGGTGACCCAGCGGGATCTGGCTGAGTTGGTGGTGGATCAGTGCTGGGGACAACCGGGGCGGATGCTGGGGCACGGTCCGTACGAGTTCGATGCGTCGGTGCTTGAGACATGGGTGACGCTGGCTATTGGGGGAGCGGTGGTACTGGCTCCGGCCGGCAAGTTGGATGCTGGTGTGTTGCGGTCGCTGGTAGCGGAGTACGGGCTCGACCGTGTGCATGTGACCGCGGGACTGCTGCGGATGCTGGTGGAGGAGGACCCCGGGTGCTTCGCCGGGGTGAGCGAGGTGCTGACAGGTGGGGACGTGGTTCCGTCGGCAGCGGTGTCGGCGGTGCTGGCGGCTGCTCCAGGGGCTGCGGTGCGGCAGGTGTACGGGCCGACCGAAATCACCCTGTGTGCTACCCAGATCCTGGTTGGGGACGCCGATGCGGTCCCGTCGGTGCTGCCGATCGGCCGACCGATGGACAACACGCGTATCTACCTGCTCGACGCTGGTCTGTCGCCGGTTCTGCCCGGGGTTGCGGGTGAGCTGTACGTGGCCGGGACCGGGCTGGCCCGGGGGTATCACGGTCGGCCGGACCTGACCGGGGAGCGGTTCGTAGCGTGCCCGCTGGGTGCGCCGGGTGAGCGGATGTACCGGACGGGGGACCTGGCCCGGTGGACCAAGGACGGGCAGCTGGTGTTCATCGGCCGGGCGGACAACCAGGTGAAGGTGCGTGGCTTCCGGATCGAGCCGGGTGAGGTCGAGGCGGTGTTGGCTGCCCATCCGAGTGTGGCTCAGGCGGTGGTGATCGCCCGAGAGGACACGTCCGGTGACAAGCGGCTCACCGCATATGTGGTTCCCAGGAGTGGCAACGGTGTGCGTGACGACCTGTCTGCGCGGTTGCGCGCGTACGTGGGTGAGCGGTTGCCGGACCACCTGGTCCCGTCCGCGGTAGTGGTACTGGACGGGTTGCCGTTCTCGGTGAACGGCAAGGTGGACCGGGCGGCCCTGCCGGCGCCGGAGTACACGGGGGCCGGTGGCGGGCGGGCACCCGCGTCGGTGGCCGAAGAGCTGATGTGCGGTGTGTTCGCGGACGTCCTCGGCCTTGAACGAGTGGGGGTGGAGGACAGCTTCTTTGACTTGGGCGGGCATTCGTTGTTGGCGATGCGGTTGGTGTCGCGGGTGCGGTCGGTGTTCGAGGTGGAGTTGGGTGTGCGGGCCTTGTTCGAGGCTCCGACGCCGGCGGGGTTGTCGGTGCGGATTGCAGGTGCGGGTGGTGCGCGGGTGGGCTTGGCTCGGTGGGAGCGGCCTGAGCGGGTTCCGTTGTCGTTTGCTCAGCGGCGGTTGTGGTTCTTGGCGCAGTTGGAGGGGCCGAGTGCGACGTACAACATGCCGGTTGCGTTGCGGTTGGAGGGTGCGCTGGATGTTGGTGCGCTGCGGGCGGCGTTGGAGGATGTGCTGGGGCGGCATGAGGTGTTGAGGACGGTGTTCCCGGTGGTGGACGGGGAGCCGTATCAGGAGGTGTTGGCGCCTTCGGCGGTGGGTGGGGTGCTGCGGGTTGTGCGGGCTGGTGAGGGGGAGGTTGCGGGTCTGGTGGCGGAGGAGACCGGGCGCGGGTTCGATCTCGGGGTTGAGGTGCCGTTGCGGGCGTTGTTGGTTGAGGTTGGGGTGGATGTGCATGTGTTGGTGGTGGTGGTGCATCACGTTGCGGGGGATGGGTGGTCGATGGGGCCGTTGGCGCGGGACATCTCGGTGGCGTATGCGGCGCGGTGTGCGGGTGAGGCCCCGGGTTGGGAGCCGTTGCCGGTGCAGTACTCGGACTACACCCTGTGGCAGCGGGAGCTGCTGGGTGATGAGGGTGATCCGGGCAGTGTGCTGGCCGGCCAGGTGGATTTCTGGCGGGACGCGCTGGCCGGGGCACCGCAGGAACTGGCGCTGCCGGGTGACCGGTCGCGGCCGACGGTGGCGTCACATCGTGGTCACACGGTGAGGGTGGAGGTCCCGGCGGAGGTGCACGCGCAGCTGACGGCGTTGGCGCGGGAACAGGGCGTGACGCTGTTCATGGTGGTGCAGGCCGCGCTGGCCGTGCTCTTGTCGAAGTTGGGAGCGGGGGAGGACGTTCCCGTCGGCACGGCGGTCGCCGGCCGCACGGACCAGGCCCTCGACGATCTGGTGGGGTTCTTCGTCAACACGCTGGTGTTGCGTACGGATGTGTCGGGGGATCCGACGTTCGGTGAGCTGTTGGGGCGGGTGCGGGAGACGAGTCTGGCGGCTTTGGAGCATCAGGAGGTGCCCTTCGAGCGGTTGGTGGAGGTTCTGGCACCGGACCGTTCGCTGGCGCGGCATCCGCTGTTCCAGGTCATGCTGGCGGTACAGAATCTGGGCCAGGCGAAGCTTGACCTGCCTGGGCTGCGGGTGGCGCCGGCGTCTGTCGGACAGGGGGCAGCGAAGTTTGATCTCGATGTGTCGTTGGGTGAGGTGGTTGATGGTGAGGGTTGTCCTGGGGGGTTGCGGGGGTCGGTTACGGGGTCGGTGGATCTGTTTGATGCGGGGACGGTGGAGCGGATCGGTCGGTGGTTGGTGAGGGTCCTGTCGGTTGTGGTTGAGGATCCGCAGGTTCGGGTGGGGCAGGTTGAGGTGTTGTCGGAGGTGGAGCGGTATGACGTGGTGGCGGGGTGGAATGCCGCTGTCGAGCCGGTGCCTGAGGTGACGTGGGTGGAGTTGTTCGCGGAGCGGGTGGTGGGGGATCCGGGTGCGGTGGCGGTGGTGTGTGGGGAGGAGTCGTTGACTTATGGGGAGTTGGATGAGCGTTCTGGTCGGTTGGCGGGTGTGCTGGCGGGTCGGGGTGTGGGGTCTGAGTCGGTGGTGGGTGTGGTGTTGGGGCGGTCGGTTGATGTGGTGGTGGCGTTGTTGGGGGTGTGGAAGGCGGGGGGTGCGTATGTGTTTGTTGATCCGTCGTATCCGGTGGAGCGGGTGGGTGTGGTGTTGGCGGAGGCGGGGCCGGTGTGTGTGGTGACCGACAGGGCTTTGTCCGGTGGGTTGCCGGATGGGCTGGGTGTGCCGGTGGTGTGTCTGGATGATCCGGGGATGGCGTTCGCTGCGGTGGCGCGTCCTTTGCTTGGTGGGCGGGATGTGGCGGCGTATGTGATGTTTACGTCGGGGTCGTCGGGTGTGCCGAAGGGTGTGGTGGTGTCTCAGGGTGCGGTGGTGGGTTTGGTGGCGGCTTTGGGTCCGGTGCTGGGTGCTGGGCCTGGGGTGGGTGTGTTGCAGTTTGCGTCGTTTGGGTTTGACGGTTCGGTGCTGGATGTTGCGGTGGTGTTGGCGTCGGGTGGGCGTCTGGTGGTGGCGTCGGAGGCGGAGCGGGCGGATGTGGGGTTGTTGGCTGATCTGGTGGTGCGGGAAGGGGTGGGGGTCGCGAGTGTGGTGCCTTCCCTCCTGGGTGTGGTCGATCCGGCGGGGGTGCCCGGTTTGGGGCGGGTGTTGGTGGGCGGTGAACTGTTGTCGGGTGAGGTGGCGCGGGTGTGGGCGGGTGGTGGCCGGGTGTTGGTGAACACGTATGGGCCGACGGAGGCGACGGTGATGGTCACCGCCGGGCGGGTGCCGCGGGGTGGGGTGGGTGTGCCGTCGGTGGGTGGGCCGGTGGCGAATGCGCGGGTGTATGTGCTGGACCGGTTCCTTGAGCCGGTGCCGCCTGGGGTGGCGGGGGAGCTGTATGTCGCCGGTGTGCAGCTGGCCCGCGGGTATCACCAGCGACCGGGCCTGACCGGGGAACGCTTCGTGGCGTGCCCGTTCGGCGATTCAGGTGAGCGGATGTATCGGACTGGTGACCTGGCGCGGTGGACGGTGGACGGGCAGTTGATGTTCGTGGGCCGTGCGGATGATCAGGTGAAGGTGCGTGGGTTCCGGGTGGAGCCGGCCGAGGTCGAGGCCGTCCTGGCCACGCATCCCGGGGTGGGTCAGGCGGTGGTGGTCGCGCGTGAGGATGTGCCGGGTGACAAGCGGCTGGTCGCCTACGTCGTGCCCGAGGGCGACGGCCCGCTGGGCGGTGACCTGAGGCGCTTTACGGCTGAGCGGTTGCCGGAGTACATGGTGCCGTCGGCGGTGGTGGTGCTCGACGGGCTGCCGTTGTCGGTGAACGGGAAGCTGGACCGTTCCGCGCTGCCGGCGCCGGAGTATTCGTCTGCAGGTGGGCGGGGTCCTGCCACGGTGGCTGAAGAGCTGGTGTGTCAGGTGTTCGCGGATGTCCTGGGTGTGGAGCGGGTGGAGGTGGAGGACAACTTCTTCGAGCTGGGTGGGCATTCGTTGCTGGCGGTGTCGTTGGTGCAGCGGTTGCGTGAGCGTGGGTTCGGGGTGTCGGTGCGGGTGTTGTTCGAGGCGCCGACGCCGGGGGCGTTGGCTGCTGCCGGCAGTGGCGGGGGTGTGGTGGAGGTGCCTCCGAATGGGATTCCTGAGCAGGGTGTGGAGGTGATTACGCCGGAGATGCTGCCGTTGGTGGAGCTGACGGCGGCGCAGATCGATTTGGTCTGCGAGTCGGTCGAGGGCGGCGCGGCGAACGTCGCCGACGTGTATCCGCTGGCACCTTTGCAGGAAGGCATCCTGTTCCACCACCTGCTGGCCGGGGTCGGTGCGGCAGACGTCTATTTGGTACCGATGGTGCTGGGATTCGACAGCCGTGAGCGGCTGGACGCGTTCCTGGCGGCGTTGCAGCGGGTCGTGGACCGGCACGACATCTACCGCACCGGGCTCGTGTGGGAGGGACTGCCGGAGCCATTGCAGGTGGTCCGGAAGCGTGCGGTCATTCCGGTCACCGAGGTGTCGTTGTCGGACGGCGGAGATGCCAAGGCTGAGCTGTTGGCGGTAGCCGGTCGATGGATGGACCTGCGGCAGGCACCGTTGCTGCGGGCGCACGTGGCGGCCGAGCCGGGGAGGCCGGGTCGATGGGTGGCGTTGGTACAGGTTCATCACCTGTTGCAGGACCATACGGCGCTGGAGGTGGTGCTGGGCGAGGTCGGGGCGTTCATGGCCGGCCGCGGGGACGAGTTGCCGGTGCCGCTGCCGTTCCGGGACTTCGTGGCCCAGGCCAGGCTGGGAGTATCGCGTGCTGAGCACGAGGAGTACTTCTCAGGTCTGTTGGGTGATGTGACGGAGCCGACGCTGCCGTTCGGCCTGGCTGATACCCATGGGGACGGGTCGACGGTAAGGTCGGCGCGGTGGAGGGTGGACGACTCCGTGGCGGAGCGCATCCGGGACCAGGCCCGCCGCTTGGGGGTGAGTCCGGCGACGTTGTTCCATGTGGCGTATGCGCGGGTGGTGGCGAGTCTGGCGGGGCGGTCGGATGTGGTGTTCGGGACGGTGTTGCTGGGCCGGATGAACTCCGGGCGGGGTGCGGACCGGACTCCGGGCCCGTTCATGAACACGCTGCCGGTACGGATGGATTTCGCGGGTCTTGATGTGGTGGGTGCGGTACGGGCGATGCAGGCCCAGTTGGCCGGCCTGCTGGTGCACGAGCACGCTCCGCTCGCCGTGGCGCAGAGGGGCAGTGCGGTACCGGCTTCGGCTCCGTTGTTTACGTCCCTGCTCAACTACCGTCATGGCGGTCAGCCTCGTCGGGGTGGCGGGGGTGGTGGGAGGAGTGGTGGTCTTGCCGGGGTGGCGATGCTGTCGACCGAGGACCGGACGAACTATCCGTTGTCGGTGTCGGTGGATGATCTGGGGGCCGCGTTCGGGCTGACGGCTGATGCGGTGGCGCCGGGGGATCCGGAGCTGGTGTGCGCGCTGCTGCAGAACGCTGCCGAAAGCCTGGTCGAGGCGCTGGAGGGTGCACCGGAGACACCTCTGGGTGAGGTCGCCGTGGTGTCACCGCTCGTTCGCGAGCAGATCTTGAGTGAGTGGAATGATGTGCCTGTGGTGGGGGTGGTGGGTTCGGTGGTGGAGTTGTTTGGGGAGTGGGTGGTGCGGGATCCGGGTGCGGTGGCGGTGGTGTGTGGTGAGGAGAGTCTGACTTACGGGGAGTTGGATGAGCGGGCGGGTTGGTTGGCGGGGGTGTTGGCGGGTCGGGGTGTGGGGCCGGAGTCGGTGGTGGGGGTGTTGTTGGAGCGGTCGGTTGATTTGGTGGTGGCGTTGTTGGGGGTGTTGCGGGCGGGGGGTGCGTATTTGTTGCTGGATCCGTCGTATCCGGTGGAGCGGCGGGCGTGGATGCTGGCGGATGCGGGGCCGGTGTGTGTGGTGAGCAGTGGTGTGCTGGCGGGTGGGGTGCCGGGTGGGGTGCCGGTGGTGGAGGTGGGTGGTGGGGGTCTTGTGGTGGGGTCGGTGGTGGATGGGGTGTTGGATCCGGTGGTGGTGGGGTCTGGTGGGGCGGCGTATGTGTTGTATACGTCGGGGTCGTCGGGGGTGCCGAAGGGTGTGGTGGTGTCGCATGGGGGGTTTGCGGGTCTGGTGGCGGGTCATCGTGGGTTGTTGGGTGTGGGTCCGGGGTGTCGGGTGGCGCAGTTTGCGTCGGCGGGTTTTGACACGTTCGGGTGGGAGTGGTCGATGGCGTTGTTGACGGGTGCGGCGTTGGTGGTGGTGCCGCAGGAGGAGCGGTTGGGTGGGGAGTTGGCGGGGTTTTTGGCGCGGGAGGGGGTGACGCATGTGACGTTGCCGCCGGGGGTGTTGGCGTTGTTGGACGAGGGTGATGTGGATCCGGGTGTGGTGGTGGTGACGGCGGGTGAGGAGTGTCCGCCGGAGGTGATGGCGCGGTGGTCGCGGGGGCGGGTGATGTTCAATTCGTATGGGCCGACGGAGACGACGGTGGATGCCACGTTGTGGCGGTGTGATCCGGATGCGGGTGAGGTGTTGATCGGTGGGCCGGTGTTCAGTACGCGGGTGTTTGTGCTGGATGGTTCGTTGGAGCCGGTGCCGCCGGGGGTGGTGGGTGAGTTGTATGTGGCGGGTGATGGTCTGGCGCGTGGGTATCTGCGGCGGCCGGGGCTGACGGGGGAGCGGTTTGTGGCGTGTCCGTTCGGGGGTGTGGGTGAGCGGATGTATCGGACGGGGGATCTGGCGCGGTGGACGGCGCAGGGCCGGCTGGTGTTCGCGGGGCGGGCGGATGATCAGGTGAAGGTGCGGGGGCACCGGATCGAGCCGGGTGAGATCGCCGCGGTGCTGACCGCGCATCCCGGGGTGGCCCAGGCGGCCGTCGTCGCCCGTGAGGACATTCCCGGGGACACCCGCCTGATCGCCTACATCGTCCCCGAAACCACCGCCACCGACCCAGCCGCAGCCACCGTGCCGGACACTGCCGTCCTGACCGCCGACCTGCGAGCCCACACCGCCGCCCGCCTCCCCGCCTACATGATCCCCGCAGCCTTCGTCTCTCTGCCCGAACTCCCTCTGACCATCAACGGCAAACTCAACCGAGCCGCACTCCCCACCCCCGAGTTTGCGGTGCTCGACACTGGGCGTGCCCCTGTGTCGGTGGCCGAGGAACTGATGTGTCAGGTGTTTGGTGAGGTGCTGGGTCTGGAGGGGGTGGGGGTTGAGCAGGACTTCTTCGAGTTGGGTGGACATTCGTTGTTGGCGATGCGGTTGGTGTCGCGGTTGAGGGGGGTGTTCGGGGTTGAGGTGGGTGTGCGGGAGTTGTTCGAGGCGTCGACGCCGGCGGGGTTGGCGGCGCGGATTGCGGGTGCGGATGCGGCGCGGGTGGGGTTGGTGCCGTGGGAGCGGCCTGAGCGGGTGCCGTTGTCTTTTGCTCAGCGGCGGTTGTGGTTCTTGGCGCAGTTGGAGGGGCCGAGTGCGACGTACAACATCCCGATCGCGCTGCGGCTGGAGGGTGTGCTGGATGTGGTCGCGCTGCGGGCGGCGTTCGGTGATGTGCTGGGGCGGCATGAGGTGCTGCGGACGGTGTTCCCGGTGGTGGACGGGGAGCCGTATCAGCAGGTTCTGACTGTCGGTGAGGTGGGTGAGGTGCTGCGGGTCGCGCGGGTGGCCGAGGGTGAGGTGGCGGACCTGGTGGTGGAGGAGACCGGGCACGGGTTCGACCTCGGCGCGGAGGTGCCGCTGCGGGCGCTGTTGGTGGGGATCGATGAGGACGTGCACGTCTTGGTCGTGGTCGTGCATCACGTTGCGGGGGACGGATGGTCCATGGGGCCGTTGGCGCGGGACATCTCGGTGGCGTACGCGGCACGGCATGACGGCCGTGCGCCCGGTTGGGAGCCGTTGCCGGTGCAGTACGCGGATTACACCCTGTGGCAACGGGAGCTGCTGGGTGATGAGGGTGATCCGGGCAGTGTGCTGGCCGGCCAGGTGGATTTCTGGCGGGACGCGCTGGCCGGGGCACCGCAGGAGCTGGCGCTGCCGGTGGATCGGCCGCGGCCGGCGGTGGCCTCGCACCGGGGCCACACGGCGTCGCTGGTGGTCCCGGCGGAGGTGCACGCGCAGCTGACGGCGCTGGCGCGGGAGCAGGGCGTGACCCTGTTCATGGTGGTGCAGGCCGCGCTGGCCGTGCTCTTGTCGAAGTTGGGTGCGGGCGAGGACATTCCCGTCGGCACGGCGGTGGCCGGCCGTACCGACCAGGCCCTCGACGACCTGGTGGGCTTCTTCGTCAACACGCTGGTGCTGCGTACGGATGTGTCGGGGGACCCGACCTTCGGCGAGCTGTTGGGGCGGGTGCGGGAGACAAGCCTGGCGGCGCTGGAGCACCAGGAGGTGCCCTTCGAGCGGTTGGTTGAGGTGCTGGCACCGGACCGTTCTCTCGCGCGGCATCCGCTGTTCCAGGTCATGCTCAATCTCCAGAATCTGGGCCAGGCCAGGCTGGACCTCCCCGATCTGCGGGTAGCGCCGGTGGCCGGCGGTCTGCGGGTGGCGAAGTTCGATCTCGATGTGTCATTGGGTGAGGTGACTGACGCTGAGGGTCGCCCGGTGGGGTTGCGGGGGTCGGTTACCGGGGCGGCGGATCTGTTCGATGCGGGGACCGTGGATGCGGTCGCTGAGCGGTTGGTGAAGGTCCTGTCGCTGGTGGCCGCGGACCCGCAGGCTCGGGTGGGGCAGGTCCGGGTGCTGTCGGAGGCGGAACGGCACCAGGTGGTGGCCGGCTGGAACGACACCGTCGTACCAAAGCCGGAGACGACCTGGCTGACGCTGTTCGAGGATCAGGTGCTGCGGGACCCGAGCGCTGTCGCGGTCGTGGATGGAAATGAACGTGTGTCGTATGGGGAGTTGGATGAGCGGGCGCACCGGCTGGCGGGGCTGCTGGCCGATCGAGGTGTGGGACCGGAGTCGGTGGCGGCGGTCATGCTGGAGCGGTCGGTCGAGCTGGTAGTGACTCTGCTGGCGGTGTGGAAGGCCGGTGCTGCCTATCTCCCCGTCGATCCGGACCATCCCTCTGAACGGCTCGCGTTCACGCTGACCGACGCCCGTCCGTCCTGCGTGCTCACGACGCGGGCGCACGCTGGTGAACTTCCGGCAGATCTGAATGTCCCCGTGCTTGCCGTCGACGAGGCGGAGCCGGCTGGGAGGGATGACTGGACGCGTCCGGTCCTGACGGCCGGGCACGCGGCGTACGTGATGTATACGTCCGGATCGACGGGGCGGCCGAAGGGCGTGGTGGTCACCCACGGCGGCCTGGTCAACCACCTCCTCTGGGCACAGCGGGTGTTCGGGCTGGAGGCGTCGGACCGAGTGCTCCACAAGACGCCGTTCGGGTTCGACGCGTCGGTCTGGGAGCTGTGGTGGCCGTTGGTGTCCGGGGCGGCGTTGGTGATCGCCGCGCCGGAGGGGCACCGTGATCCGGCCTACCTGGCGGAGTTGATGCGGCGTGAGGAAGTCACCGCCGCACACTTCGTACCTTCCCAGCTGTCGGTGTTCGTCGCCGAGGCCGCCGCGGTCGATTGCACGAGTCTGCGGATGCTGTTCAGCGGTGGTGAGGCGCTGACTGGCGCTCTGCGTCAACGGGTTACGAGCCTCTTGGACGTGGAGTTGCACAACGTCTACGGGCTGACGGAGACCACGGTCGACTCGACGTCATGGCACGGCGGTACGAGTGAGGCGGCAGGTGGGACTGTCCCGATCGGCCGACCGGTCGACAACACCCGCGTCTATGTCCTGGACCGGTTCCTTGAGCCGGTGCCGCCAGGTGTGGCGGGGGAGCTGTATGTGGCCGGCACGGGTCTGGCACGCGGATACCACGAGCGACCGGGGCTGACGGCGGAGCGGTTCGTGGCCTGCCCGTTCGGTGGTGCGGGTGAGCGGATGTACCGGACCGGTGACCTGGCGCGGTGGACCGCGGACGGGCAGCTGGTGTTTGTCGGCCGTGCGGATGACCAAGTGAAGGTCCGCGGCTTCCGGGTCGAGCCGGGTGAGGTCGAGGCCGTCCTGGCGGCACATCCCGAGGTGGCTCGAGCGGTGGTGGTCGCCCGCGAGGACACCCAGGGTGATGAGCGACTCGTCGCGTACGTCGTGCCCGACGGTGATGGTGGATGGGGCGACGAACTGTCCGGCGAAGTGCGTGCCTTTGGGAGCGCGCGGTTGCCGGAGTACATGGTGCCTTCTGCCGTCGTGGTGCTCGACCGGCTGCCGTTGTCGGTGAACGGGAAGCTGGACCGGGCGGCCCTCCCCGCGCCGGAGTATTCGTCTGCCGGGGGGCGGGGCCCCGCCACGGTGGCTGAGGAGCTGGTGTGCCGGGTGTTCGCGGATGTCCTGGGTGTCGACCGTGTAGGGGTGGAGGACAACTTCTTCGAGTTGGGTGGGCATTCGTTGCTGGCGGTGTCGTTGGTGCAGCGGTTGCGTGAGCGTGGGTTCGGGGTGTCGGTGAGGGTGTTGTTCGAGGCGCCGACGCCGGGGGCGTTGGCTGCTGCCGGCAGTGGCGGGGGTGTGGTGGAGGTGCCTCCGAATGGCATCCCTGAGCAGGGTGTGGAGGTGATTACGCCGGAGATGCTGCCGTTGGTGGAGCTGACGGCGGCGCAGATCGACTTGGTCTGCGCGTCGGTCGAGGGCGGCGCGGCGAACGTCGCCGACGTGTATCCGCTGGCACCTTTGCAGGAAGGCATCTTCTTCCACCACCTGCTCACCGGCCCGGGTGAGGCGGACGTGTACCTCGTGCCGATGATGCTCGGCTTTGACAGTCGTGAGCGGCTGGACGCGTTCCTGGCGGCGTTGCAGCGGGTCGTGGACCGGCACGACATCTACCGCACCGGGCTGGTGTGGGAGGCGTTGCCCGAGCCGTTGCAGGTGGTTCGGAAACGTGCGGTTGTCCCGGTCACCGAGGTCGCCCTGACCGGGGGCGGTGACCCGCAGGCTGAGCTGCTCGCACTCGCCGGACGCTGGATGGACCTGCGACGGGCACCGTTGCTGCGCGTACACGTGGCGGCCGAGCCGGGCAGTGAGCGGTGGCTCGGGTTGGTGCAGGTGCATCACCTGCTCCAGGACCACACCGCACTGCAGGTGGTGCTGGGCGAGGTCGCGGCGTTCATGGCCGGGCGCAGCGATGCTCTCCCTGAGCCGCTGCCGTTCCGTGACTTCGTGGCCCAGGCCCGACTGGGGGTCTCCCGCGCGGAGCACGAGGAGTTCTTCGCCGAGCTGCTGAGGGACGTGACGGAGCCGACGCTGCCGTTCGGCCTGGCCGATACGCGCGGCGACGGCACGGGTGTGCAGCAGGCGCGGCTGCGGGTGGATGACGGACTGGGAGAGCGGGTGCGGGAACAGGCCCGCCGTCTGGGGGTGAGTCCGGCGACGTTGTTCCACGTCGCGTATGCGCGGGTGGTGGCGAGTCTGGCGGGGCGCTCGGATGTGGTGTTCGGGACGGTGTTGCTGGGCCGGATGAACTCCGGGCGGGGCGCGGACCGGATTCCCGGACCGTTCATGAACACCCTTCCCGTGCGGGTAAACATGGCAGGTCTTGATGCGGTGGGTGCGGTGCGGGCGATGCAGGCCCAGTTGGCCGGCCTGCTGGTGCATGAGCACGCTCCGCTCGCCCTGGCGCAGAAGGCCAGCGGCGTCCCCGCCGCAGCCCCGCTCTTCACGTCCCTGCTCAACTACCGTCATGGCGGTCAGCCTCGTCGGGGTGGCGGGGGTGGTGGGAGGAGTGGTGGTCTTGCCGGGGTGGCGATGCTGTCGACCGAGGACCGGACGAACTATCCGTTGTCGGTGTCGGTGGATGATCTGGGGGCCGCGTTCGGGCTGACGGCTGATGCGGTGGCGCCGGGGGATCCGGAGCTGGTGTGCGCGCTGCTGCAGAACGCTGCCGAAAGCCTGGTCGAGGCGCTGGAGGGTGCACCGGAGACACCTCTGGGTGAGGTCGCCGTGGTGTCACCGCTCGTTCGCGAGCAGATCTTGAGTGAGTGGAATGATGTGCCTGTGGTGGGGGTGGTGGGTTCGGTGGTGGAGTTGTTTGGGGAGTGGGTGGTGCGGGATCCGGGTGCGGTGGCGGTGGTGTGTGGTGAGGAGAGTCTGACTTACGGGGAGTTGGATGAGCGGGCGGGTTGGTTGGCGGGGGTGTTGGCGGGTCGGGGTGTGGGGCCGGAGTCGGTGGTGGGGGTGTTGTTGGAGCGGTCGGTTGATTTGGTGGTGGCGTTGTTGGGGGTGTTGCGGGCGGGGGGTGCGTATTTGTTGCTGGATCCGTCGTATCCGGTGGAGCGGCGGGCGTGGATGCTGGCGGATGCGGGGCCGGTGTGTGTGGTGAGCAGTGGTGTGCTGGCGGGTGGGGTGCCGGGTGGGGTGCCGGTGGTGGAGGTGGGTGGTGGGGGTCTTGTGGTGGGGTCGGTGGTGGATGGGGTGTTGGATCCGGTGGTGGTGGGGTCTGGTGGGGCGGCGTATGTGTTGTATACGTCGGGGTCGTCGGGGGTGCCGAAGGGTGTGGTGGTGTCGCATGGGGGGTTTGCGGGTCTGGTGGCGGGTCATCGTGGGTTGTTGGGTGTGGGTCCGGGGTGTCGGGTGGCGCAGTTTGCGTCGGCGGGTTTTGACACGTTCGGGTGGGAGTGGTCGATGGCGTTGTTGACGGGTGCGGCGTTGGTGGTGGTGCCGCAGGAGGAGCGGTTGGGTGGGGAGTTGGCGGGGTTTTTGGCGCGGGAGGGGGTGACGCATGTGACGTTGCCGCCGGGGGTGTTGGCGTTGTTGGACGAGGGTGATGTGGATCCGGGTGTGGTGGTGGTGACGGCGGGTGAGGAGTGTCCGCCGGAGGTGATGGCGCGGTGGTCGCGGGGGCGGGTGATGTTCAATTCGTATGGGCCGACGGAGACGACGGTGGATGCCACGTTGTGGCGGTGTGATCCGGATGCGGGTGAGGTGTTGATCGGTGGGCCGGTGTTCAGTACGCGGGTGTTTGTGCTGGATGGTTCGTTGGAGCCGGTGCCGCCGGGGGTGGTGGGTGAGTTGTATGTGGCGGGTGATGGTCTGGCGCGTGGGTATCTGCGGCGGCCGGGGCTGACGGGGGAGCGGTTTGTGGCGTGTCCGTTCGGGGGTGTGGGTGAGCGGATGTATCGGACGGGGGATCTGGCGCGGTGGACGGCGCAGGGCCGGCTGGTGTTCGCGGGGCGGGCGGATGATCAGGTGAAGGTGCGGGGGCACCGGATCGAGCCGGGTGAGATCGCCGCGGTGCTGACCGCGCATCCCGGGGTGGCCCAGGCGGCCGTCGTCGCCCGTGAGGACATTCCCGGGGACACCCGCCTGATCGCCTACATCGTCCCCGAAACCACCGCCACCGACCCAGCTGCAGCCACCATCGACCTCAGTCACCACGACACCACCGACCCAGATACCACCACCATCGACCCCAGTCACCACGACACCACCGACCCAGCCACCACCACCCTGACCGCCGACCTGCGAGCCCACACCGCCGCCCGCCTCCCCGCCTACATGATCCCCGCAGCCTACGTCTCTCTGCCCGAACTCCCTCTGACCATCAACGGCAAACTCAACCGAGCCGCACTCCCCACCCCCGAATACGCCACAGCCGACACCGGACGTGCCCCGGCGACGGCCGCGGAAGACGCGATGTGCGAGGCCTTCGCCGAAGTCCTCGGTGTCGAACGCGTCAACGTCGACGACAACTTCTTCGACCTCGGCGGACACTCACTCCTGGCCGTGGCGCTGGTCCAACGACTGCGCCTGCGTGGCTTCAACCTCTCGGTCCGCGCCGTGTTCGAGGCCCCGACCCCCGCCGGCCTCGTCACCCGCCTCGACCTGCCCTACGCGGGCAACGAACTGGACGTGCTCCTCCCCATCCGGCCCGGCGGAAGCAAGCCGCCGTTCTTCTGCGTACACCCGGCCGGCGGACTTAGCTGGTGCTACATGCCGCTGTCCCAGTACGTGCCGGAGGAGTATCCGCTCTACGGGCTCCAGGCCCGGGGCGTCCGGGATTCGGGCGATCCGGCGGGCTCGGTCAAGGAGATGGCGGCGGACTACATCCGGTACATGCGGTCGGTCCAGGCGACTGGCCCATACCACCTGCTGGGCTGGTCGTTCGGTGGCATCATCGCCCACGAGATCGCGGTACAGCTGCGGGCGGCCGGCCAGGAAGTCGGGGCGCTGGTCTCCCTGGACGCGGTGCCACCGAAGCAGGGCGAAGAGAGGTCCGGCGACGAAGCGAGGGAAGACGCGCCCGGCCCGGATCGCGGCGCGGCGGGGTCCGAGTCGGAGTTCGAGGGTGAGGAGAGGCATCGCAGGCCCGGCAACCTGCGCATGTTCCAGAACGCCGCCAGGCTCCTGCGGCAGCACGAGTTGGGTGTCTTCGACGGCGACCTGCTTCTTCTGTCCGCCGGTGAAGGAAAGCCGGAGGACGCCGCCCCCGGCGCGGCGGCCTGGGAGGAGAACGTGTCCGGCCAGGTGACGGAGGCCCATCTTCCCTGCAGGCACACGGAGATGGCGCGCCCGGAGGTGCTGGCGCAGGTCTGGCGCGGTATCTCCGACTGGCTGGGCCGGGAGAACTCCGCCGACCCGGAAGACCTTGGCCGCTAGCGGGACGTCAGCGAACCCACGAAAGCGAACGACAGACGGAGGCGACGACATGGCGACACGCTCGGCCGACTGGGAGTCGATATACCGGGCGGCGGAACTCGCGCCGTGGGAGGTCGGCCGCCCGCAGGCGGCGGTGGTGCGTCTCGCGGAGGCCGGTCTGCTGTCGTCCGGGCGGGTGCTCGACGCGGGCTGCGGCACAGGGGACCACACACTGCTGGCTGCTCTCCAGGGCGCTGACGCCACGGGCGTGGACTGCTCGGCGACCGCTGTCGGCAGAGCGCGGCGGAAGGCCGAGGAGCGCGGGGTGTCTGCTCGCTTCGAGGTCGGCGACGTGCTCGACCTCGCCGGCCTCGGAACGTCCTTCGACACGGTCGTCGACGTCGGGATGTTCCACGTCCTCGACGACGAGGAGCGCCGACGCTACGTGGAGAGTCTGGCGTCGGTGACGGAGCCGGGAGGCACGTGCTATCTGATGTGCTTCAGTGATCGCCAGGCCGGTGCGCTCGGTCCGCGCCGGGTACGGCAGGAGGAGCTGGTCGAGGCATTCGCGGAGGGGTGGAGGGTGGCCGACATCGCGGGGACGACCTTCGCGATCGCCCCGCGGTTCGGCGGCGAGGCCCACGCCTGGCTGGCGACCATCCACCGGGCGACCTCTTGATCAACCCGTGTGACGGACCAGTCGATCACTCCGTGCGACAGCCTGGTCGGTCACCCCGTGCAATAGTCCGGCCACCCCGACGGCGAAGGCCCGCTGCCGCCCCCCTCTCGACCTGAAGTCGGCCGCGTCAAGGCTCGGTTCACGCCTGCTTGCGTGTCCTGGTCTGTGTCCGCTCGTCCAGTTCGCGGGCGAACTCGTACCAGGCCTCGGCATACTGCCGGGCCAGCTTCACGACGAGTTCCCGGCAGTGGGCCGGTACGGCGACGCTCAGTTCGGAGGACATGGTCATCGCGTTCTGCTGCAACAGGCGCAGCAAATTCCGGCCGTCCTCGTTGTGGCGTAGGGAAGGATCCCGCAATAGCTTTCTGAGGACCGGTGTGGGATCCGCCTGCTCCAGCCGCCGCAGCTTCCGCCCGGCGTCGTGACCGAGGTCCTGCTCCGTGCCGGCATCGGATCCCGAGCCCGCTTCCGCTCCGTCCTCCCGGCGACCGGGCGTGCCGCATCTCTCCGGTACGGGCAGTTCGCCGACCGCAAGGCGTTTGCGTACGTCGCTCACGGTCGCCGGTGAGATTCCGGCGATCCGCGCCACCTCCCGCAGCGAGGCGTCCGGACGCCGGGCCAGTACCTCCGCGGCCCTGAGGCGCCCCTCGGCCCGGTTGAGCGGGCGTGTCCTGCCGTCGCTGCCGACCCGGGCGCTCACCTGGGTCAGCGGGTCGGCCGAATCGCGCCGGATGGCCGCGACCGTCTTCGTCCCCAGACCGGAGGCGCGGGCGATGGCGCGGTCGGACATGTGGGGGTGTGAGGCGATGATGCGTGCTGCCGCCACTTTGCGGTCGGCGTGCGACAAGGGGAGACCGTGTGTCACATTGGCCGTGACGGCACGGAGGAAGGCGTCCTCGGGAGTCCCGTCGAAGAACTCGACCTCGATCCTCTCCTGCCCCCGTAACAGCGTGGCGAGCAGCCGGTGCATGCCGTCGATCACCCGCATGCTGTGGCGATCGACCAGGATGGGGGGCAGCGGCTCGTCCAACTCCGCCAGCCGGGTGACGTGTTCCTCGCTCTGCCCCGTCGAACGCGGTGAGTCGCCGGGCAGTAAGGAGGAGATGTGAATCGTCTGAACTCCCGCTGCGTACGACCCCACCCCGTTGGTGGCCCGAATCGAATCGTCGGCCGTTCCGCTGTCCGCTTCGTCTAGTAATCCGGTACGTGCCTCGTTCAAGTTTCTTCACTCCCGCGGAGGAATCACTCAGGACACAGCTCTGTCGTGACGCTTGAAGGGCGTCGTGACGCTTGAAGGGCGTGGAGAGAGTCAGCGACGGTCGGCTCTCGACAGGACCTTGTCTCTGTCGGTGCCGGCGGCGCGAAGCCGTAACTGACGGGACGGTCGCGGTGGTCTGACAGCAGAACTGAGCCACGGGTGAACCATGAGCGCCTTCCCACCGCCGGGGGCACGGTGCCGTCTCGTTACGACGAACGGGGGTACGGACCATTGTTGAGACCTGTTGGCTTTCGTGTCTAGAGTGTGTCGCCCATGCGTTGGAGCATGGCGTAGTACTCCAGTTGCGCCTCGGCGGCTGTTCGCGGCTCGTCTCCGCCCCGCCTGCTCCCCTCCCATCCCCCTCCACTCATCTCCCGCTCCCCGCCCGGGGCTTCGGGGCAACATCCCCAAGAGCCGGCGCCTCCGTCGAACGGCGTTGACCGGATTGGTTTGACGCCTCTTTGTATAACCGCTATCTATTGGTGGTCGCTGAGGAGGGCGGTCTGGTGCAGGACGTGGTGCTGGCGCTGCTGGTCAAGGAGCCGTCGCACGGCTACGACCTGCGCAGGCGGCTGGCGGCGGCGCTCGGACCGTTGGGAGAGACACTGAACGCGGGGCAGATCTACGTCACGCTCACCCGCCTGGAGAAGGCCGGACTGGTCGTCCAGGAACGTGAGGACGTGCCGGTGCGCGGCCCGCGACGCAAGGTGTACGCGCTGACCGCCACCGGGCAGGAGCGGGCGGCCGCGTGGATGACCGAAGGCGGCGGCCCCAAAGCGGACGTGGCGGAGTTCCACCTGAAGCTGGTGGCCGCCGGTGTCTCTGGTCTGGCCGACCCGGTCGCGCTCGTCGAGGCACGGCGGCGGGAACTGCTGCGCAGCCTCGCCGAAGCCCAGCACGCCGCTCTCCTGGAGGACACGGATTCAGAGGCCGGGCTGCTTCTGGAGGGCATCGCACTCCGGTTGCAGGCCGATCTGCGCTGGCTGGAGGCGTGCGAGCGGACCTGGTCCACCCGCGCCCCGCGTGGGAAAGGCGGAGCATTCGGATGACGAACGACGGTCGGCGGGCCAGGGGCCGCTCACGGCGCGGGGGCGCGGACGACGGTCCGGGCCCGGCACCGGTGGGGCACGGGTCCGGCGTCGGGGGCGACGTGCGCGCACCGGTACTGCGGGCCCTCGGTCTGACGCGGGTCTACGGTGAGGACGAGAGCGCGGTGTGGGCGGTCGACGGCGTCGACCTCGACGTACCCGCCGGGCAGACGCTCGCCGTGACCGGGCCCAGCGGCTGCGGCAAGTCGACGCTGCTCCAGCTCCTCGGCGGGCTCGACCGGCCCAGTGACGGCGAGGTCTGGCTCGGCGGGCGGCGCATCGACGAGCTCGGCGAGCGGGCGCTGGCCAGGCTGCGGCGCCGCGCCGTCGGCTTCGTCTTCCAGGACTTCCATCTGATGGACGAGTTGACCGCCGCGGAGAACATCGAGCTGCCCGCGCTGCTGGCCGGCGCCTCGCCGCGGGCCGCCCGGAACCGCGCCGTCAATCTCCTGGACCGGGTCGGGCTCACGGACCGGGCCCGGCATCTGCCCTCAGAGCTGTCCGGTGGCCAGCGGCAGCGGGTCGCCATCGCCCGTGCCCTGGTCAACGAGCCGCTGGTGGTCCTCGCGGACGAGCCCACCGGCAACCTGGACAGCGCCGCGACCCACGACATCCTGCGGCTCTTCGACGAACTGCGCGCCGGCGGGCAGACCCTGATCACGGTCACCCATGACGAGCGGGTGGCCGCCACGGCGGACCGCGTCGTCTCCCTGCGCGACGGCACGCTGGCCGGCGACACCCGCCTGGGCGGCGGTGGCAGCGGCAACGAGTTCGGCGCGCTGCTGAGCTGGGAGGGCTGACCGTGGGACGCCTGCTGCTGATCTGGCGTCTGGCCGTGCGCGACATGCGTCGCCGTCCCGGTGAGTCCGTGATGTTCGTGGTCGCCGTCACCGCCGCCATCGCCTCGCTGACCCTGGGGCTCTCGACCAACGACGCCGTCACCACGGCCTACCTGAAGACGCGCGAGGCCACCGAGGGCCCCGACATCGTCGCCATCACGACGGCCAAGGACCCCTCCGGCCTGGCCGGACGGCTGGAGCGGACCCCCGGGGTGGCCGAGCAGGCCGATCCGGTCTTCGCCTTCGAGACCAAGATCCGGACGAACGGCCACACCGCGCGCTCCGCGATCGAGGGACGCGGTGACGAACCGGCCAAGGTCGACCAGCCGCTGGTGACCTCCGGTTCGTGGGTGCGTGCCGGCGGAGCGGTGGTCGAGCGGGGCTTCGCGCAGACGCTCGACCTGCACGTCGGCGACCGCGTCACGATCAGCGGACGCGACTACCCCGTCGTGGGCCTCGCCATCAGCGCGGCCACCCCGGTCTATCCCTGGAACGACTGGGCCCAGGGGCCCGGGACGTCCGACTACGGCGGCGGCAGGATCTGGCTCACCGCCGCCGACACCCGCGCCGCCGCGGGCGACACGTCGGGCGTTCACCTGTTCCATCTGAAGCTGAAGGACCCGGCCGCGACCCTGGCATGGCGGGAAACCGTCTTCACCGACGAGCGCAGGGGCCCCGAATGGGTCAACACCCACCACTGGCAGGGCATCCTCCGTACCGACGCGAGCATGATCAAATTCGCTCAGCCCGCCCTGGTCGTCGGCGGCTGGCTGCTCGCCTCGGCCGCCCTCGTCACCCTCGCCGCGCTCGCCGCCGTACGCGCCACCCGCGACAACCGTCGTGCCGGGCTGCTCAAGGCCGTCGGCGCGGGCCCCGGCCATGTCGCCGCCGTCCTGCTGGCTCAGTACCTGCTGCTGACCGTGGTGGCCACCGCCCTCGGACTGACCGCCGGGACCCTGGCCGCGCCCGAACTGGCCGATCCCGGCGCCGGGTTGCTCAACACCGTCAGCGGCCCGACCACCGACACCGTCGTGGCCGCCGTGTTCCTCGCCGTCCTCGTCTCGCTGGCCGGCACGCTCGGCCCCGTCGTCCGCGCCGCCCGCTCCAGCACCGTCCACTCCCTGGCCGACTCGGCGCATCTGTCCACCCACCACCCACGGCTGAACGCCATGACGGCGTACCTGCCCACCGCGCTCCTGGTCGGCATCCGGCTGCTCGCCCGCCGACCCGGCCGCGCCTTCCTGACCGCCTTCGGTACGGCGACCACCAGCCTGCTGATCACCGCGGTGCTCGCCTTCCACGCGGCACCCGACACCAGTACCGCCTACGCGCCCGACAACCCCCTCGCGGCACGCAACCTCGTGACCAGCCAGGCGCTGCACGGCGTCACCCTCGTCCTGGTGGCGCTGTCCGCGCTCAACACGATCTTCCTCGGCTGGAGCACCGCCGTGCAGGCCCGACGCGCCCTGGCCATCACCCGCACCCTCGGCGCCACCCCCCGCCAGGTGGTCACGGCCCTGTGCGCCGCCCAACTCCTGCCCGCTCTGCCCGGGCTGGTGGTGGGCATGCCGAGCGGACTGGTCGTGTACTGGCTGGTCAGCCCCGAGATGGCCATGCCCCCGACGACATGGCTGCTCGCCGCCGCACTCGGTGTCCTCCTGGCCGTCGGATCCCTGACCGCCCTGCCCGCCTGGATCCACACCCGCACCCCGGCCGGCCGCGCCCTCAACGCCGAACCGGCCTGAGAAACGGGTTCGGCCCTCGCGCAGGGGTCGAACCGGGGACGGCCCTCCTACAGCGAGTGGCGCAGGTTCAGCCGGGCAAGCGGTCGTCCAGCAGGCGCAGTTCCGCCTCGCTCAGCTCCAGCTCGGCCGCCTCGGCGGAGTCCTGGATCGACGCCGGGCGGCTGGCGCCCGGCACCGGGATCACTGCTGGGGATCGGGCCAGCAGCCAGGCCAGGGCGATCTGCTGGGGGCTGACGCCGCGCACGTCCGCGATGCGGTGGAAGGCTGTGCTCGCCGCGGTCGGACCGCGGGTGTCGTCGAGGGAACTCCGGGAGATGCCGCCCAGGGGGCTCCAGGGCAGGAAGGCCAGTCCCAATTTGGTGCTCAGCCGCAGCTCGGGCTCGCTGTCGCGAACCGCTGGTGAGTACTGATTCTGTACGGAGACGAGGCCGTCGCCGAGGATCGCGTGCGCCTCGTGAATCTGGTCGGCGCCGACGTTGGAGATCCCGGCTGCGCGGATGGTGCCGGCGTCGAGCAGCTCGCGCAGTGCCCCTACGGACTCCGCCCAGGGCACGGCCGGGTCCGGCTTGTGCAGCTGGTACAGGCCGATGGCCGCCACGCCCAGGCGCTTCAGGGACGCCTCGGCGGCGCGCTTGAGGTGGTCGGGCGTGGCGTCGACGGTCCAGCTGCCGTCGCCGGGGCGACCGCGCCCGCCCTTCGTGGCGACGATCAGGCGGGAGGTGTCCCCGCCGTATCGGGACAGGGCGCGGGCGATGAGGAGCTCGTTGTGGCCGGTTTCGCCGGGGTGCCAGTGGTAGCTGTCGGCGGTGTCGATGAGCGTGACCCCGGCGTCCAGGGCGGCGTGGATGGTGGCGACGGCCCGCTGTTCGTCCGGGCGGTGCTCGATGGACAGGGGCATGGCGCCCAGGCCGACGGCGCTCACGGCCGTGTCTCCGATGGTGCGGTACAGCATGGCGTGTCCGTTTCTCAGGAGGTGGGGGAGGCGGTGACGGCGAGGGCTTCGGCGACGGCGTCGGGGAGCCAGTGGGTGATGTGGGAGAAGGGGAAGCCCAGTCCCCTCGCGCGGGCGTTGCTCATGGCGTAGTGACGGTCGAAGGAGAACGGCGAGGCCGGCTCGCCCGCGGCGACTCTGCGGTACACAGCCTTCCGGCCGCTCTGTGCGGCGATGACGGCACCAAGGCCATAGACGTCGAGCAGCCCGTCGGAGCAGGCGTTGACCGGGCCGGTGGCATCGGTGAGCGTGGCAGCCCACGCCAGCAGCTCCGCCAACTCCTCGTAGTGGACGAAGACGGTGGGCAGCGCCTCGGCATGCGCGGTGATCCGTGCACCCTGGGTGATGCGCTCGGTGTAGTGGCTGAGCCGACCGGTGAACTCCGCCGCGCCGCCACCGAGGACGTGGGCGCTGCGGACTGCGGCGAAAGCGAACCCGTGGTGCCGGGTGAAGACGGCCTCCGCCTGGCGCTTGCCCTCGGCGTAATGCGCCCGCAGGTACGCCGGGTCGTGCCAGGGAAGGTTCATCCGGACCAGCCAGGTGGCCGGATCCACCATCTCCTCGGGTACCGATGTCCCGGGCGGGACCGCGGGCAGTGCGGCGGTCGCCGGGTCGTAGACCTCGATCGTGGAGGTCATGACGTAACGCCGGGTGCGGCCGCTGAAGGCACGGGCGGCGATCGCGGCCTGCACCGGGGTGTAGCAGACCTGGTCCACCACCACATCGAAGGTGCGAGATCCCAGCGCGGCGATCAGGCCGGCCTCGTCGTCACGGTCGGCAACCAGGTGCTCGACCCCTGCCGGCGGAGGGGTGGAGCCGCGGTTGATCACAGTGACCCGGTGGCCCGTCGTTTGCAGGCGCTGCACCAGAACGCTGCCGAAATAGCGGCTCCCGCCGATCACGCAGATCTTCTTCATGTGGCCATCCTGAAGACCTACAGTCTTCAGTAGAAGTGCCCAATTACTGGCTACGTGTTAAGGATTACTGTTGATCGATGTGCAGCGGCTCCGTGTCCTGCGGAGTGTGGCCGAACACGGCAGCTTCAACCGGGCGGCCGCGGCCCTCCACCTCACCCCCTCAGCCGTCTCCCAGCACGTGGCCGCACTCGAGCGCAGCCTCGGCGCCCAGGTCGTCGCACGCAGTACCCGCGGAGTCACTCTGACCCCGGCCGGACGGATCATGGTCGGGGCCGCCGAGTCGGTCGCCGCGGAGCTCGTACACGCCCAGCGGCAGGTCGATCAACTCGACAGCGGTCGCACCCAGATCACCATCGCCACCTTCACCAGCGGCGGCAGGCTCCTCCTGCCCGGCGCACTCACCCGCCTGGCCGCCGCCCACCCCGACACCGTGGTCCACGTCAGGGAAGCCGAGCCCGAGGACAGTCTGCCCCTGGTCCGCCAGGGCGCCGTGGACCTCGCACTCGCCTACCACTTCGACGGCCCGCTGCCCGGCCGGCTCGGCCCGGCCTCCAGCCTGGTGTGGACGCCACTCCTCGAAGACCCTCTGCATGTGGTCCTGCCCGATACCCACCCCCTGGCCGGCCGGGACTCACTCGACATCGCCGAGCTGGCCGCCGCACCCTGGGTGCTGGGCTGCCTCAAGACCGAGACCTACCTGCGCCGTTACGCCGAACGTGCCGGATTCGACCCGGAGGTGCGCAGCACGACGACCGACTACTTCTTCGCCCGCTCGCTCGTCGCCGCGGGCCTGGGAATCTCGCTGATCCCCTCCATCGCGCTGACCCCTCCAGTAGCGGGAGTACGCACCGTCCCCATCGTGGCGCCGACGCCGACCCGGCACATCGGCGTCGCCGCCATCAGCCGCCGCACCCTGCCCCAGGCCATGACACTGATACGAGCCCTCCTGCAACAGGCAGCCGCACCGGACGGAGTCGACCCGCGCTCAACGACAGGTGGCCACGCAGACGGCCGAGTTGTTCCGCAGGTGGAGTGATCCGCGTCAGGTCGACTTCACGACCGCGGGGATCCCGTCGGGCCGAACATCACGCCCGCCAGCGCCCCGAAGGTGTCTTCGGGGTCGCGTCCGTCCAGCAGACCGTCAAGGTTGTGGGAGAGCAGCAGCGTCGCGAAACCATGGGCCATCGACCAGGCCGCCATGAAGCTGACGGCCGGATCCTCACCATGGCCCTCCACGGCCGTACGGAGCATGCTCCGCGTCTGTCGGCGCGCCGCGAGGAGTTCCGGGTCGTCGGGGCGCAGGAGCTCCGGTCGGAACATGATCTGGAAGTGCGCTGGGTGCGCGGCGGCGAAGCCCACGTACCGGACGCCCAGGTCGCGCAGGTCCTCCGCCTCGCCGAGCGCGGCGGACAGGAAGCCGTAGCCCTCGGTGGCGATGGCGGTGAGAAGCCCCGCGCGGTCCTTGAAGTGGTGTGCGGGCGCGGCATGGGAAACGCCCGCGCGGCGGGCCAGGTCGCGCAGGGACAGGGCTGCCGGTCCTTCGGTCGCGATGACGTCGAGGGCCGCGGTCAGCACGGCCCGTCGCAGGTCTCCGTGGTGGTAGGAGCGCTCGGTGGGCATGGGAACAGCTTAGCGCAATCTAGTCATTGACAAGATGAGAGGTCGAAGGCACTCTCAATCTGGGCAATGACAACATGCAAGAGCAGCGAATAAGGGGAGCCACGTTGAGCAACGACCATGGCCGTACAAGGCAGATGTGGCACCTCCTGGAGCCCCTGCACGCCGTCCTCTATTTCGCGCCACAGGTGTTCGAGGAGGTCGAGTCACTCGGCTACGACACCGGTGAGCGCTGGCCGAGTTACTTCGCCTTGCGGGCGGCGCCGCTCGGGGCCCCCGGATCTCGTCAGGTGGCCTCCGCGTTCTACAGCTTCAGCCCGCGCATGGTCGCCGAACACATCCCCGCCGCCTGGGACGTCGCCGCACCGGACAAGGTGGTCCATGCCCGGATGCGCGGCATCGACCGGGCGTACCGCGCTCTCTTCGGTGCGCGGACGGACGGCCCCGAAGTCGCGGAGGCCGCCGCACTCGCCCGCCGGGCGGCGGAGGCCGTACACACCGAGGGCCGACCGCTCGCCGCCGCCAATGCCGCGCTGCCCTGGCCCCAGGAGCCGCACCTCGTGCTGTGGCAGGCCGCGACGATCCTGCGCGAGCACCGCGGCGACGGTCATCTCGCCGCCCTCCTGACCGCGGGCCTCGACTCGGTGGAGGCGCTGGTGTCGTTCGCCGCGATCGGCGCGGCTGCGACGGATGTCTTCGCCAGTCGCGGTTGGAACGAGCAGGAGTGGGCGGCCGCCCGTGAACGGCTCCGCGCCCGAGGACTGCTGAACGCCGACCACACCGCGACCGACGCGGGCCGTGCCCTGCGTGCGAAGGTCGAGCGGCGCACCGACGAACTCGCCGCTGCCCCCTGGCAAACCCTCGGCGACGAGGACACCACGAAGCTCGCCGAACTCCTCGGCCCGCTCTGGCTGGAGGTCCTGGGCTCAGGCATGCTGCCTCGCGAGACCACACTCGGCATCGGAAGAATTGGCTGACCCGCCCTGCGATTCCGGTGTCTGCGTCGTGCCGGGTCCCCACGAGCCGGCGCTGTCTACCACCAGGCGGAGCATCTGGCCGCGGGTGCCGTGACCAGCGAGCCACAGACCCGGAACTGGTACGCGGGGTCGGTGCTGGTTCGCCGGAAGGGCGTGGTCAGGCTCTGTCCCGCGGACCGGACCGTGAAGGGGCCGCACTGGAGCCAGGGGGACACGGAGTCGGCGTTGTCCCAGCCGTTTGCCTTCCAGTCCATCCAGACCTTGTCGCCGGGCCGGGTCTGACCGCTGATCTTGCCGAAGCCGATCTGCGTGCTGCCGTAGACGCCCTTCTCGAGCGTGAAGTGGACGTTGCCGACCCAGAATTGCTGCGGCTTCTTGGCATCGCCCGAGGCGTTGTCCGGGTGGTCGCGGAAGCCGCGCTTGCCTCCCACGCAGTCGGAGGCCGCGGCCGCGGCGGGCTGCGGGGGCTGGGCGAGGACGACACCGGTCGCGACCGTGCACAGCGCCGCGACCGTGGCGAGGGTGGAACGTAGCAGGCGCATGAGAGTCGTCTCTTCCTGTCTGTGGAAGGAACCCCGTGATGAGGCCGGGACCTGGAGAACAACTCGAACATTAGGGACGAGGGGGAGCAGGCGGCACCTGAGAGTTGTCAGGGTGTCCGTACGCCGTCGACGCGCTGCTGTGCGCGGACGGCCGGCGCAGCCGGCGCTTCCCCTGGTGCGACACCAGCCACCGCGCCAGATCCGCCGGGCCGGGCGACGGGCAGACGGCGAAGGACTGAGCTGCGCCAGGCGGTGCGCTCGCGCTGATGGACACGATGACGGTGGACGATCCGACCGTTCCGGGGCTCGAGGACGTGTACACCAAGGCGCTCAGCGAGATCACCGTGGCGAAACGCGAGCACCGCGAGCCGCCGACCGAACAGGAGTCTGCCCAGCCTGAACGGGTGCTGGACCTGAATGCCGCGCTCAATGCGTCCGCCGCCCAGGTCCGGGATTCCGGCGTGAACGGTCACGTGCGACTCGCATTACCTACGGCCTGCTGAACCTGACCCGCCGCGACGGCGGTGACGCACCGACGGCGCTGGAGCCGGGGCGTCGGTATCGCGCCGGCGTGCACCTCAACAGCGTCGCCCAGGCGTTTCCCGCGGGTCATCGGATCCGCCTGTCCTTGTCGACCTCCTACTCGCCGCTGGCCTGGCCGCCGCCGCGGCCCGTCCGAGGGGACCCCTGCGCTGCGCACCACCCAGGTGACCCCGCCGGAGCAGCAGTGGGAAGTACGCCGCGAACTGGTCACGTACGGGTCCGTCCTGGAAATCGTCAAGGACGCCGGGACGGTCCGCTACGACGACGTCGACCTGGAGGTGGGGCGCCGGGCGGTCGAGCGGTACGGGGTGGTGGCCGACGACTTCACCTCCGCGACCGGGGAGTCCACCTGGACCATGCGTTTCCACCGGGATGACTGGGACACGGAGATCGTCACCCACACCGAACCCTCCTGTGATGATCGGGATTTCCACGTCTCGGCGACCCTGGATGCGTACGAGGGCCCACGGCGGGTCTTCCTCCGGACGTGGAACGAGTCTGTACCACGCGACCTCCTGTGAGCGGGTGCCGAGGCACGTGGCGCCGAATGTGAGTCCGGCCCGGTCAGACAGCCCTTAGCGCAGCAGGCGGGCCATTTGCTCGGCCGCCCGCACCGAGGCGTCTCCGCAACAGTTGTTGAACAGCACGTGGACCTGCTGCGCCTGCCCGGCCAGTTCACGCAACCGGGAGGTCCACGATGCGAGTTCGTCCCGCGAGTAGGCGTACCGGAAGCGGTCCTCCTTGCTCCCTCGTCCCCAAGAGGCGCTGCGTCCGTGGAACCGCACGACGGCCAGTCGCGACGCAGTCACGGGTGCGACTGGCGGCAGGGAAGAGGGCAGGCCCTGGACCATGTCGACGGCGACGGCGGTCATGCCGTGGTCCGCGAGCAGGGCGTGCGTCAACTCGGCTTGTCCTTCACGCCACCAGTCGGGATGCCGGAACTCCACAGCGACCGGCCAGCCGGCCGTCCGCCGCGCGGTCTGCGTCAGGATCCGCTCGGCCCGGGCGCCGGGCCGCAGCCACCGGGGGAACTGGAACAGCACGCTGCCAAGCCGTCCGGCCCGCCGCAACGGCCCTACTCCCTCGGCGAATCGCGACCACACTTCGTCGAGCACGCCGCCGTCCTGCGCGTCGGCCGGCATCCCGCCCGGCATCACCGCCTCGCGGGTGGGGTGCCCGGTCAACAAGGAGAACGCCTTTACGTCGAAGGTGAATCCGTCCGGCGTGCGCTCCACCCACATCCGGCTGACCCGTTCTTGAGGCAGGGCGTAGTACGACGCGTCGGCCTCGACGACCGGAAACCGCTCTGCGTAGTACCGCAGTCGCCCCTCGGCGTCGCGCTGCCCGGCCGGATACCAGCCGCTGCGCACCAGTGCCGGATCGGTCCACGAGCACGTGCCCACGAAGATGTCGCCCATAGGAGACCGGTACCCATGGGACACGAGTCTGCTCGTGCGGGGCCGCATGGCGTCGGCTCGGCCCCTGGCTCTTGCCGGGACGCATCTTCTCGCCCGGCCGTGAGCAGAGTTGCCCGCGAGGTCTACGCGCTGCGCAAGCGGAGTCGAAATCTCTCGCATCATGTCCGACCCCTCGGCTGCGGGGAGCTGCCCGACGGCGAGTACACGCCGAGTCGCCTCCGGGGGCGGTTCCGCCAGGCTCTGGCTAGGGTAGACGTGCGGCCGGGCGCAGGGCCCGACGTGTGGCCCGCCCCTTGCGCCCGTGGATTGGTGCGGATGTGTATCGGTCGCCGGCCCAGGCCGTGCGCGCGCATGGCGTCGCCCCCACGGGAGACCCGCAAGGAGCCAAGCGTCGCTGCTACCCGAGGAGACCCCGATGCGAGCACTCACCTGGCACGGCAAGCGGGATGTCCGCGTGGAGACAGTCCCCGACCCTGTGCTCGAGGATCCGACGGACGTCGTCGTGCGGGTGACGTCAACGGGTGTCTGCGGATCCGATCTCCATCTGTACGAGGTCCTGGGGCCCTACCTCGATCCCGGCGACATCCTGGGGCACGAACCGATGGGCATCGTCGAGGAGGTCGGCCAAGAAGTCACCGGACTGTCGGCGGGCGACCGTGTGGTGGTGCCGTTCAACGTCTCCTGCGGACGTTGCTTCATGTGCGACCGTGGACTGCATTCCCAGTGCGAGACCACCCAGGTCAAGGAACGTGGCACGGGCGCGGCGCTCTTCGGGTTCAGCAAGCTGTACGGCCAAGTACCCGGGGGGCAGGCGGAGTTCCTGCGGGTGCCGTTCGGCAACACCCTTCCCATCAAGGTGCCGGAAGGCCCTGCGGACGATCGCTTCGTCTTTCTCTCCGACGTCCTGCCCACCGCCTGGCAGGCCGTGGAGTACGCAGACATCCCGCCCGGCGGCACCGTGACCGTCCTGGGGCTCGGACCCATCGGTGCCATGGCCGCCCGGATGGCGCTGCACCGCGGCGCGAGTCTCGTCGTGGGGGTGGACCTGGTGCCCGAGCGGCTCAGCCGCGCACACGCGGACGGTGTCAAAGCCCTGGACCTGCGCCGGTACGGCAAGGACCTGGGAGACAAGATCCGCGACCTGACCGAGGGGCGTGGCACGGACGCCGTCATCGACGCCGTGGGCATGGAGGCACACGGAGCGCCCGTGGCCAAGGCGGCGCAGTGGGGCGTCGGCCTGCTGCCCGGTGCCGTGGCCGAGAAAGTCATGGACCGCGCCGGCATCGACCGGCTCAACGCCCTCCACGCTGCGATCGACATCGTCCGGCGCGGGGGCACCCTCTCGGTGGTCGGTGTCTATGGCGGCTCGCTCGACCCCATGCCGATCCTGACCATGTTCGACAAGCAGATCCAGCTGCGCATGGGGCAGGCCAACGTCAAGCACTGGGTGGACGAGCTGCTGCCGCTGCTGACCGACGAGGACCCCCTCGGGGTCGACGACTTCGCCACCCATCACATGACCCTGGAAGAGGGCCCCAAGGCGTACCAGATGTTCCAGGACAAGGAAGACGGGATGATCAAGACGCTGCTCAGGCCCTGACCGCCGAGCTCCGGACGACTTTTGGCACGGTGGCGCCCGGGGGCTGCGACGGTCTGGTCGACCGTGCAACTGGAGTCGGCATCGCCGGAAAGCGCTCAGGCGTCGCGATGCCGGCCGTCTCCCTGCGCGTCCTCGCTCGGCGACAGCGCGTCTGCCGCCTCGCCGTCCCTGCCGCGCCGTGGCCCGTCGTCCACCACGCTCGTCTCGGCTTCCTCCACCTCGTGCAGCATCTCGTCGGCGGCGGTGGCGGTGTGCTCCTGGTCCTGGGCGGGCCGGTGCTTCGGATGGTGGGTGCTCATGGGTCTCCTTGATCGCGTGGTGACCGCCGACCGGGACGGCGGGCACCCAGGCTTCCTGCGGACGCCGCAGGTTTCGTTCAGCGGCCCAGGGCCTTGGCCAGCTGCTGCTTGTTCATGGACGACCGGCCGTCGATGTTGCGCTTCTTGGCCTCCGCGTAGAGCTGGTCCTTCGTCGGACCCTGAGGCCCACTGTGGGAGCGCTCGCCGCCACGCTGTGAGGCGGACTTCCTGTCCCGCGTGGAAGTCTTGCTTGCCGTTTCCGACTCGCCTGAACGGGCTCGCTCCTTGTTCACGGTGCGCGCCGCGATCTCCTTCGCACGGCCCTCGGAGGTGCCGCGCTTCTCCGCGCTTTCCTTGACGTGCTCGTACTGACGCTCACGCTTCTTGCCGGACCCCTGCGGCATGACGTACTCCTTTCAGACCGGATGCGGTCCACCGGGCGGGCTGCCCGAGGACCTTCCGCGTACCCCGAGGTGGGCCCCTCACCCAGGGCCTCCACTGGTCCCGTCTGACTTGGAGTCCTGCAAGGTGTGCGAGCAGATCGCGACCGAACGGGTGAGCAGGTCTGCGTCGGCAGTTTGGAGGGAGCAGCGTAAACGCACCCGGAGTCCCCCACTCACGTAGGCGATGCCCGGACCCAGCCTCGGTAGGCGCGCCCTGGCGGCCCGGGGCTTCCGGCCGTCGGCAAGGCCAAGTCGCTCAAGGAGGCGGTCGTCCTTGACGCCCGTCCTGTGCCACCGCCAAGAGTCACCGGACGGGCCACTGCCATGGTCGTGAGAATCGCCGGCCCGACTTCAGGTCGAGCGCCTTCGCTCCTGACCACCGTCCAGACCGGGGCGGCCTCGGCGCGATTGCCGGGTGACTCTCCTTCTTCACCGCGCGGGCGGAGAGAGGACACGGCCCTTCGGATCACGGTGTGGCGGGCCGGGCCTTCCGCCGGGCCCGCCACACCGGCTCCCCCTCCGAGCCGGACCCGCGTCCTGCCGTCAGCGCTGCAGGGTCAGCAGACCCGGACGGTAGGGCAGGAGACCGTAGTCACCGCCGGAGTTGGGGCTGCGTCCCTGGTAAAGCAGTTTCAGATTGCAGGGATCGACGGTCATGGTCTGATCGGCGCTGGTGCGGATCAGCTCGCCGTGGCTGATGTCGTTGGTCCAGGTGGCGCCACTGTTGGCCTTGCCGGCGAAGGGGTTGCTCTCGGTCGCGGCCTGAGGTGTCCAGGAGCCGTTCAGACTGGTAGCCGTGAACGAGCGGAAGTACCGGCCCTGCGAGCCGATCGCCTCGACGATCATGAGATAGCGGTTCTGACCCTGCAGTTTGTAGACCTGCGGGGCTTCGAACAGGTTGTTCGTCGTATCGCTCATGATCACCGTCGAGGTCGAGCCGAAGCTGCCCGGGAAGTTCCCTATCGGCATGCTGGCCCGGTAGATCTTGCCGTTGTCGCCGGCGAAGAACAGGTACATGTTCGTGCCGTCACCGATGAGTGCCTGGTCGATGGGACCCGTTCCGGAGCCGGAGATGCTTCCGGAGAAGAGCACCTGCTCGGACGACCAGCCGTTCGGGTTGGTGGGGTCGCTCGACGTCCGATAGGAGAAGGCGGTCCCGCCCCACTGGTAGGCGAGTACCCAGATGTTCTTCGGTGCGAAGTAGAAGAGCGTGGGTGCGACGGTGGAGTTGTTCATCGTGTTCTGGCCGGCCGAGGCCATCTCCGACCAGTTGGTGAACAGGCCGAAGTTCATCGAACCCCACCTCGTTCCCGTGTCGTGCGTGGTGGCGTAGACGAGTTGTCTGCCGTTGTAGGGGGCGACGGTGAAGTCCTTGAGCGAGACCCACCCCTGTTTGGGCTGCGCCAGCGCGCCCGTCGACGTCCAGCGGTAGTTCGACGGGAGGTCACACGAGCCGGGGGTGTCGGCGCCGACCTTGACGAGCTGCCACTGCTGGTTGGTGCCGCCCCAGTCGTCGTACTGGACGATGTTCGCGTTGTCGGCGGTGGAGGCGCCCTGTACTTCGAGGGCCTTGTTGCTGTGCCGCGAGACGAGCCTCACGTAGCCGTCCGAGCTGTCGGCCAGTCGCCACTGCTGGTTGGTGCCGTTCAGGTCGGTCCACTGCACAATCGAGCCGCCGTTCGCGGTGGACCAGTTGTGGACGTCCAGTACCTTGCCCGAGTGGCGGGACTTGATGCGGTAGTAGCCGTCTCCGGAATCGACGAACTGCCACTGCTGCTGGTTCTGGTCGTTCTTGGTCCACTGGGTGATGCGGGCGCCGTCACCGGTCGCCATGTTGTAGACGTCCAGGGCCTTGCCACTGTTGCGGTTGACCAGCACGTACGAGGCGTTGGGGTCTATGGTCGCGGCCTCGGCGGGCTGGGCGCCGAGGAAGGCCGCCACCAGAAGCAAGGGCGCGAGAACCCCGAGTAAGCGTCTTGAGCGGACCGGGGACGGGTGGCGAAGCCACATCAGAGGGCCTCCTTTGGGGGCGGGGTGGGGCGCCGCCGATGAACCGCGGAGCGGCAGCCGCGCCGGGGCGCAGAGGATTCGAAACTTTCGGTTCGCTCTCGGATCTGTGACGCCACAAGCTAGGAAGGTGGAGACCTCCGGTCAAGGGCTGTCGCCGATCTGTCCGCAAACAGCTCCTCGCCGAGCGTGATGAGCATGTGCGTCACCTGCGGACCACCAGGTGGTCGGCGACAGCGGCTCGCTGGTCCAGGGGTTCCACCGGCTTGGGGTGGGTCTCCGAAAGTTGCGATCGGAAGCGGAAATGTTTCCGATGCAAGAGGATTGACGAGCCACCGACACCTCCTCAATCATCTGTCTGGCAACCCGACCGAAGGCCGAGATGTCGAACTGTGCGGGTCCTGGGCGGACTGTGCCGTATGCAGAGCCGTGCACGACCGCCCGAGAGATCCGCGCGCCAAAGCACCTGCGCCACTCCGCATTTCGTTCCGATGAGGCTCGCACCGACACATCCTGACTCTCCGTGCAGTCGGAGAGGGATGCGACGCCGTGTGACGGCCTCCCGGCTGAGCCGCGCTGGAGTACACCCGTGCCTGGGTCGAAAGACCGCTGCCGCCCGGCGTACCTCATTCGCCGGCGACCGGGCCCGTCCGTGCCGATTGAGACCCACCCGGGTCCCATGACCGCGGTGTCCGGTGATCCCGTCATTCCCGCCTTGGAGGCACAGTCATGGGCTCATATGCCCTTCCCGGACCCGTTGTCCGGCGGAAAACCCGCGTTCTGCTGCTGGCGTTGGTCGCCGGCGTCCTGGGTGTGGTCGCCGCACTGGTCGCGCCGCCGCCCGCTCAAGCCGCCGAGAGTACGCTCGGTGCCGCGGCGGCGCAGAGCGGCCGCTACTTCGGCGTCGCCATCGCCGCGAACAGGCTGAGCGACTCGACGTACGCGACGATCGCAGCCCGCGAGTTCAACTCGGTGACGGCCGAGAACGAGATGAAGATCGACGCCACCGAACCGCAGCGGGGCCAGTTCAACTTCACCGCCGCCGACCGCGTCTACAACTGGGCGGTACAGAACGGCAAGGAGGTGCGCGGCCACACCCTGGCCTGGCACTCCCAGCAGCCCGGCTGGATGCAGAGCCTCAGCGGCAGTGCGCTGCGCCAGGCGATGATCGACCACATCAACGGCGTGATGAACCACTACAAGGGCAAGATCACGCAGTGGGACGTCGTGAACGAGGCCTTCGCCGACGGAAGTTCGGGAGCGCGACGCGACTCCAACCTGCAGCGCACCGGCAACGACTGGATCGAGGTCGCCTTCCGCGCCGCGCGCGCCGCCGACCCGTCCGCCAAGCTCTGCTACAACGACTACAACGTCGAGAACTGGACCTGGGCCAAGACCCAGGCCATGTACGCCATGGTGCGGGACTTCAAGCAGCGCGGCGTGCCGATCGACTGCGTCGGCTTCCAGTCACACTTCAACAGCGGCAGCCCCTACAACAGCAACTTCCGGACCACCTTGCAGAACTTCGCCGCTCTCGGCGTCGACGTGGCCGTCACCGAGCTCGACATCCAGGGTGCCTCTGCCTCGACCTACGCCAACGTGGTCAACGACTGCCTGGCCGTCTCGCGCTGCCTCGGTGTCACCGTCTGGGGTGTGCGCGACAGCGACTCCTGGCGAGCGGAGCAGACGCCGCTGCTGTTCAACAACGACGGCAGCAAGAAGCCCGCCTACACCGCCGTCCTCAACGCACTCAACGGCGGCTCCACCACACCGCCCGCGGACGGCGGAACGATCAAGAGCGTCGCTTCAGGCCGTTGCCTGGACACGCCCAACAGCAGCACCACCGACGGCACCCAGGTCCAGTTGTGGGACTGCCACAACGGCACCAACCAGCAGTGGACGTACACCGACGCCGGTGAGCTCAGGGTCTACGGCGACAAGTGCCTGGACGCCGCCGGCACCGGCAACGGCGCCAAGGTGCAGATCTACAGCTGCTGGGGCGGCGACAACCAGAAGTGGCGCCTCAACTCCGACGGATCCATCGTCGGCGTACAGTCCGGCCTCTGCCTCGACGCCGTCGGGGGCGCCACCGCCAACGGCACCCTGATCCAGCTCTATTCCTGCTCGAACGGCAGCAACCAACGCTGGACCCGGGCCTGACCGGCCCTGCACGAAGACATCGCTGATGGTCGCGAGGGCCGCCGCCGCCACGGCGGCGACCCTCGCGAACAGCACGGCCCGGTGAGGGCGACGTGCTCGGTCGCGGAGCACTCGGCTTGTGGCGCGGGAGTCGGGAAGGCCGGCCATGTGCCGGTGTGAGTCCTTCAACACCCGGCGGCAGCTGACCCGGCATGCCCGTCCATGTGGTCTCCCGGCAACGCCCTTGACCTGCAGAAGCAGGCAGGGAGCGGACGAATCGGGAGTCTCGCCATGTTCCGGACCATGTTCAAGTCCAAGATCTAGTATCTGGGTGTTTGTGCAGGTCAGAGGCTTGATAGCTCCGCTCAGGTCAGCAAACGGTCAGCATCGGGCGCGGGAGCGTTCCAGCCGGCTTGACCAGGTGGCCGCCATGATGGGGGACCTGGACACAGGTGCCTGGCTCCCGGTTGGGAGGTTCGCTGAGTTACTCGACAGCACGTCCCCGGCACGTGTCCTGAGTGAGTGGGCTGTCGGGGCCGAAGCGGCGTGCCTTATGGATGCCGCTTGCCCCCTCCGGCCGCTACCGCGACCTCGGCCGCCCCGGTGTCCTTCTCGTCCCCTGCGCTGGCGTCATGGGCCTCGGCTTCGGCACCGTCGTCATTTCCGAGACCGAAGCCGCAGCCGACTCCGCCGCGGCGGCCCTCCGCGTGACCTGCTGCGTCATGATCACCCGCGCCCGCGCTCGGAGCCGGTCCCAGGTCTGCAGGGCAGCCGGCTGCCGCGTCACCTGGTGGCTGCACGGGTAGACCATGATGCGCTGAGCGACCACTGAGGGAGATGTCCGAGGGAAGGGCGGGCGGCCGCCTGACCTGTCCTTACGACAGGGGACCTCCGTATCCGCCATGCCGCCGCCTCGCAGCAGCGATACTGGATGCATGGACACGACGATCACCGCCCCCCGCGCCGAGGTGCTGCGGGACCGCTACCGCAGCCGACTGCCCGAGCGCTTGCAGGAGCTGGCCGGCCCCGTCGAGGGCGACGTGGCCCTGCCGCTCCACATCGTCTGGTCCGGGCGGACGAGCTACAGCCTTGACCGTCCGAAATCCCGCATGACGCTGTACCGGACCGTCCTCGCCGAAGGACTGAGTGAGGACCTGGTGGCACTCCTGCACCACCGGCTGCTCGCCGAGCAGTGGCCCGTGCTGCGGCGCTTGATCAGTCCCTACATCCGCGAGGTCTGGGAGGACGCCTTCCCCGAGCTGCTCCGCGCCGCTCCGGCCGACACGACCGCCGCGTGAAGCTCACTCCGCTCCAAGAGCGTCTCCTCGCCGACATCCTCGACCTCGGCTCCCCTTACCCGCTGGTCCTCACCGGCGGATACGCCGTGCAGGCCCACGGCCTGGTCGAACGCTTCAGCCGTGACCTCGACGTCGCCACCGAGAATCCCGCTCCGATGCATGAGATCGTCGCCTCACTCACGGCAGGCCTCAGCGCGCGCGGATGGCGGACCACGCACGTCCAGACCGATCCGCTCAGCGGCCGGTTCCTCGTCACCGATCGGGACACCGGCGAGGAGTGCGAGGTCGACGTCCTCAAGGAGGCGTTCTGGGCTCCGCCTGCCCAGACCCCCTACGGCCCGGTGCTTTCCCTCGATGACGTGATCGGCACCAAGGTCCGTGCCCTCGCCGACCGCGGCACCGTCCGCGACCTCATCGACGTCCAGGCTGCCTCCCGCCATCGCTCCACCGCCGACCTCGAATCCCTGGGCCGGCGTCGCGCCCACGACCAGTTCAGCCTCGAAGACCTCCGGGACCGGCTCGTCGGCGCGGACTGGTACGAGGATGAGGACTACACCGCTTACGGGCTCACCTCCCGGCAGATCGAAGAACTCAAGGCGTGGGCGCTGGAGTGGGCGGAGGATCTGGGTGCGCGGATTCATGACGAGAACGCCTGAGAGGCGGTCACGCGTCCATTCCCTCTACCGCCGTTGCAGCGAGAGGATGCGGTGTAGTCGGCAGTGTTAACCCGGGAGCCGTCCACAGTGGGTGGCTGCCCCGCACGGCGGATGTACAGGGCAGCCGAGCGATACGCCGCAGTGGACTCAAGGCGAAACCGGGCTGCGATAACGGTCAAATACTGCATCCCGCTCCCACTCCCAGGCCCAGTCAGGGTCCCGATGGTGGAACTTGGTAACGGCCAGCTCGAAGAATTGGTCGGAAGGCTTCCGGCTGGATCCATTGACTACCAGTGCTGACAGCATCGGCTCGGGACCCGTGCTGTCCCCCCGGCAGACGTCTGCCGGCAGAAGCGACATCATCCGGCCGTGGTAGTGCACCCGGTGCTCCGGTGCCACGGCCTCGCTCAGCGCCTTGTAGGCGTCGGTCCGGCCCTCTCGGGCCCACCCCTTCATGTGAGCCCCCTCCAGCCGACTGGAGCGACACGGTATCGACTCGGCGCGGTGCTGAGGTTAGATCTGGAAAAGTTGCCCGGGCGCCGCCTCGGAGGCGGGGGGAGCGGGGACGCTCACCGCGACGTCCGGCGCGCCCTTCGATTGTCAGTGCCGCCTCCTACGGTGGGTCTGATGCAGGTTCGGGTGACGCTGCCGTCCTTCGGGGTGGGTAAGCGAGGCCATGCGTTGCATCGCCCGCGCCTACACCGTCACCGCGAGTCGAGGCCCACGCACCTGGCCGTCAGGTGGTTTGGTTGTCCGCCCAGAGGCCGTCCGGACGGACCTGTCGTCTCAGAGGCGCGCTAGCGAGTCGAGCACGCGCCGGGTTCCTCGTTCTGCCCCGGCAGCAGTCGCAGGGCGAAAACGGAGCCGTCGGCGTGGACGGAGACGGGGCCGCCCCAGTTCTTGTCGAAGGTGAGGGAGGGGCGGACGTCGCGGCTCGCGTGGACGAGGGCGCGGTACTCCTCGACGTCGCCTCTGGCGAGAAGTCGGAAGACTTCCTTGTCCACGCCGGAGAACGCCTCGGCGCGGGGGCCGTTGAGTCGGAAGACGTGGTCGGTGCCGACGTACTCGGTGCCGAAGAGGGTGTGGGCCGCGTCCTGAATGCTCATGCTGGCCGCGTGTTCGAGACCGGTGAAGCGTTTGCGGCCCTGCCGGTCGGTCAGGTGGCGGGCGGTTGCGTGGCCGGAGCCGGTGAAGGCCATGAGGCCCGCCGCGGTGGTGTGGGCCAGGGCCTCCTGGAACCAGGCGTAGTCTTTCGGCTGCACGTGGCAGCCCCGTACGGGCTCCGGTGCCATCAGGCCCTCGGCCGGCGGGTGGATGTGCGGCATCACGTTCGCCTGGAACGGCGGGGCGTTCAGGTTCGCTTCCCGGCCCTCTGCCGGGGACAGTCGCCCGCCACTGCCCGGTGCCTTGAGGGCGTGGACGGTCATCGTGCCGCCGTCCGTAGGGAGTTGTGTACTGAACAGCAGACCGGGGGTCTCGTTCCACGCGCCGATGTGGACTGCTTCGGCATGGGCCGAGGCGGAGGCCAGCTGGTCGGCGGAGGTGGCGGAGTCGCTGTGGTTGCCCTTGCAGACGAGGGGGATGACGAGGGGCGGCTCGCCCGGCCGCCAGACCTCGGCAAAGTACTGGGGCCGGTAGCGGTACTTCACCTTCTCGCCCTTGTCCCTGCTGTTGAGGGCCCAGCCCGCGCGTAACGCCGTGTCGGCGGGGACGATTGTCACCGAATGGTCGGGGAAGCGGCTGCCCAGCATGTGCTCGGCGAGCGTGAGTGCGAATCCGACGCCAAGCTCGCCGGACTGCAGCGACTTGTAGTGGTCCGCGATGCGGTGGCCTTCGTCGGTGAGGCCGAGGAAGGAGTCACGACCGCCGGCCAAGGCCTGGGTGTACTTGAGTGCGCCCCAGTGCTCCGCCAGCCCCCGGCCCGCCCCCCGCCACGACAGGGCAGTGGCCCGGGCGAGGGTGTGCAGCACGTCCCAGAGGGTCACTTCGAACTGCCGGGGCAGCTCCGTCGGCAGGATAGGGACGAGGGCGGGCTTCCGGCGGAGCGGCTCGAGCACATTCTCCTTGCGTTTCTTGTCGTCCGCCGCGATGGCGGCCGTCACCTTCCCGACGAGCGCATCGTCCGAGTGGACGGATACGTTCGAGGGTCGGGTCAGGTCTAGGAGTACTTCCTCGGTCGGCTTCAACAGCCCTCCTTCACGGTGTGCGCAAGCGGTTCACCATCGGGCTGGACCGTACGGAAGGGAGGAACGGCGCACGCAAGTGCGCAGAGGCGCGTGACCTTGGCTTCGGCCCGGGCGGGCCGGCGTCGGCGCCTTGGCCTCGCTCGCGAGTTCCGCGTTGCCGAGGGGCCTCGGGCGGCAGGGCCCAGCGAGCCGACTTTCGGAGCGGTCGAGCGTCGACCGGTTGATGGTCAAAGGAGCCGTGCTCCGTGAGCCAGAGCGAGGTCGGTGCCCGACAGATCGGTGGTGCTTGGGCGCACGTCATCCGTGTGTGCAGAGGAGTCTCCCGCATGCCTGATGGCTCATCAGGTAAGTCGGCATCCGGTCAGCATGAGTCCCCGCACGTTCCGGGGCGATCGTCCCAACAGGTGCCGGTGCGAAGGGAAAGCCCAGGTGGGAAAGCCGTCCAGCCCGACCGGAGCGATGTTCCTCACAAACATCGAACGGGGGTGTCGGTGTAAAGTCGAGGACGCCCTTGACCTGCAGAAAGCAGGCAGGGAGCCGTCTCAGAGGAGTCCCAAGTGCTGCGTACTCTGTTCAAGTCCAAGATCCACCGCGCCACCGTCACCCAGGCCGACCTGCACTACGTCGGTTCCGTGACCATCGATGCCGATCTGCTCGACGCCGCCGACCTGCTGCCCGGGGAACTGGTGCACATCGTGGACATCACCAACGGGGCCCGGCTGGAGACGTACGTCATCGAGGGGGAGCGGGGGTCCGGGGTGGTCGGGATCAACGGGGCCGCCGCGCATCTCGTGCACCCCGGTGACCTGGTGATCATCATCAGCTACGCCCAGGTCACCGACGCCGAGGCCCGGGCGCTGCGGCCGCGGGTCGTGCACGTGGACGGCGACAACCGTATCGTCGCCCTGGGTGCCGACGCGTCCGAGCCGGTGCCCGGTTCGGACCAGGAGCGCAGCCCGCAGGCCGTGTCGGTCTGACGTACCGATCCAGGGGACGAGGAGCGTGACCGTGAGCGACATCGAGATCCGTGACGACCGGGCGGCGGGCCGGCTGGAGGCGTTCGCGGCCGGCGAGGTCGTCGGCCGGGTCGAGTACTTCGTCCTGGACGCTCCCGAGCGGGCCCTCGTCCCCGTCCACACCGTCGTCGAACCGGCGCATGAGGGCCGCGGCATCGCGGGCTCGCTGGCGCGTGAGCTGTACGCCCTGGCATGCCGCGAGGGCGTCGCCGTCGCTCCGCTCTGCCCCTACGTCGTGAAGTGGGCCGAGCGCCATCCCGAAGAGGCGCCCGCCGCCGATCCGGAGCT
Source organism: Streptomyces sp. NBC_01723 (assembly GCF_036246005.1). Taxonomy (NCBI): domain Bacteria; kingdom Bacillati; phylum Actinomycetota; class Actinomycetes; order Kitasatosporales; family Streptomycetaceae; genus Streptomyces; species Streptomyces sp. NBC_01723. Next base: position 7,840,672 of record NZ_CP109171.1, read on the forward strand.
GCTGCGCGCGGCCAAGGAGTGGCTCGTGGCGAATCCCGAGCGCTTCTGAACTGGACGGTAGACAACCGACGAGGGCGAGGGACGAAAGGAGCGCGCGCTTGCTGGCACTGCTGCACACCTCGCCCGTCCACGTCCCGGTCTTCGACGCCCTGCGCGACGCGGCGCACCCGGGTCTGGAGCTGCGGCATCACGTCGACGCCGGGTTGCTGGAACGGGCGCGGCGCGAGGGGCCCGAGGCGGTGACGGACGCCGTGCGTGGCGTGGTGCGGCGGGCCGTGGGGGAGGGGGCGAGGGCCGTGCTGTGCACCTGCTCCACCATCGGTGCCGTCGCTGAGGGCGCCGCCGACGAGGCCGGGGTGCCCGTGCTGCGGGTCGACCGGCCCATGGCCGCCGCCGCGGTGGCCGCCGGCCCACGCGTCGTCGTCCTCGCCGCCCTGGAGAGCACGCTCGCTCCGACGGCGGCCCTGGTCGAGGAGGAGTCCCGGCGCGCCGGCCGTGCCGTGCGGCTGCGGACCCGGCTGGTCGAGGGCGCCTGGGCGCGGTTCGAGGCCGGTGACACCGAGGGCTTTCTGCGGCTGGTGGCCGAGGCCGCCGAGGCCGTCACCGGTGCCGACGTGATCGTCCTGGCCCAGGCATCCATGGCGCCGGCCCGGGACTCGGCCCGAACCCGCCTCCCGGTGCTCGCCAGCCCCGCGCCCGGACTGGCCGCCGGAGCGGAGGCGGCGCGCCTCGGCCACCTGGGCCCGGGGGTTCATGCGGGGGAGTGAGTGCGGCGGCGGGCGTCGGGTAGGCGGGGGACAAGTCCAGAGCCGACGTCGACGACTGGCCGGAGGACAGCGCCATGACGAACCCGTATCCGGATCCCGTTCCGCCGGGGCCCACTCCGGGGCCCTCACCAGGTCCGGACCCGGAGCCCCCACAGCCGCACCCCGACCCGGTGCCGCCACCGAGCCCGGGCCCGGAACCGACCCCGCCGCCTCCGCCCCCGGGGCCCGGCCCGGAACCCACGCCGCAGCCCCCGGGGCCCGGCCCGCAGCCGACACCGCAGCCGCCGGGGCCTCCCGAGCCCTCGCCGTCACCGATCCCGCCGGGACCGGAGCCGGTGCCCAGCCCGGAACCGGGACCGCCCCTCACCTGAGGGACGCCCGAGCCGACCGGGGCAACCAAGGCGAAGGGGCCGGTGGACGAGTCCCGCCGCGGTCTCACCGCGTCTCGTCGCGGTCTCACTCACCGCGATCTCACCGCGGTCTCACCGCGGCCGTCCACCGGCCCCTTCGGCCTGCCCCGCCCCGCCCCGCTGCGCGTTACGCCGTGACCTCCGACCGGTCCCCGCCCCACAGCGTGTGGAACGCGCCGTCCCGGTCCGTCCTCCGGTACGTGTGCGCGCCGAAGAAGTCCCGCTGCCCCTGCGTCAGCGCCGCGGGCAGCCGCTCGGCGCGCAGCGCGTCGTAGTAGGCGAGGGCGGCGGCGAACCCGGGCGTCGGCACGCCCTGCCGGGTCGCGGCGACCAGGACCTCGCGCCAGTCGTCCTGGGCGGCGGCGATCTCCTGCGCGAACGTCTCGTCCGACAGCAGGCTCGGCAGGTCGGGTCGGGCGTCGTACGCGGCGCGGATGCGGTCCAGGAAGGCCGCGCGGATGATGCAGCCGCCGCGCCAGATCGCGGAGACCGCGCCCAGGTCGATGTCCCAGCCGTACTCCTCACTGCCCGCCGCGATCTCGTGGAAGCCCTGCGTGTACGAGACGATCTTCGACGCGTACAGGGCCTGCTCGACGCGGTCGGCGAAGGCGGCCGCCTCCGACTCGCCGAGCGCCGACGCCTTCGGACCCTCCAGCCCCCGCGAGGCCTCCCGCAGCGCCGCGTGCCCGGACAGCGACCGGGCGAAGACGGCCTCCGCGATACCGGACACCGGCACGCCCAGGTCCAGCGCGATCTGCACCGTCCAGCGGCCCGTGCCCTTCTGCTCCGCCTGGTCGACCACCACGTCCACGAACGGCTTGCCGGTCTCCGCGTCCACGTGCGACAGCACCTCGGCGGTGATCTCGATCAGGTACGAGTCCAGCCGGCCGGTGTTCCAGGTGCGGAAGATGTCGGCGATCTGCGCGGGGGAGTACCCGGCGACGTCGCGCAGCAGCTGGTACGCCTCGCCGATCAGCTGCATGTCGGCGTACTCGATGCCGTTGTGCACCATCTTCACGAAGTGCCCGGCACCGTCGGGGCCCACGTGCGTCACGCAGGGCGCCTCGTCCGCCGCCTTCGCGGAGATCTTCTCCAGCATCGGGCCCAGCGACCCGTACGACTCCTTCGAGCCGCCCGGCATGATGCTCGGGCCGTGCAGCGCGCCCTCCTCGCCGCCGGAGATGCCCGTGCCGACGAAGTGGATGCCCTGCTCGCGCAGTTCGCGTTCCCGGCGCCTGGTGTCCGCGAAGTGGGCGTTGCCCCCGTCGATGATCATGTCGCCCGGCTCCAGGAGCGGGGCGAACTCCTGGATCACCGCGTCGGTCGGGTCACCGGCCTTGACCATGATCACCAGGCGTCGGGGCCGCTCCAGCGCCGCCACGAACTCCTTGGCGGTCTCGGTCGCGACGAAGTCGCCCTCGCCGCCGAACTCCTCCACCAGCGCGTGCGTGCGCGACGCCGTGCGGTTGTGCAACGCGACCGTGTAGCCGTTGCGGGCGAAGTTGCGGGCGAGGTTGCGGCCCATGACCGCGAGACCCGTGACGCCGATCTGCGCTGTACTGCTCATTGGGATGGCTCCTAGTGACCTTGGTGTCGGTGGTGCCGGTCGTGTCCGCCAGTATGGCCGGTTCCGCCCCGTGACCATCCTGACGTGCCCGTTCGCCGGTCGCACTTTCTGGCCCGGCGGACTCCAGTACGCGCGGAACGCGCCCCGCGTCTCAGCGGGCGGACGCCGCATCCGGCCAACGGGTATTCATTCCACGCCACTTGGCGGGACGAACCGGCCGATTGCCGTCTTGTCATGGCCTGTTCGGGGCGCTTACTTTTGCCCCTCCTGACGCAATGTCGAGGGGGACCTCCATGGCCGTACGCGGCCGGCACCGCCGGTATCAGCCGAACAGGATCAACCGCGCCTCACTGACCGTCACCGCGGGCGGCGCGGGTCTGGCCCTCCCGCTCGTCGGTACCGGCACGGTCCAGGCGGCCGACGTGGAGACCTGGGACAAGGTCGCCGCCTGCGAGTCCACCGACGACTGGGACATCAACACCGGCAACGGCTACTACGGCGGGTTGCAGTTCACCCAGTCCACCTGGGAGGCCTTCGGCGGCACCCGGTACGCCCCGCGTGCCGACCTGGCCACCAAGGACCAGCAGATCGCCATCGCCGAGAAGGTGCTCGACGGACAGGGACCCGGCGCCTGGCCGGTGTGCTCGCAGCGGGCCGGACTGACCCGTGGCGGCGACACGCCGGACATCCGGCCGGCCGGGGGAGCGGGGGACGAGAAGTCCGCCGGCACGCCCTCCGAGAAGTCCGCCAAGAAGCCCGCCGCCAAGGCGGACTCGGTGAAGGACATCCAGCCGCAGACCACGCCGCAGTCCCGGGCCGGCAAGGGCCGCATGTACACGGTGGTCACCGGCGACACCCTCTCCGGCATCGCCGACACCCACCGGGTCGGCGGCGGCTGGCAGGGGCTGTACGAGGCCAACCGCGACGCCATCGGAGCGGACCCCGACCTGATCCTGCCGGGTCAGCGCCTGTCGCTGCGCGGTGGGACGGCGGGCACCGCCCCCCGCACCGGCTCCGGGACCGCCACACCGCGGCCGAAGCAGGAGAAGCCGCGGAAGCAGCAGGAGCGGGAGCAGCGGAAGGATCCCGGGAAGTCCTCCTCCGACAGCGGCACCAGCAAGGCCAGGACCAAGACCAGCGAGGACAAGGCCACCACGCACCGCGCCGTCGTCGCTCCCGTCGACGGCGCCGTCGGCACGCCCTACCACCAGTCGGGTTCCTCCTGGTCGAAGGGCTACCACACCGGCGTCGACTTCCCCGTCCCCACCGGCACCTCGATCAGGTCGGTCGCGGCCGGGCGGGTCGTCAGCGCGGGCTGGGGCGGTTCCTACGGGTACCAGGTGGTCGTCCGGCACAGCGACGGCCGCTATTCGCAGTACGCCCACCTTTCGGCGATCTCCGTCCGGGACGGACAGTCGGTGGGCGCCGGGCAGCGCATCGGACGCTCCGGCTCCACCGGCAACGTCACGGGCCCGCATCTGCACTTCGAGGTGCGGACGGGGCCCGGCTTCGGTTCCGACGTCGACCCGCTGGCGTACCTGCGGGCCGGAGGAGTCAGGATCTGACCCGGACCCGGCGCCGGCTGAACACGGGCGGCGGGACGAACGGGCCGCCGTAGAAGGGGCCGTAGGAGAGCGTGGCGTCGTCGCTCTCCGCCCGGCTCCGCGCGGCGTACAGCTCCTTCGCGGGGTCCTTGGCGGGGGCGGCGGCCGGCACCGGCGGTGACACCGGGGAGGGCACCAGGACCTTCTCGGACAAACGGGCCACCGGAACGCCCGCCGCCTCCGCCGCGACGGATGCCGGGACCGGACCCGTCGGTACCACGGCTGCACCTGTCGGTACCGCGACCGGACCTGTCGGTACCGCGACCGGACCCGTCGGTACCGCGACCGGCTCCGCCCCGTCCGCGGCGGGAAGCGCCGCGGGCTGCTCGGCGGCCGGCGCCTCGCTCTCCCCGGCGGAGGCCGACTCCCGTGCGATCCGCTCCGTCGTCAGCAGGATCAGTCCGCCCGCCGCGACCACGCCGCAGCTCAGGGCGAGCGCGGTGCCGGTGGTGCCGTACCGGAAGGTCTCACCGAACATCGTGATGCCGACCACCGCGGCCACCACCGGGTTCACCACCGTCAGCGTGGCGAGCGGGGCGGCGAGGCCGGCGCCCCGGTAGGAGGCCTGCGACAGCACCATGCCCGCCGTGGCGAGCACGCCGATCACGGCCATGGACGGCAGGTCGGCGGCGGACACCCCGCCGCTCCAGTCGACCGCGACCGTCTTGGTGAAGACCGAGGACATGCCGAACGCGATGCCGGACGCGACCGCCAGCAGGATGCTGCGGACCGCCGGGTGCCGGTGCACGGCCCGGGCGGCGATCATCAGTGCGACGATCACCGCGCCGGTGACGACGGCGGCGCCGATCCGCTGAGCGGTGTCCAGCGACTGCGCGTCGGCCGCGCCGACCAGGGAGAGCAGACCGGCGAGGCCGACCGTGGCCATGAGCGCGCCGCGCCAGGCCGTCGCACCGGCCTTGCGGCCCACGAACAGCGCCGCCATGGGCAGCGCGAAGACGATGGTCAGCGCCCCGAGCGGCTGCACCAGGCTGAGCGGACCGAGGGCGAGCGCCACGACGTGCAGCAGGCCGCCGAGGCCGTTGAGCGCGACCGCCGCCCACCAGCCGGGCCGGCGCACAGGGGCGTACTGAGCCGCCGAGGAGGACGCCGCGACCTGCTCCTGCACGATCGCTCCGCCCGCGTACGCCACGGCGGAGACGAGCGACAGCAGCACGGACAACGCGAGGGCGCTCATCGGCTGATCCTCTGCGTGAGGCGGGGGCACTGGGCCCGGCGCGGCGAACGGTCGTCTTCCATGGACAACACGATGCCGCCTCAGGGTCTTCCCGTCGTCGTCCCTGAGACTTCATTGGGTCCTACTACCGATGGAGTACGACGACCCCCTCGTCCTCCCCAGGGTGGGCGACTTTCGTCAGGTACCCCTGGTCGCGACCCCTACGGGGCTTGATAGTACTGCTCTCCGTGGACCTCGACCCCGCCCTCGCCGCACTCCGCCCGCTCGGCGGCTTCTTCGTCCTGCACGCGTCCCGGCCGTTGCCGCCCCGACCCCTTCCCGCCCTCGCGCACGCCTATGCACCGGATTACGGGGACACCAGCCCGGACGTTCATGTTCCGGTTCCGCCCGGCGGCCCGCCGGGCGACCTCCTGGCCGACCCCCTCGCCCACCGCGTCCGGAGGGTGGCGGACGCCCTCCGCGCCCCCGAGGCCCGGGTCGCCGCCTCCGTCGCCCAGCAGGGGCTCGCGGCCCGCCTGTGGTCGGTGGCGCTGGCCTGCGCCGCCCTCACGGGCCGGGTCCCCGACCTCGCCCCGGACCTGCTGCGCTGGGACCCCGACGCCACCGCCCCCGACGACCTCTGGCTCGCCGAGGTGCGGTCCGCGCGGCCGGCGGACACCACCGCCCTCGCGGACGTCGTGCTCACCGCCCACCTGGCGCCCCTGACGGCCGCCGTGCACGACAGGTACGGCGTCGCCACCGGGCTGCTGTGGGGCAACGCGGCCTCCGCGCTGGCAGGCGCCGGCCGGGAACTGGACCGCTGGGCCCGCCGCCACGGCCGTACGGACGCGGCCGGGCGGGCCGGGGCCCTGACCGCCGGACTGCTCGTCCACCCCTTGCTCGCCGGGACCGGCACCCTCACCGGCACGGCCTTCCGGCGCCGCAGCTGCTGCCTGTACTACCGGGTGCCCGGAGCCGGCGTGTGCGGCGACTGCTGCTTCCCGCAGCCGCCGGGATCGCAGCCGCCGGGATCGCAGCCGCCGGGAGCGCGGCAGCCGGGAGCGCGGCAGCCGGGAGCGCCGCTGCCGGGAGCGCGGCAGCCGGGAGCGCGGCAGCCGGGATCGCAGCCGCCGGGATCGCCGCTGCCGGGATCTTCCCGGTCTCCGCAGGCCCCGCGCTCTTCCTAAGGCGCCGCGTCTGGGTGACCATGAAGGGACCAGCCGCGAAGACGGGAGGTTCCGGGTGCGTGTGGGACTGCTGACCCGGGAGTACCCGCCGGACGTGTACGGGGGCGCGGGTGTCCACGTCGAGTTCCTCGCCCGGGAACTCGCCCGCCTCGTCGACCTCGACGTGCACTGCTGGGGTGAGGGCCGCACCGACGGCGTGCTGCGCCACCGCCCCTGGTCCGCGCTCGACGGCGCCAACGACGCGCTGCGCACCTTCTCCGTCGACCTGGCCATGACCGCCGCCCTCGAAGGCCGCGAACTGGTCCACTCCCACACCTGGTACGCCAACCTGGGCGGCCACCTCGCCAAGCTCCTGTACGGCATCCCGCACGTGGTCACCGCCCACTCGCTGGAGCCCCTGCGCCCCTGGAAGGCCGAGCAACTCGGCGGCGGTTACGAGCTGTCCGGCTGGGCCGAGCGCACCGCCGTCGAGTCCGCCGACGCCGTCGTCGCCGTGTCCGGAGCGATGCGCGAGGACATCCTCGGCTGCTACCCCGCGCTGGACGCCGCCCGCGTGCACGTCGTGCACAACGGCATCGACACCACCCTCTACCGGCCCGACCCCGGCACCGACGCCCTGGACCGGATCGGCCTGGACCGCTCCCGCCCGTACGTCCTGTTCGTCGGCCGCATCACCCGCCAGAAGGGGGTCCCGCACCTGCTGCGCGCGGTGCGGGACATCGACCCGGCCGCCCAGGTCGTGCTGTGCGCCGGCGCCCCCGACACTCCCGAGATCGACCAGGAGTTCCGCGACCTCTACGCCGGGCTGAGCCGCGCCCGCGAGGGCGTGCACTGGATCCCGCGCATGCTGCCGCGCCCGGAGGTGATCCAACTCCTCACGCACGCCGCCGTGTTCGTCTGCCCCTCCGTGTACGAACCGCTGGGCATCGTCAACCTGGAGGCCATGGCCTGCGGCACGCCGGTCGTGGCCTCCCGGGTCGGCGGCATCCCCGAGGTCGTGGCGGACGGTGAAACGGGTGTGCTCGTCCCCAGGACCGAGGGAGGGGACGACGCGTTCGAGGCGGGCCTCGCGCGGGCGCTGGACTCCGTCCTCGGCGACCCGGCGACCGCCCGGCGGATGGGTGAGGCGGGCCGCGAGCGGGCGGTGGAGGAGTTCGGCTGGGACGCGGTCGCCCGCCGCACGGTCCGGCTCTACGAGGAGATCCTCAAGCAGGCTTAGGCGTCCCGCCCGGGGGCAGCCGAGGGTGAACGAGGGTGAGGGGAGCGGCCCATGCGTCGTGGAGGTCCTTCGGTGCTCGGCATCGTGCTGGCGGGCGGAGAGGGCAAGCGACTGATGCCCCTGACCGCGGACCGCGCCAAACCCGCGGTCACCTTCGGCGGCACCTACCGGCTGGTCGATTTCGTACTGTCCAACCTGGTCAACGGCGACATCCTGCGGATCTGCGTCCTCACGCAGTACAAGTCGCACTCCCTGGACCGGCACATCACCACCACGTGGCGGATGTCCAGCCTGCTCGGCAACTACGTCACCCCGGTCCCCGCGCAACAGCGTCTCGGCCCGCGCTGGTACCTGGGCAGTGCCGACGCGATCCTCCAGTCCCTGAACCTCGTGCACGACGAACAGCCCGAGTACGTCGCGGTGTTCGGCGCCGACCACGTGTACCGGATGGACCCGCGGCAGATGGTCGCCCAGCACATCGAGTCCGGCGCCGGCGTGACCGTCGCCGGGATCCGTGTCCCACGCGGCGAGTCGTCGTCCTTCGGCGTGATCACTCCCGGCTCCGACGGCCAGACCGTCACCGAATTCCTGGAGAAGCCCGAGAACCCGCCCGGACTCGCCGACGACCCCGAGTGCGTCTTCGCCTCGATGGGCAACTACGTCTTCACCACCAAGGCCCTCGTCGAGGCCCTGCACCGGGACGCCGGGGACGAGAACTCGGTGCACGACATGGGCGGTTCGATCCTGCCCGAGCTCACCGACCGGGGCGAGGCCGCCCTCTACGACTTCAGCGCCAACCACGTGCCGGGGGAGACCACCCGGGACCAGGGGTACTGGCGGGACGTGGGCACCCTCGACGCCTACTACGACGCCCACATGGACCTGATCGCCGAACGGCCCGCGTTCAACCTCTACAACCGGGACTGGCCCCTCTACACCCACTCCGCGCAGCTCTCGCCCGCCCGCTTCAACGCCGGCGGCATCGCCAGCGAGTCGATCATCAGCGCGGGCTGCCTGATCCGCGGACAGGTCACCCGCTCCGTGCTCTCGCCGGGCGTGGTGGTCGACCCGGGTGCGGTGGTCCAGGGCTCGGTGCTGCACGACAACGTGCACATCGGCCGGGGCGCGGTGGTGCGCGGGGCGGTGCTGGACAAGAACGTCGACGTGCCCCCGGGAGCGACGATCGGCGTCAACCCGGACCGGGACGGCGAGTTGTACACGGTCTCCAGGGGCGGCGTGATCGCGCTCGGCAAGGCGCAGCGGGTGCCCTGACGGCCGGACGGTTGGCGGGCCCCTGGGGCTGTTGTCATGTCCCTGGACGCGAAGCGGAATCCGTGTTGTCATGCCTCTGCTGCTGTTACATCGTTGTATGACATCGATGTCATGAGCCATCGGCCACCACCCGTTCCCAAGGAGAGGGTCCGTGCGCACCAAACGACTCAGAGACAAACTCGCGCTGCTCCTCGTCGCCGCGCTCGGCGCGGCGGGTCTCGCCGCCGTACCGGCCGCGCACGCGGCGGACGCGGCCGCCGACGAGATCCAGGGTCTGAAGGGCGAGTACTACACCCAGTCCGCCCCCGGCGCCTTCGACTTCCACGAGCTCAAGGCCACCGGCTTCGACCCGCAGGTCGACTTCGGCACCCTGGAGCCGCGACTCGCCTTCGCCACCGGGCAGTCGGACGACGTCAGCGTCCGCTGGACCGGCAAGCTCGTCCCGGAGACGACCGGCGCCCACACCTTCTCGATCACGGGCGACAACGGCTTCCGCCTCTGGGTGGGAGGCCGGCTCGCCGTCGACCACTGGGTCGACGACTGGGACCGCGAACAGACCTCCGCGCCCGTCGAGCTGACGGCGGGGCAGTCCTACGACATCAAGCTGGAGTACTTCGAGCACTTCGGCGGCTCCAACCTGCACCTGCGCTGGACCGAGCCCGGCGGCGCCAAGGAGGCGATCCCGCAGTCGGCCTTCCGCCTGCCCGACGGCTTCGACTACAACGGCGCCACGGCGACCACCGTCCAGTCCACCGGCCGCACCCTCAGGCTGGACTTCGCGAGCCCCCTCGCCGCCGCCCCCGGCGGTCTGACCGACCACCTCGAAGCGGTGATCGGCGGCGCCAAGTGGCCCCTCGGCGAGGCGAAGGTCGACCCGGCCGACCCCAGTGCCCTGCTCGTCGCCCTCGGTGAACCCGTCGTCGGCAACAAGAACGGCGACGCGCCCGGCACCGCCGACGTCCGCTACGACGGCGAAGGCGGCCTCACCGACGCCGTTGGCAACGTTGTCAACGCCTTCTGGAGCAGCGGCGGCAACCACTCCACCTACGAGCTGCGTACCGACTGGGCCGACGAGGTGGGACCGGACAACGCCCTCCCGGAGTACCCGCGACCGCAGTTGACCCGGGACGAGTGGCAGAACCTCAACGGACGCTGGCAGTTCGCCGCCGCCGAGGCCGGTGAGACTCCGCCGGTCGGCAAGGACCTGAAGGAGCGCGTCCTCGTCCCGTACCCGGTGGAGTCCCAGCTCTCCGGTATCCAGCGGCACGAGGACCGCATGTGGTACCGCCGCACCTTCACCGTGCCCCGCGACTGGCACATCGGCTCCGGACAGCGCCTCAAGCTCAACTTCGGTGCCGTCGACTGGCAGTCCGAGGTGTACGTCAACGGCACGAAGGTCGCCGACCACAAGGGCGGTTACGACAAGTTCAGCGCCGACGTCACCGACGCGCTGAAGCCGGGCCGCGCCCAGGAGCTGATCGTCGGCGTCTACGACCCGACCGACGCGGCGGACGGCGAGAACCCCCCGGTCGGCAAGCAGCGCCTGGACCCGAGCGGCATCTGGTACACGCCCAGCTCCGGCATCTGGCAGACGGTCTGGATGGAACCGGTCGCCCGCGACCACGCCGAATCCCTCAAGCTGACCCCGCACGTGGACGGGGCGGCGGGCACCCTGACCGTCGAGCCGAAGGGCGTGCGCGACGGCGTTCCGGTCAGGGCGACGGCGTACGCCGGGCACCGCAAGGTCGCCACGGTGAGCGGCCGCACCGGTGAGCCGCTGACCCTGCGGATCCGCGACCCGCGCCTGTGGTCGCCCGACGACCCATTCCTGTACGACCTGAAGGTCACCGTCGGACACGACCGCGTCGAGAGCTACTTCGGGATGCGCTCCATCGCCGTCGAGAAGGTGGACGGCGTACCCCGCACCGTGCTCAACGGCGAACCGGTCTTCATGATGGCCACCCTGGACCAGGGCTTCTGGCCGGACGGCCTGCACACCGCTCCCACCGACGAGGCCCTCGCCCACGACCTCGAGCTGCACAAGCGACTCGGCTTCAACTCGGTGCGCAAGCACATCAAGGTCGAACCCGACCGCTGGTTCTACTGGGCCGACCGGCTGGGCCTGCTGGTGTGGCAGGACATGCCCGCGATGACCGCGGGGAAGAACCCGTCGGCCGCCGCCCGCGCCGAGTACGAACGCGAGATGAAGGAGATGATCGACGAACACGTCAGCCACCCGTCGGTCATCATGTGGGTCACCTTCAACGAGGGCTGGGGCCAGTACGACATCAAACGCGTCGCCGAACAGGCCAAGGCCTGGGACCCGACCCGCCTCGTCAACAACCAGTCGGGCCTGAACCTGGGGGCCGACGGCGGCGCCGGCGACATCATGGACGAGCACGGCTACCCGAGCCCCGCCCTGCCGCCGTCCCCGGACGGCGAACGCGCCCTGGTCTCCGGCGAGTACGGCGGCCTGGGCCTCGCGGTACCGGGTCACGCCTGGTCCGTGCAGCAGTCGTACGTCGACGTCGACCCGCAGACCTACACGGACGACTACCTCACCAAGCTCGACGAGGTCCGCGCCCTGGCCTGCCGGGGCGGCAACGGCGCCGTCTACACCCAGATCTCGGACGTCGAGGGCGAGCTGAACGGCCTGACGACGTACGACCGCAAGGTCCTCAAGCCGGACGTCGAGCGGGTGAAGGCCGCCCACGAGGCACTGATCCGCGACGCGTCGCAGCCCGCCCCGGCGGGCTGCACCGGCTGAGCACCCGCACCACGAACCGCACGGCAGAACCTCCGGAGGGCACCGCACATGAGAGTCACCCGGCGTCTGCGGCTCTGCGTGGCCGGGGTGGTGGCAGCGTCCGCGCTGCTCACCGCCCCGGCGGCGCAGGCCGCCCCGACGGCCGACCAGCACCTGACCGACCTGGTGAACCCGTTCATCGGGACGGAGAACGAGGGCAACACCTATCCCGGCGCCGCCGTGCCCTTCGGCATGGTGCAGTTCTCGCCGGACACCGGCCACAACACCGGCTACGACCACTCCGACACCCACATCCGCGGCTTCTCCCTGGTCCACCTCTCCGGCGTCGGCTGCGGCCTCGGCGGTGACCTGCCGGTGCTGCCGACCACCGGCGACGTCACCGAGACGGACTACGCGAAGTACGCCGCCTCCTTCAGCCACGAGGACGAGGAGGCGAGTCCCGGCTACTACCGCGTCGGCCTCGACTCCGGCGTCGAAGCGGAGCTGACCGCCACCGAACGCACCGGAGTGCAGCGCTACACCTTCCCGGCCACCGGCAAGGCCAACGTCCTGCTCAACGCGGGCCAGTCGCTGCACAAGAACATCTCCACCAAGGTCGAGGTGCTCGACAGCCGCACCGTACGGACCGCGATCACCGGCAGCGGCTTCTGCCAGGACACCGAGCCCTACACCGTCTACACGATCACCCGCTTCGACCGGCCCTTCGCCTCCCACGGCACCTGGGACGACGGCACCGTGACCGCGGGCTCGAAGACCGGCGGCGAGGGGGCCTACGTCCGCTTCGACACCACGAAGGACCGCGCCGTCGAGGCCACCACCGCCCTGTCCTACGTGGACGCGCGGGGCGCCGCGCTCAACCTCCGCGCCGAGGGCGGACGCTCCTTCGACGCCGTGCGCCACGGCGCGCAGCGCACCTGGGAGAAGCGGCTCGACGACGTCCGGGTCCGGGGCGGGGACGACACCCTGCGCCGCACCTTCTACTCGTCCCTGTACCGGTCCTTCCTGGCGCCCAACGTCGGCAGCGACGTCGACGGCCGCTACACCGGCTGGGACCAGGAGGTCCACCGCGCCAAGGGCTTCACGTACTACCAGAACTGGTCCCTGTGGGACACCTACCGCACCCAGTCCCAGCTCCTCGCCCTCCTCGCGCCCCGGGAGGCACGGGACATGGCGATCTCCGTCATCAAGATCGACGAGGAGAGCGGCTGGCTGCCCAAGTGGGGCTATGGCACGGTCGAGACCAACATCATGACCGGCGACCCGGTGACGCCCTTCCTCACCAACGCCTACCAGCAGGGCCTGCTGCACGGCTGGGAGGAGCGGGCCTACCGCGCGCTGAGGAAGAACGCCGACGGGGTGCCGCCCGCGGACTCGCCGGCCGTCGGCCGGGAGGCCAACCGCGAGTACCTCGCCGACGGCTTCGCGCCGTACGTCAAGGGCCGCCCGCACGCCAAGCCGGGCGACTCCGACTACGACCACGGCGCCTCCGCGACCCTGGAGTACGCCCTGTCCGACGCCATGCTCGCCCGGATGGCCGGCGACCTCGGCCACCACGCGGACGCGAAGCGGTACGCCGAGCGGGCCCAGAGCTACCGCGACGTCTTCGACCCCTCGACCGGGTTCTTCCGCGCCCGCGACGCCGAGGGCGCCTTCACCGGGCCGGCCGACCCGGCGCAGAGCGAGGGCTTCCACGAGGGCACGTCCTGGCAGTACCAGTGGCTGGTGCCGCAGGACCTGCCCGGCATGATCGACCTCATCGGCGGGACCGAGGCCGCCAACGACCGGCTCGACTCCTTCTTCGCCTACGACCAGCTGCTCGCGGACCCGGCGAAGACCGCCCGCGAGGTGTGGGTGAACGGGCCGTACGACTACTACAACGCCGACAAGTACAACCCCCAGAACGAGCCCGACCTGATCGCCCCGTACACCTATCTGTCGACCGGGCAGCCCTGGAAGACCACCGACGTGGTGCACGCGGCGCTCACCCTGTTCACGGACACGCCGACCGGCATGACCGGCAACGACGACCTGGGCACCATGTCCGCCTGGAACGTGCTGTCCTCGATCGGGATCTTCCCGATCCAGCCCGGTTACGACACCTGGGGCCTGTCCACCCCGGTCTTCGACCGCGTCGACCTCACCCTCGACCGCCGCTACTACCCGCGCGGCGCCCTGACCGTCACGGCGCCCGGCACCTCGGACACGGATCGGTACGTCCAGTCGGCCCGCACCGACGGCGCGGCCTACGACCGGACGTACCTCACGACCGACGCCCTGCGCTCCGTCCGGTCGCTCGCTTTCACGGTCGGCCCGCACCCGTCCGGGTGGGGAACCTCGGCACAGGCGGTGCCACCGCCGCTGACGTGAGCACAGACGCCCCATGAGTCCCAGCAGTCCCGCCCCTGCCAAAAGGGGCGGGACTTTAATCTCTTGTTAACTGTGCGTAGCTTGATCGTACTTGACCGTAATCGTCGGAGGACGATTGACTGCTTGTCCACCCGTTGTCGACGCGTCGTCCCTGCGAGGCAGACCCTTGACTCCCGATCCGCTCGCTCCCCTCGACCTGGCGTTCTGGAACATCGAGTCCCCCGAGCACCCCATGCACCTCGGCGCGCTCGGCGTCTTCGAGGCCCAGTCGCCCACCGCCGGCGCCCTCGCGGCCGACCTGCTCGCCGCCCGCGCGCCCGCGGTGCCCGGACTGCGGATGCGGATCCGGGACACCTGGCAGCCGCCGCTGGCGCTGCGCCGCCCGTTCGCGTTCGGCGGCGCCACCCGCGAACCCGACCCGCGTTTCGACCCGCTCGACCACGTACGGCTGCACGCCCCGACCACGGACTTCCACGCCCGGGCCGGCCGCCTGATGGAACGGCCCCTGGAACGCGGCCGGCCCCCGTGGGAGGCGCACGTCCTGCCGGGCGCGGACGGCGGCTCCTTCGCCGTGCTGTTCAAGTTCCACCACGCCCTCGCCGACGGCCTGCGCGCCCTCACCCTCGCCGCGGGCGTTCTCGATCCGATGGACCTCCCCGCCCCCCGGCCCCGCCCCGAGCAGCCCCCGCGCGGGCTCCTGCCGGACGTGCGGACCCTGCCGGACCGGCTGCGCGGCGTCCTGTCCGACGCGGGCCGCGCGCTGGACATCGGGGCCGCCGCGGCCCTGTCCACCCTCGACGTGCGCTCCTCGGCCGCGCTCACCGCCGACTCCTCCGGCACCCGGCGGATCGCGGGCGTGGCGGTCGACCTCGACGACGTGCACCACGTGCGCAAGACCACCGGCGGCACCGTCAACGACGTACTGATCGCGGTCGTGGCCGGCGCCCTGCGCCGCTGGCTGGACGAGCGCGGCGACGGCAGCGAGGGCGTCGCGCCCCGCGCCCTGATCCCCGTCTCCAAGCGCCGCCCGCGCACCGCCCACCCGCAGGGCAACCGGCTCTCCGGGTACCTGATACGGCTTCCGGTCGCCGACCCCGACCCGCTGTCGCGCCTCGGCACGGTCCGGGCCGCCATGGACCGCAACAAGGACGCCGGACCGGGCCGGGGCGCCGGAGCCGTCGCACTGCTCGCCGACCACGTCCCGGCGCTCGGCCACCGGCTCGGCGGCCCGCTGGTCTCGGGCGCCGCCCGGCTCTGGTTCGACATCCTCGTCACCAGCGTGCCCCTGCCCAGCCTCGGGCTGCGGCTCGGCGGCCACCCGCTCACCGAGGTCTACCCGCTGGCGCCGCTGGCCCGTGGCCACTCCCTGGCGGTGGCCGTCTCGACGTACCGCGGACAGGTCCACTACGGCCTGGTCGCGGACGCGAAGGCGCTGCCCGACCTCGACCGGTTCGCGCTCGCCCTCGCCGAGGAGGTGGAGACGTTGCTCACGGCGTGCGGTCCCTGACCCCGGCGGGTTTGGTTCCGGGCCCGGCGCTGAATAAAATCCGCTGTTCGACAGCGGTCGCGTCATGGAGCGCCGCGACGGTGACCCAGGGAACGGCAGCGGCGATGACGGTGACACAGGACGGTGCGGCGAGCACGGACGAGGCGGTGTACGGCCCCGGGATCGACCCGGAGCGGCTGGCCGTCTGCCTGAGCGTGCTGGAGGAACTCGACGGGCTCGACGTCGACCACCCGGACGCGATCCGGGTGCGCCGGGCCACCTCGCACATCTACCGCATGGTCAAGCAGCGCCGCCGCCAGGACCGCCGGGCCGCCAAGACCGCCCACGACAAGGCGGTCACCGAGGCCACCGCCACGGGCTCCGCCGAGCGCATCGACGACGAGACGGAGGGCCTGCTGCCCTCCTCCCGCACCGAGCAGGGGCGGATCGCCGGGATACTGCAGCGCCCCCGCTCCTGCTACATCTGCAAGCAGCGCTACGTCGAGGTCGACTACTTCTACCACCAGCTCTGCCAGACGTGCGCCGCCGAGAACCGCGAGCGCCGCGAGGCCCGCGCCGACCTCACCGGCAAGCGCGCGCTGCTCACCGGCGGCCGCGCCAAGATCGGCATGTACATCGCGCTGCGGCTGCTGCGCGACGGCGCGCACACCACGATCACCACCCGTTTCCCCAAGGACGCCATCCGCCGCTTCAAGGCCATGGACGACTCCGCGGACTGGCTGCACCGCCTCGAGGTCGTCGGCATCGACCTGCGCGACCCCGCGCAGGCCGTGGCCCTCGCCGAGCGGGTCACCGAGCCGGGACCGCTCGACATCCTGATCAACAACGCCACGCAGACCGTGCGGCGCCTGCCCTCCGCGTACGCCGCGCTCGTCGAGGGCGAGGATGCCCCGCTGCCCGCCGGTGAGCTGCCCGCCCACCACGTCATCGGCGCCTTCAACTCCGGTGCGGTGGACGGGCTGACCGCGCTGCCCGTCGGCACCTCCGGGCTCGACGCGCAGAAGGTGGCCGACCTCGCCCTGGTCGCCGGCCACGCCAGCGTGGTCCGGCACCGCGAGGGCACCGCCATCGACGCGGGCGGTCTCGTCCCGGACGTCGTCGACTCCAACACCTGGGTGCAGACCATCGAGCAGATCTCCCCGGTGGAGCTGCTGGAGACCCAGCTGTGCAACTACACCTCGCCGTTCATCCTCATCAGCGCCCTCCGGCCCTCGATGGCCGAGGCCGCGCGCAGGGCGCCCAACGGCCGCGCCTACGTCGTCAACGTCTCCGCGATGGAGGGGGTGTTCGCCCGCGGCTACAAGGGCGCCGGGCACCCCAACACCAACGCCGCCAAGGCCGCGATGAACATGGTGACGCGGACCAGCGCCCAGGAGATGTTCGACACCGACCGGATCCTGATGACCTCCGTGGACACCGGCTGGATCACCGACGAGCGTCCGCACTACGACAAGCTCCGCCTGGCCGAGGCCGGCTTCCACGCCCCGCTCGACCTGGTCGACGGCGCGGCCCGGGTCTACGACCCCGTCGTGCGCGGCGAGGCGGGCGAGGACCTGTACGGCGTCTTCCTCAAGGACTACGCGCCCGGCAAGTGGTGACCAAGGGGCCGGTCAGGTCCCAGGGGGGTCGTTGGTCGAAACGACACCCCTAGTCCACGGCGCCCAGACGCGAGTTGCGGGCCGCCGTCAGCTCCAGCACGGTGCGCCAGTCCTCCAGGACCCCGGCGTCGAAGACGGCGGTGCGCGCCTCCTCGGCCGCCTGGTGCAGGCCGGCCAGGTCGTCGTCGTGCGCCCACGCCTCCGGGTGGGCGGCCCGGCGCAGCAGCCGGGAGACGCGCGCGCCCAGCAGCGGCCGTACCGCGTCGGCGGTCCGGACGGCCGGGGCGCCGGGCCACAGCAGCCGGCCCACGGGCGCCACCAGACCGGCGACCTGGAGCTCCTTGTCGGCGGGCCGGCGCCGCCGCAGCAGCGCCGCGGTCCGCAGCGCGTGCCCGTGCAGGTCCACGGTCTCACCGCCGTACTCCCCGGACCGCTCGCCCCGGCAGGCGTACAGCAGGTCCATCAGCTCCTCGACGCTGCGCAGTTCCATGTCCCGGTCCTCCCGCGAGACAGCCGTTGCCGACGGGCAGCAGACCATGGCGAGCTTGCGCCGCAGCCAACGGCGACTGAACGGCGCGACCGTGGCCGCCGACATTCGAAGGAGCGGTCGGCGGTTGGGCCGAACGGGTGAGCACCGCACCGTGCGGATGGGGAGGAATCCCGGCAGACTGGTGCCAACTGCGCGCGCGACGAAGGGCAATGGTTCTCCCATGTTTTGAGCCCCATAGAGCGCACCCCCGCTCATTTGGTTAGTCTGGGTCGGACGGACCGCAGCACAGGGCACTACCCACACCCGAGGTCCGTCCGGGGGCAGCCGGTGACACAGCGGTCTGCTCTCCTGCGAGGTACCGGCGCCACCGCGTCTGTAGTGCATCTCGACCCACACCCGAGCGGGGGCCTGGTGCCGGGCGGAAGACTGGCCGACAGGCCCCGAGGGTGATCCGACACATAAGGAGTGCGCGGTGACACCGGAGACGACGACGAGCCCAGAGCAGCGACCCAAGGAACGCACCGAGCGTGCGCGCCGCCGGCCCGGCGAGATCGGCAGCCTCGACGTGTGGGCGCGGTCCGCCCCGATCCGCCTCGCGGGCTACGAGGACGATCTGGCCGAGCCCCACATCCTGCCCAGCGTGGACTGAGCCCGCGCCGCCCCCTGGCAGCCGCCGGACGCATGGGCGTGCGAGACTCACGCCCATGCTGATCAGGGAAGCCGCCCCCGGCGACTGGCCGCGCATCTGGCCCTTCTGGCACCGCATCGTCGCCGCCGGCGAGACCTACGCCTGGGACCGGGACACGTCCGAGGAGGACGCCCGGTCCCTGTGGATGAACCCCGCCAAACGCGTCTACGTCGCCGAGAACGACAGCGGCGCCGTCGTCGCCTCCGCCTACCTCACTCCCAACTACGGGGGCCCCGCCGCCCGCGTCGCCAACGCCGGCTTCATGGTCGACCCGGACCGGGCCGGCCGCGGTACCGGCCGGGCCCTGGCCGAACACGTCCTGGCCGCCGCCCGCGCCGAGGGGTACCGGGGCATGGTCTTCAACGCCGTCGTCGAGACCAACCCCGCCGTGCGGCTGTGGACCTCGCTGGGCTTCACGATCCTGGGCACCGTGCCGGACGCCTTCGACCACCCGCGCCACGGCCTGGTCGGCCTGCACATCATGCACCGCGCCCTGTAGCCCGGTGGACCGCCCCGTCACTCCACCGGGGCCGTCCGCCGCCAGGGCCGCAGCGCCTCGATCCGCTCCGCCAGCTCCAGCAGCGCCGCCTCCGACCCGGGACGCCCGGCCAACTGGACGGCGCAGGGGGCGCCCGACGGCAGGGAGCCGACCGGCACCGTCATCGCGGGCCAGCCGGTGAGGTTCCACGGCGGAGTGAAGGGCGAGTACGCCGAGTTGGCGGCGATGTTGCGCAGCCAGCCCCGCTCGTGCCAAGGGCCCGCCTTGGGGGAGCGGCGGGCCAGCGCGGGCGTGAGCAGGACGTCGTACTCCGCGAAGAAGGGCTCCAGGCGCCCGCGCAGCGCGTCACGGGCCGCGCCGGTGGTGACCCTGCGGACGAAGGGCCGCCCGAGAGCCGCGTGCACCCGGGTGCGCCGGGCCAGCCGCCGCCGGTCGAGGTTGCGGGCGTCCACCGACGTACCCGCCGTCCAGTGGGTGAGCGCGGTCACGCTGAGCGACGCCGGATAGGACGGGTCCGCCCGCCGCACCAGGTGCCCCGCCCGCATCAGCACCCCGGCAGCCTCCCGGACGGCGTCCGCGTAGGGGCGGGAGACGGTGACACCCGCCAGGGGGCTGCGCAGGGAGGCGGCGACGCGCAGGGCGCCGGAGTCCGCCCGGCGGGGCGCGGAGGTGTCCGCGAGGACGGCGAACATGAGGCGGGCGTCCTCGACGGTGGTGGCCAGCGGCCCGTTCTCGGACATGCCGAACCAGTCGCCCTCGCCGATGCCGGCCGGCACCACGCCGTGGCCCGGCTTGAGGGTGACCAGACCGCAGTTGGCCGCCGGTATCCGCAGCGAACCCATGCCGTCGTTGCCCAGCGCGAGCGGCACCATCCCGGCGGCGACCGCGGCGGCGCTCCCTCCCGAGGAACCGCCCGCTGAGCGGGCCGGGTCCCACGGGTTGCGGACCGTGCCGTGCACGCCTTCGCTGGTGCCGAACACGCACAGCTCGGGCACGTTGGTCAGGCCCACCACCACCGCGCCGGCCGCCCGCAGCCGCGCGACGGTGACGTGGTCGGCCCCGGCCGGCGTGTCCGGGGTCGCCGCCGAGCCGACCCGGGTGGACTCGCCGCGCACCGCGAGATTGTCCTTGACCGCCACCGGTACGCCGGCCAGCGGCAGTTCGCCGAGATCTCCCCGGGCCCCGGTCTCCTCGGCCTCGGCGAGCGCCGCCTCGGCGCGCACCGTGCGGAAGGCGCCGACGCGGCCGTCGAGCCGCTCGATCACGGCCAGGTGCTCCGCCACCACCTCGCGGGGGGTGGTCCGCTTCTCGCGGACGGCGGCGGCGATCTCTGCGGCGGTGCGGCCTGCCCAGTCGGTCACGAGGGCTCCTCGGGGTGCGGTGGAACGGGATTACCGGCGAGTACGCAGACAGCACTCTGCCCCTCCGTCCACCTCCGCGTCGAGGCCCCGGCGCAACCCCGGGCCGCCCGGCTCAGGACGACCGGGCCGGGCCCGTGCTGTCCCGCTCGATCAGCCGCGGCACCGGCACCCGCACCGTGCGGGCCGGGCCGCCGTCCAGCAGGGCGGTCAGCTCGGTCGCCGCCGTCCGGCCGAACTCCACGCTGTCCCGGGAGAGGGCGGACAGCCACGGCTTGACCATGCGGCACAGCGCCGAGTCCTCCCAGGCCACCACGGACACGTCGGCCGGCACCGAGAACCCCAGCTCGGCCGCGGCGGCGACCCCGGCGACGGCCATCACGTCGTTGTCGTAGATCAGCGCGGTCGGCGCGGCGGGGGCCTCCAGGACCCGGCGGGTCACGGCGGCGCCCTCCGCGTCGGAGTAGTCGGTGGTCACCGACTCGACCTCGGTCAGGCCCCGCCGCCCGGCCTCGGCCCGCAGGGCACGGATCCGTCGCTCGGTGTGGGCGAGGCCGGGCAGACCGGCGATGTGCGCGATCCGCCGGTGGCCGAGCGCGTACAGCCCGTCCACCAGCGCGGCCATCGCGCCCGCGTCGTCCGCCCACACCGTCGACAGTCCCGGATGGCGTTCGTCCGGCGCGCCGCCGATCACCACGGCGGGCAGCCCGAGTCCGTCGAGCAGGTCGGGGCGCGGATCGTCGGTGCGCGGGTCGACCACCAGGACGCCGTCCACCCGGTGTTCGGCCCACCAGCGCCGGTAGACCGCGCACTCGTCCTCGACGTCCCGCGCCACCTGGAACAGCAGGCCCAGATGACGCCGCGCCAGCACCTCCTGGATGCCGGAGACCAGTTGCAGGAAGAAGGAGTCCACGCCCAGGGTGTGCGCGGGCCGGGCCAGTACGAAGCCGACGGTCGCCGCGCCCTCCCCGGACAGCGCCCGTGCGGCCGTGCTGGGCCGCCAGCCGAGTTGTTCGGCGACCCGGCGGACCCGGTCCCGGGTGATCTCGGAGACCCCCGGCCGGTCGTTCAGCGCGAACGAGACCGCGCTCTCGGATACCCCGGCCCGCCGAGCGATGTCCTTCATCGTCGGCCGGCGCGCGGCGGGCCGCTTGGCCGGCATGCGCGCTCCCTTCTTCGGAACGTGAACGAAAGCGCCTTCTGGTCAGGGCAAGCTAAAGCGCTTGAGTGAAAAGATCCTAAAGCGCATTAGTCGAATCTGCCAAGTGGTTCTGTGCACCGCTCTGACCTGGACTAATGTCGCCTCAATCGCATTAGTTCCCGTGAATCCATTGACTTTCCCCGAACGCGCCGTGCATGGTCGCTGCCATCCAGCCGCCGACGTCCTTCAGGAGACGTGTCACCGTGCCCACCTCGCGCAGAACATTCGCCGTCGCCGCCGTCGCCGCCCTCGTCCTCCCGCTCAGTGCCTGCGGTTCCGGAGGTGACGGCGGGGGCTCGACCGACGCCTCGGGCAAGGTCGAGGGCGACATCACCTTCCAGACCTGGAACCTGCGGGCCAACTTCAAGCCCTACTTCGAGGACCTGATCGCCGACTTCGAGAAGAAGTACCCGGGCACCGAGGTCAAGTGGGTCGACCAGCCCGGCGAGGGCTACGCCGACAAGATCAGCGCCGACGCCGCCGGCGGCACCCTGCCCGACGTCGTCAACGTCTCCCCGGACCTCGTCGCCCCGCTCGCCAAGGCGGGCCTCGCCCTCGACCTGGACAAGGCCGCCGGCCAGTACGAGAAGGAGTACCTGGAGGGCGCCTGGGCCAGCCACCGGATACCGGGCATGGAGGGCACGTACGCCTTCCCCTGGTACCTCAACACCGGCCCGCTCTTCTACAACAAGTCCCTCTTCGAGAAGGCCGGACTCGACCCCGAGCAGCCGCCGAAGACGTACGACGAGGTCTTCGACGCCGCACTGAGGATCGCGGACAAGACCGGCGGCGACGTCGCCACGCTCGCCAACGTCCCCACCATCGAGGACTTCGGCCGCTACGGCGTACCGCTGATGAACAAGGAGGGCACCGCCTTCACGTTCAACGACGCCAAGGGCGTCCAGCTCCTCACCCGGTACAAGGAGCTGTACGAGGCCAAGGCGCTCGACTCACAGGCGCTGACCGCCACCCCCGAGTCCTCGGGCAAGAAGTTCCTCACCGGGGCCGTGGCGATGAACCCGGGCAGCGCGCTCGACCTCGCCAACTTCAAGAAGCAGGCGCCGAACCTGTACAAGAACATCGGCATCACCGACCAGATCACCAGCACCGGCCACGTCAACATGTACGTGATGGGCCTGATGGTGAACGCGCAGAGCCAGCGCAAGCCCGCCGCGGTGGCCTTCGCGCACTTCGTCACCGACGCCGCGCACCAGATGTCGTTCGCCAAGCAGGTCGCCATCTTCCCGAGCACCGCCGGTTCCCTGGACGACCCGTACTTCACCAAGGAGGACGGCACCGACGAGACCCGTGTCCGCGTCGCCGCCGCCAAGTCGCTGAAGGACGCGGTCAACTACACGCCGGTGCTGTTCAGCGAGCAGATGAAGACCGAGCTGCGCAACGAGGTCGCCAAGGCGCTCCAGGGCAAGCAGAGCCCCGAGGAGGCCCTGGACAACGCTGTCAAGGCGTGCGACCGGCTCCTCCAGCAGCAGGGCTGAGACGTCATGGCGAGTCCCACCGTCACCGGCACCCGACGTGTACGGCGCCAACTGCCTTCCAGCCCCTGGCTGTTCGCCGCCCCCGGGCTGCTGATCACCGGCGCGTTCATCCTCTACCCGTTCGTCTCGACGCTCGTCAACTCCTTCACCGACCGCCGGACCCTGGTCCCGGGCGAGTTCGTGGGTCTCGCCAACTTCCGCGAGCTGCTGCACGACGACATGTTCTGGACCGGCCTGCGCAACAGCACCCTGTACGTCCTCGGGGTCGTCCCCGCGCTCGTCCTGCTGCCGCTGCTGCTCGCCCTGCTCGTGCAGAAGAACATCCCCGGCATCACCTTCTTCCGCTCCGCCTTCTACACCCCGGTGGTCGCCTCGATCGTCGTCGTCGGGCTGATCTGGGTCTGGCTCCTCGACGAGCGCGGTCTGGTCAACTCCCTGCTGGAGACGGTCGGCGCCAGTCCGATCGGCTTTCTGAGCGACCAGTGGCTGATCCTGCTCAGCGCCATGGCCGTCACGGTCTGGAAGGGCCTCGGCTACTACATGATCATTTACCTGGCGGCGCTCGCCAACGTCCCGCGCGAACTGCACGAGGCCGCCGCCGTGGACGGCGCGGGTGCGGTGCGCCGCTTCCTCACCGTCACCGTGCCCGCCGTCCGCTCCACCATGGTGCTGGTCGCCGCGCTGTCCTCGGTCGCCGCCTTCAAGGTGTTCTCCGAGGTGTACCTGATGGCGGGCCCGAGCGGCGGCCCGGCCGGCGAGGACACCACCCTCGTCATGCTGGTCCAGCGCACCGGCACCGGCCTGACCGGCCGGGTCGGCTACGCCTCCGCCATCTCCGTCGTCGTCTTCGTCGTCACCGTCGCCCTGATGCTGCTCGTCCTGCGCGCCGACCGGAAGGAGGAGTCGTGAGCGTCCTGGAGAGGACCCGGCCCGCGGAGAAGCCCCGGGCCACCGCGCGGGAACGCGAGCCCCGGATCACCGACGAGCACGGCCGCCGCGTACGGGTCTGGGAACTCGTCCTGCGCTACCTGCTCCTGCTCGGCGTCCTCGCCCTGACCATCGGCCCGTTCCTGTGGCAGCTGTCGACCTCGCTGAAGGGCCCGACGGAGGACATCTTCAGCTCGCCGCCGAAGTTCCTGCCCTCCGACCCCACCCTGCACAACTACGAGCGGGTCGCCGAGACCATCCCCGTCTGGGACTACGCGCTGAACTCGCTGAAGGTCGCCGCCGCCAACGTGGTCACGAACTGCGTCGGCGCCGCCCTCGCCGGATACGCCCTGGCCCGGCTGCGCTACCGCGGTCGGCGCGTCGCCACCCTGGTGTTCATCCTGGCGATGCTCGTGCCGGTGGAGGGCATCATCATCGCCCAGTTCACCACCATGCGGGAGCTGGGACTCAACAACACCCTGGTCGGCGTCCTGCTGCCCGGCTGCGTCAGCGCCCTGAACGTCCTGCTCATGCGCAACGCCTTCCTCAACCTCCCCTACGAGATCGAGGAGGCCGCCTACGTCGACGGCGCCAACGTCTGGCAGCGGTTCTGCCGGATCGCGCTGCCGTCGGTCAAGGGCACCCTCGCGGTCGTCGCGATCTTCGCCTTCATGGGCGCCTGGGACGACTTCCTGTGGCCGCTGATCGTGCTGAGCGACCCGTCCAAGTTCACCCTGACCATCGGCCTCAACTACCTGCACGGCACCTTCGCCAACGACGAACGCCTCGTCGCCGCCGGCACGATCATCGCCGTGGCGCCGCTGATCGCCCTCTTCGCCTGCCTCCAGCGGTACTTCTTCCGCGGCGTCGGCGAGGGCGCGGTCAAGGGCTGATCCACGTATTTCCTCTCCACAAGGACACCGCATGCCCCCTGCCGTGCGCTTCGGCGTCAACTACACCCCGAGTGAAGGGTGGTTCCACCACTGGCTCGACTTCGACCTCGACTCCGTCCGTGCCGACCTGGACTCGGTCGCCGCGCTCGGCGTGGACCACGTCCGCGTCTTCCCGCTGTGGCCGTACTTCCAGCCCAACCGCTCCCTGATCCGCGAGCGTGCCGTAGGCCACCTGGTCGAGCTGGTCGACGCGGCCGGCGAACGCGGCCTCGACGTCAACGTGGACGGCCTCCAGGGCCATCTGAGCAGCTTCGACTACGTACCGGCCTGGACCCGCACCTGGCACCGCCGCAACCTCTTCACCGACCCCGAGGTCATCGACGGACAGGCCACCTACCTGCGCACCCTCGCCGCCGCGCTGGCCGGCAGGCCCAACTTCCTCGGCATGACCCTCGGCAACGAGGTCAACCAGTTCTCCGCCGCACCCCACCCCGACCCGGACCGCGCCACCAGCGACCAGATCGACGCCTGGCTGGAGCGGATGCTCGCCGCCTGCGAGGAGGGCGCCCCCGGCGGGATGCACCTGCACGCCGAGTACGACGCCACCTGGTACCAGGACGACCAGCCCTTCACGCCGGCTCAGGCCGCCCGGCGGGGCGCGGCGACCGCCGTGCACTCGTGGGTCTTCAACGGCACCGCCCAGCGCCACGGCCGCACCTCCGTGCCCAGCGAGCACCACGCCGCCTACCTGATCGAGCTGAGCAAGGCGTGGGCCGACGACCCCCGCCGCCCGGTCTGGCTCCAGGAGGTCGGCGCCCCCGCGCCCCTCGTCCCCGCCGAGCACGCCGCCGCCTTCACCGAGGCGACCGTCGCGAACGCCCTGGACTGCCCCGACCTGTGGGGCGTCACCTGGTGGTGTTCGCACGACGTGTCCCGGGAGCTGGCCGACTTCCCCGAGCTGGAGTACGGCCTCGGACTGCTCACCAACGACCGCCGCCCCAAGGACACGGCCCGGGTCCTGGCCCGCGCGGCCCTCGCGGCCCGCGAGGGGACCCACCCCGCCCCCGCCCCGCGCACCACCGCCCTCGTCGTCCCCGCCGAGCCGGCGGCACGCTCCGCCTGCGCCCCCGGCGGCCCGGTCTTCGACGCCTTCTTCCACCTGGTCGCCGACGGCGCCCGCCCCACCACCGTCCTGGACACCCGCGCCGCCGACACCGGACACCTCGCGGCCCGCGGCATCACCGAGGTCGTCACGCCCGACCAGGTGTCGCCCACCCCGCACGGACTCCGCGTCCGCCAGGAAGGCGCGCGCCCGTGACCTCCGCACGGTTCGAACCACGCGCGGTGGGGGAGCTGTACACCACATCCCGGCCCGCCACCGCGACCCACACCTGGTAACCCCCCACACCGCCCGCACCCGCCCCGTCAACCAGGAGCACCCCGCATGCATGACGACCGCAACCTGGTCGAAGCCCGCCTCAAGCGCGTCCTCGACGAGCGCGTCCGCCCCGCCCTCTACCCCGAGTCCGTGCCACTGGACGTGGCGGTGTGGCACGCGCCCGGCGAGCCCGTCCCGGTCGAGGAGGGACTCGCCGCCGAACCCGAGCCCATCCAGGTCGGCGCCCGCTGGGGCGCGCCCTGGGGGACCAGCTGGTTCCGTGTCACCGGCACCGTCCCGAAGGAATGGGCCGGGAAGACCGTCGAGGCGATCCTCGACCTCGGCTTCGACGAGAACATGCCCGGCTTCCAGTGCGAGGGCCTGGTCTACCGGCCCGACGGCACCCCCGTGAAGGGCCTCAACCCGCGCAACCAGTGGGTGCGGATCGGCGCCCCCGTCGAGGGCGGCGAGGAGGTGCGCCTGCACGTCGAGGCCGCCTCCAACCCCGTCATCCTCGACTACCACCCCTTCGTGCCCACCCAACTCGGCGACAAGGACACGGCGGGCAGCGAGCCGCAGTACCGGCTCGCCCGCATGGACCTCGCCGTCCTCGACGAGACGGTGTGGAACCTGGTGCTCGACCTGGAGGTCGCCGGTGAGCTGATGGCCGAGCTGCCGGTCGACTCGCCGCGCCGCTGGGAGATCCTGCGCGCGATCGACAAGGCGCTGGACGCCATCGACCTCCAGGACGTGAACGGCACCGCCGGGCAGGCCCGTTCCCGCCTCACCGAGGTCCTGTCGGCCCCCGCCGTCCCGTCCGCCCACCGGATCAGCGCCGTCGGCCACGCGCACATCGACTCGGCGTGGCTGTGGCCGCTGCGCGAGACCGTGCGCAAGGTCGCCCGCACCACCTCCAACATGACCGCTCTCCTGGAGGACGAGCCGGACTTCGTCTTCGCCATGTCCCAGGCGCAGCAGTGGGCGTGGGTGCGCGACCACCGGCCCGAGGTGTGGGCCCGGGTGAAGAAGGCCGTCGCCGACGGGCGGTTCGTACCGGCCGGCGGCATGTGGGTGGAGTCGGACACCAACATGCCTGGCTCCGAGGCGATGGCCCGGCAGTTCGTGCACGGCAAGCGGTTCTTCCTCGACGAGTTCGGCGTCGAGAACGACGAGGCGTGGCTGCCGGACACCTTCGGCTTCGCGGCCGGGCTGCCGCAGATCATCAAGGCGGCCGGCGCCAAGTACCTGCTGACGCAGAAGATCTCCTGGTCGCAGACGAACAAGTTCCCGCACCACACCTTCCGCTGGGAGGGCATCGACGGCACCCGGATCTTCACGCACTTCCCGCCCGTCGACACGTACAACTGCTCCATGAAGGGCAGCGAGATCGCGCACGCGGCCCGCAACTTCAAGGACAAGGGCGTCGCCCGGCACTCCCTCGCCCCGACCGGCTGGGGCGACGGGGGAGGCGGCACCACCCGCGAGATGGTCGCCAAGGCGGTCCGCCTGCGCGACCTAGAAGGCTCGGCGACGGTCATCTGGGAGACCCCGCACGCCTTCTTCGAGAAGGCCGAGGCGGAGAACCCGCAGCCGCCCGTCTGGGTCGGCGAGCTGTACCTCGAACTGCACCGCGCGACCCTCACCAGCCAGGCCAAGACCAAGCAGGGCAACCGGCGCAGCGAACACCTGCTCCGGGAGGCCGAACTGTGGGCGGCCACCGCGGCCGTGCGCGCCGGGTTCCCCTACCCGTACGACGACCTGGACCGCATCTGGAAGACGGTCCTGCTGCACCAGTTCCACGACATCCTGCCCGGCTCCTCCATCGCCTGGGTGCACCGCGAGGCCCGCGCGACCTACGACCGCGTCGCCGAAGAGCTGAACGCCGTCATCGACGCCGCCCAGCGGGCCCTGGCCGGGCAGGGCGACACCCCGCTGGTCTTCAACTCCGCCCCGCACACCCGGTCCGGCGTCCAGGCGGGCGCCGCCGCGGCCCCCGCCGCCGAGGGCCGCACCGAGGTCACCCCCCGCCCCGAAGGCGGCCACGTCCTGGACAACGGGCTGCTCCGGGTCGAGATCGACGGCCGGGGGCTGGTGGTGTCGGCGTACGACATCGCCGCCGACCGCGAGACCATCGCGCCGGGCACCGCGGGCAACCTGCTCCAGCTGCACCCCGACTTCCCGAACATGTGGGACGCCTGGGACGTCGACGAGTTCTACCGCAACACGGTCACCGACCTCACCGACGTCGACGAGACCGCCCCCGGGGACGACGGCGCCTCGGTGCGGATCGTCCGCTCCTTCGGCTCCTCCCGCGTCACCCAGGTGCTGACCCTGGCGCCGGGGGAGCGGCGCCTCGAGGTGGACACCGAGGTCGACTGGCACGAGACGGAGAAGTTCCTCAAGCTGGCCTTCCCGATCGACGTGCATGCCGAACGGTACGCGTCGGAGACCCAGTTCGGGCACTTCCACCGGCCGACCCACACCAACACCAGCTGGGAGGCGGCCAAGTTCGAGGCGTGCAACCACCGCTTCGTCCACCTGGCGGAGCCGGGCTGGGGGGTGGCCGTCGTCAACGACTCGACGTACGGCCACGACGTGACCCGCACCGTCCGCACCGACGGCGACGCCGGTACGACCACCACGGTCCGGGTGTCCCTGCTGCGCGCCCCGCGCTTCCCGGACCCCGAGACCGACCAGGGCGTGCACCGCTTCCGGCACGCGCTGGTGCCCGGCGCGGACATCGGCGACGCGGTGCGCGAGGGCTGGCGGATCAACCTGCCAGAGCGGCGCGTCACCGGCGCCGGGGAGGTCGCGCCGCTGGTGTCGGCCGACCGGGACGCGGTCGTGGTCACCGCCGTCAAGCTCGCCGACGACGGCAGCGGCGACGTCGTGGTCCGCTTCCACGAGGCCCACGGCGGCCGCGTCCGGGCCACCCTGACGGCCGGTTTCCCGGTCGCCGGGGTCGAGGTCACCGACCTCCTGGAGCGCCCGCTCGCCGAGGCGGAGAACGCCGTCGAGACCGACGGCGACCGGATCGCCGTGCGGCTGCGTCCGTTCCAGCTGATGACCCTG
Organism: Streptomyces sp. NBC_01723; assembly: GCF_036246005.1. Lineage (NCBI taxonomy): Bacteria > Bacillati > Actinomycetota > Actinomycetes > Kitasatosporales > Streptomycetaceae > Streptomyces > Streptomyces sp. NBC_01723. The sequence continues at coordinate 7,870,113 of NZ_CP109171.1, forward strand.
CGGCTCAGGCGCCCCTAGCGGACCCCGTGGGCCCGGTCCGCCGGCCGGTGGGCCGGGCCCACGCCGCTACGACCGCTCCGGCACCCGGGCCAGCCGGGTCGGCGGCAGGTACTCGCGCACATAGGTCCGTTCCCAGCACGCGCCCGTCTCCCGCAGCTCGCGCCACGTCGTGTACCGGTAGCGGAAGAGGCGGGCGCGCACGAAGCGGGGTGGTGCGTCCGGCGGGAACGGGGAGTGGCGCAGCAGCTTCAGGGTGGCCCGGTCGTTCTCCAGCAGCCGCTCCACGAACGTGCCGAACCACGCCCCGGCGTAGGAGGGCGACAGCGCGGCGAACCACATCAGCCAGTCGAGGCGCAGGTGGTAGGGCGCGAACTGACGCGGCCAGCGGCGTGGATCACCGGGTTTGCCCTTGAACTCGTACTCCCGCCACTCCGAGTCCTCCCGGGCCACCTCGTCGGCCGTGCCCTCGACCACCACCTCGTAGCGGATCCGGCTGACGGTTCCGAAGGCGCCGTAGGTGTTGACCAGGTGCAGCGAGTCGAAGGAGCGGTTCATCACCTGCCGGCGGGAGATCATGTTGCGCACCGGGCGGTGGCTGAGGAACACCAGCAGCGCCGCCACCGCCAGGACCACGATCTCGTACCAGAGCGGTGCCGCCGCCACGGACGGCGTGTCGCCGGGGTACCGCACCACCGACAGGGCCAGCACGATGGTGATCCAGTTCAGCCAGGAGAAGTTGCCCGACAGCACCAGCCACAGCTGGGTCGCGATCATCAGCGCGGCGGCGGCCGTCGCGACGGGCTGCGGGGTGAACAGCAGGAAGGGCACCAGGAGCTGCGTGACGTGGTTCGCGGCCACCTCGACGCGGTGCAGGGGCCGGGGGAGGTGGTGGAAGAACCAGCTCAGCGGACCCGGCATCGGCTGGGTCTCGTGGTGGTGGTCCAGACAGGTCAGCTTGCGCCAGCACTCGTCGCCGCGCATCTTGATCAGCCCCGCCCCGAACTCGACCCGGAACAGCAGCCAGCGCAGCAGGAACAGCACGACGACCGGCGGCGCCACCTCGTCGTTGCCGAGGAACACGGCGACGAAACCGGTCTCGAGGAGCAGTGACTCCCAGCCGAACGAGTACCAGGTCTGCCCGACGTTGACGATCGACAGGTACAGGACCCACGGCACCAGCCACAGCAGCATCGCGCCCCACAGCGGCAGCAGCGAGTCCAGCCCCGCCACCAGGGCCGCCGACACCGCGCACCCCGCCCACGCGCAGCCCGCGAAGAACCGGTCCGAGCAGCGCAGCTGGAAGAGGCTCGGCGCCCGCCTGAACGGCACCCGTTCGACGAACCGGGACGCCGGCAGCAGCCCGCGCTCGCCGATCAGCGCCCGGAACTGGAGCGCCGCCGTCAGGAACGCGACCAGGTACACCACGGCCAGGGCCCGCTGGAAGACCAGCCGGCTCAGCCAGTAGTCGGGTGCGGTGAACCACTCCACGGGGCGGGCTCCTCTCGTCCACGCACCGTGTACCCCGCTCGGCCGGGGCCTGCCCCGCCCCCGGGCGGTGGACCAGGAGTCGAAGAATCGGGTGAATCCTGGCAAGGTGGGGACCATGGCTGATCGGGGAGCGAGTGCCCTGTCAGTCCCGGACGACTGGCCCGCCCACCCGGACCCGATCCTGGCGCTCAACCGCATGGGCAGCTTCGACTGGGACCTGGACACAGGGCTGTTCCACATGGACGCCCAGGCCCACGAGGTGTTCGATGTGCGCCCGGACGAATTCGACGGGCGCCCCGAAACCCTGGCCGTGCGTGTGCCCGCGGCGGAGGGCAGCCGTCTGGACGCCATCGTCGCCCGGGCGATGAAGGACGGCAGCGAGAACTACGGCACGTACTTCCGGCTGCGCCGCCGCGACGGCACCCTGCGCTGGACCCGCACCCAGGGCTACATCCGCCGCGACGAGACCGGCCGCCCCCGCCGGATCATCGGCATCGTGCGGGACGCCACCCAGGAGATCGGCGACATCGAGGCCCGCCGCGAGCAGGCCGCGGAGGACGAGGCCCGTCGCCGGCTCACCAACGTCGTCCAGCTCGCCACGGCCGCCCTCGCGCACGCCCGCACGGTGGACGAGGTCATCGAGGTCCTGCGGGACACCCACGGCCTCACCCGGCTCGGCGCCACCAGCCTGGTGATGGGCCTGGTCGAGGCGGGCCGCATCCGGCTGGTCGCCGACGGCCCCGACAACAGCTTCGTCCCCGGCACCCGGGTCACCCGGATCGACGAGCCCTACCCGATGAGCGAGGCCGTACGGACCCTCAGCCCCCGCTTCATCGAGTCGCCGGAGGACTTCGCGGAGCGCTACCCCCTGCTGTGGAAGGACATCACCCACCTCGACATCACGGCGGCCGCCTATCTGCCGCTGATCGCCCAGGGCCGGCCGATCGGAGCCATCGGGCTGCTCTACAGCGACCGGCACGGCTTCTCCGCCGAGGACCGCAACGTGCTGGTCGCGCTCGGCAGCGGCATCGCGCAGAGCCTCCAGCGGGCCATGCTCTACGAGCAGGAGATGGACCTCGCCGAGGGCCTCCAGCAGGCCATGCTGCCGCGCACCATCCCCAGCGTCCCCGGCTGCGACGTCGCCGTCCGCTACCGTGCCGCCTCCATCGGGGGCGCCCTCGGACGCGACATCGGCGGCGACTGGTACGACCTGATCCCGCTGCCCGGCGGGCGGGTCGGCGCCGTCATCGGCGACGTCCAGGGGCACGACACGCACGCCGCCGCCGTCATGGGCCAGCTGCGCATCGTGCTGCGCGCCTACGCCGCCGAGGGCCACCCGCCGGCCACGGTGATGGCACGGGCCTCCGTCTTCCTCCACGAACTCGACACCGACCGCTTCGCGACCTGCCTCTACGCCGAGACGGACCTCGGCACCGGCGTGGTCCAGGTGGTCCGCGCCGGGCACCTCGACCCCCTGCTGCGGTACGGCGACGGGACCTGCCGGCACGTCCGCGTCGAGGGTGGGCTGCCGCTCGGCCTGTCCGCCGAGTTCGGGCGCCTGGCCTACCCCGTCGCCACCCTGGAGCTGGACCCGGGCAACACCCTGCTGCTGTGCACCGACGGGCTGGTCGAGCAGCCCGGCGCCGACCTCGACGAGGGGATGGACGTCCTCGCCGCCCTGATCACCGCGGGCCCGCCGGACGTGCGGGACCTGGCCGACCGGCTCATCGACGTGGCCGACGAACGGCGCGGCGACGACGACGTGGCGCTGCTCCTGCTGCGCCGCCACGGGCTGGGCGCGCCCCGGACCTTCGGCCGCGTCCAGCAGCACGTGTCACCGGGCGACCCCGAGGGCCTCACCGAGGCCCGGCACATGGTCCGCGCCGCGGTCCGGTCCTGGGGGGCCAAGGGGCAGAGCGACGAGATCGAACTGGTGGCCGACGAGCTGATGACCAACGCCCTCATGCACACCGAGGGCTCCGCGATCGTCACCCTGCGGCTGCTCACCGGCACCGACCGGCGGCTGCGGGTCGAGGTCGAGGATTCCTCCAGCGCCCTGCCGCGCCGCCGGGACGCCGGGGACGAGGGCGTCTCCGGGCGGGGACTGCTCCTGGTCGACACGCTCGCCGACGCCTGGGGCGTGGAGGCGCGCGGCGGCGGCAAGTGCGTGTGGGCCGAGTTCACGGTGACCCACCGCACGGCGCACGGGGCGGGCTGAATCCGCGGGCGTTGCCGGTCCCCGGTGGCACTCTTGACGTATGCCAGAACTGCCCGAGGTCGAGGCGCTCCGGGACTTCCTCACCGAGCATCTCGCCGGGCGCGAGATCGTCAGGGTCCTGCCCGTGGCGATCAGCGTCCTGAAGACGTACGACCCTCCGCTCACCGCCCTGGAGGGCCACCAGGTGGCCGCGGTGCGCCGCCACGGCAAGTTCCTCGACGTCGCGACCGACGGCGGCCCGCACCTGGTGACCCACCTCGCCCGGGCCGGCTGGCTGCACTGGCGGGACAGCCTCCCCAGCGGCATGCCCCGGCCGGGCAAGGGACCCCTCGCCCTGCGTGTCGCCCTGGAGACCGGCGCCGGCTTCGACCTGACGGAGGCGGGCACGCAGAAACGGCTCGCGGTGTACGTCGTGGCCGACCCGCAGGAGGTGCCGGGCGTGGCCCGTCTCGGCCCCGACCCGCTCGCCGACGACTTCGACGAGGCCCGCCTCGCCGGGCTGCTCCGGGACGAGCGGCGGCAGCTCAAGGGCGCCCTGCGCGACCAGAGCCTGATCGCGGGCGTGGGCAACGCGTACAGCGACGAGATCCTGCACGCGGCGAAGATGTCCCCGTTCAAGCTGGCCGCCTCGCTCACCGACGAGGAGACCGCGCGCCTGTACGCGGCCCTGCGTGCCACGCTCACCGAGGCGGTCGACCGCTCCCGGGGCATCGCGGCGGGACGGCTGAAGGCCGAGAAGAAGAGCGGGCTGCGGGTGCACGGCCGCACCGGCGAGCCCTGCCCGGTGTGCGGCGACACCGTCCGCGAGGTCTCCTTCAGCGACTCCTCGCTCCAGTACTGCCCGACCTGCCAGACCGGCGGCAAGCCGCTCGCGGACCGGCGGATGTCCCGGCTGCTGAAGTGACGGTCACCCGGCGGGCAGCGTCACCAAGTGCTCGCCGTGCGCGGTCCGCACCTCGTAGCGGGCGATCTGGTCGGGGTGCAGGGCGGCTCCGCCGCGCATGGTGTTCGGCCGGTCGTCGTGCCCGGGCACGTTCCAGCTGGTGATCGTCTGCTCCGTGCCGTCGCGGCCCACGGCGACCAGCCGGCAGGGCCGGGGCCCCGCCCCGTCCTTGACCTCCAGCATGACGTCGGTGCCCCAGACCTCTTCCTCGGCGGTGATCCGCGCCCACACGCCGGACCGCTCGTCGGTCGCGCTGAGCGGCACCGCCCGCTCGCCCTGGCTCGCGTAGAGCACGGCGCCGGGCGCGGCCACGGCGCACACGACCGCGGCGGCCAGGGCGTACAGCACCCGCCTGCGGCCGGCCCGGTGACGGGTGGCCACCTCGGACAGCAGGCGGTCCAGGAGCCGCGGCCCGGGCCTGGTCAGAGGGTGGACGAGGCGCGGTGTCGCGCGCCGGTAGAGCATCAACTGGCGGGTGGCAGGGCCGAATTCGGTCACCTGGGCCGCACACCGGGGGCACTCCATGAGGTGGTCCTCGAAGCGGAACGCTTCCGCCTCGTCCAGCACGCCGAGCGCGTAGGCGCCGACGTCACGATGCCTTTCCAGGGACCTCATGCCGAATCCTCGTGCCGTTGGGTGCGGGTGGGGTTACTCCTTGCTCCCACCCGTACGCACCGGACGGCCGAATCACTCAAGCCACGGCAGAATCGCGGCCAAGGTGTTCGGAGCGGCCGGGGGCGCGGATTGGTCCGCCTCCCGAGAAGTTCGCGGGCCGGTCCGGACGGCTAGAACAAATGGATGGCGAGATGGCCGAGCGGCAGCCCCAGCTGCCAGGCCGGCGTCCACACCTTCGGCCCCTCGTCCTCGCCGGTCACCCCCGCGCCGCCGGGCACCGCGTTCAGGTCCGGGGCGAGCAGTTCGGTCTCCTGGAGCCACCGCCAGGCCGCCCGGGCCAGCTCCAGGTCGGGCGAGTGCCGGCGAGCGGCGACCGCGTCGGCCGTGACCTCGGCCAGCCGCACCCGCACCCACTCGTGCCACGGCTGGTCGTAGGCCGTCAGCGACAGCCACGTCTCCAGGTGGGTGACGACCCGGATGCCGCTCAGCTCGTTCTCCGTGTCGGACAGGAAGACCGTCAGCGCCAGCGCGTCACGCCCGGCGCGGAACTCGAAGGACGTGGGCGGCATCAGGTCGCCCGTCCGCAGCAGCTCGTCGGCGATGTACTCGGCGTACAACCACGCCATGGGGACGGTCAGTTCGCCCCCACCGGTGCCGTCCGTGCTCTCTTGACCTCTGTGCAGCATCCCTTCCTGCCTTCCTCCGGTGCGTGCGCGTCGCCCGACCCGGGTCATGGGCCCCCGTCCGGAACACGGATGAGGACAGCCGATTACTCAACCGGGGTCCCAGGCAAGGCGCTTTACGGAGGTTTGACCATTGGGCCGGTTTCACCGCAGGTCGGCGGCGTAACCCGGTAGCACCCTGCGCAGGGCGCGCAACGCGTAGTACGCGCGGGACTTCACGGTACCGGGTGGGATGCCGAGGGCCGCGGCGGCTTCCGCCACACTGGCCCCCTGGAAGTACACCAGCACCAGGACTTCACGGTGCTCCGGAGTGAGTGTCTTCACAGCCTCGCGCACATCGAGGGCCGCGGCGGCCCGTTCGGCGTGATCGGCGCAGACGCGCGCGTTCTCCAGTACGGCGTCGCCGACCTCGGCCGGGCGGGCCTGCCGGGCCCGGCGCGCGTCGATGGCGAGCCGCCGGGCCACGGTGAGCAGCCAGGGCCGTACGGAGTCGAAGTTCTCGGCGCGCAGTGCCTCGGGGTGCTGCCAGGCGCGGACCAGGGTCTCCTGCACCAGGTCCTCGGCGCGTTGCCGGTCGCCGTCGCTGAGCCGCAGCAGCAGCGCGAAGAGCGGCCGGCCGTGCTCGCGCTGCAGTGCGGCGAGCTCGTGCTCGGCGGTCGTCCCGTGCGTCCTGTCCGTCAGGGTGATTCCGGCCGTCATGGCCGTATGCCACCGCAGGGCGCCGCCCGGGGACAGGGCGCGCGCACGGATGTGCGACGGACGGTCGATCGCGTCGATGAACGGTACGACGAACGGTCGGCGCACCCGGCCCGACCGGTCGCGCACCCCGTTCGCGCACGCCGGACGGGCTAATGAGCGTGTCGCAGCCGCCTGTGACGCCATGAACCTCATTACCTGTTTGTAAGTAAATGTGACTATTCCTCGGTGTGTGCGACCTCAGCGGAGTGAACGGATGATCACACGCAGTCGTCAGGTGGCTCTGGCCCTGACCGCCCTCCTCACCGCGGGCGCGGCCTGCCAGGCCCGCGACCACGAACCGCCGAAGCGACCGGCACCGGCCCCGTCCGCCGCGGACACCGGCGTCTTCACGCTGGTCGCCTCCGGCGACGTCCTGCCGCACGACACGATCATCGAGCGGGCCCGCTTCGACGCCGGCGGCACCGGCCACGACTTCGGCCCCATGCTGGCCGGCGCCCGGCCCGTCGTCTCGCGGGCCGGCCTCGCCCTGTGCCACATGGAGACCGTGTACGGCGCCCACGGCGACTACAGCGGCTACCCCCTCTTCAAGTCGCCGCCCGAGGTGGCCAAGGCGCTGGCCGCCACCGGTTACGACGGCTGCTCCACCGCCTCCAACCACAGCGTCGACGACGGCGCCGAAGGCATCCGCCGGACCCTGGACGCCCTCGACCGGGCCGGGGTGCGGCACGCCGGGACGGCGCGCACCGAGGACGAGTCGCGCACCACGACGGTCCTGCGCGTGGGCCGCGCCGAGGTCGCGCACCTCGCCTACACCCTCCACACCAACGGCCACCCCCTGCCCGACGGGCAGCCCTGGGCGGTCGGCATGATCGACGAGGCACGGATCATCGCCGACGCCCGGACCGCCCGGAGGGCCGGCGCGGACGTCGTCGTCGTGTCCATGCACTGGGGCACCGAGTGGCAGGACGAGCCCGACGGCGACCAGTTGGCCCTGGCCGAGGGCCTCACCGCGGCACGCACCGGCGACCGCCCCGACATCGACCTGATCCTCGGCACCCACGCCCACGTCCCGCAGGCGTACGAGAAGGTCAACGGCACCTGGGTCATCTACGGCATGGGCGACCAGATCGCCGGCGAGATGATCAACGACTCGGGCGGCCACGATCCGCGCGGCAACCAGTCGACCATCGGCCGCTTCACCTTCGCCCCGCCCGCCCGGTCCGGCGAACGCTGGCGGGTGACGAAGGCGGAGTTCGTCCCGCAACTGTTCGACGTCGACGCCGGCCGGGTGGTGAACCTCAACCGGGCGCTGGAGAAGGGTGCCGAGGTACGCGGGGTGCGCGACCGGATCCGCGACGTCGTCCTCGGCCGGGGCGCGGCCGAGGACGGGCTGGTGATGGGGGAGTAGCTCAGGAGTCGTCGACGTCGTCGAGGGCCGTCAGCATCGCCCCGAGCACCCGCAGGCAGGTGGTGACGTCGGCGTCCGTGAGGCCGCCGCCGACCTCGCGCAGCAGCAGGTGTTCCCGGTCGAGGACACCGGTGATCGTGTCCCCGCCCCGGGCGGTCAGCCGGATCAGCGACGACCGGCGGTGCGCCGGGTTCGGGATGCTCTCCACCAGGCCGGCGGCCGCCGCGTCGTTGACCATCCGCTGGACGAACTGACGGCTGATCGACTGGGCCCGGCCCATCTGCGGCACGGTCATCGGCCCGCCCCGGTGCAGCAGGGTCAGCACGGCGCGGACGCCGACGGAGAGGCCGTCCGCGGCCAGGCCCTGCTCGACGCCGCGCTGCGCCCGCCGGTAGAGGGGCCCGACCAGGTCGTACACCTCGGTGAGCCGCCGGGCGAGCGCGTCCGGGGGGAGTGGTGCGTCCATGTCGTTCACCCCGCCATCATGACACCTCGGTTGCCAAAGCGCGGGTATCATGACACCTTGGTTGTCATGAATGCCGCTGCAGACCCGCTCTTCTTCGCCTCCGCCGACGGCGACCTCGCCTACCTCGACACCGGTACCGGGGACCCGGTCGTCCTGCTGCACTCCGGGTTCGCCGACCACCGGATCTTCGACGCCCAGATTCCGGCCCTGGCGGCGGCGGGACACCGGGTGATCGCACCCGACGTCCGCGGCCACGGCGCCTCCGCCAACGCCACCCGGCCCTTCCGCTGGGCCGACGACCTCGCCGCCCTGCTGCGCCACCTCGATGCCGGGCCCGCGGTGCTCGTCGGTGTGTCGATGGGCGGAGCCATCGCCACCGACACCGTGCTGGAGTACCCGGAGCTGGTCCGCGCGGTGGTCGCCTGCGGGGCCGCCACCAGCGAGTTCGAGTACACCGACCCGTGGGTGCGGGAGGTCCGGGCCGAGCAGGCGCGCGCCCTGGGCGCCGGCGACGTCGAGGGCTGGCTCGCCGCGTTCCTGCGCTTCGTGCCCGGAGAGCACCGCGGTCCCGGCGACGTCGACCCGGACGTGCTGCGCCGGCTGCGCGAGATGGCCCTCGGCACCCTCGCCAAGCACACCCCGGACGAGGAGAACCACCACGTGCCCCTCACCGGTACCTGGGCCCGCGTCCCGAAGATCGACGTCCCGGTGCTCGCCGTCAACGGCGCCCTGGACGCGCCCGACCTGATCGCCGAGGCGGAACGGCTCGCCCGCACGGTCCCGGACGGCCGCTCCGCCCTCGTCGAAGGCGCCGCGCACTACCCGAACATGGAGCGGCCCGAGGTCTTCGAGGAGATCGTCACGGGCTTCCTGCGCACCCTCTAACGGCGCGCCAGTTCCGACTTCCGGTACGAGTAGGCGAAGTAGATCACCAGACCCACCAGGAACCACACGGCGAACCGCGCCCAGGTCTGCCACTGCAGGAACGTGATCAGCCAGATCGAGAAGACGATGCCGACCGCCGGCACGAACGGCATCCACGGGGTGCGGAAGGTGCGCGGCAGGTCCGGCTGGCGGTAGCGCAGCACGATCACCGCCGCGCACACCACCACGAACGCCAGCAGGATGCCGATGTTGGTCAGCTCGGCCGCCTCGCCGATCGGCAGGAACCCGGCGATCGCGGCCGAGGCGACACCGACGATCCAGGTGACCCGGGTCGGCACGTGCCGCGTCGGGTGCGTCTTGGCGAACCACTTGGGCAGCAGACCGTCCCGCGACATGGAGAACCACACGCGGGTGACGCCCAGCATGAACGTGAACATCACGGTCAGGATGCCGATGATCGCGCCCACCGCGATGACGTCCGCGAGCCCGCCCAGGCCCACCGACTTGAACGCCGTGGAGAAGCCGCTCTCCGGGTCGATGTCCTTGTAGTTCTGCATACCGGTGAGGACCAGGCAGGCCGCCACGTACAGCACCATCGAGATGACCAGGGAGTAGATGATCGCCTTCGGCATGTGCCGCTGGGCGTCCTTGGACTCCTCGGCCGCCGTCGACATGGCGTCGTAGCCGAAGACCGCGAAGAACACCGTCGCGGCACCCGTGAACGCCCCGCCGACCCCGTACGGGAAGAACGGGTTGTAGTTCGAGGTGTTGATGTGGAAGACACCGACCGCGATCACCAGCAGCACCACCAGTACCTTCAGTACCACCACGACCATCTCGAACCGGGCCGCGTTCTTGATGCCCAGAGTCAGCAGATAGGCGATCAGCAGGCAGAGCACGGCCGCGAACAGGTCGATCCGGTGGCCGTCCCCGGTGCCGGGCGCACCCAGCATCCAGTTCGGCAGGTCGGCGCCCATCTCGCCCACCAGGAAGCTGAAGTAGCCGGAGATGCCGATGGCGACCACCGCCACGATCGCCGTGTACTCCAGCAGCAGGTCCCAGCCGATGAACCAGCCCACCAGCTCCCCGAGGACGGCGTAGCCGTAGGTGTAGGCGGAGCCGGCCTTCGGGATCAGCCCGGCGAACTCGGCGTACGACAGCGCGGCCGCCGCGCTCGCGACGCCCGCGATGAGGAAGGACACGAGGACCGCGGGACCCGCGGTGCCGTTGGCGACCGTGCCGGCCAGCGTGAAGATGCCGGCCCCGATGATGCCGCCCACGCCGATCGCCGTCAGCTGCCACAAGCCCAGCGAGCGCACCAGGCCCCCGCCGCTCTCCGTCTCCTCGATGTACTCGATGGGTTTGCGGCGGAGAACTCCCTCACCCATGCGGAACCGGGCCATGCGCCTCACCTCTTCGTGAACGGCAAACGGCTGACGGTGGATCATGATGACTCACCCAAGTCCGCTACGGAAGCCGCGAGGCACACCGTGTCCGGGAGCCGTTACGGCACCACGGTCACCGGCCAGCGCCCCGCCTTCACCAGCCGTACCGCGACGGAGCCGACGAAGCGGTGGCCCGCCTGCTCGGAGGCGCCCACCACCACGGCGTCCGCCTTCAGCTGGTCGGCGGTCGCCACCAGACCGTTGTAGGGGTCGCCGCGGAACGTGTGGAACTCCCAGCGGACGTCGAATATCCCCTTCACCCGCTCGGTCGCCTCCCGGATCTGGGCCACCAGGTCCTCGGCGATCTCGTCCGTCGTCTCCGCCACCGGCGCCCCGAGCGCCGCGCCCCCGGCCAGCATCGGCTGCACGTACACCACCGCGAGCAGCGCACCCTGGCGCCGGGCCAGGCCACCGGCGTAGGCGGCCGCCCTCAGCGAGGAGTCGGAGCCGTCGACACCGGCGACGATGACCTTCGGCCCGTCCGTGCCCCGTTCGAACTGATGGGAGTGCTGTTCCGTCACGCGGTGAGGTTATCGGAGTCGTCGATGACCTTGGGCCGGGCGGGTGGTTCTATGCCGCCGCACCGGTGTCGCACAGGTGCGCCGGTCCGTGACCGGGCGAGTGATGAGTCATGCAGAAGGATCAGTTGCTCTCGCGCCGGAGGCTGCTCGCCGGCGCCGCGGCAGCCGCGGCTGCCGGTACCGCCGGCGCACTCGCCGCGGGCCTCGGAAACGGCCCTGCCCCGCCGGCCGCGCCCGCTCCCGGCCCCCCGCGGCGCGGCCCCCTCAAACCCTCCGCCTACCGCCTCCAGCCCCTGACGGGATACGGCGCGCCCGGCGCCGCACCCGGGCGGCCACCGGTCCGCAGCGAGCCGATCCTGCGCATGACGGGCCGGGGCCGCACCATGCTGCTCACCTTCGACGACGGACCCCACCCCGAGTACACGCCGGACATCCTGGACACCCTGGCCAAGTACGACGTGCGCGCGACGTTCTTCGTGTGCGGGGAGATGGCCGACTTCAACCGGGGCCTGCTCTCCCGCATGGCCGACGAGGGACACGTGGTCGGGAACCACACCTGGTCCCACCCGCTGCTGACCACCCTCTCCCGGCGCCGTATCCGCTCCGAGATGGAGCGCACCAGCGAGGTGATCGACAAGGCCTACGGCGAGCCTCCCCGCTGGTTCCGGGCGCCGTACGGGGCGTGGAACCGCAAGGCCTTCCGGCTCGGCGCCGAGCTGGGCATGGAGCCGCTGGCCTGGACCGTGGACACCCTCGACTGGACCACCCCCGGCACCCGCACCATCGTCGAACGGGTCGAGGACGGCGCCGCCCCCGGCGTCGTGGTGCTCTCCCACGACGCCGGGGGCAACCGCTCACAGAGCGTCCGCGCCCTGCGGCGCTACCTGCCCGAGCTGCTGGACTCCGGCTACCACCTCACCGTCCCCCGGCGGAGCCACGTCTGACCTCGCCGGGCCCGCCGGGCCGGGGCCGCTCAGCGGGCCTCGACCAGGCGGGCGAAGGCGACGACGTTCCCGTCGTAGCCGTTCTGCTTGGAGAAACCGCCGCCACAGGTGATGACCCGCAGCTCGGGGCTGCCCTTCGAGGCGTAGACCCGGTCGCCGGGGAAGTTGTTCTTCTCGAACACCTCGATGCCGTAGATCTCGAACACCGCCGTCTTTCCGTCCTGGCGGTGCACCTCGACCCTGTTGCCCTTCTTCAGCGCCCCGAGCCCGTAGAAGACGGCCGGGCCCTGCTGGTTGTCGACGTGACCGACGACGACCGCGGTGCCCTTCTCCCCGGGAGCGACGGCGCCGGTGAACCAGCCGGCCAGGTTCGGGTCCTCGGGCGGCGGCGCGTCCACCCAGCCGTCCGCGTCCAGACCGACCGGCATGATCGGCGCGTCGACCTGGATGCCGGGGATCGCGACCCGGTCGGGCACCGCGTACGCCAGCGGCGCCACTCCCTTGGCCGCGCCGTCACCGGCCGCCACGCGGGTGTCCGAGGCGGCGGCGGACGCCGGCTGCGGCGGGCCCACGTCGAATTCCCCCGAGCCGTTCCGGATGAGCGCGAGGCCGGTCAGCAGAACAAGCGCTATGACGCCCCAGGGAGCGCGCCTCCTCCGCCGCTCCTCCTCTTCGGCCAACTCGGAGTCGTACATTCTCCATCCCCTCTCGACCCGGCCGTCGCCGGATCATCCGCGCATGGCAGCACGCTAAGCGCCGCGCGGGGGACCGGCGACGGGGCGGCGGCGAACGGGTGGCGGGCGCCTCCTCGCGTGCGCCATCCGGGACACGGCGGCAGGAAATTTCTGACGGTGTGTGACCTGCGGCGATATCCAATGGCGCGGTTGTCGCCCGGTACGCCCCTCACCAGTACGGACCATTCCCGAAATGCGGCCCCGCGCAAGGCAACTGAGGGTCTTTCTGGGAGGCGCTTTCTCGCCGATCGACCGGGAACGGGACCCGGGGCGTCTTCCGCGGAGGATCAGATGCGCAACACTCGTGCCCTCGCGGCAGCCGGCGCCGCGGTCGCTGTCCTCGGGCTGGCCGCCCCCACGGCCACCGCCGGCGGCGACCACAACCAGCCCAGGAACATCGTCGCACTGCCCAGCGTCATCGCCCGCGGCGGACAGATGACCGTCACGGTCGACGGCTGCCCGCAGGGCGGCACGATGACCTCGGACGCCTTCCGGACCACCCACCTGACCCCGGTCAGGGGAGCCAACGAGACGTCCCGGGGCACCGCCACCATCAGGCAGGACGCCCGCCCGGGCTCGTACGACATCACCGTCAACTGCTCGGGCAGGCGGCTCACCCGCCCGGCCGCCTTCACGGTCATCGGCGGTGTCCGCGGCGGCATCGGCGGCAGCAGCACCGACGGGGCGACGTCGACGGACATCGCGATCGGCGGCGGGCTCGTCGCGGCGGCCGTCGCCGGCGGTGGCCTGTTCTGGCTGCGCCGCCGCTCGGAGCGGCGCATCTGACGCCTTCCCGTCCGCCCGTCCGCACGCGCACGGTGCTTCGCCCCGGACCCTCGCGGGATCCGGGGCGAAGCACCGTGCGCGCGGTGAGGGTCACGGGCGCAGCACCCTGTGCGCGGAGGTCAGGCTCCGTCCTCGCCGGAGCGGCGGCGCGAGAGGTGGTACGCGACGCCCACCGAGCCGGCCACGAGCGCGGCACCGAGCCCGAGCTTCTTCACGTCGAGCCCGGCGATGCTGCCGCCCTCACCGGCGTGCACGCCCTTGGGGTGGTGGGACTCGGGCGTCCAGTGGTGCGAGCCGCCCGCGATGGTCAGGTCCACGGTGCCGGTCCTGTGCCTGCAGGCGAACGCCACCTGGTAGACCGCCCCGCGCCGGGCGTCGTGGTGCACCCGTGCCGTCGCCGAGTAGTCGTCCCGCGGGATGGTCACCGTGTCGAACACCGGCGACGTGACCGTGACCCGTCCGCGGCACCCGGCGTCGCTGCGGCTCACCCCCAGGGTGACCTCGTCGCCGGGGGCGACGGTCGCGGGGGTGACGGTGAAGCCGAACGTCGAGTCGTGTCCGCCCACGGCGGCCCCGGCCGGTACGCAGGCGGAGAGGGCGGCGACCCCCAGCAGTGCGACCGAGGCGACGGGTATCGCGCGCATGGTGAATCCTCCGGGTCCCCGAGGAGCGGCGGCGGACCTGTTCCGCTCGCGCCAGAAACGCACCTCGATGTCCGAAACGCTAGGAAACGGGACCCGGGGGCGCGATCGCAGTCGCGCGAATGGGGCAACCTTGTGGGCCGCTCAGGGGACGGTGACGGCGTGTCGGACGCCTCGACGTCCCCTGGCCAGGCTCAGCCCCTCACCTCGGGGAAGAGGCTGAGGAACGGATCGGTCGACGCGGCGACCCCTCGGCTGAAGGGGGCGTCGAAGTCCCAGATGAGGAAGAGCAGGAACGCGATCAGCGCCGAGAACAGACCGGCGAGGACCAGCTCGCGCGTGGTGCGCCGGATCTGGAGGGCGAAGACCATCCCGATCGTGATGACGCCCCCGGCGATCAGCCCGAACCACACCACCCCCGGCATCGTCTCGCCCGTCGACTGAGCGCGGGCGCTGCGAGCCTGGTCCACCGCGGCCACCTGGTCCACCAGAGGCTGGTACGCCTGGGCCTCGAAGTCCGACCTCGGCTCGTAGTCGGTGACGTCCGCACGGACCCGGTCGAGCAGCTCGGTGCCGCGCTCGGTCACCTCGCCGCGGTCGGCCATGGCCTTCCACTCGGTGGTGACGACGTGTCCGACATAGGCGTTGACATCCTCCCGGATGCGGTCACGGACGTCGGGCGGATAGGACCGGACGCGTTCCGAGATCTCGTGCAGCGCGACGGCCTCCGTCTGCACGTTGTCCTGGGCGGCGCTGCGCGCCTCCCAGACACCGGCGATGGCCAGGCCCAGGACGATGGCGTACACCACCCCGATCCACATCGTCATGTACTCGATGACGTCCGGGGTCTCGGTGATGTCCTCGTCGTCGGAGGCCGTGCGGTGCCGTAGGAGGGTGATGACGACCACCACGGCGCAGGCGGCAAGCATCGCGAGGGTGAGAACAAGCCATTCCGGCAAGAGAGGCCTCCAGGATTCAGCGCGCACGGAGCGCGGCGACGGCGACCACCGCGGGCACCGTGATGAGCAGGACGAAGACGAGCGGCGACGTGGCACCGCGCGAGGACCGCTGCGCCGGCCGGGCGGCGCGATGGCGCGGGTAGTGCACCGGACTCAGCGACGGGCGGGGTTCGGGCGTGGCGGACGGGGAGGGGGCGGGTGCCGGGGGAGGGGCCGGCCTGGGGGTGGGGCTCGGCGTCGGCGTCGGCGTGGGCCGTGCGGGGGCCGGTCGCGGCTGGGGCGGTGGCGGCGGTTCCGGTCTGGCGGGGGGTGGCGACGGCGGAGGCTTCGGGGCGGGGGGCGGTGGGGGAGTGGGTTTCGGGGGCGGAGGCTCGGGAGTCGGTGTAGGCGTCGGCGTGGGTGTCGGCGTGGGTGTAGGCGTCGGCGTGGGCTTGGGGCACGGCGGGAAGGTGGGCCAGGAGGCGCTGCTCCCGGCCACCGCCACCGCGTGCGCACCGTCCGGTCCGGTCGACGCGTAGGCGCAGGCGTCCGCCTGCGCGGGCCCGACAGGCACGCCGACGAGCGTGAACGTCAGCGTCACCAGGGCCAACACCCGTCCGCCGGCGGCGGATCGGGTCGGTTCGGGTCCATGCACGACGCAGATCATGGAGCCTGGCGCGCCGGTCCACACCCGAGTGCCCGGTGATTGCCCCGAAGGAGGGACACGGACCGACCAGCGGTTTGACCTCCGCCGGCCCGCCCTCGCCGGGCCCCGCACCCGTGTACGACACCGGCGAGCGGTGGCCGCCGGAAAGAATCCCCGCCCTCCGTTGAACACAACCGGCACCCCCGTGCGTACCCAGTGTCGTGCGGCGGCCCGGACGGGAGCCGCAACACCTTCACGATGATCGGGGATTGACGATGAAGACCTCCTGGCGGAGCGCCTCACTCGTGGCGAGCGCTGCGGTGGTGCTGGCGCTGACGACGGCGTGCGGCCAGGACGGCGCCGCCCCCACCGGCAGCCAGAACGTGGGCGCCACGGCCGCGCCCGGCGACGTCGGCGACATCGGGGCGGGGGCCGGCGACGGAATCGGCAACGGCTCGGCCAAGCCCCAGGGTTCGGCGAGCGCGCCGGAGCCCGCGGGCAAGCTGTCCGTGTCCACGAACGCCGAGATCGGCGAGGTGGTGACCGACGGAGCGGGCCACACCCTCTACCGCTTCGACGCCGACACCGCCCAGCCGCCCAAGACGACCTGCGAGAACGACTGCGCCACCACTTGGCCGCCGGTGGCCGCGGACGACGCCCTCGCCGGGGAGGGCATCGACAAGGACCTGCTCGGCGAGGTCACCCGCCCCGACGGCAGCAAGCAGCTGACCATCGGCGGCTGGCCCGCGTACCGCTACGCCAAGGACGCCGCCGCCGGGGACGCCAAGGGCCAGGGGGTCGGCGGCAAGTGGTTCGCGCTCGCCGCCGACGGCAAGAAGGCCAAGGCCGCCGACCTGGCCGGGCTCTCCACCCGCGAGGACCCGAAGCTCGGCGAGATCGTCGTCGACAAGAACGGCATGACCGTCTACCGCTTCATGAAGGACGAGGCCTGGCCGAAGCCCGTCTCGGCGTGCACCGGCGCCTGCCTGGAGAAGTGGCCGGTCGTCGCCCCCGTCGAGGCCAACGACACCAAGGGCGTGGAGAAGAAGGGCCTGATGAGCTTCACCCGGCCCGACGGCGCCGCCCAGCAGACGATCGACTGCTGGCCGATCTACACCTTCGCCGGCGACAAGAAGGCCGGCGACACCAACGGGCAGGGCGTCGGCGGCACCTGGTACGCCGTCAAGCCCGACGGGAAGCCGGTCGGCGCGCCGAAAAAGTAGCGGCCCCCACCCTCGGCGCGCGCAGCGGGCCGTCCCCTCCGTACCCAGACGGAGGGGACGGTCCCGTTCGTGCGCTTTGATGTGCCTTGGAGCCCCGCATGTGCCGCAGGCAGTGACCGGGAACGGACGGTCAATTTCCGTTTGGGCTCGCTCCTTTGGCGGGCGATCAGTAGCCTCAGCTCGAACACCGGACCGGCTACGCCTTGGAGAACTGGATGGAGCGTCCCGCCTGGGCCCCCCGCAGCATCGACATCTCGGTGCCCAGCGTGTCCCGGATCTACGACTTCTACCTGGGCGGTTCGCACAACTTCGAGGTCGACCGGGAAGCCGCCCGCCGCGCCATGGAGTTCCTGCCGGGGCTCCCCAAGATCATGCAGGCGAACCGGGCGTTCATGCGCCGCGCCGTGCGCTTCGCGGCCGGACAGGGCATCGACCAGTTCCTGGACATCGGCTCCGGCATCCCCACCTTCGGCAACGTCCACGAGGTGGCCGGACGCGCGCGCCCCGGCGCCCGCGTCGTGTACGTCGACCACGACCCGGTGGCGGTCGCCCACAGCGAGGCCGTCCTGGCGGGCAACGACGACGCCGCGGTGGTGGCGGCGGACCTCCTCAAACCGGGGGAGATCCTCAACAGCCCCCAGGTGCGGGGGCTGATCGACCTGAATCGACCGGTCGCCCTCCTGCTGGTTGCCATACTGCACTTCGTGGAAGACGCGGACGACCCGTACGCGGCGGTGGCCGAGTTGAGCGACGCGCTCGCGCCCGGCAGCCTGCTCGTGCTCACGCATGCCTCGTACGAGGGAATCCCGCTGCCCGCCGAGCGGGCCGGGGGAGCGGTGGACGTGTACCGGGACATCCGCAATCCGCTGATCATGCGTTCGCGCGACGACATCGCGCGGTTCTTCAAGGGGTACGACATGGTGGAACCCGGACTGGTTCCGATGCCGCGCTGGCGGCCCGAGGGGTCGCCGGAGGACGAGGACCCGTACGCGTTCTCCGGGTTCGCCGGCGTGGGACGTACGGCGTGAGGGCGGAGCCGGACGGGCCGGAGGACAGACTGCGCAGGTTCGCGACGATCTGGAGCCGGGCCGTGTTCCCGGTGACCTCGACGTCGTCCACCCGGCCCGAGTTCGAGGACGAACTGCTGCCGCTGGCCCGCCGGCTGAGCGAGGTGCTGCGCGCCCGCGGCTTCGACGCCGCCGAGGCCCGGGCGGTCGGCGCCGCACTCGTCGACGCCCACTGCACCGACCCCGAGGCGCTCGCCCGGACGCTCGACTGCGTCGACGCCTACCTGGTGCTCTACTGCGGCGAGGACGGCGACCCCGAGGACCTGCGGGCCCGTTCGGCGCGGCTCCAGCACGCCATGGCCGCCGGGTTCGCCGGGGCGCTGCGGGCCAGGACCCTGGCCGAACAGGAGGCCATCGCGCAGGCCGCCCTGAAGGCGCAGGGCGTGGTGGCCGAGGCGCTGCACGCCAGCGAGGCCCGCTTCCGCGCGGTCTTCGAGGGTGCCGCCATAGGCATCGGCATCGCCGACCTGGACGGCAACGTCCTCCAGGTCAACGACGCCCTGATGCGCATGTTCGGAATCGCCGACCCGACGCTCGGCGGCCGCAGGGCGACCGAGTGGACGCACCCCGACGACGCGCCGCAGACCTGGCGGCTCTACGACGAGCTGGTGCGCGGCATGCGCGAGCACTACCACGTGGAGAAGGCCTTCTACCGGCCCGACGGCACGGTTCTGTGGACCAACCTGACCGTCTCCCTGCTGCGGGACGCCGACGGCCACCCGCAGTACCAGCTGGCGCTGATGGAGGACACCACGGAGCGGCGGCTGCTCAACCTGCGGCTGCGCTACGAGGCCACGCACGACGCGCTCACCGGGCTGCCCAACCGGAGCTTCTTCTTCGAACGCCTCGAGAAGGCCCTGAACGCGGGCCCGGGCCAGCGCTTCGGCCTGTGCTACCTCGACCTCGACGGTTTCAAGACCGTCAACGACAGCCTCGGCCACGCGGCCGGCGACCGGCTGCTGGTGGAGGTCGCCGACCGGCTCCAGGCCTGCGCCACGGCGCCCGGCGAGATGGTCGCCCGGCTCGGCGGCGACGAGTTCGTCGCCCTGACCACCGGCCCCGACACCCGGCACGAGGTCGACGAGCTGGCCGGCCGCATCATGAACGCGCTGCTCGCCCCGATCAGCGTCGACGGGCGCGAACTGACCGTGCGCGGCAGCATCGGCATCGTCGAGGGCCCGGCGGGCGAACGCAGCCCGGCGGAGGTGCTGCGCAGCGCCGACATCACCATGTACCGGGCCAAGTCGGCGGGCGGCAACCGCTTCGAGCTGGCCGACCCGGAGGCCGACGCGCGCGTCATCACCCGGCACGGGCTCACCACCGCGCTGCCGGCCGCCCTGGAGCGCGGCGAGTTCTTCATCGAGTACCAGCCGCTGGTCCACCTCGGCGACGGCAGTGTGCGCGGCGCCGAGGCGCTGGTGCGCTGGCTGCACCCGCAGCACGGGGTGCTCGGCCCTGACCGGTTCATCCCGCTCGCCGAGCACACGGGGCTGATCGTGCCGCTGGGCCGCTGGGTCCTGGAGCAGTCCGTGCGGCAGGCCCGAGCCTGGCGGGAACGGTACGGCGAGACGACCGCGGCGGGCCCGCTGCGCATCAACGTCAACCTCTCGCCCTGCCAGCTCACCCACCCGGGCCTGGTCCAGGACACCGTCGAGATCCTGGAGCGGACCGGGGTCGCGCCCGACGCGCTGTGTCTGGAGGTGACGGAGTCGGCGCTGATCGGCGCGGACGACGACCTGCTCAAGCCGCTGCGCCGGCTGGCCGAGATGGGCGTCGACATCGCCCTGGACGACTTCGGCACCGGCTACTCCAACCTCGCCAACCTGCGCAGGCTGCCGGTCAGCGTCCTCAAGCTGGACCGTTCCTTCACGCAGAGCATGCAGCGGTTCCCCGCCGACCCCGTGGACCTCAAGATCGTCGAGGGCATCGTCGCCCTGGCCCACAGCCTCGACCTCTCGGTCACCGTCGAGGGCGTGGAGACCGGCGCCCAGGCGGAACAGCTGCGCATACTGGGCTGCGACACGGCCCAGGGCTGGTACTACGCCCGCCCCGGCCCACCGGACCGGCTCCACCAACTGGCCCTGGTGGACGCGACCGGCTAGCACCCCAAAGGGGCGCGGGGCTCTGACATCATGCGGCTCCGCCGCGTGGGCGCGACCAGCCACAACGCACCCGCGGCCCCGGACGGCGCTGACCACCAACGGCGCCCCCGGGGCTCGCAAACAGGAACCGTCACCTTTCGAGCAGCATCCGCTGCAACTCCCGAGCCGCCCGCGGCGGAGCCACATCGCTGCGGTGCGCCAGCGCGATGGTCCGGTGCAGCCCGGGCCGGGCCAGTGGTGTCACCCGGAGTCCGCGGCCGGAGCGGGCCGCGACCATGCGGGGGACGACCGCCATCCCCAGCCCCGCCCGGACGAATCCCAGCACCGCGTCCATCTCCCCGCCCTCCACCGCGAAGTCCGGCTCGAACCCCGCGGAGCGGCACGCGGCGACGGTCAGCTCCCGCAGGTCGTAGCCGTGCCGGAACATCACCAGGCGTTCGCCCTCCAGGTCCGCGATGTCCACGGCCCGGCGTCCCCCGCCCGGCCGGGCCGACTCCGGGGACGACACCACGACCAGGTCCTCCCGCAGCAGCTCCACCGTGGTCAGCGCCGGCGAGGCGGTGGGCAGGGGGAGCACGACCAGCGCGAGGTCGAGCGCGCCGCGCGCCAGCTCCCGGACCAGGTCGAGCGAGCCGCCCTCCTCGATCAGCAACTGGATGCCGGGGTACCGGTCGTGGAACGCGCGCAGCACGTCGGGGAGCAGGCCCGTGCACAGGCTCGGCGTCGCGCCCAGCCGGACCCGGCCGCGACGCAGTTGCACGAGCTCCAGCACCTCGTGCCGCGCGGTGTCCGCGTCGGCCAGGATGCGCCGGGCCAGCGGCAGCAGCGCCTCCCCGGCGTCGGTGAGGGTGATGTTGCCGCGGGCCCGCAGGAACAGGTCCGCGCCCAGCTCCCGCTCCAGCGCCTTGATCTGCTGGGAGAGCGACGGCTGCGCCACGTGGACCGCCTCCGCGGCGCGCGTGAAGTGCCGCGTCTCGGCGACCGCCACGAAGTACTGGAGCTGTTGCAGCTGCATACGGCGAGCATACGCCGTCGATAGGGAATGCCTATGGAATCCAGGCAGACCATGTCTTGGACCGATGGGGCACCCTCCCCGTAACGTCCTGTGACATGGCTCTGGCAACGCGGACGGACCGACGGCCGTCCATGGCGCGCACCGTGTGGGACTCGACCGTCGGCAAGAAGACAGTGATGGCGGTCAGCGGTCTCGTCATGCTGCTCTACCTGGTCGCCCACATGATCGGGAACCTGAAGATCTTCTTCGGGCCGGAGGAGATCAATCACTACGCCCACTGGCTGCGTACCGTCGGCGAGCCGTTCATGCACTACGAGTGGACGCTCTGGCTGATCCGTGTCGTCCTCGTGGCCGCCGTGGTCGCCCACGCCACCTCCGCGTACCAGCTGAGCCGCCGCGACATCAAGGCGCGCCCCACCAAGTACGCGAACAAGAAGGCGGGCAAGAGCTTCGCCACCCGCACGATGCGCTGGGGCGGGATCATCCTCGGCCTGTTCATCGTCTGGCACATCCTCGACCTGACGACCGGCACCGTGCACCCGGGCGGCTACGAGCACCTGCGCCCGTACCAGAACATCATCGACACGTTCTCCACGTGGTACGGGAACGTCGTCTACATCGCCGCCGTGGTCGCCCTCGGCTTCCACGTCCGGCACGGTCTGTGGAGCGCCGCCCAGACCCTCGGCGTCGGCAGCCGCACCCGCGACCGCGCCCTGAAGACCATCGCGAACGTCCTCGCGCTGCTGCTCACGGTCGGCTTCGTCGCCGTACCCGTGGGCGTCATGACCGGAGTGGTGAGCTGACATGACAACCTACGCCGACTACACGACCGGTGAGCCGGTCGCCGACACCAAGGCCCCCGAGGGTCCGGTCAGCGAGCGCTGGGACACGCGCCGCTTCGAGGCGAAGCTGGTCAACCCCGCCAACCGGCGCAAGCAGACCGTCATCGTCGTCGGCACCGGCCTCGCGGGCGGCTCCGCCGGCGCCACCCTCGCCGAACAGGGCTACCACGTCGTCCAGTTCTGCTACCAGGACTCCCCGCGCCGGGCGCACTCCATCGCCGCGCAGGGCGGCATCAACGCCGCGAAGAACTACCGCAACGACGGTGACTCGATCCACCGCCTGTTCTACGACACCGTCAAGGGCGGAGACTTCCGCTCCCGCGAGTCCAACGTGCACCGGCTGGCGCAGATCTCGGTCGAGATCATCGACCAGTGCGTCGCGCAGGGCGTGCCCTTCGCCCGCGAGTACGGCGGCCTCCTCGACACCCGCTCCTTCGGCGGCGTCCAGGTCTCCCGCACTTTCTACGCGCGGGGCCAGACGGGCCAGCAGCTGCTCCTCGGCGCCTACCAGGCGCTCAGCAGGCAGATCGCGGCCGGCAACATCGAGATGCACCCGCGCACCGAGATGCTCGACCTGGTCGTCGTGGACGGGCGGGCGCGCGGCATCGTCGCCCGGGACCTGATCACCGGGAAGATCGACACCTACTTCGCGGACGCCGTCGTGCTGGCCAGCGGTGGCTACGGCAACGTCTTCTACCTGTCGACCAACGCCATGAACTCCAACGCGACCGCCGTCTGGCGGGCGCACCGGCGCGGCGCCTACTTCGCCAACCCCTGCTTCACGCAGATCCACCCCACGTGCATCCCGCGCACCGGCGACCACCAGTCCAAGCTCACGCTGATGAGCGAGTCGCTGCGCAACGACGGCCGGATCTGGGTGCCGAAGGCCAAGGGCGACGACCGGCCGCCGAACAAGATCCCCGAGGACGAGCGCGACTACTATCTGGAGCGCATCTACCCGTCCTTCGGCAACCTCGTCCCCCGCGACATCGCCTCCCGCGCCGCGAAGAACGTCTGCGACGAGGGCCGGGGCGTCGGCCCCGGCGGCCAGGGCGTGTACCTGGACTTCGCCGACGCGATCGAGCGCATGGGGCGCAAGACGGTCGAGGCCAAGTACGGGAACCTCTTCGACATGTACCAGCGGATCACCGACGAGGACCCGTACCGGGTGCCGATGCGGATCTACCCCGCGGTGCACTACACGATGGGCGGTCTGTGGGTCGACTACGACCTCCAGACCACCGTCCCCGGTCTGTTCGCGATCGGCGAGGCGAACTTCTCCGACCACGGGGCCAACCGGCTCGGCGCCTCCGCGCTCATGCAGGGCCTGGCGGACGGCTACTTCGTCCTTCCGGCCACCATCAACGACTACCTCGCCCGCAACCCGCACAAGGACGAGGTGAACGACGACCATCCGGCGGTGCAGGAGGTGGTCGCCGAGACCGAGGACCGGCTCAACCTGCTCCTCTCCGTGGACGGCGACCGCACCCCGGACTCCTTCCACCGCGAACTGGGCGAGCTGATGTGGGAGTTCTGCGGCATGGCCCGTACCGACTCCGGCCTGCGCAAGGCGCTGGAGCGCATCCCGCAGATCCGCGAGGAGTTCTGGCGCCGTATCAAGGTCCCGGGCACCGGCGAGGAGTTCAACCAGTCCCTGGAGAAGGCCAACCGCGTCGTCGACTACCTGGAGCTCGCCGAGCTGATGTGCCTCGACGCGCTGCACCGCTCCGAGTCCTGCGGCGGCCACTTCCGCGAGGAGTCCCAGACCCCCGACGGCGAGGCGGCCCGCAAGGACGACGAGTTCGGCTACGCCGCCGCCTGGGAGTTCACCGGCACCGGCGACGCGCCCACCCTGCACAAGGAAGACCTGGTCTTCGAGTACGTCCACCCCACCCAGCGGAGCTACGCATGAAGCTCACCCTGCGCGTCTGGCGGCAGAAGAACGCCGACGCCGACGGCGCCATGTCCACGTACGAGGTGGACGGGATCTCCCGCGACATGTCCTTCCTGGAGATGCTCGACACCCTCAACGAGGAACTCATCCTCAAGGGCGAGGACCCCGTCGCCTTCGACCACGACTGCCGCGAGGGCATCTGCGGCGCCTGCTCGCTGGTCATCAACGGTGACGCGCACGGACCCGAGCGCACCACCACCTGCCAGCTGCACATGCGGTCCTTCCAGGACGGCGACACGATCGACATCGAGCCGTGGCGGGCGTCGGCCTTTCCGGTCGTGAAGGACCTGGTCGTCGACCGGTCCGCCTTCGACCGGATCATCCAGGCCGGGGGCTACATCACCGCGCCGACCGGCGCCGCGCCGGAGGCCCACGCCGCGCCGGTGCCCAAGCCGGACGCCGACTTCGCCTTCGAGCACGCCGAGTGCATCGGGTGCGGGGCGTGTGTCGCGGCGTGCCCGAACGGAGCGGCGATGCTGTTCACCTCCGCGAAGGTGAACCATCTCAACGTCCTTCCGCAGGGGGCGCCCGAGCGGGAGACGCGGGTGCTGGACATGGTGGGGCAGATGGACGAGGAGGGGTTCGGCGGGTGCACGCTGACGGGTGAGTGTGCGACTGCTTGCCCCAAGGGCATTCCGCTGATGTCCATCACCAGCATGAACAAGGAGTGGCTGCGGGCCACCCGCAGGGCGGGCAGGCGCTAGCCGGACGAACGTTCGCCGTCACGTGCGGACGGGCGGGGTCGGGGGAGGTGCTCCCCCCGGCCCCGTCTCGCGTTCGCTCCCGGCATTCAGCAAGCGCACATCCGCTCTCCCGGCACTGGTCACGCGCAGTACAGCCGGCGTCGGAAGAACTGTGGCGGACCCGCACCGCGACCAGGAGAGCACCCATGACCGGCGTACTGACCGCAGACCGTCCCTCGATGCCCGCCGCACCCCACCGCTACACGGTCGCCCTCGCCCGCGACGAGGAGGACGTGCGGGCCGCTCAGCGGCTGCGGCACGACGTCTTCGCCGGGGAGATGGGCGCGCTGCTGGCGAGCGCGCAGCCCGGGCACGACGTCGACCCCTTCGACGCGTACTGCGACCACCTGCTCGTGCGCGAGGAGACGACCGGGCAGGTCGTCGGCACCTACCGGCTGCTGCCCCCGGAGCGCGCGGCGGTCGCCGGACGGCTGTACGCGGAGAGCGAGTTCGACCTCACGGCGCTCGACGCGATCCGGCCCGGGCTGGTCGAGGTCGGCCGCTCCTGCGTGCACCCGGCCCACCGTGACGGCGCCGTCATCGGGCTCATCTGGGCCGGCATAGCCCGCTACATGACCGACCGGGGCCACGAGTGGCTGGCGGGCTGCTGCTCGCTCCCGCTCGCCGACGGCGGATCGCTCGCCGCCGGCACCTGGGACCGCGTGCGGGCCAAGAACCTGGCGCCCGAGGAATACCGGGTGCGGCCGCTGCTGCCGTGGATCCCGCGCGCGGCCGCGCCCGCCGCCCGCACCGAACTGCCCGCCCTGTTGCGCGGCTACCTCCGCCTCGGCGCCTGGGTCTGCGGGGAACCCGCGCACGACGTGGACTTCGGCGTCGCCGACCTGTACGTGCTGCTGCCGATGAGCCGGGTCGACCCGCGCTACCTGCGGCACTTCCTCTCGCTCGTCCCGGCCTGATGAGCGCCTGGCTGCCGGTCGCCCCCTGCACCCCGGCGACCTGCGTGGACCCGTCCCGGGCCGCGGTGACCGTACCGCGCGCCGTGCTGCGGCTCGCCGCGGTCGCCGTGCTGGTCCTCGCCGCGGTCGCGGTCGTGCTGACGCCGGTCCGGCGGTGGGTGCCGTCCGTCGTGGTGGCGTACTGGTCCCGGTGGGTGGTGCGGGCCGCGGGTGTGCGGGTCCGCGTCACCGGTGCCGCCCCGCCCGCGGGCGGGCTGCTCCTCGTCGCCAACCACGTCTCGTGGCTCGACATCCCGCTGCTGGCCGCCGTACGCCCCGCCAGGATGCTGGCCAAGAGCGAGATCCGGGGCTGGCCGGTGGCGGGCGCGCTGGCCGCACGCGGCGGGGTGCTGTTCATCGAACGCGAGCGGCTGCGGGCGCTGCCGGACACGGTCGCCGCGCTCGCGCTGGCCCTGCGCGCGGGCGCCGCCGTCGCCGCCTTCCCCGAGGGCAGCACCTGGTGCGGGCGCGCCGGGGGTGCCTACCGCCGGGCCGTGTTCCAGGCCGCGTTGGACGCCGGGGTGCCGGTCCAGCCGGTGCGTCTTCGGTACCGGGCCGGGGAGCGGGAGGTGAGCACGGCACCGGCGTTCGTCGGCACGGAGACCCTGCTCGCCTCCATGTGGCGGGTGGCGTCGGCCCGCGGGCTGACCGCCGAGGTGGAGGTGTGCCCCGTCGTACCGCCCGGCCGCCACCACGACCGCCGCTCCCTGGCGGAGGCGGCCCAGCGGACGGCTCCGCCCGCCGACCCGCACGGTCACCTGGGGAAAGCACCTTCGAAAAGTATGTGTGTTTTATGAGGTATGTGCCGTTTCCGTAGCGCTGGATGCGGACAACCGGAAGGCAGGCACTCGAAAGGAGGGTGATGGCAGATGATCACCCGTGAAGAGATCGCCAACGTCCTGGACCAACCGGTCTACGACGGGGACGGCAACAAGATCGGCGACGCCAAGCATGTCTTCTTCGACGACATGACCGGGCGTCCCGAGTGGGTGAGCGTCAAGACGGGCATGTTCGGCTCCAGCGAGTCCTTCGTGCCCATCCGCGACGCCGCGCTGGTGCAGGACCACCTAGAGGTTCCCTACGGCAAGGACCAGGTCAAGGGCGCGCCCAGTGTCGACGTCGACGCGGGCGGCCATCTGTCGGAGACCGAGGAACACCGGCTCTACGACTACTACGGCATCAACTGGGACAGCGTGCTGTCCGAGGCCGAGCGGACCGACGACGGCCGCTGGGCCGCCGGTCCCGGACCGGCGGGCACGGCAGGAGCCGCCGGCGCGGCGGGTGCCGCGGGTCTGGCGGGCACGACCCGTGGGACCGGCGACACGGACATGGGCCGTGACACGGACATGGGCCGTGACACGGGCATGGGCCACGACACGAGCATCGGCACCGGAACGGACATGGGCACGGGCAGCGCGGCCGGAATGGCCGGACGCCGGGACGCCCCCGACCGTACGGGCCTGCGCGAGGACGAGGCCATGACCCGTTCCGAGGAGCAGATGCACGTCGGCGTCGAACGACGTGAGACGGGCCGCGCCAGGCTGCGCAAGTACGTGGTCACCGAAGAGGTGCAGCAGACCGTGCCCCTGAAGCACGAGGAAGTGCGTGTGGTGCGCGAGCCGATCACGGACGCCAACCGTGGCGACGCGCTGTCCGGGCCGGAGATCAGCGAGGCAGAGCACGAGGTCACGCTGCACGCGGAACGCCCCGTCGTGGAGACCGAGGCGGTCCCGGTGGAGCGCGTCCGCATGACCATGGAGGAGCACACCGAGAACGAGACGGTGCGCGGCCAGGTCCGCAAGGAGCGGATCGAGGCCGAGACCGAGTCCATCGACGAGGACGACATTCCCCGGGGCCGCGAGTGACCGTCCCCCGCCCTCACCGCGAGAACGAGCGCCGGTGAACCGGCTTCACCGGCGCGTCCCGCCGTCCAGGGCCCGGTCCAGATAGGGCGCGGTGGCACTGCCGTCGGCACGCGCCACCTCGCCGGGCGCCCCCGCGGCGACGATCCGCCCGCCCGCGTCACCGCCGCCCGGCCCGAGGTCGATCACGTGGTCGGCGCCCGCCACCACGGTCATGTCGTGCTCCACGACGACCACCGTGTGCCCGGCGTCCACGAGACCGTGCAACTGGCGCATCAGCACCTCGACATCCGCTGGATGCAGGCCGGTCGTCGGCTCGTCGAGGAGGTACAGGGTGTGGCTGCGGCGGCCCCGCTGGAGTTCGCTCGCCAGCTTGATGCGCTGCGCCTCCCCGCCGGACAGCTCGGTGGCGGGCTGACCGAGCCGCAGATAGCCGAGCCCGACGTCGAGCAGCGCGGCCAGGCTCCGCGCCACCGGCGGAGTGTCCGCGAAGAACTCCGCCGCGTCCTCCACCGTGAGGTCGAGGACCTCGGCGATGTTCCGTCCCCGGTACGCCACTTCGAGTGTCCCGGGGTTGTAGCGCGCCCCGCCGCAGTCGGGGCACGGCGCGTACGTGCTCGGCAGGAACAGCAGCTCGACGCTGACGAACCCCTCGCCCTGGCAGGTCTCGCAGCGCCCGCCCGGCACGTTGAAGGAGAAGCGGCCCACGCCGTACCCGCGCTCCCGGGCCTGGTCGGTGGCGGCGAACGCCTTGCGCACGACGTCGAACAGGCCCGTGTACGTGGCCAGGTTGGAGCGCGGGGTGCGTCCGATCGGCCGCTGGTCGACGGAGACCAGCCGCCCCACCCCCGGCAGGTCCTCGGTGATCTCGCCGACGAGCGTCGACTTGCCCGAGCCGGAGACGCCGGTCACCGCGGTGAGCACACCGAGCGGGAAGTCCGCGGTCACCCCGCGCAGGTTGTGCCGGGTGACCGGACCGACCGTCAAGGTGCCCCGGGAGGCCCGCGCCCGGCGTACGGGGGCGGGGGAGCGGTCGAAGAGATGACGGGCGGTCGCGGACCCGGTGACCTCCGCCAGTCCGGCGACCGGGCCGCTGTACAGCACCCGCCCGCCGTGCTCGCCCGCCAGCGGGCCGACGTCCACGATCCAGTCGGCGCCGCGCATCACGCCGAGGTGGTGCTCCACCACGAACACCGAGTTGCCGGCCGCCTTCAGCCGCTCCAGCACCGTCAGCAGCGCCTCGGTGTCCGCCGGGTGCAGCCCCGCCGACGGCTCGTCGAGGACGTACACCACCCCGAAGAGCCCGGAGCGCAGCTGCGTCGCCAGCCGCAGCCGCTGCAGCTCGCCCGCCGACAGGGTGGGCGTCGGCCGGTCCAGGCTCAGATAGCCGAGGCCCAGCTCGACGACGGGCGTGATGCGGGAGACCAGGTCGCCGGTGAGGACCTTCGCCGTCTCGCCCTCGGTCGGCAGCACCCCGGCCAGCTCCGTGAGCGGCAGCGCGGCCAGTTCGGCGATGGTCCGGCCGCCGACGGTCACCGCCAGCGACTCGGCCCGCAGCCTCCCGCCGCCGCAGACGGGACAGGGCGTACTGGTGAGGAAGCGCTCGGCCTTCGCCCGCAGTGTGGCGCTCCTGGAGTCCGAGAACGTCTTCATCACGTACCGCCGGGCGCTCATGTACGTGCCCTGGTACGGCCGCTGGATGCGTCCCGCGTCGCGCACCGGGTGCACCGTGACCACGGGCTGCTCGTCCGTGAACAGGATCCACTCGCGCTCGGCGGGGGGCAGCTCGCGCCAGGGCCGGTCCACGTCGTACCCGAGCGCGTCGAGGACGTCCCGCAGGTTCTTGCCCTGCCAGGCGCCCGGCCACGCGGCGATCGCGCCGTCCCGGATCGACAGCGCCGGGTCCGGGACCAGCAGTTCCTCGGTCGTGCGGTGCACCCGGCCGAGCCCGTGGCACTCGGGGCAGGCCCCGGCCGCCGTGTTCGGCGAGAAGGCGTCGGAGTCCATCCGCTCGACGCCCGGCGGATAGTCGCCGGCGCGTGAGAAGAGCATCCGCAGGGAGTTGGAGAGGTTCGTGACGGTGCCCACCGAGGAACGGGACGTCGGAGCCGCGCGGCGCTGCTGGAGCGACACGGCGGGCGGCAGCCCGGTGATCTCGCCCACCTTCGGCGCTCCGACCTGGTGGATCAGCCGGCGGGCGTACGGCGCGACCGACTCGAAGTAGCGCCGCTGCGCCTCCGCGTAGACCGTCCCGAAGGCCAGCGACGACTTCCCGGACCCGGAGACACCGGTGAAGACCGCGACCACGTCCCGGGGGACGTCCACGTCCACGCCCTTCAGGTTGTGCTCGCGGGCGTCGCGCACCCGGACGTACGGGTCGTGGGGGCTGTGCATCGCGGGGAACTCCGTACGGTCTTCGGTCACGGCGGTCTTCGGCCACGGCGGGGAATGCGGGGGACAAACCCCGCGATTCTACGCCGGAGCGGCGGACGTCCCCGCGCCGACGACGCGGGCGAGCCGCCGGTAGGAGTCCAGCAGCGCCCCGCGGTCGTACGTGCTGGTGGTCACCAGCACCTCCTGGGCGCCGGTCTCCTTCACCAGTGTCTCCAGCGCGTCGGCGACCTGCTCCTCGGTGCCGGCGACGTGCCCGGCGAGCCCGGACTCGTACAGGTCGCGTTCCTTGGCGGTCATCGTCCGCGCCTCGACCTCCTCGGCCGGGGGCAGCGGCGGGAAGGTGCCGCGGGTGCGTGCGTGGGCCATGGACCAGGCCTCCGGTACCAGGAGCCGCCGGGCCGCCTCGGGGGTGCCGGCCACGGCGACGGTGCCGGACACGACGACGTACGGCTCCGGGCTCCACTCGGAGGGGCGGAACCCGGCGCGGTAGCGGTCGATGCCCCGGCGCATGCGGTCGCGGTCGCGCAGGTCGCCGATGACCATCGGCAGGCCCGCGCGGGCCGCCACGGCCGCGCCCTCGCCCATCGCCAGGACGAAGGGCGGAACGGTCAGCCCCTCGGCGGGGCGGGCGTGCGCGCCGGTCGGGGAGGTGCCGCGGAACCATCCCAGCAGCTCGGCCAGTTGCCCCGCGAAGTCGTCGGCGTCGTCCTTGTCGCGGCCCAGCGCCCGGCGGACCCCGTCGGTGAAGCCCACCGAGCGGCCCAGCCCCATGTCGATCCGGCCGGGGAAGAGCGACTCCAGCACGCCGAACTGCTCGGCCACCACCAGGGGCCGGTGATTGGGCAGCATCACGCCCCCGGTGCCCACGCGTACGCGGCTCGTGGCGCCGGCCACCGCCGCCGCGAGCACGGTCGGCGCCGAGCCCGCCACTCCGGGCACGCCGTGGTGCTCCGACACCCAGAACCGGTGGTAACCGAGCCGCTCCGCCTCCCGCGCCAGCTCCACGGTGTCCCGCAGCGCCTCCGCCGCGGTCCGGCCGGCCCGGATGCGGGAGCGGTCGAGGACGGAGAAGCGCGTGGTGGCGATCGTCGAGGTCACATCCGGTTCAACGTCCGGGGCCCGCACAGATTCCCGGTGCCGCGTTCT
This sequence comes from Streptomyces sp. NBC_01723, assembly GCF_036246005.1. Classification (NCBI taxonomy): domain Bacteria; kingdom Bacillati; phylum Actinomycetota; class Actinomycetes; order Kitasatosporales; family Streptomycetaceae; genus Streptomyces; species Streptomyces sp. NBC_01723. The sequence continues at coordinate 7,901,477 of NZ_CP109171.1, forward strand.
AGTGTGGTCGGGTGACCGACAGCAGCAGGCCCCCGGTGGCCGTGTTCGACCTGGACAACACCCTCGCGGACACCGCGCACCGGCAGCGCTTCCTGGAGCGCCGGCCGCGCGACTGGGACGCGTTCTTCGCCGCCGCCCCGCACGATCCGCCGCTCGCGGAGGGCGTCGCGCTCGTGCGGGAGCGCGCCGAGGAGTGCGAGATCGTCTATCTGACCGGGCGGCCCGAGCGCTGCCGCCGCGACACGCTCGACTGGCTGGCCGCGCACGGCCTGCCCGAGGGGCCCGTGCACATGCGGGGCAACGCCGACCGGCGGCCCGCCCGGCGCACCAAGCTGGAGATCCTGCGGCGGCTCGCCCGCACCCGCGAGGTCCGGGTCCTCGTCGACGACGACGAGCTGGTCTGCGACGACGCCGAGCGGGCCGGTTTCGCCGTCGTCCGGGCGCGCTGGGCGGAGCGTTCGGCCGCGCTGCGGGTGGCGCAGGAGCGCGAGGGGCGCACCTGACGTCCGGTGAGGCGCCGAGCGCTCAGTCCGACTCCTCCAGGCGGAAACCGACCTTGAGGCCGACCTGCCAGTGCGCGACCTCGCCGTCCTCGATCTGGCCGCGCACCTGGGTCACCTCGAACCAGTCCAGGTTGCGCAGCGTCCGCTGGGCGCGCCTGACGCCGTTGCGGACGGCCTGGTCGACGCCGTCCGGCGAGGTGCCGACGATCTCGGTGACCCGGTAGGTGTGGTTCGACATGCGGGTGCTCCCTTCCGCGGGGGCGGCGGTGTGTCATGCGTCACTCCACCGTGCCCCAAGTCATGGCGGAGCGCGAGGTGTCGCCCTCCCGGGTGGGTAACCCTGCGTCACCCCCTTGACCCCTCCTATTGGTACATACCAAAATTCCAGACACCCGTTCGAGCCTCGGGCTCGCCCCCCATGTCGGGTCTCCCTTCGCGTGCGCAGGACACCCCTGTCCGCCTCCGCCCCCTGTCCGTCAGACAGAAGGACCCCTCGTGAGACGACGCCCCCTCGCCCTTGTCTGTGTGTCCGCCTCCCTGCTCAGCGGCTGCGGGCTGATCTCGCAGGACGGCGGGAGCGAGCGGCGCACCGTCACCGTGTGGCTGATGAAGGACAGCGCCTCGCAGGACTTCCTGCGGCGGTTCACCGAGGACTTCGAGAAGGACAACCCCGAACTCGACCTCGACATCCGCATCCAGGAGTGGACCGGCATCGGCGACAAGGTGCAGACCGCGCTGAAGGGCGACGGCACGGACGGGCCGGACGTCATCGAGGTCGGCAACACCCAGGTGCCGCAGTACGCGGAGGGCGGCCGGCTCCAGGACCTGACCCTCGAGTCGATGCGCGACTGGGGCATCCGCGACTGGCTGCCGGGCCTCGCCGAACCCGGGCAGTACATGTCCCAGCAGTTCGGCATCCCCTGGTACGCCGCCAACCGCGTCGTCATCTACCGCAAGGACCTCTTCGAGCAGGCCGGCGTCGCCGAGCCGCCCCGCAGCCGCGAGGAGTGGATCACCGCCACCGAGAAGCTCGACGCCGACGGCCGCCAGGGCATCTACCTCGCCGGACAGGACTGGTACACGCTCTCCGGCTTCATCTGGGACGAGGGCGGCGAGCTGGCCACCCAGGCCGGAAACGGCGGCACGTGGACGGGCGACCTGGACTCCGCGGCCGCCCTGCGCGGCATGGACTTCTACCGGGAACTGCAGGCCCTCGGCGACGGGCCGGTCGACGCCGACGAGGAACACCCCCCGCAGGGCGACGTGTTCGCCAAGGGGCAGGTCGCGCAGATCGTCGCGGTTCCGGGCCTCGCCCAGTCCATCGTCCGCGCGAACCCCGAACTCAAGGGCAAGCTGGGCTTCTTCCCGGTGCCCGGCAAGACGGCCGACGAGCCCGGCGCCGTCTTCACCGGCGGCTCCGACCTCGTCGTCCCGAAGAACGCCGACGAACACGAGGGCGCCCTCGCCGTGGTCGACGCGCTGGCCGGCGCCAAGTGGAACACTGACCTGGCCCGCACCATGAACTACGTCCCCAACAAGGCGTCCCTCGCCAAGGCCGTCGCCGGTGAGGAGGGTGCCGAGGCGATGGCGGCCGGCGCGGCCCAGGGCCGGGCCACCCCCGGCACGCCGCGCTGGGGCGCCGTGGAGGCGGACAACCCGATCAAGGGCTACATGACCAAGGTGCTCTCGGGGTCCGACGCGAAGTCGGAGGCCCGCCGGGCCTCCGACCGCATCACCGAACTGCTGGACGTCAACGCCCGCTGAGCCCGCGCGGGTTCAGCGCACCACGCTCAGCGACAGCGCGAACCGGTCCTCGCCGTCGGTCCACCAGTGGGTCAGATCCAGCCCGGCCGCGGCGAGTTCGGCCCGCACGCCCTCCCGCCGGAACTTCGCGGACACCTCGGTACGCAACTCCTCCCCGTCCGCGAAGTCCACGGCCAGGTCGAGCGCCTGGACCTTGACCGTCTGCGCGGCGCGCGAACGCAGCCGCATCTCGATCCACTCCCGCTCGGCGTTCCACCGCGCCACGTGCTCGAAGGCGGTGGGAGCGAAGTCGGCGTCCAGCTCCCGGTTGATCACAAAGAGCACGTTCTTGTTGAACTCGGCGGTCACCCCGGCCGCGTCGTCGTACGCCCGGACCAGCACCCCCTCGTCCTTGACCAGGTCGGTGCCCAGCAGCAGGGCGTCCCCGGGAGAGAGCAGGGCGTGTACGGCGGACAGGAACGCGGCACGTTCCTCCGGCAGCAGGTTGCCGATCGTGCCGCCGAGGAACGCCACCAGCCGGGGCCCCGGCGTGTCGGGAAGCGTCAGCCCGCCGGTGAAGTCGGCGATCAGCGCGTGCACCCGGAGGTCCGGCCGCTCGGCGACGATCGCCTCCCCGGCCTGGGTGAGGGCGCTCTCGCTGACGTCGACCGGCACGTAGCCGCGCAGGCCGGTCAGCGCGTCGAGCAGGAACCGGGTCTTCTCCGAGGAGCCGGAACCCAGCTCCACCAGAGTCCGGGCGCCGGTCGCCGCGGCGATCTCGCCGGCCCGGTCGACGAGGATCTCCCGCTCGGCCCGGGTCGGGTAGTACTCGGGCAGCGCGGTGATCTCCTCGAACAGCTCGCTGCCCCGCGCGTCGTAGAACCACTTGGGCGGCAGCCACTTGGGCGTGCTCGTCAGGCCCGCCAGGACGTCGGCGCGCAGGGCGGCACCCGTGGCGTCCTCGGGCAGGGTGCGGGTCAGTCGGAACTGGCTCACGTGCGGGGCTCCTTGGGAGAGGCGAAAGCGTCTGCGGGGGCGGGATCGCCCGGTTCCTTCAGCGGGGTGAGCTGCACCTCCGTGCGGCCCGCCACGAGCAGCGTGCGGTCGGGAACCTCCTGCCAGTGCGGGTCGTCGTCGTACGGCTCCGAGGCGACGACCGTGCCGCCGCCGGGGCGGGTCAGGTACCAGAGGGTGTCGCCCCAGGTGGTCGCCGTGATCGCGGCGCCGTCGGTGAGCAGCAGGTTGAGCCGGGAGCCGGGTGCCGCCGCGGCGACCTCCAGCACCGTCTCGGCCAGCGCCCGGCCCGCGTCGTCCCCGGCCCGCAGCCGGGCCAGCACCAGCGCCCACACGAGCGCCGAGTCGTTGCGGGCCTCCAGTGACAGCAGCTCCTCGGCCGGCCGTGTCCCGGCCACCCCCGCCAGCGAGCCCGGCCAGCCGGTCACGGCTCCGTTGTGGCTGAACAGCCAGGTGTCCGCCGCGAAGGGCGCGGCCGCGGCCTCCGCGTCGGCGCCCGCGAGCGTGGCGTCCCGAACGGCGGCCAGCAGCGTCCCGGTGCGCACCACCCGGGCCAGGTCGGCGAAGGACTGGTCCGCCCAGATCGGCCCGGCCCGCCGGTACCGGGCCGGCTCCGGGTCGCCCGCGGCGTACCAGCCGACGCCGAACCCGTCGGCGTTGACCGTGCCGTACCGCTGGTGCCGGGGCGCCCACGACTGGCGGTACAGGCCGTGCGGCGGCGCCACCAGAAGCCGGCCGAGCGGCTCCTCGGGGCCGACGTACGCGAGGTGCCGGCACATCAGGCGACCTCCGCCGACCGCGCGGTGCGGAACCCGGAGAAGATCTGCCGCCGGATCGGATAGTCCCAGTTGCGGAACGTGCCCCGGCAGGCCACCGCGTCCACGGCGAACGAACCACCGCGCAGCACCTTGTACTCGGGACCGAAGAACACCTCCGAGTACTCCTTGTACGGGAACGCCCGGAAGCCCGGGTACGGGGCGAAGTCGCTCGACGTCCATTCCCACACGTCGCCGATCAACTGCCGGACGCCGAGCGGCGACTCACCGTCCGGGTAGCTGCCCGCGGGCGCCGGGCGCAGATGGCGCTGGCCGAGATTGGCGTGCTCCGGGCCCGGATCGGCGTCGCCCCACGGGTAGCGGGCGGTGCGGTCGCCGGCCGGGTCGTGCCGGGCCGCCTTCTCCCACTCGGCCTCGGTGGGCAGCCGGCGGCCGGCCCAGCGGGCGTACGCGTCGGCTTCGTACCAGCTCACGTGCAGCACCGGCTCGTCGGCCGGCACCACCTCGGTGACCCCGAAGCGGCGCCGCAGCCACTGCCCGCCGTCCCGGCGCCAGAACAGCGGGGCGGTGATGGAGTGCCGGCGGATGTGGTCCCAGCCCTCCGGCGCCCACCAGCGCGGGTCGTCGTAGCCGCCGTCGTCGATGAACGCCCGGTACGCGCCGTTGGTCACCGGCGTGGTGTCCAGGAAGAACGGCGCCACTTCCCGCCGGTGCGCGGGGCGTTCGTTGTCCAGCGCCCACGGCTCGGTCGAGGTGCCCATGGTGAACGGGCCCCCGGGCACCAGGACCTCCGACGGGCCGGTGAACAGCCCCGCCGGGTCCGGGTCCGGGGCGGTCAGCGCCCGCGGGCCCTTGCGGAGCTGGTGGGTGATCAGCATCGTCTCGTCGTGCTGCTGCTCGTGCTGGGCGATCATCCCGAAGGCGAACCCCGCCTCGGTGAGCCGGGTCCCGTGGAACTCGGTCCCCTCCAGCACGTCCAGCGCCCGTCCGCGCACATCGGCGGCGTACCCGCGGGCCTCGGCGGGCGACAGCAGCGGCAGCCGGGGCCGTTCGGCGCGCGGATGCTCGAAGGCGTCGTACAGGCTGTCGATCTCGGGCCGTATCGCCTCCTGCCCGCCGACGGCGCGCAGCAGCCACTGCTCCTCCTGGTTGCCGATGTGCGCCAGGTCCCAGACCAGCGGGGACATCAGCGGCGACACCTGGCCGGTGAGGTCGGGGCCCTCCACGCAGCTGGTCAGCAGGGTGGTGCGGGCGCGGGCGCGGACCAGCGCGGACAGGGCCCGCTCGCGCAGCGCGTCCCCGTCGCCGGGGTCGGCGGCGGTGGGGGTGTCGGTGGCGGTGTCCATGGCGGGATCGGTCATGAGCGGGTCTCCCTCCCGTGCGGGCCACGGCTCGCGCCGTCCGGCGGGTCCAGCAGATCGTCGGCGGGGCAGCGGCCCCTGCGGACGTAACGCTCCAGGTACCCGGCGACGGCGTCCGTGACCCCGGTCGTGGCGCCGAGCCGGGGCAGCGCGTCGAGCGCGGCCGTGAAGCAGGTGACGGCCGCCTCCCGCAGCTCCGGATCGGTGAGGGCGTCACGCGCGGCGTTCTCGTACAGCGGGTTGTGCGGGCCGGGCAGGCCGAGGGTGCGCTCGGCCAGCGGCTTGACGGCCCGGTAGGCGGTCTCGGTGGCCTCCGGATCGTCGAACAGCGCCGCCGTCACGGCCAGCGGCACGATCCAGCCGTCGTCCCCCGGCTGCGCGTCGATCATGCGCAGCTCCAGGTGGCCTCGCGGCCTGACCGGCGGGAACAGCGTGGTCAGGTGGTAGTCGAGGTCCTCCCGGGTCGGCGGCCTCGGCGCCCGGTTCCGGGTCCACTCCCGGAAGGTCATGCCCTCCGGAACGTCCCAGGGCCCGCCGTCGTTGCGCACGCACATCACCGGCGCGTCCAGGACGTGCCGGGTCCAGGCGCCGCGCGGGTCGGAGTCGAGCGGAGGGCCGCCGGCCCGGGCGGCGCCGATCTGGGCCCATCGCAGCTGCCGGGTGGACCGCCAGCCGGTGGGCCGGTCGCCGGCCAGCGGGGAGTTGGCGAACGCGGCCACCAGGACCGCGCCCAGCTGGTGGGCCAGCCACCAGCGGCGTACGTACCCCAGCGGGCCGGGTTCCTCCTGCCCGGCGTCCACGCAGACCTGCACGGACGCGGAGGTGCACATCATGAACCGCCCGGCGGGGCCGGTACGGTCGAGACAGGTCTCCATCGCGTCGTAGCGCGGCTGCCGCAGGAAACGGCGGGGCGCGTGCCAGGGATCGTGGCCGAGGCCGACGAGGGCGAGGCCGTCCTCGCGCAGGACCGCGCGCACGGCGTCCAGGTCGGCGGAGACGGTACGGACGCACTCCATCAGGGAGGCCGCGGGGAGCGAACTCAGCTCCAGCTGGCCACCTGGTTCGACGGTCAGCGCCGACCTCAGGGGCACGGCCCGCAGCGCGGTGTACACCGCCTGGAGCCGTTCGGGTGATACGGGGAGCCGCGGCGCGCGCAGCTCGTGGACCAGCCATTCCACCTCGACGCCGAGGAGCCTGGGCGGACCGGTCTTGAAGCAGATGCCGTGGACCAGCGCCTCGACCTCGGCCTCACTGACGGCGGTACGTGGCCGGATGCAGCCACCAACCGAATCGGACATGTCGGGATCCTCCTGAGATTCCACCATGCCGCCGACCCATGATCAGGTGGGCCGGGTCGGCACACTCGTCCCACCCAAGACCCTCGTGCCGGTCCGCACAAGGATGCATTTCGGGACGTTCCGGATCGGTAATGTCCGCGACCCGGTTGTTTCCGGGGACTTTCCCCGGCGTCTGCCGACAGCAAAACTCCGTTGCGACGCACCACCAGCATCACCCAGGATTCCCGCATGAGCACGACGGGGGAGACCACGCGGCGCGTGGTCAGGGCGTCCACGGGGGTGGCGCCGTGAGCGCGCGCCTGCGGGGTCTCGCCCAGCAGACCGAGCAGATCGTGGCGGCCGGGAGCTACCGCACGGCCGACGGCCGCGAGGTGCCGGTCGGCGCGGCGGTCGAACGGGCCCGCGAGGGCACGCGGATGTACGGGCCGGAGCCCGTGATCTCAGGCGTTCCCACCCCGGTGCGGACCGTCCTCGAAGTCACCGGCGAGAGCAGCCTGGAGGCCGCCCGGCGGCTCGGCGGCGAGGTCGCCGTGCTCAACTTCGCCTCCGCCCGCAATCCCGGCGGCGGCTACCTGAACGGCGCCCAGGCGCAGGAGGAGGCCCTGTGCCGGGGCTCCGCGCTGTACACCTGCCTGCTGCGGGCGCGCGAGTTCTACGACCACCACCGCGCCCACCGCGACCCGTTCTACACGGACCGCGTCATCCACTCCCCGGGCGTGCCCGTCTTCCGGGACGACCGCGGCCGCCTGCTCGACGAGCCGTACAGGGCCGGATTCCTGACCTCCGCCGCGCCGAACGCGGGCGTCGTGCTGCGCACGGCCCCGGAACGCGCCGCCGAACTGCCGGCCGCCCTGTCCGTGCGCGCCGAGCGGGTGCTGGAGACGGCCGTGGCCCACGGGTACCGGCGGCTGGTGCTCGGCGCCTGGGGCTGCGGGGTGTTCCGCAACGACCCGGCCCAGGTGGCCGGCGCGTTCCGGACGCTGCTCGGGCCCGGCGCACGCTTCGCCACCGCGTTCGAACGGGTGACGTTCGGCATCCTGGACCGCACGCCGGGCGGCACGGTCCGGGAGGCGTTCGCGCGCGCCTTTCCCGAGGGCGGGTGACCGGCGGCCGGGGGCGCCTCAGCTCCAGCCGTAGCGCTCCCGGAGCCGCTGCCGTACGAGATTGAACCGCATCCGGTCCAGGGCGCACGCCTCGCGGCGCATGCCCGCGTCGTGCAGCCTCAGCACCCGGTCCACGTCGACCCACGAGTCCCGTCCGGAGCGGTCCCACGGCCCGCTCCCGATCCGCACCCACTCCCGGTCCCCCTCGTGCCGCTTGCTGGACAACTGCACCGCCAGCACGGTGCCGGCCGCCTCGCGGGCGACGACGAGGACGGGGCGGTCCTTGCCCCTGCCGTCGTTCTCCTCATAAGGCACCCACGTCCAGACGATCTCGCCGGGATCGGGATCGCCGTCGTGCGCGGGGGAGTACTCGGTACGGACCCGGCCCACCCTCCCGGGGTCCGCCTCCGTGGTCGCGGAGGGACCGTAACGGCCGGGGACGGTGTCACCGTCGCTGTCGATGTCGTCGGTAGAGGCGCTCACGGGCCGTACCGTACGGGACGCCGCCGAAGGCCCGTGAGGGGACCCGCGACGGGCCGTCCCGGCGCCCCGGCCGCCCGTGGAGCCGCTGACTGCCGGCCTCAGCTCGCCGGCCGCTCGTCGTGTCCCGGCTGCCCGCCGTGGCCTGTCGGCCCCCATCCGGCCGCCGTGTCCCGCGGACGCCGTGCCCCCGGCCCCCGGTCGCCGCCCTTCGGGCGCCCGAGGGTGGTCCCCCGGCTCGCCCGCCTCGGGTCGGCGCCGTTCGTGATCGGGTGGCAGGCTGATCACCGGGCCCCCGCTTCCGCCGCCCGGGGGCGTGGCCGCGACCGCACGAGTCAGAAAGCGACGTCATGACCGACCAGCTCACCGTGACCGTCCTGGGCACCGGCATCATGGGTGCCGCGATGGCCCGCAATCTCGCCCGCGCCGGACACACCGTCCGCGTCTGGAACCGCAGCCGGGACAAGGCCGAGCCGCTGGCCGCCGACGGCGCGTACGTCGCCGCCGACCCCGAGGAGGCCGTACGGGGCGCGGACGTCGTCCTCACCATGCTGTACGACGGCCCGGCCGCGCTCGACGTCATGGGGCGCGCCGTACCCGGTCTGCGGCCCGGCACGGTGTGGGCGCAGTCCACCACCGCCGGCGTCGACGCGGTCGCCGACCTGGCCGCCTTCGCCCACGAGCACGGCCTCCTCTTCGTCGACGCGCCCGTTCTGGGCACCCGGCAGCCCGCGGAGGCCGGTCAGCTGCTGGTGCTGGCCGCGGGTCCGGCCGCTTCCCGGGACAGGGTGGGGCCGGTGTTCGACGCCGTCGGCTCCCGCACCGTGTGGACGGGTGAGGACGGCGCGGCCGGCACCGCGACCCGGCTGAAACTGGTGGCCAACAGCTGGGTGCTCGCCGTCAACAACGCGGCGGGCGAGAGCCTTTCGCTCGCCAAGGCCCTGGGCGTGGACCCGGACGCCTTCCTCGACGCCATCGCCGGCGGGCCCCTCGACATGGGCTATCTGCGTGCCAAGGCGGGCCTGATCCGCGACGGCGCGCTGACACCCGCCCAGTTCGCGGTCGGCACCGCCGAGAAGGACGCCCGGCTCATCGTCGAGGCCGGTGAGGCCAACGGCGTCCGCCTGGACCTCGCCGCAGCCGGCGCGGAACGCCTGGCACGCGCCGCCGCGCAGGGGCACGGCGACGAGGACATGGCGGCGGCGTACTTCGCCAGTTTCGAGGAGAAGTCGTCCCCCTGAGTGCCCGGGGTACCGGGGAACCCGAGACCGCGACGCCGAGCCGATCTCGGCGTACACGAGGACGAGAAGGAGTCCGCATGTCCAAGCCACCGCTGCCGCCCGAGGCCGTCGCACTGCTGCGCCGTCCCAACCCGGCCGTCATGGCGACCCTCCGTTCGGACGGCGCGCCCGTCTCCACGGCCACCTGGTACCTGTGGGAGGACGACGGCCGCGTGCTGGTCAACCTCGACGCCGGGCGCGTCCGCCTGGGCCACCTGCGCCGAGACCCGCGCGTCACCCTCACCGTCCTCGCGGACGACGACTGGTACACGCACGTCACCCTCATCGGCCGCGTCACCGAGATGCGCGACGACGAGGACCTCACGGGCATCGACCGGCTCTCCACGCAGTACACCGGCAAGCCGTACCCGAACCGGGAGCGCCCCCGGGTCAGCGCCTGGATCGAGGTGGAGCGCTGGCACGGCTGGGGCTCGCTGAAGGACAGCGACCAGGCGTCCGGCTGACCGGTGCGGCACGCGACGGGCGCGGGCGTGCACTCTCCCGCACCCGTCGCATCCGCTCGCGTACGCCGCTCAGACCCGCTCGGGCGCGGGCGGCGACTCCGCTCCGGCGTACGGCACTTCGTCCCCGGTTCCGCGGTGGAAAAGCCTTCCCGGCCACCAGAACCAGCGGCCCAGGTCCAGGGCGAGCGCGGGCACCAGGACCGTACGGACCAGGAACGTGTCCAGCAGGACCCCGATCCCGACCAGCACGCCCATCTGCGCCATCGTCACCAGCGGCAGCCCCGCGAACACCGCGAAGGTCGCGGCGAGGACGACACCGGCCGAGGTGATGACACCCCCGGTGCTGGTCAGGCCCTCCAGCACGCCGCGGGTGTGCCCGAGCCGGGCTGTCTCCTCCCGCACCCGGTGCATCAGGAAGATGTTGTAGTCGATGCCCAGGGCGACCAGGAACACGAAGCCCATCAGCGGTATCGACCAGTCGACGCCCGCGAAGCCCAGCAGGTGCTCGAAGAGCAGGTTCGAGGCGCCCAGCGCCGCCAGGTACGACAGCACCACGGTGGCCAGCAGCAGCACCGGCGCGACCAGGGCGCGCAGCAGCCACACCAGGACGGCCAGCACGACGAGGAGCACGATCGGGACGACCGTCGTCAGGTCGCGGCCGGCGGCCCGCTGGGTGTCCAGGTTCTGCGCGGTGGTGCCGCCGACCAGGGCGTCGGCCCCCGCGACCCCGTGCACGGCGTCCCGGAGGGCGTCGACGGTGTCCTCGGCGCGCTCGCTGTCCGGGGTGTCCGCCAGGACGACGGAGAGCAGCGTGAGCGTGCCGTCCGGGCTGCGGTCGCCGCCCGGCTCCACGCGGGCCACGCCCTCGACGTCCGCCGCGGCCCGCCGCACCGCGTCTGCCTGCCCGGTGGCCGTGACGATCTTCGCCGGGTCGGAGGCACCGGACGGGTAGTGCGCCGAGATCCGCTCCTGGGCGGCGACGGACTCCGGCTCGTCCTGGAACATCTCCGCCTGGGTCAGCCCCATCGAGATGCCGGCCACGCTGAGTGCGAGGGCCCCGGTGACGGCCACCGACATCAGCCACGACCAGCGGGGACGCAGGGCCACCGCGGCCCCGACGCGGGACCACACGGTGCGCGACGGGCGGGCGGGCGTGCCCTCCCGCGGCACGAAGGGCCAGAACACCCAGCGGCCGGTGAGCACGAGCAGGGCGGGCAGGACGGTGACCATCGCGAGGAAGGCGCACACCACGCCCACGGCGCCCACCAGGCCCAGCGACCGGGAGGAGTTGATGTCCGCGAAGCCCAGGCAGGCGAGGCCCGCCGCGATGGTGCCGGCCGAGGCCAGAACCGCCGGACCCGAACGGACCAACGCGATCCGCATCGCCTCGTGCCGGTCGGCGTGGCGGTGCAACTCCTCGCGGTAGCGGGCGATGAGCAGCAGCGCGTAGTCGGTGCCGACGCCGAAGACCAGCACCATCAGCACGCCCGCGCTCTGCGGGTCCACCGGCAGTCCGGCGTACCGGGCCAGCAGGTAGGTGCAGACCTGGGTGAGCACCGCCGCGAAACCGACGGAGAGCAGGGGCAGCAGCCAGAGCACGGGGCTGCGGTACGTGATCAGCAGTAGCACCGCCACGACCAGCCCGGTGGCGATCATCAGGGTGGAGTCCAGGCTGTCGAAGACGGCGACCTGGTCGGTGAGCGAGCCGGCGGGGCCGCCCACGACGACGTCCACGCCGGGCGGCGCGTTGGCGCCCACCTGGTCGCGCAGTTCGTCGATCTTCGCGGTGATGTCGTCCTCGCCGTCCAGCGGCACCACCGTCATCAGTGCGTCTCCGTCCTCCGACGGGACGGGCGGCGACACCTCCTCGCCCTCGGCCGCGTACCGGGCGAGCACCGGACGGTCGGCGGCCGCCTGCGCCTGCGCGCCCGTACCGGTGTGGACGACCACCGCGGGCATCAGCGTGTCCGTACGGAACCGCTCCAGCTCCGTGTTGACCCGCGCGGACTCCGCGCCGTGCGGCAGGAAGGCGTTGGCGCTGGAGTCCTCGACATCGCCCAGACGGCCGGCCAGCGGCCCCAGGGCGACGGCCACGATCAGCCAGGCCGCCAGGACGAACCACTTGCCGCGCCGCCCACCGGGCGCACGGGCGACACGCCGCAACAGCGCACGCATGAGTAATCTCCTTCATGGGGAACGCGCCCGCCGGTCGGTGACCGGCGCGGGGCGCACGGGACCCGCACCGCGGCGCTGAAGGTGTGTCGACCTGCCGCGGTGTACGGGACGGATGTGTGTCTCGGGTGTGACATCGGACGATGTCCGGGGTGTTCCGCCGTGGTACGGCCGGGAGTTGCCGCTCCCGGCCGTACGTCTGCGGCGGCTACTCGATCTCGCGCATCATCTTCTCCATCGAGCCGACCGCGAGCCGGGTCTGCGTCAGCTCGTCCAGGGTCTGCCGCTGCTCCTCCGCCGTGCGGCGCTGCAGCTCCACGGTGTCCTCCAGGAGCCGCGCGTACCTCGCGGCGAGCTCCTTGTACTGCTCCTCGCGCGCCGCCAGCATCCGGGCCCGCCAGGTGGCCGCGACCTGCCAGACGATCACGATCATCAGACCGAAGAACCCGGCCGCGCCCACGGCACCGACCAGGACCCCCAGTTCCTCGGCTCCTGCGGCGAGAGTCACCACGTCCTCGTTCACTTCGCTTCCTCTTTCGCGGTCCGGCCGGCGGTGCGGCCGGGGTCGGTGGTCTCGGTGAGCGTCGCGGCCGCCTGCGCGACGACATGCGGGGTCAGTTCGTAGAGGAACGGGGTGACGTCGTAGTACTTCATCGACTTGCCGTCCTCTCCGACCTCCAGCGTGCCGACGACCAGCCCCGCCGCTTCCAGCCGTTGCAGGTGCATGTGCAGCAGCGGGCGGCCCATGCCGATCAGCCGGGCCAGCGCGCTGACGTAGTTCCGGCTCTCCAGGAGCGCCGCGACGATCCGCATGCGGTGCGGGTTGCCGAGGGCGGAGAGCACCTTGAGCAGTTCGTCGCCGGTCGGTGCCGGAGGTGGGACCTCGGGCATCGCGGCCCCTTTCCGTCGTACCTGTCAGTGAAGGCTGACAGGGGGCGCGGAGACCTGTCAAAGATTCCTGACACATCTCAGGGACAAGTCAGGGACAAGTCCGGGGCGACCGGGGGACGGATGGGGGACACGTGAGGGGTGTCCCGGGGGCGGATCAGGGCTATAAGATCCACCGCGCGGCATCGCGTGTCGGTCACCGTCCGGGTGAGGCATGGAGGCGCCGCGGATGCCCGTGGAGGCATTGGCCCGTGTCAGTCCAGTTCAACCACACCATCGTCCTCTCCCGCGACCGGGAGCGGTCCGCGTACTTCCTCGCCGGAATCCTGGGTCTGGAGGTCGGCGAACCGGCCGGAATGTTCCTGCCCGTGACGACCGCCAACGGCGTCACCCTCGATTTCGCCACCGTCGACATCGACATCCCCGTGCAGCACTACGCGTTCCTCGTCTCCGAGGACGAGTTCGACGCGATCCTCGCCCGGCTCGTGGCGGACGGGGTTCCCATCCAGGCCGACCCGCCCGGCCGGCACCCGCGCCGGATCAACCGCAACGACGGCGGCCGGGGCGTGTACTTCACCGACCCGTCGGGGCACGGCATGGAAGCCTTCACCCGCCCCTACGGGAGCGACCCGTCCTCGCCGTTGAACGGCGTCACGGAGGACGTGCCCGGGGCCCGCTGAACCGGCCCGTTGTCAGTCCCCCTCCGCATACTGGTGGCTTCAGGGAGCCGGATGTGCCGGATGTGAGGGGGATGGGGCGTGCGGACGGTGTACCGAGGTGAACTGCCGGTCGTCCAGGGACGGTTCCACGTGGACAGCCGCCTGGACCCGTACGGCCCGGTGCCGTCGGAGGCCTGTGCCGGACAGACCAACGGTCTGTGCGGCGCGGCCGTCCCGGGCTGTCTCCTGCTGGACACGGGGCCGTGCACCGGGAGGGTCGGCCTGACCGTCGAGGTGCACCGGGCGCCGCCGCCCCTCGACGACGGCTGGGAGGAGGTCGTGGAGGCGTCCTTCCGCCCGGTCTCCGCGTCGACGGCCGTCCTGCCCTGCGGACACGCGGCGCTCTGCGAGGTGGACCTGCCACCGGCCGACCACCGGGTGCGCTACTGCGGGCGCGGCCTCGACCGGGGTGAGGCGGCCGACCTCCGCGCCACCGCGGCTGCCGGGCCCGTCGGTCACTATCTGCTCCAGTTCTGGCCGGCCCCGCCCGCCGCGGACCTGGTCGTCCGGCAGACCTCGCGCAGCGCCCGGGACCGGCACCGGTACGCCCGCGCGCTGCCCGCCCCTCGGTGCGGGGCGCCGACCGAGCGTGAGCGTGCCGAGCTCCGCTCCTGGGGCGGCCGGCTGCCCAGCCGCCGGGTGCGCGAGGTCGGCGCCGACGCGCGCGGGCTCGTACCGCTGGACCGGGACCTCCTCGACGCCGTCGACGCGGCGAGTCCGGCGACGCAGCGGAGTCTCGCGCGGTGGGCGGCGCACCGTGCCCTCACCGCGGCCGGGCTGGCCGACCTCGACTGGATATCGGCCGCGCTGGCCGCGCTGGACCGGGGAGCGCCCCTGCCGCCCCCGTTCGACGACCCCTGCCAGGTCTGGGACCGCTTCTTCACCGACGAGCGCATCGCCGCGGCAGCGGTGCACCCGTCCACCGACTGCCAGGGCAGCCCACTACGGCGGCCCATGGCCCTGCCCGCGCTGCGCGCCGCCGCCGACCCGGACCCCTTGCGTGCCGCGATCGGCGCGGTCTTCGCGGCGGCGGTGGCGTACGGCTCGGACTGCCCGGCGTTGTTCGCGTCGGCGCGGCGGGAGTTTCCGGTTCTGGGGCGGGCTGTGCCGCCGGGGTAGGGGAGTGGGTTGCTCGTTCTGGGCGGGATCTTGCGCGTGCCGCGCTCGGGCGCCGTCGTTGTGGGGGCGTGTTCGGGAGCGCTGGGCCGCCGGTTCGGGGGAGCCCGTTGCCGGGCGAGTCCGGGGCCGGGTCCGCTGTCGGGATCGGTGCCGCCGTCTCGCGGCGGCAGCGGTCGCGTACGGCTTCGACTGCCCGCCCCGTTCTCCGCCGTCCGCGGGGAGTTCCCGGTCCTCGACGGGGCTACGCGACCGGGCTCGGGGAACCGGCCCCCTGCCCCGGGTCCGGATCCGCGCCCGATTGCGGGGCCGAGGCCGTGTCGGAGCCCGGGCCCCCCTCCGGGCCGGACCCCACGCCCCGGCGTGGCAGCAGCAAGGGCGTCGCCAGGAGCAGCACGCCCGCCAGGGCGACCGCCGTGCGCAGGCCGGTCAGCGCCGCCAGGAGGCCCCACAGGGCGGTCAGGGCCGCGGTCGTCAGCTTGCCGCTGATCGTCCAGGCGGTCAGGGTGCGCGCGACCCGGTCCGGCGGGGTCAGTTCCAGCCGGCGCGTGGCCGACACCGGATTGTACACCCCCACCGACGTGATCAGCGCGAACTCGACGGCCATCACCAGGACCAGACCCGGCACACCCGGGCCGACGAAGGCCAGCCCCACCGGCCAGCACACGCGCAGCACCCCGCTGGTGACCAGCACCCGGTGCTCCCCGAAGCGCGCCACGAGCGGTCCGGCCAGCCGGGAGCCGATCAGGCCGCCGACGCACGGCACCGCGAAGGCGAGCCCGTACTGCCAGGGCGCGAAGCCCAGATCGCCCAGCATGAGGACGGCCAGCAGCGGCGCGGTCGCCATGATGAGGCCGTTGACCAGGACCGTGTTGAAGAACAGCGGACGCAGCGCGGGCGAAGTGAGGACGTACCGCCACCCCTCCAGCAGGTCCCTGGACCGCAGCCGGGAAGTCCGGGCGGGGCCCGCGTGCCCGGGGAGCGGTTCCCCGCGGCCGATCGCACGGATGCCCAGCGCCGACAGCAGATGGCCGGCCGCGTCGACCGCCACCGTCACCACGGGCCCGAAGAGACCGACGGCGGCCCCGCCGACCGGCGGCCCGAGCATCGTCGCGGTCCAGGTCGTCGCCTCGAAGCGGCCGTTCGCGGCCAGCAGGTCCTCCCGCCGCACCAGCGACTTGAGACAGGAACCGGCGGCCGCCCGGAACGTGATGTCGGCCGCGGCGACGACCACCGACACGACCAGCAACTGGGCGAAGCCGAGCCGCCCGAACGCGAACGCGACGGGCACGGTCAGCAGCACCGCGCACCGGATCAGATCCGTCGCGATCATGACCGGCCGTTTCCGCCGGAACTCCACCCACGGACCCAGCGGCACCGCCACCACCGCGCCCACCGCGAGACCGGCCGCCGCCAGTGCCGACACCTGCGCCGGACCCGCGTTCAGTGCCAGGACCGCGATCAGCGGGAAGGCGTCGAACGCGAGCCGCGTGCCGAAGGTGCTGACGGCGTACGAGGCCCACAGCCACCCGAACCCCCGCCCCAGCGACCCGCCGCCCGTCCCGCCCGATTGCGCCGCACCCGATTCCGTCACGCCCGACATCCAAGCGAGGCAACGCCCCCGGATCAAACAACCGACCACCGATGCAGTACAACTGGCAGTTGTGCCTCGGCGGGGTGCGAACACCGAGCCGTCAGCACCCCGGTGTGCCCCTACCGCGCCAGCAGATTCCGCAGCGCCCCCGTGACCTCGCCGGGCGCCTCCTCCGCCATGAAGTGCCCGCAGTCGACGGTGTCGTGCGACAGATCCGGCGCCCAGGCCCGCCACAACGCGGCGGCGTCGTAACCGAGGGCCGCGCCCCAGTCCTGCTGGAGCACGGCCACCGGCATCCGGAGCCTGTTGCCCCGCTCCCGGTCGGCCCGGTCGTGCTCGACGTCGATGCCGGCCGAGGCCCGGTAGTCGGCCACGACGGAGGGCACCGCCGCACGGGACGCCTCGAGGTACGCGGCCCGGACGTCGGCGGGCAGGGCCCCCGGGTCGCGGGTCCAGACGTCGAGGAAGTGACCGAAGAACGCGTCCGGCGCGGCGCCGATGAGCTGCTCCGGCAGGCCCGGCGGCTGCGCCATCAGATACAGGTGGAAGCCGACCGCCGCCGTGGTGCCGTGCAGGACGTCCCACATGTCGAGGGTCGGCAGCACGTCCAGCGCCGCCAGGTGCGTCACCACGTCGGGATGGTCGAGCCCGGCCCGCACCGCGACGAGCGCGCCCCGGTCGTGCCCCGCCAGCGCGAACCGCTCGTGCCCGAGCGCCCGCGCGAGGGCGACCACGTCGGCGGCCATGGTCCGCTTGGAGTAGGCGGTGCCGTCGGGATCGGACGGCTTGTCGCTGGCGCCGTAGCCGCGCAGGTCGGGGCAGATGACCGTGTGGTCGGCCGCGAGGTCGGCGGCGACGTGCCGCCACATCAGATGGGTCTGCGGGAAGCCGTGCAGCAGCACGACCGGGCTGCCGGAGCCGCCGACCGCAACATGCAGGGCGACACCGTCGGCGACCGTGACGCGCTCGTGGGTGAAGTCGGGGATGGTCGGTGTCATGGGTGGGCCGTGCCTCTCTCGTGCCGTACGCCGTGTCCTCCGCCGTACGTCGTGCCGGTGACTGCCTCCGAGCCTGCCGGGCCCGGATCAGCAACCGATCAGCACGCGTACCGTGGTGCTCGCACGGGCGAGGCGGATCGGAACGGACGGAACATGGAAGCGGTCACGTTCGGTGTGCTCGGACCGGTCACGGCCGGGCGCGGCGGCGACCCGCTCGCCCTCAAGGGCCCCCGGCACCGCGCCGTACTGGCCCGGCTGGTCCTGGCCCGACGGCGGGTCGTGCCCGTCGCCCGCCTGGTGGAGGACCTGTGGGAGGCACCCCCGCCGCGAGCCGTGGGAGCGCTGCGCACCTTCGTCGGGGACCTGCGCCGGGCCCTGGAGCCCGACCGTCCGCCACGCGCCCCGGCCCGGCTGCTGGTCACCGAAGGCCCCGGATACACCCTGCGCGCGGCGCCCGACTCCGTGGACGCGTGGCGTTTCGAGGCGGCCGTCGCCGAGGCCGAGCGCGGGCCCGCCGCGCAGGCACCGGAGCGGCTCCGGGCGGCCCTGGAGGAGTGGCGGGGGCCCGCGTACGCCGAGTTCAGCGGGGCGGAGTGGGCGCGCGGCGAGCGTTCCCGGCTCACCGAACTGCGGCTGCGGGCCGTGGAACGCCGGGCGGAACTTCTCGTGGACCTGGGCCGGGCCGCCGAGGCCGTCCCCGACCTGGACGCGCACCTCACCGGGCACCCCTGGCGCGAGGAGGCCTGGCGCCTGCTCGCCCTGGCCCTGTACCGGACCGGCCGTCAGGGGGACGCCCTCGCCGTACTGCGCCGGGCCCGCGGCCGGCTGGCCGGACAGCTCGGTCTCGACCCCGGTCCCCGGCTGCGCCGCCTGGAGGCCCGCATCCTCGCCCAGGACCCGGAACTGGACCCGCCCGGTGAACCGGCGGACGCGGCGGCCCGGTTGTGGGCGGCGGCGACCGAGGCGTACGACCGCACCGTCGCCGCCGGCGCGCACGCCCGTCTGGAGTCCACCGTCGGCCTGCTGCGCACCCTCGCCGTCACCGGCGGCGGCGGTCTGGAGGCCGCCCGGGAGCACCGGACGGCGGCGATCGCGGCGGCCGAGGAGACGGGCGACGCGGAGCTGACGGCCCGGGTGATCGGCGCCTACGACGTTCCCGCCGTCTGGACCCGCGGCGACGACCCCGAAAGCGCCCGCCGGATCGTCGCGGCGGCCGAACGCACCCTCGCCGCCCTGCCCGACGACGCCACCGCCGACGCGGCGCGCTGCCGCCTGCTGGCCACCGTCGCCCTGGAGTCCCGGGGCGTACGATCCGAGCGCGGTCCGCGCGCGGCGGCCGAGGCCGAGCGTGTCGCCCGCCGCCTGGACGACCCGGCGCTGCTCGCCTTCGCCCTCAACGGTGTCTTCATGCAGTCCTGCACCAGAGCCGGACTGGCCCCCCGCCGCGACGCCCTCGGCGCCGAACTCGTCGCCCTCGGCACCCGGCACGGCCTGGTCAACCACACCGTCCTCGGCCACCTGATCCGCCTCCAGGCCCGCTCGGCCCTCGCCGACCTCACCGCCGCCGACGAGCAGGCCACGGCCGTGGACCGCCTGGCCGCACGGCACGACCGGCCGCTGGTCGCCGTCTTCACCGACTGGTACGGGGCCCTGCGCCTGGCCGCCTCGGGCAGCCCGTACGACATCGCGGCGGCCGCATACCGCGCCGCCGCCACCCGGCTCGACGGCGCGGGCATGCCCGGCCTCGAACGCGGACTGCTTCCCCTCGCCCTGCTCGGCCTGCGCCTCGCCCACGGCCGGGCGGCCGAGGTGGACCCGGGCGCGGACTGGGGACCGTACCGCCCGTGGGCCGAGCCGTTCGCCCTCCTCGCCGACGGCCGCACCGCCGAGGCCCGAACGGCCCTCGCCGCCCTGACGGAGCCGCCGCCCGACCTCCTGTACGAGGCACTGTGCTGCGCCGAGGCCGCGCTCGCCCTCCGACTCGGCGACCGCGCGGCCCTGGAGCGCACCCACGCACGGCTGCTGCCCGCGGCCGGCGAACTCGCGGGCGCGGGCAGCGGGCTGCTCACCTTCGGGCCGGTCGACGACTGGCTCGCGGCGATCAGGCGGGCGCCGGCGACAGCGGGATCGGCGTGAACATCGCGGGTTCCTCGCGGTCGGCCGACGCCCGGTTGCCCGGATCCGCGTCGGGTACCCGGAGCGCATGAAGTGGCAGCAGGTGCAGGAGGGTCCGTCCGCGGTGTACGTGGTGGTGCTGGAGGCCGGAGAGGACGCGGTCGCCGAACTCGGCGCCTTCGCCCGCGACCGGTCGCTCGGCGCGTCCCAGGTCACCGCCGTGGGCGCCTTCTCCGAGGCGGTCGTCGGCTGGTTCGACCGGCGGGCGAAGGACTACCGGCGCATCCCGGTGGAGGAGCAGTGCGAGGTGCCGTCGCTGATCGGCGACGTCGCCGTGGCCGACCAGGGGCCCACCCCGCACCTGCACGCCGTACTGGGCCTCTCCGACGGCTCCACCCGCGGAGGGCACCTGCTGTCCGGCCGGGTCTGGCCGACGCTGGAGGTCGTCGTGCGGGACAGCCCGGCCGAACTGGCCAAGACCCACCACCCCGACATCGGCCTGGCCCTGATCGACCCGGGCCGTGCGGAACCCCGTAGCGACGCCCAGGAGGCGCGATCATGACACGGCGCATCCGAGACGTGATGTCACCGGCCGCGGTGGCCGTCGAACCCATGACGACGGTGGCGCGGGCCGCCCGGCTGATGAGGGAGGAGAACGTCGGCGACGTCCTGGTGACCTACGACTGCGACCTGTTCGGCATGCTCACCGACCGCGACATCGTGATCCGCGGCGTCGCCGACGGCCGGGACCCCGACGAGACCACCGTCGGCGCGGTGTGCACGCCGCCGCCCGTCGTCACCCTCGACCCGGACGACACCACCGACCACGCCGCCGAACTGATGCGGCACCACGCCGTGCGCCGGCTCCCCGTCGTCGAGCACGGCGGCGTCCCGGTCGGCGTGGTCACCCTCGGCGACCTCGCCACCGCCGACGACCCGCACTCCGCGCTGGCGGACATCAGCCGGGCCGCACCCGGCCACTGACGTACCCGGGCGCCGGCGGCGCGACGGCCCGGCGCCCGGCAGGGACGGAGGAAGCGACATGGCCCCCCTGGCACGAACCCCCCGGGCGGACACGGGGGAGGACCGCCGCGCCACCGCCCGCACCGCGCGGCTGCGCAGCCGGATCCCGGAACCCGACGAGGAACCCGACCTGCTCGGCCAGTACCTGAGCCAGATCGGCGCCACACCCCTGCTGACCGCCGAGGAAGAGGTACGGCTCGCCGTACGCATCGAGGCCGGCGTCCGGGCCAGGGAGGAACTGGAGTCGGCCGACACCGGCGAACCCGCCCCCACGCCCGGAACGCGCCGCGCGCTGGAGGAGACCGTCCACGACGGCCAGGCGGCCAAGGACCACATGGTGCGGGCCAACCTGCGGCTCGTCGTGTCGATGGCCAAGCGCCACGCCCACCGCGGGCTGCCCCTCCTCGACGTCATCCAGGAGGGCAACCTCGGACTGATCCGGGCCGTGGAGAAGTTCGACCACACCAAGGGCTTCAAGTTCTCCACGTACGCCACCTGGTGGATCCGCCAGGCCATCGAGCGTGGCCTGGCGACGCACGCGCGCACGGTACGGCTGCCGGTCCACGTCGTGGAGCAGCTCCAGAAGCTCGCCAAGGTCGAACGCAAGCTCCGCGCAGGGCTCGACCGCGAACCGACCACCGAGGAGGTCGTCGCCGAGAGCGGCATCGACGCCGACAAGGTCGTCTGGCTGCGCCGGGTCGGACGGGACGCGGTCAGCCTGGACACCCCGGTGGACGAGACCGGCGAGACCGTCGTCGGCGACCTCATCCCGGACACCGAGGTGCTGCGGGCCCCGGAGGTCGCCGAGTTCCAGGCGCTCGCGGCGGAGCTGCGGGAGGCCGTCGGCACCCTGGCACCCCGCGAGGCCCTGATCCTCAGCCTCCGCTACGGCCTGCACGACGGCCGCCCCCGCACCCTGCACCAGGTGGCCCAGCACGTGGGCCTCACCCGGGAACGCGTCCGCCAGCTGGAGAAGGCCTCGCTGGCCCATCTGCGCGCCCCCGAGACGCGGGACCGCCTGCTGGACTGGGCGAGCTGACCACACCGGTGCGCGGGCCGGACGCGCGGCCGGGGTTGCCCGGACCGCATCCCGGAAACACCCTGACGGAGAACCCGTACGCGCTTCCCGCCCCCGCCCGCCCGAGGAGCACCGGTGAACGTCTCCCTCAGCGTCTGGCTGCTGACCGTCGCGGGCCTGTGCGTCCTGATCGCCGCAGACTTCTTCATCGGCCGCAAGCCGCACGACGTCTCGATCCGGGAGGCCGGGATCTGGACCGCCGTCTGGGTGATCCTGGCCTGTCTGTTCGGGGTGGGGCTGATCCTGGTCGGCGGCGGCGGTCCGGGCGGCGAGTTCTTCGCCGGCTACATCACCGAGAAGTCGCTCAGCGTCGACAACCTCTTCGTCTTCGTCCTGATCATGGCGAAGTTCGCGGTCCCCTCGCAGTACCAGCAGCGCGTGCTGATGGTCGGCGTCATCGTGGCCCTCGTCCTGCGCGCCGCCTTCATCGCGGCCGGCGCGGCGATCATCTCCGCCTTCTCCTGGGTGTTCTACATCTTCGGCGCCTTCCTCATCTGGACCGCGTGGAAGCTGATCCAGGACGCCCGCAAGGGTGGGCACGACGAGGAGTACGAGGAGAACAAGCTGCTGAAGTCGATCGAGCGCCGCTTCGGTGTCGCCGACCGCTACCACGGCACCAAGCTGTGGGTGGAGGAGAACGGCCGGCGGGTCATGACGCCGATGCTGGTCGTGATGCTCGCCATCGGCTTCACCGACATCCTCTTCGCCCTGGACTCCATTCCCGCCATCTACGGACTGACCCAGGACCCGTACATCGTGTTCACGGCCAACGCGTTCGCCCTGATGGGCCTGCGCCAGCTGTACTTCCTCATCGGCGGCCTGCTGAAGAAGCTGGTCCACCTCTCGTACGGTCTGTCGGTCATCCTCGGCTTCATCGGCGTGAAGCTGGTGCTGCACGCCCTGCACGAGTCCGGCGTGCACGTCCCCGAGATCAGCATCCCGTTCTCGCTCGGCTTCATCGTGCTCGTCCTCGCCATCACCACGGCGACGAGCCTGTGGGCCACACGGCGGCAGGAACAGCCCTAGTCCGCGGGGCCGGGCGTCGGGTCAGCAGCGCGCTCGCGACGGCCGGCCGCGCGAGACGACGCGGCTGCCGCCGCCGTCGACGACGCGGGCCTGGAGCGAGCCGCAGGCGCACCGGGTCCACAGGGTGCCGCCCGCCTCGGTGGGATGCGCGGACAGCACCTGGAAGGGCTCGGCACCGTCGGGCCACCCGCAGTGCGGGCAGACGACACCGGTCGTGCAGGGCATGGCGACTCCTCGTGCCTCGTTGGTGCGCCGGCGGGGCCGGCGGAACGTGACGCCGCGTCGACCGCCGCGACACAGCCAGAGTGCGGCTCCGTATCCGTTCACGTCCAGGTTGACTTTACGGACACCACCGTGAAGCGTGCGCTTCATGATTGATCTGCGCAGGCTGCACGTCCTCCGCGCCGTCTCCCACTACGGCACCGTCACCGCGGCCGCCCGCGCCCTGCACTTCACCCCCTCCGCCGCCTCCCAGCAGATCCGGCAGCTCGCCCGGGACCTGGACGTGGACCTGCTGGAACCGCAGGGGCGCGGAGTGCGGCTCACCCCGGCCGCGGAGAGCCTGCTCGCGCACGCCGACGCCATCGAGGCACGCTGGGACGAGGCCGAACTGGTCTGCGGGCGGGGGAGGGCGCCCCTGCCGGGCCGCTGCGGGTGACGGGGTTCCCGGTCGCCGTCTCCGTGCTGCTGGCGCCCATGGCGGCGCGGCTGCGCGAACGGCACCCCCGGCTGTCGGTCCGGATCCGGGAGGTCGAGGTGGCGGAGAGCTTCGACCTGCTCTTCGAAGGGGAGAGCGACCTGGCGGTGGTGGAGGCGACGCCGTCCAACCCGACGCGGTCGGACGCGCGCTTCGACCAGCGTCCGCTCCTGGACGACCCGTTCGACCTGGTCGTCCCCGAGGGGCACGCGCTCGCCGGGCGGGCCGGGGCGGACCTCGCGGACGTGGCGCAGGAGGCGTGGATCGCGCCGGTGCCGCAGAGCACCTGCCGCCCGCACGTGATGTCGGCGTGCGGGGCCGCCGGGTTCACCCCCGACGTGGTGCACCACGCGCTGGACTGGAACGTCACCGCCCACCTGGTCGCGCACGGGCTCGGCGTGGCGCTGATACCCCGGCTGGCCCAGCTGACCCCCGAGCTGCCGATCGTCCGGGTGCCCTGCGCGGACCGCCCGCACCGCAAGCTGCTGACCTGCACACGGAGCGGTGGTCACCGGCGGCCGGCGGTCGCGGAGGCGCTGGCGGAACTGCGCACGCTGGCCGCCGAGGCGGTGGCCTGACACACGCCGGTCACGCAGGCCGGGCACACACGCGTACGGGACCGGAGCCAGCCCTGCTCCGGTCCCGTACGCGTCCTGGGTGCCGCTCAGGCGGCGACGGCCTCGTCGGCGTGGCCGTGCAGGCGGGCGACGACCTCCGTCAGCTGGGCGGCCACCTCGGCGTCGTCCGACGGGTGGGTCTCGGCGAAGCGCGTCATCGAACCGGGGATGGACAGCTTGAGGTCCTCGATCACCTTGCCACCGGCGATGCCCACGGCCTTGCGGGCCTCGTCCTGCGCCCACACACCGCCGTACTGGCCGAAGGCGGTGCCCACCACGGCGACCGGCTTGCCGGCGAAGCCGCCCGCGCCGAAGGGGCGGGACAGCCAGTCGATGGCGTTCTTCAGGACGGCCGGGATGGTGCCGTTGTACTCGGGGGAGAAGAGCAGGAAGGCGTCGGAGGCCTGGGCGGCCTCGCGCAGCTTCGCGGCGGCGGCCGGGACGCTGCCCTCCACGTCGACGTCCTCGTTGTAGAAGGGGATGTCGGCGAGCCCTTCGAACAGCTGCACCTCGGCGCCCTCCGGCGCGAACCTGACGGCCGCCTCGGCGAGCTGGCGGTTGTGCGAACCGGCGCGAAGGCTGCCGACGAGCGCAAGGATGCGGACAGACATGAGTACTCCCACTGAAACGATTGCCGCGATAGATCCGGACCGGGGTCCGTTTAAGTTCTAACATCTCAAACGGACCGCGGTCCAGTTTTCTTCCCATGCTTTACGCTGGGTTCATGTCCGCCGCCCCGCCGCCCTTCCCGAAGTCCGAAGAGACCGTCGGCCAGACCGAGTTGGAGTTGCTCCAACTCGGCCCGGGGCCGTTCGAGGACGAGCCCTGCCTGCGCGCCGACGCCGCCCGCAACCGAGCCCGGCTGCTGGAGGCCGCCGAGCGGCTGGTCGCCGAGCACGGCGCGGCCGGCGTCACCATGGAGGCGGTGGCCGCCGCGGCCTCGGTGGGCAAGGGGACGGTCTTCCGCCGCTTCGGCGACCGCACCGGGCTGCTCGCGGCCCTCCTCGACCACTCCGAGCGCAAGTTCCAGGCCGCCCTGCTCAGCGGACCGCCGCCGCTCGGCCCCGGCGCCCCGCCCGTCGAGCGGCTGCGCGCCTTCGGCTGCGCGATGCTGCGCCGCTCGATCGACGAACTGGACCTGCAACTGGCCGCGGAGCCCAGCGCGGAGCGCCGCCACACCTTCGCGCCGCGCCGCTTCCTACGCGGTCACCTGGCCCTGCTGCTGCGGCAGGCGGTCCCGGACGGAGACAGTGAGCTGCTCTCCCACACGCTGCTCGCCTACCTCGACGTCGCCCTGATCCACCACCTCACCGAACAGTGCGGGATGCCCTCGGAGCGGCTGCGCGAGGGCTGGCTGGACCTGGTCGCACGGGTCACCCGCACCGAGCCCCCGGTCGTCTGAGCCCCGACCGGAGCCCCGTATCCGGCTTCTGCCAAGATGCCGTACGTCATGGTGCAGATACCGAAACCGTCCGCCGCCGAGTCCCTCGCACCGCGCTCCGTGCCCACGAGCGCCGATGTGGCCCGGCTGGCCGGCGTCTCGCGCGCGACCGTCTCCTACGTCCTGAACAACACCGGCGCCGTCCGGATCAGCGAACCCACCCGCCGCCGCGTGCACGAGGCGGCCAGGGAGCTGGGATACGTCCCGCACGCCGCGGCCCGCTCCCTGCGCGCCGGACACAGCCGGATGGTCCTGATGCCCGCGCCGTCCTTCCCCGCGGGCCCCCTCTACAGCCGGTTCCTCAGCGAACTCCAGTGGGCCCTGGCCCGCCTCGACTACACGGTCGTGCAGTACGGCAGTGTCGGGCTGCACGGCTACGAGGCCGCCCGTGCCTGGGCGGAGCTGCGCCCGGTCGCCGTCCTCGTGCCGGGCGCCGATCTGGACCCGCAGGGGGTGGAGGTCCTCAGGCGCTCCGGCGCCCGCGCGGTCGTCACCCTCGGCCCCGAGGCGGTCGAGGGAGCGCACGCCCTGCTCACGGACCAGGAGAGCGTCGGACACGGCGCGGTCCGCCACCTCTACGACCGGGGCCGGCGCGCCATCGGCGTGGTCGTGCCCGCGGAACACGGCCTCGACGTCTTCTCGGTGCCCCGCCTCGACGGCGCCCGCCGTGCCGTGCGCGGCACCGACGCCACCGTCACCGAGCTGCCCCTCGCCTACGAGGAGCGGGACGCCGCCCGGCTGGCCGCACGCTGGGGCTCCCTCGGTCTCGACGCGGTGTTCGCGTACAACGACGAGTACGCGATGCTGCTGATGCGGGCCCTGCAGGACACCGGCCTCGCCGTACCCGGCGACGCGGCCGTGATCGGGGCCGACGACCTGATGCTGGGCCGCCTGCTCCGGCCCCGGCTCAGCACCGTCCACCTGGAGCTGCCCTCCGGCCGTGACCTGGCCGCACTGGTCGACCGCGCGGTCCAGGACCCCGGCGCCGCGCCCGAGCGTCACAAGGTGCTGGGCGCGGCGGTGGTCCACCGCGAGTCGAGCTGAACCCGTCCTACTGGCCGCTCTCGCCGTCGGCCTGCGCCTGCTGCTCGGCGACCGCCTTGCGCACCTCGTCCATGTCCAGCTTCCGGGCCTGGCCGATCACGTCCGTCAGGGCGTCCTCGGGCAGCGCGCCCGGCTGCGCGAACACGGCCACCTGGTCCCGGACGATCATCAGCGTCGGAATCGACTGGATCCCGAAGGCCTGAGCCAGCTCCGGCTGCGCCTCGGTGTCCACCTTCCCGAACACCAGGTCGGGATTGGCCTCCGCCGCCTTCTCGTAGACGGGTGCGAACTGCTTGCACGGACCGCACCACGACGCCCAGAAGTCGATCAGAACGAACTCGTTGTCCGTGACCGTCTGGTCGAAGTTCTCCTTGGTGAGTTCCACGGTGCTGGTCATGAGGTGATCCCTCTTCCTGAATCGGGGTACAACCGTCGGCACAACACTGCCGACCTGGTGGGTATTCCGCGCACGTACCCATGTGGCCACGTCGCACACCACCCACCAGACTGACCCCATGACGCAATCGGATTCCATCGCGTACGACGTAGTCGTGATCGGCGCGGGCCCCGTGGGGGAGAACGTCGCCGACCGCACCCGGGCGGCCGGTCTGTCCACCGCGATCGTGGAGAGCGAACTGGTCGGCGGCGAATGCTCCTACTGGGCGTGCATGCCCAGCAAGGCCCTGCTGCGCCCGGTCCTCGCCCGCGCGGACGCCCGCCGCCTGCCCGGCCTCGCCGACTCGGCGCAGGGCACCCTGGACACCGCGGCGGTCCTCGCCCGCCGTGACG
Organism: Streptomyces sp. NBC_01723; assembly: GCF_036246005.1. Classification (NCBI taxonomy): domain Bacteria; kingdom Bacillati; phylum Actinomycetota; class Actinomycetes; order Kitasatosporales; family Streptomycetaceae; genus Streptomyces; species Streptomyces sp. NBC_01723. The sequence goes on from NZ_CP109171.1 coordinate 7,928,816, forward strand.
GATTCACCTCCCACTGGAAGGACGACGGCCAGGTCCAGTGGGTGGAGGGCATCGGCGCCGACCTCTACCGCGGGCTGGGACGGCTCGCCGGGCCGCGCACCGTGGAGGTGACCGCACCCGACGGCACCCGCCGGGTGCTGACCGCCCGGCACGCCGTCGCCGTCTGCACCGGCAGCGCCGCCGCCCTGCCCGACCTGCCCGGGCTCGCCGACGTGCGCCCCTGGACCAGCCGCGAGGCAACCAGCGCCGAGAGCGCTCCCGGCCGGCTCATCGTGGTCGGCGGCGGCGTGGTCGCCGTCGAGATGGCCACCGCCTGGCAGGCCCTCGGCTCCCGGGTGTCCCTCCTGGTGCGCGGCGAGGGCGGGCTGCTCGCCCGGATGGAGCCCTTCGCCGGAGAACTGGTCGCCGAGGCGCTCACCGAGGCCGGCGTGGACCTCCGCACCGGCACCTCCGTCCGGTCGGTCACCCGCGAGGACGGCACCGTCGTCGCCGTCACCGACACGGGCGAGAGCATCGAGGCCGACGAGATCCTCTTCGCCACCGGCCGGGTGCCCCGCACCGGCGACATCGGCCTGGAGACGGTCGGCCTGGAACCGGGCTCCTGGCTGTCCGTCGACGACAGCCTCCGGGTGGGCGGCCACGACTGGCTGTACGCCGTCGGCGACGTCAACCACCGCGCCCTCCTCACCCACCAGGGCAAGTACCAGGCGCGCGTCGCGGGCGCCGCCATCGCCGCCCGCGCCTCCGGGGTGCCGATCCTGGAGTCCGACCCGTGGGGCGCGCACGCCGCGACCGCCGACCACGCCGCCGTACCCCAGGTGGTGTTCACCGACCCCGAGGCGGCCTCCGTCGGCCTGAGCCTCGCCGAGGCGGAACAGGCCGGCCATCGGGTCCGCGCCGTCGACGTCGACCTGGGCACCGTGGCCGGCGCGAGCCTCTACGGCGACGACTACAAGGGCCGCGCCCGCATGGTCGTCGACCTGGAGGACGAGATCATCCGCGGCGTCACCTTCGTCGGCCCCGGCGTCGGCGAGATGATCCACTCCGCGACCGTCGCCGTCGTCGGCCAGGTGCCCCTCAGCCGCCTGTGGCACGCCGTCCCGTCGTACCCGACGATCAGCGAGGTGTGGCTGCGGCTCCTGGAGGCGTACCGCGACAACTGACGGCGTCCGCCGGGTCCGGCGGCCGGTCAGACCGCCGGACCCGGCAGCTCGAACCCCAGCGCCGCCGCGGCCCGCTCCGGCGTCGGCTGCGCCCACAGACCGGCCACGGCCCGGCTCGACGACAGCGACCGCGACTCGGCCCGGTCCAGGTACAACACGCCGTCCAGATGATCCGTCTCGTGCTGCACGATCCGGGCCGGCCACCCCGAGAACACCTCGTCCACCGCGAGCCCGCGCTCGTCCGTCGCCCGCAGCCGCACCTGCGCGGGGCGTGCCACCACGGCCTGCCAGCCCGGCACGCTCAGACAGCCCTCGAAGAACGCGGCCCGCGCGCCGCCGACGGGCTCGTACGAGGGATTGACCAGCACCCGGAACGGCTGCGGCACCCGCCCGCGCGCCACCCGCACCTCCTCCGGCACCGGTGCCGGGTCCTCGATCACCGCGATCCGCAGCCCCACCCCCACCTGCGGCGCGGCCAGTCCGACGCCCGGCGCCGCGCGCATGGTCAGCCGCAGCGCCTCGACGAACCGCGCCAGCAGCGCGGGCGGCAACTGCCCGTCGAACGGCTCGGCCGCACGGCGCAACACCGGATCACCCGCCTCGACGATCGGCAACGGGCCGCCGGGGGCGAGCAGTTCCTCGACCCGCTCGGCAAGAGGGGAGCGTTCACGCGGAGTTCCCATCGCGCCAGCATGCCACGGCCACCGCCCCCACCGACTCCGCCCGTGTGACGCACGCCACTTAAGGGGCCGGGAACCCGACGCGCGTCCGAACCGACCACTGGGACCGTCCCCTCCCCACGACGTCCCCGGAGCGCCCACCGATGACCACCACCTCCCCGGCCTCGACGGACGAGTCCCCGGCCACGGCCGCGCCACCGCCCACCCGCGGCAGATGGTCCACCCTGCGCCCCCTGGTCCTGCGCCTGCACTTCTACGCCGGTCTCTTCGTGGCCCCCTTCCTGCTGGTCGCGGCGGTCACCGGCCTGCTCTACGCCGCCTCCTTCCAGGCCGAGAAGCTGGTCTACGCCCACGAACTGACCGTCGACGACGTGGGCGAGCGCAAGCTGCCGATATCCGAGCAGGTCGCCGCCGCCCGGCAGGCCCACCCCGAGGGCGCCGTGTCGGCCGTACGCCCCTCGCCCGAGGACGACGCCACCACCAGGGTGATGCTGTCCGGCGTCGAGGGCGTCGACCCCGGCCACACGCTCGCGGTCTTCGTCGACCCGTACACGGCGAAGGTGCGCGGCGCCCTCGAACAGTACGGTTCCAGCGGGGCGTTGCCCCTGCGCACCTGGATCGACGAGTTCCACCGCGACCTGCACCTGGGGGAGACCGGGCGGCTGTACAGCGAGTTCGCCGCCAGTTGGCTGTGGGTGATCGCGAGCGCCGGTCTGGTGCTGTGGTTCTCCCGCCGCCGGTCCCGGCGCAAGGTGCGCGGCACCACGGGCCGGCGCCGCACCCTGGGTCTGCACGGCACGGTCGGCGCCTGGGCCGCGGCCGGGTTCATCTTCCTCTCGGCGACCGGCCTCACCTGGTCGACGTACGCCGGCGCGAACATCGAGGACCTGCGCGTCTCGCTCGACCAGACCACGCCGTCCGTGTCGGCGTCGGCCACCGGGGGCGGCGAGCACTCGGGCCACGGCGCGGCGGCCGGCGCCGGCGGGGACGCGGCGCACGGCGTCGGCCTCGACAAGGTCCTCGCCGCCGCGCGCGCGAAGGGCCTCGGCGACCCCGTCGAGATCGTGCCGCCCGCCGACGCGTCCTCCGCCTACGTCGTCAAGCAGGTGCAGCGCAGCTGGCCCGAGAAGCAGGACTCGGTCGCCGTGGACCCGGCGACGGGCGAGGTCACCGACGTTCTCCGCTTCGCCGACTACCCGGTGCTCGCCAAGCTCAGCCGCTGGGGCATCGACCTGCACACCGGCAGCCTGTTCGGGCTGCCCAACCAGATCGGCCTGATGCTCCTCGCCGCGTCCCTGATCCTGCTGATCGTCTGGGGCTACCGCATGTGGTGGCGGCGCGGCCGGGGCTCCGCCTTCGGCCGTCCGATCCCGCGCGGCGCGTGGCAGCAGGTCCCGCCGCTGCTCCTCGTCCCGCTGCTGGCGGCGGTCGCGGTGCTCGGCTACTTCGTCCCGCTGCTGGGCATCCCCCTGGCCGCCTTCGTCGCGCTGGACGTCGTACTCGGCGAGATCGCCCACCGGCGGGAACGCCGGACCCGGACGAAAGACGCGGCGGCCGGCGTCTGACGGGGGCGGCGGAGCACCGATGCCCTGCACCGCGCTCCGCCGCATCCGCCGTATCCGCCGCTTCACCCGCGTCCACTGCGCGGCCGCCGCTCAGCGCCCGGCGAAGTCACCCGCCAGGGCGGCGGCGATCCGCAGCTGGGCGTCGGCCTCCTCCTGCCGCCCCTGCCGTTCGAGGGTCCGGCTCAGCATCAGCCGCGCGTACTGCTCGACGGGGTCGCGCTCGACGAGGATCCGCAGCTCGGACTCGGCCCGCCGCAGCTGCGCCGAGTGGTAGTAGGAGCGCGCCAGCAGCAGGCGCGGTCCGGTCTGCTCGGGCACCTCCCCGACCAGGCCGTCCAGGACGCGCGCGGCGGCGGCGTAGTCCTTGGCGTCGAAGAACATCCGCGCGCGCTCCCAGCGCTCGGCCGGCGTTCCGTGGTCGTAGTACGTCATGTCCACTCGTGACCTCCTTCGACACCCTGCAACCACGACCGGTGGTTGAACATTCCACCACTTCGATGCGGGCCGGCCGCCGTCCCGCGAAGGTGACGCCCCGGCGACCGTCTGACGCGCGGGGCCGTCCGGGGCTAGGTTGGGCGGCATGAGCAATCTTGATCGCGCGGCGGTACCCAGCCTGTGCGGCGGCCGCGGCTTCGTCGTGACGGAACCCGTGCGCGAACTCCTCAGCCCTCGGAACGTCAAGCTCGGCGAGTCCACCGAGGTCCGCCGACTGCTGCCCAACCTCGGCCGCCGCATGGTCGGGGCCTGGTGCTTCGTCGACCACTACGGTCCCGACGACATCGCCGACGAGCCCGGCATGCAGGTGCCTCCGCACCCGCACATGGGCCTCCAGACGGTCAGCTGGCTGCACGAGGGCGAGGTCCTGCACCGCGACTCCACCGGCAGCCTCCAGACCATCCACCCACGGCAGCTGGGCCTGATGACCTCCGGCCGCGCGATCAGCCACTCCGAGGAGAGCCCCCGCCCGCACGCCCGCCGCCTGCACGGCGCGCAGCTGTGGGTCGCCCTCCCGGACGCCCACCGCCACGCCGACCCGCACTTCGAGTACCACGCCGAACTGCCCCTGGTCACCGCCCCCGGCCTGTCGGCCACCCTGCTCCTGGGCACCCTCGACGGCACCACGTCCCCGGGCACGACGTACACCCCACTCGTCGGCGCCGACCTGACCCTCGCCGGCGGCACGGACGTACGCCTCCCCCTGGAACGGGACTTCGAGTACGCCGTCCTGTCCATGTCCGGCGAGGCCCACGTCGACGGCGTGCCTTTGGTGCCCGGCTCGATGCTCTACCTCGGCTGCGGCCGCGACGAACTCCCCCTGCGCGCCGACTCGGACGCGGGCCTGATGCTGCTGGGCGGCGAGCCGTTCGAGGAAGAGCTGATCATGTTCTGGAACTGGATCGGGCGCTCCCAGGAGGAGATCGAGCAGGCGCGCCGGGACTGGATGGAAGGGACGCGCTTCGGCGAGGTGAAGGGCTACGACGGGGCTCCACTGCCCGCCCCGGCGCTGCCGGCGGTGCCGTTGAAACCGCGCGGAAGGATGCGCTGACCTGCGGTAATGCGTCGATTTTGCTGACCGCCGGGGTGTAGGCTGCCAGCAATCCTCGTTGCTTTCGGCCCGCCTGCCGGAAAGCTTCTGAACAGCTCGCCGGCCTCAGGCCGGAGTGGTTGGCGATCCCACGGTGTGGCTGTCTGTGGGCAGCTGTGGCAAGACACTTCCTGACTCAATGCTGACTTTGCTGACGTGCCATCAGGTCAGGTTGAAGGACCCTTTGCCCGTTTCCGGCGATCGCCTGGGTGTTAGCAGGATTGGTAGGGGTCGGGCCAATGCTGACCTGCCCGGCGATCGAGTCGGGCGTTGGAGAAGGGCAGTGCTGTTCGCGCTGCTGCCTTGTGGGGATCCCACAAGGCACTGGTGTCGCCGCTGACCCTCGGCAGCGCGTGCTCGGTCCGATCCGAGGAAGCTGTGCCGGAGAGTGACTGGCAGGTTCTTCGTCTGCTGGTGGTACACGCCTGACCTCGCCTCTGACCTGTGTCAAAGAGTGGAAACGTCAAGTGCCAGGGTGATTCGGTCCGCACCTGGTCCGGATCTTGATGAGTGATACGCGGGTGTTAGGGCGAGGCCCCGCCAAGGTCCGTCCTAGCGGGGTCTCTGTCCGGATCAGTCGAAGCCGCACCGGAGCGCTCCGGTGCGGCTTCGACGTGAGGTCGAACGCGCTGGCGCGCACGATGCGGTCGGTGCCTCGAAGAAGTCCGTGTGCCCGTGACTCTCTCGGATGCCTGATTTGCGATCGCACCCGCTCATCCCTCCGGACGAGGGGTCTGTTTCTCTCAGTGCGACCCGGTCATGTAAAGCAGCACGCGAGGGACGGTCATCAGTTGTACCCCTCCTGGAGTTGTCGAGTGGAGAACGCCTGGATCGATGAACGGAAGCAGCGGGATCTGGGAGCTCAACATCGACGCAAATTCCAACAGAATCGTCCACTTCCTCTTCAAGAGCACAAAAGGCTAGCCCGAAATGAAATTCTCCATCCAAGACGGATCTCCTCTTGATGGTGTCCTCACTTACGGCGAGTCCGAGTACGGATTCTCCTTCAGTGCGCAGAGCGGGGAGTCGTTGAGTGAGAGGCTCGGCTCGGAGGGGGTTGCGAGTGTGCTGATCGGCACGCTCCAACTTGAGGTCGATATTGAATCCCGGGAAGTCCTGTTCGCCTGGGGGTACTTTCCGAACGTTCGGGGTGTGGTGGCCAAGTTGACTGCTCCACAGTTCAATCCCGGGCGGGTATTCATCTCGTCGGACCACTCTTTCGAGCCTGGGGTTTCTTTCGAGGTTCCTGGAGACAGGTGGCGGGTTTCGTATGATCCTTTCTCCGGGTGGGTTGCCATTCGCCTGAACGATGCCACCGACGCTAAGTTCGTCCAAATCGCTAGCGGAACTGTCTTGGGTGTCGACAACGGTGATCTGGTGTCGGTCTGGCTTAATCCGGTTTTTGCGGAGTGACAGGCGCTTAGGCACACGGGTAAGAAGAAGATCCGTTAGCGTCAGCAAAAATGAAGCCCCGCCAGGTGCGCCCTGGCGGGGCTTCTGCATGCGGTGACGGCAGTAGTTGACGGCAACGTCAGCGGACGGTGGCTCCGCACAGCGGCGGGTCGTCGCCGTCGTCGCGGGTCGACTCGTCGTTGGCAGGGCCGTCAAGGGCGGAGTTGAGGGTGTCGATGGCGTCGCGCTGGAGGCGGAGCCGGACGTGGGCGTAGACGGTGGCGGTGACGCCGATGTGGGCGTGGCCGAGGAGTTCCTTGATTACGACGAGTTCGACGCCCTGTTCCAGGAGGAGGGTGGCGGTCGAGTGGCGGAGGTCGTGGAAGCGGATGCGGCGGAGGCTGGCCCTGCGGAGGAGCGTGGTGAAGGTCCGGGTGAGGTTGGTCGGGTCGATCGGCCTGCCATGAGGCGTGGTGAACACGTACCCGTTGTGCTGCCACTCGGTGCCTGCCGTGTGCCGTTCGCGCTGCTGCTCCTCGTGGTGGTGCTTTAGCGACTGGAGGCAGCGGGCGGGGAGGGCGATGCGGCGCTCGGAGGCCCGGGTCTTGGTGGGCAACGTGGTGAGTCCGGCCGTGTTGGTGCGCTGCAAGGTGCGGCGGACGGCAGCGGTGCCCCGGTCGAGGTCGAGGTCCTCCCAGAGGAGGCCGAGGAGTTCGCCTTTGCGGAGTCCGGTGTGAAGCGCGAGTTCGAACAGGGCATGAAGCCGGTGTCCGCGCGCGGCCGCGAGGAACTGGCGGGCTTCGTCGGCGGTGAGGGGTTCGAACCGTCGGGGCCGGGGTGTGCCGGTGCTGTCGCCTCGCGCTCATGCACTACAGGCCCCTCGCCGGCACCCCCGGCATCGAAGTCCGCACCCACAGCACCACGCTCTACAACTCCCTCTACCGCGCCGACGACCAGCAACTCGTCAACGCACACGTCTGGGGTGTCAACGCCTACGCCGCCCCCGTATGGCATCTTCGCCGACACGAGGCAGGCGGCATGTTCGACACCTACGCCGAGAGCTTCGACGCCGTGTGGACGACAGCTACCCCCGTACGAGCGGAAGGCTGACCGTGGCCCGCACCGAGTACTACGACGACCCGAACGCGCCCAAGCCGAACAGCATGGTCGTCGCCGCATCCGCCGTCGTCACAGACGACCACGGCAGCATCCTCCTCCAGCGCCGCCGCGACAACGACCTATGGGCCCTGCCCGGAGGCGGAATGGACCTCACCGACTCCCTGCCAGGCACGGCCGTCCGCGAGGTCAAGGAAGAAACCGGCCTCGACGTAGAGATCACCGGCCTGGTCGGCACCTACACCGACCCGAAACACATCATCGCCTACACCGACGGCGAGGTCCGCCGCCAGTTCAACGTCTGCTTCACCGCCCGCATCACCGGCGGTCAGTTGGCTATCTCCGACGAGTCCACCGAACTCCGGTTCGTGCCGCCGGAAGAGATCGAGCAGTTGCCGATGCACCACACCCAACGGATCAGGATCCAGCACTTCCTGGAACACCGCGAGAAGCCGTACCTGGGCTGATCCTTTCCCAGGGCGTCCAGCCGAGCCGGGTGGGGACGGGCGGGGTGTAGGCGCGGGCCAATTGGCGCCGGCCGTAGATCTGCCAGGCCCGGGTGTTGGTGTCCTCGGCGGGCACGGTTGCCTCCTGGTGGGCGAGTGTTCTGGGGGTCAGGTGTGTGTGATCAGGTAGGCGGGTCCCTCGCCGCGTCGGGCTCGTTCGATGGCGTCGAGGCGCGCGAAGGCGCGCGGGGCCATCAGCTCTTGCCAGATCGGGAGGTCGTGGACGGCCCACATGTCGTGTTCCGCCGGGTCGAGGCGAATCCGGTCGAGCTGGTCGGCGGTCAGCTGGCCTCCGTCGAAGATGAGCCCCACCTTGTTCAGCGGCTGGCGCGGTCCAGCGTGGAGGAAGTGCGTCAGGAGCAGGGTCGGCGTGTTGAGAGCGAGCTCCAGGCCGGTCTCCTCGACCGTCTCCCGCCGGGCGGTCTGCAGGGGATCTTCACCCGGGGCATCCAGGTTGCCGCCTGGGAACTGCCAGAGTCTCGGGCCGTAGACCGAACGGAGCTGGACCGGACGGTCGTGTTCGTCGCGGATGTACAGGCAGCCGTACACCGTGTGGTGGGGGACGGTCTGCGCGTACTCCTCGGCTGCCATCGGCAGGGGGCGGCCGGGCCGGGCAGGACGGTGGTCGAAGGCGAGGGCGAGAACGCCGAGGGCTTCCTTGGCCGGCGGGTAGATGCCGCGGAGGTCGGCGAGCAGCTCGTCGGGCGACCCGTCCGGATTGATAAGTGCGGTGTCCTCCGAGCGGAGCAGGTCATCGAAGGAGGGGTACGGGGTGACCCGCTGCACGATGACGTCAAGTTCCCGGCCTGTGTCCCGGTCGTGGAAGACGACTGTCTCGCCGACGCTGATGGCGCGCCTGTTCGGGGTGGCCACCCTCACTTCGATGGTCTTGCGCCCTGCCTCCACCTGGCGGTAGTACCGCCCGAGCAGGTGCATGTGGTGCTCGGGCGGTTCATCTCCGGCCGCCGGGCTCGGCACAGGCGGGACCGCCTGCTGGGTGTCGTCAGGCATGCATGCCTCCGTTCGATGCTTTCCGCCCGTCGCGGCCGTGAGGCGCGACGCGGACGAATCCGCGGGGGTGCTACGGCAGTTCGACCGGTCCGTAGCGTGCGTGCGGCTCCTGCCACCTCAGGGCGTCGTACCGGTCTGCTGTCGAGAAGTGCCAGCACTCGGTCCCGTAGTTTGTGAATCCCGCGCCTTCCATGGCGTTGAGCAGCAAGGTGCGGTGGTGGCGCGCGTGTTCGCTGAGGTTCGGGGCGTGTGTGAAGCATGCGTCGTCGCTCTCCTCGGGAGAGGCGTTGACGCGGGTGCCGAGGTCGAGTTCGTGGCCGTCCTGGTCCACGAGGGTCACGTCCACGGCCGCTCCCGCGGAGTGAGGCGCGATCTCTGGCGGCGACACGTACCGGCTGGCGGCCTGGTGCAGCTGCTCAGATGCCCAGTCAGGGTGGGCGGCGGCCAGCTCGTTCCGGTAGTCAGTGAAGTAGCGTTGCTGGAGGGCCAGCGGCCGGTAGCCCTCGATGAACAGCAGGTCGGTGCCGGCGGGCAGGAGCGAGCGGGCATGCTTCAACCGGGCCAGGATGCCTTCACGGACGTGGGCGAACGCGCCTAGAGGGTCTTGCTTGCGGGGGTCAACGCGGAAGTTGTGGTCGCGTACGTCGACGAGTGGCTCTCCGCACTCGCGCACGGGGATCGCCGCGACCTGCGGATCGGACATCAACACCGGAGGAGTCATCGAGTCTCCTTGTGACGGATTGCGCTGAGGTGGCGAGGTGGGGGCGGCAGCGGTCAGATCGGTCTCGCGCACGACCCGGGCGACGGTGTCCCGCAGCGTGCTGTCGGCCGGGATCACGGTTTCCAGACCGCCGGGCAGCAGATCCAGCTCGCGGTACCAGGAGGTGAGGTGGTCGTCGGTGACGTGCGCCAGGTAGGCGGCATCCGTCTTTGACGCGTGTCGTAGCAACGTCGCTTCCAGCGGCACGTCCAGGTAGTAGCACCTGGAGACGCCGCGGTGGTCCCGTACCAGAGACGTGATCATGTGGCCGTAGCGGTCGGCGTACAGGATCCCTTCGAGGACGACGTGGAAGCCGGCGTCGAGGGCTGCGCGGGCGATCGTGCTCAGCAGGGCGATGTTGGCGCCGCGCGCGGTGTCGTGTTCCCTGAGTACGTTCCGACGGATCACGTCCTGGCCCACGATCGCGATACCGCGGCCGTAGTGATCTCGCAGGCCCTGGGCCACGCTCGACTTGCCGGACGCCGAGTTGCCACGGATTACTACGAGGCGGGTGTCTGGACGCCCGGTCGCTGTCGCAGTGGGCACGCGACTGGCTGCGCTGGTCATGCGGGCCAGCCCGTCTCGCTGTACAGCTCGCCGTTCTGGATCTTCTCGATGGCCAGTCGGGTGTAGGGGACGAGGTCGTCGGGAAGGGCGGTGGGATCCCAGTATTTCCACTGGGTGCACTTGTCCGGCTCGCGCAGCACCGGCTCGCCGCTCCAGGTACGGGCGCGGAAGAACAGGCCCATGCGGGGCGGGTTCCTGGGCTGGCCGATGTGGTGGACGACGTGGACGAGTTCGACGTCCTGGCGCTCGATGTGCAGCCCGGCTTCCTCCATTGCCTCCCTGATCAGGCAGTCGATGGCGTTCTCCTGTTCGCAGTGGCCGGCCAGGACGTGCCAGGTGGACGGCGCGAACGCGGAGTCGGGGTGGCGCAGCCCGAGCAACACTGTCCCGTCGGGGCGTTCCAGGTAGAGGTGGACGCCGATGATGTTGGGGACCGTGCCGTGAGGTGACGCCAGGCGCTGTTCCTCGGGCTTGGGCTCGGGCTCGGGTCCGCTCCGCATCGGCGGGTGGCCGGCGGCGTGGCGCCGTACGAGGTCGCTGGTGGTTTCCGCGATGCGCAGGCGGTGGAGGTTGTCGGGGGCGAACCAGGCGAGCATGACTCCTTCGGTCAGGTGGAGTTCGCGCGGGTCGCCGTTCCAGCGGCTGGCGTAGATGGCGATGGGTACGGTCGTGCCGTCGTCGTGGGAGGCGTACTCGGTGGCGAACGGGGACAGGTCGGCGAGATCGAGGCCGGCTTCCTCGGCCAGTTCGCGCCGCAGGGTGTGTTCCAGGGTGGCGTCCTGGGGCTCTCGGCCGCCGCCCAGCAGGGACCACATGCCCGGCTCCCAGATCTGTCCGGGGAAGTAGTCGCGGAGATGGAGCAGGTACTCGCCGCGGTCGTTGTAGATCAGGGCGGAGGCGTTGGCCGTCTCCGGTTCGACCTGGAGCGGCAGTTTGAGCAGCTTCTTGCGCAGTGTCGGGGATGTTACCCGGTCCACGGGACGCCACTCTGTGCCGCCGACCTCCTCTTCCTGCAGCACGATCGACACCTCGGTCGTCTGCAGGCGGAAGAGGAACCGGTGGTCGAAGTGCTGGTGTGCGCGCTCGCCCTTGCCCGGATGGGCGTCGATGTCGTGGATGTCGATGTCCAGCGGCACGGTCTCGTAGCCCGGCCACGGCGTGACGGCCCGAGCCGGGATCCCGGTCTCCTCGTGCAGTTCGCGGAGAGCCGCCGCTGCCAGGGAGTCGTCGGTGGGTTCAGTGTGTCCGCCGGGGACGAGGACCTTCCCGCTGGCCAGGTGCAGCACGTGCAGGATGCGGCCGAGCTGGTCGACGACGATCGCGCCGCAGGTGACGTGCCCGGTGAAGGTCGAGCGGCTGGCGATGTCCTCGCCAGGCCGGTCGAGGGCGTCCAGGAGGGCGCTGAGCTGCTCGCGTTCGTGAGGGTGACGGGCGAGGTAGGTATCGAGGGTGGTGCGGATGTGGTGGTGCGACAACGACATGTGGACTACCTCGCAGGGACGTGGGGCGGAGGGAGCATCGGGAACGGGCTGGTGCCTCTATCCGGCGGACCGGTGGCCCGGCGCGGCCCGGTGATCAGGAGGCGTCGCCGCTCATCCGGCGCTGCAGATCCCACAGGGCCCGGAACAGCCCTGGCTGCTGTGTGAGTTGGGCGTAGGTGCCCTCCTGGACGATCTGCCCTTGGTCCAGGACTACGATCCGGTCGGCGACGGCCACGTTGGTGAGGCGGTGGGTGATCAGCAGGACGGCGCGGTCCTTGGCCAGTTCGCGCAGGCCGGCGAAGATGCGGTGCTCGGCGCGGGCGTCGAGGGCGGCCGTGGGTTCGTCCATCACCAGCAGCGCTGCCTGCCGATGGAACGCGCGGGTGAGGACCAGGCGCTGCCACTGCCCGCCGGAGAGTTGCTGTCCTCCGAACCACTCGCTGGTCAGGAGGGTGTTGAGGCCCGAGCGGAGGTGGGGAAGCATCTCCGCTGCGCCGGACGCCTCGCACGCGGCGAGCAGGGCGGCGTCGCTGGTGTCGCCCTGCCCGAAGGTGATGTTGTCGCGCATCGTCAGTGGCAGGTAGGTGAACTTCTGCGGGACCAGCGCGACGTGCTCCCACGACCTCCAGGGGTCCAGGTCCGTGGTGGAGGTGTGGTCCCAGGCCACGTCGCCCTCGGTGGGCAGCAGCAACCCGCACAGCAGGCGTGAGAGGGTCGTCTTGCCGGAGCCGTTCTCCCCGACCAGCGCCACGATCTCGCCGCGCTTCACATAAAGGGAGACGTTGCTCAGGCTGTCCTTGGGGGCGCCGTCGTAGCGGTAGGTGACGTCACGGACCTCGAAGCGTTCCGGGGCCGCGGGGATTGACGCGGTGCCGCGTGAGTCGATCATGGCCTGGCCGTGAGCGTTGTCGAGGAAGTTCTGCCAGTCCTGTACGTACCAGCCGGTGCGTACCAGGCGGGCTCCGCCGTTGATGATGCCGCGCACTGAGCCGGTGGCGGTCTGAAGGGCGAAGACGGCGCCACCGCCGGCCGCCAGGCTCATCTGCCCGGAGGCCAGGAGCCATAGCAGCGCTGCCCACACCGCGGTCGAGGCGATCCCGCCGGCCGCGGCTCCGGCCAGCCCCATCCACGCACCTGTGTTCGCGGCCTTGCGCTCGGCGGCGTTGACCGAGGCGGCGAGCCGCCGGTACCGGCCGATCAGGAAGGGGCCGGCGAGGCAGGCACGCATTTCCTCGCTGGACTCCTGATAGGCCATGTGCCAGCGGAGCTTGCTCAGCATCCGGCGCCGCCCGGAGGTTTCCAGCCCGGCGAGGTAGAGCACGCGTGCGGAGCGCACGTACGCGGCGGCCTGCGGCAGACAGGCGAGGAAGAGCAGGGGGAGGAGCAGGGGGTGCAGGACGGTCAGGACGGTGGCGCCGGCCGCGAGCGTGGCGGTCGCCGCGAGGACGTCCTGGGCTTCTTCTACGAGGTCGGGGGTGACCTGGGCGCCGCGGTCGGCGATGTCGTAGGCGTCGTTGTAGCCGGGCTTGTTGTTGGCGGCCAGTTCCGCGCCGAGCGCGGCCTCGATCATCGTCAGCTCCGCCGCCCGGCCGAGCACCGGACGCAGACGCCCGGTGAGCCAGACGACGGCGATGCCCATCAGCGCGCGCAGGCCGGCGGCGGCGGCGATCACGGCAAGCTGCGGGGCGGCGTCCCACAGCCGCTCGGTGATGTCGCCTGAGGAGACCAGCGCGGTGATCGTGCCCGTGACGGCCAGGAGGCCGAGGGCCGCGAGGACGCCCGTACCGATCTGGCACATCAAGAGGCCGACGGTCGCGCCGCGGTCCACGCGCCAGGCCATCCGCACCGAGCGCCGCACCAGTGAGGGCAGGCGCCGCGCCATGGTGCGGGAGGTCAGCAGGGACCCGGCCTGGAGCCTCGACTCGTCGCGGTACAGGTATTCCTCTTCTCGAACACCGGCGTCCTGATGTTCGCTGTCCGGCGCGGTTCCCTTGGGTGGTTGTGGCGGCTGGTCCTGCGTAATGGCCGAGGTCATCGTTCCCCCTGGGACGGTCGCGGCGGCAAGGTCGTGAGGTCTAACGACGCGGTTGCGATATCGAACACACGTCATTCGGTCGTGCTGGAAAGCCCGTGATTCCCTGCGTTCGTGGAACCTGCAGGCGTCCTGTCCCTGGTCTGGCTTGGAGCGGCTGCGGGCAGGAAATGGCCGAAACGCCGACACCGCCACACCACGTGGGCAGTACGTCTCGGCAGCGCAGGTGACCCCCGCCTAACCGGTATGGGAATCGGCCTGCAGCAGCTTTTCCAGCTCCCTCTCGGCGTGGCCGACCGCGCCCGTAAGGGCCTCGTGGTCGGGGGCGGACAGAGCGCCGGCTCCCAGTCCGGCCGCGGCGATCACCGCGGTCAGCGCTCCGGTCGCCTGCTCGGCCAGGGCTGACGCGGCGACGGGGTGGTGCAGAGCCTCTCGTGCGGCGTAGGCGTCGAGTCGTGCGACGCTGACGAGGGAGTCGCCGTGGACGTGTCGCCGATGCTCGACGGCCTCACCTTGCGTGAGGCATGGGCTGATGCGACGAACGAAGACCGGCGCAGTCGGTTGTCGCTCGCCATAGACCGGGTTGAGGTGAGCAAGGGAGTGCGCGGTCAGCGGATCATCCCCGAGCAACGCATTGAGATCCATTGGGCGAGGCTGGCGGAAACCGACACCGCCGCAGCGCCCGTCGGCAGCGTTCCCATCCACAGCCATCCGCCGCCCCCTGTGTCGTAGGCACTGCCGTACGCGTGTGATCCGACGTTCATACAGGATGGCAACCTTGAAGCATGAACGACGCTGCCCCGGCGCCAACCCCCGCGCCTGCGCCCCGCCGTGCCCGTGTCCGTGCCCCCGAGCTGGTCGGGAAGGGGGGCTGGCTGAACACCGGTGGCAAGGAACTCACCCTCGCCGACCTGCGAGGTAAGTGCGTTGTTGTCGATTTTTGGACGTTCTGCTGCATCAACTGCCTGCACGCCCTGGACGAACTGCGCGAGCTGGAGAAGAGGCACAGGGACACCGTGGTGATCGTGGGTGTGCACTCGCCCAAGTTCACGCATGAGGCCGAACACCGGGCAGTCCTGGACGCCGTCGAGCGCCACGGCGTCGAGCATCCCGTCCTGGACGACCCGGAACGGGTCACGTGGAAGCAGTACGCCGTACGCGCCTGGCCCACCCTCGCCGTGATCGATCCCGAGGGTTATGTCGTCGCCCAGTACGCGGGTGAGGGACACGCACCCGCCATCCAGCGGCTGGTCGAGGAACTGGAGGTCCAGCACGAGGCCAAGGGCACCCTGTGGCGCGGCGACGCCCCGTACGTGGCGCCGCGGCCGGAGCCGACGGCCCTGCGCTTTCCGGGCAAGGGCGTGCTCCTGCCCTCCGGCACCTTCCTGGTCAGCGACACCACCCGGCATCAGCTGGTGGAACTTGCCGGGGACGGGGAGAGTCTCGTGCGGCGGATCGGCAGCGGGAGGCGGGGATTCACGGACGGCCCGGCCGAGCGGGCAGAGTTCAGTGAGCCGCAGGGACTCGCCCTGCTCGCCGACGGCTCGGTCGTCGTCGCCGACACCGTCAACCACGCGCTGCGCCGGTACGAGCCCGCCACCGGCGACGTCACCACTCTGGCGGGGACCGGCAGGCAGGGAAGGCCGGGCGGGCCCACCCGCGGGGCCGCCCGTGCCGTGAGCCTTTCCTCGCCCTGGGACGTCGCGCGATGGAACGGCCGGGTGTGGATCGCCATGGCCGGGATGCACCAGCTCTGGGCCTACGATCCGCGGGACGGGGCTGTGGCCGTCACCGCCGGGACCGGCAACGAGGGACTGGTCGACGGGCCCGGTCCCGAGGCCTGGTTCGCGCAGCCGTCCGGGCTGTCCGCGACGGAGGACCGGCTCTGGGTGGCCGACGCAGAGACCTCCGCCCTGCGCTGGGTGGACCGCGAAGGCACGGTCCGCACGGCGGTGGGCACCGGACTCTTCGACTTCGGGTACCGCGACGGCCCCGCCGCCCGGGCACTGCTCCAGCATCCCCTGGGCGTCACGGCCCTGCCGGACGGCTCGGTGGCCGTCGCCGACACCTACAACCACTCCCTGCGCCGCTACGAACCGCCCACCGGTGAGGTGACCACGCTGGCGACCGATCTGCGCGAGCCCAGTGACGCCGTGGTCGTCGGCGACGACATCCTGGTCGTCGAGTCGGCCCGGCACCGGCTGACCCGGCTTCGGCTGCCGCAGGAGGTCCTGGGCGCGGGGCCCGGTGACGGCGTACGGCGGGAGACGACGGAAGCGGCGCCGGGCACCCTGCGCCTGGAGGTGGCCTTCCGGGCGCCCACCGGTCAGAAGCTGGACCTGCGCTACGGGCCCGCGACTCGGCTCGTGGTCTCGGCGACCCCACCCGAACTGCTGTGTGCGGGCGAGGGATCGGGCACCGGCCTGTCCCGCTCCCTCGACCTGAACCCGTCGGTGACCGAGGGCGTGCTGCACGTCTCCGCGACGGCAGCGTCCTGCGACGACGACCCGGACATCCCGTACCCGGCCTGCCACGTACACGAGGAGGAGTGGGAGATCCCGGTCCGTCTCGTCGAGGGGGCGAGCGACCGCCTTTCACTCGTCCTGGCCGGCGCCGACCCCGCGTGACGTCGTCGCCGGACACGCGGTGAGTCTCGGCCGGTTTCCAGGGGGCCGTCAGTTGGCCGACGTCTCCCCGAGCTTTCGGGAGAACGCCGTCACGGACGCGCGCGCCGCCTGCTCCACGATGCTGATGCCGACCTCTTGGGTGCTGCAGCCGTTGAGAAGTACCGCCATCAGATAGACGTGGCCCTCATGCTCTATCCGGCCGATGCTGTTGACGTCCCACTTCTTGGTCTGAGTCCGCTTGAGCCACCCGTTCTTCAGGGCGGTCGTGCCCGAGTCGGCCGCTGCGGACACGCCCCAGGTCTGGCTTCCCACGACGTGCCGCATCAGGTCCTGGATGTAGGTACGCGACGCCTCGCTCAGGGGCGACTTGTCGCCGAACACGGACTGGAGCAGGCGTATCTGATCTTCCGCCGTGGTCTGGGTGATGCCCCAGACGGTCCCGTGACCGCCCCGCGTCTGGAGCAGGCCGAGCCGTTCGTTGGCCGCGTCGAGCCCCCGAGCACTGCCTATCCGGGTCCACAGGGCACTGGTGGAGTCGTTGTCGCTCTTCTGGATCATGGCAGCGGACTGGGCGCGCTCCTCGGTGCTCAACCTCCGCCCCTGGTCCTGGGCCTGGAGCAGGAGGGTCGCGAGGATGTCCACCTTCACGACGCTGGCGGTGTCGAAGGCGTCGTGTCCGTACGTCGCCATGGCACCGCTCTCGACATCCAGCATCGCCACGGACATCCGGTTGTCGCCGAAGAGCGCGGTCACGGGGGCCAGAGCCGGTCCGAGATCGAACGACTTCTGTGACGGGGCGGGCGACGGCGGCGGTTTCGGAGCGTCCGCAGGTGCCTCGCCCGCCTTCGCCCGGGCCGAGACGGCCGTTGGGGACGGAGCCTTCGCCCGGTCGAGCGCGGACGAGTCACCGGGGTCGCTCCGGGTGATGGCATAGGTGGTGGCGCCGCTGACAAGGATCACGACCGACGTCACGGTCCACGTCATGCGGCGTCGCCTGGCCCGGCGGCGACGTCGTTGCTCTCGGCGGGAGCGGCCGCGTCGCCGAACAGGTGGGTTCTCATGCACGGATGAGATGGTAATCGAATCGAAGTTCGAGGTCGCCGGGCGATTCCAGAACGTGACCGCCGGCAATGTGCACCTGGTGCCTAGCGCTGGAAGCCGTCCGAAAGGGCCTCCGCGGTGGCGTGGGCGAAGCCTTCCGGGTTGTCCAGCATGATGTTGTGCCCGCAGTCGGGGACCGGGACCACGGCTACGCCGGCTTCGGTGAGCACGTCGGTGCCCGGGAGCGGGCCGTCGGCCTCGGGCAGCAGGTAGGTACGGGGGATCTTCAGGTCCAGCAGAAGCTCACGCATGGTGGGGACGGTGCCGCGGGTGAGGTGCACCGCGCTGCGATGCAGGGCCTCCCGGCCTGCCAGGCGCATCGTGGACCACCAGAGGGAACCGGCCCGGTCCCGGACCTCCTCCCAGCCGCCCGCCAGGAACTCCTCCTCGGAGTAGGCGGCGATGCCGCTGCTGCCCGCCGAGCCGAGCGCGGGCGGGATCGGGTCGAGGTTGCCGTCGACCACGACCAGGCGGGAGACCAGCCGGGGGTGCCGGGCGGCCAGGACGATGGCCACCGAGCCACCCATGCTGTGCGCGACCAGCTCGGCGCCCACGACACCCGCGCCGGTCAGGGCCGTGGCGAGGGCATCGGCGTGGGATTCCAGGGTGTAGTCGAATTCCGTCGGCCGGTCGCTGATGCCGTGCCCGAGCAAGTCGACCAGCAGTGACCGGCGTCCGGCGAGCAGCGGATGAACCGCGACCTCAGCGAAGTAGGCCGGCGACGTGGCGCCCAGTCCATGGACGTAGACGCGGGGCGGCTCCTGCCCCGGCACCTCGACCCAGCGGATCCGGCTGCCTTCGGGCGTCACGGTGGCGCTGCGCACGGTCTGCTCTCCTCCACTCCGGCTTCACGGAGGGCCGAGCGTAGCCACCGGGCCCCCGTGCACCGGCACCGGCCCAGCAACGGACGTCTCCCGTACCACGCTGGCAATGGTCAGGGTCGCGACGCGGCCGGCGAGGTCTACGCCTCGAGGCGCCGACTCGGGGGAGTTCCTGGCCGTCATGGCCGTCGAAGCAGGACAGGTGTCCGCTCCGGTCGGACAAGAGCAGCAGCCGTGGTGACCGCGTCTCGCCGCACACGGTTCGGGACGAGTGGACGTACGACTTCAACCGCCTCGACATCTGCTGGGGGCACGGCGGCCAGGACACGCTGATCACGGTGTCCGGGCCACATCGGGAGGCAGGACGAGTCGGCGGGAGTCAGAGGGAGAAGAAGTCGCCCAAGGCGGCGGAGAGTGGGCCGGGGGCCTCCTCGGCGACGTGGTGGCCCGCGTCGATGCCCTGGCCGCGCACGTCGTCGGCCCAGTCGTGCCAGATGGCGCGCGGGTCGCCGTACAGGTCCTCCAGGTCGTCCCGCAGTGACCACAGAACCAGGACCGGGCAGTGGATCCGTGTGCCCCGGGCCCGGTCCTCCTCCTCGTGGCGGCGGTCCACGGTGAGCCCGGCGCGGTAGTCCTCCAGCATCGCGCGGACGACGTCCGGGTTCCTCGTGGCGGCCCGCCACTCGTCGTGGTTCTCCTGTCCCATGACCTGTGCGTCGCCGCGGTACCAGGCGTCCGGGTCGGCGTTGATGACGCGTTCGGGGATCTCCGGCTGGGCGAAGAAGAACCAGTGCCACCACGCGGTGGCGAACCGTGCGTCGGCGCGGGCCAGATGCTCGCTGAGGGGTATCCCGTCCAGGAAAGCCACCCGGGTCACCGCCTCCGGGTGGTCCAGCACGAGCCGAAGGGCCACCGGCACCCCGCGGTCATGGCCGGCGAGCCCGAAGCGCCGGTGCCCCAGTGCTCGCATGACCTCGACCATGTCCCCGGCCACGGCACGCTTCGAATGCGGGGCGTGGTCGGCGGCGGGGGCGGGGCCGCGGGAGCGGCCGTAGCCGCGCAGGTCGGGGCAGACCACGGTGAAGCCGCGCCGGACCAGGAGGGGCGCGACGCGGTGCCAGGTCGCCGAAGTACGGGGATGGCCGTGCAACAACAGCAGGGGCGGTCCATCTCCTCCGTACCGCACGAAGACGGATGCCTCGCCGACGTCCACCGTCTCGGTGGCGAAACCCTCGAACACCGCAAGCCCCTTCCCGCTCTGGAGGCTCGGCTCCGGCCCCTCGCATCCCGCCTGCCCCGATCCGGATTTCTCAAGGGCGGTCTCCACTCAGGCCGTCTCCCGGACGAGCCGGGGCCAGGCGGTCTCCCGCAGCAGGCGCAGGCCGTTGAGGCCGACGATGACGGTGGAGCCCTCGTGGCCGGCGACGCCGAGCGGCAGGGGGAGGGTGCCGGTCAGGTCCCAGAGGACCAGGACGGCGATGAACGTTCCGGCGATGGCCAGGTTCTGGACGACGAGGCGGCGTGCGGTGCGGGAGAGCTGCACGACCGAGGGGACGGCGGCCAGTTCGTCGCGGACCACGACTGCGTCCGCGGTTTCCAGGGCGAGGTCGGAGCCGGCCTTGCCCATGGCGATCCCGCAGTGCGCGGCTGCCAGAGCGGGCGCGTCGTTCACGCCGTCGCCGACGACCAGCACGCGGCGACCCTGAGCCTCCCACGCCTTGACGGCGGCGACCTTGTCCTGGGGCAGCAGGTGGGCACGGACGTCGGTGATGCCCACCTCGGCGGCCAAACGCCGGGCGGCGCGCTCGTTGTCTCCGGTCAGCAGTACGGGAGTCCGGCCGGTCAGCCGGGTCAGGGCGGCGACCGTGGCCGCCGCGTCCGGGCGCAGCCGGTCCGCGACGCCGAGCACGCCCACCGGCTCCTGGTCGCGCAGGACGACGACAGCCGTCCGTCCGGCTTCCTCCAACTCGGCCGCCACCCCGAGTTGCGACGGGTGGGCGACGGCGTCCAGCAGCCGGGCGGGGGAGCCGACCGTGATGGTGCGGCCACCGATGAGGGCGGTGACGCCTTGGCCCGGGGTGGCGGTGAAGTCCCTGGCGTCGGCCAGGGGGAGGCCGCGTTCGCGGGCGGCGGCGACGACGGCCCGGGCGAGCGGGTGTTCGCTCGGGTGCTCGGCGGATGCCGCCAGCGCCAGAAGCGTGTCCGGCTCCAGTCCGCTGCCGTGCAGGGGGTGCACGTCGGTGACGCGCGGGGTGCCTTCGGTGAGGGTCCCGGTCTTGTCCAGGGCGACGGTGTCGATCTGGCCCAGGCGTTCCATCACGACGGCGGACTTGGCGAGGACGCCGCGGCGCCCGGCGTTGGCGATCGCGGACAGCAGCGGCGGCATGGTGGACAGGACGACCGCGCACGGCGAGGCCACGATCATGAATGTCATGGCCCGCAGCAGTGCCGACGACAGGGTGTCGCCCAGGGTGAGCGGAACACCGAAGACGGCGAGGGTCGCGATCACCATGCCGAGCGAGTACCGCTGTTCGATCTTCTCGATGAACAGCTGGGTGGGGGCCTTGGTCCTGGAGGCCTCCTCGACCATCTTCACGATCCGCGCGATGACCGAGTCCGACGGATCGCGCTCGACGCGCACGCGCAGGGACCCCGTGCCGTTGACGGTGCCGGCGAACACCTCGTCCCCGGCCTGTTTCGTGACCGGGAGCGGCTCGCCGGTGATGGTGGCCTGGTCGACGTCACTGGCTCCGTCGACGACCCGGCCGTCCGCGCCCAACCGCTCGCCGGGCCGGACCAGGACGGTGTCGCCGACCATCAGGCGCTCGACGCCGACCGTCTCCTCGGTGCCGTCCGGGAGGAGGCGGGCGGCGGTGGCGGGGGCGAGGTCGAGCAGGCCCCGTACGGAGTCGGCGGTCCGCGCGGTGGCGACCGCTTCCAGGGCGCCGGAGGTGGCGAAGATGACGATCAGCAACGCTCCGTCGAGGACCTGGCCGATCGCGACGGCCCCGGCGGCGGCGACGACCATCAGCAGGTCCACGTCGAGCGTCTTGTGCCTCAGGGCCTTCAGACCTTCCCAGCCCGGCTCCCAGCCCCCGGTGACGCAGGCCGCGGTGAACAGGGTGCCCCACAGCCACGCGGGGCCGCCGAGCAGGTCGACGGGCAGCGCGAGGAGGAACAACACCAGCGCCGCGAGCGCCCAGCGTGCCTCCGGCAGCGCGAGCAGCCGCGTACGACGCCGGGGCGGCTGTGGGCGCCCGGAACCGGCGGTCCGCGCGTAGCGCTGATCCAGAACAGAAGACATGCCGGGAGAACCCTTCGCGGGTGGGAGAGAACGACACCTCCACCGTACAGGAACATCTGAACAGCTCTTCATGTGTCATCGGTATGATGAAGGCATGGGCCATGGACGCGACACCGCCAGCAGCGCCGGCACCCGCGAGCGCCTCGAAGCGGTCGGCATCGCCGATGTCGCGGCGACACTGCAGGCCCTCGCCACGCCCTCGCGGCTCTACATCCTGGCCCGCCTCCAGGAAGGTCCCTGCGCGGTCGGCGAACTCGCCGAAGCCGTCGGCATGGAGGCCTCCGCCTGCTCACATCAGCTCCGGCTGCTGCGCAACCTCGGCCTGGTCACCGGCGAGCGGCACGGCCGCTCCATCGTCTACGCCCTCTACGACGACCACGTGGCCGAACTTCTCGACCAGGCCCTCTACCACGTGGAACATCTCCGCCTCGGCGTGCGCGACACCACGGACCACGAAGCCTCCCCGGACGCCGCCGTCAAGTAGTCGGCGGCGGGCGGACCCCGTCCTCGCGAAAGTCCGCGGCGGATCAGTTCGTGCGGGTGCCGCTCTCGTCGTTCATGCCGATGAGCAGGGCGGTGAGGACGCGGCGCAGCCGGGGTTCCACCTCCACGACGGCGTGGCCGAGCTGCGGTTCGCTCGCGTACAGCTCCCGCAGGGCCGCGCGGGGTGTGGCCATCTGCCACAGGGCTCCGGCCATGGAGGTCGCGGTGGCGACTGTGTCGACGGCCTGCTCCTCGCTCAGGCCGAGCAGTCGGTCCAGTTCGGCGCCGATCCGCGCGACCTCCTCCAGCGTGCCGAGCTTGAAGGTGCGAACGGCTTCAAGGGACACGTTCCGCTCCAGGTTGAGCGGCGCCTGGGCCAGCAGGTCGCAGAAGAGGGGCCGTGCCGACAGGGTGGCGGCGAAGGCGTCGGCGACCGCCGCCGGTGCGCCCCGCTCGCATGCCGTGAGGCGCCCCCGCAGCGCGGCGGACCATTCGCGCCAGCCCTCCGCGGTGAGGTCGAGGAAGATCTGCTCCCGCGTCTCGAAGTAGCGCAGCAGCGCCGACTTGTGCATGCCGACCTCGGTGGCGATGTCGGTGAGCGTGACCTCCCGGATGCCGCGCCGGGCCCCGAGGGCGCGGGCCGCCTCGAGGATCGCGGTCTCACGGGCCTGCTTCGCCTGGACGCTGCGGGCCCGCTGGAAGGCGGCCTGATCAGTCATGCGCCCATCATAGGAGCCATTAGTGAAACGGCGTTGCGTTAATACGGCAACGGTGTTTCACTAAAGGTATGAGTGATGACGCGAACACCTTCATGAACAGCACCGGGACGGCGGGCGGCGGCGAGCGGCCGGTCTGGTTCATCACCGGCTCCTCCCGAGGTCTCGGGCGCGCGCTGGCCACCGCCGCCCTGGAAGCGGGTGACCTGGTCGTGGCCACCGCGCGCCGCGTCGACGTCCTCACCGACGCCTTCGGCGCGTACGGCGAGCGCGTGCTGCCCCTGGCCCTGGACGTCACCGACCCCGAGGCCGCGAGCCGCGCGGTCGACGCGGCCGTGGACCGTTTCGGGCGGATCGACGTGCTCGTGAACAACGCCGGGTACGCGAACGTGTCGCCGATCGAGACCTCGGACGACGCCGACTTCCGCGCCCAGTTCGAAACCAACTTCTGGGGCGTCTACAACGTCACCAAGGCCGCCCTGCCCACCCTGCGCCGCCAGGGGGCGGGCACGGTCGTGCAGTTCTCGTCGATCGGCGGCAGGGTCGGAGGGTCGCCCGGCATCGCCTCCTACCAGGCGGCCAAGTTCGCGGTCGACGGCTTCAGCCGCGTCCTGGCGGCGGAGACGGCGCCCTTCGGCGTGCGGGTGATGGTCGTCGAGCCGAGCGGCTTCGCCACCGACTGGGCCGGCTCGTCGATGACGGTCCACGACATCCCACAGGCGTACGACGCGACCGTCGGCGAGATGAACCGCCGGGTGCGCCGGAGCACGGACGGCGCGGCGGGGGACCCGCGGCGGGCCGCCGAGATCATCGTGCGTACCGTCCACCGCGAGGAGGTCCCCGGTCACCTTCCCCTCGGCGTGAACGCGGCGACGATGGCCCTGGACCACTCCCGCCGCCAGACGGCGGAGGCGGCAGCCTGGGAGGAGGTCAGCCGTTCGGCGGACTTCGACGAGCCCTACCCGGTGGCCCTGCCCTGACGCCGGCACCCTTGGTTTCGCCCTCGCCTGGGCGGCGCTCCGCTGCCGCGTCACGCGCGGTTGGCCGCCCACCGCATCCGGCACGCCGACCACGGGCGAAGCAGAGGCGAGGCAGCAGTGAGTCGGGGATGACTCGGCGGGGAGGACGGGAAGGTGCGGAGATGGAAAGCCGGAACCGACCGCATCGGGCGGAGGCGGGGACGACACAGAGTGGGACGGAGGCGGAGACGGGGCCGAGGTGGGAGCCCCGTCCCGACGGCGGCCGCCCGGACGGCCGTCTGTGTGCACACACCCGAACGCCGTTCCCCGAGCCGGCGCCCCTCAGCGAGGTGTGCCTGCCGTGCGCGGCGCGCGGGCGGCACCAGATCGGCCTGCGACACTGCCTGACCTGTGGCCACGTCGGGTGCAGCGACAGCTCTCCCGGCGCTCACGCCAGTGCCCACTTCGACGACAGCGGTCATCCGGTGGTGCGTTCCCTGGCGCCCGGCGAGGAGTGGGCGTGGTGCTACGAGGACCAGCTCTACCTGGATCCTTCGCCTGGAGGACGTCCGGCCCCCTCCGCCTCCCCCGAGCCGGAGTCCGTGTGGGACTACCCGAGGCCGCCCGCGCTCCGGGAGGACGGTCGTGTGGTTCGCGTCGAGTGCGCGGGTCAGGTGGTGGCCGAGACACGACAGGCCGTCCAGGTGCTGGAAACGAGTCACCCCCCGGTCTTCTACGTACCGCCGTCGGACGTGACCCCTCACCTCCTGTGCCCGGCGGCCGCGGCACCCACCTGGTGCGAGTGGAAGGGCGAGGCGACGTACTGGGACGTCCTGGTGGAGAACGACCGGCGTTTCAGTGCCGCATGGAGCTATCCCACTCCCGCACCCGGCTACGAGCGCATCGCCGGATTCGTCGCCTTCTACCCCGGGCGGATGGACCGTTGCACGGTCGGCGACCAAGTGGTCGGCGCGCAGAGGGGCGACTTCTACGGCGGCTGGATCACGGCTGAGGTGCGGGGCCCCTTCAAGGGCGCGCCGGGGACCGGCATGTGGTGACGGAGTGCCGCAGCACCCCCGGCCCCCCCGCCTCACGGTCGCACCAGTCGACGCAGGGCGAAACGGGCGAGTGGCGTGTAGCCGGCCAGCACGAGCCCGGGCCCGTTCATGGTGAGATCGGTGCGGCAGCCGTCCTCCCGGGCGTGCACCCGGTGATGCAGCCGGATCCCCACCGGCCCGACCCGGACTCGCCAGGACCATGTACGCCGTACGTCGTCGA
This sequence comes from Streptomyces sp. NBC_01723, assembly GCF_036246005.1. Classification (NCBI taxonomy): domain Bacteria; kingdom Bacillati; phylum Actinomycetota; class Actinomycetes; order Kitasatosporales; family Streptomycetaceae; genus Streptomyces; species Streptomyces sp. NBC_01723. Next base: position 7,953,963 of record NZ_CP109171.1, read on the forward strand.
CCGCCTCGACCCGAAAGGGAACCTTGATCCCGGCCACCGACTCCACCTGACCGGTGAGCCCTGGAACGAGCAGGCGGCGGTCCGCGTGCACACACCTGATCTGCGGAGCCCACGAGGCCCACGCGTCCAGCCGGGCATACCGCTGCCACGCCGTGTCGGCGTCGATCGGTCCCACCGCATGGATGGTCAGACTGGCCATGACTGACGAGTACCCGACTTCGCGGGGGGTGCGGCACGGCCGGGCGCCGATCCGGTCGGGAGCGTCGTCACCGCGGGCCGAACCGGTCCCCGATGCGCGACGCATTGCCAAACCCGGAGGGCGCACCTAGTCTCTGCTCGTCCTTAATCGTGAACCTCATTCATGTTCATGAACGGAGAGCGATGGGTAGACGACTCCGGCCGATCACGGCCCTACTGGCGGCGGCGACGCTCGTCGGGCTGGTCGGCCCGGCCGCGTCCGCGCGGCCGGCCATGTCCGAGCAGCCGGCCTCCGCGGTCCACGCGGTGGCCCGTGCTCCCAAGACCGTCGTCCTGCCGGGTGAACGCATGCGGTACGCCAAGATCCGGCTCGCGCTCGGTGGCCGTGAACTTCGCACTGCCGTTGGGCAGTTGACCCGTAGGGCGGATCAGTGGCTCGACCAGGGCCCCTGGACCGTCGTCGACAAGCCGCGACCGGCACCCGGCGGTGACGTCCACGACTATCTGAGCCAGGCCCCCTACTGGTGGCCCAGCCGGACCCCGACCGCCGACAATCCGTGGGGCTGCCCCTACGTCCAGCGCGACGGCGAGCGGAACCCCGAGGTGGACTCGGGTACCGACCGCCAGGACCTGGAGAAGGTCTTCGACTCCTCGTACGACCTCGCGCTCGCCTGGTACTACACCGGCGAGCGGCAGTACGCGCGCAAGGCGGCGGACATCCTGCGGACCTGGTTCCTCTCCCCGGCCACCCGGATGAACCCCAACCTGGACCACGCCCAGTTCATCCCCTGCAAGTACGACGGCCGGGCCATCGGCATCATCGACTTCTCCCAGTCCTACACGTCCGTCGTCGACGCCGCGGCCCTCCTGGAGACGGGTGCGCCGTCGTGGACCCGCGCCGACCGGGACGCGATGGGGGAGTGGAACAGCGACTTCCTGGGCTGGCTGCGCAACAGCGACTTCGGAAAGCAGGAGGCCGCTGCCGCCAACAACCACGGCACCTTCTACGACATGCTGGTGGCCGGACTCGCGTACGCCACGGGCGACCGTGAACTGGCCCGCCGCACCGTGCGCGAGGCCGCCGCCAAGCGCGTGGACGCCCAGATCGCGGCGGACGGCAGCCAGCCGCTGGAGCTCGCCCGGACCAGGAGCTGGCACTACTCCACCTTCGACCTCGTCGCCTACACCCGGCTCGCGGCGATCGGCGAGAACGTCGGGGTGGACCTCTGGGCGCACCGGGGCCCGCAGGGGCAGAGCCTGTTCGCGGCGGTGCGGTACCTGCTGCCCGCCGCCACGGGCCGCGAGGCCTGGCCCCACCCCGAGCTCGAGTTCCACCGGTTCGCGGCGAGCGACGTCGTGCACGCGGCCGCGGACGCCGGCGACGGCGCCGCGCGGCGTGCCCTGCGCCTGCTGGAAACGCCACCCGGCGGCGATCTGTGGGCACTTCGCCCGGCCGCCGAGCAACTTGACTCCATAGCGGGCTGACCCCGCCCCGGCCGCGGGCGGGGCACCGTGAGAGGGCCGGCGCCACCCCCTCACGGTGCCGGTGTCAGGGCGTCACGGCGATATTGGTCAGCCCCCGGCCGCCGGTCACGGTGTTGCTCGCGTGCACCGTGGTACTGCAACCGGAGGCGGAGTTCGTGACGTTGACGGCCAGCCTGGTGGACCCGCCGGCGCCGCTCAGGTCGGACCTGTTGTTGCGGAAGACCGTGCCGCAGCCCCAGCCCGGCTGCTGGGTGTGCGTCTGGTAGCCGTCGTTCGTGGTCCGGGTGCCGGTGTTGTTCTCCACCACGACGTCGTTGCCCTTCACGTCCACCCACGAGTCGTCGTAGTGGACGCCGGTGAGGCCGCCGCCGTCGAACGTGTTCCCGATGATCCGGGTCCCGGTGGTGCCCTCCTTGACGTCGATGTTCTCGCCGCCGACGTCGGGTCCGATGGTGTTGTTCAGTATCTGCACGTTGTCGCTCCTGTCGGAGAGCGTGTTCGCCGTGCCGACGTACACGCCCTCGCCCATGCCGCGCCCGTCGTTGCCGGTGTCGTGGATGCGCGAGTCGCGGATGACGCCGTCCGCGCTGGACTTGCGGAAGTGGACGCCCTCCATGTCCAGGCCGTGGACCGTCACGCCGTCCACGACCACCCCGCGCGCGGCGTCGATCACGATGCCCTTCTGGCCGCCGGTCACCGTCACCCCGTGGACCGTCCAGTAGGAGGCCGCGTTCAGGTGGAGGCCGTAGCCGCCGGCGGTGAGCACCGCCCTGGACGAGCCGGTGAGCGTGATGCGGGAACCCGCGGTGGCGGCCCGGGTGGCCTTGAAGTTGCCCGTGTACGTGCCGTCGGCGAGCCGGATCGTGTCGCCGGGCGCGGCCGCCGCGAGCGCCGACTTCAACTGGGCGGCGGTGGAGACCTCGATGACGGCCGCCGACCCGAGGGCCGGGGCCGGGGTGGGGAGCAGGGCCAGCCCGCCGGTCACGGCGAGCAGGGAGGTGAGCAGCGAGCGGGAGCGCGTGCGCATGGGGGACCTCCTGAGTCCTGGACATGGCTCTTGGTCGCAGTTCATATAGCTGACCAGTAATTACCGATGTGAATCAGGCTTAGAGGAAAGTAGGGGTGCTCCTCCGAGGCGTCAAGGCCGGACGACGTGACCTCCGGTGGATGTGTCCCATTCACAGGGCGCTGTGAATGCCCTGTCCGCCTGATGCCGTCGGCACTCTTGATGAGAAGGGCGGCTCTTGCTTCCCTGTGATTAGGAAAGTTTCCTATCAGACACTCCTGTGAAAGGAGTTCGTATGCACGCACACCGCACCTCATGGCGATCCTCTGTGGCGGCAGGCGTCGCAGGCAGCGCCCTGCTCCTGCTCCTGGGCGTGGCTCCCGCCACCGGTGCCACCACCGCACGGCAGGTGCCGGCGGCCGCGCCCACCGCGGAAACCCCCGTCGGTGCCAACGGCCGGCTCAGGGTCTGCGGCACCAAACTGTGCAACAGCCGCGGCAACCCCATCCAGTTGCGCGGCATGAGCAGTCACGGCACCCAGTGGTACCCGCACTGCCTGACCGGCGGTTCGCTCGACGCCCTCGCCCAGGACTGGAAGGCGGACGTCCTGCGGGTCTCCACCTACGTGCAGGAGGGTGGCTACGAAACCGACCCGAAGCGCTTCACCGACCTGGCGAACTCCCTCGTCCAGCAGGCGACCGACCGCGGCATGTACGTGATCGTCGACTGGCACATGCTCACTCCGGGCGACCCGAACGCCAACCTCGGCAAGGCCCGGCAGTTCTTCACCGAGATCGCCAACCGCAACAAGAACAAGAACAACATCATCTACGAGATCGCCAACGAGCCCAGCGGCGTGAGCTGGTCCCGCGTCAAGAGCTACGCCGAGCAGATCATCCCGACCATCCGCGCCATCGACGCCGACGCCCCGGTCCTGGTCGGCACGCGCGCCTGGTCCTCGTTCGGCGTCTCCGAGGGCGCCGACGAGTCCGAGGTGGTCAACAACCCCGTCCGCGCCGCCAACATCATGTACACGTTCCACTTCTACGCCTACTCGCACCGTGACGAGTACCTGGCGACCCTGTCCCGGGCGGCCGACGCCCTCCCGGTCTTCGTCACCGAGTTCGGGACGCAGAACTACGCCGGCGAGGGGAGCAACGACTTCGCCATGTCCCAGCGCTACCTCGACCTCATGGCGAGCAAGAAGATCAGCTGGGTGAACTGGAACTTCTCCGACGACCAGCGCTCCGGTGCCGTCTTCAAGACCGGCACCTGCGACAGGAACGGGCCGTGGGCCGGCACCTCCTCGCTGAAGCCCGCCGGCGCCTGGATCCGTGACCGCGTCCGTACTCCCGACGCGTTCCCCACCCGTTGATCCACCGAGCCCCGCCTCGTTGAGGGCCAACGCATGGACGAACGGCTCGCCTTGGAGATCGACTGGATGGTGAACTCGATGTCGATGTCACCGACGCCGTGAACTTCTCCCTCGGTCATGGCAAAGACCGGGCCTAGCGTGACCGTCGACGGCGGACTCCACCACTTCACCGGAGCCATCGAGGAGGCCTGACCGAACGGCAACCCCATGGTGTTGGCATGGAGGGGTGGCGGCCCTCGCGCCCGGGTGAGGTGGCCTGCCGCCGCGTGGTCCAGGGCGATGGGACCGCTCTGGCCGCTCAGTCCGGCAGCTTTTCCATGTGGTCCAGGACGCGCTTGGAGAGCCGGCCGAGCGTACTGAGCTGATGCGGGGTCAGGGCCTCGACGAAGAGGCGGCGGACGTGCTCGACGTGCTGGGGTGCCGCCTCCTCGATCGCCTCGTAGCCGGCCGGTGTGGCCACGATGAACGCCCCGCGTCCGTCGTCGGGGCATTCCTCCCTGGCCACGAGCCCGCGCTTGGCCATCCGGGTGACCTGATGGGACATCCGGCTCTTCTCCCACTCCACGGTCTTGGCCAGATCCAGCAGACGCATCCGACCGTTGCCTCGTTCGGTGAGACTGGCGAGAACGATGTAGTCGGAGGCCGACATGCCCGAGTCGGCCTGGACGCGTCGGGACAGCCGTCCGATGAGTGTCTCCTGCATGCGGATGAAGTTGTCCCAGGCGACCTTCTCTTCCGGGTCGAGCCAGCGTGGCGGTGCGTCCATGGGGCCAGTCTAACGAAATCGTTGACAGCTCATCTACTGACAGTGAAGGTCATGTGGCTCTCGTCGAGGACGCCATCGTCAAGATTAAGTTGATGCATCAACCTGTTGGGGTTAGGGTGATGCCCTGGCCGGCGCGATGCTGCCGAGCCGCGCGCAAGCACCCGCATGAGGAGGACGCATGACCGTCGAAGTGAGTGATGTGCCCGAGGCGAAGCGCTACGAGGCCCGCGTCGGTGGGGAGTCCAAGGTGGCGGGCGTCGCGGAGTACATCCGTACGCCGGAGCTCGTGGCGTTCGTGCACACCGAGGTCGAAGCGGAGTACGAGGGTGCGGGCGTCGGGTCCGCGCTCGTCCGCACCGCCCTCGACGAAGCGCGCGCCGCGAACTTGCGGGTGCTGGCCACCTGCCCCTTCTTCGCGGGCTGGATCAGCAGGCACCCCGAGTACCAGGACCTGCTGTACCAGTCCCGCAGCAAGGTCAGTGACTGAGGGCCGGGCACGGACGGGGGAGACGGTATGAGTGGCGAATCCGCGCAGAAGGCGTACCGGACGGAGTCCATCACGGTGACCTTCGAGGCCGGGCGCTGTCTCCACGCCGCTGAATGTGTCGGCGGCCTGCCCGAGGTTTTCGACCCGGCCAAGCGACCGTGGATCCAGCCGGAGAGGGCCACTGCCGAGCGCCTGGCGGAGGTGGTGCGGCGCTGTCCCTCGGGTGCGCTCCAGTACGAGCCGGCGGAGGGCGCGGGGGAAGCCCCTGAACGGCCCACCACGATCACCGGCGGCGCCGCCGGTCAGTTGCTCGTGCGGGGGGAGCTGAGTGTGGAGACACCTGAAGGCGTCCGTGCCGAGACCAGGGTCGTGCTGTGCGGCTGCGGGCGGAGTCGCCTCCGGCCGTACTGCGACCGCGCGGGGCCTTGCGGGCAGTGATGGAGGCCCGCCTCCTCTACTTGGTGTCAGGATGCGCAACGGGGTGCTTGCTCATGATCGAAACACGGTTGAACGCGTTGATGGTGACCGCCACCCAGATCGCGGCCGATATCTGGTCGTCGGAGAGAACCTGCCGGGCGGCCGCGTAGGCGGAATCCTGGATCGTGGCGTTCGCGGGATCGGTCGTTGCCTCGGCCAGCGCCAGGAGGGCGCGTTCCGAGGGGGTGAAGAGGCCGGCGTCCCGCCATGCGTTGAGGAGTCCGAGTCTCCGCGGCGACTCACCGATGCGCAGGGCCGCCTTGGTGTGTACGTCGAGGCAGTAGGCGCAGCCGTTGATCTGCGACACGCGTACGTTGATCAGCTCCACCGCGACGCGGTCGAGTCCGGCCTCGGAGGCCGTGGCCCGGACCGCCTCCGACACCTGCACCAGGGCGTGGAAGGCCTTGGGGCTCTGTTTGTCGATGAAGATCCTGCGGCGTGCGGAGTCGTGGGGCTGGTTGCTCACGTCGGAGTCTCCTTCGGGGCGTGCTCGAATGGCCCGGGGCCGTACGGGCGTTGTGGTGATCGTTCTGCCTCCGTGGCATCATAGTTGATGTGACAACCAAATCTGGTGGGAGGTGCTCTCGGTGAGCAACCCGGAAGTCGACGCCAAGCCGCTGCGCTGCGGTGCGTCCGCCGAAGACGACCGGCCTGCGGGGTCCTCCCGGGTCGACGTCCTGTCGGCGCGTGAAGTCCCCCTCGGCGGCCCGCGCGCGATGCGCGTGCGTCGGACGTTGCCCCAACGGGAGCGCACACTCATCGGGGCCTGGTGCTTCGCCGATCACTACGGACCGCACCAGGTCGCGGAGGCGGGCGGCATGGACCTGCCTCCCCATCCCCACACCGGACTTCAGACGGTCACCTGGCTGTTCAGCGGAGAGGTCGAGCATCGCGACACCCTCGGCACCCACTCCCTGATACGGCCCGGCGAGATGAACCTCATGACCGGGGGATACGGCATCGCCCACTCGGAGAACTCCACGCCGGACACCGTGGTCCTCCACGGCGTCCAGTTGTGGATCGCACTGCCCGAGGAGCACCGTCACACCGCCCGGGACTTCCAGCACTACGCCCCCGGACTCACCCGGGTCGGCGGGGCAGCGATCAGGGTCTTCCTGGGCTCGCTCGCCGGCCGGACCTCCCCGGTCCGGGCCTTCACACCACTGCTCGGCGCCGAGATCGTCATCGAACCCCGGAGGACGCTTTCACTCGCCGTCGACACGGCGTTCGAGCACGGCCTCCTCGTGGACGGCGGGGACATCCGCCTCATCGACACGGTGCTGCGGCCTGCCGAACTCGGCTACGTCCCGCGCGGCGCGGACACCCTGACGATGGTGAACGAGAGCGACACCCCGGCGCGGGCCATCCTCCTCGGAGGTACTCCCTTCGGGGAGGAGATCGTCATGTGGTGGAACTTCGTGGGACGCAGCCACCAGGACATCGCGAAGGCCCGCGAGGACTGGGAGGCTTCCTCGGACCGCTTCGGAGCCGTCGAGGACTCGCCCGGCGGCAGACTTCCCGCACCGGCCCTGCCGAACGCCGTCCTCACACCCCGCCGGAACCCGCCGACCCGCTGAACTTCCCGTTGAAAGGTCCACCGTGAGCGAGTCCTCCACCACCACCGTCGAGCGCGCGGACGACGACAGCCGGTACGAAATCCTGGTCGACGGCCGACGTGCCGGACTGACGGCGTACCGCGACCTGGGTGAGCAGCGCGTCTTCTTCCACACGGAGATCGACGACGCCTTCGCCGGCCAAGGGCTGGGCACGCAACTGGTCCGGCAGGCACTGGCCGACGTGCGCGCGTGCGGAATGCGTGTCGTTCCCGTCTGTCCCTATGTCGCCAAGTTCCTGAAGCGACACGGCGAGTTCGCGGACATCACCGACCCGGTCACACCCGATGTCCTGAGGTGGCTGAAGAGCCGGCTCGGCTGAGGCCCGCCGCGGCACGTGTCCGGTAGCGGGGAGTGCCGCCGGGCGCCGGCGAGTGCGGCGAGGTCGGCAGAAGCGGCGTTGACCGGTCACCCCTGCCCGAAGCCCCGTGCACAACCTTTGACGAAGTGCGGATGTCTTCTTGGTGTACGCAGCAAGGTCCGTGCCTCTCCGCACCGCCCGACGGCGGGAGACGCACACGGTCGCACCCCCCTTCCGTGCCGGAGGCGAGGGGCTGCACCTCCTCGCCCGCGACGCGGCCGGCCCGTGGCCGTGGGAAGTTTCGGAGACCAGGGAGATTTCCTGTGCGTCACCTCAGACAGGCGGCCGTCACGGCCACCGCACTCCTCACCCTCGGCGGCGGCGTGGTCGCCGCGGCCCCCGCGGCCCAGGCCGCCCCGGCTGCCGTTCCCTTCCCGTCCATCGGGTGGCAGCAGCGCAACTGCGACTACGACGGCAACGGTTTCGACGACGTGCTGACCGGCGCCCCCGGTGCGACGGTGGGCGGTGCCTCGGGCGCCGGCTACGTCACCGTGCAGTACAGCTCGTCGGGCGGTCTCGGCACGACGAGGAAGAGCGTGCTCCACCAGAACGTGTCCGGCGTTCCCGGAGGTGCCGAGGCCGGCGACGGCTTCGGCGGGGCCGTCGCCTCCGGTGACCTGGACAACGACGGGTACGACGACGCCGTCGTCGGTATCCCGGGCGAGGATCTCACCGGCCTGTCCGACGCGGGCGGCGCCGTCATCTTCTGGGGGTCGCCGACCGGACTGCATGGATCCGACAGCACCTGGCTGGAGAACGACGACCCGCGGGCGGGTGCCCACTTCGGGCGGGCCGTCGAAGCGGCCCGGTACTCCGCCCCCGACCCGGCGGACCCGAACGCCGACCCGCGGGACTCGATCGCCGTCCTGGAGGACGACGCCCTGCTGTTCTTCACCCTCACACCCGGCCAGGAGGCGCAGCGACCGACGATGTCGGACCGCGGCATACGGGCGACGGACTTCGCACCGCGGAGCAGCGGCTTCGAGTTCCGCAGCCTCAGCCACGGCAACTACAACGAGGACTCCTGGGCCGACCTGGCCGTCTCCGGCATCACCACCGGGCAGCAACCGGGCGCCGGCACGGTGCACGTGCTGCACGGCGCGCCGGACATCGGCGCACTCGGTGACGGGGGCACGTTCCCGGGCGGTCCGGCCGTCGTCTCCGGCGACTGGGACGGCACCGGGCAGGACGACCTCGTCATCGGTGACACGGGGGCCGGCGCACCGAAGGGCGGCGGGATCACCCTCTATCTGGGCCGCGGCGACCTGTCGGGGCTCGAACCGGAGCCGGCGCAGTACTGGACCCAGGACTCGCCCGGCGTGCCCGGTACCGCGGAGGCGGGCGACCAGTGGGGCGCCGATCTGTCGGCCGGGGACACCGATGGCGACGGCCACCCGGACCTCGCCGTCGGCGCGCCCGGCGAGGACATCGGCAGCGTGGCCGACGCGGGTGCCGTGTGGGTACTGCGCGGCGACCCGACCGGTTTCAGCGGCGTAGGGGTGAAGAGCTTCGACCAGCAGCTCGCCGCCATCCCCGGCGCGGCCGAGAAGTCGGACCGCTGGGGCGGCCAGGTCCGGCTCATCGACGCCAACAAGGACCGCCTCTTCGGGCTCCTGGCGGCGGCACCGGGCGAGAACACCGACGACGGCTTCATATGGGTCGTACCCGCGTCGTCCTCGGGTCTGGTCGCCCAGGGCACGTGGACCTACGACGGGGCACGTCTCGGGGCGCCGACGGCGAACGCGCGGTTCGGGGCGGCGATCGACGAGTAGACCCTCGTGCGGGGACGGGTCCGGGTACCGGGCTACCCCGGTACCCGGCTCGGGGAGCGGCGGACGGCGAGGACCGCCAGGTCGTCCTGTTGGGCGCCCGCGGTGAAGGCGTGGACATCGTCGACGAGTGACTCGGTGAGCCGGCCCGCGGTGATGTCGGCGCGGTCGGAGAGGCGCGACTCCAGAGGATAGAAGGCGCCCCCGGCCGAGCGGGCCTCGGTCAGGCCGTCGGTGCACAGCAGCAGGGTCGCTCCGGCCGGGAACGGGAACCAGGACACCGTGCGCGCCTCCTCGACCAGGTCCGCGAGGCCGAGCGGGGTGTGCTCCGTCCCCGCGCCGACGGCGGTGACGGTCCCGTCGTGCAGCAGGTACGGCGGGACGTGGCCGCAGGTGACGAGCTGGGTCTCGGTGCCGGCGTCCACCCCCAGGACGGCGGCGGTGACGAATCGCTGCGGCTCGCCGCGCTGTTCCGCGTAGTCGTTGTGGCGGACCACCGCCGCCTCGAGCGAGTCGACGAGGGCCGTCACCGTCGGTTCGCGGTGGGCGGCTTCGCGGAAGGCGCCGACCACGTCGATCGCCATGCCGACGGCTGCGAGCCCCTTGCCCTGGACGTCGCCGATGAGCACCCGGGTACCCCAGGGTGTGGCCGCCACGTCGTAGATGTCGCCCCCGACGAGTTTGTCCTGCTGCACCGGCTCGTAGACGCCGTCCACGAGTACGTCGTCGGTGAGGAGCGGGAGAGGCCGCAGGATCTGCCGCTGCATCGCGGCTGCGGTCGACCGCAGCCGCACCATCGCCCCCTCGCGCGAGACACGCAGCCGGGACGCGTATACGGCCAGCGCGCCGAAGCCGACGGCGAACAGCGCCAGCACCACCCGGTCGGCGATCCGTTCCCCGGACAGGGCCACGGGCACGACCACGACGACGCTCACCCAGGTGGCGACCATGGCCGTCTGGCCCGGGGTGCACAGCGCGGCGGCGAAGGCCGGCAGGAACACCAGCAGCCCGAGCAGGAGGACGGCGGTCCCGGTCAGCACACCGAGGACGATCGTCACCACCGTCGCCGTCACCGTCACCAGGACGACGGTGCGCGTGGGGGGTGTACGGACGCCGTCGTCCCGGCCCGCGAGGTCGTCCTCCACGGAGGCCGGCGCCGCACGCGTCGAACGGAACATGCGGGCATCCTCCAACGGCGACGTGTCGGGCCGGGCGCGCGCCGCACGCGGCGACGGACGGGCGGCATCGATCATCCAGTCCGATTGACATCGCGGGGAGAGGCTTGCCGTACCCGCACCGAAGTGCGCCCGTACGGGTGGTCGCTCCGGCCCTCTCCGCCGGTGCGGGAAGACCGGGAACGGTGTAGAGAGGAGACATGTCGCAGCGCCTCGGAGAGCCTCGCCGGCCGGTGCGCGCGAGGCGGCCGATGGTCGCCATCCCGATCGCGTGGATCGTCGCGGTGTCCGTGGTCGACGTGCTCGCGCCGCCCCACATCCATCTGGGGCCGCTGCTCGTCGCGGCCCCGGCGATCACGCCCCTGTTCGGCGGGCCCCGGACGGTGGCCCTGGTGGCCGCGCTTGCGGTGATCGCGCAGACGGCCATCGGGGTGGTGCGCGACCCCAACGAGTTGCTCTCGGCCAACCACGAGGCACAGATCCTCGCCCTGATCCTGGTCGGCGCCAGCCTCGTCGTCTTCTGTGTCGTGCGGGAGCGCCGGGCGAAGGAGCTGAGGCAGGTCCGGTACGTGTCCGAGGCCGCCCAGCGCGTCGTCCTGCCGCCGCTGCCCAGCCGGCTCGGCCCCTTGCGCACTGCCTCGCTCTACCTCGCCGCGGAGGCCGAGGCCCAGATCGGCGGGGATCTGTACGCGGCGGTCCGCACCGAATCCGGTACCCGGGTGATCGTCGGAGACGTGCAGGGCAAGGGACTGACCGCCGTCAATGACGCCGCCCTGCTGCTGGGAGCGTTCCGTGTCATGGCCGGCCGCCGGGCGGGGCTGGGGGAGCTGGTGAGGCACCTGGACCGGAGCGTGAGCGGGGACCTCGCGGAGCCGGGCCGCCACGGGGAGGGATTCATCACCGCCACCGTGCTGGACATCCCCGACCGGGACGGGCGGGTCCGGATGGTCTCCTGCGGCCATCCACCGCCCGTCGTCGTCCGCGACGGGCGGCCGGTGACGATGAGCGTCCTGCACCCCGCGCCCCCGCTCGGCCTGGGCCACCTGGTGAATCCCCGCTACCACGTCGAAAGCTTCCCGTTCGAGCCGGGCGACCTGCTGCTCCTGTACACGGACGGCGTCACCGAGGCGCGCGACTCCGCCGGCACCTTCTATCCGCTGGCCGAGCGCATCACCGGCTGGACCGAGAACGATCCCGACGCCTTCCTCGGCCGCTTCCGGCGCGACCTGCTCCACCACGTCGACGGCCACCTGGACGACGACGCCGCCATGATCGTCATAGGGCGCCCTGCCCTGTCCGGGGCGTGACCGACAGGCCAGGGGAGCCTTCCCGGGCGCCGGCACGAGGTCGCCGGCCTCCCGCCCGGGCGCCGTGGACCTGTCCGGACGTGCCGCCCGAGCCTAGTGTCCCATCGGCAGAGTGGGAGCCGGACGGTAGGTCCGGGACTCCCCGCGACCGGCCACCGGTGGGACGAAGTAGTCGCTGTCCTTGGGGCGGTCCGCCGCCAGCCCCCGGGGCCGGGGAGCGGGTTCGAGGTGGGGGATGTACTTCGAGCACTGCACGTAGGCTTCGTCCACCCTCAGGTGCACCCATACGGCAGGCTGCCGGCCGTGCGCCGAGTCGATGGGGAGGTGCGGGTACACGCGACGCTGCTCGGCGTCACCCACCAACTGGGCCGACCCGTTGACGTGCAGCCCTATGTGATGGTGGGTGAAGTCGATGAAGAGCATGCCCATGTGCGGGTTCTCCAGGATGTTCCCGTTGCCCGCGTGGACCCCGTTGCCCCGGTACTCGGGGTAGGTCAGGGTGTGTTCGTCGAGGACGGTGACGAACCCGGGCGGCCCGGCCCGGAACCCGGTGTCGCAGTTGCCGCCGGCGTCGGCGGTCGAGAGGAAGACCATGGTCTGACGCCCGACGAAGTCGCGCATCTGATCGGTGAGATGGGGCTGGACCTGCCGGTCGTAGAAGGTCGCGGCCCGGTCGGCCGTACCCAGGTGGCTCTGCAGGAGGCGTTCGCCGGCGGAGCCGGGGCGGCCTGCGGGCCGGTCGTTCATATGCGGTTGTCCTCTTCCTTCGCCGGGTGGCCTGGATCCAGAGGGGCGTCCAGTACCGGGACGCCCAGCGGGTCGTGGTGGATCTGGGCGGGAGGCAGCCCACACCGCAGGAGCACCTGCCGCGCGGCAGCGATCATGCCGGGCGGCCCGCTGAGGTAGGCCTCCGTGTGGGCTCCGGCGCCCGAGGCGGCGATGACGTCCGGCAGGGAGCCCTCGGCGCCGGGAATGTGCTCGTGGGAAACGGCGGCCCGGACCGTCAGCCAGTGGTGCCGCTGGGACAGGCGCAGCATCTCGTCGAGCCCGTACAGCTCGTTGCCGGTGCGCGCGCCCACGAACAGGTTCACGTGGCGGCCCTGGAGCCGGTGCGGGTCGTTCGCGATCTCCTCGATCAGGGCCCTGATGGGGGCGAGTCCGGTGCCTCCCGCGGCGAGCAACAGATCGCGGCCGGAGGGCGCGGACAGCACCATGTCACCCTCGGGCGGCCCCAGACGCACCATGTCGCCGATCCGCGCCCGGTACACCAGGGCGTGACTGACATGGCCGCCGGCGACGTGCCGGACGTGGAAGGTCAGGGTCGAGTCGGGCCGGGGGGCGTTGGCCGGTGAGTAGTGCCGCCACACCCGGGGCCGCCACGGTGTCTCCATGCTGACGAACTGGCCCGCCTGGTACGGATACACGGGGTCGGTGGCCACCGTGACCTCGGCCAGTGCGTTGCCCAGGTGACGGTGGCCGACGATCTGGGCGTTCCACACGGCGGGCCGGAGCCGGGTGTCGTTGTCCGCGGCCAGGATCATCGTCTCGGAGGCGATCCCGTAGGCCCGCTGCCAGGCCAGGGCGATCTCCGGGGTCCACGAGGGGCCGGCGAACCGGGCGAGCGTCTCCAGCAGGCATTCGCCCACCGCGGCGTAGTGCGCCGTCACGGCACCGAACTTGCGGTGGTCGCGCCCCAGGCGGGCGCAGAACTGGGCCAGGTGCTCGGGCGAGTCGACCAGGTCAACGATCCGCAGGAGGGCGCGCAGCAGGCGGTCCCGCTGGACGTCCATGTTCTCCGGGAAGAGGGAACGGACCTCGGGGTAGCGCACGAAGAGGATGGCGTAGAAGTACACGGCCAGTTCCCCGGCCTGCGGCTCGACCACCGCGACGCTGCGGCGGACGAGATCGCACTCGTGCGGGCCCAGCGGCTGGGGGAGGGTGCCCTGCTGCGGCTGGTGGAACGGCTCGTTCGCGGCCTGCGGAGTGGGGGGACTGTCATACCCGTCGAGGTGGGCACGGTGGGTGCCGAGCGTCACGCGGCGCCTCGCGCGGGGGCTGACGGTGTTCTGAACGTCATGTCCTTGGGTCGGCCTTCCACGCTGCTGTCTTCTTTCACGTGCCTCAGAGTGCCCGGGTACCTCACAACTGAACATCAATCATTGGGCAAGACTTAACTCGGTGACGTCATCCCTCGCAAGCGGACGACGCGCTCAGAGGCTACGCACCCCGGCGTGTCGACCGGGTAGAGGGGTTGTGAGCAGATGATGGAGAGTTCGGGGCGGCCCGGACCGAGCCGCGGTTACCCGCGCGTAGCGCTGCTGGCTGCGGCGTTGCGGGATGACCGGCCGTGCGGGCTGAGGTTCGTAAGGGCAGTCGTGGGAGGCGAACGGGTCACCGGAGTCTGCCCGACCGGGTCGCGCCGGGCAGAAAGCGGAACTGGTCTTCTGAGTCAGGAATTCTGTTCAGATATGTAGGGTTGCCTGGTGGCGCGTACTGGGCGGCCGAAGGTCGAGCTGATCCTGTCGGATGAGGAGCGGGCTGCGCTGGAGGGGTGGGTGCGGCGCCGTTGCACTCCGCAGGCGTGGGCTTTGTGCTGCCGGATCATCCTGGCCTGTGCGACCGGCGCGTCCAACAAGGACGTGGCCGCACAGCTCGGTTCGACACCGCATGCGGTCGGCCGCTGGCGGAAGCGGTTCGTCGAACACCGGATCGCCGGGCTGGGTGACATGCCGCGGTCCGGCGGGCCCCGGACGGTCACCGATGAGCAGGTCGCCGCAGTGGTGAAGCGGACGCTGGAGTCGACGCCGAAGAACGCCACGCACTGGTCGACGCGGGCGATGGCCTCGGAGATGGGTCTGTCGCAGTCGACCGTGTCGCGGATCTGGCGGGCCTTCGGCCTGCAGCCACACCGCACCGAGACGTTCAAGCTGTCGACGGACCCGTACTTCGTCGACAAGGTCCACGACGTGGTCGGCCTCTATCTGGACCCGCCCGAGCGGGCCTTGGTGTTCTGTGTCGACGAGAAGTCGCAGATCCAGGCCCTGGACCGGTCCCAGCCGGTGCTGCCGATGATGCCGGGCGTCCCGCCCCGATGGAGTTCGTGACTGAAGCCGACGTTGTGCTGATCGGTGCACAGTGCTCCGGTGCGCTGGTGCTCGCCCGGCTCGGGTTGCTGGAAGGCATGCCGGCTTGCACGGACATGAAGCGCCGAGCCTCCGTCGAAGGCTGCGGCGTCACCGTGCTGGACGCGCCGTTCCACGCCGAGGGGAACATCACTACGGCGGGCGGTTGCCTGGCGTCCCAGCATCTCGCCACGTGGGTGATCACCCGAATCCTCGGGGAGGACGCCGCGCGCGCCGTCATCGACTACGTGGCTCCGGTCGGCGACAGTCAGGAGACACCCGAGCGGGCCATGCGTGCCGTCCATGCGGGCGTGGTTGCACTGCGCTGACGCCTCGCAGTCAGCAGCTCGGGCCGCTTGCAATCACGACGACGACTTCTTGAGCGCATTGAGGGCGTGGCGTTGTCTGAGGTACGCGTGAGCCGTGGATGCGGCGAAACAAGCGGAGGGCCAGGACCTGCTGTCCCCTCTGGTTGCCCGTCAGCTGGATTTCCTCTGCGTTGTTTCGGCGAAGGCCAGCCCTTGCAGGGCGAGTCGTTGCGTTTCGTATCGACCTTCGGTCGTGGCCTCCACGTCGAACCCGTGCGCGATCTGCGGTGGGTAGCCGATGAGTTCGAGCGCCCGGCTCGGCAGCGCCTGCTGGGACGCCTCTTCCGACTCCCACAACAGAACGGCTCCCCACCGGTTGGTGTCCGGATCGGAGAGCCACATCTTGAAGCGAAGCCCGGGCACCTCGGAGAACGCGGCGACGGATTCCTCACGCAGGTATTCACGCATGGACTCGATGGTCTGTCCGGAGGCGGACAGGTCCCACCAAACAATGTCGGCAAGCATGGCACTCCTTCCTTCCGAGAACGGAATTCGGCTGTCGGCCGGCCACGGGCACGCGGTTACGGGGCGCCACAGGCAATCCTTTCTGCCGTTCGGGCCCGAGATCGGCGTGCCCCACACCCAGCCCGGTGACGACGTCACAGGCGGTCCAAGCGCTGTGGAGGGTGGGGCGGCCAGGGTCCGAGAGCAGGCAACTCCTCCGCCGCCACTGGTGACACAACGGGCGTACGTCCGGCCAGCCAGGCCGCCAGGTCGCGCAGGCCTCCCGTAACCACCGTGCCCGGCGGCCCGTCGCCGACGGACCACTGGCGGCCCACGTCCTCGGCACGGACGCGTGCGCCTGCCGGAAGGCGGTCGAGGAGGAAGTCGATGGTGTGTGCGGCCAGGTCCTCGGGCCAGTCGTCCGGTCGCACGCCGAGTTCCAGATCGACCATGTGGATCCATGCCTCGCGCCAGCGTGCGAAGACGGTTGCGGCAAGGTTCGCGTTGCGGAACGTTACCGGACGGCTCCAGTCCACGTCGGTGGCGCGTGCCCAGAATGCCTCTAGCCCGGCCGTGTGCGCGGCGAGCTGCGCGCGGTGCTCGGCTGCGCTGCGGCCAGCCGTCGTCTCGATGATCGCGTTGCGCTCGTCGACCCCGCCGTCGTAGCCCGCTACAAGTTCACCGCGCAGGGCATGTTCCGCGAGACGGGCGAACATTCTCGCGTTGTCGGTGAGATGCGCGAGGACGTGGCCGCGTGACCAACCCGGAAGGGCAGACGCCTCGGCGACCTGCTGGTCGCTCAGTCCGGCCACGAGCCCTTCCAGTGTCCGGTGGGCTTCGATCACTACTGCGACAGGAGGTTGCATGACCCCCCGTCCTACAGGGCCGGGGCCTGGTTGAGGACTGCCGGGGCCTGGGCAGCGAGTTCCTTGAGTGGTTCACCGCTCAGCCGACATACCGTCCACTCGTTCAGCAGCTCCACGCCGAGCGACTTGTAGAAGTCGATCGTCGGTTCGTTCCAGGCCAGGACCCACCACTCGAAGCGCTCGTAGCCGTTCTGTTGACAGATCGCGGCCAATGCGGCGATCAGAGCCTTGCCATGTCCTCCACCTCGGGCGTGCGACCGCACGTAGAGGTCCTCCAGGTGCATGCCGCGCGTGCCGGTCCAGGTCGAGAAGCGGGGGAACCACAGGGCATAGCCCACGGCCTGCCCCGTCTCATCGTCCTCAGCGATCAGTGCGGCAGCAGCGGGGTGTTCTCCGAACAACGCGTCGCGGAGCTGCTCCTGGGTTGCTTGGGCCTGCTCGGCAGCCCGTTCGTACTCAGCGAGTTCGCGGATCATCGCGCGGATCTCCGCGATGTCGTTCACAGTGGCGGCCCGGATCATGCTGGAGATCATCGGCCACCGTACCGAGCCGTGTCCATCCGATTCCGCGCCTTCTCCGCGGCGTGAACCCTGGTCTCCGCCTTGACGGACGATCTGCGGAACACGTCCGCAGCTGGGCCGACAAGAGCCTTGTGGCGCATCAACGCGCTTGGCGATGCTGCCTCGATGATGACTTCCGTCGTTGCGTTCGTCGGTGCGGCCTTCCTGGTCGCCATGGTCCCAGGGCCAAGCACGGTCGTGATCCTGCGCCGAGCGGTGGTGAACGGCCGGCGGACCGGCATGGCCACGGTCCTGGGTAACGAGTGCGGAGTGCTGCTGTGGGGCCTGGCCGCGGCCTTCGGTCTCTCCGCCCTGCTGCTGGCCTCGCAGGTCGCCTACGACGTCATCCGGATTGTCGGCGCCGCGGTATTGGTGTGGATGGGAGCGCGTGCCTTGTGGCAGGCGAGGCGAGCTGGACAGCCGGATCAGGGACCAGCGGAAACAGCCGCGGTGCCGCTTCGGCGGGCGTACTGGCAGGGCCTCGTCACCAACTTCGCCAATCCGAAGGCCGGCGTGTTCGCCGTGTCCTTCCTGCCGCAGTTCGTGCCACATGGAGCCCCTGTTCTTCCGACGCTGCTCGCCTTCTCGGTGATCTGGGCCGTGGTCGACTTGATCTGGTACCTACCGTTGGTCTGGCTAGCCGGACGTGTCGGAGGAGTGCTTCAGCGGCACTCCGTTCGGCGCCGGATGGAACAGGTCTCCGGGGCGCTCTTGGTCGGGCTGGGGGTGCGCCTGGCTACCGAGTCTTAGTACTCCAGTACGGTTTCGTGATCTATCCAGCGGGTTCGCCAGCGGTTCGTCGTCGGTGGTGGCTGCGTCGGGCTGTTGCCTGGTGGCGCCGACGCCAGTTGGACCAGTTCAGCAGTCCGGCTACGGTCACGGCTGGTTGTTCGAAGACGGCGACGAGTAGGTGTCGGATCTCCGGGACGGTCAGCGTGATCGGATCGGGGCCCGCCATCACGTAGCCGGTGCCGCGTGCTTCCAGGGCAGCGCGGAGCCGGGGGTCCTGGCCGTAGGCTTCGTCACCGGTCACCCAGGAGGCGGTGATGGCGGCGTCCAGCGCAGCAGCGATCATCTCCCAGGCCAGACGGGGCTTGGTGGCGAACTGCACCGTCTCGGGTATGCCGGCCGCGGTGCGGCGTTCGGGATCACCGGACCAGGAGTGCTCGGGCAGGTAGAGCCGACGGTCGATCAGGGCCCGTCCCCGCTCGGTGGCCAGGGCGAGGAACACACCGACCTGGGCGTTCTCGATGCGTCCCGCGGTGCCGGTGTACTGCCTCTGCACTTCTGCCGAGGCCCGGCCCTTCTTCAGGAAGCCGGTCTCGTCGACCATGAGAACGCCGTCGGCGCCGAGGTGTTCGACGGCGTAGGCACGCAGGTCGTCTCGGACGGCACCGGCGCCCCAGCGGGCGTCGCGCAGCAGGCGCTGCATCGGCCCGGGCCGGGCGTGGCCGGCCTGTTCGGCCAGTTGCCGACAGTTCTTCCGCTCGACGCTCGACAGTAGTCCGATCAGGTAGGCGCGGGCCGTGGCCCGGGGCTCAACTCGCCCGAACCGGCCCGCGATCCGGACCATGACCTGGTCGAACATCACCCGCCAGCGGGCAGGGTCTGTGCTATAGCCCGCGGCCACCGCACGATCTTCAGGAGTCCACAGAACCCCCGATGATCACGCGTGGCCGCACGCGTTCCCAGCCGGGTTCGTCACGAGACCGCCAGATCAGAACGGATTACCAGAAGCCCCGTTGCCCTCGACATTGGCCACCATCGTGCGAAGCACCTTGAGCGCGGCCACGTACTCATCGTCGCTGATGCCTTTGTGGACTACGGCGCGTACCTCGGTCGCCAGCTCACGGAGCCGCGCTCTGGCGGCCTCCCCGGCATCCGTGAGGTGCAGGCGCTGCCCGTCGTCGATCCGCAGCCATTCGCGGTGGAGCAACTGGTCGACGACCCTGGCGATCTCGTGCGGGCCGTCGGCAAGGTGCGTCAGCTGCGCGACGACCTCCTCGCGGCTCGGCGCCGCAGGGCCGCCGCTCACGCGGTTGAGTACCCAGTACTGCGGCTGCGTGACGTCGAGCTTGGCCATCGCGTCACGCAGATACCGCGTGACGGTCGTATGGGCCAAGCCGCTCCAGTAGCCGATCGGTTGGGTGGCCAGCATGTCATCCGTCGCGGCCGGGTTCGCCGGCGCCTGGTCAGTGGTGGTGCCTATCAGCGATTCCATGATCGCGACGCTACATTCCCTCCGGCGCACTGAACCACCGGAATGCGCCATTCACTGCAACTCGTCCTGGATGTGCGTCGGAGCGCCGACCACCGTCATCCTCAGGGGCGCCGCAGCCTTACGCGGCACCATGCCACGACCCGACGTGGCGACTACCGACGACCGCTCGCCCCCGCAGCCAGCGGGTAGATCACGAAACCGTACTGGAGTACTAGGGTCCGTCTTCAAAGGTCATCCGGGTGGTGGATCATGGTGTGGTGGTTCGTCGTCATGAACTCACGGACCAGGAGTGGGAGTTGCTTGCTCCACTCATGCCGCGGGCTGCGACGGGGCGGCCGCGCGTGGAGGACCGGCAGGTCCTCGACGGGATGGTCTACAAGATCCGGACCGGGGTTTCCTGGCGTGACCTGCCGGAGCGCTACGGGCCATGGAAGACGATCCACACCTGTTTCCGCCGCTACGCCCTGGACGGCGTGTTCACCCGGGCTCTCCAGCAGATCCAGGCCCGCGCGGACGCGGCCGGCGACATCGACTGGCTCGTCCAGATCGACTCCACCATCGTCCGCGCCCACCAGCACGCCGCGGCCATCGGCCGAAAAGGGGGCGGCATCGGCAGGACGAACCGGACGATCACGCCCTCGGCCGATCCCGAGGAGGACTGACCGTCAAGATCCACCTCGCCTGTGACGGCCGCGGCCGTCCCCTCGCCGTCCTGCTCACCCCAGGCGAACGCCACGACAGCGTCTGCGCACGTCTCCTCCTGGAACGGATCCGGGTCCCACGCACCGGCCTCGGCCGCCCACGACGCAGACCCGACCAGGTCGTCGCCTACGAGGACTACAGCTCCCGAGGCTTCCGTTCCTACCTGCGTAATCGCGGCATCGCCATCAGGTACGACAAGACCGCCACCTCGTACGAGGCAGCGGTCAGTCTCGCGTCACTCCTGCTCTGGGCAAGATCCGTTTGAAGACGGACCCTAGTGGCGTGAGGTGCGGCGGCCTTCGCACAGGGCGGTCTCGACGGCCGCTTCGATGTCGTCGCTCTGCGCGTCCGAGGCGCCCGGGCCGAGGTTCGCCATGACGGTCACCTGTCGGCCGCCGGCGATGCCGGTGGCCGTCTCGTAGCCGAGGAAGTCACCGGTGTGTCCCCAGTAGAGACCGCCGCAGGGCAGCGGCGAGCTCTCCAGACCGAGGCCGTAGGCCCGGCCGTCCGAGCCGCCGGTCGGACGGGTCCGCATCATCTCCCGCTGCTGTGCCGGGCGCAGCAGCGCGCCGTGCAGGAGTGCCGCCATGAACCGGTTGACGTCGGAGGCGCTGGAGATCAGCTCGCCGGCCGCGCCGCCGATCGTCGGGCTGACGGCGGTGACGTCCACGAGCGGCGCGTCCGGGCCGGGCCGTGCATACCCGCGCGGGTGCGGTCCGGGGATGCCGGAGGCGTCGCCCGGCGCGAAGGTGTCGTGCAGGTGCAGCGGCCTGATGACGCGTCGCCGGATCTCGTCGCCGTAGGAACGGCCGGTGACCTTCTCGATGATCATGCCGATGACGAGGTAGCCGGTGTTGGAGTAGCGCCAGCCGGTCCCCGGTTCGAAGGTCGGGGGGTGGGCGAGCGCGATGTCGAGGAGTTCGCGGGTGTCGCGGTGGGCCAGCGGGTCCGCGACGATCTCCTGCGGGCGGAGGTACTGGAGGAAGTCGGGTACGCCGCTGGTGTGCTGGAGCAGTTGCCGGACGGTGATCGCCCGTCCGTCGTTCCCGTGCCCGCGGACGACGCCGGGCAGGTAGCGCTCCACCGGCGCGTCGAGGTGCACGCGCCGCTCTCCCACCAACTGCAGCAGGACCGTCGCCACGAACGGCTTGGTCATGCTGCCGAGCCGGAACCTGCTGTCACCACGCACCGGCGTGCGGCTCCGCACGTCGGCGACTCCGCTGGTGAGCACCGTACGGCCGCCGCGCCTTGTGCGTACTTCGGCGAGCGCTCCGGGCGCACCGTCGACCGTGGTGATGCGGTGCAGGGCGGCGCGCAGCCGGGCGTGGTCCGAGGTCCGGGCATGGTCCGACGTGGGGGAGGCCGAGGCGGCGCTGCCTGCCGACGCGCTCCCCGCGACCCCGATGGCCATGGCCATGGCCATGGCCAGAGTGAGTAAGCCGCCTCGTGCTCGCCTGCGTTTGATCACGTGGACTCCTTGGTCGTCGAGGTCGCCGGTGTCGGCGCCGTACCAGGATGGCCACGGCGGGGGAGCAGGTGCGAGGGGGCCCCCGGGAGGATGCGGGGTGGGGTTAACCCCCGAGCGGGTACCGTGCCCGCGACACCCCGCATGCGCCGCCCGGTACGGGTGGAGATGCTGCCGCCCGCGCTGCCCGGCCTGCTCACCACGGTGGGCGCGGGAGGCGGCGCCTGGGCGGGGACGGTACTCGACCGTCCGGTGGCCGTCGCGGGCCGGCTCGCGATCGGCTGCGCGGCGGGCCTGCCGCTCGCCCTCCTCCCGTTCCGCGCGCTGGAGAGGGCCGTCGCCGACTTTGTCGATCACGGCGGCGCGGGGTGCGACTAGCGGCGCGGCAACCGGCTCTGGACCCGGCCTGCCGGTGGACCGGCCGTCGTCCGCTGCGCTCCCGGCCGATGACTTGTGCCCCGATCGCCGGTCTGCATCTCCAGGACGCCGTCAACCCCAACCGCAGTTCAGGAGCCGATCATGACCACCACATACACGTTCGACGTCTTCTCCAGCCTCGACGGCTTCGGTGCCGCCGGGGGCGACTGGACCGGTTACTGGGGCAAGCAGGGCCCCGAGCTCCTCGACCACCGCCTCGCGCTGTACGACGAGGAGCAGCGGATGGTCTTCGGGGCCAACACGTACCGGGCGTTCGCCCAGATGCTGGCCGAGAGCACCGAGGGGTCCGACGTGCGTGACCCCTGGGTCACCCGGATGCGGAACCTGCCGACGACCGTGGTGTCGACCACGCTGGAGGGGCCCCTCGACTGGCCGGACGCGACCATCGCCGGCGGTGACGCCGTCGACGTCGTCGCCCGGCTCAAGGAGGAGTCGGAGGTGCCGTTGCGCTCCCACGGCAGCCTGTCGATGAACCGGGCCCTGATGGCCGCCGGCCTCGTCGACCGCGTCCAGGTGACGCTGTTCCCGGTGATCACGGGGAAGAGCGGGCTCGACCCGGTCTTCCAGGGCGCGGACGACTTCGATCTCGAACTGATCGACCGGCGAACGCTCGACGGCCACATCCAGGAGCTGGTCTACCGGCCGACGCCGCATGCGTGAATCGGTCGCCGCGGCGCACCGAGGTCAGTGGCCGTGCGGCCGGAGCCACCCCGGCCGGTGGAGGGACGGCCGGCGATGCCCCGCAGGCTCGGCCGTGGGGGCGGCGCCGGCGTCCTGGCCCTCCAGGCGGCCGGCGAGTTCGTCGCGCTCCGCGTAGGCCTGCCGGGCGGCCAGCCGGTCCGTGCGGCGCTTCTTGCTGCGGTGGCGGGCCAGCACCGTCCCGGCCAGCAGCATCCACATGCCCAGGCCGAAGATCAGGGTCAGCGCGATACCCCCGAGGAACGCCCCCAGCGTGCTGATCGTGAAGGGCTCGGTCCCCATCAGGGCCACCGTGTAGTCCGGACCGCCGGACAGGTTGTCCGCGATCAGCAGGCCTGTGAAGGCGGCGGTGCCCGCCATCAGCAGGAGACCCAGCACCAGCATGGTTCTCACCTCGTCGCATCTGGATGTCCTCCAGACGGGTTACCGGGAGGAATGGGGCAAAACGTGGCGCCTGCCTGCAACCGGATGGAGTTACTGTCGCACTCTCTGATTAATTTAGTAATAATCGGGGCCACCGTCGACGAGCACCTGACCCCGCCCCGTACCGGAGAGGCCGTACGACATGACGCCCTACGCCCGCCGCGGCGTACACGGCCAGACCGTGGAAGCCCTCGCCCGCCGCATCCTGGGCGGACGGATCCCCGAGGGGGCCACGCTCGACCTGGTCGCGCTCCAGAGCGAGCTGGACGTGAGCCTGACCGCGCTGCGCGAGTCGCTGAAGGTGCTGGCCGCCAAGGGCATGGTCGACGCCCGGCAGAAGCGCGGCACCTTCGTCCGCTCCCGCGCCGACTGGAACCTGCTCGACGCCGACGTCCTGCGCTGGCAGTTCGAGGGCGGCGGCAGCGCCGGCTCCGACCTCGCACTGCTGCGCGACCTCGCCGAGGTGCGGGCCATCGTGGAACCGGCCGCCGTCCGCCTCGCCGCCGGCCGCCGCACCGACGACGACCTCGCCGCGCTGGACGCCGCGTTGGCCGCGATGGGGGAGGAGGACCCCGACCCGGCCCGCGCCGTGGCGGCCGACCTCGCGTTCCACCGCGCCCTGCTCGCCGCCACCCACAACGAACTCCTCGAACGCATGGAGATGGTGATCTCGTCCGGGCTCGCGCACCGCGACCGCATCGTGCACAGCTCCCCGCACAGCGGCGACCCGGTACCGGCCCACCGGGCGGTCCTGGACGCCGTCCGCGACCGCGACCCGCGGGCGGCGGAGGCGGCCATGCGAGCCCTGCTCGATCAGGCCGGCCGCGACCAGGAGCGCATCGGCAACCCCGATGACCTGCGCGACCCCGACAGCACAGGCGTTACCGGCAACGCCGGCCACACGGAAAGGCAGCCCCACTAAGTGAAGATCACCCGCATCGAGACGTTCCTGGTCCCGCCGCGCTGGCTGTTCTGCCGCGTCGAAACCGACGACGGCGTGGTCGGCTGGGGCGAACCCGTCGTCGAGGGCCGCGCCGAGGTCGTCCGCGCCGCCGTCGACGTCCTCGCCGAGCAACTGATCGGCAAGGATCCCCTGCGCATCCAGGACCACTGGCAGATCCTCACCAAGGGCGGCTTCTACCGCGGCGGCCCCGTCCTGTCGAGCGCCGTCGCCGGCCTCGACCAGGCCCTGTGGGACATCGCCGGCAAGACCTACGGGGCACCCGTGCACGCCCTGCTGGGCGGCCCCGTGCGCGAGCGGGTCCGGGTCTACGCCTGGGTCGGCGGCGACGAGCCCGCCGCGCTCGCCGAGCAGATCGCCGCCCAGGTGGAGGCCGGCTTCACCGCGGTGAAGATGAACGGCGCCGGAGCCGTCTCACCCCTGACGACCCCCGCCGAGACCGCGGCCGTCGTCGACCGGGTGGCCGCCGCCCGCGAGGCCCTCGGACCGGACCGCGACGTCGCCGTCGACTTCCACGGCCGCTTCACCGCCGCGAGCTCCCGCCGGGTCCTGGCGGAACTCGCGCCGCTGCACCCGCTGTTCGTCGAGGAACCGGTCGTCCCCGAGCAGAGCCACCTGCTGTCCCGGCTCGCCGCGGCCACCGACATCCCCCTCGCCACCGGCGAACGCCTCTACGGCCGGAGCGAGTTCCTGCCCGTGCTCGCCGCGGGCGTCGCCGTCGCCCAGCCCGACCTCTCGCACGCCGGCGGCATCTCCGAGGTGCACCGCATCGCCTCGCTCGCCGACACCTACGGCGCCCTGCTCGCCCCGCACTGCCCGCTCGGCCCGATCGCCCTCGCCGCCAGCCTCCAGGTCGCCTTCGCGACGCCGAACTTCCTCATCCAGGAACAGAGCCGGGGCATCCACTACAACAAGAGCGCCGACCTGCTGACCTACCTCGTGGACACCGAGCCCTTCCGCTTCGAGGACGGCCACGCGCCCCGCAGCGACGCGCCCGGCCTGGGCATCGACATCGACGAGAAGGCCGTACGCGCCGCCGACCGCGACGGGCACGCCTGGCGCAACCCGGTGTGGCGGCACGCCGACGGATCGTTCGCCGAGTGGTGAGGTCCGATCACGCGACCGGGGTCCCGGCCCCCGGCGCGCTCCGGCGGCGCCCTACCCTGGCCGACGGCCGCCGCTGCGCGACGCCCGACCCGTAACACTCTGAGAAGGAGACCTCCTGTGGATCTGCGAGCGGCCCTGGCCGCCCACCGACTCGTCGCCATCGTGCGCGGAGCCGACGCCGACGCCGCGCTGCGCACCGTACTGACCCTGGCCGAGGAGGGCGTGGACCTCATCGAGGTGTCACTGACCGGCGAGGACGCCCTCCGGGTCATCGAGCGCGCCAGGGAGGCTCTCGGCCCCGACCGGCCGCTGGGCGCCGGCACGGTCCTCACCGCCGACGACGCGCGGGCCGCCCACCGGGCCGGCGCCGACTTCGCCGTCACCCCCGGTCTGGGCGAGGGCGTCCCCGCCGCCCGCGAGCTGGGCATGCCCGTGCTGGCCGGCGTCATGACGCCCACCGACATCCTCACGGCACGCACCCTCGGCGCCACGGCACTGAAGATCTTCCCGGCCGCCCAGGCCGGCGGTCCCGACTACGTCAAGGCGCTGCGCGGTCCCTTCCCGCACGAACCGCTCGTGCCCGTCGGCGGTGTCGACGAGGTGGCCGCCCGCGCCCATCTGGCGGCCGGCGCCACCGCCGTCGGCGTCGGCTCCCCGCTGATCGGCGACGCCGCGGACGGCGGCAGCCTCGACGACCTCCGCGCCCGCGCCCGCGCCTTCCGCGCCGCCGTCCGGGAGGCCCGGCCGTGACCGGCGCACCCGGCCCGGGCGGCGCGCCGACGCGGACACCGGCCCAGTCGCCCTGCACCCCCCAAGCGGTGGCACCGGTCGCCGGCCGTCCCGCGCCCCGGGTCACGGCGTCGGGGGCGCGGACATGAGCGCCGTGAGCCCCCGGCGTCCCGCACCGGGTCCCGTGGTCTGCGTGGGGGAGACCATGGCGGCCGTGTCGCCCGCCCCGTCCGACACCCTGGACAGCGCCGAGTCCGTGCGTCTCTCGGTGGCGGGTGCCGAGTCGAACGTCGCCATGTACCTCGCCGACCACGGGCTGCCCGTCTCCTGGCTGTCGGCCGTCGGGGACGACGCGCTCGGCCGACGGGTGCGGGCGGCCGTGGGGAAGGCGGGCGTGGACGTCTCGGGCGTGCGGACCGACCCGGCCCGGCCGACCGGCCTGCTGCTGAAGGACCCGGGCGCCGAGGGTACCCGCGTGCACTACTACCGGCAGGGCTCGGCGGCCTCCGCCCTGGGCCCCGGCGTCCTGGACGACGACCGGCTCGGCGGGGCCGCCCTCCTGCACCTGACCGGCGTCACCCCGGCACTGTCCGGGTCCTGCCGGGCCCTGGTGGAACGGGCGCTGCACGCGCCGCGTGCGGAGCGTCCCCACGCGGTCAGTTTCGACGTCAACCACCGCGCCGCGCTGTGGCCGCCGGACACCGCTCCCTCGGTACTCCGCGGCCTGGCCGACCGCGCCGACATCACCTTCGTCGGCCTCGACGAGGCACAGGACCTGTGGGGCGCCGGGCTGACCGCCGCCGATGTCCGCGGGCTGCTGAGCGGCCCTCGCGTCCTCGTCGTCAAGGACGGCGGGCGGGGCGCGACCGCGTTCACCGAGGACGGGGCGTGCGCGGTGC
Source organism: Streptomyces sp. NBC_01723 (assembly GCF_036246005.1). NCBI lineage: Bacteria > Bacillati > Actinomycetota > Actinomycetes > Kitasatosporales > Streptomycetaceae > Streptomyces > Streptomyces sp. NBC_01723. The sequence continues at coordinate 7,980,986 of NZ_CP109171.1, forward strand.
CCGCCCTGAGGACGGACGTCGTCGAACCGGTGGGCGCGGGAGACGCGTTCGCCGCCGGATTCCTCGCCGGACTGTGGCGAGGCGCCGGCCTGACCCGGGCCCTGCGCCTCGGCCACATCACGGCGGCGTCCGCGCTGCGCGTGGTCGGGGACCACGGGCCCCTGCCCGACGCGGCCACGATCGAGGCGCTGCTGGACCTCACCGACGAGGACTGGAAGGCGCCCGCCCGGCCCTGACGCGGCCGGACGGACGCCTGCCTCAGGCGCCGATGTCGTACAGGACGAACTCCTCCCACGAACCCGTGATCTCGGCGGAGCGGGCGCGCAGCGCGTACTGGAGCGAACCGGTGTAGCCGTTCTCCATGGTGACGAAGAGCCCGTTCAGCGTGGACTGAAGCGCGTAGCGGTCAAGGCCCTCGTTGTAGAAGAGGACGAACCGCTCCCAGCCGCCCACGCTCGTGGAACGGGCGCGCAGGACGTTCCGCGCGTTGCCGGTGTAGTTCTTCTCCACCGCCACGTAGCGGTTGTTCGCGAGGGACCGCAGCGCGTAGGTCTGGGTGGCCTCGTCCCACTCGAAGGCGAAGCTCTCCCACGAACCGCCGAATTCGGCGGAGCGGGCGCGCTGCACGCCGGTGTTCGGGGCGGGGTAGCTCGCCTCGGTCGCCACGAAGCGGTTGTTGCGGACCGACTGCACGGCCAGCAGTTCGGGCTCCGCGGCCGCCGCCGAGGCGCTGTCTCCGGCGGCGAGCGGGGCCCGTCGGGCGTCCGCGTCGTCGGTGATGCGCGCCAGCGCGGACGCGTCCACCGCCTCCCAGCCGGCGGGCGCGGCGGCCGGCCGGTCGCCCACCGGTGCGGCCGCAGCCGCGGGAGCGGCCAGTGCGGACGCCGCCACCAGGGCGCTCAGGGACAGCAGGACAGAGGTCGTACGTCTCACAGGAATTCCTCGGTTTTCGTCACAGGGATACGAGATCCCCCCCCAGAATTTCTCCGCACCCTTTCGGCGAAGCGTGATCAGCATAGAGATGCAGATGTGCGGTCAGGTACGGATGGAGTGGTATTCCGACGGAATTCGATCGAGATATCGCGGCATTCCGCATTCCGCGGTCTGCCGTTAATTCACAGGCAACCCCGCGTTTCCGGCTGCTCCGGCCGAGGCACCGCGGACCCCGCCGTCTACGCCCGGCTCAGTAGCCGCGGTTACTCCCGTCGCCGGACGTCTTCGCGCCCGGGCCCCGGCAGCGTGGGTGGGGTGAAACTCAGCCGACCCGCACGCCGGGCCCTCCTAGTCGTCCACGTCGTCGCCTCCGCCGGCTGGCTCGGGCTCACCCTCGGGCTGCTGGCCCTCGGACTGACCGCGGCCGCCACCGCGTCCCCCGACACGGTGGAGGCCGGTGTCCGCGGCATGAAGCTGTTCGCCGACTGGCTGCTGCTGCCGCTCGCCGTCCTCACCCTGGTCAGCGGAGTGGTGCTGGCCCTGGGCACGGCGTGGGGCCTGGCCCGGCACCGGTGGGTGTTCACCAAGTTCTGGCTGACCCTGGCCACAACGACCGCCACGGTCTTCGCGTTGCGTCCCGGCGTGAACGCGGCGTTCACCGCCGTCGCCGCGGGCGAGTCACTGCCGGACGCCGGGGACGTGCTGTTCGGGCCGGTCGTCTCACTGTCCGCCTACGTCTTCATGACGGTGATCTCGGTCCTCAAACCCTGGGGGCCGACGCGCCGCGGACGCCGGCTTCGCCGCCGCCCCGGCGGGCTGCGACGGGAGGGGACGGTTCGTAGCATGACGTCATGAACGGCACAGTCCTCGACGTGATGCGGGCGGCGTACATCGACGCCGTCGGTCCGGCCGACGCCATCCGCCACGGCCCCCTCCCGGTGCCGCCGGTGGGACCCACCGACGTGCTCGTGCGGGTGTCGGCCGTGGCGGTCGACCCCGTCGACACCTTCGTACGGTCCGGCGCCTACGCCACACCGCTGCCGCTGCCCTTCGTCGTCGGCCGCGACCTGGTGGGCGAGGTCGCCCTGGCCGGTTCCGGCGCGGCGGGCTTCACCCCCGGGCAGCGCGTGTGGTGCAACAGCCTGGGCCACGCGGGCCGGCAGGGCTCCTTCGCCGAGTACGCGGCGGTCGCCGCCGAACGCCTCTACGCGGCGCCGCCCGGCATCGCCGCCGAACACCTCGTGGCCGCCGCCCACCCGGCGGCCTCCGCCTGGCTGGCGCTGTTCCGGCACGGACGGCTGCGGGCGGGCCAGACCGTGTACGTCGGCGGCGGCGCCGGGAACGTCGGCGGCGCGGCGGTGGCGCTGGCCGCCCGCGCCGGGGCCCGGGTGGTCGCCTCGGCACGTGCCGAGGACGCGCCGTCGGTCCGGGAGCTGGGCGCCGCCGAGGTCCTCGACCACCGGTCGCCCGACCTCGCCGAGCGGGTGCGCCGGGCGGCGCCCGACGGTTACGACGTCCACCTCGACACGTCGGGGCACGGAGTGCTCGCCGACGCCGTGGAATCGCTGGCCATGGGCGGACGGCTGGTCGCGATGGTGGGGCTGGGCGGCGGGCCCTCCCCGCTGCCGGTGAGCCGGCTCTACACCAGGGACGCGAGCATCGTGGGCTTCGCCATCAGCAACGCCACGACCGCCGACCTCGCCGAGGCGGCCGAGGGAGTCGTGGGCGTACTCACGGAGACGCCGTGGCGGCCGCGTGTCGCCGATCGGCTGCCGTTGTCGATGACGGCGGAGGCCCACCGCCGGCTGGAGGCCGGGGAGGTGCGGGGGCGGCTGGTCCTCACACCCTCGTGACCGTCCCCGCGCTCCGCCGCCGGCGGCTCACCCCAGTGGGCGGACGGTCAGCATCTGCTGCGCGTGGCCCACGGGGCCGTCGACGTCGTGCAGCACGGTGCTGGTGATGCCCTGGCCGGTGGGGCCGAAGACGACGGTGGTGTCCAGGCCGGTCCAGGGGCCGCGGGGCGCGCGGTGCAGGTGCAGGGTCAGGTCGACGTTCGGGAACATCCACTCCCTCGGCGACTGCCGTACGGCGATGCCGTTGGCGGTGTCCACCAGGGTGACGTAGGAGGCCAGCGGGCTCGCCGTCTCCCCGGCGACCAGGTCGAGGCCGGTGGAGACCCAGGCGGTGGTACGGCCCGGGAGCGGCGGTGCCACGGGGCGCACGTCCAGGGAGGCGATGTATCCGCCGGGCCACGCGGTGTCCATGGGCCAGGGGGCGAGGGTCTCCGGCGCGGCGAGCCGGTCCGCGCCGCCGCCCGCCACGGCACCGGTGTCCACGTCGGCCAGCAGCCACGCCCTGGCCCGGGTCACGGACCGGCCCGCGATGAGCACGGTCGCCTCGACCAGTTCTATGGTGCGGCCGGGGCGGACGGTCTCCACCCGTATCTCGCACTCGTCCAGCGCCGGGCGGCCGAGGATGTCGAAGCTGATCCGGCTCAGGGACATGGCCGCACCCTCCCGCCCGGCCAGGTGGCGGTCGACGGCGTGCACGATCAGTCCGCCGAGCGGACTGAAGTGCTGCTCGTCCGCGCTCCACGCCCCGCCGGCGCGCGAGGTGGGCTTGTAGCGGTGCTCGTCGATCCGCTCGTAGTAGCTGTCCGGGGTCGCGGTGCTGGTGTTCAACGGGCTGCTCCTGGAACGACGGCGGCGAGGAGAGGGGCTCCGGACGGCGGTGCCCGGGCCGCGACCAGGATAGTTCCGCCGCTGAACGGGTCGTCTCCCGAGTGGCCCGCCCCCGGCTGGGAACCCAGGTGGGGAAGCGGAGGGGGCCTGCGGACGAAGGAGTGGCGCCATGGCGAGGAACCGGGGCAAGGGCGAGGACCTGGAGAAGGGCGACAAGGTCACCTGGAGCAGCCACGGCTCCCGGGCCGAGGGCGAGGTGGAGAAGAAGATCACCAAGCGCACGGAGGCCGCGGGCCGCACGGTGGACGCTTCGCCCGACGACCCGCAGTACAAGGTCCGCAGCGACAAGTCGGGCGGATCGGCGGTGCACAAGCCGTCGGCGCTGAAGAAGAAGTGAGGCGAGATGGACGGTGACGAGCTGCAGGAGATCCGGGACGGCTTCCGTGAGCTGGTGAACATGGCGCCGGCCGATCTGGAGGCGTGGCTGGAGACAGACGAGTCCCAGGACGCCGGTCACCACCAGGACGGGGGCGAGTCCACCGGACACGCGTCCGGCCGCCGGATCGTGCGGATCCAGCGGACGAACAAGGAGGACCTCTCGGACGACGACTACGAGCACATGCGCAAGGTCGTCGGCTACGTCCGCCGGCATCTGGCCCAGCGACCGTCGGGCGACGTCGAGGAGTCCAGGTGGCGCTACTCGCTCATGAACTGGGGCCACGACCCCCTCGCGTGACACGCCGTCGCGCCCGCCGGAAGGAGACACACCCGATGGGAGATGCGCACCGGCGCCCCGAGGGCGTCAGTGACGAGACCGTGGAGGCGCTGGGCTCCCTGTCCAAGGCCCTGGAGACGACCGAGTGCGCCCGCGGGCACCTGTTCGCCTTCCACCAGCTGACCGGCTCGGCCGACTTCGAGCTGGACCGCGCCGTCGAACTCCTGCGCGCCGCCGGGCACCCGGAGTGGGCGGAACGGGTCCGCACGGAGATCCTGGGCCGCAACGTCATCCCCGGCCACTGGACGTTCCAGGTCGTCGAGGCGTACGACCGGACCTACTACGAGCCGTTCAGGGACCTGGAGCGCGAGGCCGTGGACCGGCTCGCCGAGGGCCGCGACCACCTGTACGAGGCGGAGCTGAAGGAGGCCCGCCGCACCCGGAACCACCCGGACCACACGGCCGGCCCCGATGCCCCTCCCACCTGACGGCTGCCTCACGGCTGACGGCAACGGCTGACCGCTGAAAGTGTCCGCGCTGTCGTTCAGTCGCGTCCGCGGGCCCGTTTGAAGCGGTCCAGGCCCTCGGCGAGGTCGACGACCGGGTCCGGGTAGGCGTCGTACTTCGCGCGCTCCCGGCCCGTCAGCCGCCACGGCTCGTGGACCAACCGCCCCTCCAGACCCGCCAGTTCGGGCACCCACCGCCGCACGTACGCCCCGTCCGGGTCGAAGCGCCGTGCCTGGGCCGTGGGGTTGAGGACGCGGTGCGGGCGGGTGTCCGTGCCGGTACCGGCGGTCCACTGCCAGTTGAGCTGGTTGTTGGCCACGTCGCCGTCCACGAGCAGGTCCAGGAAGTGCCGGGCGCCCACCCGCCAGTCGATGTAGAGCGTCTTGGTGAGGAAGCTGGCGGTCAGCAGCCGGGCCCGGTTGTGCATCCAGCCCTCGTGGCGCAACTGGCGCATGGCCGCGTCGACGACCGGGTAGCCCGTGCGCCCGTCCTTCCAGGCGGCGATGTCCTCGTCGGCCCGGGCACCGGTGCGCCAGTGGTCGTGCCGGGTGCGGTAGTCGGCCGTCGAGGCATGCGGCCGCGCGGACAGCACCTGGGCGTGGAAGTCCCGCCAGGCGACCTGCCGCACGAACGCCTCGGCGCCGGCACCGCCCTTGTCGCGGGCGCGGTGCACCAGCTCGACGGGGGAGAGGGCACCGAAGTGCAGGTGCGGGGAGAGGCGCGAGGTGTCGTCACCGGCCAGGTCGTCGTGCCGCTCCGCGTAGCCGGTGATGCCGTCGCGCAGCCAGGCCGTCAGACGTTTCCTGGCCTCCTCCTCGCCGCCGGCCGACAGCCCCGGGGACAGTCCCGTGAGGTCGCTTCGGCTCGGCAGCGGCTCCGAGTCGACGCCGTCCGGGACCCGGACCTTGCGGGGCGCGGCCAGCGCGTCCCGGACGGAGCACTCGCTCCAGCGCCGGAAGTACGGCGTGAAGACGGCGAAGTGGTCGGAGGAGGCCGGCGTGACCGCCCCCGGCGCCAGCACGGTCGTCACCGCGTCGTGCACGTGCAGTCGGCAGCCCCGCGCCCCGAGGGCGTCCCGGAGCAGCTCCTCGCGCCGGTGGGCGTGCCCGCTGACGTCGGCCGCCATGTGCACCTCGTCGGCCCCCGCCTCGCCGGCCACCGAGCACACCTCCTCGACCAGGTCGCCGGAGCGGACGATCAGCCGCCCGCCCCGCTCCCGCAGCCCCGCGTCCAGGTCGCGCAGGCAGTCGGCGAGGAAGGCGAGCCGGTTGGGCGCGGCGAATCCGGCCGCGTCGACGGCCCGGTCGCGGACGAACAGCGGTACGACGGCCGCGGACCCGTCGAGGGCCGCGCGCAGCGGCGGATGGTCGTGCAGCCTCAGGTCGCGGGTGAACAGGACGACCGACGTGGTCATGACGCTCCTCGCAGGGGGGTCGGGCCGCCGGACCGGGCGGGGGCGACGCCCGGCGGTCTCATCGGGCCGCCGGGCCACGGGTGGCGGCCCGGGCGATGTTGCGGGCCATGCCGCCGAACACCGCGGCGTGGAAGGCCCACACGCTCCACCAGTAGGCGTGCCCGGCCAGCCCGTGCGGATGGAACAGCGCCCGCTGGCGGTACCGCGTCCGGCCCTCGTCGTCGGTGTCGGCGTACATCTCCAGCCAGGCCAGGCCCGGCAGCCGCATCTCGGCGCGCAGCCGCAGCAGCCGGCCGGGGACGATCTCCTCCACCCGCCAGAAGTCGAGCGAGTCGCCGGCCCGCAGGCGCGCGGCGTCCCGGCGGCCGCGGCGCAGGCCGACCCCGCCGACCAGCCGGTCGAGCCAGCCCCGTACCGCCCAGGCCAGCGGGAAGGAGTACCAGCCGTTGTCGCCGCCGATCCCCTCGATGACCCGCCACAGCGCGGCGGGCGAGGCGTCGACGGTCAGCGTGCGGTGGTCGGTGTAGAGGCTGCCGCCCGCCCAGTCGGGGTCGGTGGGCAGCGGGTCGCTGGGCGCCCCGGGCACCGAAGCGGACGACCAGCGGGTGGTGACCTGGGCGTCCCGTACGCGTTGCAGGGCCAGCCGCAGCGCGTCGTCGAAGCCGAGCGGACAGCCCGGCGGCGCGGGCACGTACTTCAGGATGTCGTTCTCCCGGCACACCACCTCGTGCCGCAGCGACTCGGTGAGCGGGCGGGCGATCGAGGCGGGGACGGGCGTGATCAGGCCGACCCAGTGGCTGGACAGGCCCGGTGACAGCATCGGCACCGAGACGATCAGGCGCTTGCGCAGCTGTGCCACCTCGGCGTAGCGGACCATCATCTCCCGGTAGGTCAGGACGTCCGGCCCGCCCACGTCGAAGGCGCGGGACACGTCCGCCGGCATCCGCGCGCTGCCGACGAGCGCGCGCAGCACGTCCCGGACGGCGATCGGCTGGATGCGGGTGTGGACCCAGCTGGGCGTGACCATCACCGGCAGCCGCTCGGTGAGGTAGCGCAGCATCTCGAAGGAGGCCGAACCGGAGCCGATGACGATCGCGGCGCGCAGCACGGTCGTGGGCACACCGGAGGCCAGGAGGATGCGGCCGACCTCGGCGCGGGAGCGCAGGTGCGGGGAGAGTTCCCGTTCCGGCACGTCGGAGGGGGTCAGGCCGCCGAGATAGACGATGCGCCGCACGCCGGCCGCCTCGGCCCGCTCGGCGAAGGTGCGCGCCGCGCGCCGGTCCGTCTCCTCGAAGTCGTCGCCGCTGCCCAGCGCGTGCACCAGGTAGTAGGCGACGTCGACGCCCTCCATCGCCCGCGACACCGAGTCGGCGTCCAGGACGTCGCCGCGCACCACCTCGGCCTCGCCGGCCCACGGGTGGTCGCGCAGCTTCTCGGGCGAGCGGGCCAGGCACCGCACCCGATGGCCGGCGCCCAGCAGCTCCGGCACGAGTCGCCCGCCGACATAGCCGGTGGCGCCGGTGACGAGGCAGCGCAGGTTCGTTCCGCCGCCCTCACCCGGGCCTTCGCCGCTCGCGCGGTCGCGTTCTGCACTCATGGGGCTCCGTCTCTCACGGGACAGTCGTCACGTGATCACTTCCCGCGGGCGCACGGTGATGGATGCGCGGGTCCCCAGGTTGACCCTTCTATACGCTGATCGCGTGGCGACAGCGAACCAGCGCGGGCAGCACGCGCACGAACGGGGGACCGGGGCCGGTCCCGAGGCGAGTGACCTGCACGTCCTCGCCTCGCACCTGAGGCGGATGAACGGCGAGATCAACCGCCTCGTGCACGGTTTCGCCGGCGGCCAGGGCCTGCACGCCACCGACGTGCAGGCGCTCGCGGCGATCCTCGACTCGCCCGAGCCCATGACGCCGGGCCGGCTGCGCGAGCACCTAGGGCTCACCTCGGGCGCGGTGACCGCGTGCGTGGACCGGCTGGAGCGGGCGGGGCACGTGCGCCGGGTCCGGGAGAGCGCCGACCGCAGGGTCGTTCATCTGCACTACGTGCCGGAAGCGCGGGCGGCGGCCCGCACGTACTTCAGGCCGCTGGCCGAGGCCGCCGCGTCGGCCCGCTCGCGCTTCGACGAGGACGAACTGGCGGTCGTGGTGCGTTTCCTGGCGGCGATGAACCAGGAACTGGGTCTCGTACGGTCCGACGCCGGCTGATCGACCGCCGTCCGCCGCATCCGGAGGACGCGTCGGGGCAGAAGTGCGGTGTGTCACGAGGCCATCAGTAGTTCAATCATTGAGATTGTTTATGATCGAGTTACTTTCCTCGCCGCCGGAGACCAGGAGACCTGAAGACCGATGTCCATCCCCACCCGACGCGCCCGCTGGCTCGTCCCCGTCGTCCTGCTCCTGGCCTGGCTCGGCATCGGCGGAGCGCTCGGCCCGTACGCCGGGAAGCTCGGCGAGGTCGCCACCAACGACCAGGCCGCCTTCCTGCCGCGCAGCGCGGAGTCCACCAAGGTCGTCGACGCCCAGAAGGCGTTCCAGCAGGACGAGACGCTCCCGGTGATCGTCGTGTGGACCGCGGACGACGGGGGCTCCGTCACCGAGCACCGCGCGGCGGCCACCCGGTCGGTCGCCTCCGTCGAGGGCGAACCCGGCGTCGTGGGGTCCCCGTCACCGGCGCTGCCCTCCGAGGACGGCGAGGCGCTCCAGGCCGTCGTCCAGCTGAGGCCCGACCTCGGCGAGGCACTGCCCGACGCCCTGGAACGCGTCCAGGAAGCCGTCGGGAAGGTGCCCGGCACCGAGGCGCAGCTCGCGGGACCGGCCGCCTCCCAGGCCGACCTCTCCGACGCCTTCTCCGGCATCGACGGACTGCTGCTCGGCGTCGCCCTGATCACCGTGCTGGTGATCCTGCTGCTCGTCTACCGCAGCGTCCTGCTGCCCCTGGTCATCATCCTCGGCGCGGTCTTCGCCCTCGGCCTGGCCTGCGCGATCGTGTACGCCCTCGCCGACCGCGGCATCGTGCGCGTGGACGGGCAGGTCCAGGGCATCCTCTCGATCCTGGTCATCGGCGCCGCCACCGACTACGCGCTGCTGCTCACCGCCCGCTTCCGCGAGGAACTCGCCCGGCACCCCGACCGGTTCGGCGCCGTCCTCGCCGCGCTGCGGGCCTCCTGGGGCGCCGTCGTCGCCAGCGCGGCGACCGTCGCCCTGGGCCTGCTGGCGCTGCTGCTCAGCGACCTCACCAACAACCGCGCGCTCGGACCCGTCGGCGCCATCGGCATCGTCTGCGCGGTGCTGAGCACGCTCACCTTCCTGCCCGCCGTGCTGGTGCTGCTCGGCCGCGCCGCCTACTGGCCGGCCAAGCCGGTACGGACCGGCGACCCCGAGGCCGGGCACCGCCTGTGGCACCGCGTCGCCGAACGGGTGGACCGGGCCCCGCGCCGCATCTGGGCGATCTCGCTGGCCGCGCTGATCGCCTGCGCCGCCTTCGCGCCGACCCTGACCTCCCGGGGCGTCCCGCTGGACGAGATCTTCGTCAACGACGCGCCCTCGGTCTCCGCCCAGCAGACGCTGGCCCGGCACTTCCCGGGCGGCTCGGGCAACCCCGCCGTGATCATCGCCGACGCCGACCGTCTTGATCCGGTCCTCACGGCCGCCCGCGACACCCGCGGCGTCGCCTCCGCCGCCCCGGTCACCGCCTCCGGCCGCCCCGGGGGCGGGGAGCCGAGGGTCGTCGACGGCCAGGTGCGGATCGACGCGACGCTCCAGGCGCCGGCCGACAGCGACGCCGCCAAGAGCGCGGTGGCCCGGCTCAGGTCCGCCGTCCACGAGGTGCCCGGCGCGGACGCCCTGGTCGGCGGCTACACCGCCCAGCAGTACGACACCCAGCGCACCGCCGAACACGACCGCACGCTCATCGTGCCCGTGGTCCTCGCCATCATCCTGGTCATCCTGATCGCCCTGCTGCGCTCCCTGCTGATGCCGGTACTGCTGGTGGCCACGGTGGCGCTGAACTTCCTGGCCACCCTGGGCATCTCGGCCCTCGTCTTCACCCACGTGTTCGGTTTCAGCGGCACGGACGCCTCCGTCCCGCTGTACGGATTCGTGTTCCTGGTCGCCCTGGGCGTGGACTACAACATCTTCCTGATGTCCCGGGTGCGCCAGGAGTCGCTGCGGCACGGGGTACGGGAGGGCATCCTGCGGGGCCTGACCGCCACCGGCGGCGTGATCACCTCGGCCGGTGTCGTCCTCGCCGCCACCTTCGCCGCGCTCGGGGTGATCCCGCTGGCCTTCCTGGTGCAGATCGCCTTCATCGTGGCCTTCGGCGTACTGCTGGACACCCTCGTGGTGCGCTCCCTGCTGGTGCCCGCGCTCGCCCGCGACATCGGCCGCGTCGCCTGGTGGCCGAGCCGGCTCGGCCACCGCACACCGCCCGGGACGGAGTGACCCGGGCGGGACGTCACGCGCCGGGAGCCCCCGCGACGGGCCGCACCGTGCCGAGGAAGCGCCGCACCTCGATCTCGATGACGACCCGCTCCGGGTTCTCCCGGGGCTGCCGGTAGCGGGCCGCGTACCGGACCTCCGCGTCGCGGACCGACCCGGCGTCCTCCCGCACGGTCGCGACGCCCTCCAGCGTGGACCAGCGTCTGCCGTCCACCTGCCCCACGGCGACGACGGCGGACCCCGCCCGCAGCACGTTGCGGGCCTTGGCGGTGCCCCGGCCGGTGATGACCCGGGCCGTGCGCGTGGTGTGGTCGTACGTCACTCCGACCGGGACCAGGTGCGGGCTCCCGTCAGCGCGCGGCGTCGACAGGAAGCACACCCGGCGCTCCCGCCAGAACCCGACGAACTCCTCGTCCGCGTCGTGCCGTTCCCCGGTGTCCATCCGATCTCCTCGTCCGAGCCGCGTGTGTCCCGTCGGGAACAGCATCGCCCGAGGCGCCGCGATACCGCTCGGCGGGGTGCGCGCACCGGGATCAGGCGGCGGCGTCCCGTTCCGCGGAGCGCGGCGCGGCCGGTCCGGGGAGGCGGGCCGGGGCGTCCTGGCCGCGGCCGCCCAGCAGGAGTCTCAGATGGCGGCGCCGGGCGTGCCGGGCCGGGACCGGCTCGGCGAAGAGCCGGTCCTCCAGATACGTCATGGTGAACAGCAGCAGCCCGACTCCGGGCAACAGCAGGACGGCAACGTAAACCACGGCGCGGGTCCCCCTCCGCTGTGGACGACTCCCCTCGGGTGACCCGGCGGACGCCGGTGATGGGCCGGTACCGAGTGAAGATGACGCAACTGTCGGACATACGGGGCAAGTGGCGGAAAGGAGGGTGGGTGTGTCGCGACTCACCGGCCGTCATGTTCGGTCCTCGGACGGGTAGGCGGCCCCGACGGCGGACACGTCACCCCCGAAGAACGGAGCAGTCGAGCCGATGTCGCACACCTTCCCACCCACCGGCCAGGGCACGGACACGCAGTTGGCGGCCTCCTGGTCGGACTGGTTCGGCGACCACACCGAGGCGCTCATCGGGATACCCCTGCGCATCGCGCTCATCGTCGTGGTCCTGCTGGTGCTGCGCGCGGTGGCCAAGCGGGCCATCACCCGGGTCGTCCAGCGGGTCCTGGAACCACCGGCGGGCGAGGCCGAGCGGAGCAGGCCACGCAGGTCCGGCCGCGGTGCCGCCGTCCTGCACCGCGACCGGTCCCGGGCGCGGCAACGCCGCGAACAGCGGGCCCGCACCATCGGCTCGGTGCTCAGCAGCGTCGTGACCATCGTGCTGTTCATGGTCGGCGTGGCCATGGTGCTCGACCAGGTCGGCATCGCGCTCGGTCCGCTGCTCGCCAGCGCCGGAGTGGTCGGCCTGGCGATCGGTTTCGGCGCGCAGAGCCTCGTCGCCGACTACCTGTCCGGCCTGCTCATCATGGTCGAGGACCAGTACGGCGTCGGCGACTCCGTCGACCTCGGGGAGGCCATCGGCGAGGTGGAGCACGTCGGCCTGCGGCTGACCCACGTGCGCGACCTCAACGGCGGCCTGTGGCACATCCGCAACGGCGAGATCCTGCGGGTTCGCAACGACAGCCAGGAGTGGGCGCGGGCCGTCCTGGACGTCGCCGTCGCCCACGACGCGAACCTCGACACGGTCTACCGCGTGCTGGAGGAGACCGGCCGCGCGCTGCGCGACGAACCGGAATTCGCGGACGTCCTGCTGGAGGACCCCGCCGTGTGGGGCGTGCAGTCCCTTGACGCCGAGGGCGTGCTGGTGCGCCTCGCGGTCAAGACCGTGCCGCTCCAGCAGTGGGGCGTCACCCGCGAACTGCGCCGCCGGGTCAAGGACGCGCTGGACGACGCGGGCATCGAGACGCCCTTCCCGCGGCGGACCGTGTGGCTGCGTACCGAGCCGGGAGACGCCGAGGCGGACGCGCTCGCCCGCTGACACGCGAGGGCCGGGATTTGCCGGTCCGGCAAACGCCTTTGGCGTCGCCGGGGCGGCCGGTGCAGCCTGCGTACGGGCGTGTGCACACGGCGTGCGTCCCGTGTCGCAGACGCGTCCGACCGCCGCCCAGGAGGCACCATGACCGACCTGCCCCTCCCCGCCCCCGCCGCGGAGTTCTGGGAGGCCCGCTACCGCGACACCGACCGGGTCTGGAGCGGCCGCCCCAACGGCCTGCTGGTCCGCGAGGCGAGCGGCCTCACGCCCGGGACCGCGCTGGACCTCGGCTGCGGTGAAGGTGCGGACGCCGTGTGGCTGGCCGCCCGCGGCTGGCGGGTCACCGGCGTGGACATCTCCGGCACCGCCCTCGAACGCGCCGCCGGGCACGCGGCCGAGGCCGGGGTGGGCGACCGGGTCGCCTGGGAACGTCACGAGCTGGGACTCTCCTTCCCTGAGGGCGCGTTCGACCTGGTCAACGCGCAGTACCTGCAGTCCCCGGTCGCCTTCGACCAGCGGGCGGTACTGGACGCCGCGGCGCGGGCCGTGGCGCGCGGCGGCACGCTGCTGGTCGTGATGCACGGCGGCTGGCCCTCCTGGCAGACGGAGCCGCCCTTCGACGCGGTCTTCCCCACCCTGGACGGGGTCCTCGCCGAACTCGCCCTGCCGGACGGCGAGTGGACCGTCGAGACGGCGGAGACCGTCCGCCGTCCGAGCGTCTCGCCGGAGGGTGCCGAGGGCTTCCGCGAGGACAACGTGTGGCGCCTGCAACGGGCGTGAGCACCCCGCGGCGCCTCGTATGTCGCATTTGTTGAATAAGTTATCTTCTGGGAATTTTGAGAAGAGAGGAATGTTTTGGGACTCACCGGACACCCTTGGGTGTGAAGGCCATTTGGCTACCAGAGGGAGATGGTGAAATGCCTTCCAAGGACAAGGTGCTCGAGGAAGTCACCCGCACCGAGAACATCGAGATCGACGCGGTACTGGACCCCGCCGAGGCTGACGGAGTCTTCCGTGACAGTCGCGAGTGCGCCGCGCTCGCCCTCCAGTCGGGAGGCGGCAGTCTGCTGCTTTCGCCGCCGGCCCCGCGCCCGAAGAAGGGTTGACGGACCGACGGGAGCAGTGAAATGGAGCAGTCGAGCACATCGGCCCTCCTGCAGGGCGCGGTGCTGGACCTCGCTTCCGACGTGGTCTCCGCTCTTCGGAGCGGAGACCACGTGCGAGCGGGCAGCACCCTGACGACCGGCGGCGCCGGTGAGGGCGTCGCGCGTGCCGCGGTACGCGTTCTGGGCGCCGACACGCTGTTGCCCGCCGTCCTCCTGCGCGTTCCGCCCGACCCCGGGCAACTCGCGGTGTTCAAGGAGGCCGTCACGGCCCATCCGCCGCGTCCCGACGCGGCGCCCACCGTCGTGTGGAGCCACTGGGCCATGGCCCGTGCCCTGCGCCGGCTCGACCAGCCGCCGCCCGGTCCGACCGCCGGCGAGCCGGGTGCGGAACCCGGCACCGGCTGGCTCGACGAGGCCGGCTGGCAGGTGCTGACCCATCAGCTCGCGGTCCTCGCGCCGCTCGCGCTGCCCGGCGAGGAGTGCGCGGTGACCCGCCTGGCCCGGCGCCGCCCGGTGGACGTCGCCCGCGGTTTCGTCCGGGCGGTACGCCGCCGGGACTGGCGGCAGGCGGCCGGAGCCGGACGCTGGCTCACCCTCCTGGACGGGGTGCCGGAGAGCCTGGGCCTCGAAGCGGGACTCGACTTCGTACGCCTGATGGGCGGCTCGGATCCCAGGGTGGCGCTCCAACTGGAGGCGGCGCGGCTGATGCCCGCCGGAGTCCTCCTGTGAGCGTCCGGGGCGTCGAGGAGGCGGCCCTGGACTGGGTGTGGGACCACCGCGACCGCTTCGCGCTCGGCGAGGACGCGCTCGCGGCGGAGGGCCAGGTCAACCGGACCTGGAAACCGCTGGGCGAACTGACCCGGGTCTGCGCCTCCGTGTCCCTGTGCACCCCACCACCGGACCCGCTGCACGGCCGGGTGTCCGACCTGCTGGACTTCGCCTGGCAGCAGACCCACCGGGGCGAGCTGTTCCCGCTGATGCAGTCGCTGGAGCCGTTCGCCACCTACCCGTTGGAGGTGTACGCCGCCTTCGCCTCGGCCGGATTCCGCCACCCGGGCTACGAGGCGTCCGCCGCGGTGGTGGCCCGAACCCGCGGCTGGCGGCTGACCGAGCAGTACCCCACCCGGCGGCTCGGCGTACTGGAGGCCGAGCGGCACAGCGGCATCCACCCGCACGGGCGGCTCCCGCAGGCGCTGGGCCGGACCTGGCTGGGCGGCCTGCCCGAGCCGTGGACCTTCGAACGCGCGGCCGGCTACGCGCTCACCCACGTCGTCTTCCACCTCACCGACTGGGGGCGCAGCGCCCAGGGCGTGCCGTCCGATCTCGCGGACTACCTGGCGCACTGGCTGCCGCCCTGGCTCGACACCTGCCTGGAGGCCCGGATGTGGGACCTGAGCTGCGAACTGCTGGCGGTCGCCGCCAGCCTGCCGCACCCGCCGGAGCCGGCCGTCCTGGAGGACGCCTGGCCGCGCGTCGCGGCCGCCCAGGACACGTCCGGCGCGATCCCCGAGGAGGGCGCCCTGCAGGACGCCGCCGGGGAGCACGCGGGAAGCGACCCCTATGACTTCACGGACTGTTACCACTCCACCCTGATGGCCGTGTTCGCGGCCGCCCTCACCACCGCACGGCTGCGGGACACGGACCACGCCGGACAAGGAGTGCCGGGATGACGGACACCCGCCTGATCCACGGCGTCGGCGCCGGCGCGCTGGAGTGGCTCTGGGCCCACCGCGACGGCTTCCGCCTGGAGCAGGACGTGGACCCCGAGACCGGCTTCCTGGAGCGGTTCAAGCCGATCGGTGAACTCGCCCTGATCTGCAAGGTGCTCTTCCGCGAGGGCGTCGCCGGCTCCCGGCAGGCCCAGCTCGCGCGCCAACTGCTCGACCACACCTGGCGCGAGACCCTGGACGGCGGCCGGATGCTGGTGCGCGGCCAGCGGATCGAGCCCTTCTCGCCCGTCCCCTTCGAGGTGTACCTGCCGTTCAAGGAGCTGGGCTACAGCCAGCCCGAGGTGGAGGAGGCCACGGTCCTCAACCACCGGCTGGACAGCTGGGCGCGGTTCCCGGTGACGCCGACCCGGCGCCTGGGCCTGTCCGCGTTCCAGCGCCGCTTCGGCCTGGCCGCCCGGCCGCCCGAGGCCGACCTGGTCGCCACCACCTGGCTGGCCGGGACCCCCGAGCCCTGGACGGTCGAGGGCCACACCGCGTACGACATCACGCACACCGTCTTCCACCTGACCGACTGGGGCGAGAACCCCGGCGGGCTGCCGCCCTCCGTCGCCGAGTACCTCGCCACCTGGCTGCCGGTGTGGATCGACGACTGGCTGGACCTCGAACGCTGGGACCTGCTCGGCGAACTGCTCGTGGTCGACGCCTGCCTGCCCCGTCCCACCCTCGACGAGGCAGCCTGGCGGGGCTTCGCCGCCGCGCAGCAGCCCGACGGCGCCATGCCCGCCGTACGCACCATGCCCGAGGGCGACCCCGAATCGCTGTTCGACCTGGTCTACCACCCGACCCTGGTCGCCGCCTTCGCCTCCCTGCTCGCCACCTCTCGCGCGCTCAGCGAGCTGGCGCACACGGCGTCGTGACGGGCCGTCCCACGCCCTGGCCGGGCGACCCCGACGACGCGGGCGACTTCCCGGCGGGCCCGCAGGCGCCGCCCGCACCCGCCGCCGACGCCGCCCTGCGCGAGCGGCTGGCCGAGGCCGTCGCCGCCTGCGACGCCCCCGACGTCGTCTTCGCCGTCTCCCGGCACGGCCGGCGCACCCTGGTCGGCGGCGGCACCGCACCGCCCCCCGACGCCCCCCGCGAGGACCTGCGCTACGAGATCGGGTCGGCCTCCAAGACGTTCACCGGACTGCTGCTGACCCGGCTCGTGCGGCGCGGCGCGCTCACCGGCGGCGAGGCGGCCGTCACCTGCCTGGACCCGGGCCGCCCGGCCGGCCCGCACCCCGTGACGCTGGCCCACCTCCTCACCCACACGGCGGGACTGCCCGCCCTCCCGGCAGGCTTCCTGCGCTCCGGCCTGCCCGCCTGGCGCACCAATCCTTACGCGCGCTACCCGGCGGAGCGGCTGACGGACACCTTCCTGCACCACCGGCCCAGGCACCGTCCCGGAACCCGCTGGCACTACTCCAACTACGGCGTCTCCGTGCTCGGACACGCGGTCGCCGCGGTTCTGGGGACGCCCTGGGAGGACCTGCTCACCCGTCAGGTCCTCGAACCGCTCGGCCTCGGCGGCACCGCCCTGCGCGCCGAGGGCCCCGGCACCGACGCCGTGGGGCACGGCAAGGACGGCCGCACCCTCGTTCCGCCGTTCGACGCGGGCGGCTTCCAGGCGGCCGGGGCCGTCCGGTCCACCCCGCACGACCTGCTCACCTTCCTCGAGGCCCACCTCGACCCGGCCGGCTCACCGGCCGCCGGAGCGCTGGGCGCCGTGCGCGTACCCGTGCTGCGGCGGGGCCTGGGGCACCGGCACGTGCACACGGTGGCGTGGTTCCGGCACCCCACCGACGGCGGGCCGATGTACTTCCACAGCGGGGCCACCCTGGGTCAGCAGGCGTTCCTGGGCTTCCGCCCCGACACGGGCACGGCCCTGGCGGCGGTGTGCGGCAGACGCTTCCGCGCCGCTGACCCCTTCATCGCGGGCGCCTACGCCTTCCTCGCGCAGACAGAGCAGACAGAGCAGACGGAGCAGACGCAGCGGTAGGCGCGGGGCCGCGTTCAGCGGCGGCCCCGCGCCCAGGACCGCCTCGCGGCGGCCGCCGGTTCGTCAGACCCGCTGCCACAGGGCCGGGGTGCTCTCCGGCGAACCCACGCCCTGCGCCTGGTGGCCCTGCAGGCACCGGTAGCGCGCGCCCGAGTAGGAGACCGTGGCGCCCGCCTCGTACACGCGGCCCGCGGCCCACGCGTCCGCCGCCGCGTTGTCCTGCGGCGGCGCGGGGGTCCCGGCCGCGGCCGAGGTGGTCTTCAGGGTGAGGCCGAAGTCGCTCAGCAGCGCGTTGATCGGCTGGTAGAAGGTGGTCCCGCCGTTGGTGCAGTCACCGGAGCCGCCGGACGTGGTGCCCTGGCCCTGGGTGCCCGAGACGTAGGGGCCGCCCGAGTCGCCGGGTTCGGCGCACACCGTCGTCTCGGTGAGCCCGTTCACGGTGCCCTCCGGGTACGTGACACTCGTGTCGTGCTGCTGGATGGTGCCGCAGTGCCACCCCGTGGTGGAGCCCGAGCGGCACACCGAGGCACCCACGAGCGCCTCCACCGAGCCGGCGATCTGCACCTTCGCGCCGTCCTCGCCCTTCACGTCCGGCGTCGCCGTCCAGTCCGAGTTGACGCCCACCCAGGCCATGTCCTTGCCGGGGAAGGTCGAGGCCTGGAAGGTGCCCTGGGCGGCCTCGTTGAACCCGGTGGTGGTGGCGCCCGGGTCGCCGCAGTGCCCGGCCGTGGCGAAGCCCTGCTGGTCGTCCTTGGTGACGCCGAACCCGATGGAGCAGCGGGCCTGGTCGTTGATGTAGTAGGCGTCGCCGCCGACCAGGTCCGTCAACAGCCGTGGCTGGTTCGTCGAGATCCGGACGCCCACGTCCTGGCCCGCCAGACCGGCGGACTCGACGAAGGTGTCCGCCGCGGACCGGCTGGTGGCCTGGACCACGACCCGGTTGGTCTTCACGTCGACGTACCAGACCGGCGTCTGCCGGGTCCGCATCCGGACGGCGGACGCGTCCAGCTTCTCCTTGACCGAGCGGAGTTCGGCCAGGCCCCGCTCGACGACCGCCGCCTTGGCGCCGCCCGCCTCGATGGCGGAGGTGTCCGCCGCGTCCGTGGTGGCGACGGTCAGTTCGGCGGAGGTCGCGCCGCTCACCCAGGCCCCCGCGAAGCGGTCGCCCAGCGTGTTGCGCAGCATGCCCGCGCGCGTACCCGCCTCCTGCTCGTTGGCCAGCCGTGCCGCCGCCTGCCCGGGCGCCAGCCCGAGGTCGCGTTCCATCGCGCGCAGCATCCGTGCCGACGGTGCCGCCGGGGCGGGCGTCCGGACGGCGGTGGGCTGCGCGCCGGGAGCGGGGAGCGGCGCGGCCGACGCGGCCGAGGGGAGTGCGGTCAGGACCAGGGCGCCGAGCGCGGTGAGGGCGGCGCGGCGGCTGCGCGCGGCGTGTCTGCCGACCATGCGATGTGCCTCCTTCGAGGGCTGTGCGAGACAGCGGTGTTCGGTGCGCGACCGTGGGTCACGGTGCGACTGCGACGAAGTCACAGGCCTTGCCGGTAGGACCGGCGGCGACACCGGCCCCGGCCGTCTTTCGCGCGATGGGGGACGCGGTGGGTGCCAAGTGCAGTACGCGCGGCACCCGCCCGTCCGCCGGCCCGGGGGCTCAGGCGGGCTTCAGACCCGGTGCGCCCGCCTCCGTGACGAAGGACGCGGCCGTGGTGATCGCGGCGCCGGGCGTGCTGATCGCGGACACGGTCCGGAAGTCCAGGTGGGCGGCCTGACGGTCCAGTTCCACCCGGACGTAGCCGCGCTTGCCGTTGTAGAACTTCATGTGCGGGTTGGCCCGCAGGTACAGGTCCCAGTTGGCGGGCTGCTCCACGCCGTCCCGGCCGCTGGCCACCGAGGTGCAGGTGATCTCGGTGCCGACGGTGGCGGACGCCGGGTCGTCGAAGTCCTCCTTGACGTCCAGGGCGTAGCCCACGTGCACGTCACCGGTGAGGATCAGCCAGTTGTCGATCCCGGCCGCCTTCGCCCCGGCGACGACCCGGTCGCGCGAGGCGCGGTAGCCGTCCCAGGCGTCCATCGAGAGCGCGGCGTCGGCGGTGTCGTCGAACTTGCGCTGCGAGAAGCAGACCTGCTGGGGCATCACGTTCCACAGCGCGGTCGAGCCCTGCCAGCCGTCCAGCAGCCACTGCTCCTGCGCGGCGCCCGTCATGGTGCGCGCCGGGTCGTCGGACTCGGGCCCGGGGGCGTGCGGCCGGTCGTCGTACGCCTGGTCGGAGCGGTACTGGCGGGTGTCGAGGAAGTCGAACTGGGCGAGCGTGCCCCAGTGCAGCCGGCGGTACAGGCGGGCGTCCGGTCCCTGCGGCAGCTGCTCGGCGCGCAGCGGCTGGTTCTCCCAGTACGCGCGGTAGGCGGCGGCCCGCCGCAGCAGGAACTCCTCCGGCGGGACCTCGTTCTCGGGAATTCCCCCGGCGTAGTTGTTCTCGGTCTCGTGGTCGTCCCAGGTCACGACGAACGGGTGCGCGGCGTGCGCGGCCTGGAGGTCCTCGTCGCTCTTGTAGAGCGCGTACCGCATCCGGTAGTCCGCGAGGGTCATCGTCTCGCGGTTGAACACGTCGGGCAGCGTGACGTCGGTGTAGTTGCGCTCGCCGCCCGCCGAGTTCACCGCGTACTCGTACAGGTAGTCGCCGAGGTGGAAGACCACGTCGACGTCGTCCTGTGCGACGTGCCGGTGCACCGTGTAGTAGCCGTCCTGGTACGCCTGACAGGCGACGGTCGCGATCCTCAGACCCGACGTGGCGCTGCTCGCCGGCGGTGCGGTGCGGGTGCGGCCGGCCGGGCTGAGCCAGGCGCCGGCGCGGAAGCGGTAGTAGTAGACCGTGCCGGGGGTCAGACCCTTGACGTCGACGTGCACGCTGTGGGCGTACTCGGCGTGCGCCTCGGCGGTGCCGCGCAGCATGACCGCCGCGAAGTACTCGTCGAAGGCCACCTCCCACTCGACCGTGACCCGTTCGGTGCCCATCCCGCCGTCCTCCAGGAACGGCTCGGGCGCCAGCCGGGTCCACAGCAGCACCGAGTCCGGCATCGGGTCTCCTGAGGCGACGCCGAGGGTGAAGGGGTCCTTGGTGATCCGCGCGGCCTCGCGCTCGCGGGCGGCGACCGCGCCGCGGGCCGGCCGGTTGGTGGCGAAGGCGAGTGCCGCGGTGGCCGCGGTCACGGTGAGGAAGCGCCTGCGGCCGAGGTGCCGGGCGGCGGCACGCAGCACCGCGTCGTGCGGCGAGAACGCGTGCTCGGCCAGTGCGCTGTGACGGCCCGTGGGCGCCATCTGGTGTCCTCTCGTACGGGGCGTGGCGGACCCCGCATGCTAAGCAGACAAAACACCTGAAACGGACAGGGCTTGCGGAGTGATCACACAGGAGGAGGTACGCGCGGGCGCCGGAGCCGGACCCACGGTGTCCGGCTCCGGCGGCGACGCGGCGGGCCCTAGAACGGCAGCGGTGAGCGGCTCACCCTGATCTTCGACTGGCCGTGCGGGCGCTTCTCCCAGTCCTCCATGAACCGCGCGTGCAGGTTGTGCTGGGCGGCCAGCGTGAGCAGGGTGTCCGTGCGGTAGTAGAAGTCCTCGCGCAGCACCTGGTGTTCGGTG
Source organism: Streptomyces sp. NBC_01723 (assembly GCF_036246005.1). Taxonomy (NCBI): domain Bacteria; kingdom Bacillati; phylum Actinomycetota; class Actinomycetes; order Kitasatosporales; family Streptomycetaceae; genus Streptomyces; species Streptomyces sp. NBC_01723. The sequence goes on from NZ_CP109171.1 coordinate 8,002,091, forward strand.
CCCTCCGTGCGGTCGAAGGTGAAGTCGAAGAACCCGGTGTCGGTCAGGACGCGGCCCACGTTGCGCAGGCACTCGTCGATGACGCCCGGCGGGGAGTGCGAGAAGACGCTGTGCGCGTGGACGACGTCGAAGTGGCCGTCGGGCAGGAACTCCAGCGTGAGGTCCCCGGTGAGGGTCAGGTGGGGCAGCTTGGCCTGGAGTCCGCGCTCGGTCAGCGTCCTCTTGGCGGCGATCAGGATGTCCGGCGAGATGTCGATGCCGTAGTAGTGGCCGGCGTCGAGGTGGTCGATGAAGCGCCAGCCGCCGCGCAGGTTGCCGCAGCCGATGTCGAGCATGCGGTGCTCCGGACGGAGTCCGTGCTCGACGAGGTAGTCGAACTGCATCTGCCCGAGCGCCAGCCAGCGGTCGTGGCTCCGGCTGCCGACCGCGGCCTCGGGGTCGCGGCGGGTGTCGGAGGCCATCACGGCCCGGTAGTAGCCGGCGTGGTCGGGGTGCCTGAGTCGCAGCCACGCGTCCCGCCCGGCCCGGCGGACGTAGGGGCCGACCCGCTCGGGGTGGCGCAGCGCGTACCCGACCTTGTGCGTGAGCGCCGCGCGGTTGCTGCGCAGCTTCTTCGGGGACCTGGCGTCCTTGGGCATGGCGGAAGCGACCTCCGTACGAAGGGCTCGGACAGTGCGAGGTGCCGGGAAGGGTGCCAGAGCCGGCGGCCCAATGACAGGACCGCCGTGGCGCGGGTCGGGGTTGGACTGTCAGTCCAGAGGCTGGACGTGTAGTCTGAGGACTCGTTGGAGTCCGAGCAAGGAGCCCCTGATGAGCGAAACGGCGCTGGACGCCGAGCGCGACGCGGTCCTCGCCACCCTGCGCCCGGTCGTCGATGGGATCGCCGCCACGTTCGGGCCGGTCTGCGAGGCGGTCCTGCACGACTACCGGGACCCCGAGCGGTCGGTGGTCGCGGTCGCCGGCTCGGTCACCGGACGGACGGTCGGCGGGGCGATGAGCGAGATCGGCATGCGGGTCCTGGCCCGCGGCGACGAGGCCCGGGACGAGCTGAACTACGTCACGCGCACGGACGGCGGCACCCTGCTGAAGTCCTCCACGATGGTGCTGCGCGACTCCACGGGCGCCGTGTTCGGCGCCCTGTGCGTCAACCTGGACGTCACCGCCGTCGACCGGGCGCACGCCCTGCTCGGCTCCCTGGCCGGGACCGCGGGCACCCCCGCCGATCCGCCGGCCACCACCTTCGGCGACGACATCGACGCGGTGGTCGAGGCGATCGTGGACGCCCACCCGCTGCGCCGTGGCGCCGGCTGGGCGGCGCTGGACCGCGCCCAGCGCCTGGAGCTCTTCCGCGACCTGGACGGGCGCGGCGTGTTCGCCGTACGCCGCTCGGTCGAGCACGTCGCCGCCCGGCTCGGCATCTCCCGGGCCTCCGCCTACCACTACCTCTCCCAGGCCCGCGCCGTGAGCGGCCCGGCCGCCGACCCCACCGGAGGACACCCGTGACGACCACCACCCCGCCGGTCACCCTCGACGACGTACGGGCCGCCGCCGCCCGCATCGAGGGCGTCGCGCACCGCACCCCGGTGCTGCGCTCCCGCACCCTGGACGCCCTCGTCGGCGCCGAGGTCTTCCTCAAGTGCGAGAACCACCAGCGGGTCGGCGCCTTCAAGTTCCGCGGCGCCTATCACGCGGCCTCCCGCCTCACGCCGGAGCAGCTGTCCCGGGGCATCGCCGCCTACTCCTCCGGGAACCACGCCCAGGCGGTCGCCCTCGCCGCACGCGAGCTGGGCACCACCGCGGTGATCGTCATGCCCGAGGACGCGCCGCCCTCCAAGCGCGCGGCCACCGCGGGATACGGCGCTGAGATCGTCACCTACGACCGCTACACCGGAGACCGCGTGGCCATCGCCGAGGCGCTGGCCGCCGACCGGGGCCTCACCCTGATCCCGCCGTACGAACACCCGGACGTCATCGCCGGACAGGGCACCGCCGCCCTCGAACTCGTCGAGGAGACCGGCGACCTGGACGCGCTGGTCACACCGGTCGGTGGCGGCGGACTCATCGCCGGGAGCGCCACCGCCGTCAAGGGCCTGCACCCCGCCACCCGGGTGATCGGCGTCGAGCCCGAGGCCGGTGACGACACCCGGCGCTCCCTGGCGGCCGGCCGGCGCGTCACCGTGCCGGTCCCGCGCACCATCGCCGACGGCCAGGCGCTGCCCACCCCGGGCGAGCTGACGTTCTCCGTGAACCGGCGGCTGCTCGACGGTGTCGTGCTGGTCTCCGACGACGAGATCCGGGACGCGATGCGGTTCGCCTTCGAGCGACTGAAGACCGTCCTCGAACCGAGCGGCGCCACCCCGCTGGCCGCCCTGCTGAACGGCCGGATCGACGCCCTGCCCCGCCGGGTGGGCGTGATCCTCTCCGGCGGAAACGTGGACGCCGCCCGTTTCGCCGAACTCTGCGGCGCGCCCGGCTGACCGCATCCGCCCCCCCCGGATGGCGTCGCCGACTTGACAGGCGGACGATGGAATGGTGGGCCCAGGGACGGCCAGGAAAAGGAGGAGTGTCATGTTGCAGGCAAAGACACTCGACAAGCCCGACGAGCGCCGCGATTTCCCGCGCGGTCACATCGAGGCCGTGCACATGGAGGGACTCGACTTCGCCGTCGCCACCTTCGAGCCGGGGTGGCGCTGGTCGGAGTCGGTGGCGCCGATCGCGGGCACCGACAGCTGCATGATCCACCACAACTGCTACGTGGTGGAGGGACGCATGCACATCCACATGGACGACGGCACCGAGAGCGAGGTGGGCCCGGGTGACGTGTTCGTCTGCTCACCGGGCCACGACGCCTGGGTCGTCGGCGACGGACAGTGCGTCGTGTACGACTTCGCCGGCGCCATGGCGAAGGAGTACGCCAAGGCGGATTGAGCGCGCTTCTTGTGAAGGCGCGGGCCCCGGAGGGCGGCCCCGGGCTCACAGGTCGAAGGGGACGCCTGTGAGCTGCTCGCTCGCCGCCCACGGGCGCCTGCCCTCCGCGGGGTCGTCGGCGCCCGTGGGGAGCTTGGCGGGCTTGGGGGTGCCGGAGGTCTGGTCCCGTCCGGCGGGGCCGATGAACCTGCCCGACAGCGCGGCCATGATCATGGCCGTCGGCGCCGTGTGGACGCACGCACGGCCCTCCCCGGCGATGCTCGCCGCGTACGAAGCCGACCCCTCGCTCACCGCGTTCAAGCTGGACTTCGTGACCGCCCTGCGGGAGATGCCGGCCACGCTCACCGCGGGCACCATCGCCCGCGCCTCCCTTCCAGGACGCCCGCCGGGGTCGCGGCCCGTCTAGACTTCCGAGACCGACTGACGGAAGGCCGGCGCTGTGCGGAGACTGCTCTACGGCATGAACCTGTCCCTGGACGGCTACGTCGCCGCGCCCGGCGACGACATCGGCTGGAGCGAGCCGAGCGACGAGCTGTTCCAGTGGTGGCTCGACGAGGAGCGGGCGATCAGCCTGTTCCTGTACGGGCGCAAGCTCTGGGAGACCATGAGCGCCTACTGGCCGACCGGCGACCGGCAGCCGGGCGCCACCGCGGCGCAGATCGAGTTCGCTCGGAACTGGCGGGACACGCCGAAGGTGGTGTTCTCGTCGACGCTCGACACGGTCGACTGGAACACGCGCCTGGTCACCGGCGACGCGGTCGCGGAGATCGCCCGGCTCAAGGCCGGGGACGGTGGGCCGATGAGGGTCGGCGGCGCGGCGCTCGCCGGGGCGGCGATGCGGGCCGGGCTGGTCGACGAGTACACGATCGTCACCCATCCGGTCCTGGTGGGTGGCGGCACACCGTTCTTCACCGCACTGGACAACTGGGCGAACCTGAACCTGGTGGAGACCCGGACGTTTCCCGGCGGCGTGGTCCTGACCAGGTACGAGCGGCCGTTGTCGGCGGGTGGCACGGCGGGCACCAACTGACATCACACTCGGCGGGGCCACCCGCTGCAGCATCTACGAGACCATTGGGCGCACGAAGACGGCCGACGGCGTGATCGCCCGGACAGCTCCCGGGCCTCACACCGGCAGCAACCGGGTGACCAGCGCGCCGAGTTGACGGACGTTGCGGCACTCGTGCATCTCGATCAGCCCGGCGTACGCCGGGGCCGCCGAGTCGCCGGTGCCCCAGCGGGAGCGCTGTTCCGGGTTGAGCCAGTAGCTGCGTCGCGAGCGCTCGGTGATCCGCCGCAGGGCGGGCAGGTTCGGATCGCTCATGTTGGTACGGGCGTCGCCGAGGACGAAGACCGTCGTGCGCGGGCCGACCGCGTCGGCGTACCGCTCCGCGAACTCGCCCAGCGCGACGCCGTAGTCGCTGCTGCCGTGCCATCCGGTGAGCCGCGCCTCCGCACCGATCCGGGCCCCCAGCCCCTCCGGGTCCGCGCGGCCGTGCGCGAGCAGCCCGGTCACCTCGTCGATCCGGTTGACGAAGGCGAACACCCGCACCTTGGCGAACTGGTCGTGCAGCGCCTGCACCAGCAGCATCGTGAAGTCCGAGAATCCCGCCACCGACCCCGACACGTCACACAGCAGCACCAGTTCGGGCCGTACCGGACGGCGTCGGCGCAGCACCGGCTTCATCGGCACGCCGCCCGTGGACAGCGACCCGCGCAGCGTGCGCCGCAGGTCGATGCTGCCGCGGGACGCGCGGCGCCGGCGGGCCGTCAGCCGGGTGGCGAGCTTGCGGGCCAGCGGCCGCACCGTCCGCCGCAGATCGGCCAGTTGGGCCTGCCCGGCGAGCAGGAAGTCGACGCGGTCCGGCGTCGGGGCCACCGCCCGCCGGGCGATCTCGTCGCGTCCGCGCCGCTCCGCGACCCGGCGCCGGGCCTCCGCGGCCACCATGCGCCGGAAGACCTCGATGCGGCGCCGGATCTCGTCCTCGAGGAGCCGGTCGGTGAACCCCGGGGCACCGCCCCGCGCCCGCACGTCGTCCCTCACCCGGGCGAGCAGCGTCTGCGGACGGAGCCGGTCGAGCGTCTGGTGCGAGGACCAGCCGTCCGAACCGGGGGAGGAGCCCGGTGTGCCCGGGCCGCCGCCCGCACCGGAGGAACCGTAGGCGCCGAACCCGTCCACCGCCTCCCCGGCCAGCCGGGCCAGCAGCGCCCGGTCGTCGTCGGCGAGCGCCGCGGCGAGCCGGTCGCGCAGTGCCTCCCGGTCGGCGGGACCGGTGCCCGGGCCGCCGACGCCGCGCGGGAAGTACACGTCGAAGACCGGGTCGAACACCCGCCGCTGGTCCGCGGTGTGCAGCAGCGTCGCCGCCAGGCCCTCGCGCAGCAGCTCCCGGTCCGCGAGACCGAGTGACTCCACCGCCCGCGCCGCGTCCACGCTCTCCCCGGTGCCCACCCGCACACCGTGGGCCCGCAACGCGGCCACCAGCGACGTCAGCCGCTCGGTCACGCCCGTGGTCACAGCGCGTCCAGGTCGAGCTTGGCGGCGGCCCGAAGGACGTCCTCCTGGTGCTTGAGGACGACGCCGAGGGTGTCCCGTACGACGGTCTCGTCCAGGGTGTCCGCGCCGAGAGCCAGCAGGGTGCGCGCCCAGTCGATGGTCTCGGCGACCGACGGCACCTTGCGCAGGTCCATGGCACGCAGCGCACCCACCAGCCGCACCACTGAACCGGCCAGGGCCTCGTCCAGTCCCGGCACCTTCATCTGCACGATCCGCCGCTCCAGATCCTCCTCCGGGAAGCCGATGTGCAGGAACAGGCAGCGCCGGCGCAGCGCCTCGGACAGCTCGCGGCTCGCGTTCGAGGTGAGGACGACGAAGGGGCGGCGGGTCGCGGTGATGGTGCCCAGCTCCGGCACGGTCACCTGGAAGTCGCTCAGCACCTCCAGGAGCAGGCCCTCGACCTCGACGTCCGCCTTGTCGGTCTCGTCGATCAGCAGCACCTTGGCGTCGTCCCCGCGGATCGCGGTCAGCAGCGGCCGGGTGAGCAGGAACTCCTCGCCGAAGATGTCGGTCCGCGCCTCGTCCCAGCTCTCGTCGCGGCCGGCGCTGATGCGCAGCAGCTGCTTGGCGTGGTTCCACTCGTACAGGGCCCGGGACTCGTCGACGCCCTCGTAGCACTGGAGCCGTACCAGCCGGGCGTCGGAGACCCGGGCCACGGCCTTGGCCAGCTCGGTCTTGCCGACCCCCGCGGGGCCCTCCACCAGCAGCGGCTTGCCGAGCCGGGCGGCGAGGAAGACGGTCGTGGCGACCGCGGGCGACGCCAGGTAGCCGGTCTCGGCGAGGCGTGCGGAGACGTCGTCGACGGAAGTGAACACCGGGGGCCTCCAGCTCTGGTGCGGTGTGTGCAGCCGCTGCGTACAAGCCTCTATCTAAGCGCTTGTTCACCTGCGCTGTCACGGGAAGACCGAAGGGAGGGGCGACCGTGGGCCGCCCCTCCCTTTCCGTGCCCGGCTCACGCGGCGAGCGTCACCGCCCCCACCGCCGGCGTGCGCAGCACCCGCCGGGCCGTGCCCACGCTCGTCCCCAGCGTCACCGCCGCCGACACCGAGACCATCGCGAGCCAGACGCCGACGAACTGGTCCGGCAGCACCGCGTCCGTGCGGACCACCGTGAACGGCACCACGCCGGCCAGCGCGGCCACCGTGCCGAAGAACACCCCGGTGAGCGTCAGGACGACGCCCTCGGTGGTCACCACGCGCAGCACCTGCCCGGGAGTCGCGCCCGCCAGTCGCTGCTGCCCGAACTCACGGGAGCGGTACGTCGTCGCCGCGTACAGCGAGTTCACCAGCATCACGCAGACGAACACCGCGATGATGCCGACCACCGTCAGGTTCAGCGTCTCCAGGTTCTTCGCGTCGACCGACTTGACCAGCCCCGACGCCGCCACCGCGTCGCTCTCCACCGCCTGCATGGTGAGCGTCGCCGTCGACACGGCCGTGAACAGGATCAGCGACACCAGGATCCCGGCGAGGTGCTCGGACCGCTCGCGCAGGTTGCGGACGGCCAGCCAGCCGCTCGGGCCGATCAGTGGCAGCCGGTCCAGCACGCCCCGCAGCAGCCCGGGCGAGAGCAGCGCCAGACCGACCGACAGCAGGATCGCCCCGTAGGCCGGCGGCGCCATCAGCATCTCGTCCGTCGCGGAGAACAGGAAGGTGGAGCCGGCGCCCGCGACGCCGGTGACCAGCGCGGCGTACGCCAGGAACCGCTTGGCCCCGGCCCGCTCCCTGCTGCCCCGCGTCACCCGCCGCACCGCCAGCAAGGCGGCGCCCGCGGCGGCGAGCAGCGTGATGTCCACGCCGCTCACCAGCGCGATCGGGCCGAAGGAGTAGTCGACGGAGTGCGCGACCTGCCCGCTGTCCTGGAACATCTCCAGCAGCGCCCGCCCGCCGAGCATCGCCGGGCCGACCGCCAGCGCGGCGCCCGCCAGCGCCACGGCCACCGCCTCACCCACGACCATCCGCTTGATCTGCGCCGGGGTCGCCCCCGAGCAGCGCAGCAGCTCCAGTTCGGCGGTGCGCTGGTGCACGTTGACCGTCAGCGTGGACGCCACCGCGAAGAACACCAGCAGGGTGCCGTAGCCGCCGACGACGCCCGCAGCCGTGCCCAGCGTCTCTGAGCTGACCGCGTCGACGCCGTCCTGCCCGGCCGTGTCGTGCATCGAGTTGAACGTCATGATGACCGCCGCGCCCAGGAAGGCGGACAGCAGCGTCGCGAGGAACCGTCCGGGGCGCTGCCGGATCGACCGAAGGGCCAGTACCAGCATCGCTCACACCCCCGCCGTCACGGTGTCGCCCAGGTGCGCCAGCCGCTCCGCGACCGCGTCCGGGGTCGGCGCGTCCATCCGCCCCGCCAGCCGTCCGTCGGCGAGGAACACCACCGAGTCCGCGTACGAGGCGGCGACCGGGTCGTGCGTCACCATCACCACGGTCCGCGCGTGCACCCGAACCGCCTCCTGGAGCAGCAGCATCACCTGCCGGGCGCTGCGCGTGTCCAGCGCGCCCGTCGGCTCGTCGGCGAAGATCACCCGGGGCTCGGTGACCAGGGCGCGGGCGATCGCCACCCGCTGCCGCTGACCGCCGGAGAGCTGGGCGGGGCGGTGCCCCAGCCGGTCCTCGAGGCCGACGGTGGTCAGGATCTCGCGGGCCCGGCCGCGGTCGACGCGGCGTCCGGCGAGCTTGAGCGGGAGCACCGTGTTCTGCGCGACCGTCAGCGTGTCCAGCAGGTTGTACTGCTGGAACACGAATCCGACCCGGCCGCGCCGGAACTTGGTCAGCTCCGCCTCGGTGCCTCCGGTCAGCTCCGCGCCGTCCACCCACACGATGCCGCTGTCCGGCCGGTCGAGCCCCGCCGCGCACTGCAGCAGCGTGGACTTGCCCGAGCCCGACGGTCCCATGACCGCCGTGAACGTGCCGCGGGCCAGACTCAGGGTCACTCCGTCCAGGGCGGTCACGGCGTTCTCCGCGGAGCCGTAGGTCCGGGTCACCTTGACGAGCCGGAGGGCCTCGGGGGCGGGGCCCTGGTCGTGGCCGCCGCGTGTGCGGGAACGGAACATCGTCATCACCTTCCGTGTGGCACGCCCTGTGCGGTGCCTCGTCGAAGACGCTACGGAGCGGCGGGCCGGGCCACACTGGGCGCAGAACCCGTATCGGGGGGTGTACTCAGCGACACCACCGCCCGGTGGCCGGCGCCCGTACGGGCCACCACAACGCGCCCGCCCCCGTGCGGGACCGATGCAATGGGGAGGCGAGGTGACCGCACCTCCGGACGACTGTCTCGCGCGCAACGAGTGGATCTGCGGGGAGTAGCTGAGCACCCGCCGTGAGATCCTCCTCGACGCCGTGCTCCAGCACCTGGAGCCGACCGCCGCCTCGGTCTTCGTCGCGCTCGTCGTCGCCCTGCCGCTCGCGGTGCTGGCGCGCCGCCGCCGCTGGGCGGCCGGACCCGTGCCGGCCGTGACCACGATCGTCCGGATAGCGCGGTCCGAACTGGGCCGGGTCCAGGCCCACCAGGTCCAGCAGTTCGGCGGCCCGCTCCCGCGCCTTCGCCCGTTTCCAGCCGACCAGCGCCGGCACCGTCGCCGTGTTGTCCGGCACCGTCCGGTGCGGGACGAGCCCCACCTGCTGGATGACGTACCCGATCCGCCGCCGCAGCCGCTCCGGATCGACACTCGCCACGTCCTCGCCGTCCACGAGGATGCGCCCCGAGGTCGGCTCGGTCAGCCGGTTGACCATCGTCATCGTGGTCGTCTTGCCGCAGGCCGACGGGCCGACGAGCGTGACCAGTTCGCCCTCGGCCACCTCCAGACTCAGGCCGTCCACGGCCGTCGTCCCGTCCGGACAGCGCTTGGTGACGTCCTCGAACCGGATCACGACCTCACGCTGGACGCGGGCGCGGCCCGCCGCTCACCGGTGACGTCCCGTCGGAGGATGAACGGTTCAATCCGGTTTTGAAAAGTTTCAAAAGTCGTCTGAAGTGCAGCGGTCGAGATATTTCGGTTCGACCCGTGGACACCTGCCAGAACTGTCACTAGGTTCGCCGTCGTTCGCTCTGAATCGATACAACTCCCCGGGAATACCGACGGCCGAAAGGGATGACGGCATGGAGGACGGAGTGCACGGAGAGCACGAGGAGCGCACCACGGTGCGGCGCAGAACGGTCCTGGCCACCACACTCGGCGCGCTGCCGGCGGTCGTGGCCTACCAGACGGGCGCCGCATCCCCCGCCACGGCCGCACCGGCCGAGACCCCCGCCGACGGGGGCGGCACCTCGGTGACCGGCCTGACCACGGAACACCGCACGAACCCGCTCGGCACCGACGCGCCCCGCCCGCGCTTCGGCTGGCGCACGCACTCCACCGCCCGGGGCCGCCGGCAGACCGCGTACCGGATCCTGGTGGCCACCGACCCGCGCCGCCTCGCCGCGGGCCGCACGGACGTGTGGGACAGCGGCCGCGTCACCTCGCCCGACTCGGTGGCCGTGCCCTACGCGGGGCCCGGACTGCGCGCCACGACCCGCTACCACTGGACGGTGACGGTCTGGGACGAGCACGGCCGCGCCCGCACCGCCCCCGCCGCCCACTTCGAGACCGGCCTGCTCGGCACCGACGGCGTCACCCACTGGGACGGCGCCCGCTGGATCGGCATGGCCGGCAAAGCGCCGAACAGCGCCGGAGCCCCGGTCCTGCGCCGCCAGGAGCCGCTGCGCCGCGCCCGGGTCGCCGAGGCCCGGCTGTACGTCTCGGCGCTCGGCGTGTACGACGCGTACGTCAACGGGCGGCGCGTCGAGGTGCCGCACGGCGACGGCCGCACAACCGAACTGCTGACCCCGGGCTGGACCAACTACGACGCCCGGGTCGACTACCTCACCTACGACGTCACCGACCTGGTGACGGCCGACCGTTCGCAGGTCACCCTCGGCGCGGTGCTCGGCAACGGCTGGTACAACAGCCGCGTCTCCGAGGGCAGCACGTACTACTCGGCGGACGGCAACCCGCTCGCCCTGAAGGCGAAACTGCTGATCCGCTACACCGACGGCACCACGCAGAGCGTCGTCACCGCCCCGGACGACGGCTGGCGCGCCATCGACACCGGCCCCTGGCGCGCCGACGACATCTACGACGGCCAGACCTACGACGCCCGCCGGGAGCTGCCCGGCTGGGCGGCGGGCGGCTACGACACCTCCGGCTGGGCCGAGGTCGCCGAACACGACCTCGCCGCCCGGTTCCCGGACGCCCAAGTCGTCGCCCATCCCGGCGAATCGGCCCGCATCGTGCCCGAGTGGGACCTGCGCCCGCGCTCCGTCACGGTCCACACGGGCGTCACCGGCCAGGAGGGCAGCCCGAACGGCAGGGGCCGCGTCGTCGCAGACCCCGAGCGCACCGTCACCGACCCCGGCCGCGCCGCCCGCGCGCAGGTCGTCCTGCGGCCCGGCGAGACCGCGGTCCTCGACCTCGGCCAGAACATGGTCGGCGTCCCCCGCTACAGCCTGCGCGGCCCGTCCGGCGCCCAGGTCGTCCTCACCTTCGGCGAGATGCTCAACGACTCCAGCGCGGGCGCCGACGGCCCCGAGGGCTCCGTCTACCGGGCCAACCTGCGCTCCGCCAAGGCCACCAGCACCTACGTCCTCAAGGGGGACCCGAACGGCGAGACGCACCAGGACTCCCTCACCTTCTACGGATTCCGCTACGTCTCCGTCACGACCACGGCCGAGGTCACGATCACCGCGCTGACCGGCCGGGTCGCCACCTCCGCCGTCCACGACACCGGCACGGTCGCCACCGACGACGCCAAGGTCAACCAGCTGATCAGCAACGTCCGTTGGGGACAGCGCGGCAACTACTTCTGGGTGCCCACCGACTGCCCGCAGCGCGACGAACGCCTCGGCTGGACCGGCGACACCCAGGTCTTCGCCGCCACCGGTCTCTACAACGCCGACGCGGTCACCTTCCTGAGCCACTTCCAGGACAACCTGATCGACTCCCAGCGGATCTACGGGGTCGACGGCGCCCAGTTCACCGCCGTCTCACCGGGCAACCGCTACAACGCCGCGCAACCGGTCAGCGGCTGGGCCGACTGCGGAGTGGTCGTCCCGTGGACGGTGTGGCAGATGACCGGCGACCGCACCGTCGTCGACCGCAGCTGGGAGGCGATGACCCGCTACGTCGACTGGATCCGCGGCCGCAGCGCCGACGGCCACACCGGCCAGGGCGCCCTGTTCGCCGACTGGCTGGCCCCGCAGAGCACCGGCACCCAGCTCATGAGCGACGTCTACTACGGCTACAGCGTCCGCCTGATGGCCCACATGGCCCGCGCCACCGGCCGCGCCGGCGAGGCCGACACCTACGACCGCCTCTTCGCCGGTATCCGCCGCGCCTTCATGACCACCTACCTGGACACGGCGGACGACAAGGTCACCGTCCGCTCCAGCCGCGGCGGCAAACCGATCAACGGCCCCGACCCCGAGGACGACAGCCAGACCGCCCTGCTCTGGGTCCTCAAACTCGGCTTCTACGACACCGAGGCACAGCGCCGGGCCCTCGTCGGCCTGCTCGCGGAGAACATCGGCAACGACGCCGCCTACAAGGAGGCCCACCCCGGGAGCACCCGCGTCCAGTACGCCGAGAACACCCTCTCCGTCGGCTTCCTCGGCGTGAACGTGCTCGCCCCGGTCCTCACCGACGAGGGCCGCGCCGACCTGGCGTACGCGCTGCTCCACCAGAACGCGATGCCGTCCTGGCTGTACTCCGTCGACAACGGCGCCACCACCATCTGGGAGCGCTGGAACTCGTACTCGAAGGAGGACGGCTTCGGACCGGTCGAGATGAACTCCTTCAACCACTACTCCTACGGCGCCGTCCTGGAGTGGATGTACGAGTCCATGGCCGGCATCGCCCGCGAGCCGGACCACCCGGGCTTCCGGCACTTCCGGCTGCGCCCGCACCTGGATCCCACCGGCCGCATCAAGCACGTCACCGGCTCGCACCTGTCGCCGTACGGCGAGATCCGCAGCGAGTGGACCGTACGCGGACGCACGGTCCACCACCGGGCCGCCGTCCCCGCCAACTCCACCGCCACCCTGCGCCTTCCCACGCCCGACCCGGACGGCGTCCGCGCGGGCCGGACCCCGCTGGCCCGGGTCGACGGCGTGGAGTACCTGGGCGCCGAGGACGGCGCCGTGGCCTACCGGCTGCCCTCCGGGCGCTACGAGGTGACGTTCCCGCTCGGCTGACCGCCCACCAGCACCACCTCCAGGGTGCGCGGACCGTGCACCCCCTCGACCCGGTCCAGCTCGATGTCGCTGGTCGCCGACGGACCGGAGATCCACGTCAGCGGACGGGCCGGGTCGAGGCGTTCGAGGGCCTGCGGGACGGAGGAGACCACCTGGTCGGGCACGCGCACGACGCAGATGTGGTGGTCGGGCACGAGGGTGATGCGCCGGCGCCCCTGGTCGGGCGAGCCGTCCAGCACGATCGTGCCGGTCTCGGCGACGGCGACCGCGCAGCCGGTGACCACGCTGTCCACCAGGTCCAGCTCCGGCGCCGTACTCGCCGCCTCGTCCGGGACCGGGCGCGCCCCCGCCTCCGCCAGCCAGCCCGGCGGCAGCCCCGGCGGCACCACCACGCTCCGCGAGCCGCGCGCCGACAGCAGACCGGCCAGCAGCGCGGGCAGCTCACCGTCCGCGCACCGGTGCACGATCGCCCGGTAGTCCGCGAGGTTCTCGGCGAGCAGCTCCACCGTCTGCCCGGTGGTCCGCCGCCCGTGCTCGCGCAGGTAGTCCCGTGCGACGGGCACCTCGTCGGCCGGCGCGTTGGCGAGGGCGCGCCGCACCCGGCCCAGGATGCGTTCCCTGCTGCTCACTTCGTCTCGTTCCTTCCGCCGTGCGTGCGCTGCCACCAGTCCCGGAACGGCTCCGGGGGCACCGGCGGCAGATCGCGACTGCCGCTCCACGCCCGTCCGGGGCCCGGCAGGGTGCGCGGATGCAGACGGCGGCTGCGCGAGGCCAGCCGCTGCCCGGTCCGCAGCGCCCCCGGACGGGTGAAGGCCCACCGCGCCGCCCGCATCGCCGCCCGTTCGGCGGCGTGGCCCTTCGCCGGTTTCAGCACGACCCGGTTGCCTCCCCGCACCGCGGGCCCGCCCTGCACCACCCGCTCCCGCAGATGCACCAGCACCTCGGGGATGTCGATGGCGACCGGGCACACCTCGTAGCAGGCACCGCACAGCGAGGACGCGTAGGGCAGGGAGGCGTCGATCTCGCTGCCCGTGCCCCGCAGTTGGGGGCTGAGGATGGCGCCGATCGGGCCCGGGTAGACCGAGCCGTAGGCGTGGCCGCCGGCCCGCTCGTACACCGGGCACACGTTCAGGCAGGCCGAGCAGCGGATGCAGCGCAGCGCCTGGCGGCCGACCTCGTCGGCGAGGGTGTCGGTGCGGCCGTTGTCCAGCAGGACCAGGTGGAAGGCGCGCGGGCCGTCCCCTTCCCCGGCCCGGCCGTCCCTGGTGCCCGTCCACATGGAGGTGTACGGGTTCATGCGCTCGGCGGTCGAGGAGCGGGGGAGGGTCTGGAGGAAGACCTCCAGGTCCCGCCAGGTCGGCACGATCTTCTCGATGCCGACGACCGAGATCAGCGTCTCGGGCAGGGTCAGGCACATCCGTCCGTTGCCCTCGGACTCCACGACCACCAGCGTGCCGGTCTCGGCGACCATGAAGTTGGCGCCGGAGATGCCGACCTTGGCCCGCAGGAACTTCTCCCGCAGGTGCAGCCGCGCCGCCTCCGCGAGTTCGGCCGGTGTGTCGGTCAGGCCCTCGGGCGCCGGGCGACCCCACTCGCTCATCTCGGAGCGGAAGATGTCCCGGATCTCGCCCCGGTTGCGATGGATGGCCGGCACCAGGATGTGCGAGGGCCGGTCCTTGCCCAACTGCACGATCAGCTCGGCCAGATCGGTCTCGTAGGCGTGGATGCCCCGGGCCTCCAGCGCCTCGTTGAGACCGATCTCCTGCGTCGCCATCGACTTGACCTTGACGACCTCGCTCTCACCGGTCTCCTCGACCAGCCGGGCGACGATCTCGTTGGCCTCGTCCGCGTCGGCGGCCCAGTGCACCGTCCCGCCCGCGGCCGTGACCGCCTCCTCCACCTGCACCAGATACCGGTCGAGATGGCGCAGGGTGTGGTCCTTGACGCGCTTCCCGGCCTCGCGCAGCTCCGCCCAGTCGTCCAGTTCCGCGACCGCGCGGGCCCGCTTGTCCCGGATGGTGTGCGTGGCGTGGCGCAGATTGCCGCGCAGCGTGGTGTTGCCCACGGCCTCCCGCGCCGCCTCGGGAAAGGCCGGCATCCCCAGATAGGTCCCGCTCATACGGCCGCCGCCTCCTCCGTGCTCGCCAGGATCTCCGCGATGTGCACCGGGCGCATGCCCGTGCGCAGCCGCGTCATCGTCCCGCCGATGTGCATCAGACAGGAGTTGTCCGCGGCGCACAGCACGTCGGCGCCCGTCGACTCGGCGTTGCGCACCTTGTCCGCGCCCATCGCCGCCGACACGTCGGAGTTCTTCACGGCGAAGGTGCCGCCGAAGCCGCAGCACTCCTCGGCCCCCGGCAACTCCAGCAGTTCCAGGCCCTTCACCGCCTCCAGGAGCCGCCGGGGCCGGTCGCCCAGGCCCAGGCTCCGCAGCCCGTGGCAGGTCGGGTGGTAGGTCACCGTGTGCGGGTAGTACGCCCCGACGTCCGTCACCCCGAGCACGTCCACGAGGAACTCCGTCAGCTCGTACGTCTTCGGCACCACCGGCGCCAGCGTCGCCGCGAGCGTGTCCCCGCGCCCCTCCGCGCGCGCCCGCTCACCCATGCGCGGATACAGCTCCCGCACCATCGCGCCGCACGAACCCGACGGCGTCACGACCGCGTCGTACTCCGCGAAGACGTCTGCGAATCGCCGGGCCAGCGGCTCGGCCTCGTGCCGGTAACCGGTGTTGTAGTGCGCCTGCCCGCAACAGGTCTGCCCCATCGGGAAGTCGACGTCGACGCCCAGTCTGGTGAGCAGTCTCAGCACGGCACGGCCGGTGTCCGGATAGAGCGTGTCGTTGACGCAGGTCAGGAACAGGGCGACACGCATCGCGACTCCTCGTGTTCGATCATCGGATGAATGATGGGTGCAGGTTAGTCCGCACGGCGGCGCCGGGGGAGTCCCGGTTCACCGGTCGGCGAGTCGGGCCTCGGCCGCCCGCCAGCGTGCCGTGCCACCGCGCGGCTCGTAGCGGGTCGGCGACTGTGTGCGGGCCAGCAGCCGCCGTGTTCCGGCGAGATCGTCCACCAGGCCGTGGGCGCGCGCCTGCACGAGGACGTTGCCGAGTGCGGCGGCCTCCGTCGGCCCCGCCACCACGGGCAGTCCGCAGGCGTCGGCCGTCAGTTGGCACAGCAGCGCGTTGCGGGTGCCCCCGCCGACGACGTGCACGACGTCCACCGGGTGCCCGGCGAGCCGCTGGGCGTCCTCGACCGCCCTGCGATGGGCCAGCGCCAGCGAGTCGAGGATGCAGCGGGTCACCTCGGGGGGCGACGCGGGCACGGGCTGTCCGGAGGCACGGCACGCCTCGGCGATCCGCTCCGGCATCCGCCCGGGCGCCAGGAACGCAGGGTCGCCCGCGTCCACCACCGACCGCAGCGCGGGCACCCGTGCCGCCGCGCGCAGCAGTCCGCCCAGATCGGGCTCGCCCCACGCCCGTACGCACTCCTGGAGCAGCCACAGACCCATGATGTTGCGCAGGTAGCGGACCGTGCCGTCCAGCCCCAGCTCATTGGTGAAGTTGGCGGCGCGGCTCTCCTCGGTCAGGACGGGAGCGGTCAGCTCCAGACCCGCCAGCGACCAGGTGCCGGTGCAGATGTAGGCGAACCGCTCGTCCGCGGCCGGTACGGCGGCCACCGCGGACGCGGTGTCGTGCGAGCCGACCGCCGTCACCGGCACGGGCCCGGTGAGCCCCGTCTCCTCCAGCACCTCGGGCCGCAGCAGGCCCGCCGCTTCTCCCGGCCGCCGCAGCGGCGCGAACAGGCCGAGGTCGATGCCCGCCCGGTCCGCCACCTCCCGCGACCAGTCCCGGGTGCGGGGGTCGATCAGCTGGGTGGTGGAGGCGTTGGTCAGCTCCGTGCCCTGTTCCCCGGTCAGCCAGTAGGTCAGCAGGTCCGGCACCAGCAACAGTCGCCGGGCGGCCGCGAACCGGGCCGTGCCGCGGGCGGCGACGAGCTGGTACAGGGTGTTGAAGGGCGCGTACTGCAACCCGGTCGCCGCGTACAGCTCCCGGGCGGGCAGTGTCTCCCACACCCGCTGCGCGACGCCCTCGGTGCGGGGGTCGCGGTAGTGCACCGGGTTGCCGAGGAGCCCTCCGTCCGCGTCGAGCAGGCCGTGGTCGACGGCCCAGCTGTCGACGCCCACCGAGTCCACCGGCCCCGCCGCCCGCAGGCCGTCCAGCACGCCGGCGTACAGCCCCAGGATGTCCCAGTGCAGCCCTTCGGGCGTGCGGACCGGACGGTTGGGGAAGCGGTGCGCCTCGGTCAGCTCCAGCCGGTCGGGGCCGACGCGGCCGACCATGACGCGCCCGCTGGACGCGCCGAGGTCGACCGCGGCGTACGCCTTGGTGCCGGCGTCCCTCGCACCGCTCATCGCAGGAACGCGGCGGCCACGCCGGCGTCCACCGGGACGTGCAGGCCGGTGGTGTGGGTCAGGTCGCCGCCGGTCAGCGCGAACACGGCGTTCGCGACGTGCTCGGGCAGCACCTCGCGCTTGAGCAGTGTGCGCTGCGCGTAGAACTCGCCCAGCTTCTCCTCCGGCACCCCGTACACGGCGGCCCGCTGGGCGCCCCAGCCGCCCGCGAAGATGCCGGAACCGCGCACCACACCGTCCGGGTTGACGCCGTTGACCCGGATGCCGTGCTCGCCCAGCTCGGCGGCGAGCAGCCGCACCTGGTGGGCCTGGTCGGCCTTGGTCGCGGAGTAGGCGATGTTGTTCGGCCCGGCGAAGACCGCGTTCTTCGAGGCGATGTAGACGATGTCGCCGCCGAGTTCCTGCGCGGTCATCACCCGCGCCGCCTCGCGCGAGACCAGGAAGGAGCCGCGGGCCATGATGCCGTGCTGGAGGTCCCAGTCCTTGGCGGAGGTCTCCAGCAGCGGCTTGGAGATGGAGATCCCCGCGTTGTTGACCACCAGGTCGACGCCGCCGAAGGCGAGCACCGCCGCCCTGAAGGCGTCGGCGATCTGCTCCTCGGAGGTGACGTCGACGGTCACCGCGACGGCCCGGTCCGCCCCGCCCAGCTCCTCGGCCACCTCCGCCGCGTTCCCGGCGTTCAGGTCGGCCACCACCACGCAGGCGCCCTCGTCGGCCAGCCGTCGCGCGATCGCCTTCCCGATCCCGCTGCCCGCGCCGGTGACCAGCGCGATCCGTGTCGCCAGCGGCTTGGGCCTCGGCATCCGCTGGAGCTTGGCCTCCTCCAGCGCCCAGTACTCGATGCGGAACTTCTCCGTCTCCTCGATCGGCGCGTACGCCGACACGGCCTCCGCGCCGCGCATCACGTTGATCGCGTTGACGTAGAACTCGCCGGCCACCCGGGCGGTCTGCTTGTCCTTGCCGAAGCTGAACATGCCGACGCCCGGCACCAGCACGATCGCCGGGTCGGCGCCGCGCATCGCGGGCGAACCGGGTTCGGCGTGCCGGTGGTAGTAGGCGGCGTACTCCTCGCGGTAGGCGGCGTGCAGCTCCTTCAGCCGCGCCACCGTCTCGTCCAGCGGGGCGCTCGGGGGCAGGTCCAGGACCAGCGGGCGGACCTTGGTGCGCAGGAAGTGGTCGGGGCAGGAGGTGCCGAGGGCGGCGAGCCGCGG
This sequence comes from Streptomyces sp. NBC_01723, assembly GCF_036246005.1. Lineage (NCBI taxonomy): Bacteria > Bacillati > Actinomycetota > Actinomycetes > Kitasatosporales > Streptomycetaceae > Streptomyces > Streptomyces sp. NBC_01723. Next base: position 8,020,421 of record NZ_CP109171.1, read on the forward strand.
GTGTTCGGCACGCGCGAGGAAGTCGAGCACCACGTCCGCGTCGGTGAAGTGGCCGACCTGCGGCCGGTCCCGGGAGGCGAGAGAGCGCACGTACGGCGCCAGCGCCGCCGCCCGCTCCCGCCGGTCGCCGTCGGCCAACGCCTCGTAGCCCTCGATCACCGGCCCGAACGGCTCGGCCTTCCCGCGCTCCTCGAGGAACCGCTCCGCGGTGCGGACGATGTGCAGCGAATTGCGCTCGCACTCCTCGGAGGTGTCGCCCCAGGCGGTGATGCCGTGCCCGCCGAGCACACACCCGATCGCCCCCGGATTGGCCTCCTTGACCGCCGCGATGTCCAGCCCCAGCTGGAATCCGGGCCGCCGCCACGGCACCCACACCACGGTGTCGCCGAAGCACTCGGCGGTCAGCTTCTCGCCGTCGGCCGCGCAGGCCAGCGCGATCCCGGAGTCGGGATGGAGGTGGTCCACGTGCGCGGCTTCGACCAGCCCGTGCATCGCCGTGTCGATGGAGGGCGCCGCGCCGCCCTTGCCGTGCAGGCAGTAGTCGAAGGCGGCGACCATCTCGTCCTCACGCCCGACGCCCGGGTAGACGTCCTTGAGCGCCCGCATCCGGTCCAGCCGCAACACCGCGAGCCCGCCCTCGGTGAGCGTACCGAGATCCCCACCGGACCCCTTGACCCACATCAGCTCGACATCACCCCCCGTGACGGGATCGGTCCCACTGCCCTTCGCGGAGGCGTTGCCACCCGCGTAGTTGGTGTTCCGCGGATCCGCACCGAGCCGATGCGAACGGGCGAGGAGTGCGGCGGCTTCGGGGTGGACAGCCATGTCTTCCAGTCCTTACGAGAGAGGGAGGGAGAAGCGCCCCGTCAGGGGCGCGGGACAGTTTCGATGTGCGGCTCCGCCGCGTGGGCGCGATCAACCACGAACAACCCGCGGCCCGCGAACAACACGAACCCGGCGGACGCCTACGCCCCCCACCCCGCCTGCTGCCCACCGACCCGCTCGGCGACGACCTTCTCGGCCCACCCGCAGGCGCGGTACGCCTTCATGGGCTCGGGGTCGAGACCCATCTCCGCCCGCACCTCACGAAGCAGCGGACGCACGTCCGTGTTGTACGCGTCCATCAGCACGGCGTTGGCCTCCAGCACGTCCCCGGCGGCCTGCGCGGCGGCCAGCGCCCCCGCATCGACCAGCAGCGCCTTCGCCGTGGCCTCCTGCACGTTCGTCACCGACCGGATGATCGCCGGAATCTTCGCCTCGATGTTGTGGCACTGGTCGAGCATGAACGCCACGTCCGACGAGAACCCGCCCCCACGCACCACCTCGTACATGATCCGGAACAGCTGGAACGGATCGGCCGCGCCCACCATCAGGTCGTCGTCCGCGTAGAAGCGCGAGTTGAAGTCGAACCCGCCGAGCTTCCCCTCCCGCAGCAGCGTCGCCACGATGAACTCGATGTTCGTGCCCGGCGCGTGGTGCCCCGTGTCGACCACGACCTGCGCCTTCTCGCCCAGCTTCAGGCAGTGCGCGTACGCCGTGCCCCAGTCCGGCACGTCCGTCGTGTAGAACGCCGGCTCGAAGAGCTTGTACTCCAGCAGCATCCGCTGGCCCTCGCCGAGCCGCTCGTACACCTCGGCCAGTCCCTCGGCGAGCCGGTCCTGCCGGGACCGGATGTCGTCCTGACCCGGATAGTTCGTGCCGTCGGCGAACCACAGCTTCAGGTCCCGGGACCCGGTGGCGTCCATGATGTCGACGCACTCCAGCAGGTGGTCGACGGCCTTCCTGCGCACGACCGCGTCGGGGTGGCAGATGCTGCCCAGTTTGTAGTCGTCGTCCTGGAAGGTGTTCGAGTTGATGGCGCCGATCCGGACCCCGCGGTCCTCGGCGTGCCTGGCCAGCGCGGCGTAGTTCCCGACCCGGTCCCACGGGATGTGCAGGGCCACGGTCGGGGCGACGCCGGTGAACTCGTGCACCTTGGCCGCGTCGTCCAGTTTCTCGAACGGGTCGCGCGGGACGCCGGCCTGGGCGAACACCTTGAAGCGGGTGCCCGAGTTCCCGTACGCCCACGACGGCGTCTCGACGGCCTGGGTCTTGAGCGCTGCCTTCACCGCGGCTGGTTCGGTCACTTCGGGGCTCCTGTGACGTCGGGTCGTGGCCCGCTGTGCGCACGACCAACTGTGAAACGATTCAGAACGCGAAGCTATGAGTCGCCCGAAGGGGTGTCAACCCTTCCGGCCGACCCCGCTGGCCGTGACTCGGTCGTGACCTTTGGTCTTCGCAAGTTTTTCGACCCGGAACCATTGACGTGCCATGGCCTCGCTGCCTAACGTCCCCGGCAACCGAGTTGAAACCTTTCACGACGCCGTGAGGGCCGTCCCGCCGGCGTCGTCGAGGAGCCCCCAATGACCCACCCGTCCGACACGGGTACGGCCCCGGTTCTGGCGCTCAGGGACGTCTCCAAGTCCTTCGGCGCGGTCCGCGCGCTGCGGGACGTCTCCCTGGAACTGTTCCCCGGCGAGGTGCACGCCCTCGCCGGCGAGAACGGTGCCGGAAAGTCGACCCTCATCAAGACGCTCGCCGGCGTGCACCGGCCGGACGCCGGCCAGGTGCTGCTCGACGGCGCGCCGGTCGTCTTCCACGGTCCCGGCGACGCCCGCGACGCCGGCATCGCCGTGATCTACCAGGAGCCCACCCTCTTCCCCGACCTGTCGATCGCCGAGAACATCTTCATGGGCCGCCGGCCCCGGCGCGCCCTCGGCCGCATCGACCACCGGGCGACCCACGACGCCACCGCGGACCTGATGCGGCGCCTCGGCGTCGAGCTGGACCCCGACCGTCCCGCGCGCGGTCTGTCCATCGCGGACCAGCAGATCGTGGAGATCGCCAAGGCCCTCTCGTTCGACGCCCGCGTCCTGATCATGGACGAGCCGACCGCCGCCCTCACCGGCAGCGAGGTGGCCCGGCTCTTCGGCGTCGTACGCAGCCTGCGCGAGCAGGACGCCGCCGTGCTGTTCATCTCCCACCGCCTGGAGGAGATCTTCCGCATCTGCGCCCGTGTCACCACGCTGCGGGACGGCGCCCGGATCTCCAGCGAGCCGCTGGACGGCATGACCGAGGACGACCTGGTGCGCCGCATGGTCGGCCGCGACCTCGACGAGCTGTACCCGAAGCAGGAGGTCCGGGCCGGCGAAGTCGCCCTCAGCGTGCGCCGGCTGACCCGCGAGGGCGTGTTCACCGACGTCTCCTTCGAGGTGCGCCGCGGTGAGATCGTCGCGCTCGCCGGACTGGTCGGCGCCGGGCGCACCGAGGTCGCCCGCTCCGTCTTCGGCGTCGACCGCTGGGACGCCGGGACGGTGGAGGTCGACGGCAGGGCGCTGGTCAACGGCGCCCCGTCCACCGCGATGGCCGCCGGCCTCGCCCTCGTCCCGGAGGACCGGCGCGCGCAGGGCCTGGTGATGGGCATGTCCATCGAGCGCAACATCGGCCTCACCGGGCTCCGTACGACGGTGCGGGGCGGGTTCATGGACCGCGGCGCCGAACGCAGCCGCTCCCTCGACTGGGCCGTCAGGCTCCAGGTCAAGTACGCCCGCATCGCCGACACCGTCTCGACCCTCTCCGGCGGAAACCAGCAGAAGGTCGTCCTGGCCAAGTGGCTGGCCACCGGACCCAAGGTGCTGATCGTCGACGAGCCGACCCGCGGCATCGACGTCGGCACCAAGGCCGAGGTGCACCGGCTGCTGAGCGAACTGGCCGCCGACGGCGTGGCCGTACTGATGATCTCCTCCGACCTGCCCGAGGTCCTCGGCATGGCCGACCGCGTCCTCGTGATGCACGAGGGGCGGCTGACCGCCGAGATACCCCGCACCGACGCCACCGAGGAGACCGTGATGGCCGCAGCCACGGGGAGGGCAGCCGCATGACGGTGACCGCACCCGACCGGAGCCCCGTGGCCGACATCCCCAAGGCCGGCGCCACCCGGCTGGTCGACCGCATCTTCAAGATGCGCGAACTGGCCATCCTGCTGGTCTTCCTGGTGATGATCGGCGTCACCCAGGCCGGCAACAGCGAGTTCCTGTCCGAACAGGGCATCAAGGACCTGCTGCTCAACGCGACCATCCTGGTGCTGGTCGCCACCGGCCAGTCGCTGGTCGTCATCACCCGCAACGTCGACCTGTCGGTCGGCTCCACCCTCGGCATCAGCGCCTTCACCGCCGGTACGTACCTCCAGGGCGGCGGCAACTCGTTCGTCGCCGTGGTCCTCGCGGTCCTGACGGGCGTCGGCTTCGGCCTCCTCAACGGCCTGCTCGTCAGCCTCGGCCAGGTCCCGGCGCTGGTCGTCACCCTCGGCACCCTCTACATCATCCGCGGCATCGACTCCATCTGGGTCGGCTCCCGCCAGATCACCGCGGCCGACCTGCCCGGCGGCTTCGTCGACTTCGGCTCCGGCGGCATCTGGGCCGTGCCGTGGCTGGCGCTGATCGCGCTCGCCGTGCTGGTCGCCACGGCGTACTACCTCAAGCACTTCGGCGGCGGACGGGAGCTGTACGCGCTCGGTTCCAACCCGGAGGCCGCCCGGCTGGCCGGCATCCCCGTGCGCAAGCGGATCCTCGCCGCGTACACCTTCTGCGGTGCCCTCGCCGGCCTCGCCGGCGCCCTCTACCTGGCGCGCTTCGGCAACGTCGACTCCGGCACCGGCAACGGCTACGAACTGACCGTCGTCAGCGCGGTGGTGGTCGGCGGCGTCGTCTTTACCGGCGGCTCCGGCAGCGTCTACGGCGCGGCCCTCGGCGCGCTGCTGCTGACCTCGATCAACAGCGTGCTCCCCGCGCTCGGGGTCAGCTCCGTGTGGGTGCTGGCCATCAACGGCATCCTGCTCATCCTCGCCATCGCCGTCGACCGGATCGTCGCGCTGCGCGTGGCCAACGCCCTGAAGAAGAGGAACGCCCGCCATGGCTGACAGCTCAATCGCGCGAGCGATCCGCCGGTCCGCCTCTTTGCGGTGGGACGGGGCCGTGGGCGCCCTCCTCATCGTGGTGCTGCTGTTCTCCTTCGGCTTCGTCGACGGCTTCGGCAACGCCCTCAACCTGTCCTTCCTCATCGGCAACACCCTGCCGATCGCGCTCATCGCCCTGCCGATGACCCTGCTCGTCGTCTCCGGAGAGATCGACCTGTCGGTCGCCTCCACCGCCGGTCTGTCCGGCGCGGTGATGGGCGCCCTGTGGAACCAGGGCATGACCATCGAGGCGATCATCCCGATCTGCCTGCTGCTCGGCGTCGTCTGCGGCCTGGTCAACGGGCTGCTGGTCACCCGGCTCGGCCTGCCCTCCCTCGCCGTGACGATCGGCACCCTGGCGGCCTACCGGGGCATCGCGCAGATCGTGCTCGGCTCCGACGCGGTCACCGACTTCCCGTCGCAGTACCTGGACTTCGCGTCCGGCCGGATCGGCGACACGTTCGTCCCGTACGCCTTCCTGCCGTTCCTCGTGCTGCTGGCCATCGCCGTGGTCGCCCTGCACGCCATGCCGTTCGGCCGGGCGCTGTTCGCGGTCGGCGCCAGCGAGGAGGCCGCGCGGTTCGCCGGGATCCGGGTCCGGCGGCAGAAGCTGATCCTCTTCACGCTGACCGGGCTGATGTCCGCGCTGACCGGGGTCTTCTGGGCGCTGCACTACGCGAGTGCGCGGTACGACAACGCCACGGGGCTCGAACTGTCCGTCGTCGCGGCCGTGTTGCTGGGCGGCATCGACTTCGACGGCGGGAAGGGCACGTTGGGCGGCGCGATCGCCGGGGTGTTTCTGCTCGGGGCGTTGCAGAACGTGATGAGTCTTCAGGATGTTTCCGCGCAGTCGCAGATTGTCGTGACCGGTGTGTTGTTGGTTCTGTCCGTGCTGGGGCCCCGGGTTGCACGGCAGGTTTCACTGGCAAGGGCGCAGAGGCTGACGTAGCCGCGCCGTTCACATGCTGCGGGCCGTCTGTGGCTGGTCGCGACCACGCGGCGGAGCCGCACATCGACACCGCCCCGCGCCCCTTCGGGGCGCGCCTCAGTCACCTCGTTCACGAAGGAACCCACTATGCGCAAGCAATCGCTCCGCCGTACCTGCGCGGCCCTGGCCGCCGTCACCTCCCTCGCCCTCGCCGCCACCGCCTGCGGTGGCACCACCAAGGAGGACGTCAAGGACGAGGGTGGCAAGGCCGCCACCGCCGGGAAGGCCGATCCCAACGCCGAGACGAAGAAGGGGCTGACCGTCGGCTTCCTGCCCAAGCAGGTCAACAACCCCTACTTCACCGTCGCCGACAAGGGCGGCGAGAAGGCGCTGAAGGAACTCGGCTCCAGTTACAAGGAGGTCGGCACCTCCAGCGGCACCGACACCGCCGGCCAGGTCTCCTACGTCAACACGCTCACCCAGCAGCAGGTCGACGCCATGGCCGTCTCCGCGCAGGACCCGGGCGCCCTGTGCACCGCGCTCAAGCAGGCCATGAAGAACGAGATCAAGGTCGTCACCTACGACTCGGACACCAACCCCGAGTGCCGCAACGCCTTCATCTCCCAGGCGTCCGCCGACGACCTCGGCCGCACCCAGGTGCAGCTGCTCGCCGAGCAGATCGGCAACAAGGGCGAGATCGCGATCCTCTCCGCCGCGCAGACCGCGACGAACCAGAACGCCTGGATCGACATCATGAAGGACGAGCTGAAGGACCCGAAGTACAAGGACATCAAGCTGGTCACGGTCGCCTACGGCGACGACGACGCGCAGAAGTCCTTCCAGCAGACCCAGGGCCTGCTCCAGGAGCACCCGAACCTGAAGGGGATCATCTCCCCGACCACCGTCGGCATCAAGGCCGCCGCCCAGTACCTGTCCGGCTCCAAGTACAAGGGCAAGGTCAGGCTGACCGGCCTCGGCACGCCCAACGACATGCGCAAGTACGTCAAGAACGGCACCGTCGAGGCGTTCGAGCTGTGGGACCCGGCCAAGCTCGGTGAACTGGCCGCGCGCACCGCCGTCGCCCTGTCCTCCGGGCAGATCACCGGCAAGGAGGGCGAGACCTTCAAGGCCGGCGCCATGGGCGAGTACACCATCGGCAAGGACGGCGTGATCAACCTCGGCAAGCCGACCGTGTTCACCGCCGAGAACGTCGACCGGTTCAACTTCTAGCCTCCACCTCGCGTACGGGAGCGGTACTTCATGCGACGCGTCTGTTTCCTGCTCAAGGTCCGCCGGGACCGCATCGCGGAGTACCGCGAACGCCACGCAGCCGTGTGGCCGGAGATGTGCGAGGCGCTCTCCGCCACCGGCTGGCACAACTACTCGCTCTTCCTGCGCGACGACGGCCTGCTCGTCGGCTACCTGGAGACCGAGGACTTCGCCGCGGCCCGGGCCGGCATGGAGGCCACCGAGGTGAACGCCCGGTGGCAGGCGGAGATGGGGCCGCTCTTCGAGTCCCTGGACGGGACGCGTCCCGACGAGGCGATGAAGCCCCTCACCGAGGTGTTCCACCTCGCCTGAGAAGACTCTTCCCGGGGCGGCGCAGGTAGTGTGAAGGGCCTGCGGCCGCCCACCCGTACCCGGCCCGACCTCGGAGGTCCCTGCCCGATGGCCCATTCCGTGGGTATCAAGGACGTCGCCCGCGCCGCCGGAGTTTCCGTGGGCACGGTCTCCAACGTCATCAACCGGCCCGACACCGTCGCGACCGAGACCCGCGCGCGGGTGCTGTCCGCGATCGACCGGCTCGGCTACGTCCGCAGCGAGTCCGCGCGCCAGCTGCGCGCGGGCCGCAGCCGGATCATGGGGCTGCTCGTCCTCGACATGGGCAACCCCTTCTTCGTCGACGTCGCGCGCGGCGCCGAGCGGGCGGCGCGGGACGCCGGGCTCGGCGTGATGGTCTGCAACAGCGCCCAGAACCCCGGCGAGGAGGCCGAGTACCTCTCGCTCTTCGCCGAGCAGCGGGTCCGGGGCGTCCTGCTCACCCCCGCCGACGCCACCGGCCGCAACATCGCGGGCTTCCGGCGCCACAACATCCCCTTCGTGCTCGTCGACCGGGTCGCCGAGGGCACCACCGAGTGCTCGGTCTCCGTCGACGACGTCGCCGGCGGCGCGCTGGCCGTGCGCCACCTGGTGGACGCCGGACACCGCTCCATCGCCTACGTCAGCGGCCCGCCGGGACTCAACCAGGTGCGCGACCGCCGTACCGGCGCCCTCGCCGCGCTCGCCGAGGCCGGCCTCGGCCCCGACGCACTGCGCGAACTGCCCACCGAACGCCTGGACGTCTCCGCCGGGCGCGACGCCGGCGCCCGCCTGCTCGGGCTCGCGGACCGGCCGACCGCCGTCTTCTGCGCCAACGACCTGCTCGCCCTGGGCGTCCTCCAGGCCCTGTACGCGGCCGGGGTGAGCGTCCCCGACGACCTCGCGATCGTCGGCTACGACGACATCGAGTTCGCCGCCGCGGCGGCCGTCCCGCTCACCTCCGTGCGCCAGCCCGCCGTCACCATGGGCGCGATGGCGGCCGAGCTGCTCCTGGAGGAGACGGAGCTGGACGGCACCGACCGGACCCACCCGCACCGCAGGGTCGTACTCCAGCCCGAACTGGTGGTGCGGCGCTCCAGCCTCGCCGCCCGCTGACCGGCCGCCCGGAACGATTTCATGATCCCGGGGGTCCGCCGCCGCAAGACCGTGTGCTGAACTGGGACACGGCCGAGAAATCCGACCGTCACATCCGTCCGTTCCGGGAGCCCCGTTGAGCGTCAGCTACCGCCAGCCAGGTGTCGTCCTCACCGACCGCCGTTTCACCGTGCCCCTCGACCACCGCGACCCCTCCGGGGAGACGATCGAGCTGTACGCGCGCGAGGCCGTCGCGAGCGACAAGGCGCACCAGGACCTTCCGTGGCTGGTCTACCTCCAGGGCGGTCCCGGCTTCGGGGCGAACCGTTTCATCGGCCGTCCCGCCTGGCTCGGCCGAGCCCTCAAGGAGTTCCGCGTCCTGCTCCTCGACCAGCGCGGCACCGGCGCCTCCACCCCGGCCAACCGCCAGACCCTCCCGCTGCGCGGTGGCCCGGCCGAGCAGGCCGACTACCTCACCCACTTCCGCGCCGACGCCATCGTCCGCGACTGCGAGGCCATCCGCCCCCAGGTCACCGGCGGCGCCCCCTGGACCGTCCTCGGCCAGAGCTTCGGCGGCTTCTGCACCGTCGCCTACCTGTCGCTCGCCCCCGAGGGCCTGAGCACCGCCCTGATCACCGGCGGCCTGCCCTCTCTGGACGCCCACGCCGACGAGATCTACCGGGCCGCCTACCCCCGTGTCGAACGCAAGGTCGCCGCGCACTACGCCCGCTACCCGCAGGACGTCGAACGCGCCCGCCGCATCGCCGACCACCTGCTCACCCACGACGTGGTCCTGCCGGGCGGCTACCGGCTGACCGTCGAGGCCTTCCAGTCCCTCGGCATCCTGCTCGGCGGCAGCGAGGGCAGCCACCGCCTGCACTTCCTCCTGGAGGACGCGTTCGTCCGCACCCCGGGCGGACACGAACTCTCCGACGACTTCCAGGAGCAGGTGCAGGGCCTGCTGTCGTACGCCGGCCACCCGCTGTACGCCCTCGTCCACGAGGCCATCTACGGCCAGGACGGCCGCCCCACCGACTGGTCGGCGGAGCGGGTCCGCGCCGAGTTCCCCCGCTTCGACGCGGCCAAGGCACTCGCCGGCGACGAACCGCTGATGTTCACCGGCGAGTCGGTCCACCCCTGGATGTTCGACTGCGACCCGGCGCTGCGCCCGCTGCGCGAGACCGCCGGCCTGCTCGCCGCCCGCACCGACTGGACGCCCCTGTACGACCGCGCCCGCCTCGCCGCCAACGAGGTACCGGCCGCCGCGGCCGTCTACCACGACGACATGTACGTCGACACCGCCCACGCCCTGACCACCGCCCGCGCGATCCGCGGACTGCGCACCTGGGTGACCGACGAGTTCGAGCACGACGGCGTCCGGGCCGGCGGCCCCCGCGTCCTGGACCGGCTGCTCGCGCTGGCCCGCGACGAGGCCTGACCGGAGCGCGGCCGAATATCCGGGTGGGATGCCGGCGGCGCGGGTTAGTGTGCGGGCATGACGGAGCCGACGATCACGCAACTGGAGCCCATGCCCGGCGACTGGAGCCGCGCTCTCGCCGTCGTCGCCCACCCGGACGACCTGGAGTACGGCTGCTCGGCGGCGATCGCCGGCTGGACCGACGAGGGCCGGGAGGTCACCTACCTGCTCGCCACCCGGGGCGAGGCGGGCATCGACACCATGGCGCCCGCCGAGTGCGCCCCGCTGCGCGAACGGGAGCAGCGGGCGAGCGCCGCGGTCGTCGGCGTGCGCGAGGTGGAGTTCCTCGACCACCGGGACGGTGTCATCGAGTACGGCGTTCCGCTGCGCCGCGACATCGCCGCCGCGATCCGCCGGTACCGGCCCGAGCTGGTCATCACCCTCAACCACCGGGACACCTGGGGCGGCGTCGCCTGGAACACCCCGGACCACGTCGCCGTGGGCCGCGCCACGCTGGACGCGGCGTCCGACGCGGGCAACCGGTGGATCTTCCCCGAGCTGACCGAGCGGGGCCTCGAACCCTGGGACGGCGTGCGCTGGGTCGCGGTCGCCGGTTCCGCCTCGCCCACGCACGCCGTGGACGCCACGCCGGGCCTGGAGCGCGCGGTGCGCTCGCTGCTCGAACACCGGACGTACATCGAGGTGCTGACCGAGGAGGACCCGGAGACGTACGTGCGCGGCTTCCTCACCGGCTTCGCCCAGTCCGCGGGGGAGCGGTTCGGCGGAAAGCCGGCGGTGACCTTCGAAGTCTTCGGGCGGTAGCGGCATGGCGGGGGAGTGGGGTGAGCCGGGGCAGGGGCGGCTCGCCGAGCGGTTCGAGGAGCACCGGGGGCAGCTGAAGGCGGTCGCCTACCGCATGCTCGGTTCGGCGGCCGAGGCGGAGGACGCCGTGCAGGAGGCGTGGCTGCGCCTCGACCGCACCGGCGCCGACGGCATCGACAACCTGGGCGCCTGGCTGACCACGGTGACCGGGCGGGTCTGCCTGGACCTGCTGCGCTCCCGGACCGCGCGCCGCGAGGAGCCGATGGCCGAGGGCTTCGACACCTTCGTGCCCGACCCGGTGGTGCGGGCGCTGCCGCAGGCCGATCCGGAGCAGGAGGCCCTGCACACCGACTCGGTGGGCATCGCCCTGCTGGTGGTACTGGAGGCCCTGGAACCGGCCGAGCGGCTGGCGTTCGTGCTGCACGACATGTTCGCCGTGCCCTTCGACGACATCGCGCGGATCGTCGAGCGCAGCCCGGCCGCCACCCGGCAGCTGGCCAGCCGGGCCCGGCGCCGGGTGCGGGACGCCACCCCCGCCGCCGACCCGGACCTGGGCCGGCAGCGCCGGGCGGTGGAGGCGTTCCTCGCCGCGAGCCGCGCCGGGGACTTCGAGGCGCTGGTGTCCGTGCTCCACCCGGACGTGGTGCTGCGCGCAGACGCCGGTGCGCTGGGCCGGGGCCCGGCCGCGTCCAAGGTCGTCGCCGGCGCCCGGACGGTCGCCACCGGCGCCTTCCACTTCCGCCACCTCGCGGGGGCGGCACGCCTCGCCCTGGTCAACGGCGCGGTGGGCACCGTCGCCGTCACCGAGGGACGTCCGCGGTCGGTCACGTACGTCACCGTCGCCGACGGGCTCATCACCGGCCTGTACATCCTCTCCGACCCCGAGCGGCTGGCCCGCCTCGACCTCTCCGCGCTGGAGGCCTGACCGGGGCCGGGAGCCGTCGGCACGGGGGGCGTGCCGACGGCCCGTATCCTCGGTGACATGCGAGAACACACGGTGGACCGGGCCGCGCTGCGCGCCGACTGCGGGCAGTGCTTCGGTCTGTGCTGCGTGGCCCTTCCGTTCGCCCGCTCGGCGGACTTCGCCATCGACAAGGACGCGGGGAAGCCCTGCCCGAACCTCGGCACCGACCACCGCTGCGGCATCCACGCCGAGCTGCGGGACCGCGGCTTCACCGGCTGCACGGTCTACGACTGCTTCGGCGCCGGGCAGCAGGTCTCGCAGGTCACCTTCGGCGGACAGGACTGGCGCACCGGCCCGCCGGAGCGCGCCCGCCTCGTCTTCGACGTCTTCCCGGTCGTCCGCCAGCTGCACGAACTGCTCTGGTACCTGACCGAGGCGCTCACCCTGCCCGCCGCCCGCCCGGTCCACCCCGACCTGCGCCGCGCCCTGGCGGAGACCGAGCGGCTCACCGACGGGACCCCCGAGGAACTGGCGGCCCTCGATGTGGCCGCGCACCGGCAGCGGGTCAACGCGCTCCTGCTGCGCGCCAGCGAACTGATGCGGTCCGGCACCCGCGGCCGGAAGAAGAACCGCCGCAACGCCGACCTGATGGGCGCCCGCCTCAGGGGCGCCGACCTCGCCGGGGCCGATCTGCGCGGCGCCTACCTCATCGCCGCCGACCTCACCGGTGCGGACCTGCGGGGCGCCGACCTGATCGGCGCGGACCTGCGTGACGCCGACCTGACGGACGCGGACCTGACGGGAGCCTTCTTCCTGACCCAGCCGCAGCTCACCGCGGCCCGGGGCGGAGCCGGTACCAGGCTGCCGGACTCAGTCACCCGCCCGGTGCACTGGACAGCGGGCCGCTGACGCGGCGTCCCCGGCGTCGTCGGTGGCCTCGGTGCGGGCGCCGCCCTCCGGCGCCGGGCCGGGACCGCCGGACGCGGTGCGCCGCTCCAGCCGCAGCCGCAGCCCCTCCGGCATCAGCGTCAGCCGCTCGGTCACCCGCAGCCGGTAACCGGGCTCGGGCCGCAGCTCGTAGCGGCGCAGCAGCAGACCCAGGACCAGCGTCGCCTCGTGCAGCGCGAACTGCCGCCCGATGCAGGCCCGCGCCCCCGTCCCGAACGGCTTGAAGGTGTGCGGGGCGCGCGACCGTACGGCCTTCGCGTCGAAGCGGTCCGGGTCGAAGCGCTCGGCGTCCGGGCCCCACACGTCGGGGTCGCGGTGCAGCATCCCGGTGAGCACCAGTGCCCAGGCCCCGCGCCGCATCGGGTACGCGCCGCCCAGCACCGTGTCCTCGCGGGCCTCCCGTGCGAAGGCGGGGGCGGTCGGCCACAGCCGCAGCGACTCGTCCAGCACCCGGCGCGTGTAGCGCAGCCTGGCCACCTGCTCGTAGCCGGGTGCCTCGGTGTCGCCCCAGACGCGGTCCACCTCGTCCCGGACCCGGGCGGCGACGTCGGGGTGCTGGGCGAGGTAGTGCAGGGCGAAGGAGAGCGCGCCCGAGGTGGTCTCGTGCCCGGCGACCAGGAAGGTGATGACCTGCCGGCGGACGTTCTCCGGTGACAGCCGCTCACCGGTGACGGGATGGGTCGTCTCCAGCATCCGGTCGAGCAGGTCGCCCTCGCCGCCCGCCGCGGCCCGGCGTTCGCGGACGAGGTCGTCCACGGTGCGGTTGAGGTGGGCGATGTCGGCGGCGTTGCGGCGGCCGGCGTCGCGCAGCAGCCAGGGGGCGAGCGGCGCGGGCACCGTGTTGAGCCGCTGCGCGTAGGTGAGCGTGCCCACCATCGCGGAGACGAAGGGGTGCGGGCGGGAGCGCTCGAAGGACCCGAAGTCGTGCCCGAACCCGGTGCGCGCGATGGTCTCCAGCGTCAGCTTGGTCATGTCGCCCGGCACGTCCACCGCCCGTCCCGCGGCCCGGGCCCGGTCCCAGTGGTCGGTGAGCCGCGAGGCCACGTCCAGCATCATCACGTGGTATCCGGCCATGGCCTCGCGGCTGAAGCCGGGCGCCAGCACGTCGTGCGCGAGCTGCCAGTTGGGCTCGTGGTTGTACGCCGTGAACAGGCCGTCCCCGGCCACCGGCCGCAGGTTGGCCACGCCGAGCCCCACGTGCTTGGCGAAGCGCGACTCGTCCGCCAGGTCGGCGGCGAGCCCGGCGCCCCAGACGAACACGAACTCCTTGCCGAAGGCCCGCCGCCGGAAGATCGGCCCCAGCTGCCGCGCGTACCGCAGCGAGTCCTGCATCGGTGTGCGCCGGCTCGCCCCGATCACGTCCCCCAGCAGGGGGACGCGGTACGGCGGCCGGGGTATGCGGCGCAGTTCGGGCCAGCCCAGCTCGGCGCTGCGGAAGCCCTTGGGCAGGCCGTCCCGGGCCGTCTCGTTCGTCGTCCGGGCCATGCGCGATCTCCCTTGACGCGGCGGCGTGTTGCCCACCTGGGGCAAGCGTGTTGTACATGGATTCAATAGCGGCTCCCAGTCTCGTCCCGTTGTTGAACCGGCGTCAAGTAAGGTGCGGACATGGCCGCGAAACAGGGCGAGCGCACACGCCGCCGGCTCAGCACCGGCGAGCGCCGGGAGCAGTTGCTGTCGGTGGGGGCGCGGCTGTTCTCGGAGAGCCCGTACGACGAGGTCTGGATCGAGCAGGTCGCCGAGATCGCCGGGGTCTCCCGCGGGTTGCTGTACCACTACTTCCCGGCCAAGCGGGACTTCTTCGCGGCGGTCGTCGAGCGCGAGAGCGAGCGCATGCTGCGGATGACGGCGGCCGTGCCGGGGGTACCGGTCCGCGAGCAGCTCACCGCGGGGCTCGACGCGTACCTGGAGTACGTCCGCGCCCACGCGCACGGCTACCGCGCCTTCCATCGCGCCGACGCGACCGGCGACCAGGCGGTGCGCCGGGTCTACCGGCAGGCGCTCGCCGCGCAGGAGCGGCAGATCCTCGCGGCCCTGGCCGCCGACCCGGAGTTCGGCCCGGCCTTCGAGGAGCGCGGCGACGTGCGGCTCGCGGTGCGCGGCTGGCTGGCGTTCACCACCGCGGTCTGCCTGGAATGGCTGCGGGATCCGGAGCCCGACCGGGAGCAGGTGCGCGACCTGTGTGCGCGGGCGCTGCTCGGCGCCATCGCCCCCTGAGCGCCCGCGTTGCACTCCGGAACGCGCCCCCGGGCCGCTGACGTGCGCCGTCCGGCACGCTGAAAAGGTCTCGCAAAGATCACGCGTCCTGGTTGGCGCACGCCTCGAACTCCGATAGGTTAGGTGAGCCTTACCTAATGAAATGATGACGGAGGTTGAGGATGGGTGACAGCCACGCCTGGACGGCCGCGCCTGCCGCGGCGGAGCAGGCCCGCTCCGTACTCGCCGCCGCCTGGTCCTGCGCGGTGACCGCGGAAGGCGGCCGCGAGGAGTTCGTCGGCGCGCACACGGTCGGCGACGACGGCCAGGTGTTCCTGCACGTGCCCGAGGACAGCGCCCTGCTCGGGGCGGCGATCTGCGCGCCGCGCGGAGAGCCGTCCGCCGTGCTGGAGTTCGCCGACGTGGCGCCCGTCCCGGTGCGGGGCCGGATCAGGGCCCGGCTCTGGCTCGCCGGGTGGTTCGCCGTGGCGGACGGGCACTTGGCGTTCCGGCCCACGCGTGTGGTGCTGCGGCGGCCGTCCGGTTCGGTGGTGGTCGACCTCGACGAGTTCGCCGCCGCCGAGCCCGACCCGCTGGCGTCGGCCGAGGCCCGGCTGCTGACCCACCTCGCGGACTGCCACGGCGACGCGGTGGAGCGCCTGACCCGGCTGGTCGAGGCCGACAGCCTGCACGGCGCGGTCCGGGTGCGGCCGCTCGCCGTCGACCGGCACGGGCTGACCCTGCGCATCGAGCGCGCCCGCGCCCACGGCGACGTACGCCTGCCCTTCCACGCGCCGGCCGACGACATCGGGCAGCTCACGGAGCGGGTGCACGTGCTGCTGTCGCAGGCGAGCGCCGCCTCCTGCCCCCGGGCCCTACAGCGGCAGCGCACAGACGGCGACGGGTGAGGCGAACGGCTCCCCGGCGGAGCGCAGTTCACCGCCCTCGGACACGCGGAAGACGCTGACGGTGCCGGATCTCTGGTTCGCCGCGAAGAGCAGGCCGCCGTCCGGGGAGAAGGCGATCTGCCGCGGGAAGTCGCCGCCCACCGGCACCGTGCCGAGCAGCCGCAGCCGGGCGCCGTCCGCCTCCACCGCGTAGCGCGCGAGGCTGTTGTGCCCCCGGTTGGCGAGGAAGGCGTGCGAGCCGTCCGCCGTCACCAGGATCTGCGCCGGGTGATTGGTGCCGGACCCCGTGCCCGTGGACTGCGCCTCGCCGACGGTCAGGCGGCCCGTCCCGGGGTCGTAGGAGCAGACCGCGACCGTGTCGTCGACCTCGTTGGCGAGGTAGGCGTGGCGGCCGCCGGGGTGGAAGGTGAGGTGGCGGGGTCCGGCACCCGGCCGGGTCCGGGCCCGCGCGACCTCGGTGAGCCTGCCCGACGCCTCGTCCAGCCGGTAGGTGTACACGGTGTCCGTGCCGAGGTCCACCGCGAGGACGTGGCCGCCGTCGGGAGCGGTGACGATCTGGTGCGCGTGCGGCCCCTGTTGTCCGGGGCCGGGCGGGGGAGTGGAGTGGGCCACCAGGTCGGTGCGCTCCCCGAGCGCGCCCGAGGCGTCGATCGGGTGCACGGCGACACTGCCCGAACCGTAGTTGGCGCTGAGCAGCCAGCGCCCGCCCGGATGCACGGACAGGTGACAGGGCGCGGCGCCTCCGGTGCTCCGGCTGCCCAGGACCGTCCGGTCGGACAGCCGGACGGCGGTCACCGCTCCCTCCTCGCGCTCGCTCACCGCGTACAGGGTGCGCCCGTCGGGATGCGCCGCGAGGTACGAGGGATCGCCGACGCCGGTGAGGACGCCACGGCCGGTCGTCCGCCCGGTGCCGGGGTCGTAGTCGGCGAGGCCGACGCCCTTGCCGCCGTCTTCGGCCGAGGTGTACGTGCCGATGTACAGCGGGCGCGGGCCGGTGGAGTCGCCCTGTCTGCCCGAGGCGCCCGCGCCCGGCGCCGTGGGTGTCGGGGAGGGCGCCGGAGACGACGGGTCCGGCGCACCGCCGCACCCCGCCGCCGCGGGCAGCGCCGCCGCCCCGGCCGTCCGGGCGAGCAGCCCGACGAACCGCCGCCTGCTCCAGCCGTCACCGCTCACGCGCCTGCTCCTCGCATCGCTCCCGTTGGCTCTCCCACCGGCCCGCCGCCTCCTACCAGTCCCCGTCCTCCACCGGCTTGCCCTGCGCGTCCTTCAACGGCCGGACCTGCTGCTGCCCGGGTGCCTGCCACGGCTCGTGGTCGTCCCCGAGCCACTCGCCGACCGGCTTGACGTCCCGCAGCGGCTCGGTGGGCGCGAGGTCCTGGGAGTCCTGGTCGTAGTAGTCGTACCAGGGCAGGCCCGCCCGTGTGTACGCGGCCCGGTCCACCGGGGACGGCGGCGGCTCCTCGCCCGTGACCCGACGCCACTCCGGCGGCGTCACCAGGTGCACGAAGACCCGGCCCGCCGGGCTGTCGGCCCAGTGTTCCAGCGGCCGTTCGTCCCGGTACACCTCCTGGCGCATGGACCCGCCGACGCCCAGCCCCATCGCGGGCGCGGACCGGGACCGGGCCGCGCCCCCGTAGGCGGCGGCCGCGCCGGGGGCGGCCGGAGCCGGCATCGCCGCCCCGAAGGCACCACCGGGAGGGGCCGCCCGGCGCGCGAACTCGGCGCGCCGCCGCTCCGCCTCCCGCCACCGCTCCCGTTCCCGGTCGTTGAGACGGAAGTCCTGCAACTGGACCCCGCCCCAGACCTCCTCGCCGGTGACCTGGCCCTCGACGGTCGCCCCCATGCCGAGCGGCACCGCCACGAACTGCCGCACCGTGCCCGTCCCGGAGTTGATGCCGTCCAGCCAGGGCTGGCGGGGCAGGACCACGTAGTTCTGCGGATCGCGGGACAGCCGGGCGCTCCAGGGCCTGCCCGAGACCGCGCACACCTTGCCCACCCCGACCTGGAGCGCGGTGGGCTCCCGCGTGCCCGCGAAACTCAGCCACATGGCCTCCCGCAGGTACACCGGCAGCATCACGCCGCCGCGGGCCCGCCAGGACTCGGGGACCGTGTCTGCGTAGTCGGCGACGCGGCGGACCGGGAACTCGCCGAGCCCGGGCGGCAGCGGGTGGGTGCCCTGCTCGGGCAGCCGCAGGGTGCGGATGAACCGCACCGCGGCCCCGCCCGGCAGCAGCAGCCGGTTCCCGTCGATCCGCACGCTGGTGTCGGTCATCCGTACGCCCCCTCGTCGTCGTCCGCTCTTCCTCAAGGGGAACGCCGCGCGGCGCCGCTGCGGTTCCGCTTCCGCAGCACCGCCCGTCCCCGGTCCCGCAGCCGGGTCAGCCGAGGCATGCGTTCACGCAGCTCGCGCGTGTGCCGGTCCAGCTCCTCCAGGAGCCGCCGCGAGCGGTGCTCGGTGTCCATCTCGTCGATGATCCGGTTGACCTCGGCCAGCACCGCGCCCCGCAGCTGCCACTGTCGGGAGTCGCGCCTGACCTCCTCCAGGAGCAGTTCGGCCAGCCGGTCCCGGGTGGCCGCCGCCTGGCGCAGCTCGCTGGAGAGGCGCTCCTCCGCGGACTCGGCGTTCTCGCTGGCGCTGGTGGTGACCAGCACCGCGAAGCTCACCACGGCGTCGGCGATCTCGGACAGCAACTGCTGGATGGTGGCGCCCGTCTCCGGTGGGAACAGGGGCTCGGGCTCACGTTCCTTCGCGAGGTCGGTGAAGCTGCGCGCGAGCACCCGCATGACCACCGTGCAGATCTCCAGGGTGTCCAGACCGGTGCGCAGCACCACCCGGTGCAGCAGTCCCTCCCGCACCCGGGGGTTGAGCCGCAGACTGTCCTCGGCCTGCCGCAGGTCCTCGTCCACCTCCCCGATGTCGTGGTCCAGCCGGCGCGCCTCGTGCAGCCGGGCCGCCGCCTCGTGGAACGGCGTGCTGTCGGCGGCCTCCTCGCCCATACGCAGCATCAGCTGGCGCACCCGCCGGGCCAGTTCCTCGATGGACTCGCCCGCCTGCTCCACCCAGACCGGAGGGGCGAGGACCAGGTTGAAGGACAGTCCGACGATCGCCCCGATCAGGGTCTCCACCACCCGGGCCCACGCGAGGCTGCCGTGCGAGGTCACACCGAGCACCAGCATCGCGCTGATCGCCACCTCGGCCACGAACTCGTGCGCCCGCACCAGATGCCCGACGCCCAGCGCCGCCACGATCAGCAGGGCCAGGCTCCACCAGCTCAGCCCGACCAACTGGCTGAAGGCGATGGCGACCAGCACTCCGGCCACCACGGCGTTCACCCTGCGGAAGCTCATCTTGAGCGTGGCGTACAGCGTGACCTGGACGACCAGAAGCGCGGTCAGGGGCGCGGTGAGCGGTGCCGCCGACTTGTCCGGGCTCAGCCGCACCGCGATGACATAGGCGATCGAGGCGGCGGCGGCCGAGCGCAGGGCCTGCACGACCATGGGGTCCCTGAGCCACTTCACCCGCCGCAGAGCCGACTTCGCGGCCTCCCGTACATCACGCATCCTCGGGCTGTTCCCTTCCCCGGGCGCCTCGAACGTGTTCCGGACAGGACGGTAACCGGACAAAGGGGATGGGAGTGGTTCCTACGCGCCGTACGGCGGCCTGCGTCGGCGTTGGCCGCGCTCGTCAGGCGGTCACCTTGGCGAGGAAGGCGGACAGATTGCCCAGGGTCCGCTCGATCTGTTCCTCCAGGGTGAGGCTCTCCTCGAAACGGGCGCCACTCTGCGACACCTTCCTGCCCCGCAGGTACAGCGAGCAGGCCAGGTCGGTGCACATGTACAGGCCGACCGAGTTGCCCTCGCGTCCGGCCGCCCCGGCCCTGCGCGCCGTCATCAGCGACACGCCGCCCCGGGGGTGGGTGGTCAGGCACAGCGCGCACAGGCTGCGCTGGAAGTAACCGGCCCGGGCCTGCTGGAACCGCAGCGACAGGCCGGTCAGCCGTCCGTCCAGGTCCGCGACCAGATAACTGCGGTCGGGTGCCCCGGGATCCCGCCAGCCGAGGAAGTCGAGATCGTCCCAGGGGCGTTCGCCGAGATCGCGCGGGAGGGGCAGGCGCTTCGCCTCTCCCTTGGAGCAGTTGATGAAAGAGGTGCGGATGTCCTGCTCGACGAGTGCTCTCATGGGGGAGCCTCCCCTTCGGGTGCCGGAGTGGAAGACCTGGATGGCCAAACCTAGATGCCCTAGGTTTTCGCCTAGCGTAGATAGTCGCCAGCGGAAGGGCCACCGCATTTCGGCGAGCGGGATTTCATAGCATGAATTAAGGGCAGAGGGAAGTCGCGTGCTGCCGCGCGTCAGAGGTATGTTGCACACCGGGCACGGTACGGAAGGAGCCACATGGCGGGGCGGAACGGGCGCACGGTGCGCGACCTGAGAAGGGCCAACCGTACGGCCGTACTCCAGCGGCTCTACTTCGACGGACCGCTCAGCCGCTTCGAACTGGGCCCGGCGACCGGACTCAGCTCCGGCTCCGTCAGCAACGTCGTCGCCGACCTCGTCGCCGACGGCCTGGTGGAGGAGGCCGGCAGCGTCGACTCCGACGGCGGCAGGCCCCGCACCCTGCTGCGGGTGGCCCCCGCCAGCGGCCACATGATCGGCGTGGACGTCGGCGAGACCCGGGTGCGCGTCGAACTGTTCGACCTGACGCTCACCGAACTCGCCCGCGCCGAACGCCCGCTGACCCAGCAGGGCTACGACGTCGAGGTCATCGTCGGCCACATCCGCGACGGCATCGCCGAGGTGCTGGCCGCGGCCGGTCTCCCGCCGGAGCGGCTGCTCGGCGCCGGGATCGGTGTCCCCGGCATCGTCGAGCACACCGAGGACCTCGGCGCCGTGGTGCACGGCCAGACCATCGGCTGGGACGCGGTCCCGCTGGAGGCCCTGCTGCGCGCCGGGTCCCCGCTGCCCGACACCGTTCCCCATTTCATCGACAACGGCGCCAAGACCCTCGGCCAGGCCGAGATGTGGTTCGGCGCCGGACGCGGTGCCCGCAACGCCGTCGTCGTCCTCTTCGGGTCCGGCGTCGGCGCCAGCCTCGTCACGCCCGAGGCCGAGCAGGGCCGGGCGGTCGAATGGGGGCACCTGACGGTCCGGGTCAGGGGACGCCGCTGCCGCTGCGGCGCGCTCGGCTGCCTGGAGGCGTACGCGGGCGCCGAGTCGCTGCTGGCCCGCTGGCGGGAGGAGGGCGGTTCGGTGCCCGGGGGCGCCGACGAGGAGACCGCCCTGACCGCCATGCTCGCCGCCGCCTATCCGCCGGAGGGCGAGGCGCCCGACCCGGTCGCGCTCGCCGTCCTGGAGGAGACCGCCGAGTACCTGGGCGCCGGCCTGTCCGACCTGATCAACCTCTTCCAGCCCGAGCGCATCCTCATCGGCGGCTGGGCGGGCCTCCAGCTCGGCACCCGCTTCCTGCCCGCCGTCCGCCGCCACGCCGTGTCGTACGCGCTGCGCCACCCGGCCCGGAAGGTGACGGTCGACCTGGGGCGGCTCGGCCCGGACGCCGTCACCGTGGGCGCCGCGATCCTGCCCCTGGCCGACTTCTTCGCGCGCGGCGGCCGACGCCCCGAGCCGGCCCCCGAATACCCGGTCCCCGCCTGGCGTACGGCGCTGGAGGAGCGGACGCCGCACTGAGGTTACGCGAGGTGGCGCGGGGTACCCGGTGCGGCCGGACGTGGAGGAGCACCACCGGAAGGAGCGCGCAGTGACCGACCACCGCCAGGAGGGTCCGGGCGAGGACGGCGCCCCCGTTCCCCGGGACCTGCCGGACCAGCAAGCCGGGACCGGCGACGACCCGTGGGAGGCCGCGGCGCCCACCCGCGAGCAGCGCGAGCACCTGCAGGGCGACCCGGCGGACGCGGCGGGCCGCGACGAGGACACCGGGACCGGCGGCGAGGAGAGTGGCGAGGACGCTGCCGAACCCGCCGACGACGTCCCCGACACGGACGAGGCCGGAACCGGTCGCCAGGGCGCGCCGCACTCGGCCGCGGTCCACCCGGAGCACCCGGTGCCCGACGAGTCCTCCGGCTGACGGCGCACGAAGACGGATCAGGGGGCGGGCCAGGTGCCCGCCCCCTGAAGCGTGCCGCGCCCCCACGGGGCGGGCGCCGCTCAGCCGACCTTGCGTCCCCGCATCGGTGCCGTGTCCGCGCCCGCGCCCTCGCGCAGGCCGTCCAGGAACTCCTCCAGCACCTCCGTGGCCGAACGCGTCGCGCGCCAGCCCAGCTCCACCCGAGCCCGCGTGCAGTCCATCAGCGGCAGCCGCAGCACCGCGTCGAACAGGTGCGGCGACGCCGGCAGCAGCCGCAGCCCCCACGCGGCGGCGATCGCCGAACGGGCCGCGGTCCGGGGCAGCCGGACCGGACGCGCACCGAACATCTCGCCCAGCACCTCCGCGTCCACGACCGGCTCCGCGGCGAGGTTGTAGGGACCCCGCGCGTCCTCGGAGCGCACCGCCAGCCGATAGGCGTGGGCCGCGTCGTCGGTGTGCAGCGCCTGCACCCGCAGACCGGGGACGTCCGGCAGGAAGGGCAGCGCCCCGGGGCGGGCCGCCGGGCCCGGCAGGAACCTGCCGCCGAAGATCCGGCGCTGCTCACTGGCCGACTCCCGCTTGAACAGGAACGCGGGACGCATCCGCACCACCCTGATCCCCGGGTGGTCCCGCTCGAAGATGTCCAGGGTGCGTTCCAGGTAGGCCTTCTCCCGGCAGTATGCCGCGTCCGGCCAGCCGTGCGTCGGCCACGACTCGTCCACCGCGCGGTCCTTCGGCCCCGGTGAGTACGCTCCCACCGACGAGGCGTGCACCAGCGCCGGCACCCCGGCGGCGGCCACCGCCTCGAAGACCCGGATGGAGCCGAGGACGTTCGTGCGCCAGGTCGTCGCCGGGTCGTGCGTCGGCTGGAAGGCCCAGGCGAGGTGCACCACCGCGTCGGCGCCCGCGAAGTGCGCGCTCAGGTCGGCCCGGTCCGAGGCCAGGTCGACCGCGGCCCACTCCGTCCGCTCCGGCGACCACCCGGGGATCCGCCGGGCCAGCCCCAGGACGGACCCCACCTCCGGATCCTCCGACAGAAGCCTCACCACGCTGGTGCCCACGTTGCCGGTGGCACCCGTGACCACGATCCTGCTTCCCGCTCCACCGCTCACCCTGCGCTCCTCCCGGCCGTTCGCCGCACGAGGTGACCGGGTACCCAGCGCGCCGGAAAGGCACGCGGGACTCGGGCGCGGACAGAAGGAAGCCCCGACCGCGACGGGGGAATCACGGCCGGGGCGGCTCTGAGGCGGGTACGGATGGCGGTCGCCTCTCGGCGAAGGGCTCCACAGGGCTTCAGCCGAACGATCGTCCCTGTGGGCAATAGGTGAGGCCCGGGGACACTGTCCCATCCGTACCCACGCCCTCTGCAACGGGACAGCGGCGTCCGGTGTTCCTCCGTCCGGCCCTTCCCCCGGGTGAGGTGTGTCACGGCACGGCGCCTCAGGCGAGCGGGCTCCGGTCCAGGGAGGCCAGCAGTTCGGCCGGATCGGCGTAGACGGCGTCGGCGCCCGCCTCCTCCAGGTCGGCGCGGGGCAGACCGCCGCAGAGCACCGCTACGCAGCGCACCCCGGCGCGGCTGCCGGCGCGCATGTCCCACACCGTGTCGCCCACGAAAACGGCCCGTTCCGCGGGCACCCCGGCCAGCTCCAGGGCGTGCTCGACCGGCTCCGGCGACGGTTTGCCCGCCTCCACGTCGTCCGCGCTCGCGGTGGCCGCGATCGCGTCGTCCGCGTCGATCGCCCGCCGCAGCGCACCCAGCTCCGCGCCGCCGGCGGAGGTGGCGAGCACCACCGTCCAGCCGTCGCCGGCCAGGCGGCGCAGCAGTTTCCCGGCGTCCGGCAGCGCGGGCAGGCGGTCGAAGTACTGCCCGTAGAGCGCCTTGTGCGCGGCGCTCAGCTCCGCGTCCCGGTCCCTGTCCCGGTCCTCGCCCAGCAGCCGCCCCACGAGGTCCGAGGAGGGCAGCCCGACGGCCCGGTGCAGGGCGTGCATCGACACCTCGTGCCCGGCCTGCCGGAACGCCTCCCACCAGGAGACGACGTGCAGATGATTGGTGTCGACGAGGGTCCCGTCGACGTCGAACACCGCTGCGCGGTCCATGCGCCCTCGCTTTCCGGCCGGCGGCGGTCACCGGCCTCCCGCCGGGTACCACGTCACCCGCCGGCCACGCCGGACGGCGTACGGCCCTCCCGCGTCCAGGCCAGCAGGTCGTCCAGGGACCAGGTGGTGACGACCCGTTCGGGCGGCACCCCGCACTCCTCCGCCCGCGCGCACCCGTTGATCTGCCAGTCCAGCTGGCCGGGCGCGTGCGCGTCGGTGTCGACCGAGAACAGCACGCCCGCCGCCACCGCGCGGCGCAGCAGCCGCCGCGGGGGGTCGAGGCGCTCGGGCCGGCTGTTGATCTCCACGGCGGTGCCGGACTCCGCGCAGGCGGCGAACACCTCGTCCGCGTCGAACTCCGACTCGGGCCGGCCCCGCCCGCTCAGCAGCCGCCCGGTGCAGTGCCCGAGGACGTCCGCGTGCGGGTCGCGCACGGCCTTCACCATGCGGCGGGTCATGCTGCGGGCGTCCATCCGCAGCTTGGAGTGCACGGACACCACCACCACGTCGAGCCGCTCCAGCAGCTCCGGCTCCTGGTCCAGCGAACCGTCCTCGAGGATGTCGCACTCGATGCCGGTCAGCAGCCGGAACGGCGCCCAGGTCTCGTTCAGCCCGGCCACCACGTCCAGTTGCTCGCGCAGCCGCTCGGGGGAGAGCCCGCGCGCCACCGTCAGCCGTGGCGAGTGGTCGGTCAGCGCCGCCCACGCGTGGCCGAGCGCGGCGGCGGTGCGGCCCATCTCCTCGATCGGGCTGCCGCCGTCGGACCAGTCGGAGTGCAGATGGCAGTCGCCGCGCAGCAGCTCCCGCAGCGCCTCGCCGCCCTCCGCGCGCGGGGCCTCCGGCTCGCTCTCCAGCTTCTCCAGGTAGCCGGGCGTCCGCCCGGCCAGCGCCTCGCGTGCCACCTGCGCCGTCTTGGGGCCGATGCCCTTCATCGACTCCAGCGACCCGGCCCGCTCGCGCAGCTCGTCGGCGCTCAGCCCGCCGAGCACCCGGGCGGCGGTGCGGAAGGCGCGGACCCGGTAGGTGGGCGCCTGGGAGCGCTCCAGGAGGAACGCGATCCGCTCCAGTGCCTCGACGGGCTCCATCCGCACCTCCTCCCGCGACCTCCTCCGCACGTCCAGGGTTCCCCAGCGTCCCGGGACCCGCACCCCGGCCCGGTCCGATCCTCGCGCCAGCGCGTTGCGGCCTACCCTCGAGGCATGACCGAAATCGACAGCCCGCACATCGGCGCTCCGCGGATCCTCGTGCTCCGGGTGCAGCCGGGCACGCCTCCGTTCCGGATCGTGGAGATCGACGGCCAGGTCGTCGGTGAGGCCAGGGCCGTCACCGACGTACTGGAGGCCGCGGCGGCCTTCGGCATCACGGTCCACGACCTCGACGACCCGGACGTGGTCCGCTGGGTGGGTGGGGACAAGTTCACCTGGACAGTGCACTAGGAGGGACGGGCCCGGGCCCTTCGGGGGCGGCTCAGCCGACCGTCCACTTCTGGTTGGCGCCGCCCGAGCAGGTCCAGATCTGCAGCCGGGTGCCGTTGGCCGCATTGTCGCCGGTGACGTCGAGGCACTTGTCGGCCTGCGGATTGACGATGTCCCGGGCGCCGGTGACGACCCACCGCTGGGCGGCACTGCCGTTGCAGTCCCACAGCTGGACCACCGTGCCGTCCGCCGTGCCGCCCGCGTTGACGTCCAGGCACTTGCCCAGCGCCCGGATCGTGCCGTCGGAGCCCACCGTCCACCGCTGGGCGGCGGTGCCGTTGCAGTCGTAGAGCTGTACGGGGGTGCCGTTGGCGGTCCCCGCCGCGGCGACGTCCACGCACTTGCCGGCCAGACCCCGGATCGCGCCGCCGGTGCCGGAGTCGCTCGTCGTCACCGACACGTGGTCCACCACCAGCGACTGCGGGAAGACCGTGGAGGCGTCCGGGTCGCCGGGCCAGTAGCCGCCGACCGCCAGGTTGAGGATCAGGAAGTACGGACGGTTGAACACCCACTGCTTCCCGCCCAGGTCGGCCGGGGTGCGCCGCTGGTAGACGTTGCCGTCCACCGACCAGGTGATCGAGTCGGGCGCCCAGTCGACCGCGAAGGTGTGGAAGCCGTCCGCGAAGGCCTGGCCGCCCGGCAGGGTGTAGCCGGCGCCGATGCCGCCCGCGCCCGAGTAGCCGGGGCCGTGGATCGTGCCGTGCACGGTGGAGGGTTCGAAACCGACGTTCTCCATGATGTCGATCTCGCCGGAGTCCGGCCAGTTCACCGGGGTGCCGAGCATCCAGAACGCCGGCCACATGCCCTGCCCGCGCGGCACCTTCATCCGGGCCTCGACATGTCCGTACTGCGCCGTGAACTTGCCCGAGGTGTTGAGGCGGGCCGAGGTGTACTGGCAGGTGCCGTACCAGCACTGGTAGTTGGCGGGGTTCTCCTTGCGGGCCGTGATGACCAGCTGGCCCTGGCCGTTCAGCGAGGCGTTCCGGTTGCCCGCGGTGTAGTACTGCCGTTCGTGGTTGTTGACGTTGTCGCCGGTCTCGATCTGCCACTTCGAGGAGTCGACGGCCGAACCGGCCGGGCCGTCGAAGGTGTCGGAGAACGTCACGGCGGCGGCCGCGGCGTCGGCGGCACGGGAATCGGGTTCCGCCTGTGCGGGGCCCGACACGAGGGACGCGGCGAGCCCCGCGGACAGGGCGGCGGCGAGGAGACATCTGCGGAGCAGGCGTGGACGGACCACGGCTCTCCCTTCCGTACGGCGTCCGGGGAGGGGCGCCGACCGAGGTGGGGGGTTGAGGTGTCGCCTCTTGATTCAAGTAGTGAGATAAGGGGTGGTCAAGACGTTGGTACGGACCAAATTCGCGCCAAAGTCGAGCGCGGTGTCGTGGTCGGCGGCGCGACCAGGAAGACGATCACCTCCGCATGCGGCCCATCACCGAGATGTGGCCGGACGGTGCCGGGCCGCCTCAGCTGAAGAGCCGGTCCAGGAACGCGTCGAGGTTGGCGCGGGTGCGGTCGATCTGCTGCTCGACGGTGAGGGTCTCCTCCATCCGTCCGCCGGGTGCGGGCTTCTTCTTGCCCCGTACGTAGAGCGGACAGTCGAGGTCGGTGCAGATGTAGAGGCCGACGGAGTTTCCCTCCCGCCCGGCCGATCCCGCCTTGCGGGCGCTCATCAGGGCGACGCCGCTGCCGGGGTGGGTCGTCAGGCAGAGCGAGCACATGCTGCGGCGCAGGAATCCGCGGGTGGCGGACGACGAGCGCAGGGTCACGCCGACCGGTACGCCCTCGCGTTCGGCGACGAGGTAGCTGCGGGCGGGCGCCGACAGATCGCACCACCCCAGGAAGTCCAGGTCGCCCCAGTGGTCGATGTCGGCCAGGTCCTTGGGCAGGGGGAGGCGTTTGGCCTCTCCCTTGGAGCAGTTGACGAACGAGGTGCGGATGTCGTGTTCGGTCAGGGGATTCATGACGTGGGTTCCTTCGGTTGCCGGACGAGTCGAGGGTCGAGGAGAGGGGAGACGGCGGACGTGAGCTACGGCGGTGCCGGGCTAGGCCCTCATTTCGCGCTCAGAGCGCTTGGGGGCCCTGGCCGTGACCGCGCACGCCGCCACCAGAGCCGCGAGCAGCAGGAGGCCCGCCGACCACCGGCTCGCAACGGTGAAGCCGTGCACCATGCCTTCGGCTGCGACCGGATCCTTCGGGTCCGGGCCCCGCAGTCGCCCGGCGACGTATCGGGCGGCGGCGCTCGCGGCGATGCTGTTCAGGAGCACCGTGCCGAGGGAACCGCCCACCTGCTGGAAGGTGGTGACCGTCGCGGACGTGATGCCCGAGTCCTCCGGCGCCACTCCGGCCGTCGCCGTCGCGTAGACCGGCATGAACGTCAGGCCCATTCCCAGGCCGAGCACCAAAAGCGCGGGCAGGACGTGGGTGACATAAGTGGAGTGCACGTCCAGACGAGTCAGCACCACCATGCCCGCGGCCGCCAGCACCATGCCGGACGTCATCAGCACCCGCGGCGCCGTGCGCGGCAGCAGCCGGGCCGCGACCTGTGCCGCACCCACGGCGATCGCCGCCGACATGGGCAGGAACGCCAGCCCCGTTTTGACGGGCGAGTAGCCGAGGACGGCCTGCAAGTAGTACGTCAGGAACAGGAATGCGCCGAACATGCCGGCCGTGGCCAGGCCCATCGTGACGAACGCCCCCATCCGGGTGCGGTCCTTCAGGATCCGCAGGGGCAGCAGCGGACTGTCCCCGCGGCTCTGTCGCACCACGAAGGCGGCGAGCAGGACAGTGCCGCCCGCGAGTGGGGAGAGGATCAGCGGACTTGTCCAGCCGCGGAGTTCGGTCTCGCTGACGCCGTACACGATGGCGAGGAGTCCGCCGCAGCCCAGCAGCGCGCCGGACACGTCCAGGCGTACGCCCGGAAGGCTGGGGCGGTGCTCCAGGAAGGCGAGAGCACCGAGGAACGCGGCCACGGCGATGGGCACGTTGACGTACAGGGACCAGCGCCAGTTCAGGTACTCGGTCAGCAGGCCGCCCAGCACGAGGCCGAGAGCGCTGCCGCCGCCCGCCAGCGCGCCGTAGACACCGAACGCCTTGCCGCGGTCCCCGGGCTCGGTGAACGTCGTCGTCAGCAGCGACAGTGCGGAGGGTGCCAGGAGGGCAGCGAACACGCCCTGAAGGGCACGCGCCGCGAAAAGCGTCCAGGGATCGACCGCCGCACCGCCCAGCGCCGAGGCGGCGGCGAAGCCGATGAGGCCGATGAGGAAGGTGCGCTTGCGGCCCACCAGGTCGGCCACGCGGCCGCCGAGCAGCAGCAGACCGCCGAAGGCCAGCGTGTAGGCGGTGATCACCCATTGCCGGCCGGAGTCCGAGATGGCCAGGTCGCGCTGAGCGGAGGGCAGGGCGATGTTCACGATGGTCCCGTCCAGGATCACCATCAGCTGCGCGAGTGAGATGGGGACGAGTGCCCACCAGCGCTTGGGATCGGGTGCGGCCGTGGTGGGGGTGTCGGAGACGCGGGCCGTCGCTGGTGGCCGGCCGGCATCCGTGGACCCGTCGGGGAAGTGCGGGTCGGTTGACGCGCTGTCGGGGGCCGTTCCGTCAGAGGCGGATGCCCTGTGGTGACGTTCTCTCATGGTGATCACATTTCGGGTCAGGGTGCTGTCGAGTCAGCCGGGCAGGGGGCGTCGCGCGGGTCGGGCGGAGCAGCGTCGCCCTGAGCGGCATGGCGGCCGCCGGCAGGAGGGCATGCCGACGTGCGGGCCGGCCCGTGCGTGGGCTGCTCGCGTGTGGTCAGGAGTGCTGCTGTTTCACCGGTCTACGACGGGCCTGCCGAGGGACAGGGCGTCCGCGTGCCGCTGAGGCGACTTCGGAGCAGGCCGACGTCATGGCGACCGGCGAGGAGCCCCGTCCATGGGCGCGTAGCCCTGCGACCCCGTACGCAGACCGCACGGGTGAAGGCAACTCAGGCAGATGCCGCAGGGAGTGGCTTGGGAATTCTTACCGCGCGCCGCAGAGGAACGAGGGCACACGGCCGGGGGCAACTATGGCCGCAACAGCTTCAGAACGGTCCATGTCTCTCGCCTCCTTCCGGCCGGGGCGCGCGGTGCGCGTCGACGCCGAACGCGTCGATGGGGACGGCGGAGAGCCCCGCCGCATGTGATCCCTGACAGGGTACACCGCCCGAGAGGACAAGCCGGAAGTATGTACTACAGAGCCCGGAGCCTGCACCGGGCGCGCCCCGGTCTCGTCACCCTCGGGGCCGACGGGGGGGCGAGGGGGGTGCGTGGGAGCCATACCGGCACGGGGATGGCGGGCAGCCCCACGGCGCCCTGCCGGGCGTGCACGCGGAGCGGCTGTCGATCCGCCGCGAGCCAGGTCACTCACGCGGGTGAATCCCGCTGCGCCCTGCGTCCGCCCCGGCCGGCCGCCGGGAAGCCCAGGTGAGGGTTCCTCCCTGTGGCCCTCACCGCCCCCGGCTCAATGCCAACCCGTGGCTCCCCCGGCCGGGGGCGGACTCACTTCCGGCGCGGGGTACGGCCGCTAGCGGCGTCGCCGCCACGACCGCCAAAGCCGGTACAGCCGCAGGCCGGCCACCGCGACGACCACGGCGCCCAGGACGATCCCCACCCATGGTGGCAGGCTCCCCGAGTCAGGCAGGTAGATCGCCGTCGCCGGCGCCGCGAAATGGTGCACTGCTACTCCTCGGGCTGCTTCGTCGGCCGGGTGGTGCCAGGCCCCGTGTACCCACGGAGCACTTCGTGCAGATGGTCAGCTTTACGTCGAGGTATGCCGCGACCTCCCGTGCGACATGCCGCCCGCGAGTGCGGTAGCTCTCCTGTCGATCATCCGCTGCGGCCGGACTCGGAGTCGCTACCCCACGAGACTCGTTCCCCTCACGGCGCCTCCAGGGCCGGGGGTGAGGCGGGTGAAGTGCTCGGTCTCGAGATCCGGTTGCGGTCGGCTTCGGGAAGGCGGGCGAGGATGCCGGGCAGAGACCGCTTGCGTGTGACTTCGCCGCGGTGCGCGAGGATCGCCCGCCACTTCAGGTCGGCCCAGCGTGTGACGTCGACGCTGGTGGTCACGTACGAGTCCGGCACCGCAAGGATGGATTTGCCCGCCCCTTCGCGTAGCGGGCCGAGCGGGCCCACACCGGACTCGGGGTGCGTGGCCGCGTACAGGGCCGTTGGCTGCCGGGGCGGGCCCGCTTCGGGGTACAGGTGGGCGAGGCCGGCCGCCTCGACGGCGAGCAGGGTGACTTGGTGCGTGCGTACGTGGTCGGGATGGCCGGTCAGCCGGCCCAGGGCGTCGTGCCCGACGACGATGTCGGGTCGGAAGCCTCGGATGTGGGTGACGAGCGGCTGACCACTTCGTCGAGGGGAGCGTCGACGAGTCGAGGCCGGCCGGGGGCTGCCTCGGGATTGCGTGCGTCGTCGTAGCCGGGCAGGCGTGGGGTGCCGGCGCTCAGGACACGCAGCGCGTCGATGAGTTCGGGCGTGCGGCGGCTGTCGGGCGCCCAGGTCGCGGTGACGACGCGGTACGGGCGCCGTCGGAGTGGTGCTGGGCGAGCACGCCGCCGGCCAGGAGGCTCTCGTCGTCCGGGTGCGCGAACACCCCCAGTAGCGACGGCAGACGCGGGACGTTCATGGTGAACAGTCTCCGTGAGGACTCGTCTCGATCCCGGATTGACCGGTCAGGCGTCGGTCAATCCGGGACGATCCGTGGACTCGGCCCGGTGAACGGGGTTGACCAGGAGGGTTCGACGGGCGCATGCGTGGACCGTCCTGGTGAGCGCGGCGCGGCTACGGCGGCGACGTCTACGAGCACACCAAAGGCCCGCAGGGTTGTTCGCGCGGTTGAAGAACCCTCACGTGCGGGCCTTCCGCACCTTGCGCGCGTGCACCGCGCGGCTCATCCGCCGACCCAGCAGCAGGTAACCGATCAGCGCACCGCTGGTGTTGAGGATGACGTCGTCGATGTCGAAGGCCCGCCCGGTGACCAGGGCGCCCTGTGCGAACTCCACCAGCAGCATCACCACCGCGGTCAGCAGCAGCACCTTCAGGAGCCCGCGCGTGCGCGGGGCGACGACCGGGACCAGCACGCCGAACGGCACGCCCAGCAGGATGTTCCCGCCGACCTGCTTGACGGCGTCACGCAGCGCCGGCTGGTCCAGGTACGCCTGCAGCGAGCGC
Source organism: Streptomyces sp. NBC_01723 (assembly GCF_036246005.1). Lineage (NCBI taxonomy): Bacteria > Bacillati > Actinomycetota > Actinomycetes > Kitasatosporales > Streptomycetaceae > Streptomyces > Streptomyces sp. NBC_01723. The sequence goes on from NZ_CP109171.1 coordinate 8,052,047, forward strand.
CCGGGATGCAGGTTGGTGTGCGTCAGCGCCTCGGACGCGGGGGAGGGGTTCAGGGTCAGCCGGGCCAGCACCACGGCGAACGCGACCATGAAGACGAACGCGCACAGTGTCGCCAGCAGGCGCAGCGGCAGCGGGAGCGGGCGCCGTTCGTGCTGGTCGGCGTCCTTCGCCTGCGCCTTGCCGGCGCGGGGGCGAGGCGGAAAACGCAGCCCTGAGGCGGCACGAGCCATTTGATTCCTCCAGTAGTCGACATCCCCGCGTGGCGGAGCTATTACCCCCCGGACCGCCGAGGATGCCCGGCGGTCCGGGGGGTCCGCTCAGGTCCCGTAGGCCACCCGCACCTCCTTGAAGCCGAGGGAGCGCAGCAGACCCTGGAGCATCGCCGTGGTGTTGCTCTCGGCGCGGGTCTTCAGCTCGCTGTCCTTGGCGGCCTCGCCGATGTGCCGGGCCGCGAGCTTCTGCACGGCCTGCTCGCTGTTCGGGTTGTCCGAGAACAGGTCGCCGAGGCGGTCGAGGAGTCCGCGCTGCTTGGACACCGCGTACGAGCGGTCGGGGTCCAGGGCCGGCTCGCCGAGCGCGGCGTGCGGCAGCCGCAGCGTGGCGGACGTCCGGTCGTCGTTGACCGTCACGTCGTCCTCGCCCACCTTCCCGAGGTCGACGTAGGCGTCGACGGTGCCCGCCCCGACGTACAGGGTGCGGGAGCCGCGGACGGCGTCGGGCAGGAACTTGGTGTCCTTCTCCAGGTCCACGACGACCTGGAAGTTGCCGGAGGCTGCCTCGTAATGGCTGATGTCCTGGATGGACTTGAGCAGCGCGGGGCCCGAGCGGTCCTTGGTCTCGGTGCCGAACAGGTCGTTCAGGCCCGGTATGACGCTCAGCCGGAGCCCCGCGAACAGCACGGCGAGGACCACCACGACCGCGGTCAGCACCTTCGCCCAGCCGGGCATGCGCCTCGCGGGCCTCTCGACGGGACGCGTGGGATTCTTGACGGGAGTCGTCATGGCGACGGCCCTCCTTCCTACTGACCCTGATGCCCCCCATCTCCCCCGCCAGACAGAACAGTTGGGGGACGAGGGCAGGGGGCGGGGGTACGGCGGGGCGTACGACGGCTCAGCGCCGCCGCTTCAGCGGGCGGTCCGTGCAGGGGCGGGACGACCACACCGCCTCCCCGTGGGTGAGTCCCGGCAGTCGCAGTTCGGCCTCCCGGACCCGCCGGGCCGGCAGCTCGCCGGTGAGGATCCAGGCGGGGTCGCCGCCCGTCGTGCCGGTGAAGTCGGCGCCCAGCGCGGCGAGCCGAGCCGTCACGGCGGCCAGCGCGTCCGGCGGGATCTCCGCCTCGAAGGCGTGGTACGGCTCGTAGAGCACGGTTCCCGCCCGGCGCAGGGCGCGGCGCAGCACGATCGGTGTCAGCCCGCGGAAGTCGGCCGCGGTGCTGAGCGGCGAGCTGAAACCGGAGCGGATCAGCGTCACCCGGCAGTCGGTGACCGCCGCCCCGGCCGGCCCGGTCAGCAGCGAGGCGTGGACGGTCTCCTCCACCGCCTGGTGGAAGGCGCGGGGAAGGGCGCCCAGCTCCGTCTCGTGGGCGAACACCACGCCCGAGCCGCGCGGACCCGGCTCGACCCGCAGTCCGACCGTCGCCCAGTACCGGGTGTGGTCGAGCCACGGCATCTCCTCCGCCGCCTCACCCGTCCCGGCCGGTCGCTCCAGCAACCGCACCCGGCCGGGCGTGAACTCCGCCTCGACACCGAAATCCTCGGCCAGCGTCGCCGCCAGCACCTCCATCTGGACCTCGCCGTACAGCAGCAGGGCCGTCGCGCCGGACGCCGCCGGGCGGGCGTGCAGCAGCGGGTCCTGGTCGGCCAGCGCGAGCAGCGCGGAGCGCAGCGGCGCCGCCTGCTCCGGGCGCCGCGCCCGGACCAGGGTCTGCAGCGTCGGCGCCGCGAACTGCGGCGCACGGTCGGTGAGGTCGCCGAGCCGGTCGCCGACGCGCAGGCCGCCCGGCACGGTGAGCGCGGCGATGTTCCCGGCGGTGAGCGTGGCGCCCCCGCCGACGACGTCGAGGCGGGTCACCCGGCCGGAGACCTCGATGGTCCGGCCGTCGGCCTCGCGCCGCAGGAACGCCAGCCGCTCGCGCGGGCGCACCTCACCGTCGTAAAGGCGCAGGTACGCCGTCCGTCCGCCGCCGGGCTCCGGGCGCACGGCGAAGACCGTACCGCGTGGCGCCGTGGAGGCGGCCCGTACCGGTGCGGCGGCCGCCGGGACCAGTGAGACCAGGCCCTCGACCAGTTCGGAGACGCCCTGACCGCCGAGCGCGGAGCCGTGGTACAGCGGGTGGAGGGAGCCGTCGGCGGTGCGGGCGGCGAGGGCCGTGGCGAGATCGTGCGGCGTCGGCTCGGGACCGTCCACCAGGGCCGCCAGGATGTCCGGATCGACCTCGGCGAGCGCCTCGGCGGTCCGCTCGTCCGGCGGGCGGGCCACGACCCGGGCGTCGGCGGTGCCCGCGCCCGTCACCGCCGTGAGCGGCGCGACGTGCGGAGTCAGCAGGCGCCGCACGTCGTCGAGCAGGCCCTCGGGCCGCGCCCCGGCCCGGTCGACCTTGTTGACGAACACGAGCGTGGGCAGCCGCAGCCGTCGCAGGGTGCGCAGCAGCACGCGGGTCCGCGCCTGCACCCCCTCCACGGCGGAGAGCAGCAGCACCGCGCCGTCGAGCACCTCCAGGGCCCGCTCGACCTCGGCGACGAAGTCGGAGTGTCCCGGGGTGTCGATCAGGTTGACCTGCGTGTCGCCGACGGTGAACGCCGCGACGGCGGAGCGGATGGTGATGCCGCGGCGCCGCTCGATGCCGCCGTCGTCCGTACGGGTGTCACCGGCGTCGACGCTGCCGAGCCGGTCGACCGCGCCGTGGTCGAAGAGCAGCCGTTCGGTGAGGCTGGTCTTACCGGCGTCGACGTGGGCCAGAATGCCGATGTTCAGGGTGTGCGTGGGGTGCATGAGCGGTCGCGTCCTCGGGAACCGTGGGCCGGAAGGGGCACTGGGGGATTCCGAGGAGTCGGCGCATGCGGGGGATCCTGACCTGAGAGGTCCCAGGGACCTGGGAGAACACGGACGGCGCCATCATGCCGTCGGCTGCCCGGGCCGGCGCAACCGGATTTCCGTAAGCTGAGGATCCCGGCCGGACAGGATCACGCGAGGAGCGGGCCGTGCGAGACATCGCCGTGTTCAGCGGTAGTGCCCATCCCGAGCTGGCCGAGGAGGTCTGCGCACAGCTGGGGGTGCCGCTCAGCCCCACCCGGGTCAGCCGGTTCGCCAACGACTGCCTGGAGGTGCAGCTCCTTGCCAACTGCCGGGAGCGGGACGTCTTCCTGGTCCAGCCGCTGGTCAAGCCGGTCCAGGAGCATCTGGTCGAGCTGCTGCTGATGTGCGACGCGGCCCGCGGCGCGTCGGCCGGCCGCATCACCGTCGTCATGCCGCACTACTCCTACGCCCGATCCGACAAGAAGGACGCCCCGCGCATCTCCCTGGGCGGCCGCCTGGTCGCCGATCTGCTGGTCGCGGCCGGCGCCGGCCGGGTCCTCGCGATGACCCTGCACTCGCCCCAGGTGCACGGCTTCTTCCCGGTCCCGGTCGACCACCTGCACGCGCTGCGGGAACTGGCCGCGCACTTCCGGCAGTACGACCTGTCCCGCACCACCGTCGTCTCGCCGGACCTGGGCAACGCCAAGGAGGCCGCCGCCTTCGCCCGGATGCTCGGCGCCCAGGTGGCGGCCGGCGCCAAGCAGCGGTACGCCGACGACCGGGTCAGCATCAGCGCCGTGATCGGGGACGTCGCCGGGCGTGACGTCATCGTGCTCGACGACGAGATCGCCAAGGGCAGTACGGTGCTGGAACTCCTGGACCGGCTCCGGGAGTCGGGTCCGCGCACCATCCGCCTCGCCTGCACGCACGGGCTGTTCGCGGCCGGTGCGCTGGGGCGGCTCAGCGAGCAGCCGGACGTGCTGGAGATCGTGTGCACCAACACCGTGCCGGTGCCCGTCGACGACCACACGGACAAGCTGCGGATCCTGTCCATCGCCCCGGCACTGGCCGAGGCCGTGCGCCGCATCCACAACGGTGAGTCGGTCAGCGCCCTGTTCGACGCGCGGCCGGCAGGCTGACGCCCAGCACCTCGTCCAGTGTCGGCCGGGGCGGCAGCAGCCGGGTCAGGCCGGTGATCCGCAGCATCCGCAGGGTCAGCGGGTGGGCGCACACCAGGTGGACCTGTCCGCCTCCGTCGAGCACCTGGCCGCGGGCCCGGTGGAGCAGCCGCAGGCCGGAGCAGTCGAAGAACTCGATCCCGCCGAGGTCCAGGACGACCCGGGCGCCGGGGCGCCGGGTCTCCCGGTCCAGATGGGGCGTGATCTCCGCGGCCGACGCGATGTCGATCTCGCCGTGGAACTCCAGCACCGTGTGCCCCCGGTCGTGGCGCACGCGCAGATGCCGGGTGGGCGACGCCGATTCCTGCCGCACGAAACTTGCCTCCAGGTTGTTCCGGCCTGCTTCCGGCCTGTTTCCGGAGGGCTCAACCAGCCAGCCCGCACGAAAAGTTACCCCGATCGAGCGAATATGAGCATGTTCGATTGACATATGTCATCGAAATCTCACAGCCGGGTCGATCAGTCGACAACGAGAACGATCTTGCCCGTCGTGCGGCCGGTCTCGCCGAGCGCGTGCGCCTCGGCCGCGTCGGCCAGCGGGAACGTCTTCTCGATGGTGGCCTTCAGCTTCCCGGCCTCGACCAGGGCCGCGATCGCCTCCATGTCCGCCCGGTCGGCGTCCACCAGCATCCGCACCGCGCGCACGCCGAGCCGCCCGGCCTCCTCGAAGAACTCGTCCGACCCGACCGGCAGGATCGAGACCACCACCCCGCCGGGGCGCAGTACGCGCAGCGAGCGCAGGGACGTGTCGCCGCCGATCGTGTCCAGCACGACGTCCACGTCCTTCACCGCCTCGGTGAAGTCCGTCTCCCGGTAGTCCACGGTCTCGTCCGCGCCCAGGGAGCGCAGGAACTCGTGCTTGCCCGCGCTGGCGGTGCCGATCACATGGGCGCCCCGGGCCTTGGCGATCTGTACCGCCACATGGCCCACACCGCCGGCCGCCGCGTGGATCAGCACCCGCTGTCCCGGCCGGACGTCGGCCCGCTCCACCAGCGCCTGCCACGCCGTCAGCGACACCAGGGGGAGCGCGCCCGCCTGGACGTGGTCGATCCCGGCCGGCTTGTGCGTGAAGGTGCGTGCGGGAGCGGTGACGTACTCCGCGTGGGAGCCGTGGCCGAAGGGGTACGAGAGCATGCCGAAGACCTCGTCGCCGGGCGCGAAGGCGGCCACGCCGATCCCCACCGCCTCCACCGTGCCCGAGACGTCCCAACCCAGTACGAAGGGCGGCTCACCGAGGAAGCCGCCGTTCGCCCGGTGCTTCCAGTCGGTCGGGTTCACTCCGGCGGCGCGCACCCGCACCAGCACCTCGTTCGGGCGCGGCTCGGGGCGCGGGGGCCGTACCTCCTTCAGGACCTCGGGGCCGCCGAGGACGTCCTGGCCGATGGCGCGCATGGTGTTCATCGAGAACCTCGCAGAATAGGGAGTGGTTCCAGGGGCACGGTCTGCAACCTCCGACGAGATCGTGTCATTCCCTGGGCGGCACGGCATCCGGATGCCCTGGTCGGCAGGGGGATGCGTCGACCCAGGACGGCCATGACCCCGCCTCAGGAGCCCGCCGTCGCCGACTGAATCGGCCCCGCCGGGATATCAGCTAGGTAGAGGGCACGGAGCACGTCGGCCCCGCGCCCGGAATCCTTCGGAGGAGACATGGCAACGGTCAACGCGGGCGTCGTGGTACTCGACTGCGCCGAGCCCGAGAAGCTCGCCGAGTTCTACAAGGGCCTGCTGGGGGCGGAAGAGACCGAGGCGACCGCCAACCGGGTCGAGATCGAGGGCCCGCGCGGCTTCCGCATGGCCTTCCGGCGGGACGTCAACGCGACCCCGCCGAGCTGGCCCCGTCCCGAGAACTCCCTCCAGGTCCACCTGGACTTCGTGGTGGCGGAGCTGGACGAGGCCGAACGCGCGATCGTGGGGCTCGGCGGACGCCCCGTGGAGGCGAAGGACCCGGCCGGTCCGCACGAGGAGCGCGGCTTCTCCGACCCGGCGGGGCACTCCTTCACCGTGCGCCTGTCCACCGCGCCGACGGCACCCAAGCAGGGCTGACCACAGCCTGCCGGGCGCCGTCGCGGGGGAGCGGGGAGGAGGGGACTGCGACGCGGTCAGTCCCTTCCGCCCTTGTCGACCGGCCACACACCGGTCGAGCGCTCGATGGCCTTGGCGCCCGTACGGTCCACGGCGCTGCGCACCGCCGCGAAGATGGCGCCCTGGATCGCGGCGGCCAGCAGGATCTCGCCCCAGCCGCGGTCCCGGTCCAGCGCGTCGGGCGCGTCGTCCTCGTGCCGGATCAGCTTCCAGGTCTTCTGGAACGCCATCCCGGCCAGCGTGCCGCCCACCCAGCCGAGCGCGAACCCGACGGGCTTGTAGGCGAGCGGGAGCTTCTTCTTCTTGACCTTCGCCATGCGTATCTCTCCTTGCGTGGGGTGCGTGGTGTGTGCGGAAGGGTCAGGGCCGGCCCGGTACCGGCACCTCCTCGCCGGCCCGGACGGGCCCCGGCGGAGTGCCGTCACCGAACGGCCGCCCGCCCAGCTCCTCCCGGTGGTGGGGCGTGAGCCAGCCGGCGAGGTCCGGGCCCAGGGGCACGATCGCCGTCGGATTGATGCCGGTGTGCACCTGGTAGTAGTGGCGCTTGATGTGGTCGAAGTCGACGGTGTCCCCGAACCCGGGCGTCTGGAACAGGTCGCGGACGTACCCCCACAGCACCGGGTGCTCCGCCAGCTTCCAGCGGTTGCACTTGAAGTGGCCGTGGTAGACGGCGTCGAACCGGACCAGCGTCGTGAACAGCCGGATGTCGGCCTCGGTGACGGTGTCACCGACCAGATAGCGCTGCCGCTCCAGTCGGGGCGCCAGCTGCTCCAGCCGCCGGAACACGCCCGCGCACGCGGCCTCGTACTCCTCCTGGCCGGTCGCGAAGCCCGCCCGGTACACGCCGTTGTTGACGTCCTCGTAGACCCCGGCCATCACCTCGTCGATCTCGTCGCGCCGCGACTCGGGATACAGGTCGGGTGCGCCCGGCCGGTGCAGCGAAGTCCACTCGGTGGCGAGGTCCAGGGTGATCCGCTGGTAGTCGTTGGTGACCAGCGCCCCGGTGGGCACGTCCACGATCGCGGGAACGCTCACCCCGCCCGGATAGCCGGTCTCCCGCCGGTCGTAGGCCTCGCCCAGGTAGCGGATGCCGAGGACCGGGTCGCGGCCGTCCGGGTCCAGCGTGAACCGCCAGCTGCGGTCGTCCTGGATCGGATCGGCGACCGCCAGCGACAGGGCGTCCTCCAGCCCGAGAAGCCGCCGCGAGACCAGGGCCCGGCTCGCCCACGGACAGGCTCGGCTGACCACCAGGCGGTACCGGCCCGACTCCACCGGCCAGCCGTCGCGGCCGTCCGCGGTGATCCGGTCCGCGAAGTGGCTCTTGGACCGCTTGAACGGCTTCCTGCCGTACCCGCTGTTGCCCGGCGTCCCGCCGTCACCGCTCATGGGCCTGCCTCCAGTCTTCCGGGTGCCCTGGTGGACGCGTTCCCCGTTTTCGGCCGTCGGCACTGGTGGGCCACCCACAAGGCCGGGTGTGAGTGCTGCCGCCACGGGCATTCGGCCCTTCGTGACTGGGACAGCCGCGCAGGAGAAGCCGGGCCGCGAGGGCGGCCGAGTGGACTACGGGAAGGACGGGGACGGCAGTGACGGAGGGGACGTGAGCGCGGAGACGAAGGCGGACCGCAAGACACGCATCACCGTGCTGGTCGCCCTCGCGGCCAATCTGGTGATCGCCGTCGCCAAGGCGATCGGCGGATTCCTCGCGGGATCGCCCGCGCTGTTGTCGGAGGCCGCGCACTCGGTGGCGGACAGCATGAACGAGGTCTTCCTCCTCGCCGCCCTGCGCCGCAGCCGCCGCCCCGCCGACCGCAAGCACCCCTTCGGCTACGGCAAGGAACGCTTCTTCTGGTCGCTCCTCGCGGCCGTCGGCATCTTCGTCATGGGCGGCTGCTTCTCCTTCTACCAGGGCGTCGAGGCCCTGCGCAGCGGCGCCGACGAGGAACTGAGCGGTTACGTCGCCGGACTCGTCGTGCTCGGCGTCGCCCTGCTCGCCGAGGGTGCCTCGCTGCTGCGGGCCCTGTACCAGGTCCGGGGCCAGGGCGGCATCGCCACCGGGCTGCGCGACCCGGCCCTGCGCACGGTCGTCGCCGAGGACGGCACCGCGGTGCTCGGGGTGACCCTGGCCATGGCCGGCATGGTCCTGCACATGGTCACCGGCCAGGTGGTCTGGGAGGCCTGCGCCTCGCTCGCGATCGGCGGACTGCTCGTGTACGTCGCCTACCGGCTGGGCCGCGAGGCCCGCGACCAGCTGATCGGCGAGGCCGCCGACCCCGAGGCCAGCGGCCGGATCTGCGCCCTGCTGGAGGCGCAGCCGGAGATCGACAGCGTCGAGGCGCTGTTCACCATGAAGACCGGCCTGGATTCCACCCTGGTGGCCGCGCGCGTCGACCTGATGCCGGGCATGGACAGCGAACGGGTGGAGGAGGCCGCGGTGCGCATCAAGCGCTCCATCGCCCACACCGTTCCCGAGGCGGGGGAGATCTTCCTCGACGTCACCGACCGCCCCGCGCGCGAGGCAGCGGAAAGCCCCGCCGCGACGGGGGAACGCGGCGGGGCCTGACCCTCGGGTGCCCGGAATCCGGCGCTCCATGCACGCCGTCGCCGGGAATCCGGTGCGCCCGGATCAGCTTCCGTCGGCCGGCTCCAGGACGAAGACGGGAATCTCCCGGTCCGTCTTCTTCTGGTAGTCGGCGTACGGCGGGTACGCCGCGACCGCTCGCTCCCACCACTCGGCCTTCTCCACGCCGGTGACCTCACGGGCCGTCATGTCGCGCCGCACCGGGCCGTCCTGCAGTTCCACGTGGGGATCGGACTTCACGTTGAAGTACCAGACCGGGTGCTTGGGGGCGCCGCCCAGGGAGGCCACCACGGCGTACGTGCCGTCCTGCTCGACCCGCATCAGCGGCGTCTTGCGGATCTTCCCGCTCTTGGCGCCCCGGGTGGTCAGCACGATCACGGGCAGGCCCGTGTTCTGCAGGGTCGTGCCCTTCGTGCCGCCCGAGCTCTCGTACAGCTCGACCTGTTCACGCACCCACTTCGTCGGGCTGGGTTCGTACTCGCCGTCCAGAGGCATGTGTGCATCCGTTCCGTCGTCGCTCAGTCGCTCAGTCGCTCAGTCGCTTCGTCGGGCCGACGACCGGCCCGGTGTACGTCACCGACCGGTGCGGACCCGTCCCATCCATACCGCATCCTGCCCCCGAACCACCGGGCACCGTGCCGCCCGGCCGGATCCGGCGGGCGATCGGCGCTCCCGGACGGCCCGATCGCGCCACGAACCCGGCGCGCCCGGCCCCGCGGGGCCCGCCTGGCGCCCCGCACCCGGTGATCCCCGGCCAGTCTGCCCCCGTCACCGATCTGGCCGAACTTGGCGTCGCCGCATAGATGCCCGAGGCATCTAATGAAGATCGGCACGACGCACTCTTCGTCTGCGAGGTCTTCCATGACGGACACGGACACGACGCACCCCGTCGCCTTCCCGCAGGACCGGACCTGTCCCTACCACCCGCCCGCCGCCTACGACCCACTGCGCGCCACCCGCCCGCTGGCCCGCGTCACCCTCTTCGACGGCCGCCCCGTCTGGCTCGTCACCGGACACACCACCGCCCGCCGGCTGCTGGCCGACCAGCGCCTGTCGACCGACCGCACCCGCGACGGCTTCCCCGCCACCTCGGCACGGCTCACCGCGGTACGGGGGCGCAGTCCCGCCCTGCTCGGCGTCGACGACCCGGAACACCGCGCCCAACGCAGGATGGTGATCCCGGAGTTCACCCTCAAGCGCGCCGCCGCCATGCGCCCGCGCATCCAGGAGATCGTCGACGAACGGCTCGACGCGATGATCGCGCAGGGCCGGTCCGCCGACCTGGTGCCGGCCTTCGCGCTGCCGGTGCCCTCGATGGTGATCTGCGCGCTGCTCGGCGTCCCCTACGCCGACCACGACTTCTTCGAGGAGCAGTCCCGCCGGCTGCTGCGCGGCCCCCGGCCCGAAGACACCCTCGAGGCGCGCGACCGACTGGAGTCGTACCTGGGGGAGTTGGTCGACCGCAAGCGGAAGGAGCCCGGCGAGGGTCTGCTGGACGACCTGGTCCGGCAGCAGCTGAGCGAAGGGGCCCTGGACCGTGACCAGTTGATCGCCTTCGCGGTCATCCTACTGGTCGCCGGCCACGAGACCACCGCCAACATGATCTCCCTGGGCACCTTCACGCTCCTGCGGAACCCCGGGCGCCTGGCCGAACTGCGCGCGGATCCCGGGCTCCTGCCCGGCGCCGTCGAGGAACTGATGCGGGTGCTCTCGATCGCGGACGGGCTGCTCCGGACGGCCGTCGAGGACATCGAGGTGGAGGGGCTGACCATCCGGGCCGGAGACGGGGTCGTCTTCGCCACCTCCGTCATCAACCGGGACGAGACGGTCTACCCCGAGCCGGACGCCCTGGACTGGCACCGTCCGGCCCGCCATCACGTCGCCTTCGGGTTCGGCATCCACCAGTGCCTGGGCCAGAACCTGGCCCGCGCCGAACTGGAGATCGCCCTGCGCAGCCTCTTCGAGCGGCTGCCCGAACTGCGCCTGGCCGCCCCGGCGGAGGAGATTCCCTTCAAGCCCGGCGACACGATCCAGGGGATGCTGGAACTCCCCGTGGCCTGGTAGGAGGGTCCGCACATGCACATCGGTATCGACCGGAACACCTGCATCGGGGCGGGGCAGTGCGCCCTGACCGCCCCGGAGGTCTTCACCCAGGACGACGACGGCTACAGCGCGCTCCGCCCCGGCCGGGAGGACGGGGGCGGCAGCGCCCTGGTGCGGGAGGCCGCCCGCGCGTGCCCCGTCGGCGCCATCACCGTGTCGGAGCGGGTGGGCTGACACCGTGCCCGCGCGGGCCGGGGATCACATGTAGATCGTGGACAGGACGATGTCGTCCACCCCGGTGATCCCGGTGATCCCGTCGTCGCCGGCCGCGGGGTCGACGTCGAACACGACGTCGTCGTCGCCCCAGCCGGCGGTCGCCACGTTCGAGATCTTGACACCGGAGGTCGTCTGCCAGGCGACGTCCCACATCACCAGGACGGCGCCGAACGCGGTGCAGTGGAGGTCGCCGTAGGCCCGGGCGGTCCCGTCCTCGTTGACACAGACGGTGATCGTTCCGTAGCCCTTGCTCACCTTCTGGGTCTCGGTGACGCAGCCGGGCGCCGCCGACGCGGTGGCGCCCGGCGCGGTGGCCGCCGAGGCCGCGGGCGCGGCGGCGACGGACATGCCGCCGAGGAACACGGCGGCGAGGAGGGCGGAGGCCAGTTTCTTCACGGGATGCCTTTCACCGGACGCGACAGGGACGCCGAAAAGCTAGCCGTGGGCGTTATCGGCGGAATATCGGGGCCGGGGTTCGAGCGCGCGCGAAGACGTACGCTCGCCCTGGTACGGATGATCCGGAAGACAGGAGCAGCAACGATGCAGTACGTGAAGCTCGGTTCGACGGGCCTGGACGTGTCGCGGATCTGCCTGGGCTGCATGACGTACGGAGTCTCGGACCGCGGCACGCACGAGTGGACGCTCGACGAGGAGGCATCGCGTCCGCTCGTCCGGCAGGCGCTGGAGGCCGGCATCACCTTCTTCGACACCGCCAACGTCTACTCCGACGGCACCAGTGAGGAGATCGTCGGCAAGGCGCTGCGAGACTTCGCCCGCCGTGACGACATCGTGCTCGCGACCAAGGTCAACGGCCGGATGCGTCCCGGACCCAACGGGGCCGGCCTGTCCCGCAAGGCGATCATGACCGAGATCGACCACAGCCTCCGGCGGCTGGGCACCGACTACGTCGACCTCTACCAGATCCACCGCTACGACCAGGACACCCCGGTCGAGGAGACGATGGAGGCCCTGCACGACCTGGTGAAGGCGGGCAAGGTCCGTTACATCGGGGCCAGTTCGATGTACGCCTGGCAGTTCTCCAAGATGCAGTACACCGCCGAGCGGCACGGCTGGACGAGGTTCGTGTCGATGCAGAACCACTACAACCTCGTCTACCGCGAGGAGGAGCGCGAGATGCTGCCCCTCTGCGCGGACCAGGGCGTCGGCGTGCTGCCCTGGAGCCCGCTCGCCCGCGGCCGGCTCACCCGCGACTGGGACACCGCCACCGAGCGCAGCGCCACCGACAACTTCGGCAGCACCCTCTACCAGGAGGGCGACCGAGCCGTGGTCGAGGCCGTCACCCGCATCGCCGCCGAGCGCGGAGTACCGCGCGCCCAGGTCGCCCTCGCCTGGCTGCTGCACCAGGACACGGTGACCGCGCCGATCGTCGGCGCGTCGAAGCCGGGGCACCTCGAGGACGCCGTGGCAGCGGTGGAACTGACGCTCAGTGAGAAGGAGACCGAGGAGCTGGAGCGCCCCTACGCGCCCCACCCGATCGCCGGCCACTGATCCCGCAACGGGCGCCTCAGGGGCCCGTGCCCGCCTCCAGGGCGGTGACGGACACCGACGACTCGTCGCCGCCCACCGGGACCTCACCGGCCGTCCACTTCACCTTGAGGGGATCGTGCTCGTCCGGCGGGGTGACGAGCAGGGCCGCCGGGGTGGCCGTGCGGGCGCCGCTGATCTGCGGGCTGGAGAACGACAGCCCGGCCCAGGCGCTCTCGCCCGGCGTCAGCGTGACGGTGCGCGGGGAGGCGGGCGTGCGTTCCGGGTCCGGGCCCAACTGCTTGCCGGACGCGTCCAGGAAGGCGGCGCCGGGATGGCCGTACAACGTGCAGGTGCGGTCGGCGGTGTTGGTCAGCACCACCGGGAAGTTCCGCTGGCCGGCGCCCGGGTCGACGCGGCCGACCGTGGCGCGCAGCTCGGAGGTGTGGCAGCGGCCGTCGGTACGGCCCGAGGCGGAGGCCGACCCCGCGGTGTCGCTCGGCGCGGCGCCGACCGCGGGCGCGGTGTCGGTCGCGGTACCGGGGTCCGTCGCGGCCCCGGGGTCCGTACCGGTCGTGCGGGCGGACTCGGCGGGCCGCGGGGTGCTCGACGTACCGCTCTCGGTGCCGCAGGCGCTCAGCAGGCCGAGAAGCGCGGCCCCGCTCGCGAGCAGGGCCGTCCGGCGCAGCGGCTGGGACGTGTTCGCCATCGCTTTCCACACTCCCGTCAGGTCTCGCGCACAGCGCGCCCCGACGCGGCGCCGTACGCCCTGTTCCCCACGGGTGTCCCGTCACACCGCCCGGGAAACGGGGGCCTCATTCCTCGTCGAGCAGCCCCAGCTCCGCCCAGATCGTCTTGCCGTCGGTCGTGTGCCGGCTGCCCCAGCGCTGGGTGAGCTGGGCGACCAGCAGCAGGCCGCGCCCGCCCTCGTCCCAGGTCTTGGCCCGGCGCAGGTGGGGCGCGGTGTGGCTGGTGTCGGAGACCTCGCAGATCAGCGTGGCCGCGTCGTGGATCAGCCGCAGCCGGATGGGCGGGGAGCCGTACCGGATGGCGTTGGTGACCAGCTCGCTCACCACCAGTTCGGCGGTGAAGGACGCCTCCAGCAGGCTCCAGGTGGACAGCTGTTCGAGGACCTGCTTGCGCACCGGGGCGACCAGCGAGGGGTCGGCGGGGATGTCCCAGGTGGCGACCTGTCCGGCGGGCAGCCCCCGGGTGCGGGCCAGCAGCAGTGCCACGTCGTCGGCCGCGCTGCCCGACGGGAGCAGGGTGCGCAGCACGCGGTCGCAGGTGACGTCCAGGGAGTCGGCCGGGGTCGACAGCGCCTCGCGGAGCAGCGACTGGCCGGCGTCGGCGTCCCGGTCCCGGCTCTCGACCAGGCCGTCGGTGTAGAGCGCCAGCACGCTGCCCTCGCGCAGCTCCAGCTCAGCAGACTCGAACGGCAGCCCGCCCACGCCCAGCGGCGGCCCCGAGGGCAGCTCGAGCAGCCGGGGCGGTCCGTGGGGCGGTACCAGGACGGGCGCCGGATGCCCGGCCCGGGCCAGGGCGCACTGCCGCGAGACCGGGTCGTACACCGCGTACAGGCAGGTGGCGCCGACCTCGCCCGCGCTGTCCTCGCCCGACTCCTCGGAGAGCCGGACCACCAGGTCGTCGAGGTGGGTGAGCAGTTCCTCGGGTGTCAGGTCGATGTCGGCGAGGGTGCGGACGGCGGTGCGCAGCCGGCCCATCGTCGCCGACGCCTGGATGCCGTGGCCGACGACGTCCCCGACGACCACGGCCACCCGCATCCCGGACAGCGGGATGACGTCGAACCAGTCGCCGCCGACTCCCGCGCGGGCGGCCGGCAGGTAGCGGGAGGCCGCCTCCACCGCGGCGGTGGGCGGCAGCCACCGGGGGAGCAGGCTGCGCTGGAGGGTGAGCGTGGCCTCGCGCTCGCGGGAGTAGCGGCGGGCGTTGTCGATGCAGACGGCGGCGCGGGCGGTGACCTCCTCGGCCAGCAGGACGTCGTCGTGGGTGAACGGGTAGGGGCGCCGGAACCGGGTGAAGACCGCCACGCCGAGGGTGGTGCCGCGGGCCTGGAGCGGCACCGACATCAGGGAGTGGACGCCGAACTCCCGCACCCGCTGGAGCCGGACCGGGTCCCACTCCAGCCAGTGTTCGAGGTCGCCGGAGGTCTCCGAGGCCACGATCGCCTGGCCCGAGAGCAGGCACTCGGCCTGTGGCGAACCGGCCGGGTAGACGTCCAGTTCGCCGGTCTCGGCCACCGCCGGCGGGTGGTCCGGGGTGACCGACCGCTGGGCCGTCCTGCGCAATGCCACCGGCGGTTCGACCACGGTGGCGGGCTCGCCGCCGTTCTCGCGCGGGTCCAGCAGGTCGACGGTGACGAGGTCGGCGAGTGCGGGCACGCACACGTCCGCCAGTTCCTGTGCCGTACGGGTGACGTCGAGGGTGCTGCCGATGCGCACGCTGGCCTCGTTGACCAGTTGCAGCCGCTGCCGGGCGAGGTGCTGCTCGGTGAAGTCGTGGGCGCTCACGCAGACGCCGATCACGCGGCCGTCCGGGGCGGTCAGGGGTGCGACCCGCGCGTTCCACGCGTGGGCGCGGCTCTCGCCGACGGCCCTGAGATGGGTCTGCATGTCGGACCGGCGGCCGGTCTCCAGGACCTGCCGCATGTGCCGCTCGAGTTCGCTGTTCTGCCGACGGCTGCTGATGTCGGTGGCCCGCAGGCCGCGCAGCCCGTCCCGCGGAAGTCCCACGAGCTGTGCCATCGCGTCGTTTACTCCGCGCAGCAGGAGCCGGTCATCGAAGATCATCATGGCGCAGGGTGACTGGGTGAGCGCCGCTCTGACCAGAGGGTCGTCCGCAGGCTCGGGGTTCACCTCCAGGGGCGCCGCGGCGAGCCAGGTGTCCGGCGAGCCGTCCTGCGACGGTCTGCGGTGGGCGAGCACCCACACCGACACGGTGTGCCCGTCCCGGTGCCGCAGCTCCAGGGTGCCGCTCCACTGGTCGGCGTCGAGGCCGGGGGGAGCGGGTTCGGCGCCGTCGGCCAGCAGCGCGGCGGCGGGGCGTCCGACGACGTCGGCGGCGGGGTGGCCGAGCAGCAGGTGGGCGCCCTCGTTCCACTCCCGCAAGGTGCCGGAGTCGTCCACTACGACGCGGGCGGTGGCGGCATCGTCGAACGGGTTGACCGGACTCATCGTCGCCACTCCATTGCGCACACCCACTGTGAACAGCGCGTCACCTGCTTCCCAGCCTAGTGCGTCCGGGCCCCGTGCGGACCCGAACCACCGGGCCCACGCTGCTCCATGGCCGCGGGGCCACCGGGCGGGTCGGGACACCCGCGACAGAAAGTGCTTTCCGTGGCCTTGACGAGCGCGTATGCCAGGACGTCAGAATCTGTTTGGTCACGATCAGTTGTGAGTACTTCTGGGCCCCGATGAGGGAGATGCGTCATGACGGTCACGCGCAGATCGGTACTGATCGCCTCCGCGGCCACGCCCGCGGCCGGGGCGGTCCTCGCCGCCCCCACGGCGTCGGCCGCGGACGCGACGGGTGGTGCCCCGGGCCGCCGGACCGTCGCCCTGCGCGACGGCTGGCGCTTCCGGCTCGCCGATCCCGACGGGGCCGCCGACGGTTCCACCGCCCCCGCCGACCCCGCGTACGACGACGCGGCATGGCGGGAGGTCGCCGTCCCGCACGACTGGAGCATCGAACAGACGCCCACCACCGAGCACGGCACCACCAGCGGGACCGGCTTCCTGCCCGGCGGCCTCGGCTGGTACCGGCTCGCCTTCACCCTGCCGCCAGCCCTGTCCGGCAAGCGGATCTCGGTCGAGTTCGACGGCGTCTACATGGACGCCCGCGTCCACTGCAACGGCCGGGAGGCCGGCCGCCACCCCTACGGCTACACCGGATTCGCCCTCGACCTGACCGACCTGGTGCACACCGACGGCCGCACCGAGAACGTCCTCGCGGTGCAGGTGCGCAACCGGCTGCCGAGCAGCCGCTGGTACTCCGGCAGCGGCATCTACCGCGAGGCCCGCCTCGTGGTCACCGAGCCCGTGCACGTACGGCGCTGGGGCACGTACGTCACCACGCCCCGGGTGAGCGCGGAACGCGCCGTCGTCCGGGTGGAGACGGCCGTCGTCAACACCTCGGGCGCCGCGCGCGAGGTCGAGGTCAGGTCGTCCGTCGAGGACGCCGACGGACGCACGGTGGCCCGGGCCGCCTCCACGGCCCGGGTGACCGACGAGGCGAGCGAGACCCACGAACTCACCGTCGCCCGCCCCCGGACCTGGGACTTCGCGGACCCGCACCGGTACATCCTGCACACCGAACTGCGCGTCGCCGGCCGGACCGTCGACACCTACCGCACCCCCTTCGGCATCCGCACCTGCCGCGTCGACCCCGAGGAGGGCTTCCACCTCAACGGGAGGTACGCCAAGATCAAGGGCGTCGACCTCCACCACGACCTCGGCGCACTCGGCGCCGCCGTCAGCGCCGACGCGATCCGCCGCCAGATGACGATCATGAAGTCGATGGGCGTCAACGCCTTCCGCACCTCCCACAACCCGCCCTCGCCCGAGATGATCGAGGTCTGCGAGGAACTGGGCATCGTGATGCTGGTGGAGGCATTCGACTGCTGGCGCACCGGCAAGAACCCCTACGACTACGGCCGCTTCTTCAACGAGTGGTGCGAGCGCGACGCCACCGAGATGGTGCTCGCGGCCCGCAACTCGCCCGCCGTCGTCATGTGGTCTATCGGCAACGAGGTCCCCGACTCCACCTCCACCGCCGGACTCGCCATGGCCGACCGGATCATCGACGCGATCCGGGCCGCCGACGCCACCCGGCCGCTCGTCATCGGCTCCGACAAGTACCGCGGAATGCCGGCCAAGGGCTCCGCGGCCGACCTCATGCTGGCCAAGCTGGACGGACTGGGCCTCAACTACAACACCGCCAAGTCCGTCGACGACCTGCACGCGGCCTACCCGCACCTCTTCCTCTTCGAGTCCGAGTCGTCGTCCGAGACCTCCACGCGCGGCACCTACCAGGAGCCGGAGCGCCTGAACACCGGCGAGAACCACACCCCGGGACGCCGGGCCACCTCGTCCTACGACAACAACCTCGCCTCCTGGACCATGAGCGGCGAGTACGGCCACAAGAAGGACCGGGACCGCAGGTGGTTCGCCGGCCAGTTCCTGTGGTCCGGCATCGACTACATCGGGGAACCCACGCCGTACGACGTCTTCCCGGTCAAGGCGTCCTTCTTCGGCGCGGTCGACACCGCCGGCTTCCCGAAGGACATGTACCACCTGTTCCGCAGCCAGTGGACGGACGAGCCCATGGTCCACCTGCTGCCGGAGACCTGGAACCACCGCGAGGGCGACACCGTGGAGGTATGGGCGTACGCCAACGTCGACACGGTCGAGCTGTTCCTGAACGGGCGGTCCCTCGGTACCCGCCGGTTCGACACCAAGCGGACCGCCGACGGCCGGACGTACCTGGAGACCACCGAGGCCACCGGTGACGACAAGACCTTCACCGACGGCCCCTACCCGGGCAGCTACACCAGCCCCACCGGCAGCGCCGGCAAGCTCCACCTGACCTGGCGGGTGCCCTTCGAGCCGGGGGAGCTGAAGGCCGTCGCCCGGCGCGAGGGCAGGACCGTCGCCACCGACGTCCTGCGCACCGCCGGGGAGGCACACGCCGTACGCCTCACCCCGGACCGCGAGACCGTCGCCGCCGACGGCCGGTCCCTGGTCTTCGTGACCGCCGAGGTGGTCGACCGGCACGGCGTGCTGGTGCCCGGCGCCGAGCACCTGATCACCTTCGACGTCGCGGGCGGCTCACTGGCCGGACTCGACAACGGCCGCCAGGAGAGCGCCGAGCGCTACCAGGCCAGTACCCGCACCGCCTTCCACGGCAAGGCGCTCGCCATCGTGCGCTCCGGCACCCGGCCCGGCGTGCTGCGGGTGTCCGCCCGCGCGCACGGCCTGCGCACGGGCACGGCGACCGTGGGCGCCCGGCGGGCGCCGGACCCGGCGACCACACCCGCGCCCGAGTTCCGCCCCGAGCACCCCGCGCCCGTGGACCACCCGCACGCGGACGCGAGCTACTCCGGCCGCCCCGACACCCTCCCCGCCGCCATGATCGACGGTGACCCCGCGACCGGCTGGTCCAACGGCTTCCGCAAGGCGGCCACCGCCCTGCTGCCCGCCTTCGACGGCGCCCGCCCAGAGGACTGGATCTCGCTCGCCCACGGCCGCACCCGCCGCTACGGCCGGATCGAGGTCTCCTTCACGGTCGACGACGCGCACAGCCTGCCCGCGGCCGTCGAGGTCGCCGTCTGGGACGGCCGCGCCTGGCGGGCGGCCGGGGGCACCGAGACCGACTGGGCCACGTCGTCCGACGCGCCCACCGTGGTCACCTTCGACGCGGTACGGGGCTCGGGTGTCCGTCTCACGCTGACCAGCCGGCACCCCGGAGAGGTGCGGGGCGCCATCCGCGTCAGCCGCCTGGAGGCGCCCGCCGTCTGAGCCGTCACGCGCCGGTCCGGACGGGAAACCAGTTCCGTCCGGACCGTTGACGGCATGTCATGTCTGCCACAAGCATGGCCTGCGACCGCATTTGGGAGCGCTCCCATCACGGCGAGCGCCACCTCCCCCGAGGAGCCCGGACGTGAAAAGACGCAGAACCGCGCTCATCTCCCTGACGGCCCTGCTGGCTGCGGCCGTCACCGCGCTGCCCGCCGCACCGGCCGGGGCCGACGAGACCGAGCAGGTCAGCAACGGCACCTTCGACAACGGCACCGCATCCTGGTGGGCCGGCAGCAACGTCACGGCTGCGGTGTCCGACGGCCGCCTGTGCGCCGACGCGCCCGGCGGCACCAGCAACCGCTGGGACGCCGCGATCGGCCAGAACGACATCACCCTGGTCGCGGGGGAGTCGTACCGGTTCTCCTTCACCGCGACCGGCACGCCCGCCGACCACGTGGTCCGCGCGATCGTCGGCCTGTCGGTCGCCCCGTACGACACGTACTACGAGGTCAGCCCGCAGCTCAGCGTCTCCGGCGACACCTACGCGTACACCTTCACCTCGCCCGTCGACACCACCCAGGGCCAGGTCGGCTTCCAGCTCGGCGGCACGCCCGACGCCTGGCGGTTCTGCGTGGACGACGTGTCCCTGCTGGGCGGCGTGGAGCCCGAGCCGCACGTCCCCGACACCGGACCGCGGGTCCGCGTCAACCAGGTCGGCTACCTGCCCGCCGGACCGAAGAACGCCACCCTCGTCACCGACGCGACCGCCGCCCTGCCCTGGCAGCTCAAGGACGCCGGCGGCCGGGTCGTCGCCCACGGCCGCAGCACGCCGCGCGGCGTGGACGCCTCCTCCGGACAGAACGTTCACTCGATCGACTTCGGCGGCCACAGGAAACGCGGCGAGGGCTACACGCTGACCGCCGACGGCGAGACCAGCCGCCCGTTCGACATCGGCACGGCCGCCTACGAACGGCTGCGCACCGACTCCGCGAAGTACTACTACACGCAGCGCAGCGGCGTCGCCATCAGCGACGGACTCCGCCCCGGCTACGGCCGCCCCGCCGGGCACGTGGGCGTGGCACCCAACCTGGGCGACACCGAGGTGCCCTGCCAGCCCGGCGTGTGCGACTACAGCCTCGACGTCTCCGGCGGCTGGTACGACGCCGGCGACCACGGCAAGTACGTCGTCAACGGCGGCATCTCCACCTGGGAGCTGCTGAGCACCCACGAGCGCTCGCTGCACGCCCGGACCGGGGAACCCGCGAAGCTCGGTGACGGCACCCTCGACATCCCCGAGAGCGGCAACAAGGTGCCGGACGTCCTCGACGAGGCCCGCTGGGAACTGGAGTTCCTGCTGAAGATGCAGGTACCCGAGGGGCAGCCGCTGGCCGGCATGGCCCATCACAAGATCCACGACGAGCAGTGGACCGGGCTGCCGCTGCTGCCGAGCGACGACCCGCAGAAGCGCGAACTCCACCCGCCGACCACCGCGGCGACCCTGAACCTGGCGGCGACGGCCGCACAGGCGGCCCGCCTGTACCGCTCGTACGACCGGGACTTCGCCGCGAAGGCGCTGGACGCCGCCCGCACCGCCTGGGCGGCGGCGCTGGCCCACCCGGACGTGCTCGCCGACGAGAGCGACGGCATCGGCGGCGGCGCCTACCCCGACAGCCGGGTCGACGACGAGTTCTACTGGGCCGCGGCCGAGCTGTACCTGACCACGGGGGAGCGGGACTTCAAGGAGTACGTGCTGAACTCCCCGGTCCACACCGCCGACATCTTCGGCCCGATCGGCTTCGACTGGGCGCGCACGGCGGCGGCCGCCCGGCTGGACCTGGCGACCGTCCCGAACCGGCTCCCCGGCCGCGACGAGGTGCGCCGCTCCGTCGTCCGCGGCGCCGACGGCTACCTGGCGACCCTGCGGGCGCACCCGTACGGCATGCCCTACGCGCCCGACGGCAACCTGTACGACTGGGGCTCAAGCCACCAGGTCCTGAACAACGCCGTCGTCCTCGCCACCGCCTACGACATCACCGGCGGCTCCAAGTACCGTGACGGCGCCGTCCAGAGCATGGACTACATCCTGGGCCGCAACGCGCTGAACATGTCGTACGTCACCGGGTACGGCGAGGTCAACGCGCACAACCAGCACAGCCGCTGGTACGCCCACCAGCTCGACCCCGCGCTGCCCAGCCCGCCCGACGGCACCCTGTCCGGCGGGCCGAACTCGAGCATTCAGGACCCCTACGCGCAGAGCAAGCTCCAGGGCTGTGTCGGCCAGTTCTGCTTCATCGACGACATCCAGTCCTGGTCGACCAACGAGCACACGATCAACTGGAACGCCGCGCTGGCCCGGATGGCCTCCTTCGTGGCGGACCAGGGCTGACCGCCTGCATGCCCGTCGCGGTACCGCCTCCTTGTGGCTCTGACCTGGGTCTATTTACGGGTCAGTACCGGAGCGGTACCGTGGGGGCATGCCAGCTCTGAACGTGGAGTTCAGCGACCGCGAGCTCGAGGACCTGCGGCAGATCGCCAAGGAACGCGGTACGTCGATGAAGGCGCTCGTGCGGGACGCGGCCGCCGCCGACATAGCCCGGCACCGGGCACTGCAGGAGGGGGCGGAGGCGTTCCGCCGGTTCTTCTCGGCCCACGCCGACGAATTCGCGGCCGCCTTTCCCGACGACGAAGCACCGCCCGTCCGGGGCGAGGGGCGGGCCGCCTGACCCATGTCCCCGGTCCTGCACATCGACGTGCCGTGGCTGCTTCAGCGCCACGAGGAAGTGCTGCCGGAGCAGCCCACGGTCAACGACTTCTCCGCACTGGTGGCCGCCGTCGCCCGGCACCGCGTGGACCCGCCCCGCCTCGGGGTGGACTCCGACCCGGCCTGGCGGGCCGCCGCGCTGCTGCACACCCTCGCCGTCCTCAAGCCGCTGCCCTCGGCCAACGCGCGCTTCGCCTGTGCGACGGCCGTGGCCTACATGTTCGCCGCCGGCACCGGCATCGACCCGCCCTACGGCGCCCTGGTCGACCTCGCGCGCGACCTGATGTCCGGCAAGGCCGACGTCTACGCCGCGGCGGACCGGCTGCGCTCCTGGCAGATCTGACCCGGGGTTCGCACGCGCGCGCGGAGAATACGGAAAGTCGTTGCGCGTTTCATGAGTTGCGACGGAATCTGACCTTCTTTCAAAGGCGAGCCGATGTTGCCCGCTCGCCTTGTTGACCATGAGTGGTTTGTGCGAGAGTGAAGCACCCGTGCGGGGGGTAAAGGCCGGGTCTCGCACGCGCTTTGAAGGACCAGGTTCGATTTCGCCATGGCGAATTCACGCTCCCCACACCGCGCCCAAGAGGTACACACCAATCCGGGGTCCCTTTTCGGCGATCGGAACGTCTGAGTCACAGCGCGTGGGAAGGAACATCTCAGTGCCCACCCCCCACCCCCCTCGTCCCGCGTACCCGCCCCCGGGCGGGGATCCCGGGGCGTCCGACGAGTTGCTGGCCGCGCGGCTCAGGGACGGCCCGGAGAACGAGGCCGCCCGGGTAGCCGCGCTGCTGATGGCACGCCACTGGCAGCCCGCGCACGACTACGCGACCATCTGCCTCGCCACGTCGACCCAGGTCACCGCCATGGTCACGGCCGCCGCCTGGCACCGGGTGCTGGACCGTCTCGCCGAGGGCGAGCCGGCCACCGCGCTGCGTCCGCGCCTGCTGGTCGCCGTGCGCGACACGGTCCGCCAGTGGGCCGCCGACCCGGACACCTCCGGTGTACTGCCGCAGTTGCTCAAGCCCGCCGGCGGACGCGGCATGCTGGCGGCCAAGTCCCTGACCCCGGAAAACCGGACCCTGGCCGCGCGGGCATTCTCCTCCCTTCCCGGACCGGCCCGTTGTTTGCTGTGGCACACGGAGGTCGAAGGCGAGTCCATAAGTGTCCCAGCCGGTCTCCTCGGCATGGATACCGACACCGCGTCGGCCACCCTCGAACAAGCGCGTGAGAAATTCCGCGAGGGTTGTCTGCACGCCCACAGGCAGCTCGCGCCGAGCCAGGACTGCCGCTTCCACAGCCGCCTGCTCGACGTGCCGATCCGCCGGGGCGGAGCCCTGCTGCCGGATGTCCGCAAGCACCTGGTCGACTGCCGCCACTGCCGGCACGCGGCCGATCAACTCGGCCACTTCGAGCGGGAACTGGGCACGCTGATCGCCGAAGCGGTGCTCGGCTGGGGAGCCCGGCGCTATCTCGACTCCCGTCCCGGCCGGGCCACGCTGGGCGGCCTCACCAAGGGCTCCGCCCGGCACCGGGGCGGACGCACCGGGCTGCTGGCCCGCATCCCCGTCCCCGTGCGCCGGGCCCCGGGCCGTCCCGGTTCCGGCCGGTCGCCGCTCCGGCAGCTCGGCGCCGCCTCCGCCGGAGTGCTCGCCATCGTGCTGGTGGTCAGTGTGTGGTCGTACGACGGCGGCGGCGCCGATCCGGCCGCCTCCACCAGTGCCGTCGGCGGCGACGGCGAGACGTCCGCCACCAGCCGCCCCAAACCGCCCGGCGCGGCCGGGCTGCCCACGGGCGCCGACCGGACCCGGCTGCGGAACGTGGGCGCCGACCTGTGCCTCGACGTCCGCGGCGAGCCGAAGGCCGGGACGGGCGCCCGCCTGGCGGCGTGCTCCGAGGCGTGGACCCAGCAGTGGACCTACGAGGACGACGGGCTGCTGCGCAGCGTCGCCGACCCGGGGCTGTGTCTCGACTCGCAGGCGGACGCCGGAGTCGTCATTCTCGGTACCTGCGCCGACGAGGGCACCGAGCGGGGCGACGACGTGCGGTACGACCTGACCGACCGGGGGCGGCTGATCCCGCGCCGGGAGCGGCAGCTCGCCCTCGCCGCCACCGCCGTCGCACCCGGTGCCGACGTCGTGGTCAAGCTGCACGACGGCTCGGACGTCCAGCGCTGGCGCAGCGACCCGCTGCCGACGGCGGAGGGCTCCCTGTCGATCGCCCGCACCGACGGCCCGCCCGCCCGCTCGGTGGAACTGCCCGGCGGCTGAGCCCGTCGGGCGGCCGGCGAGGCCGGGTGTGGTCCGTCCGGGCGCCGTCGCCGTCGGACTACACCGGGCCCTCGACGAGGTCGGCGGGGCCCGGGGTGGCCGGGGAGGCGTGGCCGGACAGGGCCAGGGTGAGGTCGAGTTCGGCGAGCAGGCAGCGGACGACGTGCTCGACGCCCGCCTGTCCGTCCAGGCCCAGACCGTAGACGTAGGGGCGGCCGAGGAGCACCGCGCGGGCGCCGAGCGCGAGTGCCTTGAAGACGTCGTCGCCGGTGCGGACGCCGCTGTCGAAGAGCACGGTGAGCCGGTCGCCGACCGCCTCCGCCACCCGGGGCAGCGCGTCGGCCGCAGCGACCGCGCCGGCCACCTGGCGGCCGCCGTGGTTGGACACCACCACGCCGTCCATTCCGGCGTCGGCGGCGAGCCGGGCGTCGTCCGGGTGCAGGACGCCCTTGAGGACGATCGGCCCGTCCCAGTTCTCCCGCAGGAACGCCAGGTCCGGCCAGGACTTGGCGGGATCGGAGAACATGCCGACGAAATGCATCACCGCCGCGTTCGGATCCTCGTGCACCGGCTTGGCCAGACCCGCCAGGAACGCCGGGTCGGAGAAGTAGTTCGCGGTGCCCACGCCGTGCAGGAACGGCAGATACGCCCGGTCGAGGTCGCGCGGGCGCCAGGACAGCAGCGGTGTGTCCAGCGTGACGAACAGCGCGCCGTACCCGGCCGCCTTCGCCCGGTCCAGGAAACTGCGGGCCACCTCGCGGTCCTTGGGCCAGTACAGCTGGAACCAGCGCTCGGCGTCGCCCATCGCCTCGGCCACCTGCTCCATGGGCGTGCTGGACGCCGAGGACAGGATGTACGGCACGCCCTGCGCGGCGGAGGCCCGGGCCGCCGCCGGCTCCGCGTCCGGGTGCATGATCGACAGGACGCCCACCGGGGCCAGCGCCAGCGGCGCCGGCAGCGGCCGCCCCAGCACCTCGACCGAGAGGTCGCGCTCGTGCACGTCCCGCAGCATGCGCGGGACGATCCGCCGCCGGTCCAGCGCCGCCCGGTTGGCGCGTGCGGTGCTGCCGTCCCCCGCGCTGCCGGCGACGTACCCGACGGGGCCGGGGCCCAGCCGGTGCTCGGCCAGCTCCTCCAGCCGGGTCAGGTCGGTGGGGAGCCTCGGCACGGCCCCCGTCATGCCGTTCAGGTAGATCTCGTACTGGAAGTCCGCCCAGTGCTTCGCCATCCCACGTCGCCTCTCGTCGTCGAGTTCGCGTCGCCAGCACCGTACTCGCTGGTATGCCGGGGTCGTCCGCCAGGGTGAACAGGCATGTTTCGGGGGTGTTTCAGGCCGATTGGCGAACGCTTGGATCACGCCATTCGGCCAGTTCAAGCCTCAAGAACCGATCAAGAACCGCTCTGTTCCGGACTTGGAACGTTCGAATTCTGTGACTTCGAGCCACTGATTCAATACGCAAGGTTACCGAAATCCAGGGGGTCGAGATGAGTTTCGGTGCCGGACTCGGCAGACTCGCGCTCGCCGTTCCGGCACCAACCGAGCCGGGCCGGCATCAACACCCTCGAAAGAGCGGAAGGATGCACACAATGCGGAACACCGCGCGCTGGGCAGCGACTCTGGGCCTGACGGCCACCGCCGTCTGCGGGCCCCTCGCCGGGGCGTCACTCGCCTCCCCGGCCCCCGCCCCCGCGTCGCTCTACGCCCCCTCGGCCCTGGTGCTGACGGTGGGTCACGGAGAGAGCGCTGCCACCACTTCACCGCTCCGCGCGGTCACTCTCACCTGCGCCCCGACGGCCACCGGGACCCACCCCGCGGCCGACGCGGCCTGCGCCGAACTCCGCCACGCCGGTGGCGACTTCGACGCCCTGTCCGCCGCCGACGGGGTGATGTGCACGCGGGAGTACGCCCCCGTGACCGTCACCGTCGACGGAGTCTGGCAGGGCCGGCGCCTCTCCTACGAGCGGACCTTCGCCAACGAGTGCGTGAAGAACGCGGGCAGCGCGAGCGTCTTCACGTTCTGAGGGACCGGGGCCGCCCGGCCCGTGCGGCGTGACTGGCTGCTCGCTACTGGGGAGTGCGAGCGCCACCGTACGGGCCCGCGGTCCCGCACCGGGGGCGGCGGACGGAGTGGGGCCGTCCGCCGTCCTCCCGGTACGAGCGAGCGTCACAGCGGGACTCAGTCCGCCGTCGGCCCGTCGCCCGGCCCGGCGGATCTGGCGCGGTGGCTGGTGTCGCACCAGGGGAAGCGCCGGCTGCGCCGGCAGGTGCACAGCGCGACCCGGAAGCGGTCGGAGAACACCGTGGTCCCGTCCTCCAGTTCCACCTCCACCGGGCCCTCCACCAGGAGCGGCCCCTGCCGCTGGACCTTGACCCGGCGAGCGGCACCGGGCGTACGGGCGTCGTCAGACGGGGAGTTCGGCACGGACGACCACCAACTCCTCCTCGTTCTCGGCCAAGGGCAGCAGTCCGCGCTGCCGCAGCCAGCGCTCCCGGCCGCGCACCACCGGACCGAACGCGATCCGCCGCCGCCGGACCACCGCGGCCTTCAGTCCCGCCTCGCGCAGCAGAGCGACGGTGCGGCCGGGATCGCTGAGCCCCGACTGCACGAGCAGCAGCACTCCGCCGGGCCGCAGCATGGCGGGCGCCTCACGGCAGATCCGGTCCAGCACCAGCCTCCCGTCGCGGCCCGCGTCCCAGGCCCGGGCCGCACCGCGCGGGCGACGCCCGCCGGCCGGGGAGGGCACGTACGGCGGATTGGCCAGCACGAGGTCGAACGACGCGCCGCGCACCGGGGTGAAGAGATTGCCGTGCAGGACGCGGATCCGCAGCCCCGCACGGGCGGCGTTCAGCCGCGCGGCCCACACCGCGCGCCACGACACGTCCACCGCGGTCACCCGGCCGCCCCGCACCGCCGCGGCCAGCGCGAGCGCACCGGTGCCGGTCCCCACGTCGAGGACCGCCGCACCCGGGGAAAACGACTCACCGGACAGCACCCCGGCCAGCAGGGCGGTGTCCTCCTGGGGGGCGTAGACGCCCGGCAGCACCATGAAATTCACGTCAGTCAGGTACCCAGAAGGTCATGAAATAAAGGAAATGCCGGAATCCTGGTGAGCCGGTCCGGGGAGCGGGACGCGCAGTGACGACCGTCCGGCCCGCCAGTCGGCCAGCAGCCGGGCACCGAACAGGTCTTCGACGTGACAGGTGGCGTCGACACCGAACACGACGTCCGCCGCGAGGTGCGGCTCCTGTTCCAGCAGGCCGTCGATCACCTCGTGCCGCACGATCTGCTCGTGCACCGCGTCCGCCTCGACGTGCTCGTCGTAGAAGTGCTCGGCGGCCGGCCCGGCGCCGGTGCGGCGCATCGCCTCCGCGAGCCGCCGGGAGCCGGGCGAGGACGTGATCTCCACCGCCGCGAAATGACCCACCAGGGCCCCGCGCAGCGCCCGGTGCAGGCCGAACAGCGACATCATGTTCACCGTGACCAGGCACTCGGCCGAGGCCGCGTCGAGATGGCGTCCGTACGTCGTGTCCAGCCCCAGGTCCGTCATCAGACGGGCGAACAGGTGGGCGTGCACCCGGTCGGCGCGGCCGCCGCCGTACTCGTCGAACTCGACCGCCGCCATCGCCGCCTTCGCGCGCCCCCACAGCCGCGGCAGCACCCAGGCGTGCGGGTCGGCCTCCTTGAGGTGGTACAGGGAGCGCTGGGCCGCGTACTCCCGCAGCTGCCACAACTCTCCCTCGTCGCGCAGGAAATGGCTGACGCCCTCCCCGTGCACGGGCTCGACGAGCAGCGCCCCGATCGCGTCCTCCACGCTGTCGTGGACCGGCGTGTCGGCCCGCAGTGCGGCCAGGAAGCGCCGCTCCAGCGCGGCTCGGAGGCGCAACAGGCCGGGATCCCACTCCAGGGCGGGGGAGACACCGGCGAAACCCCGGTAGTGCAGCTCGTAGCACTGGTACAGCGCGAGCTGGAGATCGTCACCGTACGCGTCGGCGGTGGCGGCCTCCTCCGGGCCGGGCGGCGGCCCGGTCCCGAGCAGACACGCACCGACGGCCGCGGACAGCGGGCCCCGGGCTGCCGGAAGCGGTGGTCCCTCGTCGTCGTACTCCATGCGCCGCGAGTACCCCCGGAGACCTCCGTGGCACCTGGACCGCGGTCAGCCCGGCGTGGACGCGACGCGGAGGGGCGCCGGTGGCTGCGCCGCGGCCTCGTCGCTGAGGCGGACGACCTCCTTCCACCAGGACGGGCCCTCCTCCATGTGGCGCAGCAGGATGCCCTCGCGGATCGCCCAGGGACACAGCGTGACCGCGTCCACTCCGGTGAGCTTCATGGCCGTGTGCCCGACCACCGCCCCGGCCACGCTCTGCGCGGCCCGCGGTGCGGAGATGCCGGGCAGCCGGGACCGCTCGGCGGCGGACAGGGCGGCCAGCCTGCCGACGGCGTCCCCGAGGTCCGCGCAGCGCATCCGCCGCTCCACGAACGGCCCGTGCCGGCCCGGCGAGGCCCCGCACAGCCGTCCCAGCTGCTGAAAGGTCCGGGAGGTGGCCACCGCGGTACGCGGGCCCTCCCAGCGGATCCGCGCCGCGACGTCCCGCAGCTGATGCCGGACCTTGCGGCGCAGCGCCCTGATCTGCTCCGGCGACGCCGGGTCCTGGCCGCCCGCCAGGAACTCGTGGGTGAGCCGCGCCGCGCCCAGGGGCAGCGAGGCCACGAAGCCGGGCAGCCGGCCGCGCCCGAAGGCGACCTCCAGCGATCCGCCGCCGATGTCCAGCAGCGCGAGCGGCCCGGCCCGCCAGCCCATCCAGCGCCGGGCCCCGAGGAACGTCAGCTCCGCCTCCACCTCGCCGGGCAGGGTGCACAGGGCCACCCCGGTGCGGGCGCGCACGGCGCGCAGCACCTCCTGCCGGTTCGGCGCGGCACGCACCACGGCGGTCGCGAAGGCCGGCGGGTTCGACGCCCCCCACCGGTCCGCGGTCCGGCTCGCCTCGGCCACCGCCGCCACCAGCCGCTCCACGGCCTCCTCCGGGACCGGGGCACCCGGCTTGACCTGCTCCGACAGCCGCAGTCGCCACTTCTCGGTGTGCACCGGCAGCGGCACCCCGCCCTCCGCGTCCGCCACCATGAGCCGGACCGTGTTCGACCCCACATCCACCACGCTGATCCGCATGAGGGGCCACGTACCCATCCGAGCGCCGGTCCAACGCGGTCCGGGACGGCACGACCGGAAACCGGGCGGCCCGCCGGCCGGTCAGGCCAGCTGCCGCCGCACCAGCTCGTGCAGCCGGCCGCCGGTGTCCGCGAGCAACTGGGCGGGCGGCCCCTGCTGGGCGACCTTCCCGTCCTCCATCACGATCACGCGGTCGGCGTCCAGCACCGTGGAGAGCCGGTGCGCGATGACGATCCGGGTCGCGTTGAGCGCCTTGGTGGACTCGATCACGGTGCGCTGCGTCTCGTTGTCCAGGGCGCTGGTCGCCTCGTCGAAGAAGAGGATGCGCGGCCGGCGGATCAGCGCCTGCGCGATCATCAGCCGCTGCCGCTGGCCCCCGGAGACGGCACCGCTGCCCGACACGATGGTGTGCAGGCCCATCGGCATCCGCTTGATGTCCTCCGCCAGCCCCGCCATCTCGGCCGCCGCCATCGCCTCCTCCGGCGTGTACGGCTCGGTACCGCAGATGACGTCCAGGATCGATCCGGTGAACGGCTGCGCGTGCTGGAGCACCACCCCGCACTGCCGCCGCACCGCCGACTGGTCCAGCGCGGCCAGGTCCTGTCCGTCGTACAGGACACTGCCCGACAGCGGCCGGTCGAAGCCGATGAGCAGCCGCAGCAGGGTCGACTTGCCGCAGCCGCTGGGGCCGACGACCGCCACGAACTCGCCCGGCCGCACCTCGAAGGACACGTCGTCCAGGACCAGCGGCCCGTCGTCGGTGTACCGGAACGACAGCCGCCGCGCCTCGATCCCGCCGGACAGCGGACCCGGACGGGTGCTGGCGGTGCGCACCTCGGGTGTCGCGTCCAGCACCGGACGGATCTCCTCGAACAGCGGCAGCGCGGCCACCGCCGACACGAAGGAGCCGGTCAGCTGCGTGACCGAGGTCAGCAGCATCGTCACCGAGGCGTTGAAGGTCAGGAACTCCGCGGCCGACATCGAACCGCGCGCCGGACCCGCCAGCAGCATGAACATCAGCAGTGTGCACAGCGGCAGGTACACCGCGCCCAGCACCGCGTTGAGGTTCTTGATCCGTCCCGCCCGCTGCTGGAGCTCGCGGCTGTGCGCGAAGCGTTCCGCCCACGCCGCGTAGGCGT
The DNA here is from genome assembly GCF_036246005.1 of Streptomyces sp. NBC_01723. NCBI lineage: Bacteria > Bacillati > Actinomycetota > Actinomycetes > Kitasatosporales > Streptomycetaceae > Streptomyces > Streptomyces sp. NBC_01723. The sequence goes on from NZ_CP109171.1 coordinate 8,082,573, forward strand.
AGTTCTCGGCGGCGGCCACCCGCAGCTTCGGCAGCCCGCGCAGGGTCTGGAACGCCTGGTTGTTCAGCTTGTTGGTGAGCTTGACCAGCCGCCGCTGCCAGCGCACCTGCCACAGCCCGAGCGCCAGGAAGACACCGGCGACGACCACCAGCATGCCGATCGCCGCGAGCGCCATCGGCACGCTGTACCAGAGCAGCAGCCCCAGGTTCATCGCCCCGACGGTCACCGACTGCGCCACCGTCGGACCGACGCCCGCCAGCAGTCTGCGGATCGCGCTGATGCCCATGGCGGCGCTCGCCAGCTCGCCGGTGGACCGCTCGGTGAAGAACTTCGTCGGCAGCCGCAGCAGCCTGTCCCACACGGCGGGCTGGAGGGTCGCCTCGATCCGGCCCTCGAGGCGCAGGATGGTGAGGTTCTGCATCAGCATGAAAGCCGCCGCGACGACACTGCTCAGCATCACCGCGAGACACACCTGCACGATCAGCCCGGTCTGCGCCTTCGGCACGAACTCACCGAGCACCTTGCCGGTCGCGACCGGCACCAGCGCGCCGAGCGCCACCGTCACCAGCCCGGCGAGCAGCAGACCGGTCAGATCACGGCGGGTGCCCTGGAGACAGAACCGCAGCAGCCGCAGCGGACTGAGCCGGCGTTCGGGCAGCGGCCGGTAGAACATCACCGCGCGCGGCTCGAACTCCTCGGCGTTCGCCTTCTCCACCGGGGTCTCCCGGCCGGTCCCGGGATGCACGGCCACATAGCCGCCGCGCCGCCACAGCAGCGCCACCGGAGCCCCCGACAGGGTGCGGTGCCCGACCAGCGGACCCACGTCGTCCCGCCACCAGCCGTCCTCCAGCCGCACGCCGCGGGTGCGTACGCGCGAGGCCAGGGCGACCCGCTCCACCGGATCGAGCCGCTCGCTCTCGGTGCCGTTCTGCGCGGGCTCGGCGAGCGCGATGCCGGCGGCACCGGCGACCAGCCGGCACGCCGCGTACGTGGCGTCGGCGTCGGCGGCCGTGGTGCGCCCGGCCGACCGCTTGCCGATCGACGCCAGCAGCGTCCGGTCGGCCTGCGCGCGCACCGCCTCACCGGCCTTGATGCCGGCCGCCGTCCGGGTCTCGTGGGTGCGTTCCAGTTGCTCGATCCAGCGGTCGAGCGTGGTCAGCAGCCGGTGCTGCTGGTCGACCAGGCTCTGCCACAGCGCCGGGTCCATCAGCAGGTCGGCGGCGGCCTCCTCGCCATACAGCGACCCGTACTGCACGCTGCCCGGCGGCACCTGCATCCAGAACACGTCGTCGTCGGTGGGCGCCGCCGCCCGCTCGCTCGCCATCGGCGCCTGGAAGAGCACGGTCAGTCCCCGGCCCACCCCCAGGGCGAGCCCGTACTCCAGCGGGCTCGTCGTCGGCGGCACGTACTGGGGGTTGCCGTACTCGTCGTACGACCAGGTCTGCGTGTTCGCCGGCTGGTACAGCTCGCGCAGCCCGATGCGGTGCACCACGCAGTCCCGCAGCGGACGCGCGACCAGCGTGTGCTGCGGCCCGGCGACCGGCCCGAGCAGCACCGAGCCCGCCTCCAGACGCCCGAGGTGGTGCCAGTGGCCCTGCTCCCCGGCGTCGACCGCGAACAGGTCGACCGCGCCGGACACCACCAGCCACAGCACCTGGGGGCCTTCCAGGTCGAGGCGGTTGAACCCGGCGCAGTCCACGCGGGTGCCCAGCGAACCGAGCGCCCCGAGGACGAGGTCGCCCTGTCCTTCGTGCACGGTCGTCATCTCAGCGCTCCCTGACCAGTGCCGCGTAGGCGCCGCCGTGCGCCACCAGTTCCCCGTGCCGGCCGCGCTCCACGACCGTGCCGTGCGCCAGCACGACGATCTCGTCGCTGTCCCGCACGGTGCTGAGCCGGTGCGCGATCACCACGCAGGCGCAGCCGCGTCGCCGCAGGTTGTCCATGACGACCTGCTCGGTCTCGGCGTCCAGCGCGCTGGTCACCTCGTCCAGGACGAGGATGCTCGGCCGGCGCACCAGCGCCCGCGCGATCTCCAGCCGCTGGCGCTGCCCGCCGGAGAAGTTGCGGCCGTCCTGCTCGACCGGGCTGTGGATGCCGCCCGGCCGGCGCATCACGACGTCGTACAGTGCGGCGTCCTTGAGCGCGTCCACCACCGCGCTGTCGGGGACCGAGGGATCCCACAGGGCGATGTTGTCGCGCACGGAGCCCTCGAAGAGGAAAACGTCCTGGTCGACGAAGGAGACGGAGGACGCCAGCGCCCCGCGCGGGATGTCCTCCAGCCGCTGCCCGTCGATGCGGATCACACCGTCCCAGGGGGCGTAGAGGCCCGAGATCAGCCGGGACACCGTGGACTTGCCGCTGCCCGAGCCGCCCACCAGGGCCACCTGCTGCCCCGGCCCGACGGTGAGGTCGAAGCCGGTGAGCAGGGGCTTGTCGAGCGGGTTGTAGCCGAAGGAGACGTTCTGCAGCTCGACCTGTCCGCGCAGCCGCCGGGTGGAGTCGGCGCCGCCGGGACGGTCGTAGAGCGGGTCGGCCCGGAAGTTCTCCACGTCCTTCAGCCGCGCCACGTCCGCCGCGAAGTCCTGGATCCGGCCCGCGACGCCGTTCAGCCGGGTCAGCGGGGCCGTGAAGCGGACCACCAGCGCCTGGAACGCGACCAGCAGACCGACCGAGATGTGCCCCTCGACCGCCCGCATGCCGCCGATCCACAGGATCAGACCGCTGTTGAGCGTCGCCAGCGTCGGCGCGACCACACCCAGCCAGGCGCTCGGCACCCCGAGCCGCTGCTGCTCCTCCAGGGTGGTGGCGTGCTGCCCCGCCCACTTGCGGAAGTAGCCGTCCTCGCCGCCGGTCGCCTTCATCGTCTCGATCAGCTGGAGGCCGGTGTACGCGGTGTTGGTCAGCCGTGCCGTGTCCGCCCGCAGCTTCGCCGTACGGGTCGCGCGCAGCCGGATGACGATCCGCATCGCGAGGATGTTGAGCAGCGCCACCCCGATGCCGACGAAGGTGAGCTGGGGGTCGTACGTGTACAGCAGCACGGCGTACAGGACGACGACGATCGCGTCCACACCCGCGGCGGCGAGGTCGCGGGCCAGCGTCTCGGCGACGGCGTCGTTGGACTGGAGCCGCTGCACCAGGTCGGCCGGGCTGCGCTGGGAGAAGAACGTCACCGGCAGCCGCAGCAGATGGCGCAGGAAGCGGGCGCTGGAGAGAGTGGAGGAGATGATGCGGCCGTGCAGCAGGTTGGCCTGCTGGAGCCAGGTCAGCACCACCGTGAGCAGCACGCAGGCCCCCATCGAGGCGAACAGCACGCCGAGCAGCGAGGTCTGTTTCCCGATCAGGAACATGTCGATGTAGGTGCGGCTGAGCGCGGGCACCGCCGCCCCGACCGCCACCAGCAGCAGGCTCGCCAGCACGGCGGCGGGCAGCGTGCCCGCGGTGCCGCGCAGCCGGGCGGGCATCGCGCCGAGCACGCCGGGCTTGCGGCCGCCCCGGGTGAAGTCCTCGCCGGGCTCCATGGTCAGCACGACCCCGGTGAAGGACCCGTCGAAGTCCTCCAGGGTCACGAAGCGGCGGCCCTTGCCCGGGTCGTTGATGAACACCCCGCGCCGGCCGAAGCGGCGCCCGATGCCGTCGTAGACGACGTAGTGGTTGAACTCCCAGAACAGGATGGCCGGCGTCGTCACCTCGGCGAGGGCGGCCACGTCCATCTGCATGCCCTTGGCCGTCAGACCGTAACCGCGCGCCGCCTTCAGCAGGTTGCTGGCGCGCGAGCCGTCGCGGGAGACACCGCAGGCGATGCGCAGCTCCTCCAGCGGAACGTGCCGGCCGTAGTGGCCGAGCACCATCGCGAGGGAGGCGGCGCCGCACTCGACGGCCTCCATCTGGAGCACGGTGGGCGTGCGGACGGTCTTCGCGCTGCTCCTGGGCGCGCGGCGCCCCGGCGGGGCGGCCCGGCGCCGGCCCCGGGTCTCCTGTGCGGTGCTCACGGCAGCAGCCAATCGACGGGACGCTGGTCGGCGAGCCGGATGGAACCGGTTGCCATGGTCATGGAGGTCAGCTCGAACGGCGGCCCGTCGGCGGACGACCACGCGTAGCCGCTCTTCGTGGACTTGGAGGTGTCCAGCCGGACCGTCACGGCCACCGGCCTGCCGTCCTCGGTGAACTGCTCGCCGAGCTGGCTGTCCCCGAGGAACGCGGAGATGGTCTGCGCCGACTGCGCGGAGCGGTCCACCGACTTCACCTTTCCGTGCAGGACGCCGTACTGCTGGGTCGGCACCGACTGGACGGTCAGGTCGACGGAGGCGTGCGCGGGGATCGCGGCGGCCTTCTCGGCGGGTACGTAGACGGTGGCGTAGAGCGGATCGCCGGGGTCGGCGACCTTCTCGACGGAGGCGACGTTCGCGCCGGTCCGGATGATCTGCCCGACGGTCGCCGCGAGGGCGCTGACCCGTCCGGCGTCGACGGCGCGGACCACGCTCTCGCCGTCGGCGGTCCGCACCTTCAGCACGGGGGAGTCGGCGGCGAGCCGCTGGCCCGGGCGCGCGAGGACCGCCGTGACCTGCCCCGAGACGGGGCTCTGCAGGAGGTAACTGCCCTGCCCGTGGGTGAGGATGGCGGGTGCGCCGACGGTGGAGGTCACCGAGCCGCCCACCGCCCACACGGACGCGGCGGCCATCGCGACCACGGTCACGGACAGCACCAGCCAGCCCTGCGGGCGGGCGAAACGCACCGGAAGGTCTAGTTCCTCCGGTGACTGGAGCTTGGAGAGGGCCTGCTGGCGGAACTGCACGTCGGACGTATCCCAGTGATTCCCGGAGAAAGCCTGCGAGGGGACGCCCCGGAGGCCGGAGATGCTTGTGAGGAACGGCCGAAAAGTCCCGGAGCCTGGGTGGCTCCGGGACTCAGCGGCACAGGGGCGCGATTCAGAGACCGGCGACCAGGCCGGTGACCGGGGCGGTGTTCAGGCCGGTGACACCCTCGACGGTGCCGACGGCCGTGTTGAGCAGACCGGAAACCGGGGCAATGCCGTCCACCAGGCCGGTGACGGTGCCGACGGCGTTCACGTTCAGGCCGCCGGAGACGTTGTCGAGGTCCGCGTCGGAGATCTCGACGGTCTCAACCTGGGGGGTGGAGTTCATGATGGAACTTCCCTTCGTATAGCCATTTTCACAAGGGGGGAGCGGCCCCCTCTGGGGACAGATGACGGCCGCGACCGCGGGTGCCGGACGCCCGTTTCCGGAGCCTCCGCGGCTCCCGCGGTGCGATGGATCAAAGCACGCGGCCGGTCCGGGCTTCCAATCACTCACCCCCTCCCATCAGGGCTCTTGCGACCAAGGGGCACCCAAAGGTGCACGCGCGTGCACGGCTTCGCGGCCACTTCTTCACACCGCGGGCGACATCACCCCGCGCGACCCCTTGCCCGCACCGGACCGATTGGGACACTCCCGCCCCAAAGGCATGGGTGGCGCCGCGCGGTTGTGCAGATCCCCCAGCCGGGGTGACCGGGTTGGGCATTCGATGTGCAGATTCGCTGAAGCAGGGATTCCGCTCCGTGATCGGCACCGTGCGTGTCCGCTCGGGCGCGGAGGGTGCCGACCGGTCGGGATCGGAGGGTCCGGCTGAACGCCCCGCCGGGTGCGTGCGTACCAACTGCCGTCCGGGCGCCCCCCCAACAGCTGCCGGACCGCGGCACCGTCCCGGTCCCAGGAGGTCGAGTAGGTTGAGTCACAAGCGAATTCCGAAGCGCAGGGCCGCGATGGCGGCGGGCGGTGTGGTGGCGCTCGGCGCGGCCGCCATCCTCCTCCCGAACGCCAACGCCTCCCAGGACGGCGGGTCTTCGGACGCCGCGGTCGCGCCGAGGACCCTCAAGGCGGCGGACGCGTCGGATCTCGCCTCCCAACTCGCCGGGATGCTGGGCGACGCCTTCGCCGGCTCGTACTACGACACCGGCGAGCAGCAGCTCGTGGTGAACGTCGTACCCGGTGACAACAACCAGGTCATCGTGGAGGCGAAGAAGGCGGGCGCGGACGTCCGCGAGGTCGACAACAGCATGGGCGAGCTGCGCGGCGGCGCGTCGACACTGAAGTCCGAGGCGACCATCCCCGGCACCTCCTGGGCGATCGACCCCCGCACCAACAAGATCCTGGTGACCGCCGACTCCACCGTCACCGGCGAGAAGTGGGACAAGCTGGAGTCCACCGTCCAGGGCCTCGGCTCCGGCATGGCCACCCTGGAGAAGTCCGCCGGCACCTTCCGGACCTTCGTCTCGGGCGGCGACGCCGTCTTCGGCGGCGGCGCGCGCTGCTCCCTCGGCTTCAACGTCACCGCCGGCGACGGCTCCCCGGCCTTCCTGACGGCCGGTCACTGCGGGGTCGCCGCCGAACAGTGGTCCGACGCCCAGGACGGGGCGCCGATCGGCACCGTCGACCAGGCGGTCTTCCCGGGCGAGGGCGACTTCGCCCTCGTCAAGTACGACGACCCGGCGACCGAGGCGCCGAGCGAGGTCAATCTCGGCGACCAGACCCTCGCGATCGGCCAGGCCGCCGAGGCGACGGTCGGTCAGCAGGTCTTCCGCATGGGCAGCACGACCGGACTGGCGGACGGTCAGGTCCTCGGCCTGGACGCCACCGTCAACTACCCCGAGGGCACGGTCACGGGCCTCATACAGACCGACGTCTGCGCCGAGCCCGGCGACAGCGGCGGCTCCCTGTTCACCCAGGACGGACAGGCGATCGGCCTGACCTCCGGCGGCAGCGGTGACTGCACGGTCGGCGGCGAGACGTTCTTCCAGCCGGTCACCACCGCCCTGGAGGCGGTCGGCGCCACCCTCGGCGGCGACGCGGCGGGAGGCGCGGGCGACCAGGCCGGCGGTGGAGAGGCGGGCGGCGAGGAGGCCGGGGGCGGCGACGCCGCCGGCGGTGAGGAGGCAGGTGGCGAGCAGGCCGGTGGTGACGCGGGCGCAGGTGACGCGGGCGCCGGCGACGCGGGTGCCGGTACCGGCAGCGGCGTCGGCGGCGCCGACGACGGGACGGGTGCCGACGACGGCTCCGGTCTCACCGGCTGACCGCACACCGACGGGCGGTCCGGACCTCCGGCGGGAGGACCGGGCCGCCCCTTCGCGTCATCGGACCATTGCTCGCCGCTCCCCGGGCCTCAGGGCCCGCCTGACCATTCAGGCCGGCCCCAAGGGCTGCGCGGATGTCCTATAAGCGCTGTAATGGCGAGGTGGTCGGACAGGGCGCTGCGGAACGCGGATCGAGGACGCTGCGTGCCGAGGGTGCCCTGAAGGCGATCGCGTCCGGCCCGGAGCAGGAGGAGCGGCCCCGCCGGATCCTCGAACAGGCGCTGGTCTTCGCGGGCGCCTCCCTCGCCGCCCTCTACACCCCCGGCGACGACCCCGAGCTGCTCTGCCTGTCCGCCTCGGCCGGTGTGCCGCGGACCCTGTACGGAGTACGCGACAGCTACCCGGCCTCCGGCGGCTCCCCGGTCGCGGACGCCCACCGCGGCGGCGAGGCGGTGTGGGTCGGCCCCGAGGAGTTCGCCGGATCGGCCGAGTCGCGGCACGTGCCCTCCAGCGGTTTCTCCCTCGCCACCCTGCCGGTGCGCGGGGACGGCGGCGGCTGCCTGCTCGCCCTGACCGAGCGCCCCGGCGGGTTCGACGCGGAGGACCGGGCCTGCCTCGAACTGGTCGCCGAGGCACTGACCTGTCCCGCCCCGGCCGAGGCAGCCGAGGAGGACGAGGAGTTGCTGCCGGACTCCTTCAGCCTGGCGATGGACACCGGCCGCGTCGAGGTCGGCGACGACATCCTGCGCCTGTTCGGGCTCGCCCCCGGCGAGTTCGACGGCAAGGTGGAGACACTGCTCGGCCTCACCGTGCCGGAGGACCTGCCGTCCCTGATGTCGGTGACCGAGTCCGACCACATGACCATCGGCGACCGCGAGCTGGAGTTCCGGGTGCTGCAACCGGCCGGCCCGCCGAAGTGGCTCCGGCTGAGTGGCCGCCTGCTGCCCGGCGGCGAGGGGCGTCCGACCCGCCTGGTGGGCACCGTCGCCGACGCATCGACCCTGCGCCCGGACGTGACCGACGTGGCCCGCGTGCAGCGGCTCGCCGCCGCGCTGGCCACCGCCGGTACCGTCCGCGACGTCGGCCAGGCCGTGGTCGCCGCCCTGCGCAGACCGCTGCGCGCCGACCGGATCGCCCTGGCCGAGCTGGAGAACGACCGGCTCGTCGTCACCGTCCTGGACCCGCCCGAACCGGAGTCCTGGCCCGAGCTGTGGCGGCTGGAGTGGCGCACCGAGTGGCCGGACGCGCCGGTCCGGGCCATGCCCACCCTCGCCGCCGCGCTGCGCGAGGGACGCGCCCGGATCTGGCCCGCCGGCACCGGCGACCTGGAACCCGCCCTCGCCGACGTCGGCCCCGGCGGCCTCGCCGTACTGCCGCTGCCCGCCGCCGGCCGCATGGCCGGCGCCTGTCTGATCGGCTGGGACACCCCGCACGACTTCGGCCCCGACGAGCGCGCCCTGCTCACCGCCTCCGCCGGCCTCGCCGGACAGGCCCTGACCCGCGCCCGCGCCTTCGACGCCGAGCACGAACTCGTCGGCATGCTCCAGCGCCAGCTGCTGCCGCGCCGGCTGCCGAAGCTGCCCGGCGCGGTCGCCGTCGCCCGGTACCTGCCCAGCACGGCCGGGCTCGAGCTGGGCGGCGACTGGTACGACGTCATCCCGCTGCCCGACCACCACGTCGCCCTCGTGATCGGCGACGTCCAGGGCCACAGCGCCGGCGCGGCCACCCTGATGGGCCAGATGCGCACCGCCCTGCGCGCCTACGCCGTCGAGGGCCACCCGCCGGACGTCGTGGTCTCCCGCGCCAACCGGCTGCTGACGGGCATGGAGACCGACCTCTTCGCCACCTGCGTCTACGTCGACCTCGACATGGAGGAGGGCTCGGCCTGGTGCGTCCGGGCCGGTCATCTGCCGCCGGTGCTGCGCCACCCCGACGGCAGCACGGACATCGCCGAGGTGCCCGGTGGCCCACCGCTCGGCGTGGTGACGCAGGCCGCCTTCCCGATGAGCGCGCTGCGGCTGCGGCCCGGCACGCTGATCGCCCTCACCACCGACGGTCTCGTGGAGTCCCCCGACGCCGACATCGACGAGGGAATGGACCGGTTCGCGCACGCGCTGGCCGCGTCGGACCCCGCCCACCTCGGGCTCGTCGCCGACGCGCTGCTCGGCAACGCCCGACGCAGCGACGACGTCGCCCTGCTCCTGGTGCGCTACGACGGGATGGCCCTGCGCCCGCTGCGGGAGAGCTGGTCCGTGTGGCGGCTGCCGGAGGCCGTGCGGCACGCCCGCCGCTTCACCCGGCGCACGCTGCGCTCCTGGGGCGTGCCCGACGACGGCATCGACGCGGTGCTCCTGATCGTCTCCGAGCTGGTCACCAACGCCCTGGTGCACACCGACGGCCGGGTCCGGCTCGACCTCGCCCTGATCGGCGGCCGGATGCGGGTGGCGGTCGCCGACGCCTCACCGCGTACGCCGGTCAAGCCGACCAGCATCGGCTGGGAGGCCACGGGCGGGCGCGGCATCCTCCTGGTCGAGGCGATGTCGGCGACGTGGGGGACGCTGCCGGTCGGCGGGGGCAAGCTGGTCTGGAGCGAGATCCCGCTGAACCCGTGAGCGTCCCCCTGCCGGTTCAGCCGAGCCGCTTCAGCAGCTCTTCGGCGAGCGGGGCGGCGGACGCCGGGTTCTGGCCGGTGACCAGGTTCCGGTCGGCGACCAGGTGCGGGGCCCACGGCTCGGCCGCGCGGACGACGATCCCGGCCTGGCCGAGCCGGTCCTCCAGCAGCCACGAGGCCCGCTCCGCGAGGCCGCCCTGCGTCTCCTCCTCGTTGGTGAACGCGGTCACCTCCAGGCCCGCGAAGGCATTGGCCCCCTCGGCGTCCACGGCGGCCAGCAGCGCGGCCGGGCCGTGGCAGACCACTCCGAGCAGGGTCCCGGCACGCAGCGCCTCGGTCAGCAGCCGGCCGGAGTCGGCGTCGACGGCGAGGTCCTCCATGGGGCCGTGGCCGCCGGGGTAGAAGACCGCCGCGTAGTCCCGCAGCCGGACCTCGGAGAGGCTCACCGGGTGCCGCAGCTCCGTGAAGCCCTCCAGTGCGCGGGAGATCCGGTCGGCGTTCTCCTGGCCGCCGTTGACCTCGGGGGCCAGCGACGCCCGGTCGACGGGCGGCACGACCCCGCCCGGCGTGGCCACGACGACCTCGTGACCGGCGGCGGTGAACGCCTCGTACGGGGCGACGGCCTCCTCCGCCCAGAAGCCCGTCGGGTGCCGGGTGCCGTCGGCCAGCGTCCAGTGGTCGGCGCCGGTGAGGACAAAGAGGATCTTCGACATGTGGGGTCTCCCGGAAGGACGGGCCGCGATCCGTCGTACGCGGCGCTGCGTCCGAAACTAGGGCCCGAGCCCTGCGCATCGCCAATGCCACGGCCGATGACAGCCATAGGAATCCGTATGGCAGCGTCCTGCCGTACCGCCGTAGGGTTCAGGGGTGCGACACAGTGACCCCGCGACGGACCCCGCCGGCGCCACGACCCCGGCCGCCGCGCCGCCCGACCTCAACCTGCTGCGGACCTTCCTCGCGGTCCACCGCGCCGGGTCCTTCACGGCCGCGGCCCAGCTCCTCGGCCTGTCCCAGCCGACCGTCACCACGCAGATGCGCGCCCTGGAGCGGCAGACCGGCCGCGAACTCTTCGAGCGACTGCCGCGCGGAGTCGCCCCGACCGCGGTGGCGGACGAACTCGCCGCGCGTGTCGCCGGGCCCCTCGACGCGCTCGCGGCGGCCGCCGGGCACGACCCGACCGGCCGCACCCGGCCCGGGCCGGTCCACCTGGCCGGACCCGCCGAACTGCTCTCCACCCGTGCCCTGCCCGCGCTCTCCGGCCTGGTCGCCGACGGCGTACGGCTGCGAGTGGGGCCCGGTCTGACCGACCCGCTCCTCGACGAGCTGCGGGCCGGGCGGCACGACCTGGTGATCGCCACGAGCCGCCCGCGCGGCCGCGGACTGTCCGCGGTGCCCTTGGCGGACGAGGAGTTCGTCCTGGTCGCCGCCCCGGCCCTGGCCGACCGGCTGCGGCCCGCCCTCGCCGCCGAGGGACCCGGTGCCCTGCACGAGGCCCCCCTGATCAGCTATGCCGAGGACCTCCCGATCGTCCGCCGCTACTGGCGGCACGTCTTCGGCCGGCGCCTGACCTGCCGGGCCGCCGTCTCCGTCCCCGACCTGCGGGCGGTCGTCGCGATGGTCGCCGCCGGGTCCGGGTTCAGCGTCCTGCCGCGGTACCTGTGCGCCGCGGAACTGGACTCCGGCGCGCTCGCCCTGCTCGACGAACCCGAGGACGCGCCGATCAACACCGCCTACCTGGTGCACCGCCCCGGCGCCTTCGACAACCCGCACGTGCCCCTCGTCCGGGACCACCTGCTGAACGCCGCACGCGAGTGGTGACCCGCGCCACACCGGGCCCGTAGTGGCCGTGTGGCCCGTGTGCCCGGTGTTTCGCGGCCTCCTGCCCGGGGACCCGAGGAAGGCAGACAGAACGGACACTAGGAGGATGAAACCCCGTGAGAACGGACACCAGCGAGCACATCGTCGTCCGGAGGCCGGAGACGGGCTGGTCGAAGGCCCGTCGGCTGCGCGCCAGGGGTGCCATGCGCACCTGCATACCCGCCGTCGAGGACCGCGGAGTTCCCCGCGCACCGCGCACGGGCCAGGAGTCGAACATCGTGCGGGGCGAGGACTGAGCCCGCCCGGCAGCGGACCACAGGGGGCACGTGGGTAACGTCGGTACCGTCCCGTACCTCCTCCCGACCGCAGCAAGGCACCGTTCATGCACCTCCTGGTCACCGGCGCCGCCGGCTTCATCGGCTCCCGGTACGTCCGGACGCTCCTCGCCTCCGACGCTCCCGGAGCGCCGCACATCACGGTGCTGGACGGCCTCACCTACGCGGGCACCCTCACCAACCTCGAAGTGGGCCACCCCCGGCTGCACTTCGTGCACGGGGACATCCGTGACGCCGGACTCGTCGACAAGCTGATGGCCGACGCCGACCAAGTGGTGCACTTCGCCGCCGAGTCGCACGTGGACCGCTCGATCGACGCCGCCGCGGACTTCGTCCTCACCAACGTCGTCGGGACCCAGACCCTGCTGGACGCGGCCCTGAGGCACGGTGTGGGCCCCTTCGTGCACGTCTCCACCGACGAGGTCTACGGCTCCGTGGACACCGGTTCGGCGACCGAGGAGCACCCGCTGCGGCCCAGTTCCCCCTACTCCGCCTCGAAGGCCTCGGGCGACCTGCTGGCCCTCTCGTACCACCGCACCCACGGCCTGGACGTACGGGTGACCCGGTGCTCGAACAACTACGGCCCGCACCAGTTCCCCGAGAAGATCGTGCCGCTGTTCGTCACCCGCCTCCTGGACGGGCTGAGCGTGCCGCTCTACGGCGACGGGCGCAACGTACGCGACTGGCTGCACGTCGACGACCACTGCCGGGGTGTCGACCTGGTGCGTACCCGGGGCCGGGCCGGCGAGGTCTACAACATCGGCGGCGGCACCGAGCTGAGCAACCGCGACCTCACCGGCCTGCTCCTCGACGCCTGCGGTGCCGGGTGGGACCGGGTCGTGCACGTCGAGGACCGCAAGGGGCACGACCTGCGCTACTCGGTCGACTGGGGCAAGGCCCGCGACGAGCTGGACTACCGTCCCCGCAGGGACCTCGCGGCCGGGCTGGCCGGAACCGTCGCCTGGTACCGGGACAACCGGGCCTGGTGGGAGCCGCTGAAGCGGCGCGTCGGCGCGGAGTGAGGGTCGAGGGGCTCAGTGGCCCTTGGCCAGCAGCTCCAGGATCTCCGCCGTCGTGCCCGTCTCCCCGAGCCGCGGGAAGATCCGCTCGACGCTGTTGCGGTGCGCCTCCGCGTTCATGTCGCTCATCGCGTCGGTGGCGAGCGTGACGTGGTAGCCGTGCTCGTGGGCGGCGCGGGCCGTGGACTCCACGCCGATGCTGGTGGCGATGCCGGTCAGCACGATCTGGGTGACCCCGCGGCGGCGCAGCTGGACGTCGAGGCCGGTGCCGTGGAAGGCGCCCCAGTTGCGCTTGGTGACGGTGAGGTCGCCGGGGTGCCCGGCCAGCTCGTCGACGACGACGTCCCAGCCCTCGGGCCGGGCCCCGCCGGGTCCGGTCTCCGTGCGGCCGGGCACGGCGTCCGCCCCGTCGGCGGCGAAGGAGACCCGGACCAGGACAACGGGCAGGTCACGGGCGCGGAACGCGTTCGCCAGCTCGACGCTCCGGGCGACGACGTCGGCCCCGCCGAAGGGCTCGGTCGGTGCGGCGACGGTGCCCGCCTGGAGGTCGATCACGACGAGGGCGGTGCGGGGGTCGAGGGTGGTGACGGCCATCAGGGGGTGCCTTTCGGATGCTTCGCGGAACGCCGGAGACCTTTCGCCTCCATACCGGCACGCTAATTTCTACAGCTAAGACTGTCCAGTTAAGACTGCACAGTTTTACCTGTTGATTGCTACCCTGGACCCGTGCGTCTGCTCCTCATGTCCGACACCCACCTGCCCAAGCGGGCGAGGGAACTGCCGGCGCCCCTGCTGGCGGAGATCCCGCGCGCCGACGTCGTGCTGCACGCGGGGGACTGGGTCGACACGGCCACCCTCGATCTGCTGGAGAGCAGCAGCCAACGGCTCGTCGCGGTGTACGGCAACAACGACGGACCGGGACTGCGCGCCCGCCTCCCCGAGGTGGCGTACGCCGACCTCGGCGGCCTGCGTTTCGGAGTCGTGCACGAGACGGGCGCGGCCCAGGGGCGCGAGGCCCGCTGCGCCGCGCGCTTCCCCGGCCTCGACGTCCTCGTCTTCGGGCACAGCCACATCCCGTGGGACACCACCGCGCCCGGCGGCCCGCGCCTGCTGAACCCGGGCTCGCCGACGGACCGGCGCCGCCAGCCGTACTGCACCTACATGACGGCCTCGGTCGCCGACGGCCGGCTCGCGGACGTGGAACTGCACAGGCTGCCCCGGCGCTGAGCCGTGGCACCGGGCGGCTACGCCCGTCCCAGGAGCAGCGTGCCCACGCACCCGAGGACCGCGCACCATCCCAGCAGGCACCCGGTCAGCAACCGCCGCCGCAGCGCCCGGTACCGCGCCTCGTACTCCCCGCGCAGCCGCCCGGCACGTTCGGCCGTGCGCTGCCAGGAGGCACGGCTGAGCGCGAGGTACTCGGCCTCGAAGCGGTCCTCCACCTGCCGGAGCTGATGCCCCGTCAGCAGGTCGAGGGAGGCGGAGAAACGGGCGGCGGCCGTCCGCCCCTCCTCGCGGGTGGCGGCCACCAGCAGGTGCCCCTCGATCTCGTTGATGAGCGCCCGGGCGGCCGTCGGGCGGACGCCTTTGCCCGTCACCGGAGCGTCAGCTCCCGCTCCGCCCCGGCGGCGGGGGAGTGGTGCAGGTCGAAGGCGGGCGACTCGCTGCGGATGCGCGGCAGGGTGAGGAAGTTGTGCCGCGGCGGCGGGCAGGACGTCGCCCACTCCAGCGAACGGCCGTAACCCCAGGGGTCGTCAGTACCGACGGGCTCGCCGTACTTGGCCGTCTTCCAGACGTTGTAGAAGAACGGCAGGAGCGACATGCCGAGCAGGAAGGAGAAGACGCTGGAGACGGTGTTCAGCGGGGTCAGGCCCTCCACCGCCAGATAGTCCGGGATCCGGCGCTGCATGCCGTTCGCGCCCAGCCAGTGCTGGACCAGGAACGTGCCGTGGAAGCCGACGAAGAGCGTCCAGAACGTGATCTTGCCCAGGCGCTCGTCGAGCAGCTTGCCGGTGAACTTCGGCCACCAGAAGTGGAAGCCCGCGAACATCGCGAACACCACCGTGCCGAACACCACGTAGTGGAAGTGCGCCACCACGAAGTACGAGTCCGAGACGTGGAAGTCGATGGGGGGCGACGCCAGCATCACCCCCGTCAGGCCCCCGAACAGGAACGTGATCAGGAAGCCGGTGGACCACAGCATCGGTGTCTCGAAGGACAGCGAGCCCTTCCACATGGTGCCGATCCAGTTGAAGAACTTCACACCGGTCGGGACCGCGATCAGGAAGGTCATGAAGGAGAAGAACGGCAACAGCACGCCGCCCGTGACGTACATGTGGTGCGCCCACACCGTCACCGACAGACCCGCGATCGCGATGGTCGCCGCGACCAGACCCGTGTAACCGAAGATCGGCTTGCGGGAGAAGACCGGGATGATCTCACTGACGATGCCGAAGAACGGCAGCGCGATGATGTACACCTCGGGATGGCCGAAGAACCAGAACAGGTGCTGCCACAGCAGCGCCCCGCCGTTGGCCGAGTCGAAGATGTGCGCACCGAACTTGCGGTCCGCCTCCAGCGCGAACAGGGCCGCGGCCAGCACCGGGAAGGCCAGCAGGACCAGCACCGCGGTGAGCAGCACGTTCCAGGTGAAGATCGGCATCCGGAACATCGTCATGCCGGGCGCGCGCATGCAGATGATCGTGGTGATGAAGTTGACCGCGCCGAGGATGGTGCCGAAGCCGGAGAAGGCCAGACCCATGATCCACAGGTCGCCGCCGATGCCGGGCGAGTGCACCGCGTCGGACAGCGGGGAGTAGGCGAACCAGCCGAAGTCGGCCGCGCCCTGCGGGGTCAGGAACCCGCCCACCGCGATGGTCGAGCCGAACAGGTACAGCCAGTAGGCGAACATGTTCAGCCGCGGGAACGCCACGTCCGGCGCACCGATCTGCAGCGGCATGATCCAGTTCGTGAAGCCGGCGAACAGCGGCGTCGCGAACATCAGCAGCATGATCGTGCCGTGCATCGTGAACGCCTGGTTGAACTGCTCGTTCGACATGATCTGCAGACCCGGCCGGGCCAGCTCGGCGCGCATGAAGAGCGCCATCACGCCGCCGATGCAGAAGAAGGCGAACGACGTCACCAGATACAGCGTGCCGATCGTCTTGTGGTCAGTGGTCGTCAGCCACTTGATGCTCTTGAGGTTCCTCACGCCCCGCCTGTGTCCGCGCCCCGCGGGGACGTCACACTCGTACGACGAGACGAGCGTCACGAAATCACCTGTGACGATCACGAGGGTGCCGGACACGAACACGACATGAGCAACGACGAGATCTTCGCCGCTGCCTACCGCGAGCACTACTGGGCGGTCAGCCGCTATGTGGCGCGACGGCTGGACGGGCGCACCGGCGAGGTCGAGGAAGTGGTGGCGGAGGTGTTCACGGTGGCCTGGCGCCGCCGCGCCGAGCTGCCGCACACCCCGCTGCCCTGGCTGTACGGGGTGGCACGCAACTGCCTGGCCAACGCGGTGCGCGGCCGGGGCCGCCGACGCCGGCTCCTCGACCGGCTCGGCAACGACCACGCCGCGCACGGCCGGCACCTCACCTCCGGACCCGAGGCGGAACCGCCCGGCGGCTGGGTGCACGAGGCGCTGGCCAGGCTCCCGGACAAGGACCAGGAGGTGCTGCGGCTGACCGCCTGGGAGGAACTCGGCGTGGACGAACTGGCCGTCGCCCTCGGCTGCGGCAGCCGGGCCGCGTCGATGCGGCTGCACCGCGCCCGTGCCCGGCTGAGAACGGAGATCGACCGCATGGGCCGGCCCTCGACGGCCGTCCCGCACGCCGCACGGCGGCCCCCGCACCCGGCGACCACCGCCGACGCCATCCCCGCGAAGGAACACGGCCATGGCTGACGAACTCGACCTCCTGCGCCGCGCCAACCCGGTCCCCGCCGACGCCCCGCGCCTCGGCGACGGCCCCCTCGGCCCCCGCGCCGAACGCCACCTCGAAGGGCTGCTGCACGGGCTGCCGGCGACCCCGGACCGGCCGCCCCGGTGGTGCGCGCGGCCCGCCCGGCGCCGCGTCCGCGTGACCTGGGCCCTGGCCGCCGGTGCCGTCGTCGCCGTGACCGTGTCGGCGCTGCTGCTCGGCGGCCCCACCACCGCGCCCGCCGTCGCCGCGCCCCGACCGCTGGCCGTGCTCGCCGACGCCAGGCCCCTGCCGCTGGACCGGCTCGCCGACCGTGCCGAACGGGCCGCGGCGGACGGCGGACCCGCACTGCGCAAGGGCACGCACGTGCGGTCCTGGAGCCTGGGCATGTCCGACGACGCACCCCCGGTCACGCTCCCCGAGGAGCGCGTCGTGCGCTGGACGGCCGACGGCCGCTCCACCGAGCTGGTCGTGGCCACCGATCCGCGCCACCCGGGACGCCCGGTCCTCGGCGAGGACGAGGACGGCACGCCCCGCCTGGTCGAGGACGGCCACGTCATCAGCCGCCGGACCCACCCGCCGAGCTGGAGCGACGCCCCGCCCGAGTCCCCGCCGCCGCACGACGCCGCACGCCTGCGCGCCTACCTGGAGGAGGCACAACACGGCGAGACCCTCGAAACCCCCGAAATGCTCGACGCCACCGCGCTCCTGCTCGACAACTGGACCCTGGGCGCCCGCGAGTCGGCGGCGCTCACCCGGCTCCTGGCGGACGACGGCGGGCTGCGTCCTGCCGGACGGGTCACCGACCGCCTCGGCCGGCCCGGCCACGCCTACGTGTACGAGGGGACCGGCGTGCGCCGCATGCTGATCGTGAACCCGGCCACCGGCGCCGTCCTCGGCCTGGAGACCACCTTCACCGCGGACCAGCCCGAGTACGGCGTGCGGGCCGGCGACGTCATGGAGTACCGCGCCTGGACCCGCTGACCGCGGCGCCCCGGGCTACTCGTCCCAGGCCTGGATGGTGGTCTGCTCCACGATTTCCCCGTCCCGCAACGACAGCATCGACTCGGCGAGGACCCGCACACCGTCCGGGTACGTGCACTCCTCGGTGAACGCGACGTTGTCACCCTGGACGACACAGCGTTCCATCCGGTGGGTCATGTCACGGCTGTAGACGTCGTCGAGCATCTCGGCGATCTGCTGCCGGCCGTGCAGCACCTTGGGACGGCTCGGCTGGTCGTACCGGTCGACGATGCGGACCCGGGCGTCCGGCGCGTACAGCGACACGAGTGGGTCCGCCGAGTCTCCTTCGATGCCCCGGCGCAGCGCTTCGGCGTCGAAGCCCCGGCCTGTGGTGGTACCCATGACGACCTCCTTCGAGGGACCGGGCCCGAAGGGGTGACGGGCCGTCGTGGCCCTCTCCTCCGAGCTTCCTCCGTCCGGGCTCCCGGGGCAATCGCGGCCGGACCATTGCGCCTCACGGGTGAGTGGAGTGGGCCGCCCGTGTCCGCCCGCGGCCCGTCGGCGTTGCTCACGGCATGATCTCCACACGACGTATCGTCGCCGTTGTCGGGCTCGCCGCCGGTGTCACCGCTCTCGCCGCCCCGATGGCGAGCGCGGCAGGCGGGGGCCCGCTGGGCACCGAGAAGCTCAGCGTGACCAGCACCCTCGACTCGCTCGCGGTCAACGACATGCCCGCCGAGGACCGCGCCCAGGTGCCGCTCCCCTCCCAGCAGCTGAACCGGCTCAACGACCTCGACCAGCTCCAGCAGGTCACCGACCTGGTGTCGCCGCTGTTCGGTGCCGTCCCCGCCCTGGGCTGAGCCCTTGAGGCCGGCGCGCTCAGCCGCCGGCCGCCAGGAACTGGGTCGCCGCCAGCTCCGCGTACAGCGGATCCGCGGTGACCAGTTCCCGGTGCGTGCCGACCGCGCGGACCCGCCCCGCGTCCATCACCACGATCCGGTCGGCCGTCGTCACCGTGGACAGCCGGTGGGCGACGACCAGCACCGTCGTCGTACGGGCCACTTCGGCCACCGTGTCGCGCAGCGCCGCCTCGTTCACCGCGTCCAGCTGCGAGGTGGCCTCGTCGAGCAGCAGCAGCCGTGGGCGGCGCAGCAGCGCGCGGGCGATCGCCACCCTCTGGCGCTCACCGCCGGACAGCTTGGTGCCGCGGTGCCCCACCAGTGTCTCCAGACCGTTCGGCAGCCGGGCGACCAGAGCGTCGAGGCGGGTGGTTTTGAGGACCGTACGGACGGCGTCCTCGTCCGCCTCGGGACTGCCCAGCAGCAGGTTGTCCCGCAGCGAACCGGACAGCACCGGGGCGTCCTGCTCCACGTAGCCGATCGAGGCGCGCAGCGAGGCCAGTTCCCAGTCCGCCAGACTCCGGCCGTCCAGCGTGATCTCCCCGGACCCCGGGTCGTAGAACCGCTCGATGAGCGAGAACACGGTGGTCTTCCCCGCCCCCGACGGGCCGACGAACGCCGTCAGCCCCCGGCCCGGCACGTCGAAGGTCACCCCGTGGTGGATGTACGGCAGATCGTCGGCGTACCGGAAGCGGACGTCGCGGAAGGCGACGGACGCCGGTTCCGCGCCCGGCGAGGGCAGCGGAGCGGGGTGGAGCGTCGGCTCGGCGGGCAGCCGCATCGCCTCGTGGATCCGGGCGAGCGCCGCCCGGCCCGTCTGGTACTGCGTGACCGCGCCGACGACCTCCTGTATCGGTGACATCAGATAGAAGACGAACAGCAGGAACGCCACCAGCGTGCCGACGTCGATCGCGCCCGTCGCCACCCGCGCCCCGCCCACCGCGAGCACCGTGATGAACGCGATCTGCATCGCCAGCCCCGCCGTGTTGCCCGCGGCGGCCGACCACTTGGCGGCCCGCACGCTCTGCCGCCACGACTCCTCGGCGGCCTCGTGCAGCGCCCGTTCCTCCCGGGGCTCGGCGCCGGACGCCTTCACCGTGCGCAGCGCGCCCAGGATCCGCTCCAACGCGGCGCCCATCACCCCGACCGCGTCCTGCGCCCGGCGGCTCGCCCGGTTGATGCGCGGCACGATCAGGCCCAGCACCAGGCCGGCCCCGACGACCACCGCCAGCGTGACCCCGAGGAGCACCGGGTCGACCACGCCCATCATCACCAGCGTCGCCACCAGCGTGAGCCCGCCGGTGCCCACGCCGATCAGGGAGTCGGTGGTGACCTCGCGCAGCAGGGTGGTGTCGGAGGTGATCCGGGCCATCAGGTCGCCGGGCTCGGTGCGGTCCACCGCCGAGACGCGCAGCCGCAGCAGATACGACGACAGCGTGCGCCGCGCCCCGAGCACCACCGACTCGGCGGTGCGCCGCAGCACGTACGAACCGAGCGCCCCGAGTGCCGCGTTGGCGACCACGAGCCCCGACATGGCCAGCAGCGCACCGGTGATGGCCCGGTCGTGGGCCAGGTCGTCGATCAGCTCCCGCGCCACCAGCGGCAGCAGCAGCCCCGTGCCGCCCGTGACCAGCGAGAGCAGGGCGCCCGCGAACAGGGCGCGCCGGTGCGGCCGTACGTACGACAGGAGAAGCCGCCAGGCGGGCGGACCGGCTTCCGGATCGGCGGCGCTCACGGGACTCCCTCGGCAGGCGGGCGACGCCTCAGGCTACGTGGGCCCGGCAGGGCGCCGAAGCCCCCCTTACCGATCTGTTGCGCGTAGGGTCGGGAGGGACGCTGAACGGCCGAGGAAAGGGTCACAAGCATGGCGCAGGAAGTACGCGGCGTGATCGCACCGGGCAAGGACGAGCCGGTCCGGATCGAGACGATCGTCGTGCCCGATCCCGGCCCCGGCGAGGCCGTGGTCAAGGTCCAGGCCTGCGGGGTGTGCCACACCGACCTGCACTACAAGCAGGGCGGTATCAGCGACGACTACCCCTTCCTGCTCGGCCACGAGGCCGCCGGTGTCGTGGAGTCGGTCGGCGCGGGCGTCACCGACGTGGCCCCCGGCGACTTCGTGATCCTCAACTGGCGTGCCGTGTGCGGCACCTGCCGGGCCTGTCTGCGCGGTCGCCCCTGGTACTGCTTCGACACCCACAACGCCGAGCAGAAGATGACCCTGGCCTCGACCGGGCAGGAGCTGTCCCCGGCCCTCGGCATCGGCGCCTTCGCGGAGAAGACCCTGGTCGCCGCCGGGCAGTGCACCAAGGTCGACCCGGCCGTCTCCGCGCAGGTGGCCGGTCTGCTGGGCTGCGGGGTGATGGCCGGCATCGGCGCCGCCATCAACACCGGCAACGTCGGGCGCGGTGACACCGTCGCCGTCATCGGCTGCGGCGGCGTCGGCGACGCGGCCATCGCCGGCTCCCACCTGGCGGGGGCCGCGAAGGTGATCGCCGTGGACATCGACGACCGCAAGCTGGAGACCGCCCGCTCCATGGGCGCCACCCACACCGTCAACTCCCGCGAGACCGATCCCGTCGAGGCCGTCCGCGAACTGACCGGCGGCTTCGGCGCCGACGTCGTCATCGAGGCGGTCGGCCGTCCCGAGACCTACCGGCAGGCCTTCTACGCCCGCGACCTGGCCGGCACCGTCGTCCTGGTCGGTGTGCCGACGCCCGAGATGAAGCTGGAACTGCCGCTGCTGGACGTCTTCGGGCGCGGCGGTGCGCTGAAGTCCTCCTGGTACGGCGACTGCCTGCCCTCCCGGGACTTCCCGATGCTCATCGACCTGCACCTCCAGGGCCGCCTCGCGCTGGACAAGTTCGTCACCGAGACCATCCGGCTGGACGAGGTCGAGCAGGCCTTCGACCGCATGCACGCCGGCGACGTGCTCCGCTCGGTGGTGGTGCTCTGATGTCCGCGCGCATCGAACGCCTCATCACCTCCGGCCAGTTCAAGCTCGACGGCGGCACCTGGGACGTCGACAACAACGTCTGGCTGGTCGGCGACGACCACGAGGTGGTCGTCATCGACGCCGCCCACGACGCCGAGGCGATCGCCGAGGCCGTCGGCGACCGGCGCCTCACCGCCATCGTCTGCACGCACGGTCACAACGACCACGTGGGCGCGGCGCCCGCAGTGGCCGACCGCACCGGTGCCACCATCTGGCTGCACCGCGACGACCTGCCGCTGTGGCGGCAGACCCACCCCGACCGGGACCCCGACGCCTGGCTGACCGACGGCCAGGTCATCGAGGCCGCCGGCGCCGACCTGACCGTCCTGCACACCCCCGGACACGCCCCCGGCGCGGTCTGCCTGTACGACCCCGGCCTCGGGACCGTCTTCACCGGTGACACCCTCTTCCAGGGCGGACCCGGCGCCACCGGCCGGTCCTACTCCGACTTCCCGACCATCATCGACTCGATCCGCGACCGGCTGCTGGTGCTCCCGCCGGAGACCGAGGTCCGCACCGGACACGGCGACGCCACCACCATCGGCGCCGAGGCCCCGCACCTGAAGGAGTGGATCGACCGGGGGCACTGACCTCCGTGCGGGACACGCGGAAAAGGTGACAGAAGATGTCCGGCTTCCCGGGCACCCTCGGACTCGACAGCATTCGTGCGGGAGAGGAACGGGAAGCCGGACATGGCACAGTCACCGAAAAGTCCGCTGGCGGGCAGGGTCGCACTCGTCGCGGGAGCCACCCGGGGCGCCGGACGGGGCATCGCCGTCGAACTGGGCGCGGCCGGTGCCACCGTCTACGTCACCGGCCGCAGCACCCGCGGCCGGCGCTCGGAGTACGACCGCCCCGAGACCATCGAGGACACCGCCGACCTGGTCACCGAGGCCGGCGGGCACGGCGTCGCGGTGCCCACCGACCACCTCGAACCGGAGCAGGTCGCCCGGCTCGTCGACCGCGTCTCCCGCGAGCAGGGGCGCCTCGACATCCTGGTCAACGACATCTGGGGCGGCGAGAACCTCTTCGAGTGGGCCAGCCCCGTGTGGGAGCACGACCTCGACAAAGGACTGCGGCTGCTGCGCCTCGCGGTCGAGACGCACGCCGTCACCAGCCACCACGCCCTGCCGCTGCTGCTGCGCGGGTCGGGCGGACTGGTCGTCGAGGTCACCGACGGCACCGACGACTACAACCGCGACCACTACCGCAACTCCTTCTTCTACGACCTGGCCAAGACGTCCGTCGTGCGCATGGCCTTCGCGCTCGGCCACGAACTCGGACCGCGCGGCGCCACCGCCGTGGCGCTGACCCCGGGCTGGCTGCGCTCCGAGATCATGCTCGACCACTTCGGCGTACGCGAGGACAACTGGCGCGACGCCCTCGACCGCGTCCCACACTTCGCCATCTCCGAGACGCCCCGCTACGTGGGCCGGGCCGTGGCCGCGCTGGCCACCGACCCGGCCGTGGCGCGGTTCAACGGCCGCTCCCTCTCCAGCGGAGGGCTCGCCCAGGAGTACGGCTTCACCGACCTCGACGGCAGCCGCCCGGACGCCTGGCGCTACCTCGTCGAGGTGCAGGACGCCGGCCGTCCGGCCGACGTCACCGGGTATCGCTGACGGGCGGCAGCACCCACCGGGCACCGTGCCCCGGCGGCAGGGCCAGATCCTCGCGCACCGCCGCGTAGTAGCCCTCCCGCGCGGCCCGGTGCCGCTCCAGCAGGGCCTGCCAGGCGGCGGGGTCACGCGTCTCCTCGCGCAGGAAACGCTCCATGTCCAGCACCGCGACGACCCACACCCGCGCCTTCTCCACCACCTGCCTGCTGCCCAGCAGCAGCAGCGCCTCCCCGGCGGGATCCCGCGATGCCGCCGCCTCGGCCTGCGCGGCGGCGGCATCGCGCGGGTCGAGGGGGTGCGGGTGCGGGTCGTTGCCGAGGTGGGCGGCTATCCGGTAGGTCAGCGTGATCGAGGTCTTCAGGACCCGCGCGTAGTCGGCGTACACCGCCAGCCTGCGCTCCTCCCAGCGGGCCTCGGTCTCCCGCCGCAGCCGGGCCCGGTCACTGCGGACCACGGCGAGATACGAACCGAGCGCGCCGATCACGACACCCAGGAGCGCGGGGAGTTGCTGCAGAAATTCGGACATGGCGGCACGGTAACCGCCCGGTGATCGCCCCGGCACTACGGTCGGGCCCATGACGGACATCAGGCGTTTCACGGACCACGGAGTACTCGTCACCGGCGCCGCCCGGGGCATCGGCGCGGCCACCGCACGCCGGCTGGCGACCGAGGGGGCGAAGGTGCTGCTGACCGACATCGACCTGCCCGCCGCGCGGCGCACTGCGGACGCGCTGACCGAACAGGGACTCACCGCCGAGGCGTTCGCCTGCGACGTCGGCGACCGGGCGTCCGTCGAAGCGGCCGTCGCGCACGCCGTGGACACCTTCGGCGCACTCGACGTCCTGGTCAACAACGCCTACGCCTGCACCCCCGACGCCCCGCTCTTCGAGGACGAACCCGACGAGGTCTGGGCCCGCGACCTCGACGTGACCCTCACCGGCGCCTACCGCTGCTGCCGGGCCGCGCTGCCCCACCTCGCGGCCACCGGACGCGGCGCGATCGTGAGCGTCGGCTCGGTCAACGGCGTCCAGGACTTCGGCAACCACGCCTACAGCGCCGCCAAGGCCGGCCTCGGCTCGCTGACCCGCACCCTCGCCGGACACGCCGCCGCGCGCGGCGTCCGCGTCAACCTCGTGACGCCGGGCACGGTGCGCACCACGGCCTGGGAGGGCCGGGACGAGGAACTGGCGGCGGTACGGGACCTGTACCCGCTGGGCCGGGTCGGCGAGCCGGAGGACATCGCGGCGGCCGTCGCCTTCCTGGCCTCGCGCGACGCGTCGTGGATCACCGGCACCACGCTGGCGGTCGACGGCGGTCTGACCGCGGTCAACACGGGGTTCCGGCAGGCCATGCGCGCGTGGGGCGGGACGGACTGAGGGATGGCGCAAACCCGGTGGCGTTTGTCACGCTTTCGTGGCCAGTGGGCGCGGCAGGGCAACCGAATCCGCCCGGCGGCTGTCTATCAGGCAGGGGGCGCACCACGGCGACCTCCCACCACCTCACCGCTTCGGGAAAGGCCGGCCATGGGGGACATACGCAGACGAGGAGTCGTCGCACTCGGCGTCACCGCACTGGTGGCACCGCTCACGCTCGTGATCACGGCCGCGCCGGCCCAGGCCGCGAGCTGCACCGCGACGACGGGTCCGTACCAGAAGAAGGTGGAGAAGTTCCTCGGCCGGACGGCCGACGGCAAGCAGTCCACCGCCGACTGCCAGGCCATCCGCGCCTTCCAGACCAAGCACGGCATCACGCCGAACGCCGGCTACGCGGGCCCCATCACGTGGGGCGTGATGGACCTGATGACGAAGCAGAAGGCCGTCGGCAAGAACCCGAACAAATCCGGCAAATGCCCGGTCAACAAGGGCCGTATCGCCTGCGTCGACCTCACCCTCCAGCTCAGCTGGATCCAGGACGGCAAGAAGCTGGTCTACGGCCCCGTGCCGGTCCGCACCGGCCGCAACGGCTACGAGACCCGCACCGGCCTGAAGAAGGTCTACTGGCGCAACCTCAACCACCACTCGACCATCTACGACGTGCCGATGCCCTACAGCCAGTTCTTCGACGGCGGCCAGGCCTTCCACTCCGTCGGCGTCAGCGTGTGGAGCCCGCCGGGCTCGCACGGCTGCGTCAACATGACGAAGACCGACGCCAAGAAGTACTGGTCGCTGCTGAAGAAGAACGACGACGTCTACGTGTACGGCCGCAAGCCGGGCACCTGAGACCGACGGGCACCCGGCTCGCGCGACGGCCTCACGGCCGGGGCGCGTCCCCGAAGTCCGGGATCTCCAGCCTGACCCCGCCCTGCCGCGCGGACTCGTGCGCGACGATGCCCGGCAGGGTGTAGCGGGCGGCGACCCACGCGTTCACGGACGGCAGGGTCCGGGAGTTCACGGCGGTCACGAAGTCGTCCACCAGGAAATGGTGGCTGCCCTCGTGGCCGTTGTGCAGGTGGTCGAACGCCCGGGGCAGCCGCGCCCGGTCGTGCACCGGCGCCGAACCCGAGGTGAAGGCGGCCCGCAGCTCCGGCGCGATGTGCTGGAGCGAGGGGTCGTCCGGCGCCATGGTCGGCTTGGGCTCCAGCAACTCGCTGATGTCCTCGACCCCGGTCTTGTCCTGCCACAGCGCCACGGTCGCCAGCTGCTCCATGCTCGCCTCCGTGCCGAAGAACCGGAAACGGGACTCCCGGATGTGCGAGGGGTAGCCGACCCGGCGGAACTCGTTGGTGCGGAACGACCCGCCGCCGGCCACCTCGAACAGCGCCGTCGCGTTGGACACGTCGTTGTCGAACCGGCTGACCGACCGGTCGAAGACGCCGTCGCCGCGCTCGTCCACCACACCGAGCGCCGAGACGCTCACCGCGTGCGTCCCCCACGCGCCCAGCACCCCGCCCACCGAGTGCGTCGGGTACAGCAGCGGCGGATAGCTGGCGGTGGCCTTCCACTCCTCGCCGCCGCTGTACTGGTACGCCTCGTAGAAGCCCAGGTCCATGTCGTGGACGTAGTCGCCCTCGGCGTAGAAGAGCCGTCCGAAGGCCCCCTCGGCGATCTTGTTGCGGGCGTGCACGGTCGCCGGGTTGTACTGGCTGGTCTCACCCATCATGTACGTCAGGCCGGTCGCCTTGACCGCGTCGATGATCTCCGCGATCTCCTGCGTACTGATCGCCATGGGGACCGCCGAGTACACGTGCTTGCCCGCGCCCAGGCCCTGGAGGACCAGCGGGCCGTGGGTCCAGCGCTGGGTGAAGATTGCGACGGCGTCGACCGCCGGGGACTCCAGCATCGCCTCGTAGCTGGGGAAGGTGCCGGCGAGGCCTTCGGCGGCGGCGAGCCGCTCGGCCCGCTCCGGCAGCAGGTCGGTGACGTACACGTCGCGCACACCTGGGTGGGCCAGGAACAGCCTGGCGAACTGGCCGGAGAACTGGCCGGCACCGACGATGCCGAGGGAGAACGTCATGGAGGGGATGCCCTTCACTGGTCGAGGATGAGATTGATCTGGTCGTTGGTCGCGTCGAGGCTGCCGACCGGCTTGCCGCCGCCGTAGACGTCCTGCATGGCGGGTTGCATGAGGGCCAGCACGTCCGCGGCGTTGTCCGTGATCGGGTAGGTGAAGGTCCGGAAGCCCTCCGTGTCGTCGACGGGACGCGTGAAGGCCGACACGTCGACGCCCTTCTTCTCGTACGCCGCGACGGCGGCGTCGGTGCCCTCCGGCGTGGCCGGGAAGACGATGCCGTACCGGCCCACGGTGTTCTGGCACTCCTCGGAGGCCAGGTACTTCACCCATTTCAGGGCGCCCGGCTTGTTGCGGGCGTTCTTGGTGACGGAGTCCGCGAGGCCGTTCATCATCGTGGCCCGCTCGCCGGTCGGGCCGGCCGGGTTGACCGCGGTCGCGATGTCCATGTCCTGGAGACCGGCGTAGGTCGAGATCATCCACGCCCCGTCGAAGGCCGTCGCCGCCCGGCCCGCGGCCACCTGCGCGTTGGCCGGGTTGGACTTGGAGCTGTAGTCGCTGAGCGGGGCCATGTAGCCCTTGTCCGCCAGCCCGAAGTACCAGTCGACGACCGACTGGAAGGTGGCGTCGTCGTACCGGTACTCGGTGCCCCACCGCTCCTGGTCGGTGTAGGTCCAGCCCGCGGACGCGGCGAAGGAGCTCCAGGTGGTCTGGCCGTCGCCGTCCCCGCCGCCGCCCGAGGCGAGGCCGTAGACCTTGACGTGGTCCTTGTCGAAGCCGGGTTCGTCGCCCCGCCTGCCCCGCTCGTCCACGGTCAGGTGCGCGACGGCCTTCTCGAAGGTGCCGCCGTCCTCGGGGTTCCAGGAGAGGCCGTTCAGCTCGTCGGCGCTGAGTCCGGCGTCCTTCGCCATCCCCTCGTTGTAGAAGAGGGCGACGGTGTCCCAGTCCTTCGGGGCGCCGTAGCGGTGACCGTCCCGGCCGAGCCAGCCGGCGGCCAGGCCCGGCTGGTAGTCGGCGTCCTCGATGCCGAGGCCGTCCAGCGGTTCCAGCACCTCCAGGTCGGCGAACTGGCCGAACTTCTGTACGTGGTCGGTGAAGACGTCCGGCTGGGTGCCGGCGATGAGGCTCGCGGTGAGCTTGGTCCAGTAGTCGTCCCAGCCCATCTGCGTGATCTTCACGTCCAGGCCCGGGTTGCGCCGCTCGAAGTCCTTCGCGCACGCCTGATACGCGGGCAGTTGGTTGGCGTCCCACAGCCAGTACGTGACCGTGTTCCCGGAACCCCCGGTGGAGCCGCCCTGCGCGCAGCCGCTCACCAGGGACAGTGTCAGCGCCCCGGTCAGCGCCGCGACCGTACGAAATCGCATGCCCGTCCCCTCACTTGATGCCGGTGAAGCCGATGGTGCCGACGATGCGGCGCGCGAAGACGCCGAAGAGCAGCAGCATCGGCAGTGCCGCGATGAGCGTGGCCGCCATCAGCCCCGACCAGTCGGTGCCGCTCTGCGGGTTCTGGGCGCGGAAGACGGCCAGCGCCACGGTCAGCACGCGGGAGCTGTCGCTGTAGGAGACCATCAGCGGCCAGAAGTAGTCGTTCCAGGACGTGATGTAGGTCAGTACGGACAGCGTCAGGACGGGTGCCGACGCCATCGGCAGCAGGACCCGGAAGAAGACCCGCACCTTGCCCGCGCCGTCCAGCAGGGCCGCCTCCTCGACCTCCCGGGGGACGTTCATGAAGAACTGCCGCAGGAAGAACACCGCGAAGGGCGTCATGAACATCGTCGGCAGGGCGATGCCCAGCAGCGAGTCCACCAGGCCGAGTTCCTTGATGAGAACGAAGTTCGGCAGCAGGGTGAAGACGGCCGGCACCATCAGCCCGGCCAGGAAGAGGGCGAACACCGTGTCCCGGCCCCGCCAGCGCAGCCGGGCGAAGGCGTAGGCGGCCATCGCGGAGAAGAGGATCTGGCAGACGGTGATCAGGGTCGAGACGAGTGCCGAGTTGAGCAGGTACCGCCAGAACTTGAGCCCGCCGCCCGCGCCGCCCTGCGCGATCGCCTCCTCGGCGGACTGCAGGCCCAGGGCCCGTTCGAAGCCGCCGGCGGTCGGGTCGACCGGCAGCGGGCCGGCCGGGTGCGCGGCCAGGCCCGTGTTGGTGGACAGCGCGGTGCGCAGGATCCAGTAGAACGGCAGCACGGTGATGAGCACGATCGCGGCCATCACCGTCCAGGCCACGATCCGCCCGGGGGAGAGGCGGCGCCCGTCGCGCCGTGCCGTCGCGGGGCCGGCCGCGGTGGCCGTCCGGGTCACCGGGGGCGGGCCGGCCACGGAGGTCGTCTCGGTCATCTCGGTCTCCTCCCGGTCAGCCGAGGTCGGTCTGTCCGGCCCGGGTGAGCCGGTACTGGACGAAGGTGATGGCGCTCAGCACGACGAGCAGCGCTACGGACATGGCCGAGGCGTAGCCGAACTGGAAGCGGCCGAAGGCAGCGCCGTAGATGTAGTACTGGAGCACGTTGGTGGCGTTCGCCGGGCCGCCGGCGGTGGTCACGGCGACCGTGTCGAAGACCTGGAACGAGCCGATCACCGTCATGATCAGGACGACCGCGAGGACCGGCCGCAGCAGCGGCATCGTGATCCGCCAGAACATCCGCCACTCGCTCGCGCCGTCCACCTTCGCGGCCTCGTACATGTCGTTGGGGATGGCCTGGAGCCCCGCGAACAGCAGCAGCGCCGTGTAGCCCACGTGCCGCCACACGTTGATCAGGGCGATGACCGGAACCGCCCAGGTCTCGTCGGCGAGGAACGGGATGCGGTCGAGACCCAGGCCCGCGACGATCTCGTTGCCGATGCCGAGCTGGGTGTCCAGGATCCACAGCCAGACGACGCCGGCCACCACGTTGGACATCAGGTACGGCGTGAGCACGATCCCGCGCAGCACCGAGGACTGCGTCAGCCGCTGGAGCAGGACGGCGATGGCCAGGGCCGAGACCGTCTGCACCCCGATGTTGACGACCACGTAGACGACGGTCACCCGCAGCGAGTCCCAGAAGATGGGGTCGTGGACCATCCGCACGTAGTTGTCCAGGCCCACCCATTCCGCGGGAGTCAGCAGGTTGAAGCTGGTGAAGCTCAGATAGACGCCGCGCAGGGTCGGCCAGAGGAGGAAGACCACGAAGCCCAGGAGCGCCGGTGCGACGAACAGGACGGCGAGGCGTCCGTCACCCCGTAGGCGGGACGGCGGACTGTTGGAGACGACGGTCATCGGGGGACTCCCTCGCAGGGGCGGCGGCTCGTCCTGGCGTCACATACTTTTGAGGCGGAACAATTAAGCCGTCAAGGGGCGTGCAAACATCTTTTCCGGGCCGGCTGTCCGGTCGTAGTCTGGCCATGTTG
This sequence comes from Streptomyces sp. NBC_01723, assembly GCF_036246005.1. NCBI lineage: Bacteria > Bacillati > Actinomycetota > Actinomycetes > Kitasatosporales > Streptomycetaceae > Streptomyces > Streptomyces sp. NBC_01723. The sequence goes on from NZ_CP109171.1 coordinate 8,112,649, forward strand.
TTTCCGGTACGGAAAAAAGAGGTTCGATCTTGATGACCGCAGCCGCTTCCAGCTGGCCCCCGCTGAGCCCCGGTGAGCGTTCCGTGGCGATCGAGGTGCTCGTGCACGGCCCGCTGTCCCGGACCGAGATCGCCCGGCGGCTGGGCCTGTCACCCGGCAGCCTCACCCGGCTGACCAAGCCGCTCATCGAGTCGCGACTGCTGGTGGAGGTCCCCGAGTCGGGCGGGGTGGCCGAGGTGCGGCAGGGGCGCCCGTCCCAGCCGCTCGACGTGGTCGCGGACTCCCGCTACTTCGTCGGCTTCAAGATCACCCAGGACATGGTGTACGGCGTTGTTACCACCCTCCGCAGTGAGATCGTCGCCCGGCACGACCGGCCGCTGACCACCCGCGATCCCGCCGAGGTCGCCGCGCTGCTGGCGCGGATGACCGACGAGCTGTCGCGCGGGCGCCCCGGGGTCGCCGGGATCGGCGTCGGTGTCGGCGGACTCGTCGAGGACCGTGCCGTGGTCGGCGAGTCACCCTTCCTGGGCTGGCGGAGTGTGCCGCTCGCCGCACTCGTCGAGGAGCGGACCGGGCTGCCGGTCGTCGTGGAGAACGACACGGCCGCCTTCGTGGAGGCCGAGACCTGGTTCGGGGCGGGGCGCGGTCTGGACCGGTTCGTCGTCCTCACCATCGGCGCCGGCATCGGCTACGGGCTCGTGCTCGGCGGCAGGCGGGTGCCGTACGCGGGGGACGAGGACCGGGGCTTCGGGCGCCACTGGATCGTCGACCCGCACGGCCCGCTCACCCCCGACGGGCGGCGCGGCAGCGCGGTGTCGCTGCTGACCATCCCCAACATCCGCTACCAGGTCCGGGCGGCCACCGGACACGACCTGACCTGGGAGGAGATCCTCGCGGCCGCCGCCGCCGAGGAGCCCATGGCCGCCCGGGTGATCGAGGAGGCCGGACGCGCCCTGGGCACCCTGGTGGCCCAGATCGCCAACTTCGTGATGCCGCAGAAGATCCTGCTCGCGGGGGAGGGGGTGGGGCTGATGGACGTGGCCGGAAAGGTGGTCGAGGACGCCGTCCGCGACAACCGGCACCCGCGGGCCGCGCCGGTCGCCCTGGAGACCAAGGTGTCCGACTTCCACGACTGGGCGCGCGGCGCGGCCGTACTGGCCATCCAGGTACTGGTGCTGGGGGCCGCGCAGGCCTGAAGTCGGCATCCGTGTGCGGTGGAACACATGCGGCGGCAACGAACTCGCAGGTGGGCCTTGACAGATGAGTCATACGACGTGACCAGCAACACGGTCCGATATGTCCGTTTGGCTCGCGATTGCTCACATCGTCTTCACGTCCGTCGCCGTATGCTTCACAGCATGTCCACCACTGTTGAACCCTCCTCCGAGCGATCGGCTGCCGAGGTCAACGAGGAGATCCGGGCCCTCTGGCTCAGGTCGGGCGGGACACTGAGCGTCGAGCAGCGCGCGGAGTACCAGCGGCTCGTCATGGAGTGGGCCAACGCGGCCCCGGAGGCGGCGAAGGCCGCCTGACCGCCGTCCGAGCCTCCTCGGCGCTTCTGCGCCCCCGGCCCGCGGCGTCCGCCCCACGCGGGCGCCCTTCTCGTCGCCCCCGGCTCAGCCCCACGTCGCCGAGTAGTGCCGCCGGTACGCCTTGCGGTCCGCCTCGGCGCGGATCCACCGCGTGGCCACCAGGGCCATGAGACTGCCCGCCACGACCAGCAGACCCGGGCCCACGTTGCGTCGGTCCGTCAGCCGGGCGAGCAGCGTCGAGCCGTCGACGCCCGTCACGGGAGCCGCCGCCCCCGGTGCCGCGGCGCCGGGAGCGCCGCCACCGGCGGCCGGCGCCGAGGGCGCGGCGCCCGGCCCGGACCCCTCCTGCCCGGCCACGATCAGGCGGACGCCGAGCGACTCCATGGCCTCCGGCAGCGGCTGGAAGAACGTCGTACCGCCCTTCGCGCAGTCGCCGTTGCCGCCCGAGGTCACTCCCAGCGCGACGCCCTCGGAGAACATCGGCCCACCGCTGTCCCCGGGTTCGGCGCACACGTCGGTCTCGATCAGCCCGGTGACCGTGCCCTCCGGATAGTTGACCGTCGCGTCCAACGCCGTGACCTGCCCGTCCCGCAGCCCGCTGGTGCTGCCGCTGCGGAACACCCGCTGTCCGACGGCCGGTTCGCCGACGCCCGTGATCCGCACCCCCTTGCCGTCGCCCACCGCCACCACGTCGGCGCCGTCGCCCGCCTTGCCGTTCGCGTACTCCACCAGGGAGAAGTCGTCCCCGGGAAAGCTGCCCGCGACGGTCTTGCCGACCTGCCGGTCACCGCCGCCGTCACCGAACCAGACCGACCCCGTCGGCCCGCAGTGACCGGCGGTCAGGATGAACTCACTGCGCCCGTCGGTCACGTTGAACCCCGCCGAACAGCGCCCCGCGGTGGACAGGATCGGCACCGCGCCGTTCAGACGCGTGGTGAACGCCCCCTCGGTGCGCTCCATGCGGACGAAGCCGCCGATGCCCTGTGCCACCCCCGTCAGCCGCGACCAGTCCGACGTGGAGACGGTGCGGTCACCGCGGACCACCACCTCGTTCGACCGGTAGTCGAGCGCCCACGCCGTGCCCGGCACCCGGGGCGCCGAACGCAGCGTCGAGGTCGCCGTCCTCAGCTCCGACATGCTGTGCCGCACGACCTTCGCCTCGGCACCGGCCCGCCGCACCGTCTCCGCCGTGCGCTCGTCGGTGACCGCGACGACCGGCCGCCCGTCGGCACCGACCCAGTGGCCCGCCGTGCGCTCGTCGCCCAGATCCGACACCAGGCCGGCACCGGCGCCGGACGCCGTCTGCGCCAGGGTGCGCGGCGCCGCCGACCCGTCGGGCGGTTCGCTCGCCACGGCCCGGGTGACCATCGTCCCCCCGACCAGCAGTCCGCCGACGGCCGCCAGCCGTGCCACTCGCCGGACCATGCGTCGTCGTGCGTGCCTCATGCGTGCGCTCCCGAACCCCGACACGCGGTGTCACCACCGCGGGGGCCTCCGGACGTCGAGCGCCCTCCTCCCATACGGGGACGGACACGCCGGTGTTCACCGGGCCGGCGGCCTTGTTTCCCCGCTCCGGCGGGGCGGCCTATCTTGTGCCCCATGACCCGCATCCCGCACGACCGGCCCGGTGACCCCGACCCCCTGCGCGCCCTCACCCTGGACCAGCTGCGCCGCCGTACGAGCATGAAGTGGCGCACCCACCCCGCCGACGTACTGCCGCTGTGGGTGGCCGAGATGGACGTGCCGCTCGCCCCCGCCGTCGTGCGCGCGGTCACCGAGGCGATGGAACTCGGCGACACCGGCTACCCCGCCGGCACCGCCTACGCCGAGGCCCTCGCGGACTTCGCCGGCAAGAGGTGGGGCTGGGACGACCTGGCGGTGGAGCGCACGGCGATCGTGCCCGACGTGATGCTGGGCGTCGTCGAGATGCTCAAGCTCGTCACGGGGCCCGGCGACCCCGTGATCGTCAACCCGCCCGTGTACCCGCCGTTCTACCAGTTCGTCGGCCACATGGACCGGCGGATCGTCGAGGCGCCGCTCGGCCCCGACCTGCGGATCGACCTCGGGGCGCTGGAGGAGGCGTTCCGGCGGGCCGTGACCGGCGGTGGGCGGGCCGCCTACCTGCTGTGCAGCCCGCACAACCCGACCGGCACCGTGCACACCGCCGACGAGCTGGCCGCCGTCGCCGCCCTCGCGGAGCGCCACGGCGTCCGGGTCGTCGCCGACGAGATCCACGCGCCGGTCGTCACCGGGGACGCGCGGTTCGTGCCCTACCTGAGCGTCCCCGGCGCCGGGCAAGGGCTCGCGCTGATGTCCGCGTCCAAGGGCTGGAACCTGGCCGGGCTGAAGGCGGCGCTCGCCCTCGCCGGCCCCGGCGCCGCCGACGACCTGGCCCGGATGCCGGAGGAGGTCGGCCACGGGCCGAGCCACGTGGGTGTGCTCGCCCACACCGCCGCCCTGCGCGACGGCACCGACTGGCTGGACGCGGTACTCGCGGGGCTCGACGAGAACCGGCGGCTGCTCACCGGCCTGCTCGCCGAGCAGCTCCCCGGGGTCGTCCACCGCGCCGGGGAGGCGACCTACCTGGCATGGCTCGACTGCCGCGCGCTCGGTCTCGGCGACGACCCGGCGCGGGTCTTCCTCGACCGGGGGCGGGTGGCCCTCAGCTCCGGCATCCCCTTCGGCACCGGAGGGGCGGGGCACCTGCGGCTCAACCTGGCGACCTCGCCGGAGGTGATCACGGAGGCGGTGCGGCGGATGCGGGCAGCCCTGGGGTGAAGGACGGGGTGCCGGGCGGACGGTGTGAACCGGGGGCCCGGGCCTAGACTTCGGGACCATGGACGACGCGTCACTGGACCGGCTCGGCGCCGGCAAGTACCTGCTGGTCACCACCTACCGGAAGAACGGCACCCAGGTGGCCACCCCGGTGTGGGTCGTACGGGACGGCGACGCGCTCGGCGTCTGGACCGCCGCCGACTCCTGGAAGGTCAAGCGCGTGCGCAACCGCGCCGACGTGTTGATCGGTCCCTGCGACGTGCGCGGCCGGCCCACCGGCGACCAGGTGCCGGGGACGGCGGAGATCTGCGACGCGGCCACCACCGCCCGCTACCGGAAACTGCTCGCCCGCAAGTACGGCGTCCTCGGCAGGCTCACCCTCTTCGGCAGCCGGCTGCGCCGGGGGCTGGACGGCACCCTGGGCATCCGCATCACGCCCGCCCCGCCCGGGCCCTGACCGCCCCTCAGGTCCAGGCCCGGTACGGCTCGTCGACCAGCTGGAAGACCGGCTCGCCCCGCACCGGGTCCTTGGCCGTGGACAGGCGCACCCGGTCGCCGCTGTGGATGCCGATGAGCGGGCCCATGACGCGGCCGCGCAGCACGAAGCCCTCGGCCATCTCTATCAGGGACACGTTGCGCGCGGCGGGGCTGTTGCGGTGCACCACCGTGGCGTGGCGCACCGTGCCGGTGCCCTCGCTGCGTTCGGTGCGCAGCTCGCTGCCGCGACAGACCGGGCACAGCACCCGGTGGTACATCGCGGTGCCGCACCAGGTGCAGCGCTGGAAGAAGACGGCCTCGGTGTCGGGCGTCTGCGGATCCAGCACGCCCGTCGGGGAGCCGGCTGTCCGCTGAGCGACGTTTCCTGAGTGGTGGTACACGCTGGCCAACTCCCTGCACTCGGGCCGGAATCCCGCGTGCGCGGTCACCGGGCACGCGTGTGCGCGGCTGGTCCGTGCCACCGTGCACGCGACGAGCGTATGGCACTCAGTGTCACACGTAAAGGCACTCCGTACCCTCAATTGGGTGTTCGGTCGTCCGTGAAGGCCGTCTCGATCTCCCGGAGGACCTGCCACAGGGGCGTCCCGCGTCGCGCGGCCACGACCACCAGGTCCTCGGGCGACCCGCCCCGGGGTGCCACCGGAACGTCTCCGAACGTGGACTGGGCATAGCCGAGCGCGTGGTCCACCGCGGCGCCCGCGTCGTCCCGCCCGTCCGAACGGAGCCAGCTCCGCAGGGCGTTGTTGTGCGCCGCGACCACCGCGGCCGCGATCACGTCGGCGCGCAGGCGGCCGTCCGGCCGTCCGCCCAGGCGCCCGCGCAGATACTCGGCGAGGGCCCGCTCGTAGCGCCACACCACCGACAGCTCGTAGGCGCGCAACCCGGCGACCTGCTTGGTGAGGTGGTAGCGCTGCACCGAGAAGTCCGGGTTCTCGGCGTACATGCGCAGTACCAGACGGGCGGCGTCGCAGACCCGCCGCACGGGGTCGGCGTCCTCGGGCGAGGCCGCCAGGAAGGCCGTCATGTCTGCCAGGCACCGCTCGTGGTCCGGGAAGACCACGTCCTCCTTGGACGGGAAGTAGCGGAAGAAGGACCGCCGTCCGACGCCGGCCAGGGCGACGATGTCGTCGACGGTGGTCTGTTCGTAGCCGCGCTCCAGGAACAGCCGGAAGGCCGCCGCGACCAGCGCCTCCCGCATCGGCGGCCGGGCACCCGGCGCGTCCGTCCCGTCCCCGCGGCGGGGCGCCGCACTGCTGGTGCTCATGAGGGGGAACGTAGCAGCTCACCGACGAGCATGGCACTGAGTGCAGCCGGCAGAGGGAACTGAGTGCGCTCGTCGCCGGGCGCTCCCGGTCGCATACGATCACTTCCGATCAGCAACGAGGAGTCCGCATGCCGTCCGCCCGCCCCCGCCTCCTGTACGTCACCGACCTGGCCTACGAGGCACGCGGACGGCGCTACTGCGACGAGGACATCTTCCTGACCTCCCGGCTGCGCGAGGAGTTCGACCTGGCCCTGTGCCATCCGCGGGACGCCGCCGCGCTGCTGGACGCCTTCGACGCCGTCGTCGTCCGCAACAGCGGCCCGGTGCTGGGCCACAAGGCCGCGTACGACGCCTTCCGCGAGCGGGCGGCCGAGCGCGGAACCCTCGTCTACAACCAGCTCACCGGCCGGGCCGACATGGCCGGCAAGCAGTACCTGCTCGACCTGACCGCCGCCGGGTTCCCGGTCATCCCCACCGCCGACCGGGCCGAGGACCTGCACCTGCTGCCCGCTGCCGACGAGTACGTCGTCAAGCCCAGGCTCGGGGCGGACTCGGCGGGCCTCGGGATCGTGCCCGCGAGCCGGGTGCGCGAGGCGCTGGGCACCGGCGCCGGGGAGCTGCTCGTCCAGCCGCGCGTGGACTTCGCCTACGAGGTGTCCTTCTACTTCGTCGACCACGACTTCCAGTACGCCCTGTACGCACCGCGTCCCGAACGGCGCTGGCAACTGGAGCCGTACGACGCCACCGTGGCCGACCTCGACTTCGCACGGCGGTTCATCGAGTGGAACGGCGTCGACCACGGCGTCCAGCGCGTGGACGCCTGCCGGGCGCCCGGCGGTGAGCTGCTGCTGGTCGAACTGGAGGACCTCAACCCGTACCTGTCGCTCGACGCCCTGGACGAACCGGGCCGCGACGCGTTCGTCGGCGCCCTGCGCACCGCCCTGCGGCGGCTCCTGGCGACCCGGCCCGCCGAGGCCGACAGGACCTAGCATGGCGGTCATGGCCGCCATGGACGTCTTCCTGCACCGGCTCGACCCCGACATGTGCGTGGTGACGGCCGCGGCGGGCGGGGAGCGGGCGGGGTGCCTGGTCGGGTTCTCCTCGCAGTGCTCCATCGACCCCGTCCGGTACGTCGTGTGGCTCTCCGAGGTCAACCGGACCTACCGGGTGGCGTCGTCCGCCGACGTCCTGGCCGTGCATCTCCTCGCCCGCGACCAGCGCGGAACCGCCGAGCTGTTCGGCGGGCGGACCGGCGACGACGTCGACAAGTTCCAGGGGGTCCGCCGGCGCGAGGGGTACGGCGGGGCCGTCGTGCTGGAGGACGCCGAGGCGTGGTTCGTCGGGCGGGTGGTGGCGCGGGCACCCGGGGGCGACCACGTGGGTTTCGTCCTCGAACCGGTCGAGTGGGGCGGGCGCGAGACGTCCGCCGGACCGCTGCTGCGCCTCGACGACGCCCGCGCCATCCGCCCCGGCCACCCGGTGGACTGACCCGGGCGCGGGGTCAGCGTCCGGCGGAGCCCCGTTCGACCAGGGCCTCGGTGACGGCCCGCACGCTGCGCGCGATGTGCTGCAACTGGAGCACCTCCGCCGCGTACAGCTTGATGGTGTGCTCGATGACCCCCTCGTGCAGACCGAGCCGCGGCAGGTCCGCCCGCGCGGTCTGCAGCGCGGTGCGCGCCACCCGGATCTCGTGCTGCACCTGGATCTGCGCGTGGCGGGCGAGCAGCACGGGGTGCCGGATCAGCGCCGGATAACCGGCGTACCGGGCCGGCACCAGTTCGCGCAGCCACTTGGCCGCCGAGCGTTCCCAGTCGTAGCTGCCGGGGGCCTTGACCTGGCAGGGCCAGTCCGGGCTGATGCGCGTGGTCGTCAGGGGCATGATCATCGCTTCCGGGTGTGCGGCGTCGACGGGGTGGGCGACGGGTGGGGGCGGTCCCGGTCCAGGGGACGACCGGGACCGCCGCGGGCGCTCGCGCAGGCGATGCCCGACCGGAACATCCCGGTGCGCCGGAGCGGGTAGGAATCGGCGTCCGGAGATGTTCGCGGCAGGTGTGGACGCGGTCCGGGACGGCCGGGTCGCGATCCGTGAGCAGTATTTATATATGCCATCCGCTTTGCAAGACGTATGAAAACATTCATGCCTGCTTTGCCGTGGATGGCCCCCGTATGCGCCGACCAATCTCCACGCCGCCCCCTCGTCGAGGAGACGACCCGTCCCCGCGGCTCAGTCCCGCAGGAAGAAGTGGTGCTGGTCGGCGACCTGCTCGTACTCCTCCAGCCGCGCCTGCGTCCGTTCCGGATCGGCGTCGGTCATGGCCTGGAGCAGCGCCGCGCACATCACGCCCGGCGCCGCGTACGAGTCGAAGACCAGCCGCGAACCGGTGCCGGTGGCGAAGGTGACGTCGGCCTCGTCCACCACCGGGCCGAGCGCCAGGTCGGTGATCAGCGCCACCTTGAGGCCGGCGCCGCGTGCCACGCGTACGGCGCCCAGGGTCTCGTGGGCGTGCCGGGGCATGGAGAACGCCAGCACCCAGGTGCCGCCCGCCTCCCGGGACTGGAGCAGGGCGTCGTAGGCGACGGTGCCGCCCCGGGTCACCAGGCGTACGTCGGGATGGACCCGGCGGGCCGCGTAGGCGAAGTACTCGGCGAGCGAGACGGAGATGCGCAGCCCGAGGACGGTCAGCGGCGCGGAGGCGGCCAGCTTGCGGCCGACGTCGATCACCCGGTCCGCGTCGGCGAAGTCGCGCCGCAGGTTCTCCAGGTTCTCGATCTCGGCGTCCACGGCCGCCTGGAGTTCGTTGCCCCGGTTCTCCTCGGCCGCCACCGTGCCCCGGCTGCCCAGCGCGATCGACTGGAGCCGCTCGCGCAGCGCCGGGTATCCGCTGAAGCCGACCGCCGACGCGAACCGCGTCACCGAGGGCTGGCTCACCCCGACCCGGTCGGCGAGGTCGGTGATCGACAGGAACGCCGCCTCGTGCAGGTGCTCGATCAGGTACTGGGCGATGCGCCGCTGTCCCGGGGAGAGGCGGGGCCGGTCGAACAGCGTCCGGAGCCGGGAGGTGGGGGAGGCCGCCGCCTCCGGGGCCGCCCGTCCCGAGGTGATCGCCGATGCCTGTGCGCGTGCCTGCTGCGGCGATGGCACGGGTGCGCCTCCTTTGTCTCCCACGAAGGTCAACATAGCTCACCCCCCGTGGTGGGCACGGCGGTCCGACGAGCTCACCACGGAGGGGGGATAGCGGCGCGCCGTCCGGGAACCCGCCGCGACGGAAGGTCCCGCCGGCCCGTGCGGCCCGCGGACACGGAACAGCACGCGGACACGGACGAGGAGCCCCGGTCATGACCGTCCCGGAAGAGAACCGGCCGAAGACCGACACCACCGAAGCCGCCCCGGACCGGCGCGAGGACGAGCCGACGCGCCCGCCGGGCGGCACCGGCCGGACCTTGCGCGAGGCCCTGGAGGAGGCGCACGTCCGCCCGGACGACTACGCCGAGGAGTGACCCGCCCGCCCAACAGGCCTTAGCCGCCCATCACCTCCGCCGGTACCACCAGGTCCGCCCGGTGCCCGCTCGCGGCGACCAGGTCCGCGTTGGCCTGGTCGGTGCCGAGGGCCCAGGCGCGCGCCTGTTCGGGGGTCTTGCCGAACCGCTCGTGCCGGGCGACCAGCCGGCGGATCCGCTCCGCCTCGGTGAGCCCGCAGAACCACACCTCGTCGAGCCGGGACCGCACCCGCCGCCACGCGCCGGTCTCGAGGAGCAGGTAGTTGCCCTCCGTCACGACCAGCCGCGCCGACGGCGGCACGGGCACGGCCCCGGCGACGGGCTGCTCCAGCACCCGCTCGAAGCCGGGCGCGTACACGATGCCGTCGCCGTCCTCCTCGCGCAGCCGGCCAAGGAGCGCCGCGTACCCGGCCGCGTCGAAGGTGTCCGGCGCGCCCTTGCGGTCCCGGCGGCCCAGCCGGTCCAGTTCGGCGTCCGCGAGGTGGAAACCGTCCATGGGGACGTGCGCCGCCCAGGGCTCTCCCGCGCCGTTCAGCTCCCGCACCAGACGCTCGGCGAGCGTCGACTTCCCGGCGCCGGGGGAGCCCGCGATGCCCAGGACCGCGCGCCGTCCGCCGGACGGGAGGGCGCGGGCACGGGCGAGGAGGTCGTCGAAGGTCAGCGGCACACCGCACAGTGTGTCACCCGATGGGACGGGCCCCGGCGGGGAACTGTGGGGTGTATGAGTACGCAGCTGGGACTTCCCGAGGACATCCAGGCCTGTCTCTTCGACCTCGACGGGGTCGTCACCAGGACGGCGGTGGTGCACGCCGCCGCCTGGAAGGAGACGTTCGACGCCTTCCTGCGCGAGCGCGACGGCGCGGACTTCCGCCCCTTCTCCGACTCCGACTACGACGAGTACGTCGACGGCCGCCCCCGCGCCGACGGCGTCCGCTCCTTCCTCGCCTCCCGGGGCGTCGATCTGCCAGAGGGCGGACCCGACGACCCACCGGACGCGCCCACCGTCAACGGCGTCGGCAACCGCAAGAACGAACTGCTGCTGGCGAAGATCCGCAACGACGGCGTGGAGCCGTACGAGGGCACCCTGCGCTACATCGACGCGGTCCGCGCCGCCGGCCTCGCCACCGCGATCGTCTCCTCCAGCGCCAACACCCGGGACGTGCTCCACTCCATCGACGCCGAGGGCCTGTTCGACGTGCGGATCGACGGCGTGGTCGCCCGGGAACGGAAGCTGCCGGGCAAGCCCCACCCCGACACCTTCCTCGCCGCCGCCCGCGACCTCGGCGTCGACCCGTCCCGCGCCGCCGTCTTCGAGGACGCGCTGGCCGGCATGGACGCGGGCCGCTCCGGACACTTCGGCTTCGTCGTCGGCGTCGACCGCGTCGGCCAGACCGACGCCCTCTACGCCCACGGCGCCGACCGCGTCGTCAAGGACCTCGCCGAGCTGGGAGGCCGCGCGTGATCACCAACCGGACGTACAGCGTGGAACCGTGGCGCGTGCGCGAGACCTCCCTCAACCTCGACCTCCTGGCCCAGAGCGAGTCCGTCTTCGCCCTGTCCAACGGACACGTCGGCTGGCGCGGCAACCTCGACGAGGGCGAACCCAACGGCCTGCCCGGCAGCTACCTCAACGGCGTGTACGAACTGCACCCGCTGCCGTACGCCGAAGCGGGCTACGGCTACCCCGAGGCCGGCCAGACCGTCATCAACGTCACCAACGGCAAACTGCTGCGGCTCCTCGTCGACGACGAACCCTTCGACCTGCGCTACGGACGGCTCCGCAAGCACGAACGCACCCTGGACCTCAGGCGCGGCGTCCTGGAGCGGACCTGCGAGTGGACCTCCCCGGCCGGTACGACCATCCGAGTGCGCTCCACCCGGCTGGTCTCCCTCACCCAGCGCGCCATCGCCGCCGTGGAGTACGAGGTCGAGCCCCTCGACAGCCGGACCCGGGTGGTCATCCAGTCCGAACTCGTCACCAACGAGAGCCTGCCCAACCCCGACGGCGACCCCAGGGCGGCCAAGGCGCTCCAGTCCCCGCTGGAGCCGGAGGAGCACCTGGCCCTGGGCACGCGGTTGCGTCTGGTCCACCGCACCCGGGAGAGCGGGCTCAGGGTCGCCGTGGCCGCCGACCACGTGGTGGACGCCCCCGGGGAGATCAACACCGGGGTGGAGAGCAACGACGACGTGGCCCGGCTGACCATCACCTCCGTCCTGGAGCCGGGACAGCGGCTGCGGGTGCAGAAGACGGTCGCCCACGGCTGGTCGGGCGCCCGCTCCCGGCCCGCGATGAGCGACCAGGTCGAGGCGGCGCTGGCCGCCGCCGCGCACGGCGGCTGGGACGGCCTGGTCGCCGAACAGCGCGCCTACCTGGACGACTTCTGGGCCACCGCGGACGTCGAGGTGCACGGCGACGAGGAGATCCAGCAGGCGGTGCGGTTCGCCCTGTTCCACGTCCTCCAGGCCGGGGCCCGCGCCGAACAGCGGGCGATTCCGGCCAAGGGACTCACCGGTTCCGGATATGACGGGCACGCGTTCTGGGACACCGAGATGTTCGTGCTGCCCGTGCTCACCTACACCGCCCCCAAGGCCGTCGCCGAGGCACTGCGCTGGCGCCAGGACACCTTGCCCGCCGCCCGGGACCGCGCCACCCAACTCGGACTGCGCGGCGCCGCCTTCCCGTGGCGCACGATCGACGGGTCGGAGGGCTCCGCGTACTGGCCGGCCGGCACCGCCGCGTTCCACGTGGCCGCCGACATCGCGCACGCCGCGGTGCGCTACACGGCGGCGACCGGCGACACGGATTTCGAACGCGACACCGCCCTGGAACTCCTGGTGGAGACGGCACGCCTGTGGCGCTCCCTGGGCCACCACGACCACCACGGCGTCTTCCACATCGACGGCGTCACCGGCCCGGACGAGTACAGCGCCATCGCCGACGACAACACCTACACCAACCTCATGGCCCGCTCGAACCTCCTCGCCGCGGCCGACGCCTGCGAACGCCACCCGGACGAGGCGACCCACCTCGGCGTCGACGACGAGGAGAGCGCCGCCTGGCGGGACGCCGCCGAGTCCGTGCACATCTCCTACAACGAGGAGCTCGGCGTCCACGAGCAGCACGCGGGCTTCACCCGGCACCAGCGCTGGGACTTCGCCGCCACCGAGGCGGACCAGTACCCGCTGATGCTGCACTTCCCCTACTTCGACCTGTACCGCAAGCAGGTGATCAAACAGTCCGACCTGGTGCTGGCGATGTACACCTGCGGCAGTTGGTTCGACGCCCACTGCGACGAGGACCAGATCGCCGCGAACTTCGCCTACTACGAGTCGCTGACCGTGCGGGACTCCTCGCTGTCCGCGTGCTGCCAGGCCGTCGTCGCCGCCCAGACCGGGCATCTGCGCCTGGCCTACGACTACGCCGCCGAGGCCGCCCTGATGGACCTGGCGGACCTGGAGCACAACACCCGCGACGGACTCCACATCGCCTCGCTGGCCGGTACGTGGATGGCCCTGGTCGCCGGGTTCGGCGGCACCCGCAGGGACGGCGACAGCCTCCGGTTCACACCGCGCCTGCCCGAGAAGTTCAGCCGCCTCGCCTTCCGGCTCCAGTTCCGCGGCCGGTGCCTGAGCGTGGAGATCGACTCCGACCGGGCCACGTACAGGCTGCTGACCGGCGATCCCCTGACCATCCGTCACCACGGGACGGAGGTCCACGTGAACGGGGACGGTCCCGTCACCCTCCCCGTCCCGGCGCCGAAGCGGCGCCCGACACCCGAACAGCCCCTGCACCGGCGCCCCAACGACCTCTGACCGGACGGCGTCGAGCCCTCGGACACCGTGACGCACGACACGGCCCGACTGGCCGAGTTCCACCCTGCACTTCGCTGGACCGCAGGTTAGTTTGACCTTGATTTCCGGGTTTCCGGGCTCCCGCCACGGGCGGCAGGAGGTGAGGACCGAGCGACCCCGCGAGGTGCGGGGGTGAGGGGTGCACGATGGCCGGCGGCGCGAACGCCATTCTCGTCGGCGGACGGCGGGGCGAGACGGCGACGTCCGGCACTCCCCGGCGCCTGCCCGTGGACCTCCTGCTCGCGGCGGTGGCCGCCGTCTTCACCGTCGCCCAACTGGTCCTGGTCCACCCCTCGATGGGCCTCGGCTGGGACGAGACGGTCTACGTCAGCCAGGTCACCACCCATCACCCCGCCGCCTTCTTCAGCGCACCGCGTTCCCGGGGCGTCCCCCTGCTGGTGGCGCCCGTCGCCTCCTGGTCGGCCTCCACCGAACTGCTGCGCGTCTACCTGGCCGTGCTCTCCGGCCTGGGCCTGTATCTCGCGCTGCGCGCCTGGCGCGGCCTGTTCCCCTCCCACGTCCTGGCCACGGCCGGAGCCTTCTTCGCCACCCTGTGGGTGACCCTCTTCTACGGTCCGCAGGCCATGCCCAACTACTGGGTCGCCGTCGGCGCCCTGATCTGCGTCGGCTGCTTCCTCCGGGTCCTGCGGGGCGAGTCCGGCCGGCGTGCGCTCTGGGGCGTGGCGGCCGGCGCCCTCCTGATGGCCCTGATGCGGCCGACCGACGCCGTCTGGGTGGCCGTACCCCTGCTGCTGCTCGTCCTCTTACGCCGCCACTGGATGCTGCTGCTCGCGCTGGCGGGCGGCCTGGCCGCCGGGGGACTTGAATGGGTGATCGAGGCGTACGCCTGGTACGGCGGCCTCGGCGAGCGGCTGTCGAGGGCCTCCGAGATCCAGGGCGGCCTCGGCTGGAACTTCGCCGTCGACGACCAGCTGCGCAGCCTGGGCGGCCGTGGACTGTGCCGCCCCTGCACCGGAGCGATGCCGAACCCGCTGGTCACCCTGTGGTGGGTGGTGCTCCCGCTGGTCGCCGCCCTCGGCGTCGCCGTCGCGGTCCGGGCACGGCGGACCGCGACGGCCCTGGTCCCCTTCGTCTGCGCCGTGACGTCCGCGCTGCCGTACCTGTTCATGATCGGGTACGCGGCGCCCCGCTTCCTCCAGCCCGCCTACGCCCTGCTGGCCGTCCCCGTCGCCGACGCGCTGTGGCATCTGGTCAGGAACGGGCGCGACCGGTGGCGGCCGGTGCTCGCGCCGCTGGTGGCACTCGCCCTGGCCGGGCATCTCGCGGCCCAGACGGCCGTTCTCGTGGGCACCGTGAACCGCAACGTCGACAGCCGCCAGGACTGGACCCGCGTCGCCGACGAACTGCACCGGCTCGGGGTGCGCCCGCCCTGCCTGATCACCGGCCACGAGTCGATCCCCATCGGGTACTACACCGGCTGCTCGTCCGGCGAGACCAGCGGCAACAACGGGAACACCACCGCCGCCGAGATCGTGGACACCGCGACCAGGATCCCGGTCGCCGCGATCACCGGCCCGGGCGGCACCGTGCCCGGCTACGCCCGCGACTGGACCCCGCACCGCATCACCGACCTGAGCGTCCGCGTCGCACCCCCGGGTTAGAGATCGCGTATCGGGAAACGCGAACCGGGCAACGAGACGTCCGACGCAGCGCGAGAGGGAGGCAGTGATGGGCACCGACCCCATGGCGGACGACGCCTACCAGCCCACCGGAACCAACGAGGAGCAGGCCGACGCCGCGCCCCTCGACCTCCAGGACGCCGTCGACGAGCGGACCTACGACGACACGCTCGACGAGGGCTACTCCCCGCCGGAGAAGCCCCTCGGCGTCAACCGGCACGGCACCACGGCCGCCGAGCAGCACGACGGCGAGAGCCTCGACGAGCGGCTCGCCGAGGAGGTGCCCGACGTCGCGGTGCCGGACGGCGACGGCGTGGGCGACCAACCCGGCGGCGAGGGGGAACCGGTCGACGCGGAGGCGGGCACGGAACGCTCGGGGCGCCTGGTCGCCCCCGACGAGGGTGTACGCGCCGACACCACCAAGGAGACGGTCGCCGAGGACGTGGGCATCGACGGCGGAGCCGCCGGCGCCGAGGAGGCCGCCATGCACGTCGTACCGGACGAGACGGAGTCCGCGGACCCCGAGGACGACGGGACGGGCCCCGGCCGGACGGGCTGACCCGCCGGGGCCGGGCGAACCCGGGCCCGCAGGGTCAGGGCAGCAGCTTGTCGAGGGCCGCGGGGCCCTCGTCGGCCAGCTTGCGCCTGGCCCATTCCAGGTTCTCCGGCGTGACGTCCCGGCCGGCCGCCAGGACGACGTCCTCCGGGGACACCTCCGTGCCGGTGCGCGCGTGGAGCAGGTCGTCCGGCGTGGCGCGGTCGTCGCCGGTACGGGCTTCGGACGGTCGGGAGGCGTCGGGCTGTGACGTCGACATATCGGTGCTCCTCGGATCCGGATCGCTGCTTCGGTGCCGTGCTGTTGTCGGTCCCGAATATCCCGATAACACCATTCAATGCGGATTCCTCCCGCGCATCCGGAGTGCCGGACGATCCGACGTGCCGCCGGGGGTGCCCCGGCGTGTAATGGAGGGCACGCGACATCGGACCGATCGAATCTGTCGCCCGGCAGAAGGACCACGGCCATGGCACGAAGGCGCACCGGCGCCGCGGGACGGGGGCCAGGTGGCGGGGGAGGACTGCGGCGGTGGGGCGAGTGGTGTGCCCGGCACGGAGCGATCGTCGTCGTCGCCTGGCTGGCCGCACTGGTCGCGCTGACCCTGACGAACCGCTCCTTCGGCGGTGACTACGCCGACGACTTCAACCTGCCCTCCTCCCAGTCCCAGCAGGGCCTGGACGTCCTGGAGCGGCACGATCCGGCGGCCGGCGGCTACAGCAGCCAGATCGTCGTGCACGACGACAAAGGGCTGACCTCGCTCAGCTCCCAGATGTCCACCACCGTGAGCGATCTGGGGAAGCTCCCGCACGTCCTGTCCGCCCAGAACCCGCTCACCGCCACCCCGCAGTCCGGTTCCTCCCAGCAGAACGTGGGCCCCGTCTCGACGGACGGCCGCACCGGCTACGTCACCGTCCGTTTCGACATCCAGCCCGCCCAGCTGGGCGACGGCTACCTCGACGGCGTGGACGACGCCGTCGCCCCGCTGCGCTCGGCGGGCGCCGAGGTCGAGTACGGCGGATCGCTCGGTGAGCTGGCCCGTCCGGCGGCCGACGACCGGGTGAGTGAACTCATCGGCTTCGGCGTCGCCGTCGTCGTCCTGCTGATCGGCTTCGGCAGCGTGCTCGCCGCGGTCGCGCCCCTGGTCACCGCGTTGATCGGGGTGGTCGGCGGGCTGGCCTGCCTCGGCCTGCTCGCGGCGGCGTTCACCTTCGCCACCGTCTCCCCGACCCTGGCGACCATGATCGGCCTGGGCGTCGGCATCGACTACGCCCTGTTCCTGATCACCCGGCACCGGCAGAACCTCATGGACGGCGCCGACCCGGTGCGGGCGGCCGGTCACGCCACCGGTACCAGCGGCCGGGCGGTCCTCGTCTCCGGCTGCACGGTGATCGTCGCGCTCCTTGGCCTGTACGCGTCCGGGGTGTCCTTCATCGGCAAGCTCGGTATCGCCGCCGCGGTGACCGTCGTCTCGGCCGTCCTCGGCGCCCTGACCCTGGTGCCCGCCCTGCTCGGGCTCGTCGGCCGGCACATCGACCGGCTGCGGGTACGCCGCCCGGTCGCCGAGACCGACGCCGAGCCCGGCACCGAACCGCACGGCACCTGGCACCGCTACGCACGGCGGGTGGAGCGGCGGCCGTGGCGCTTCCTGGCCGCGGGCGTGGCGGCCCTCGTCGTGCTGGCCGTCCCCGTGTTCTCCCTCCAGCTCGGCCACATCGACGACGGCGCCGACCCCACGTCCTTCACCGACCGGCGGGCCTACGACCTGATGTCCGACGCCTTCGGGCCCGGCTCCAACGGCCCGCTGACCGTCGTCGTCGACCAGAGCGGCGTACCCCAGTCGCAGCGCTCGGACCTCTCCTCGCAGGTCACCAAGAGCCTCGACGGCGTCTCCGGCACGGCCGCGGTGACACCGGTGACCCCCACCCAGGACGGCGACGTGCTGCTCGCCACGGTGTACCCGAAGGACGCCACGCAGAGCGCCGCCACCACCGACCTGGCCAACCGGCTGGTCGACAGCACCCTGCCCGACGCCGTCGCCGGCACGGACGCCGAGGGCTACGTCACCGGGGCCACCGCCTCGCAGGTGGACTTCCGCGACATCGTCGCCGAACGCCTGCCGCTGATCATCGGCGTGGTGGTCGCGCTGGCCTTCCTGATCATCCTGGCGGTCTTCCGCGGCCCGCTGGTCGCCCTCAAGGCCGCCGTCCTCAACGTGCTGTCGATCGCCGCCTCCTACGGCGTCGTGGTGGCCGTCTTCCAGTGGGGGTGGGGCGGACCCGCGCTCGGGGTCTCCGGCACGGTGCCCATCGAGAGCTACGTCCCGATGATGATGTTCGCGATCATCTTCGGACTCAGCATGGACTACGAGATCTTCCTGCTCTCCCGGGTCCACGAGGCCTGGCTGCGCACGGGGAACGCGAAGGACTCGGTGGCCCACGCCCTGGAGATCACCGCGCGGGTCATCACCTGTGCGGCCCTGATCATGGTGAGCGTCTTCGCCGCGTTCGTCATCAGCGACAACATCGTGGTCAAGATGCTCGGCCTGGGCCTCGCCGTGAGCGTGCTCATCGACGCGACGATCGTCCGCCTGCTCCTGGTGCCCGCCGTGATGACGCTGCTCGGACGGCACGCCTGGTGGACTCCTCGGTGGCTCGACCGGATCCTCCCGCACATCGACGCGGAGGGCGAGCACGAAGGGGGCGTCAGCCCCGGGCGGGCGGCGCAGGGGTGAGGACGAGCATCGTGACGTCGTCCTGCACGTCCGGGCAGAACCTCAGCAGGTCGGCCCAGACCAGCCCGGGGAGCGCGGACGGATCGGCGCCCGCGAGCGCGGCCAGCCGTTCGGCCAGCGGGTAGAAGGCGCCGCCGTCGCCGCGGGCCTCGACCACGCCGTCGGAGGCGAGGAAGAGAAGGTCACCGGGGCGCAGCCGCACCGTGCACACCTCGATGGCTCCCGCGTCCGCCAGTCCGAGCCCGAGCGGCGTCCACGGGGCGACCTCCAGCTCCGTGGCCCGCCCGTCCCGCAGCAGCAGCGGCGGCGGGTTGCCGCAGACCACGACGCGCGCCTCCAGGCCGTCAGCGGAGAACTCCAGCAGCGCGGCCGTCGCGAACAGCTCCGCGTGCCGCGCGTCCGCCGAGTCCACCAGCAGCCTGCGGTCCAGCCGCCCCGCCACCGACGCGAGGTCCGGCCGGTCCAGCACCGCCTCCCGGAACGCGCCCAGCAGCGAGGCGACCGTCGACACCGCCGACAGCCCGTGCCCCTGCACGTCCCCCGTCACCACCCGTACGCCGAACGGGCCGTCCCGCACGTCGAAGAAGTCGCCCCCGACCAGCGTCCCGCGCTGCGCCGCCCGGTACAGCCCGGCGCAGCGCACCGCCCCCACCCGCTCGGGCAGCGGGGGCACCACCGCACGCTGCGCGGCCTCGGCGACCGTGCGCTCCAGCCCCAGCTGGGCGTCGCGCCGACTGCGCACGAAGGACACGAACACGCTCAGCACCGCGACGAAGACGACGGTCAACAGGTCGGCCTCGCCCGGCCGGTCGAGCTGGAAGACCGGCACGGTCAGCAGCGCGACCACGGCGCCGCACAGCGCGGCCGTCGCCAGCGGGCTGTACGACAGCACGGCCAGCGGCGGGATGGCGCCCAGCAGGAAACCGATGTCCAGACGGTCGTCACTGAGCAGCGTCGCCAGGCAGATCAGCAGGATGAGGGCCGGCGGCAGCACCCGCACCCAGCGGGGCGGCGGGGCCCCGCTGAGCCAGTTCCGCCGGTCCTCGCCCGGGCGCAGCGGCGGGCCGGACACCATTCGCACACCACCACGCTCCTACGCCGCCCCGCCGCCCGCACGCCGAACCACGCGGGCCGCGGCGCGCGGCGGGTGGTTAGAACGCGGTCAGCGTGAGCCGGAAGCCGGTCGGTGCCGTGTCCTGGATGTACGAGGCGAAATCGGCCACGTCGTCGAAGGCGAAGCCGTACGCCCTGCCGTCCTCGGTGGCCGCGTGCACCGCCTTGGAGTAGTGGTTGGTCAGGCCGGTCCCGTAGAACGTCGCCGGGTCGGTCGTGGGCTGCTCGGCAGAGGACACCAGCGTGGAGCGGTTGAAACCGGCGCCGAGGACCGCCGCGACGGGGCCGGTCGTGCCGTCGTTGGGCGCGGCGAGGGCACCGTCGCAGAACAGCACGTCCCGGGTGGACGGCTTGGCGAAGGACACCTGGGCGGGACCGTCGAAGGTCAGCCGCCCGCCGCGCACCCGGCCGGTGAAGGTGCCGGCGTTGGTGGTGATCCGCAGGTCCTTGCCGGTGTAGGTGCTCCAGACCTCGTCGATGTACGGGGCGAGGTAGTCCTTCGCGAACAGACCGGCGTCCAGCCCGTGCCCCGGGGCGATCACCCGGGTGTCGTCCACGACGAGCGGCGCGAACTCCTCGACCCGGCGCAGCGCGTCGAACACCGCCGCCCGTCCGCCCGGGCGCACGGTCCCGGTGGTCTGGTCCTTGGCGCCGGTCAGCCGGATGGCGAGCGGCACGCTGAACATGTCGACCATCGTGGTGTTGCAGAACATGCCGGAGGAGTTGTACGTGAACTCGGCGCAGTCGTGCAGCACGCCGTGGTTGGGGTCGGACTCGACCCAGCCCGCCGGGTACTGGAGGGCGGGGTTTCCGGCGCCGTCCGCGACCACCTTGAACTTCAGCTTCTCGCCGAGGGACACGTAGATCCGCCCGGAGAGGTACGGCAGGTTCAGCTTCGTCTCACCGCTGCCGGCGAGGCCGATGGCGTAGTCGGTGTATCCGTCGGCGCCGTTGTCCGACAGCGCCACCGGGGCGACGGACCCGTCGGGGGTGACGCGGACCTGCCGGCCGTCCAGGTTGCCGACGATGTAGACGTGGACGTCCGCGTTGCCGAAGGCGCCGGTGCTGTTGACGATCGTCAGCGGCAGGGCACCGGCGGCCTTGGTCGCGGGGGAGTCCGCGGCGTCGTCCGAGCCGACGCCGGCGAGGGCGTGCGGGGCGACGGCCGCCGCGACGGGCGCGGCCACGACGGCTCCGCCGAGGGCGACGAGCAGCTTGCGACGGGCGAGCGGACGCTGGTGACGAGGAGTCATGTGGGGGGGTCTCCAGAGTGATCGGGACAAGACGGCGTGGGAGTGGGGATCCGGCAGGGCTCCTGAGAGCGCTCTCACGCGGTGCGCCGATGGTACGCACGGGAGACGGGCCGGCCAACCGGCTCCGTGTCCGCTCAAGTGCGTTGTTCCTGATGGGACTTGGTGCCCGGGTCGCCGGAGAGGAACGCTTAACCGGTGCTTAAGGCCCGCTTAATTCCCGCCTCGAATCCGGTGGCCGCTCGCGTACGGCTCCCGTACCGTTCGGCCCACGCGGGGCCGTCCGGGTCACGCGAGCGCCCGTCGCACCCCGGAGGTTCCGTGACCGAGCCGGTCATCCGCACACTCGACGCGAGCAACGTCGCTCTCTTCGACGCCATGCCCGACCCGCTGGCCGCCCGTGAGGGCCACCGGCTCACCCGGCACCGCCCCGACTGGAAGCGGGTCGCCCTGCGCGACGGCACCGTGGTCGCCCGCGCCGCCTGGTGGGGCGGCCCCGACGACACCGAACCCGTCAACGTCAACTGGTTCGACGTGGCCGAGGGCGAGGAGGACGCGGGAGCCGAACTCCTGCGCACCGCCCCCTGGCAGGTCGAACTCGAACTGAACGCGCCCGGCACCTGGCACGACGACCCCGCCCTGCGGGCCGCCGTCGAGGCCCGCCTCACCGCGGCCAAGGCGGCCGGTTACGTCCCCCTGGTAGAACGCTTCCTGTACCGCTGGACCCCGGAGTGCGGGCTCCCCGCCCGGCCCGGACGCCTGGACTTCCGGCCCGAACCGGACGACGCGGTGTTCCTCGACGCGCTGCGCCGCATCCACTCCGTCACGCTCGACGCCCACGCGCTGAGGGAGATCGAGGAGCACGGCCTCGACCGGGCCGCCCAGGCCGAGCTGGACTTCTTCCACTGGTGCCCCTCGCCGCGCGCGTGGTGGCAAGTGGCGTACACGGCGGAGGGCGAGCTCGCGGGCATCCACATCCCCGCGCACAATCCGTCCGGCCCGTGCGTCGCCTTCATCGGCGTCCTGCCGGAGCACCGCGGTCGGGGGTACGCCTACGACCTGCTCGTCGAGTGCACCCACGTCCTGGTGGAGCGGGGCGCCGAGTTCGTGTCCGCCGCCACGGACCGGGGGAACCATCCGATGGCCGCCAACTTCGCCAAGGCCGGCTACCCCGTGGTGCGCGAGCGGATCGACTTCCGTCCGCCGGTGGCGGGCCGGTGATCACCGGCGTGCGCGGCGCGGGCGATGCGGGGTTCGGGGGCGAGACCCGGCAGGTGCGGTCCCGCGACTGCGGTGAGGGGGCAAAGCGCGCGCCGCTTTCGCCGGACGGCCCGGTCGCCGGGTTCCTGCCGCACATCGAGGGCCACCGCGCGTGGTTCCGATGGAGCGACGAACCGTGCGAACGGACGGGCGACGACGGCTGAGCCGGGTCACCGGCGGTCGGTCAGCAGGGCCTCCGCCTCGGCGAGGATCTCCGTGACCCGCAGCCCGAACGCGGCGTCGCACGGTGACGGCCGCCCACCGCCGGCCGCTCCGAGCAGCGCGTCCGCGGCCCGCCGCAGCGCGGGCACCGGCCCCTCCACGGCTTCCGGAAGAAGCGTCACACCGGCCCGCCCGCGCAGTTCCACCGTCGCCCCGGCCGCGGCGGGCGGCGCCGTCAGGCTGAGCGTGAGGGTGCTCGACGCCCCGCCGGAGTGGTCCAGGACCAGATGGACGGTGTCCCCGGAACCCGGCACCGCCGCCGACACGCGCCGGGCGTCCCCGAGGACCGGCAGCAGCACGGACAGGGCGTGCGGACCCACGTCCCACAGGGCGCCCTTCTCCCGGCGCCACGGCGAGTGCGCGAAGGGGCTGTCGTCGCCGCCGAAGACGGAGCCGAGCCACTGCGCCCGCGCGGTGAACCAGCCGTCCTTCTCGGCCTGTTCGGTGATCCACGCCTCGGTCTCGGGCTGGAACCGGGCGGTGAAGAAGACGACCGAGGCCACGCCCGCCGCACGCACCGCCTCCACCACCGCCCGCCCCTGCGCCACCGTCGGCGCGAGCGGCTTGTCGAGCAGGAGATGGCGCCCGGCCCGTGCCGCGCGCACGGCCAGCTCGGCCTGCACGCCCGGGGGCAGCGCTACGGCGACGGCATCCACGTCGGCGAGCAGGGTGTCGACGTCGTCGTAGGCGCGGGTGCCGTGCCGCTCCGCCAGCTCCTTGGCGGCGTCCGGTCGCCGCCCCCACACCCCGACGAAGTCCAGGCCGTCGTGCCCGCCCAGAGCCGGGGCGTGTGCCATGTCGGCCCAGGGGCCGGTGCCGAGCAGTCCGATACGCATGCCGTCGCCTCTCCACGGTGCCGGACCCCGCTCGGGGGGCCCGCCGACGTTCCCATGACGACCGGCGTGTCACAGCCCGGCCGACGCCGAGCGTGTCACACCGGCCCCGCCCGCGGACAGCGTGCCGGCCGAGGCCGACGCGGGCCCGCCACGAGGACCCCCGGCGGCCCCGGCCCGCCCCACCGCGTCGCCCTCACGTCGCCCCCGCATCGCCCTTCACGCCGCACGAGACCGGTGATTCTGCCGATCCCCCCGGCCGCACCACCCCTCGACAGTGGCACCGCCAGCTCATCGGCGACACCCTCCGGCGGATGTCCCGGGACGCGACCCCACGTGCCCCGGAACGTGTGCGACCACCGGCCGGGCCCCTCGCCACGACAGAGAGGACCATCCCTCGTGCAGCAGAACCCCCACACCCACGCCGCGCCCGGGTCCCGCAGCACCCGGCGGCGGCTCGCCGGCCTCACGGCGGCCGTGACCGCCGTCCTCGCGCTCGGCACCCTCACCGGGCCCGGCGCCCAGGCCGCCGACAACCCCTACGAGCGCGGCCCGGCCCCCACCGAGTCCAGCATCGAGGCACTGCGCGGGCCGTACTCCGTGGCGGACACCAGCGTCTCCTCGCTCGCGGTCACCGGCTTCGGCGGCGGCACCATCTACTACCCGACCAGCACCAGCGACGGCACGTTCGGCGCCGTCGTGATCTCGCCGGGCTTCACCGCGTACCAGTCCTCCATCTCCTGGCTGGGCGCACGGCTGGCCTCGCAGGGCTTCGTCGTGTTCACCATCGACACCAACACCACCCTCGACCAGCCCGACTCCCGCGGCCGGCAACTGCTCGCCGCCCTGGACTACCTGACCGAACGCAGCTCCGTGCGCAGCCGGATCGACAGCAGCCGGCTCGGCGTCATGGGCCACTCGATGGGCGGCGGCGGCAGCCTGGAGGCCGCCAAGTCCCGGCCGTCGCTCCAGGCGGCGATCCCGCTCACCCCCTGGAACACGGACAAGAGCTGGCCCGAGGTCAGCACACCCACGCTGATCTTCGGCGCCGACGGCGACACGGTCGCCCCGGTCTCCTCCCACGCCGAGCCCTTCTACTCCGGCCTGCCGTCCGGGACGGACCGCGCCTACCTGGAGCTGAACAACGCCACGCACTTCTCGCCGAACACGTCGAACACGACGATCGCGAAGTACAGCATTTCCTGGCTCAAGCGGTTCATCGACAACGACACCCGCTACGAGCAGTTCCTGTGCCCGCTGCCCCGCCCGAGCCTGACCATCGAGGAGTACCGCGGCAACTGCCCGCACCGTTCCTGACGGTCCGTCCGGTACCGGCCGGCGGTGGTCGCGGGGACGTCGCGGCCGCCGCCGGTTCGCTGTGCCGGGGCACGGCCCGTGCGCCTGCCGGTTGGGCGCCGGCACACCGGTGCAGGTGGCAGAGCCGAGGTGCCGTCCGGCGACTGCGGACCGATGCCTTCCGCACCAGGTCACGCGCGCGTAACCTCCCGGGGATGACCGGAGAGACGACCGTACGTACGGCCGTGCGGATCCACGGCCGCAGCGCACAACAGGACGCGGTGCGCGCGCTGTTGGACGGCATGCCCGCCCGGGGCGGCCACCTCGTGGTGACCGGCGAACCCGGACTGGGCCGGACCACCCTGCTCCAATGGGCCGCCCGCTCCTTCCGGGCCGGTCCCGTACTCCGCCTCGGGCCCGGGCCCGGACCGGACGCCCCCGCCACCGTCGAGCACCTGCTCGACACCCTGCGGGAGGTGCCCGGCCCGGCCCCGGTGCTCGTGTGCGTGGACGACGCCCACCTGTGCGACGCCCCGGCCCGGATCGCGCTGAGCCGCGCGACGCAGCGCCTGCGACCCGCCGGCCCGACCGGAGTCCTCCTCACCGTCGCCGGACACCGGGCCCTCGACCCGGACTTCGCCCACCTGCCCGTCGTCCGCCTGGACCCGCTGAGCCCGCCGGTGGCCGCCGACCTGCTCGACGACCTGACCGACGGCGCCGTGGCGCCGGCCGTCCGCGAGCGGCTCCTGGCCGAGGCCGAGGGCAACCCGGCCCTGCTGCACGCCCTGGTCCGCCGGCTGTCACCCGCCGAACTGCGCGGGCACCTGGCCCTGCCCGGCCCCCTGGCAGACGCGGCGACCCTCGCCGAGGTGGCGGGCGACGCGCCGACCGGCCCGTGCGGCGACGCGCGGGACCTGCTGCTGACGGTGGCGGCCGCCGTGCGGGCCTCGGACGGGCCGGACGCCGACGCCGGGACGGTCCTCGACGCCGTACGCCGCCTGCGCCCGGAGCCCGGGTCCGGCCCCCGTCCGGCACCGCTGCCGGAGCAACTCGCCCTGACCGGCGACCGGCTGCGCTTCCACGGCGCGCTGGTCCGCCGCGCGGTCCTCGCCACCGCCGCGCCGGACCGGCGCCGCGCCGCGCACCGCGCGCTGGCCGACGTACTGGAGACGGGCGGCGACCTGCTCCCGGCGCTGCTGCACCGGTCCTGGTCACTGGCCGGACCGGCACCCGCGCCCCGGCTCGCGGACCGGTTGGCGGCGGCGGCCGACGGCACGGTGCCCGCGCCGTACGGGCTGCGCGCGACGGCGTACGCCCGTGCCGCCGAGCTGACGGCCGACGCGGCCACGCGTGCCGAGCGGTACACGGCCGCGGCCGAGCAGGCCCTGCTCGCCGGCCGCCCCGAGCGGGCCCGCCCGCTGCTCACCGCCGCCCGCGACAGCGCCGCCCCCGCCGCTGTCCGGGGCCGCGCCGAACTGGTGCGGGGACTGACGGAACTGCGGGACGGACCCGTCGGCGACGCCCACCAGTCCCTGCTGCTCGCCGCCTCCCTCCTCGCCCCCGACGCCCCCACCGCCGCCGACACCGCCACCCTGGCCGCCGCCGACGCGGCCTGGGCGGCGGGCGACCTGCCGGCGTGCCTGGCGGCGCTCGAGCCGGAGCCGGACAACGACCTCCCTGCCCACCTGAACCCCGCGCCCCTGCGCGCCGCAGGACACCTCGCAGCCGTCGTGCGTGAGCACCGCGTCGGGATGCGGGCGATGCTCGAAGGGCGGATCGACCGGGCCGTCGCGCCGCTCGGGCAGGTGGTGGAGCGGGGGAGGACCGACGACCGGCCCGAGGGGCTGCTGCGATCGGCGGCGGCCGCGCTGCTGCTCGGGGACGTGGACGCCGCCCGCCGGGGCGGGGCCCGGGCGCTGGCCGCCGCCCGCCGGTTCGGGTCGGACGCGCTGGTGCCGCAGGCGCTGGAGTACCTCGCCTACGCCGAACTCCGCGCCGGGCGGCACCCGCAGGCCCGCACCCACGCGGAGGAGGGACTGCGCACCGCCCTGCGTACCGGACAGCGCAACACCGCCGCCCACCACCGGGCGATCCTCGCCCTCGCCGCGTCGATCGAGGAGGAGCCGGACGTCGTCGCCCGGCACGTCACCGCCGCGCTGAACACCGCCCGGCGCCACGGACTGGCCCAGGTGGCCACCCTCGCGGAGTGGGCGACGGCCCGGGCCGACCTCGGCCGGGGACGCCCCTTCGACGCCGCCGACCGGCTCGGCCTCCTCGTCCTGCCGGGACCCGGACGCGGTCACTTCGCGGTGTGGCGGCTCGCGGTGCCGTGCTTCGTGGAGGCCGCGGTCCTCGCCGGACGCCACGAGGAGACCCGCGAGGTGCTCACGGACTTCGCGGGCTGGGCGGCGTTCGGCGCCGACCCGCAGGCCGCCGCCCAACTCGCCCGCTGCCACGCCCTTCTCGCCCCGCCGGACCGCGCGGACGGCCTCTACCGGCACGCCCTCGCCCGGCACGACGAGGCGGGCGGCGACTTCGAACGGGCCCGCACCGCGCTGCTCCACGGCAAGTGGCTGCGGCGCCGCCGCAGACCCCGCGAGGCCCGCGGCCGGCTCGGAACCGCGCTGGCCGGCTTCGACCGCTGCGGCGCCGGCGTCTGGGCGGCGCAGGCGCGCGGCGAGCTGCGCGCGCTGGGGGCGCTGTCGGACGGCGCGGACACCGGGAACCTCACCCGTCTCACGCCCCAGCAACTGCGCATCGCGCGGCACGTCGCCGAGGGCGCCACCAACCGGGAGGTCGCCCTGACCCTGGCGGTCAGCACCCGCACCGTCGACTACCACCTCCGCAAGGTCTTCGCCGCGCTCGGCGTACGCTCCCGCCTGGAGCTGGCCCGCATGGTCGAGCAGGCCGAACAGGCCGAACCCGTCGAAAAGACCGGTGCACGCCCCTAGGGACCGACCGGACGGTATGCCATCCTTCGGGGCAGGACGAGTCAGGGGGCAGGCCCGGCGCGGGCGGGACGGCCCGCCGCGGGGCACCTCCGCGAGCCCTGCCCTGGGGAGGACCGCGATGCAGCACGCCGTACGGTCACGAGCAGCGATCCGCATCGGGCTGACGCCCGTTCCACGCCCGCGGACACCGAGCGTCGCGTCGTTGATGGACGCCGACGCCGTACGCGTCCTGCACCGGGCCGCCCGCGCCCTGCTGGACGACCTGCCCGACCTCACCGACCGGCTGGTGGCCCTGCTGGAGGAACAGGAACCGGCGTACCGCACGGCCCTCACCAAGGATCCCTCGGCGACCTGGCAGGAGGCCCACCGCTCGCTGCGGCACAGCGTCGCTTCGCTGCTCGACCCGCGCGGCGCAAGGGACGCCGCCCGGCGCTGCTCCTGGCGGATCGGCGCCACCCGCGCGGAACAGGGCCTCCCGCTGGACGCCCTGCTGCACGCCTTCCGCCTCGGCGGCTCCCTGGTGTGGCAGCGGCTGGTCGAGGAGACGTCCAGGACCGCGCCGGAGGACGTCCGCCTGCTCGTGCACGTGGCCGCCGACGTGTGGAACTTCGTCGACGAGCACTGCACGCTCGTCGCGGACGCCTACCGGCAGACCGAGTGGCAGCTCGGCCGGCGCCGCGAGAACCGGGCCCGGCTGCTGGCGGCCGGCCTGCTCGACGGCACCAGCCGCATCGCCGACCTGCCGGAGGCCGCCCAGGTGCTGGACCTGCCGGAACAGGGCCGGTACGTCGTGGTCGCGGTCGCCGGAGGACCGACCGTCCGTCCCGACGCGGCCCGCGCCGCCGCCCTGCCGCCGGGCACCCGCGTCCACTGGCACGCGGGGGCGGAGGTCGACTACGGCATCGTCCTGACGGACGCCGACGACGGGCTCCCCGAACCGCACTGCCCCTTCCCCGGCCTGCGTATCGGAGTCGGCAGCCCGGTCGACGGGCTCGCCGCCGTCGGCGACGCCCGCAGGTTGGCGGACACCGCCCTGGAGATCTGCCCGCCGGCCGGCGGCACGGTGCGGCTGGCCGATGAGCTTCCCGCCGCCCTGGTCGTCTCCAGCCCCGAGCTGGGCCGGGCCCTCGCGGACCGGGTGCTCGGCCCCCTGCTCCGCCTCGAGGCCGCCGACCGAGAGGTGCTGCTCGACACCCTCACCACGTGGCTGGACTGCGACGGTTCGGCCCAGCGGGCCGGAGAACGCCTCTACTGCCACCGCAACACGGTCCTCAACCGCCTCCGCCGCTGCGAACAACTGACCGGCCGCTCCCTGGCCCGCCCGGCCGACGTCGTCGAGATCAGCCTGGCGCTGACGGCACGCCAGGTACTCCACGACTGAGCCGGGCGAGCCCGAACCCCTCACGGACGGTGGGCGTGGCGGCGGCGTTGAGCGTCCATCCGCGTCCCACACGCACCACCCCCACCGTTCCACCGAGGCGGACCCCGCCCGCCGCGCGCACGGCGGGCCGGCTGCCCCGCCCGGTCCCGCCGCCCCGCGGCCGCCGCGCGCCGAGCGACAACCCGCTCCCGCCGCGCGCGAACGGGTACGCCGCCTCCCCGCGGCAGGCCTGCCCCGCTCACCGCCCCGGGCGGTCCGACCCGCTCCCGCCCACGGGTGGGCCCAGCCGCCCCACCGCCGTGGACCCACCCGTTCCCACAGCCTCGCGGGCCGCCGGGCTTCCGCCGCGGTCGGCCAGGCCTCGCCGCCGCCACCGCACTCCCGCCCGCTCCCGCGGCCCCACCCGCCCCACCATCCCGCACCCCTGCAGCCCCCCTGCCTGGGCATCGGCACAGACTCTCCGCCCCCGGACTGGGACGCCGCAGCGACCCGGCCCAGGTGCCCTGTACGGGCACCCGTGTCCGTGCTGTCGTGAGCTCCCCCCATTCACCCGTCACCGTGCCGATTCGGCCGGTCCCAAGGAGCCGCGATGCCCGCAGCACCACCGGACGGTGCGCCCGCGCTGCACGTCGAGAGCCTCGACGTGACGTACGGGCGCGCACTGTCCGCCCTCCGCTCCGTGTCCCTGACCGTCCCGCACGGCGCCGTCGTCGCGCTCCTCGGTGCCAACGGCGCCGGCAAGACGACGCTGCTGCGGGCCGTCTCGGGCACACTGCGCCTGCACCGAGGGGCGATCACGGCCGGCCGTGTCCGCTACGGTCACACGGAACTCGACGGCCGTGACCCGGTCGCCGCCGTACGTGCCGGAGTCGTACAGGTGCCCGAGGGCAGGCGGGTGTTCGCCGGACTCACCGTCGACGAGAACCTGCGGGCCGGCGGGCTCGGCCTCGGCCGACGCGCCCCGGCCCAGGTCCGCGAGGGCAGGGACCGCGTCTTCGCGCTCTTCCCCCGGCTCGCCGAGCGCACCCGCCAGGCCGCCGGCCTGCTCTCCGGCGGGGAGCAGCAGATGCTGGCCATCGGCCGCGCCCTGATGGCAGCGCCCCGCCTGCTCCTCCTGGACGAACCCTCCCTCGGCCTCGCCCCGATGATGGTGGACCGCATCGCCGGCGTCGTCCGCGAGATCAACGCCCAGGGCACCGCCGTCCTGCTCGTCGAACAGAACGCCGGCATGGCCCTGTCCCTCGCCGAAGAGGCACACGTCCTGGAGGTCGGCGAGGTCCGGCTCTCCGGCCCCGCCGCGGAACTCGCCCGGACCGACGCCGTACGCCGCCTCTACCTGGGCGAGACCAGCGACGACCAGGGGGCCGCGTGACCGCCCCCGACGCGCTCCACGTCCGGGGCGTGACCGTGCGCTTCGCCGGACTCGTCGCCCTCGACGACGTCTCCTTCACCGTCGCCCCCGGCACCCTGCACGCCGTCATCGGCCCCAACGGCGCCGGCAAGTCCACCTGCTTCAACGTCCTGTCGGGTCTGTACCGCCCCACCACCGGCACCGTACGACTCGGCGACGCCGAGCTGACGCGCCTCGCCCCGCACCGGATCGCGGCGCTCGGCGTGGCACGCACCTTCCAGAACATCGTCACCACCCAGGGCACCGTCGCCGACAACCTGATGCTCGGCCGCCACGCCCTGTCCCGCGCCGGTTTCGCCGCCAGCGCCCTGCGCCTGCCGCGTGCCGTGCGCGAACAGCGCGATCACCTCGCCAAGGCCCGGGAGATCGCCGAACTCGTCGGCCTCGGGCCCCACTTCACCTCGCCCGTCGCCCTGCTCTCCTACGGCGACCGCAAGCGCGTCGAACTCGCCCGCGCCCTCTGTCTGGAGCCCCGTGTCCTGCTGCTCGACGAACCCGTGGCCGGCATGAACGCCGCCGAACGCGCCCGCATGACCGAGGTCGTCCGGGAGATCCGTGCCGAACTCGGCCTCTCCGTCGTCCTGGTCGAACACGACATGGGACTGGTGATGCGGCTCGCCGACGAGGTCACCGTCCTCGACTTCGGCAAGGCCATCGCCCACGGCACCCCCGACGAGGTCCGGCGCGACCCCGAGGTGCTGCGCGCCTACCTCGGCACCGGCACCACCGGAGAGGACGCGGCATGAGCGGCTTCCTCGACAACCTCCTCAACGGTCTCGCCCTCGGCTCCGTCTACGCCCTGATCGCACTCGGCTTCGTCACCATCTTCAAGGCGTCCGGCGTACTGAACTTCGCCCACGGCTCCCTGCTGCTGCTCGGCGGCTACCTCGTCGCCGTCCTCCACGACGACCTCGGCTTCGCCGGGGCGCTGGCCGTCGCGGTCCTCGTGACGGCGGCCGTGGCGGGGGCGCTGGACCGGCTGCTGCTCCAGCCGGTCGGCGGCGGCGACCCGCACGCCGCGCACGTCCAGACCATCGTCACCATCGGTATCGACATCGTCCTGGTCACCGACCTGGCCCGGCGCATCGGCGGCGACCTGCTGCCGCTCGGCGACCCCTGGGGCGACGCCGTGACCGACCTCGGCCCGGTGACCGTGGCCGACAGCCGCGTCGCCGCGATCCTGGTCTCCGCCCTCGCCATCGGCGGCGCCTTCGCCCTCTTCCGGTTCACCCCGTGGGGCCTCTCGCTGCGCGCCGCCGCCGAGGACTCGGAGGCCGCCGCCCTGATGGGCGTGCGGCTGACCCGGGTGCGCACCGCCGCCTGGTGCCTGGCCGGCGGCCTCGCCGCGCTCGCCGCGGTCTTCCTGGTCGCCTTCCCGGCACCCGGTCTCGAGCGCACCACCGGGCAGATCGCCCTGAAGGCCTTCCCGGCCGCCATCCTCGGCGGCATGGCCTCCCCGGTCGGCGCCCTCGTCGGCAGCATGCTGATCGGCCTCACCGAGGCGTTCGTCGCCGGCTACCAGTCC
Source organism: Streptomyces sp. NBC_01723 (assembly GCF_036246005.1). Taxonomy (NCBI): domain Bacteria; kingdom Bacillati; phylum Actinomycetota; class Actinomycetes; order Kitasatosporales; family Streptomycetaceae; genus Streptomyces; species Streptomyces sp. NBC_01723. Next base: position 8,144,237 of record NZ_CP109171.1, read on the forward strand.
GACCTGCACGTCCTCGGCGAGGGCTTCGGCGACGTCGCGCCGTACGCCGTGATGGTGCTGGTCCTGCTGGTGCGCCCCGCCGGACTCTTCGCGGCGAAGGGAGCGGCCCGTGTCTGACCGACTCTCCGGTCTCCTGCGACGCGGCGGCCTCCTCCTGCCCGCCCTCCTCCTGTGCGCCCTGCCGTTCTACCTGGACGCCTTCTGGCTGCGCATCGGCCTGTTCTCGATGGCCGCCGCCATCGGAGCCGTCGGTCTCGGCCTGCTCAGCGGCACCGCCGGCCAGCTCTCCCTCGGGCACGCCTTCTTCCTCGCGGTCGGCGCGTACGGCTACGTGTGGCTGGCGGGCGAGCCCGGCCCCGGGCTGCCGCCCTCCCTCGCCGCGCTGCTCGCCGTACTCCTGGCCGGGGCGGCCGGCGGCCTGTTCAGTCCCGTCGCCGGCCGGGTCAAGGGCATCTACCTGGGCGTGGCCACCCTCGCCCTGGTCTTCCTCGGCCACCACGTCCTGCTCACCGCGGACTCGGTCACCGGCGGCTTCAACGGGCGTTCGGTGCCGCCGCTGGAGCTGGGTGGGTTCACCTTCGCCGAGACCGACCCGGAACTGACGCTCCTGGGCGTGCCGTTCGGTGCCGAGGAGCGGCTCTGGTACCTGGACCTGGTCCTGTTCGCCGTCACCTGGTTCACCGCCCGCGGACTGCTGCGCGGGCGGCCCGGCCGCGCCCTGGTGGCGCTGCGCGACAGCGAGACCGCGGCGTCGGTGATGGGCGTACACGTGGCGCGGTACCGCTCGGCGGCGTTCGTCGTCTCCTCCATGTACGCGGGCCTGGCGGGCGTCCTGCTCGCGCTCTCCTTCCGCCGCGTCGTCCCCGACTACTTCTCCCTCGCCCTCTCCGTCGACTACCTCGCCATGATCGTCATCGGCGGACTGGGCTCGGTCGCCGGAGCCACCGCGGGAGCCGTCTTCGTCACCGCGCTGCCCCTGCTGATGACCCGCTACGCCGACCAGCTGCCGCTGGTGGCGACCCCGGGCTCCGGCGGCGGATCGATCGGCCCGACCGAGGCGTCCCGCTACCTCTACGGCGCCGCGATCGTCGTGATCCTCCTCTACGCCCCCGACGGCCTGCACGGACTGGCCCGCCGCACCCGTGCCCGCCTGCGCCGCCGGCCGTCCGTCACCGCCCCGCCCGACGGCGGGGCCCCGCCCTCCTCCCCGACCACCACCGCCAACGCCGCACGAGCCAAGGAGCACACCCCGTGAACGTCACGCACCCCAGGCCCCGCACCGCCCGGACCGCCGCCCTGGCGGCGGCACTGGCCGCCGTGCTGCTCGCGGGCACCGCCTGCAGCTCCAAGGCGGACGGCGGGAGCACCGACGACGCCGCGGACGGCGTCAAGGCCGGCCCCGGCGTCAGCGAGAAGACCATCAAGCTGGGGGCGCTCACCGACCTCACCGGCCCCTACGCCACCCTCGGCAAGAGCATCGTGCAGGCCCAGCAGATGTGGGCCGACGAGACCAACGCCGCGGGCGGCATCTGCGGCAGACAGGTCGAGATCGTCGTCAAGGACCACGGTTACGACGTGCAGAAGGCGGTCACCGCCTACGCCGACATCGCGCCGGACGTCGTCGCCCTGCCCCAGGTCATCGGCTCCCCGGTGGTCGCGGCCCTGCTGGACGACATCGAGCGGGACCACATGCTGACCTTCCCGCAGGCCTGGGCCGCATCCCTGCTGGGCCGGGACTCCGTCCAGGTCCTGGGCACCACCTACGACCTCGACATGATCGCCGCCGTCGACTTCCTGACCCGCACCAAGAAGCTCGCCAAGGGCGACACCATCGGCCACGTGTACTTCGAGGGCGACTACGGCACCAACGCCCTGGAGGGCTCGGAGTGGGCCGCCGAGGAGGCGGGGATGAAGGTGGTCGGGCAGAAGATCAAGGCCACGGACACCGATCTGTCCGCACAGGTCTCCGCGCTGAGCAAGGCCGGCGTGAAGGCGGTGCTGATCAGCGCGGGCCCCGCGCAGACCGCCTCGCTGGCCGGCGTGGCGGCCGCCCGCGGCCTGAAGGTGCCGATCGTCAGCAGTGCCCCCGGCTACGCCCCGCAGCTGATGAAGACGCCCGCGGCGGCGGCCCTGGCGGCCATGGTCCACGTGGTCAGCGCGGCACCGGCGGTCAGCTCCGACCTGCCCGGCGTGAAGAAGATGGTCGCCGACTACGGAAAGAAGTACCCCGGGGAACTGGTCGACTCCGGCGTGCTCTCCGGCTACAACGCCGCCAAACTGATAGGCGCCGACCTGAAGAAGGCGTGTGAGGGCGGCAGCCTCGCCCGTGCGGACGTCGTCAAGGCGCACCGCTCCCAGAAGAACGCCGACACCGGTCTCGGCACCCCGCAGGACTTCACCCTCGTGACCGCCCCGGCCAGCCGGGAGACGTACGTCCTGAAGCCCGACGCGAAGGCCGTCGGCGGAGTGGTCGGCGTGGAGGAGGCCCACAAGGCCCCCGGTGCGGACGCGTACCTGGCCAACCGCGGCTGACCGGAGCGCGTGGCCGTCAACTCCGCTGTACAGCAACGGTTTTGACGGCCACTTGATCAGCCCCCTGGTTTGGCTGACCACCCGGTCCCTAGGATGTACTCTCTGTCATGCCAGTCCAGTTGGCACCCGTACGGAGCTGGGGGAACGATGCAAGCCGACAAGCAGTTGTCCACGGAGATCGACTCCAACGTGCCCACGGCCGCACGGATGTACGACTACTACCTGGGCGGCAAGGACAACTACGCGGCCGACCGGGCCGCGGTCGCCGAACTCGACAAGGTCGTCCCCAGCACCCGCCGCCTCGCGCTGAACAACCGGCGCTTCCTCCAGCGGGTCGTCCGGACCCTCGCCCAGGACTACGGCATCCGCCAGTTCCTGGACCACGGATCCGGCCTGCCCACCCAGGACAACGTGCACCAGGTCGCCCAGCGCGTCGCCCCGGACTCCCGCGTCGTCTACGTCGACAACGACCCGATGGTGCTGGTCCACGGCCGGGCGCTGCTCGACCAGAACGACCGGACCGCCGTCATCCACGCCGACATGCGGTCGACGGACGAGATATTCTCCCACCCGGAGACCCAGCGGCTCATCGACTTCTCGCAGCCGGTCGCCGTCCTGTTCAACTCGGTGTTCCACTGCATCCCGGACAGCGACACCGACGGCCCTCTGGCGGTCGTCCGCCGGGTGACCGAGCGGCTCGTCCCCGGCAGCTACGCCGTGATGTGCCAACTGGTCAGCGAGGACGCCGAGGTGCGGAAGTTCGTCACCGAGTTCATGGACCAGGCGACGCAGGGACATTGGGGCCGGGTCCGCGAGCCGAAGGACGTCGAGGGGTTCTTCGAGGGCATGGACATCCTGGAGCCGGGCCTGGTGGAGGTCTCCACCTGGCGTCCGGACACCGAGGTGGCGCCGCGTCAGCTCACTGACGAGTGGATCGAGTTCGGCGGCCTGGGCCGCCTGCGCTGACCCACCCGAACGGCACGGAGGAGGGGCCCCGCACCTCGTGTGCGGGGCCCCTCCTCCGTGCCTACCGTCCTGGTGCGTGGCGCTACTTCGCCGCGTAGCGCTCCGCCATCGCCCGGCGCAGCAGGTCCAGGGTCTCGCGCGGGGTCAGAGCCTCGTCGGCGAGCCGGTCCAGGGCGACCCGGTACTCCTCGGTCTCGTCCCGGTCCTCCAGGAAGTTGGCGCTCCTGATGTGCTCCAGGTAGACGACGTCGGGCAGGTCGGCGCCGCCGAAGCGCAGATAGGTGACGGGTATCGCGGGAGCCGACGCGTTGGTCACGTCCAGCGGCACGACCTGAAGCGTCACATGGGGCCGCTGGGCCATGTCGACGAGGTGCGTGAGCTGCTCGCGCATGACCTCGCGGCTGCCCAGTACGCGCAGCAGCACCGACTCGTCGATGATCGCCCACAGCTGTGGCGCGTCCTTGCGCGCCAGCAGCTCCGCACGGCGCATACGCAGCTCGACGCGGCGGCCGACCTCGCCGGCGGGCGCGTTCGGCAGACCGCGCTCGACCACGGCCCGGGTGTAGGCCGCGGTCTGGAGCAGGCCGGGGACGTACTGGATCTCGAACGTACGGATGGTGGCCGCGGCCTCCTGAAGGCCGACCAGGCGGTCGAACCACTCGGGCATCAGCCGCTTGTCATAACGCTGCCACCAGCCCGGTTCGCCGGCGCGCTGCAACAGCTTGAGCAGGACCGAGGCCTCGTAGGGGTCGGTGCCGTACTTCTCCAGCAGCGCGCGGACGTCGGTCTCCGTCGGAGGCCTGCGGCCCTTGCCGGACTCGATGCGCGACAGCTTCGCCGGGCTGAACCCGAGGGCGCGGGCCGCCTGGTCCTGGGAGAGGCCGGCGTCCTCGCGGAAGCCCGCCAGCTGAACGCCGACGAGCATCTTCAGCAGAGTCGGAGCCGGCTCGGCCCGGTCCAGATAGGGTTCGAGACGGGAGATGCGATGCGACGCGGCGGACATCCTGACTCCCAGCAGACCGGCAGACTTGAGGGAAAGACTATCTCATCCCACCGTGTCCGGACGCATCCACCCGCGGAAAAAGGGTAGTTGGGCTCCGCTTCTCGCCGCTGCCCCGCCTCACAGCAGGTGGTCGAACTCGCCCTCCTTCGCCCCGGCCAGGAAGGCGGCCACCTCGGCGGAGGTGTAGACGAGCGCGGGGCCGTCCGGATCGCGGGAGTTGCGCATCGCGATGCCCCCGTCCACGAGGGCCACTTCGACGCAGTTGCCCTCGGCGTTGCTGTGCCGACTCTTCTTCCAGCAGGCGTCCAACAGGCTGGCCTGCACTCCGTTGCGCACTGGTGGCACCGCGGTCTCCTTGCCGTTCGGGGGAGCGGACCGAGTACTTCCGGTCCCGTGCGCTCCCATCCGATTTTTTCGCGCAATTTCTCGTGCAATTGCACGCGAGCGCTCTCAGCGTGGATAATAGCCGTGGCGTCAACCCCTCGGTGGACGTCAGATTCTGATGTCGCATCAGGGAGATGCAGTGCCGTCACCTGCGCATCCAAGGCTCCGGTCGCCCGGCGAACGCGCCGCGCGCCCGTTCACCGCTCCGTACGCCAAGTGCCCCGTCCCGGGCGGCGATCGGCCGGCTTCCGCGGTGCTGCGCGTCGCGTGCAGCGGGGAGGGCTTCGCCCGGGCCCGGGTGTTCACCCGGGACACGCTGCGCGCGTGGTCCGTCGACCACTGCGGTGACGACGCGGTCCTGGTGATCACCGAACTCGTCTCCAACGCCGTGGCGCACGCCGTTCCCTCGGCGGCGGCGGGCAGCGAGCCCGAGGTCCGGCTGGGACTCGCCCTGGACCCCGGCCACCTGACGCTGACCGTCTCCGACCCCGGGGACGACGCGCCCGTGTTCCAGCCGTTCGACGACTCCGCACTCCGGGAGCACGGACGCGGCCTGTACATCGTCGACGCGCTCGCGGAGGAGTGGGGCTGGACCCCGAGGCCTCCGGCGGGCAAGACGGTCTGGGCCAAGTTGCCGACCCGCCCCCTCACCTGACCCCGACTGCCGCGGAAGGGCCCCCCACCATGCGCAGCGCTCCGACACCCGAGCCGAGCACCCGGCGCACCGACCGACAGCCGCACGGCTCGCACCGCACCGCCGCCCTTCTCGCCGGGCTCGACGGCGTGCCCTGGGGTGAGATCCAGGACTCCAGCGGCTCGGCCGCCGCCATTCCCCGGCTGCTGCGCAAGGTCGCCTGGGGTGATGCCGAGACCGCCCGAGCCGCTCTCACAGACCTGCGGAAACGCATCTGCCAGTACGGCTTCGTCGTGGAGCAGGCCACCGCGGCCACCGTGCCCTTCCTCTGGGAGCTCGCACAGCGGCCCCAGGTGAGCTGCCGGGCGCAGATCATCCAGCTGCTCAAGAACATCGCGGACGCCCGGCAGTGGGAGACCACCGCCACCGCCTACCCCAAACTGCTCAACCACCGTGAGAACCCGGTGGCGTGGGAGCGCGCGGCGCGGCAGGCGGTCCGCGCCCGGCGGGACGGGCTGGAGCGGCTGCTGGCCGACGACGACAGCGAGATCACGCGCGCCACGACCGAACTCGCCCGCACGCTCGGAGACTGAGACCCGCGCCCTCCACGGGGGAGAAGGCGCGGGTCTCCCCTCCAGGACGCGGGACCGGAGGCACGGGATCCAAGGCGCGGGACGGTGTGGCGAACTCCTTGCCGACGGGGTAGGAAAGCGCGCGGAGTAAGCGCTTGCCCCACTCGGTCACCTGGAGGACCACGCCGATGGCGTCGCCACCCGCAAAGCCGCTCGATCACCGCTACCGGGGCGAACACCCGATACGCACGCTCGTCTACCTGCTCAGTGCCGACCGCCGCCCACTGGCCGGAGCGGTCGTCGTGTTCACCGTGAAGCACAGCCCCATCTGGCTGCTGCCCCTCATCACCGCGACCATCATCGACACCGTCGTCCAGCACGGTCCGATCGGCGACCTGTGGACCAGCACCGGGATCATCATGTTCATCCTGCTGGTCAACTACCCGCTGCACCTGCTGTACGTGCGCCTCCTGTACGGCAGCGTCCGCCGCATGGGCACCGGTCTGCGCTCCGCGCTGTGCACGCGGATGCAGCAGCTCTCCATCGGCTACCACTCCCGGGTCAGCGCGGGCGTCCTGCAGGCCAAGGTCGTCCGGGACGTGGAGACGGTGGAGCAGATGGTGCAGCAGACCGCCGAGACCGGACTCGGCGCGCTCACCGTGCTCACCGGCGGCCTGGTCATCATCGCCGTGCGCACCCCGGAGTTCCTGCCCGTCTTCCTCGTCGTCGTACCCGCCGCCTCCCTCCTCGTCGCCCGGCTCCGGGCCCGGCTGCGCACCCACAACGAGCACTTCCGCCACGAGGTCGAGACGCTGTCCTCCCGGGTCACGGAGATGACCCGGCTCATCCCGGTCACCCGCGCCCACGGCCTGGAGGGCAAGGCGCTGCGCCGCATGGACGGCACCCTGGACCGCCTGCTGACCTCCGGCCTGCGCCTGGACCTGGTCAACGGCCGCTTCGGCTCGCTCTCCTGGGTCGTCCTCAACGTGGTCGGCGTCCTGGTGCTCGCGGGTGCCGCGCTGATCTCCTACTACGACGTCTGGGGAGTCACCGCCGGCGACGTCGTCATGCTCAGCGCCTTCCTGACCACGCTCACCACCTCCACGACCACGCTGGCATCACTCGCCCCGGTCATCACCAAGGGCCTGGAGTCCGTCCGTTCGGTCGGCGAGGTGCTCCAGGCCCCGGAACTGGAGGACAACGAGGGCAAGGACGAGCTGACCGGACTGCGCGGCGCCGTCGCCTTCGAAGGTGTCGCGCACTTCTACGAGGGCGACGGCCGGCCCGCGGTGGAGGACTTCACGCTCGCGGTCGAACCGGGCGAGACGGTCGCGCTGGTGGGCGCGTCAGGCGCCGGCAAGTCCACCGTGCTCAACCTGGTCATCGGCTTCCTTCGGCCCACCTCGGGCCGGCTGCTGCTCGACGGCACCGACATGGGCACCCTCGACCTGCGCACGTACCGACGGTTCGTCTCGGTGGTGCCGCAGGAGTCCATCCTGTTCGACGGCACGATCCGGGACAACGTCGCCTACGGCATGGACGACGCCGACGAGGAGTCGGTGCGAACGGCCCTGCGCGACGCCAACGCCCTGGAGTTCGTCGACCGGCTGCCCCGGGGCCTGGACACCCTGGTCGGCGAGCACGGGGCCCGGCTGTCCGGCGGGCAGCGCCAGCGCCTCGCCATCGCCCGCGCCCTGATCCGGGACCCCCGGGTGCTGATCCTCGACGAGGCGACCTCCGCGCTGGACACCCGTTCGGAGGCGCTGGTGCAGGAGGCGCTGGCCCGGCTGCTGCGCGGGCGTACCACGTTCGTCGTGGCGCACCGGCTGTCCACCGTGCGGGGCGCGGACCGGATCGTGGTGATGGGCGAGGGGCGCATCCAGGAGGCCGGCGCCCACGAGGAACTGCTGGCCAGGGGAGGGGCGTACACGGCACTGCACGGCGGCCAGGTCGCCTGACCAGTGACCGCTTTTCCATCAACTCGTCGAACATTGAGGGTCGCGGCCGGACAGCCGACGACAGGATCTCGTCAATTGCGAGCAGCGGCACCCGTGTATGTGATTGTTTCGACCGGGTTCGGGCATACGGAGCGAAAATCGAGAGAGGGGCGCTTCGTGCTCGAACCCGACCCGAAGGTCGTCAGGGAATTGCTGACGCGGTACGCGTCGCTGCGGATCGCTCAGGCGGAGAGGGAGAACCCGGCGACGGCGCGGGAGCTGGCGGACGTCAGCTACACGCTGTGCGTGATGATGGCGACGACCGGAGTCCACGACGCGGTGGCGAAGGCGGACGTACTGCTGCTCGCCAAGGGGCGGACGGCAGCGGAGGCCCCCACGGTGGACCCCGACGAGGAGCGCGGCCTGTCGCTGGCCGTCTGACCCGCCGCACCCGGGGCCCGCGCCACGGACCGGACCAGAGGCAGCGTCCCGGTCCGCGGCGCGGGCCCTACGGGCGCCCGGCCCCGGTGGGCGGCCGCCCGTGGAACGCCGCCCGATAGGCGTACGGGGTGGTGCCGACCACCCGGCGGAACCGCTCCCGGAAGGCCGTCGGCGAGCCGAACCCCGCCTGCCGGGCGATCCGTTCGACCGAGTGGTCGCCGTTCTCCAGGAGGTACTGGGCCCGCCGCACCCGCGCCCGCAGCAGCCACTGCAGCGGAGTGGTCCCCGTCTGCTCGCGGAACCGGCGGCTGAAGGTGCGCTCGCTCATGCCCGAGCGCGCCGCCATCGCGGCGAGGGTGACCTCCCCGGCCAGGTTGTCCTCGATCCACTCCAGCAGCGGCTCCAGGTCCGAGCCGCGCGGCACGGGCGGATGCTCGTGGATGATGAACTGGGCCTGGCCGCCCTCCCGTTCCAGCGGTACGACACACATCCGGGCGGCGTGCGCGGCGACCGCCGAGCCCAGATCCCGGCGGATCATGTGCAGGCACATGTCCAGCCCGGCCGCGGCCCCGGCCGACGTGAGGATCTGCCCGTTGTCGACATAGAGCACGTCCGGCCGCACGTCGACGCGGGGGTGACGCCGGGCCAGTTCCGCCGCGGCGATCCAGTGGGTGGTGGCGCGCAGCCCGTCCAGCAGCCCTGCCTCCGCGAGCACGAAGGCGCCCACGCACACGGACGCGATCCGCGTACCGGCGGCCGCGGCCTGCCGCAGCGCCGACAGGACGCGCTCGGAGGGCGGGCCGGACTCCTCGGAGCGACCCGGCACGATGATCGTGTCCGCGCTCTCCAGCGCCTCCAGGCCGCGTTCGATCCGCATGGTGAGCCCCTCGGTGCGCACCTCCGGTGACTCCGCGCACAGGATCACCCGGTACGGACTGCGCCCGTCGGGCAGCCGCGTCCAGTCGAACGTCTGCATGGGTGCCGCCATGTCGAACGGCACCACGTCGTCGAGGACCAGGATCGCCACGGTGTGCATGGCCGCCACCCTAGGCGGATTCCCGCCGCACGCAGAACCCCGTGTCGGGCCCCGCCCGTCCGCTCGCGGTGCCGGAAACGGCCTGCTGGGGGCGTTGGCGAGAATCCGTTGGAAGCTGTCGTTTCAGCCTCTGTGGGATCAAGCGTCCGCTTCCTAGCGTGGCCTTCCAGTACCGCATCGACCGATCCCGCCCCCGGAGCCCCGACCGATGACCAAGATCCTGTTGTCCCTCCACGTCCTGGCCGCCATCATCGCCGTCGGGCCCGTCACCGTCGCGGCCAGCATGTACCCGGCCGCCGTCCGGAAGGTGCCGGTGGCCCTGCCCGCGGGAGCGGGGGCGGGGGAGGCGGCAGGCCCCGGTGACGTGAGCACCGTCCGGCTGCTGCACCGCATCTGCCGGGTCTACGCCGGACTCGGCATCGCGGTGCCGGTCCTCGGCCTCGCCACCGCGGCCGCCATGGGCGTCCTCGGTGACGCCTGGCTCATCGCGTCCATCACCCTCACCGCGGCCGCCGCCGGCCTCCTGATCGCCTTCGTGCTGCCCCGCCAGGAGGAACTGCTCGAGGAACTGGCCGACCGGCGGCCCGTGGAACACGCCCGCACGGCGCGGCTCGCCATGTTCACCGGCCTGTTCAACCTGCTGTGGGCCACGGTGACGGTCCTCATGATCGTCCGGCCCGGTTCGACGACCGGCGCCTGAGCCGCTGTCACCTCCTGGGTGGAATGCGCACCCCCGGGTGGAGGGGCGCCTAGAATGCTCAGTCGCGCCCCCGTACGGGGGCGGACGACACGAAAGGCACGTTGACGGGTGTTCCAGGATTCCCCCATCTACGACCGACTTGTCGCCGAACGCGGTGACGTTCCCGAGCAGGTGCGACGGGATGCCGAGCGCGTGAGCAGGGAGCTGGAGGTGGTCATGCGCCCGCTGCACGCGCCCGGTCACCTGCCCGGCACCGGGCGGCAGCCGTCCCCGGGCGCCGGCTGGCAGCGCACCGCCCTGCTGCCCGGCCCGCGCCCGCACTGACGGGCGGCGCCGAGGCGGCACCGCCCAGACCTCACCCCGCGGCCGTCGTACCCGGGCCGTCCGCGTCCATCGCGTCCTCCGCGCCCGGCCGCGCCAGCCACTCGGCGATGGTGCGGGCGATCGGCTGGCCCGTGTCCACCTCCACGAAGCCGAACTGCCCCGACTGGTTGCACTCCAGGAACCACCAGGTGCCGTCGCCGTCCTCGGCGAAGTCGAGGGCCCCGTAGGCGAGCCCCGCCGCGCGGAGATAGGCGCGGACCGTCTCGGCCACCCGCGGCGGCACCTCCACCGGCCGCCACGGCTCGCCGGACTCCGCGAAGCGGACGTCCACTTCGGCCGTGTCCGGTTCCGCCAGGGCACTCTTCCGGGCCGCCAGCAACTCGTCGCCGACGGCGGTCAGCCGGATGTCCGCACGCTTGGCGACCCGGCGCTGCAGCAGCGTCGGACCGTGCGCCACGGCGCCGAAGTCGGCCTCGGGCGGAACCCGGCTGGTCGGCACCGCCAGGGGCGGATCCTGGGGGTGCGCGCCCGAGACGGGCTTGACCACCAGATCCGGATACCGCTCGGCGAATTCGCGCGCCGCCCGCGGAAAGGTCGTGATCAGCGTGGCCGGCACGGGCAGCCCGCACCGCTGGGCCAGACGCAGCTGCCAGGGCTTGTAGCGCGCCCGGTGCGCCGCGTCCGGCTGGTTCATCCAGCGTGCCCCGCTGCCGCGGAGCATGCCGTACAGCGCCTGACCGGCCTCCTCGGTCAGCCACGCGGACGGCTGGGCGGCCCGGGTGGCCGCACCGCCCGGCCTGCGCACCCAGACGGACCGCAGCCCGCCGATGCTCACCAGACGGCCGCCCGAGGACAGATGGCCCCGGAAGGCACCGTGCACGAACTCGCCGGAGAGCGCGACGGAATCGGGCAGATCCGCGGGGTCCAGGCGGACCACCGGTACTCCCGACGCGTTCAGGTGCACCACCACCATGTCCGCGGTGACGTCCTCTTCACTGGTCAGGATCAACACGGTCATTCTCAGCGGTCCGTGTTCAGTCGTCGAAGTGGGTCTTCGACCCCGCGGTTGAGGTCGTGGTACCCAACTCCCTCAGCAGCGCGTGGTCGCAGGCGGCGACCCGCCCGTCCAACAGCACGTTCAACTGCAGCCCGGAGTCGTAGACGTACGGAGTGGTGGCTTCCAACTCCACTGCGGGCCGTGCGTAGTTGAGCGCGAACGGTTGCATCGTCTCTCCCTAGTCGGTGCTGCGCCGATCAGTTGACGACCCCATCGCGCCGTCTCCTGGTCCGCCGACTTCCTTCGGCTTCCAGAGACTTATACGAATCGAACGGGTGATTGGTTTCCTTACGCTGCGTAATCACCGGGCGGGCCGGTGCCCTGTCGCCGGTCCGTGCCGTCCCGCCGGCCGCCGAGAGAGCCGCGTGCGGAACGCAGTGCGAGGAGCAGTACGCCGATGTCGTCCAGATAGACCGGGTCGGGCACCAGGTCCGCGGGGAGCACCAGATAGAGGACGGCGCCCCAGAAGACCCAGCGCGGGCCCGTGGGGAGCCCGGCTCGTCTGAGGTCCCGTCGGGTGCGGACCAGCCGCACCAGGACGGCCACCGCCGCCGCGAGGACCAGCGCGGCGAGCAGCGCCGCCACCAAGATCACCACTGTCGTCGTGTCCACCGGTCCCCTCCTTCGGGCTGCGCGGCGCGCACCCACTTTCCCGGATGCCCGTTCGGGGCGACGGCAAGACCGGTGTGTGACGTCTCTCATTCCTGTGGCCCACCCGGAGTGGCAGCGCGCGCCGGACGTGCCTAGTAATGGTCAGCACAGCGCGAGTCGCATGTCGGGGACGCAGGGCGGCCGCACCCCCAGCACACGGAGGGACCATGACCACCGGCTCTTCATCACCCCGTTCGCCCGAATACGCCATATCCGCCCTGGACCTGCCCACCGGGGAGACGACGACGGGCACGGGCACGACGCGTCCACCCGGCGGGGCTCCCGGCGCCCGGAACTCCTCCGTCCGGGAAGCGGACGCCCGGTACGCGGACGTCTGGGAGTCCGACCTCGGCGACCCCCGCGCCGACGGCACCGACCGCCCTGAGCCCGACGTCCCCGACTCCGACTTCCCCGACTCCGACCTGCTCGACGACGACATGCTCGACGACGACCTCCTCGACCCCGACCACCCCGGGTCCGGCCGCCACGAGTCCGACCCCCGCGAGGCCGGCCGCCTCGAACGCGCCGCCGACGGCACGCAGGAGCGCTCCTACGGGGACCCTGTCGGCGACCTCGTGCGCGCCGCCGTGGCCGACCGCCCGCTGGACGAGGTCGTCGACCTGATCACCACGCTGGAGCGGTCCCCGCAGTACGCGCAGGCCACCGTCGACGCGCTCCGCGCGGTCGGTGTCAACCGGTCGGTGGAGGACGTGACCCGGCTGGTCGGCCTGCTGACCCGGCCGCCCCGCCACCCGGACAGCGCCGACGAGGCGATCCGGGCCGCCGCCGAATGCCGCTCGGTGGAGGACGTGACCCGGCTGATGGCACTGCTGCACCGCACGCCCCTGGAGCCGCACTGCGGCCGGGAGGCCGTACGGGCCGCCGCCACCGGCCGGCCCGTCGAGGAACTCGTCGACCTGATCGGCCGGCTCGCCGAGGACGGACACGAACGCCCGGAGCGGCCCGACGCCCGGCAGTTGCGGGCGGCCCAGGACGCGGACGACGAGGAGGGCGGCCGCGAGAGCCACGGGCGGGAGCCCGCCGACCGTCCGGCACGACGGTCTCGCGTCTTCGGCGCGGCGGACCGCCGCGGCCGAGAGCGCCGCAGGACACCGCGCCCGGCCCGCCGGGACCGCGACCGCGCGTCCGAAGGCCGCGCCCACCGCGACGACCGCGCCGCCCGCCGGTCCGCGCGCGGCCCGGTCTGGCCCGCCTGGCTCACCGTCGCCGTCCTGGCCGGCTGCGGCGTGGCCTTCTTCCCCCTCCACCGCGCCGATGCCTCGGCCCCCGTCTACGGCGTCGCCCTCGGCCTGTCGGCGCTCTGCCTGGTGCTGGCCCTGCTGCTGACCGTGCGGCCGGCCGTGGCGCTGCTCGCCGCGGCGGTCGTGGGGCCGGCGGCGCTGGCCGCGGCCAAGCTCTACGGCAGCGTGACCCCGTCGTCCCCGGTCTCCCGGGCCGCGGACCTGACGCTGGCCCCCACCTGGGTCGCGGTGGCGGTCGCCGTGACGGCCGCGCTCGTCGCGCTCACCGCCCTGTGCGTGCGGGTGGCCTCACAGGACACCACCCGACGGCACCGACCGCCCCGCCGGATCACCGCGGCGCGCGCCGCGGACTGACCCCGTCCACCTCGTGGTCCGCGCCGGGAGGAGCTTCCGGCGCGGACCGTGGGCCGTCCTCACGCCCCCAGCATGCCCGCCGGATGCTCGTGTTCGAGGAGGGCGGTGAGTACCCGGTCCGGTGTGAGGGGGAGTTCGCGGATGCGGATGCCGGTGGCGTGGTGGACGGCGTTGCCGACGGCCGCGGCCGTGCCGACGATGCCGATCTCGCCGATCCCCTTGCTGCCCATGGGGTTGAGGTGGTCGTCGGCCTCGTCGACCCAGTACGCCTCCGGGGCCACGACGTCGGCGTGCGCGGGTACGTGGTACGAGGCCAGGTCGGACTGGGTGAAGTCGCCGAACGCCGGGTCCATCGTGCTGTCCTCGGTCAGCGCCATGCCCAGGCCCATCGTCATGCCCCCGATGAACTGGGAGCGGGCCGTGCGGGCGTTGAGGATGCGCCCCGCGGCGAAGACGCCCAGCAGCCGCGTCACCCGTACCTCGCCGGAGACCGTGTCGACGGCGACCTCGGCGAAGTGCGCGCCGAACGCGTGCCGGGCGTACGCACTCTCGGCGTCGACCGTGCCCGAGGTGTCGGCCTCGGCCACCAGCCCCTCCTCGGGCAGCGGCTCCGAGCGCCCGGCCAGCAGACCGGTCAGCCGGACGCATGCCGCGTGCACCGCCGACCCCCAGGACGCGGTGCCCGAGGAACCGCCGGCCACCGAGCCGAAACCGATGTCGCTGTCGGCGATCTCCACCCGGACCGCGTCCAGCGGCGCGCCGAGGGCGTCGGCCGCGATCTGCGCGAGCACCGTCCGGGCACCCGTGCCGATGTCGGTGGCATTGACCCGGACCAGGAAGCCGCCTCCGGGCAGCGCCCGCGCCGATGCCACGCCGGGCCCCACCAGGACGGGATAGGTGGCCGAGGCCACCCCGGTGCCGATCAGCAGTGGGCCGGCCGCGCGGGAACGCGGGCGCGGATCGCGCCCCTCCCAGCCGAAGCGGCGGGCGCCGTCGCGCAGACACTCCACCAGATGCCTGCTGCTGAAGGGCTTTCCGCTCTCGGGCTCGGTCTCCGGTTCGTTGCGGATCCTCAGCTCCACCGGGTCGACGCCGAGTTCGACGGCCAGCTCGTCCATGGCCGACTCGAGGGCGTACATGCCGGGACACTCGCCGGGCGCGCGCATCCACGACGGCGTGGGCACGTCCAGCGGGGCCACCCGGTGGAGCGTGCGCATCGTCGGAGCTGCGTACATCACGCGCGCGGGCACCGCGGCCTGCTCCACGAACTCCTTCACCCGCGAGGTGTACGTGGTCACCTCGTGCGTCAGGGCGGTGAGCCGGCCGTCGGCGTCGGCACCGATCCGCAGCCGGTGCAGGGTCGGCGCGCGGTGCCCGACGACCGCGGGCAGGTAGCGGCGCGGCAGCGCGACGGTCACCGCACGGCCGGTCTCCCGCGCCGCCATCGCGGCGAGCACCACGTCGGGGCGCGGCGTGCCCTTCGACCCGAAGCCGCCGCCCACGTGCTCCGAGCGCACCGTGATCCGGTCCTCCGGCATGCCGAACATCCGGGCGAGTTCCGCGCGGACGGCCGAGGTGCCCTGGCTGGAGGAGTGCACCGTCAGCCGGTCGTCGTCCCACCGCGCCGTACTGGCGTGCGGTTCCATCGGATGGTTGTGCAGCGGCGGCACGCGGTACCCGACGTCGAGCCGGGTCGCCGAGGACGTGAAGGCAGCGTCCGGGTCGCCCAGTTCGGTGACGGCCGGGTATCCGCCGTTGGCCGTCTCGGGGACGTACGCCTCCGGGTGCGAGGCGGTGAGGGTCACGTCGTGGCCCTCGGTCTCGTACGTGACGCGGACGGCGGCGGCACCCGCTCGGGCCGCCTCCAGCGTCTCGGCCACCACCAGGCCCACGAACCAGCCCCGGTGCGGCACCCGCGGGCTCTGGAGCACGGCCAGCACGGGGTCGTCGGGGTCCCCGAGGCGGGCCGCGTTCTCGTGGGTGAGCACCGCGAGCACGCCGGGCAGCGCGAGCGCGGCGGCGGTGTCGACGGCGGTCACCCGGCCCCGGGCGACCGTCGCCGGAACGGGCCAGGCCTGGGCGTGGTCGGGGGCGTCGTACTCGGCGGCGTACCGGGCGGTGCCGGTGACCTTCTGCCGCCCCTCCCGGCGCTCGGCGGGAGCGCCCAGGACGGTCTCGGTGGCGGTCATGGGGTTCTCCTCGGGGACGCCGGGTTCAGGTCGTGGCCGGCGGGGCGAGCCGGCCCAGTACGTCGAGGGCGAGCCGGCGGGCCAGGGGCACCTTGTAGGCGTTGTCCCGCAGCGGTTCGGCGGCGGCCAGCTCCAGGTCGACGGCGTGCTCGAAGGCCGCCGTCGTGGGCGCGGCGCCGGTCAGGGCGTCCTCGGCACGCCGCGCGCGCCAGGGCCGGTGGGCCAGCGCCCCGAAGGCGATCCCGGCCCGCACCACCACCCCGTCGTCGATGTGCAGCACGGCGGCGACGGAGGCCAGCGCGAAGGCGTACGACGCCCGGTCGCGGGCCTTGCGGTACGCCGAGGGCAGACCGGCCGTGGCGGCGGGCAGGACCACGCCGGTGATCAGCTCGCCGGGGCGGATCTCCGTGTCCCGCTCCGGGTGCATGCCCGGCAGCCGGTGGAAGTCGGCGGCGGGCACGACCCGGGTGCCCTCGGCGCCGGTCAGCTCCACGCGCGCGTCGAGGGCGGCCAGCGCCACCGCCATGTCCGACGGGTTGGTGGCGATGCACTTGTCGGAGTGACCCAGCACGGCGTGGTCGCGGTGCACCCCCTCCAGGGCGCCGCACCCGGTGCCGGGCTCCCGCTTGTTGCAGGGCTTGGAGGGGTCCTGGAAGTACGGGCAGCGGGTGCGCTGGAGCAGGTTGCCGGCCGTGGTGGCGGCGTTGCGCAACTGCCCCGAGGCGCCCGCCAGCAGTGCCTGGGACAGCGCGGGGTAGCGGTCGCGGACGACGGGGTGGGCGGCGAGGTCGCTGTTGCGGACCGTCGCGCCGACCCGCAGCGCCCCGTCGGGCAGCTCCTCCACCGTGTCCAGCGGCAGCCGGGTGACGTCGACGAGGGCGCTCGGCGTCTCCACACCGAGCTTCATGAGGTCCACGAGGTTGGTGCCGCCGCCGAGGTAGCGGGCGCCGGGGTGGGCCGCGAACGCTTCGGTGGCCTCGTCGACGCTGTCGGCGCGTACGTACGCGAGGGGCTTCACGGGATCACGTCCTCGACCGCGTCGGCGATCCGCGGATACGCGCCGCAGCGGCACAGGTTGCCGCTCATCCGCTCCCGGATCTCCTCCCGGCCCAGCGCGACCGGCTCCCCGGAGGGCGTCGCCGGGTCGGTGACGTGGGACGGGTGGCCGGCCGCGGCCTCGGCGAGCACGCCGACCGCCGAGCAGATCTGGCCCGGGGTGCAGTATCCGCACTGGTAGGCGTCGCGGTCCAGGAAGGCCCGCTGCATCGGGTGCAGCTCCTCGCCGTCCCCCGCGAGGCCCTCGATGGTGGTGATCTCGCAGCCGTCCAGGGCGACCGCGAGGAGCAGGCAGCCGTTCATGCGCCGGCCGTCCACCAGGACCGTGCAGGCGCCGCACTGCCCGTGGTCGCAGCCCTTCTTGGCGCCCGCGAGCCCCAGATCCTCCCGCAGGAGGTCCAGCAGGACGCGGCGGTGGTCGACGATGAGGGTGTGCGGTTTCCCGTTGACCCGGAGCGTGGTCTGCGAGCGGGCGGACTCCGGGGGGCGGGAGGCGGGGTCGCTCTCGTGCTGGCTGTCCATGGCGTCGATGACCTTCCGGGACGGGCCCTGGTGCTGTGGCCGTCCGCGTATCCACCTGACGCCGGATGACACGTGAGGGTGCCCTCAGTCGGTGGTCCCGCCCGGTGGACGGGACGTCTCCCGGCTCTCCGCCCCGGGCGGTGTGCCGGGCGGCGTCTCCGTCCGCGCTTGCTGCCGTGGCGGACGGGCGGCGCCCCTGAAGCGCTCCAGCGTGCGGGTGAGTCCCCGCAGCGGGGACGCCGGGGAGGCCTCGGCGGGCGGCGGCGCGGCCGGAACCGCCCCGGCCGACTCCCGGTACCCGGCCAGCGCCTCGGCCGCGCGTTCGGCCGCCTCCCGGTACAGGTCCCGGGACTGCGTCATGGCCTCCAGCGCCTCGGCGTACATGGCCACCAGCCTGCGCTCGCGCTCCAGCTCCTCCTGGAGGGTCAGCAGCCGCCACTCCTCCCGCAGCGAGGCGAGGTCCGCCACCGCGTCGTCGGGCAGCGGCCTGTCCAGGGCGTCGAAGGACGTCACCGCCTCGATCAGCCCGGTCGGCTCGGAGCCGTCCAGGAAGACCGTGCGGACGGAGAACGCGTCGGCGTCGTAGTCGGCCGGGGCCGGGGTGCCGGGCAGCACCACGGCGCCGCCGCGCGGCACCTGGACGCCGAAGTCCTCCAGCGCCCAGTTCACGACCCGCAGCTGCTGCGGCGCGGCGCGGTGCTCGACCACCCGGTGCCGCAGACCGGGGGGCAGCCGCCGGGCCAGCGGCACCCGGCCGCGGTGGTCGGTGGTCATCGCCTCGTGCACCACGACGTGGATGTTCCAGGGGCTGCGCCCGGACTCCTTGATCAGCCGGCGTACGGCCTTGTCGTCGTCCGGCAGTGCGTTGATGCCCCGCAGCCGCAGTCCCGTGGCGGCGTCGCGGTCCCAGGTGACGTCCGGGTCGTCGGGCCAGAACATGGTGGCGGGGGAGGGCCACTCGAGATCCCATGCCTCCTCCGCCTCGGCCAGCAGCGTCCACTCCTGACCGCCCGCCGAGCCGGGCTCCAGGATCAGCCTGGCCCGGACGGTCACGGCCTCGGGAACCTTCCAGCGGGCCTCGAAGACGCGGCGGCCGGGGAGCCCGTCGGCCGGCGGCTCGTCGGGAGGCTCCAGGAAGTCGTCGAGGACGAGGTCCTTCTTCAGCCGCTCCAGCGTGTGCCGGACGGTGTCCTCGGCCGCGGAGCCGACGTGGCGGCCGCGGGCGGCCCACAGCGTGGGCGGAGTCGTGGGGCGGGCGCTGGGAGAGGGTGGCATGGGTCCATCGGGCAGCAGGGACACGGACGTAGGCAAGTATCGACGCCGCAGGTCGGCGGGGAGCAGCCGGGGGTCCGCCGACCGGGCGGGCCGCGGCGTGGTGCGGGGTGCGGCCGGAGCGGCGGGGGTGGGTGGTGGGCGAGGGTGGGCAGGAGTACCGCGACCGACCGTACGGCACGACAAGGAGTGACCCGATGAATCTCGACCTCGGCGGACGAACCGCACTGGTGACCGGATCCTCGCAGGGCATCGGTGCGGCGATCGCCGCCGGCCTGGCCCGGGCCGGGGCCACCGTCGGTGTCAACGGGCGCGACGCGGGCCGCTTGGAGGAGGGCGTCGCGAAACTGCGGGCCGAGGTGCCGGACGGCGTGTTCGTGCCGGTCGTGGCCGACCTCGGCACCGAGGAGGGCGCCGCGCGGGCCATGGAGGCGATGCCCGACGTCGACATCCTGGTGAACAACCTCGGTGTCTTCGGCGCGGTGCCGGCGCTGGAGATCAGCGACGACGAGTGGCGGCGCTACTTCGAGATCAACGTCCTCGCGGGCGTCAGGCTGACGCGGGCCCATCTCCCCCGGATGAGGGAACGGGGCTGGGGCCGGGTGCTGTACATCGCGAGTGACTCGGCCGTCGTCGTCCCCGCCGAGATGATCCACTACGGCGTCTCCAAGACGGCGCTGCTCGGGGTCGGCCGCGGCTTCGCCAAGGAGGCCGCGGGCAGTGGCGTCACGGTGAACTGCGTCATCGCGGGTCCCACCCACACGGAGGGCGTCGAGGACTTCGTCTACCAACTGGTCGACCGGGAGCTGCCCTGGGACGAGGCGCAGCGCGTCTTCATGCGCGAGCACCGCCCGCAGTCCCTGCTCCAGCGGCTGATCGAACCGGAGGAGATCGCCAACCTCGTGGTGTACCTCAGCTCCCCCCTCGCCTCCGCCACGACGGGAGCCGCCGTCCGCGTGGACGGCGGCTACGTCGACTCGATCCTGCCCTAGGGACACGCCGGCTCACTTGCCCGGGGCGGCCTCCCGGTGGTCCGCGTCGTCCCAGGCCCTGGTGTCGCGCGGCTCCACGTAGGGCTCCTCCTCGGGCGGGTGGCCGCCGTCGATGACCCGCTGCCGGGCCAGTTCGGCGTCGAACTCCAGGCCCAGCAGGATGGCCAGGTTCGTCACCCACAGCCAGACCAGGAAGACGATGACACCGGCCAGGGTCCCGTACGTCTTGTTGTACGAACCGAAGTTGGCCACGTAGAAGGCGAACCCGGCGGAGGCGGCCAGCCAGATCAGCAGCGCGACCACACTGCCGAGGGAGACCCACTTGAAGCCCTTGACCCGGGCGTTCGGCGTGGCCCAGTACAGGATCGCGATCATGAAGGTGACGAGCACGACCAGCACCGGCCACTTGGCGAGGGACCACACCGTCAGCGCGGTGTCGCCGATGCCGAGCGCGGTGCCCGCCTGCCGGGCCAGACCGCCGGTGAACACGACGATGAGCGCGCTCACCACGGCCAGCACCAGCAGCACCACGGTCAGGGCCACCCGCAGCGGCAGCACCTTCCACATCGGGCGCCCCTCGGGCACGTCGTAGACCGCGTTCGCCGCGCGGATGAACGCGGCCACGTAGCCGGACGCCGACCAGACGGCGCCCGCCAGACCGGCCACCGCCAGCACGGAGCCGAGCCCCGCCCTGGCCTGCAACTGCTCCACCGCGTCGGTGACGATGTCCCGCACGGAACCGGGCGTGAGCTGCTGGATGTTCTCCAGCACCTCCTGGGTGGCGGAGGGCCCGGCGACGCCGAGCAGGGAGACCAGCACCAGCAGGGCCGGGAACATGGACAGCACGCCGTAGTAGGTCAGGGCCGCGGCCCGGTCGGTGAGTTCGTCCTCCTGGAACTCGGCGACCACCCGCCGCAGCAGCGAGGTCCAGGAGCGGCCCGGCAGTTCGACCGGGGAGTCGGGGGCGGCGCGCTCGGTGGCTGCGTCCGGACCGTAGTCCTCGGGCGCCGCCTCGTCCGGCGTCTCGTCCGCTCGGTCGTCCTTGGGGTGCTTACGGATGTGGGGAAGGTGCAGTCGGGCCATGGGGGTTCGGGTTGCCCGTCCCGGCCGGGGCACGCCCCTCGGGTGCCGACCGACGCGCGCCGGGTGTGCGGCGGGCACCCGGGACGGCGCCGGTTCACCCGTGGCCGGCACGGCTCCGGCGTCCGCACAATGGGCCCCGCGGGCAGGTCCGCCCACCATCCGCATCGGGGCGGGCCTGCCCGCGCCCACCCCGCCGGCACGCACCGACCGGCCCCTGTCGGGGCCGAAATACCGCAGTATGCCGGAGCGCGTGCACGTTCCTCTGGAAAATGCCAAAGCGCTCACCAGACGCGTGCACTTTCCGTAGTCTCGGCGTCACGTTCGCGGTACAGCCGTGCAGGGGGAGGGGATCCGGCGTGCCCGGAATCGACGAGAGTCTGCTGGAAGCCATGCGACTGCCCGGCGCGCGGGGCGCGTCGCTGGTCGACTGGATCAGCGGGCTCGCCCTGGGCGCCGTCGGCGAGGCACCGGGCGGCGACTGGGAGGCCACGGCGGCCGAGACCGCCGAACTGGCCCGGCACATCGCCGAGAGCGGCTCCCTGGCGGCCGGCGAGACCGGTACCGCCGTCGACCCGGGCAAGGCGCCCCCGGTGGAGGACCTGATCGCCACCACCGGCGACGCCTACCACCTGCTCCGGTTCGTCAGTACCCCCTTCGACAGCACGGTCTTCCTCCACCTCTGGCTGGGCCGCGACGACGGAAACCTCGCCCTGGCCCGCATCCGGCTGGCGGAGATGGCGGACCGCCTGGTGCTCGGATGACCAGAGTGACCACCACCTGGGCCACGCAGGAGACGACGTCGGCCGCCCTCGGCGCGCTCGCCGCCGAGGGGGCGACCGGCGCGCTCTCGGGCGAGCGGGGCATCGTCTACCTCTCGGCCGGCCGGGTCGTGCACGTCGAGTCGGCCTTCACCCCGGACCTCGGCGCGCTGCTCACCCGCAGCGGCGCGGTCCCCTCCGACGGCTGGTGGGACGCCGTCGACCGGG
The DNA here is from genome assembly GCF_036246005.1 of Streptomyces sp. NBC_01723. NCBI lineage: Bacteria > Bacillati > Actinomycetota > Actinomycetes > Kitasatosporales > Streptomycetaceae > Streptomyces > Streptomyces sp. NBC_01723. The sequence goes on from NZ_CP109171.1 coordinate 8,166,190, forward strand.
GCGGAGCCCAGCACCGGGTGGGACACCGGCTCGTGGACAGCGGACGGCTCTCGGCCGGCGCGCTGGAGGTCTGCCACCTGGGCGCGCTGTTCGACGCCGCGTACTTCGTCCTCGCCCACGACACGCGCGCGCACCGCTTCCGGCCCGGCGCGGTGCACTGGCTCGGCGCGGTCCGCTCCGTGCCGGTGGACGCGGTCGTCCGCGAGTCCGGACGCCGGCGCGCCCTGCTGGACCGCATCTGGCCGGACCCCGCCATCGACACCGTCCCGCTGACCCGGGTGCCGGGCGCCGGCCGGTCCGACCTGCCGGTGCGGCGCGGCCGGACCCTGACGCAGGTCGACGGCGTGCGCACCGCCGCGCAGATCGCCTCGTCGCTCGCCTGCCGCACGTACCACACCCTCGTCGAACTGCGCCGCCTGGCCGCCGACGGCCTCGTCGTCGCCGCCCCGCCGCCCGTCGCCCCGCCCCCCGCACCGGGACCCGACCCGGGCGGCACCGTGTGGGACGACCCGGACACCGCCCTGCTGCGACGGCTCCGACACGCCCTGGAGGCCCTGTGATCCGCGCGCGCCGTCAGCGTGCCGAAAGGAGACTGCTCAGTGCGACACGAAGTCGCTCCACCCAAGTAGATGGTCTGTGTGAGGAAAAGAGGTCATGAGCAGGCCATCTCGGACCAGTGTCCAAGGTCCGTCCCCACTTCCGCATGCGTCGCTGGTAACGGCGGGGTGTGAAGCCGGAAGCGCAAGCCCAAGAGCGGCACGGCCATCGGACCGCAACAGGCGAGGGGAAGGCCGGACGGGCTAATGAAAATGAACCCTTGACGACATCTCGTAACTCCTGTGCCGCGTCGATGGTGAGCTGTCGGCGGCAGACAGGCCCTGGCGCGGAAGAGCGCACGACGACCCCAGAGGATTGGCGCCGAAGGGGGAGGACACCGTCGGGCCCGGGATTAAGAGGGAGCCCACCCCGGTCGCATCTTGTGGGAGCGGAACGTGGAAACCCCGTTGGAGTCCGGGAGTGATCCCGGTAAGCCGGAGGCAACGAAGGACCAATCCTCCAGCGGGACAGGATGATCCGAGAAGCGAACGCCGACAGGGCGAAAGCCCAGAGGAAAAGGACGTGGAGACCTCAGCCGCGTCCCATAACTCGTCGGACACGAGGTGATGCCTCGGCCCGAAAGGGAGCCCACGCGGATCAGGTAGGCCCGTGAAGAAGAACTGCGAAGAGACCCGAACCGAAGGGCAAGTTGGATGCCGAAGGAAGGTGTGGCAGTGACCGCCGTGGCGGCGATGCCTCCCACGACGGCGAACGGACCGGAGGACCACGCCCAGACCTGGCACAGCATCGACTGGGCCAAGGCAGAGGCGTCGGTACGGCGACTGAGGCAGCGCATCTTCACAGCCGCGCAGGAAGGGGACCTGAAGAAGGTCCGAAACTTGCAGAAGCTCATGCTGCGCTCCCACTCGAACACGCTCGTAAGCGTGAAGCGGGTGACGCAGCAGAGCACAGGCCGTCGGACGGCCGGGATCGACCAGGAACGTGCGCTCACTCCGAACGCGCGAGGACGGCTGGCCGCTGAGACCACAGCGGAACGCTCGCCTGGAAAACCCCTGCCCGTCCGGCGTGTGTACATTCCCAAAGCCAACGGAAGGCAGCGCCCCTTGGGCATTCCAGTCATCCGTGACCGGGTCCGCCAGGCCCGCGTCAAGAACGCACTGGAACCCGAGTGGGAAGCCCGGTTCGAACAGCGGAGTTACGGCTTCCGCCCCGGCCGGGGCTGTCATGACGCGATCGGCGCCATCTTCAATATCGCAGGCCAGAAACGGGCCAAGCGGCTATGGGTGCTCGACGCTGATCTGACAGCGGCGTTCGACCGTATTTCGCACGACCACCTGATGAGCCTCATCGGTACCTTCCCAGCGCGGGAAGCGATCCGGGGGTGGCTCAAGGCGGGAGTGATGGACTGCGGACGGTTTTCACCCACCGATGAGGGAACCCCTCAGGGTGGTGTGATCAGCCCGCTGCTGCTCAACGTGGCCTTGCACGGCATGGAAACGGCGGCCGGGCACCTCACAGAGGGACGTTCCCACAAGTCCCGAAGAGACGTTCCGGTCCTGGTCCGGTACGCAGATGACTTCGCGGTGTTCTGCCACAGCGAAGACGAAGCGCACCGGGTCAAGGAGCAGCTGGCTGTCTGGATGGCCCCGCGCGGGGGCGCCTTCAACGAGGAGAAAACATCGGTCCTCCACCTTGAAGAAGGCTTCGACTTCCTCGGGTTCAACATCCGGCGGTACAGCGGGACTCTGCTGATCAAGCCGAGCAAGGCGGCTGTGAAGAGGGTCCGGGAGCGGCTCCGCAGTGAAGTGATCGGCCTGCGAGGGGCGAACGCTGGAGCCGTGGTGAGGAGGCTCAACCCGATCATCAAGGGGTGGGCCACCTACTACCGGACGGTGGTGTCCAAGGAGACCTTCAAGTCCCTGGACTTCTACGTGTGGACGCTCACGCAGAAGTGGGTCAAGCACTCCCACCCGAACAAGCCGAAGAGCTGGCGACTGGCCAAGCACTACGGCGTCTTCAACTCGACCCGGAAGGACCAGTGGGTCTTCGGTGACCGGGACACCGGCACCTATCTCTACAAGTTCAACTGGACCAGAATCGTCCGGCACGTGATCGTCAAGGAGGGCAACTCCCCTGACGACCCCTCGCTGGCCGACTACTGGGCGAGCCGCCGACGCAAAAGGGTGCCCGGGACCGCCGACAGGTGGACCATCACTCTCGCATCCCGCCAGAAGGGGATCTGCCCGCTGTGCAAACAGCCGTTGATCCCCGACGCCGAGTACACACCGGACAACCCCCGCGAGTGGGCCGCGTGGTTCTCGGCATCGATGAAGCCGCTGCACAAGCACCACTTCATCTACCGGCGCGACGGCGGCTCGGACGAGCGGACGAATCTTCGCCTCGTACACGCCGACTGCCATCGCCAGCACCACGCCGGCGACCACAGAAGGGCCAAGCAAGATGACCGACCCGCGTGACTCCAGGGGCCCGCTTGAGCCGGATGCGGTGAACAGCCGCACGTCCGGTTCTGAGGGGGCCGGAGGGCGGCAACGCCCTCCGGCTACCCGACTGGCCGTCGAGAGCGACGTCCTGGACGAACTGCACCGACTGCGCAACCGCGTGCCCCAGCTGACCGGGTCACTCGCGGCCACCGTGGACGGACTGGTCCTCGCCCACGACGCGCCCGGCACCGAACCCGAGGGTCTCGCCGCGCTCACCGCCGCCGCCCTCGGCGTCGCGCACCGCATGGCCGAGGCCACCTCGCGCGGCGGCTTCCGCGAGCTGCTGCTGCGCGGGGCGGACGGCTACGTCGCCACCTACGCGGCCGGTCCCGCCGCCGTGCTCACCCTGCTCGCCGACGGGCGGGTCAACGTGGGCCGGCTGCACCTGGAGGGCCGGCGCAGCGGCGCCCGCATCGGGGAGCTGGTCGCCGCCCACATCGGCCACGACCGCGGCCGCGCCCCGGCCGCCGTGGAACCCGCCCCGCCCCCCGCCGCGGGCACCGCCCGGCCCATCGGCACCCTGCCGGTGCGCACCCCGCAGCGCCCCGCACACCGACCGACCCCCCAGGCCGGCGGCCACCGCCGGCCGACCTGACCACCGATCGCGTACCGATCACGTCCGGAAAGGAACCACCATGGCCAACCTGGAGACCTCGCTCAAGGAATGCCTCAGCTCCATCGACGGAGCGACCGCCGCCGCGCTGGTCGACTACACCAGCGGCATGGCGCTCGGCACGCTGGGCGGGACCAAGGAGTTCAACCTCGAGGTCGCCGCCGCCGGGAACACCGACGTCGTACGGGCCAAACTGCGCACCATGGAACACCTCGGTCTCAAGGAGGAGATCGAGGACATCCTGATCACCCTGAACACCCAGTACCACATGATCCGCCTGCTCAGGGGGCGCGGCGGCAACGGGCTGTTCCTCTACCTGGTGCTGGACGCGAGCCGCGCGAACCTCGCGATGGCCCGCCACCAACTGCGCCGGATCGAGAGCGAGCTGGAGGTCTGACGGCCGCGGGCCCGGCGGGAGACTCCCCGCCGGGCCCGGCCACCGGGCCGAAGCGGCCCGGGTACGACGGATCAGGCGCCGCTCTCGCGGAGCATGTCCTCGCGCTCGACGAGCTTGATGCGCTCCCGCCCGAACGGCACGCCCTGCGCCTTCTCCGCGGCGTCGAGGCGGTACCAGCCGTCCCAGGTGGTGAAGCGGACGTTCCGCTCGGCCAGGAAGGCGTCCACGGCCTCCGGAGCGGGCGAGTCGGGCGTCTGGAGACGGCCGTTCTTGTAGTCGTCCAGCAGGTTGGACACCGTCTCGTTGGCGTCGCCCTTGGTGTGGCCGATGAGGCCGACCGGGCCGCGCCGGATCCAGCCGGTGACGTACGTCGACTGCAGGTGCTCGCCGGACTCCTGGACGACCCGGCCGCCCTGATCCGGGACCGTGCCCGAGTCGATGTCCCAGGGCAGCTTGGGCAGCTGGTCGGACAGGTAGCCGACCGCCCGGTAGACGGCCTGGACGTCCCAGTCCTTGAACTCGCCGGTGCCCTTGACGTTGCCGGTGCCGTCCAGCGCGGTGCGCTCGGTGCGCAGGCCGACCACCTTGCCGTCCTCGCCGAGGATCTCGGAGGGCGACTCGAAGAAGTGCAGGAACAGCTTGTGCGGCCGGTCGCCGACGTCGCGGATCGCCCAGTTCTCCAGGGTCTTGGCGACCATGTCGGCCTGCTTGTTGCCGCGCCGGGTCGCGATCGAGCCGTCGTCGTAGTCGATGTCCTCGGGGTCGACGATGACCTCGATGGTGGGGGAGTGGTCCAGCTCCCGCAGCTCCATCGGGCTGAACTTCGCCTGCGCCGGGCCGCGGCGGCCGAAGACGTGGACCTCCAGCGCCTTGTTGGCCTTGAGGCCCTCGTACACGTTCGGCGGGATCTCGGTGGGCAGCAGCTCGTCCGCGGTCTTCGCCAGGACGCGCGCGATGTCCAGGGCCACGTTGCCGACGCCGAGGACGGCGACCTTCTCGGCCTCCAGCGGCCAGGTGCGCGGGTAGTCGGGGTGGCCGTCGTACCAGGCGACGAAGTCGGCGGCGCCGTAGGAGCCGTCGAGCTCGAAGCCGGGGACCTTGAGGTCGCGGTCGGCCGTGGCGCCCGTGGCGAAGATCACACCGTCGTAGAAGGCCCGCAGATCGTCCAGGCTGACGTCGGTCGGGTAGTTCACGTTGCCGAAGAGACGGATCTGCGGCTTGTCGAGCACCTGGTGCAGGGCGGTGATGATGCCCTTGATCCGCGGGTGGTCGGGCGCGACGCCGTAACGGATGAGTCCGAACGGGGCGGGCATGCGCTCGAAGATGTCGATGGAAACGCCGGGGTCGGCGGCCACCTCGGACTTGAGCAGGGCGTCGGCCGCGTAGATCCCGGCGGGGCCGGATCCGACGATGGCTACCCGCAGAGGGCGGGGCATGTTCAGGTTCCCTTCGAGCGGTGACAGATCGACTCTCGGGGAAGCCTAAGCTAAGGCAAGCCTAAGTCGGTACGCGGGTCCAGTCTATGAGGCCATAAGTGCAGCTTATGGGATCTCATCGTTGGGCTTTGCCGTCGGGTTTGAACTCCTCGTCACGGGTGACGCATGCGTGGGGCGCCGGTTGATCGCGTCCCGTGCCGCCTCACGAGGGGAGCCCGCGTGCAGCGTCCGGACGACAGCTCGGATCCGAACCGGTGGCGAGCCCTCTGGGTCACGCTGGTCGCCGGTTTCATGACCCTCCTGGACGTGACGATCGTCGCCGTCGCCCTGCCCTCCATGCAACAGGGACTGCACGCGTCGGCGGCGTCCGTGCAGTGGGTCGTCTCCGGCTACGCGCTCGCCTTCGCCCTGACCCTGGTGACCGCCGGCCGGATCGGCGACGCGTTCGGCAGGCGCCGCGTCTTCCTGACCGCCCTCGCCGCCTTCGTGCTCTTCAGCGCCGCCGCCGGAGCCGCGCCGGGCATCGGGCTGCTGGTGCTCGCCCGGATCTTCCAGGGTGTCGCCGCGGGCAGCCTCGCACCGCAGAACTCGGCGCTGATCCAGCAACTCTTCCAGGGCGCGGAACGCGGACGCGCCTTCGGGCTCTTCGGCGCCACCGTCGGCGTCTCCAGCGCCGTGGGACCCGTCGTCGGCGGGGCGATCCTGGCCCTCGCCGGCCCTGAGGGCTGGCGGTGGATCTTCTACGTGAACGTGCCGGTCGGCGTGGTCGCGCTGGTGCTGGGCTTCCGCCTGCTGCCCCGGGTGGCTCCGGGCGGCCCCGGACGGCTGGACCCGGTGGGCGTGGCGCTCCTCGGTACCGGGATCCTCGCCCTGATGCTGCCGCTGGTCCTCGCCGAGTCCGGCGGCCTGACCCGGGTGTGGTGGCTGTTCCCGGCGGGGGCCGCCGTCCTGGTGGCCTTCGCGTGGTGGGAGCGGCGGATCGCCCGTCGCGGCGGGCAGCCGCTGCTGGAACCCGGCCTGCTCACCGAGACCCGCGGCTACGCCACCGGCGCGGGCCTGGCCGCGCTGTACTTCGTCGGGTTCAGCGGGGTGTGGCTGGTCTTCGCGCTCTTCTTCCAGAACGGCCTGGGCTACTCGCCCCTGATGTCCGGCCTGGCGGTCACCCCGTTCGCCGTCGGATCGGCCGCCGCCGCGGCCGTGGCGGGCCGGCTGGTCGAGCGGCTGGGAAGGCTGCTGACGGTCTGGGGACTCGTCGCCGTGATGACGGGCCTGGGCACCACCGCCCTGCTGCTCTGGCTCGCGCCGCCGGACCGAGCCGTCTGGTTCGCGGTGCCGGCCCTGTTGCTCGGCGGTCTCGGGAGCGGCTGTGTGATCTCCCCGAACATCACGATGACCCTGCGCGATGTCCCCGTGCGGATGGCCGGTGCCGCGGGAGGCGCCCTCCAGACGGGGCAGCGGCTCGGCGGAGCCGTGGGCACCGCCGCGCTTCCCGGCCTGTTCTACCTGACGCTGAACGCCACCCACGAGGACTACCAGGAGGCGGTGGCCCTGTCCGTGGGGTGCGGCGTCGCCGCGATGCTGTGCGCGCTGACCGTCGCGGTCCGCGACTGGCGCCGGGACCGCCCGGGCGACGAGCGGGGCTGCCCGCCGGAGACGTCCCACAGCCACACCCACGCCGGTCAGGGCTGACCGGACGGCCCCTTGTGCGGACGCGGTCAGCGCCGCTTGCTGCCGAACCTCCGCAGCATCTGCTGGGCCTGCGCGCGGCGGCGCGGGTCCGCGGCCGCGCGGCGCACCTGCTCGGTGGCCCTGCGCCCCTGCGGGCTGCGCGCGAACCGCTTGATCCGGTCCAGGATTCCGGCCATGACGTTCCTCCGAGTCGACGACGGTCCCTGCTCTGACCGTCCTCTACCCCGGGGACCCGCGAACACCCCTGCCGCCACCGCGCACGTTTGACGCCGTCCCAGTGGGCACCCGCAGGGCAGACCATCGCACACGAACGCCGAGAGGTGAGGCACTGTGGCCGACAACCAGAAGTCCAAGGCCAAGATGGAGCAGGCCAAGGGAAAGGCCAAGGAAGCGGTTGGCCGGGCCGTCGGCAACGAGAAGATGACGGCCGAGGGCCGCGCCGAGCAGTCCAAGGGGGACGCCCGGCAGGCCAAGGAGAAGGGCAAGGACGCCTTCCGGCACTGACACCGGGGGCGCATCCCCCGCGGCGCGGGCCGCGGAGTCCGGCACACGGCCGGCTCCGCGGCCCGCGTCGTGCTCGTCGCCCGGGGACGGGCCGCCCTCAGCCGATGTGATAACTGTCCCCGTACACCTTCCAGTCCAGCGGCGGGTCGAGGTCCAGGTTGCCCTCGTGGAGGAAGACGCGCTGCGCCGTGTCGACCCGGCTGGTGTCGCTGTGCGCCTCCTCCTGCCTCATCGCCCACACCCGCTCGTCGAGGAAGGCGTGCAGGTAGGTGACCTCGTCGCCGCCCTGGGCCGGCGGCCGGGCCCGGCCCAGGGCACGCTCGCGGATGCTGCCGAAGCTCAGCCGGTCACCGCCGCCGCCGTGCATGACGATCGCGTCGTAGTACGCGAACTGACCCAGCGTGCGCAGCCCGTCCGCCTTGCCCTGACGCACGGCCGGGCCGAAGTAGACGCGGTCGCGCTCGTCGTCCTGCGCGCGGCGGAACTCGGGATCGCCCGCCGCCCGGCGCCAGTCGTCGGGATATCCGGGGTCCAGACCCTCGTGCGAGTCGGAACCGTCGACCCGGCGCAGCGCCGGCAGATAGCGGGCGAGCACATTGCCGGGGCTGCGGTCGCTGTACAGCTCCACCATGTCGAGCATGTCGCCGGTGCCGGAGCAGAAGCCGATGATGCCCGCGGTGTAGCCGCGGCCGTCGCCGATGTCCTCGATGTACCGGTACTGCGCCTTCCAGTCGAGCGAGGAGTTCTCCGCGCTCGACACGAGCTGCATGGCGATCTCCTTCTTCGCCGGGTCGTCGAGCCCCGCCGCGCGCACGGACGCAGCCGTGGCCCGCGAGGGGGTAAGCAGGGGGATGGTCGCCAGGGACGCGCATGCCATGGCGAGCACGGTACGGCGCGAGAGGCCCGCGCGGGGCGCGGGGTCGCTGAAGGGGTGCCTCACGGAATCTCCAGTCGGTGGTGGGGGGGTTGGGAGTGCCGGGCACTGATAGGAAAGTTTCCTACCAGACGTGGGGCGTACTGGGCACCCGTCGGGCACGAAATTGGTACGGACCGAGGGCGGCGGCGCCCGCCACGGTCACGGCATCGGCTGCTCCGCCCAGATGACCTTGCCGGCCGGCGTGTAGCGGGTGCCCCAGCGCTCGGCGAGCTGCGCGACCAGGAAGAGCCCGCGCCCGCCCTCGTCCGTCATGGCCGCGTAGCGCAGATGGGGCGAGGTGCTGCTGCTGTCGAACACCTCGCAGACCAGGCTGCGGTCGCGCAGCATCCGGACGTGGACGGTCTCACCGCCGTACCGGATCGCGTTGGTGACCAGCTCGCTCAGGATCAGCTCCGTGGAGAACGCCAGGTCGTCAAGACCCCACTCGGCGAGCTGCCGGGTGACCTGGGAGCGCACCTCGCCGACGGCCGCCGGGTCGGACGGCACCTGCCACTCGGCGACGTGGTCGGGTCCGAGGGTGCGGGTACGGGCCACGAGCAGGGCGATGTCGTCGCCCGGCCGGTCCGGGAGCCGGGCGTCCAGGACGGTCCGGCAGGTCTCCTCGGGCGACTCGCCGGCCGTCTCCAGCGCCTGGCGCAGGTGCGCCAGACCGACGTCGATGTCGTGCCCCCGTTCCTCCACCAACCCGTCGGTGTACAGCACCAGCCGGCTGCCCTCCGCCAGCCGCAGCTCGGCCGTCTCGAACGGCAGGCCGCCCAGCCCCAGCGGGGGACCGGCGGGCACCTCGGGGAACTCCACGCCGCCGTCGGGCCGGATCAGCGCGGGTGGCGGGTGGCCCGCCCGGGCCACCACACAGGTGCCGGCGACCGGGTCGTAGATCGCGTAGAGGCAGGTCGCGCCGGTGACCGGGGCGGTGCTGTCGTCGGTCTGCTCGTCCTGGTCGATGCGGCCGACCAGCTCGTCCAGCAGGCCGAGCAGTTCGTCGGGCGGCAGGTCGAGGGCGCTGAAGTTGTGCACCGCCGTGCGCAGCCGGCCCATGGTGGCCGCCGCGTGCAGCCCGTGCCCGACGACGTCGCCGACCACCAGCGCGACCCGGGCGCCCGACAGGGGCAGTACGTCGAACCAGTCGCCGCCCACCCCGGCCTGCGCGGGCAGGTACCGGTAGGCGACGTCCAGGGCGTTCTGGTCCGGCATCCGGCGGGGCAGCAGACTGCGCTGGAGGGTCACCGCCATGCTGTGCTCGCGCGTGTAGCGCCGGGCGTTGTCGATGGAGACCGCGGCCCGCGCGACCAGTTCCTCGGCGAGGGCCAGTTCGTCCTCGTCGAACGGCTCGGGCGTCTCGGAACGCCAGAAACTGACCACCCCGAGCACCAGTGTGCCCGCGCGCAGCGGCACCGTGATCAGCGAGTGGATGCCGTACTCCAGGATCTGCGCGGTGCGTTCGAGGTCCTGCGCCTGCCAGCCGGACGCGACGTCGAGGCGGGGCTCCAGGACCGGCGTGCCGGTCCGCAGTGTCCGGCCCTGCGGGGAGGAGTCCACGTAGCGCAGCTGCCGGCCCACCGGGTACAGCGGGGCCTCCGGTGCCCCGCTGACCGCGGTGCGGCGCAGCGCCGTGACGCCCTCCGGCTGGCCGCCCGCCAGCACCGCGTCGAACAGGTCCACGCTGACGTGGTCCGCGAACCGGGGCACGGCCAGCTCCGCCAGCTCCTCGGCGGTGCGCGTGACGTCCAGGCTGGTGCCGATGCCCACGCCCGCGTCGTACAGCATGTCCAGGCGTTCCCGCGCGGTCTCGGCGCGGCCGGACAGGGCCCGCAGCTCCGTGGAGTCGCGGAGGGTGGCGACGCTGCCCGCGGGGCCGCCCCGGACGTCCGTGGGCCGCTGGTTGACCGCCAGCAGCCGGTCCTTGACCCGGTGCACCTCGTCGGTCGCGACCCGGCCGGAGGCCAGCAGCTCCGCGGTGTCGGCCGGCAGACCGAGGTCGAGGACGTGTCGCCCCTCGGCGTCGGGGGGCAGGTTGAGCAGGCGCTCGGCCTCGTCGTTGGCGAGCAGCAGCCGGCCCTTCGGGCCGACGATGAGCACGCCCTCGCGCACGCTGTGCAGGACCGCGTCGTGATGTTCGTACATCCGGGTCATCTCGCGAGGTCCCAGACCGTGCGTCTGGCGCAGCAGCCGCCGGCTGACGAGCGCGGTACCCGCCGTCGCCACGACCATGCCGACCGCCGCCACGATCAGCACCAGCGGCAGCTGCCGTTCGGCGGCGCCGCCGACGTTCTCCGTGGTGATGCCGGCCGAGACCAGGCCCACGACCGTGCCGTCGGGCTCCTCGACCGGCACGATGGCCTGGACCAGCGGTCCGAGGGTCCCGTCGACCTCCTCGGTCACCGTCTCCCCGGCCAGGGCGGGGGCGATGTTTCCCACGAACTCCCGGCCGATGCGGTCGGGCTTGGGATGGGTGTAGCGGATGCCGTCGGTGTTCGTGACGACCACGAAGTCCACACCGGTCGCCTTGCGCGCCGCCTCGGCCCGGGGCTGGAGCACAGCCGTGGGGTCGGGGGAGCGCAGCGCCGCGAGGATGCCGGGGGAGTTGGCGAACGTCTCGGCCACCGCGACGGACCGGTTGCGGGCCTCCACGGTGCTGTCGTGCCGGACCTGGAGCACCAGCGCCACCGCCGCGGCCACCACCAGCAGCAGCACGATGACCACGTTCATGACGAAGACCTGGGCGGCCACGCTGCGTCCGGACAGCGCCCGGCGCAGTGCCGGGTGACGCCGCCCCGCGTCCGCCCCCCGCCGTGTCGGGTCCGCGTCCCTCCGGTGTCGGGCGAGCGGGCCGCTGGGACGACGGGGTGACCGTTCTCCCGATCGACCCCTCAGTCGGACCATGTGCCCATGTCTACACTGCCGGGCTCCGTGAGGCGAGGGGCACCCCCTGTGCCGACGGGGTCCGCCGGACGGGAGGCCGTGGGTGGGGTCATCGAGGGCTCCCGGGGCGGGGACGTCGGGTGGCGAGCAGCAGGGCGATGTCGTCGGCGCGGTCCGTCGCGTGGCGGGAGCTCACGATGAGGCGGTCCGCGACGCCGGCCAGCGCGCGCCTGCCGGGTCGCGCGGCGGGCGCTCCCGTTCTGGCCAGGGCCAGCCGCAGGGCGGTGATGCCGTCGTCGATGTCGCTGCCGGGCCGCTCCACCAGCCCGTCCGTGTAGAGGGCGAGGACGGCACCCGGCTCGACGCGGAACTCGGTCAGCGGATAGGGCGCCCCGGAGTCCACGCCGAGCACCACCCCACCGGGCAGGTCCAGGGCCTCGGTGCGTCCGTCCGGGTGGCGCAGGAGCGGCGGCGGGTGGCCCGCGCGGGAGGCGAGGGCCCGTCCGGTGGCGGGGTCGAGCCGGATGTAGCAGCAGCTCGCGAACAGGCCCGGGTCCAGGTCGGCCAGCAGGTGGTTGACGCCGCTCATCACCTCGTCGGGCGGCCGGTCGCCGAGGGCGAAGGCGCGTACGGCGCTGCGGAGTTGCCCCATCGTGGCCGCGGCCTGCACGCCGTGCCCCTGCACGTCGCCGATGACCAGGGCCATGCCGTCCCCGGAGGCGACGACGTCGTACCAGTCGCCGCCCACCTCCATGCCCTGGGTGCCCGGCAGATAGCGTCCGGCGGTCTCCAGCAGGGGATGGGAGGGCAGCCGGCGGGGCAGCAGCACTCCCTGGAGGCCCCGGGCCAGCGCGGTCTCGGACTCGTAGCGCCGGGCCTTCTCCATCGCGTGGGCGATCAGCCCGGCCAGCGCGGTGAGCACGGAGCGTTCCTCGGTACTGAAGCCGCGCGCGCGGTCGAAGCCGAGGATGCAGGAGCCGACCGGGCGTCCGGAGGCGATCAGCGGCAGGAAGGCGCGGGCGCCCTCCGTGGCGTCCAGCGGGATGCCCGGATACGCGGCGGCCAGATCCTGCATGGAGTCGAAGAAGAGCGGCCGGCCGCTGGTCAGCGTCTCGACGCCGGGGAGCCGGGCGTCCAGCGCGACGCCCTCGAAGGGCGCGAGGAAGCCCGGCGGGAAACCCGTCTCCCAGGCCAGGTGGAGGTGGCGGTCCTGGAGCAGGTAGATGGCGAGCCGGCGGCCACCGAAGGCGGACAGCAGCTCCCGCACGACCACGGCGGACACCTGGCGTGCGGTGACCGCCTCGGTCAGGGCGACGGCCAGCACGATCGGGCGGTACTCGGGGGCCGTCGAGGCGATCGGCGGGGCGGGGTCGCCGGCCTCGGGCTCCGCCTCCGGCACCCCGTGCCCGGGGATGAGGCCGGCCGACGCGTCGGCCACCCGGTTGGCGGGCCGGAGCGTGCCCGTCAGGAGGTCGGGGCCGGGGTAGACGGAGACGGCCAGCCAGTCGCCCTCGAAGGGCTGCGGGGCGCTGCGGCGGCTGCCGTCGGGCGGGCGCCGGACGTGGAAGCGGACCGGGTCGGGGGAGAGCAGCGCACCGCGCAGATGGTCCTCGTAGGCGGCCTGGTCCAGCCAGGGAACGGCCTCCCACAGCGAGCGGCCGAGCAGCCCGGCGCGGGGTCGGCCCAGCAGCCGGGCGGCGCGCGGGTTGGCGTAGACGACCGTGCCCAGCCGGTCCACGCAGAAAACGCCCTCCGGCAGCAGGTCGGCGGCGGCGTCGGCCACGGTGCCGGCGAAGGGGTCGCGGACCGCTCCCCGTACGGTCACGCCGTCGGCCCGGGCCGCCTGCGGCCGCCACAGCTCGACCAGGCGCAGCGCCCCGTCCGCCGCACGCACGTACAGGGGCAGCCGCGGCGGCCGGCCGGCGGCGGTCTCCCGCAGGGCCGCGGCGAGCCGGTGCCCGTCGTCGGGCGACAGGACGGCGGTGAGCGACCCGAGCGCGGTGGTCGGTCCGGCGGCGCCCGCGGGCATGCCGAGCAGGAGGCACAGCGGTTCGTCGAGGGTGACGGTGCCGGTGACCGGATCCCAGGCGAAGCTCCCGGCGTGCTGCGGGTGCCGTCCGGCGGGGGGCGGCCGGACGCACAGCGGTTCGCCCTCCCAGAGGACCGGCGGCGCGTCGCTGTCCTCGTCCAGGCGCTCCAGGGCCGCGCCCAGGTCCTGCGCGAGCCCCGCCATCCGGTCGGCGCCCTCCAGCACCTCGGCGGCGTCCGAGGCGGCGGGGCGCAGGACGGTCAGGACCCCGTAGGTCCGCCTCGCCCCGGCGACGGGCACGTACAGCGACCCGAAAGGGAACGGCAGGCCGGCCGCGAACTGCGGGTAGCGGCGCATGGTCTCCGCGGCGTTGGGCAGCACGACGCGGACACCCAGCCGGTAGGCGTCGGCGACCGGGAACGGGCTGTCGGCGTGCAGGCGCCACCAGGGCCGGAACAACCGCCCGGGCAGTCCGGCGAGCACGGCGAGCCGCAGGAGGCCGGGCGTGCCGGAGGGCAGGTAGACCCCGCCCGCCCGGCCGCCGGCCGCGTCGATCGCCCGGGCGCAGGCGTCGATCAGCAGCGCCGTCAGCCGTCCGGGCGTCCGGTCCGCTTCCTCGGCGCCTGCACTCATCGGCCCCACCTCGTCCGTGCGCCGCCGCGCGGGGCGACACAGCAAGAATGCGCCACCGCACCCGGGTCGCGCACGTGGTCGGTCCGCACGGGTGAGCGTGCCGGGCGTTGACCCCGCGGACGGCGATCCGTAACCTCCTCCCGCGACATTCGGAAAGCATTCCGAAAGTTTCGGCGATCATGATCCATGATCGTGATCGTGATCCATGATCTCCGCCCTTCCGAACGGCCCCCGCACACCGATTCAAGGAACGGGATGACATGACCATGCCTTTGAGATGCCTGGCGAGAACGGTCGGCGCCGGACTCGTGGCCGTGGCCGCACTGACGACCGCGGGCCACACCGCCGAAGCCGAAGCCGCCGACACGCTCGGGTCCGCCGCGGCCGGCCAAGGCCGCTACTTCGGCGCCGCCGTCGCCGCGAACCACCTCGGCGAGGCCGACTACGCCGCCACGCTGGACCGCGAGTTCACCTCGGCGACGCCCGAGAACGAGATGAAGTGGGACGCCACCGAACCCAGCCGCGGCACCTTCACCTTCGCCGCCGCCGACCGGGTCGTGGCCCACGCCCGAAGCCGTGGCATGGACGTGCGCGGCCACACCCTCGTCTGGCACTCCCAGCTGCCCTCCTGGGTGGGCACGCTGGGCGCCGCCGACCTGCGCACCGCGATGAACGGCCACATCAACGGCCTGATGGGCCACTACAAGGGCGAGATCCACAGCTGGGACGTCGTCAACGAGGCGTTCCAGGACGGCGGCAGCGGCGCCCGGCGCAGCTCGCCCTTCCAGGACAGGCTCGGCGACGGCTTCATCGAGGAGGCGTTCCGCACCGCCCGCGCCGCCGACCCGGCCGCCAAGCTCTGCTACAACGACTACAACACCGACGGCGTCAACGCGAAGAGCAATGCCGTCTACGCCATGGTGAAGGACTTCAGGTCCCGCGGTGTGCCCATCGACTGCGTCGGCTTCCAGTCCCACTTCAACAGCGCCTCCCCGGTCCCCGCCGACTACCGGCAGAACCTGCAGCGCTTCGCCGACCTCGGCGTCGACGTGCAGATCACGGAGCTCGACATCGAGGGCTCCGGATCGGCCCAGGCCGCCAGCTACACCAAGGTGGTCGACGCCTGCCTCGCCGTCGACCGCTGCACCGGCATCACCGTCTGGGGCGTCACCGACAAGTACTCGTGGCGCAGCGGCGGCACCCCGCTGCTCTTCGACGGCGACTACCGGAAGAAGCCCGCCTACGACGCCGTCCTGACCGCCCTGGGCGGCTCGGGCGACCCGGGTGGTCCCGGTGACCCGGGCGACCCCGCGGCGAGTTGCACGGCCGCCTACACCAGGACCGCGGACTGGAGCAGCGGCTACAACGGCCAGGTCACCATCACGGCCGGCGACGCGCCGATCAGCTCCTGGACCGCGACGGTCACCCTGCCCTCGCCGCAGTCCGTCTCGTCCCTCTGGAACGGCACTCCCACCTGGACGGGCACCGTCATGACCGTCCGCCCGAGCTGGAACGGCACCCTGGCGGCCGGGGCGTCGACCAGCTTCGGATTCACCGTGGCGAAGAACGGCAGCGGCGCCGCGCCCACGGTCGGCGGCTGCACCGCCTCCTGACCGGTCCCGTGCGCCGGACCGCCCACCGCCCGAGAGGGCCCGGGCGGTCCGGCGCACCGGGCCGCGCCTGTCCGAAAAACGGCGTGTCCGGCGGAAGTTGGGACAGAGGGACCGGGAAAGCCTCGCCCTTGCGTATCGTGAGGGTCCGGGACCTCGCTCCCCACACGGCCCCGACCGGACGGTGAGGCTCTGTATGACTCCGGCGCACGGACCCGATGCCGCGGACACCTCCGACGTGTCCACGGTGGTGGAGTTCAGGGGCGGTTCGGCGATGATCCCGGCCGCCCGGGACGTCGTGCACCGCTTCGTCATCCGGCTTGCCGAGCTGGGCGTCGACCTGGCCGACACCTTCCTGGACACCGCCCGCCTGGTCGCCAGCGAACTGGTGACGAACGCGCTGCGGCACGCGCCAGGACCCTGCCGGCTCAGGCTGACCCTGGTGGACGACCGGGTGGAGATCGCGGTCTCCGACACCGGGGACGCCTTTCCCACGTTCCTGCCCCGCGACCCCCTGCGGGTCGGTCGGCACGGTTTGGAGATCGTGACCCGCCTGTGCGGCGAGGTGATCACCAAGCCGCACGCCAAGGGGAAGACCGTGTACGCGCGCCTGCCGCTGACCTGACCTCCTCCCTCAGTCGGTCAGCGCCTGTTCGACGCTCGGGAAGCAGGCGATGAGCCCGTCGACGCCGACCAGCCGCAGCACCCGCTCGACGGCGTCCCGCGGTGCCGCGAGCCGCAGCCACACCCCGCGGGACTCGGCCTCCTGGTGGGCGGATATGAGCGCGTTGATGCCGCTGGAGTCCAGGAAGCCCACCTCGCCGAAGTCGACGACCGTGCCCGGTGCCGACTGCACCGAGGACAGCAGGACGTCGCGCAACTGGCCGCTGCCGTCGAGATCGACCTCTCCGGCGAGGATGACGATGCTGACGCCGTCGCCCGTGGTGGTACGGGTGATCAGCAGCCGCTCGGGTACTGCCGGTCCCTCGGTGTCCGCCACGCTGCCCTCACTTCTCGCATATGCCCGGCCGTCCTTGGTGGCTTGATGGTAAGGGTCTTCGCGGTCCGCGGGGTCCACTTGTGCGGACCCGGGCCGACGGGACCGTCGGCCCCCGGTTTCGACGCGCGCGACGGCGTTCCTCTGACTACCGTCGAGGTGTGGTGGCTCATACATTCGAGGAGCTCGTGCACAAGCGTCGCGCGGCGGACCTGGCACAGCACCGGGTCGAGGAACTGCGTGATTCGTACGGGCCTCCCACGCAGCATCGGTGGACCCCGCGGCAGTCCCACACCTACGAGACCGCCGTGCGGGCCTGGCGCGACCTGGACCGGGACGCGCGGACCGCGATGTCGGAGTACGTCAAGGAGGGAGGCCGGTCCCGGCACAAGATCGAGGCGAACGTCCGCAAGGCCGTCCAGGACGGTATGCAGGGCTCCTGACCGGGATCGACGCGGGTGCGGCCGCCGTCAGTCCCGCCGCGCCACGGTCTCGCCGACCAGGTCCCGTACGGCGTCCAGGGCCGCCGCGCGGTCCTCCGGCACCAGGCCGATGCGGGTGCGCCGGTCGAGGAGGTCCGCCTCGTCGAGGGCGCCCTCGTGACGCAGCGCCCACAGCAGTTCGGCGCCGGTGACGGGGTGACCCGGCAGTAGCCGCTCGGCGAGCCGCGGGTCCCGGGCGGCGAGGGCCTGCACGTCGGGCGCCTCGGTGCCGTAGCGCCGCACCAGGCGGTCCGGCGCCCGCACCGTGGCCAGGGCGTGCGGGGCGGCGGCGCCGACCAGGGGCAGGGCGGCGGTGGGGGAGGGGCCCGCGGTCAGGCCGCGGGCGGCGACGGCGGCGTTCACGGCGTCCTCGGCCATGCGCCGGTACGTGGTGAGCTTGCCGCCGACCACGGTGACCACGCCCTCCGACGAGGTGAGCACGGCGTGCCTGCGTGAGACGTCCGCCGTGCGGGGCCCGCCGCCCGCCCGGTCCGGCGAGGTGGTGTCCAGCAGGGGACGCAGACCGGCGAAGGTGCCCACCACGTCCTCGCGGTGCACCGGGACGTCCAGTACCGAACCGAGCACGTCGAGCAGGAAGCCGACGTCTGTCTCGGGCGCCTCCGGCACGTCCGGAACGTCGCCCTCCACGGGTTCGTCGGTCAGGCCGACGTAGACCCGGCCGTCCCCCTGGGGCAGGACCAGGACGAAGCGGTTGGTCTCCCCGGGGACCGGTACGTGTAGGCCCGCGGGGAGCGGGCCGAGGTGTTCGGAGCGCAGGACGAGGTGGGTGCCGCGGGAGGGGCGGACCCGGATGCCGTCCACCAGGCCGCCGGCCCAGACCCCGGAGGCGTTGATCACCGCGCGGGCCCGCACCACACCCTCCTCGCCGGTCAGCTCGTCGCGTATCCGGGCGCCGTACGAGGTCAGTTCCAGCGCCTTGGTCCGGGTCAGGATCCGGGCGCCGCGGGCGGCGGCGGTGCGGGCGAGCGCGGTCACCAGCCGGGCGTCGTCGGTGAGCCGGCCGTCCCAGGACAGCAGGCCGCCGCGCAGCCGGTCGGAGCGCAGGGCCGGCGCGAGGTGCCGGGTCTCCACGGCGGACAGCCGGCGCGGCGCGGGCAGCGTGGCCCGGGCCGTGCGCGCCGCGAGCCGCAGGGTGTCGCCGGCCCGGAAGCCGGCCCACGCCAGCGCGGACTGGCCGCGGGAGACCAGCGGCGTCAGCGGCAGCACGAAGGGCTGGGCGCGCACCAGATGGGGAGCGGTGCGCTCCATCAGCACCCCGCGCTCCACCGCGCTCTCGTGGGCGACGTCGAGCTGTGCGGAGGCGAGGTAGCGCAGGCCGCCGTGGATGAGCTTGGAGCTCCAGCGGGAGGTGCCGAAGGCCAGGTCGTGGGCGTCCACGGCGACGACGCTCAGCCCGCGGGCCGCCGCGTCCAGGGCGGCCCCCGCGCCGGTCGCGCCGAGGCCGACGACCAGCACGTCCACGACGGGTCCGCCCACGGTGTCGGCCAGCTCGCGGGCGCGCCGTGCGGCGGACAGGGAGGCGGAGGCGGCCCCGGCGGGGCTGCTGGTGGGGCTCATGGGGTGAGGGTCCTCTCCAGGATGGTCCGCAGCTCCGCGAGGAAGGCCGCGGAGGTCAGCTCGTCGTCGTCCTCGTCGGTCATGGTCCGCAGCGACAGGGCGAAGGACTGGACGACCAGCAGCACGGACCGCGCCTGCCGCTCGGGGTGCGTCCGGCGCACCGAACCGTCGGCGTGGCCCTGGCCCAGCGCGTCCTCCAGCAACTCCAGCAGGGCCTCCTGGCTCGCTCCGCGCCGGTCCAGGACGTAGGGCAGGAGCAGCTCGGGATCGACGTCGACGATCTTGCGGAAGAGCGGGTGCGCGCGGAACCTCTCCACCCCGGCCACCAGCCCCTCGACGACGCGCGGGCGCGTCCCGGTGCCCGGCCGGGGCTCCGGGATCGCCCCGGTCGCCACCGAGATCCACTCGCGGGTCATCAGGTCGCCGACCAGGGACCGCACGTCCGGCCAGCGCCGGTACAGGGTCATCCGGGAGACGCCGGCGCGGCGGGCGACGTCGGTCATCGTCGTCCGGCGGACCCCGACGGCCATCACGCAGTCGCGCACGGCGTCGAGCACCGTGTCGTTGTCCGAGGGGTTCGGCCGGCCCGAGTGGTTGTGACGGTTAGGCGTCATGTGTAACAGTGTAACGCCCCGCCGGGTGGTGCGGCAGGCATCCCCCGAAGCGACCGTGAGGACGACAGGCCATGGACATGCTGTGGAACGGCTGGGGCGACCCGGCCAGGGCGACATCGCTGCCGGACACGGTGACCGGGCTGCTGCGCGAACTGCTCGGCGTCAAGCCCCGCGACGCCGCCCCGCTCCCGCTGGCGGAGATCGACGTCCCCGCCTCGCCCCTGGACGAGGCCGCCCGCCGGGCCCTCACGGCGGCGGTCGGCGGCCGTGCGGACGACGTGCGCACCGACGCGGAGACCCGCGTGCGGCACACCCGCGGCAAGTCCACCCCCGACCTGCTGCTGATGCGGAGCGGCGACGTCACCGACACCCCGGCCGCCGTGGTCCTGCCCGACGGCCACGACGAGGTGCTGGCCGTGCTGGAGGCCTGTGCCGAGCACCGGCTGCCCGTCGTCCCCTTCGGCGGCGGCACCTCCGTGGTGGGCGGCCTCGCTCCCGGGCACCGCGGCGCCTTCGTCGCCCTCGACCCGCGCCGCATGAACCGCCTGCTCGAACTCGACGAGGTCTCCCGCACCGCCCGCCTGCAACCCGGCCTGCGCGCCCCCGAGGCCGAGGCGCTGCTCGCCGCGCACGGGTACACCCTCGGCCACTTCCCGCAGTCCTACGAGTGGGCCACCATCGGCGGCTTCGCAGCCACCCGCTCCAGCGGACAGGCCTCCGCCGGCTACGGCCGCTTCGACGAGATGGTCCTCGGCCTCACCCTCGCCACCCCCGAAGGCACCCTCGTCACGGGCCGCGCCCCGCGCTCGGCCGCCGGACCCGACCTGCGTCAGCTCGTACTGGGCTCGGAGGGCGCCTTCGGCGTCATCACCTCCGTCACCGTCCGCGTGCGGCCCGTGCCCGAGGTCCGCCGCTACGAGGGCTGGCGCTTCGCCTCCTTCGACGCGGGCACCGCCGCACTGCGCAGGCTCGCCCAGGACGGCCCGCGCCCCACGGTGCTGCGGCTCTCCGACGAGACCGAGACCCTGATCGGCCTCGCCCAGCCCGACGCCCTCGGCTCCTCCCTCGACCGGCAGGACGCCGGATGCCTGGCCGTCGTCGGCTTCGAGGGCACCGAGGCGGACACCGCGCACCGCCGCGAGGAGGCCGCCGCCGTCCTGCGTGAGAGCGGGGGCACCTTCGCGGGCGAGGAGCCGGGGGAGCGCTGGGCCCACGGCCGCTACTCGGCGCCGTACCTGCGGGACTCGCTGCTCGACGCCGGGGCGCTCGCCGAGACCCTGGAGACCGCGACCTACTGGTCCCGCGTCCCCGCCCTCTACGCCGCCGTCCGCGACGCGCTCACCGGCACCCTCACCGACGCCGGCACCCCGCCGCTGGTCATGTGCCACATCTCGCACGTCTACGAGAACGGCGCCTCCCTCTACTTCACCGTCGTCTCCGCCCAGGGCGACGACGCCGTGGCGCACTGGACCCGCGCCAAGCACGCGGCCAACGAGGCGATCCTCGCCGCGGGCGGCACCATCACCCACCACCACGGCGTCGGCACCGACCACCGCGACTGGTACGTCCAGGAGGCCGGCCCCCTCGGCATCGCGGCCCTGCGCGCGGTCAAGCGCAGCCTGGACCCCGCCGGCGTGCTCAGCCCGGGCGTCCTGCTGCCGTCGGACTGACCCCGCCGACCGGCACCCCGCGCACCCGTGAGACAACAGTCCGGCACCATCCGTCAGCCCGGAGGCACATCGATGCGACAGTTCACCGCCGTCGTCAACCCCACCGCGGGCGGCGCCACCTCGGCCGCCGCGCTGCTCGGGGTGGCCCGGCTGCTGCGGGAGGCGGGCGCCGGGCTGGAGGCCGAGTACAGCCACAGCCTCGCGCACGCCCGGGAACTCGCCCGGCGCGCCGGTGACCGCGGCCGGGTGGTGCTCGCCGTCGGCGGCGACGGGATGGCGGGCGGGATCGGCGGCGCGCTCAGCGGCACCGGGGCCCTGCTCGGCCTCGTCCCGGCCGGGCGCGGCAACGACTTCGCCCGCGCGCTGAAGCTGCCCACCGACCCGGCCGGGCTCGCCCGGGTACTGCTCGACGGCGAACCCCGCTCCGTCGACACCATCGAGGTCACCTCCGCCGTCCACGACCGCGCCGTCGTGCTCGGCAGCGTCTACGCCGGTGTCGACGCGCTCGCCAACCACCACGCCAACAGCGCGCGCCTGCTGCGCGGCACGGCCTCCTACTACGCGGGCGCGCTGCGCGCCGTCGCCGGCTGGCGCGCGACCCGCTACCGGGTCACGGTCGACGGCGAGGAGCACGCCTTCACCGGCTACACCGTGGTGGCCGCCAACTCCGGCTACTACGGCTTCAACCGGCTCATCGCGCCCGCTGCCGAGGTGGACGACGGTCTGCTGGAGGTGGTGATGATCCACGACGCGCCGCGGTGGCTGTTCTTCAAGCTGATGAACGAACTCGAGACGGGCGCCCACGTCCACCGCCCCCAGGTCCGCGTCCTGCGCGGCAGGGAGATCCGCATCGAGGCGGACCGGGCGATACCCTACGGCGCCGACGGAGAGGTCGAGGCCGCCGTCCCCGTCACCGCCCGGGTACTGCCCGGCGCCCTGCGCGTGCTGACGGAACCCGCGCGTACCTCCTAGTCTGCGGAGTGCGTCACCGCGACCGGACCGAACGAGACCCGGGTGCGGCCGCCGTCGTCCGCCCAGACCACGTCGACGTGGCTCTCAGCCGGCACGACCTCCGTGACGGCGTCGGCGACCGACACGTTCACCGGCTCACCGGTGAGTGCCGCCAGGCAGACGTGCAGGGAGGTCCCGCCCGCCTCGCCGGACAGCCGGGGCAGCTCGGCCCACGGCACGTACGCCGTGCCCTGCGGGGCACGCACCGTCTCGGTCCCGGCCAGCCAGCCGTGCAGTCCGTGCAGCGCGGAGACCAGGGGCTCCTCGGGACCGGTGGCCCACCCGGTGTGCGTGACCCGGGCCCCCCGCGGCGCCCCGACGACCCGGTGCACCCGCAGTTCGTACGGACCCCGGGCCACCGTCACGCTCTCCACCCGCAGCCCCGGCACCATCGGGGCGCCGCCGGTGAAGACGGGCCGGTGCCAGGACGCCGCCCAGCCCCAGCCGTCGCCCTGCCCGGCGCCGAGCGGGTGGATGCGGCGCCGGACGCTGCCCCGGCCGCCCACCTCGACCGACAGGTGGTTGTCCGCGGCGTTCTCCCCGGCCGTGGGGCCGGTCCGGGTCGAGTAGGCCTGCCGGCCGTAGTGCGGGTCGTCCTGGTCCGCCGACTCGCCCTCGTGCGGCCGGACATGGTCGCTGCCGTGGTTGTGCAGCCGGACGATCCCGTCCTCGCGCGTCGACTGCACCAGCAGCCCCGGCGGGGCGAGGGCGAGCACGCGGTCCGCCTCCTCCACCGGCGCCGGTCCCTCGGGCGCCGTCCACAGCGGGTGGCCGGCCGGGGCGAGGAGTGACACGAAGGCCTTCGACGCCCAGTACGGGGAGGCCGGTCCCGAGTACGGCTGGAGGGTCGCCTCGTGCGGGCCGAACCACCCCAGGCTCAGCAGCCCCTCGTCGCTCAGCGCCCCGCGGTCCATGAAGTACCGCAGGCTGCCGCTCACCAGCCGCCGCGAGGCACCCGGCGACAGCGGGGTGTGCCCGGTCAGCGCGCCAAGGCCCACGGCGGACGACGCCGCGAAGCGGTAGGTGAGCGAGCGGCCGTAGTGCAGCGGCGCGCCGTCGGCGCCGAACATCAGGGCGAACCCTTCCAGGTGGGCCCGCAGCCGCTCCCCGTACCGGCCGAGGGCGTCGGCGTCGCCGCCGAGGTGGGCGTCGAGCACCGGGTACAGGTGCAGCGCCCAGCCGTTGTAGTGGTCGAAGGCGCGACCGTCGCCGTCGGCGTACCAGCCCCCGCCCCGGTACCAGCCCTCCATCAGCTCCAGCGCCCGCTCCCGTGCCGCGGCCGTCTCCGCGTCGCCGCGGCCGACCGACTCCAGGAACCCGGCGACCGTGTACGGGAACAGGTACCAGTTGTTCGGCGCCGGCACGTGCCGCAGCGCGCCGCGCAGCCACTCCTCGACCCGGTCCTGGACCCCGGCGTCGAGGTTCTTCCACAGCCACGGCGCGGTCAGCCGCAGCCCGAGCGCGACCGACGCCGACTCGACCATCGGCTGGCCCTGCACGTCGTGGTCGAGGATCAGCGGCCAGGACTCGGTGTCGTCGCGGCCGGGGGTGAGGGTGCCCGAGGCGAGGCCGCGCGCGTAGCGGCCCAGCCAGTCGTGCGGGTCCGCGCCGTCGGCGCCCGCGACCCGGAAGGCGGCCGCGAGGAACGTCCGCGCGAAGCCCTCCAGGCCGTCGGAGCGCACACCGGAACGCGACGGGCGTCCCGGCAGGTCGAGCAGGGCGCCGCCCGGGGTGCTCCAGCGCCACGCGGCCCACAGCAGCCCGTCGGCGACGGCCTCCCAGTGAGCCCGGGTCCAGCCGGTGTACGGGCTCGACGCACGGTCCTCGGTGGGCAGTTCGAACGGGATGCTCATGCCAGGAACGCCAGCCTTTCGCGTCGTACGGGATGGAGGAAGCCGGCTCCGGACGCCCAGCGGGTCGTCTCGGCGAGCGCGAGGTCGGCCAGGCGGCGCCACTCGTTGCCCTCGGAGCCGGCGAGGTGCGGGGTGATCAGGGCGTGCTCGCAGTCCCACAGCGGATGGTCCGGCGGCAGCGCCTCGGGGTCGGTGACGTCCAGCACGGCCCGGATCCGGCCGGCCACGACGGCGTCGGTGAGCGCCTCCTGGTCGACGACCGCCCCGCGGGAGGTGTTGATCAGCACCGCGTCGGCCGGCATCGACTCGATCAGCGCGCGGCCGACCAGCCCGCGGGTGGTGGGCAGCAGCGGGGTGTGCACGCTGACGGTGTCGCAGCGCGCGAACAGCTCCGGCAACTCGACGCGTTCCACGCCCAGTTCGGCGGCCTCCGCGTCGCTGACGTACGGGTCGTGCAGCAGTACCCCGATGTCGTGCGGCCGCAGCAGTTCCACGACCCGGCGGCCGATCAGCGAGGCCGACAGGATGCCGACCGTGCGCCGGTAGTTGCCGACACCGCGCGAGGTGCGCAGCCAGTTGCCCCGGGTCCGGGTGGCCCGGTAGTCGCGGGCCCGCTCCAGCACCCGCTTGCCGCTGAGCAGGATCATGCCCAGGGTGTACTCCGCGACCGGCAGCGCGTTGGCCGCGGCGGCCGAGGAGACCTCGATGCCCCGCTGCCAGCACGCGTCGGTGACATGCCCGCGGACACTGCCCGCCGTGTGCACCACGGCCCGCAGCGCCGGAGCCGCCCTCAGCACGTCCGCGTCCAGCGGCGGACAGCCCCAGCCGGTGACCAGCAGGTCCACGTCGGCCAGCACCGAGCGGGCCCGCGGGGTGGACAGGTCGTCCAGCACCGGGAACGGCGCGAGTTCGCAGACCCGGCGGAACGCGCCGAGCGACTGGGGGTCGAGGACGGCCGAGGCGGCGTCCGGGGACATGGCCACGGCGGCACGGGGCCGGAAGCCGGGTCCGGGGGCGTACGGGGTCACTTGACGGCTCCGGCGGTCAGGCCGCTGCGCCAGAATCGCTGGAGCAGCACGAAGGCGAGGATGAGCGGCAGTACGGCGAGCAGTGAACCCATGATCACCACGGGGTAGTACTCCGGCGACACGGACGCCGAACTGTTCCACTGGTACAGGCCGAGACTGACGGGATACAGGTCCTGGTCGGACAGCATCACCATGGGCAGGAAGAAGTTGTTCCAGATCGCGGTCAGCTGGAAGAGGAAGACGGTGATCAGGCCCGGCCCCAGCATCCGCAGCGCCACCCGGACGTACGTGGTCAGCTCGCCCGCCCCGTCCACGCGCGCCGCCTCCAGCACCTCGTCGGGCACGTAGCCACGCGCGAAGATCCGGCCCAGGTAGACGCCGAACGGGTTGAACAGCACCGGGATGAACACCGCCCAGAAGGTGTTCACCAGGCCGGCCTCGGACGCCATCAGGTACAGCGGCAGCGCCAGGACCGTCTGCGGCACCATGACCGCCGCCAGCACCAGCCCGAACAGCTTCTCCTTGTGCCGGAAGCGGTACTTGTCGAAGGCGTAGCCGCAGGCCACGCTCACCAGCGCGCCCAGGGCCGCTCCGAGGACGGCGTACAGCAGGCTGTTGACGTACCAGCGGCCGTACAGCCCGCCGTCCATGGCGAACAGGTCGCCGAGGTTCTGCAGGAACGAGAAGTCGCTCAGGGAGAGCAGGTCGCTGCTGAACAGGGCGTCCCGCGTCTTGCTGGAGGCGAGCACCAGCCACAGCACGGGCAGCAGCGTGTAGAGGACGGAGACGGCGACCACCACGTTGACCGTGAGGCGGCCCAGCAGTCTCGGGCGGAGCAGCGAACTGTCGGTGGCGCTCATCGGGCCTCCTCGGCGTCGGCGCGGCTGGTGAAGCGGGTGACGCCGTAGGACAGGGCGATGGTGCACACCAGCAGGACGACCGAGGCGGCCGCCGCGAGACTGTAGTTGTTGCGGGTGAAGGCCGCGTCGTAGATGTACATGCTGGGCGAGAACCGGGAGTTGATCATCGGGGAGGACTGGCTGAGCAGCATCGGCTCGGTGAACAGCTGGAGCGCCCAGATCAGCGTGAAGATCGCCACCATCACGATGGAGGCTCGCACCAGTGGCGTCTTGACCTGGAGCGCGGTGCGCACCGGCCCCGCGCCGTCCACGACGGACGCCTCGATCACCTCGCGCGGGACGGCCTGGAGAGCGGCGTAGAAGACCACCATGTTGTAGCCGAGGTTGCTCCACAGCGCGATGTTCACGATGGACGGGATCACCGTGTGCACGCCCAGGAAGTCGATCGTGACGTCGCCCTTGGCGAACAGCTCGATGACCGGACTGATGCCGGGCGTGTACAGGTACAGCCAGATCAGCGCGGCGATGATGCCGGGCACCGCGTGCGGCAGGAACAGGCCGAGCTGGGCGAGGGCGCGCAGCCGGACCACGCCGGAGTCCAGCAGCAGGGCGAGGACGAGCGCGCCGACCACCATCAGCGGGATGTAGATCAGGCAGTACAGGGCGACCGTGCCGAGCCCGCCGAGGAAGGTGGGGTCGGTGAGCACGGCGGCGTAGGAGCGCAGTCCGACGAAGACCGTGCGCTCGGGGCCGAAGCCGAGTCCGGGCTGGTCGTCGCTGTAGAAGCTGAGGTAGACGGCGGTACCGACGGGGATCAGGAAGACGGTGACCAGCAGGGCGAAGAACGGCGTCATCAGGACGCCGCAGGCGGCCAGTTGGCGCCGCTTGGCGGCTCTGCGGGCGCGGATGCCGGAGGTGGAGGGCTCCGGGGCGGCGGCGCGGGTCGCGCCGGCCGGCACCCGTGAGTGGGTCGTCGTGGTCATGGGTGTCACCTGCCTTTCGTCGGCTCAGGTGCTGCGCTGGGTGGTGGACAGGCCGAGGGCCTTCAGGTCGGGCATGGTGCCCTCCTGCGCGGTGCGGAGCGATTCGACGAGGCTGCCCTGGCCGCCGCCGACGCGGGCGAACGAGTCCTGCATGACCTTCTGGGTCGCGCTCATCCGCGGCCCCCACAGCCACTGCTCGCCGATCTTCTCGGCCTCCTGCTCGAACAGGGTGTAGATGTCCTGCCCCCCGTAGTACGTGCGGTCGAAGGCGTCCCGTCCCACCGACACCAGGTCGGGTGCGGCCGGGTACTGGCTGCTGGTGCCGCTGGAGAGGCGGGCGCGCAGCGCGTCGGGGTGGGAGACCTGCCACTCGATGAACTCCATGGCGGCCTCGGGGTGCCGGCTGTCCTTGGTGACCGCGAAGGTCGACCCGCCGTGCGTGCCGGCGGACGGGCTGCCGGGGTCCCACTGCGGCAGCGGCGCGATCCGCCACTGGCCCTTCTGCCCGGGCCGCGCGTTCATCTGCGCGCCGGCGTCCCACGCGCCGCTGAGCCGGGTGAGGACCAGCCCGTTGCCGATCTGCGCGTCGGACTGCCGGCTCTCGACCGCGTTCATGAAGACGTGGTCGCGGTCGATGAGCCGCTGCCAGTAGTCCGCGACCCGCCGGGACGTCGCGTCGGCGAGGGACACGTTCCAGGCGCCCTTGGAGGTGTCGAACCACTGGGCGCCCGCCTGCCAGGCGTAGCAGGCGAACTGCGTCATGCCGTCGGTCGGGAAGAGCACCAGCCGCCGGTCCGGTGCCTTGCGGCGCACGGTCGCGGCCTGCTCGGCGAACTCGTCCCAGGTGCGCGCGACGTCGAGGCCGTAGCGGTCGAACAGGTCGGCGCGGTAGTGCATGACCATGGGTTCGACGTCCAGCGGCACGGCGAACACGCGGTCCTCGAACGTGGTCAGTCCGAGCGCCTGCGGCAGCAGCTTGCGGCGCAGGCGCTCGCTCACCAGGTCGGTGATGTCGCGTGCGACTCCGTCGATGGCGTACCCCGGGACCTGCGGATACTCGATGGTGGCGACGTCGGGCGCGTTGCCCGCCCGGGCGGCGTTGCTGAGCTTGGCGTAACCGCCCTGCCCGCCGGAGGGGATCTGCTGGAAGTCGACCTGGATGGTGCGGTGTGTGCGGTTGAAGGCGTCGACCACCTCCTGGCTGCCGCGCAGGGCGGACCAGAAGGTGACGCGCGTGGTGGTTCCGGTGCGGGCCGACGATGCCCCGTTCCCCCCGCTGCAGGCGCTCACGGCTCCTGTCAGGGGTACGGCGGCCATCGCGGCGAGCACGGACCGACGGCTCTGTCGTCCGGGCATGGCGCCTCCCGCGGCTCCTGCGTGTCCGCGGGGGTGCGGCCACGACTGTTCGGGACACGGGAATCCTGAACGCCCCGACCGAAACGGTCAAGAGATCGATCAGAAGAAAATGAAACGATCAAACGCTCACTCGGGCGGCTGCGCGGTCGGCAGCTCGGTCAGCTGCTCGGAAAGGTATTCGTCGATCCGCGCACCATCAGCCGCGGCAGCAGCTCGACGCGCCGGCCCGGCCGGGTCCCGGGCGGCTCGGACAGCCGCTGGAGCAACAGTTCCGCCGCCATGCGTCCGACCTCGGCCTTCGGCGGCGCCACGGCCGTCAGCGGCGGCGAACCCAGCCCGGCCACCACGTCGTCGTACGCCACGACCGAGCAGTCCTCCGGCACCCGCACCCCCTCCTCCGCCAGCCGCTGGACGATCATCAGCGCGTCCACGTCGCCGTGCAGCACCATGGCGGTCGCCCCCAGCTTGCGCGTCAGCGCGGGCGGCTCGGCCGTCTCGTCCGCCGTGTACGGCCCGTCCACCCCGGCCTCCGGCGAGACGAGGGTCCACGCCCACCGTTCCACCAGGGGGTGCGCCCCGGCGATCTCGGTGAACGCGGCGCGCAGCGACCGGGCGGTCGGACTGTCGTGCCGCGTGGCGAACACGATGCGCCGGTGACCGAGGCCCACCAGGTGCTCCACCGCCAGGTGCGCGCCGTACCAGTGGTCCGAGCACACCGAGTCCAGGGCGTGCAGCGCGCTGCCCCGCCACGGGCGGCGCTCCATCAGCACCGTCGGCACCCCGGTACCGGCGAGCCACTCGTGGTCGGCGGCCTCCTCGGCCCGGCCGCGCCAGCGCGGGGCGATCAGCAGCCCCTGCGCGCCGTCCGCCAGCGCCCGCTCCACCAGGGGCCGTTCGGCGCCGGAGGCCTGCGGCGCGAGGTGCAGGGCGATGCGCAGCCCCGACTCCTCCAGGACCGTGCGCGCGCCGTGCAGGGTCTCGGTGAGGTAGGAGTGCCGCACCGGAACCACCACCGCCACCCGGTCCCCGGCCGCCCCGCCGGGCTCCGCGGGCACCTCCCGGTCCGGCAGCGTGGACCGGACGACCCCGTGCCCGCGCGCCAGCCGGCCCTCACGCGTCAGCTCCTCCACGTCCCGGCGCACGGTGACCACCGAGACCTGCAACTCGTCGGCGAGGTCCCGCACCCGCGCGGTACCGCGCGCCTGCACCGCCGCCAGGATCCGCTGGCGCCTGAGATCGACCGGCTCCCGCATCAGGTCTCCCCACCCGTGAATGTTCGTTTGAGCGATTCTTCGCCATCATAGCGATCGCTCGTGCGGGGTGCCCGCGCGTTCCCGGGGGCCCTAGGGTTCGGGATCAGCGAGGAGGGGACCCAGCGGGCCCAGGTCGAGGTTCAGGTCGGCACGGCTCAGGCCGTGCTGGGCGCACAGGTCGTCCATCCGTTCGTCGAGCAGCATGAGCGCCGTGCCGAGCCGGTCCTCCTGCGCCGCGCTGAGGGTGCCCTCGTCGAAGCGGCGCACGGCCTGGCGCTCCATGAGCTGGCGCAGCAGCTCGACGACCGTGAGCACCAGGGCGGCCAGGTCGTTCGTGACCCGCTCGGGGTCCAGGTCGAGGGAGTGCTCCCGGCGCCCGGTCACAGCGGACCGCTGTCCGGCCACGGAGCGGGCACCCGCTCGCTCACCGACGCCAGCAGCGCGTGCAGGGAGATCCGCACCAGCGGCACGTCCGCGATGGCCAGGACCAGGTCGCCACTGACCACGACCCCGGTCGCCAGCACCCGGTCCAGCAGGTCGACGAGGGGCACCCCGACCGGCGCGTACTGTTCCGGGCCGCCCCAGGGTACGGGTGCCGGCCCCG
This sequence comes from Streptomyces sp. NBC_01723, assembly GCF_036246005.1. Taxonomy (NCBI): domain Bacteria; kingdom Bacillati; phylum Actinomycetota; class Actinomycetes; order Kitasatosporales; family Streptomycetaceae; genus Streptomyces; species Streptomyces sp. NBC_01723. The sequence continues at coordinate 8,196,248 of NZ_CP109171.1, forward strand.
GCGTACGGGTGTCCGCGACCGTCATGCGGAGACCTCCTGGCCGGGGTGGGCGTACGGTGCCTCGTCTTCCTCGTCCCAGCGCGCGAAGGAGTACGGGATCCACGGTCCCGACGCGTCGGCCCGTACGGCAGGATGCCGCCCCTCGGCGGTGAGCCCGGCCAGAGCGCGGGTGAAGGCGGCGCGGTCGGCGTCCTCCACCAGGTAGGCGGCGTTGAGGAGTTGCGGGGTGCGGCGGCCCGTCAGCCGCTCGCTCTGCGGCCGGTGCCGGGTCGCGGCGACGGCGTACCGCCGCAGCTCCGCGTCGACGGCCTCCGCCTCGGCCCGCGCCCTCCCGTGCGCCTGCTGCCGGACGCGCCGCTGTGAGCTGGCCCGGCTCAGGTAGGCACGGCCACCGGAGCCGGTGCCGGGGTCGGCGGGGGCCATGGGGAGATGGTCCGGCGTTCCCTCGGCGGCGTGCACCTTCACCGCCCACTCGGTGCGGTTCCGGAGACGGTCGAGCAGCGCCTCCAGCACCGGCCGCCGGTCGGAGACGGCCCGTACCGCCGACCGGTCGCCGCGGTACAGCGTCGCCATCGGCAGGGGTACGACCGCACCCCGCCCCGCCGCTGCCTCGACGGCCCGGTGGTGGGCGCGGGCGCAGCGTTCCAGGTCGGTGGGCCGGTTGAGGCGTTCCGCCAGGGCCTCCTCGTCGAACAAGGCCGCGGGGACGTCCTGGACGACCAGGCACAGACCGCCGCCCGCGTCGAGCACGCGCAGCGGACCGCCCTCCTCGTGACCGGTCGTCGAGGCGAGCGCGGCGGGGTCCGGCGGGGTACCGGTGACGGCGAAGGCACAGACGATGCCGGGTGCCACTCCCGCGTCCGCGCTCACCGGGCGGCTCCCGACGTCTCCTCGACCGCGGCCGCCACGCCGTCCTCCTCGTCGTGCTCCGGGGCATCGTCCAGGGCGTCGAGCCGGGCCCGCAGGCGCGCGTTCTCCTCGACGAGAGCGTCCCGCGCGGCCCGGGACGACAGGGCCGGGTCGGTCTCCCACCAGTCGATGCCCGCCTTCTTCGCGGTGTCCACCGAGGCGATGAACAGCCGCAGCCGGATGGTGAGCAGCTCGATGTCGAGGAGGTCGATCTTGATGTCGCCGGCGATGACGATGCCCTTGTCGAGGACCCGTTCGAGGAGGTCGGCGAGGCTCCCGGTGGCGGGCGGGCAGGCCAGGGGGTCCGGGTCCGCGTACCGGTGGTCGAGGTCGGTCACCGGACGCTCCTCGCCCCGTCAGCGGCGTCGGCGGGCACGGTCGTCTTCCTCGTCCTCGTCCTCGTCCTCGTCCTCTTCATCCTCATCGTCTTCGTACTCGCCGTCCTCGTCCTCGTCCTCGTAGTCACCGTCCTCGGCCTCGTCTTCGTCTTCCTCGTCGTCCTCTTCCTCGTCGTCCGCGTACTCGTCCTCCTCGTCGCCGTTCTCCTCCTCCAGGGCCTCCTCGTGGGTCCGGACGACCTCGCCGTCACGGATCTCGCCGCGCCAGCCCTCGACCTCCTCCTCGTCCACCAGCGTCACGTGCCGCGCGAAGTGCTTCAGGTCCAGCCGCAGCCGGCGTCCCTGGGCGCGCCAGAGGTTGCCGGTCTTCTCGAAGAAGCCCGACGGGTAGTACTCGCAGACCACGACCACCCGGGTCAGCCGGGGCGCCAGCTCGTGGAAGGTGACCACGCCGCGCGTGCTGCCCTTGGCGCCCTCGGAGGTCCACACGATCCGCTCGTCGGGGACCTGTTCCTGAACGGTCGCCTTCCAGCTCCGGCTGGACGGGCCGACCTTGAGGTTCCAGTTGCTGGTCACCTCGTCCTCGGCGCTGACGCTGCGGACGCCCTTGGTGAAGTCGCTGAACTCCTGGAGCTGGGTCCACTGGTCGTAGACGACGCGCAGGGGGACGCCGATGTCGACGACCTCCATGATGTGCGTCGCCTTGATACTGCCGGCGCCGCTCTTGCCACCGCCCCCGCGCTTGGAGCCGCCGTCACCGCCGCCGTTGTCTCCGCCGTTGCCGTTGCCGTTGCCGTTGCCGTTTGCGGAGGCGGTGAGGCGATCGGTGAGGCCGCCGATCCGTTCCCCCGCCTTGCCGACGAGGCTGTGCCCCCGGGCGGAGAGGTACCCGCCGAGAGCGTCCTTGAGGCCCCCGAGAGGGGACGGCGTGTCCTTGTCCTGCCGGTCGGGGGTCATCCGCGTCCCCCTCCCCGCCTGCGTGAAGCGGAGGTCTTCTTCGCGGGAGCCGCCTTCTTCGCGGGCGCTGCCTTCTTCGCCGGGCTCTTCGCGGTCTTCTTCGCGGCCTTCTTGGCCGTCTTCTTCGCGGGAGGCGCGGCCTTGCGCGGCGGAGCCTTCCTCGCCGTACGCCGACGCGGCGCGGGTTCGGGCTCGCGGTCCTCCTCCTGGTCCTCCTCGTCGAAGTAGGCGTCCTCGTCCTCCGTGTCCTCGTCCGGGCCCTCCTCGTCCCCGTCGTCCCTCCGGCCCTCGCCGGTGAGCGCGTCGGTACGGTCGCGGAGGGAGTCCGCGAGACCGATGAGCCGTCGGTTCGCCGCGGCGCCGGCGGCCGCGCGCCCGGCGGTCAGCAGTTCCCCGCGCAGCTGCTCGGTGAGTTCGCGGATCTGCGGCGCCTGCTGGAGCCCGCCCAGTCCCTGGGACAGCAGGTCGCCCGGCGACAGGCCGATGCGCCGTCCCGCGAGGTAGGAGCCGACGGCGAAGGCGAGCTTGGCCTTCTTCGTGCGCCCCAGGAGGTATCCGCCTGCCATGGCTGCCGCCAGGGCCGTCTTGCTGTCGCTCATACGTGCCTTCTCTGCGCTCGGTCCATGGTGGTCGTACGGCCGCTCGGACGGGCCCGTTCGAGGCGGGCGAGCAGCCGCTCCTCCTCCCGTTCGAAGGCCGCCTCGTCGATGGCGCCCTCGTCCAGGGCCCGGTTCAGCGCGGCCAGCCTGGCCTGCACGGCGCGCGGGTCGTGGACCTGGCGCCGGGCCTCCTCGAGCAGGTGGTCGGCGATCCACGCCGTGCCGCGCACCGGCGCGAGGGGCAGCAGGAGGAGCCCGCTCACGATGCCCACGCCGTCACCGCCCCGCCGTCGCGGGACTCGGTTCGACGAAGCTGTAGCAGGGCAGGGGGCCGGTCACGCTGAGAGCCAGCCGGTCACCGCAGGCACGGGCCACCGTGTCCACCGCCTCCCGGAAACGGCGCTCGTCGCCCGCGCGCAGCAGGAACGACGCGCTGAGAACCTGATCGCCGTCGGTCGTGCCCCCGGCCGTGCACACCGCCAGCGGTGTCAGACGGTCCAGGACCTCCCGCGCGGCGCGCCGTGCCTCCCGGCGTACGCCGAGCGCGAGCGCCTCTCCCAGCCGGACGTTGGCCTCGTAGTCGGGACGGCGCCGGGTCCGCAGCGCCATGGATCGCAGGCTCTCGTCCCGGCGTACCAGATCGGCGAAGTGCCCCGGCACCACCGTGCCCTTCACGTTGAGTTCGACGCATCCCCGCACCTCTTCGAGCTGGTGCGTCAAGTGGGCCGAGTCGGCGCGCAGTTGGTCGAGCAGGGTGTCGGTCCGGGGGCTGAGCACGGCGAACCGCATGGGCAGCAGCGGTCCCTGCGCCGCCAGTTCGTCCAGGACGGCCTGGTGGGCCAGCAGGTCGCGGCGCCGGGGCAGGAGCCGCGCCGGCGCGTCCGACACCGCGGCGCACAGGCCGGAGTCGGTCAGCAGCCGCACCGGGGCGCCGTCGACCCCGGGGGAGCGGGGGGCGCGGATCCCGGCGGGCGTGATGCCGTAGACGTAGAGCGACTTCAGCTCGGTGCCGGGGGCGGTGGCGGTGACGGGCGCGGTCATGTGTCCTCCTTACGGGTGCGGCGGCGGGGTCGGTCGCGCGGGCGGTCCTCCTCGGTACGGCGCCGTGCCGAGGAGCGCCCGCGGGGGAGTGCTTCCTCCTCGTCCGTCTCCTCGTCCGCCTCCTCGTCCGGCGCGAGGACGTCGCGCACCTTGTCGGTCAGCGAGCGCGCCGTCCGCTTCGCGCCCGCCCTGCCGACGGACTTGGCGACCGGGCCGCCGAACAACTCGGGCACGGTCTTGGAGCGCGCGTCGTGCTCCAGGTCCAGCCGGTTGCAGGCCTCGGCGAACCGCAGGTAGGTGTCGACGCTCGCGACCACGATGCGCGCGTCCACCTTGAGGATCTCGATGCCGACCAGGGAGACGCGCACGAAGACGTCGATCACCATGCCGCGGTCGAGGATGAGTTCGAGGACGTCGTAGAGGGTTCCGGCGCGGGGCGCGCAGATGACCTCGTCGTCGTACGTGATCATGCGGTGGTCCTTCCGGGTACGCGCCTCACCGTCGGCTCACTGGTCCTGGGCACCGCGCCGGTAGCGCGCGATCCTGCGGTATTGCACGAGGTCGCCCGCGGAGTCCAGTTCGACCTCGTAGGTGGCGAGCAGACTGGTGGTGTCCGGGATGCGGGCCACTTCGAGCACGTCCACGTTGACGATCCACCCGTCGTCCTCGCTCCGGCACACCGCGGAGACGCCCTCCAGGTGGTGCCGGATCAGCTCGGAGAGGGCGTCCGCGGCACGCCGGGCCGCGTCCCGGGCACCGCGTGCGGGACGTTCGCGGGTGGCGGTGGAAGTCGTGCGGCGCCGTCGCTCGCCAGGCTCTGTCATGCTGCCCACTTTGACCGCGGGGCCCGGTGCGCGCGTGCGGGGTTACCCCATCCGGGGCGGTGCCGGGGCCGGCCGCCTGCCGCGGGACCGGTGGGTCAGGCGTCCGGCGCGGTGGCGGCGGGGCGGCGGCAGTGCAGGAAGAGGTGCGGTTCAGGCCGGGCATCCGGGTGGGCGGGCGTGAACAGCGTCGCCTCCTCCGTCACCACCTCAAGACCGGCCTCCTCGGCCACGGTGGCGAGGGCCTGCGCGGTGAAGCTGGTCACGCGCACCGGCTGTCCCATGAAGACGGCGTCGACGCCCTCCACGTCCAGCGGCACGGTCGCCAGGACCAGGTAACCCCCCGGCTTCAGCACCCGCGTCAGACGCCCGATGAGCGCCGCCTGCTCCCGCCGGTCCAGCTGGAGCAGCGAGAAGTACACGCAAACGGCGTCGAACGAAGCGTCCTCGAGCGGTACGTCGTGGATGTCGGCGCACCGGAACGTGGCGTCCGGCACCTGCCGGGCCGCCAGCTCGACCATGACCGGCGAGACGTCGACGCCCAGCACGTCGTGGCCGGCGGCCGCGAGGGTCTCGGCGGTGGGGCGGCCGGTCCCGCTGCCCACGTCCAGCACCCGGCTGCCCTGCGTGAGCCGCCCGAGCAGCCACTCCAGCGAGCGCCGGTGCGTCCTCGACCCGGCGAACGCCTTCTCGTACGAGGCGCCCAGCGCGTCGAACGCGGCGGCGGGGTGCGGCCGGTTGTGGTCGTCGGTCACGACGGGTCCCTTCGCTGCGCTGAGGCGGTGCCGTCCGCATCGTTCCACCGGGACCGAGCCGCCGACAAGGACCCCTCAAGGGCGAACAGCGCCCCGATCGCACCGTCCCCCTGCGGCGGCCCCGGCACTTCCCGCCCCGCAGCGCGGCTCAGTGCTCGGAATCGGCCGGCCGGCTGGTGCCGGTGGCCCCCAGGTCGTCGGAGCGGCCGGCGTCGACGCGTGGCCAGTGTGCTGTGGGACGTCCACCCTGTCCGTCCCGGAGCGGCCGCCAGTCCGGGGCCCCGCTGAGAGTCCGCGTGGCCTGTCCGAGGCGCGGCCGGCCCGCCGGGGAGTCCTCCCACGGCTCCTGACGCCCGAACGCCGTGAGGTCCATGAGCGCGTAGCTGTAGTCCACCGCCTCCGCCCCACGGCGTCTGGTCCAGTACGTCTCGAAGACACGGTCGCCGTCACGCAGGTAGCACACCAGGTGGAACAGGCCCGGCTCCCGGCCGACCAGGAGCGTTTCGAGCGAGGGCTGCGCGGAGTACCACGGCATCGTCCAGCCCATGAAGGCGCGGTAGCGCAGGCTCTCCCCGTACGACGTCTGCGCGTCCGCGAATCCGTAACCGACGTTCCGCCCCTGGGAGAACACGGCGAAGGTGATGTCGCGGGAGTGGAGGTAGGCCGGCTCACCCACGTGGCTCAGCACCCAGGTGCAGCCTTCGCACTGATCGGCAGCCGGCCGCCCGGGCCACCACATGAAGTAGTAGGCGATCATCTGGCGTCGCCCCTCGAACGCGTCCAGGAGCGTCACGGGGCCGTCAGGTCCCAGCAGAGGGCTGTCCGCGGCCACCTCGACCATCGGGAGCCTGCGGCGCGCGGCGGCGATCGCGTCCCCTTCGCGGGTGTGGGCCTTCTCCCTGGACCGCAACCCCTCCAGGCGCTGCTCGAAGGTCGCACGGTCGACCACCGGCGGATGTGTCTCGCTCGGCTTCTCGGACATCAGCGGCTCCTGGGATCACTCGTGGTGGCGTTCCGTTCGTCCCTCGCTGTCCCTGCCCTTTCCATCCTCCTGCCGCTGCCGTCCGATGCCCAAGCCGCTCGATCGGACCACCGGGCGCGGCCGCCGGCACGTCGACGCCCACGCCCCCGCCCGCGCCCGCCCCCGCGAGAGCCTGCGCCAGCCCCTCACCGGTGAGGGTGTCGACGCCCGTGGAGGGAGCGGCCGCCACGGCCTCGCGTCCCCTGCCGCGCGGCTGCCGGATGTGTGACGCACGAGTCGAGGCCCCGCCCAGGCGCGCCCACGAGGTGAGGGATTCCTGAGAATCCCGGGGACGGCTGAACGCTCCGGCCCGCTCCTCCGTATGGAGCCGGGGGCATCCCATGCCCGAGTCCGTCACGACACAGGAGCACGCCTTGGGACACAACAGGCGCAGACGCCCGACCGGGGCGCGGCGCGCGACCTTCGGAGCGGTCGCGCTGATACTGGGGGGCGGCGGCCTGGTGGCCGTGAACGTCTTCGCCTCCGCGACCGAATCCGGCAACACCGCCGTTCCCCTGGGCAGTTCCGGAGTCGCGGCGACCGTCGACTGCCCCGACCTGACCGAGCGGCTGACCACCGTGCCGGAACCTGCCAGGCAGGAGGTCGACACCGAACTGGCCCAGCTCGACGAGCAGATCGCCACCGCGTACCGCCAACTCCAGGAAGCCGCCCGCACCGCGGACGACGGCTCCCTCGACGAGGCCGCCATCCTGGACCCCTTGAAGGAGGACCGGGCGGCGACCATCGAGCGCATCGCCGCCGCCGTCGCCAAGGCCGGGGACCGCCCCGAGGGACTGGACACGCTCGCGGAGTGCACGCTGCGCCGCACCGAGGTCGCGACGGAGCCGGCGCAGAGCGGCAGCCCGGACCAGCAGGAGCAGCAGGACCAGGGACAAGACCAAGAACAGGGACAGGGGCAGGGGCAGGGACAGCAGCAGGGCGAGGGTGACGGCGGCGCGGCCGGAAACGGCGGCCAGGCGGGCAACGGCCCGGTGGCGGCCGACTACGTCGACATCAAGTCCGTCCAGCCGAACGTGGTGAAGGCGCCCCGCCAGAAGAACGCGTCGAACGGCTCCTTCAGCACCAGCTGCGGTGTCAACGCCGAGGGCCTGTTCAACTCGGACAACCTCATCGCCGCGCCCGGCGTCAGCAACGGCGCCCACCACTTCCACGACTACGTCGGCAACCAGGACAACGACGCCCTCTCCAGCGACGAGGACCTGGCGGCGGCCGACACCAGCTGCGCCGACCCGGGCGACAAGTCCTCGTACTACTGGCCCGTGGTCCGGCTCCAGAACGGCACCGCCGAACAGGACGCCCAGTCACCCGGCGGCGGCATCGAGGGCAACGCCGGCGAGATCGTCACACCGGCCGAGGTCACGCTCACCTTCGAGGGCAACGAGCGCGGCAAGGTCGCCGAGATGCCGCGGCTGCTGCGCATCATCACCGGTGACGCGAAGGCGTTCGTCAACGGCAACGCCAACGCGAACGCCTCCTGGAGCTGCACCGGCTTCGAGGACCGCCAGCTGAAGGACAAGTACCCGCTCTGCCCCTCCGGCAGCGACGTGGTGCGCACCTTCACCTTCCAGAGCTGCTGGGACGGCCGCAACATCGACAGCGCCAACCACCGCACCCACATGGCCTTCGCCACCGCCGACGGCGGCTGCCCGGAGGGCTTCAAGGCCGTTCCGCGGCTGGTCCAGCGGGTCGTGTACGACGTGGACGCGCCCAGCCTCCAGGACGGCGGCCGGACGGTCCCGTTGTTCGCCGTGGACTCCTTCCCCGAGCAGCTGCACAAGCCCGTCACCGATCACAGCGACTTCATCAACGTCTTCGACGAGGGCCTGATGCGGGAGATGACGGACTGCATCAACTCCGGCCGCGAGTGCGGTGCGGACACGCCCCCGCCGGGCTCCGGTCCGGGCCAGGGGGAGGACCCCGGCGCCTCCGAGGCACCGGACGACGGCAAGGGCGAGGAGCAGCCCGGCGGCGACGGCGGCGAGCAGCCCTCCGCGCCCCCGGCCGAGCAGACCGCCACGGCCTCGGCACCCGCGGAATCCGGCCAGGACGGCGGCCAGGACGGTCAGGACGGCCGCGACGACCAGAACGGTGGCGGGAACGACGGCAAGGCCCCCGGGCAGGACGACGGCCGGGACGACGGGCAGAAGGAGCAGAACCAGGGGCAGAACGGCGGACAGGACGAGGGACAGAACGAAGCGGAGCAGTCCGCGCCCCCGGCCGCCGGCCAGGACGCCGACGCCTCCCCGAGCGCCGCGCCCAAGGCCGCCACGACACCGGCCGACGCCCCGGACGAGGCGGGCGGCGCCGTGCCGGCCCCCGAGGCCACACAGGGCAACGGCGGCGGCGCCGCCACGCAGCCCCAGGCGCAGGGCGGACTCGCCGAGACCGGCTCCGGCCTCGGACTGTGGCCCGCCGCGGTCGGCGGCGTCCTCTTCGCGGGCGGCTGCGTGCTGTTGATCCGTTCCAGGCGGCGCGCGCTCTGACGCGGACTCCGGCACCGGTACGACGACGGGCGGGCGGGACTTCTCCCGCCCGCCCCTCGCGCGAACTGGCTCGTTTCGGATGTTGCCAAGGGGTGCACGCGGGCGCAGCCTGGACTCCGCGAGGCTTTGGGAGCGCTCCCACTCGTGCGCCCCCTCCCCGCCTGGACACTGTCCCCCCACGGAAGAAGACACCATGACTTGTCATGATCACGACAATGCGGCGCATCCGGTGAAGCGGGTCCGCCGCACGACGACCCTCGCCCTCAGCGCCCTGGCCGCGGTCCTCCTCACCCTGATCCCGTGGAGCGGCACCGCCTTCGCCCACGGCTCGGTCGTCGACCCCGCGTCCCGCAACTACGGCTGCTGGGACCGCTGGGGCGACGACTTCCAGAACCCCGCCATGGCACAGGAAGACCCCATGTGCTGGCAGGCCTGGCAGGACGACCCGAACGCCATGTGGAACTGGAACGGCCTCTACCGCAACGGCTCCGCCGGTGACTTCCAGGCCGTCGTGCCCGACGGTCAGCTGTGCAGCGGGGGCCGGACCGAGAGCGGTCGCTACGACTCCCTGGACACCGTGGGCGCGTGGCGGACCACGGACGTCGCCGACGACTTCACCGTCAAGCTGTACGACCAGGCCAGCCACGGCGCCGACTACTTCCTGGTCTACGTCACCCGGCAGGGCTTCGACCCCACCACCCAGGCCCTGACCTGGGGCGACCTCCAGCAGGTGGCGCGTACGGGCAGCTACGCGCCCAGTCAGAACTACGAGATCCCGGTGAGTACGTCGGGCCTGAGCGGCCGGCACGTCGTCTACACGATCTGGCAGGCGTCGCACATGGACCAGACGTACTTCCTCTGCAGTGACGTGGACTTCGGCTGATCACGCCCCCGCCGGTCCCCCCCCACCCCCGCCGGACGCGGCGCGCGCCGCGTCCGGCGGGGACACCGCGCGCCACGACCTTCCGCGCAGTACTCCGCGGCCGTCCCGGAGTGCGGTATACGTCCGTACATGGACTACTACGACCTCGGCGTCCACGGCCGACCCGTGACCACCTCGTCGCCCGAGGCCCAGCGCTGGTTCGACCGCGGGCTGGTGTGGACGTACGCCTTCCACCACGAGGAGGCCGTCGCGTGCTTCGAGAGGGCGTTGGCGGCCGACCCGGACTGCGCGATGGCCCACTGGGGCATCGCCTACGCCCTCGGCCCCAACTACAACAAGCCCTGGGAGGCATTCGACGCCGACGAACTGACCCGGACCGTCGACCGCGCGCACGCCGCGGTCGAACACGCCCACGCCAAGGCAGGCCGGGCCACCCCCGTCGAACGCGCCCTCATCGGCGCCCTGCGCGCCCGCTACCCGCAGCCGCGCGCCGTCGAGGACTGCTCGGTCTGGAACCCGCCCTTTGCCGACAGTATGCGCGCCGTCCACGAGCTCGCCCCGGACGACCTCGACGTGGCCACCCTCTACGCCGACGCCCTGATGAACCTGACGCCGTGGCAGCTGTGGGACCTGCGCACGGGGCTGCCCGCCGAGGGGGCCCGCACCCTGGCGGCGAAGGAGGTCCTCGATCGGGCCCTGGCCGCCGAAGGGGGACTCGAACACCCCGGTGTCCTGCACCTCTACGTCCACCTGATGGAGATGTCACCGACCCCCGAGGCGGCCCTCACCGTCGCGGACCGGCTGCGCGGCCTGGTCCCCGACGCGGGGCACCTCCTGCACATGCCGTCCCACCTCGAAGTGCTGTGCGGCGACTACCGGCGCGTGGTGTCGGACAACAGCGCCGCCATCGCCGCCGACGAGAAGTACCGCGCGCGGGCCGGGGCGATGAACTTCTACACCCTCTACCGGACGCACAACTACCACTTCAGGATCTACGGCGCGATGTTCCTGGGCCGGTACGACATCGCCCTCGACACCGCCGCCCGACTGGAGGCGTCCGTCCCCGAGGAGCTGCTGCGCGTGCAGAGCCCGCCCATGGCAGACTGGCTGGAGGGCTTCCTGGCCATGCGGGTACATGTCCTGATCCGCTTCGGCCGCTGGGCCGACATCCTCGCCCTGCCGATGCCGGCCGATCCGGGGCTGTACCGCGTGACCACCGCGATGCTGCACTACGCCCGCGGCGTCGCCCTCTCGGCCACCGGCCGGATCGCCGAGGCGGAGGCCGAACGCGTCCTGTTCCGCGACGCGGTCGCCCGGGTGCCGGACTCCCGCATGCTGTTCAACAACACCTGCGCCGACATCCTCGCCATCGCCTCCGCCATGCTCGACGGCGAACTGGAGTACCGCAAGGGCGACCACGCCGCCGCCTTCGCCGCCCTGGAACGCTCGATCGGCCTGGACGACAGCCTCCCCTACGACGAGCCGTGGGGCTGGATGCAGCCCACCCGGCACGCGTACGGCGCCCTGCTCCTGGAACAGGACCGGGTCGCGGAGGCCGAGGCGGTCTACCGGGCCGACCTGGGGCTGGACGACACCCTGCCCCGCGCCCTCCAGCACCCGGGCAACGTCTGGGCGCTGCACGGCCTCCACGAGTGCCTGGTGCGGCTCGACCGGGCGGGGGAGGCGCGGATCGTGGCGCAGCAGCTGAGGCTCGCCGCCGCCCTCGCGGACGTGCCGGTCGCGGCGTCCTGCTTCTGCCGCCTCGACACCGCGCCGGCCCCCGGTGGGGCGGGCGGCTGCTGCGCCACGGACCGGTGACCGGGCCGGGAACGGGTCAGATGTCGACGCCGAAGTCCGCGGCGATGCCGGCGAGGCCGGAGGCGTAACCCTGCCCGACCGCACGGAACTTCCACTCGGCGCCGTGCCGGTACAGCTCGCCGAAGACCATGGCGGTCTCGGTCGACGCGTCCTCGGACAGGTCGTAGCGGGCGATCTCCTGGCCGCCCGCCTGGTTGACGACCCGGATGAAGGCGTTGCGGACCTGGCCGAAGCTCTGGCCGCGGTTCTCCGCGTCGTGGATGGAGACGGGGAAGACGATCCGGTCCACCTCCGCCGGGACGGCGACCAGGTTCACCTTGACCGCCTCGTCGTCCCCCTCGCCCTCACCGGTCAGGTTGTCGCCGGTGTGCTCGACCGAGCCGTCCGGGCTGGTGAGGTTGTTGTAGAAGACGAAGTGCCCGTCCGAGAGCACCTTGCCGGAGGCGTCCAGGAGCAGCGCCGAGGCGTCGAGGTCGTAGTCGGTGCCGGTCGTGGTGCGCACGTCCCAGCCCAGACCGACCAGGACGGCGGTCAGGCCGGGCGCCTCCTTGCTGAGCGAGACGTTGCCGCCCTTGGCCAGGGAAACTCCCACTGCGTTCTCCTTCGTCGTGCCGACTGCGTGTCCACCGTTTAATCTACAACACTGTAGAAATCGGGTTTCTATACGATGGCTGTCGCAGAGAGCCACAGCGGCGGAAGGAGGCGGCCCGTGACGGATCACCGGCGGTCGCGGCGGCGGGGTCAGGGCGAGCTGGAGGCCCTGGTGCTGACGGCGCTGCGCGAGGCGGAGGGGCCCGCGACGGCCGGCTGGGTGCAGGAGCGCCTGGGCGGCGACCTCGCCTACACCACGGTGATCACGATCCTGACCCGGCTCCTGGAGAAGGGTGCCGTCAGCCGTGAGCGGGCGGGCCGGTCCTTCGCCTGGACACCCGCGGACCAGGCCGGTCTGGCCGCGCGCAGGATGCGCAAGGTCCTGGACGCCGAGAGCGACCGGGAGGCGGTGCTGGCCAGCTTCGTCACCGGCCTCGACCCGGACGACGAGCGGCTGCTGCGCGACCTGCTCGGGCACGCGCACGGCGCGGAGGACGGCTGACACCGCCATGGGGGTCTTCGTCTTCCTGCCACTGGTCCTGCCGCTGACGGCATGGCCCGTCGCCCGGCTGGCCGAGCAGCGTCTGCACCCGCGCACCGCGACCCGGCTGCTCACCGCGGTCGCCGCCGTCATGGCGCTGTGCAGCACCGTGTGCCTGGCGCTAGTGATGGTGGTCGGCACCGCGCAACTGCCCGGCAACCCGCTGCCCGACGGCTGGTCGGACCCCGAGGTGCGGGCGGCGGTGCCCTACGACGAGGTCGTCGGCAAGGCGGCGATTCCCGCACTGTGCGCCGTACTCCTGGTCTCGGTCCGGGCGCTGTGGCGGCACGGCCGGGTGCGCCGCCGGGCCCACCGCGCCCTCGCCGGACTGCGGGGCACCGGCGTGGCCGTACTGCCGGACGACGTGCCCTACGCGTACGCGCTGCCCGGCGGAGGCCGGGACCGGGTGGTGGTCACCACCGCGCTGCTCGACTGCCTCGAACCGGCCGAGCGGCGCGCGCTGTTCGCCCACGAGCGGGCCCACCTCGCCGCCCGCCACCACCGCTTCCTGCTGGCCGTCCGGCTCGCCGCGCTGGCCAACCCGTTCCTGCGCCCCCTGCGCACCGCCGTCTCCTACACGGCCGAACGCTGGGCCGACGAGGCGGCCGCCAAGGTGGTCGGCGACCGTCGCACCGTGGCGACCGCGATCGGCAAGGCGGCCCTCGTGTCCCGGGGCACCCCGGTCGCGACCCTGGCCGGCCTCGCGGCGCCCGGACCCGTGCCGCGCCGCGTGGCGGCCCTGCTGGGTCCCGCGCCCGCCGTCCGCACCTGGCCCTCACTGTTCACCTCGGTGGGACTGGCCGCGTGGGCCGCGGCCGCCGGAACGGCCGTGTCGGCGATGTCGTCGGCGAACTCCGCCGTCACCATGTTCCTCATCCTGCGGGCCGCCACCCCGCTCTGAGACCGTGTCCTACGTGGTGAGGCGGATGAGTCGTTTGTAGCAGCAGAGGGCGGCGGCTAGGCCGAGAAATGCCAGGTAGTTGCGGGGGTCGCGCTCGTAGCGCGGGCTGAGTCTGCGGTAGCCGGACAGCCACGACATGGTGCGCTCGATGACCCAGCGTCGGCGTCCTAATCGTTCGCTGGACTCGATGCCCTTGCGGGCGATGCGGACGCCAATGCGCTTGCCGCGTAACCATTTCCGCAGGTGGGGGATGTCGTACGCCTTGTCGGCGTGCAGGCGCTGGGGCTTGAAGTGGCGGTCGCGATGGGGGCGTGTCTCGTTTGGTGACCCTCCACCATCGGCTTCAGTCCTTCGCTGTCGTGGGTGTTGCCGGCGGAGACACCGACAACGAGGGGCAGGCCGTTCGCGTCCGACAGGATGTGCATCTTGGAACCCGGCTTGCCCCGGTCCACGGGGCTCGGACCTGTGTGTTCGCCCCCTTTTTGGCCCGGACGTGGGCGGTGTCGAGTACGACGCGGGTGACGTCGATCAGGCCGGCGTCGTCGAGCCGGTGCAGCACGGCCTCGTGCAGACGGCCCCAGACACCGGCTCTGGACCAGATCAGGAACCGGCGGTGCGCAGTCGACTTCGATATCCCGAAGCACGGCGGCAGAGCCCGCCAGGCGCAACCGCTGACCAGCACGTAGATGATCGCCGCGAACAGCGTCTCATCAGGTGTGTCCTGCGTTCCGCCACCCTGCGGTCGCACCTTCGACGGCGGGATCAGCGGCTCGGCGATCTCCCACAGCCCGTCCGGAACAATCCAACTCCACGTACCCCGCCCCATAGACAGCCCAACGAGCGATCACCACGTAGGACACGGTCTGAGTCCCCGTCATGTTGACGGCACCCTGGGGGAAAATCCGCCGGTCACAGAGATGCCCGAGAAACTTCCCCACTCGATCGGGTGATCGGCCAATCCGGAAGCCGCCCTGCTCCGGATTCCCCGTGTGAGGGAAGAACCGGGACCACACCGACAGCGGACCGCCCGCCTGCGCTCCCTGCCTGCGTTACGCAGGGCGGCTCGGCCCCCACACGTATAGGAACCGCTCGCCGGGCGGACAGCTCACCGAGCGGACCACCGCTCCACCTCGACGCGCACCGAGCTCCACATCACTACATCAGCGCTGCCTCAGTGCTGCCGATTTGCAGGGAGATATCCATGAACGCCCGTATCCGTCGTTCCGCCGTCGCCGTCGTCGCGGCCGCCGTCCTGCCCCTGTCGCTGGCCGCCTGTTCCGACGACGGCGACAGCGGCTCCTCGGACTCCGCGCAGGCCGAGTCCTCGGCCCCCGCGGCCACCGACGAGCAGTCCGAGGACACCTCGGGGGGCATGTCCGGCGCCGACGAGCCGTTCGGCCCGGCCTGCTCCACCGTGCCCAAGGAGGGCGCCGGTTCGTTCGACGGCATGGCGAAGGACCCGGTCGCCACCGCCGCCTCGAACAACCCGGCCCTGTCCACGCTGGTGTCGGCGGTGAAGAAGGCGGGTCTGGTCGACACCCTCAACAACGCCGAGAACATCACGGTGTTCGCGCCGACCAACGACGCCTTCGCCAAGATTCCGAAGGCCGACCTGGACAAGGTCCTCAACGACAAGGCGATGCTCACCGACATCCTGACCTACCACGTCGTGGGCCAGAAGCTCGCCCCCAAGGACCTGGAGAACGGCTCGTTCGACACCCTGCAGAAGTCCAAGCTCACCACCTCCGGCTCGGACGAGGTCTACAAGGTCAACGACTCCGCCAACGTGGTCTGCGGCAACGTCAAGACCGCCAACGCCAACGTCTACATCATCGACAGCGTCCTGATGCCCAAGAGCTGACGCGGTCGGGCGCGTCGGCGCCGGGGGCGGGTGAGGCAGCCGCCCGCCCCAGGCGGCGCGAGGGCCCTGTGGTAGCTTGCGGAAGCCAGTCGAACCCACCTGGTGGGTCAGGGAATCCGGTGCGAATCCGGAGCTGACGCGCAGCGGTGAGGGTGACGGGCGGGACACGGGCCACTGGACGGCGGAGGCCGCCCGGGAAGGCGTCCCGCCCGGTCGATCCCGAGTCCGAAGACCTGCTGGCACCCGCGCCGCGTACGGCGCGGGGACACACCGTACGAACGGGCTTCGCGTACGAGCCCTCGACGCCAGAGGATCCCCCTTGCCCGCCTCCTCGCGCGCAGCGCGCCCCGTCGGCTTCCGACGCCTCCCCACCTCCCGCCGCGCCGTCCGCGGCCTGGTGCCGCTCCTGGCCGGTGCCCTGCTGGCCACCGGCTGCGGTTCCGGGACGGACACCGGCGGCGACTCCGCCGCGCCGGACCCGGCGGCCGGCTACCCGCGCACCGTCCGTGACTGCGGCCGCGAGGTCGAGGTCGCCGCGCCTCCGCGGCGAGCGGTCTCCCTCAACCAGGGCACCACCGAGATCCTGCTCTCCCTCGGCCTGGCCGACCGCATGGCGGGCACCGCCACGTGGACCGACCCGGTCATGAAGGGGCTGGAGAAGGCGAACGAAGGCGTGCCCCGGCTCGCCGACGACATGCCGTCCTTCGAGACGGTCCTGGACGCCGAACCCGACTTCGTGGCCGCCTCCTTCGCCTCCACCCTCGGCACCGGGGGAGTGGCCGCCCCCGAGCAGTTCGGCGAACTCGGCGTGCCGGCCTACCTCTCCCCGTCCGACTGCGTCGGCAAGGACAACAGCGGCGACGGCGACGGCGTCCGCAGCGAGCCCTTCACCATGGACACCGTCTACCGCGAGGTCCGCGACCTGGCCCGGCTGTTCGACGTCGAGGAACGCGGCGAGAAGCTGGTCGCCGACCTGAAGTCCCGGGTGAAGAAGGCGACGTCCGGCGTCGACGCCTCCGACGTCACCCTCATGTACTGGTTCGCCAACTCCACGTCGCCCTACATGGGCGGCTGCTGCGGCGCCCCCGGCGTGATGACCCGCGCGGTCGGGGCCAGGAACGCCATGGACGACACCCACGACGAATGGCCGCAGGTCGGCTGGGAGACCGTCGCCGACCGGGACCCCGACGTGCTCGTCCTCGGCGACCTCACCCGCAGGTCGCAGACGGCCGAGACCGCCGCGAAGAAGATCGAGTTCCTGGAGTCCGACCCCGTCACCCGGAACATGACGGCCGTCCGCGAGAAGCGGTACGTCCTGCTCAGCGGACAGGCCATGAACCCCACCATCCGCACCGTCGAGGGCGTCGAACAGGTGGCGGCCGCGCTGCGCGAGTTCGGCCTCACCCAGTGACGTCCGCGAGCCGGGCGCCATCCGAGGACCGGGCCGCATCCGAGGACCGGGCCGTGTCCGAGGACCGGGCCGCGTCCGGGGAGCGGCCGGCCTCGGGCATACGCACGGCCGGCCGCCGTGCCTACCCCCTGTGGGCGCTGACCGGCGTCGTCGCCCTGTGCGCCTCCGTGGCCGTCGCCGTCACCATCGGACCGGCGGACATCGGCGTGGCCGACGTGTGGTCCGTGATCGTCGCCCATCTCGGCGCAGGCCCCGCCGCCGACGTCACCCCCATCCGCGACGGCATCGTCTGGGACCTGCGGCTGCCCCGGACCCTGCTCGCCGCGGTGTGCGGCGCCGGACTCGCCGTGTGCGGCGCCGTCCTCCAGTCCCTGCTGCGCAACCCGCTCGCCGACCCCTTCGTGCTCGGCGTCTCCTCCGGTGCCTCGACCGGCGCCGTCCTGGTCGTCGTGCTCGGCGTGGGCGGCGGCGCGCTGTCCGTCCCCGGCGGGGCGTTCCTCGGCGCCGTGTGCTCCTTCGCGTTGGTGATGGTGCTCAGCCACAGCCTCGGCGGCACCCCGGACCGGGTGGTCCTCGCGGGCGTGGCGGCGATGCAGCTGTTCTCCTCGCTCACCTCCTTCGTGGTGATGACCGCGGCCGACTCCGAGACCACCCGCGGAGTGCTCTTCTGGCTGCTCGGCTCGCTCGCCGGGGCCGGCTGGACGGACGTGTGGACCGGTACGGCGGTCCTGGTGCTGGTCCTCGCCGTGTGCCTCGGCCACGGCAGGACGCTGGACGCCTTCGCCTTCGGCCAGGACGCCGCGGCAACCCTCGGCGTCCACGTGGCCCGCACCCGGCTGGTCCTGCTGTGCGCCACCGCCCTGCTCACCGCCGCCCTGGTCGCCTCGGCCGGTGCCATCGGTTTCGTCGGACTGGTGCTGCCGCACGCCGTGCGGGCGTTCACCGGTCCCGGGCACGCCCGCCTCCTGCCGGTCTGCGCCCTCGCCGGGGCCGTGTTCCTGGTGTGGGCCGACACCCTGGCCCGAACCGTCCTCGCCCCCAAGGAGGTCCCGGTGGGCGTGGTGACCTCGCTGATCGGCGTACCCGCCTTCGTCCTCGTCCTGTACCGCACCCGGAGGGCACGGTGACGCTGAGCGCCGAGCGGGTCTCCCGCGCCGCCGGGGGGCGGCTGATCCTGGACGGCGTCGATCTCAGCCCCCGGCCCGGCGCCATGACCGGCCTGCTCGGCCCCAACGGGTCGGGCAAGTCCACCCTGTTGCGGCTGCTGGCCGGCGTGCTCGCCCCCACCTCCGGCGTCGTCACCCTGGACGGCCGCCCGCTGGACCGGATGGGCCGCCGCGACGTCGCCCGGCGTGTGGCCGTCGTCGAACAGCAGGCGGACACGCTGGTGGAGGTGTCGGTCCGCGACGTCGTCCGGCTCGGCCGGATCCCGCACCGCCGCGCCTGGACACCGGCGTCGGCGGCCGACGAGGAGGTGGTCGCGGACGCCCTCGCGCGCACCGGTCTCACCGGGCAGGCCGACCGGCACTGGCACACTCTCTCCGGCGGCGAACGCCAACGCGTCCAGATCGCCCGCGCCCTGGCCCAGCAGCCACGCGAACTCCTGCTGGACGAACCCACCAACCACCTCGACATCCAGCACCAGCTGGACGTGCTGGCCCTCGTCGTCGCCCTGCCCGTCACCAGCGTCGTCGCCCTGCACGACCTCAACCTCGCCTCGATGTACTGCGACCACCTCGTCGTGCTGTCCGAGGGGCGTGTCGTGGCCCACGGCGAACCGGCGGAGGTCCTGACCGCCGCCCTGGTCGCGGAGGTCTACGGCGTCCACGCCGAGGTCACCCGCACCGGCCCCGACGACCGCCCGCACGTCCGCTTCCTGGGCACGCTGAGGGGGTAGCGGCCGCGCCGCCGGTCCCCGCGCGGACTCACCCGGCGCTTCGCGGCGGGGCACCCCGCGGGAGGGTCCGACGCTCAGCGTCCGGCCGCCGGAGACGGCCCCGGAGCGTCGTCCGGGTCGAGCCGGGTGAGCAGGTCGGTGACCGCGGTCGTCGCCGTGCGGTGCCAGTGGGTGTGGTGGCGGAGCATGGCGTGGTCGCCGCCCGCCACGACGAGGAGGTCGGCCCGGGCGCCCGCCGTGCGGGCGCGGGAGACGTACCTGGCGGATTCCGCCGGGTCGGTGACGCGGTCGCGGCTGCCGTGCAGGACGAGCACCCGCCGGCCCCGCAGCTGGGCGACCGGCTCGCCGGGCGGCACCCACGGGGCGAGGGCCGCCACACCCCGTACCTGGGCGGCCTCCGCGGCGCGCAGGGCGGCCCGGCCGCCCATGGAGTGCCCCAGCAGGACCACCGCGCCGACCAGGCGCTGACCCTCGGCGAGTTCCTCGACCGCGAGGGCTTCCCGGCCTGCTTCCGCGCCCACTTCATGACGCCCGTGGTCTCCGCCGTGTGGTCGTGCGACGCGGTCACCGCCCTGTGAGGGCTCGCGCCCGGGCCCTCACCCCGTTCAGGCCGGCATGCTCATCAGGCCGGCATGCTCATCAGGGCGACCGGGTCGGAGGTCGGCTGCGGCGACCCGCCCGCCGGTTCCACGGTGATGCCAACGCCGCCCGCACCGTCGACGGCTCCCTCCATCAGCACCGCCTGACTGGACCGGCCCGGATCCATCAGGCCCGCCGACCGCATCGCCCCGTGGTCGTCGAACCAGAGCTGGTACACCTTGCCCCGCGGCGGCTCGGCCATGCCGGAGGCCAGGAACACGGCCCGGTCCTGGTCCCCGGAGACCACCACGGTCCCGGTGGCCCCGTCGGCCAGGCGGGCGGTACGCGACTCGGCGTCCGGCGCGGCCAGTACCCCGGCCAGGGTCTCGGCCCGCTGCTCGGCCTGTGCCGCCCGCTCCCCGGCGTCCTGCGCCCGCTCGTACTGCCACACCGCCGTGCCGCCCAGCCCCGCCGCGGCGGCCAGGCAGGCGGCCAGCGCCCAACGGCCCAGACCGCGCCCCCGGGGTACGACGCGGCGTGCCTTCCCGACCGTGCCGCCACCCGGCGGGACCTGGCGCACGGTCGCGACTTGGTGCAGTACCCGGTCCCTCATCGCGGGGCCCGGCACGAGCGTCGCGGCCAGCCCCAGCCGGGCCGTGGCGGCGGCGAACTCACCGGTCTCCCGCTCACAGGGGGCGCACTGCGCCAGATGCCGTTCGAAGGCGGCCCGCTCGTCGTCGGGCAGCGCGTGCAGGGCGTAGGCGCCCGTCAGGCTGTGCAGGTCCTCGGTGCGCATCACGCACTCACCCCCAGGCAGTCGCGGAGTCGGACGAGGCCGTCACGGAGCCGCGTCTTGACCGTGCCCAGCGGCAGCGCGAGCGCCTCGGCCACCTCCCGGTAGGTCAGGCCGCGGTAGTAGGCCAGCGTGACGCCCTGGCGCTGGATCTCGGTCAGGGTGCGCAGACAGCGCCGCACCTGCTCCCTCTCCAGCCGGGCCTCCACCTGTTCCGTCACCTCGTCGAACTCGGGCGTACGGTCGAGCAGGGCGGCCCTGTGGTCGCGGGCCGCGGCGGCCTCCACCGACCGCACCCGGTCCACCGCCCGCCGGTGGGCCAGGGTCAGGATCCAGTTCACCACCGTGCCCCGCTCTGGCCGGTAGCGCGGCGCCGTGCGCCACACCTCGACCAGCACCTCCTGTGCGACCTCCTCGGACTGCGCCTGGTCGCGCAGCACCGCCCGGGCGACCCCGAGCACGGATCCCGCCATCGCGTCGTACACCGCGGCGAAGGCCTCCTGATCGCCGAGGGCCACCTCACGGATCAGCTGCTGCAGGTCGGGCTGTGACGATGGATTTCTGCCGATGTGTACGGCTTCCTTCACGACGGTTTCTCCAAAAGAACGCGACGGGCGGGCATGTCCCCGCGTAATCCGGGGCCGGACGTCCGGCGGATTGGTCGCCGGACCGCCGAAGGACGCGGTGACCTCGCCCGACGCCCACCCTCCCACGGGTACACTGGGTCCCGTTCGCGTTCGATCGGCTCCACGGAGCGGGAGGAAAGGGAGGTGAGGTTGATGACCGTGCTCGACGCCGCCCTTCGCTGCGCCCGGATCTCCCTCGCGTCCCGAGCGGCGGCCTGACCCCGCACCCCACGAACGCAGATACCAGAAACGGATCCCCGTCCCGTCATGCCTCACACCTGGCACACCCGCGCCGAGACCGGCGCCGACATCCCCGTCGTCCGCGACATCGTCCGCGCCGCCTTCCCCGCCCCGGAGGAGGCCGCCCTGGTCGACGCGCTGCGCGCCGACCCCGGGGCCTGGATCGAGGGCCTGTCCGTGGTCGCGGTCGACGACGCCGACCGCCCCGTGGGCCACGCTCTGCTGACCCGCTGCCACATCGGGGAGCACCCGGCGCTCTGCCTGGCACCCGTCGCCGTCCGGCCCGGATCGCAGCGGAGCGGCGCCGGTGCGGCCGCCGTCCGAGCCGCGCTGGCGGCGGCCGAGCGGCTCGGCGAGCACCATGTCGTCGTCCTCGGGCACCCCGAGTACTACCCCCGGTTCGGCTTCACCCGGGCCTCGGCCCACGGCATCGGCCTGACCATCGACGTCCCGGACGAGGCCCTCATGGCCCTCACGCTGGACGCCGCCCACCCGCTGCCCGCCGGGACCGTCCGGTACGCGGCGCCCTTCGGTATCTGATCCCGCGACCCATCCGGCACTGATCCGACACACCGTGTGCCGGCGGGACTCCCTCCCGCCGGCGCACGGCATTTTCCTCGGTCCAAACCCTTGACCCCGTGCCCGGGCTCCTTCACATTACTGGTTAATGCGCATTAGGTAATGCGCATTAACGCGACCGAGGGGAGCAGTGGTGGCGAAGGAAGCCACAGGGCGGGCGAAGCCGGGGCGGGCCCCCGCGCCGCCCGGCCGACGGGGCCGGCCGAGGCAGGCGGAGGTCGCCCGGCTCGCGGGTGTGTCGCAGGCGACGGTGTCCCTGGTGCTCTCCGGACGCGACATCGCGACCGGCCGGCCGATCTCGGCGGAGACCCGCGGCAAGGTCCTCGACGCCGCCCGCAGCCTCGGCTACGTCCCCGACCCGGCCGCCAGCCGCCTCGCCGCCGCCCGCAACAACCTGCTCGGCGTCTTCAGCTTCACCGCGACCTTCCCGACCGACGTCCGGCACTCGTACTACCCCTTCCTCGTCGGCGTCGAGCAGGAGGCCGCGGCGCAGGGCTACGACCTGGTGCTGTTCACCGGCTCCAGCAGCGGGGGAGCGGGCGCCTCCGGCGCCGGCGCGCTCAACCGGGTGCGGCTGGCGGACGGTTGTCTCTTCCTGGGCCGCCACGCCCCCGCGGACGAACTGCGCCGGCTGGTGGCCGACGACTTCCCGGTCGTCCACGTCGGCCGCCCCGACGACGCGGAGGGCCTCGCCTGGGTCGGCGCCGACTACGTCAGCGCGAGCCGCGAGGTCGTCACCACCCTCGCCGGACTCGGCCACCGGCGGGTCATGCTGGTCCGCGAGGACGACGAGGCGCCCGCCTCCAGTGACCGCGAACGCGGCTTCCTGGACGGCCTGTCATTGAGCGGACTGCCCGCCGGCCCCGACGCCGTGTTCCGCTCCGGCGACCTGCGCCGCGACCTCACCGCCGACCGCGTCCGCGCCTGGCTGGCCGACGGTGTGACCGCGTTCGTCGCCGAGGAGACCGACACCGGCACCGCCTGGCGGGCGCTGCGCACGGCCGTCGACGCGGCCGGCCTGGACTGCCCCGGCCGGGTGTCGCTGGCACTGCTCGGCAGCCCGCCCGCCGACCTCGCCGACGAACCGGCCCCCATGGGCTTCGACATCCCCCGCCCCACGCTGGGCGCCGAGGCGGTGCGGCTGCTCGCCGCCCGCGTCGCGGGCGAACCCGCCAGGGGCACGCTCGTCGCCTGCGCCTTCCGGCCGGGCACCACCGCCGGCCCACCGGCTGGTCCCTGATTGCCCTTCACCCCATCCCCTGCACGAACCGCACCACCAGAGGAGCAGCGTGATACCGGAACCCGACATCCTCGTCGTCGGCGGCGGCCTCGGCGGCGTCGCCGCGGCCCTCGCCGCCTGCCGGGCCGGCCGCAGCGTCGTCCTGACCGAGGAGACGGACTGGATCGGCGGCCAGCTCACCAGCCAGGCCGTCCCGCCGGACGAACACCCGTGGGTCGAGCAGTTCGGCACCACCGCCACCTACCGTCGACTGCGCGAGGGCATCCGCCAGTACTACCGCCAGTGGTACCCCCTGCGCGCCGAGGCCCTGGCGCTCACCGACCTCAACCCGGGCGCCGGGCGGGTCAGCAAGCTGTGCCACGAGCCGAAGGCCGCCCTCGCCGTCCTGGAGGGCATGCTCGCCCCGCACCTGGCGGCCGGACGCCTCACCGTCCTCACCGAACACCGCCCCGTGGCCGCCGCGTCGGACAACGATGTCGTGCGCGCCGTCACCCTGGAGGACCTGCGCGACGGCACCCGCCGCACCGTCCCCGCCCGCTACGTCCTGGACGCCACCGAGACCGGCGAACTCCTCCACCTCGCGGGCGTCGAGCACGCGAACGGGGCCGAGTCCAGGGCCGAGTTCGACGAACCCCACGCCCCCGTGCACGCCCAGCCGGACAACCAGCAGGGCATCACCGTCTGCTTCGCCCTCTCCCACCACGAGGGCGAGGACCACACCGTCGACCGCCCCGCAGACTACGACTTCTGGCGCTCCTACCGGCCCGACTTCTGGCCCGGCCCGCTGCTCGGCTTCGAGGCCCCCGACCCGCGCACCCTGGAACCGGTGCCGCGCACCTTCGAGCCCAACCCCGATCTCGACCCGCTGGCCGTCAGCGCCGACCAGAGCGCCGACGCGGGCGACAAGGAGCTGTGGGGCTTCCGCCGCATCCTCGCCCGCAGGCTGCACACCGACGGCGCCTTCGACTCCGACATCACCCTCGTCAACTGGCCGCTCAACGACTACTGGCTGAAGCCCTACATCGGCCAGGAGGCCGAAGCCCTGCGCGAGGCACGGCAGTTGTCCCTCTCGGTGCTGTACTGGCTCCAGACCGAGGCGCCCCGCCCCGACGGCGGCACCGGATTCCCCGGGCTGCGTCCGCGACCCGACGTGACCGGCACCCCCGACGGGCTCGCCAAGGCGGCGTACGTCCGCGAGTCCCGCCGGATCAAGGCGGTCACCACCGTCACCGAACACGACGTCGCCATCGACCTGGTCGGCCCCTACGGCGGTACCCGCCACCGGGACTCCGTGGGCGTCGGCAACTACCGCATCGACCTGCACCCGTCCACCGGCGGTGACAACTACGTCGACATCGGCTCCGTGCCCTTCGAGATCCCGCTCGGGGCGCTGGTGCCGCGCCGGGTGCGCAACCTGCTGCCGGCCGGCAAGAACCTCGGCACCACGCACATCACCAACGGCTGCTACCGGCTGCACCCGGTGGAGTGGAACATCGGCGAGGTCGCCGGAGCCCTCGCCGCCCACTGCCTCACCGAGAACGTCGAGCCGCACCAGGTGCAGGCCGAGGACAAGAGGTACGACGAGTTCGCCAAGGTCCTCGACCGCGGCGGCGTGCAGCGTCACTGGCCCGACGTCAGGGGCTACTGAACGACCCCGCGCGCGGGGCGAGTTCGGGCGGGGCAGCTCCACCTGCCCCGCCCGGTGACCGCCCGCGTGCGGACCGACCCAGCACAAGGAGGTGCCCGGACATGACCACCCACCGCATCCGCGTCGGCATCGACGTGGGCGGAACCTTCACCGACGCCGTGGCGGTCGACGCCACGACGCTCCGGCTCGTGGGCCAGGTGAAGGTCCCCACGAGCCACCATCACGAGGACGGCGTCGCTCACGGCATCGTCGAAGCGCTCGACCGGCTGTTGACGCAGACCGGACACGCACCCGCCGACGTCGCCTTCCTGGCACACGGCACGACCCAGGCTACCAACGCCCTGCTGGAGGGCGACGTCGCCACCGTCGGCCTGCTCGGCATCGGCACCGGCGGCGGGACGTACTTCACCCGCCGCCTGGCCTCGCTCGCCAAGCTCGAACTCACCCCCGGCAAACGGCTGCCGCTGCACTACGCGCACGTGCCCGACCCCGACGACGCGACCGCCGTACGGACCGCCGTCGAACGGCTCACCGCGGCAGGCGCGGAGGCGCTCGTGGCCAGCGAACCGTTCGGCGTCGACCGGCCCGAGGGCGAGACCGCGGTCGCCGAGGCGGCCCGCGCGACCGGACTTCCGACCACCGCGGCCCACGAGATCACCTCGCTGTACGGACTGCGCAAGCGCACCCGCACCGCCGTGGTCAACGCGGCGATCCTGCCGCGCATGCTGGCCACCGCCGACCTCGTCGACGCCTCCATCACCAAGGCGGGCGTCACCGCGCCGCTGATGGTGATGCGCTGCGACGGGGGAGTGATGTCCCTCGACGAGATGCGCCGCAGGCCCCTGCTGACCGTGCTGTCGGGTCCCGCGGCCGGGGTGGCCGGGGCACTGATGCAGGAGCGCGTCAGCGAGGGCGTGTTCCTGGAGACGGGCGGCACCTCCACCGACATCAGCGTCGTCAAGCGCGGCAAGGTCGCGGTCCGCCACGCCACCATCCTCGGCCGCACCTCGTACCTCAACGCCCTCGACGTGCGCACGGTCGGCGTCGGCGGCGGCTCCATGGTGCGCGTCTCCGGCGGCCGCGTCACCGGCACCGGACCGCGCAGCGCGCACATCGCGGGCCTGCCGTACGCCTGCTTCGCCGACCCGGCCGACCTGCGGGACGCGACGCTCACCACGGTCAGCCCGCTGCCCGGCGACCCCGCCGACTACGCGGTGCTCGACGCCGCGGGCGGCCGGTTCGCGCTCACCATGACCTGCGCCGCCAACGCGCTCGGCCGGGTCCCCGAGGGCGACTTCGCGCACGCCGACCCCGGCACCGCCCGTGCCGCGCTGGCCCCGCTCGCCGCCGCCCTCGGCACCGACGTGCCCACCGCCGCCGCCCGGCTCCTGGACGCCGGCACCGACCAGGTGAAGGCCGTCGTGGACGACCTGGTCCGCGAGTACCGCCTCGACACCGACACCGCCGTCCTGGTCGGGGGAGGCGGCGGCGCGGCCTCCGTCACCCCGCACCTGGCCGACCGCACCGGCATGACCGGCCGCATCGCCCGGAACAACGAGGTCATCAGCCCCATCGGCGTCGCCCTCGCCCTGGTCCGCGAACAGGTCGAGCGGATCGTGCCCGGCGCGACCCAGGAGCAGATCCTCGCCGTCCGCGCCGAGGCCGAACGTGCCGTGGTCGAACAGGGCGCCGCCGCCGACGGCGTCGAGGTCGAGGTCACCGTCGACCCGCAGACCAACGTCGTACGCGCCATCGCCACCGGCGCGACCGAACTGCGCACCCAGGACCGGGCCCACCGCGCCGACGACGGGGAACGGCTGCGCCTGGCCGCCACCAGCCTCAGGACCGAGCCGTCCAAGGTGGACGTGCTCGCGGGTACCCCCGCGCACACCGTCTACGGCACCGAGGTGCACCGCCGCTTCCGCCCCGTCCGCCACCCGGTGCGGGTCGTGGACGCCGACGGCGTCGTGCGCCACCACGCGGCCGACGCCCGGGTCGAGGCGACCACCGTCGCGAGCGCCCCCGAGGTGCTGGCCAAGCTGGTGACCGAGGCCACCTCCTACGGCGACGGAGGCGTCCGCGCCCCCGCCGTGCGCCTGCTGGTCGGCTCCCGCATCGCCGACCTCTCCGGCGTCCTCGACCCGGCGCCGCTGCTCGCCCTCGCCCGGAGCGAGCTGCGCTCCCGCGCCGCCGACGAACCCGTCGTCGCCGTCCTGGAGGTGCGGGAATGACCGTCCAGGACGCCCTCGCGACGGCGGACCCCGCCGCCACGGACGACATCGGGTGGGCGGTACGGCTGCTGGCGGCCACCCCCACCCACGAGCACCGCGACCCGGAGCTGCTGCGCCACTGGGCCCGCACCGCCGACGCGTTCGGCTCCGCCCTCGCGCCCGTCCCGTGCGCGGCGAGAGTCGTGGAGAGCGACGGCGGCCTCGCACACGGCCTGCTGGCCCGCTACACCTCCAGACCGCCCACGGTCGAGCTGTACACCGACACCATCGCGCTCGCCGAAGGCGTCGTCGACGCCCGCGGCTGGCGCGCCTGGTACCCGGCGGGCTCCGTACGGGCCGCCGCCCTCGCCCACGAGGCGGTGCACGCCCACCTCCACCACGGTCCCGCCCGCGCCGACCTGAAGCGCGCCCTCGGCCACCACGCCCTGCGCCTGGGCCGCCTGCGGGTGCCCGGCCACGTCGCCGGCGCCGAGGAGGTGGCCGCGCACGCCTACGCCCGCACCGTCTGCGGACTCGGCCGCAGCCCCCTGCTGCTGACCGCCGCGCTGGCCGCCGAGGCCGAGACCGGAAACCTCACCTCACTCGCACGTGACGCAAGAAGAGAGAACTGACCCATGGGTGTCGTCATCCTCCTCGTCATGGCGGCCGGCGTCGCCGCGATGCTCACCCGCAAGCTCCCCACCGCCTTCGCCCTGGTCCTGCTGGCCGTGGTCATCGCCTTCCTCTCCGGCGCCCCCCTGACCGGTGAGGACAGCGTCCTGGACACGGTCCTCCAGGAAGGCGCCCCGGCGCTCGCGGCCACCATGGTCGCCATCATCCTCGGCTCCTGGCTGGGCAGACTGCTCGACGAGACCGGCATCGCCGGCACCCTCGTCCGCAAGATCGTGGAGTTCGGCGGCGACCGTCCCACCGTCGTCGCCCTGGGCGTCCTGGCCGTCTCCGCGCTCGTCGGCACGGTCACCGGATCGGCGCCCGCGGCGATGCTGGCCGGCATCATCGGCATCCCCGCCATGGTCGCCGTCGGCGTGCCGAAGGTGACGGCGGCGGGGACCGTGCTGATGGGCATCGCGGTCGGGGTGCCCTTCGAACTGCCCGTCTGGCAGTTCTTCTCCACCGCGCTGGACCTGCCGGTCGACACGGTGCGCGGCTTCATGGTGAAGCTGTTCCCGTTCGCGCTGGTCGCCGCCGTCGCCTACGTGGTGATCGAGAACCGGCGGCGCGGCACCGAGCACGCATGGTCCCTGAAGTCGGTGACCGCCCGGCCGCCGTCGCGCCGCGAACGCCTCGGCGACGCGCCCTGGTACGCGCTGCTCGCCCCCGCCGTCCCGCTGGTGCTGGCCCTCGGCCTGGAAGTGGCCATCATCCCCTCCCTGCTCGCGGGCGTGCTCTACGCGCTGGTCACCACCACCCGGCCCGGCGAGATGAACAAGCGGCTGCTGCGCACCCTGTACGGCGGCTTCGAGGTGGCGGCGCCCCCGCTCGCCCTGTTCGTCGCGATCGGCATCCTGCTC
Organism: Streptomyces sp. NBC_01723; assembly: GCF_036246005.1. NCBI lineage: Bacteria > Bacillati > Actinomycetota > Actinomycetes > Kitasatosporales > Streptomycetaceae > Streptomyces > Streptomyces sp. NBC_01723. The sequence goes on from NZ_CP109171.1 coordinate 8,224,543, forward strand.
GCCGCCGTCAAACTCCCCGGCGCCGTCGAGGCGCTGGAGCCGCTGATGAAGGCGGTCAGCCCGCAGAACCCGGTGCTGTTCGTCCTCGTCTTCACCCTGCTGGTACCGCTCTGCCTGTACCGCGGCCCGCTGAACGTGTTCGGTCTCGGCGCGGGCATCGCGGGCGTCCTCATCGCCACCGGCATCTACCCGGCCGTCGCCGTCCTCGGCATGGCCACCTCGTACAACCAGGTCTTCGGCGTGGCCGACCCGACCAGCACGCAGACGGTGTGGGCCGCCCAGTACGCGGGTGTCAGCCCGCAGCAGGTCATGGTCCGCACCCTGCCCTACGTGTGGCTGGTCGCCCTCGGCGGCATGTGCGTCACCGCCGCCCTGTACCTCTGACCCCTCCCTCTCCCCAGGAGTCGACATGCACGAGCCGCACCTCGACCGCCGTCTGTTCCTGAAGGGCACGGCCGTCACCGGCGCCGCCCTCGCGCTGGGCGCCACCGCCGTACCCGCCGCCTCCGCCGCGCCCGGCGGCTTCCCCGACTACACCCACGTCCGCACCCTGCTGACGCCGTCCCAGCTCGCCTACAACCCCACCGGCGAGATCATCTTCCCGACCGTCCGGGGTGTCTACGACCGGCTGCCCGCGAGCGGCCGGCTGGGCCGCTACTACCTGTACTACGCCCCGCACGACGCCCCCGGCGGCATCTGCCTGGCCTACGGCGACTCACTGGAGGGACCGTTCACGGAGTACCCGGACAACCCGATCGTCTCCAACAAGTGGTCGCCGCACTACTCCGTCAGCCACGTCTCCTCGCCGCACGTCATGTGGAACGCGGAAGAGCGGGAGATGTGGCTGTACTTCCACGGGGAGAACACCACCACCCGCCTCGCCCGCTCCAAGGACGGGGTGAACTTCACCTACGACAAGGTGGTGCTGACCACCTCGATGCTGCCGTCCGGCACCACGGAGACCTCGTACGCGCGGGTCTTCCGGCACGACCTGCCCTCGCGCGGCGCCCGCTACGTCATGGTGTTCATGCTGAACAACACGACCAACCACCGCGACATCGGCTGGGGCTGGTCCGCCGACGGCCGCACCTGGTCGTTCGCCCAGCAGCCCCTGGTGCGCCACGGCGACGTCGGCGCGGTCAACGTGGGGGGACCGCACCTGCTGCACCGGAACAACAGCACCTATGTCGTCTACAACAAGGACAAGGAGAGCGGCGGCGACCTGATGATCACCGAGGTCGGCAACGACTTCTCGCTCCGCAGGCACCTCGGCGTCTTCTACGACTCCCGCGGCTCCGCGCCGGAGAACGGCCGCGCCGCGGCGCCCTCCTTCGGCACGGACGGCGGGGTGCCGTACATGATCTACGAGGCGGGTGAGCGGCTGGCCGGATCGATCGCGATGGCCCGCGGCTGACACACCCCCTCCACGACGAAGGGGCCGCCCGTCCGAAGCGGACGGGCGGCCCCGTGGGATCGGCCGGGTCAGGCGACGGGCGCCGCCGGGTCCTTGCCGGCCGGGGCGGCGTCCGTCCCGGCCGCCTCCTCCGCCAGGCGCTCCATGCCGCTGGTGGTCTTCAGCGGCTTCTCCTTGATGAACACGACGGCGACCAGCGCGAGCACCGCGAACGGCGTGGCGATGAGGAACAGGTCGGCCGTGGCGACGGCGTAGGCGTGCTCGACGATCGTCCGCATCGGCGCGGGCAGCGTGGACATGTCCGGGACGCTGCTCTCGCCCGAGGCCTCACCGCCGGGCACGGTGATGCCCGCGCCGCTGAGTCCCTTGGTCATCTCACTGGCGACCCGGTTGGCGAGGATCGCGCCGAGGACGCTGACCCCGATGGTGCCGCCCATGCTGCGGAAGAAGGACAGCACGGAGGTCGCGGCGCCCAGGTCGGCGGCGGGCACGTCGTTCTGGGCGGCCAGCACCAGGTTCTGCATCAGCATGCCGACGCCGACGCCGAGCACCGCCATGTAGAGGCTGAGCAGCCCGAAGTGCGTCTTGGCGTCGATGGTGGCCAGCAGCGCGAGGCCGACGGCCATGGTGACCGCACCCGCCACCAGGTACCGCTTCCACTTGCCGGTCCGGCTGATCACCTGTCCGGCGACGGTGGACGACACCAGCAGGCCGAGGATCATCGGCAGGCTCATCAGACCCGCGACGGTCGGCGACTTGCCCAGCGAGACCTGGAAGTACTGCGAGAGGAAGACGGTCCCGCCGAACATGGCGACACCGACCAGGAGGCTGGCGACCGTGGTCAGGGTGACGGTGCGGTTGCGGAAGATGTCGAGCGGGATGACCGGCTCGGGCGTGCGGGCCTCGACGAAGACCGCGGCGACCAGCAGCAGCACACCGCCACCGGCCAGCGCGGCGGTCTGCCAGGAGGCCCAGTCGAACTCGTTGCCGGCCAGGGACACCCAGATGAGCAGCGCGCAGACACCGGCGACGATCAGGAAGGCGCCGAGCCAGTCGATGCGCACCTCGCGCCGCGTGGTCGGCAGGCTCAGGGTGCGCTGGAGCAGGGCGATGGCGAGCAGCGCGAAGGGGACACCGATGAAGAAGCACCAGCGCCAGCCCAGCCACGAGGTGTCCACCAGGACACCGCCGACCAGCGGTCCGGCCACCGTGCCCACGGCGAAGACGGCACCGAAGATGCCGGCGTACTTGCCCAGCTGGCGGGGCGGGATGACGGAGGCCATCACGACCTGCGCGAGGGCGGTCAGACCGCCCGCGCCGATGCCCTGCACGACCCGGCTGAAGATCAGCAGGCCGACACCGTGCGAGAAGCCGGCCAGCAGCGAGCCGACGACGAACATGGCGAGCGACAGCTGGAGCAGCAGCTTCTTGTTGAAGAGGTCGGACAGCTTGCCCCACAGCGGGACCGTCGCGGTCATCGCCAGCAGTTCGGAGGTGACGACCCAGGTGTAGGAGGACTGGCTGGCGCCCAGGTCGGCGATGATCGTGGGCAGCGCGTTGGCCACGACCGTGCCGGCCAGGATCGCGACGAACATGCCGGCCATCAGGCCGGACATGGCCTGGAGTATCTGCCGGTGGGTCATCGAGGTGGGAGGCGCGTCGGCGGGCGCCTGGGGTGTGGTCACGACATCTCTTTCGGTGGTGGTGGTGGGTCGCGAGCCCGGCGCGGAGGCTACGCGGAGGGTGCCGGCAGGCCGGCGGCGAGGAGGGTGAACACCTCGTGGAAGACGTCGATGAAGGCGGCTTCCTGCTGATGGGTGGACCAGTGCTCCACGCTGGTCCGCACCGCGGCGCCCGCCACCGCGGCCAGCAGCCGCGGGTAGAGACCGGACGCGGCCCCCTGGGCGCCGGTGCCGCGGAGGCGTTCGGCGAGCGCGTCGGCCAGATCGGCCTCGGCCGCCATGTGGGCGCCGACGCCGCGGGCCAGGAGGTGCGGCGAGGCGTGCAGCACCTCGGCGTGCAGTCGCCACAGCTCGTGCTGTTGCTCCGCCTCGGCCAGTTCCGCCGCCATGGCCTCGCGCAGGGCCTCCAGCGGGGAGAGTGCGGGCGGCGCGTCCAGGACGGCGCGCCGCATGCGCGCCCCCGCGTCCGCGTCGATCACGACGAAGGCGTCGTCACGCGTGTCGAAGTAGTTGAAGAACGTGCGCACCGACACCCCGGCCGCGGCGCTGATCGCCTCGACGGTGACCTTCTCCGCCCCGTGCTCGGCGGCGAGGCGTACGGCGGCCTCGGCGAGGGCGGCACGCGTCGCCCGCTTCTTCCGCTCCCGCAGGCCGCCTCCCGCGGCACTCTTCTCCGACATAAGTTGCATGGTATGCAAAGATGCACGGTATGCAAAATTGACGCGTGGTTCAGTCGGCGCGATGCCGCTCTTTGTCACAGAGCACGAGCAACTTCTGTGTCCGGAGGCGAAGTTGGGGTACACCGGGCAGCAGTGCGGCCGACACCGGGGTCGGCGCCGGTGACGGCCGCGCTGCTCGCGTCCGCGCGCCCTCCCGGCACTCCGTCCGGAACGCGACGTGACCCGAACGGCCCGCTCGGGTACCCGGCCGGTCGGCGCGGGGTTGGGATGTGCACGGGACCCCGCGCCCTCGCCGCCCGACCGCTGTCCCGACCCGGAAAGGACCCCCGATGTCCGCCGACACGCAGCAGGCGCCCCCCGGGCCCACCGACGAGGAGCTCGCGGGCCTGGACGCCCACTGGCGCGCCGCGAACTACCTCTCCGTCGGTCAGATCTACCTGATGGCCAACCCCCTGCTGGCCGAACCGCTCCGCCCCGAGCACGTGAAGCCCCGGCTCCTCGGCCACTGGGGCACCTCACCGGGACTCAACCTGGTCCACACCCACCTCAACCGGGTGATCAAGGCGCGCGACCTCGACGCGCTGTGCGTCTGGGGGCCCGGCCACGGAGGGCCCGCCGTACTGGCCAACGCGTGGCTCGAGGGGTCGTACAGCGAGACCTACCCGGACGTCGGGAGGGACGCGGCGGGGATGGCCCGGCTGTTCCGGCAGTTCTCGTTCCCCGGCGGGGTGCCGAGCCACGTGGCACCCGAGACGCCGGGCTCGATCCACGAGGGCGGCGAGCTGGGCTACTCCCTCTCGCACGCCTACGGCGCCGCCTTCGACCACCCCGACCTGCTGGTCGCCTGCGTCATCGGCGACGGCGAGGCGGAGACGGGCCCGCTGGCCGCCTCCTGGCACTCCAACAAGTTCCTCGACCCGGTGCACGACGGCGCGGTCCTGCCCATCCTGCACCTCAACGGTTACAAGATCGCCAACCCGACGGTCCTGGCCCGGCTCCCCGAGGACGAACTCGACACGCTGCTGCGCGGCTACGGCCACGACCCGCTCCACGTCAGCGGCGACGACCCCGCCGCCGTCCACCGCGCCACGGCGCGGGCCATGGACACCGCCCTGGACCGCATCGCCGCCATCCAGCGCGCCGCCCGGGAGGGCGGGGCCACCGACCGCCCCCGCTGGCCGATGATCGTGCTGCGCACGCCCAAGGGCTGGACCGGACCGGCCGAGGTCGACGGACTGCCGGTGGAGAACACCTGGCGTGCCCACCAGGTCCCCCTCTCCGGCGTCAGGACCGACCCGGACCACCTCGCGCAACTGGAGCGGTGGCTGCGCTCCTACCGGCCCGAGGAACTGTTCGACGACACCGGAGCCCCGCGGCCCGCCGTCCTCGCCGCCGTCCCGGAGGGCACCCGGCGGCTGGGCGCCACCCCGTACGCCAACGGCGGCCTGCTCCTGCGGGAACTCCCCCTGCCCCCGCTGGAGAAGTACGCCGTGACCGTGGACGCGCCGGGCGCCGCCACGCACGAACCCACCGGCGTCCTCGGCGACCTGCTCCGGGACGTCATGGACGCCACCGCCGACCGGCGCGACTTCCGGCTCGTCGGCCCCGACGAGACCGCCTCCAACCGCCTCCAGGCCGTCTACGCCGCCAGCGGCAAGGCATGGCAGGAACGGACGCTGCCCGTCGACGAGGACCTGGACCGGCACGGGCGCGTCATGGAGATCCTGTCCGAACACACCTGCCAGGGCTGGCTGGAGGGCTACCTCCTCACCGGACGGCACGGCCTCTTCTCCTGCTACGAGGCCTTCGTCCACATCGTCGACTCGATGGTCAACCAGCACGTCAAGTGGCTGCGCGTGACCCGCCGCCTGCCCTGGCGGGCACCGATCGCCTCGCTCAACTACCTGCTCACCTCCCACGTCTGGCGCCAGGACCACAACGGCTTCTCCCATCAGGACCCCGGCTTCGTGGACCACATCCTCAACAAGAGCCCCGAGGCCGTACGGGTCTACCTGCCGCCGGACGCCAACACCCTGCTCTCCGTCGCCGACCACGCGCTGCGCAGCCGCGACTACGTCAACGTGATCGTCGCCGGCAAGCAGCCCTGCTTCGACTGGCTGTCCATGGACGAGGCGAGGACACACTGCGCGCGGGGCGCCGGCATCTGGGACTGGGCCGGCACCGAGGACGGCGGCCGCGAACCCGACGTGGTGCTCGCCTGCGCCGGTGACGTACCGACCCAGGAGGTGCTGGCCGCCGCCCAGCTCCTCCGCCGCCACCTGCCCTCGCTCGCCGTGCGCGTCGTCAACGTCGTGGACATCGCCCGCCTGCTGCCCAGCGGCGAACACCCGCACGGCATGAGCGACTTCGAGTACGACGGCCTGTTCACCGCCGACAAGCCGGTGATCTTCGCGTACCACGGGTACCCCTGGCTGATCCACCGGCTCGCCTACCGGCGGACCGGCCACCCCCACCTGCATGTGCGCGGCTACAAGGAGATCGGCACCACCACCACGCCGTTCGACATGGTGGTCGGCAACGACATGGACCGCTACCGCCTCGTCATGGACGTCATCGACCGGGTGCCCGGCCTCGCCGTGCGCGCCGCGGACGTACGGCAGCGGATGGCGGACGTACGGCAGCGGCACCACGACTGGATCCGCGAACACGGGGTGGACCTGCCCGAGGTCGCCGACTGGAGCTGGGAGGGCCCGCGGTGACCGCCACCCCGTCGACCTGGGACTACGTCCACTACGACGCCGGCGAGGAGCGGCTGCGCGAGTCGCTGTGCACGCTCGGCAACGGCTACTTCGCCACGCGCGGCGCGCTGCCCGAGTGCGCCGCGGACGACACGCACTACCCGGGCACCTATGTCGCCGGCTGCTACAACCGGCTCACCTCCACCGTCGCCGGACGCGAGGTGGGGCACGTGGAAAACGAGGACATGGTCAACCTCCCCAACTGGCTGCCCCTGCGGTTCAGGCCCGCCGGGGAGAACTGGCTCACGCCGGACACCGCCGAAGTCCTCGACCACCGCCAGACCGTGCACCTGGACTCGGGCGTGCTGGAGCGCCGCACCCGCTTCGGCCTGGGCGGGGGCCGCGTGCTGTCGGTGCGGCAGCTGCGCCTGGTCCACATGGCCGATCCCCATCTCGCCGCCCTGCGAACGGAGTTCACGGCGGAGGGCGGCCCGGTCGACCTGGAGGTGGAGTCGGCCCTCGACGGCGGCGTCACCAACTCCGGGGTGTCGCGCTACCGGGACCTGGACGGCCGCCATCTGATCCACGTGCACACCGGAAGCGCCGACGGCGGCACCGTGTGGCTGCGCTGCCGCACCCGCACCTCGGACATCCGGGTGGGCATGGCGGCCCGCACCACCGCCGAGGCGCCCGTCACCCAGGCGCGCGAGCACCTGTGCGTCACCCAGCGCACGAACCCGCGCACGGAACCCGGCCGCACCGTCACCGTCGACAAGATCGTGGCCCTGCACACCTCACACGACCCGGCGATCAGCGACCCGCTCCAGGCCGCGATCGACCGGGTGGCCGCCGCCCCAAGCTTCGACGAACTGCTGCTGACGCACCGGACCGCCTGGGGCCAGCTGTGGCGCCGGGCCGAACTCGACGTGCCCGGTGAGGCGGGCAGCATCCTGCGCCTGCACCTCTTCCACGTACTCCAGACCCTCTCCCCGCACACCGCCGACCTCGACGTGGGCGTACCCGCGCGCGGACTGCACGGCGAGGCCTACCGCGGGCACGTCTTCTGGGACGAGCTGTTCGTCCTGCCCTACCTCAACCTCCACTTCCCCGAGGTGTCCCGGGCCCTGCTCCACTACCGGCACCGCCGCCTGGAACGGGCCCGCGCCGCAGCCCGCGCGATCGGCCGGCGCGGCGCGCTCTACCCCTGGCAGAGCGGCAGCGACGGCCGGGAGGAGACGCCGCAACTGCACCTCAACCCGCGCTCCGGCCGCTGGCTGCCGGACCACTCCCACCTCCAGCACCATGTGGGCTCGGCGATCGCGTACAACGTGTGGCAGTACTGCGAGGCCAGCGGCGACGCCGAGTTCCTGCACACCAAGGGGGCCGAGACACTGCTCCAGATCGCCCGCTTCTGGGCCGACTCCGCCGTCTGGGACGACGGGCTCCGACGCCACCGCATCCGGGGCGTCGTCGGCCCCGACGAGTACCACGAGGCCTACCCCGGCGCCCGTCTCCCCGGCCTCGACGACAACGCCTACACCAACGTCACCGCCGCGTGGGTCCTCACCCGCACCCTGGAGGTCCTGGCCGATCTCCCCGAACCCCGCCGCCGCGAACTCGTCGAACGCACCGGCCTGGGCGACGGCGAACTCGAACAGTGGGACAGCGTCTCCCGCACCCTCCACGTCCCCTTCCACAAAGGCGTCGTCAGCCAGTTCGAGGGATACGGCGACCTCGCCGAACTCGACTGGGACGGCTACCGCGAGCGCTACGGCGACATCCGGCGCCTCGACCGCGTCCTGGAGGCCGAGAACGACAGCGTGAACAACTACCAGGCGTCCAAACAGGCCGACGTGCTGATGCTGGGCTACCTGTTCTCGCCGGCCGAACTCCTGTCCCTCTTCGGCAGGCTGGGCTACCACCTGGACGAGGAGATCTGGCGGCGCACCGTCGACTACTACCTGGCCCGCACCAGCCACGGCTCCACCCTCAGCGGACTGGTCCACGGCTGGATCCTGGCCCGCGCCCGGCGCGCCGAAGCCTGGACCTTCTGCCAGGAGGCGCTCAAGGGCGACGTCGCCGACCTCCAGGGCGGCACCACCGGCGAGGGCATCCACCTCGGCGCCATGGCGGGCACCCTCGACCTCGTCCAGCGCGGCCTGACCGGCCTGGAGACCCGCGGGGGCGCCCTGTGGCTGAACCCGGTGCCGCTGCCGGAACTGTCCTCGTACGGGTTCTCCATCCGCTACCAGGGCCACTGGGGCGTCCGGTTCCGGCTGGAGCACGGCCGGCTGGAGATCGCGGTACCCGAGTCCGGACCGCGGCCGATCGACGTACGGCTGCCGGACCGCGAGGTGCGACTCCAGCCGGGCGACACCTGCCGGCTCGCGCTTCCCGACTGACGCCGGGGGGCCGTCAGCCCGGCAGCGGGTGGGTCACCGTGCGCGGCGACCCGTCCGGCCTGCCGTCGGTGTAGGTCAGGGTGATCCGGCTGAAGTGCCGCTCACCCGGGTCCCCGTCCGAGGCCGTGGGCCGGTCGAGCCGGACGGTCACGGGGTACGAGCGGAACGCGCCCGCGGCACAGTAGGGGTCGCAGTCGTTGACGGCGTTGCTGCCCCGGCCCACCGCGGCCTCGGCGTCCCAGCGGTACCAGTGCATCGACACCAGGCGGCTGTTGCCGTCCCCGCAGGCCAGGATGAACGTCCCCGGCCGCACCTCCGGCTGCCCGGCGCAGTCCACCAGCACCGGGTCCGTCGTCTGCCGGGCCGGTGCCGTCGGTGCGGCGGTGGCCGTGCCCAGGGGTACTGCGAGCGCGGCGGCGGCGCACAGCGTGACCGCGGCCCTCATCGGGTTCCTGCCCATGTCTGCTCCCAGCCGTCTCGGGATCGCTTGTCTCCGCTCTCCTTTCCCCGTACGACCGTACGGCCGGGCCATGAATCGCACCACTCGTACGGAGTACCGTGACCGGCCGGCGGCGGACTACCGTCGCGCCCCGGGTCAGAAGTCCACCGGATCACGTACCAGTGGACACGTCATGCAGTGCCCCCCGCCCCGGCCGCGGCCCAGTTCCGCGCCCACGATCGGGACGACCTCGACGCGGGCCTCGCGGAGCAGGGCGTTGGTGGCGGTGTTGCGGTCGTAGGTGAAGACCACGCCCGGTTCCACCGCCACGGCGTTGTTGCCGCTGTCCCACTGCTGGCGTTCGGAGGCGTAGGCGTCGCCGCCCGTCTCCACCACGCGCAGCGTGGACAGGCCGAGCGCCTTGGCGACGACGTCGACGAAGGGGGTCGTGCCCTCGTCGACGACGTCGAAGCCCGGTGCCCGGTCGGCGGGGCGCAGCGAGAAGGTGTGGACCCCGTCCATGATGCGCGGATAGACGGTGACGACGTCGCGGTCGGCGAAGGTGAACACCGTGTCCAGGTGCATGGCGGACCGCAGCTTCGGCATCCCGGCGACCACGACGTGCTCGGCCGCGCCGTTGCGGAGCAGCGCGCCTGCGACCTGGGTGATCGCCTGGCGCGAGGTGCGCTCGCTCATGCCCATGAGGACGACGCCGTTGCCCACCGGCATGATGTCCCCGCCCTCGAAGGTGGCCTGCCCCCAGTCGCGTTCGGGGTCGCCCCACCACACCGTCGAGCCCTTGAAGTCGGGGTGGAAGGTGTAGATCGCCTTCATGAGCAGTGTCTCGTCGTGCCGCGCGGGCCAGTAGAGCGGGTTCAGGGTGAGTCCGCCGTACAGCCAGCAGGTGGTGTCGCGGGTGTACAGGGTGTTGGGCAGCGGCGGCATCAGGTACTCGCGCGCGCCGGTCGACTCCCGGGCGAGCGCGAGGTACGGCGAGCGGAAGTCCTCGGGCAGGTCACCGGTGGCGAGACCGCCGACCAGGTACTCCGCGAGTTCGCGGGGCGACAGGGTCTCCAGGTAGGCGCGGGTCGCGTCGACGAGGCCGACGCCGACCCGGTTGGCGACGATCTTCCGGTCGAGGAGCCATGCCTTCGCCTCCGGGACCGCCATGATCTGCGCCAGCAGGTCGTGCAGTTCCACCACCTCCACTCCGCGCTTGCGCAGTTCGCCGACGAACGCGGCGTGGTCGCGCTGGGCGTTCTCCACCCACATCACGTCGTCGAAGAGCAGGTCGTCGGAGTTGGTGGGGGTGAGCCGCCGGTGCGCGAGACCCGGCGAACAGACCAGGACCTTGCGCAGTCTGCCGACCTCGGAGTGGACGCCGAGCGCGGGCTGCGCGGCGCTCTCGTTGCTGGTCACACTGCCTCCTTGAGAAGGATTCACAGGCTGATCCACCCGGCCGCCAGGGCGACGAGACCGAGTACGGCACCCACCACGGAAACGGCCAGGACGACCAGTTCGCCGGGCGAGAACAGCCGCCGGCCCCTTTCGCGGCGGGCCATCACGAACAGGGCGGTCGCCGGGGCGTAGAGGATGAAGGACACCAACAGGAACTTCAGACCGGCCGCGTACAGCAAGAACGCCGTGTACAGGGTCGCGACGACCGCGCAGGTCAGTTCCCGCCGGGAGGTGCGGCCGCCCTCGGTGCGCGGATCGTCCCGGCTGCCGATCCGCACCGCGAACGCCGCCGCCAGCAGGTACGGGACCAGGGAGAGGGCGCTGGTCAGGTTGAGCGCGAAGTTGAACGCGTCGTCCGAGAAACTGGTGGCGATCAGCACCACCTGGGTGAGCAGCGAGGTCATCAGCAGCGCCGGCACGGGCACGTCCACGGCGTTGGCACGGCGCAGGAAGCGCGGCATGTCGTCGTCCTTGGCCGCGACGAAGAGGACCTCCGCCGCCATCAGTGTCCAGGCCAGGTAGGCACCCAGCACCGACACGATCGGGCCGACGCTGATGAACACCCTGCCCCAGGTGCCGACGGCCGACTCCAGCACGCCCGCCATGGACGGCTGGCGCAGGCCGGCGATCTCGTCCATCGGCATGATGCCGTACGACACGATGGTGACCGACGCGAAGACGGCGAAGACGCTGAGGAAGCCCAGCACCGTCGCCCGGCCCACGTCGGAGCGGCGTCTGGCGTGCCGGGAGTAGACACTGGCGCCCTCGACGCCGAGGAAGACGAAGACGGTGGCCAGCATGGTGCCGCGCACCTGTGTGAACAGCGAACCGGCGTAGTCGGCGCCGCCGAAGTTGTCGGCGAACACACCCGGTTCGAAGTAGACCAGGGCCAGGATGACGAAGATGACGATGGGGACGAGCTTGGCGACGGTGACGACCTTGTTGATGGCGGTCGCCTCCTTCACACCGCGCCGGATGATCCAGAAGAAGGCCCACAGCCCGAGGGAGGACAGGACGACCGCGAGGGCGGTGTCCCCGTCGCCGAGGGCCGGCCAGACGGAGCCCACGGTCGACATGATGAGGACCCAGTAGGTCACGTTGCCCACACAGGTGCTGGCCCAGTAGCCGAAGGCGGCGAAGAAACCCAGGTACTCGCCGAAGCCCGCCTTGGCGTACGCGTAGACACCCGCGTCGAGGTCGGGCCGGCGTACGGCCAGGGACTGGAAGACGAAGGCCAGCATCAGCATGCCGGTACCGGCGATCGCCCACGCGATGAGCGCCCCGGCGACGCCGGTCTCCTCGGCGAACCGCCCCGGCAGTGAGAACACACCTGCGCCCACCATCGACCCGACCACCATGGCGGTCAGGGTGAACAACGGCAGTTTGGCGGTGGGCGGGGATGCGCCGTCGGCGTCGGAAGCAGCGGCCTGCGACATGCCGTCCCTCCGGGTGGCTGGGCGACTGGGACCACTGTGCCTCAGGTGGCGGAGGCGGGCATCCCGGCCGGGGCGCCGTTCACTGCGCGGTACGCAGGTCGGTGCCGCGCCGGGCCAGGCTGAGGACACCCATGACGATCAGGCCCACACCGAGCAGCTGCGGCACGACCCACCAGTCACCGCGCACGTCCTCGCGGTACAGGATCACGCCGAGCAGCAGGCTGACCGTCGCGTCGCCCAGGGTCAGGGCGGGCTGGGAGGCGACGAGCGGGCCGCCCTGCATGGCGTGCTCAAGGAGCAGCACGGCACACACCCCGGCCACGGCGAACCCGTAGGTCTGCCAGGCGGTCAGGAATCCGTTCACGCCGTCGGAGTCCAGGACGCGCATGGAGTCCTTCATCAGACCGGCCGTCAGCGCGTAGCACACCGCGGTGGCCGCGCCGAGGCATCCGGCGCGGGCCTTGCCGACGGGCCGCTTCAGTCCGGCCGCCGCGAGCAGCACGGCCGCCCCGGCACATGCCGCCAGCGCGGGCACCCAGCGGTCCAGCGGCACGTCCTCCTCGCCGTGGTCCGGTGCCGCCGAGACCAGCGCGACACCCAGCCCGACGACCACCGCGCCCACGGCGAGCCACATGACCTGGGGCAGCTTGCCGCCGGTCATCAGCGAGGCGAGCAGCAGGGCCAGCGGAAGCTCCAGCACGAACAGGGGCTGTACGAGTGACAGCGGCCCCGTCGCCAGTGCCACCGCCTGCCCCACACCGGCCACCACGACGGCCAGCATGCCGCCGAGCCACACGGGCCGCCGGAGCAGGTCGAGGACGAGCCCCGGGCGGAAACCCTGTGACTGCGGCACGCTCAGCGCGGCACGCCGCTGGAGCACGGTGGCCAGCGCGTTGCTGAACGCGGCGACGAGTGCGAAGAGCACCGGCAGCACAAAGCCCATCCACCGATACTCACCCCGATTCCCCCCGGCCGCGCGCCGCACCGCGCCCCGGGGGTCGGTGTGCTCAGCTGCCGCCCTGCGCGGACGGCTCCGCGCTCGCGGTGTCCTGCTTCTGCTTCGGCGCGGCGGCGTCGGTGGCGGTGTAGTAGACCGAGGAACCCTGCTTGGTGCGCTGGGCCAGGTTCTTGGCGACGAGCCCTTCGAGGGTGGTGCGCACGACCGTGGTCTTGACGTTGCGCTCGGCGTGGGCCTTGCCCAGCGCCGTGGTGACTTCCGCGGCGGACCGCGGCTCGCTCGCCTCGACGAGGTGGGTCCGTACCAGTTCGACGAGCGTGGGCTGGGTGGTGGCCGGCGCGGGTGCCTTCTTCGCCGCGGGCTTGGCGGCGGCCTTGGTGGCCGCCTTGCCGGCCTGCTTGGTGCCGGCCTTGGCGGCCTGCTTGGCGGCGGGCTTCGTCGCCGACGGCTTGGTGGCCTGCTTGACGCCCGGCTTCGGTGCGGCGGCCCGCTTGGGCGCGGTGGCGGCCTTCTTGCCGCGCGAACGCCCGCGGGTGGCCGGCTCGGCGGGGGCGCTGTCGCGCGGCGCGGGCACGGTGGCCGCACCGGTCGCGGGCTCGGGCGCGGCGATGCCGAGCGCCTGCTGCACGCTCACCAGCAGGGCGTGGTCGTGCTGCAGCGCGGCCAACTGCTGCTGGAGCGCGGTGAGCTCCGCGCTGACACGTTCCTGCTCCTTGACGTTGCGCTCCAGGTCGTCGGTGACCTGGACGCTGTACTGCGACGCCAGTTGGGTGGCGGACTGCGTCGTGCTCTCGGACATGAGGGTGACTCTCCTCGATTCGCGGCCGTGAAGGCTCGTGAGGAACGGCGGGACACACAGATAGTACGGACGAACAGCGTCTGTTGTTCCCCTGTTTGCTGCCGGGCCGGTATACCACGTATGGCCGCCGACGTGGTATGTGCCGCCGCAATCTCGTGTGTGTGTTCGGAACACATGGCCCCGCGTTCACCCGCCCTGGGGCACCTCCACGATCTTTCCGTCCTCGTCGACGGTGTGTGTCTGCCAGTAGGTGTCCCACTCGTCGCCGACGTGCTCGGGCACCTTGCCCTCGGGGTACCGGGTGTAACCCTTGGGCGGTTCCTCGTCGTTGGACACACATGCGCTGCCGGTGCCGCCGACGGACAGGACCGGGTACTCGCCGCCGCCGCAGGTCGCCTCCTCGACAGAGCAGCCGGTCATGGCCGCCGCCGCGGCCACACAGGCCAGGACCAGATGAACTCGCTTGCCGGTACGCACGATTGGCTCCCTCGGGTGACTGATGACCCAAGCCTCCCGCGACGTGTGGGACACATCATGAGTACGGATACTCAGTCGGACGTGTCCCGCTGCCCGACGCGCGTGACCAGACGGTCCACCCGGCGCGCCGCCGCGCGTGCCTCCCGCTCCGCCCCGGTCGCCGACTTCCGGGCCGTACGGGCCGCTTCCTCGGCGTCCCGCCGTTCCCGCCCGGTCCGGTCGAGGTCCTCGCGTGCCGTGCGCAGTTCGTCCTCCGCGGCCGACACCGCCTCGCGGGCCCGGTCGTGTTCCCCGTCCGCCCGCCGGAGCAGCGTCTCGGCGTCCGCCTGCCGCGCCTGTGCGTCCCGCAGTTGTTCCGCGGCCCGCTCCGCCTCCTGTTCGGCTCGGGCGAGCTCCTCCTGGCGTTTGCGGCGCCGCTCGGCGAGTTCGTCCTTGGCCCCGGTGCCGGCAGGTTCCTTACGGGGCGCCGGTGCGGGTTTCGCGGGTGCGGGTGTCGCGGGTGCGGCCGGTGAGGTGTCCGAGGGGAACTCCGACGGCGGGGTGAGCGCGACCTCCAGGCGACCGCCGGACCACCGGTCGGCCGCGTCCTGGTCGGCGAGGACCGCGCGCAGGGTCGACTCGACCTCCCGCTGCGCCCCCTGGGACAACCGGTGCCCGGCCTCGTCGGCGAGGTGCGCGGCCTGCCGGGACAGGGCGGCGACGATGCGCCGCCGCTGCGCCGACAGCTCCCTGAGTCCGGCGGCGTCCAGGGTGCGGTGCGCCTCCCGCAGTGACTGCCCCAGTTCCAGGAACCGTCGGCTCTCCTCCGGCTGGGAGCGGGCCAGCAGGTTCGCCGCCCAGGCCGCGAGCGTGGGTCTGCGGGCGGCGTGGATCAGCCGCGCGTCCTCCTTGCGGCCGTCCGTCCTCGCGGCGGCGGCGCGCTCCTCGCGGCGGGAGACGAAGTCGGGCGGCGGTGTCGCGTACAGCTCGTCGAGGACCGACTCGACCGAGCCCGTGTCGGGGGCGCCGGCCTTCCCGCCCTGCCCGCTCCTGCGCCGCATGCCCTCCCGCCTCCTCCCTCGGGGCCCGCGCTCGTACCTCCTGTCTACGGTCACCCCGCACGCCCCGCGACCGGAGCGGCACCCAGTTTGCCTAATCGAATTAGGCAAGCGCATAATCGACGAAGGAAAGCGCGACGCACCACCATCGCCGGAGGCGACATGCACACCACGGACGGCTGGATCACCACGCCCCTCACCGGGGATCTCCTGCGGGGCGCCCTCGACTTGGAGCGCACGGAGCACGGCCTGCTGCCCCACCGGCTCCCCGCCGCGGCCCGCGCCCAGAACACCGACGGACAGCTGGCCATGGCCGAGTCCCAGCCCTCCGGCGTACGCCTGGTCCTGCGCACCCGCGCCACCGCGCTCGAACTGGACGCCCTGCCCACCAAGCGGTCCTACGTCGGCGCCCCGCCACGCCCGGAGGGGGTCTACGAACTGCTCGTCGACGGCCGCCCGTCGGGCCGGGGCACCGTCGCGGGCGGCAACACCCTGACCATCGACATGACCACCGGCACGACGGACGTCGAGCGCGGCCCGGTCGGCACCCTGCGCTTCGCCGATCTGCCCGAGGGCGACAAGGACATCGAGATCTGGCTGCCGCACAACGAGACGACCGAACTCGTCGCCCTGCGCACCAACGCCCCCGTCGAGCCCGTCCCGGACCACGGCCGCAGGGTCTGGCTGCACCACGGCAGCTCGATCAGCCACGGCTCCGACGCCGCGGGCCCCACCACCACCTGGCCGGCGCTCGCCGCCACTCTCGGCGGCGTCGAACTCGTCAACCTCGGACTGGCCGGCAGTGCCCTGCTCGACCCGTTCACCGCGCGCGCCATGCGCGACACCCCGGCCGACCTGATCAGCGTGAAGATCGGCATCAACGTGGTCAACGCCGATCTCATGCGCCTGCGTGCCTTCGGCCCGGCCGTGCACGGCTTCCTCGACACCATCCGCGACGGTCATCCCACCGTTCCGCTGCTGGTCGTCTCGCCCATTCTCTGCCCCGTCCACGAGGACACCCCCGGCCCCCTCGCCCCCGACTTCTCCGGCGTCGCCGAGGGACGGATGAGCTGGGTGGCCACGGGCGACCCGGCGGAGCGCGCGAGCGGGAAGCTGACCCTGAACGTCATCCGGGACGAGCTGGCCAGGATCGTGGCGCAGCGGTCCGCCACCGACCCGCACCTGCACTACCTGGACGGCCGCGAACTCTACGGCGAGGCCGACACCGCCGAGCTGCCCCTGCCCGACGGCCTCCACCCGGACGCGGCCACCCACCGGAGCATGGGCGAACGCTTCGCCGAGCTGGCCTTCGCCGACCAGGGCGCCTTCAGCGGCTGACCCCGGCCACTCACGCCCCGACGACCGCGGCGAAGCGCCGGGCGACCTCGTGCCAGACCGCCTCGGCCGCGGGCTCGTCGCGCTCCGCCCGGCGGGACAGCTCCACCGGGTCCAGTCCTCTCGCCCGGAGCCGCCCGGCGTCCCACGCCCGGACCCGGTCCGCCCCGGCCTCGGGATGGAACTGCACGCCCCACGCCCGCTCACCGACGCGGAACGCCTGGTACGGGCACCGCTCGCTCTCCATCAGCCAGGTGGCGCCGGGCGGCAGGGAGGTGACGGCGTCCTTGTGGTGCTCGACCGCCGTCACCCGTGACGGCAGCCCCCGCAGGAGCGGATCGTCCCCGGCCTCGGACCGCAGGCTCAGCGGCGTGCTCCCGAACTCCGGTTCGCCGTGGTCGCCCCGCACGGTCCCACCGGCGACCCGGGCGAGCAACTGCCCGCCCAGACAGATCCCGAACACGGCGGCACCCCGCTCCACCGCCTCCGCGACCACCGCGCGGGTCGGCGCGAGCCAGGGCGCCCGCTCGTCGTCGTCGGGCAGATAGCCGCCGCCGAGCACCACCACGCCCTCGTGCTCCGCACGCCGGGGGAGTGGCGCACCGGCGTAAGCGTGGACCACGTCCAGCGAGAGCCCCTCCGCGACCAGCCAGTCACCGAGCCGGCCCGGCCCGCCACCGGCATGGTTCTGCACCACGAGCACCCGCGGCATCGCCCACCCCCACGCTCCCGCGCCTCACCTGCGCGACATGTACAGACTCAGAGCCTTGTGCAGCACCCTGTTGAGCGGGTAGTCCCACTCGCCGAGGTACTCGACCGCCTGCCCGCCCGCGCCGACCTTGAACCGCACCAGTCCCAGCAGGTGGTTGTCCTCGTCCAGGGTGTCGGTGATGCCGCGGAAGTCGTAGACGGCCGCGCCCCCTTCGTGGGCGTCGCACATCATCCGCCACTGCAGGGCGCTGCTGGGCTGCACCTCGCGCCGGCGGGCGGTGGACGCGCCGTAGGAGTACCAGACGTGTTCCCCGACGGTCAGCATGGTGGCCGCGGCCAGCACCTCCCCGTCGTGATGGGCGAGGTAGAGACGCATACGGTCAGGGTCCTCGGCCGTCAGCGCGGTCCACATGCGCCGGAAGTAGTCGAGCGGCCGCGGGACGAACCGGTCCCGTTCCGCGGTCTCGACGTACAGCTCGTGGAACGCGCCCAGGTCCTCCTGGTCGCCCCGGACCACCTTCACGCCCGCCTTCTCCGCCTTCTTGATGTTGCGGCGCCACTGCTGGTTGAGGCCGTTGTGCACATCCTCCAGCGACCGACCCGCGAGCGGCACCTGGCAGACGTAGCGCGGCTGGCCCACCGCGAAGGCGTCCTCGCTGCCCGCTTCGGCGCGCCGCCAGCCCATCCCGCGCAGTCGTCCCGCGATCTCGTCCGCCCCGGCCTCCCGCACCGTGGCCTCCACATCACCGAGGCGCCGGGCTCCCGGGTCGGCGATCGCGGCCTTCACCGCGTCCGCGCTCCAGCGCCGGGCCACCACCGGGGGGCCCATCTTCACCGAGAAGGCGCCCCGCGAGCGCAGATGGGCGAGCATCGGCTCCAGCAGGCCCTCCAGGTCCGCGGCGCCCCAGTCGATGACCGGGCCCTCGGGCAGGTACGCCAGACAGCGACGCAGCCTCGGCAACGGCCGCATCAGCACCAGCCCGGCGCCCACGAGAGTGCCGTCCTCGTCGAACCAGCCCAGGCTCTCGGCACGCCAGTCGGGTTTCACGTCTCCCCACGCGGGGGTCTGGAGATGGCTCACGGACGGCCGGGCCGCGACGAAACGCAGGTGTTCCTCGCGGCTGATCACCTTCACGTGCCGGCTCATGGGCGGCGCCCCTTCGTTCGACGTCGTTGGGTGGGGGAGACGGTCGACGGGGTCGGTGGGGCCGCCGTCCCCTCCTCACAGGGAATACCGGCGGCGGCCGATCCGCGCGGGCTACCGGCCGTTCGGGCCGCCCCGGTGGAGGTTCTCGTGACTCACGTCGTGTTCCGACGCGCTGACGCGCGCGGCACCCCGCATGCCCCTCGGGACGGCGCGCGCACCGCTCGTCCGTACGTGTTCCTCCTCCTCGATGCCCAGCAGCTTCAGGAAGGCCGCGGCAGCCGGGGTGAGGCCCTCCCGGCCCCAGATCACGTACTCGGCGCGGGCCGGTGCGTCCGTGACCTCGATCGTGGCCATCCCGGCCAGGCCCGCCACGTACGTCGGCGGGAGCAGGGCCACGCCGAGGCCCGCGCCGACCAAACGGGCCAGGTAGTCCGCGTTGGTCACCTCGAAGGCGACATGGCGGGTGAGGCCGGCGGCGGTGAAGGCCAGATCGGGCTGCGCCCGGCCGGCGGTCTTCGCCGGAAGGTCCACGAACACCTCCGAGGACAGCCGGCGCAGGTCGACCGAGGTCTCACCGGCGAGCGGATGGTCCGGGGAGACCACGGCGACCAGCCGCTCCCGGGCCAGCTCCCGGGCCATGACACCCCGGGGGCGGGCCGTGACCGGGATGCCGAGGAAGGCCACCTCGATCTCGCCCTGCCTGACCCGTTCGACGAGCTCGTCGCTCGCTCCCACACTGAGACTGATCCGAGCCTTCGGATGGCGCTGGTGGAAGTCCTTGAGGACGTTCGGAACATCCACGGCGGCGACGGTGGGGATCAGCCCCACCGCGAGGCGTCCGCGAACCTCCCCGACGACCGCCGCGACTTCGGCGGCGGCCCGCTCCGCCGCGTCCAGGCACTGGCGGGCCGCGGGAAGGAAGGCAGCGCCCGCCGGGGTCAACCGGACCCGGCGGCTGGTGCGTTCGAAGAGTCGCGCACCCAGTTCCTTCTCCAGGCGCGCGATCTGGTGGCTCAGCGCGGACTGGACCACCAGGCAGCGCTGGGCAGCCCTCGTGAAGCTGTTCGTCTCGGCCACGGCGATCAAATACCGCATCTGCTGAAGCTCCATCGATCCATCGTGATTCGAGATGCATCGCGTGACAAGCATGTGTTGGACTCATTGATGCTCCAGGTCCGACACTGGTGACAACGCACACGGCGGGAACCTCCTCCTCGGGCCAACTCCACCGTCCAGGCCGTCGACTTGAGGTCCTGCGGCATGACCGGGAGCCATGCTTCCGCCGGCCCCTCCCTGCCTCCCGCACCCGGGCGCACGCCGCCGGGGCACACCCTGGCGCCCTCGCGCCCGCAGCACCGATAGGACGAGTGACCGCCATGACCGCTCCACCGCGCACCGAGGTCCTCAACCAGGGTCGCGAGGTCCCGGAGAGGTACCGCCAGGGCATGATCGACGGCTGGGCCTGCGTACGCGTGTGCGTTGCGGCACAGCACCGGTACGGCAACGCGGTGCCCCGTCCCCTCTACGACGCCATGGGCCGCCTGATCCACCACGGGAAGGCCGGGCTCGGGCACGACATGATCCGCGCCGCCCCGGAGGAGGCGGGCCTGTCCGCCGGCCTGATGGAGGCCGCGGACGACACCTCCTGGGACGAGCCGCTGCGGGCCGAGCACCGCGCGGGGATCGAGCCGGTCGGTTCCGAGGCCGGCACTCCGTGATGCAACCGACGTCGGCAACCGCGGTAGTGCATAAGGGATTTGAGGCACGATGAAGAGCACGCAGAGCGGGCTCACGGTGGCCCTGACAGCCCTGGCTCCGGCCGTCTGGGGCAGCACCTACCTGATCACCACCGAGTTGCTGCCACCGGACCGGCCGCTCCTGGCGACCACCGTGCGGACCCTGCCCGGCGGCCTGTTCCTGCTGGCCCTCGGCCGGAAGATTCCGGTCGGCGTCTGGTGGTGGCGCGCGCTGGTGCTGGGCGTGCTGAACATCGGCGCCTTCAACTTCCTGCTCTTCGTCGCGGCCTACCGGCTTCCGGGCGGAATCGCCGCCGTGATCATGTCCGCACAGCCCATGTTCGTCGTGATCCTCGCCGCCTTCTTCCTCGGTGACAGGATCAGAGTCGTCCACGCCCTGGCCTGCGTGATGGGCACCGGGGGCGTTGTGCTGCTCGTCTTCGATGGAGCGGGGTCGCTCGACACCGCCGGAGTGCTCGCCGCAGTCGGCGGAGCCCTGTGCATGGCCTCGGGCATCGTCCTGACCAAACGGTGGGGCCGGCCGGAAGGTGTCGGCCTGCTCACGTTCACCGGATGGCAACTCACGGCAGGCGGCCTGGTCCTGCTGCCCTGCTGGCTGTCGCTGGAAGACCTGCCCGACCGTCTCACCGGATCCAACGTCATCGGGTTCGCCCACCTCATCGTCTTCGGCGCGGTCCTGAGCTACATCGTCTGGTTCCGCGGCATCGAGCGCCTGCCGGCCGTGGCGGTCTCCTTCCTCGCGCTGGGCAGCCCGGTCGTGGCGACCCTGCTGGGCCACCTCGTCATGGAACAGACACCGTCCGTCCTCCAGATCGCCGGCATGGCCGTCATCTTCCTGGCGGTCATGCTCGGCCGGCCGCGCCCACCCGAACCGAAGTCCGAGGAGACCCCCTCGGCTCCGGCCCGTGCCACCGACTCGCACCTCCCCGCGCCATGACCTCCCCGCCGGGCCGGGGCTCCATGAGGCATGCGCGTACCACGTCTGACCACATCCGGAGAGATGACATGACCCTTCAAGAAGACACAAGCGCCTCCGCCGCGTCGCGTAAGCAGGCGTCCCGGACTCGGGTATGGCTGGGTGTGGCTGCCATCACCGCCAGTCTGTTCGTCTTCCTCACCACCGAACTGATGCCGATCGGCCTGCTCACTCCGCTCAGCGAGAGCCTCCAGGTCTCCGTGGGTGTGGCCGGGCTCATGGTCACGGCGCAGGGTGAAGAAGCTCCCCGTGATCGGGTCGGCGTCGGCCGGGAGGGTCTTGCGCCCTCGGCCGGGCCTTGCACGCCCCGATGTTCGACAGCCCCACCACCGACAGACACGGCCGTCCCGACTTCGCCCGCTACCACTTCCCCGACGACACCTCCCACGACTTCTTCATCGACTGGGACTCGGGCGCCGCCGCCGCCGTCGCCCTGCTGCGCGCCGAGGCCGGGCGCGAACCGCACGACCGGCCCCTGCGTGAACTGATCGGCGAGCTGTCCACCCTCAGCCAGGACTTCCGCACCCTGTGGGCGGCGCACGATGTCCGCATCCGCCACGACGGCGTCAAGCGGCTCCAGCACCCCGACGTCGGCGAGCTGGAGCTGACCTACCAGTCCGTGGATCTGCCGGTGTCCCAGCGGGCCGTGCACGACCTGAGCCTCTACACCGCTGAACCGGGCGGCACCTCCGAAGGCCGCCTCAAGCTCCTCGCCGGTCTGGCGGCCACCCGCACCCCGACGGCAAAGCCCACCCACCAGCGACGCTGAGGTCCCGCCGTGCGCCCCGACGCCGTCGCGACGTGCGCCTCGCACAGCGCCACGGTGGCCGGGCTCGTCCCTTCGCGGTCGGCGATGTCCTGAGGGGACAGGTGGTCGTGTTCGTACCAGTGGCGCCATTCCCCGATGCGGGAGACGGTGTGTTGGGTGCGCCGGCGCCGGAACCGGGACGGGCTCCAGTCGGCCGGGTGTCGGGACAGCAGGTGGATCACGTGTGCTGTGGTGGTCGCCGACAGGCCCGGCCCAGTGGAGCCGGGCCACGGTGACGCGGAACGTGAGATCCCCCACGGACGGTGCGGGACCGGAAGGAGCGAATGGCCATGGCACGGGCGATCTGGACCGGTGTGATCACGTTCGGGCTGGTCTCCGTGCCCGTCGGCCTCTTCACCGCGACCGAGGACCACACGGTCCACTTCCACCAGCTGCAGCGCGGCACCTCGGACCGGATCCGCAACCGGCGGGTCAACCAGCGCACCGGCGACGAGGTCGACGCCGCCGACATCGTCAAGGGATTCGAGGTGAGTGACGGCGAGTACGTCGTCGTGGAGCCCGGCGAACTCGACGAGATCGCGCCGGGCCGCTCCCGCACCCTGGAGATCACCGACTTCGTCGACCTGGACCGGATCGAGCCGGTGTACTTCGGCCGCACCTACTACGTCGCCCCGCGCGGTGAGGAGTACCTCAAGGTCTACGAGTTGCTGCGCACCGCCCTCGCCGAGACGGGCAAGGCCGGCGTCGCCACCTTCGTGATGCGCAACCGGCAGTACCTCACCGCGCTCCGGGCCGAGGACCGGGTCCTGCTGCTCCAGACGCTGCACTGGGCCGACGAGGTCCGCGACCCGGTCGAGGAACTGCCGGAGCTGCCGACGGGCCGCGTGGGCCGCGGCAAGGAACTGGACATGGCGCTGCGGCTGGTCGACGCCCTCAGCGGCCCCTGGGACCCGGCCCGCTACCGCGACACGTACCAGGAGAAGGTCCGCGAGCTGGTCCGGGCCAAGGCCGAGGGCGAGGAGATCGCCGTCGCGGAGGAGGCACCGCGGGCCACCGACGTCGTCGACCTG
This sequence comes from Streptomyces sp. NBC_01723, assembly GCF_036246005.1. NCBI lineage: Bacteria > Bacillati > Actinomycetota > Actinomycetes > Kitasatosporales > Streptomycetaceae > Streptomyces > Streptomyces sp. NBC_01723. The sequence continues at coordinate 8,247,789 of NZ_CP109171.1, forward strand.
ATGGACGTACTGCGGGGCAGCCTGGAACAGGCGCGGGGCGCGGGCGGCAAGCGGCCGTCCGCACCGCGGAAGAAGGCCGCCGCCCCCTCTCGCGGGGCCCGGCCCAAGCGGTCCGAACTGCGGGAGCTGAGCAAGGCCGAGCTGTACCAGCGGGCCACCGAACAGGACATCGCCGGACGCTCGAAGATGAGCCGCGGCCAGCTCGTCGACGCGCTCACCGGAGCCGGCGGCCGCCGCAAGAAGAAGAGCGCCGCCTGAGCCGGAGACCCGGCTCAGGCGGCGCACCGCCGATCAGCCGCTCAGGTCGTGCTGAGCATGCCCTCCCGCAGGCGGCCCAGCAGACGCGAGATCAGCCGGGACACGTGCATCTGCGAGACGCCGAGCCGCTCGCCGATGTCCTTCTGGGTGAGCTCCTCGACGAACCGCCAGTGGATGATCTGCCGGTCGCGCTCGTCCAGCTGGGCGATCATCGGGGCGAGGGCGTGGAAGTCGTCCACGAGCGCCAGAGCGGCGTCGTCGGTGCCGATGAAGTCCGCGAGCGCCGACTCGCCGTCCTCGCTGCCGTTGATGGCGGCGTCCAGGGAGGCGGAGTTGTAGCCGTTGGCCGCCAGGCGGGCCTCGACGACCTCGTCCTCCGGCAGGCTCATCAGCTCGGACAGCTCCTGCGTGGTGGGGTTGCGGCCCAGACGGCTGCGCAGCTCCTCGGTGGCCCGCGCCAGCTGGACGCGCGCCTCCTGGAGCCGCCGCGGGACGTGCACCGCCCACGAGGTGTCCCGGAAGAACCGCTTGATCTCCCCGACGATGTACGGCACGGCGAACGAGGTGAACTCGACCTCACGGGTGAGCTCGAACCGGTCGATCGCCTTGATCAGGCCGATCATGCCGACCTGGACGATGTCCTCCATCTCCTCCGGGCCGCGGCTGCGGAACCGGCCGGCCGCGAAGCGGACGAGGGACATGTTCATCTCGATCAGGGTGTTGCGGGCGTACTGGTATTCGGGAGTGCCTTCCTCCAGCACCGTGAGCTGCTCGAAGAAGAGCTTCGACAACTCCCGCGCGTCCTTGGGCGCCACCTTGGACGGGTCCGTGATCTCCGGCATGTCCGTGGTGGTGTGCGTCGCCTGTGCGGTCGTCGTCGCCATGATGTGCCCTCCCTGTCGATCGGCCCCCGTCGTCGTCACCTTGTCGGCCGACGAAGGACCGCCTACCCCGGGTCACGCGCCGCACACCCCTCGATTTTCGCCGGTGCCGGACAGGTCCTGGGCCGGTGGGGCGACAGAGGCGCGACAGACGTGTGAAGCGGGGAACTAGAGAGGGAGCGCGTTCTCGGAAGGGGAGAGTGGGCATGTTTGAAGCCGAAAACATTCGTGACTGGCGCGGCCAGGACGTCGTCGACCACGACGGCCGCAAGATCGGGACTCTCGAGTCCATCTACTTCGACACGCTGACCGACCGCCCGGCGTTCGCGACGGTCACGGTCGGGCTGCCGACCCGGCGTCGTCTCGTCTTCGTGCCGGTGGAGAAGGCCACCGTCGGACCGGGCTATGTGAAGGTGACCTACGACAAGTCGCTGGTCAAGGACGCCCCGGGGATCGATCAGGACGGTGAGCTCGCGGCCGAGGAGGAGGGCGCGGTCTTCGAGCACTACAAGCTGCCGTACGAGCAGGGCAGCCGAGGCGAACGGCGGCTCGGCCGGCGCTGAACCGTCCGGGCCGAGCCGTCCGAGGGGGCGGCCGGGCGCCGATCACGGCGGGCCCGGCGCGCCCCGCGTCCGGCGGGGCCGGCCGTCAGCCGATCTCGGCGCCGCGGGCCGCCGCCTCCTTCTCGGACTCCGCGCTGCCCGTCGCCAGGGTGCCTCCGGCGCTCTCCAGGTGGGCCCGCACGAACCACTGGAACTGCTCCAGGTCCCGGAGCTGGCCGATCAGGAGGTCCTCCGTGGCGGTGTCGATCTTGCCGGCCTCCTCGACGGCCGCGCGCATGCCCTCCACCACGCCCGTGTAGACCAGGTCGAGCGCGCCGAGGTGGGCGATCGCGTCGGCCCGGCCGATGGAGTAGTCGTCCCACTTCCGCTCCGACACCAGGGCCCCGGGCGTGCCCTGTGCCACACCGCCGAGCGCGGCGATGCGCTCCGCGACGTCGTCGGCCATGTCACGTACCTGGTCGACCTGCGGGTCGATCATCTCGTGCACGGCGATGAAGTGCGGCCCGACGACGTTCCAGTGCACGTGCTTGAGGGTCAGGTGCAGATCGTTGAGGGCGTGCAGGCGCAGTCGCAGCACACCGATCAGCCGTCCGGCGGCCTCGCGCTCGATGCCGGGGACCGTGTACTTCGGGGTCAGGTCGTGCGTCATGGCGGACCTCAGCTCCTCATGTGTGTCGTACGTCGTTGCTCATGCACGAATGCCCCGTATCGGGACCCTCAGACACCCGCGGGCCAGGTCGGTGACCATGGGCGCCGTACGAGGGCCTGCGAGGTCAGGACGGCGGGGCGGGCACGGGCAGCGCGGCGAGGGCGCGCGCGGCGTGCACGAGGTTGGACGCCATCGCCCGGCCGGTGGAGAGCGCCCAGTCGTGGCCGCGCTCGTCGTCGAGGAAGTCGGGTCCGGGCCCGGGACCGAGGTGCCAGTAGGTCCAGGCCTGTCCCGGGATGGTGTAGCCGATGTCCGCGAGTCCGCCGCTGATCTCGCTGATGACGTGGTGCGCGCCGTCCTCGTTGCCGGTCACCAGGACGCCGGCGACGCGGTTGTAGGCGACGGGGCGGTCCTCGTCGTCGGTCTCGCTCAGCATGGCGTCCATCCGTTCGAGGACCCGCTGGGCCACGGAGGACGGACGGCCGAGCCAGGTGGGCGACCCGATGATCAGGATCTGGGAGGCCAGGAGCTTCTCGTGCACCTGGGGCCAGTCGTCGCCGTCGCCCATGTCGGTCTCGACGCCCGGTCTCAGGTTCAGGTCGACGGCCCGGACGACGTCCACCTCGGCTCCGTGGCCCTTCAGGGCCGCGATGACCGTGGAGGCGAGGGCCTCGGTGTTGGACGGCGCGGGGGAGGGCTTCAGGGTGCAGTTGATGACGAGTGCGCGCATGCCCGTCCTTGTTCCCCGGTCGACGGAGGCCGACCGGGGAAGCGCGGGGTCGTTCACCCGGAAGGCCCCGCGGCTGTCCGGCGGACCGGTCAGGGCAGGGCGACGCCGTCCAGCTTGCCCTGCTTGGCGTCGTCGACCAGCGACGAGAACTGGTCGGCGCTCATCTGCACGCGCTGGCCGAAGTCGTCGGTCAGGACGACCCGCCGCTCCGCCGGTGCCTGGGGGTCGACGAACAACTGGGGACAGCCGCAGTCGCAGTTGCCGCAGAACGTCGCGACGGGCTCCAGGCCGTGAGGCTCGGTCATGTCGGTGCGCCTTCCGTGGGAGACGGGTGACCGCGCGGGTGTCCGGGGCGGCGGTCTCGGGGGCCCGCCTGGGTGATACCCCCTGCGACCCCCGCGAACGCGCACCGGCGCCCCGCACCGAGGCACGCCGGACGGCGCCCGGTGCGCCGGTGCTCCCCGCGTCCGCTCCCACCGCACCGGCTCGGCGGGGCCGGCCGGGAACCCGGCGGGGATTCCGTCCGACCGCACGCACGCGCGCGACGCGCGCGAGCCGACCGCACGCACGTACGCACGCATGCGCGCGAAGCCGACCGCACGCACGCGAGCCGACCGCACGCGCGCGAGTGGGAGTTATCGTCGGCCGTATGGCTGACGAGTGCTTCCGGCATCCGCGGCTCGCCGCCGTCTACGACGCGCTGGACACCGATCGCGGCGACCTGGACGCGTACCTGCGCGTGGCCGGCGAGTTCGGCGCCCGGCGCGTGCTGGACATCGGCTGCGGTACGGGGGTGTTCGCCCTGCTGCTGGCCGACCGGGGGATCGAGGTGGTCGGCCTGGACCCCGCCGCGGCCTCCCTCGACGTGGCCCGGGGGAAGCCGGGCGCCGCCCGGGTGCGCTGGATCGAGGGGGACGCGGCCTCGCTGCCCCCGCTGCGGGCGGACCTGGCGACCATGACGGCGAACGTCGCCCAGGCGATCACCGGGCCACGGGCGTGGCAGGGGACACTCCAGGGGGCGTACGAGGCCCTGCGGCCCGGCGGGCACCTGGTGTTCGAGACACGGGACCCGGCCCGGCGCGCCTGGGAGGAGTGGGACCGCGAGCACACGCACCGGGTCGTGGAGATCCCCGGCGCGGGTGCGGTGGAGAGCTGGTGCGACTTGTTGGACGTGAGCGGCCCGCTGGTCACCTTCCGCTGGACCTACGTCTTCACCGCGGACGGCGAAGTGCTGACCTCCGACTCGACGTTGCGCTTCCGCGACCGGGCTGAGGTGGAGGCCGACCTGACCGGTCGGGGCTTCGAGGTCCGGGAGGTGCGCGACGCCCCCGACCGCCGGGGCCGCGAACTCGTCTTCCTGGCACGACGCGCGTAGCGCACCCGTAGGAGATGCACCGGCGCGTGGGGGGCGCACATCGGAACCGAGTGAGCCCTGTACGCGCCCCGTTGACGGTGCGGACAATCACGGTGGCCGTGATCACGCGGCGGGGGGCCGCCTCGTCGTCCCACCGCCGACTGCCGGGAAAGCAGGTCGATCAGCATGCACTTGCGTCTGCCCACGTCCGTGTCCGAGGCGCAGGAGTGCCTGGCGGACGGAGCGGTGCCCGTCGGCGGCGCCACGCTCGTGTGGGCCGCCTGGCAACGCGACGGCTTCCCCGAACTGGCCATGTCCCTGCGCGAGCTGCCGGAGGCGACCGTCCTCGAACCCGAGGCCCTGGGCGCGGCCGTACTGCTGCACCGCATCGACGAGCGGGTGCCGGAGGTGCTGCGCCGCGCGGCGGGCTCGGTGGGCACCGGAGCCGTGCGCCGCGCGGCGACGGTCGGCGGCAACCTCGTGGGCAGCACCCTGCGTTGCCTGCTGCCCGCGGCCCTCGTGCTGGACGCCCGCGCCACCGTGCTGGGCTCCGACGGCTCCTACGAGACCGACCTGGCCGAGGTGGTGGCCAAGCGCCACCTGCTGCTCGGTCTGCGCTGGCGCACCCCGACCGCCAGCGGCTACCGCAAGGAGCCCGCGGCGGCGGGCGGGCCGCCGCCGCTGGTCGTCGCCACGGCCGTGCACACCGAAGGCGACGGCCGGCCCCGGCTGCGGGTCGCCGTCCGGGACGGCTACGAGGTGGTCGGCGGCAGCGCCGCGTGCGACGGGGGCGCCGACGAGGCCGTCGACGCCCTGGAGGGTACGGATCTCGGCGGACTGCCGCCCGCTGCCCGCGACGTGATGCGCGAGCAGGTGGCCGGCATCCTGGAACCCCTCGCCGGCCGCTGACACCGCGACCGGCGCCCGACGGCAGGTCCCCGTCAGCCCTTGGCCAGGGCCTTGACGCGGTCCAGCGATCCGTTGAACTTGTTGTGGTCCCCGACGGTCTTTCCGGTCGAGGTGTACTGCCACATCGTGTGGAAGTCCCAGCCCGCCGGCAGGGCCCCCACGGACGAGGCGTACCGGGCCACCCACAGTGGGTTGTTCGCGCCGAAGGCGCTGGAGTTGCCGGTGCACTGCGTCCACCAGTTGGTGGAGGTGTAGATGGCGGCCTCGCGCCCGGTGCGCGCCTCGTACCGGTCCACGAAGCTCTTGATCCAGCTCACCATCTGGGCCTTGGTCTTTCCGTAACAGGTCGCCCCGTACGGGTTGTACTCGATGTCGAGGACGCCCGGCAGGGTCTTGCCGTCCTTCGACCAGGCGCCGCCGTGGTCGACGAAGTAGTCGGCCTGGGCCTTGCCGCCGGAGGTGTCCGGGGTCGCGAAGTGGTACGCGCCGCGGATCATGCCGGTGTCGTAGGAGCCGCCGTACTGCTGGGCGAAGTACGGGTTGCGGTAGGAGGTCCCCTCGGTGGCCTTCACATAGGCCCACTTGACCCCGCTCTTCCACAGGGTCGACCAGGCGACGTTGCCCTGGTGGCTGGAGACGTCCACGCCCTCGATCTGACTGGCGCGGGTTTCGACGGGCCGCCCCTGGACACCTTCGTGGGCGAGGACACCCCGGCCCATGTAGGCGGTACCGCGGACGGGTGACCCGGCGTCTCCGGCGGTCGCGGGGACCGCCGACAGGGTCAGCAGGAGTGACTGGGAGGCGAGGAGCACGCCTGTCGTGAGCAGGCGTGAGTGGCTTGAAGCCACGGCTATGGGTCTGCGCATGGCACCCATACGATCCGCTGTCGCGCGCCACCGCATCCCACAGTCACCCAGATGGTGTCGCCGCGTCCGGGCCCGGCCCGTCCGGCCACCGCGCGAGCAGGCCACTGACCGGGTGCGAACGCCCGTATCACATCGGTGCTTTCGATCGGCGGGATGCGCGGGAAGTTCGCTCCTCGGTGGGGTTCCCGGCGGGTCGGGCATACGTGTCCGTGACGCTGACTAGCATGAGCCCAAAGCCCATCGGAGTGATCAACAGGAACCCGGTGGCACGGCTCCGATCCGCGGGCCGACCCATGTCGATCGGCCCTTCCCCGCTCTCAAGGACCAGAGGGACCGCGGAATGTCAGTGTCTGCACCCCCCACCCCGCCCCGGACGCAGAATGCCCCCCACCGCACCCCCGCCGTCGCCCTGGTCGTGCTGCCCGCCACCGCCGCGGGCGCCGGTGCCGCCTGGGCCGCGGCGCCCGATGCCGCCCGGGGCTGGACCGCGACCCTCGCCGTGACGTCCTGGCTCTGCGTCGCCGTCACCGTGGTCCTCGCCTCCCACCTGGTCGGACGGGCCCGCCGTACCGCGGCCGACCGCAGAGCCGAGATCGGCACCCTCAAGGCCCGGCTCGCCCAGGAGAACGCCGGCCTGGTGCACCTCGTCAACGTCGCGCTGCCGGGCGTCGCCCGGCAGGTGCGCGAGGGTGCCGGCGCCGACGAGGCCGTCGCCCGCACCGCCCCCGCCCCCGGGCCGCACCTGCGTGAGGTCGTTCAGAGCTTCGCCTCCCTCATGGCCGACGCCGTACGGCACACCACGGAGGCCGAGACCCGGCACCAGGAGGCGCTCCGTGAGACGCGCAGCGCCACCGGGGAGCTGGAACACCTGACGAGCAGCACCCTGCCCGCCGCGGTGCGGAAACTGCGCGGCGGCACCTCGGCGGAGGCCGTCCTCGCCGAGCTGGACTGGCCCCGGCGGCCGCATCTGCGTGCCTGCGCCGAACTGTTCGTCCGGGAACTGGCCCACAGCGAACGGCGCACCGCGGCCGCCGAGGCCGCCTCCGCCAAGTCCCTCGGCCGTGTCCAGGCCAAGGCCGTACGCATGCTCGCCGACCTGCGGGACATGCAGGACCGTCACGGAGAGGAGGTCCTGGGCGACCTCCTGCGGCTCGACCACAGCACTTCCCAGCTCGGCCTCATCACCGACCGCCTGGCCCTGTTGATGGGCGGCCGCTCCAGCCGCGCCTGGAACAAGCCCATCGTGATGGAGAGCATCCTGCGCGGTGCCGTCGGCCGCATCGCCGCCTACCAGCGCGTCCGCATGCACTGCTCCACCACCGCCGCGATCTCCGGCCACGCGGCCGAGGGCGTCATGCACCTCCTGGCCGAACTGATGGACAACGCCGCCAACTTCTCGCCACCCATCGACGAGGTCCACGTGTACGTGGAGGAACGTACCGCCGGGATCGTCATCACCATCGAGGACAGCGGACTCAAGATGGCCGACGCCGCCATGCGCCATGCCGAGGAGGCCGTGTCGGGACGGGCGACCGACCTGGCCTCGCTCCAGGGAACCCGGCTCGGCCTGGCCGTGGTCGGACGGCTCGCCGCCAAGTACGGCGTCGGCGTGAGCTACCGTCCCTCGTCCCGCGGCGGCACGGGCGTCGTCGTCCTGGTGCCACCGCAACTGCTCGCCCAGCAGCGGGACCCGGGGCCCGCACTGACCGGCCGCACCCTCGGCGGCGCGGCCCGCGTCCCGGTCCCCGGACCCGCGCCCGCCGCGGAGGCGCCCCTGGCCGCCTCGCGCCTCCCGGACGTCCGGGACGCCGAGCGGACCGTACCTCCCGAGCAGGCGCCGGCAACCCGCCCGCCGTCCGCGACGCCGGGCGGACTGCCCGTGCGCTCCCCGGGCCGGACCATGGCCGAGGCAGAGCGCGAACGGCGCGACCCGGCCCCGCGGCCCACCGACCGGCCGGCGACGGCGTCCCGCGACGCCGGGTCCAGCTTCGGTGCCTTCCACCGCGGCCGCCGGTCCGGGGCGGCCGGCGGGGCGTCGACGCCGGAACCGCCCGCGTCGGGGTAGACAGCGCGCCCCACCGCACGGCGCGTAACGGCGCCCCCTCGCCCCCGAGTTCGTGAGATTGGAGGAACGGGCCGGTGACCGGAGCAGCACCCACCGTCCCCTCACCCATCATGCAGACCACCGACAACAGCCTCACCTGGCTCCTCCAGAACCTCCTGGACAGCACCCCCGGCACCCGCCACGCCCTCGTCCTGTCCCGCGACGGCCTCCGGCTCTGCTGGACCGAACACCTCACCCTGGACCGGGCCGACCAGCTCGCCGCCATCTGCTCCGGCATCCAGGCCCTCGCCCAGGGTGCCTCCGTCGAGTTCGGCAACGGAACCGGTGGCGTCCGGCACTCCATGACCGAGTTCCACGGAGGGCTGCTGTTCATCGTCGAGGCGGGCGAGGGCGCGCACCTGGCCGTCGTCGCGGTGGAGGACGCCGACCCCGGCGTGGTGGGCCACCAGATGACCGAGTTGGTCGAGCAGATCGGCGAGCACCTGCGGGCCGCCCCGCGCCACGCCCTCCGCGGGAGCGGCTCGTCGTGACGCGCAGGCCCGTGGACACCGGCGCACCCGACCGGCTCTACACGGTCACGGGCGGACGCAGCCGCGCCGGCGACTCCTTCGACCTCGTCACCCTGGTGGTCGGCGAGTGCGAACCGTCGGCCGGCATGCAGTCGGAACACATCCGGATCCTGGAACTGTGCCGGCACCCCACGGCCGTGGTGGAACTCGCCGCCGAACTGGCACTGCCGATCACGGTGGTCCGCATCCTGCTCGGCGACCTGCTCGCCACCGGGAGGATCACCGCCCGCCATCCGCGCCTGGGGCGGTCCGCCGCGTCGCACCGCCCCGATACCGCCCTTCTCCAGGAGGTGCTCCATGGGCTCCGCAACCTCTGACACGCCGGCCCCCGCGCACCTCGCCGCCTCCGGCCGCACACCCCTGACCGACGCCGCGGAGACCGGCCTGAAGATCGTCGTCGTGGGCGGGTTCGGCGTCGGCAAGACCACCCTGGTCCGCTCCGTCAGCGAGATCCGGCCCCTCAACACGGAGGAGGTGATGACCCAGGCCGGCGCAGGCGTCGACGAGACCGGCGACGTCACCGCGAAGACCACCACCACGGTGGCCTTCGACTTCGGCCGGATCAGCCTCAACGACCGCATGGTGCTGTACCTGTTCGGCGCGCCCGGCCAGGAACGCTTCTGGTTCCTGTGGGACCGCCTCTTCTCCGGCACCCTCGGCGCCGTCGTCCTCGTCGACACCCGCCGCATGGACGCCTCCTGGTACGCGATAGACCGGCTGGAACACCACGGCACCCCGTTCGTCGTGGCCGTCAACCGCTTCGACGACGACACCGCCCGGCACTCCCTGGACGAGATCCGCCTGGCCCTCGCGCTGCCGGAGCGCGTACCACTGGTCGACTGCGACGCCCGGGTACGCGCGTCCGGCAAGCACGTGCTGGTCACCCTTGTGGACCACCTCTACCGACTGGCCCTGGCCCAGGAGGGCGCACCGTGACCGACATCGACCCCGCTCCGCACCCCGTCGCCGCGCCGGGCTGCCCCGCCCACCCGGACGCCGTCCCGCTGGCCGGTCTCGCGTACCAGCAGACGCCGTCGGAGCTGTACCGCGGACTGCGGGGCGAGCACGGCGCCGTCGCACCGGTGCTCCTCGACGGCGGGGTACCCGCGTGGCTGGTCCTCGGCTACCCCGAGGTCAGCTACGTGACCAGCCACGACGAGCTGTTCGCCCGGGACTCGCGGCGCTGGAACCAGTGGGACCGCATCCCGCCCGACTGGCCGCTCATGCCCTACGTCGGACATCAGCCCTCGGTGCTGTTCACCGAGGGCGAGGAACACCGGCGCCGGGCCGACGTGATCACCCAGGCCCTGGCCGGCGTCGACCAGTTCGAGCTGGCCCGGGACTGCCGGCAGCTCGCCGACCGGCTCATCGCAGGCTTCGCCGGCAGCGGCCGGGCCGAGCTGATGAGCGCCTACGCGCACGCCCTGCCCATGCGCGCCGCGGTACGCATGTGCGGGATGCCGCACGGGGGTGCCGAGACCCAGCACCTCGTCGAGGACCTGCGCGTCTCCCTCGACGCGGCGGAGGGCGACGACCCGGTCGCGGCGTACACGCGTGTGGGCGAGCGCATCCACGGCCTGGTCCGGCACAAGCGCCTGCGGCCCGGCCCCGACGTCACCTCGCGGATGCTGACCCATCCGGCGGGCCTGACCGACGAGGAGACGGTGCAGGACCTGATCTCCGTCATCGCCGCGGCCCAGCAGCCCACCGCCAACTGGATCGGGAACACGCTACGGCTGCTGCTCACCGACGAACGCTTCGCCCTCAACGTGTCGGGCGGGCGGCTCAGCGTGGGGGAGGCGCTCAACGAGGTGCTGTGGCTGGACACGCCCACACAGAACTTCATCGGCCGCTGGGCCGTGAACGACATCCAGCTGGGCGGCCGGCAGATCCGCGCCGGCGACTGCCTCGTCCTCGGCCTGGCCGCGGCCAACACCGACCCGCAGCTCTGGCCCGAGGCCCACGTCGGCGCCGAGAACTCCGCGCACCTGTCCTTCAGCAACGGCGAGCACCGGTGCCCGTACCCGGCACCGCTGCTCGCCGACGTCGTCGCCCGCACCGCGGTCGAGACCCTGCTGGAACGCCTCCCCGACCTCGTCCTCGCGGTGGAGCCCGAGGAACTGACCTGGCGTCCGTCGATCTGGATGCGCGGACTCACCGCCCTGCCCGCCCTGTTCACCCCCGTGGTGGTCTGACAGGGCGTGCCCGCGTCAGCCCGCGCGCGGCGTGAACCGCACCGGCAGGGACTGCGGGCCCCGGGTGAACACCCCGCGCTCCACCGCGTCGAAGCCGTCGTCCGGCCGCAGATCCGGCATGGCGTCCAGCAGCTGCCCCACGCCGATCTCGACCTCCGCCTTCGCCAGCAGCGCTCCGACGCAGAAGTGCCGGCCCAGCGCGAAGGCGAGATGGTCGGCGGCGGCCGAGAAGGCGGTCGTCGTGGTCAGGTCCTCGCGGTGGAGGTCGAAGCGGTCCGGGTCGCGGTAGCGGCTCCCGTCCCGGTTGGCCGCGCCGATGAGACACGTGACGGTGTCGCCCGCCGGTATGGTGCCGCCGCTCAGCTCCACCTCGGACGCCGACTGACGCATGATCATGTGCACCGGCGGGGTGTAGCGCAGCGTCTCCGCGAAGGCGCGCGGTATCAGGGTCCGGTCCTCGCGCACGGCGGCCAACTGCTCCGGGTGGGCGAGCAGGTTGGCGAAGATACTGGCGATCGCCTTGTCCGTGGTCTCACCGCCCGCCGCGAGCAGCAGGCTGCAGAACGCCTTGATGTCCTCGTCGCTCATCCGGACCCCGTCGACCTCCGCCGCGCACAGGGAGGACAGCAGGTCGTCGCCCGGATTCTCGCGGCGCTCCTGGATGATCGGGATCATGTACTCGGCGAACTCCACGCGGGTGCGCGCACCGGCGGCCGCCACCTCCTGGTCCCCCGAGAGGTTGCCCAGGAAGGCGATGACCGACGTGTACCAGCCGTGGAACCGGTCGTGGTCCGCCTTGTCCAGACCCAGCATGTCCGCGATGACGTTGACCGGGAAGCGGGTCGCGTAGTCGGCGACCAGGTCGGCGCGTCCGGTGTGCCGGAACGCGTCGATCAGCTCGCGGGAGTTGCGCTCGATCACCGGCAGGAACCGGTCCTGGAGATCGGCGCCCCGGAACGCCGGCGCGACCAGCGCGCGCCGGACCGCGTGCTCCCGGCCGCTCAGCTGGAGGATCGTCCTGCCGTGCACGGGCTCGAGCTGCCAGTCGTAGTTCTCGGTCGTGAACTGCCCGTTCCGGTCCTTGAAGGCACGCTCCACGTCGTCGTAGCGCGAGACGATCCAGCTCCGCGTGGCCTCGTGCCAGACCAGGGGCGCGCTCTCCCGCATCGCCCGGTAGACCGGATAGGGGTTCGCCGCGAACTCGGGGGAGAGGATGTCGGGGACCTGCGGCGCGGTGGACATGGGACTCCTCGGTCGACAACGGCCTTACGGCACCAGGCTATTGACGACGCGACGACACCGACAGACCGCGGACGGGACGAGGCCCCGGTCAGGCGCCGCCGCCGTCCACCGAGGCGCGCAGCCGGGCGCTGGCCATCCGCATGTGTTCGGCCATCGCCCGGTCCGCGGCCTCCGGATCACGCGCGCGGATCGCCCGGAGCACCGCGTCGTGCTCGCAGAGCGTGCCGCTGACGGTGCCCTCGATGTCGCTGACGCGCTCCATCCAGACCTGGAGCAGCGCCCTGATGCTGTGCAGGATGTCGCTGAGGACGGTGTTGCGCGCGATGCGGGCCGTCTCCAGGTGGAAGGCGATGTCGGCGTCGATGAACGCCGTGACGTCGCCGCCCGCGTCGCGCATGTGCTGGAGGTGCTCCTCCAGTCGTGCCACGTCCTCGTCGTCGGCGCGCTCCGCCGCCAGCCGGGCGGACACCCCTTCCATGTACGTGCGCACCTCGACCAGGTCCTGGGTGCGGCGCTGGCCCAGCATCAGCCCCCAGTTGATCGCGCGGGGCAGGAACTCCGAGGTGCCCTCGCGCACGTAGGAGCCGGAGCCCGGCCGGATCTCGATGATCCCGAGGACGTCCAGGGCGGAGAGCGCGCCGCGCACGCTGGAGCGTGCGACACCCAGCGCCTCGGCCAGCTGACGCTCGGCGGGCAGCCGCGTGCCGGGCCGGATGTCACCGGCCGAGAGGTGGTCGAGGAGCCGTTTGGCGACCTCACTGACGGACGACTCGCGCACGACGGGCCGCAGCAGCCGCGCGAGGTCCGGAGCGGCCGCGGAGCTGTGCTGATCAGGCTGACTGGTCACGGTCACCAGTCAACCAGATGCCGCGCCGACCCGGCTGACCAGGCAGTTCACCCCGGCCATGGCTGCGATTTGTCAAGAGTTGGGCCAGTAGGGGATCTATGACGCTCGCCACACTGGTAAATTGGTGACCAATTTTGATCCGAGGCATAGCGTGAGGGCGAACCGGTCGGCCGCCTTCCGCGGCGGACATCCGGTGTGACCGACCCCGGACGGAGCTGTCCGGGCGAGCCGAGGAGTCGCCCATGGGTGCCCAAGCGCCATCCGCGGCAGTCGAGAGAACTGCCATCAAGAAGGTCTCAGTCCGCCTCGTCCCGTTCGTGGCGCTGATGTTCTTCGTGAACTACCTGGACCGCACGGCCGTCTCGTTCGCCGAACCCAACGGCATGGGACAGGACCTCGCCCTGACCGCCGCCCAGTTCGGTTTCGCGTCCGGGATCTTCTTCCTCGGCTACATCGTGCTCGAGGTCCCCAGCAACATGGCCCTGCACCGCTTCGGGGCCCGCCGGTGGCTGGCCAGGATCATGGTGACCTGGGGTGTCGTCTCACTGCTGTTCACCTGGGTCAGCAGCAGCGGCCAGCTGTACACGCTGCGTTTTCTGCTCGGTGTCGCCGAAGCGGGCTTCTTCCCGGGCGCGATCCTCTTCCTCAGCCAGTGGGTGCCGTCCCGCCACCGCACCAAGATCCTCGGCCTGTTCTACCTCGCCCAGCCGCTGACCACCGTGTTCGGCGCCCCGCTCGCGGGCTGGCTGATCGGCCGCCACGGCCTGTTCGGCCTCGAGGGCTGGCGCGTGATGTTCCTGTTCGTGTCGCTGCCCGCGATCATCCTGGGCGTCGTCGCCTGGTTCTACCTGATCGACAGGCCCGCCGACGCCAAGTGGCTCACGCCGGCCGAACGCGACTGGCTGACGGCCGAACTCGCCGCCGAGAACGCCCAGAAGGCCGGGCACGAGAGCAAGCACGCCAAGGGCGACCTGAAGACCGCCTTCAGCAGCGGCCGGGTCTGGATCCTCGCGGTCGTCTACTTCGGCTTCGTGTACGGCCTGTACGCCCTCGCCTTCTTCCTGCCGACGATCATCAACGGCTTCCAGGACCAGTACGACACCACGTTCAGCGTGATGGACAAGGCCTGGATCACCGCCATCCCGTACCTGCCGGCCGCCGTCGTCCTCTTCTTCTGGACCCGGCACGCCACCCGCCACGGCACCCGCACCTGGCACGTGGCGGGACCGGCCGTCGTCGGCGGTGTCTCCATCCCGCTCGCCCTCTACATGGGCTCCCCGGCCGCCACGGTCGCCGTGATCACCGTCACCGCCTGCGCCATCTTCGCCGCCCTGCCGGTCTTCTGGTCGGTGCCCTCCCGCTTCCTGACCGGAGCCGCCGCCGCGGCCGGCATCGCCCTGATCAACACCGCCGGAAACGTGGCGGGCTTCGCCTCCAGCTACATCACCGGCTGGCTCAAGGACCTGACGGGCGCGTACTACGTACCGCTCTACCTCGTCGGCTTCTTCATGCTGCTGTCCGCCGCGCTGATGGTGTGGCTCGCCGCCCGCCACCGCACCGACGAACCGGCTCCCGCCCCCGACCACCAGGCCAAGGAGGCCGTGCGATGACCCGCCTGTTCAACGACCCCGCCGCCTTCGCCGACGAGGCGCTGGAGGGCTTCGCCGCCGCGCACCGGCGCTGGGTCCGGCCGGTCACCGGCGGAGTCGTCCGGGCCACCGCCACCCCGGCCGGCCAGGTGGCCGTGGTGATCGGCGGCGGATCGGGCCACTATCCGGCCTTCTCCGGCCTGGTCGGCCGCGGCCTGGCGCACGGCGCGGCCGTCGGCAACGTCTTCGCCTCGCCCTCCGCCCAGCAGATCCGCTCCGTGGCGCGGGCGGCGCACGGCGGCGCCGGAGTCCTGCTGATGTACGGCAACTACGCCGGGGACGTCCTGCACTTCGGCCAGGCCGCCGAGCGGCTGGCCGCCGACGGCATCGACGCCCGTACCTTCGCCGTCGCCGACGACATCTCCAGCGCGGGACCGGACGAGTCGGCCAAGCGGCGCGGCATCGCCGGTGACCTGCCCGTCTTCAAGGCCGCCGCCGCCGCGGCCGAGCAGGGCCTGCCCCTGGACGAGGTGGTGCGCGCCGCCGAACGGGCGGGCGCCCGCACCCGGTCCTTCGGCATCGCCTTCTCCGGCTGCACCCTGCCCGGCGCCGACCACCCCCTGTTCACCGTCCCCGACGCCCGCATGGCGGTCGGCCTCGGCATCCACGGGGAGCCCGGCATCGGCGAGGAGGACCTGCCCACCGCCGACGAGGCGGCGCGGCTCCTGGTCGGGACGCTGCTGAAGGAACTCCCCGAGGACGTCCCCGGCCCGGCGGGACAGCGCGCCGCCGTCGTCCTCAACGGGCTCGGCTCGGTCAAGTACGAGGAACTGTTCGTCGTCTACCGCAAGGTCGCGGCCCTGCTCGGCGAGGCGGGCGTCGAGATCGTCGACCCCGAGGTCGGCGAACTCGTCACCAGCTTCGACATGGCCGGTGTCTCCCTCACCCTGACCTGGCTGGACGAGGGCCTGGAGGAGCTGTGGCGGGCCCCCGCCGACACGCCCGCCTACCGCAAGGGCGCCCTCGACGCCGCCGAGCCCGGCACCGCCGTACGTCCGCGGACCCCCGTACGCCCGGAGACCGCCCCGCTCCCGGACGCCGGCCCGCCCCCGGCCGCGGATGCCTCACGGCACGCCGCCCGCACCGTCCTGGCCGCTCTGGACGCGGTGGCCGCCGTGGTCGAGGCGCACGCCGACGAACTCGGCCGGATCGACGCCGTCGCCGGCGACGGAGACCACGGCATCGGCATGCTGCGCGGCTCCACCGCCGCCCGCGGGGCCGCCGCCGACGCCCACGAGCGCGGCGCGGGCGCCGGCACCGTCCTGACCCGCGCCGGCGACGCCTGGGCCGACCGGGCGGGCGGCACCTCCGGCGCCCTGTGGGGCACCGTCCTGCGCTCCCTCGGCACCGCCCTCGGCGACCGGGACGCCCCGGACGCCGCCCGCGTCACCGGCGGGGTCGCGGACGCCTCCGCGGCCGTGCGCAGGCTCGGCGGCGCGGAAGTCGGCGACAAGACCATGGTCGACGTCCTCGTGCCCTTCGCCGACGCGCTGGCCGCCGCCACGGCCGAGGGCCTGCCCCTCGCCGAAGCCTGGGACCGCGCCGCCACCACGGCCACCGACGCGGCCGCCGCCACCGCCCGCCTGCTGCCCCGCATGGGCCGGGCCCGACCGCACGCCGAGAAGTCCCTCGGCACCCCCGACGCCGGCGCCCACTCCCTCGCCCTGATCACCCGTGCCGTCCACGGCGCCCTGCTCGACCACCCCCACGACCACCACTGAGGAAAGCCGAGATGACCGACAAGCTCCGCATCGTCGTCGGGTCCGACGACGCCGGTTACCAGTACAAGGAAGCCCTCAAGCAGGACCTGGAGAGCAGCGGCCTGGTCGCCGCCGTCACGGACGTGGGTGTCGACGCCGACGGCCACACCGCCTACCCCAAGGTCGCCATCGCCGCCGCCGAGATGGTCGCCCGCGGCGACGCCGACCGCGCCCTGCTGGTGTGCGGCACCGGGCTCGGCGTCGCCATCGCCGCCAACAAGGTCAGGGGCATCCGCGCCGTCACCGCCCACGACTCCTTCTCCGTCGAGCGGGCGGTCCTCTCCAACAACGCGCAGATCCTGACCTTCGGGCAGCGCGTCGTCGGCCTCGAACTCGCCCGCCGCCTGGCCGCCGAATGGCTCACCTACCGCTTCGACGAGAGCTCGGCGTCGGCCGCCAAGGTCCAGCTGATGTGCGACTACGAGACCGCCTCGGGCGACGGGGCGGCCGCCTGATGCCCGCCCCCGCGCCGTCCCCCGTACTGCTGGGGGTGAGCCTGAAGATGTACTTCGGCCACCACCAGACGCTGAACTGGGCCCGCCGGATCGCCGCTCTCGCCGAGCGGCACCCCGCCGTCACCTCCGGCGCCGCCCGCCTCTTCGTGCTCCCCGCCTTCCCGGCCCTCGTGCCCGCCACCGGCATCCTCGCCCCCTACGGCGTCGCCCTCGGCGCCCAGGACATCGCGACCGAGGACAGCGGCCCCTACACCGGCGAGGTCGGCGGCCCCGTCCTCAGGGAGATCGGCTGCCGCTACGCCGAGGTCGGCCACGCCGAACGCCGCCGCCTCTACGGCGAGGGCGACACGGTCGTCGCCGCCAAGACCGCCGCCGCCCTGCGCAACGGCCTCACGCCCGTCCTGTGCGTCGGCGAACGCGACGAGGCCGGCCCGGCCGACGCGGCGGCCCGCACGGTCGCCGAGGCGGAACGCCTGCTGCACGGCCTGGACGGCGCGGTCGTCCTCGCCTACGAACCCCAGTGGGCCATCGGCGCCCCCGAACCCGCCTCCGCCGAGCACATCGCGACCGTCTGCACCGCCCTGCGCGACTGGCTCGACCGCCGTCCGCGGCACGCCGGTTCCACCGTCATCTACGGCGGCAGCGCGGGCCCGGGACTGCTGACCCGGCTGGCCGGCACGGCCGAGGGCCTGTTCCTGGGCCGCTTCGCCCACGACCCGGCGAACGTGGAGGCCGTCCTCGACGAGATCCGCTCCCCGGCCCCGGCCCCGGCGGCGGTGGCGTGATGGCGTACGGGATCAGCACCTACGCGTACTTCTGGCGTCACTCCGCCCTCGCCCCCGAGCCGATGACCCTGCCCGCGATGCTGCGCGACACCGCGGAACTCGGCGGCCGGGTCTTCCAGATCTGCGACTACGCGCCCGTCGAGACCTACGACCGCGCGCGGCTCGCCGACCTCCGCGCCACCGCCGACGACCTCGGCCTCACCCTGGAACTCGGCACCCGCGGCATCCGCCCCGGCCACCTGCTCACGTACCTCGACATGGCGGGCGAACTGGGGGTCACCCTGGTCCGCTCCATGCTGAACACCGCCGACCACCGGCCGGACACCGCCGAGGCGGTCGCCCTGCTGAAGGAGGCGGTGCCCCGCTACGCCGACGCGGGCGTGACCCTCGGCCTGGAGACCTACGAGCAGGTCGCCACCGACGATCTGGTGAGCGTCGTACGCGCCGTCGACAGCCCGCGTCTCGGCATCGTCCTGGACCCGGGCAACAGCGTCGCCCGGCTGGAACGCCCCGCCGACGTCGTGGCCGCCACCGCGCCGTACGTGGTCAACATCCACGTCAAGGACTTCGCCTTCACCCGCCGCGACGGCTGGGTCGGCTTCACCTACGCCGGCTGCCCGCTCGGCGAGGGCCTCCTGGACCACGCCGGCATGGTCGCCGCCGTACGCCCCGGGGAGCGTGGCATCAACCAGATCGTGGAGCACTGGCTCCCGTGGCAGGACGGCGGTTACGACGCCACCGCCCGGCTCGAACACCAGTGGACGCAGCACAGCATCAACACCCTCCTGAGGAGCGAGTAATGCCCACCGAGATCCACACCCGGCCCGACGTCACGACCGTCGCCGTCATCGGGGCCGCCGGCAAGATGGGCCGGCGCGTCTCCGACAACCTGGTCGAGAGCGAATTCCGGGTGCTCTTCAGCGAGGCGTCGCCGGCGGGCCAGGAGCTGATCCGCGGCCTCGGCCGCGAACTGACCGAGTCGGCCGACGCCGTCGCCGAGGCCGACGTCGTCATCCTCGCCGTGCCCGACGTGGTTCTCGGCAAGGTCTCCGAGGAACTCGTGCCGCTGATGAAGCCCGGCACCGTCGTCCTCACCCTCGACCCGGCCGCCGCCTACGCCGGCCTGCTGCACGTCCGCGAGGACGTCCACTACGCCTGTGCACACCCCTGCCACCCCTCGGTGTTCCTGGAACGGACCACCAAGGAGGAGTGGCAGGACACCTTCGGCGGCATCGCCGCGCCCCAGGAGGTCGTCGCCGCCTACGAGGGCGGGGACGAGACCAAGCAGGAGCTCGCCGACGCCGTCATCCGGGTCATGTACGCCCCGGTCGTCGACGTCCACTGGGTCACCGTCAAGCAGCTCGCCGTGCTGGAGCCGACCCTCGTGGAGACCATCGCCTGCATGGTCGGCGCCCTGCTGACCGAGGCGCTGCACGAGACCGTCCACACGGTCGGAGTCCCGGAGAAGGCCGCCCGCGCGATGCTGCTCGGCCACACCCAGGTCGCGCTGGCGAACACGCTGAAGGGTTCCAACCCCTTCTCGGACGCCTGCCTGATCGCCATGGACTACGGCCGTGAGTCCATCGTCCGCGAGGACTGGAAGAAGGTCTTCGACGACGAGGAGCTGGACAAGGTCATCACCCGCATGCTGAAGATCAAGGAGATCCGCCGCTAGCGTTTCCGCCGGGACGTGCGCGGGCGCGCCCGTCTACGCCCCCGAGTCGAACGCCGGGGTGATGTCGAGCAGTTCGGAGAGGTCGGCGCCCACCTCGATCTCGCGGGCAGCGGTGGCGCGGCGGAAGAGACGGGCGTCGCGCGCGCCGCCGAGGGTCGCGCGCCCGCCGTCGACGCGCAGCCAGGAGCCCTCCCGCAGGCCGAGGACCGGCACGTCGTTCTCCTCCAGGAACTCCGTCAGCCGTTCCTCGCGGGTCTCGCCCTTGTGCGTGGACGCCGGGTCCGGGTCGAGGTAGTGCGGGTTGATCTGGAACGGGACCAGGCCGAGCGCCTCGAAGGAGGGCGGCTCGACGATCGGCATGTCGTTGGTGGTGCGCAGCGACGGCGCTGCCATGTTCGTGCCGGCGCTGGCACCCATGTACGGCAGTCCCGCGCCGACGGCCTTGGTCAGCGCCTCCCGCAGCCCCGTGCGGTACAGCGCGGAGAGCAGCCGGAACGAGTTGCCGCCGCCGACGAACACGGCGTCCGCCTCGCCGAGCCTCGCGAGCGGGTCGCCGCCCTCGTGCACGCCCCGCACGTCGATCCCCGCCCCGGCGAGCGCGCCTCGCACCTGCGCGGTGTAGGCGTCGTGGTCGGCGAGGGCGTACGGCACGAAGACCAGTCGCCCGCCCGCGGGCAGGAAGCCGGTCACGGTGTCCATGGCGTGTTCCAGGTAACCGCGGCCGTGCTGGGTGGAGTTGGACAGGAGCAGGAGATTCACGGGGTGGTCCTCGTCGACGGGGGTGGATCGGTGGTGCGGGTCAGGCGGTGCGCGGTGAGCGCGGGCGCCGGTGGTGCTGGGGCGGATGCGTCAGGCGCTGCTCCAGCAGCCGGGCGGCCCGGCGCAGCACCTCCAGACGGTCCTCGGGGCCCTCGGGAAAGCGCTCCTTGGCGGCGCCGAGACTGAGGCTGCCGTAGGGCTCCGCGCCGAGGAACACGGGCAGGGCGACGGTGCCGATGCCGGCGTCGTACTCGCCGACCGTCCAGGCGTAGCCCTGCGCGCGGACCTGGCGGAACTCGCGTTCCAGCTGGTCGGCGTCGGTGACGGTGCGCTCGGTGAAGCGGGCCATGGGGCGTCCGCGGAACAGGCGGTGGCGCTGGTCGTCGGGCAGGAAGGCGTAGAACGACTTGCTGGTGGCCCCGGCGTGCGCCGGGTACAGCTCGCCGACCAGCGGGTAGTAGCGCAGCGGCCCCTCCTCGCCCTCGACGGCCGCGACGCAGCGCATGTGGAAGTTGTCGGGCAGGCAGAAGAGCACCGTGTCGCCGGTCGCCGCCCGCAGCTCCTGGAGGACGGGCTCGGCGAGCAGCTCCAGGGAGCCCGAGCGCTCCCAGAGACGGCCCAGGCGCAGGGCGGTCGGACCGATGCGGTAGCGGCGGGTCGCCGGGTCGGAGACCAGGAAGCCGCGGCCCGCGAGCGTGGACAGCAGGCGCTGGGCGACCGAGGTGTCCCAGCCGAACTCGGCGGCGATCTCGGTGACGCCCCAGTCCGGCCGGGTGCGCTCGAAGGCCAGCAGCACCAGCAGGGCACGGTCGACGGTCTGAAGCGCCCCGGCCGGGGTCTTCCGGTCCGCGGGCTGTACCGGCGGGTCGGCCACGGTGACTCCTCTCCATCTCGCCATTCAGACGCGTATTGCAGATAACGGGAAACAGTTGCGGAGAACGTTAGTCGATCCCGAACCTGCTGTCAGCACCGCTCCCGGTGCGGATCAGGAGAACTGCCCATGTTGAAGTACGTCCTGGACCTCGTGGATCTGCTGGACGATCCCGACGCCGACGGCAAGCGCGTCGCCGCCCACCTCGACTCCGTGGCGGGGCCCGAGGGCTCCGGTGCCGAGGTCACCACCGTCACCGGCGAGCGCGGCTCGACGGACTTCGTGCTCGTGCGGATCCCCGGCCGGGACGGCCGCACCCGCGGCGGCCAGGCGCGCACCCTGGGCGTGGTGGGGCGGCTCGGCGGTATCGGGGCCCGCCCGGAGACGACCGGCCTGGTCTCCGACGCCGACGGCGCGGTCGCCGCGCTCGCCACCGCCGCCAAGCTCCTCGACATGCGCCGCCGCGGCGACGTGCTCGACGGTGACGTGATCATCGCCACGCACATCTGCCCGAACGCCCCGACGGCACCGCACGACCCGGTGCCCTTCATGGACTCGCCCGTCGACATCGCGACCATGAACCGGCACGAGGTCACCGGCGAGATGGAGGCCGTGCTCTCCGTCGACACCACCAAGGGCAACCGGATCATCAACCACAAGGGCCTCGCCCTGTCGCCCACCGTCAAGGAGGGCTGGGTGCTCAAGGTCAGCGAGCAGCTCGGGGAGCTGCTGGCCGTGGTGACCGGTGAGCCGTTGGTCACGTACCCGGTGACCACCCAGGACATCACCCCGTACGGTAACGGTGTACACCACATCAATTCGATTCTTCAGCCGGCCACGGCGACGGCCGCTCCGGTCGTCGGCCTCGCGATCACCTCCGCGGCGGCCGTGCCGGGCTGTCAGACGGGCGCCAGCCACGAGACGGACATCGCGGCGGCGGCCCGGTTCGCCGTCGAGACCGCGAAGTCCTACGGCGGCGGACGGATCGACTTCCACGACGACCAGGAGTTCGACGCGCTCGTGTCCCGTTACGGCTCACTGACCCGGCTGCAGACCCTCGGCCGCGAACCCGGGGAGTCGTGATCATGGCCGCGCACAAGAACACCGGCACCGCGCCCGAGGCGGGCGCCACCCGCGCCGTCGGCAGCGACGACTACGCCCTGTCCCGCGTCCCGCGCGACAAGCGGCTCGGCTTCTGGACGATGCTGCTCCAGTGGCTCGCCCAGTCCGGCTCCATCTCCCAGTTCACCCTCGGCGCCACCATCGGCGTCGGCATGACCTTCGGGGACGCCTTCCTCGCCTTCACCCTCGGCGCGGTGATCCTGGAGGTCGTCATCTTCGCGATCGGCCTGGCCGGCATGCGCGAGGGCCTGGCCACCCCGCTGCTCACCCGCTGGGCCGGCTTCGGCCGCAACGGCTCGGCCCTGGTCAGTCTGGTCATCTCGGTCAGCCTGGTCGGCTGGTTCGGCGTCCAGAACACGATCTTCGGTGACAGCGTCTCCGCGCTGGTCGGCGGCCCCTCGTGGCTGTGGTGCGTGGCGGCCGGGGTCGGCATCACCGTCCTGGTGATCTTCGGCTTCAAGTACATGGCCGTCTTCGCGAAGATCGTCACCCCGCTGTTCTTCGCGATGGTCGCCTGGTCGGTGACCGACGCGCTGAGCGACCACTCGCTCTCCGAGCTGATCAACTCGCCGGCGCCCGGCGAGACCATCCCGCTCGCCGTCGCGGCGACCGCCATCGCGGGCGGCTTCATGACCGGCGCGATCGTCTCCCCGGAGATGACCCGCTACAACCGCAAGGGCAGCCACGTCTTCCTGCAGAGCGCGTCGTCGATGATCCTCTCCGAGTACATCGTCGGCCTGACCGGCGTCCTGCTCGGCCACATGGTCGGCAGCGGCCAGGTCTCCCAGATCGTGCTCTCCACCTCCGGCGTCTTCGGCGTGCTCGTCGTCCTGATGTCCACCGCGAAGATCAACGACTGGAACCTGTACGGCTCCTCCCTCGGCGTCGTCAACTTCTTCCAGGTCGTCTTCAACAGGCGTCTGCACCGGGGCGCGGTCACCATCGCCCTCGGCATCGCCGGCACCCTGCTGTCCGCCGTCGGCATGATGACCCACTTCACCGACTTCCTGTCCGTGCTGGGCGTCGCCATCCCGCCGGTGGGCGGCATCATCGTCGCCGAGTACTGGGTCGTGCGCCGCATGCGGGCGCCCCTGGACGCCACCCGCGAGGCCGGGACCCTGCCCGCCACCTCACCGACCTGGGTGCCGATGTCCCTGGTCATCTGGGCGGTCGCCTTCTGTGTCGGCAAGTTCTACGACGGCGGCATCCCCGCCCTGAACTCGCTGCTGACCGCGTTCGTCCTCTACTGCGCCCTCGGACTGGCCGGCTGGATCAGGACGTACGGCACCACCGCCCTCGACGACGCCACCGAACCCACCCCGGCCGCCTCCGGCACGGCCCCCGTAGGAGCACCGTGAGCACCACCGCCCCCGCCCTCGTCCCGGCCTCCGAGGAGGCGCAGCGGGAAGTCGTCGAGCTGTGCGCGGAACTGATCCGCTTCGACACCTCCAACCCCACCAGCGACGAGCGCGCCTGCGCCGACCGGGTCGTCGAACTCCTCGCCGAGGCCGGCATCGCCTCCGAACTGGTGGAGAGCGCCCCCGGCCGCGCCAACGTCGTCGCCCGCATCCCGGGCGCCGACCCGGCACGCGGCGCCCTGCTGGTCCACGGCCACCTGGACGTCGTACCCGCCGACCCGGCCGAATGGCGGGTGCCGCCGTTCTCCGGGGAGATCCGCGACGGCTACCTGTGGGGCCGGGGCGCCATCGACATGAAGGACACCGTGGCCGTCATGCTGGCCACCGCCCGGCACTTCGCCCGCACCGGCACCCGGCCCGCCCGCGAGATCGTCCTCGCCTTCCTCGCCGACGAGGAGGCGGGCGGCAGGTTCGGTGCCCACTGGCTGGTCGAGCACCGGCCCGACCTGTTCGCCGGCGTGACCGAGGCGATCGGCGAGGGCGGCGGCTTCAGCTACGCCCTGGACGACACCCGGCGCCTCTACCCGATCGAGAACGCCCAGCGCGGCATGGCCTGGATGGAACTGACGGCCAGCGGCCGAGCCGGCCACGGCTCCTCCCCGAACGACGAGAACGCCGTCACCGACCTCGCCGAGTCCCTGACCCGCATCGGCCGGCACACCTTCCCCGTCCGGCTGATCGAGCCGGTACGCGCCCTGCTCGCCGAGGCCGCACGCCTCCAGGGCATCGACCTCGACCTCGACGCCGAGGACCTGGACGCCGAACTGGCCAAGCTCGGTCACGTGGCCGACTTCGTGCAGGTCGTGCTCCGCAACTCGGCCAACCCCACCATGTTCACGGCCGGGTACCAGACCAACGTCATCCCCGGCCGGGCCACGGCCCGCGTGGACGGCCGCTTCCTGCCGGGCCACGAACAGGAACTGGTCGACGCGATCGACGCCCTGCTCCTGCCCTCGGTGTCCCGCCAGTGGGTCAACCACGACATCGCGATGGAGACGTCCTTCGACGGCCCCCTCGTCGACGCCATGTGCGCCGCGGTGCGCGCCGAGGACCCCGACGGCCACCCGGTGCCGTACTGCAACCCGGGCGGCACCGACGCGAAGGCCTTTACCAAGCTGGACATCCGCTGCTTCGGCTTCAAGGGCCTGAAGCTGCCCCACGACCTCGACTACGGCCGCCTCTTCCACGGCGTGGACGAGCGGGTGCCGCTGGAGGGGCTGCGGTTCGGGGTGCGGGTGATGACGCGGTTGTGGCAGGACTGCTGATCCCCGCCCATCAGGCCCCCTCGACCGCGGGAATGTACCGGCGGGGGACGGTGTTGAGGTCCGACTGACATGCGCGGGTCAGAACAGGAACGGACACCGCGGGCTCGGTCGGAAGGAGCACCCATGGCACGCAGTACCGCACGCCCGGTCGTCAGGCTGAAGTCGACGGCGGGCACCGGCGTCACCTACGTGACGCGCAAGAACCGGCTCAACGACCCCGACCGCCTCGTGCTGCGCAAGTACGACCCGGTCGCGGGGGCGCACGTGGCGTTCCGCGAGGACCGCTGACCCCGCCCCGGCACGGAACGAGGAGGAACCCATGAAGGTGCGCAATTCCCTCCGCTCCCTCAAGGCCAGGCCCGGCGCGCAGGTGGTGCGCCGCCGGGGCGTGACCTACGTGATCAACAAGAAGGACCCGCGCTTCAAGGCCCGGCAGGGCTGAGCGGCCCCGTGTCCCCGGCCCGGCCCCGCGATCGCGGGGCCGGGCCCCCTTGCGCTCACGGTGCGGACCGGTCGCCCGTGCCGGACGGCAGCCCGCCAGGCGGAGCCGCGAGCGTCGGCTGACACACTGCTGAGCGCGTCACTCGCCCGCCCTCAGGAGGACTTCGTCATGACCGAGCAGCCGCCGGCCCGCCTCGCCCGCCACGGGCGCCGGTTCGACAGGCTCTTCACGGAGTACTTCGACGACCTCGCCCGGACGCTGGACGCGCCGTCCTTCAGCCGCTTCACCCCTGAGTGCGTGCAGTTGCTGCGTGAGCTGTCCCTGCGCGGCGGCAAGCGGATGCGGGTCGTGCTGCTGCACGAGGCCGCCCGGCTGGTCACCGACGGGCCCGTCGAGGGGCTGGACGCCGCCGCCCTGAGCGTGGAGCTGCTCCAGACCCACGGCCTCGTCCACGACGACCTGATCGACGACAGCGCGACCCGCAGGGGCGGCCCGACGACGTACTACGCCTACCGGGAGAGGTTCCCCGGGCAGCCGCGGGCGGCGCTCGCCCTCACCGTGCTCGCCGGCGACCTCGCGCTCGCCCTCTCGCTGCGAGCGCTGCTGGACGCCGGGCTGCCCGCCGAGGTGCGCCAGGCCATGGTCGAGGTGCAGACGCGGGCCGCGGCCGACACCTTCGTGGGCCAGATCGCCGACCTCGAACGCGACTTCACCGACACGGTCCCGGACGACGAGGTGCTGCACGACGTCGCCGACCGCAAGTCGGCCCGGTACTCGATCCTCGCCCCCATGACCCTCGGGCTCCTCGCCGCGGGCGAGGAACCGACGGCCCACGAGGGCGAGTTGCGGCGCTACTCGCGCCTGGTCGGCATCTGCGGACAGATGCGCGACGACTACCTCGACCTGTTCGGCGACGCGGACACGATGGGCAAGCCGACCGGTACCGACCTTCGCGAGGGCAGGCACACCTACGCCGTCGTCCGGCTCCTGTCCGCCGTGAGCGGCCCCGAGCGGGACTTCGTGCGGGAGGCCCTGGGCGACCCCGGCTGCACGCCGGCGACCGTCGCCGAGATCCGTGCGATCGGCGAGCGTCGGGGGGTCGCCGACCGCATGCGCGCCGAGATGGCGCAGTACGCCGAGCAGGCCCGCCTGGTGGCGCGGGGCTGGCGGCCGCGGTGGCGCGAGGACGCGGTGGCGTTCTTCGAGCGGCTGCCCGGGTGGAGCGTGGAGCGGGCCGCCTGACACCAGTTCCCCACGTCACTCAAAGGGGTATTCAGGATCTTCCGCCCCGTATGCCCGGCCATGCTCGGACCGGATGCTCCGCCGACCAGGTGCATCCGTGCCGATGACGTGACCGGTGGGGAGAAGCATGACGGACGCGACACGACGGGGCTCGGGCAGGGACGAACGGGCCGTGCTGCTGGTCGCCGGCCTGGCCGACCTGGCGGTGAGCACGGTCGGCTCGGCGGTGGGCGGGCTCCGTGGGCTCCTCGGCCGTTCGGACACCGCCGACCTGGTGCGCGACGTGGAAGGGGACCTCCGGGCCCGGGGCAGACTGGCCCTGGACCGGTACACGAGAGTGCCCCCCGCCCACCTGGAGGTTCTGGCCCAGCACGTGAAGGCCCGGCGGACGGCCGACGGCGGCGATGTCTGAGCGCTGGGACCCGGACGCCTTCAGAACCCGCGTCGACGGCGTCCTGCGGAACTTCCTGGACGAGGAGGGGCGCCTGCTCGTGGCGGTCGACGACGCTCTCGCGCCCGTGGCCGAGCAGCTGCGGACGTCGGCCGGGCACGGCAAACGACTGCGGGCGGCCTTCTGCTACTGGGGCTGGCGGGCAACCGGACAGCCCGAAAGCGACGCGCTGGTCAGAGCGGCGGCCTCCATGGAGCTGGTGCACGCTGCCGCGATCGTGCACGACGACCTCATCGACGACAGTCGCCTGCGCCACGGCCTGCCCACCGCCCACGTCGCCCTGGAAGCCGTGCTCGTCCGGGGCGGCCGCCACGAGGCCCACACGGCCGCGCGGTCCCTGGCCATGCTGGTGGGCGACCACCTGATGGCCCTCGCGGGCCGGTTGTTCACCACGAGTGGTCTGCCGGCCGCCTATCTGGCGCGGGCCCGGGACCTGTGGGCCGCCCTCGCCCGGGAACTCATCGCCGGTGAGTGCCTGGAGATCCTGCACACCGGTGGACGACCGGACACCGACACCTCCTTGAAGGTCGTCCGGTACAAGACCGCCAAGTACACCGTCGAACACCCCCTGCTCATCGGTGGCCTGCTCGGCGGTGCCGCCCCCGCGTTGCGGGACACCTTCCGCAACTACGGCCTGCCGCTCGGGGAGGCCTTCCAGCTCCGTGACGACCTGCTCGGCCTGTTCGGGGACCGGGAACGCACCGGGAAGTCGGGCCTGGACGACGTGCGCGGCCACCGGCCGACCGCTCTGCTGGCCGAGACGTGGAAGGCGGCCGACGACTCTCAACGGGGCTGGCTGCGCGGCCTGCTGGGCCGCGACGACCTGGACGGAACCCATCTGCGCGACGTGCGCCGTCTCATGCTCGAGCTGAAGGCGCCACAACGGATCGAGCGGATGATCGCCGCGCGTGTGGAGCGCGCCACCCGTGCCCTGGACGCCGGAGGGACACCGCCGCACGCCCGCCGGGCACTGCGCGAACTCGCCCTCCATGCCACCGACCGCACGCACTGACGAGGAGCCCGCGATGACCTGTACCGAGACGTCGATGGACGCCCTGCGCCACAGCGGTGACGAACTGGCCGACGCGGTCGTCGCCACGCTGTTCGAGCGCGGCGAAGTCGGCAAGTTCAACTCGCTGATGCGCTACGTCTCCACCACCGGTCAGCAACTGCCGGACGGCCTTCCCGGCGTGGCCCGGGAGTACCTGCGGACGACCGGCACGCCGCCCGACTGGGTCGACTGGGAGGAGATGGAACGAGCCCGCGCCTTCTTCCTCGACAACAACGTGCACATCTCCACCGCGCTGTCGTTCGCGTCCATGCCCGCCTGCTACGTCGTCCCCCACGTCGCCCGGCTGCTGTCGGCCACCCACGGGCTGGACTACCCCTCCAAACGCATGGCCGAGACCGGCCAGTTCACCGTCTACCTCATGCAGCCGGACGCCTTCGAGGCCGGCGGACGCTTCATCCCGGCCGCCCAGAAGGTACGCCTGCTGCACGCCGCCATCCGTCACCACCTGAAGCGGGAGGACCGCTGGGACACCAAGGCCCTCGGCGTGCCGATCTGCCAGGAGGACATGATCGGCGGGCAGATGTTCTTCTCCCTGCTCGTCCTGGACAGCCTCCACCGACTCGGCATCCACATGTCCGTCGAAGGAGCGGAGGCCTACTTCTACGCCTGGCGCGTCGTCGGCGCGATCCTCGGCGTCGACCAGTCGGCGGTCCCGGCCACGCTCGACGAGGCACGCCGTTTCCTCGACCTGTACATGCTGCGCCACATGGGCCCCTCCGAGGAGGGCGTCCACCTGACGAGGCAGCTGATCGACCTGTACGAGGAAGTCGTCCCGGGCACCCTCTTCGACCCGGTCGTCTCCGCGCTGATCCGCCACCTCGTAGGTGACACCTGCGCCGACTGGCTGGGCGTACCGAGCACCGCCTGGGACACCCTGGTGCGCGCCGCCCCGCACCTCCTCGGCGTCCTGGAGACGATCGAGGACCGTTCACCGCTCGGCTCGTGGGCCCTGGACCGGCTCGGCCATCTCACCACCGTCCTGGAGCTGTCCTCCCTGACGCGTGGACGCGTGATGCACTACGCCATCCCCGAACATCTGAAAGAGGAGTACGGCGTCTGCGGGGCCGCCGCCCGCACCAGGCGCTGGGCCCCGCCGCCCACGACCGTCTCCTGAACGGCCGGGCCACGCGGTCGACGGACCGATTGTCAGTGGGATCTCCTACGGTTCAGGCAGTGGGACCCGCGGAACACGCCGCGGGACCGGGCGGGGAGAGGTCTGACATGTCGAAGACGTACCTGGAGCTGTCACAGGACGACGGGAGCGCGCACAAGTTCTACGAAGTCACCGTCCAGGGACAGGTCGTGTCGGTGCGCTACGGCAGGATCGGCGCCGCCGGACAGACCCAGACGTCGACCTTCCCCACCGCTCAGAAGGCCGCGGCCGCCGCCGCGAAGAAGATAGGCGAGAAGGTCCGCAAGGGGTACGCCCCGGCCGTCCAGGGGCAGCGCGCGCCTCGCGCCGTCACCCGCCGGCAGGTGGCCTCCGCGCCCTCCACGGCCCGCGCGGTCGCCCCGGTCCTGTGGCGCTTCCGCACCGGCTCCGCCGCGTTCGGCATCCACATCGACGAGGAGCGCTGCTGGGTGGGCAACCAGTCGGGCGACGTCTACACCCTGGCGCACGGCGGCGAGGTCCTCGCCCACTACCAGCTGCCGGACGGCGTCAAGTGCCTGGTCGCCGACGACTTCTGGATCTACGCCGGCTGCGACGACGGCCGGGTGTACGACCTGTCGTCCAAACTCCCGTTCGCCGCCTACGACATCGCCGCCGACGTCGACATCTTCTGGCTCGACATCCACGAGGGCGTGCTGAACGTCGCGGACCGCGCCGGGCGCCTCACCGTCATCGACCACGAGGACGAGCACCAGTGGGCGCGCGGCGGGCGCGGTGAGCACGCCTGGATGGTGCGCGCCGACGACCGGGCCGTCTACCACGGGCACACGCGCGGTGTGACGGCCCACGCCCCGGACGGCGGCACCGAGTTGTGGCACACGCCCACCCAGGGGGCCGTGCTCTTCGGCTGGCAGGAGGACGACGCCGTGTACGCGGGCACGGCGCGTCACACGGTCCAGCGGCTGTCGAAGGCGACCGGCACCATCGAGGCGACCTACCGCTGCGACAGCCCGGTCTACTCCTGCGCCACCTCGCCCGGCGGCCGGTACGTGTTCGCGGGCGACTCCGCCTCCTCGGTCTACTGCTTCGACCGGGACGGCACGCGGCTGTGGAAGCTGGGCACCGGCGGCGGCTCCGCGCTCTCGATGCAGTACCGCGACGAGCGGCTGTTCCTGGTCACCACGGACGGCTCCCTGGCCTGCGTGGACGCGAGCGAGACCGCGGTGAGGGCGGCGGAGCGGGGCTCGGTGCCCGTCGCCCGCGACGTCAAGCTCGCCGCCACCCTGCCGACGTACGCGCCCGCCACCGCGGCCGGCGCCGTCACGACCGTCGCCGTGGCGCCTGCGGGCTCCGTCGTCGTGGAGTGCGTCCAGGAGAACGGCCGGACCCGCATCCACGTGGTGTCGGAGGGGTACGACCGTTCCTGGAACGTCCAGTTCCCGAGGGCGATACGGGAGCCCGGCGCGCGGTACGTGGTCGACGCGCTGCACGCCGCCTCGGGTGGCTTCTACCGGGTGCGCGGGGACATCAGGCGCCTGCAGTGACCGGGCGGCGGCGTCAGGCTATCGACGCCGCTATGACCGCGGAGACCGCGACGTTGCAGGACGCCGTCACCCACACCGCGGGGTGCGGCTCCTGCTCGACCAGCGTCGCGCCCAGCCGCCCCGGGGTGATCAGGTCGACCACCAGGAAGGCCACGGCCATCATGACGAGCCCCAGCAGCCCGAAGACCGCCGTCGACACCAGGCCCTTGCCGAAGTCCTCGTACGTGGTCCAGATGGAGGTGAAGACGATGCCCCCGATGCCGAGCAGCGCGGAGCTGAGCACCAGGGCGGCGTTGCGGTTGCGCTGCTCCCAGATCTGCCGGCCGAGCTTTCCGGGGGTCAGCAGATCGACGAGGACGATCCCGAGCACCAGGAGGACCAGACCCAGGCCGCCGTAAGCGGCGGCCCGGCCAAGTCCGTTGACGATGTCGCTCATGGGGTAGCCGGCTCCGTTGGGTTGAGGGATCGCGAATGATCGTGGTCAAGGCGATGCAAAATGTAGCGCACCCGACCGGAGCGTCAGGAGGCGGTCCGCAGCGCGCGGTTGCGGCGTACCGAGGACCAGAAGGAGGAGCCGATCAGGACCACGCCGACCAGACCCGTGACGATCTCGTTGATCTCGTACTGGATGGTCACCAGCAGGATGACCGACAGGGCGCCGATGGCGTAGTGGGCGCCGTGCTCCAGGTAGACGTAGTCGTCGAGGGTGCCCTGGCGGACCAGGTAGACGGTCAGCGACCGGACGTACATGGCGCCGATGCCGAGTCCGAGGGCCATCAGCACGATGTCGTTGGTGATGGCGAAGGCGCCGATGACACCGTCGAAGGAGAACGACGCGTCCAGGACCTCCAGGTAGAGGAACATGAAGAACGCGGCCTTGCCGGCCAGCTTGACCGGTGAACCGGAGCCTCCGCCGCGCTCCGCCCGCCGCTCCGCCTCGTGCTCGCGCTCCTCCTCGTCCTCCAGCTTCTGCTCAAAGAAGCCGGAGAGCCCGCCGACGACCATGTAGGTGATCAGACCGCCGACACCGGCCAGCAGGACGGTCTCCGTCTTGTCGGCATGGATGCCGCCGTGCTGGTGGGCGTGGGCGCCGAAGGTGATCGCGGAGACGAGCAGCAGGATCAGGGCGACGCAGACCGACAGCATGTCGACCTTGCCGAGCTTGGCCAGCGGGCGCTCCAGCCAACCGAGCCACTTGATCTCCCGGTCCTCGAGGACGAAGTCGAGGAAGATCATCAGGAGGAACATGCCACCGAAGGCGGCGATCGACGGATGCGCGTCCGTCACCAGCTCCTGATAGCGCTCCTTGTCCGTGAGCGCGAGATGCACCGCGCTCCACGGACTCAGCCGCGCGCTGATCGCCACGATCACCACCGGGAAGACCAGCCGCATCCCGAACACGGCGATCACGATGCCAACGGTGAGGAAGATCTTCTGCCAGAAGGCGTTCATCTTCTTCAGGATCCCGGCGTTGATCACCGCGTTGTCGAAGGACAGCGAGACCTCCAGCACGGAGAGGATCGCCACGATGCCGAGCGCCGTCCAGCCGTCGTAGAGCACGCCCACGGCCAGGCCGAGGGCGGTGACGGCGAAAGCCCAGCGGAACGTCTTCAGAAGCACCGGCCACTCATTCCTGTCGTCACGTGCGGGTGGGGCCTCCCGTGCCAGTGCCCGCCACGCAGGTTGTCTACCACGATCATCCGGCCCCGGCCGGACAGGACCCGGACAGCCGGTGCCGGACGATGCCCTGGACGACAGCCAAGAATGGAATCGTTCGTTTCCTTGAGTCATTCGTGTTCCAGGGAGTAGGTTCACGGCCATGACGGCATCCCGGCACTCCCGGAACCAGACCACCGCCGCCGAGCTGCGCGCGGTGGGCCTGCGGGTGACCGCCGCCCGCGTCGCGCTGCTGGAGACGGTCCGGGAGGGCGGCCACCTCGACGCCGAGGCGGTCGCGTCCGGGGTGCGCCGACGCGTCGGGCAGGTCTCGCTCCAGGCGGTGTACGAGGCCCTGCACGCGCTCACCGCGGCACGCCTCGTGCGCCGTATCGAGCCACCCGGGAGCCCGGCGCGGTTCGAGGGGCGGGTCGGCGACAACCACCACCACGTCCTGTGCCGGTCCTGCGGAGCCCTCGCCGACGTCGACTGCGCCGTCGGCGACGCGCCCTGTCTGACCGCCTCCGACGACCACGGCTTCGCGATAGACGAGGCCGAGGTCATCTACCGGGGCCTGTGCCCCGACTGCTCCACCCCCGGCAGTTCCCCAGCACCTTGATCCGCCCCGTTCGGAAGGATTTCCCTCCCATGTCCGAGAACCACGACGCCATCGTCACCGACGCGAAAACCGAGGAGACGGGGGGCTGCCCGGTCGCCCACGGACGGGCCGCGCACCCCACGCAGGGCGGCGGCAACCGTCAGTGGTGGCCGGAGCGGCTCAACCTGAAGATCCTCGCCAAGAACCCCGCCGTGGCCAACCCGCTCGGTGAGGAGTTCGACTACGCCGAGGCCTTCGGGAACCTCGACCTGTCCGCCGTGAAGCAGGACATCGCCGAGGTGCTCACCACCTCCCAGGACTGGTGGCCCGCCGACTTCGGCCACTACGGCCCCCTGATGATCCGCATGGCCTGGCACAGCGCCGGCACCTACCGCATCAGCGACGGCCGCGGCGGCGCCGGCGCCGGCCAGCAGCGCTTCGCCCCGCTCAACAGCTGGCCGGACAACGGCAACCTCGACAAGGCCCGCCGCCTGCTGTGGCCGGTCAAGAAGAAGTACGGCCAGAGCATCTCCTGGGCCGACCTGCTGGTCCTCACCGGGAACGTCGCCCTGGAGCAGATGGGCTTCGAGACCTTCGGCTTCGCCGGTGGCCGCGCCGACGTCTGGGAGGCCGAGGAGGACGTCTACTGGGGCCCCGAGACCACCTGGCTCGACGACCAGCGCTACACCGGCGACCGCGAGCTGGAGAACCCGCTCGGCGCTGTCCAGATGGGCCTGATCTACGTCAACCCGGAGGGCCCGAACGGCAACCCGGACCCGATCGCCGCCGCCCGCGACATCCGTGAGACGTTCCGCCGCATGGCGATGAACGACGAGGAGACCGTCGCGCTGATCGCCGGCGGCCACACCTTCGGCAAGACCCACGGCGCCGGCCCCGCCGACGCCGTCGGCGACGACCCCGAGGCCGCCTCCATGGAGCAGCAGGGCCTGGGCTGGAAGAGCACCCACGGCACGGGCAAGGGAGGGGACGCCATCACCTCCGGCCTGGAGGTCACCTGGACCACGACCCCCACCCAGTGGAGCAACGGGTTCTTCAAGAACCTCTTCGAGTACGAGTACGAGCTGGAGCAGAGCCCGGCCGGCGCCAACCAGTGGGTGGCGAAGGACGCCCCGGAGATCGTCCCGGACGCGCACGACTCGTCGAAGAAGCACCGCCCGAAGATGCTCACCACCGACCTGTCGCTGCGCTTCGACCCGGTCTACGAGCCGATCTCCCGCCGGTTCTACGAGAACCCGGAGGAATTCGCGGACGCGTTCGCCCGCGCCTGGTACAAGCTGACCCACCGCGACATGGGCCCGAAGTCCCTGTACCTCGGCCCGGAGGTCCCGCAGGAGACCCTGCTGTGGCAGGACCCGCTGCCGGAGCCCGAGGGTGAGGCCATCGGCGCCGAGGACGTCGCGACGCTCAAGACCAAGCTCCTCGAGTCGGGCCTGTCCGTCGCGCAGCTGGTGTCCACCGCGTGGGCCTCGGCGTCCACCTTCCGCGGCAGCGACAAGCGCGGCGGCGCCAACGGCGCCCGCATCCGCCTGCAGCCGCAGCGCGGCTGGGAGGTCAACGAGCCCGACGAGCTGGCGCAGGTGCTGCGGGTTCTGGAGGGCGTCCAGCAGGAGTTCAACTCCGGCGGCAAGAAGGTCTCCCTCGCCGACCTGATCGTCCTGGGCGGCTCCGCCGCCGTGGAGAAGGCGGCCAAGGAGGCCGGCTTCCAGGTGGAGGTCCCCTTCACCGCGGGCCGCGTCGACGCGACGGAGGAGCACACCGACGCCGAGTCGTTCGAGGCGCTGGAGCCGGTCGCCGACGGCTTCCGCAACTACCACGGCAAGGGCAACCGACTGCCGGCCGAGTACCTGCTGCTCGACCGGGCGAACCTGCTGACCCTGAGCGCCCCCGAGATGACCGTACTGGTCGGCGGACTGCGGGTCCTGGGCGCCAACCACCAGCAGTCCCAGCTCGGTGCCCTCACCCGGACGCCCGGCGTGCTGACCAACGACTTCTTCGTCAACCTGCTCGACCTGGGCACCACGTGGAAGTCGACGTCCGAGGACCAGACCACGTTCGAGGGCCGTGACGCCGACACGGGCGAGGTCAAGTGGGCGGGCAGCCGCGCCGACCTGGTCTTCGGCTCGAACTCCGAGCTGCGGGCGCTGGCCGAGGTCTACGCGAGCGACGACGCCAAGGAGAAGTTCGTGCAGGACTTCGTCGCCGCCTGGGTGAAGGTCATGAACCTGGACCGCTTCGACCTGGCCTGATCCACCGGCGTCCGGGCCGGCCGGTCGATACCGGCCGGCCGGCCCGGACGGGTGCGGAAATCGGTGGCCGCCCGCGGCACACGGTGCTGGGATGGCGGGATGCTCGGTGATGTGCCGGTGGTGGTGGAGCGGGGGCGGTACCAGGATGCCGTGACCCCCTGGGAGGAGCGGTCCTGGCGGACCGACGCGCTCGCCTGGACCGCGGGCGCGCTGGCCGGGCGGGGCCTGCGACCGGCGGGGGAGTGGCGGGTGCGGCTGCGCCCGTGGTCCGTCCTGGTACGCGTGCCCGTCGAGGGCCGTGACGCGGTCTGGTTCAAGGCCAATCCGCCGGCCAGTGCCTTCGAAGGCGCGCTGACCGAGGCACTGGCCCGCTGGGTGCCCGGGCGGGTACTGGAGCCGCTGGCCGTGGACGCCCGCCGCGGCTGGTCGCTGCTCCCCGACGGAGGACCGCTCTTCCGGGACGTCCTCGCACGGGGGACGACCGGCCCCGGTGTGTGGGAGGAACTGGTCCGCCAGTACGCGGCCGTGCAGCACGCCCTCACCCCGCACACCCCCAGGATCACGCGGCTGGGCGTGCCCGGTGTTCCCGTCACCGCGCTGCCCGGCGTCTTCGACCGGGTCGACGACACCCCGCTGCCACCGCACGAACGCCAGAGCCTGCGGGAACTGCGCCCCCGCCTGCCGGACTGGTGCGCGGAGCTCACGGCCCTGGGCGTCCCGGACTCCCTCGACCACGCCGACCTGCACGACGGCCAGGTGTTCCGCCCCGGGCCCGGCAGGTTCACGTTCTTCGACTGGGGCGACGCCGTCGTCTCCCACCCCTTCGCGAGCCTGGCCGTCCCCGCCCGCCGGGCCCTCGAGGAGCACGGGCCGCGGGTACTGCCCCGCCTGCGCGACGCCTACCTTGAGCCCTGGACCGGCGCCGGCCGGAGCACGGCGGACCTGCGGCGGGCGGTGAGCCTCGCCTGGCGGCTCAGCGCGCTCAGCCGCGCGGCCGCCTACGGCAGGCTGTTCCCCACCGCGTCCGGCGCCACCGGTGCCGCCACCGCCGAGGCGGCCGCCCGCTGCCTCCTGGAACTCCTCGACGCCCCGCCGCTCTAGCCCGGCCCCCGGGAACCCGGCCGTTGTCAGTGGCGGATGCGAGGCTGCGCGTCATGGATGAAGTGGAGTTCATGCGGGGCAGGGTCTACGGCGCCGACCACGACAGCCCCGGACCACGCGCCGGACGCGTGTACGCGCAACTGGTGGGCGGTCCCCTGGACGGCCTGCTGCTGGACGTCACCGACCTCGCCGACCAGGAGCGCGGCCGGGGCGTGTCCCTGGCCACCGAGATCGGCCACTACGGCGCGGGCGGCCGCTCCGCGTACGCCCCCAGGCCGGGGGACCCACGCCGCTTCGACTGGCGCGGCGACGTGCCCTGACCCACGGCCTCCCTGGTCTTCCCGAACGCCCCGGTCTCCGCGGCCAGCGCCGCGAGCAGCCAGTCGTGCGCGGCCCCGGGGGTCGGCTCCGGCCTGCCGCCCGGCGGCGTACGCACCTCGGAGACCAGTTCCCAGTAGGTGTCGAGCCGTGGGTCGGCGGCGAGTTGCCCGGCCAGCCGGTGCCGGAAGCCCGGCGTGTCCCGGACCCCGTAGGCGCTCGTGTACGCGGCGACGAAACCGTCCAGCGCCTCGCCGGGACGCGGCTCCCGGTCCCGGCGCAGGTGCACACCGGCCAGCTCGTACGCCTCCGCCAGCCCCGCGTACAGCACGGCCGCACCCCGGGCCCCGGAGACCCGGTGCGCCTCGGGCTGCGGCTGCGCGGTGCCCGGGCACGGGGCGAGCGTGAGGGCGTTGAGACGGGCGAAGGCCAGGAGCTGGCCCGGGGCCGGGTCGTCGGGCGGCTGCGGAACCGCCACGTCCAGGAACGCCCCGGCCGCGGGCGCCGGCATGCGGGCCGGCAGCCAGCCGCGCCAGAACCGGACCAGCGGCGCCGTGCTGGGCGGCAGGGACACGGCGCCGATCAGCCGCAGCCGGCCGGCTCGTTCCCCCGGCGGGCACTCCTGCACCAGCCGCAGCGCCGCCTCCCGCCACCGCATCGCCCGCAGCTCCGAGCCGAGTTCGCGCAGCCGTCCGGCGACCGCGGCCTCCAGCGTCCCGCCGTCGCCGCCCGGCCCGCCGGTCGCGTCCTCCTCCTCGAGAACCCGGTGCACCTCGGGCACGGACAGACCCAGCGCGCGCAGCGACCGGATCAACCGCAGCCGGTCGAGCGCCTCGGGGCCGTACCGCCGGTGCCCGCCCGCGCTGCGGGAGGCTTCCGGCAGCAGATCGCGATCGGAGTAGAAGCGGACGGTCTTGACGGTGACACCCGCCCGCTCGGCGAGTTCGCCGATGCCGCACAGACCGTCGTACGACGTGACCACTTGAACCTCCCTCAGGGGGAGTTCCTACCGTACCGGCGAACGCGGACCGGTGATCGGCACGGTCCGCGGACGTACGGCATCGCGACGACGCCGTACCGGACTCCGCGACGAGGGAGCGACCATGACCACGTTCATCCTGGTATCGGGCATGTTCACCGGCACCCACATCTGGCAGGACACCGCCGCGCGCCTCACCGCCGCCGGCGCGCGGGCGCACACCGTCGCCCTCACCGGGCTCGACGGGCCGCGCGCCGCGCCGGGCACCGGCGTCGACCTGGAGACCCACATCGCGGACGTACTCGCGGTGATCGACTCGGTGGAGACCGGGCCCGACCGGAAGGTCGTCCTGGTCGGGCACGACTACGGCATCCACCCGGCCGTCGGCGCCGCCGACCGGCGCGCGGACCGCGTCGCCCGGATCGTGCACCTCGACTCGGGCCTGCCGCGGGACGGCGTCCCGGCGCTGGCCGCGGTGCCCGACCAGTCCCTGCGCGAACGGGTGGGCGGGGAGGAGAGCCACGACGGACCGCTGCCGCCCCCGGCCCACGACGCGTGGCAGCGCTGGGGCAGCACCGAGGGCGTCCCGGCCGCGGCCCTGGACCGGCTCACCGCACTGGCCGCCCCGCAGCCGCTCGGCACCCTGCTCCAGCCGCTGCGGCTGACCGGCGCCGTCGACACGGTGCCCTCCACCGGAGTGCTCTGCACCGGCAACGGCACCAGCATCGAACTGATCCAGATGCTGGTGGGCCTCGGCGACCCCGCGCTGCGCGCCCTGACCGACCCGCGCGTGACGTTCTTCGAACTCCCCACCGGACACTGGCCGATGCTCTCCCGCCCGGCCGAACTCGTCGACGTACTGCTGCGGGCCGCGGCCGGCGAGGGACACCGCCTGACGCCCGTCGACGCCGCCGAACCGCCCCCGCACCTGCGGCCGTTCCTGCTGGACGTCCCCGAAGTCCCCCGGGAACGGCACGGCAACGTCGACCTGTACCTGCCCGACGCCGAGGAGCCGCGCCCCGCCGTGGTGTTCGTGCACGGCGGCCCGGTGCCCGCCGACGCGACCCCGACACCGCGCGGCTGGCCGGGACTGACCGGGTACGCCCGGTACGCGGCCGGGGAAGGCGCGGTGGGGGTGCTCCTCGACCACCGACTGCACGACCTCGGCGACTACGAGCGGGCCGCCGCCGACGTCGCCGCCGCCGTGGAACTGGTCCGGGGCGATCCCAGGGTGGACGCCGACCGGATCGCGCTGTGGTTCTTCTCCGGCGGCGGTCTGCTCACCGTCGACTGGCTGGCCGCGCCCCCGGCGTGGCTGCGCTGCGTCGCCGCCACCTACCCGGTCCTCGCCCCGCTGCCCAACTGGGGCCTGTCCGGCACCCGCTTCCACCCGGCGCGGGCGCTGGCGAACGCCGGGGCGCCGCCCTTCGTACTCACCCGGGTGGGACGGGAGATGCCCGAGATCGCCGCCACCGTGGAGGAGTTCCTGGCGGCGGCGAAGGACCACGGCGCGGACGTGGAGGTGGTCGACGTACCGCACGGCCACCACAACTTCGAGACCATCGACCGGACCGACGAGGCACGCGCGGCGATACGCCACGCCATGCGTTCGGTCCTGCGCCTCGCCTTCGGGCCGGACACGCGCGGTCACCAATCCGCCCGCCGCCCGGCCCCGGATTACCGACGTGAGTGACGACGACAGGACCCCGCGGAATCTTCCGGCCCCAGCATGGACGCGTCTCGGACCGGGGGCGCTGAGCGGTCTGCTGGCGGGCGGCGCGGCGCTCGCCGCCGCCGAGTTGGCGGCGGTGGCCGTGCGACCGCAGGCCGGTCCGGTCGTCGCGGTCGGCGGTGCCGCCATCGACCGCACGCCGGCCGCCGTCAAGGACTGGGCGATCCGCTCCTTCGGGGCCGACGACAAGCTGGTCCTCCAGCTCGGCATCCTCGCCGTCCTGACGCTGTTCGGCCTGGCCCTCGGCGTGCTCGCCCTCCGCCACCGGCGTACGGGAGCCGCGGGCGTCCTGGTCTTCGGCGTCGTCGGCGCCGCCGCCGCCCTCGGCCGGCCCGACTCCACGGGTGTCACGGACGCCTTGCCCTCCGTGCTGGGCGGGGTCGTCGGCGCCCTTCTCCTGTACTTCCTCGCCGGCCGCCTGCCCGCACCGGGCCGGGACGTCCCGG
This sequence comes from Streptomyces sp. NBC_01723, assembly GCF_036246005.1. Lineage (NCBI taxonomy): Bacteria > Bacillati > Actinomycetota > Actinomycetes > Kitasatosporales > Streptomycetaceae > Streptomyces > Streptomyces sp. NBC_01723. The sequence goes on from NZ_CP109171.1 coordinate 8,287,635, forward strand.
AGGGGCAGGGCGAGGACTGGGACCGGCGCCGCTTCGTGATCGCGGCGACCGCCGCTGCCGCCGCCTCGGCCGGGGCCGGTGTCCTGGGCCGGGCCCTGAGCGGCGCGGGCGGCCGCGACGCCGTCGCGTCCCGCGAGAGCATCACCCTCCCGCGGCCCGCCTCGGGCGCCCCCGCCGTGCCCCGGCGCGCCCGGGTACGGGTGGACGGGGTCAGCTCCTTCTTCACGCCCAACAGCGACTTCTACCGCGTCGACACCGCCCTGGTGGTCCCCAAGGTGGACGCGACGACCTGGAAGCTGCGCGTCCACGGCAAGGGAGTCACCCGCGAGAAGACCCTGACCTTCGACGACCTGCTGCGGCGCGAGCTGATCGAACGCGACATCACCCTCACCTGTGTCTCCAACGAGGTCGGCGGCCCGTACGTGGGCAATGCCCGCTGGATCGGCGTCCGGCTGGCCGGCCTCCTGGAGGAGTGCGGCGTAAGGCCGCCGTCGGCCGGCGGGCCCGCCGATCAGCTCGTCGCCCGCTCCACGGACGGCATGACCATCGGCAGCCCGGTGGAGGACGTCATGGACGGCCGCGACGCGATGCTCGTCGTCGGGATGAACGGCCAACCCCTGCCCTTCGAGCACGGGTTCCCGGTCCGCATGCTCGTGCCCGGCCTCTACGGCTATGTCTCGGCCTGCAAGTGGATCAAGGACATCGAACTGACGACGTTCGACGACTACGACTCGTACTGGGTCAAACGCGACTGGGCCCGCGAGGCCCCCATCAAGACCCAGTCCCGGATCGACACGCCGAAGCCCTTCGGCCGGCCCGAGGCCGGCACGGTGATGGTCGCGGGCGTCGCCTGGGCCCAGCACCGGGGCATCGACAAGGTGGAGATCCGCGTCGACGACGGCCCCTGGCAGGAGGCCACCCTCGCCGCCGAGGACTCCCGCGACACCTGGCGCCAGTGGTCCTACTCCTGGAAGGCGACGAAGGGCGGCCACACCCTGACCGTCCGGGCCACCGACCGCACCGGCGAGGTACAGACCGAGAAGCGCACCAGGACCGTGCCGGACGGCGCGAGCGGGTGGCACTCCGTGGTGGTGACGGTGGACTGAGCGGGGCCCAGCCGTCCTTCCGCCGTGAGGGCGCGTCCCTCACGGCCCCAGGCGCGCCGCCATGTGGTCCAGCAGCATCTCCAGGGCGACCGGGTAGGCGCTGTGCGGCATCCGCCGGGCCAGGAGTGGGGCCGTGGCGGCGATGTGGGGGTGCGACGTCGCCGGCAGGCGCGTGTACGTGGTGGCCCACATGTCCTCGTCCGCGGTCCGGCTCTCCTCCGTCAGCGCGAGCGCCCCGGCGTCGAGCGCCGCGAAGGCCAGGCTCTGGTCGATGAAGGTGTGGTAGATCCGGGCCGCGTCCTCGTCCGGCAGACCGGCGCCGCGCAGGATGCCGAGGATGGTCTCGTCCACCGCGATCTCCCGGGGACGCCCGGTGACCCGGCTCGCGGTGAGCACGGCGGCCTGCGGGTGGGCCAGGTAGGCGGAGTGGATGGCGAGGCCCAGGGCCCGCAGGTCGGCACGCCACCGACCGGTCGCCGTCCAGCTCTCCAGGGCCCGGCCCATCAGCTCGTCGCCGATGGCCCGCGTGAGGTCGTCCATCCCCGCGAAGTACCGGTAGAGGGTGCTCGGATCCGCGCCCAGCGCCAGACCCAGGCGCCGCGCGGTCAGTCCGCTGCCGCCGTGCTCGCGCAGCAGCCGCAGCGCGGTGTCCACGATGAGCGTCTCGGACAGCACCGTGCCCTGCCGGGTCGGCCGCCGCCTGCGCCGCGCCTCGTCCCGTACCACCGGCTTCGGCATCGCACTCCTCCTCTTCACCGCCACCTCGGCAGCCTTATGCCAACACGGTTGACCTTACCGTTCGGGCTCCCGTTCCATCGGGGGTACCCGGGAGGCGCCCGTCTTCCGTGACGAGCCAGAAAGGTGTCCGACATGCGTGTACTTCTCGTCGGCGCGGGCGGTGTCGGTACCGCCGTCACCAGGATCGCGGCCCGCAGGCGGTTCCTGACCCACATGGTCGTGGCCGACTACGACCTCGCCCGTGCCGAGGCCGCGGTCGCCGCGCTCGGCGACGACGGCGACCGTTTCAGCGCCCGGCGGCTGGACGCCTCGGACGGCGAGTCCGTACGCCGGATGCTCACCGAGCAGCGCTGCGACGTCGTGCTCAACGCGACGGACCCGCGCTTCGTGATGCCCCTGTTCGAGGCGGCGCTGGCGGCCGGGACGCACTACCTCGACATGGCGATGTCGCTGTCCGTCCCGCACCCCTCCCGCCCGCACGAGGAGTGCGGTGTGAAGCTCGGCGACGACCAGTTCGCCCTGACCGGCCGCTGGGACGAGTCCGGCCGGGTCGCCCTGGTCGGCATGGGCGTGGAGCCCGGCCTGTCCGACGTCTTCGCCCGGTACGCCGCCGACGAACTCTTCGACGACATCGAGGAGATCGGGGTCCGCGACGGCGCGAACCTGACCGTCGAGGGTTACGACTTCGCGCCGTCCTTCAACATCTGGACCACCATCGAGGAGTGCCTCAACCCGCCGGTCGTCTTCGAGAAGGACCGCGGCTGGTTCACCACCGCGCCGTTCAGCGAGCCCGAGACCTTCGACTTCCCCGAGGGCATCGGCCCCGTGGAGTGCGTGAACGTCGAGCACGAGGAGGTGCTGCTCATCCCGCGCTGGGTGGACACCCGCCGCGTGACGTTCAAGTACGGCCTCGGGGAGGACTTCATCGCCAAGCTGCGGACCCTCCACGAACTCGGCCTGGACTCCACCGCCAAGGTGACCGTGCCCGGCGCGGACGGCCCGGTCGGCGTGTCCCCCCGCGACGTGGTCGCCGCCTGCCTGCCCGACCCGGCCACCCTGGGCGACCGGATGACCGGCAAGACCTGCGCCGGCACCTGGGTCAGGGGCACCCGGGGCGGCGCGGCGCGCGAGGTGTACCTGTACCACGTCGTCGACAACGAGTGTTCGATGCGCGAGTACGGTTCCCAGGCCGTCGTCTGGCAGACCGCCGTCAACCCGGTGGTCGCCCTCGAACTCCTCGCCACCGGCGCCTGGCAGGGCACCGGGGTCCTCGGTCCCGAGGCGTTCCCGCCGCGCCCCTTCCTCGACCTCCTCACCGAGTACGGCTCTCCCTGGGGCCTGCGCGAAGAGGGCTGACCCGCGGACGCGGCCGCCGCGCCGGCCCGCCCCGCCGTCCGGATGCCACCGGACGGCGGAGCAAGCGTTTTCTGTGCGACGTCTTGACGTGTACGCGGCGCAGTGAGTGGATGGGTCGTGGTGTGGGAGCGCTCCCACGCTCCCCATCTTCCCGTATCCGCACTACTCCTGGAGTCGCCGTGCGTACAGCAAGACGAGACACGCCGAAGCGCCCCCTGGCCCGACTCGTGGCAGGGCTGGCAGCCCTGATCGGGCTGGTCCTCTTCGGCGCTCTCTGCCCCTCCACGGCAGTGGCCCGGTCGGCGGTCGGCGCGCAGGGGACCGGCCTGCACATCGGCGACGGCCGGTTACTGGAGGGCAATGGCAACGACTTCGTCATGCGCGGGGTCAACCACGCCCACACCTGGTACCCCGGCGAGACGCAGTCCCTCGCGGACGTGAAGGCGCTGGGCGCCAACACCGTCCGCGTCGTCCTGTCCGACGGGCACCGCTGGAGCGAGAACAGCCCCGAGGACGTCGCCGCCGTCGTCGGACAGTGCAAGGCCAACCGGCTGATCTGCGTGCTGGAGGTGCACGACACCACCGGCTACGGCGAGGACGCCGCGGCCGGCACCCTCGACCACGCGGCCGACTACTGGATCGGCCTCAAGGACGTGCTGGCCGGTCAGGAGGACTACGTCGTCGTCAACATCGGCAACGAGCCCTGGGGCAACACCGACCCCGCCGGCTGGACCGGGCCGACCGTCGCGGCGGTCGAGAAGCTGCGCGACGCTGGCTTCCAGCACACGATCATGGTGGACGCGCCCAACTGGGGCCAGGACTGGCAGGGCGTCATGCGGGCCAACGCGCGGTCCGTGTACGAGGCCGACCCCACCGGCAACCTGATCTTCTCGATCCACATGTACAGCGTCTACGACACGGCCCAGGAGATCACCGACTACCTGAACGCCTTCGTCGACGCCGGACTGCCCATCCTCATCGGCGAGTTCGGCGGCCCCGCCGACCAGTGGGGCGACCCGGACGAGGACACCATGATGGCCACCGCCGAGCAGCTCGGCCTCGGCTACCTGGCCTGGTCCTGGAGCGGCAACACCGACCCGGTCCTCGACCTCGCCCTCGACTTCGACCCCGGCCGGCTCAGCTCCTGGGGCGAGCGCATCTTCCACGGCGTCAACGGCATCGCCCAGACCGCCGAGGAGGCCACCGTCTACGGCGGCGGCACCCCGGGCGACACCGAGGCCCCGACGGCACCCGGAGCGCCCGCCGCCTCCGCGGTCACGGACACGTCGGTCACGCTCACCTGGGCCGCGTCCACCGACGACACCGGCGTGACCGGCTACGACGTCGTCCGCGTCGCCGGCGGCGCCGAGATCCGGGTCGCCGCGTCCACGAGCACCACCGCCACGGTGACCGGCCTCACCGCGGGCACGGCCTACACCTTCGCCGTCCACGCCCGGGACGCGGCGGGCAACCGCTCCGCCCGCTCGGCCACCGTCGACGTCACCACCGACGAGGGCGGCACTCCGGGCGCGGCCTGCTCCGTCGGATACCGGGTCGTCGGCGAGTGGCCGGGCGGCTTCCAGGGCGAGATCGCCGTCCGCAACACCGGCACCGCCGCCATCGCCCCCTGGACGCTGGCGTTCGCCTTCGCGGACGGCCAGACCGTCACCAACATGTGGGGCGGCACCGCCACCCAGAACGCCGGCGCGGTGAGCGTCGCCCCCGCCTCCTACACCGCCACCATCCCGGCCGGCTCCACGGTCACCCTCGGCTTCACGGCCGAGAAGGGCGCCGCCAACACCGCCCCGGCCGCGTTCCGCCTGAACGGGTCCGACTGCGCCAGGGCGTGACCGACGTCACCACGACACCTCACGGACGTTGGCCTGGCTCTGCGGCCGCGTCGTCGCGGTGACCTCCGAGCGGTGGCGGCTCGCCGAGAACGTCACCGTCAGCTTCTCCGGCTCGCTCTGCTCCGTACTCACGGTGAAGCCCTGGTTCGGCACCGCCGAGATCAGACACACCCCGGAACCGCCGAACCGCACGGTCGCCTTGCCGCCCTCCGAAGGCACCGTGTACACGCCCGCGCCGCCCTCCTCGCACCCCGGGTCGCCTCCGCCGCCCGGCGGCCGCGGGGAGGTGGTGGGCGCGGTCGGCGTGGGCTTCGCGGTCGGGCTCGGCGGCTTCGTGCTCGTACGGGACGGCGTCGGGCTGGGCTTCCGGCTGGTGGGCGAGGCACTGGGGGAGGGCTTCGCGGTCTGGGACGGCCTGGGCGCGGGGGAGGCCGGCGGCTCCTTCGGTGCCGACTGCGCGACCGGTGCCGTCGGCCGGGTCGAGCCCACCACGAAGTGGATCGTGATGATGACGGCCGTGACACTGGCCGCCGTGCACGACAGCCAGATGATCAGGTAGCGCAGAAGGCGGGACACGACACCATAGTGACGGACCGGCTAACGTGCCTGCCCATGGCCTCCGTACTTGTCGTCGAGGACGACCCCGTGATCCGGGCCGCGCTGATCGAGGTCCTGACCGGGCACGGCTACGCCGTGAAGACCGCGCACCAGGGTTTCGAGGCGTTGCGCGAGATCACCCAGAGCCCGCCGGACATCGTCGTGCTCGACCTCGGGCTGCCCGACCTCGACGGGCTCGACGTGCTGCGGATGATCCGCGGCATCTCCCGCGTCCCGGTGCTGGTCGCCACCGCGCGCGACGACGACACCGAGGTGATCCGGCTGCTCAACGCGGGGGCCGACGACTACATGGTCAAGCCCTTCTCCGGCGGCCAGCTCGCCGCCCGCCTCGCCGCCGTGCTGCGCCGCTCGGTGCCCGCCGACGTCCGCGCGGCGCGACAGCCCGTCCTCCAGGTCGCCGACCTGCGCATCGACGCCACCGCCCGCACCGCGCACCTCGCCGGCCGGGAACTGCCCCTGACCCGCCGCGAGTTCGACCTGCTCGCCTACCTCGCCGCCAACGCCGACCAGGTCATGTCCCGGCAGCGGATACTCGCCGAGGTGTGGCAGCAGCCGTACGTGGAGGACCAGACGGTGGACGTCCACCTCTCCGCACTCCGCCGCAAACTGGGGGAGAAGGCGCGAAAGCCCCGCTATCTCCACACCGTGCGCGGCATCGGAATCAAACTGGTCAGCTCGCCATGAGACGTGCCCTCGCCGGGATCGCCCTGGCCGTCACCTCGATGGTGGCGCTGTCGTTCCTCATCCCGCTCGCCCTGCTCGTGCGCGAACAGGCCCGGGACCGGGTCACCACCGCCGCCGAGCAGCGCGCCTCCGCCCTGTCGCCGGTGCTCGCCCTCACCACCCGGCGCGCCGACGTGCAGCAGGCCGTCGCCGAGCTGGGCTCGTCCGACCAACTCGTGGTCCGGCTCCCCGACGGCGGCTTCGTCGGCACCCCGCACGCCCCCGAGAGCGCGCTCGACCGGGCCGTACGGGGGCGCGAGACGCTCGCCGTCGACACCGACGACGGCTGGGTCTACCTCCAGCCCGTCGTCCTGCGCGGCGACCGGGTCGCGGTCGTCGAGGCGTACGTCCCCGCCGCCGACCTCACCCGGGGCGTCGCCGCCTCGTGGGGCGTCATGGCCCTGCTCGCCCTCGGCCTGGTCGGTGGCTCGGTGCTGGTCGCCGACCGGCTCGGCGCCCGCGTCGTCCGCTCCTCGCGCGGCCTCAAGCGCGCCTCGCTGGCCCTCGGCTCCGGCGATCTCGACGTACGGGTGGAACCGGACGGGCCGCCCGAACTGCAGGAGGCCGGAGTGGCGTTCAACAGCATGGCCGACCGGGTCGTGGACCTGCTGGCCGTGGAACGCGAACTGGTCGCCGACCTCTCCCACCGGCTGCGCACCCCGCTGACCGCCCTCTACCTGGAGGCCGACCGGATGGGCGCGACCCCGAGCGCCCGGCGGGTCACGGAAGCGGCCGGGCAGCTGGAGAGCGAGCTCGACGCGATCATCGCGGCGGCGCGTACGCCCCTGGCCGCGGCGCAGCTCGGCGGTGCGGCGGGCACGGGGAAACCGTGCGACGTCGCCGAGGTGGTCGCGACGCGCCTGGAGTTCTGGTCCGTCCTCGCGGGCCAGCAGGGCCGGGCGTACCAGCGCTCCCTGACTCCGCGTCCGGCACCGGTCGCGTTCCCCGAGGACGACCTCGCGGCCGTCGTCGACGCCCTGATCGGCAACGTCTTCCGGCACACACCGCAGGGCACGGCCTTCACGGTGCTCGTGGAGCGGCAGGAGCGGTACGTCTTCCTCACCGTCGACGACGCCGGGCCGGGCGTGGCGGATCCCGAGGCGGCGCTCACCCGGGGCGTCAGCGTCGGCGGCTCCACCGGGCTCGGGCTCGACATCGTGGCCCGGGCGGCCCGCGCGGCGGACGGTGAACTGACGATCACCCGCGCGCCGATGGGCGGTGCGCGGGTGCGGGTGTCGTTCGTGCTGGCCGGCGTCCGCGAGGACGCTCAGCGGTGACGCGGGTCAGCGGCTCGCGCCGAAGTTCTGGGTCCACCAGGGGCCGCCGTCACCGACGTGGACGCCGACGCCCAGCTCCTTGAAGGAGCAGTTGAGTATGTTCGCGCGGTGGCCCTCGCTGTTCATCCACGAGTCCATCACCGCCGCCGCGTCCGCCTGTCCGCGGGCTATGTTCTCGCCGAGCGTGGACCACTGGTAACCCGCGGCCTCGACGCGGCTCGTCATGGTGGAGCCGTCCGGCCCCGTGTGGGACATCACGCCGCTGCTCGCCATGACGTCGCTGTAGTCGTCCGCGGCCCGGGTCAGCTTGTCGTTGGCGGTGACGGGCGAGCAGCCGGCGGCGGCCCGCTCCTTGTTCACCAGCGCGAGGACCTGGGCCTCGGGCCCGCCCGGCCCACCGGAGCCCGAACCCGAACCCGACCCGCTGTCCGACCCCGTGCCGCCGCCCGCCGAGCGGTCGGCGCCGCTCTTCGCCGTCGCCTTCTCGGGCGTGCGGGACGCGGGAGGGTCCGCCTTCGCGGCGCTGGTGGACGGGCTCGCCGTCTTCTTCGGCTGCTTCGTCGGCTCCGCGCTCGCGCTCGGTGAACCGCTCGCCGTGGTGCTCGGGCTCGCCGACGGGGACGTGAGGGGCGACGCGCCGCCCGCCGCGTCCTCGGCGTCCGGCGTCTGTCCGGCGGCGTTCGCGCTCACCTGGTCCGAGGCCCCGCCGTCGTCGCCGTCCGCGACCGCCAGGGTGATCCCCACGCCCGCCGTCAGGGTGACCGCGCCGAGCACCAGCGCGGTACCGCGGGTCCGGAACCCGCCGCGGGGGCGGGCGTGGGAGCGGGACGGGCGAGCGGCTCGGCGGGAACCCATACGCAGGACACCTCGGCTTGTCTGTCGGCTGTCGGAACCCCGCACCCGGACCCGGTGGACGCGACCGCGCCCACCGGGACTGTGGGGGGTGTTCGAGAGCCTAGGACCCGAACGGCGGCAAACGACCGTTCGAAGGTCATCTTCAGAAAGCCTTAAAAGAGCCGCCAAAGTCCGCTGAGGAACGGACGGCCCCGGCCGGCCGGTCTACGCGGTCTCTTTACGCGCTCACCGCCCGCCGCCCTCGCCCCGCGGCGGGGCGCCTCAACGTGAAGGGAGGACACGGGGGTTCCGCCGACGCCCCTCACGTGCTCCCGGCACCCCGCCGTCACCCCCTGCGGAGCGCTTGCCGTGCCGGAGGGCCGGACAGTCTGTCGGCGTGCTACCGGCAGGTCGCCGGACGAGAAGGAGGAACCGAGATGACATCCACCGCCGAGGAACGAGAACTGCTCGACGAACTGCGGGAACTGCTGGCCGCCACGGTCGAGGACCTGTCCGTGGAGGAAGTCGTACCGGACTCCTCCCTGAAGGACGACCTGGGCGTCGACTCGCTGGCCATGCTGGAGCTGATCGCCGCGATCGAGGACCGCTGGCAGATCGAGGTGTCCCAGGAACAGGCGGAACAGCTCACGACGGTCCGGCAGATCGCCGCCCACCTGGCCAAGAGCGACGCCGCTCCCGCGGGCGGTACCGCGTGAGCCCACGGCACGCGGCCGGCCCGGCCCACCACGAGCGGGACGCCGTCGTCACCGGACTGGGCATGACGACCGCGCTGGGCGGCGACGTCACCACCACCTGGCGGGCCCTGCTGGACGGCGTGTGCGGCATCGAGCGCGTCGAATTCGCGACGCCGGACGGCCCCGCGCAGACCTACCTCGCGGCGCCCGCGGCGGTCGATCCCGGCGCGGCCCTGCCCTCCGCCAAGGCGGCGCACTGCGACCGCTCGGCGCAGTTCGCCCTGGTCGCCGCGCGGGAGGCCACGCGCGACGCCGGATTCGAGGACCCCTCGTCCCTCTCCGCGGGCGGTTCGCGGGTGGCCGTGGTCGTAGGGACCGGGCTGGGCGGCTTCACCAGCATCCTGGAGCACGACCACCGCCTCCGGACCCGGGGCCCGGGGCGGGTGAGCCCGCGCGCCATCCCCGTCATGCTGCCCAACCACCCGGCGGCCGAGGTGGGACTGATGGTGGGCGCCAAGGCCGGGGTGCACGCCCCGGTCAGCGCCTGTGCCTCCGGCGCCGAGGCCCTCGCCCAGGCCCTCGGCATGATCCGGGACGGCCGTGCCGACATCGTCGTCGCGGGCGGTGCCGAAGCAGCCCTGCATCCGCTCGCCCTCGCCGGGTTCGCGCGGCTGCGGGCACTCTCCCGGCGCCTGGACGACCCCAAGGGCGCGTCGAGACCCTTCGACGCCGAACGGGACGGCTTCGTGATGGGCGAGGGCGCCGGCATGCTCGTCGTGGAGAGCGTCGCGCACGCCGCCGCCCGCGGCGCCCGCGTACACGGCCGGCTGACCGGAGCCGGCATCACCAACGACAGCCACCACGTCGCACAGCCCGCGCCCGGCGGAACGGGCTGCGCCGCCGCCGTCGACGAGGCCCTGAGCGACGCCGGTCTCCGTCCGGGGCAGGTCCGGCACGTCAACGCCCACGCCACGTCGACACCGCTCGGCGACCTCGGCGAGGCACAGGCTCTGCGCCGGATCTTCGCCGGGGGCCTCAAGCATGTGGCGGTCAGCGCCACCAAGGCCGCCTTCGGGCACACCCTCGGGGCGGCCGGCGCCATCGAGGCCGTCCTCACCGTGCTCGCGCTGCGCGAGCGGACCGCCCCGCCCGCGTGCAGTCTCGAGCGCCTCGACCCCGAGGTCGCCGAGATCGACCTGAACGTCGTGGGACCCAGCCCCGCGCCACTGCCTTCCGGACCCCTCGCGGCCGTCACCACGAGCATGGGTTTCGGCGGCCACAACGTCGCACTCGCCTTCACCGGCGCCTCATGAGCCACGGCGGTCGGGCCCCCACCGGAGGCACACCGCGCACCGTGCTGATGTGCCCCGGCCAGGGGGCCTACCTCCCCGGCGCGCTGCGCCACCTGCGGGACCTGCCGACCGTGGCGGAAGTACTGCGGAGGGTGGACGCCCACAGCACCGCCCTCGGCGCCGCCGGGTCACCCGTCGCCCGTCTCCTCACCGACCCCTGCGCGCCCGGCCCCGACCAGCTCCTGCTCACCGACCCCCTCGCCTTCGACCTGGCCACCTACACCGCGGTGACCGCCCTGGCCGCCCTCCTGCTCGACCTCGTCGCCCGGCCCGTCCACGCGGTGCTCGGCCACAGCATGGGCGACCTCGCGGCACTCACCGCCGCCGGGGCGCTCACCCTGGAACAAGGCGTCCGGCTGCTGCACCAGCGCGACCGGCTGCTGCGCGACGCCGCGCTGCCGGCGGCGGGCCTGCTGTCCACCGACCTGACCGCCGACCGGGCAGCGGAGCTGCTGCGCACCCAGGCGCTGGCCGGGGTGCGGATCGCCGCCCGCAACGCGCCCACCCAGACGGTCCTGGCCGGCCCCGACGACCAACTGGCCACCGCGGCGTGCGCGGCCCGCGCACTCGGCCACCGCGCCACGCCGCTGACCAGCCGCACCGCCTACCACCACCCCCTGCTCACCGACGTCCACCGGTCCTTCCGCCGCCTCCTGCGCGCGCAGCCCGTCGCACCACCCGCTCTCGCCGTGTACACGACTGTCACGGACCGTCCCCTGGACACCCCGGCACAGCTGCGCGCCGTGGCCGCCGCCCACCTCACCGAGCCCATGGCCTTCCACCGCACGCTGCACGCGCTGCGCCGGGCGGGATTCACCACCTACCTCGACAGCGGCCCCCGGGCCCTGCTGTCCACCCTGGCCAGGGCGGGACTCCCGGGCTGCGCCGTCGCGGCTCCCTTCCGCACTCCGGTCGGCGTGGACCGCCTGCGCCACCGACTCGCCGCCGCCCTGGGGTGACGTAACGCCTCCGGCCGGGTCCCGCGGCCTTATCCGGGTAGGCGGAGGGGATCAGAAGGAGGAGTGCCATGACGACATACGTCATCTCGGTGCCGGGCACGTTCACCGGTACGGTCCAGGACGCCACGACGGACGAGCTCACCCGCGCCCTGCGCCCCGACGACCCGCACGGGACCCACCTGGGAGACGAGGAGGACCTGGACGCCCTCTCGGTCAACGACGACGGCACCTTCACCATTCGCCTCACCGTCGAGGCGGACACCGCCGCGCACGCGGAGAGCCGTGCCAAGGAGATCGCGGACTCCGCCCTGCGCACGGCAGGCCTGGACCGCGACAGCGCGCCGCTCGGACCGACGCTGGTCACCGGAATCGATTCCGACGTCTGACGCGACCACGTCCGCGACGGCACACCGCCCGGGTGCCCCGGTCCGGGAGTGGCCCGGCTCACATGGCGTACCGGAGGTGGCGCCGACACGATGGTGTCGTCACCCGGCAGGCTGAAGGGATCAAGAATGTTCCGCAAGGTGCTGGTCGCCAACCGCGGTGAGATCGCGATCCGCGCGTTTCGGGCGGGCTACGAGCTCGGCGCGCGCACCGTCGCCGTCTTCCCGCACGAGGACCGCAACTCGCTGCACCGGCTGAAGGCCGACGAGGCCTATGAGATCGGGGAGCCGGGGCACCCGGTGCGCGCGTATCTCTCCGTGCAGGAGATCGTCCGCGCCGCGCTCCGCGCCGGGGCCGACGCCGTGTACCCGGGCTACGGATTCCTGTCGGAGAACCCCGAGCTGGCACGTGCCTGCGAAGAGGCCGGCATCACCTTCGTCGGACCCAGCACCAGGATCCTGGAACTGACCGGCAACAAGGCCCGTGCCGTGGCCGCCGCACGCGAGGCCGGCGTACCGGTCCTCGGCTCCTCCGCGCCCTCCACCGACGTGGACGAACTCGTCCGCGCCGCCGACGACATCGGTTTCCCGGTGTTCGTCAAGGCGGTCGCCGGCGGTGGCGGGCGCGGCATGCGCCGGGTCGAGGACCCCGAGCAGCTGCGCGAGGCCATCGAGGCGGCCTCCCGGGAGGCCGCCTCCGCCTTCGGCGACTCCACGGTCTTCCTGGAGAAGGCGGTCGTGGAGCCCCGCCACATCGAGGTGCAGATCCTCGCCGACGGGCAGGGCGACGTCATCCACCTCTTCGAGCGGGACTGCTCGGTGCAGCGCCGCCACCAGAAGGTGATCGAGCTGGCGCCCGCGCCCAACCTCGACCCCGCCCTGCGCGAGCGGATCTGCGCGGACGCGGTGAACTTCGCCCGGCAGATCGGCTACCGCAACGCCGGCACCGTGGAGTTCCTCGTCGACCGCGACGGCAACCACGTCTTCATCGAGATGAACCCCCGCATCCAGGTCGAGCACACGGTGACCGAGGAGGTCACCGACGTCGACCTCGTCCAGTCCCAGCTGCGCATCGCCGCCGGTGAGACGCTGGCGGACCTCGGGCTCGCGCAGGAGAACATCACCCTGCGCGGCGCCGCCCTCCAGTGCCGCATCACCACCGAGGACCCGGCCAACGGCTTCCGCCCCGACACCGGGCAGATCAGCGCCTACCGCTCGCCCGGCGGCTCGGGCATCCGTCTCGACGGCGGCACCACCCACGCCGGTACGGAGATCAGCGCCCACTTCGACTCGATGCTGGTCAAACTCTCCTGCCGCGGCCGGGACTTCACCACCGCCGTGAACCGCGCCCGGCGCGCCGTGGCCGAGTTCCGCATCCGCGGTGTCGCCACCAACATCCCGTTCCTCCAGGCGGTCCTGGACGACCCGGACTTCCAGGCGGGCCGGGTCACCACCTCGTTCATCGAGCAGCGCCCGCACCTGCTCACCGCCCGGCACTCCGCCGACCGCGGCACGAAGCTGCTGACCTACCTCGCCGACGTCACCGTGAACAAGCCGCACGGCGAGCGCCCCGAGCTGGTCGACCCGATGACCAAGCTGCGCGCGGTACCCGCGGGGGAGCCCCCGGCCGGGTCCCGGCAACTGCTGGCCGAGCTGGGCCCCGAGGGCTTCGCCCGCCGGCTGCGCGAGTCGTCCACCATCGGCGTCACGGACACCACCTTCCGCGACGCGCACCAGTCGCTGCTCGCCACCCGGGTGCGCACCAAGGACATGCTCGCCGTCGCCCCGGTGGTCGCCCACACCCTGCCCGAACTGCTGTCCCTGGAGTGCTGGGGCGGTGCCACCTACGACGTGGCGCTGCGCTTCCTCGCCGAGGACCCGTGGGAGCGGCTGGCCGCCCTGCGCGAGGCCGTGCCCAACATCTGCCTCCAGATGCTGCTGCGCGGCCGCAACACGGTGGGCTACACCCCGTATCCGACCGAGGTGACCGACGCCTTCGTGCAGGAGGCCGCCGCCACCGGCATCGACATCTTCCGCATCTTCGACGCCCTCAACGACGTCGAGCAGATGCGCCCCGCCATCGAGGCCGTACGGCAGACGGGGACGTCCGTCGCGGAAGTGGCCCTCTGCTACACCGCCGACCTGTCCGACCCCGCCGAGCGGCTCTACACCCTCGACTACTACCTGCGCCTCGCCGAGCAGATCGTGGACGCCGGCGCGCACGTCCTCGCGATCAAGGACATGGCCGGCCTGCTGCGCGCCCCGGCCGCGGCGACCCTGGTGTCGGCGCTGCGCCGCGAGTTCGACCTGCCGGTGCACCTGCACACCCACGACACCACCGGCGGCCAGCTCGCCACCTACCTGGCCGCCATTCAGGCCGGCGCGGACGCCGTGGACGGAGCGGTGGCATCCATGGCCGGTACCACCTCGCAGCCGTCCCTGTCGGCGATCGTGGCCGCCACCGACCACACGGATCGGCCCACCGGCCTCGACCTCAGGGCCGTCGGCGACCTGGAGCCGTACTGGGAGAGCGTCCGCAAGGTCTATGCCCCCTTCGAGGCGGGCCTCGCCTCGCCGACCGGCCGCGTCTACGACCACGAGATCCCCGGCGGGCAGCTCTCCAACCTGCGCACCCAGGCCATCGCGCTCGGTCTCGGCGACCGCTTCGAGGACATCGAGGCGATGTACGAGGCCGCCGACCGGATGCTGGGCCGCCTGGTGAAGGTCACGCCCTCCTCCAAGGTGGTCGGCGACCTGGCCCTGCACCTGGTGGGCGCCGGCGTCTCCCCGGCGGACTTCGAGGCGGAGCCGGACCGCTTCGACATCCCCGACTCGGTCGTCGGCTTCCTGCGCGGCGAGCTGGGCACCCCGCCCGGCGGCTGGCCCGAGCCGTTCCGCAGCAAGGCGCTGCGGGGCCGGGCCGAGGCCAAGCCGGTGCCCGAGCTGAGCGCCGACGACCGCACGGGGCTGGCCAAGGAGCGCCGGGCGACCCTCAACCGGCTGCTGTTCCCCGGGCCTGCGCGCGAGTTCGACACCCACCGGGCGTCGTTCGGCGACACCAGCGTCCTGGACAGCAAGGACTTCTTCTACGGGCTGCGCCCGGGCAAGGAGTACACGGTCGACCTGGACCCCGGCGTCCGGCTGCTCATCGAACTCCAGGCGGTCGGCGACGCCGACGAACGCGGCATGCGCACCGTGATGTCCTCGCTCAACGGGCAGATCCGGCCCATCCAGGTCCGCGACCGCTCGGCGGCCTCCGACGTCCCGGTCACCGAGAAGGCGGACCGGACCGACCCCGGCCACGTGGCGGCGCCCTTCGCGGGTGTGGTGACCCTGGCCGTCGCCGAGGGCGACGAGGTGACGGCCGGTGCCACGGTGGCCACCATCGAGGCGATGAAGATGGAGGCCACGATCACCGCCCAGAAGGCCGGCACGGTGAGCCGTCTCGCCATCAACCGCATCCAGCAGGTCGAGGGCGGCGACCTGCTCGTGCAACTCGCCTGACCCGCCGGCGGCCCGTGCGTCCGGGGCCCACCCCCGGACGCGCGGGCCGCCGCGTCCTACCCTCCGGTCACGGGAACTGGGTGACCTTGGACGGCACGGTGCTCGTCCCCGACGTGGGCGCGCCGGTGTCGTTGATGACGTGCCGGTACTGGCCCATGCCACCGAGTGAGACCACTTGGAGGTTCCGCATCCTGACGCCCGGTTTGACCGGCACCTGGAACCCGTGGTGCTGGACGATGCCCGGATCGGACGTGTAGTTGCAGTAGCTGCCCAGGGCCACGGCCTCGTGCTCGTTCACCGAGTCGGCGACCTTGTAGGCCGCGTAGCCGACGATGCCGTCGTGGGTGATGGCGGCCTCGTTCGGGGCGTCGTACGCCTTCTCGTTCTGGAAGAAGATGGTCCGGCCGCGCTCGCCGCTCCAGTACACGTCGTACTTGTTGAAGTGCTCGACGAACAGGCCGGTCGCGAGGACGTCGTCGCCGTTGACGCGCAGACCGTAGTCGGCGCGGTTGGTCTCCCAGCCGACGCCTTCACCGTGGTCCGCCCGCCAGATCCAGGTGTGGTCGATCAGGACGTCGTCGCTGTTGACCACGACGGAGTCGGTGGCCCGGCCCGGTCCCGCGCCGCCGATGCGGATGAACACGTCCTGCATGGTGGTGGGGTTGGCCGCGTGATCGGCGTTCGCACCGGGCGCCCCGATCCGCAGCAGCGTGTCGGAGTTCTGCGGGCCCGCGTCGATCAGGAAGCCCGCGAGCCGCACCCCGTCCACGTCGGCCACGTGCATGGCGTCGACGCCGCCGTCCGGGATGATCGTGGCCAGGCCGAGGCCGAGCACGACGGTGTTGGCGCGGTCGACCTCGATGGTCTTGTCGATGTGGTAGACGCCGGGCGTGAAGAGCAGGTTGAGGCCCTGGTCGAGCGCGGCGTTGATGGTCGTGGCCGTCGCGCCCGGCTTGACCACGTAGAACTGGCTGAGCGGCAGCGAGGTGCCGCCCGCGTTGGCGGGCCAGGAGACGCCGCGGGCGTTGGTGCGCTTGGCCGGCACCCGCACCTTGTACTCGTCGCCGTCCAGGTGGAGGAACGGCTTCTCGCGGGAGATCGGCGTCGTGTCGAGCGTGGTGTACGGGCCGGTCTCGAAGTTGCTCGCGGGCGCGCCCTGGACGCCCGTGAAGGTCATGTTCCAGACGCCGTTGGTCCAGCCGCCCACCGAGCTGTCGCGGGTGTACCACTGCTGCTGCGAATAGGGGCCCACCGTGCCGTCGACCTTCGAGTCGGCGATGTAGCCGCCGGAGGCCCAGCCGTAGCCGTTGGGGGCGAGGTTGAGGCCGCCCTGGACGTGGATGCGGCGGAAGGGCGCCGCCTGGGCCACAGCCCAGCGGTTGGTGCCGTTGACGGGCCGGATGGCGAGGTTCTCGGCCGAACGCCAGAAGTTCTGGGTGGCGTTGCCGTTGAACCAGCCGGCGTCCACGGTGATGTCGCCGTTGAGCTGGACGTCGTCCGGGTTGAGGCCCAGGCCGGAGACCGAGGTGTAGAAGCCGAGTTGGGCGTTGATCCCGTTGTAGGTGCCCGGCTTCAGCAGGAACTGGTAGCGCCCGCTGCCGAACTGGGACGACTCCTGCTGGGCGAAGACCTGGTCGAAGCGCTGCTGGAGGTTCGGGGTCGAGGGGTCGACCACGATGACGTTCGGGCCCAGGTCGCCGCCGCCCTCGATCGGTGGAGCGCCGGTCGTGCCGGTGTGCACGGCGAACTCCCAGAGCGAGTAGCCGTAGCCCGTGGCACGCGCGGTGCCGTACACGCGGACGTACCGGCCCGAGCCGCTGACGTCGTAGGAGGCCTTGCCCCCGGTGGCGCCGGTGACGCTCTTCAGCGTGTGCCAGCTCTGTCCGTCCGAGGAGGCCTCGATCCGGAACTCCTTGGCGTGGGCGGCCTCCCAGTGCAGGTCCACCTTGCACAGGTCGCGCACCGCGCCCAGGTCGACCCGCAGCCACTGCGGATCCGAGGCCTGGCTGGACCAGCGGGTGCCGGCGTCGCCGTCGAAGGCCGCGGCGGCGGGTGTCCCGGCGTTCTCGACGGAGGAGGCGGAGGCGGGCTTGCCGCGGGCGGCGTCGGCGCTGTCGCAGGAGCCGGGGGCGGCGGGGCCGGTGGTGCCGAAGACCTGGAACTCCCACAGGGAGTAACCCCAGTCGGTGGCCCGGTGAACGCCCTGCATGCGGACGTACCGTCCCTGGCCCGAGACGTCCAGGGTGTCGGTGCCGCCGTCGCCGCCGGTCACCGTCTTCGCGTCGGTCCAGGTGCTCCCGTCCGGGGAGAGCTGGATCCTGTAGTCCTTGCCGTAGGCCGCCTCCCAGTCGAGGACGACCCGGGTGACGGAGGCGGTGGCGCCCAGGTCGACCTGGAGCCACTGGTCGTCGCTCGCGGCCGACGACCAACGGGTGTTCGCGTTCCCGTCGACGGCGTTGCCGGAGGGCGTTCCGGCGTTCTCGGCCGACGACGACGTGGCCGTGCGGCCCTGGGAGAGGGGCGTGTCGGCCGCGGTGGCCGTGACGGGCGCGGGAAGGGTGACGAGCGCCGCCGTGGCGACGAGCGCGACACCCAAGGATCTGAGTCTCATCTGTGGGCTTTCTGCGGGTGCGGACAAGGAGTGGCCCAGCGCCAACCGCAGTACGCGGCGGCTTAGTTCAAGGTGTGATTTAAGTAGTGAGACCTCGATCGGGCAAGAGTCCGGGCAAGAGTTCGGGCAACTCTTCGGCCGGGGCGGCTCCGTTCGGGCCGACCGTCAGGTCGTCGGCCGGGTGAAGACCCCGGCCCGTGCCGCCGTCGCGGCGGCCTCCGCGGCGCGGTCGGCCGCCGCCTCGTCGAGCGGGTCGTCGGTGGTCAGCAGGCGGTAGTAGAGGGGGGCGGAGACGGCCCGGATCACCTCGCGGGTGTCGGTGGCCTCCGGGAGTTCGCCGCGTTCCACCGCCTGCCGGGCGCAGGGCTCCCACTCCGCGACGCGGACCTCGTAGAACCGCTGCAGGGCGGCCGCCGTCTGCGGGTCGCAGGTGGCGGCCGCCAGGACGGCCTTGAACAGGGCGCCTTGGCGGGGATCGGCCAGCGTGCGCTGCACCAGCCGGGCGTTCGCCCGCAGGTCGCCGAGGAGTGAGCCCGACTCGGTGCGGGGCAGTGACTGCTCGGCCATGTCCGCGAGCAGGTCGGCGACCAGGTGGGCCGGGGTTCCCCAGCGGCGGTAGACCGTCGTCCTGCCGACCTCCGCGCGGCGCGCCACGTCGGCCAGGTCGAGGCCGGCCAGTCCGTGATCCGCCAGTGCGTCGCCGGCCGCCCGGAGTACGGCGGACCGCACCCGGGCGGTGCGGCCGCCGGGCCGAACGGTGCCGTGGCCTGTGCTCTCGGGCGCCATAACGGGACTCCTGTTCCATTAATGAGGTGACTGGTGTTAGCGTGTGTCCCACATTAACGGAACAAGAGTCCCGTTAAAAGCCGCCGTCGTGCGCGACGGCCGGACGAGGGGATGCGGTTGTGGAACACAGGAGACTGGGAACGTCCGGGCTCATGGTCCCGGCACTGAGCTTCGGCGCGGGCACCTTCGGCGGGCGCGGCGAGCTGTTCGGCGCCTGGGGCGACACGGACGCGGCCGAGGCACGCCGGCTGGTCGACATCTGCCTGGAAGCGGGCGTGACCATGTTCGACACCGCCGACGTCTACTCCGCGGGCGCCTCGGAGGAAGTGCTCGGCGCCGCCGTCAAGGGGCGCCGCGACCAGGTGCTGATCTCCACCAAGGCCGGTCTGCCGACGGGGGACGGCCCGGGGGACGCCGGCACCTCGCGGACGCGTCTGATCAAAGCCGTCGACCAGGCCCTGCGCCGGCTCGGCACGGACTACATCGACCTCTTCCAACTGCACGCCTACGACGCGGGCACCCCGGTGCACGAGGTGCTGGCCACCCTCGACGACCTCGTACGCGCCGGGAAGCTCCGCTACACCGGCGTCTCGAACTTCAGCGGCTGGCAGCTGATGAAGTCGCTGGCCGACGCGGACGCCCACGGGTACCAGCGCTACGCCGCGCACCAGGTCTACTACTCCCTCGTCGGACGGGACTACGAGTGGGAGCTGATGCCGCTGGCCGTCGACCAGGGAGTCGGAGCCGTCGTCTGGAGCCCTCTCGGATGGGGGCGGCTCACCGGCCGGATCGGTCGCGGCCGGCCCCTGCCGCCCGGCAGCCGGCTGCACGCCACCGCCGACTACGGGCCGCCCGTGGCGGACGACCTCCTCTTCCGCGTCACGGACTGCCTCGACGCCATCGCGGAGGAGACCGGCCGGACCGTCCCGCAGATCGCCATCAACTGGCTGCTGCGGCGCCCGACCGTCTCCTCGGTCCTCATCGGCGCCCGCAACGAGGACCAGCTCAGGCAGAACCTCGGCGCCGTGGGATGGTCCCTGACCGAGGACCAGGTGGCCCGGCTCGACACCGCGAGCGCCAAGGCCGCCCCCTACCCGTACTTCCCCTACGAGCGCCAGGAGGGCTTCGCCCGGGTCAATCCGCACCCCCTGAGCCGAGCGGGCGGCCACGTGAGCGCCTCCGCTCTCGGCTGACCTGGGAGTTCCGGCGGGCCGACCACGTCATTGTCAGTGTGGTGCCGCAGAATGCGGGTAACCGAGATCAACACCGGCCGGACCGGGTAGGCGGTCTCGAGTCACTGACCTGGAAGGGCCAATGCCGATGCCGCTTCACGCCGTCCGACCACGGACCACCGCCTCCCGTGCGACCGCACGCCACACCCCGCTCGGCCAGGGTGAGGCCGAGGTCCTGCGGATAGTCACCGACGCGCGCACCCCCGTCTTCGTCACCGTGCGCGAGGGCGGGCGCCGCCGGTACAGCTACTGGCGTCCGCTGGACTCCGTCACCGGCAGAGGCGGCTGCTACGTCGCGCTGCCCACCGCCGAGTGCGACGCGCTGCACGCCGCCGGGCGGATCACCCTCGGCGATCCCGTCGCCGACCCGGCGCGGACGACGTACCGCGTGCGCGCCGCCCGCACACCGGCCGCAGCCGTGCGCGCGCTTCCCCGGCGGGAGCGCGCCGCGTGAGCGGGGACGGGGCGGGGCGCGAGGACGGGACGCGGCGCGGCGAAGAGCCCACCGAGGCGGACCTCCTCGACGGCCTGCGGATCGACGAGCGCAGACCGGAGAAGCCGGTCCTCCTCAACGCCGACCGGACCCCCATCGACACCTGGCGGGAGAACCACCCCTACGACCGCAAGGTGCGCAGGACCGACTACGAGCGGGAGAAGCGGGTCCTGCAGATCGAGCTGCTCAAGATGCAGCGCTGGGTCAAGGAGTCCGGACAGCGGATCGTGGTGCTGTGCGAAGGCCGTGACGCGGCCGGCAAGGGCGGCACCATCCAGCGCTTCACCGAACGTCTCAACCCCCGCGGCGCACGCGTGGTCGCACTGGACAAACCGACCGAGAGGGAGGCCGGGCAGTGGTATTTCCAGCGCTACGTCGCCCACCTCCCCGCCCGCGGCGAGATCGTCTTCTTCGACCGCTCCTGGTACAACCGGGCGGGCGTCGAACGCGTGATGGGATTCTGCACGGAGGACGAGTACCGCGCATTCCTTCAGCAGGCGCCGCTGTTCGAGCGCATGCTCACCGATGACGGCATCCTGCTGGTGAAGTTCTGGTTCTCCGTCTCCCAGGCCGAACAGCGGACCCGTTTCGCGATCCGCCGGGTCGACCCGGTACGCCGCTGGAAGCTGTCGCCGACGGACCTCGCCTCGCTGGACCGCTGGGACGACTACACCGCCGCGAAGGTCGACATGTTCCGGGCCACCGACACCGAACACGCGCCCTGGACGGTGGTCAAGAACAACGACAAGCGCCGCGGCCGGCTGGAGGCGATGCGCAGCCTGCTGGACCGCTGCGACTACCCCGCCAAGGACCACCGGGCCGTGGGCCGGCCCGACCCGCTGATCGTGGGCCCCGCCGACACCCTGCTGGAGGCCGACGAGGAACCGGCCGACCTCTCGCCGACACCCCTGGCGGAGCACGGCGACGGCCCAGGGCTCCACCCGGAATCGACGGACTGAGACGGGCCGGACGGCGGCCCCTCCGAAGCACTGCTTCCGAGGGGCCGGACGGCGCTCAGTGCTCCAGCGGAGCGCGCAGCGCCGGGTCCGAGGCCGTCCCCCACACCTCCGGCAGCTCCCGCCGCCGCGCCTCCGCGCCCGCCCGCTCCCTGCCGTGCAGCAGCCCCCAGGTGAAAGCGGACTCGCCGGCGGCGTGCGCCGCCACGCCCAGCGCCCGCAGGGCTTCCTGGGCGACGACCGCGTCCTGGTGCTCGCCGAGCACCTTCTGCACCTTCTTGACCCGCTTGCCGAGCCGGGCGACGGGCTTGCCGAGCGCGGGACGCGCGACCTCGGCCGCGTAGCGGACCTTCTTGGCCTCCTTGCGGGCCTCGTGCAGAGCCGTCGCCCGCGCGGGGCCGGACTCCTGCGCGAAGGCGTGCTCCATCCGCCCGGCGAGGCGGCCGTACTCCTTCAGCACCGCCGCCGCCATCGTCCGGGCCGGCTTCCCCGACGCCTTGGCCCGCAGCGGCGGCTCCCGCAGCAGCCCCTCCAGCGCGTCGAGGAGCAGCAGGTAGCGGGGCGAATCCAGGGCCTCGCGCGTCCGGGTCAGGGCGTCGCCGCCGCGGGACACGTCCCACACCCGCAGCCGGGCGGCGACGGGGCCGAGCACCAGGTCGTCGGGCAGCTCGTCCAGCGCGGTGCCGATGCGTTCGCGCAGTACCTCCTGGTCCCGCGCCACTCCCAGCTCACCCGCCAGCCACTTGAGTTCCGCGCGCACCGGATCGGTGGTCCGCCGGTCGAGCACCGACCGGTACGAGCGCAGGCAGCTGCGCAGACGGCGGCACGTGACGCGCATCTGGTGCACGGCGTCGGGCAGGTCGCGCCGGACCGCCGGGTCCAGGGCGACCAGCTTGCCCACCTGCTCGCGCAGATACCCGAGCACATACGAGCCGGGGGAGGCGGCGGCCACCGCGGCCGGGTGCGGCACCTCCCGCCCCGTTCCCGATCCGGTGTCCCGCAGGGCGCGGGACAGCTTGGAGGGGCTGTCGGACCGGACGACGCCCTTCTTGCGGAGCTTCTTCTCCACGCGGTCCAGCAGACCGGCGTCGGTCCCGTCCGCGAGTTCGACCTCCAGCTCGCTCCACTCGGCACGGCCGCCGCCCGGCAGCAGCGAGTCGGCGCGCACGTCGTCGAGGCTCAGCTCGGCGAGCACCCTGCCCTCCGCGTCGCGCAGGTGTCGCACGGCCCGGGTGGAGCGGATCCGGACGACCGGGCGCAGGTGGGCGCCCCGGGTGCGGGACAGGGCCAGCTCGCGCAGTGCCTGGGGTACCTCGTCGGACAGCGGGGCCCGTACCTCCTCCCGGGTGTCCCCGGTCAGCGGCAGTTTCAGATGCCAGCCGGCGTCCGCACCGCCCGTCCGGCGGCGCAGCGTGGCTGAGGTCGCGACGAGACGCAGATCCTCGGTGTCGTGGTACACCGCGTCCAGCTTCTCGGACGCGGCCTCGGTGACCGAGGCGATCGGACCGACACCGGTGAGGTCGGGCAGCCCGCCGGGGCCGCGGGTGGCGGGCTCGTACTTTCGTTCTGTCTCGTGCTTCGACTGGGTCATGTTGTGTCCCTGGACGGTATCCGGCGGATCAAACGCGCGCGGCGGGAGTGACACCGCGCCGGGCGGAGAGGGCATACCCGCCCCCCTTGTAAGGAGTTCCCTGTCCGGCGGCGGCTAGCCGCCGCTGACGAGCCAGGGCCGCGGGTCGTTGTAGTAGCCGTCGAGGACGACCTCGAAGTGGAGGTGCGGGCCGGTGGACAGGCCGGTGGAGCCGACCCGGCCGATCGGTGTCCCGGCCTCCACCGACTGCCCGACGGCGGTCTCCAGGGCGGACAGGTGGCTGTACGTCGTCTCCAGCCGTTTGCCCTGGATGGTCCCGTGGTCCACCACGACACGGTTGCCGTACGCGCTGGTCGGCGCCGCGAACACCACGCGCCCTCCACGCGCGGCGACGACCTGCGCACCCTGGGGCGCCGCGAAGTCCACGCCGGTGTGCAGCTTGGTCACGCCGGTCAGCGGATGCTCGCGAGATCCGTAGGGCGAGGTGATGGTGAGCGGGCTGACCGGGGCGGTCAGCAGGGCGCCGGCCGCCCCGCCCGCACCGGCGGGGTCCTCCCGGTCGAGCGCCTCGTAGCGGGGGAGGAGCTTGTGGACCTCGGCGAGATAGGTCTCCGCCTCCGCCGGGACGCGTCCCGCCTTCGTCACGGCGTCCGTTCCGGTCGCATACGCGGCCAGCGTCAGGTCCACGAGGTCGCCGTTGACCCGGCCCTCGGTGCGCAGCTCGGTCACCTCCTCGGCCAGGGAGCAGTCCCGCCGGCCCAGCGCCATGATGGCGTCCGCCGGTTCGCGCGGCGAGGCCTTGCCGTTGCCGTCGTCGTCCTTGCCCCAGGTCCGCCACTCGGAGTCGGTGAAGGCGGCGATGCCCTTCTGCCCCGACAGTTCGTCCGTGTCGTCGCTCCAGCCGGAGAGCTGGTCGATCTGGGCGGCGAGCACGGACGGGTCGAGGACGGTGCAGGCCGAGGCCGCCTTGCGCAGCCACGGGATGTAGGAGGGGTCGACATCGACTCCCGAGGACCGTTTCGAGTCCGGGTCGTCGGGCCAGGGGTTCGGCAGTCCGCCCGTCAGCGCGAGGAAGGAGGCCACACCGATGACGGTCACCAGGGCCGGCAACAGCAGCAGGGTGAAGAGGCCGGGGGCCCGGCGCTTCCGCTTCCGCTTCGGGGGCTGCTCCGCCTGCTCCGGCGCTGCCTCGTCCGTGTGGCCGGTCGCCTCCGCCACGGTCAGCCGCTCGTCGTTCACCTGGCCGCTCGCCGGGACGTGATGCTCACCGGAGGAAGGTAACGCGGCGGTGCCGGGGAGTCAGGAGACGCCGAGGCAGAAGGGGCTGCCCGAACGGGCAGAGCCGGCCAAGTGCGGCGACCGCGGGGGCGCCGGGTCTGGCCGGGCGCGGATTACTTCGATAGTTTGCTGGTGCGGCCCCGTGTCATCCCCCGTACGCGGGGCCGCGCCAAGCGTCCGCGTCACGAGCCGATCGTGACCACCTCGCCAGTACGGCGGGCCCGTTCCGCGGCCCAGACGACCCGGTGGGTCGCCAGACTCGCGGCCGCGTCCGACGCCAGGGCGCTCGCGTCACCGGTGGCGACCGCGTCGAGGAACGCGTCGACCAGCGCCTCGTCCCCGCCACCGTGCCCGTCGGCCGCCGAAGCCCCCGCCGTGACCTCGGGATCGACCACCGACTCGGCGCCCGTGCGGAAGTCGACCAGCCGGATGCTCGTCCCGTCCCCTTCGGCGAAGCCGTGCGTGCCGTGCAGCCGCGTGCGCCGGTGCCCCATCGGGGTGAAGGCGCTCATGGTGAACGAGCAGGTGGCGCCGTCGGCGAACTCCATGGCGACGACCTGGTGGTCCACGACGTCGTTGTCGCAGGCGTACACGCAACGCCCGTAGGGACCGGTGCGCAGCGCCCGCTCCACGCCCTCCTCGGTGAAGGTGTCCGTCACCGCCGACAGCGGCCAGAACTCGCTGTCCGCGTCGCCCAGACAGCCGAGGTAGAGCCGCTTGGCCGAGTACGGGCAGTCCGCCTCGACCGAGCAGTCCAGGCAGCGTGCGGCCGCACCGGCGGGCGCGGCGTCGGCGCGGAAATGGGTGAGCGAGCCGAAGGACGAGACCCGCCGCGGGGCGCTGCCGACGAGGTGGACCAGCCAGTCCACGTCGTGACACGCCTTGGTGAGCAGCATCGGCGCCGAGGTGTCGCTTCGGCGCCAGTTGCCGCGCACGAACGAGTGCGCCTGGTGCCACCAGCCGACCGGCTCCAGGTGCTCCACACTCGTCAGCCTGCCGATCCGGCCGTTGTCCAGCAGGGACTTGAGGGCCCGCGTGTAGGGCGTGTACCGCAGGACGTGACAGACCGCGAGCATGATTCCGGCCCGCTCCGCGGCCTCGGCGATGGCCGTCGCCTCCCGCTCCCCGGTCGCCATCGGCTTCTCCAGCAGCAGGTGGTAGCCGAGCCCCGCCAGCCGGACCGCGGGCGCCGTGTGCAGGCGGTCCTGGGTGGCGACCACCGCCGCGTCCGCCAGCCGTTCCCGCCCCGCCAGCTCCTCCCAGCCGGTGTACAGATGGTGCGCCGGCACGCCGAACTCCCGTCCGGCCGCGGCCCGGCGCACGGGGTCCGGTTCGGCCACCGCCACCACCTCGCCCGCGCCGGTGGCCTGGGCGTGGCGTGCGTACGTCAGCCCGCGCAGACCGGCACCGACCAGTGCCAGCGTCACTCGGGGCATCGTCCCGCCTCCCTCGTCGTGTTGGTCCCTCGTCGTGTTCGTCGCGCCGGTCGCGTCGGCTCAGCGTGCGAGCACCGCCCGCAGCCCCGGCTGGAGCCGGTCACCGTGGGCACGGACCATGTCGTCGCACAGCTCCCAGATCTGCTCGACCCGCAGCGTCGCCGCCGTCGCCGGGTCGGTCATCGCGGCGTGCCTGATGTGCCGCGGGTCGTCCTCCGTCGCGGCCCGCACCACCAGGTCGGTGGTGCTCAGGTAGGTGCGGTTGAGGGCCGCCAGCTGCGGGGGCAGCGCGCCGATCCGGGTGGGCTGGATGCCCGAGGAGTCGACCAGGCACGGGACTTCGACGGCGCCGCGGGCGGGGAGGTTGTCGATCAGGCCGTGGTTGGGCACGTTGCCGTAGATCGTGCGGGGCGTGCCGGTCACGATGCTGTGGATGATCTGCGGGGCGTACTCCATGGTGCCCTCGACGGTGAGCGGGGCGCCGCAGGCCAGCGCGTCCCGGGTCCGCTCGTACTCGGCGACGTTCTCGTCCACGATGTCCAGGTAGGCGCCGACGGGCAGCCGCAGCCGGTCGATCTCGCTGTCGTGGTGCAGGTACCAGGGGACGTACTCGGAGGAGTGCTCGCTGGTCTCGGTCGGGTACGCGCCCAGGCGCCGGTACATGTCGACGCGGACCCGCCGGCGCAACTGCTCGTCCTCGGCGATCAGGGCGTCGAGCCGCGGGTACAGGTCATTGCCGCCGTGCTCCAGACGGAGCACCCACGCCTGGTGGTTGACGCCCGCGGCCCGGTAGGTGACCTCCTCGTAGGGGACCTTGAGCAGATCGCACAGGCTCTGGATGGTCCAGTAGACGGAGTGGCACAGTCCCACGACCCGCGTCAGGCCGGTCGCCTCGGCGAGGTACTGGACGTTCATCGCCATCGGGTTGGTGTAGTTGAGCAGCCAGGCGTCCGGGCACAGCTCGGCGATGTCCCGCCCCAGCTCCCTGAGGAGCGGGAAGGTGCGCAGGGCGCGGAAGATGCCGCCGACGCCGAGGGTGTCGCCGATGGTCTGGCGCAGCCCGTACCGGGCCGGTACCTCGAAGTCGGTGCGGGTCGCCTCCCGCATGCCGACCTGCACGATGTTGATGACGAAGTCGGCGCCGGCGAGGGCCTCGCGGCGGTCGGCGTGCGCGGTGACACGGGGGCGGGCGCCGCGTTCGGCGGCGATGTACTCGGCCGCGGCCCGCGCGGTGGACAGGCGCTCCGCGTCGATGTCGTGCAGCGCGATGTGCGCGGACTTCAGCTCGTCGAACGCGAAGAGGTCGGCGAGCAGGCCCTGGGTGAAGACGACGCTGCCGGCTCCGATGAAGGTGATCTTGGGGGCGGTCGGCTGGGCGGTGCTCATGCGGGGTTCTCTCCGTTACGGGTGACCTGGGCGAACGCTTCGTCCCAGGTGGGCTGGGCGGTCGTGCCGCCGTGGGCGCGGGTGGACAGCGCGCCGCAGACGGCGGCGAGTTCGAGGGCGTCGGGCAGGGCGAGCCCGGCGAGGAGGGCGGCGACGAACCCGGCGTCGAAGCTGTCGCCGGCGCCCACCGTGTCGACGGGCCGCGCCGGGATGCCCGGCGTGGCGAGCAGGGTGCGGCCGTCGTGGCACAGGGCGCCCTCGGCCCCGTTCTTGACGACGACCGTCGGTCCTCGCTTCGCGAGGGCGGCGGCGGACTCGCCGAGGTCGGCGGTGTCGACTCCGGCGAGCCGCCGCGCCTCGGCCGCGTTGGGCAGCAGGTAGTCGGTGTGGGCGAGCACGGCGTCGAGACCGGGCGGGTCCCAGCGCCCCGAGGGGTCGTCGTTCGTGTCGAGGGAGGTCGTCGCGCCGTTCGAGCGCGCGGTGCGCAGCAGGCCGGGCAGACCGGCGGCGAGGCCGGGCAGCAGGAAGTACGACGCGGCGTGCACGTGCCGGGCCGCGGCCAGCAGGTCGGCCGGGACGTCGGAGGCCGTCGTGGACCGCAGGGTGCCCGGCGCCGTCACGATGGCGCGGTCCCCCTCGGCCCTGGTCAGGACGACGGTGAGCGGCGTGGGCAGGCGCGGATCGGTGTACAGGGCGGTGGTGTCGACGCCGTGCGAGCGGAGGCTGTCGCGCATGTAGCGGCCCGCGTCGTCGTCGCCGACGCGTCCGGCGAACGCCACCCGCAGACCGAGGCGGGCCGCGCCGCACGCCATGATCGCGGCGGAGCCGCCGAGGGTGAGGGCGCCGTCGGCCACGAGGTGTTCGCGCTGCCCGAAGGCGAGCGGGGCGTCGAGCGGCCCGAGGACGACGTCGGGATTGGCGTCGCCGACGACGAGCAGGTCGAGGGTGTGCGGCATGGGTCTTCCCTGGGATGACGGAGGTGACTGCGGTGCGGGAGGGCAGGGACGTGGCGGGACGTCAGCCCTTGAGACCGCTGGAGGTGATCGACTGGATGAAGGTCTTCTGCGCGCCGAGGAAGGCGAGCAGCACCGGCAGCACGGTGATGACGTTGCCGGCCATGACCGCGGCCCACTGGGTGTGGTGCTGTCCCTGGAAGGTGGTCAGGCCCAGCTGGAGCGTGTACTGCGTGTCGTGGTTGATCGCGATCAGCGGCCAGGTCAGGTCGTTCCACGTGGTGAGGAAGGTGAGCACGGCCACCGTGCTCAGCGCCGGCCGCGACAGCGGCAGCACGATGCGGAACAGCACCCGCAGCCGGGAGCAGCCGTCGATCCAGGCGGCCTCCTCCAGCTCCCTGGGCAGCGAGAGGAAGAACTGCCGCAGCAGGAAGACCGCGAACGGGGTGACCAGCGACGGCACGATCAGCGCGCCCAGGGTGTCGATGAGCCCGAACTTCTTCATCACCAGGAACGTCGGGATCATCGTCAGCTGGAACGGCACCGCCATGGTGGCGAGCATCAGCCCCAGTAGCACCCGGGACCCCGCGAACCGCATCCGGGCGAAGGCGTACCCGGCGAGCGAGCCGAAGACGAGGTTCGCGGTGACGGTGACGGCCGAGACGATCAGCGAGTTGGCGAACCAGCGGGGGAACATCGCGTTGCCCAGCACGTAGCGGTAGCCGCCCAGATCGATGCCGGACGGCCACAGGGCCGGCGGGAAGCGGTTGATCTCCGCGTTGCTCATCACCGAACTCAGCAGCAGCCAGACCAGCGGCACGGCGAAGGTGAGGGCGAGTGGCGCGAGCAGCAGGTGCCACGGACTGAACGGGAGCCGCCGCCGGCGCCGTTCGGTGGCGGGCTTCGCCGCGAGGGCGTGGACGGTGTCGGGCCGGGTGGAGGTCGCCGTCATGATCGGGCCCCTTCGAGACGGTGGCGTCCCCGACGCCGGACGATGCGGACGGACCCGGCGACCAGGGCGAGGGCGACGGCCAGGACGTACGCGGCCGAGGCCCCGTATCCGGCGGTGGCGTTCTTGAACGCCTGCTCCCAGATGAAGTAGACGATCACCGTGGTCGAGCCGAGCGGGCCGCCCTTGGTGGTGACGTACACGAGGTCGAAGACCTGGAGGGACTGGATGGCCTGCCACACCACCAGGAAGACGGTGACCGGGGTGAGGGTGGGCAGCGTGACGTGGCGCAGCAAGTGCCGGCGGCCGGCGCCGTCGAGGCGGGCCGCCTCGACGAGGGACTGCGGCACGTCCTGGAGGGCGGCGAGATAGACGACGACACAGAACCCGGTGCCACTCCACAGAGTGATCGCCACCAGCACCAGCAGCGCCTGGGACGGATCGGAGAGGAAGCCCTGCGACGAGATGCCGAGGCGGTGCAGCACCGAGTTGGCGGCGCCGAACTCCGGGTCCAGGATGAAGGAGAACAGCACGCCCTGCGCGGTCGCCGACAGGACGAACGGCACGAAGATCAGGGTGCGGTAGAGGCCGACCAGACGGATACGCCGGTTCAGCACCAGGGCCAGGACCAGTCCGAAGAACATGCTCAGCGGCACGTACAGGACCGTGTAGAGCAGGGTGTTGCGGACCGCCTGACTGAAGTTGGGGTCCTGGGCGAGGGCGCGGTAGTTGTCGAGGCCGACCCAGCGGCTCGGCGTCACCAGGTCACTGGCCTGGAAGGACAGCAGCAGCGACCAGATCACGGGCACGATGCTCAGGCCCAGGACGATGAGGACCGCCGGTGAGACGAAGGCCCAGGCGGTGCCCGTCTCGCGCCGGCGCTTGCGGCGCAGGGCCCGTGGCTCCGGCGGCGGACCCGCGAGGGTGATGGGTTGGGGGAGGCGCGGCATGGCGGTGTGGCTCCTCAGCGCGGTATGAGCAGGGCGGCGTTGGCGTCGTCGGCGCAGGCGCGCAACGCCTTCTCGGGAGTGCCGCGCCCCAGGAGCACGGCGACGATCGCCTGCCCCAGCGCCTGCGAGACCTCCGGGTACGCGGGGTGGACGGGGCGCACGCGCGCCGTCTCCAGGGCCTTGGTGAACACGGCCAGGCCCTCGGTGCGGGCGACCTTGTCCTGCCAGGCGGGCAGGGACTCGGTGCGGCGGCTGAGCGGGAGGCTGCCCGCCTCGATGTCCCAGCGCACGTCCTGCTCGGGCCGCGAGAGCCAGTCCAGGAAGGTGCGGGCGGCGCGGGACCGCGCCTCGCCGTTGTCGAACACGGTCCAGGTGTCGGGTCCCGAGATGGTCACCGGGCGCCCGCTGAAGGTCGGCAGTGGAGCGACGTGGTAGTCGATCTCCGCGTGCTCGACGTCGGGCAGCTGCCAAGGGCCGGTGACCACCATGCCCATGCGGCCGGACAGGAACACCTGGTACATCTGCTCGCTGCCGGGCTTGGGGTCGATGTAGACGCTCTTGTCGCGGACCAGGTCGGCCACCACCTCCAGCGCGCGGGTGCCGGAGTCGGCGAAGCCGATGCCCTTGCCGCTGTCGTCGACGACGTCGCCGCCGAGGTCCCAGATCATCGGCCACAGGCGCCACACGGTGTCCTCGTCGCCCGTGCCGGGCCAGCCGGTGCCGAACCGGCCTCGGCCGCTGTCGGTCAGGCGACGCGCGCAGGTGACGAAGTCCTGCCAGCTCCAGCCGGCCTCCGGCAGCGGCAGGCCGGCCTCGCGGAACAGCTTCTTGTTGCAGACCACGGCGAGTGAGTCGAGCAGTGCCGGAGCGGCCCTGACCTGCCCGTTGATCGTCACGGCCTCCCGGGCCGCCGCCCAGTGGTTCTTCCACGGCACGGGACCGGACTCGACCTCCTCGGTCAGATCGACGACCTGCGGGCTGCGGGCCACCCGCGCCAGGTCCGAGCCGAAGATGTAGGCGATGTCCGGGTAGGACCCGGCGGCGAGGGCGGCGGTCACCTTCTGGAGCATCACGTCCGACAGCACCCCGCCGCCCATCGACACCTTGATGCGCGGGTGGCTGCGCTCGAAGTCGGCCACCAGGCCCTGCAGGACCTTCTTCGCGGTGTCGGCCTGGCCGTGCCACATCTCGATGGTGACCGTGCCGTCGGGGGCGACGCCGTCATCCCCACCGGCTCCGCAGCCGGCCAGCGCGGTGCCCGCGACCGCGGTGAGCGCCGCGCCTCCGGCCGACCGCAGCACCCTCCTGCGGGAGGGTCCTGCGGCACGTCGGACCGCATCCATCTGTACCTCCAAGGACTGGCCGTCGGGTGAAGTCAGCAGGTCTCACGGACGTACGAGCTGCTGCCCTTCGGCGAGACGTCCAGGTCGCGCCGGACGATGCTGAGCGTGTCCGCGAACCCGGAGCAGGCCTTCGAGAGGCCCTTGGCGGTGTACTCGATGACGATGACGTGGTCGCCGAACTCGGCCGTGTAGTCGCCGCACTCGTCCCACTCGCCGCACTCCTCGGCCACGGCGAAGTCCAGACCGTTCGCCACGCGGTTCCCGGCGAGTTCGACGGTGTTCTTCTGTCCGATGGCCAGCCCGTCGGCGTGCGCGCGCTCCGCGAGCAGCTTGACGAACGCCTGGGCGTCGGCGGCGTCGAGGAGCTTCTCCGAGCGGGTGTAGCTGTCGTAGTTGTCCGGCTCGACCGCCTGGAAACCCTTCTCCCCGCAGCTGTCGATCCAGGTGCCGATCTTCTCGGCGACGCGCTCGCGCTTGTCGGCGGTGCGCAGGTCGAGCAGGGCCTCCTTCCACTCGGTGTCGTACACGATGTCGCCGCCCGCGTCGCGCAGCAGCAGGTCGTCGTCCCACTCGTCCTCGGCACCGCGCTGCGCCTGGAAGGCGTTGACGTAGCAGATGTTGTAGAGGCCCGCCGCGGGGGAGGCCGTGTGGTCGCGGCTGACGACCCGTACGCCGGACGGCGGGGTGTAGGCGCCGCCGATCTGGTAGTCGAAGTCCGCGTGCGCGGGGGGCGGGGCCGGTACCGCGGCCTCGGCCGGGGTGCTGCCCGGGACGAGGGCGGCGGCGGTGGCGAGGACGGCGGCGGCGCAAACGCCCGCCAGAACCGGCTTCTTCGAGGTGTGCACCTGCGTGCGGCTCATGGTTCGAGCTCCGGAGGGTGGTGGGCACGGCCCCGCCTCGGACGCGCATGGCAGTCCTGGCGACTCAGTCCGGACTCCTGGCGTCGAGCCAGCTACCGGCTGGGCGTACCTCTGCCGCCGATCGCATGGCATCGGCGTTGATCGGGAGTAAATCGACCGGATCCAGCCCCTGTCAAGGGTTCGAAATGAGAGAGTCCGTGCACGAAGCTGATCGAAGAACCATCATTCAGCGCAGAAACAATCATGATGCGTCGGTCGGCGGAGCGCCGGGAACGATGGGAGGGAGCCAGGTCGGAGCCGTGATCACCGGGTGGTCGCGGGGCTGGTAGCGTCGCGTGGTCGCGGCGGGCGGCGCGAGAGAGGTGTCGGTGCGTGGGAGAGCGGCAGGACCGTGAGTGGGTGGCGATGACACCGGGCGACTTCGACCGGGACGCCCCGCTGGTCCTCAACGTGGGCACCGGCCCCGCCACCGTGCCGGCCGAGCCGGACGAGTACGGCACCGCCCCCCTGTTCGGGGAGGAGGCGCCCGCGCCGGGCACCCGGCCCCGCAACCGGCGGGGACGGCCCGCACCCGCCCAGGAGCGGCTGTTCTGACCGTCCCCGCCAGGGGTCAGGGGGCGGGGACCTCGTCCACGAAGTCCGTACCGGCGTCCCGGTACCCGGCCACCTTCGCGGCCACCTGGGCCGGGGTGAGCACCCGGTCCTTGACGTGCAGGACGTAGTCGACCTGCTGGTCGTAGGCGCGCGCTGTCGTCGACGTCTGGCCGTTCAGGTCGATCAGCCACTGGTTGAAGTTGATCGACATCGGCCGCTCGGGCAGATACCGCGCGTCGTGGGTGCCGAAGTGCTGCCCGTCCACGTAGTACGTGATGGCGCTGTCGTCGATCGTGACGACCAGGTCGTGCCAGCCCGCGTAGCTCCGGCGCTGCTCGGAGTGCTGGTTGACGGCCTGCCAGGGGTCGGGGTTGTAGGTTTCCCAGGAGGTCGTGTACAGGATGTTCGCCGGCTCGCCCCACCCCCCGTTGGGCAGGTACTCGAAGTCGTACTCGGCGTAGTCGTCGGCCATCGGCGCCTTGAGGTCGTTGATGGTGAAGAACGTCTGCACCAGGTGGTCCCCGTCGGGCCCCGACTTCGGCGCGTCGGAGAACTTCACGCGCGCGGCGTAGGTGCCGTTCCGGAACTTCGTGGCCCGCGTGAGGACCTCGGTGTGGGTGGTGGACGCGCCGGTGCCCGCCGTGGAGGTCTCCAGGTTCATCACCGAGTTGCCCCCGGACGACACGAAGGTGACCTTCGACGGGTCCCAGGTGGCGCCGGGGACGCCCGGGCCGCCGGAGTTGGCGCGCACGCTCCAGCCGTGCGCGGAGATCGCGGGGTCGGTGTGCGAGCTGTAGTCGAAGTCGTCGAACAGCGCCTGCCCGTCGCCGGGCGGGTCCGTGGGATCGGTGGGGTCGGTCGGGTCGTTGCCCTCGGGGGCCGTGCCCCACACGGTGGCACCGGCGAGCTGAGCGGTGACCCTGTCCCAGTTCGCGTACGACGTCTGGGCGCCGTTGAAGGAGTAGTCGTCGCTCTGCCGGACCGTCTGCCAGTTGGTCCGGTGGAACCGCAGCTGGAGATCGCCGGTGTCCGCGCCCGGCGCCAGCGTGCCGGCCGCCTGGGTGAAGCCGATCTCCAGGTAGCGGTCGGCGGTCGCCGTCGGGTTGCTCAGCGTGCCGAACGTGCCGGTGACGACCGAGCAGCCGCGCACCGCCCAGGAGCAGGCGAAGCGGTAGGAGTCGCCCGGCGAGTCGGCCTTGAAGTAGTAGCGGACCTTCACCTGGCTGAGCTGGACGGGGGAGGAGCCGGTGTTGCGGACCTTCAGCCAGGGTTCCGTCTGGTCCGCGGTGGCCCCGGCCGCGCTGGTGCGGTACTGGACGCTGAGGCCGTCCGCCGCGGGGGCGGCCTGGGCGGGGAGGGCGGTCAGGGCGCCGCCGCCCAGGAGTGCCGCCAGGGCGAGCGCGAGTCGGGCGCGCCCGGGGCCGGTTCGGCCGGTGGATCGGCTCGTGAGACGGCCGGTGGGTCGGTTGCTCATCGGGAATCCTTTCGGCAGGGCTCCCGCGGGTGCGGGAGCGTG
The DNA here is from genome assembly GCF_036246005.1 of Streptomyces sp. NBC_01723. Classification (NCBI taxonomy): domain Bacteria; kingdom Bacillati; phylum Actinomycetota; class Actinomycetes; order Kitasatosporales; family Streptomycetaceae; genus Streptomyces; species Streptomyces sp. NBC_01723. Next base: position 8,321,964 of record NZ_CP109171.1, read on the forward strand.
GGGGGTGTGAAGCTCGGGGCGTGGAGTGTCGGCACAGGGGCCGGCGGGTCGGCGTGCGGCACGTCCAGGGCGTCCAGGCGGGCCCGGTGCCCGGCCAGCCGGGACGTGAAGTCCCGCCAGCCGGACGCGCCGTCCCAGACCCGCTCGGCGAGCGCGCACAGCCGCGGGTAGGTGAGGTACTCGACGTGCGCCCCGGTGGGCACGAACTCGGTCCACAACTGGCCCTGGGCGCCCAGCACCCGGGACGCGGCCTCCGGCGCGGGCGCGGTGAGATCCACGTCGTACACCGCCCGCAGGTCGACGATCCCGCCGGGCTGTCCGGGCGGTTCACCGGGGCCGGGGCCGCGCGGGTAGTCGAAGTAGGTCGCACGGTGGTCGGCGTGCACGACCTCGTGCCCGCGCCGTGCCGCCGCGTGCGCGTGGCCGGGTTCGCGCCAGCTCATCACCGTGCAGTCCAGGGGGAGGGCGACGCCGTTCTCGGCCCACACGACCGGCCGGCGGCCCGCCCGCACCAGGTGCTCGGACATGCGGGCGATGAACCAGGGGTGCAGGGCGCGGGGGCCCGGCAGCCCTTCCCGAGCGGTCCGGGCGCGCGCCGCCGCACTGCGCTCCCACTCGGCGGTGGGGCACTCGTCGCCCCCGATGTGGACGTACGGCGAGGGGAAGACGTCCATCACCTCGTCCAGGACGGTGCGGAAGAAGTCCAGGACGTGGTCGTCGGTGCCCAGGACGTTGTCGCACACCCCCCAGTGCGTCCACACGCCCAGACGCCGTCCGGGATCGGTGCCCAGCTCGGGGTGGGCGGCCAGCGCGGCGCGGACATGCCCGGGCAACCCGATCTCCGGGAGCACACTCACACCGCGGTCGGCCGCGTACGCCACCAGGTCCCGCAGCTCCGCCCGGGTGTAGGACCCGCCGTGCGGGACGCCGTCGAAGCGGTCGCTGCCCGCGGGCCCCGCCATCGACTCCGCCCGCGCTCCGCCGACCTCGGTGAGCCGCGGATACGCGGCCACCGGCATCCGCCAGCCCTGGTCGTCGGTGAGATGGAGATGGCACACGTTCAGCTTGTGCAGCGCCATCAGGTCGACGTAGCGCCGCAGGTAGGACACCGGCTGGAAGTGCCGGGCCACGTCGAGCATGGAGCCGCGCCAGGCGTACCGGGGCACGTCGGTGATCTCCACCGCGGGCAGCTCCCACGGCACCCCGCGCACCGGCCGCCCGGACAGGGCCTCGTACGGCAGGAGTTGCCGCACCGTCTGCACGCCGCGCAGGAGTCCGGCCGGGCGGGCGGCGCGCAGGAGGACGCCCTGCGGGCTGACGGTCAGGCCGTAGCCCTCGTCGCCGAGGCCGGTCAGGGCGGGGTCGAGAGCGAGGACGAAGGCGCCGTCTGCGGCCGTTGGCAGGGGCAGCCCCGTGGCGGGGGCGAGGAGGGTGCGCAGCAGGGCGGCGGCGGGTCCGGCGCCCGGGGTGACCCGCAGCCGGGTCGTGTCGTCGAGGCGGAAGCGGCCGGCACGGGTGGAGAGACGTCGGGGGCGGGGTACGAGGGCCAGTTCGGGGCGTGGCAGGTCCACGGGACGGCTCCGGTGGTCGGCGGTGCGCGGCGTGTGGGGGAGGGCGGGGAGGGCCGTGCGGGTCAGCCCTTGACGCCTCCCGAGGCGAGCCCGGCCGTCACATGGCGTTGCAGGGCGAGGAAGACGACCAGCGCGGGGAGGGCGAAGAGGGTGGAGGCCGCCATGGTGGCTCCCCAGTCGGTGCCGAAGGTCGACTGGAACGAGGAGAGCCAGACCGGCAGCGTCCGGCTGTCCTGCTGCTTGATGATGAGGAAGTTGGCGTAGGTGAACTCGTTCCAGGCGGTGATGAAGCCGAACAGCGAGGTGGCCATCAGACCGGGCGCCAGCAGCGGGAACGCGACCTTGCGGAAGGCGGCGCCCCGGGTGCACCCGTCGACCTGCGCGGCCTCCTCCAGCTCGGGCGGGATGCCCGCGATGAAGCCGCGCAGCACCACCACCGTGAACGGCAGTGTGATCATGAAGTAGACGAGCGTCAGCGTCGGCAGGCGGTCGAGCATGCCGGTGTCGCGGGAGATGATGTAGATCGGGATGATCAGCGACTCCCAGGGCGCCATCTGCGCGATGAACACCGCCAGCATGAACTGCCGGCGCCCGCGCCAGCGCATCCGGGCCACGGCGTAGGCGGCGCCGAGGGCGACCAGCAGGGCGAGGAGCACGGCGCTGAGGGTGACCAGGATGCTGTTGCGCCAGAACAGCGCGAACCCGTCGGCGCCGACGGCCCGCCGGAAGTGGTCGAGCGTCCACGCGCCGGGGATCAGCCGGGGGTCGTACGACTGGATGTCCGTGGACGGTTTGAGGGCCGTCGTGACCATCCAGTACACGGGGAACAGGCAGACCACGACGGTGAGCAGGGCCGCCGCGTTGAGCGGGAGGCGGCGCAGCGCGCGGCGCGGTGAGGGGCGCGGGGTGCTCACAGCTGCTCGCCCTCCTGACGGAAGAGTTGGCGGAAGTACAGGACGAGGACGCCGCTCATCAGCAGCACCGTGAGCATCGAGGCGGCCGACCCCAGGTCGTAGCGCTGCCCGGCCAGCGCGGTCTGCACGGCGTACACCGGCAGGATGGTGGTGGCCTCGCCGGGGCCGCCCCGGGTCATCACCCAGATCTGCACGAACGCCTTGAACGTCCAGATGACCTCGAGCGACAGGACGAGCATGAAGATCGGCCGGATCAGCGGGAAGGTGACGGAGCGGAAGACGCGCGCGCCGCCCGCGCCGTCCATGCGCGCCGACTCGTACAGCTCGGCCGGCACGGTGACCAGCGCCGAGTAGAGCGTGATCGCCGCGAACGGCACGGACTGCCAGACGATCAGCACCACCACGATGGCGAACGCGGTGCCGCCGTGCGCGAACCAGGTGTATCCCTCGTACGAGTCGAGGCCGAGGCCGGTCAGGGTCTCGTTGACGATGCCGAACTCGGAGTGGAACAGCCACTGGAAGACGGTGGTGGCCGCGACCACCGGGACCGCCCAGACCAGGACCAGGGAGCTGAGGAGCACGGTCCTGGCCACCCTGCCCAGCCGCTCGGTCATCAGCGCGACCAGGGTCGACAGGACCATGATCGCGACCACGCAGACCGCCATGAAGACGAAGGTGCGGCGCACCACCTCCCAGAACTCCGGGTCGCCGAGCAGCGTCCGGTAGTTGCGCAGCCCCACGAACTCGGCATCGCCCAGAATGAGCTGGCGCAGCCGGAAGTCCTGCACGGAGATGAGCACCGCGCGGGCCAGCGGATAGAGCAGCAGGTAGACCATGCCCAGCACGGCGGGCGCGATCAGCAGGTACGGCCACGGCGAGCCCCGGCCCGACCCGCCGCGTCGCCGCGCGGGCCCGGACGGGGCGGGCGGACGGCGACGGGCTGCCTCGCGCGGCACGCTCCGCTCACGGACGGTCGACACGGCGCCTCCTGTTCCCTCGGGTCGTCGGGGTCGTGGTCAGGAGTCGCTGTTGAGGGTGTCGGTGATGGTCCGGGACGCCTTCGCGGCCCCGGACGCGGCGTCCTCGCCGGTGAGGACGGCGGTCATGTACTCCTTGACCGGGTTCTTGGCCTCGACCGCCGCCCACTGCGGGGTGTTGGGCGTGGCGTGTCCGTTCGCGGCACCGGCGGCCATGGCCGCGGTCCCCGGGTCGCCCGAGACGGCGTCCGCCAGCGTGGTCTTGTTCGGTACGTAGCTCATGGCGACCGCGAGCTTCTTCTGCCAGACGTCGCCCGTCAGTTCCCGGATGAAGGTGAACGCCTCCTCCTGGTGCGCGGCGACGGCCGGGACGACCAGGTCGGAACCGCCGGTGAAGACCGCGCCGGGCCGGTCCGCGGTCTTGCCGGGGATCGGGAAGAAGCCCAGTTTTCCCTTGAGTTCGGGGTTCTTCTCCTCGATGACCTTGGCACCGCCGGGGACGGCGATGATCTGCGCGACCTGCCCCTTGGCCATCACCTCCGCCTGCGGCGGCTGGGACTCGTCGGAGTCCTTGGGGCCCTTGCCGAGGGCCTGGAGGCGCTGGTAGAAGTCCATGGCCCGCAGCGCCCCGGGGCTGTCGAGGCCGCCCTTCCACCCGCCGCCCGACTTCACGGCCAGGTCGCCGCCCTCGTCCCAGACGAACCCGGACAGGACGTACCAGTTCTGGCCCGGCAGATAGATCCCCTGGGTGCCGCCCTCGTCGAGCTTGCGGGTGGCGGCGATCCACTGGTCCCTGGTCCTGATCGAGGCGGGGTCCACCCCCGCCTTCTCGAACAGGTCGGTGCGGTGGACGACGACCCGGTTGGCGGCGTAGTAGGGGATGCCGTACTGCTTCCCGTCGTACGACCCGGGCTCCGCGAGCCCCTTCAGCCAGTCGCCGCCGCCCAGTTCGTCCACCCGGTCCGAGAAGTCGGTGAGGCCGCCGCTCTGGGCGTACTGGGCGACCTGGGTGTTGCCGACCTCGATGACGTCGGGGGCGTCGTTGCTGGCCAGTGCGGCCGTGACCTTCTCGCCGATGCCCTCCCACTCCTGGATCTGGATCTTCAGGTCAATGCCGGGATGGGCCTTCTCGAAGCCCGCCTCGAACTCCTTCTGGAAGCCGGCCGAGACGCTGTCGCGCATGAGCCACACGTCGAGGGCGGTCCGGCCGGACCCGGCGCCGTCCGAGGAGTCGCCGGAGGAACAGGCGGCGAGCCCGGCACCGAGCACCAGCGTGGAGAACAGGGCGAGGGAGCGGTACTTCACGGTTCACCTCTGGGAGAGCTGGAAGGGACGACGCACCCACACTTGACCAGTAAGGGGCGCAGGGCTTACCAGTCGGCGTTGGTCGAAGGTGGCATGGACCAATGAGGGCGTCAACCCCTCGCGTATGTACGGGATTTCAGCCGTGTAGGCCTGACGGGTGGCTGGATCACGAGCGAGGTGGACAGGTAAGCTCGGCTGACCAGTAGACCAGTTATGGGAGTACTGCATGGAGATCGACGCCGCCGCCTCCGGTGCGGTGCTCAAGCGGGAGCGCGTCCGCGACGCGATCCTGGAACTCGTCGAGGAACGGCGCCCGGGGGACGCCATCCCCTCCGAACGCACCCTGTGCGCCGAACTCGGTGTGTCCCGGCCCACGTTGCGTGCCGCGGTCGACGAACTGGTGGTCGCCGGACTGCTGGTGCGCGAGCACGGCCGGGGCATGTTCGTCGCCGCCGAGAAGATCACCCAGGAACTGGTCTCGGACCGGCGGGCCTTCAGCCTCCTGCAGGCCGCGGGCGCCTGGACCAGCAGGCTCCTGGAGGTCCGCACCCTCCCCGCGGGCGCCCGGGTGGGCCGCAAGCTGCGCATGTCGCCGGCGGCGCGGATCCACTACGTGGCCAGGCTGCGACTGGTCGACGGGGTGCCCATGGCCATCGAGTACCTGCACGTACCGGCCGACCTCGTCTCGGACCTGACCAGTGAGGAACTGGAGCAGGGCGACCTGTACGCGCACCTGGCCGAGCGGCACGACGTCCGGGTCAGCGAGGCCGTCCAGTCGATCGAGCCCACCGTGGTCACCCGGGCCGAGGCCGACCTCCTCGACGTCCCCGAACTCTCCCCGGCGCTCCTTTTCGAGCGCCTGACCACCGACACGCTGGGCCGCCCCGTCGAGTACGTGCACTCGCTCTACCGGGGCGACCGCTACCGCATCGTCTCCCGCCTCACCCTGGGCCCGCGCGACCAGGCCCCGCCCCCGGGCCAGGGGCACCATCCGGGCATCCCGCCCGGGGACTTCACCACCAAGGACCCCGTCACGCTCTCGACCCGCGGAGTGGTCCAGGACGGCATGTAGATGCGACGAAGAGCACCCTCCGGTGCGTGGAGATGCTCGGAACGGCTTTGTATCGAGCACGTATTGACATGTCAGGGCTGACGTCGCAGAGTCATGCCCCGACAGTGCTCGACAACGCCCGTCCGCGCCCCCACCGTGCAGCCGACCGCCCACGAGGAGTGTTGCCGTCATGTCCGAAAAGCCCGCTGTCTCACGCCGACTGCTGCTGGGCTCCGCCGTCGCCACCGGAGCGGCCGCCGCCGGGATGACCGCGGCCGCCCCGTCCGCGTCGGCGGCCGAGCCGGCGCCGCCCCGCCGCCGGCCCGGCCAGAAGTCGATGATCGGCGTGCCCTTCGAGGCCCACAGAACCGTCCGCGTCGGCGTCATCGGCCTCGGCAACCGGGGCGGCGGCATGATCACCGGCTGGGCCGCCGTACCCGGCTGTACGGTGACCGCCGTCTGCGACATCCGCGCCGACCGCGCCAAGAGCGCCGCCGACCGGCTGGCGGGCAAGGGCCACCCGCGGCCCGCCGAATACGGCGGCTCGGCCGACTCCTACGCCCGGATGCTCAGGCGCGACGACATCGACCTCGTGTACATCGCCACGCCGTGGGAGTTCCACTACGAGCAGGGGAGAGCGGCCCTGCTCAGCGGCAAGCACGCCCTGGTGGAGCTCCCCGTCGCGACCGAACTGCGCCAGCTGTGGGACCTCGTGGACACCTCCGAGCGCACCCGCAGGCACCTGCTCCTGTCCGAGAACTGCAGCTACGGCCGCAACGAGCTGGCCATGCTGAAGGCGGCCCACGACGGCCTGTTCGGAGACCTCACCAACGGTCACGGAGGCTACCTCCACGACCTGCGGGAACTCCTCTTCTCCGACACCTATTACACCGACTCCTGGCGCCGGCTCTGGCACACCCGCAGCACCGCCTCCTTCTACCCGATGCACGGTCTGGCGCCCATCGCGGCGGCCATGGACGTCAACCGCGGCGACCGCATGGCCACCCTGACCGCCACCTCGACCGCGCCGAAGGGCCTGGCCGACTACCGGGCGCGTTTCGTCCCCCGGGCCCACCCCTCCTGGAAGGAGAACTACATCAACGGTGACCTGGTCACCTGCATGATCGAAACGGCGAGGGGCCGGACCATCCGGGCGGAGCACGACGTGAGTTCGCCCCGCCCGTACAGCCGCATCAACACCCTCGCCGGCAGCCGGGGCATCGTCGAGGACTACGCCGGAGCAGCCCCGACCGGTGCCCGGATCTACGTCGAACCGGACCACAGCGGCCACACCTGGCGGGACTTCGAGGCCTACCGCAAGGAGTACGACCACTGGCTGTGGCAGAAGGTCGGCGACGACGCCGCGAACAACGGCGGTCACGGCGGCATGGACTACGTCCTCCAGTGGCGCCTGGTCCAGCTCATGCGGGTGGGGCTGGTGCCGGACATCGACGTCTACGACTCGGCCGCCTGGTGCGCGCCGGTCCCGCTGAGCGTCACCTCCCTGGCCCGGGGCGGCCGCCCGGTCGAGATCCCCGACTTCACCCGGGGTGCCTGGCGCGAGCGCAGGCCCGGCCTCGACTCGACGCCCACCGAGATGCCGCCCGTGCGCTGAACCCCCGCCGCGCACCCCCGGCCCGCGTCAGTGGTCGCGCACCCGGCCCAGCTCCTCCAGCGCCCGGGCCGCGGTGCGCGCCAGCCGCGGCCGGTCCCGCACGAAGCGCCGGGCGGCCCGCACCGGATCCCGACGCATCCGGTGGACGGCGCCGCCCGGCCCGGGACGCACCACCGCACCCTCGTACACCCGCAGGTCGCGCGTCTTGAACGACTCCTTGTAGCGGGCCGGGCCACTGCCCAGGTCCACCGTCCCGATCCCGTCCGCGGCCGCCGCCTCCAGCATCCGCAACAGCAGCAGAAGGCCGGGGGAGTACTTGCCGTACGCGCGGTCGTACGCCGGGAACCACCAGGACAGGACCGTCGGCGAGCGCAGCCCGAAGTGGGCGGCCACCGGCCGGCCGCCGGCGTGCAGCACCGACAGCACACCACGGCACCCGGGATCCTCGCTCCGGGCGAGCAACTCCACCAGCCCGTTGATCCAGGTCTGCGCGAACCGGTCGCGCCGGCCGGTGCGCCGGTACTGCGCGGACTTCCAGCGCATGAGCGTGCCCAGCGCCGCGGGGTCCTGTTCGTCGTACACGAAGCGGACTTCGCCGACCTGCCGGGCGAGTCTTCGCTCCTTGGCGAGGGTCTGCTTCAGGAACCCGGGCGACCCGGCGCGCAGGGCCCGCGCGTACCGGTCGAAGCCGTCACCCAGGTCGACGACCGGCGAGGCCAGCGCCTCGGCCGTGTGCGGCAGGAACATGTCCTGGTCCGACTCCAGGTTGTCGAACTCCCAGGACGACAGCGAACAGGCCCGCAGCAGCGCGCGGGGGTCGAGACGGATGCCCTCCCGCAGCACGGCGCCCTGGCTGTCCGACACCCCGAGCCCGATGGCCCGCCCCTGGCCCGCGAAGCCCCGCTCGTACGGGAAGTACCCCACCGGGACGCCGTCCTCCCGCAGGACCGCCACCTCGGCCCGCGGCCTGACCAGCCCCACGGCCGTCGTGAACGCCGGGTCCAGGAACGGGTTCGCCGGTGCTCGGGAGGCGGCCCTGATCTCCCGCCAGATCTTGTGGTCGTCCGCGTCGAGCCGCCCCGGCCCGATCACGTCGATGCGCTTACCGGACACGCGACTGCCTCCTGCGTCGTCGGAACAGAGGACACACGACGGCCTGCTGGACGCCGGGTCGCGGCGGGTGGTCACCCGGGCCGCGCGGCGCAGGCCTGCTCGGTACCGCCTCGCTCAGCAGCGAAACGGCCGCAGTGCGGCCACGCCCCGGGCGCCCTCGTCGGTCACCCTCCCGCGGGCCGGATACGGACGGCCGGCCGCCGTCCCGTCCCGCCGGGCGGCGTGGGCATGTGCCGGGGCGCGGGCGGCGTCCCCGTCGTCGGCGCCCGCCGTGCCCGCGGCCCTCGGCGCGCGGACGGCGACGTGACGGGCCCGGGAGTCCTCCTCGCACGGGCCGGATTCCCCCGCGGTGTCGGCCACCACGGCGACCGTGACCGCCGCACGCTCCGCGGACGCCTCGGCGAGCACCGGCGGCCGGGGGGTGAGGAGATACAGCAGCGCCCACGCCAGCAGGACTGCCGCCGCTGCCCGTCGACGCCGCACTGTCGGACTCCTGACCTCAGTCCCGGCCGGGGCGGACCGCGGGCCGACATTGGTCCAGTCCCCCGCATACGCCCAGTTGGCTCTCCAGTAGGCCGACCGCGCTCCGTCCCGTCAAGACCGCACCGTCCGAACCGGTCCGTCCGGCCCGGTCCGGTGACGTCGTGCTCCGTTGCCCTCTCGCACCGGGCGTCTACGCGGGGTGGACGCTCGCGGGGTGCGCTACCGCGCCAGGACCTCGCTCGGGCCCATGACGACCACCGGCTCCTTGTCCGGGTCCACGGCGGTCAGCAACGCGCGCATGTGCTCCTCGCTCAGGGACACGCAGGCGTTGGTCGGCCCGTCGTGGTCCACGTGGATCCAGACGCCGCCGCCCTTGTCCTCCCCCTCGGGGCGGGTCAGGTCCAGCGGGGTGGTGCCCGGCACCCGGTTGTAGTCGATGGCGATCACGTAGTCGAAGGACCCCTCCAGCGGCTCACCCAGATGCCCGGTGCCCGACACGGCGAACTCCGGATCCTCGTCGTACGGGAGCAGGCTGCCCGGGTCCGGCAGCCGGCCGCCCGCGTCGCTGAGGCCGAAGACACCGATGGGTGAGTGCAGGTCGCCCGCCTCGTGGTCGTCGGTCCAGCCGCGCAGGCCGTTGTGCGCGGACCAGGGACCCGCGACCGCCCGCCAGCCCCGGGCGGGATCCCGCTCGTAGAGCACCACCCGCGCCTGCGACGAGGTCTCCGACTCGCCGGTGACCACCAGGGCCTGCCGCGTACCGGGCGGGAGCAGGTCCCGCATGACCGGCCCGACCCCGGGAAGCGGGCGGGGGAAGTGGCGCGGGGGAGCGGGGCGGGGGGACACCGGCTGGGCCGCCGAACTGCCCGGCGCGTGCGCGTCCTGCAAGGAGGCGTCCGCTTGCTGCCGGGCGCAGCCGGTCCCCAGCACGACGGTGCACACGGCAGCGCCGATCACCAGGGCCAGCGCTTTCCTGACGGTCATATCGATCTCCGACTCCGTGGGTGGACTACTCATAGCTAGACCACATACGGAACCGGGGTGTCCGCTCGCCCCGACGTCTCCCCCGGATGGCGCAGAGGGGACCCGCACGGCGGCCTTTCCGGGCCCCTGTACGCAACATCGTTGCCGCTCACACCCCTTACTCACTGGTGGGGCTCGGACATGCCGTGTAGCGTCAGCAGCAGATGTCGTGGTTCGCCCAGACCGCCCGCCCCGGAGTGCGGGCGGTTTGCTGTGCAATGCCGGAGGACCAGGACGACCACCTCCGGGTTCGCGCGGTGCGGATCCGATAACGGCTGAAAGGCAAAAGGCATGGCCAGCGGAACTGTCAAGTGGTTCAACTCTGAAAAGGGCTTCGGCTTCATCGCGCAGGACGGCGGCGGTCCCGACGTCTTCGCGCACTACTCCAACATCAACGCCCAGGGCTACCGCGAGCTCCAGGAAGGCCAGGCCGTCACCTTCGACATCACCCAGGGCCAGAAGGGCCCGCAGGCGGAGAACATCACCCCCGCCTGACCGGCAGACTGCCGAACAGGGCAGGGTGCCCGGAGACCGCGCGTCTCCGGGCACCCTGCCCTGCGGTATGCCGTCAGGGAACGTCGCGCAGGAAGCCGAGCAGTGCGGCGGTCAGCTCGGCGGGCGCGTCCTCCTGGACCAGATGACCCGCTTGGGCGATCGGCTCCCACCGAGCGCCTGGCACGGCGGCGGCGAGTTCGCGCCCCTTCGCCACGGGAATCCAGGCGTCGTCCTCACCCCAGCAGATCAGTGTCGGTACGCCGATCCGGGGATACCGGTCCTGGATCTCGTCGGTGTACCGCTGGTCCGCCTGGGCGATCTGCCGGTAGAAGGCCGGCTGCCCCGTCTCGCCGAGCCAGGGCCGGACGAGATGGTCCAGCACCGCCGGGTGCAGTCCGGGACCGCCCGTGGAACCCACGTACTCGCGCACCAGCGCCCCGTGGAGCGCCGGGGGCAGCTGCTCGAAGACCTCGGCGTGCTCGCGGACCAGCCGGAAGAACGGCGACCCCCAGGGCGCCAGCGCGACCGGATCGACCAGGGCCAGCGCCCGGTAGCGGGCGTCGTGCAGCAGATGGGCCCGCAGTGCGACGGCGCCCCCGAAGTCGTGCGCGACGACCAGGGGCTCAGCCAGGTCCCAGTGGTCCAGCAGCTCGGTGAAGACCCTGCCCTGCGCCGCCAGCGACACGTCCTGGCCCGGGAACTTCTCGGACAGCCCGTAGCCGGGCATGTCCCACACGAACACCTGGTGGTCACGCGCCAGCGAACGGGCCACCGCACGCCAGACGTACGAGGAGAACGGCGTCCCGTGCAGCAGGACCAGCGGGCGCCCGTCCGGGGCGCCCAGCCGGTTCCAGCGCACGGTGCCCGAGCCGCTGCGGTACGACTCGGGCAGCTGCCATGCGGACATCAGGGAGTGCTCCTCTCGGTCGGGTGCCCGGCGCCGGACGCCGCGCGTGGCGTCACGGCTTGCGCGCGAGACCGCCGTGTTCGCCGATGGGCTCCGGGGCGGGGCCGCCGGCCTCGGGACGCCACAGGGTCACCGGAACCACGCCCGGCTCCAAGAGCTCCAGGCCGTCGAAGTATCCCGTGATCTGGTCGACGGTGCGCAGGATGTACGGCGCGGCGCCGCTCTCGTTGTAGGCGTCCTGCGCCCGCTCGAACTCCGGGTCCGTGCCCCGCGAGCCGTCGTTGACCGAGAGGTGGCTGCCGGACGGCAGGGCGTCCATCAGCCGGGTGGCGATGGAACGCGCCCGGTCGTAGTCGGCGACGTGGCCCAGGATGTTGCTGAGGATGAGGGCGACCGGCCGGTCGAGGTCCAGGGTCTCGGCGGCGGCCGCCAGGACCGTGTCCGGGTCGAGCACGTCGGCGTCGATGTAGGCGGTCGCGCCCTCCGGGGTGGAGTACAGCAGCGCGCGGGCGTGGGCGAGGACCATCGGGTCGTTGTCCACGTAGACGACGCGCGCCTCGGGCGCGAGGCGCTGGGCGACCTCGTGGGTGTTGTCGGCGGTCGGCAGACCGGTGCCGATGTCGAGGAACTGCCGGATGCCCGCCTCGGCGACCAGATGGGTGATGTTGCGGCGCAGGAAGGCCCGGCTGCTGCGGGCGATGGTGACGATGCCGGGGAAGACGGCGGTGTACGCGTCGCCGGCCGCCTCGTCCACGGGGTAGTTGTCCTTCCCGCCCAGCCAGTAGTTCCAGATCCGGGCCGAGTGCGGCACCGAGGTGTCGATCTTCTGGTGTGCCGAGTGACCGGGCGTCGTCGCAGGGTCGTTCATGGTGGCGGTCCGTCTTTCAGCCGAGGCGTGGGTGCTTTCCCACAACCTACGTCGCAACGGCCTTTCCCTGTACACCGGTTCACCCACAGCCCGGGCGGAACCGAGGGCTCCGCGGAAATCCGGGCGCACGACGCGGGGCGGTCGTGCCAGGCCGGCGGGCCGGCAGCACGAATTCCCCACCGGCCCCGTCCGGTACACGGCAGGAGCGTCCGATGACACGGCCCCGTCTGATCCCCCTGATCGAACAGTTCGACTTCGCGTGCGAGCGCCTCACCGGCCGTCTGACCGGCCCGGACTGGACAGCGGAGACGGGACCCGGACGCCGGTCGCTCCGGTGACGGACGAGGAGTTCTCCTGGGAGCCGGTGCCGGGCTGCTGGTCGGTGCGGCGGCGGGCGGAAGGCCCGGTCCGCGGGCCACGCTGCTCACCGGCACCGGTGAGTGGGGCAGGGACGCCGCGCCCCACCCGCATCCCGCACCGCCGCTCTTCACGACCCTCGCCTGGCGGCTCAGCCACCTCGCCGAGATGCTGCTCCTGCGGGCCGACCACACGGCGGGCACCCGCACCTCACCCGCGACGTGTACGCCGTCGCGGGCGGCGCGAAGGAGGGGGCCGCCGCTTTCGAGGCGGGCGCCGCGGCCTGGCGGAAGGCCCTGCTGAGCATCGACGACGCGGCACTGGACGCCGTCGGCCGGTCCACGTACCCCCACGGCAGTGACGCGGAGGAGCCGTTCGCCGACATCGTCTGGTGGGTCGATCAGGAGGTGCTCCATCACGGGGCCGAGATCGCCCTGCTCCGCGACCTGTACCGGGAACGTCGACGGTAGCCCGGACGCCGCACGGCCTCACGACCGGTTGCCGCCCGCCCGCTCCACGAGGTCGCGGAGCTGCGAGCGGGCCGTGATGCCCAGCTTGGGGAAGCTGCGGTACAGGTGCGAGCCGACCGTGCGCGGGGAGAGGAAGAGCCGCTCGCCGATCTCACGGTTGGTCAGCCCGCGGGCGGCGAGCCCGATGATCTGCCGCTGTTGCGGAGAGAGCCCGGCCAGCGAGCCGGGGTCCGTGCCGGCGACGTCGAGTCCGGCGGCCCGCGACTCGGCCAGGGCCCGTTCGGCCCAGGGGCGCGCGCCCAGCCGCCGGAAGGTCTCCAGGGCCTCGGCGAGCGGCGCACGCGCCTCGGTGATCCTCCGCCGGCGGCGCAGCCACTCGGCTAGGTCCAGCAGGGCCTGCGCGCGCTCGAAGGGCCGGTGCGCCGAGTCCGGGTCGGCGAGGGCCGCCCGGAAGCGGGCTTCGGCGTCCTCCGGGTCCGCGAGGAGACCGCGGGCCCGCTCGGTCAGGGCGCGCAGACGGGGAGAGGCGTTCCCGGCGAGTGCGCGCGCGGCGCGCTCGACGATCGCGGCGGCCTCCTCGCGCCGCCCCGCGCGCACGGCGGCCGCGGCCAGGTCCGCGAGCGCCGGGTAGGACGCGTGGTAGTGCACGGGGGAGCCGTCCGCCGTGAAGACCGCGCGCAGTTGGTCGTACGCCGTCTCGTGGGCACCGTCGGCCGCCGCGGCGGCCGCGAGCGCGCGCCGGGCGTAGACCGCGACCGAGCGGCTCTCCAGCGGATCGACGAGGGCGAGCGCGTCCGCCGCCCGGGCGCGCGCCGGCTCACTGTCCCCCTGGAGGGCGAGCAGCATCGCGTCCACCGCGGCCGCGCACGCCACGGCGTGGTCCAGGCCCAGCGCCGAGCCGACCGCGGTGACGCGGGCACATGCCTCGCGGGCCCGTCCCCAGCGCCCCTGTTCCAGATAGGCCCAGGCCGCCGCGCCGCCCATGCCGTCGGGGAGCGCCCCGTGCGCCTCCCAGTGGTCGAAGGCCTCGTCGAAGGCGCGGACGGCGAGCGGTGTCTCGTCCATGAGCCACGCCATGACGCCCACCGCGGTGAGCCGTTCGGGCCGGCCCGCGGACTCGTCGGCCAGCCGGGGCAGTCGGGGGACGAGCCACGCCCGGCTCCCGAAGGGGTCGGACACGGCCCTGACCCAGACGCCCGGCCACGGGTCCGGCACGTCCTCCGGCAGCTCCGCCAACACCTCTTCGAGCCGGTGCAGTTGGTCTGCGCGTCCGGCGTAGAAGCGGACCACCGCGGCGTCCGTCAGCAGATCCAGCGCGGCGGCGGGCCGGGAGCGGGCCAGCCCCTCGGCGGTGTCGGTCAGCCGGGCGAAGACCGCGGAGTGACGCGCGGTCAGCACCGCCAGCCGCCCGGCCTGCGCGGCCGCCTCGGCCCGCAGGCCCACGTCGTCCGTGCGCGCACGGACGGCCGCGACCAGTTCCTCGACCCAGGACAGGTCCCCGGTGAGCACCGCCGCCCGGGCGGCCGCCACCAGCAGCCGGGCGCCGTCCTCGGGGCGCGGGGCGAGTTCGGCGGCCCGTTGCAGCGCCTTCGCCGCCGCCGCGTGGCCGCCCCGGCGGCTGGCCCGCCCGGCGGTGCGCACCAGGTCCGCCGACACGTCCGCGTCCGCGTGCGGGGCGGCGGCGGCACGGTGCCAGGCACGCCGGTCCGGCTCGGTACGCAGCAGGTCGGCCAGGGCCAGGTGCGCCGCACGGCGGGCCTCGGAGGACGCCGCGTGATACACCGCGGACCGCATCAGCGGGTGGCGGAACCGGAGACCGGAGCCGGTCCGCCGGATCAGCCCGGCCGCCTCGGCGGGCAGCCACGCGTCGTCCCCGGCACCGGGCAGCCCGGCCGGCAGGGCGAGCGCGGAGTCGCCGGTGTCCATGGCGGCCAGGAGCAGCAGGGCCCGTGCGGTGGGGGAGGGGAGGCCGTCGAGACGGGCCGCGAAGACCCGCTCCAGGTGGTCGGTGAGCGGCAGTGGTCCGGCGGGCGGCGGCTCCCGGTCCGGGTCCCGGGCGGACCTCGCCAGTTCCACCAGCGCCAGCGGGTTGCCGACGGCCTGGTCGAGGACCCGCGCCCGGGTCCGGCCGGCGGGACTCCGCGGCTGGAGGTCCAGGAGACGGTGGGCCGAGGCGTCGTCCAGCGGTCCGAGGCCGAGGACCGGCGTGTGCCCGTCGAAGCCCGGGAGGTGTTCGCCCGTACGGGCACCGACCAGCATCGTCACCGACTCGCCCGCCAGCCGCCGGGCCACGAAGGACAGCACGGTGAGGGAGGCGCGGTCGAACAGCGGCGCGTCGTCGAGGAGCACCAGCACGGGGGAGGGCCCGCCCAGCTCGGAGAGCAGGTTCAGGACGGCCACGCCGACGAGCATGAGGTCGGGCGGCGCCGCGTCCCGCCCCGCGCCGAGGGCGCCGCCCAGCGCCGCGCGCTGTCCTTCCGGCAGGCGCTCCGCCTCGGCGCGCACCGGCCGCAGCAGTTGGTGCAGCGCGGAGAACGCGAGGTCCGACTCCGACTCGCTCCCGGTGGCCCGCAGCACGCGCGCACCGCTCGCCGCGGCCCGCCGCGCCACGGAGTCCAGCAGCGTGCTCTTGCCCGTGCCCGCCTCGCCCAGGAGCAGCAGCACCCGCTCGGGCGACGCCGGGTCCACCGCACGAAGGAGGCGTGCCCACTCCGCGTCCCGGCCCACGACCGGCTCGCCGGTGTCCGGCCCCGGGTCCGCGGCGGCACCCGCCTTCCCTGCGCGCTCGTCCACGCCGCCAAGGCTACAAGCGGCGTCGGCTGCCCGGCGCGGGTGCAGTCAGGTGACGGATACCGCGCCCGTCGGAGCCTCCGTAGGTTTTCGGTCGGGCCCCGTAATGTCCTCGCCTCACCAAGGAGCGTCATGGAACGGATCGAACTCGGGAAGGTCAGTGTCACCCGGGTGTGGGAATACTTCGGGCCCGTGGAAATGACACCCGAGACGTTCTTCCCGGAAGTCCCGAAAGACGTGTGGGACCGCCGCCGGGACTGGCTCGAACCGCATTTCCTGGATTCCCGGACCAACATCGTGAACTCGGCGATCCAGACCTGGCTGCTGCGCAGCGAGGGCAGGAACATCCTCGTCGACACCGGTGTGGGCAACCACAAGGAACGCCCCTACGCGCCGGTCTGGAGCCGGCTCGACACCGATTTCCTCGCCAACCTCGCACGGGCCGGCGTCCAACCGGAGGACGTGGACGTCGTGATCAACACGCATCTCCACATCGACCACGTCGGCTGGAACACGTATCTGGACGGGCGGAACTGGGTGCCCACGTTCCCGAACGCCACGTATCTGATGCCGCGCGACGACTTCGAATTCTGGAACCCCGAGAACGGTCACCGTCCGCTGCTCGGCCGCGGCAACCAGAACGTGTTCGAGGACAGCGTGGCCCCGGTGCACCGGGCCGGACAGACCGTGCTGTGGGAGGGCGGCCACCGGATCGACGGCAACCTGCGGCTGGACCCGGCCCCCGGTCACACCCCGGGCTCCAGCGTGCTCACCCTCGACTCCGGGACGGACCGCGCGCTCTTCGTCGGGGACCTGCTGCACTCTCCGGTCCAGATCCTCGAACCGGACCACAACAGCTGCTTCTGCGAGGACCCCGCCGTCGCCCGCGCCACCCGCCGCAGGCTCCTGGGCTGGGCCGCCGACCACCACGCCCTCCTGTTCCCGGCACACCTGGCCGGCCACGGGGCCGCCGAAGTGGTGCGCGACGCGGACAAGTTCGCCATCAAGGGCTGGGCGCCCTTCGACCCGTACACCGAGCAGCGCCGAGACCACCGGAAGGGCACGAAGTGAACCACCACGACCCCGTCGTGACCACGGACCGGGGCGCCGTACGCGGAACCCTCAAGGACGGCACCGCCGTCTTCCTGAACATCCCCTACGCCGCCCCGCCCCGGGGCCCCGGCCGCTTCGCACCGCCACGGCCGCACGAGAGCTGGGACGGCGTACGCGACGCCACCCGGCCGGGGCCCACCGCACCGCAGGCCGAGCGCAGACTCGGCCGTGTCGACATGTCGGCCTACTTCGGCCCCGGCCGGATCCCCGGCGACGACCACCTGACCGTCAACGTGTGGACGCCCGAGATCACGAGCGGCGCCCTGCCCGTCATGGTGTTCGTCCACGGCGGGGGATTCGTCGCCGGATCGACCCGGTCCCCGATGTACGACGGGTCCGCGTTCGCCCGCGACGGGGTCGTCCTCGTCACCCTCAACTACCGGCTGGGCATCGCCGGATTCCTCGACCTCCCCGGAGCGCCCGCCAACCGCGGCCTGCTGGACGTCGTCGCCGCACTGCGGTGGGTGCACGAGAACATCGCCGCCTTCGGCGGAGACCCGCACCGCGTCACCCTCTTCGGCCAGTCGGCCGGGGCGACGATCGTGGGCGGTGTCCTCGCCGACCCCGGGGCCGCCGGGCTCCTGCGCCGGGCGATCGTCCAGAGCGGCAGCGGCTTGGGCGCGTTCACCACCGAGCAGGCCGCCCGCGTCACCGCGGCGGCGGCCGACGCCCTCGGCGTGGCGCCCCGGGCCGACGCCTTCGCGGAGATCCCCGACGACCGCTTGGTCGACGCCGCGGACGGCCTGGCCGGCCTCGACCTGCGGACCCCGACCCACCGCGACCCGCTGCTCGGCCTCAGCCCCTTCAGCCTGGTCCTCGACACCCAGCCCGCGCTGTCCGTCGCCGCGGGGGCCGGTGCGGGCACCGACCTGCTCATCGGAACCAACAGCGAGGAGGGCAACCTCTACCTGGTTCCCGTCGACCGGTACACCACCTCCGACGCCCACGACGTCGACGCCACGGCCGCGCGCTCGCACCCGGACCCGGCGCGGCTCGTCGGGACGTACCGCACGGCACGCCCCGGAGCGAGCCCCGGCGAACTGCGGTCCGCCATCATGGGCGACGCCCTCTTCGGCGCCGGCAGCCGCGCCCTGGCCGACGCGCACGCCGCGCATCCGGCCTCCTCCACCCACGCCTACGAGTTCGCCTGGCGCTCGCACGCCCTGGACGGACTGCTCGGCGCCACCCACACCATGGAACTGCCCTTCGTCTTCGACCGCACCGGCCTGCCGGAGCTGCGCGGACCCGGCCGTCTGCTCGGCCCCGACGAACCACCGGCGGACCTCGCCGCCCGCACGCACGCGGCCTGGATCAGGTTCGCGAGCACCGGCGACCCGGGCTGGGACGCCTACGACACCCGGCGCCGGACGACCATGCGCATCGACGCGGAATGGACGCCGGTCGACGACCCCCGCGGCGCGGAGCGGCGGGCCTGGAGCTGACCCGCAGGTTTGGGCCCACCCGGCTACTGGGCGCTGCCCGCCGGGCGTACGACGATCTCGTTGACGTCGACCCCGGCGGCCCGGGACACGGCGAACGCGACGGCGTCCGCGATGGCGGAGGCGGGGAGGGCCACCGAACGGTAGGTCTCCATGTCCTTCCGCGCACGCGGGTCGGAGATGGAGGCGGCCAGCTCCGACTCGGTGACGCCGGGGGAGACGACGCTCACCCGGATGCTTCCGTCCGACTCCTGGCGCAGCCCCTCGGACAGGGCCCGCACCGCGAACTTGGTCGCGCAGTACACGGCGGCGGTGGGCACCACCTCGTACGCGCCGACCGACGCGATGTTCACGACGTGTCCGCCGCCCTGCCGCCGCATGACCGGCAGCGCGGCCGCGACGCCGTGCAGGACCCCGCGCACGTTCACGTCGATCATCCGGTCCCACTCGTCCACCTTCAGGGCCGCGAGCGGCGAGAGCGGCATCACCCCGGCGTTGTTGACCAGCACGTCCACCCGGCCCCAGCGTTCGGCGGCGGCCGACACGAACGCCCGCACGTCGGCGGCGTCGGTGACGTCCAGCCGTCGGAAGGCGGCCGTGCCGCCCTCGGCCGTGATGCGCCCGGCCAGCTTCTCCAGCCGGTCGGTGCGGCGGGCGCCCAGGAACACCCGGTGGCCGTCGGCGGCCAGGCGGTGGGCCGTCGCCTCACCGATCCCGCTGCTCGCCCCGGTGACCAGTACGACCTTCGCGATGTGTGTCATGACAGTGCGTCCTCTCGGTTTCCGGCCTTGCTCCACCGAGTCTGTGCAGGTCAGCGGCCAGGTGCCAGGACGGTCCCTGCCTGGGTGCGACACACCCGGGCAGGGACCGGGGCCGCCGCCTAACCTGGACGCCATGGACGAGAACCACCTGGGCGAGTTCCTGCGCGCACGCCGGGCCGGACTGCGGCCGCGGGACGTCGGCATGGTCAGCCACGGCACCCGCAGGGTCGCCGGGCTGCGCCGCGAGGAGGTCGCGGTCCTCGCCGGAGTCAACGGCGACTACTACACCCGCCTGGAACAGGGCCGCGAACGCAACCCCTCCCCCCAGGTCCTCGACGCCCTCGCCCGCGCCCTGCGCCTGGACACCGACGCCCGGGCACACCTGTTCCGCCTCGTCGGCGGCGCACCGGGCGAGGCACCCCCCGCCTTCGCCGCGGAGGAAGTCAGTCCCGCGCTGCGCCAGTTGATGGACGGCTACCCGCACACCCCGGCGTTCGTGCTGAGCCGCACCCTGGACCTGCTGGCAGCCAACGCCCTGGCCGAAGCCCTCTTCGAGCCGTTCGAGCCGGCCGACAACCTGGCCCGCATGGTGTTCCTCGACCCCGCGGGCCGGGCCTTCTACGCAGACTGGGAGCGGGCGGCCCAGGCCACCGTCGCCAACCTGCGCCAGGCGGCCGGGTTCGATCCGGACAGCCCACGGCTGCGCCGTCTGGTCGGCACCCTCACCGAGCACAGCGCGGACTTCACCCGCCTGTGGAACGCCCACGCCGTGCGCGGCAAGACCCAGGACGCCAAGAACCTCCGCCACCCCGAGGTCGGCGCCCTCGCCCTCACCTACCAGGCCTTCGACGTGCGCGACGCACCCGGCCAGCAGCTCGTGATCTACCACGCCGAGCCCGGCGGCCCGAGCGCCCACGCCCTCGACCTGCTCGGCACCCTCCACGCCACCCGGCGGCGCACCGGGCCGCGGAGTTAACCGGCGCCGCGGCCGGCGAGCAGGGCGCGCAGCACGTCGAGGCAGTCGTCGACGAGTTCGCGCACCGGCCGTTCCACGGGCCCGTTCATCCAGCGCCCGACGGCCACCTACAGGACCGTGACCGCGGTCTCGGCCGTCAGCTCCGCGGTCAGGTCGTCCACGTCGCGGCGGCGCAGCGCCTCCGCCGGCGCGCGGGACAGTGACGCGAGCTTGACCAGTTCCCGGGCGCCGGAGCCGCCGCAGGCCTCGGTGTCCGTCGTCCGATCGGTTGGCCCCCGTCGGACGACGGGACGGGGTACCGGTGCCGTCTCAGCCCAGCGCGAAGGGGAGCCGCGCGGCGAGCCCGCCCAGTGCCGTCGTCTCCGCCGCGGTCGGGGCACGCCGGCCCGTGCCCACCAGCAGCGCGTCCGCGTCGCCGAACGACCGGGGGAACTCCTCCCCGACGACCCGCTCCAGCAGCGCCCGGGCCCCGGCCAGCGCCTCGGCGGGAGGCGCGGCCGCCTCCGGGAGGTGGGCGACGAGGTCGAGGTGGTGCAGCGACCACTCCAGGACGTATGCCGAGAGGTAGTCGCCCGCTGTGAGCACCTGGTCCTGGGTCTCCACGCGGGCGGCGGGGTCCGCGAGTCCGGCGGCGCGGCCGGCGGCCGAACCCACGTCGTCCAGATGGAACGTGAGCAGCCACGGCTCCTGGTAGGCGGCTGCCAGCCGGACGGTCAGCGCGTCCAACGGGTCGTCGCCCGTGGGGGTCTCGACGACGTTCCAGTAGGTCGCCGCGGACCGGGTCGGCTCCGCCGAGGCCGGGGTGGCCAGGGTGATCAGCACGTCCTGGGCGTCGATGACCAGGTGGCACACCAGGTCCCGGACGAGCCAGCCGGTGCAGCCGGACGGCCGTGCGAAGTCCTCGTCGGCGAGCTCGGCGACGGCCGTGCGCAGGGCCGCCCATGAGCTGGTGAAGAGCTCCATGACCGCAAGCCAACAGCACCCGTGCCGCCGCGGCGACCGGTTTCCCGCCCGCCGCCGCCCGCCCGGCCGCTCAGGCCCCCGCAGGCGCCGCCGGTGCCTGAGCGGGTTCCTCCGGTGGTTCGACGAGTTGCTCGCGCACGTAGTTCCAGACCACCGCGATCAGCGCCGCGATCGGCACCGCGAGCAGACTGCCCACGATCCCGGCCAGGCTGCCGCCCAGCGTCACCGCCAGCAGGATCACCGCCGCGTGCAGACCGAGGCCGCGGCTCTGGATGATGGGCTGGAACACGTTGCCCTCCAACTGCTGTACGACGACGATGATCGCCAGCACGAGCAGCGCGTCCGTCAGCCCGTTGGACACCAGCGCGATGAGCACCGCGACGAAGCCCGCGAACAGGGCTCCCACGATGGGCACGAACGCGGACACGAACGTCAGCACCGCCAGCGGCAGGACCAGGGGCACACCCAGGATCCACAGCCCGAGTCCGATGAAGACCGCGTCGAGCAGGCCCACCAGTGCCTGCGAGCGGACGAAGGAGCCCAGGGTCTCCCAGGCACGCAGGGCCACGGCCGGGACGTCGGTGGCCAGCCGGCCGGGCAGCTGACGGGTGAGCCACGGCAGGAACCGCGGTCCGTCCTTGAGGAAGAAGAACATCAGGAAGAGGCCCAGCACCGCGGTGATCAGACCGTTGACCACGACGCTCACCCCCGTGGTCACGGCGGTCACCACACTGCCGACGCTGTCCTGGAGGCGGGCCATGGCCGAGTCGAGCGCACCCGTGATCTGATCGTCGCCGATGTTCAGCGGCGGACCGGCGGCCCACTCGCGCAGCCGCTCGATGCCCTCGACCACACCGTCGGTCAACTCCCCGGTCTGGGACGACATCGGTACCGCGATCAGCGCCACGATGCCGAGGAGGGCGAGCAGGAACCCGACCGTGACCGTCGCCGCGGCGAGCGCGGGGCGCCAGCCGTGCCGGCGCAGGAAGCGGGCCGCGGGCCAGGTCAGCGTGGTCAACAGCAGGCCGACTATCAGGGGCCACACGACCGACCACATGCGGCCGAGGAGCCACAGGGCCACCGCGAGCATGACGAGTATGAGCAGCAACTCGGCAGAGACGCGGGCGCCGGTGCGCAGCGCGGCGCGGGTCCTCGCGGAACTCAATCTGGCAGACATGGGGGCCACCCTATGGGCAAGCCCCGCCGTCCCCGGGCGTGAGGGTCTCCGCGGGAACCCGCGCTGTGCTCAGCTCTCGGGCACCTTGACCCAGTCGAGGGTGCGCTCCACGGCCATCTTCCAGCCGGCGTAACCTTCCGCGCGCCGCTCCTCGGACCACTGGGGTTCCCAGCGCCTCGACTCGCGCCAGTGCGTGCGCAGTTCGTCGGTATCCCGCCAGAAGCCCGTCGCGAGCCCCGCCGCGTAGGCCGCGCCGAGCGCGGTGGTCTCCGCGACGACCGGGCGGCTGACCGGGACGCCGAGGACGTCGGCCTGGATCTGCATGCAGAGGTCGTTGGCGGTCACACCGCCGTCGACCCTGAGCACGTCCAGGTGGACGCCGGAGTCCTGCTCCATGGCCACGACCACGTCGCGGCTCTGGTAGCAGATGGCCTCCAGCGTCGCCCGTGCCAGGTGCGCGTTGTCGTTGTACCGGGCGAGCCCGACGATCGCGCCTCGGGCGTCGGAGCGCCAGTAGGGGGCGAACAGGCCGGAGAAGGCGGGGACGAAGTACATGCCGCCGTTGTCCTCGACGGAACGGGCCAGTTCCTCGCTCTCGGCCGCGGTCTTGATGATCTTCATCTGGTCGCGCAGCCACTGCACCGCCGAACCCGTCACCGCGATGGAGCCCTCCAGCGCGTAGACCGCCGGGCTGTCGCCGAACTGGTAGGCCACCGTGGTGAGCAGGCCGTGCTCCGAACGAACCAGTTCGGTGCCGGTGTTGAGGACCAGGAAGTTGCCGGTGCCGTAGGTGTTCTTGGCCTCGCCGGGCGAGAAGCAGACCTGCCCGACGGTCGCCGCGTGCTGGTCGCCGAGGACGCCGGTGATGGGAACGGCGGCGCGCAGCGGCCGGGAGGTCCGGGTGGTGCCGTACGCCTCCCGGTGCGAGGACGGGTTGATGGTGGGCAGCATGCTCCGCGGGATCCCGAAGAAGCCCAGCAGTTCGTCGTCCCAGTCGAGCGTCTCCAGGTTCATCAGCATGGTGCGGCTCGCGTTGGTCACGTCGGTGGCGTGGATGCCGCCGTCGGGACCGCCGGTCAGGTTCCACAGCACCCAGCAGTCCGTGTTGCCGAACACGGCGTGGCCCTGTTCGGCCGCCTCGCGGACGCCGTCGACGTTCTCCAGGATCCACTGGATCTTTCCGCCGGAGAAGTACGTCGCCGGGGGCAGCCCGGCCTTGCGGCGGATGACGTCGCCCCGTCCCGAGCGCTCCAGGTTGGCCGCGATGGCGTCGGTGCGGGTGTCCTGCCACACGATGGCGTTGTAGTAGGGACGCCCGGTGCGGGGGTCCCAGACCACCGTGGTCTCGCGCTGGTTGGTGATGCCGATGGCCGCCAGGTCGCTGCCCGACAGGCCGCCGTTGCGCAGCGCGTTCTGCATCACCGAGTTGGTGCGCTCCCAGATCTCGACCGGGTCGTGCTCCACCCATCCGGAGCGCGGGAGGATCTGCTCGTGCTCCAGTTGGTGCTTCGCGACCTCGTTGCCGCCGTGGTCGAAGATCATGAATCGGGTGCTGGTGGTCCCCTGGTCCACCGCGCCGATGAAGTCCGCCATGGTTGTGCCGCCTCTCCGGCCGGTGTCAGCCTTCTGATGCCGGGACACGCCCCGGCGGTTCGGGCTCGGCGGTCGGCAGGAACCGGCCGACGAACACCTTGTACAGACCGGCGCCGAGCACGCCTCCGATCAGCGGGCCGAGGATCGGCACCCAGAAGTAGAGATTTCCGTACTGATCTCGCCACGCGCCCCCGTACCCGGTGAGGAAGCTGGCCAGCCGGGGACCGAAGTCACGGGCCGGGTTGATGGCGTAGCCGGCGTTGGTGCCGTAGGCCATGCCGATCGCGACCACGATCAGGCCGATGATGAAGGCGCCCAGGTTCGCGCCCGGCGGGGTGTTCAGCATGTCCGTGACGGCCAGGATCAGCAGCAGCAGGATGGCGGTGCCGATGACCTGGTCGCGGAACGCGCCCCACTCGTGCACCGGGAGCGCCGGGTTGCCGTTGGCGGGCAGGGTGGAGAACACCGTCTGCGTCTTGATGGTGAGCCCGGGGTCGGCCTTCGCCAGGGCCTCGCTGTAGTTCCAGCGGACGATGAGCGCCGCCACGAAGGCGCCCGCCGTCTGGGCCAGTGCGTACGGGAGCACCTTGCGCCAGGGGAAGCCCTTGAAGGTGGCGAGGGCGAGGGTCACCGCCGGGTTGAGGTGGGCGCCACTCAGCCGGGCCGCCACATAGACGCCGAGCGTGACACCGAAGCCCCACGCCCAGGCGATGCTGTCGTGGTCCCCGAGGCCGCCGGCGGGGTCGGTGAGGGCACCGCCCGCCGCGACCTGGGCGACCACGCCGCAGCCGAAGAGGATAAGGATCATCGTGCCGGCGAATTCGGCCGACACTTCACCGATCAGACCGTGTCTTTTGAGCCGCTCAGCCATGGAAGCTCACCTTCCGCCGGCATGACCGGCTGTCGACTGTTCGAGCATCTCCTCGGACAGACTAAGGTCACTTCCGACAAACCGCACATAGAGGACAAGCGTGACGAGCGGTCACCTCGTACGCGGGTGCCGTGCGTTTCCTCTCACGCCTCCGGGCGGACGGCGTCGAGCGCCGGGGCGATGACGGCGAAGGCCCGCTCGGTCAGTGCCACCGGATCCTCGGTGCCGTCGCTCTCGCTCCAGCGGTGCAGCACGGTGTTGAACGCGGTCAGCGCCATCCCCGCGGCCAGTTGGGGATAGAGGTCGACGTCCGCGGCGGGGCCCGGACGGAGGGCCAGCTCCGCCGTCAGGTCCTCGCGCCACTGTCCCTGCCGCTCCAGGAAGCGGGCGTGCAGGGCCGGGGTGCGCAGAATCAGCTGGACCACCCGCAGTGCTCTGTCCGAGTGATCGGCGCAGGCGGCGATGGGGGCCGAAAGGGCGTTCCGCAACGCCAGGGAAGGGCGTTCGGTGGTGGGGCGGTCGGCCAGCTCCTGATGGATGCCGGCGCCCATGTCGGTCAGGAACTGAACGACCACGTCCTCCTTGGACGCGAAGTACCGGAAGAACGTCCTCTTGGACACTCCCGCGGTGCTCGCGATCTCGTCGATGGTGACCGCGTCGAACCCCTTCGAGGCCAGCAGTTGCAGCGCCGCCTCGGTCAGTTCGTCCGAGACGAGTTGACGCTTGCGCTGGGCCAGGCTGGCTTCGGGGCGAGTGTTCACCGGCTCATCGTAACCCCATGCCTCGCATGGCACCGGGTTACCTTGTTGACACTCGGTGCCATCAGCGGCATGGTGAGCCACATGACACAACAGCGATGTTGGACCACCGAGCGGATCGCGGACCAGAGCGCACGGGTGTTCGTCGTCACCGGAGCCGGCAGCGGCCTGGGCCTGGCGACCACCCGGGCCCTCGCCGAGCGGGGCGGACACGTGATCCTCGCCGTGCGTGACGAGGAGAAGGGACGGCGGGCGGCCGCGCGGATCTCCGCCGGGACGCCGGGCGGCCGCCTGGAGGTGCGCCGGCTCGACCTGGCCGACCTCGAATCGGTGCGGGCCTTCGCCCAGGGGGTGCGTGCCGACCATCCGAGGGTCGACGTGCTCGTCAACAACGCCGGCATCATGGCGCCGCCCCGGCGACTGAGCGCGCAGGGGCACGAGTCGCAGTTCGCCTGCAACCACCTGGGCCACTTCGCGCTCACCGGCCTGCTGATCGACCTGCTGGCCGGAGCGCGGGACCCCCGCGTGGTGACGGTGACGTCCGCCAACCACCGGCAGGGGCGCCTCTTCCTCGACGACCTCACCGGTGAACGCCACTACTCACCCATGGGGTTCTACAACCAGTCGAAGTTCGCGAACGCCGTCTTCGGACGGGAGCTGCACCGGCGACTGGCCAGGGCGGGCAGCCCGGTGCGCAGCGTCCTCGCGCACCCGGGCTACAGCGCCACCGGCCTGCAGACGAGCGCGCCGGTCGCCGCCGTGCGGTTCCTGTTCGGCCGCCTTCTCCTCCCCCTGGCCCAGTCCGCCGAGCGGGGCGCCCTCCCGCAGCTGTACGCGGCGACCGACCCGGGCGCGCTGAGCGGCGACTTCATGGGCCCGGACGGACCGGGCGAGCTGAGGGGTGGACCGACGCGGGTACGGCTGTCGCCGGCGGCGGACGACGAAGCCACCGGCCGCCGGCTGTGGGACCTGTCGGAGCGGCTGACCGGCGTCCGGTACCCGCTTTCGTCCACGGCCGTCTGAGACCGGCCGCTCAGGGCGCGATCGGCAGCATGCGTTTGTGGTCGGTCTGACGGTAGCGGGTGACGATCCTCTGGAAGGCCTCGTCCTTGACCGGCTTGCCCTCCAGGAAGTCGTCGATCTCCTCGTAGGTGACGCCGAGGGCGTCCTCGTCGGCCTTGCCGGGGGCGAGGGACTCCAGGTCGGCCGTCGGCACCTTGCCCACCAGCTCGGCGGGCGCCCCCAGCCGGTCCGCCAGGGCACGCACACGGCGCTTGGTGAGACCGGTCAGCGGCACCAGGTCGGCGGCGCCGTCGCCGAACTTGGTGAAGAATCCGGAGACCGCCTCGGCCGCGTGGTCGGTGCCGACGACGAGGCCCTGGTGCGCCCCGGCCACCGCGTACTGGGCGATCATGCGCTGCCGGGCCTTGATGTTCCCGTGCACGAAGTCCTGGTGGTGGTCGTCGCGGAACGCCACGTCGGCGGCGAGCAGGGCGTCGAGCGCCGCGTCGCTCGCGGGCCTCACGTCGACGGTCAGCACCTGGTCGGCCTGGATGAAGGAGAGCGCGAGCTGGGCGTGGTGCTCGTCGGCCTGGACGCCGTGCGGCAGCCGCATCGCGTAGAAGCGCGCCTCGTGGCCGGCGGCCCGGGCCCGCTCCACGGCGAGCTGGCACAGCCGGCCCGCGGTGGTGGAGTCGACGCCTCCGCTGATGCCGAGCACGAGGGACCGCAGCCCGGTGGAGGTCAGCCGGTCGGCCAGGAAGGCCACCCGGCGTTCGATCTCCCGGTCGGCGTCGAAGGTCTCCGCGACCTCGAGTTCCCGGGCGATCTCCAGTTGCAGGGCGATGGACGCCGGCTCGCTCATGCCGCTCCTTGTTCGATGTGCAGGGCCTCGGTCACTCACCCTACCGAGCGACGCCCTCCGACCCGGAGCGGGAGGTGCGGGGCGGCCGTCAGGGGCCGCCCCGCACGCTCGCCGGTCAGGTGAGGGGTTCCACCCGGATGTTCCGGAAACGGACCTTGTTCCCGTGGTCCTGCAACCGGATCGCCCCGGCCGACGGTGTCTCGGCCCGGCCGGAGGCGGTGGGCCCGTCGAGGACGATGTCGTCGTGGACCTTCTGGCCGTTCCAGACCACCGTCACCCGCGCGTCGGCGGTCTTGCGGCCGCCGTCGTCGAAGCGGGCGGCACGGAAGACGACGTCGTACGTCTGCCAGGTCTCCGGGGCCGCGGCCGCGTTGGTGTCGGGCGCCTTCTTGAGATAGATCGCACCTGCCTCGTTGGTGTCCAGGGTGGTGTCACCGTAGGAGTCGAGGATCTGCAGCTCGTAGCGGTCCTGGAGGAAGATGCCGCTGTTGCCGCGGTCCTGGCCGGTCACGTCGGGCGGCAGCAGGGGGACGCGGAACTCCACGTGCAGTTTGAAGTCCTGGTAGGCGTCCTTGGTACGGATGTCACCGCAGCACACCTCCATCGACTTCTCCTCGGCGAGCGGCCAGGCCACCCGCCGCCCGTCCGTGTGCTGCCACTGCTCCTGCGAGGCCGCGGTGCCGTCGAACAGGGCGACGCGGGCGCCCCGCGGGTGCACGGTCACCAGGTCGAGGTTGACGTGGCCGGTGTCCCCGGCGTCGTACCGGTAGGACACCGTGTTGTGGCCCGCGCGCAGCTTCAGCCGCTCGGTGCGCGTGGACCAGGTGTCCCAGTCCCCGGTGGACTCGAGCCGCGTCTGCCGCACCTTCTTCCCGTTGGCGTACAGGGACAGCGACTTGGTGCCCTCGAAGGGGTTCGGGCCGTTGGAGTAGCGCAGGCCCACGTCGTAGGTGCCCGACTTCGGGACGGTCACGTCGAACGTCGTGGCTACCCCGCCCTCGGTGGCGTAGCGGTCGACGAACCCGCTGCCGGAGTAGCCGGCGTGGTCGGTGTCGATGCCGGCCTTGCCCGTCAGGCGGGCCTCCTCGGCCTCGTACAGGGTGGCCGGCGGGGGCTGCTTGCCGGGCATCTCGTTGAGCGTGTACCAGGCCTCGGTGCTCCACAGCGCCTCACCGGACTCCGAGCTGAAGGGACGCGGGGAGCGCACGTGCACCACGCGGTCCGGCTTGAGCCCGTCCAGCCGCAGCCGCACGGTCCGCCCGTCGCCGGAGAGGGTCGCCGACCGCACGGCCAGCTCCTCCTCGGCGATCTTCGGGCCGCCGTAGTCGGCGGTCGGCGTGTAGCCCCACTGCTCGACCCGGTAGCGGTCGGCGAGTTCCGCGGCGGTCTCCTCGGAGACCGGCTGGGTGTACGTGAGGTCGAAGCCGCCCGGTACGGCCCGCATCTTCTGGATGTCGAAGGTGTTGCCGCCGTTCGGCGTCAGCTTCTGCAGACCGAACTTCAGCTTGCCCTCCTGTCCCCAGTTGCCGTCCGCGCCGAGACCGCCGGCGTAGACCGCGCCGTCGGGGCCCACGGAGATCCGGTTGACCCCGGCCTCCAGGCCCTGGGTGTAGCGGAAGACGGCGCCCTGGTACTGGCCCCTCACCTTCTCCAGGTAGGCGCGCTGGAGGCCGCCGTAGGTGACGTCGCCGATCAGCATCTGACCGGCGAAGGTGCCCTTGCTCACGTACTGCGGCGTGGAGGGCGAGTTGCCGATCTCGTTCTGCGGCAGCCACAGCACCGGTTCGGTGACCGGGGACTTCTCGAAGGGGCCCGCGGGCTCGGTGTAGTGGTTGAAGAAGCGGTCCTGCTTGACGTGGACGAGCTTCGAGGACGGCAGCCATCCGCCCTGGTTGTCGGTGGCGAAGAGGTCGCCGCCGGGGCCCCAGCCGATGCCGTTGGGCGTGCGCAGCCCGCCCGCGACCGGGCTGATCTTCCCGGTCTTCTTGCTGACCCTGTACGTCGTCCCGCGGCCCGGCGCGGGCTGCGGTGTGGTGGTCGCGCCGCCGAGGTCGATGGCGACGGAGAGGTTCACGTAGAAGTACCCGTCGCGGTAGAGCAGCCCGAAGGCGAACTCGTGGAAGTTGCCGCCGTACGGCCAGGTGGCGACCGTGCGGTACTCGTCGGTCACCTCGTCGCCGTCCTCGTCGACCAGCCGGGTGAGTTCGTGCTTCTGGGACACGTAGAGCGCGCCGTCGACGTACTTGATGCCCATCGGCTCGCGCAGCCCCTCGGCCACCTTCTTGACGGTGACCTTGTCGCGGCTGGTCGCGCCGGTGACGTTGTCGAGGAGATACACCTCCCCGGCAACGTTGTCGGTGCCGCCCCAGGTGCTGATCGCGAGACGTCCGTCGGGCAGCCAGTCCATGCCGCTGACCTGGGGCTCGAATCCGTCGGGGCGCAGGTCGGTGAGGGTCAGGTCGGGGCGTACCGAGTTCAGCGGCAGACCGTCGCCGGGGGTGTCGGTGCCCGCCTCGCACTCCTTGCGGCCCGGCGCCGTCACCCGGACGACCCCGGCGTCGGTGCTCAGCGCCTCCTGCGGGACGACGCTGAAGCCGCTCTCTCCCGGCGGCATCCAGGACAGTTGCAGCTGCTGGCCGCCGCCGCGGTCGAAGTGCTCGACGCGCAGCGGGTGCGCGCCGGCGGTGAGCTCGGCCGTGCCGTCCTTCGGCTCGGCGCCGTGCAGGCCGTCGTGGTCGATCACCGTGGCGCCGTCCAGCGTGAGCCGGGAGCCGTCGTCGCTGACGAGCCGGAACGCGTAGGTGCCGTCGCGGGGGGCGACCAGGTAACCGGACGCCTCCGTCACGAAGTTGTCGGCGATGCCGCCGAAGTCGGCCGTACTGGACCAGTCGACCGTCGGCATCAGCTTGTCGTGGTTGGGGGTCTGGCCCGGTTTGAGGGTGCACAGCTCGTTCAGGGGCGTCTGGACGTCGAACACCCGCATGGTGACCCCGGGTTCCTGCGGCGGGATGTCCGCCGGGGCCGCGGAGGAGGCCGGGGCCGCCAGGACGCCGCCGGCGGACACTGCTGACGCCAGCAGGAGGATGAGGTGTCTTCGGGCGCGCGAGAACAGCCGTGGGGGCATTGGTCCTCCAGTGAGTGGGGACCGGACCGTGCCGGAAATCGCTCCGGTCATGAGCGGCAGGACGGTGGTTCCGCCGCAAAGGTAGGAGACTTCCGCTTGGCATGTCCATACTTTGTCATCGATGTGTTCAAAGTTCTCGGCGCTCGAAGTGGGCTGCTCCGAAGCGTGGTTGGGGCTACTACTTGGACTCGAGGCGCGCGGACGCGTTCGGTCCGGCCGTCAGCTCCGCGCAAGCCGACCGCCAGGCCGTGTCCCCCGCGTACAGCGCGCCGCGCAGGTAGGCCCAGGTGAGCCGCTGCACCGCGGCCACCCGCCCGGGGTTCTCGTCGGTGGTCTCGGCGACGTCGTACCCGGCGATCCCGCCGAGCCCGTGCTCGGCGTCGAAGAGGGTGAGCAGGGACTTGGGGCCCGGGGCGAGGAAGTAGGGGTCGGCGTGCCACTCGGGCCCGCCGGCCGTGAGGTGGGGCGAGTCGTCCTTGTCGCCGGCGACCACGAGCGCGGGCGTCGTCATCGTGGAGAAGTCCGTGGTCAGCAGGAACGGCAGATTGGCCGCCGCCCACCCGCTGAGGGCGTCGCCGCCCCGGCCGGGCGCGGCCAGCAGGACGCCCGCCTTGATGCGGGGCTCGGTGAGGTCCACCTCCGTGCCGTCGTCCGGATCGGTGAGCCGGGCGCCCAGCAGCAGGCTCGCGGTGTGCCCGCCCATCGAGTGCCCGGCCACGGCGACCCGGCCCCGGTCCAGTCGGCCGGAGAGCTGGGGGACCGCCTCCTCCAGGACGTTGAGCCGGTCGAGGACGTGCGTCATGTCCTCGGCGCGGGAGCGCCAGAACAGGGGTGCGCCGGGGGTGCCGGGGTCCAGGCCGAGGCTCCTGGAGCTGAGGTGGGTCGGCTGGATCACGACGAAGCCGTGTGCCGCCCAGTAGTGGGCGAGGGGTGCGTAGCCGTTGAGGGAGGAGAGGTGGTTCGACTGGCCCTGTCCGTGCGAGAGGAGCACGACCGGCAGCTCGCTGCCGGTGACAGGCGCGGAGACCCGGACCTGGAGGTCCACGGCGCGGCCGGGGGCGGGCAGCGTGACCGGGGCGACGGAGAGCACGGGTGTGGGAAGCGTGGCGTGCACGGTGAGGTGTCCTTCGCGCGGCAGGAAACGAAACAATGTCCCGTTTAATATACGGAACACTGTCCCGTTTGGTCAACGCGCGCGGTCCGCGGGAGGCTCTGCCTCCCGGCGCTGCGCCTGAACGCGGCGGTGACTCCACACGAGCAGGGCGAAGAGGACGCAGCCGGAGATGATCAGACTCGCCCCGGTGGCCCATCCGGAGAACGGCAGCTCGGGGAAGAGGCCCCACACCACGCCGGCGGCGAGGAGGAACAGACCCACGAGCACCGCCCCGGCGATCCGCCAGCGGGAGGAGACGCTCTCCTCGGCGGCGCGCATCGCCCGCGCCCGGGCGGGGGCGACGAACCGGTCCAGCGCCGGGATCGCGCGCGAGAGCAGCAACACCCCCGCGAAGACGAGCAGCAGGCCCGGGCCGGGCAGCACCAGGAGGGCGACGCCGATCACCAGCAGAACGGCGCCGACGGCACCGAGTGCGGTCCGCCGGATCGATTCGACACCGCGCGCCATGTCGCCCCACTCTCCCGCGATCGCGATCGGCAAGATCTCCGGTTCGGTCGGCGTCCTCAACCCTAGGCAGGGTTCGCGGTGCGGGCGATTCCGGACGGGCGTGAGGGTTCCCAGACCGAGCAGTCGTGGGCGAAGAGGACGCGCCGGGGGTCGAAGCCGGCGAGCCGGTCCAGCCAGGGCCGGTACTCCGGCAGCGGCGGTGCCGTGCCGTGCGGCGCGGCCTCGCGGGCCAGCTGGTCCGAGCCGAACTCCGACCGAAGTCGTGTGCCTGCCCCGCGAGGATCACGGTGCCGTCGTCCCGCCCGACGACCAGCGACTGGTGCCCCGCGGTGTGCCCGGGGGCCGGGACGATCCGGACACCCGGCCCCACCTCGGCCTCGCCGGTGGGCTCCTCATACAGCGCGCGCCGGGGAAGTCGACGAGTTCGTCGAAGGTGTGGCCGCCCGCGCGGGCGGTGGCCGGCTCCAGGGCCTGCACCAGGATCGGCCGGCCGGCCAGCAGGGGTTCCCGCCGCAGTGGTCGAAGTGCAGGTGCCAGTTGACGACCAGGGTGATCTCGTCGGGGGCGACTCCCGCCGCCGACAGCGCCGTCCGCAGCGCCCGCCGCCGGGGCCGGTAGTGCGCCTCGGTCCCGGCGGCGGCGTCACCCATCCCGGTGTCGAAGAGGAGGAGCCCCCGCTCGTGCCGCACCAGATACGCGAGCACGGGCTCGACGCGCGGCCGCGGCCCGCCGGTCTCCTCGGCCGGCCGGATGAAATGTCCCAGGTCGAGACGGAGCACCACCGTGTTCGTCGCCATCTCCCCATGGTCACGGGGAGCGTGAGCGGGACGGCCGGCATCTGCCCACGGCAGAGCCGGAGTCGGACGCCCCATCGACGTGCGAGGGCTTCACTGCTAAACCTGCACAGCAGCCTGCACCGTCGGTACCACCTGCACCGCTTGCACCACCTGCACCACCTGCACCCACCGTCCAAGGAGGAGCATGTGAGAGCACGTCGCGCCGCCGTCCGAGGCGCCTCGGCACTGGTCGCCGCCCTCGCCCTGACCGCCGGTCCAGCCGGCCCCGCCGTCGCCGCGCACGAGGAGGAGGCCCGGCCCGCCGCCACCACGGCCGACCCCGTCACGCACGAGGAGAACGACCGCGTCCCGGAGGGCTCGGTCTGGACCCAGCACTACTTCCCGTCCGCCGACCGCTCCGGCACCCGGCTCCACGCCGACGTCCTGCTGCCCGAGGGGCTGACACGGCGTGAGAAGGTGCCGGTGATCCTGTCCGTCGGCCCGTACTTCGCCCACGCGGGCCAGACCGGGCCGGAGGGCTGGACCCACACCGGCCCGTCCGCCCGCTTCCAGGACTTCATCGAGGGCACCGACCTGTTCGACCAGGGCTACGCCTTCGTCATGGTGGACCTGCGCGGCTTCGGCGGCTCCACCGGGTGCCTCGACTGGGGCGGCCCGGGCGAACAGGCGGACGTCCGGGCGGCGATCGACTGGGCGTCCAGGCAGCCGTGGTCCACCGGCGCGGTGGGCATGTACGGCAAGTCGTACGACGCCGTCACCGGACTCATCGGCAACAACCTGGACCAGCGCGCGCTCAAGGCCGTCGTCGCCCAAGAGCCGCTGTGGGACATGTACCAGTACATCTACTCCAACGGCGTGCCCCGCCCGAACGTGACCGGAACGGCCAACGCCTACAACTCCATCGCCACCATGGCGCCCATGCCGGACGACGACCCGCGCTACCAAGCGGCCGCGCGGCACGAGGAGAGCCATCCGGAGTGCCTGACCGAGAACTCGGCCGGCTACCGGATATCCGACCAGCGGGACGAGCACTGGACCTCCCGCGACCTGGCGAGGATGGCGAAGGGCAGCGACACCCCGCTGTTCGTCACGCAGGGCTTCATCGAGAACAACACCAAGCCCGAGGAGATGGAGGAGTACCTCGACAACCACAGGGGCCCCGAGCGCGGCTGGGTCGGCCAGTGGGACCACGTGCGCGGCGGGGACCGCACCGGTGACGGCCGCCTGGCGATGGGCCGCGAGGGCTGGTACGACGAGACCCTGTCGTTCTACGACCAGTACCTCAAGGGCGTGCGGCCGTCGGTGCGTTATCCGGCCTACGCCGTCGAGGACTCCACCGGCGCCTGGCGTGCCCAGCGCACCTGGCCGGTCACGGAGCGGTCGGTGACCCTTCCGCTCGGCGACGGCTCCTACGTCGACGACGGCGGGGCGTCCGCCCGCGCGGCGCTGGCCGCACCGGGGCGGCCGACGCCCGCGGCACCGCCGCAGCCGACCGGCCGGTGGGACATGGAGAACGCCCCCGCGATCGAGCGCCCGGCCCCGGAAGGACTGGCCGCGGAGCTGGCGGAGCGTCAGCGGGACGGTGAGGTCGCCTCCAGCTTCTTCGTGTGGTCCGAGCCGCTGAAGAGGCCCGTACGGGTCACCGGCACCCCTCGGCTGTCCCTGAAGGCGAAGGGCGAGGGCAACGTCATGCTCAAGCTGTACGACGTCGCCCCGGACGGCACCGCCGTCATGTTCGACGAACAGGTCTCCCTGGTGGACTCCGGCCGCCTGACCGTCGACCTGAAGGCCACCGACTGGACCCTGGCCGCGGGGCACGTGCTGGCCGTGGAGATCGGGTCGGTCCAGACCGGGTCCTGGCGGGACACTCCCTCCGGCGAGACGATCCGGGTCAGTGACGCCAGGCTGCGGCTCGCCCTCGACGATCCGGCCGACGACGTCGCCACCCCCGGTGACCGTTCGCCGTACCTGGACACCTACCTGAGTCAGTACACGGTGACCCTTCCGGCCGGGCCCGGGACATTTTCGGTGGTTCCGGGTCGCCGGCCGTGACAAGCTGTGCTCCTGATTGTCCGAGCCCAGGAGGTCGTCATGACTGAAGAGTCTTCATCGCAGGCAGGTTCGGAACCGGCGGAGGACGAGCGCCCCGCCCTGACACCCGACGAGGACGGTCAGTACGACCTGAAGGGCAAGTTCCGCGAGGCCCTGGAGCGCAAGCGCGGCAAACAGGCGGAGGCCGCGGCCCTCGCCGCGAACGCCGACGTGGCGAAGATCCGCGGCACCCACGGTCCGGCCGCCAGCCAGCGGTCGTTCCGGCGCAAGAGCGGCTGAGGCCGCGACCGGTCCTACGCGGCGGGGCCCGACCGTGGCAGCACGGCCGGGCCCCGTCCGTCATGCGAGGCCGGTCACGGACGGCTGGTCAGGTAGCCGCCCATCGAGGTGAAGTACTCGGCCGCGGACAGCTCCCGGCCGTCCTCCGTCCGCACCCGCGTGATGGCCAGGCCGTGACAGCGGCCCGCCCGCGCGTCGGCTCCGGCGACGATCACCACGCCGTCGCCCTCGCGGTAGAAGACGCGGCCGGGCGTACCGCCGTAGCGGCCCTGCGAGACCACCGCGGCGAGCACCTCCAGCCGCCTGCCCCGGTGGAAGGTGAAGGCGCTGGGGTAGGGCTCGGACTGGGCACGGACCAGGCGCTCCAGATCCTCGGCCGGCCAGTTCCAGTCGATCCGGATGTCCTCGGCGGACCGCTTGTGGAAGAAGCTCGCCTGCGACCGGTCCTGCTTGGTGAACTCGGTCTGCCCGGCGGCGATGAGACCCAAGGCGCCCACGGTGACCGGGGCGATGAGGTCGACCGTCTTGTGGAACAGGTCGGTCGCGGTGTCCGTCGGTCCGACCGGCACCGCCTCCTGCCGGACGATGTCGCCGGCGTCCAGCTCGTCGTTCATCATGTGCGCGGTGACGCCCACTTCGGACTCGCCGTTGAGCAGGGCCCAGATCAGCGGGGAGAACCCGGCGTACTTCGGCAGCAGCGAGTCGTGCACGTTGAGCGTGCCGTGACGGGGCAGCCCGAAGATGCGCGGGGGGATCCAGGTCCGCCAGTTGTTGGCCACGATGATGTCCGGGTCCGCGTCCTTGAGGCGCTCGAACAACTCGTCGTCGTCGGGGCGGTTGCGGATCAGCACCGGGACGCCGTGCTCCTCGGCGAGGTCGGCGACGGAGTCGCTCCAGATCTTCTCGTAGGCGTGCTCGCTCTTGGGGTGGGTCACGACCAGTACCACGTCGTGCTCGGAGTCCAGGAGGGCTTGCAGGGTCCGGTGCCCCCAGGTCTGGTAACCGAACATGACGACCCGCATGGGGTACCTCCTCAAGGCAGGGGCTGACCCGGCAAGTTGAGCAAGGCGTACCTTAGTGTGCAACGTCGGTGCGCAACACCCCAGTTGGTGGCCGTGCCCTCCGGTTCGCCCTATCGACAGCTTCAGATCATTAGCTTAGGCTAACCTAAGTTTCCGGCGGGCAGCTCCGTCGGCATGTCCCATTCCGGCACCCCTCAGGCCTCACAGGCGACTGTCCCGCACGATGGGAGTGACATGTCACAGGTTCTTCCTGATGACGCACCGCTGGTCCACGACCTCATTGGCATCGGCTTCGGCCCGTCCAATGTCGCCATGGCGATCGCGATCCGCGAGCACAACGCACAGGCCGGCAGTCAGGAGGCGGTCAGCGCCCGCTTCTTCGAGCAGCAGCCCCGCTTCGGCTGGCACCGCGGCATGCTGATCGACGACGCGACGATGCAGGTGTCCTTCCTCAAGGACCTGGTGACACTGAGGAACCCGGCCAGCGAGTTCAGCTTCCTCTGCTACCTGCAGAGCAAGGGCCGGCTGATCGACTTCATCAACCACAAGAACCTCTTCCCACTGCGTGTGGAGTTCCACGACTACTTCGAGTGGGCCGCCGCCAAGGTCGACGACCAGGTCTCCTACGGCCACGAGGTGGTCGGTGTCGCACCCGTGGAGCGCGACGGAGCCGTCGACCACCTCGAGGTGACGGTCCGTTCGGGCCAGGGACTGGAGGTGCACCGCGCGCGCAACCTCGTCGTCGGCACCGGCCTGCGCCCCCTGATGCCGGAGGGCGTCGAGCGCGGCGACCGGGTCTGGCACAACTCCGAACTGCTGGCGCGGGTCGACGCGTTGGAGGGCACCACGCCCTCCCGGTTCGTGGTCGTCGGCGCCGGGCAGAGCGCCGCCGAGAACGTCGCCTACCTGCACCGCCGCTTCCCCGGCGCCGAGGTGTGCGCGGTCTTCGCCCGCTACGGCTACAGTCCCGCCGACGACAGCGGCTTCGCCAACCGGATCTTCGACCCGGCCGCCGTGGACGACTACTTCGCCGCGCCCGGCAGCGTCAAACGCCGGCTGATGGACTACCACGGCAACACCAACTACTCCGTGGTGGACATCGACCTGATCGACGACCTGTACCGGCAGATGTACCGGGAGAAGGTCCTCGGCACTGAGCGGCTGCGCTTCCTGAACGTCTCCCGGCTCACCGACGTCAAGGAGACCTCCGACCGGGTCCGTGCCACCGTGACCTCCCTGGTCACCGGCGAGGAGACGCTCCTCGACGCGGACGTCGTGGTCTTCGCCACCGGCTACCTCCCGGCCGACCCCCTCGGGCTGCTCGGCGAGGTCGCGGACCGCTGCCTGCGCGACGACGAGGGCCTGGTGCGCGTCGAGCGCGACTACCGCGTCGCCACCGACCCCGCACTGCGCTGCGGCATCTACCTCCAGGGCGGCACGGAGCACACGCACGGCATCACGTCGTCGCTGCTCTCCAACACCGCGATCAGGGTGGGCGAGATCCTGGAGTCCCTGGTCGACCGGAACCTGAAGTCCGCCTCCGACGAAGCCCGGACCATCGCCGACGGAGCCGGCGGCGGCGCGCGTTAGTGTACGTCGCCATGACCACGACTGCGGTTGAGCGCCCCGCGCCCGGGGACACGACGGAGGCCCGTCGCCGACGGGTTGCCGGTTTGGGCGTACTGGCGGTGCTGCTCGTGCTCGCGGCGGCGGCCTCGTTGGCCGTCGGCGCGCGGGCGCTGACCCCCGCCGAGGTCTGGCACGGGCTGACGGCCGCACCCGAGGCCGACCAGCGGCTCACCGAGATCAGGCTCATCGTGCGAACCGTGCGGGTGCCCCGCACGGTCCTCGCGGTCGTGGCCGGCATCGCCCTCGGGGCCGCCGGGGCACTGATCCAGGGATACACCCGCAACCCGATCGCCGACACCGGGCTGCTGGGGATCAACGCCGGCGCCTCGTTCGCCGTGGTGTCGGGGATCGCCCTGCTCGGCCTGACCGACCCGTTCCTGTACGTCTGGCTCGCGTTCCTCGGCGCCGGGCTCGCCGGTGCCGTGGTGTTCGGGCTGTCGAGCATCGGCCGGGGGGCCGGCAACCCGCTGACGCTCGCCCTGGCCGGCCAGGGGATCGCGGTCTTCCTCGCGGCGATGACCACGGCGGTCTCACTGACGGACAAGGCCTCGCTGAACGCGCTGCGGTTCTGGAACGCGGGCTCGCTGGCCGGCGTCGGATTCGACGTCATCGGGCCGGTGTCCGCGTTCATCGCCGCCGGGCTGCTGCTCGCGCTCACCACGCTGCCCGCCGTCAACCTCCTCAACCTCGGTGAGGACGTGGCGCGCGGGCTCGGGGTGAACGTCGCGCGGAGCCGGACGGCCGGCGTCGTCGCCATCACCCTGCTGGCGGGCGCGGCCACCGCGGCCTGCGGCCCCATCGCCTTCCTCGGGCTCATGGTGGCCCATGTCGCGCGGTACCTCACCGGGCCGGACTACCGCTGGCTGGTGCCGTACGCCGGTCTGCTCGGCGCGGTGGTGCTGCTGGTCTGCGACATCGTGGGGCGCCTGGTGGTGCGGCCGGGGGAACTGGACGCCGGGGTCGTCGTCTCGCTGCTGGGGGCGCCGTTCTTCGCCGTACTGGTGTGGCGCGGAAAGTTCAAGAACACGTGAGCGGGGCGGGCGTGAAGGCAGACGGGACGGACGTGCGGCCGGGCGGGGCGGACGTGAGCGCGTCGGTGGCGCCGGGAGTGCGGCTCGGCGGTGTGTCGTTCGTGTGGCGGCCCTGGACCGCGGGCGTCACGCTGCTGCTGGCGGCGGCGGCCTTCCTGGTGTTCTGCCTGTCCATCGGCGTCGGGGACTTCCCCATCGGGCTGCCCCGGGTCCTCGCCACGATCGTCGGCCGGGGCGAGCAGGTCGACGAGTTCGTCATCCTGGACCTGCGGATGCCCCGCGCGCTGGCCGGGCTCGTGGTGGGCATCGCGCTCGGGGTGTCCGGCGCGCTCACCCAGTCCATCGCGCGCAACCCCCTGGCCAGCCCCGACGTCCTCGGCATCACCAGCGGCGCGGGCGCGGTGGCGGTGTTCCTGGTGACGGTGTCGGGCGGCGCCGCGACGGCCGTCGTCGACTCCGTGGGCCTGTCGGCGGCGGCGCTCGCGGGCGGGCTCGGGACCGGCCTGCTGGTCTACTTCCTGGCGTGGCGCCGCGGGATCGACGGCTTCCGGCTGATCCTCATCGGCATCTCGGTGACCGCCGTCATGCAGGCGATCACGACCTGGCTGCTGGTCACCGCCGACATCAGGGATGTGGCCCGGGCCCAGGCGTGGCTGGTGGGTTCGCTGGACAACCGGTCCTGGGACGAGGTGCGGGTGGCGCTCTGGTGCACGCTCGCACTCCTGGCCGTCGTGGCGTGCGCCGCCTTCCAGTTCAAGCCGATGCACTTCGGTGACGAGATCGCCGCGGGTCTCGGCGTCCGCTACGGGGCGGTGCGCGCGGTCCTGCTGCTGTGCGCCGTGCTGCTGGCCGGCGTGGCCGTGAGCGCGGCCGGACCGGTGCCGTTCGTGGCCCTGGTGGCGCCCCAGGTGGCGATGCGGCTGGCGAGGTGTCCGACGCCGCCGCTGGCGGCCTCCGGCATGGTGGGCGCCCTGCTGCTGACCGGATCGGACCTGGTGGCGCGCACGGCACCGCCGGTCTCGCTGCCCGTCGGTGTGGTCACCGCGGCGATCGGCGGTCCCTTCCTCGTCTACCTGCTGGTGCGGGCGAACCGCCGATAGCTGGTACAAAGTAAGGCGAGCCTAATAGAGGGGGGCCTTGTGGCCGTTGAGTCCATCACCGGGGCCGGGACGGCGGTCGGCGCCACGCGGCTGGCCGCCAGGGGAGTGGCGGTCGGGTACGGGGCCCGGCCGGTCATCGACGGGCTCGACGTGGCGATCCCGCCGGGGGTGATCACCACCATCATCGGCCCCAACGGCTGTGGAAAGTCGACCCTGTTGCGAACCCTGTCCCGGCTGCTGAAGCCGACCAGCGGCACGGTCGTGCTGGACGGCGAGGACATCGCGGGGCTCAGGACCCGGGACGTCGCCAGGAAGCTCGGACTGCTGCCGCAGGCACCGGTCGCGCCGGAGGGCCTGACGGTGTCGGACCTGGTCGCCAGGGGCCGCCACCCGCACCAGAGCTGGCTCCGGCAGTGGTCGTCGGACGACGCGGCCGTGGTGGGTCGCGCACTGGCCATGACCGGGGTG
This sequence comes from Streptomyces sp. NBC_01723, assembly GCF_036246005.1. Taxonomy (NCBI): domain Bacteria; kingdom Bacillati; phylum Actinomycetota; class Actinomycetes; order Kitasatosporales; family Streptomycetaceae; genus Streptomyces; species Streptomyces sp. NBC_01723. The sequence goes on from NZ_CP109171.1 coordinate 8,362,541, forward strand.
TCCGACCTCGCGAACCGTCCGGTCGACTCGCTCTCCGGCGGTCAGCGCCAGCGCGTCTGGATCTCCATGACCCTGGCCCAGGGGACCGACCTGCTGCTCCTCGACGAGCCGACCACCTACCTGGACCTGGCGCACGCCATCGACGTGCTCGACCTGGTGGACGACCTGCACGAGTCCGGGTGCACGGTCGTCATGGTGCTGCACGACCTCAACCTCGCCACCCGCTACAGCGACAACCTCGTCGTGATGCGGGACGGGGCGATCCTGGCCCAGGGGCATCCGCGGGAGGTCATCACCGCCGAACTGCTGCACGAGGCCTTCGGGCTGCGCGCCAAGGTGATCGACGACCCCGTGGGGGACCGGCCCCTCATCGTGCCCATCGGGCGGGCCCACGTGGAACTGGACCCCGTTTCCCCAGAGTTGTCGCGGTGAGGGTAGGCTAACCTCACTCGGGCGCGATAAGGTCTGCTGCCCTCAGAACGGGGCGCAGTGGACGGCGCGACAGCAAGGGATCTCCGGATGCTCCTCAGAACGACGCGTATGACGCCATGGCGACGACTGGCTGCGGCACTCTCCGCCGCCGCGCTCGGCGTCGGCCTCCTCGCGGGGTGCGGTTCCGACTCGGACGATTCGTCGGACAGCGCGGGCGGCGACAAGTCGACCGCCGGTGCCGGCGCGTTCCCCGTCACCGTGGAGCACGCGTTCGGAACCACGAAGGTCGCCAAGGCGCCCGAGCGGGTCGTCACCGTCGGCTACACGGACGACCAGACCGTCCTGGCCTTCGGCGTCAAGCCCGTCGGCATGGTCGACCAGTACCCGAACCCGGCCGGTCAGAGCCCCGACATCAACACCCAGTGGCCGTGGGTGAAGGAGAAGTGGGGCGACACCAAGCCCGAGGTCGTCATGAAGAACGGTGACACCGGCCCCAATTTCGAGAAGATCGCCGCACTGCGCCCCGACCTGATCATCGCGGTGTACTCCGAGGTCGACCAGGCCGCCTACGACAAGCTCTCCAAGATCGCGCCGACCGTGGGACGCACCAAGGCGGAGAAGGAGCCGTTCAGCGCCCCGTGGCAGGACAACGCCCTGCACATCGCCAAGGCCCTCGGCAAGGCCGAGGAGGGCGAGAAGATGGTCGCCGACATCCAGGGCAAGCTCGACACGGCCAAGAAGGCCCATCCCGAGTTCGCGGACCAGACCGCCGTCGCACTCTCCTGGTACAAGGACTCGGTGGCCCCCTTCACCTCCACCGACGTGCGCGGACGCCTGCTGACGGGCATCGGCTTCAAGTACCAGACCAAGATCGACGAGGTCGCCGGCGGCGACTTCTACACCACGCTCTCGCCCGAACGCGTCGACCTGGTCGACGTCGACCGTGTCTTCGTCATCAACGACAAGGCGGACCAGGACGCGTTGAAGAAGTTCAAGCTCTTCACCAACCTCGACGCCGTGAAGAACGGCAAGGTGACCTACCTGCTGGACAGCGAGGGTCCGGCGGTCGGCGCGGCCATCTCCCAGGGCACCCTGCTGTCGATGCCGTACGCGGTCGACGAACTCGTCAAGTCGGCCGGGTAGGTGTGAGCGCCACGGACACCCGGGTCGCCCCGGCCGCCCTGCGTACGGCGACCGGACGCGAAGCCACCAGCTGGGTCGGGGCGCACTGCCGTGAGGTGCCGTGGCTGACCCTCGCCACGGCACTCACCACGGTGGCCGGAGCGGCTCTCCAGGTACTCCCGGTACTGCTGCTCGGCCAGGTGGTCGACGCTGTCGTCGGCGGCGAGTCGCGCTCGGTCCTGGTCACGATCGGCGCCGTGATGGTGGCGGCCGCGCTGCTCGGCGCGGCCGCCACCGCGGTGTCGACGTATCTGATCGGGCGGCTCGGCGCCGACCTGCTCGCGCGGCTGCGGGAGGGCGCCGTCCGCGCGGTGCTGGCCATGCCCAGCGCCCGTGTCGAGCAGGTCGGCCGCGGCGACGTGCTGTCCCGCGTCGGCGACGACGTGGCCGTCCTCTCCAAGGGCATCCGTACGGCCGTCCCCACGGTCTTCTCGGCGGGGGTGCTGGTCGTCATCGCCACGGCCGGCATGTTCGGCCTGGACTGGCGGCTCGGTCTCGCGGGCGCGGGCGCGCTGCCCGCGTACGCGCTGGCCCTGCGCTGGTACCTCCCGCGCTCGGCCCCGCTCTACCAGCGGCAGCGGGTGGCCCAGGCCGACCGCGCCCAGGCCCTGATCAGTGGTCTCAACGGCATCGACACGGTGCGGGCCTACCGGCTGGAGGGCGCCTTCCGCGAGCAGGTCACCCGTGAGTCGTGGCGGGTGCGCGATCTCGGGATCGAGGTGTTCCGGTTCTTCGGACGGTTCGTCGGCCGGGAGAACCGCGCCGAGTTCATCGGCCTGACGCTCATCCTGGTGGTCGGGTACGCCCTGCTGGAGGCCGACGCCGCGACGCTCGGCGAGGTGTCGGCGGCCCCGCTGCTCTTCCACCGGCTGTTCACCCCGCTGGGCGCCATCATGTTCACCTTCGACGAGGCGCAGAAGTCGGGTGCGAGCCTGACCCGGCTGGTCGGGGTGGTGGGCGAGGACGCCGAGGACCGGCTGGTGGGCGACGCCTCCGTCGGGCCCGCGGCGGCCGGCGCCCACCCGGTGCGGGTGGAGGGGCTGACGTTCACCTACCCGGGCGCCGAGGAGCCGGTGCTCAGGGACGTCGACCTGACGATCCCCGCCGGTGGTTCGCTCGCCCTGGTCGGCGCCACGGGCGCGGGGAAGACGACGCTGGCCGCGCTGATCGCGGGCATCGGGACTCCGCAGGCGGGGTCGGTGCGGGTCGGGCCGACCGACCTGGCCGGACTGGACGAGGCCGGGGCGCGGTCCCTGGTGACCATCCTCACCCAGGAGACACACGTCTTCTCCGGGCCGCTCGCCGACGACCTGCGGCTGGCCGCGCCGGAGGCCACCGACGCCGAACTCATCGACGCCCTGCGGACGGTGGGCGCCGACAGGTGGGTCGACACCCTGCCCGAGGGACTGGACACCCTGGTGGGGGAGGGCGGTGAGCGCCTCGACGTGACCAAGGTCGCCCAGGTCGCCCTCGCCCGGCTGGTGTTGAGCCGCTCACCCGTGGTGGTGCTGGACGAGTCCACGGCGGAGGCGGGCAGCGAGGGCGCCGCCGAGCTGGAACGTGCCGTGCTCGCCGCGTGCGCCGGCCGGACCACGCTGTTCGTGGCGCACCGGCTCACCCAGGCGATGGCGGCGGACCGGATCGCGGTCCTCGACGCCGGGCGGGTCGTGGAGGAGGGGACACACGAGGAACTGGTGGCGCTGGGCGGCCGGTACGCGCGGCTGTGGCAGGCCTGGCGAGAGGGCAGTTAGACAAGGGTGGTTAGGCAAGCCTTAGTTAGGTTAGCCTGCCTTCATTCCTTGGAAGGGCGTGGATTCTTCGATGATGGAACCGACCGCTCGTCTCGTACTGCTCTCCCCCCGGCACCTGACCGACATCCGCAGGCGCACCGGGGACTTCGCCGACCGGACCATCGCCGCGGCGTGCGCCATCGGACTGTCGTACTGGGCGACGGGCCGGAGCCCCGCCGGACTCGACCTCACCGCGGGCACCCTCTTCGGCGACGTGCTCGGCTGGGTCGCCAACGGAGGCGCCACGCCCGGCGGTTGGGAGGTCGCGACGGACGGCCGGAGCATCACCCTCCCGGACGGCGTCGTACCGGACGACGCGCAGCTCGCGCTCGACGACCTGGCCGACTTCCCGGACCGGCCCCTCGGCACCATCGGCCCCTCCGGCCCGGCGGCCCGGCTGGCGAGCCTGGCCGCCTGGAACGACACCGACGCCGACCGGGCGCGTCCCACGCTCGTGGAGATGTTCCTCGCCCAGGCCCGCACCAGACCGGACGCCGTCGCCGTGGTCGACGAGCACCGCTCACTGACCTACCGTCAGACGGCGGCCCTGTCGGCCCAGCTGGCCCACCGGCTGACCGGAAGCGGGCTCACCGCGGAAGACGCCGTGGGCATCTCCCTGGAGCGCTCCGCCGACATGGTCGTCGGGCTGCTCGGCGTGCTCCGGGCGGGCTGCGCGTTCGTACCGCTCGATCCGCACTGGCCGGCCGAGCGCCGGGCCGTCGTCATCGAGGACGCCGGGGTCGTCGTACAGCTCAACGCCACCGGCGAACACGCCCCGGACGAACCCGAGGCCCTCGCCGTGGACCTCGGCGACTGGCGCCACGGGGCCCACCCCGCCGAGGCGCCGGAGACCTCCGTCCGGGGCGACGCCCTCGCCTACGTCATCTTCACCTCCGGGTCGACCGGACGGCCCAAGGGCGCCATGATCCGCCACGAGGCGATCAGCGAACGGCTGCTGTGGCAGGCCCAGGACATCCTGGGCTTCGGCCCCGACGACGTGTCGCTGTTCAAGGCGCCGCTGTCCTTCGACATCTCCGTCAACGAGATCTTCCTGCCGCTGGTCCGCGGCGGCCGGCTCGTGGTCCTGCGCCCGGGCGGCGAACGCGACCCCCACCATCTGCTCGGCGTCATCGCCGAACAGCGCGTCACCTTCACCTACCTCGTCTCGTCCATGCTGGACGTCCTGCTGGAGATGGCGGGCGACTCCGGGCGACTCGACAGCCTGCGCCACGTGTGGTGCGGCGGCGAGGTGCTGACCCCCGAGCTGTACGAACGCTTCCGCACCCGGCTCGACATCCCCCTCTACCACGGCTACGGACCGGCGGAGACGACCATCGGCGTCTCCCACGTCGTGTACCGGGGCGCGGCGGAACGCCTGTCGACGTCCATCGGAAAGGCCAACCCCAACACCCAGCTCTACGTCCTCGACGACGAACTGCGCCCCGTCCCGGTCGGCGTCGGCGGCGAACTGTACGTCGGCGGCTTCCTCCTGGGCCGCGGGTACGTGGGCGCACCCGGCCTGACCGCGTCCCGGTTCGTGGCCAACCCCTTCGCCGACGACGGGTCCAGGCTCTACCGGACCGGAGACCTCGCGCGCTACGCCCCCGACGGCTCGCTGGACTTCCTCGGCCGCGCGGACAACCAGGTCAAGATCCGCGGCATGCGCCTGGAGATCGAGGATGTCGAGATCGGCCTCGCGGAACACCCCGGGGTGCGCCACACCTGCGTCGTCGCCAGGAAGAACGCCGCGGGCGGCACCTACCTCGTGGGCTACGTCATCCCCGCCGCCGGCCACGAGGACCTCCGTGCCGACGACGTCAAGGCGTGGGCCGGCGCGCACATGGTCGAGTACATGGTGCCCACCCACATCGTCGTGACGACCGGGTTCCCGCTCACCGCCAACGGCAAGATCGACCGCCACGCGCTGCCGGAGCCCGTGACCGGTGCCGCGGCGTCCGTGCCGCCCGCCACCGAGAACGAACGCGCGGTGTGCGCGGCGGTCGCGGCGCTCCTGCGACTGGACGAGGTCGGCGTCGACCAGGACTTCTTCCAGCTCGGCGGGGACAGCATCCTGGCGATCTCCCTGCTCGGCGCGCTGCGCGAGGCGGGCCTCTACGTCACGGCACGGCAGATCTTCACCCACAGCACAGTGGGAGCGCTGGCCGCCGTGGCGAGCCGCGAGGACACCACGGCCGTGGACCACCGCGACGTCCCGACCGGCACCGTGGTGGGGTCCCCCGTCGTGCAGTGGCTCGGCGAGACCACCGACGCCGTCGACGGCTTCGTGCAGTCGGTCGTCCTGAACACCCCGGCCGACCTCGGGCCGGACGCCCTCGACGAGGTCCTCACCGCCCTGACCGGCCGGCACCCCATGCTCCGCGCGCGGCTGGTGCGCGGCGACCGCTGGGGCTTCGACATCCCCGACGCGGCCCCGGCCGCGGCCCTCTGGCAGGAGAGCGACCGGCCCCTCGACGCGTGCGTCACCCTCGCCACCGAGGCACTGGACCCCGAGTCCGGCGCCATGCTGAGCGCCGTCTGGCGGCGCGCGGCACGGCAGCTGGTCGTGGTCGTCCACCACGTCGTGATCGACGGTGTGTCCTGGCGGGTGCTCATGGAGGACCTGGCCACGGCCTGGCGGCAGTTCTCCTCGGGCGCAGCCGTCGAACTTCCCCCCGAGGGGACGTCGTTCCGGCGCTGGACCCAGCTGCTCGAGCGCGCCGCCTTCGACGCCGACAGCGCTCCCTTCCGGCGCCCGCTGCCGGGCCCCGACGAACCGCTGGGCCGCCGCGCCCCGGCCGCGACCGACACCGTGGCGAGGGAACGGGTACGCACCGTGTCGCTCGACGCGGGTGCCACCGCCGCCGTCCTCGGCGAGACACCCGCCAGATTCCACGCGGGCGTCAACGACGTCCTGCTGACCGCACTCGCCGTCGCCCTCGCCCGGTGGCGCCGCGACCTCGGCCAGTCCCAGACCTTCGCGCACATCGAGCTGGAGGGCCACGGCCGCGAGGGACGTTTCGTCGCTCCGTCGGCCGGATTCGAGCCCGAACTCTCGCGGACCGTCGGCTGGTTCACCACTCTCTTCCCGGTCACCGTGGACCCCGGCACCGCCCCCGACCCGACCGCACCCGCCTACCTGGCCACCGCGCTCAAGGCGGTGAAGGAAGACCTCGCGCGCGTACCCGACAACGGCGTCTCCTACGGCGCCCTCCGCCACCTGGCCGGAGTCTCCTTCGACGCACCGGCACCCCAGGTGCTCTTCAACTACCTCGGCCGGTTCGCAGCCGGAGGCTCCGGCGAGTGGCAGCTGGCGCGCAACACGGAACAGCTGGGCGAGAAGCGCGATCCGCGGATGCGCCTGCCGCGCGCCCTGGAGTTCAACGCCGTCGCCGAACCCGGCACGGACGGCGCGTACCAGCTCGTCACCACCGTCTCCTGGCCCGACGGCATGTTCACCGACGAGGACATCACCACCCTCGGCGGCTACTACCTGGACGCGCTGAGCGGCCTGGCCGCACTCGACGCAGGCGGCCACACACCCAGCGACTTCCGGCCCCTGTCCCTCACCCAGGCCGACGTCGACACCCTGGACGGACCCGCGCTGCGGGACATCCTCCCGCTGACCCCCCTGCAGGAGGGCCTGTACTTCCACTCGGTCTACGACGACGACGCGAACGGCAGCTACGTCGAGCAGCAACTGCTGACCCTGGACGGCGAGGTCGACACCGACCGGCTCGCCACGGCGGCCACCCGCCTGCTCAGCCTGTACCCGAACCTGACCGCACGGTTCGTGGCCCTCGACGACGGCCGGGTGGTCTCCGTCCTGGAGAACGGCGTCCAGGCGCCCTTCACCGTGCTCGACCGCCCCGGCATCACCGACGACGAGATCCGCGAGCACGCCGAGCGCGACCGCCGCGCCGGGTTCGACCTGGCCACCGGCCCGCTGATGCGGTACACCCTCGTCCGCGCGGGCGAGGGCCGGCACGTCCTGGTGCAGACGGTGCACCACATCATCGCCGACGGCTGGTCGGTGCCGCCCATGCTGCGCACCCTCCTCGCCGAGTACCACGCGCCGGGCACCGTCCACCCGCTCGGCGGCTTCCCCGACCACGTGCGCCGCCTCGCCGCACGCGACGACGAGGAGAGCGACCGGGTCTGGCGCTCGCAGCTCGCCGGACTGCCCGGCCCCTCCCTGGTCGCCGAGGGCCACACGCCCTCCGACCGCTTCGCGGACACCGCCGTGGTGCCGGAGACCGACGTCGAGGCCGCCGCCCGCGCGGCCGGCGTGCCGCTCAGCGTCGCCGTGCACGGCGCCTGGGCCCTGACCCTGGGCTCCGTCCTGGGCCGCGACGACGTCGTGTTCGGCTCGACGGTCTCCGGGCGCGACGCCGACGTGCCCGGCATCGAGGACATGGTCGGCCTCTTCATCAACACCATCCCCCTGCGCGCCCGGTGGACCGGCACCACGACCGCACGGGACCTGCTCGCCGCCGTCCGGGAGCACCAGAGCGCGGTCCTGCCGCACCAGCACGTCCCCCTCGCCGGGATCACCCGGCGGACCGGCGCCGGCCCCCTCTTCGACACCCTCGTGGTGTTCGACGTCGCGACCGACACCGCGGACCTGCGGCGACCCGGCGACACGCTGGCCGTCACCGACATCGTGAACGAGGGCGCCCCGCACTACCCCCTGACGCTGGTGGTGGAACGCACCCCCGACGGCCGACCGCGCTTCAACCTCATCCACGACGGTGAGCTGCTGCGCGAACCCCGGGCCCGACGCATCCTGCACGCCTTCACCCGCACCCTCACCGGCCTGCTCACCCGCCCGGACACCCCGGTCGGCCACCTCGCCATGGCGGCGTCCTCGCGCGTCGAACCGGTCACCCCGGCCACCCTGGGCGGGCTCTTCGACGCCGCCGCACGCCGCGACCCCGCCGCCACCGCCGTCACCCAGTGCGCCCTCGACGGCACCACCCGGTCCCTCACCTACGGCGAACTGGCGCACGCCAAGGACGATCTCGCCGCCGTCCTGCGCGCGGCCGGCGTGGCACCGGGCGGGCGCGTCGCCGTCGCCGTCCCGCGCTCCGCGGAGCAGGTCGTCGCCCTGGTCGCGGTGGTCGGCGCGGGCGCAGCGTACGTGCCGCTGGACCTGGCCTACCCGGACGAGCGGCTGGAGTACGTCCTGGCCGACGCCGCGCCGCAGGTCGTCCTCGTGGCCCCGGAACAGCGCGACCGCTTCTCCCGGCTGCTGGACCGCGCGGGCGTCACGGCCCGGGTGCTCGTACAGGGGGAGGAGCCCGTACCGGCACCGGCCGGCACCGGGCCGGGCCCCGAGGCCGACTGGCGCGACCCCGCCTACGTCATCTACACGTCCGGCTCGACGGGCCGGCCCAAGGGCGTCGTCGTCCCGCACGCCGCCGTGGTGACCCTGCTCGCCCACACCCGGCCCGCCATGGAGTTCGGCCCGCACGACGTGTGGGTCCAGTTCCACTCCTTCTCCTTCGACTTCGCGGTCTGGGAACTGTGGGGCGCGCTGGCCCACGGCGCCGAACTGCTGGTGCCCGACTACGCGCTGACCCGTTCCCCGGTCGACTTCCACCGGCTGGTCCGCGAGCGCGAGGTGACCGTGCTCAACCAGACGCCGTCCGCGTTCCACCAGTTCGCCGAGGCCGACCGGCACGCCGGCGTACCGCTGCCCGCACTGCGCAGGATCATCTTCGGCGGCGAACCGCTGGACCTCGGGCGCCTGCGCGGCTGGGTCGACCGGCACGGCACCGCTTCGCCCGAGCTGGTCAACATGTACGGCATCACCGAGACCACGGTCCACGTCACCCACCGGGTCCTGACCGACGCGGACTTCGGCCCCGGCGACGACGCCAGCCCCATCGGCGGCCCGATCCCCGGCCTGGTCACCCACCTGCTCGACGACCGGCTCCGGCCGGTACCGCCGGGGCGGGTGGGCGCCATCTACGTCGCCGGCGACCAGGTGTCCCTGGGCTACCTGGGCCGGCCGGGGCTCACCGCCGGGCGTTTCGTGGCCGACCCGTTCGCCGGTGACGGCTCCCGCATGTACCACACGGGCGACCTCGCCCGCCGCACGCTCGACGGCGAGCTGGAGTTCGCGGGCCGCGCCGACGACCAGGTGCAGCTCAAGGGGTTCCGCATCGAGCCCGGCGAGGTGGAGTCCGCGCTCCGGGACCTCGACGGCGTGGTGGACGCGGCCGTCACGGTCGCGGACACCGGCGACCACCTGGTGGCCCACGTCGTGGGCCGGGTGCCCGACGACCTCACCGCCCTCCTGGCGGCGAAGCTGCCCGCGCACATGGTGCCGGGCCGGGTGCTGCCAGTGGAAGCGATCCCGCTGACGGTCAACGGAAAACTGGACCGCGGGGCCCTGACCGCGCGCGCCGCCGCGGCGTACCGCGACGCGGTGCCGCCCCAGGACACGGCCGGGGCCCGCCGGCCCGGAGTGCCGCCGGTGACGGACCCGGGCGCCGACGCCCTCGCCCCGCTCGTCGGCATCTTCAGCGAGACGCTGCCCGGCGCGGCCGTGGACGCCGACACCGACTTCTTCACGGCCGGCGGCGACAGCATCGTCGCCATCACCGTGATCAACCGGGCCAGGGCGCTCGGCCTGCCGATCACCCCGCGCGACGTGTTCCTGCTGAGGACACCGCGCGCCCTGGCCGACCACCTCGGCACGACCGGCGCCCCGCACCCCGAGACCCCCGCACCCGCTCCCCGCGAGGACGGCCCGCTGCCCCTCACGCCGATCATCCTGCGGCAACGCCGACTGGGCGGCCCGCTCGCCCGGTTCGCCCAGGCCAGGACGCTCACCGTCCCCGAGGAAGCCGGACCCGCCGACGTGCGACGCGCCGCCCGGGCCGTCGTGGGCGCGCACCCGGCGCTCAGGATGCGCCTGCGCGTCCGGCACGGCGTGTGGTCCCTGACCACGGAGCCCGACCGCGAGGTGACGGTCGTCCGCACGGACGGGACCGACGCGACGGCCGCCGCCGACCTGGCCGCCGGACGGCTCGACCCCGAGTCCGGCGAGGTCGTCGCGTTCACCTGGCTGGAGGCGAGCCGCACCCTGGTCGTCGTCGTGCACCACCTCGCCGTGGACGCCGTGTCCTGGCTGATCCTGCTGGACGACCTGGCCGGCGCCCTGCGCGGGACGCCCCCGGCACCGCCGACCACCTCCTACGCCGAGTACGCCGAAGCGCTGACGTACCGGGCCGCCACCGACGTCGACGACCTGGACCACTGGCTCACCACACTCGCTGCCCCCAGGCCCCTGCCCCCGGCCACCGGGCTGCGTGAGACCACGGCCGTCCTCCCGCCCGAGGTGAGCGAACGCCTGACACGTACCGCGCCCGCCGCACTCGGCCTCGGTCTCACCGAGCTGCTGTGCGGCGCGCTGCGCACAGCGCTCACCCGAGTCCAGGCGTCGCCCACCGACCTGGCGATCGACCTGGAGCGGCACGGCCGCGCCCCGGCCCTCGCACACCACGACTACACCCGCACCGTCGGCTGGTTCACCGCCATCGCGCCGGTACGGCTCACCCCGCACAGCGACCCCGTCGCCGCCGCGCACGAGATCACCGAACGGCAGCCCGACGAGGACGCGCACGCCGCCTACGGCCGGCTCAGGTACCTCAATCCGCAGACCGCCCCGCTCTTCGACACCCACCCGCAGGTGCTGTTCAACTACCTGGGCCGCGGTGGTGAATCCGAGGCGCCCCGCCTGACCGGCGAGGACGGTCACAGCCCGTACGCCGTCGAGGTGAACGCGTGGACCGACGCGGCCACCGGCGCCCTGCACGCGGAGTTCACCCTCGCAAAGGGCGTACCCGACGCGATCACCGGGCACTGGCTGACGGCACTCGAACAGATCGCGGACGCCGCCGGGACCGCCGAGCGCACCGCGCCGGTCACCCCCCTCCAGCGGGGCCTGTTCTTCCAGGCCCAGCTGGCCGGCTCGACCGGGCACTACGTCGCCCAGAGCTACTTCACCTTCGAACGGCGTCTGGACACCGACGCGTTGGCCGAGGCGATGGCCTTCGTGATCGCCCGGCACCCGGCCGTGGGCGCCCGCTTCACCACGGACGACGACGGCGCCCCCGTCCAGGTCCTCGCCGCCGGACGGCGGGTCGGCGTCCGCACCGTCGACGCGGCCACGGACGCGGAGGTCGAGGCCCTGCGGCTGGCCGACCGGGACACGGGATTCGACCCGGGCGAACCACCGCTGATCCGGCTGACCGTGGTGCGCCTGCCCGACGACCGCGACGGCCTGCTGCTCAGCTACCACCTGCTGCTGTGGGACGGCTGGTCGCGCGAGATCGTGCTGCGGGACCTCTTCGACGCCTACCGGGCCGTCCTCGCGGGCACGCTCCCCGTCGCGGTCCCGGCCACGCCCGGCTTCGAGGACCACGTGCGGGCACTCGCCGCCAAGGACCCCGCCGCCTCCGAACGCTTCTGGGCGGAGCACCTGGCCGGGCTCCCCGGCCCGACCCTGCTGGCCGGACCCGCCCCGGCCCTCGCGGACGACCTGCCGCGCGCACTCGTCCACACCCTGGGCGCCGAGGAGTCGGAACTGCTGCGGGCGGCGGCCAGGACGCACGGGGTCACCCTGAACACCGTCCTCACCGGCGCGTTCGGCCTGCTCCTGGCCGCCCGGACCGGCCGCACCGACGCCGTGTTCGGCGTGACCGTCTCCGGCCGCGACGGCGAGGGGCTCGCCGACATCGTGGGCGTGCTGCTCAACACCGTGCCCACCTGGACCCGGGCCCGGCCGCACGACACGGTCCGCGACTACCTCACGGCGGTCCAGACGGCCAGGGTCGAGGCCATGGAGCACGAACACCTCGGGCTCGGCGAGATCCAGCGGGCGGGCGGCCACGACACCCTCTTCGACAACCTGTTCGTGCTCCAGAACTTCCTCGACCTGGACGCCTTCGCCGAGATGAACGCCCGGCACGGCATCACCTCCGTGCGCGCCGATGACTCGACCCACTATCCGTTCACCTGGGTCGTCACCCCCGGAGACCGGCTCACCGTCAAGCTGGAGTACCGCGACCACGACACCGCGAACGCCCGGCGCCTACTCGACGACTACCTGCAAGTCCTGGACGACCTGGCCCGGTCCACGGGCCCGGTGGGCGCGCTGCGCGGCCTGGCCTCCGAGCCCCGCCCCGTCGAACGCACCGACGTCGGCACCGACACCGTCGTCGACCGGTTCGACCGGGCGGCGGACCACGACCCGCAGCGGGTGGCGCTCGTCGCCGACGGCTCCACGATGACCTTCGCGGAACTCCGCGACCGCAGCCGCGCGGTGGCGGGCGTCCTCGCCGGGCGCGGCATCGGACCCGAGACGAACGTGGCCATCGCGGTCCCGCGCTCGCTCGACTACATCGTGGCCCTGTTCGCCGTACTGCGCGTCGGTGCCGCCTACGTGCCGCTGGAGCTGGACCACCCCGACGAGCGGATCGCCGCGATCGTGGCGGACGCCCGCCCGGACGTCATCCTCACCGTGAGCGCCGTCTCGCCCCGGCTGACCGGCGACCTGATCGAGCTGGACCGCCCGCTGCCCGAGGCGGAGCCGTACCGCACCTTCGCGCCGGACGACCCGGACCGGCTGCGGCACCCCGCGTACACCATCTACACCTCCGGATCGACCGGGAAGCCCAAGGGCGTGGTGACCGAGTACGCCGGGCTGACCAACATGCTGGTCAACCACCAGCGCCGAATCTTCGAACCGGTACTGGCCGAACACGGCCACCGCACCTTCCGGATCGCCCACACCGTGTCGTTCGCCTTCGACATGTCGTGGGAGGAACTGCTGTGGCTGGCCGACGGCCACGAGGTGCACATCTGCGACGAGGAACTGCGCCGTGACGCGCCCCGCCTGGTCGAGTACTGCCTCCGGCACGGCATCGACGTCATCAACGTGACCCCGACCTACGCGCAGCAACTGGTCGCCGAGGGACTGCTCGACGACCCGGCCCGCCGGCCCGCGCTGGTGCTGCTGGGCGGCGAGGCCGTCACCCCGGCCCTGTGGCAGCGGCTCGCCGAGACCGAGGGGACCGTGGGCTACAACCTGTACGGGCCCACCGAGTACACCATCAACACCCTCGGCGTCGGCACCTTCGAATGCCAGGACCCGGTCGTCGGGGTCGCCATCGACAACACGGACGTGTACGTCCTGGACCCGTGGCTGCGGCCGCTGCCCGACGGCGTCCCCGGCGAGCTGTACGTGGCCGGCATCGGCATCGCGCGCGGCTATCTCGGGCAGCCGGCGCAGACCGCGCACCGCTTCGTCGCCTGCCCCTTCGGCGCCCCCGGCGCCCGGATGTACCGCACCGGCGACCTCGTGCTGCGCCGCCCCGACGGCAACCTGACGTACCTCGGCCGCACCGACCAGCAGGTCAAGATCCGCGGCCACCGGGTCGAACTCGGCGAGGTCGAGGCCGTGTTCGCCGCGCACCCGGCGGTGCGGTTCGTCGCCGCCGTAGCCCAGCCCGACCCGCAGGTCGACGGCGCCCACCGGCTCGCCGCCTACCTCGTGCTGGACGGCGCCGACCTGGCGGCGGTCGCGGCCGAGGTCGGCGCCGGGCTGCCGGACTTCCTGCGCCCCACGCACTACGCGCAGGTCGACGCCATCCCGCTGACCGTGAACGGGAAGGCCGACACCAAGGCGCTGCCCGAGGCCAGGCCGCTGGGCGCGCTGACCACGGCGGGGGAGCGCGGCCCGGAGACGGAGACCGAGACCACCGTGTGCGAGTTCTTCGCCGAGGCACTGGACCTGGACGACGACGAGGTGAGCGCGGTCAGCGACTTCACGGCCCTCGGCGGGCACTCCATGCTGGCGGTACGGCTGACCGGACTGCTCCGCCGGGAGTACGGTCCAGTGATCACGATCCGCGATCTGTTCACCCTGCGAACCCCGGAAGCGATTGCCCGTCACCTCGATGAAGAATCCTGACAAGCAGCGGACCCGCCAGGGGTCCGACATCCTCCGCACCGCCCTGCGGCGCAACCTCGGCGCCATGGCCTGGGGCACCCTCCTCATGGGCCTCTACCAGGCCGCCGAGACCGCCTTCCCCATCGCGCTCGGACTGATCGTCGAACACACCATGCGGGACCTGAGCCCCGGCAGACTCGGTGTCTCCATCGGCGCGCTGGCCGTGATCATCACGACCGTGTCGCTGTCGTGGCGGTACGGGATGCGGGTGCTCCAGAAGGCCAACACGACCGAGGCGCACCGCTGGCGGGTGCGGGTCGCGGGTCGCGGACTCCAGCCCGTGGCCCAGGACATCGACCTCAAGTCCGGCGAGGTGCTGACCATCGCCACCGAGGACGCCGACCAGACCGCCGACATCATCGAGGTGGTGCCGCTGCTGATCAGCTCGCTGGTCGCCGTGCTGATCGCGGCGGTCGCGCTCGGCCTGGCCGACATCCGGCTCGGCCTGCTGGTGATCGTGGGGACCGCCGCCATCCTGTCGGTCCTGAGCGTCATGTCCAGACGGATCGGCTCCAGCACCCGTGAACAGCAGGCCCGGGTGGCCCGGGCGGGCGCCAAGGTCGCGGACCTGATCATCGGGCTCCGTCCGCTGCACGGCTTCGGCGGCAACCACGCCGCCTTCCGTTCGTACCGGAGGGTCAGCACGGAGGCGAAGCACCAGTCCATCACCGTCGCCCGGGTGAACGGCGTCTACGCGGGCACCGCGCTGGGCCTCAACGCGGTGCTCGCCGCCGCGGTGACCCTGACGGCGGGCTGGCTGGCCTTCGCCGGCCGGATCAACATCGGCGAACTCGTCATGGCCGTGGGGCTCGCGCAGTTCATCATGGAGCCGCTGAGGCTGTTCTCGGAGATGCCGAAGTACGTGATGATCGCCCGGGCCTCGGCCGAACGGATGGCGCTGGTGCTCAGCGCGCCGCCGGTGACCACACCGGGCACGGGCCGGCCGGCCGCGGGCGCGGACCTGGAGGTCGACTGCGTACGGCACGGGACGCTGCGCAAGGTGCGGTTCCGGGTGGGCGCCGGCGAGTTCGTCGCGATCGCCGCCTACCAGCCGAGCGCCGCCGCCGACCTGGCCTCGGTCCTGGCGCTGCACGTACCGCCCGACGGGTACGACGGGAGCGTGCGGCTCGGCGGACGCGACCTGGCCGACCTCACGGTCGAGGCGGTCCGCGAGCATCTGCTGGTCAACCCGTACGACGCGGAGATCTTCGCGGGCACCCTCCGTACGAACATCGACCCGTCGGGCACCGGTCGGACGGTCCCCGAGGCGGTCGAGGCGTCGATGCTGACCGACGTCGTCGCCCTGCACCGCGAAGGGCTCGACTACGCCGTCCGCGACCGCGGCGCCAACCTCTCCGGGGGACAGCGCCAGCGGCTCTCCCTGGCCCGCGCCCTCGCCGCCGACACCGACGTCCTCGTCCTGCGCGACCCGACCACGGCCGTCGACGCGGTCACCGAACAGCTCATCGCCCGCAACGTCGCCAAGCTGCGCCGGGGCCGCACCACCCTGGTGATCACCAGTAGCCCCGCCCTCCTGGACGCCGCCGACCGCGTCCTCGTCCTCGACGAGGGCGTCATCACGGCCGAGGACACGCACCGCAACCTGCTCGCCACCGACGAGGAGTACCGCCTGGCGGTGACCCGCTGACCCGCTGACCATGTGTCTCGGCGGTCTCGCACGTGTGTCTCCCGATACACCCGTTCCGGATGTTTGCCGTGGCACGGACGGGAAAGGGGTCCTGTGATCACCGGAGCCGACAATCCGGTGCACAGCGTGGCAAAAGTGAGTAGCAAGGAGGTTTCGATGTCCTCGAAGCGACGTCGCAAGAAGAAGGCCCGCCGCAAGAACGGCGCCAACCACGGTAGCCGTCCGCAGAGCTGAGGACGTCCCGTCGTATCGGGTGGGTGGCGAACGCCACCCACCCGACGCGTGTGCGGGGCCTACCGCTCCGGCCCGCGCTGAGCCTCGTACAGGTTCCGCGGGCGTACGGCGCCGGTCGTGCCGTACAGCTCCAGGCGAGCGTGCAGGTCCCCGGCGAAGTCGGGGACGTCGATCTGGTCGAACTCGCGCACTTCGTTGATCCCGACGGTGGCAGACCAGGGAGCCAGACCGTCGATCTTCATCAGACCGGCCCGGCCGTTCGTCACCCTGATGTTCCAGTGGGCGAAACGGGCTCCGAAGAGTGGGCCCGCGCTCGCGTCGCCGCCGTGGCGGCCGTTGTTGTCCACGGTGATGTCGGTGCGCACGTTCGCGAAGGGCATGCCGCGGTGACTGTCGAAGGTGCCCATCTCCATCACACCGCGTGACCAGACGTTGTGCGAGGAGAGCCCCTCCACGTTGATGCCGTGCAACTGGGTGCCGGCGGGGGCGGGCGTGGTGCGTTCCTCGACGGTGAAGTCCTCGATCAGGTTGTCGTGGGACCCCTCGCGGCAGAAGTACGGATGGTGGGAACCGCGCCCGGCCACCTTGGTGCGGCTCAGGGTGCACGCCGAGGCGGCGACCAGTCCGAACCCGTTGTCGACGTGGCGCACGGTCACGTCGTCCACCCGGCAGTCGTAGGCGCACTGAAGCACGACGCCGTTGTACCCGCGGTCCAGCAGGTGCGGCTGCTGGGGAACGTCGGGCGCCTCCAGGGTCAGCCCCTCGACCCCGGCGCCGGTCAACTCACCGACGTGGGTCGTCAGCCGGGGGTCCCACTCGGGGCGGAGGTCGAGCGGCAGCGGGCGCTCCAGGGTGACGCGCCGGCCGTGTACTTCCGTGAGGCGGACCGGCCACTCGTAGGGCACGTACGACGTCAGCTTCGTCTTGTCGCCCCAGGTGTAGGACTCGGCGCCCGGGCCGCCGCCCGCCATGTGGGCGAGCAGGGTGTGGTCCGCGTCGTCGGCGAGTCGCAGCAGGACGAGGTCGCCGGGACGGAGCCGTGAGGGGGCGCTCACCCGGACCGTCCACGAGCCCCGTCGGGCGGGGGCGACGGTGGTCAGCGTGTGCCACTCGTCGCGCCGGTTGCCGGTCCAGCCCTCGAACGGCCACTCCTTCGCTCTGATGGCGTCGGTGAGGGAGTTCCAGCGGGCCTCGGGGGCCAGCCAGATCAGGCCGCCTGCCCAGGACCAGGAGGACTTGTCGCCGCCGTACCGGGACCCGTAGGCGCCGACGAGTTCGGTGAGGTGCTTGGTGGCGCGCAGTGTCGTGCGGTCGCTGCCGGCGCCGCGCAGCACGACGTTCGAGTGGCCGACGCGGATCAGGCCGTCGATGCGGAGGGTGCCGGGCGGCAGGGTGACCGTGCCGCCGCCGGCCCGCCCGGCGACGGCGAGGGCGCGATTGATCGCCGGGGCGCAGTCGGTCGTGCCGTCCGCCACCGCACCGAAGTCGCGGACGTCGGCGACCACGGGGCGCCGGGGGAGCCGTGCGGCCCCGCCGAGACAGCCGGCCCGGCCGACGAAGGGGATCTGGGGGTGGGTGAAGGGGGACCGGGCGAACTCACGCCACAGGGGCGGCACCACCCCGGGCGGTGCCCCGGCCGCGGCGAGGGCCGACGGCGCCGCCCCGGCCACGGCGCCCGCGGCCACGACCACGGCACCGCCGAGCAGACCCCGCCTGGTGACCGGCCCGGCGTGACCGCCCGCGCTGCCGTGGCTCTTGTCGTGAGACATACCCGCCCCTTCTCCGTTGCTCCGTCAGACATGTATGTGAATCAGGTTCGCGGTGGAGATCCGGGGAGCATGGCACGTCCGTACCGAGTCGGAAAGACCGCCCGCGCAATCCCTGAGTGATCGCTTCCGTTCATGTACAGGAACGGCGCCCAAGGGTGTACACCCGTGATGCCGTGTGCCACGCTCGGACAACTCCCAGGTCCCGTCGCCCAGTTGGAGGACGACCGCCCATGAGTGTTTCCCGTCGAACCGTGCTGGCCTCGGCCACCGGTGGCGTGGGCGTTCACGCCCTGTCACAGCAGACCGCGGCCGCCGTCGACGCCGGGGCGCCCGCGCCGGCCACCGACCGCGTCCTGCGGGAGGCGGCGGACTACGCCGTCGCGAAGCTCCGCGTCGTCGCGCCGGGGGTGAGCGACTTCCCGGTCGGGACGAAGTTCGAGAAGTGGGTCTACTCCAAGAACGGCGACTGGGTGGGCGGGTTCTGGCCCGGGACGCTCTGGATGGCGTATCTCCATAGCGGCGACGAGGACTTCCGCACCCTGGCGCTCGACTCGGCGCGGGGACTCGCGCCACGCCGGTACGACACCTCCACCCACGACCTGGGCTTCCTCTTCTACCCGTCCTGGGTCACTGCCTGGCGTCTGACGGGCGACGCCGCCTGGAAGGACGGGGCGATCAGGGCGGCCGACTCCCTCATCCAGCGGTACAACCCGCGCGGCCGCTTCATTCGAGCGTGGGGCGCGCTCTCCGACCCCGGGAACGCGGGACGGGTCATCATCGACACCATGATGAACCTCGACCTGCTGGCCTTCGCGAGCCGGGAGACGGGGGACGGGAAGTACCTGGACATCGCCACCGAGCACGCCAGGACCACGCAGCGGGTCTTCCCCCGCCCCGACGGATCGACCCCGCACGTCTACGACTTCGACCCGGACAGCGGCGCGCCCGTCGGCCCCGGCACCGTGCAGGGGTACAGCCCCACGTCGTGCTGGGCGCGCGGCCAGGCCTGGGGCATCTACGGCTTCACGACGATGTACCGCAGGACCGGCGACCGCGCCTTCCTGACCACCGCCCGTGGCCTGGCCGCCTTCGCGACGGGCGCCCTGACCGAGGACCACGTCCCCGTGTGGGACTACCGGGCGCCGCAGCAGCCGTACGACGTCAAGGACGCCTCGGCCGGTGCGGTCATGGCCTGCGGTCTGCTCGACCTCGCCACGGCCACCGGCAGGCGGGAGTACCGCGAGACCGCCCTGCGGCTGCTCACCGCGCTGGCCCGGACGTGTCTCACGCGGCGGTCGACGCGGGCCGAGGCGGTGGTCGCCCGCTGCACGCGCAACCGCCCGGCCGAGGACGGCGTCGAGATATCCCTTCCCTACGCCGACTACTACCTGCTGGAGGGCATCATGCGGGTCCTCCGCCCGCGCGACGCCGACCGCGCCCTCGACCTCTCCGTCGTCGGCGCGTCGTAGGCCCTGAGTTCGGCGACACCCCTAGGCGAGCGCCCAGGCGACGTCCCGGAGCAGGGCGTGCCGCCAGCCCGCCCGGTCGTGGTGCGAGGCCGAGCGGGAGACGAGCACCGTCGCACCGGCCTGTTCGGTCAGGGTCTCCACCAGGGAGCAGTGCGGGAGCATCCGCGTCTCGTGCTCCCCCACGTCGAACGCGATCCGGAGCCCGGACAGGTCCGGACGGCTGCGCAGCCGTGCCGCGACGGTGCCGCCGACCGGGCCGCCCAGCGGGTCCGGCAGGTGCGCGGCGTCCGGCGTCCACCAGAACGACGGCGACTGGCACGCCACCCGGGACACCAGGTCCGGGAACTCCAGCGCGGCGTACAGCGCGCTCAGTCCGCCGAGGCTCTGGCCCGCGACCACCAGCCGGTCCGGGTCGGCGTGCACGGCGCTCTCCGCCACCAGGGGCAGCAGCTCGTCCCGGACCGCCTCCCACAGGGCGGGCCGGCACCCGAACTCGGTCTGCCGGTCCTTGGCCGGCAGGAACACCAGCGTGACCGGCGGCATCTCGCCGCTGGTGACCGCCGAGTCGAAGGCGGCCGCCGCCGGATGCAGATACAGCCAGTCGTCCCCGTCGAGCAGCAGGATCACCGGCCCGCCCCCGCCCACCTCGTGGACCCGAATGGTGCGCCGCCCACCGAGACGTTCGCTGGTCCAGCGCAGCCGGGTGCGGGGGAGGGGCAGGACGTCGTCGGCGCCGACCACGGGCCAGTGCGGCTGCGGCGGGGCGTCCGGCGTCGCGGCGATGGACCGCTCGCCGCCCGCGCCCACCGGATTGCACGGGTCCGCGTACGCCTCGTCGCCCACGAGGAACTGGTACGTCACGCGCAGCCGCGCCGGCATGCGGACCTCGGCGTACCAGCAGTCCGTGAGCCCCCACCTGCGCAACGGCACCGGGTCCGACCAGCTCTCGAAGCCGATGCCGGCCGCCTCCCCGCCGCGCCGCAGGAACAGGGTCGTCCAGCCGTCGCCGTCGGCCAACGACGCGGGAGTCCGCGCTCCGGCCCAGAAGGCGTCGGTGCCGGGCGCGCCGGAGAGCCCGTACGCGGCGAAGGGTTCTTCCCCCAGCAGCCTCATGAACGTCTCCTTGTGGAGCGGAAAATGGGACGGCTAAGCTCGCCATCCATTAGGCGAGCCTAACCTAACGCCTCAGGAGGGACCCGACCCCCGATGCTCTGCACCAGACTGACGAACGCGCGCTTCCTCACCATGGACCCGGACCACCCCGTCGCCCACGACCTGGGGATCTGGCGGGGCCGGATCGTCGGCCTGGACGAGGCCGTGACCTCCCTGCCCGTCCGCGAAGTCGTCGACCTCCAGGGCGCCACCGTACTGCCGGGCTTCATCGATGCCCATGTACACCTGGCCTGGACCGGGTTCAAGCAGAGCACCCCGAGCATCGCCGGACTCACCCGGACCGAGGACGCCCTCGCGGTCGTGGCGGAGGCCGTCACCCGCAAGGGCACCCCCGGCTCCTGGGTGAGCATCGCCGGCTACGACCAGCGGGCCCTCGGCCGCCACCTGACCGCCGCCGAACTGGACCGGGTCAGCCACGGACACCTGCTCTACGTGATGCACGACTCCGGGCACGGCTGTGCCGTCAACTCGGCCGTTCTCGACCTGCTCCCCGCCGGCACCCCGCACGACAACGGCTTCCTCGCCGAGGGCGCGATGGGCGCCGCCCGCGCCCTGCGCCTGCCGCACGCCCAGGACGAGTTGGCCGAGGCGATCGGACGGGCCGCGCGCACCTGCCTCACCGAGGGCGTCACCGCCTGCGCCGAAGCGGGCATCGGCGGCACCCTCCTGGGCCACAGCCCGGTCGAGCTGGGCGCCTACCAACTCGCCCGGGACCGGGGCCTGCTGCCGCTGCGGGTGCAGCTCATGGTGTCCGCGGACCGGCTGCACCCCGTCGACGCCCACGCGACCGACGGCATTCCCCGGGCCCTCGACCTCGGACTGCGCACCGGCTTCGGCGACGACCGGCTCTCCGTGGGCGCGCTGAAGGTGTTCACCGACGGCGGCATGATGGCCAGGACCGCCGCGCTCAGCAGCCCCTACGAAGGGCTCGACCACGCGGGCCAGTTGCAGGACGACCCCGACGTGCTGGCCCGGACCATCGTCGACGGACACCTCGCCGGCTGGCAGCTCGCCGTCCACGCGATCGGCGACCGCGCGGCCGACGTCGCCCTGGACGCGCTGGAACGCGCCCAGACCCTCCGCCCCCGGCAGGCCGCCCGGCACCGCATCGAGCACGCCGGGCTGATCCGCCCCGACCAGCTCCCGCGCTTCGCCCGGCTCGGAGTCACCGCGGTCGTCCAGCCCAACTTCCTGCGCTACTTCGGCGACGACTACGCCGCGATCATGGGTGCGGAACGCGCCCCGTGGCTCTACCGGGGCAGGGCGTTCCTGGACCACGGCATCCCGCTGGTCGGCAGCTCCGACCGCCCCGTCACCGACGGATCCCCGCTGCGCGCCGTCCAGTTCATGGTCGAACGCGCCTCCGTGTCCGGCCGGCGGATCGGCCCCGCCGAGGGCGTCACCGTCGACGAGGCCCTGCACGCCTACACCGTCGCCGGCGCCCACGCCTGCCACTGGGAGGACGACCTGGGCAGCCTCACCCCGGGCAAGCGCGCCGACCTGGCCGTGCTCGGCGACGACCCGCGGCACGTCGACGCCTCGCGCATCGGCGGCATCGAGGTGGTGGCCACCTACGTCGACGGCCGCCCCGCCGCGGCCGGGGTCACGCCGTCCCCGTGAACTCCTCGGGCGCCGAAATCCGGTCGCACCCCCGGTGGGGACTCGCTAGCCTCCGCCTGAACGCCGTGAGGGCGCGGGGTGTCACGAGGGGAGCCGGACATGGAGACCGAGAGTGCGCGCACCGACCGGTTGGGGTGCCTGCTCGACCAGTTCGACCAGGCCAGGGAGATGGCGCAGGTGCGACTGGCGGGACTCGGCGACGAGGAGTACCTGTGGGAGCCGGTACGCGGCTGCTGGTCGATCCGGCGCAGGTCCGAAGCGGCGACGCCCCGGGCGTACGGGCCGGGTGAGTGGGTGCTGGACAAGGGTGCCCCGGACATCCCGGCCAACGAGTACGCCGAGGTGGCGCGGCAGGCCGCCGGCGGCATGTCGGTCGCCAAGATCGCCGTGGACTGGAGCGTGAGCGTCGAGCGCGTCGAGCAGGTGCTCGCCCACACCGGTGAACCGCCCCCGGACGAGGCGCCGTTCACCACCCTCGCCTGGCGGCTCGGGCACCTGCACTCCTGCTTCGCGGGCCAGTGGGAGTGGACCTTCGGCGAACGCCGGCGGGAGCCGAGGCAGCTGGTCGACTTCTCTCCCTCCGCCGACGTGGCGCTCGCCCGCTTCTGGTCGCTGATCGACCGCTGGCGCGCCGACGTCGCCACCGTCACCGACGAGCAACTCGACACGGTCGGCTTCTCGCAGTACCCGTACGGGTCCGACCCGGACGATCCCTACATCAGCGTGGTGGCGGGCGCCAACCTCGAGTTCATCCACCACATGTCCGAGATCGCGGTCCTCCGCGACCTGTGGCGGCTGCGCGCCACTCTCTCCGGTTAGAGGCGCTCGTCCCCGGGGCGACAGCGCGGCGACCCCTCGCGATCGGTGGTGCCGCTGATCGCGAGGGGCCGGTGGCCTCGGCTAGCAGCTGAGGTTGCCGCCGGGCTCGACGCCGAGGGCCTGCGTGAAGCGCTGGTAGTTGTCGATCCGGCTCTGGACCTGACCGGGGTTGCCCCCGTTGCACTCCAGGCTGCCGTTGATGGCGCGGATGGTCTCGCCGAATCCCGCGCCGTTGACCATGGCGTCGTGCGGTGTCATGGTCCCGGGCCCGCTCTGCGTGTTCCAGTACCAGAGGCCGGTCTTCCAGGCCACGGCCGCGTCGTTCTGGACCAGGTCGGGGTTGTTGAGCAGGTCGATGCCCAGGGCGTCCCCGGCGGCCTTGTAGTTGAAGTTCCAGCTGAGCTGGACCGGACCGCGTCCGTAGTACTTGGCGGTGCCGGCCGGACAGCCGTACGGCTGGCTGGCGTCGCAGTAGTGGGGGTAGTTGGCCTCGTTCTGCTCGACCACGTACTGCAGCCCGCCGGTCTCGTGGCTGACGTTGGCGAGGAAGGCGGCGGCCTCCTGCTTCTTCACCGTGTCACTGCCCGTGTTGGTGAACCCCGGGTAGGCGCTGAGCGCCGCGGTGAGTCCGCTGTAGGTGTAGAACGAGTTCCTGTTCGGGAACATCTGGTTGAACTGGGCCTCGCTGAGCACGAATTCGGCGGCAGCCCGTGCGTCGGACTCGGGGGCGTCGGACTTCTGGGCGAGGGCCGACGGCGCCAGGGTCAGGCTGCAGAGGGCGGCGGCCGCGCCGGTGGCGGCCAGCAGTGCGAGTTTGCGGTGCTGCACGGTTGTCGACTCCTGCTCGGTGGGGGGAACGGCACGGAGGGGCGGGAGGAGGGGGAGCGGTCGCGGCCCTCAGGGGGAGTGCGACCGCTCACGCCCTGCTCCGATCGGTCCGTCAGCCGCCGACGTTGACGTCGATGCAGGCGTAGAACGCGTTGGACGTGTCGGCGACGTTCCACACGGCGAGCACCTTCTGCTGGCCGGAGAGGCCGCCGAAGTCGACCTGGTGGTTCACCACCGCGCCGGGCTTGGCGCCGCCGTCGTCGAACAGCGCGATCCGCTGCCCGCCGACGTAGTACTCCCAGGTGCTGGTGTTGTGCTGCGCGGTGAGTTTCCAGGAGAACGTCGTGTTCTTCGACACCGGGGTGACGGCCCAGCCCTTGCTGTCGTCGTCCAGTTCCGAGAAGCGGCTGTTGCCGCCGCTGCAACTGGTCAGGCCCTTGGGCCCTTCGACGCTCTGCGGCTCGTACTGGATGTCACCGCAGGACACGGTGCCGGCGGCACACTGGGCCTGGCGGCTGGGCGGATCGGAGATGTAGCCGTGTGCGCTCGCCGAGGACGCGGGGAGGCTGACGGCGACGACGGGAGCGAGGGCCGCGCCGATCAGCGCGGCGGTCTTCCTGCGTGCGTGCATGCGGAACTCCTTCACATCAGGCCGTTCCAGGGCGGCGCGCGGTCGTGTGTGGGGGTGACCGCGCACGCCGAGTACGGCCTCTCGTGGGTGGGGCCAAGAGGCGCGAAGGTGACGCGCGCTCGCCGTCCCCGCGGGGAGTGCGGCCCCGGGCAGGGGTCAACTCCTCAAACGGAGCGGCGAGTTCTGTTGGACTAGACCATACAAGCGGTCGACGTGAGCGTGTCAAGAGTGTTGCGTGGGGTCCAGGATCACCGTGCGGGGGTCCCCGTCTCGCCGGGCTGGTGGCCGCGCCGGGCGTCGCGGTCGAAGATGCCGAGGATCTCGCAGGGCCCGCCCTCGACGCCGATGCTGTGCGGGAGCATGGTGGGGAACTCCGCCGCCTGGTGGGTCTCCACCCGGAACCGCCGGTTGCCGAGGAGCGGCGTCGCGGTGCCCGACAGGACGACCAGCCATTCGCGCCCCGGGTGGGCCCGCATGCGCGCGGGATGGTCGGACGCGGGCTCGGTCATGCGCCGGCGCACGACGGTCATGCCGGGCTCGGCCTTGATGGGCCACCGCATCAGCCCGTGAGCGGCGTCGATCATCGGGGAGGAGACGACGTCGTCGGCGGCGGTCTCGACGAGCTGGTCGAGGGACGTGTCCAGTGCGCGGGCCAGGGTGACGAGCTGGTCCAGGGCGAGGCGGCGATGGCCGGTCTCGATGCGGCTGAGCGTGGACTGGCTGAGCCGGCCGCGGGCGGCCATGGCCTCCGGAACCCTCCTGGCGGGTGCCGGGCTCGCGCTGATGGCCGGCGTCGTCTCCGTCGACGGCGGCTACCTGTCCGTCCTGCCCGGCATGCTCGCCATGGGTGCGGGCACGGGCCTCGCGATGACACCCTCCACGGAGGCCATCACCAGCGCCCTCCCGCGTGAGCACCAGGGCGTCGCGTCCGCGCTCAACGACGTCACCCGCGAATTCGGCACCGCGCTCGGCGTCGCCCTCCTCGGAGCCCTGCTCTCCGCGGGCTACCGCAATGCCATCGACGCCCGGCTCGACGGTGTCCCCGGCGCGACCGCGGAGACCGCGCGCGAAGGGGTCGCCAACGCGCTCGACGCCGCGCACCGGGCGGGGCCGCGCACGCGGGCGGTGGCGGACGTGGCCCGGAAGTCGTTCGTCGACGGCCGGCAGCAGGCCATGTGGGCGGGCGTCGCCGTCATGGCGGTCCTCTCCGTCTGCGTCCTCGCCCGGGGCCCGCGGCGCCCCGGCCCCGCCCAGGCGGACGGACCGGAACCGGCCGACGCGACGACCGGTTCCTGACCCCGAGACCACCGGGGCCCGCCCCGGCCGGGCACGCCACCGATACGGCCGACCGGGTGGGGGAGGCCGCACTCGGCGGCGCGCGCCGGGGAAACGGCGTCCGCGCTGCTAGTTTCGCCAGCCGTCGGAGGAAAGCGGACGCCTCGGTCCGAGGCGCCATTGACATGCGAGGGAGCAGCGGGTGACAGATGTGCGCGCGGAATCGTCGGGGGCACGGGCCCCGTTCGGGCGGAGGACCTTCATGGCGTCGGCCGCTCTGACGGCGGCCGCTCCGGTGGCGGCGGCCACTCCCTCGGCGGTGGCCGCTCCCGTCCCGGCGGCCGGCTGCCCGGTCGCCACGGGCCCCTGCCCGTCGGTGGCGTCGCTGCTCGCCGTCCCCAAGGACGGCCGGGACGTCGAGTGGCTCAAGGAGTCCCTGCAGGTGGCCGTGGCGCTCGAACTCGCCACGATCCCGCCGTACTTGTGCGGCTGGTGGTCCATCGAGGACCGCTCGAGCCAGGCGGCACGGCTGATCCGGCGCATCCTCGCCGACGAGATGTACCACATGGGCGTGGTCTGCAACCTGCTGGTGGCCGTCGGCGGCCGGCCACGCATCGCGGACGCGGCACTCGCCTATCCCGGGCCGCTCCCCGGCGGGGTGCGCGCCGACGTGAACGTCTACCTGTCGGGCCTCACCCGCTCGTACGTGCACGACGTGATGATGGCGATCGAAGCCCCCGACGTGCCGCTCGCCCGGCAGGTGGAGGACGCGCCCAGCATCGGTGACTTCTACGACGCCCTGCTGGGCGCGTTCAAGGCCGCGGAGCCCGGGATGACGGCGCGGGGGCAGCTCTCCGAGCGCATCGGCAACGACGTCATGGAACCCGTGACCGACCTCGACGGCGTCGAGCGCTCGATCGAGATCATCAAGGAGCAGGGCGAGGGCACCGCCAGCTCCCCGGCGGAAGCCTTCGGTGACGACCACCCCGCCCACTACTACGCCTTCGGCGAGATCTACCACGGGCGGCAGCTGCGCGAGACGGAGGACGGCTGGCAGTTCACCGGCGCCCCCGTCCCCTTCCCCGCCACGCGCCCCATGGCCCGTGTCCCGGCGGGCGGCTGGTCCGGGGCGTCCACGGCCGTCCAGGGCCTGCTCGACCAGTTCGACACCACCTACGCCAAGGTGCTGAGCACCCTGGACGCGGCGTGGACCGACGGGGACCCGCGCACCCTGCGCTCGGCCGTCCGCGCCATGGGCGCGATGGAAGGCCCCGCGCTGAGGCTGATGGAGACCGCCCTTCCGGACGGCGGGGGCAACTACGGCCCCCGGTTCCGCCCGCCGGGGACGTGACGCGCTCCGCTACTTGCTGTGCACGATCTGGATCAGGTTGCCGCAGGTGTCGTCCAGCACCGCGGTGGTGATGGCCCCCATCTCCAGAGGTTCCTGGGTGAAGCGCACCCCGAGCGCGCGCAGCCGGTCGAACTCCGCCGGCACGTCGTCCACGGCGAAGGAGGCGGCCGGGATGCCGTCGTGGGCCAGCGCCTCCTTGTAGGGCCGCACCGCGGGGTGGCCGGAGGGCTCCAGCAGAAGCTCGGTTCCGTCGGGGGCCTCCGGTGAGACCACGGTCAGCCACCGGTCCGTGCCCATGGGGACGTCGTGCTTCTTCACGAAGCCCAGAACATCGGTGTAGAAGCGCAGGGCGTTCTCCTGGTCGTCTACGAACACGCTGGTGAGATGGATTTTCATGGGGTGCTCTCCGGTGCGTCGGGTCTGAGCCATCGGGTCACGATGCGCTCCAGGGGTTCGGTGTCGAGGTCGTGGAACTTGTACCGGCCCTCACGCCTCGGGATGACCAGGCCCGCCGCCTCCAGCACGGCCAGATGCTGGCTGACCGCCTGCCGGGACAGGCCCAGGCCGTGCTTGGTGGTCAGGCGGGCGCATATCTCGAACAGGCTCTGGCCGTCCCGTTCCGCCAGTTCGTCAAGGATGCGCCGACGGGTGGGGTCGGCCAGGGCCTTGAACACATCCTGCGTCATGGCCCCACCATAGGCAAGTAGCGGCTTGCCTATCAACCTCTGGTCGTCCAGGCGCCCGGCGCCGGAGGGCCGGAGAGGGCGCGGACCAGGGACTCCGCCGGCAGCGCGGGGGCCGTTCGGCCGTCGAGGCCGGTGGTCGTGGTCGCTGCCAGCAGGGAGTTGAGCACCGCCTCCTCGACGGCGTCGAGCACCGCTTCGAACAGCGGGTTCAGGTCGGCGTCGGCCACCGGGGCGCCGCCCGGGCGGGTGGCGAAGGCGACGGCGTAGTCACCGCTGCCGTGGCTGTACGCGGCGCCGGTGCGTGCCAACGCGAACACCGCGCGCCGGGCGACCCGGGTGAGCTGCCGGGCGTCGAGCGGCGCGTCGGTGGCCACCACGATCATGCACGAGCCCGCGTCCGCGACCGGCCCCGCACTGTCCGCCCCGAGGACGCCCAGGGAGCGCGGGGTGAGGGTCCGGCCGAGCACCCGGAGCGTGCCGCCGAAGTTCGCCTGCACCAGGACGCCCACCGTGCGGCGCCGGCCACCCGCTTCCGGAGTGCGCGAGGCGGTGCCGACACCCGCCTTGAAACCCAGCGCCACGGTGCCGGTTCCGGCGCCGACGCACCCCTCGGCCACGGACCCGCCGGCGGCGCTGTCCAGGGCGGCGCGCACATGGTCCTCGTGGACGGGACGTGCCCGGATGTCCGACAGGAAGCCGTCGTTGCACTCGCCCACCACGGGGTTGAGACTGCGCACCTCCTCGCATCCGGGCCGCCGCAGCATCCAGCCGACCAGCGCGTCCGCTACCCGGAAGGCCGACAGGGTGGAGGTGAGCAGGACCGGGGTCTCCAGCGCGCCCAGTTCGGTGAGCTGGGTGGTGCCGATGAGCTTGCCGTAGCCGTTGCCGCTGAACACCCCGGCCGGCAGCGGGGTCAGGGGGCCGACCAGGTCGGGCACGACGGCGGTGACTCCGCTGTGGACGTCCGGCGGCCGCCGCACGGTGGTGTGCCCGACGCGGACGCCCGGCACGTCGGTGATGGCGTTGCGGGGCCCGGGGGCGCCGGACCCGATGACGACACCGAGGTCACGCGCCCGGGGCCGGGAAGTGACGGAGGAGGATTCCATACGGCCGGACGTTACGTCGCCGAGGAGCCGGCGGACGAGAAGCGAAGGCGGCGTTGTTTCCCGCGACTTCCCGACACCGGCGCCCACGGAGAGCCCACCTTCCGTACGATGTCGCCATGATCCGCAGCCGACGCCGCCTCGCCGCCCCGCGGTTCCGTGTGCTCGTGCTCCACGGCTGTTGTTGATCCGCACCGCTTAGTTCCCCGGGGGAGACGGCCGTTCGCCGCCGCGCTCACGGGACCGGTACCGCCGTCTCCCTGCCCGCCTTGCGTGCGGGCACCCTCTTGTCTCCGCGCGGGACCGCCCGCGCCCTCCCTGCGAAAGGCAGGCCGTCATGCGTACCCACGAATCCGCCTACGACCGCCGCAGACTGCGCCAGTGGCTGGCCGGCGAGGCCCGGGCCGACGGCGTCTCCCGGCGCGACATGCTCCGGCTCCTCGCCGCTGCCGGAGCAGCCGGGGCCGCACCCGTGGCCCTGGGCACACCGGCCCGTGCCGCCGCTACGGCGCCCGGCATCGTCAAGCCCCTGCCCGAGGAGCTGTTCACCGTCCGCGGCACGAACGCCGAGACACGGTTCGCCGCACTCGCGGGTACCGGTTACCACACGCCCAACGACCGCTTCTTCGTACGCAATCACACCTCGACCCCCGTCCTCTCGGCGGCCGACTGGGCCCTCACCGTGCACGGCGACGGCCTCACCCGCGACCGGACCGTCGACTTCTCCCTGGCCGATCTGAGGAAACTGCCGTCCGTCACCCACAGCGCGTTCGTGGAGTGCGCGGGCAACGGGCGCAGCCTCTTCACCGGTCAGCAGGGCCAGACCGTCGGCGGGACGTCCTGGGCCCTCGGCGCCATCGGTGTCGCCCGGTGGCGCGGGGTCCGCCTGGCGGACGTCCTCAGGCGCGCGGGGCTGAGCCGCCGGGCCGTGGACGTGATGCCCCGCGGCCTCGACGCCGACTACGTCACCGCCGACGGCGCCGGCCTCGGACGGGTCCGCCGCCCGCTCCCGCTGTCCAAGGCGCTCGACGACGTCCTGCTCGCCTACGAGATGAACGGCGAACCACTGCCGCCCGACCACGGACACCCCGTGCGCGTCCTCGTCCCGTCCTGGATCGGCATCGCGTCCATCAAGTGGGTCGGCGACATCGAGGTCTCCGCCGAGCCGCTGTACTCGCCCTGGAACACCGACTTCTACCGACTGTTCGGGGACGCGTACCCGGACGGGGGGACCGCGCCGCTCACCCGGCAGACGGTCAAGAGCGCCTGGGAGCTGGACGTGCCGGCGAACCTGGCGGCCGGGGTCACCCACCGGCTCACCGGCCGTTCCTGGTCCGGCGCGGGTGGAGTCGTCCGCGTGGACGTCAGCACTGACGGAGGCGCCACCTGGAACAGGGCCCGGCTCCACGACGCGCCCCGGCGCGACGGCTGGGTCCGCTGGTCCACCCGCTGGCGCCCGGCGACGCCGGGCCCGTACACCCTGCTCGCGCGGGCGACGGACAGCGCGGGCCGGACCCAGCCCGACGCGACCGTCCACAACACGCAGGGCTACCTGTTCGACGCGGTCGTGCGGCACCCGGTCAACGCCGTGTGACACCCGCACGCGGGACGGACCGGCCCGGTGACGAGCCGGGCCAGGCGACGTCGTCGATCGCCAGCCACGGCGCGGCGGCCAGGGCGGTGGGGGTGAGACCGGTGAACGCCCGCACCTCGCGGTGGAGGTGGGACTGGTCGGCGTAGCCGCCCTCCGTGGCCGCGGCGGCCGGGGTGAGGCCCGCCGCGAGGAGGTGGGCGGCGTGGTCGAAGCGGACGAGACGCGCGGCGCGCTTGGGCGTGATGCCGAGCTGGGCCGTGAAACGCGCCGACAGGTGCTTGCGGCTCCAACCGACCTCGCCGGCGAGGCCGTCGACCCGTACGCGCCCCCGGCCGGTGAGCGTCCGCCGCCAGGTGTGGGCGACCTCCGGGTCGACCGGACGCCGGTGAGCCGTCCGGCGGAGCAGCATGCGCGCCGCGAGGGCGAACCGTTCGTCCCACGACCCCGCGGCGCGCAGTTCCTCCTCGGTCCGTTCCGCGTCCCGGCCCCAGACGTCGGCGAAGGACTCGACCCGCCCGCTGAGGTCGGTCGACCAGCCCAGCACGGCGGTCGCCACGGCGGGCTCCAGCCGGATCTGGAGGCACTCGCCCACCCGTCCCGACGCCCGCAGCTCGCCCGGGAGGAGACCGGCGACGAAGCTGCCGTGACGGTGCCGGCCGTGGGCGCCGTACCGGATGCCGTCGCCCTCGCTCAGGTCGATGAGCAGGGTGACGGACGGGTGCGCGACCATCGCGATGTCCGTGAAGGAAGGGACGGGCTGCCGAAAGCCGGCCATGCTGATGCCCGGCAGCCGGGCCGAGGGGCGCGGGACGGCGATGTCCACGCTCGTCCAGTCGGGTGGCGCGTCCGGCGGCAACACGGAACCAGTCTAGGTCTCAGTGGGCGACGGGCGGAGCGCCGGCGCCCCTCGCGGCGAAACGCAGCAGCAGTTCGGCGGTCGCCGCGGGCGCTTCGAGCGGGGGAAGGTGCCCCACCCCCGGCAGCATCTCGACCCGCGTGCCGGGCACGACGCCGTACCGGTGTGCCGACGCCGGTTCCCAACGGGGGTCGGCGTCGCCGAAGACGGCCAGCACCGGGAGGCGGAGCGCCGCGAGGCGCTCGGGCACGGCGCGCTCGGTGATGTACGCGATGTTCCGGCGCGACAGCGTCCGGAACGCCCGGTACGAGGTGTTCCGCAGATCGTCGATCATCCCGTCCGGGACGTCCACGGGTCGGGCGGCCGTCGCGCCGATCCCCTTGCGGATCATCGCGTCCGTGCGGCGCGACCACAGCAGGCGGCCGAACGGCGGGCCCAGCAGCAGGCGGAGGACGAGCGGCTGCGTGCGGAACGCGTCCATGTCCGGTCCCGTGCTGACCAGCGCTACGGCCCCCACCAGTTCTGGGCGCCGCTCGGCGAGCGCCGTCGCGACGTACCCGCCGCTGGAGTGCCCGGCCACGGTCACGGAGCGAAGCCCCAGGTCGTCGAGGAGCGCCGCGACGCGATCCGCCTGCGCGGGCACCTCGTACGACTCCGCGGGCGGGGACTGACCGCAGCCCGGTAGGTCGACCCGGACGACGTGATGTCGGGCGGCGAGTGCGGGGATCACGGGGCCCCAGGACGCGCCCGAGGCTCCGGTGCCGTGGACGAGCAGCAGCGGCGGCGCCTGTGGCGGGCCGTCGCGCACCACGTGCAGGCCGTGCGAGAGGTGAGTGCGGGTGCCGTTCTCCTTCATGCCTGCGATGGTGCGGTCGGCCCCGGTCGCGCGTCTTGTACGAATGTCGGCTCATCATTACGGGTGAAAATGTGGCATGTCCGACATAGACGTAGTGTGGCGGGGACGGACTCGGCCACGGCCTCCGGCCCCGGCCAGGGTCCGGCACTCTCTCCTGCCCCGGACGCGGAAGGATCAGCAATGGGCACGGTCACCACCTCGGACGGCACCACCATCTTCTACAAGGACTGGGGGCCGCGCGACGCGCAGCCGATCGTCTTCCACCACGGCTGGCCGCTCAGCGGGGACGACTGGGACAACCAGATGTTGTTCTTCCTCTCGCACGGCTACCGCGTGATCGCCCACGACCGGCGCGGTCACGGGCGTTCCGGCCAGTCCGCGACCGGCCACGACATGGACACCTACGCCGCCGACGTGGCGGCCGTGACCGACGCGCTCGACCTGAAGAACGCCGTGCACATCGGGCATTCGACCGGCGGCGGCGAGGTCGCGCACTACGTGGCGCGTGCCAAGCCGGGCCGGGTCGCGAAGGCCGTGCTCCTGAGCGCCGTCCCCCCGATCATGGTCAAGTCCGAGTCCAATCCCGGCGGCACGCCGATCGAGGTCTTCGACGAGTTCCGCGCGGCCCTCGCCGCCAACCGAGCGCAGTTCTACATCGAGGTGCCGTCCGGGCCCTTCTACGGCTTCAACCGGGAGGGGGCGAAGGTGTCGCAGGGCCTCATCGACAACTGGTGGCGCCAGGGGATGAGGGGCGCGGCCAACGCCCACTACGAGTGCATCAAGGCGTTCTCCGAGACCGACTTCACCGAGGACCTCGAGCGGATCGACGTACCGGTCCTCGTCGCGCACGGCACGGACGACCAGGTCGTGCCCTACGCGGACGCGGGGCCGCTGTCCGCCGAGATCCTCAAGCACGGCACCCTCAAGTCGTACGAGGGATTCCCGCACGGCATGCACTCGACCCACGCGGAGGTCGTCAATCCCGACCTCCTGGCCTTCGTGAAGTCATAGCGGACGGCTCACCGGGGACCGCCGGCCCTCGACCGGTGGCCGGCCGCCTTGGCCTGGTTGCCGCAGCGCCGCATGGAACACCATTTGCGCGGCCTGCCGCCGCCGGAGTCGAGGAACAGCATCCGGCACACCTCGAAGGCGCACGCGGTGAGGCGGGAGCTTCGGGCCCCGTCCGTCACGAGGTCGATCAGGTCCCGTGCGACGAGCGACAGCAGTGCTTCCCGGGTGAGCGCCCGGCCGTCCTTCGGGACCCAGCCGCCGGCGGCCGCCGGTTCCAGTCGCGGCACCGGCGGCTCGCTCCGGGCCAGTTGGTTGACCAGGTCCACCGACCCGGGCCGGGGGCGGTGGCCGTCGAGCGCGGAGGAGGCGATGTCGTACGCCGCCGCGCGCAGGGCGTGCAGCGAGCGCAGCATCTCCTGCGGGTCCTGCCCCTCCGCCGGCACCATTCCCACGCCGCGGCACCAGGCGTCGAGGCGTGCCGCGTCCCCCATCCGCTCGACCGGGACGCCGGGCCTGCGGCCCACCGTCGCCACGAGGTTCAGGGAGAGGGCCCCCGCGTCGAAACGCAGCTCCCGGAGTCGCGCGGTGACCCTTCGACGAGGCGCGTCCCGCTGCTCACCGTCCATGGTTTGATAGTAACCGTTCGAATGGTTACCAAGGGGAGTCGGGCGGATTCATGCGCATCGCGGTGATCGGGGCAGGCGGCGTCGGTGGGTACTTCGGAGCGCGGCTGGCCGCCGCCGGGAACGAGGTGACCTTCGTGGCCCGCGGCGCCCACCTCGAAGCGATACGCCGGTCGGGGCTGGTCGTGCGCAGCCCGCTGGGCGAGTTCCGGGCGCCGCCCGCCTCGGTGGTCGGGAGCATCTCCGAACTCGGCCCCGCCGACGTGGTCCTGGTCGCTGTCAAGCTCTGGGACACCGAGGACGTCGCCGAACAACTGCGGTCGTCGGCGGCGCACATGGCGCCGGTGCTGTCCCTCCAGAACGGGGTGCACGCGGACGGCATCCTCCGTGACCGGCTGACGGACGAACAGGTCCTGGGCGGTGTCTGCTTCATCTCCGCGTTCATCCGGGAGCCCGGGGTCGTGGTCCACAACGGCACGCTGCAGAGGATCGTGCTCGGCCCCTACCACGACGGTCAGAAGGCGATCAGTGACGCCGTACTCGCCACGTTCCGGGACGCCGGGATCGACGTGGAGACGAGCGACGACATCGAGCGGGTCGTCTGGGAGAAGTTCGTCTTCCTGGTCGGCCTGTCGGCGACCACGACGGCCGTCCGCGGGCCCATCGGGGTCGTGCGGGCCCACGAGGAGAGCCGCCGCCTGCTGCGCGAGGTGATGGCCGAGACGGTGGCCGTGGCCCAGGCGTCCGGCGTGCGGCTGGACAGCGGGTTCGCGGACGACCGACTCGACTTCTGCGACACGCTTCCCGCGGACATGACCTCCTCCATGCACCACGACCTGGAGCAGGGCAACCGCCTGGAACTGCCCTGGCTCAGCGGGGGAGTGGCGGACCTCGCCGACCGTCTCGGCATCCCGGTCCCGCGCAACCGCACGGTGGCCGACGTCCTGGCCCCCTATGCCATGGGGCGCCCGGCCGGCCACGCGTGAGGTCCCGGCTCGGCGGGCGCCGGTCAGGGGGCGACG
Source organism: Streptomyces sp. NBC_01723 (assembly GCF_036246005.1). Lineage (NCBI taxonomy): Bacteria > Bacillati > Actinomycetota > Actinomycetes > Kitasatosporales > Streptomycetaceae > Streptomyces > Streptomyces sp. NBC_01723. The sequence goes on from NZ_CP109171.1 coordinate 8,397,533, forward strand.
CGGGTGAGGAAGCCGCGGATGTGACCGGTGATCTCCTCCAGGTGGCTCTCCAGGGCGAAGTGCCCGGTGTCGAGGAGGTGGATCTCGGCGTCCGGCAGGTCGCGCTGGAAGGCGCGGGCTCCGTCGGGTCCGAAGATCTCGTCGTTGGCGCCCCAGACGGCCAGCAGCGGCACCTGGGAGTCGCGGAAGTACTGGTGGAGCCGGGGGTAGAGAGCGACGTTGGTCGGATAGTCGCGGAACAGCGTGAGCTGGATGGCGTCGTTGCCCGGCCGGTCGAGCAGGGCCTGGTCGACGGTCCAGTTGTCCGGGCTGACGACGGTCGGGTCCGCCACCCCGTTCACGTACTGCCACCGGATCATCTCGGGGGACAGTGCCGCACGGACCGGCGCCTCGGTCTCGGGGGTCGGGTGGTCGGTGTAGGCGAAGAGTCCGTCCCAGAACGTCTTGACGAAGCCGTCGGTGTACGCGTTGCCGTTCTGCGTGATGACCGCGGAGATGCGCCGCGGTGACCGTGTGGCGATCCGCCAGGCGACGGGCGCCCCGTAGTCCTGCACGTACACCGCGAACCGGTCGACGCCGAGGTGGTCCAGCAGGCCGACGGTCACGTCGGTGAGGGAGTCGAAGTCGTAGTCGAACTCGTCGACCCGGGGCATGGCCGAGTGCCCGAAGCCGATCATGTCCGGCGCGATGACGTGGTAGGTGTCCGCGAGCTTCGGGATCAGGTTCCGGAACATGCGGGAGCTGGTCGGGAAGCCGTGGAGCAGCACGACGGCGGGCGCCTGCGGGTCCCCGGCCTCGCGGTAGAAGACGTCCAGGCCGTCGATGGTGGCGGTGCGGTGATGGACGGTGGCATTCATCGTAACCCCTTTGGTGGCTTTAAGTGGTTAGCTTCAGTGGAGCATCCCGTGGATAACCTGTCAAGCGCATGTAAGGGGTTAGAATATGCGGACGGCTGTAACCTGTCAGTCTGCGAAGAGGGGTTAGGCAGTGGATGTGATGATCGACAGGGCGGCCGAGGAGAGGCTCCTGGAGCTGCTCAATACGACGCCCGTCGTGGAGGGCACTGTGCACGACGCCCTGGGCGCGCCCGACGAGGCCCGCGCCTGGGTGCGCGACCACGGCGGGGCCGGGACGCGTGAGGAGATCGCCTTCCTCGCCGAGGTGCGGGACGCGCTTCAGGGTGTCGTCCGGGGCGAGCGCGCGCCGGAGTCCCTGCGCGGGTTCCTCGACGGGGTCGACAGCGTGCCCGGCATCGAGGACGGCAGGCTGGAGTGGTCGCTACGGGTGCCCGCGGCGCGGCGTCTCGCGGTGGAGTCCGTACTGGCCTGGGCGCATCTGCAGGAGGCGAGGCCGGGACGGCTCAAGCCGTGCGGGAACCCCGAGTGCCGGCTCTTCCTGCTGGACCGGAGCAAGCCCAACAGCGCCCGGTGGTGCTCCATGGCCGAGTGCGGGAACCGGATGAAGGCCCGGCGCCACTACCAGCGGGTCAAGGACGCCCAGTCCTGAACCCCTCAGGCCGCGGCCCGCGCCTTCTCGTGCTTCCAGAAGCCCGAGAACGTGATGCGTTCCTTCGGCAGGCCGAGGCGGTGCAGGTGCCTGCGGCCCTCGGTGGCCAGCGTCGACTCGCCGACGACGAAGGCGTACCCCGTGGCCTCGGCGCGGGTGACCCGGCGCAGTGCGCCCAGGGCGGCGACGCCGGGGACGGAGGTGCTGTCCTCGCGCACGACCCAGGTGACGGTCACGCCGGGCGGGGCGTGCAGCTCGCGCCGGTCGGCCGCGGTGGGGATCTCCTGGATGAGCCGGCCCACCGCGTCGGCGGGGAGAGAGCGCAGGATGCCCGCCGTCGCGGGCAGGCCCGTCTCGTCGGCCACGACGGTGACCTCGGAGGCGTCCCGCGGGCAGTCGAAGAGGATCCCCTGGTCGAGCACGGCGAGCGCGTCGCCGGGCCGGGCGGCACAGGCCCAGATCGCGGCCCGGCCCTCGATCTCGCCCGTGGGCCCGCGGTGGACCACGAAGTCGATGTCCATCTCCGCGCCATCGCGGCGGAAGCCGGCCACGGAGTAGTTGGCGCAGTGCGGCCGTTCGGCCTCGGGGATGGCCAGGTACGGCTGCCACCACTGGGCGCCGGTGAACTCCGGGAGCCTGAGGGTGCGTTGGTGGGGGAGCTGGAGGAAGAGGCGGAACCAGTGGTCGTACCCCAACCACGGGAAGTCGCCGAGCCCCGGTCCGGTGACCGTGACGCGCTGCATGGACGGGGTGACCCGCTCGGTCCGCACCACGCGGGCGCGGAACATCTCGGGCTGCTGGGGCGTGAGCCGACGAACCTTCGCCATGAAGGGAAGGCTAGCCTAAGTTGCGTGCGATTCCGAGTCGGTGATCTCCAGACGCGCCCCCCGGGTGCGGTCGGACGCCGGTCCCGTCTCCAGTTCGACCACGCCCGCCTCGACGGCAAGGCGCAGGTCGCGCCCCACGGACGCCAGCGTCGCCGCGTCCACGTCGAAGACCGCGTCGGCCCGCTCGCCCGGCGCGAGGCGCACGCGGACGAACCCCCGCAGCTCGCGCACCCGTGGCCAGGACGTGCCTCCCGACACCCGGCGCAGGTACAGCTGCACCGTCTCGTCGGCCGGCCGCGTCCCGGTGTTGCGGACGGCGACCCGGCAGGTCAGGCGGGGCGCGTCCACGGCGACCCGGGCCCGCGACAGGCGCGGCGCCCCGTACTCGACGCTCGTGTACGACAGTCCGTGCCCGAAGGCGTAGCGGGGCGTCGCGCTCTGGTCGACGTAGCCGCGGTAGCGGTGGTCCTTGCCGTTGTAGAAGACGGGCAGTTGGGCGGCCGAGCGGGGCACGGACACCGGCAGCCGCCCGCGCGGCTCGGCGTCGCCGAACAGCACCTCGGCCACGGCGCGCCCGCCCCGCGGCCCCGGGTACCAGGTACTCAGCACCGCCGAGACCGGTGCGCCGACCTCGGGCAGGGCGTGCGGCCGGCCCTGCACCAGCACCACCACGACCGGCGTCCCGGTCGCCGACACCGCGGCCAGCAGGGCCCGCTGCGCCGGTGGCAGGGCAAGGTCCGCGAGGTCGACGCCCTCACCGCACGTCATGCCGGACGGCGCTCCGGCCCCGGTGACGGCCGCCCCGTTCTCCTCGAAGGCGGTGCCGGCGGTGCGGGCACTGGAACCGCCCAGCACCAGCACGGCGACGTCCGCGCCGGCGGCCAGTGCCACGGCCTCGGGCACCCGCGACACGTCGTCCCCCACCAGCTCGCACCCACGGGCGTACCCCACTTCGGTGCCGGGCGTGACGGCGGCACGGATGCCGTCCAGGACGGTGACGCCGTCACCGGGCCGCTGCGGTGCCGTGTAGTCGCCGATCTGCTGGGCGACGGAATCCGCGTTGGGCCCGAGCACCGCGATCCGCCGCGCGGCCCGGGACAGCGGCAGGACCCCGCCCTCGTGCGCGAGCAGCGTCACCGAGGCACGGGCGATCCGCTCGCCCAGGCCGCCGACGTCCGGCCGGCCGGGACGCCCTGGCCCGTCCTCGGGCCCCGGCCGCTCGAACAGACCGAGGCGGAACTTCAGCGTGAGCACCCGCGCCACCGCGGCGTCCAACGCGCCCTCGGACACCAGCCCCCGTTCCACGGCCTCGCCCAGCCGGGAGAAGCAGTCGTCCCACAGACCCAGATCGCAGCCGGCGTCCAGGGCCAGGGCCGCTGCCGACACGGGGTCACCCGTCAGCCGCACCAGCCGGTCGATCGCGGTTCCGTCCGCCATCACGACACCGTCGAAGCCCCACTCGTCGCGCAGCAGTTCGGTCAGCAGATACCGGTTGGCCACGCACGGCACGCCGTCGAACTCGTTGTAGGCGGCCATCACCCCGGCCGCGCCCGCCGCCACCCCGGCCCGGGCCGCCGCGAGGTGGATCTCGTGCAGCTCGCGGTGGCCCAGCTCCGTCGCCGCGCTGTTGCGCCCGCCGACCGTGGCGCCCTGGCCGGCGAAGTGCTTCAGCACCACGGCGACACCCGCCCGCCGCGCACCCTCGACCAGCGCCTCGGTCATCCGTGCCGCGAGGTAGGGGTCCTCGGCGAAGCACTCCTCGCTGCGCCCCCAGCGCGGATCACGTACGAGGTCCAGCGCGGACACCAGGGCGACGTGCGCGCCCCGGGCCCGCAGTTCGGCGCCCGCGCCGGCCACGGCATCCGCGTACAGCTCCGGATCCCAGGTGGCGCCGGCCGCCAGGTTGACCGGCAGCACCGTGCCGTCCAGCGCCTGGTGGCCGTGCGGCATCTCCTCGACCAGCAGGACGGGGATGCCCAGCCGGGTGTGGTCCCTGACGTGCCGCTGGACGGCCGCCGCCGTCAGGGCGCCGTCCCGGGCGTCCAGGCCGTCCTCGAGCCCGACGCCCGACCAGGCGTCCGCCCGCTGGAGTCCGTACAGCGCGCCCATGCCGTCGAAGGCGGCGATCTCCTCGCGGAACGCGTCCGTGAGGCGGTGGCCGTCCGGGCCGCGCTCGTAGGCGTGCCAGCCGTACATGCGCTGGTTGAGCTGGCCCACCTTCTCCGCCGGGGTCATGCGGTCCAGCAGGTCGCGGACGCGTTCCGGCACCGGCGCCGCCGGGTCGAGGTAGCGGGGGACGGTCATCGCAGCTCCAGGACGGCGACGCCGTACGCGTCGATCCGCACGTCCTCCACGGGTTCGCCGTCGGCCAGGCCGTGCAGCTTCCCCTCGGTCTCCGGGCGGACCACCAGCGGCCCGTCGCTCTGACTGACCAGCCAGACGAAGCGGCGGCCGTCCGCGTGCGCGACGACGTCCGCCGAGACGTGCGGATCGGCCACCGTGACGGGCCGCCGCGCGCCCGACACCCGGGCCAGCGCGGCGTACAGCCGGTGTGTGGCATCCGGGTTGACGCGCGCCGTCCGGGCCGCCATGTGCTCCAGCGGGTAGGTGGCCAGCACGGTACGGCCCGTGCCGGTCTCGTGCACCACCAGGGCGGGCCGGCCGTGCGCGTCCACGGCGACGACCCGGCCCGCGCGCGGCACCACGGGCAGGTAGGCGCGGCTGTCCTCGTTCCCCGCGACCGGGAAGCGCAGCACCTCTCCGGCGCGCAGGCCGCCGAAGTCCTCGGTGAACGTCATCTCCAGCATGTCGTCCTCGATCGGCTCGGCGACGCCGTAGGACAACTGCAGCTCCACCCCGAAGAGCCCGTCCAGGTCGTCGAACCAGGGGCCACGCGTGCCCGGGTGCTCGCCGGAGCAGAACGACAGGTACACGGTGGCGCCGTCGGCGGCCCGGCGGGCCAGCTCCCGGCGGGTACGCGTGGTGAGCTGCCGGGTCGCGGGCAGCAGGTAGAGCGACGCCTCGCCGGGCAGCCCGTCGGCCTCGCGCGTGAGGGCGACGGGAAGGTCGGCGGCGCGCGCCGTGACGTAACCCTGGTGCAGGGACGTGAAGATGAGCGGCCGGTCGGCGGGGCGGCTGTACGGGTAACCGCGTTCCAGGAAGGCGGGCACCACCAGCGCGGCGTCGGCCTCCGTGCGGGCGCAGTTCGGGAAGTCCACGGCCTTCAGCACGTCGGCGAAGGCGGCCAGTTCACGCAGCGGTTCCTTGGGCGCGCCCGTGGAGTCGGTGATGCCGAAGTGCATCTCGAAGGGGTGGTGGTCGTAGGGGGACTGGTCCCACAGGTCGTCGTAGTCGGTGTTGTTCCAGGCGATCCAGCCGGTGGCCCCGCCCAGCAGCGAGTTGTGCAGGGTCTGGCGGTAGAAATGGCCCGCGTTGGCGGCCGAGACGGTGTCGGTGGACAGCCCGAACTCCTCCAGCACCACGGGCTGCCCGGTCACCGCGGCCAGCTCGCACTCGAAGGCCGCGCGGTAGTGCTGCCGCGGCCGGTCGGTGTCGGAGCGGTACACGTGCGGGCCGACGAAGTCGACGTACTCGGCGGTCTCCCGCAGCGAGAAGCCGTTGTCGCGGCCGGTGACCTCGATGCCCCACGCCCCGTCGCCCAGCGACACCGGCTGCGTCGCCCCGGTCGCGCGCACCGCGTTGCACATGGCCTGGGCCCAGGCGGTCACCACGTCGGCCGACGGCGGGTCCACCTGGTAGATCCGCCCGTAGCCGGGCATCTCGTTCGTGATCAGCCAGCCCGCGACCGCCGGGTGGTCCTTGAAACGGCGTGCCATGCGGGAGACGAACCACGCCTGGCGGCCGACCATCCACACGTCCTCGTACAAATCGCGGTTGCCGCGCCAGGCCGGGTCCCAGTTCTCACCGGACATGTGGCCGACGATGAACGTGGGTACCGTCCCCATGCCCGCTTCGAGGTGGGCGTCCAGGAAGTCGTCGAACCGCGCGCACAGTTCGTCGTCGACGCGGTCCGGCTCCGGGTGGAAGTCGGGCCAGTAGAAGAACGACCGGGTCATGTTCAGTCCGTGGTCGCCCAGTACGCGCAGTTCCTCGCGGACGGTCTTCGGGTCGTAGTTGCGCCACATCAGCGGACCGCCGGTGCGGGACCAGAAGTTGGCGCCGAGCCAGGGCAGGACGGCGGGCTGGTGGGTGAGCTGGGCGCTGTCGCGTCGCATGGTCCTTCTCGCGTGGTGGGGGTTCGGGTGGTGCGTGGCCGCGGGTGCGTCGCGGCCGTGGGGTCAGCCGGGGTGGCCCGTGGCGCCGCCCCCGGGCGGGGCGGGGCCGGTGGACTCACGGACGACCAGCCGCGGCCGCCCGTCCAGGCCGGTCTCCTCGACCGGCTCGCCGCACAGGGCCAGCAGCATGCGGGCGGCTGCCGCGCCGACCCGCTGCACCTGCTGGTCGACGGTGGTCAGCCGGGGATGGAGCCAGCTGCCGAGCGGCAGGTTGTCGTAGCCGACCACGGACACGTCCCGGGGTACGGCCAGCCCGGCGCGCTGCGCGGTGCCGATGCCGCACACCGCCATCGAGTCGTTCGCGTACACCAGCGCGGTGGGCCGGTCGTCCGCCGCGAGCAGCGCCTCGGTGGCTCCGACGGCGTGCCGCTCGCTGAAGTCGGTCGGCAGGACCGCGAAGGGGCGCAGCCCGGCCGCGCGCAGGGCGTCCTCGAAGGCGGCCCTGCGCACCCGGGTGTGCTGGAGCTCCGGTGGCCCGCTGACGTAGGCGACGCGCCGGTGGCCGAGCTCCAGCAGATGTGCGACGGCCTCGGCGATCCCCGCCCCCTGGTCCCGCAGGCCGACCCGCGGCACGACGCCCGTGCCGTCCGGCGCGCCCAGCAGCACCGCGGGCAGCCCCAGCCGGTCCAGTAGGGCGGGGCGGGCGTCCTCGTCGCGGGCGTCGGTGAGCACCGCCCCGTCCACCCGGCCCTCGGCCGCGAGCCGTTCGTAGAGCGCGTACTCCTCCCGATGACCGCTCACCAGGTGCAGCAGCAGACCGTAGCCGCGCGGCGCCAGCTCGCCCTCTATGCCGGTGATCAGCTCACTGAAGTGCGGGTCGGAGCCCAGCACGTCGGTGGGCCGCCGGACCACCAGGGCCAGGCTGCGGGTACGGGCGTTGCGCAGCGCCGCCGCCGGGGCGTTGGGGCTCCACCCCAGCTCCAGCGCGGCGTCGAGGATGCGGCGGCGCGTCGCCTCGGAGAGCCGGCCCTTGTTGTTGAACGCCTGCGAGACGGCGGCGGTCGACACGCCGGCCGCGGCGGCGACCTCCTTGATCGTCGGCCGTCGGCCCGGCCGCTCGGTGGACACGCTCACGACTTCACCGCCCCGCTGACCAGGGCCTGCTGCATGCGCTTCTGGAGCACCGTGTAGACGATCCACACCGGCACCAGGGTCAGCACCGTGCCCGCCGTCAGGACGCCGTAGTCCGTGCCGGTGATCGACTTGAGCGTGGGCAGCGCCACCTGGACCGTGCGCTGCGCCGGGTCCGGACCGATGATGACCAGCGAGTACAGGTACTCGTTCCAGAAGGTCAGGAAGTTCAGCAGCAGCACCGTGGCGATGCCCGGCAGGCACATCGGCGTGTAGACGTGGCGCAGCACCGCGAAGGTCGACGCCCCGTCCAGCCGGGCGGCCTCCTCCATCTCCGGCGGGATGGTGCGCATGAACTGCACCAGGATCACCACCGACAGCGGCAGCGCCGTCGCCGGCAGGAAGAGCACCATGAAGATCCGGGTGTGGAACAGCCCGGTGGCCGCCGCCAGCAGGAAGGTGGGGAAGAGCGCGGCGAAGGTGGGGATCAGGAAGCCCAGGGAGAAGACCTTCTCCACCAGCCCCGCCAGCCGCCCGGTCGAACGGGCCAGGGCGAACGCGGCCGGGATCGCCAGCAGCAGCGTCAGCGCCAGCGAGAACACCGTCACCAGCGCGGAGTTGACCACCGCGAGCCCCAGGTCGGCGCTGTCGAACGCGGTCCGGAAGTTGTCCAGGCCCAGCGAGGTGGGCGGGGCGAAGGGGTGGGCGAAGATCTCCTCGTTCGACTTGAACGCCGAGGCGAGGAAGTAGTACAGCGGGACGACGAGCAGCACCGCGTACGTCCACACCAGGACGTGGGCCGGGAGCCAGCGCTTGCCGAGCTTCATGAGTGCTGCTCCGATCAGTAGTTCTGGCGGAAGACACGGCGGATCGTCAGCAGCCCGACGAGGCCGGCGAGGAAGAGCAGGACGCCCACCGTCTGGCTGTAGCCGAGGTCCGCGGCGATGAACGCCTTCTGGTAGACGAGGAACGACAGGGTGGTGGACGACGTCCCCGGACCGCCCTGTGTCAGCAGCAGCACGTGCTGCGCCGAGCCGAACAGCGTCCACAGGAACTGGAGCATCGTCACCACGCCCACGTAGTCGCGGATCACCGGGAAGTGCACCGACCACATCGTCCGCCAGTGGCCCGCCCCGTCCAGCTGTGCGGCCTCGCCCAGCTCGTCCGGCACACTGCCCAGCCGGGCCGCGAACAGGACGGCGGTGAAGCCGATGCCGCTCCAGACGTCCAGGGCGATCAGACACGCCAGCGCCGTCGAGGGCGAGGCCAGCCACGCGTCGGTGAGCGAACCCAGGCCGATGCCCGTCAACGCCCCGTTGAGCAGGCCGTCCGGGGACAGGGCGGCGTAGAAGACCATCGCCTTCGCGGGCGTCGAGATCAGCCCCGGGATGAAGAGCAGGTACCGCAGGACGCGGTGCCCGGGCGGCCGTTGGGCGACGTAGTACCCCAGCATGTACGCGCACACGATCATCACGGGCAGGGCGACGGCCAGTTGTACGACCGTGTTGCGGACCGCGTCCCAGAACACCGGGTCGTCCAGGACCACCCGGACGTTGTCGAGGCCCGCGAAGGACACCGGCTGGAGCATGCCCGGCCAGTGCAGGGCCGCGATCACGAAGATCGCGAGCAGCGGCCCGACCATGAACACGAGGTACCACGCGAGTGCGGGGACCGCGAGGACGGTGCCGCCCTGCCGCCGGCGCCCGCGCGGTGCGGAGGCGGGCGAGGGCGGGGGTGCGGACCGACGGGCCGCGCTGCCGTCCGGCGTCGTCGTGAGCGTCGTCATGCGGTGACTCCCGGAGTACGGGGGGCGGATACGAGGGGGACCGGGCGGTTCATGCGGACCGGTACGCGGACTCGAGGGCGGCGCGCACGCGGGCCGCGCCGGTGCCCCGGGTGAAGGACGTGCTGGTCGCGGTGATCAGCTGCTGCGCTGCGGCGGGCGGCACGTACACGTCGGGGAGGAGGACCTGGCTCACCTCGGAACCGAGCCGCTGGGCCGCACCCACGAGGGGGAAGTCGTTACTCACGGCGTCCGTGCGAAGGGCCATGTCCCGGCCGCTCTCCGTCACGAACCGGGCCACCGTGTCGGGCCGGTACATGAACCGCAGGAACTTCTCGACCTGCTCGATCTTGCGCACGCCGTTGGGGCTGATCCAGAAACCGATGAGGGTGTAGGCGCGGATGACGGTCGGGCCCTCGTGCGCCGCGCCGTCGGCCAGGGGCCAGCCGCCCACCTCGGTGTGCCGGGCCACCTTCTCCGGCACCTTGGCGAGCGCCGAGGACATCGCCGACTGGACCGCCGCCTCCTCGGTGTTGAACTGCGTGTTCATCGAGTCGGACGTGAGCCCCTGCGCCTTGTCCGCGAAGACTCCTGCGTCGCGCAGGTGCGTGAAGTACTCGATGCCCCGGCGGGCGCCGCGGCCGCCGAAGTCGCCGGTGGAGTAGACGTGCCGGGCCTCCTCCTGCGACAGGAACGTCTGGATGATCTGCGCCATCAGTTTCTGCCCGGTCCAGTCGTTGCCGCCGACGGTCACGGGGGCGATGCCCTTGGCGCGGAGCTTGCGTGCCGCGGCGATCAACGCGTCCCCCGTGGTGGGGATCTCGTCGACGCCGGCCCGGTCGAGCAGGGCGCGGTTGTAGGCGACGGGCCAGTTCGTGGCGAAGTAGGGGAACGCCCTGACCCGGCCCTCGTCGTCGGTCCAGTCGGCCAGGGCGGCGGGCAGCACCCGGTCGCGCAGCCCCCAGTCGTCGAGGTAGGGGCGGACGTCGACGGTCGCGCCGACGTCCGTCCAGGCCAGCGTCTTGTCGTAGAGGTTGACCATCACGACGTCGGCCTCCTTGCGGGCCAGCCGGGAGGTCTCGTACACCTGGCCGAGGTCGTCGCCGTTGACGAGGTTCTTGACCTTCAGCCCCGGGTTCTCCTCGCGGAAGCGGTCGACGGCCGCGAGGTAGGTGGGGGAGCCCGGCGCGGTCGTGCCGAGCTGGGTGTGGACGACGAGGGTGTCCGGATCGGAGTCCGCCGACGCCAACGACGAACAGCCGGACAGAGCGGGCAGGGCAACGGCCGCAGCCAGGCCGGAACCGGCGGCGAACAGGTCGCGCCGAGTCAGCGAAGAGCGCACAGCGGGGGTCTCCAACCAAGCGGTTAACGATTGGTTAATCGATGTACCTCGTGAGGTGCGAGGACCATATGGAGTGGAGGGACCGCGGTCAAGGGGGTGACGCCGGGGACTTCGACGGGTCCGGTCAGGCCGTCGCGGTGTCGTCGGCGGCGATCCCGAGCCGGCCGGCCACGGTGGTGAGGGCCGCGCCCAGCGGGAGCGCGACCCGTACGACGGCCTCCCGGTCACCGCGGGTCGGGTCCCGGTTGACGATCAGCACCGGCGTGCCGGCGCGGGCCGCCTGGCGGACGAACCGCAGCCCCGACATCACCGTCAGCGAGGAGCCCAGGACCAGCAGAGTGGTGGCACCCCGGACCAGTTCGCGGCAGTGCTCCACGCGTGCGGGCGGGACGGCCTCGCCGAAGAACACCACGTCCGGTTTGAGGACGCCGCCGCACAGTGCGCAGGGCACCACGCGGAAGTCCCCGACCTGGTCGTCGGTGAGATCGGCGTCGCCGTCCGGATTGATCCCGGCGGCCACCGGCTCGAAGCCCGGGTTGGCCGCCTCCAGCCGCCGGGCGAGTTCGCGCCGCGGGCTGAACGCGCCGCAGGTCAGGCAGACGACGCGGTCCAGGCTGCCGTGCAGTTCGACGACGTCCTCGCTGCCGGCGGCCTGGTGCAGACCGTCGACGTTCTGGGTGATCACGCCGGCGAGCAGGCCCCGGTCCCCGAACGCGGCCACGGACCGGTGCCCGGCGTTGGGCCGCGCCCGGCCGAAGGTGCGCCAGCCGAGGTGACTGCGGGCCCAGTAGCGACGCCGGGCCGCCGCGCTGCCGGTGAAGTCCTGGTACGTCATCGGCGTGTGCCGGCTCAGGCTGCCGCCCTCGCCCCGGTAGTCGGGAATCCCCGACTCCGTCGAGATCCCGGCCCCGCTGAGCACCACCACCCCACCGGCGCCCAGCGCGTCGGCGACGGGCTCCAGGTCCGTCGTGCCCGGCGGCAGGTCCGCTCCCGGGGTCCAGCTCAGAGTGGGCCGCATACGCATGCGGCAAGGGTACGGAAACCGGGCGCCCTTCCGGACGCCGGGGCGTGTCCGTTGTTCGCTTCGGGCGGGGACCGGGACGTGCCCGGTGCCTGCTGGGTGCGGCTGCGGCCCGCGCTGGTCGAACCGCGCCGGGCCGCGCCGGGCGACCCACCCCCGGCCGCGCCCGGCGACCCGCTCCGACATGCCCTTCCCCGGGCCGGGTGACACACTTGCACTGGCCAGGCCCGCGGGTGGCTGACGCCCGTACGGAGGCGTCCTGGTCCGGGAGTGGTCGATGTTCCGCAAGCGTCCCGCACCTGACGGTGAAGAGCTGCTGGCCCGGCTGGCGTCGCTGACCACTCAGGCCCGGGAGCTGGCCGAACTGCGCAGGTCCCAGATGGAGCTCGCGATCGCCCTGCAACGCGACATGCTGCCCGCCGACCTTCCCACGGTCCCCGGCTTCCACCTGGCCGCCTGCTACGCGCCCGCGTACGCCGGACTCAACGTGGGCGGCGACTGGTACGACGCCTTCGAGCTGCCCGACGGCCGCGTCGGGCTCTCCGTCGGTGACGTGCAGGGCCACGCCATCGACGCGGCGGCGTTCATGGGCCAGGTCCGCGTCGGCCTGCGGGCGCTCGCCTCCGTGACGAGTCAGCCGGGGGACCTGCTCGCCTGGACCAACGACCTCGTCCTGTCCCTGAACAAGGACCTCTTCGCCACCTGCACCTTCATCCGCTTCGACCCGGCCACGGGCGTCCTGGAGAGCGCGCGGGCCGGCCACATCCCCTGTGTCCGGGCCGCCGCGGACGGCAGGGCCGAGGTCTGCCACGACGAGGGCGGGCCGCCGCTGGGCGTCCTGGAGGGGGCCGAGTATCCGGTGACCCGGTACCGGCTCGCCGCGGGCGGCGTGCTCGTCCTGGTCACGGACGGCGTCGTGGAGGGGCCGTCCCTCAGCATCGACGACGGGCTCGACAGGGTGGCGCGGCTGGCGGGCCTCGCGGCCGTCGCCGGCATGGATGCGCAGTCCCTCGCGGCCGCCGTGCTCAAGAACGCCGAGCTGATCGGACACGAGGACGACGCCGCCGTACTCGTCGTCGGCCATGGCGGACCCGCCGTTACGCCGTAGGGCGGGACGGGGCGCCTCTCACCTCGCTGACCGGCCGGGGCCGGTGTCTGATGGCTCCGTGGTGGATATCCGTGCATGGCCGCGACCGGTCGTCCTCCTCTGCGAGACGCTGCTCGTCGCCGGTTTCTACTACGCGGCGGGGCGACTGGGCCTGTCGCAGCAGCTGACCGCCGACGGGGCGATCGTCACGCCCATCTGGCCGCCCACCGGCCTCGCGGTGGCCTGTCTGCTGCTCTTCGGACCACGGTGCGTGCCCGGCATCGCGCTCGGCGCGCTGCTCGTCATCGTCTCCCTCGGCAGGCCCGGACTCTCGGCCGTCGGGATCGTGGCCGGCAACACCGCGGCCCCCGTCTGCTCCTACCTGATGCTGCGGGCGGTCGGTTTCCGCGTGAGCCTGAGCCGCCTGCGCGACGGGCTGTCGCTGGTCTTCCTGGGTGCGCTGACGGCCATGCTGATCAGTTCGGCGGTGGGCGTCGGGATGCTCGTCCTGTCGGACAAGCTGCCGTCGAGCGACCTCTGGCTCGTCTGGCTCGCGTGGTGGGTCGGCGACGCGACGGGCGTCGTGCTCGTCACGCCGCTGCTGCTGCTCCTGCACCGCGCGCGGCTGCCGCCGCCGTCCGCCCGGTGGACCGAGGCCGTGGGGCTCGCCGTCGTCGTCGGCGTACTGGTCCCGCTGATCATGTACAGCACGGTCAGCCTGCTCTTCCTGGTCTACCCCCTGCTGATCCTTTCCGTGCTGCGCTTCCAGCTGGCGGGCGCCATACCGTGCGCCCTTTTCGCCTCGGTGACGGCCACCGTCGTGGCCCGGGAGGAGGTCGGCGCCTTCGGCGCGCTCAGTGACATCGAGACGTTGATGAGACTCCAGGCGTTCAACGGCACGCTGGGGCTCACCGCGCTCCTGCTGTCCGCGGTGATCAGCGAGCAGCTCAACACCCGGCGGTCGGTGGAACGGGCCTGCAAGGAGCTGGTCGAGGCCTTGCAGCACCTGAACGCCGGGGGCTCCCAGAACCCGGGGGCACCCGGCGGGGACGTCCGCTGAGCGCGGCGGCGGCGTGCCCCGCAGGCTCCCCGAGCTTGGCCGGGTCCCACAGCAGGAAGGGCACCACGGTCCCGTCCCCTGTGCACGGGCGCATGTCGTCGGGGGCGCCGGCGCCGGTGAGCCTCACGCCGTCCGTGTGTCCGGTGCCGTCCCGCGGCCCAGGGTGCGGTCGAAGACGGTCAGCAGGAGGAACACCACCCCGGCGCCGAGCATGACCCAGGCCAGCGTGTGCATGCCGCCGGTGTCCGCGTGCTGCCCGAAGGCCGCCGCGCTCGCGGCAGAGGCGATCATGGAGCCTACGTAGGCGAAGGTCCGCAGCAGACCGGCGGAGGACGCCGTGCGCTCGGGATCGGCCTGGAAGTAGACCGAGTTCTGCAAGGCCAGGTTGTTGAGCCCCTGCGGGACGCCGAAGACCAGGGCGACCAGGAGCAGCATCCACAGCGGGCTCTCAGCCGTGAGCGTGAGGATCAGCACGCAGGCGACGATCTGCCCCGCCGCGCCGAGCAGCAGCTTCCCGCGCACACTCCGGCTGCGCCCGGAGACGACCGAGACGCCGATCGCCAGCAGGAACATCGGGATCTGCGCCAGCCCGGCACGGAAGGGCGACAGCCCGAAGCCCTCCTCCGTCCACTGGGTGAAGCCGTAGCGGAAGGCGTACGCGACGACGTAGGCCACGAGCGCGCGCCCGTACGTGGCGAGCAGCGGGGTGTTGCCGCCCAGGACCCGCAGGTCGATGAAGGGGGTGGCGGCCCGCAGCTCCCGGGCCGCGAAGGCCGCGCCCGCGGCGACGGTGATCGCCATCAGGTACCAGTCGCGCAGGTGCAGGTTCATCAGGAAGAGCAGCAGCGAGACGAGCGTCGCGGCGAACAGCGCCATGCCGGGCAGGTCGAGCTGCGCGGCCGTCCGTCCGTGCCGCGGGCGCCCGGCCCCGTCGGCCGGCTTGGGCAGGCGCAGCATCCCCAGTACCACCGCGGCGACGGCCAGGGGCACGTTCAGCGCGAACGTGGTGCGCCAGCCCCCGGCGGCGATCAGCAGACCGCCCAGCAGCGGGCCGACGACGGCGATGGTCTGGTTGGCGACCGCCAGCGCGGTCAGTACCCCGCCGGGACTGTCCCGCCCGGTGCGCTCGGCCTCGCCACGCAGCAGCGCCATCGCCGCGGGGTAGCCGGCGCAGGTGCCGAAGCCGAGCAGGACCCGCGCGGCGATCAGTACGCCGAGGTTCGGTGCCAGGGCGCCGACGACTCCGGCCGCGCCGACCAGGCCGGTACTGAGGAGGAAGAGCCTGCGCGGGCCGAAGAGGTCGATGAGCCGGCCCACGACCGGCTGTCCGAGCGAGGTGGCCAGGTAGAGCGCGGAGACCAGCCAGGCGGTCTGCGAGGCCGGCGCTCCCAGGGCGCTGCCGATGGGGACGAGGGCGACGGCGATGATCGTCGAGTTGACCGGGTTGAGGACCGAACCGAGCAGCATCGGCGGCAGCAGCCGCCGGTCGAAGCCGGGCCGGTCCTCCTCGCGCGTCCGGGCCGCCGTCTGCTCAGTCACGGGTGAGTCGCTCCAGGACGGCCATGGCCGCGATCACCGCCCGGCGCTCTTCCTCCGTGCACTTGTCCTGCAACTGGCCGGCGAGCCACTCCTTGCGTGCCTGCCGGTCCTCTTCGACCCGCCGACGGCCCTCGGCGGTCAGCGTGATCAGCAGGCGCCGCCCGTCGTCCGGGTCGGGCCGCCGCTCCACCAGTCCCAGGGCGGCCAGCGGAGCGATGGTCGCCGTCATCGACTGGTGCCGCACCCCTTCGCCGGCGGCGAGTTCGCTGGCCGTGACCCCGCCGCGGTCGGACAGGCGGGCGAGGAGGGTCGCCTGTCCCACGGTGATGTCCTCCGCCTCGGACGCCTTCAGGATGCGGCGCCGCAGACGCCTGATGACCGCGCGGACCTCGCGGGACGCCTCGACCGCCGACGGCGACAGGTACTGGTTCTCGCTCATGCGCACAGGTTAACTTCCACAGCCTCAGCTGTACAGATAAACCTGTATAATTTGCCGGCCCGGCCCGGCTTCGCCCGGGCCCCGCACCGCGGGCTGCTGGGGCGCGACGGCGCCGACCACCGGGCCGTGGCCGACGCCGTCGACCTCTGCGGCGTACGCCCCTACGCAGAACGGGACTTCGCCTCACTGGCCGGCGTCGAGCACCAACGCGTCCTGCTGGCACGGGCGCTCGTCCAGCGCCCGCGCCTGCTCGTCCTGGACGAACCGACCAACCACCTCGACATCCGGGCCCGCTTCGCTCTGCTGGACCTGATCCGCGCCACCGGGATCACCACCCTCGCCGTCCTCCACGACCTCGGCCTCGCCGCCCCGGCTCTGCGACCACCTGGTCGTCCTGCACGACGGAACCGTGGTGGCGGCCGGACCCGTCCTGGACGTCCTGACCCCGAAGACCCTCGCCGAGGTGTTCGGCGTGCGCGGGACCACGGAGCGGCACGCGGACGGCGTCATCCGCGTCACCTACGACGCGCGGCCCCTCGCGGACCGTGAGGCGGCGCACACCGTTTCGTCGCCGGGCACCTGAGGCGTGCGCTCCCACCTGCCTTCGTCGCCCCGGACGCCCCGCCCGCCGGGTGCCAGGACGAGGCGTCATGTCTGCCGGCGGGGTTCTGCGCATCGTGCGGGCCGCGATGTTCGCGGCCGTCGGTGTGGTGCTCGCCGCCGTGGGACACGTCCTCATGCCCGGTACCGGACTGCCCTGGTGGGTCCTGGCGCCGTCACGCGTGGGGCCGGCCGGCTCCGTGCGGGCTCAGCCGGTGCGCAGGACGCGGAAGTGGTCGGGGCGCGCCGGATCCCGGTCCACGACCTGGACCGGCGGCCAGGCCCACTGCACGACGCCGATGCCGGGCGTGCGGGTGAACCGGATCCGCCCCCGGGTGCCTTCGACGTCGACCCGGGACCAGGACCCGGCGGTGCCCGCCGGTTCCGCACCGCCCCCGCGCAGCACGTCGGCGAGGACGGCGACCGTGTCGTAGCCCTCGAAGGCGACGAAGGAAGGCGCCTCGTCCAGCCGTGCGCGAAGGGCCGCCTCGACCCGCGCGCCGAGCGGGCCGAGCCGCTCGGGCAGGTAGCGCAGGAACGGGACCCCGGAACCGTCGGCGCCCAGCGCCCCGGCCCATTCGGCGAACTCCGGCTGCCCGGCCGGGGCACCGAGCGTCAGCCCGGCCAGTCGCGGGTCGCGGCGCACGGCCCTGACCACGGGGACCGCCGGATCCGGGTGGCCGAGCAGAAGGAGAAGGGCCGTCGCGCCGTGGTCGGCGAGCGCGTCGCACAGGGCCGCGGGGGAGAGCGCGCTCATGTCGAACTCGGTGACGGTGGCGCCGCGGGGAGCCAGGTGCTCCCGCAGGAGGCGAGTCCCGGACGACCAGTACACACTCGGCTGGGTCGCCACGGCGACACGGCGGTGGCCCGCGCCGAGCAGGAAGTCCCCGTAGATGCGCCACCCGTGGGACTGCGCCGGGGCGAGCCGCGCCACCCGGTCCGTGGGCCGTTCGGTGAGCGTGTCCAGTACCGCCGACGAGCAGAGGTACGGCACGCCGAGCGCGTCGGCTCTCGAAGCCGCGGCACGGGCGACGACGCTGTGGTACTCACCGGCCAGGGCGGCCACGCCCAGGCCGGCCAGCTCCTCCACGGCCGCCGCGGCCTTCGCCGGATCGGCCGCGGTGTCCCGGACCACCAGCTCGAGCGGCCCACCGGCCACCCCGCCACTGTCGTTGACCTCGTCCACGGCCAGTTCGAGGCCGGCGAGCAGATGGCGGCCCGCCTCGACCCAGCCCGGCCGGGTCAGTGGAACGAGGGCGCCGATCCGGACGGACGACCCGCCGGCCCGCGCTGCTTCGAAGGGGGTGTTCACGCGACCACGTCTCCTCGGTTGATCGTTGGCCATTGCATCCGTCGCCACGGCCGACGGGCAGACCAATTTTCCCGCGTCCCGCCCGGAACCCGGAGCCGGATCGTCCCGACTCCTGTACCGGTACGGCCCGATCAGGCGGAAGCCGTACGACCTGATCGGGAGATGGGACAGATGACGCAGAGCCGGCACCCCGCATCCAGTCCGGCGACCGCCCCGCCGCGCAGCTACCTTCCCCCACCCGCGCTGTGCGGGTTCCTGGTGCTGCTGGTGCTGGTGTTCGCGGTGTCCTACGGAGTGGGCAGGAGCGTCGGCCCGGTCGCGCCGGGCATGCACGGTCCCGCAACGACGGACGGCGGCACCGGCGACGGCGACCAGGGCGGCACGGACGACATGGACATGGGCGGGGGGCACGGACACTGATGGCCACCGAACCGGTCTCCGTCGAGGTCGTGACCGAGATCGCCGTCGGCGGTATGACGTGCGCGGCGGTGCTTCGTCCTAACCGCGCCCGTCGTCGTCTCGAAGACCTCCGGGTGGGCCAGGTCTTCGTCGTACGGGCCTCGGCCGCCCTCGCCCCGTTCTGCGCCGCCGTCCCGGCGCTCGGCGCCCTCTCGGTCTGGACCGCGTACGGCCACGCCGGCAGCCCTCCCCGCATCGAGGTCACCGAGGCCCGGCTCTACCTGCCCTCGCCCGGAATCCCGGAGACCGCCGCGTTCTTCACGATCGGCAATGGCGGGGGCGCGCAGGACCGCCTGGTCGAGGTGACCTCCCCCCGAGGTCACCGGGGACATCACCTTCAGCAGGCACCGGACGACGCCCGGCGGAGCCGCGTACCGCCAGGGGACGGACGCGCCGTCCGTCCCCGTGGGCGCCGCCCTCGACATGTCGCCGCACACCAGCGACGTGACCGTCCCGGCGCGGGAAGGCTGGCGCGACGGAGACCTGGTGCCGTTCACCCTGCGCTTCGAACACAGCGGCCGGATCGAGGCCGTCGCGGTGGTCGTCCGTCCCGGCGCCGGCTGAGGGGAGCGCGGACAGCACGGGGGCGCGGTCTTTCGCTCAGGCTGCAATGACTTGCTCACGACAAGTCGGGCGATCCATCATGCGGCGACCGGTGTGCGCGAACTCCTCTCCCGCGCGGGCCCGTTCGCGAGACCGGTCGGCCGCGCACCCCCGGTGCCCGCGCGGCCACCGCCGGGCCGCCCGCAGAAGACTCCCGGCCGCACGCGAACCGCCCCCACACCCCGTGGGCACCGGAGAGAGCGGAGCACCCCCACATGTCCTCCTCACTCCCCGCCGGACGGGCGAGAACCGCACTGTGCGCCGCGGTCGCCGCGGCCGCACTGGCCCTCACCGGCCAGCCGTCCCCGGCCCTCGCCGCACCCGCGCCCAACGCACCGGACGACTCCGTCAACCAGGCATTCGCACGCGCGGCCGTCGCCTACGACGTCCCCCGGGACCTGCTGGTCGCCGTCGGCTACGGCGAGACCCGCCTGGACGGCCACGACGGCCTGCCCAGCCAGGACAACGGCTACGGCATGATGCACCTGGTCAGCAACCCGGAACGGCACACCCTGGAACAAGCCGCACGACTCACCGGCGAGAGCGTCGCCGACCTGAAACGCGACAGCGACGCCAACATCCGCGGCGGCGCCGCCGTGCTGCGCGCCCTGGCCGACGAGGCCGGCCTCGACGCCGAGGACCGGGACCGCCTCGGCGCCTGGTATCCGGCCGCCGCCCGCTACGGGGCCTCCGGCAGCGACGCCGCCGCGCGCCTGTACGCCGATGCCGTCTACGACGTCCTCGGCGACGGCGTCCGGACCCGCGTGGACGGCGGCGAGCAGGTCACCGTCGCCCCGCGCGAGGTCCGGCCCCAGCGCGGAGAGTACGCCGGGACCGACACCGGTGCCGGGGCGAGCGCGTCCGCCGACTACCCGCCGGCCCTCTGGAACCCGGCGTACTCCGGCAACTACACCGCGGGCCGCAACTCGGCGATCACCACCGTGGTCGTCCATGTCACGCAGGGCTCCTACGCGGGCTCCATCAGCTGGTTCCAGAACCCGTCGGCTCAGGTCAGCGCCCACTACGTGGTGCGGTCCTCCGACGGCCAGATCACCCAGAGCGTCCGCGAGGGCGACACCGCCTGGCACGCGCGCTCGGCCAACCCCTACTCCGTGGGAGTGGAACACGAGGGGTACGTCAGCGACCCCGCCTGGTTCACCGACGCCATGTACCGCTCGTCGGCGGCGCTGACCCGTCACCTCACCGACAGGTACGGCATCCCCCGGGACCGCGCGCACATCGTGGGACACAGCGAGGTGCCCGGCAACGACCACACCGACCCCGGCCCGCACTGGGACTGGGCCTACTACATGAGCCTGGTCCGCGGCGACGACGGCGGCACGGGCACCCCGTTCCCGACGTGGGGCACGGACGTGAGCGTCCGTCAGCAGCCGACGACGGACTCCGCCCGGGTGGCGAGTCTGCCCGGCCCGACCTCCGTCCGCGTGGCCTGCCAGGTCCACGGCGGGCTCGTCGAGTACGACGGCTACAGCAACGATGCCTGGTCGTACCTGCCGGACTACGGCGGATACGTGTCCAACATCTTCATCGACGTCGACGACGCCTGGCTCCCAGGAGTGCCCACATGCTGACCCCTCCCACCCCGCGCCCGGGTTCCGTCCCGCGCCGCGGGGCGCGTCCCACGCGTGCCCTGACCGGCACCGTGTGCCTGCTCGCCCTCGCCGGCACGGCACTGGCCGCGGCTCCCGCGCCGGCCGCCGACACCACCGCCGCGCCCGCCTCGGAGTCCTGGCGCCCCGACCTGTCCCCGGCAGGCGGCGACGACGTCAACGTGCGGTACGGGGAGGGCGCCCTGCGGGTGCGGGACGGCTCCGTCAGCCCCGCCTCCCTGGACCGGGACCGCGGCTACGCCTCCGCCGTCCTGGAGACCCACCACGTGGAACGGCCGGTGAACCGGGTCACCGTGGACCTCGACGCGACCGTGCCCGAGGCGGCGGACGTCGAGGTCGACGTGCGCGGACGGGCCGCCGACGGAACCTGGACCGAGTGGCGGCGGGCGGCGGCCGGCAGCCCGGCGCGACTGCCGCGCGACGTCGTCGACGTCCAGGCCCGGCTCACCCTGTGGAACGCCGAGGGCGAGGCCACGGCCGCCGTCCGCGCCCTGACCCTGACGGCGGACGACACGGGCAGCGTCTCAGCCGGGTCCGCACCGACGGCCGCCGCCTTCTCCGCCCGCGTCTACGCCACCCGCGAGGGCCTCGTCGGCCACACCACGGCCAACGGCCACGTCATCAAGGCGAACGACCACTTCGTGGCGCTCCCCTCCCGGAGGGCCCTGTCGCCCAAGGGCAGCGGACAGTACTCGGTGCAGGTGTGCGGTCCCGCCCGCTGCGAGACGGCGCCGGTGTGGGACGTCGGCCCGTGGAACACGCACGACGACCATTGGAACCCCTCCACGCAGCGCGAGCAGTGGAAGGACCTGCCGCGCGGCCGGCCCGAGGCACAGGCGGCGTACGAGGACGGCTACAACGGCGGTCGCGACGAGTTCGGCCGCCAGGTCGCCAATCCGGCCGGCATCGACCTGGCCGACGGCACCTTCTACAACGTGGGCCTCAACGACAACGGCTGGGTGACCGTCACCTACCTGTGGACCGACGCCGGCGGAGACACCACGTCGTTCCCGACCTGGGGCACCGACGTGAGCATCCGTCAGCAGGCGACCACCGGCTCCACCCGGGTGGCGAGCCTGGCCGGACCGACGACCGTCCGGGTCCGCTGCCAGGTGCACGGCGAGCTGGTGAACCACGACGGATACAGCAACGACGCCTGGTCCTACCTGCCCGACTACGGTGGCTACGTCTCCAACATCTTCATCGACGTCGCCGACTCATGGCTCCCCGGCGTGCCCACCTGCTGAACGGCCCCGTCCAGCAGCGCCGACCCCAGTGCGGTACGCCGGTGCAGTACCCGGTTGCCCTCGCGGCGGGTCGCCACCAGCCCCGCCTCACGCAGTACGGCGGCGTGGCGGCTCGCCGTGGACGGTGCCAGGCACAGCGCCGCGGCGAGCGACGTCGTGGTCATCGGCGTCTCCAGCGACTCCAGCATCCGGGCCCGCGACGGCCCGGTCAGCCGGTCGACGGAGGGCCTCGCCGCACCGGCGCGCAGGCGCGGCAGCCAGCCCGGCTCCGGGCGCAGCGGGTGCACCAGCACCGGCGGCAGCGACTCGTCCACCAGGGCCAGCGGCGTCCGTACGCAGAAGAAGGCGGGCACCAACGTCAGCGGGCGCCCGCCCAGCCTGAGCGACCGGGGCTCGGGGTAGGGGGCGGCGAGCAGGGTGCCGTCCTGCCGCCAGCCCGGCAGGTCCGTGTAACTCGCGAGCAGGGCCTCGGCGCCACCGCTCAGCGCCGCCTCGGCACGCCGGGCGCGGTCCTCCCCGGCCCGGGCACGGATCACGGGCAGGTAGGGCGCCACGGCCACGGCGTGGTAGCGGCGCAGCGTGCCGCCCAGCCAGCGCAGCGCGGTCGCGTCCCCGGAGGCCACCCACCGCACACTGCGCGGCACCGGGCCGCGCGGGTCCGCGCAGAGCCGGGTGAGTTCGGCGACGAGTCTGCTCCGGGGTGTCGAGCGCACCCGGTCCACGCCCTGCGCCAGGTCCAGGTCGCCGCGACCGGGCGTCAGGAAGTCCGGGAAGTACCCGGTGGGCGGGCACAGCCGCATCAACGCCCGTACGTCGCCGGCGAGTCCACCACGGTGCAGGGCGCCGCGCACCTCGCGCCGCCAGGGGTCGTAGGCCAGGGGCTCCTGGCTGGTCTGCAGCAGGTGGAGGCTCAGCACCGTCTCCCACAACGGGTCGGCGCCCCGGGCCACGCGCATCCGGGTCAACGCGCCCTCGTCGAAGTCCACGTGAAGCACCGTGCCTCCCCCTGCCGACCGCGGTCACGGCTCAGCAGCCGCCACAGTTGTAGTAGGTGACGTCCCAGTGGTTGCCCTCGTCGGCGTAGACGTTGCCCGAACCGGACCGCCACTGCGGAGCGCCGTCGCCGCGCAGGCCGATGTAGGTGAAGGTGTTCTTGATGTAGTTGCCGACACAGGTGTACTTGCCGAAGTCGAGCTTGTAGCCGTTCCAGTGCGAGTAGGTGCCTGAGGCGTGCCCGGTCTCGGTACCGCCGGTGATGTTCAGCGCGCACCCGCTGGCCCGCTTGAGGGTCTGCGCGCCCTGCGCGGTGGCGAGGTTGAGCTGGTCGAACGACGTACAGGTGCCGTTGTTCCGGTTGGAGCAGTTGCCGGAGGACGACCAGGTGATGCCGACGTCGCGGAACATCGACGTGGCGGTGGCGTGACTGATCTTCGTGGCCGCGAAGGCGTCGCCGGCGCCGGCGACGACGACCGCGCCCGGTGCGGCGACCAGGGCGAGCGCCGTGACGACCGCCCGGATGCGCGTGGTTGGAGACCTCATGATGGAACCTCCATGCAGAACGTCATGCTTCCTGTGGGGTGGTTGAGCATGCGGTGCAGCACGATGGTGCCCGAGGTCTACGCGCGTACGCCATAGGGCGTCAGTGGTGGGCAGCCGTCAGCCGGGCGTGAAACGCACCGGGGTTCCGGTCGCGGCCTGCGCCGCCGCCGCGAGGGCCGGTTCCGCGACGACCGCGACGACCGGGTAACCCCCGGTTGTCGGATGGTCGTGCAGGAAGATCACGGGGCGCCCGTCCGGCGGGGCCTGAACGGCGCCCAGAACCATGCCCTCGCTGGGCAGTTCGCCCGTCGCGGCGCGTTCCAGCGGCGGGCCCTCCGTGCGCAGGCCGATGCGGTTGCTGTGCGGCGAGACGCGGTAGGCGGCCGACATGAGGGTGCGCAGGGCGGCCGGGGAGAACCAGTCGGCGCGGGGGCCCAGGCGTACCGGCAGGACCAGTTCGGCGGGCGGACCTGGCCAGGGGGCGGTCATGGGCGGCGGCACCGTTCGTGCGGGCGTGCCCACCGGGAGGACGTCGCCGTCCCGCAGAGGGAGAGGCCCCAGCCCGGACAGGAGGTCGGTCGAGCGGCTGCCGAGGACGGCATCGACGGCGATGCCCCCGGCGACGGCCACGTACGACCTGACCCCCGTGGCGGCCGCCCCCACGTCCAGGACCGCGCCCGCGGGCACCCGCACCGGGGCGCCCCAGGCGGCGGGCCGCCCGTCGACGGTCACGGGGCAGGGCGCGCCGCCGACGACCACGGTGACGCCGCGGTCGGCCCGCAGGGCGCACCCGGTCAGCGTGGTCTCCAGGACGGCGGTGTCCGGATCGTTGCCCAGCAGTCGGTTGGCGAGGCGCATCGCCGGCGCGTCCAGCGCTCCGGAACGCGGCACGCCCAGGTGGGCGTGGCCGGGCCGGCCCGCGTCCTGCACGGTGGTGAGCGCCCCGGCGCGCACGGTCGTGAACGTGGCCGTCATGCGGCTGCCTCCCTCGAGGCGCCGTCCGCTGTGACAAATCGCACCCGGGTCCCCGGCGTGAGGAGCGCCGCACGCCCACGCGCCGGATCCCACAGCGGCCGCGGGTCCGGCATGGTACCGATCAGCTGCCAGCCGCCCGGCGTGGAGCGCGGGTACACCGCGCTGTAGGGGCCGGCCAACGCGACCGCGCCGGCCGGCACGCGGGTCCTCGGTGTGGCCCTGCGGGGGACGTGGAGGCGAGGTGGCAGGCCGGTGAGATAGCCGAAGCCGGGCGCGAACCCGCAGAACGCGACCCGGTAGGTCCGGGAACCGTGCAGGGCGGAGACCTCGTCGGGAGCGACTCCCCACAGAGCCGCCACGTCGGCCAGGTCCGGACCGTCGTAGCGCACGGGAACCTCCACCACGTCCCCGTCGTCGTCGGGGACCGGCGGTACCTCCCACCCGGCGACCTCGCGGCCCAGCGCCTCCGGGTCCGGCACCCCGTCGAGCAGCACGGTCCGTGCCCCCGGGACCACCTCCGTCACCGGCGGCAGGGTCCCGGCGGCGCGCCGGGACAGCACTTCGGCGTGGAAGGCCGCGGTGTGTTCGGCGTCGGGCAGTTCGACGAGGAGCGCGTGGCGGCCGGCGGGGCGGGCCGAGCGGGACCGGGCGTCCGTCACGCGAACGCCCCGATGCCGGTCCCGGCCGCCTCCAGTGCCTCGCGCACCCGGGCCGCGATCCGGGCCGCGCCCGGGGTGTCGCCGTGCACGCACAGCGAACGGGCGGCGACCGCGACGGTCGTGCCGTCCACCGCCTCGACCTCGCCCCGCACCGCGAACCCCAGCGCACGGCCGACCACCGCGTCCGCGTCGGTCACCACGGAATCCGCCTCACCGCGGGGGACGAGGGTGCCCCGCGCGGTGTAGGCGCGGTCCGCGAAGGCCTCCGGGACACCGGTGAGCCCCGCCTCCCCGGCGGCGTCGAGCAGTCGCGAGCCCGGCAGGCCCAGCACGGGCAGCGCGCCGCCCGCCAGCCGGACCCCCGCCACGACGGCGCGGGCCTGCTCGGCGTCGTGGACGGTGCGGTTGTAGAGCGCGCCGTGCGGTTTCACGTAGGCCACCTCGGACCCGGCGGCCTCGGCGAACACCCTGAGGGCGCCGATCTGGTAGGCGACCTCGGCCGCCAGCTCGCCCGCCGGTACGTCCATGGCGCGCCGTCCGAAGCCCGCCAGGTCGCGGTAGGACACCTGCGCCCCGATCCGGACCCCGCGCTCGGCGGCGAGGGCGCAGACGCGCCGCATCACGGAGGGATCGCCCGCGTGGAAGCCGCAGGCGACGTTGGCGCTGGTGACGACGGAGAGCAGGGCGTCGTCGTCGGTGAGGGTCCAGCGGCCGAAGCCCTCGCCGAGGTCTGCGTTGAGGTCGATCACATGCCGAAAGTAGACGATCGTTGAACGATCCGACAAGGCGCGATGGTGGCCGTCCAAGCGGACGAGGGAAATCCACCTCTTGTTAGATCGTTGAACGATCGCTAGTGTCCGTGCATCTGCCACGTATCTGGAGCTATGGTCCGGGGACCGCTGAAGCCACGGCTCCGAAAGCTCCGGATCCGTGCTGCCCCGCCCCCTCATGCCTGAAGAAGGCCACCGAATGATCGTTCTCCTCGGTGTGGTCGTGGTGATCCTCGGATTCGTCACGCGCCGCAACCCCGTCCTCGTGGTGGGCGTCGCCGGTATCGTCACCGGACTGCTCGGCAGGATGGACCCTCTGGAGGTCCTCGCGGCCTTCGGCCGGTCCTTCGCCGACAGCCGCTCGGTCACCGTCTACGCCATCGTGCTTCCGGTGATCGGCCTGCTGGAGCGCTACGGCCTGCGCGAACAGGCCCGAAATCTCATCGGGCGCCTGGGCCGGCTCAGCGCCGGCCGGTTCCTCACCGTCTACCTGCTGGTCCGGCAGGTCACCGCGGCGTTCGGGCTCAACAGCATCGGCGGCCCGGCCCAGACCGTGCGGCCCCTGGTCGCGCCCATGGCCGAGGCGGCCGCCGAACGCTCCACGGGGGCCAAGCTGCCCGAGCGCTGGCGCGAGAAGGTGCGCTCCTACTCGGCGTCGGCCGACACCGTGGGTGTGTTCTTCGGCGAGGACTGCTTCATCGCGATCGGCTCGATCCTCCTGATCACCGGCTTCGTGAACTCGACGTACCACCAGGACATCGAACCGACCCAGCTGGCCCTGTGGGCGATCCCGCTGGCCGTCTGCGCCTTCGTCATCCACGGTGCCCGGCTGCTGCTCATGGACCGGCAGTTGGAGCGCGAGATGGCGGTCGCCGCCGCCGAACACGACCTGCCGCTTCCCGAGGGGGCCGACAAGTGATCAAGGTCGAGTGGCTCTACTGGCTGATAGGTCTCGTCTTCGTCGTCATGGCCGTGCAGATGGCCGCCGACCGCAGCAACCCCAAGCGGTGGACGTCCGCCGCGTTCTGGGGACTGCTCGGTCTCACCTTTCCCTACGGCACCGGCGTCGCCAACGCCACCGCGAAGAACGGCGACTGGACCCTGCCCGCCGAACCGCTCGGCGTCGCGGTCCTCGCCCTGATCGTGCTCGCCGGCTTCAACTTCCTCGGCAAGGGCGTCCCGGTCACCACCACCGGTGAGCAGCGCGAGGCCTCCGCCGCCCGGCTCGGCAACAAGATCTTCGTCCCGGCGCTGACCATCCCGCTCGTCGCCATCGTCTGCGCCTCGGTGCTGGACGAGTCCGGCCTGTTCGAGACCGGCAAGGCCACCCTCCTGGGACTCGGCCTCGGCTGCGTCGTCGCGCTCGTCGTCGGCATGCTGGTCACCGGCGAGAAGAAGCTGTCCGTCCCGGTCCACTCCGGCCGCTCCATGCTGGAGGCGATGGGCTCCGCCCTGCTGCTGCCCCAGCTGCTGGCCGTGCTGGGCTCGATCTTCGCCGTCGCCGGCGTCGGCGATCAGGTCGGCGACATCATGAACAAGGTCCTCCCGGACGACTCCAAGTACCTCGCCGTCATCGCGTACTGCGTGGGCATGTTCCTGTTCACCGTCATCATGGGCAACGCGTTCGCCGCGTTCCCCGTCATGACGGCGGCGATCGGCTGGCCCGTACTGATCCAGCAGATGCACGGCAACGAGCCGGCCGTCCTCGCCATCGGCATGCTGGCCGGGTTCGCCGGCACCCTGTGCACCCCGATGGCCGCGAACTTCAACATCGTCCCGGCCACACTGCTCGAACTGAAGGACCAGTACGGCCCGATCAAGGCACAGCTGCCGACGGGCATCGCCCTGCTCGGCTGCTGCACCGTCATCATGGCGCTCTTCGCCTTCTGACCCCGGCCACCCGACCCGCACGGCAAGGAACGCCCATGACCCGCGTCCTCATTACCGGCTTCGCCCCCTTCGGCGGCGAACGCGTGAACCCGTCCTGGCAGGCGGCGACCCTGGTGGCCGCCGAACCGCCCGCCGGGCTCACCGTCACCGCCGCCGAACTGCCCTGCGTCTTCGGCGAGTCCCTCGACGCCCTGCGCGACGCCGTCCGGGCGGCCCGCCCCGACCTGGTCCTCTGCCTGGGCCAGGCGGGCGGCCGCCCCGGCGTCACCGTCGAACGCGTCGGCATCAACGTCGACGACGCACGCATCCCCGACAACGCCGGCGGACAGCCCATCGACGAACCGGTGGTCCCGGACGGCCCCGCCGCCTACTTCTCCACCCTTCCCGTCAAGGCGTGCGTCGCCGCGATGCGCGAGGCGGGCGTCCCGGCCGCCGTCTCCAACACGGCCGGCACCTTCGTCTGCAATCACGTGGCCTACGGCCTCGGCCACCTCATAGCCACCGAGTTCCCGCACGTGAGGGGCGGGTTCGCGCACGTGCCCTGGGCGCCGGAACAGGTCGCCGACGGCACCGCCCCGTCGCTGCCGCCCGCCACCGTCGCCCACGGTCTGCGCGCCCTGCTGGCCACCGCGGCCCGCACCCCGGCCGAGCACGACCTGAAAGTCACCGAAGGAGCCACCCACTGATGCCGCTCGGCGCCCACGCGGCCCCGTTCGCCAGGATCGCCCTGGCCAACATCACCCGCGCATACCCCAACTTCCCGGCCCACCTGATCACTTCCGCGCGGGAGAACCCCGCGCCCACCTCCCTGCACCCCGCCTTCTACGGCGCCTACGACTGGCACTCCTCGGTGCACATGCACTGGCTGCTCGTCCGGCTGCTCCGCCGCCACGGCGGCACCCCCGAACTGCCGGACACCGCACCGGCCCTCGACGCGCTGGACCGCCACCTCACCCCCGACAACCTGGCCGCCGAGGCCACCTACCTCCGCGACCACCCCGCCTTCGAGCGGCCCTACGGCTGGGCGTGGCTGCTCGCCCTGGCCGCCGAGTGCCGCGCCCACGGCGGACCGGCGGGCACCCGCTGGACCGGGGTACTGGCCCCCGCCGTCACCGCGGTCGACGAGCTGCTGGCCGGCTGGCTGCCCAAGGCCACCTATCCCGTACGCCACGGCAACCACCCCAACAGCGCGTTCGCGCTGAGCCTCGCGCTCGACTCGGGGGAACTGTCCGCCGGGACCGACCGGGCCGTCCGGGATCGTCTGCTCACCTGGTTCGCCGACGACCACGACGCGCCCGCGCACTGGGAGCCGTCCGGACAGGACTTCCTCTCCCCGGCGCTGACCGAGGCCGACGCGATGCGCAGGGTGCTGCCGCAAGACCGGTTCGCGGCATGGCTGGACCGCTTCCTGCCCGCGCTCGCCTCCGGTGCGCCCTGCCCGCTGCTGGAGGTGCCGGTGGTCTCCGACCACGCCGACCCGCAGATCGGCCACCTGCTCGGCCTGACGCTCAGCCGTGCGGCGGCGCTGCGCGCCCTCGCGGACGCCCTGTCCGACGGCCCCGTCCGCGCCCGCCTGGACGCGGCGGCGCAGGCACACCTCGCGGCGGGCATGCCGGCGGTGGAGCGCGGCGACTTCACCACCGACCACTGGCTGGCCACGTTCGCCGCCCTGGCCCTCGACCCGGTCGCCCGGCCCTGACGCCGGGTCACCCGCTCCGGCGGCGGACCGGCATCATCGTCTCGACCGCCGCCTCCTGCCCGAGGTGGTCCAGGACCAGCCCGTTGACCAGGGCCGGCTTCTCCAGCGGCACCAGGTGGGAGGCACCGGGCAGCACGGCAAGCCGCGCGTCGGGAAGCGCGCGGTACAGGGCGGTCGTGTGCTCCAGCGTCATCAGGTCGTCGTCGCCGGTCACGACCAGGGTGGGCGCGGTGATCCGGCCCAGCTCGCGCTCGGTGAGGGTCGGCTGGGTGCGCCACATGTCGATCATCTTCACCGCCACCACCGGCCAGTGGTCCGCACCGTCCGGCGACACGGGCTCGTACATCTCGCGGAAGAACGCCATGTCCGGACTGTCGGGCGTCATCGCGTCGAGCATGCCCGGCTCGACGAAGCACTCTCCGCCGGGCCGGAAGTTGGCCCCGATCAGCACGACCCGGCGCACCAGGTCCGGCCGGGCGAGGGCGACGAGCAGCGCGACGACGGCCCCGTCGCTCCAGCCGACCAGGTGCGCGGGCGCGGCCACCACCGTTTCCAGGAACGCCACCGTGTCGTCGGCCATGTCCTGGTACGTCAGCGGCCCGTCGACGTCGGGGGTGTGCCCGTGGGCGCGCCGCTCGGGCAGCAGGACACGGTACGCGGCGGCGAGATCGGCGCGCTGCGCTCCCCAGGTGTCATTGGTGCAGAAGCCGCCGTGCAGCAGGACCAGCGGATCGCCGGTCCCCTCGCTCTCGTACCAGGTCCTGACGCCAGGAAGGTCCGCGTAGTCACCCATCGTCCAGGCCCTCTCCGGCAGGCTGCCAGTTCCGGCCAGTGTCCGCCGGGACATGGGCGGCTGCAACGCGGGGGCGGTGCGGCGCCCTCGTGGGCCGCGCTCAGTCCTCCGGCCGCAGCAGGCCCCGACGGTAGGCGGGCACCAGGTGCTGCGGGACCCGGTGGGTCACCCCGTCCACCGTCACGGGCACCAGGGCGGGCGTGCTCGCCTTCCACTGGGCGCGGCGGTGGCGGGTGTTGCTGCGGGACATCTTGCGCTTGGGAACGGCCATGGAACGGGTCCTCTCGGGAGACGGCCGACGGAGCTCCGCGCGCCCGGCGCGCGACGGAGCAGGGCCGGTCCCCGACGCTACATGAAAATCATGTTCATTGGGAATCGGATGCGACCCGCCGCACCGCCCGCACCAGCGCTTCGACGCCCGCCTCCGCCTTGGACCGGGGGCACCCGACGTTGAGCCGTACCAGACCCGGGGAGCCGTAGGCGGCCCCCGGCATGACGGCCACCTTCTCCACCTCCACCAACTCGCGCTGGAGCGCGTCGTCGTCGATCCCTAGGGGGCGCAGGTCGATCCAGGCCAGGTACCCGGCCTGCGGGGGCTCCCAGCCCAGCGCCGGGAACGCCGCGCGCAGCCGGTCCGCGACCATCGCGAGATTGCCCCCGAGGTACCCGCGCAGGGCGTCCAGCCAGGGTGCCCCGCTCCGGTACGCGGCGATGTGCCCGACCAGCGACAGCACCGCGGGGGAGGAGAGCCCGTCGGCGTCCTTGAGCTGCCGCAGATACGCCTCGCGGGAGGGCGCGTCGCCGATGATCCCGTAACTCCCGCTCAGCGCAGGGATGTTGAACGACTTGGATGCCGAACTGAGCACGGCCCAGCGGCCCTCGCCGCCGTGCCGGGCCCACGGGCGGTGCACGTGCGGGGCGTACGCCAGGTCGGAGTGGATCTCGTCGCTGACGACCGCGACGCCGTACCGCGCGCACAGCCGGGCCACCCGGTCCAGCTCCGCCTCGGACCACACCCGGCCCGTGGGATTGTGCGGCGAGCACAGCAGCAGCACGGCCGTGTCGGGGAGGGCCAGGAGCCGTTCGAACTCCTCCCAGTCGTCCAGGGGGCACTCCCGCAGCCGGCGCCCGTTGGCCGCCACCGTCTTCGGAAAGGCGTCATACATCGGGGTGTGCGCGACCACGCCGTCACCGGGCCGCGACCACAGGCGCAGCAGCTGCGAGACCTGATAGACGACGGAAGGGGCGTACACGATGGCATCCGGGTCCACCTCCGTGCCGTGCCGCGTGGCGTACCAGTGCGTGATCGCGGAGAGGAAGTCGCTCTGGCGCCAGCGCGAGTAACCGAGCACTCCGTGGTCCAGGCGGTCGCGGAGCGCGGCGAGGATCTCCGGGGCCGTCTCGAAGTCCATGTCGGAGATCGTGAAGGGCAGCAGGTCCGGCACGCCGAACCGGTCCTGGACGTAGTCCCACTGCGTGCACCAGGTGCCGCGCCGGTCCACCGGCGTGTCGAAGTCGTAGGGCGGTGACGAGGCCATGGTCAGCCCACCGGGATCATCGTGGCGATGGCGTCCTTCACCGACTGCACCTGCGGGCCGATGATGACCTGCACGCTGTGTGCGTCGAGCTTGACGACCCCCACGGCACCCAGCTTCTTCAGCCGTGCGTCGTCGACCCGTTCGGCGTCCTCGACCGTCATGCGCAGGCGGGTGATGCAGTTGTCCAGGGATCGGATGTTGTCGGCGCCGCCGATCGCGTCGAGGATGGCGACGGCGTCGTACTTCCCCGCCACCAGCTCACGCGGGGGCGCGGCCTTCTCGGCGGAGCCGGCGGGCGCCGCGCCGTCGTCCTCGTCCCGCTGCTCCGCGTCCTTCTCGGCGCCCTCGTCCGGGTCGTCCTCGCGGCCGGGAGTCTTGAGGTCGAAGCGCCTGATGGCCCAGCGGAAGAGGAAGTAGTACACCGCGAACCACACCGCCGCGATGACCGGAATCAGGTACCACTTGGTCGTCGAGCCCTGGAGCACGCCGAAGACCAGCCAGTCGATGACGTTGCCGTCGGTGTTGCCGATGTAGACGCCGAGCACGGCCGCCGTGAGGAATCCGAGACCGACGAGGACCGCGTGGACGGCGTACAGCCACGGGGCGACGAAGAGGAACAGGAACTCCAGCGGCTCGGTGATGCCGCCCACGACGCAGGCGACGACGCCGGACACGAGCAGGGCCTTGATCTCCGGGCGCATCCGCCGCTTCGCGCAGTGGTACATCGCCAGCGCGGCGCCCGGCAGACCGCCCAGGTAGGCCGCCATCTTGCCCTGGGAGAGGAAGTGCGTCGCGTCCGTGACGGCGGAGCCCGGCGCGGCCGAGCAGTCCAACTGGGCGTAGAACATGTTCAGGGCGCCGGAGACGTGGTCGCCGCAGACGGCACCGGAGCCGCCGACGTCGGTGAAGCGGAACATGGCCACCAGGATGTGGTGCAGCCCGATCGGCCGCAGCAGGACCTCTCCCATGCCGAGAAAGAAGGGCCCGAAGACCCCCGTGTGCCCGATGCCCCGGCCTACGGCGGTGATCCAGCCGTTGAACGTCGGCCAGACCAGCGGGATGAGGAGACCGAGCACGCTCAGGGCCAGGGCGGAGACGATCGGGACGAAGCGCAGCCCGCCGAAGAAGGCGAGCGCGTCGGGCATCCGCTGGGTACGGAAGCGCCGGTGGAGCAGGCTGACAACGATGCCAACGGCCACGGCGCCGAGCAGTCCCGTGTCGATGGACTGCACGCCCAGCACGTCGGCTATGCCGTAGTGCTCGATCGCCTTCTCGTCCTCGAAGTCGACGCCCTTCGCGGTGAGATAGAAGTTCACCGCGAGGTTCATGGCGGCGAAGCCGACGAAACCCGAGAAGGCCGCCACCCCCTTGTCCTCACGCGCGAGACCGAGCGGAATCGCCATCGCGAAGAGCACCGGGAGGAACGTGAAGGCGACCAGACCGGTGTTGGCCATCCAGGTGAAGACGAGGTGCCAGCCCTCGCCCCTCAGAAAGGCAACGTTGTCAGTGACCGCCTCGCTGGACAGGGAGGAGCCGATGCCGAGCATGATGCCGCAGAACGCGAGCAGGGCCACCGGGAGCATGAACGTCTTGCCGAGCCCCTGGAGGAATTCCCAGAGTGCGGCCTTGGTCTTCTGCATGTGTACGGAACTTTCGAGCCTGAGGGGGGACGGACCCGTCCGTCCGCCGCACGGATCACATCACAGCAGGTTGGGGGCTGTCCACGGGTCGGCGACCCGCGGGCCGGGTCAGCTCGATGTCTCCACGCGCACCCCGGCGAGCCGGCCGCACCAGCCGTCCTCGGGGGAGGCTGTCGGAGCAGCGGAGGTACGGCCCGTCGTCGGCGCCGCCGGCCCTGTCGAGCGGCTCGGCGACGTTCAGGCTCCACTGCCCGCACGGGAGTGCGGCGTCCGGTGGGGGTTCCCGTGAGGTGGGAGGGGATGGTTGTGGAGGAGGCGGAAATGGCGGGTGTCGAGGGGTGGTTGGGCTCGGCGGAGGCGATGGCGTCTCGTCACGTCCGGTGTCCGCGCGCCCACCGGACGTTTACACGCCGGTGTGCGGGACATCGGAGGTGTGGCCGCGCGTGCGGGCGCGGTCGTGGCCCGCAGCCGGTCGTCCGCCGGTGAGTGAAGGTGTGCGTATGCGTGAACGGTTGAGTGAGCAGCGAGTGGCGTCGGCGCCGCAGTGGGAGAACCTTTTCCTGGCCCCGGCCTACCGGGGCGAGGCGGCGGAGAGGGCCGAGGAGGACTGGCAGGAGGGGACGGCCGCCGTGTCGGTGGGCCGACGGCGTAGGCAGGGAGGGCGCCGCGTCTCCCGTCCGGCTGCCTGACCCGGCGTCCCGGACGGTACCGGGAGGGTGGGGCGGGCGGACGGCGGCGACGGCGTGGCGAGCGTCAAGGAGCGGCGGGGTGCGGCCGGGTTCAGGCCGCGTCCGCCGGCGGGAGCCCGGCGAGAAGCGGGCTCCACGGGCCCGCCGGGTACATCCGTGCGGCCAGTCGCAGCAGGTGCAGCGGCTGGGGCTGCGGGCCGGTCAGGGTGAGGCTGCCGCCACTCCGGCGGACGGTACGGTGCTGGTCCTCCAACAGGTGCAGCCCCGTGGAGTCCATGAAGACGACCTCGCGCAGGTCCCAGGTCACCGAGGTGACCGAGGCCGGCAGCGAGTCCGCCGCGGTGTACAGTCCGGGGCGGGTGTCCTGGTCGATCGCTCCGCGCGGAGATATCACGGCACGGTCGCCGTCAATTGTGATGGGGATGCTCATGCTCGCCCCCCTTCATGGGGGTCGTGTGAGTCCACCACCTGCGACAGCCCGGCCGGATGGTCGCGGCCGTGCGGTGGCAGATCCGGTTTCCCGTGGTGAGGGCAACGCCCGGATCCGATGGCCCCCTCAGGTCCAGAGGGAAGGTCGGACTCTTGTCCCACCATCCTCTCACGAGCCGTCAAGTGCCCACCTTCAGGCGTATGTCGAGCGTGATACGCCGGGGGCCGGCATTGAACTGGTGGGGTGGGGGCAGGAGGTAGGGACAAATCGGGCCGGGATGGCTTTCCCGGTGGTCTACCGGGAGGTTTGTGATGGATTCGCACGGCGGGGATCTGACGCGGACACCCCCCGAGGGGGTGGCGCCGCTCGTTCCGCGGGCTCCGGGAGGTTCGCCGCCGACGACGGCGGGTGAGGCGCGGGACACCGTCCGGCGACTGCTCGACGACCATTACGGGGTTCGGGGCGAGCCGTCCGGCACCGAGGTGGCGGACGCGCTGCTGGTGACCAGCGAGTTGGTGACCAACGCCAACCGGCACGGCGGCGGTCTCACGGCGTTCAGCGCACATGTCGTGCATGGTGAGCTGATGCTCCAGATCACCGACCGCAGCCCGCTCTCGCCCCATGTGCTGGAGGCGGAGCACAGCACGCCGGGCGGCTTCGGCTGGGCGCTGGCGAGCCGTCTGTGCCGCACCCTCTACGTCCGGCCGCTGCCGCACGGCGGCGGCAAGACGATAGTGGCCTGCCTGCCGCTGTGACGTTCCGCAGTCGACCTCTCCGGGCTCGTCTTCGGCGACTCCGCCGTCCTCAACGCTCTTCTCCGCGCCCACCGCCGGCTGCCCGCTCTGATCATCGCGGGGCCGCTCAGGCCGACGGTGCGGCGTCTGTTCACACTCTCGGGGCTCGACGGCGTCTTCACGACGGCCCCCGACACCGGGACCGTCGTGAAGCGGCTCACCGCACCCTGAGGGCCGGCGGCACTACGGCCGGGCGGCGCAGGCGAGATCGCGCTCGGGGCGTTCCCCGGTGGTCAGGAAGGCCGTCGCCGCGTCGTTGGCGCACGTGTTGCGGCCGTAAGGATAGACGCCGTGGCCGCCCTGGTCGGCGGTCACCATCGTGGCCCGCTCGCCGAACGCCCGCCGGAGTTTCCGGGCGCCGGCCAGCGGGGTGCCCGGGTCGCGCTCGTTCTGCAGCATCAGCACGTTCGAGGGCCCCCGGCCGGTGATGCGCACCGGCGGTTCGGTCCGCTCCCTCGGCCAGAAGGCGCAGGGGTTGATGCTCGCCGTGGAGCCGCCGAGCATCGGGTACTTGAGCCGGTCGACGGCGACGTTGCGCTGATACTGGCGGACCGCACCCGGCCAGCGCGAGTCACCGCAGACCACGGCGAAGCGCGAGGCCAGCAGGTTCTCCAGGGTCGCGGGCGGTTCGGGGACCGGTAGTTCGGCACCCGTGTCGACCGCCTGCCAGAACTCGGCGAGCTTCGGCATGGAGCCGTCCGCGTAGAGCTGTTCGAAGGTGTGCCCGCGGAAGGCGATCCCGTTGACGCCCTGCACGGGCTCGGTGTCCAGCCGCTCCACCAGTTCGTAGAACTTGGCCTTGATCTGCCCCGGCGTGGAGCCCAGACCGTACTCGGGGTGGGCGGCGGCGAACGCGGCGAAGTCGGGGAAACGGTCCTCCATTCCCCGGGCGAGCAGCCGCATGGCCGTGATGTCGTACCCGCCGGGCCCCATGTTGCTGTCGAGGACGATGCGGTCGCCGCGCCGCGGGAAGAGCGTCGCGTAGACCGCGCCGAGGTAACTGCCGTACGAGGCGCCGAGGTAGGAGACCTTCTTCTCGCCCAGGGCCGCGCGCAGGCGGTCCATGTCCCGCGCGGTGTTGGCGGTGGTGGTGTGCGGCAGCATCCACGCCGTCCGCGAGCTCGCGCACTGTTCGGCGATCTTCCGCGCGTACGGGACCTCGCGGGTCACGTCGGCCGCGGTGCGCGCGTACGGAGGGAAGTTGCCGCGCCACTGCTGTTCCTGCGTCAGGTCACAGGTCACGGGTGCGCTGCGGCCGACCCCGCGCGGGTCGAAGCCGATGATGTCGTAGGAGTCGAGGACGCTGCGCGGTAGGCCCGAGGCGGCGAGGACGGCCGGATACGTCAGTCCCGACCCGCCGGGACCGCCCGGGTTGGTGATCAGGACGCCACGCCGCCGGGACGGCTTCTCGCTCGCCAGCCGGGAGACGGCGATCTCGATCCGCCGGCCGTCCGGATCGCGGTAGTCCAGCGGGACTTCGAGGGTCGAGCACCGCAGGCGCGGCACGTCGGCGCCCTCGGGGCACGGGCCCCACTCCAAGGTGCTCGGTGGTGGTGTCCCGGTGTCGGCCGCCGACGAGGCGGCCGCCGGCAGCGCGGTGGCCGCCAAGGCTGCGGCGGTGAGGGCCAGGGACATACTTCGGCGCATGAGGTGTCCTCCTGTGGGGGGCCGGACCGGCACGTGACGAGTCTGCGCACCGGCTCCGGCCGGCACATCGGCCGTGCGGACGTCCTCAGCCCCGACCGTGGGCCAGGCAGGGATCAGACCTGGGTCCGAGGCGGGTTGGTCCCCGGTCGGACCCACCGGTCGTACGAGGGCCTGCCGGCAGGCCTCTCACCTGGTCGGACCGTCGTCCGACGTGAGCCTCGACTCACGGACGAAGTCGGCAGGCATGGGGTGGGAAGGGCGGGGTACGCCCTGCAAGGTCAATTTCACGGTCCGGCGACCGCCGGAGCGATGCGGAGGGTAAGAATGATGGCGACGACCGTGCAGGCGGCAGGGTGCCGCGCCGCGATGCCGGAAGTGGCGGATCCGTCCAAAGTGGCGCCCAAGGACGCCCGGGAGCTGTCGAGACTGTTCTTCGACCAGCTGGCCGTGCTGGAGGAGGGCACGCCCGAATACCAGTACGCGCGCAACACCCTCATAGAGATGAACATGTCGCTGGTCCGGTTCGCGGCCGGCCGGTTCCGCAGCCGCGGCCCGGAGGAGATGGAGGACATCGTCCAGGTCGGCATGATCGGTCTGATCAAGGCGATCGACCGGTTCGAGATATCGCGCGAGGTGGAGTTCACCTCATTCGCCGTGCCGTACATCGTCGGCGAGATGAAGCGCTTCTTCCGGGACACCTCGTGGGCCGTGCACGTCCCGAGGCGCCTTCAGGAGGCCCGTGTCCAGCTGGCCCGCGCCACCGAGGAGCTGCGCAGCCGGCTCGGGCGCACTCCCACGACCAGGGAGCTGTCCGAGCTGATGAGCCTGCCGGAGGAGGAGGTCCGCGAGGCGCGGCTGGCCTCCAACGGCTACAACTCCTCGTCCCTGGACGCGGCCATCAGTGGCAGTGAGGACGGCGAGGGGGCCCTGGCCGACTTCATCGGCACCGACGACGCCGCGCTGGCGCTCGTGGACGACTTCCACGCGCTCGCCCCGATGATCGCCGAGCTGGACGAGCGGGACCGGCAGATCATCCACTGGCGCTTCGTCGAGGAGCTGACCCAGAAGGAGATCGGCGAGCGGCTCGGCGTCTCGCAGATGCACGTCTCCCGGCTGATCTCGCGCCTCCTGGGACGCCTGCGGGAGGGCATGCTGGCCACCAACTGAGCCCTGTCGTCACGGTCTTGACCGAAGGGCGGCGTGTCAGCGGGTCTCCTGTGCGACGGGACCCGGTGTGCCCCGCCCCATGCCCGCCCTCTCGCCCGCCCTGGGACGGCCCGGGGCGGGCGTTCGCGTGTTCGCGGACCGGGGGCTGCGCCCAGCGGCCCTCACCGCCCGGTCCGGCTCCTCGGCCCCGTACCGCCGTCCCGTACCGCCTCCCTACGGCCGGGGGCGAGGTCCTGCACACCGATCACGCGCAGCAGTGCCAGCCGCTCGTACGCCGGTGTGCCTGGACGCGCGGAGTGGACGATCAGCTGCTGGCTGTGGCCGTCGCTGAGCAGTACCTCGCAGTCGAGATCGAGGACGCCGACGACCGGATGAACGAAGGTCTTCGGCGACGGGCGGCGCACCACCACGTCGTGCTCCAGCCAGAGCGCCTCGAACTCCGCCGACCGGGAGCGGAGTTCGGCCACGAGGGCGGCCGGGCCCGGGTCGTCGGGGCGGGCCGCGGTGACGGCTCGCAGGCACGCCACGTGTGCCCGGGTGTGCTGGGCGTGGTTCTCCGGTGGCGCGATGTCCCGCGAGCCGGGGACCGTGAACCAGCGCCGGATGAGGTTCGTGCCGGTGTGCTCACCGGTGAGGGCGACGGACATCGCGTTCTGCGCCAGCATCACGCCCCAGTCGCTCACGACCGCGGCCGGCAGGTCGTGCAGGCGGTCCAGGATCAGCAGCAGGCCCGGGCGGACGTGATCCGAGGAACCACCGGGCCGGGGCGGTTCCTCGCCCGCGAGGTGGAACAGGTGGTCCCGCTCGGCGTCCGTGAGGCGCAGCGCGCGGGCGAGAGCGGTCAGCATCTGCCGGGAGGGGTGCGACCCGCGCCGCTGTTCCAGACGCGCGTAGTAGTCCGTGGACATCCCTGCCAGGAGCGCGACCTCCTCGCGGCGCAGCCCGGGAGTACGGCGTCGTGGGCCGGCGCTGAGACCCACGTCCCCCGGGTTGAGACGGGTGCGGGCGCGCCGCAGGAAGTCGGCCAGACCGGTGCGATCCATGGCTCCAGCATCCCTCCCGACCGGGCCGGGTAACCAGGGAGAGCCGCTCCCTGGATGACCGCGTCTCTCCCGCCGCGGCCGTGGCGGCGCCACGCTTCGGACATGGATACGACATATGAGGAGGCGGCCATGCTGACCCTGGTGACGGGAGCGACGGGGCAGGTGGGACGGCGGTTCGTGCCGAGGCTGCTGCAGAGCGCGGCCCCCGGAGAGCGGCTGCGGGTGCTGGTACGGGACGCGGCGCACGGCGAGCGTCTCGCCGCGCTCGGGGCCGAGGTGCTGGTGGGCGACCTGCGCGACACGGGGGTGCTGGGCAGGGCCACGGCGGGCGTGGACGCGGTGGTCAACGTCGCCGCCGCGTTCCGCGGTGTCCCGGACGAGGAGGCGCGGGCGGTCAACCACGACGCCGCCGTGGAGCTGGGCCGGGCGGCGGCCGCCTCGGGGGTGGGGCGGTTCGTCCAGGTCAGCACCGGACTGGTCTACGGCGCCGGGAGGGGCAGGCCGCTGGTCGAGAGCGACGAGACCGTGCCGGGCACGCATCTGTGGGGCGCCTATCCCGAGTCCAAGTGGGAGGCGGAGCGCGCGCTCGCCCGGCTGGACGGCCTGAGGGACCTGCGCATCGCCCGGCTGCCCTTCGTCTACGGCGAGGGCGACCCGCATCTCACCGACGTGATGGCGTGGGCTCCGCGGTGGCCCGCGATGCAGCGCCTGCACATGGGTCACCACGTGGACGTGGCGCAGGGCCTCCGAAGGCTGCTGTACGCGCCGGGCGCGCGGGGCGTCTACAACATCGCGGACGACGCCCCGGTCACCACGGTCGACCTGTTCCTGCTGAACGGTCTTCCCGTGCCGGGGGAGGTCCATGACCGCGAGACCACGGATCCCTGGCACGGCGTGCTGTCCACCGACCGCATCCGGCGCGAGCTCGGCTACCGGCCCCTGGTCCCCTCGGTGTGGACGGCGAGGGAGGCCGGACTGCTGTGAGCCGGTGCCCGGTGCCTGCCGTGGTCTCGCCCGCTCAGGGCGTCACGGCGACGGGACCGGCGGACGCAGCGCGTCCATGACGAGGTCGAGGAGCCGGCCGGTGCGCGACGGGTCGTCCTCGGCGGCCGTCAGCCCGCGGTGCACGCCGCGGCCCGGTCCCTCGGTCGCGCGCCGGCCCAGGTGGGTCTCGCCTGGCTGCTCCACCATGCACCCAACGTGCTGCTCATCCCGGGCACCGCCGATGCCGCCCACTTGGTCGCGAACATCGAGGTGGGCGAAGTCGCCCTCGACAGCGCGGCTCTCGCCTCCCTGGATGCCGTCCGGAGCCGTTACGCGGACGTGCCGCTCGGCTGAGCGTTCCGGGCCGGCACGCTCCGCCGGTGCTCTTGGACGTGACCCCGCGTCAGGCCGTGCGGAACCGGAAGGCCCCGGTCGCGCCGCCCAGGCTCAGCCACATGTGCCCCTCCTCGGGCACCATGCGCAGGGCGACGCGTGAGCAGGCGGGGCAGCGGGCGGTGAGGCCCGGTTCCGGGCCGTAGACGTGCAGTTCGGCCAGCGGGCCCGAGCGGCCGCAGTCGGGGCAGCGCCACCAGGCGGTGGTGGCTTCCGCGCGCAGGATCTCCGAGAGGGGGCCGGCGAGGCGGTTGCCGTCTTGATGGGTCCCGGACGGACGGCCGGTGTCCTGTGCCATGAGCGTCTCCCGTGGGTGCGTGCGGTTCACCCGAACCGCTCGGTGCGGATGTCGGCGGCGGGCCGCCCCAGACCGACGAGCAGGTCGGCGACGGACTCCACGAAGCCGGTGGGGCCGCAGACGTACACGGTCCCGGGCCCGGTCGGCGTCGTGCCGAGGTCGGCCGCCGAGACACGTCCCGGCGGTCTCACCTCGCCGCGAGGCGCGCGCCGGGTGTAGAGGACGCGCACGTCGAGCCGGTCGTCCCGGGCGGCGAGTTCCTCGCGGTACCAGACCTCGTCGGGACCGCGCACCGAGTACAGCAGGCTGAACGCACTGTCCGAGCGCACCGCGCGGTGGGCGCGGAGCATCGCCGTGACCGGCACGACCCCCGACCCGCCCGCGACCAGCAGCACCGGACCGCTCTGCCCGGTCCGCCACACGAACCACTGGCCGAGCGGCCCGCGCAGCTCCACCCGCGCGCCCGTCGGCAGCACGTCGGCCAGGTAGGGCGACACCTCGCCGTCCCGGACGGCCTGGACGCCCAGCTCGACCCGCTCCCCGTCGGCGGGGGCGGCCAGGGAGTAGCTGCGCACGGCCTGGTAGCCGTCGTCCGCGGTCAGCCGCACGTCGACGTGCTGCCCGGGCAGGTGGCCCGGCCAGCCGGGTACGTCGAGGACGAGGGTGCGGCCGGTCGCGGTCTGCGCGCGGCGCTCCACGAGCCGGGCACCGAACCAGTGGCCCGCCACGCTCAGTCGCCCCAGTTGCGCTGCTCGCGCCAGGGGTCGCCGTAGTTGTGGTAGCCGACCGACTCCCAGAAGCCCGGCTCGTCCTCGACCGTGAGGCGCAGGCCGCTCACCCACTTCGCCGACTTCCAGAAGTACAGGTGTGGCACGAGCAGGCGGGCGGGTCCGCCGTGTTCGG
Source organism: Streptomyces sp. NBC_01723 (assembly GCF_036246005.1). Taxonomy (NCBI): domain Bacteria; kingdom Bacillati; phylum Actinomycetota; class Actinomycetes; order Kitasatosporales; family Streptomycetaceae; genus Streptomyces; species Streptomyces sp. NBC_01723. The sequence continues at coordinate 8,439,206 of NZ_CP109171.1, forward strand.
GGGAGAGCGGGTAGCCGTCGTAGGTGTGCGCCACCCACGCCCGGCCGTCGAGGACGTCCTCCAACGGGAGGTTGGTGGTGTAGCCGCCGTACGCCTCGGCCACCACGTGGTCGGCCGCGGTCTCGACGTCGTCGAGGAAGGCCGTAAGGGGCACGCCCCGCCAGTGGGTGTCGAACTTCGACCACCGGGTCACGCAGTGGATGTCGTGCACCGTCTCCTGCTGCGGCAGCGCCATCATCTCGTCCCACGTCCAGCTGTGCGTGGCACCCGTCTCCGTGGTGAGGGTGAAGGTCCACGTCTCGGTCGGGACGCGGGGCGTCGGGCCGGCCGAGAGCACCGGGAAGGACTCGGTGGGGTACTGACCGGGCGGCAGCCGGTCGGCGAGGGCGCGGGGGCGTCCGTGGAAGCCGGGTGAGAAGGAGGTCACAGCGGCGTCCTCCCTTCGGAGGTTCCGGATGGCACGCCCTCCCCAGTGTGGTCGCCTCCCGGGACACCGGCCACTCGTGCACGATGCCAAGGTCGTGTCCGCAAAGTCCTTCCCCCCAGCCTCCGGCCGGGAGGTGCCTCAGCCCCGCGGCGCCCGGCACGCACTCTCGCCGTACCGGGCGAAGCTCCGAGTGCGCCCGGTACGAGGGGCTGCGTCCGGCACGCCCGTCACAACGTCCCGGGACGGCACACCTAGGCGCGCGCGGCGTCCGTCCGCACGAAGTCGAGGACGAGGGAGACCACTCGCTCCGGGAACTGGTGGTGCGGGTAGTGCCCGGCGCCCTCGATCATCTCCAGGCGCCCGAGTCCCGGGGGGAGGGCGTCGACGACGGCCGTGCCCTCGGCGCGCGGGTCGGCCCAGTCGGGGTCCAGCGTGCCCATCACCACCAGGACGGGGCAGCGCACGTTGGCCAGCTGCGCGCCGGCGTCGCCCGGGGTGCTGCGGCCCATGCCCTGGAGGGCTTTCATGCGGCCGGGCTCGCGCAGCATCGCGTCGATCCGGCCCGTCCGCTCCGCCCAGTCGGCCGGCTTCGGGCCCGGATAGGCGACGTCGAGGTACGAGCGCCACAGCGGCCGGCTGCCGAATACGCCGGCGCCGAGCAGCCGCAGCATGCCCCGCCGCACACGCCGTACGCGCAGATCGCCGAGGCGGACCGACTGGGCTCGCGTGAACGGCGCCAGCTCCACCACCGAGGTGATCAGCGAGGGCTCGCGGGCCGCCGCGACCGTGGCGGCGCCGCCGGAGATCGAGTGGCCGACGAGCACGGCCGGGCCGCCCAGATGACGCACCACGGCGAGCAGGTCGCCGGCGATGTCGGTGCGGCTCCAGGCCGGCCAGTCGACGCTGGATTCGCCGCAGCCGCGCAGATCGACCGTGGAGACCCGGAAACCGGCCTCCACCAGGGGCGGGACCACGGCACGGTAAGCGGCGCGGCTGTCGCCCATGCCGTGCGCGAGGACGATCAGCGGCCCAGAGCCCGACACCTCGTATGCGATCGTGCCGCCGTCGACGGCCAGGTACTCGGTCATGACACTCCCCGTGGTGAACCAGCAGCGGCTAACGTTGTTAGCTCCAAGCTATTGCTGTTAGCCCCCACTGTCAACGGACGACCCCGCTCAGGCGGACGCCGGGGACGGGGGCAGCACGTGGACGGCTGCCTTGTCGGTGCTCAGGCACAGTGAGCAGACGAACGCGGCATGGGCCTGGCAGGCCGTCATGTCGGGTCGCTCGTAGCGCTCCCCGCAGACGTGGCACTCCAGGGTGACCGCGCTGGGGTTGCCCTCCGGGTCCAGCGGCGGCTCCGCGATGCCGTCGTCGGTGCGCCGCAGGTAGTACCGGCCCCTGGTGGCGACGGCCGTGACGGGCGTGAGCACGAAGGCGATCACCGCCGCGGCGACGGGGGAGTAGGGCTGCATGGCGTCGCCCAGGGCGTGGAAGTACATCGCGATGGACAGTCCGGAGGCGGCGACGAAGGACACCACTCCGACCGGGTTCACGGCGTACAGCATGCCGCGCCGGAACTCGGGTGCGTGCGGGGACAGCTTGAGCAGGTACTTGTTGACGCCGATGTCGGTGGCCACCGTGACCACCCAGGCGATCGCGCAGTTCGAGTAGAACCCGAGGAGGCTGTTGAGGAAGCTGAACATGTCGGCCTCCATCAACGCGAGGGCGAAGCCCAGGTTGACCAGGACGAAGACGAGACGCCCGGGGTAGTTCCCGGTCACCCGGGTGAAGGAGTTCGTCCAGGCCAGCGAACCGGAGTAGGCGTTGGTGACGTTGATCTTGATCTGGCTGATCACGACGAGCGCCACCGCCAGCGGAACCACCGTCCAGGACGGCAGCATCGCGTCCAGCGCGCTCCTGAACTGCTGGATGGGCTCGGTCGCGGTGGCCGGCCCGACCTCGGCCAGGACGTACACGGCGAGGAAGACGCCGATGGCCTGCTTGAGCGCGCCCAGCACCACCCAGCCGGGCCCGGCCATGACGACCGCCGTCCACCAACCGCGCTTGTTCGCCTCGGTCCTGGGCGGCATGAAGCGCAGGTAGTCGATCTGCTCGCCGATCTGGGCGATGAGCGACAGGCAGACGCCCGCGCCCAGCAGTACCGAAGCGGTGTTGACCCCGCCGTCGCCGTCCGTCCCCGCGTGGGCGAGGAAGCGGTCGACCGAACCGGGGTCGGTGGCGACCAGGTAGACCAGCGGCGCGACCATCAGCAGCAGCCAGACGGGGGTCGTCCACACCTGGAGCCTGCTCAGCGCCTTCATGCCGTAGATCACCAGCGGGATCACCATGACGGTGGAGACCAGATAGCCCAGCCACAGGGGCATCCCCAGGCCGTACTCCAGGCCCTGGGCCATGATCGACCCTTCCAGGGCGAAGAAGATGAAGGTGAAGCTGGCGAAGATGACACTGGTGAGGACCGACCCGTAGTAGCCGAAACCGGAGCCGCGGGTGATCAGATCGAGGTCGATGTTGTAGCGGGCGCCGTAGTAGGCGAGCGGGAAGCCGGTGACGAAGATGACCACGGCGGCCACCGTGATCGCCAGTAGGGCGTTCCCGGTGCCATGGGTGAGACCGATGCCCGCGCCGATGGAGAAGTCCGCCATGTAGGCGATCCCGCCCAGTGCGGTGGTGGCCACGACCATCGGGCTCCAGCGCCGGTAACTGCGCGGCGCGAAGCGCAGGGTGTAGTCCTCCAGGGTCTCCCGTACGGCCTGGTCGGTGCCCGGTCCGGTCTTCCGGCCGGGCTCCGCTCCGGTGGTCTCCGCCGTGTGCGGCGCCGCGCTCGTCACCCGCGCGTCCTGCGCCCTCGTCGTGTCCATGGCGGACGACCGTAGGTGTGGCGCGTTACCCGTCGCTCTCCGCGGCATGACGGCCACGTTTCGCGCCCGCGGGGCGGGGCGCCGGTGGCAGGGCCGGGGCCAGGGGCCGTGCCGCGCGCTCCACCGCCACTTCCAGCTCCCGGCGCGGTACACCCGTCTCTTCGGAGAGGGCGGTGATGCCCCGGACCAGTGCGGCGGTGGCGTCGGACCAGACGGCCAGTGCGATCGTGGCGTTGTCTCCGGAGTTGTTGCGGTAGCGATTCTCTGCCGCCTCTACGGCCAGCTGGAGTTCGACGAGGCGTCTAGGGATGTCCATGGTCGCAGAGCCTAGGAGGACGAGTCGCGGCGCTCAGTGTCTCGTCGAGCGCCCTTGCGCAGCGGTGAGGGCAAGGATTTCTGCCCTCACGATCATGTGCACCGCTCAGGCGCGGACCGCGTGACACCCGCCCAGCGTGGACTCCCTGGCCTCCAGCCAGTGCGGCGCCACATGAACCTCGAACGGCAGCGGTGCCCGCGACCGTATGCGCGCCGCCAGGCACTTGACGGCCAGTGCGGCGATGGCCGCCTTGTCGGGGACCACGGAGGTGAGGGAGGGGGTGCTGTACCGCGCCTCCTCGGAGCCGTCGATGCCGGCCACCGCCACGTCGCCGGGGATGTCCAGGCCGGCCTCGTGCAACGCGCGTTGCGCGCCGATCGCCAGCAGGTCGCTGAAACAGAAGACCGCGTCGGGCCGATCGGCGGCGGGCAGGGGGACGAGGGAGCGCATCGCCAGCAGGCCGTTGCGGCGGTCGAACTCCTCCACGCGGGGCGCCAGCCGCGGGTCGAAGGGCAGTCCGGCGGCGTGCAGGGCCTGCTGGTACCCCTCAAGGCGCTGCCGGCTGGTCGCCGAGCCCTGGTGGTCCACGCCGATCGCGGCGATCCGGCGCCGCCCCAGCCCGACCAGGTGGGCCGTGATGTCCCGGGCCGCGGCGACGTTGTCGATGAGGACGTGGTCGGCGACGACCCGGTCCCGTCCATAGGTGCGCTCACCGAGCAGGACCAGCGGGAACTCGTCCGTGACGGCGGCGAGTTCGGCGGGGGTGACCCGCAGCGGGGAGAGGATCACACCGTCGAGCAGCGACGCGCCCACCCCGTTGGCCAGACGCAGTTCCTCCGCGGTGTCCCCCAGCGACTCCTCCGTCAGGACGGTCAGGCCCAGCAGGGTGGCCTCCCTGCGCACGTGGTGGGCGAGTTCGGCGAAGTACGGAGTGGCCAGCTCGGGGACGACCAGGGCGATCAGACCGCTGCGGCCCGTACGGAGCCTGCGGGCCGAGGGATTGGGCCGGTAGCCGAGTTCCTCCACCGCCCGCAGCACCCGCGAACGGGTCGCGTCCGAGACCCGCGGGACGCCGCGTACAACGTTGGACACCGTCTTGATCGAAACCCCTGCGCGCTCCGCCACGTCCTTGAGTGTCGCCGCGGCCACTGTCCGTCCCCCTCACCCAGTTTTTCGCAGATTATGCCCCCGTGGACCCCACTTGTCAGGACGCGGAAAACGACGTCGAGTCTTTTCCGGACAGAGGGTTGACCTTGCGGACGCACGGCGGTTACAACGTTGGAACACGATAGCAAGCGGTTGCTACGAGCGGGTTGCCGCCCGGTGATCCGTATCCGGGGCCGCCCCACCTCAGCACATCACCACTGTGCCCGCAGTGCTCGCCCGTCCGGCTCACGAGAGGGTCCGCATGTCTTCGCACGTTTCGCCCGCACCACTGCGTACGGCGGTGGTCGGTACGGGATCCATCGCGCGGTCCAGCCATCTGCCCGCCCTGCAGAAACTGGCCGCCGACGGCGAGGTGGAGATCGTGGCCGCGGTGGACGTGAACGGCGATGCGGCGCGCGCGTTCGCCGACGAGTACGGGATCGCGCACGCGTCCACGGACCTCGACGCGATGCTGTCCGAGGTGCGTCCCGACCTCGTCGTGCTGTGCACCCCGCCCGCCGTGCACCGGGACCAGTCGGTGGCCGCGCTCCGGGCCGGTGCCTGGGTGTGGTGCGAGAAGCCGCCCTGCCCCTCGCTGGCCGACTACGACGCCGTCGAGGCGGCCGAGTCGGGAGACGACGCGGCGCCGTACGCCTCCATCGTGTTCCAGCACCGCTTCGGTTCGGGCGCACGGCACGTCCGCGCCCTGCTGCGCGGCGGTGCGCTGGGCCGGCCGCTGGTGGCCCACTGCCAGACCACCTGGTACCGCGACAAGGCCTACTACGCGGTGCCGTGGCGGGGCCGTTGGGCCACCGAGGGCGGCGGCCCGGCCATGGGCCACGGCATCCACCAGACCGACCTGCTCCTCGACCTGATGGGCCCGTGGACCGAACTGCGCGGCATGGCGGCCCGGCTCGTGCACGACGTGGAGACCGAGGACGTCTCCACCGCCCTGGTCCGCTTCGCCGACGGAGCCGTCGCGACCCTCGTCAACAGCGTGCTGAGCCCCGACGAGGTCAGCCGGATACGCATCGACTGCGAACTGGCCACGGTCGAGGTGACCCACCTGTACGGCTACCGCAACGCCGACTGGCGCATCATCCCCGCGCCCGGCGTCCCCGAGGAGACCGCGGCGGCCTGGCGCGACTTCGGCGCCGACGAACCCAGTTCGCACCTGGCCCAGCTGCGCGTCCTGGTCGACGACATCAGGAACGGCCGGCGCCACGCGACCAGCGGCGCGGGCGGCCGTCGCACGCTGGAGCTGATCACCGCCCTGTACAAGTCGGCGTTCACCGACACGACCGTGCGCGCGGGCGACATCGGCCCCGGCGACCCGTACTACACCGAACTGCACGGCGGCGCCCCGGGCTGGGCGCCGGCCGGTACCCGCGAGGAGGAGGACCAGGCATGACGCTCTCACTGACCCACGTCCACGGCGACCGGATCACCGTGGCCCACGGGGCGGCCGGCACCGAGCTGTTCTCGTACGTGTACCGGCCGGAGGCCGGCTGGGAGGCGCCGAAGCCGTACCTGCACCCGGTCCGCACCCTCTCCGGGGGTCTCGTCACCGACTACCGTCCCAACGACCACCGTTGGCACAAGGGACTCCAGCTGACCGCCTCCCACCTGTCGGGCCAGAACCTGTGGGGCGGCAACACCTACGTGCACGGCGACGGGTACCTCGCCCTGCCCGAGAAGGTCGGCTCGATGGCCCACGTGTCCTTCGAGGAGGTCAGCGCCTCGGGCGACCGCGCCGTCATCGCCGAGCGGCTGACCTGGCACCCGCACGACGGTGAACTGTGGGCCGAGGAGGAGCGCCGCGTCGAGGTGCGCGACGTCGACACCGAGACCGGCAGCTGGACGCTCACCTGGACGTCTGCGGTGACCAACCGGCGCGACGAGGACCTGCGGTTCGGCAGCCCCACCACCCACGGCCGTCCGGCCGCCGGATACACCGGCCTCTTCTGGCGCGGCCCCCGCGCCTTCCGCGACGGCCGGGTCTTCACCGCCGAGTCCGCCGAGTCCGCCGGCTCCTCCGACGGCGACCTGATGGGCACCCAGGCCCCGTGGCTCGCCTACGTCGGCGAGCACGACGGACGCGACGGCCACGCCACGGTCGTCTTCGAACACGCGCCCTCCAACGACCACTTGGGAGAGAAGGGCACGCACCCGGCGCACTGGTTCGTGCGCAGCGACCCGTTCGCCGCGGTCGCCCCGTCCTGGGCGTTCCACGAGGAGCTGGTCCTCCCGCCCGGCGAGACGCTCGCGCGCGCCTACCGCGTGGTCGTCGCCGACGGCGCCTGGGACCGCGCACAGGTCGCCGCACACCTGGAGGGACTCACGTGGTGAGCACGGCGTACGACGGCTTTCCCGGCGCGGTGGGCGTCTCCCGCCTGACCGTGTACGACTGGCCGACCGTCGAGGGACTGCCCGGCGGAGGCACCCCGCACCTGCACCTCACGTGCAGCGAGGGGTACGTGGTCACGGCGGGCCGGGGGGCCGTGCAGACCCTCACCACCTCGGGTTTCCGGGAGACGCCGCTGGAGCCCGGCACGGTCGCCTGGTTCACGCCCGGCACGATCCACCGCCTGGTCAACGACGGCGGTCTCGAGATCACCGTCGTGATGCAGAACAGCGGACTGCCCGAGGCGGGTGACGCGGTGCTCACCCTGCCCCAGGACCTGCTCACCGACGCCGACGCGTACACCGAAGCCGTCCGTATCCCCGCCGACGCCCCCGAGGCCGAGCAGGCGCGGATCGCTCGCGCCCGCCGTGATCTGGCGACGCGGCGCTTCCTGGAGTTGCGCGAGGCGACCGAGAAGGGCGACCCGGAGCCCCTGGCCGCGTTCCAGCGGGCGGCGGCCGACCTGGTGCGGCCCCGCCTGGACGACTGGGAACAGCGCTGGCTCGACGGCGCGCACGCCGCCGCCGAGGCCACCCGGGCCCAACTCGACGCACTGCGCGGCAACGACGACGGGCACCTGGCCGAGGCCCGGGTGTCCGCCACCGGCCCCAGGGCGAGCGGCCGCTTCGGCATGTGCGGCCGGCTGGCCGTCTATCCCGGCATCTGACCGGGCACCCACCCCGGCATCCCACCGGCCGCCTCCTGCGGCGTCCCGGCGGGCCCGGTCCACGCCGCCCGCCGCCCGCCCTCGTCCACCCGTCCTCGCAACCCTGGGAAGGCACCCATGCCCGAGCCCCGAAGCGGCCGGCGCCGGCCCCTGAGCCGCCGGGCCGTCCTGGCCGCGGCAGCCGTCGGTCTCAGCACCGCACTGACGGCGTCGCTCAGCGCGTGCTCCTCCTCCGGTGACGTGTCGTCCGGCGGCGTCACCCTCACGTTCTCCTGGTGGGGCAACGACGACCGCGCCGCACGCACCAGGAAGGCGGTGGAGCTGTTCGAGAAGGAACACCCCGGCGTCGAGGTCCGCACCTCCAACGCGGACTTCGGCTCGTACATGCAGAAGCTGGCCACCCAGGCGGCGGGCGGCGGCATCCCGGACGTGGCCCAGCTCGACTACCGGCAGATCTCCCAGTACGCGGGCGGTGGCACGCTCCTGCCGCTGGGCGATTCCGTCGAGAACGGCACGATCCGCACCTCCGAGATGGACGAGGAGTTCGTCCGCACGGGCACCTTCGAGGGCAAGCAGTACGCCCTGCCGATGGGCCGCGGCATCACCGGCTACGCCTACGACTCCACCGTCTACCAGAAGGCCGGCATCCCCACCCCGCAGCCCGGCTGGACCTGGGAGGAGTGGGCGCAGGCCAACCGGAGGATCGCCGCCCTGGGACTGAAGTCCCCCGACGGACGCGACATGGTGGGCGCCAACGACAACGGTGTCAACGAGGACATCTTCGAGGACTGGCTGCGCAGCCGCGGCGGAAAGCTCTACAAGAGCCAGACGGAACTCGGCTTCACCGAGGACGACCTCACCGAGTTCTGGACCTTCTGCGACAAGCTGCGCGAGGAAGGTGTCGTCGCCGAGGCCAAGGACACCTCGCAGGCCAGCACCACCGAGCTGTCGCCCATGGGCCGAGGGCTCGCCGCCGCCGACTTCACCTGGGACGCGCCCTTCCCCGGGTACCCCGCACTCCTCGGCGACCAGGTCCACTTCGCACCCGTCCCCACCGCCGACGGACGCCAGGGCGCGTACTTCAAGCCCTCCATGCTCCTCGGGGTCGGGTCCAACAGCGAACACCCCGAGGAAGCAGCCGAGTTGGTCGACTTCCTGCTCAACGACGAGCGGGCCGGCGACATCCTCGGCTTCACCCGCTCCACACCCCCCAACCGGACGATCGCCGCCCGCGTCGCCAAGACCCTCGAAGGCGCGGAGAAGGAGATCTACGAGTACGCGCAGAAGATGGAGTCGTACGGTCTGGACGCCCCGCCCCCCGCACCGCCGCGGGGCGACGTCGCCATCCAGACCGCGTTCAAGCGCGCCTACCACCGCGTGATGTACGAACTGACCTCGCCGCGCGAGGCGGCGCGGGAATTCATCGACGAGGCCGAACGGGAGCTGCGGTCATGAGCACAGTGTCGACCAGGGCGCCCGCACGCGCCGACCGCCCGGCCCAGTCGCGGCCGCCGGCCAAACGCCGCCGCCCCCGCCGCCGCGAACAGCAGTGGCCCGCCTATGTGTTCCTGACCCCGTGGATGCTCGGCGCGGCGGTGCTGACGCTGGTGCCGATGGCCGTGTCGCTCTACCTGTCGTTCACGGACTACAACCTGTTCGACCCGCCGCAGTGGGTGGGCCTGCGCAACTACCAGGAGATGCTCACCGAGGACCCCCGGTTCTGGCGGTCGGTCGGCACCACGCTGCTGTACGTCGTGGTCGCCGTCCCGCTCAAGCTGCTCCTCGCACTCGGGGCGGCGATGCTCCTGAAGAACCTCGGCCGGGGCCGCGCCTTCTACCGCTCCGCCTTCTACGCGCCCTCCCTGCTCGGGGCGAGCATGACGATCGCCCTGGTGTGGCGCGCGCTGTTCAACGACGGCGGCTCGGTCGTCGACATCCTCGGCTCCGTCGGCATCGACACCGGCGGCTGGGTCGGCAACCCCGACCTCGCGATCTACGTCATCGTCCTGCTGACCGTGTGGCAGTTCGGCGCCCCCATGGTGATCTTCCTCGCCGGCCTCCAGCAGATCTCGCCCGAGCTGTACGAGGCGGCGGCGCTGGACGGCGCGGGCCGCTGGCGGCAGTTCGTCTCCGTCACCGTGCCGATGCTGTCCCCGGTGGTCTTCTTCAACCTGGTCCTGGAGATGATCCAGTCCTTCCAGGTGTTCACTCCGGCCTTCGCGGTCAGCGGTGGTGAGGGCGGCCCCGCCGACTCGACCATGTTCTACACGCTCTACCTCTACGAACGCGGCTTCACCGCCTCCCACATGGGCTACGCCGCGGCCATGGCCTGGCTGCTGCTCATCGCCATCGGCATCATCACCCTGATCCTGTTCAGGACGTCCAGGTCCTGGGTCTTCTACGCGGACGAGGAGGGACGATGAACCTCACCACCAGGCGATGGATCCCGCACACGATCGCCGTCGTGGGCCTGCTCGTCCTGCTGTACCCCCTGGCCTGGCTGCTCGCCACGTCGCTCAAGCCGGCGGACGAGGTGGTGACCAGCCTCGACCTGTGGCCCAGCCACCTGGAGTGGTCGAACTACACGACCGCCCTCGACGGCGTGTCCGGGGTCCCCGTGACCCGGCTGCTCCGGAACACCGTGCTGATCGCCGGCGGCGCGGTGGTCGGCAACGTGCTCTCCTGCTCGCTGGCCGCCTACGCGTTCGCCCGGCTGCGCTTCAGGATGAGCAAGGTGATGTTCGCCTTCATGGTGGCGACGCTGATGCTTCCGCACCACGTCGTGCTCATCCCGCAGTACATCATCTTCAACCGGCTCGGCATGGTGGACACCTACTGGCCGCTGATCCTGCCGAAGTTCCTGGCCACGGAGGCGTTCTTCGTCTTCCTCATCGTCCAGTTCATGCGCGGACTGCCGCGCGAGCTGGAGGAGTCCGCCCGCATCGACGGCTGCGGCGCCTTCCGCACCTACTGGTCGGTGACGCTGCCGCTGAGCCGGCCGGCGCTGATCACCACGGCGATCTTCACCTTCATCTGGACGTGGAACGACTTCTTCACACAGATGATCTACCTGTTCGCCCCGGAGAAGTTCACCATCACCCTGGCCCTGCGCAGCTTCGTCGACCAGTCCAGCACCTCGGCGTACGGGCCCATGTTCGCGATGTCGGTGATCTCCGTGCTGCCGATCGTGCTGTTCTTCTTCGTCTTCCAGCGCTACCTCGTGCAGGGCATGGCCACCTCCGGACTGAAGGGCTGACACCATGACCCAGGCACCGATCCTGCCGCCCGGCGACCGCCGCGAACCCGGGGAGGTCTTCTCGGCCGGGTTCACCCTCTTCGCGGACGTGCTGCTGGTGGGGGTGCTCACCAGCGTCGCCTGCCTTCCCGTCGTCACCGCGCCGGCCGCCTTCGCCGCCGCGTCCGCGACCCTGCGCCGGGCCGCGGAGGACGGCGCGTCCGTAGGGGCGGGCGGCTACCTGGGGCACCTGCGCGCCCACCTGACAGCGCGCTCGCTCGCCGGCGGCCTGGCCGTACCGCTGCTGGTCGTCGCCCTGCTGGTCGACTCGGCGCTGATCCGCGGCAGCCTGCCCGGGGCGGGCCTCATGGCCCCGGCGCTGGTTCTGCTCACCCTCGGCCTGGCGGTGGTCGCCCTGCGCACCACCGCACTGCCGGCCCCGCACCGGTTCTCGCCTCGCGAGGGCTTCCTGCGCTCCGTCGCGGGCCCTCGCGGCACCCTGCTGCTGGCCGCGGCGGTGGTGCTGGCCGCGCTGCTCGCCTGGTCGATACCCGTACTGATTCCGCTGCTCCCCGGCCCGCTCGCCTTCGCGGCCACCGTCGTGGACATGCGCGGCACGGGGGAGGGGCGGGCGGACTGACCCGGACGTCAGCCCGGCCTCCCGTCCACGCGGAGGTCGACCTGTTCGCCGTAGAACGCGACCAGACCGGCGATCCGTTGGACCTGCGGGGTCGGGAAGTCGTACGCCCAGAGCAGGTCCGGGTGGGCCCCGGGATCGGAGCGCAGGGACCAGTAGCCGCTCGTCGTCCCCTTGTACGGGCAGCGGGTGACCGTGTCCGAGGGCAGGAGCCGCGTCCAGTCGACGTACGCGCGGTCGAGGTAGTAGCGCGTGGGCAGCCCCGTCTCGAACAGGGTCACGCAGTGCGGTGCGTCCGCCAGCACCTCGCCGTTCAGCTCCACGCGGACGCTGCTGGACGAGCGCAGCGCGTCCACCCGCGAGTACGGGCTCCGCGGATGCACGAAGACCGGCTCGTCCTCCTCGAACCAGTTGTCCAGCGCCTCCCATTCGAAGCGGACGGTGCCGCGCACCCGCTCCGGCGCCTCGTAGTCCCAGACCCAGACCGCCGCCTCGCGGACCTCGGACCCGAAGCGCAGCGAGTGGCGCCGGGCGGGCCAGGCACCCAGGGTCCGGGTCTCGCCGTCGGCGGTCAGCACCACCCCCTCGGCCAGGTCGTCGAGCGGGATGCCGAACTGCGGATACGGGGGCCACTCCCAGACGTACAGCGCACGCCGCGTGTCGAAGACGGCACGGCCGCCTACCAGCCCACGGACACGGCGCGGCACGGGCTCCACGTGCCCGACGGGCACGATCGCACTCGGGTACCGCACGGACTCGGTCACCAACGGTCCTCACCTCGGTTCGTTCGATTCGGTTCGGGCGTGCAGGGCCCGCCGGGCCCTCGCGCCGTCACCCTTCCGATGGTGTGATCTCATCCGGGTCGGGCGCCACTCGGCGGACCGGCGGCACGAGGCGAGAGGAGCCCGGATCGATGGGCGAAGCGACGCGGACCGGCGTGGTCCTTTCCGGATACGGCCCGGTCGGCCGGGCGTACGTCGACCACCTGGCCGGGCACGGGGACGGACTCGCCCGCCTGCACGGCGTACGCCCGGTGGTCCGCGCCGTTCGCGCGAGCTCGGGCCAGTGCCTGCTGGGAGACGACGGGCAGCCGGTGCCACCGCGCCCGTCCTGGGACCCGCCGGAGCCACTGGACGAGACGCTCGACCGGACCGGCGCCGCCGTGTTCGCGCAGGCGCTGCCCTCCTCGCCCGAGCTGCGCGCGCTCGCCGCGCGCGAGGCGGTCACCGCGCTGCGCCGGGGCGTCCACGTCGTGACGGCCACCAAGAGCCATCTGCTCACCCACTGGGGAGACCTCGGTGCGGCGGCCCGCGCCGGGCGGGGCATGATCAGGATCTCCGGCGCGACCGGGGCTGCGCTGCCCGCGGGCGACCTGTCGCGCACCGCCCTGCGCGGCATGGGCTGCCGGACCATCCGGGCCTGCCCCAACGGCACCGTGACCTTCGTCCTCGACCGCCTCGCCGAGGGCGACTCGCTGGACGACGCGGTGGGCGAGGCGCGTCGGCGCGGGATCGCCGAGGCGGACCCGTCGGCCGACCTGTCCGGCGCGGACTCCGCCACCAAGGTGCGGCTGCTCGCCGCACTGGCCTGGGGCTGGGACCCGGCGTCGGTGCGCGTGCGCGCACAGCCCGTCGACGAGGGCACCGCCGGCGCGGCCCTGAGCGCGTCCTCCCGCTCGCGTCGCCTGCGGGCGGTCGCCGTCGCCTCCCTGGACCGGCCCCTCCTCGTGGACGTACGCCTGGAGGAGACGGAACCCGGGGATCCGCTGCACGCGCTCACCGGGCCGGAGAAGGCCGTGGTCTTCGGCTGCCCGGACGCGGGCGACGTGACCGTGAGCGGTGGACGGTCGAGTCCGACGGGGGCGGCCCTGGCGATGGTGAAGGACACCATCGAGGTCACGGCGGACCGGACGGGGTTCCACTGACGTCGCCGGACACGGCGATCACGGTCTTGCCGCGGGCGTGGCCCCGCTCCACGTGGCGGACGCCGTCCGCCGTGTCGGCCAGCGCGTACGTCCGGCCGACCACGGGGACGACCTGCCCGGCCTCGATGAGGGCGGTGACGGCGAGCAGGTCCGCGCGCGCCGGTCCGGCCGGGGTCGCCGGGAGGATCGGACCCAGCCGCTGCCGGGTGAAGGCGTTGGCCGCCGTCACCCTCAGCATGGAGCCGATCGCGCCGAAGACCCGGCCGGGCGAGCCGCCCCCGTTGGCCACCAGGACTCCGGTGGGGGTGAGCGCCCGGCGCAGTCGGCCGGGCGGGTGGTTGCCCACGTTGTCCAGGATCACGTCGTAGCGAACTCCTCCGTCGGTGAAGTCCTGTCGGGCGTGGTCGACGACGTGCGCGGCGCCCAGGGAACGCACCAGGTCGGCGTTGCCGGCGCCGCAGACTCCGGTGACCTCGGCGCCCAGCACCGCGGCGATCTGCACGGCGAAGGTGCCCACGCCGCCGCCCGCGCCGTTGACCAGCACCCGCTGCCCGGACCGGACCCGGCCCACGGTCCGGACGCCGCGCAGGGCGGTGACCGCGGCCATCGGTACGGCGGCGGCCTGCTCGAAGGTGAGGCCGGTCGGCTTGGGCACCAGCAGCCCGGCGGGGCCGCACCCGTACTCGGCGAAGGAACCGGGACAGAAGCCCAGCACCTCGCTGCCGGGGCCGAGCCCCTCCACACCCGCGCCAACACCCTCCACCACCCCGGCGACGTCGATGCCGGCGACCCGGCTCTTCGGACGCCTGAACCCCATGCCACCCGTCAGCCGTGCCGCGTACGGGTCCCCGCGCATCATGTGCCAGTCGTACGGGTTCACCGAGGCGGCGCGCACTCGTACCAGCACCTGACCGTCCGCCGGCCGGGGCCGGTCGATCTCCTCGACCCGCAGCACCTCGGGCGGGCCGAAGCGCTCCTGGACCACCGCCTTCATCGGCCTGCCCTTCCCCCCTGGCGCCCGTCAGCCGCCGAAGCGACCGCGTGCGTCCTCGATGTGGCCGAGGTACCGCTGGGTCCAGCCGCACATGGCGTCGACCGTGGCGCGCAGCGCCCGCCCCGGCTCGGTGAGGGTGTACTCGACCCGTGGCGGGACGGTGGGGTGCACCGTCCGCTCGACCAGGCCGTTGCGCTCCAGCATGCGGAGGTTCTGCGTGAGCATCTTGTGGCTGACGCCCTCGACCTCGTTCCGCAACTCGCTGAAGCGCAGGGTGCGTTCACCGAGCGCCTCGATGATGAGGAGCGCCCACTTGTTGGCGACGTCGGAGAAGATCTCCCGGGCGAGGGAGTCCGCGCGCCTGAGGTCGGCGTCCTCGGGCAGTCCCTTGAGTAGCTGTCTGGAACTCATTCGCCCATACTCTCCTACGGTTTCCGAGTAACCACAAGAGATCGCCCCGGCGGACCGTCCGCCCGACCCCGCCGTCCGCTACGTCACCGGCGCCAGACGGTAGGCGTCCCCGTGCGTGCGGACGCGGCCCGCGGTGGGCGGTGCGAAGTGGGTGCCGAGCAGCAGCGTGTCCGTGTCGGCGAGGTCGCCCAGCAGCCGGCGGCGGGTGGCCTCGGCCTGCTTCGGGTCGATGTCCACGCAGGCCCCGATCCCGGGGCGGGCGAGCTGGACGGGGTGGTGGAGGCAGTCGCCGCTGATGAGCGCCTTCCGCCCCCGCGCGGTCAGCTCTACGGCGACGTGGCCGGGGGTGTGGCCCGGGGTGGGGACCAGGCGCAGGCCCGGTGTGATCCCGACGCCCTCGCCCGGCACGTCGATGAGGTCGAGCAGGCCCGCCTCCTCGACGGGGATCACGGAGTCGCGGAACATCTGCCGGCGGGCCTCCTCCATGTCGTACGTGGCCCAGAACTCCCGCTCGGTGCGTGAGGTGACGTAGCGGGCGTTGGGGAAGGTGGGGATCCACGCGCCGTTCACCTCGCGCGTGTTCCAGCCGACGTGGTCGGCGTGCAGGTGGGTGAGGATCACCAGGTCGACGGAGTCCGGGGGGAATCCGGCGGCGGCGAGGCGTTCGACGAAGTCCGTGCGCAGGTCGTGCCAGGCGGGGTTGGCCCGCTCCTTGCCGTTGCCGATGCCGGTGTCGACGAGGACCCGCAGCCCGTCCACGACGAAGGCGAAGCTGTGACTGTCCAGGCGCAGGGTGCCGTCCGGGTCGGCGAAGTCGGGTCGCAGCCAGGGGTGTTGTGAGACGACCTCCGTGGTCGCGCCGGGCAGCAGCCAGGGGCCGGTCGCGGGCGGCAGGGGGATCTCGTCGACGCGGTGGACGGTGACGTCGCCCACGGTCCAGGAGGGAGTCGGCATGGTCGATCGCGGTCCTTCGTTCGGTGTCCGGACGGTGTGAGGGCGCCCGGCAGGCTAAAAGCAATCCGTTTGCTTTAAAGAACCGTAGGTCCTATGGTCGACTAAAGCAAACAGTTGGCTTTTGGCGCAGCGGCACACGCGTTGCGCTTGTCGCTCGTCCTCCACCCGATCAGGAGAAACGCCCGTGTCCGCCGATGAACTCACGCCGTCCGAGGCGTACCACTGGGCTGCCCGCGCAGGGCTCCCGCTTCCGGCCGACCGCCTCGACGCGGTCGCGGCCACAGCCGGCCACATCCACTCCGTGGTCGCGGCCCTCCGGGAGATCGACTTCGGGGACACCCCGCCCGCACCCGCCTACCGCGCGGGGGAGGAGAAGCCCGATGCGGCCGTATGAACTGACCCTGACCGCCGCCGCCGACGCGATCCGGTCGCGACGGCTGTCCCCGGTCGAGCTGGTGGACTCCGTCCTCGACCGGATCGACGAGGTGGAGCCGCACCTGAACGCGTATGCCACCGTCGTGGGCGAGCAGGCCCGCCGCGCCGCCCACCGGGCGGCGGAGGACATGGCGGCCGGACGCCACCGGGGACCGCTGCACGGGATCCCGCTGGGGCTGAAGGACCTGATCGACGTCGCCGGTAGCGCGACCTCCGCCGGCTCCCGGGTCCGCGCGGACCACAGCGCGCCGAGCGACAGCACCGTGGCCGCGCGTCTGTCGGCCGCGGGCGCCGTCCTGGTCGGCAAGACCCACACCCACGAGTTCGCCTACGGCCTGACCACCCCGCAGACCAGCAACGCCTGGGCCCCCGACCGGATCGCCGGCGGCTCCAGCGGCGGTTCCGCCGTCGCCGTCGCGGCCGGTGCCGCCACCTTCGCCCTGGGGACCGACACCGGCGGATCCATCCGGGTGCCCGTCGCGCTCAACGGCGTCGTCGGGCTCAAGCCGACCTACGGCCTCGTCCCCCGCACCGGCGTCACCTCACTGTCCTGGTCCCTGGACCACGTCGGCCCCGTCACCCGGACGGTGGCGGACGCGGCCCTGGTCCTGCCGGCGCTGGTCGGACACGACCCCGGCGACCCCGCCTCGGTGCCCGCACCACGATCGGACCACCGGCCGGGCGAGGGCGCGGACCTGACCGGGCTGCGCGTCGGCGTACCGGGCAACTACTACTTCGACCACGTCGACCCCGAGGTGGAGGCGGCCGTACGGCACGCGATCGCCCGGCTCCAGGACCTCGGCGCGCTCCTCGTCGACGTGGACATCCCGATGGCACGCCACGTCCAGGCCACCCACTGGGGGCTGTTGGTGCCGGAGGCCACCGCCTACCACGAACGGACCCTGCGCACGGTCCCCGAGCTGTACCAGGCGGACGTCCGCGTCCTCCTCGAGGCCGGAGAACTCATGCCCGCCGGTGACTACTTGCGCGCCCAACGCGCCCGCACGCTCATGCGGCAGGCCTGGGCCCGTCTGCTGGACGAGGTCGACGTCGTCGCCGCCCCCACGGTCCCGGCCACCGCCGTGACCGCCGGCAGCGAGACCATCACCTGGCCCGACGGCACCGTCGAGAGTGTCTCCGACGCCTACGTGCGGCTGTCCTCCCCGGCCAACATCACCGGGCTCCCGTCCCTGTCCGTTCCGGTCGGCCACGACTCCGCGGGCCTGCCGGTGGGCATGCAGTTGATGGCCCGGCCCTTCGGCGAGAGCGTGCTGCTGCGGGCGGGTCGCGCGTACGAGGCGACCATGCCCGCCCGCAAGCCGGCTCCGGTGGCATGAGCGACGTGGATATGGGCCCCGTAGACGCAACGCGTTTGCTTTAGGCTGGAGCCATGAGTCGCCCGATGGTGCGCCCCGGCGGGCGCAGCGCCCGAGTCCAGGCCTCGGTCCACGCCGCCGTACGCGAACTCGCGTCGGAAGTGGGCCGGGACGCCCTGACCGTCCCGATGATCGCCCAGCGCGCCGGTGTGACGCCGTCGACGGTCTACCGGCGCTGGGGCGACCTCCAGGAGCTGCTCTCCGACGTCGCGGTCGAGCGGCTGCGCCCCGAGACGGCACCCGCGGACATCGGCGACCTGAGCGCCGACCTGACCGCGTGGGCCGAGCAGTTCCTGGACGAGATGGCCTCCCCCTCCGGCCGCGCCTACGTACGCGACGCCCTGCTCGGCGATCCGGACGGCAGCAACGCCGGACAGTGCTCCGCCTACGCCGCCGAGCAGATCGACGTCATCCTCACCCGCGCCACCGCGCGCGGCGAGCGGACACCCGACACCGAGACGGTCGTCGACCACGTCGTGGCCCCCCTGATGTACCGCATCCTCTTCCGCCCCGACGGCCTCGACGCCGCCCACGCCCGCCGTCTCGTGGCGACGGTGCTGTAGCCACCACGGGACCCCGGTGGCCAGGGGCCACCACCGTCCAGTCGGGCGGTGCGCCCATGAACCTGGTGAACGGCATCCGCGATGAGTTCCGGCCGCGGCGCGAGTCTGAACCCGGTGAGCGTCGCAGCCCGCGCGCGACGCCGCCCGGCACGAGACACCACGGAGGATGCCATGACGCACACGCCGAGTGACCCGACCACCGCGCCGTCCGGCCGTCCGCCCGTGGCGGACCAGACCACCTGGCAGGCCGCGCGTGACGAGCTGCTGGTCCTCGAGAAGGCACACACCCGTGCCGGTGACGCCCTCGCGGCGGCCCGTCGCCGGCTGCCGATGGTCGAGTTCGACGGGACGGTCGAGGTCGTCGGACCCGACGGGACGGTCCCCTTCCTGGACCTCTTCCAGGGCCGCGACGAGCTCGTGGTCTACAAACACATGTGGTACGACGGCGCACCGCACCAGGGGCAGTGCGAGGGCTGCACCACCACGGTCTGGCACCTGAAGGACCCCGTCTACCTCAACGCCCGCGGCGTCTCGTTCGCCGTCGTGACCACGGGCCGCTGGGAGGAGGTCGCCGCCTACGTCGAGTTCATGGGCTACACCCAGCCCTGGTACTCGGTCCGCGGTGTGGAGGGACCGGCCGGCGGCGAAATGGGCTACCTCACCTCCTACCTGCGCGAGGGCGACCGCGTCTTCCTCACCTACTCCACGACGGGCCGCGGCACCGAGCGGGTCAACGGCTCCCTCGCCCTGCTCGACATCACGCCGTACGGTCGCGGCGAGGCGTGGGAGGACAAGCCCGAGGGCTGGCCCGAGGGCGGCGAGCCGTGCTGTTCGTGGCGCTCGGACGCGGGCGGCAACGCCACCTGGCCCGACCAGCCGCCCCGTTCCCCAGTGGACGCGCCCCGGCGCGACCCCCGAGGAAACCCTCGGCCGACTCGGCCCCTACGGCTGATTCGAGGCCGCGGTCACGGCGTCAGTGCTCCAGACCCCGGGTCGAGGCGGTGGCGGCAAAGGTAGGTTCAGGCCATGGCTGATGACTGGCGGACGGATCGGATCGGGGCCGCGCTGAGGGGTGAGAACCCGACCGTGATGCGACGACTGGCGGCGGGGTTCGCGGTGATCGGGGACGTCCAGTTCCTGCCGGGCTACTCGGTACTCCTCGTCGACGAGCCGGATGTGCAGCGGCTTTCCGACCTGCCGAGGGCGAAACGGCTGGCGTTCCTGTCCGACATGGACCGGCTCGGCGAAGCGGTGGAACGTGCCTGCCGACACCTGGACCCCGCCTTCCGCCGCGTCAACCTGGAGATCCTCGGCAACACGGACCCCTTCCTGCACGCGCACGTATGGCCGCGCTACGACTGGGAGCCGGCCGACCTGATCGGGGCCCCCGTCTGGCTGCATCCCCGGGACCGGTGGAGCGGCGACCGGTTCCGGCTGGGTCCGCGACATGACGTACTGCGCGCCTCGATCGTCCGCGAACTGGACGAGCTGGCAGGGGCCGGCGGGGGCGAGTGAGTGGGCGTGGGCCCGTGGTCAGCGGTCCGCCTCCGTGAAGGTGTCGAGGCCCAGTACGGCCAGCAGGCGCAGTTTCTCGTAGCCCTCCGTGCGTGGGGGAGCGGTGAGGACCAGGAGCGTCTGCTGCTGGTCCTCGGTGAACAGTGCCTGGCAGTCCACCTCGATCGGGCCCAGCTCCGGGTGGATGAGCGTCTTGTGGTCCTCGAAGCGCCGCGCGACCTCGTGCCGGGCCCACAGCTCGGCGAACTCCTCGCTCGCCTTCTCCAGCGTCCGTACGAGTTCGCCGGCCCGCGACCGCGCACCCCGCAGGCCGTAGGCGGCGCGCAGGTTCGCCACCTGGGCGCGGCTCTGCCGGTCCCGGTCGGCCTCGGGATAGAGGGAACGCTCCGCCGGGTCGGTGAACCAGCGGTAGATCGCGCTGCGCGCCGCTCCGGTGTGCCGGGACGCGTCCCCGAACAGGGCCGCGGCCATCCGGTTCTGCACCAGCGTCTCGCCCAGGTCGGTCAGGACGAGCGCCGGGGTGTCGTCGAGCCGGTCGAGGACCCTGAGGAGTGCCGGGGCGACATGGGTGGTGGCCGACAGTGACGTCGGCGCGTTGTGCCCGGCCACCCGGTACAGGTAGTCGCGCTCGGTGCCGGTGAGCCGCAGCGCACGGGCCAGCGAGGCCAGCATGTGCTCACTGGGCTGCGGGCCGCGCCGCTGCTCCAGCCGGGTGTAGTAGTCGGTCGACATCACGGCCAGGGAGGCGACCTCCTCACGCCGCAGCCCCTTCGCCCGCCGGCGGGGGCCTGTGGGAAGTCCGGTGTCCTCCGGTCGGAGCGCCTCACGGCGGCTGCGCAGGAAGTCGGCCAGTGCTGCACGGTCCATGCGGTCGATTGTCGTCCGGCGCCGAAGAGTGAGCCAGGGATCGCCGATCCCCCGACAAGCGGTCTCTGCACCCGGGCCCGCGCACCGGCCACGATCGAGGCATGGACATCTCCGGAAACACCATCTTCATCCCGGGCTCCACCAGCGGTATCGGCCTCGCCCTCGCCCTCGAGCTGCAGGCGCGCGGGAACAAGGTCATCGTCGGCGGGCGGCGTGGCGAACTGCTCGCACGGATCGCGGCCGACCACCCCGGCATCGACACCGTGCGGATCGACACCACGGACGCCGCGAGCATCGCGACCGCCGCCAAGCAGGTGCTCGCGGACCATCCGGACCTCAACGTACTCGTCACGATGGCCGGCGTGATGCACGCCGAGGACTGGCGCGATCCCGCCACCTTCCTCGCCACCGCGGAGGCCACGGTGGCGACCAACGTGCTCGGCCCGATCCGGCTCATCGCCGCCTTCGTCGAACACCTGCGGACCCGCCCGGACGCCACGATCATGACCGTCTCCTCGGGCCTGGCCTTCACACCGCTCAAGGTCACGCCCAGCTACAACGCGTCGAAGGCCGCGATCCACATGCTCAGCGAGTCCGTCCGGCTCCAGCTGGCCGACACCTCGGTGAAGGTCGTCGAACTCGTACCGCCGTCCGTGCGCACCGCGCTGCTGCCCGGCCAGGAGGACAACGAGCACGCCATGCCGCTCGACGAGTTCGTCGCGGAGGTCGTCGGCCTGATCGAGGCCGAGCCCGACGCCCGGGAGATCCAGGTCGAGCGCGTGAAGTTCCTGCGCTACGGGGAGGCCCGCGGCGACTACGACCAGGTCGTGGCCGCACTCAACGCGACCGACCCGCACGGAAAGTAGGTGCCACTCCGCGATCTTCTTCGCGAATGGCCTTAAACAGTCGTCAACGGCGTACAACCACCGAACGGGCGCAAAGGTCTCAACGGGTGGCTTCAGTAACACCATGGGGAGGCCAGTCCGATTCACGGATCGAGGTGCCATGAAGCGTTCCATGCAAGCGGTGGGTACGTCGTTGATCGCCGTCGGGGCCATCGGAGCGGGGCTGTTGGTGTCCGCCCCCGCCGCCGGCGCGGCCACCAACGGCGCGACCGCCGCGTACAACGGGGTCTGCGGCTCCGGCTACAAGGTGGTGAACTCCATGCCGATCGGGAAGACCGGCACGGTCTACCTCACCTACAACTCGTCAACGGGCAGGAACTGCACGGTGACCATCCGCAACAGCACCGGCGCACCGAAGTACATGGTGGCCTACGTGCGCAACGTCGACAGCAGCGAGGACATGTACGACGCGGGCGAGTACCGCTCGTACGCGGGGCCGGTGTACGCCTTCGCGCGGGGTGCCTGCGTGGAGTGGGGCGGCGTCATCGACAACCTGCAGGCCTGGAACTACGGCTCCAACTGCGGCGCGCTCGCTGCCAAGACCCCGCAGAAGGACTGGTTCGCCGGCGACCGGTGACGGCCAGGAGGGGGCTCCGCCGGTGGGCGGAGCCCTCTCATCGCGTGCCGCCGAGTACGGTGTCGAGATGAACGGCACCGACGCACCCGTCCTCCTGCACACCACCGGCCGGGCCGCGCACATCACCCTCAACCGGCCCCGGGCCCTGAACTCCCTCACCCACGAGATGGTGCTCCGCGTCGACGAGGCGCTGACCGCCTGGGAGCGGGACCCGGCCGTCGAGACCGTCGTCGTCACCGGCGCCGGCGAGCGCGGCCTGTGCGCGGGCGGCGACATCCGGACCATTCACGACGACGCCCGCGACGGCGACGGCACCGCCTCGGCCGCCTTCTGGCGTGACGAGTACCGGCTCAACGCCCGCATCGCCCGCTACTCGAAGCCGTACGTCGCCGTGATGGACGGCATCGTCATGGGCGGTGGCGTCGGCATCTCCGCGCACGGCGGTGTCCGGATCGTCACCGAACGCTCCCGGATCGCCATGCCCGAGACCGGCATCGGCTTCGTCCCCGACGTCGGCGGCACCCACCTGCTCGCCCGCGCCCCCGGCGAACTCGGCACCCACCTCGCCCTGACCGGCACGCAGATCGGCGCCGCCGACGCGCTGCTCTGCGGACTCGCCGACCACTACGTGCCCTCCGCCGTGCTGGGCGAGCTCGTCGACGAGCTGGCCGAGCTGCCCGCCGCCGAGGCCCTGGCCCGGTACGCGCAGGCGCCCCCACCGGGTGTCCTGGCCGCGCACCGGACCTGGATCGACGCCTGCTACGCGACGGACGGCGTCGAGGAGGCCGTGCGGCGGCTGTACGACCACGGCGATCCGGCCGCCAAGGAGGCCGCCGAGACCCTGCTCACCAGGTCGCCGACCTCCCTCAAGGTCACCCTGGCCGCCGTACGCCGCGCTCGCGGGCTCGGCTCCCTGGAACGGGTCCTGGACCAGGAGTACCGCGTCTCCTGCGCGGCACTGACCGCACCCGACCTGGTCGAGGGCATCCGCGCCCAGATCATCGACAAGGACCGCAACCCCCGCTGGACGCCGGCCACCCTCGCCGACGTCACCGACGCGGACGTCGAGCGCTTCTTCACCCCCCTCGGCCAGCGCGAACTCGGGCTCGCCACCCCGACCGGCGCCGCGCCGGAATCCGGCGGTCGGACCCGGTCGTAGGTGTGGAATCCCCGGCCGGTCTTCCGGCCGAGGAGTCCCGCCTCCACCATGCGCTGGAGCAGCGGCGGCGGGGCGTACACCTGCTCGCGGAACCCGTCGTACAGCGACTCAGCGATCGCGCCGACGGTGTCCAGACCGATGAGATCGGGCCGGCCGCAGCGGCCCGTGGAACGAATCCGGCAGGTTGTACGCCATCGGCCTCGGCTGCGAGACCCGCCACGCCCACCGGCTTGTCTGCTCGGGCGGCCTCGAGCTCGGCAACGCCACCGCCGCGACCCCGCATCGGCATGGGCTGTCGCGTCTGTGCGCGCCTCGACTGCTCCCAGCGGGGCGCGCCACAGCTCGGCCGAGGGCTGCTCATCGACCAGAACAGCAGCACCTTCGTGCGCTGTCCGGTCACGAACCACGGTTCCCGCTGAGCGCGGCGCGCCGCCAAGCACCGGCGCCACCGTGCCTTTTCGGCCGCACACTCCCGGCGCACTGGCTTGATCGCGACTCGGTGCCCCGCTGTCCCGTCGGCCAGACTGATGGCCCCACGACGCACGCGCACCGTCGCGGCGGCGGCGGCGCCCGGGAGGTCCCTGATGCTGTCCAACGCGAGGCCCGAGGAGGACGGGCCGGCCGCCGCGCGGACCGGACGCGACCGCCGTCCCGCCGACCGCCCCGCCCTCCGGGGCGATCTGAGGTCCGCGGTGCCCGACGCCGGCGCCGCGGTGGTGGTCACCGCGGCCGTGTTCGCCTTCCTCTACGCACGCATGGGGTCGGGGGACTCGGCCACCGTCGCGGTCATGCCGTTCATGGACGACCCGGGCACCTACTGGATGTACCTGCTCAGCCAGGCTTTCGGCTGGTCCGGCCTGCTGTGGGCGTGGGGCACGGTGATGCTCGGACTGCTGCTGTCCGGACCGCGCCCCACCGGACTGCCCGTCTCCCGGCAGGTGCTGGAACGCTGGCATCGGACGACCAGCCTGACCACCATGGCCCTGATGTTCGCGCACGCGCTGATGTTCGCGGCCGAACTCGTGCGCTACGAAACGAAGGTGGGGTGGGCCGAGCGGCTCTGGGTCGCCTTCGCGGACAGCTTCGTGCCCGGCTGGTACGACTCCGGCACCGGCCGGATCGCCATCCCCATCGGCCAGGCCGCCCTTTACCTGGCCGTCCCGCTGGGCCTGTTGTTCTACGTCCGGCACCGCATCGGCGCGAACACCTGGCGGCGACTGCACCGGTTCGTCGTCGTCGTGTACGTGCTGAGCGTCTGGCACACCCTGCTGTACGGGACCAACGTCTGGTACGGAGAGTGGCCGCGCACCGGGCTGTGGCTGTTGCAACTCCCCGTCGCAGCCTTGCTGCTGCTGCGTCTGATGCGACCCGCCCGGCGCGCCGAGCGACTGGGCGCGCCCGGGACGCGCGAGGGCGCGTCCCGGGCGGGATGGACGACGCGAGCCGCCGGACGCCTCGTCGCCGCCGCCGTCGTCGTGGGTCTCCTGGTCGTGGTGGTGTCCGGCCGCGACGGCGGACGGGACCGTCCGGCCGAACCACCGGCGACCGGCCCGCACGCCCCGGCGTCGGAGTGACCGCGACGACCGCCGGAATCACCCCTGCGCCGCCGTCGGATCCATCCACATCACCTCCCAGGTGTGCCCGTCGAGGTCGTCGAAGGCGCGGCCGTACATGAAGCCGTGGTCCTGGGGCTCACCGGTGACCGAGCCCCCCGCGGCCACCGCCTTCTCGACCAGCGCGTCGACCTCTTCCCGACTGGCGGCGCTCAGGGCGAGCAGCACCTCGCTGGACGAGGTCGAGTCCACGATGCGCTTCTTCGTGAACTCGGCGTACTTGCGGTGGGTGTGCAGCATGACGTTGATGGTGTCGCTGAGGGGAATCGCGGCCGTCGTGTCGTCGCTGAAGCTGTCGTCGGCGGCGAAGCCCAGTTCGGCGAAGAACTTCCTGGCCGCGTCGAGGTCGTTGGTGGCCAGGTTCACGAAGATCATCTGCTGGTGCACAGGGTCATGCCTTTCCAAGGGCTGTGATGGTGGTCCCCGGAGCCTAGGAACCGAACGCCTGCCTGACGCGTTGATTCGATCAGGTTCGAAAGCCGGTCTGCGACGAACCGTTCACCGGGGTTGAGACACACAGGGGAGCGGACCCGTGATTCGCGTGCACATGCCCGCCGAGCGGCTGGCCGGTCTGCGCTGGGCCGTGTCACCCGTGGGGGAGTTGGCGGCCGCGCTGGTAGCGGTGTCCGAGGTCCGGAGACCTCCGCCCGCCCTCCGTCGGGTCGGGGCCCTGCTGTCCTCCGGCCGGCTGCCGACGCTCGCCGCCGTGGCCCGCGGATACACCGCCTACCTCCCGGAACTGCTCACTCCGGCGCCCCGCACCTTCCTGCCGTCCGTCGAGGACCAGTTGCACGCCGTCGCCACCACCCCGACGCGCACGGTGGGGACCCAGTTCACCGCCTTCCTGGCCGGGGGACAGGCGCGGGGCAGGCGCTGCCCCTGGCTGCGCGAAGGCCAGCTCGAACGGGCCGAGGAGCGGGTCCGGCCCAGGATCGAGGTCGGCGAGAGCGAACTGCGGGAGCGTCTCGCCCGCGAGTTGCACTGGCTGTGGTCGAAGACCATGGCACCGCGCTGGTCCGAGACCACCGCGAGCTTCGAGGGCTTCGTGGAACGGCATGGCGCCGTCGCGGCCCGGGAGGGACTCGGCGGTGCCCTCGCGGCCCTGCACTCCTCCCTGCGCTGGCAGGACGGCGCACTACAGGTCACCTCGGCCTACGAGGGCGAGGTCGGCGGCACGCACCCCCTCACGCTCATCCCGAGCCTCTTCCTGGACCGGGTCGGTCTGCACGCCCCCCTGCGACGCGAGGAAGCCCAGCTCGCCGTCCCCATGGGCGCCGCACGCCACCCGGGCCCGCGCATCGCGCCCGTCCTCGGCGCCACTCGACTGGCGATTCTCCACAGCCTGACCGAACCGCGCACCACCACGGCGCTGGCCGCCCTGCACCACCTCGCCCCCGCGACGGTCTCCTTCCACCTGACCCGCCTCCTCGCCGCCGACCTGGTGCACCGCACCCGCTCCGGCCGGCACGTCCACTACCAGCACACACCCCGGGCCCGCGCCTTCCTCCGCCCGTCCCCGGAGACCGGCCCGTCCGCCGGGTCGCCGCCACCGTGACTGGAGGGCGTCACCCGGCGCCGCCGGCTTCCCGCGTCAGCAGGTCGGCGACCCGGGCGATCATCTGGCTCTCCGTACCGTCGCGGACCGTCGTCGGGTGGTGGGCGAGGACGAAGCGGCGGCGCAGGTCGCGGGTGGAGAACGCGGCGTTCTTGTAGCCGTACGTCTCGCCGGTCTTGCCCCACAGGACGACGCCGTTGACGGCGGCCTGTTGGAGTCCGGTGCTGTAGCGGGCCGGGCTGCCGTCGAGCATGCGCACCTCGTCCGGGGGCAGGGTGAACATCAGCCGGAGCAGTCGTGGCGGCAGCAGTTCGCCCGAGAACAGTGCGGTGAGCAGCCGGTCCACGTCCTCCACCGTGGAGATCATGTCGCCCTCGCCCCGGGCCGACGACTGGTCGTACTCGGTGATGTCCCGCAGCCTGCCGTCCGCCGTCCTGAGGTATCCGTGCACATGCCGGCCACGGATGCGCGGGTCGTCTCCCGGCACGGAGGTGCGGGTCAGGCCCAGAGGGCGCAGGACGCGGGCCGCCACCGCCTCCCCGTACGGGCACCCGGTCAGCGTGTCGATGATCAGGGCGGCCAGCACGTAGTTGATGCCGCGGTACTCCTGCCGGGTACCCGGCGCGAACTTCAGCGGGCCGTGCGTCGCCGTCGCCACCCACTCGCGCGGTGTCCAGTGGTCGAAGCGGTGCCGGAACACCTCCTCGGCCGTCTCCGGCTCCGGGATGCCGACGTGGTCGGGCAGCCCGCTGGTGTGGTTCAGCAGGTGCGCCACGGTGATCGCGCCGTACTGGTCCGGCAGCAGGCCCGGCAGGATCCGCCGCACCGGCGTGTCCAGCGTCAACCGGCGCTCCGCCACCAGCTGGAGGACGACCGTGGCGACGAAGACCTTGGTCACGCTGCCGATCCGGAGCCTGTCACCCGCCCGCACCGGACGCCGGCTCCCGAGGTCGGCGAGGCCCGAGGTGCCGCGCCAGTGGCCGGCCGTCCCGCCGATCCGGAGCTGCGCCGCGGTCGACGGAGGGGCCGCGCGGTCATCGATGACCGCCTGAAGCGCGGCGGGGTCCAAGGGCGGCAGCGGCTGTGGCGACATCGGCGCGGCACCGGCGGGTTGCCCGTGCAGTGCCAGGCCGGTGGCCACTGCGGCGGTCCCGGCGACCGCCACGTGCCCGAATGCCCTTCGTGACATGTGCGTTGAGGTCATGTCCCCACACTGCCGACCGGCCGGGCGCGGAACATCGGGGAGACCCCCGAGCGACCCCTGACGGCACCCCGGACGACCCCCGGCGGCGGCCGGTGTCCGTCTCGCTGTCACCCGACAGGTGAAGCTTTCCTTCTGGTCAATTCCGGGCCATGCCGGGGCGATCGGCGCCGCGTCACGGCGGTGATCGCGCAGAGTACTTCCCATGACGACACCCGCAGAACAGCTCCGCGCCCTCGCCCGCACCCGTGCCTCGCTGGACGGCGAGGAGGTCACCTACTGGTGGACCGGTGACGTGTACGCCTGGGCCCCCGACGAGCCGTACGAGCGTCTCTTCGGTTTCGAGGGGGTCAACGTCGCCCGCCTAGTCCAGGACGCCGACGGAGGCCCGGACGCCTACCGTCTGCTCACCCGTGAGGCCGCCTTCTACCTCGACCCCGTCAGCCGCGAGATCCTGGAGACCTGGCGGGACCTGCCGGTCGTGCACGTCTGGAACGATCCGGCGAACCAGAAGTGGCGACCCTTCCCCGTCCCGACGACCGAACTCGGCGGACAGGTCTGCTTCAGCCTGGAGATCCCGCTCGCCTACCCCTCGCCGCTGCCCGTGGCCCAGTACCCGGTCCACTCGGCCGGCGACACGTACAGGGCTCTGGAGCTCTTCCAGTTCTTCGCCGACCGTGCCGACCTGGCGGGCCCCGCACCCAGTGTCCCGGCGACCATGTCGTGGTCCCGGATGTCCCCGTGGCTCCCGTGGATGGCCCGCGGACAGCGGCCCGGCGGCCTCACCTTCCACTGCCGGGGCCGCAAGCTCGGCGCCTACACCGAGGTTCCCGAGCGCACCCGCGCGTACATCGCGGACCGCCATCCGGAGTTCGCACACGCCCCGGAGAAGTGGAGCGAGCCGAACGAGACGAGCTGGACCTACTTCCGCAAGCTCAACCCGCCGCAGTAGCCGCCGACGTCCCGCGACTCCTGCGCGTCGTGGCCGAACAGGCCCCGAGGGCACCCGAACTCCTCGCGAAGGTGGAGACCTACGAGGCCGCCACCCGACGCGTGGTGACCACGGTCGAGGTGGTGGTCCACAAGAGCGTGGCCTCGCCCGGCCCTGTCGGCCCGCACCGCTTCGAGGACGAGCCGATGGCCGTGCTCCACCGCTACCTCGTGGGGCGGCCCGGCACTCGAGCGCCGCGCCGCCCACGGCAGGGGGGAGGCTCAGTAGATGTTGGCCTCCACCTGAGGGCCCTCCTCGCGTCCCGCGTCGATCTGCGCGCGGAGCGAGATCTCGTCGTAGACGCGGACCTCCTTCACGATGCGGCCGTCCTGGATCAGGAACTGCGACACCCCGAGCACCGTCACCGGCCGTCCGGTGAGGGGGCCGAAGGCGGGGGTGCCGCGGTAGGTGCCGTGCATGGTCCACAGGACGGCGACGCGCAGGCCCGCGTAGCGCGGGGAGTGGTTGGTCTGGATGTCCCGGACGGCGAACCGCGCGTCGGGGAAGGGGCCGACCATGGCGAGGAGGTCGCTCTGGTAGCGCTCGGGGCGGATGACGGTACGGTCGCCGACCGTGTGCAGGAACAGGTCGCGGACCATGAAGTCGTTGACCCGGTGCAACTGGCGCCGCGTCCACACCTCGTCGATGAACTGCAGCACCATCTCGCACTCAGGGCGGTACTCGTCCTGGCGGGCGCCGCTGACGCCTTCGAGCAGCACGTCCGTCGGCGGTTCGTCGAGCATGGAGCCGCTGTAGCCCTGGAAGGTGAGCCGGCGCGCCGCCTCGGCGGGATCGACGCCGCGCTGGAGGCAGTCGGCCAGCTCGTCGCGTACCACCCACTCCTCCACCATCCGGCCCCTGCGGTAAAGGCAGTTGGCCACCGTGCGCTTGCGGATGCGGATGCTGCGGCCGTCCACCAGGTGCTCGTCGGCGGAGAAGACCAGGTGGGAGCTGAGGAAGGCGTCGTCGCCGCGTGCCTCCCAGACCACGTCCTCCGCCTGGCCGATGTGGCCCGGCGTGCTGCCCATGCGGATGGTGGTGCCCTCGATGACGCCGTCACGGCCGACGACGGTGCCGAGGCTGGTGTGCACGATCGAGTCGGGCTCGTAGTTGTCGACGATGTGGGCGATGTCCCGGTCGACCCAGATGCGATCGGTCACCTCGCGGATGAAGTCGTCCGGGTCCTTGTAGGGGAGGTATGCGACGGGGTCGAGAGGCATGGTGCTATCCGTTCCTGTGAATCGATGACATCTGTGCGGGTGGGCGTGAATGCGGATGTACTGAATGCGTATGTACCGACTCGCTCACTGGCGGGCGGCGAACTTGTCCGCGCCCAGGTGGCTCCGGTACGTCTCCGTCATGAAGGCGCTCACGACGACCAGCGCCAGGAGGGCGCCCGCCGCCAGGTAGGCCCAGACGGCGTAGATGGTGTCGAAGGTGCTGACCAGCAGCGTCGCGACGAAGGGCGTGATGCCCATGAAGATGGAGAACGAGCTGTTGTACGCGATGGCGCTCGCGCTGAACCTGGTGCGCGTGGAGAACAGCTCGGCCGCGCAGACGGTGACGATGCCGGTGAGGAAGAACTCCGGCACGATGTAGATGAGTTGACTGGCCACCGCGGCCCCGAAGGTGCCCTCCTCGCCCACCCGGAAGGCGAGCGGGACCAGCACGATGCAGGCGATGGCACCCGTCACCAGCATCGGCTTGCGCCCGATCCGGTCGGACAGCATGCCGGCCAGCGGCAGGAGGGGGATGAGGACCGCGATGGAGATGGCGTTCGAGGCCAGGCCCATCCAGCGCGGCAGACCGAGCGTGTCGGTGAGGTACTGCGGATAGAACGTGACCCAGCTGTAGGACAGGATCGCGAGCATGATCGAGATCCCGCAGAAGACCAGGATCGGCCGCCACTGCGAGCGCAGCGCCTCACGGACCGGCGACTTGACGACGTCCGCGCCCTCCGCCGTCGCGCGCACGAACTCCGGGGTCTCCTCGATGTGGCGACGCAGCCACACCCCGACCAGGCTGAGCGGGATCGCCAGCAGGAACGGCAGTCGCCACCCGTACGAGTCCAGGGCCTCGCCCTGGAACACCCAGCTGGTCAGGGCCGCCGTACCGGCGCCGGCGAGGGTGCCGACGAAGCAACTATTGGAGGCGTACGACGTGTAGTAGGCGCGGCGGTTCGGCTCCGCCCACTCCACGATGAAGGCGACGGCCCCCACGTACTCGCCGCCCGAGACCGCGCCCTGGACGACCCGGAGCAGCAGGAGCAGGAGCGGCGCACCGATGCCGATCTGCTGGTACGTGGGCAGCATGCCGATCAGGGCGGTGGTCACGCCCATGGCGACGATGGTCCACAACAGGGTCTTCTTGCGGCCGACCCGGTCGCCCCAGCGGCCCACGAGGGTGCCGCCGATCGGGCGGAACAGGCAGGCGATGGCGATGATCGCGTACGTGCCCAGCACCGCCACGGTCCGGTCGCTCTCGGGGAAGAACGCCGGGGCCATGATGGGGGCCATGTAGCCGTACAGGCCGTAGTCGAACTGTTCGACGAAATTGCCGATGCTGCCGGCGCCGATGGCTCGGCGTATCGCGTGACGCTTGTCCGTGTCGGACTGGGGAGAGCCGACTGCTGGGGAGGCCGGTGCTGCGGCGGACATGGCTTCTCCGATCGCGCAGGGGGAGGGGGAGAGAGGGGATGAGGATGCAGGTTAGGTGTGCATACGTATGAACTGCTGGTGAACACTAAGGATCCGTGCGGGGGGCGTCAAGGGTTCGCCCCGTCAGGCCGGGTCCCCGGTCGCGTCCGTCGTCCCGGGCGCGGTCAGGGAGCGCAGGGTGTCCATGAGTACGTGGGCCATGTTGTAGACGACGAGCTGTGCGCCCCGCCGCTCGGCGGCCCGGGCGGCGTCGAGGTCCGGCACGATCGCCATGACGGCCCGCCCGTTGGCGCGCGTCGCGTCGTGCGCCCGCGAGATCAGGGCGTCGACCACGCCGGGGTCCGGAAAGCCGCAGTCGGCGGCGAGGTCGGCGGGGCCCACCAGGACCGCGTCCACCCCCTCGGTGGCGGCGATGGCGTCGGCGGCGTCGCAGGCGCGCCGCGTCTCGACCATCGCCACGACCAGGGTCTCGCGGGACGCGGCCACATGCTCGGCCGCGCCGACGGTACCGAACCGGCCCGCTCTGCTGTACGTGGCGAAACCGCGCTCTCCCCACGGCGGGTAGTGGCTGGCGGCCACCGCACGCCGGGCGTCCTCGCGGGTGTCGACGTGGGGGTGGATCAGCCCGGCGGCGCCCAGGTCGAGGCAGCGCAGCGCGAGGGCCGGCTCGGCCGAACCGACGCGGACCAGGACGTCCAGTCCGTGTGCCGCCGCGGCCGTGAGGTGATGCTGGAGCAGGGTCAGGTCGGCCGGCCCGTGCTCGCAGTCGATCACGACGTAGTCGAGTCCGGCGACCCCCGCCATCTCCACCAGTGTCTCCGACGGGAGCCGCAGCAGGGCGCCCCGCAACCGCTCGCCGTCCGCAAGGCGCTGCTTGAGGCCGCGGCGGGGTGTGCCGCGCGCCGTCACCGGGCCACCATCCCGGCCGAGAGGTCGATGTCGGCCCCGCAGAGACCGCCCATGCGCAGCATCGCGGTGACGGCCTCGCCGACCTCGTCCTCGGTCACCATCCGCCCCAGGGCGGAGCGGGCCACGAACGCCTGCTCGGCCTGGGCGGGGGAGCTGCCCGTGCGTTCTGCCTCCAGCCTGAAGTTGCGCTCCATCCGGGGGCCGGAAACAGGCCCGGGGGACAGGGAGTTCACCATGATGCCGTGCGGTCCCGCCTCGGCGGCGAGCGTGGTGGTGAGCCCGATGACGGCCATCTTCGAGGCGCAGTAGGGAGTGCGCCGCGCCAGCGGGCGTTTGCCGGAGACCGAGGCGATGTTCACGATGTCGCCGGCGCCCCGCGCGGTCATGGCGGGCAGGAAGGCCCGGCACATCAGGAACACCCCGCGCACGTTCACGTGGAAGACCTCGTCCCACTCCCGCGGGTCGATTTCGGTGAGCGGTGCCACCGGTCCCGCCGTCCCGGCGTTGTTGACCAGGATCGAGATTTCCTCGTCGGCCAGGTCGTGGGCGAGTTGCGCGACCGCTTCGGGGCTGGAGACGTCGCAGACGCGGTGCGAGACGCCCGGGCCGAGACGGTCGGCGGTCTCCTCGAGCCTGGTCCCGTCGCGGCCCGTGATCACCACACGGGCCCCGTCGGCGACCAACCGCCGTGCGATGCTCCGGCCGAGGCCGCTGCCTCCCCCGGTGACCAGAGCGGTACGCCCGG
Organism: Streptomyces sp. NBC_01723; assembly: GCF_036246005.1. Lineage (NCBI taxonomy): Bacteria > Bacillati > Actinomycetota > Actinomycetes > Kitasatosporales > Streptomycetaceae > Streptomyces > Streptomyces sp. NBC_01723. The sequence goes on from NZ_CP109171.1 coordinate 8,472,271, forward strand.
CCAACGGCGCGCTGTGTCCGGCCGGCGCTGCGGTACGGGGGCTCACGCGGCGCCCTCCTCGTTCCAGGGCAGGCTGCCCCGGCCGTACTTGGCGGCACGCACGTCGCCGGAGCGGGCGTGCCCCTCGAACAGCTCGACGCGCGCGGCCCGGCCGCACACCTCGCCGAGCAGCGCGGAGGACGCGGTGTCGGTGACCTCCTGGTAGGTCACCGTCTTGAGGTACTTGCCGACCCACAGGCCGCCCGTGTAGCGGGCGGCGCCGCGGGTGGGCAGGACGTGATTGGTGCCGATGACCTTGTCGCCGTAGGAGACACAGGTCCCCTCCCCGAGGAAGAGGGCGCCGTAGTCCCGCATCCTGTCCAGGGCCTGGCGCGGGTTCTCGGTCAGCACCTCCACGTGCTCGCTCGCGTACGAGTCGGCGATCCGGAAGGCGTCGTCGAGGCTGTCGGCGACCACGATCTCGCCGTGGTCGCGCCAGGCCGGTCCGGCGAAGTCCCGGGTGGGCAGGCCGGGCAGCAGGCGCTCGATGTGCCGCTCGGCCTCGCGGCCCAGTTCCTCGGACGTGGTGACCAGCACGGCGGGGGAGTCCGGCCCGTGCTCCGCCTGCGACAGCAGGTCGACGGCCACCACGAACGGGTCCGCGTGCTCGTCGGCGATCACCAGGATCTCGGTGGGTCCGGCGAACAGGTCGATGCCGACCTCGCCGAACAACTGCCGCTTGGCCTCCGCCACGTACGCGTTGCCGGGCCCGGCGAGCATCGGCACGCGCTCGATGGTCTCGGTGCCCACGGCCAGTGCCGCGACGGCCTGGACGCCGCCCAGCAGATGAATCTCGTCGGCGCCCGCCAGGTGCATGGCCGCGACCGTCGCGGCCGGGATCTCACCCCGGATCGGCGGGGTGCAGGCGGCGACCCGGGGGACGCCCGCCACCTTGGCGGTCACGATCGTCATGTGCGCCGACGCGGTCAGCGGGTAGCGCCCGCCGGGTACGTACGCGCCGGCGCCGGACACGGGGACGTGCCGGTGGCCGAGGCGGACGCCGGGCAGCGTCTCGATCTCGACGTCGGCCAGCGCGTCACGCTGGGCCTGTGCGAACGTGCGGACCTGGTCCTGCACGAAGCGGATGTCGTCCAGGACGGTGTCGGGCACCTGGGAGACGATCCGGCGGATCTCGTCGGGGGAGAGGCGGAACGACTCGGGGCTCCAGTCGTCGAACTTCTCGGAGTACCGGCGTACCGCGTCGTCGCCGTGCTCGCGGATGTCGTCGAGGATGACGCGGACGCGCTCGGCGACGTCCGCCCGGGCCGCGGTCACTCGGGCGGCGGGCACGGGGGACTTGAGGTGTCGGGGCATGGCGGCTCACTTCCAGTGGGTGAAGGGGTGGGGTGGCAGGTCGTTCAGGAGGGGGTGGGCACAGGGCCGTCCGGCGTCGTGCCGACGGCCGTGACCAGGTCGCGCAGTGCGGACGACACCGCGTCGGGCCGTTGCCACGGCACGAGGTGTCCCGCGTCCGGCAGCAGCGTCAGACCGGCTCCGGGTACGGTCCGCGCGATCGCCCGGTGGAAGGCGGGCGGGCACAGTGCGTCCCGTTCTCCGGCCAGTACCGTGGTGGGGCAGCGGACGGTCCGCAGTACGCCGGTCGCGTCCGTGCGGGTGGCCTGCGCGGCGAGTTGGGCGCGGGCGGCGGTGGCACCCACCGCGTGCGCCATGACCCGGTAGCGCCGCGTGGCCCCGGGGGTGGGGCTGCGGTCGGGGAACATGTCCGGCAGCGTCCGTTCGACGACGTCCGTGAACCGGCCGGCCCGGATCCGTTCGTCCATCTCCCGCCAGGCCGTGTACTGCCCGGGGCGCGGCGCACCCGGGTTGGTCGCCATCACGCACAGCCCCGCGACCCGCTCGGGCGCCCGGCGCAGGACCTCGAAGCCGACGATGGCCCCGAGGCTGAGCCCGACGAGGACGAACGGGCCCGTGACCGTGGAGAGCACGTCCTGGGCGAGCGCCCCGATGCCGTCCCGCCGCAGCGGGACGTGATGGACGGCGTGGCCTTCCGGAAAGTCGACGTCGTCCCAGAGCCTGGTGTCGCAGAGCATGCCGGGCACGACGACCAGGGGCGGCGGACCGGCCGGGTCCTCGCTCGGCACGCCGGTCACCAGGGACGTGCGGAGCGGGGCAGCAGCGCGTAGGGGGCGACGTAGCCGTTGTGGTCGATGCCCAGGCCCGCGTCCGCCGCGCTCTTGACGACCTCGTCGTCCCACTCCAGGCGGACCCGCCCGTCACCGGAGTTGACCACGAGGAGGTCGCCCCGCTCGTCACCCGCGTTGCGTACGGAGCGCCAGGCGTCCTGCGGGACGGAGAGCATGTCGCGCGGACCGAGGCGGACCGTGACGGGGTCGGTGCGGTTGAGGGTGACCTCCCACAGGCCGTCCTTCACGATCAGGGTCTGGGTCTCGTGCTGGCGGTGCGTCGAGACGCCCTGCCCGGGATCGGCGCGGAGCCAGGCGGCGTTGTGGCCGTGCGGGTTGAAGACGCGGGGCTCCTGGTGCGGGTCCTCGGTCATGCCGTAGCCGATGACGCAGCTCAGCCGGGCTCCGCCACCGGGCAGGGTGCTGTCGAGGAAGGGCCGCTCGGAGAAGACCAGGTCGTCGGCGGCGGCGATGCGGCGCCTCATCTCGTCGGGGGTGTAGCGGCGGAGCCGGTCGATGTGTTCCCGGGCCATGGGGCTGACCAGCTCGGACTCCGCGGGGAGGGGGTCCCCGGCGACGGTGTCGACGAGTTCGTTGTCGGCGGTGAGGTACAGGCCGTGCTCACTCGCCTCGCGCAGGACCGAGGGGCCCCAGATGATGCCGCCGGTGTCGTCCATGCCCAGCACGGTGAACAGCCAGCCGTCGTCGGGGCCGGTGTTGGTGAACCCGCGGAAGATCCAGGTCGGGACGGACGCGATGTCGCCGGCCCGGAGCGTGAGTTCGCCCTCGGTGCCGTCGACGCCCCAGCGCAGCAGGTACTCGCCCTCGGTGCAGACGAAGACCTCGGCCGTGTAGTGGAGGTGCAGGTTGTTGGTGATGCCGTGCGGCATGGCGGCGGCGCCGATGTTGTAGCCGTGCGGCAGCCTGAGGTTGACGTGCTGACCGGCGGCCTGTGAGACGCCCGGCCCGATCATCGCGTAGTTCTCCTTGCGGTCGGAACCGGGCGTGCGGCAGTCGATGAACGCCTGGTCGCAGGAGACGAAGTCGCTGCGGCGCACCGTACGGCGGGCCAGCTCGTGAGGGGTGACGACTACGTCGGGCATGACAGCTCCTTGCGTGTGTATACGTATGCATTCCATGACAGGCGCCGGTGGCCGTGATGTCAAGGGGGTGGGTCAAGGTCTTTGTGTGCGGATATCGACGACCGGCCGCAGTGGGTGCGGCGGAGTGCGGCGCAGGGGCGACTGGTTGGGGGTGGATTGACATACGTATATTGGGTGGGCGTGCGCCATCGGGTGGCGCCGGTGGCGACGAGGAGAGAGCCGATGGGGATCACCAGTCACGACGTGGCCAGACTGGCCGGTGTCTCGCAGCCCACGGTCTCCCGGGCCCTGCGCGACGATCCCCGTGTCTCCGAGGCCACGCGCGAGAAGGTGCGGCGCGCCGCCCAGGCGCTGAACTACGTGCCGAGCGAGGCCGGACGCACCCTCTCCACGCGTGCCACCCGACGGGTCGGTGTTATCGTCACCGACCTGACGAACCCGTTCTACCCGCACGTCATCGCCCCGCTCCACGACGAACTGAGCAGCCTCGGCTACCGCATGATGCTGATCACGGAGCGGTCCGACGAGGCGGTCGCGGAGGAGAAGCTGCTGGACCAGTCGATGGACGGCGTCGTCCTCGCGACGGCCACCACCGACTCCCGCCTGCCCGCTCAGCTGGACCGTCGTGGCATGCCCTACGTCTTCCTCAACCGGGACACCGGCCGGGCCGGCGACTTCGCCTCCGTCGTCGACAACGAGGGCGGCGGGCGGCTCGTCGCCCGGGAACTCGTGTCCCTCGGGCACCGGCACATCGCGGGTGTCTTCGGCGCGGCGAACACCACCACGGGGCGCGAGCGCGAGCTGGGGTTCCGGCTGGCCCTCGCCGAGGCGGGCGTCGGACTGCCGGAGGACCGGGTGGTACGCGGGGCCTTCGAGTACGACACCGGGTACCGGGCGCTGCCCGCCCTGCTCGACGCGGACCGGGCGCCCACCGCCGTCTTCTGCGGCAACGACGTCGTGGCCATCGGGGTGCTGAACGCGGCCCTCGCCGCCGGCGTCAGGGTCCCCGACGACCTCACCGTCATCGGCTTCGACGACCTCCCGATGGCCGCGTGGGAGGCATTCCGGCTCACCACCGTCCGGCACGACCTGCGGGAGCTGTCCCGCCAGGCCGCCCGGCTGCTGGTCCGGCGGATCGCCAAGGAGGTCGACCCGGCCGGCGAACGGCTGGTCCTGCCGACCGAGTTCGTGCCCCGCGCCACGCACGCCCGCGCCCGATGATCCGTCAGCGTCCGCCGACCGCGTGCCGTGCCGCCCGCTCCGACTCCCGGACCGCCGACGCCGGGGCGTCCCCCTCGCCGCCCCTCGGGCGCCGCTGCCGCAGCACCCCCACGCCCACCAGGACCGCGGTCAGACCCAGCGAGAGCCACAGCTCCAGCCGGTGTCCCGGCAGCACGGCCATGACCACCAGCACCCCGGCGATGAAGGCGACCGTGGCGAGGGTCAGGTAGGGGAACCCCCACATCCGCACCTCGGCCGGCTGCCCTCCCTTGCGCCGGTTCGCGTACTGAGTGAGGGCGATGACCATATACATGATCAGGGCGATCGCTCCGCTGGAGGCGATGAGGTACGAGAAGACGTCCGGCAGCAGGTAGTTGGCGACGACCGCGGCCACCCCGATGACCGTGGAGGCCGCGACCGCGTTGCGGGGGACTCCCTGCCGTGAGGTGCGGGCGAAGAGCGCGGGGGCGTCGCCGCGCCCGGCCAGCGAGAACATCATGCGGGACGCGGTGTACACGGCCGAGTTGAGGCAGCTGCCCACGGCGACGATGAGGACGACGTCCATGATCCGCGCGGCACCCGGGATGTTCATCCGGTCGAGAACGGCCTGGTAGGAGCCGGCCGCCAGATCGTCGGCGTTCCACGGGACCAGACACACCACGATGAGGATCGAGCCGATGTAGAAGAGGCCGAGCCGCCAGACCACCGCGCGCACGGCCTTCCTGATGTTCTTGCGCGGTTCCTCGGACTCGGCGGCGGCGATGGTGACGATCTCGCTGCCCTGGAAGCTGAACATCGCGGTGAGCAGACCGGCGAGGACGGCCGTGCCGCCCTGCGGTGCGAAGCCACCGTGACTCCACAGGTTCGACACCCCGTGGGTGTCCGACCCCGGCAGCAGACCGAGGACGGCGAGCGCACCGAGAACCAGGAACGCGACGATCGCGACGACCTTCAACAGGGCGAACCAGTACTCGAACTCCCCGTAGTTGCGCACCGCGAGAAGATTGCTGCCCGCCAGCAGCCCGATCACCACCAGCGCCGGGATCCAGCTGGGCACCGAGGTGAGACCCGCGACCACCTCACCGGCGGCGATGGCCTCGATGGGGATGACGAGAATGTAGAACCACCAGTAGAGCCACCCGATCGAGAAGCCCGCCCAGCGGCCCAGCGCACGGTCGGCGTAGGTGGAGAAGGAACCGGTGTCGGGCTGGGCCACGGCCATCTCGCCCAGCATCTGCATGACCAGCACCACCAGCCCCGCGGCCAGCAGGAAGGAGACCAGGGCGGCCGGCCCGGCGGCGGTCACGGAGGCGGACGAGCCGACGAACAGTCCGGCGCCGATCACCCCGCCGATGGAGATCATGGTGATCTGGCGGCCCTTGAGGCCCTGGGTGAGAGCGGTGCCGCTCCCTGTTCCGGCGGGCGCCGGTGGCGCGGACGGGTGGTGTGGCATGGCAGAACCTCGGGTGGGGACGGGGCGCGTGGCCGGGCGTGGCGGGGAGGGGGGCTTCGGCACCGGAGCGGCGGTCGCGTGCCGCCGCATGCCGTGCGGCGGCACGCGAGGGGTCACAGCTGGTCGCGCAGTGCGGCCGGAACGTCGTCGAACGCGCCGGACTTCCGCCCGATCCGGTCGATGCGGAGCGTCGCCGTCGCACCGTGGGCCGCCAGCCCCTCGAAGGCCGAGACGCGCTCGACGGCCGGGGCCAGCGACGCGGTCCCCTCCTTCGAGGCACGCTGGTACGTCAGCGGCTTGAGGAACCGGGACACGGAGAGCCCCGCGTTGTAGCGGGCCGTCTTGCCGGTCGGCAGTACGTGGTTGGTGCCGGCGATGCCCTTGTCGGAGTAGGCGACCGTCGACCACGATCCGATGAACAGCGAGCCGTAGTTGGCGAGGTTCTCCAGGTAGTAGTCGTCGTCCTCGGTCTGGATCTCCAAGTGCTCGGGGGCGATCACGTCGGCCACCGCGACGGCGGCGGCCGGGTCGTCCACCACGACGACGGAGCCGAAGTCGCGCCACGCCGGGCCGGCGATGTCCCGGGTGGTCAGCGTCCCCAGCTGGCGCTCGACCTCCGCGATCACGGCGCGCCCCAACTCGGCGGAGGTGGTGACCAGGGCGGCCGGTGAGTTGGGCCCGTGCTCGGCCTGCCCCAGCAGGTCCGCCGCGACCCACACCGGGTCGGCGCTGGCGTCCGCGATGACGGCGACCTCGGAGGGCCCGGCCAGCAGGTCGATGCCGACCCGGCCGAACAGCTGCCGCTTCGCCTCGGTGACGTAGGCGTTCCCCGCGCCGACCAGCATGTCGACCGGAGCCTCACCGAGCAGTCCGAAGGCCATCGCGCCGAGCGCCTGGACGCCACCGAGCGCGAACACCCGGTCGGCGCGCGACAGGTAGGCGCCGTACAGCACGGCGGGGTGCGCGCCGTGCTCGCCGGACGGGGGAGTGCAGGCGAGGACCGTGGGGACGCCGGCCGTCTTGGCCACGTTCACCGTCATGAAGGCGCTGGCGAGGAGGGGGAACCGGCCGGCGGGCAGGTAGGCGCCGACGCGGGAGACGGGAACGTAGCGCTGACCGCCGACGACACCGGGAGCCACCTCGATCTCGAAGTCCGTCAGGTGCTCGCGCTGCGCGGCGGCGAAACGGTGGGTGCGCTCGTAGCCCATCTCCAGCGCGGTACGGACGTCCGGGGGAAGCGCGTCCCCCGACTTCTTCAGCTCGGCGGCCTCGATCTCCAGGTCGCCGGACCAGCCGTCCAGTTCCTGGGCGTAGCCGCGTACCGCGTCCATGCCCTTGCGCTCGATCTCGCTCAGCATCTGTGAGACGCGCTCGACCACCGAGGGGTCGCGCTGGGCGGGCGGACCGTCCACGGACGGCTTCTTGAGCCACTGGAACGGGGGGAGGGACTGTGCTTCGTCGTGCGTGATCTGCATGGCTGGGACGCTAGACGGCAACCTGCCACAGGACCAGAGGGGCGATTCCTGTCCGAAGCACAGGGTTTCCCTGTGGCTTGTCCGGTCGCTCAGCGGCCGGTACTCAGAGGCCGAGATCGTCCCGGATCTCGCGCAAGGTGTCCTCGGCGATCCTGACCAGCTCCCGGGTGGCCCGCGACAGCGGATGCCCCCGCCGCTTGACCAGCGCGATCGTGTCGTAGAGGGGGTCGGCGAACGGGACGGTGCGCAGCCCCGCGGGAAACGTCGCCCCGGCGACCACGGCCCGGCTGGCGATCGTGTCGCCCACACCGGCGGCCACCAGACCCAGCGCGGCCTCGACGTGCTCCAGCTCGATCAGGGGATCGACCCTCACCCCGGCCAGCTGGGCCCGCTCCGCGAGCTGGCGCCGGGTGGGGTCCTGCCAGCCATAGTGGGCGTCGTAGAGGACGAGCGGGGTGCGGGAGAACGCCTCGATCGTCATGGGCGTCCGGGTGCGCTCCTCGCTCGCGCTGACGAAGAACACCTCGTCCCGCAGCAGCGGCGTCACCACCAGCCCCTCGTCCTCGATCGGCAGCACCACGAGCCCGGCCTCGATCCGTCCCGCCGCCACGGCCGCCGCGGTCTCGGCGGAGTTCTGCCCCACCAGCCTGACCCGGACGGACGGATAACGGGCGTGGAACAGCTGTACGAGGTTGGACAGCAGGTAGTAGTCGGCATTGCGCAGCACACCGAAGGTGGCGGTCCCGCCGCCCAGCGAACCCAGGGAGCGCACCGCCCGGGTCCCGCTCTCGGCGGCCTCCACCGCCTGCTGGGCGTACGGCAGCAGTTCCTGGCCCGCCGAGGTCAGTGCCAGGGTGCGGCTGCCCCGCGCGAACAGCTCGGCGTCCAGCTCGGTCTCCAGGCGGCGCACCAGTTCGGAGGCGGAGGCCTGGGCGATGTCCATGGCCCGCGCCGCTGCGGTGAACGAGCCGAGCCGCTCCGCCTCGACGAAGGCCCTCAGCTGGTTGAGGGTCATACGCGGTCCGTGTCCTGTCGAGTCGGGGGCGCGCGACGCCATCACGCCGACGCGGGGGGTCCTCGTTCTACCACGGCCGCCCGGCGGCGCGGGACGCCGCGGCCGCCGCGCGGCCCACAGGTTCTTCCTGTGGATCCCGCTGGACGAAGGGATCTTGTCCCGTGGATGGCCCGGTGATTGGCTCGACCAACGCCCCCGTCCCCGCACGCCACCGACCGCGGAAGGCTGCCCAGTGATGACGACTCCCTTGCCGATCGGCCTCGTCCAGACGGCCGCGCGGCACCACGCCGCCGATGCCACCGACGCGTTCGCCGAGGACGTGCGCCGCGTCATGGCGGCGCACCCCGGCGTCCGGCTGCTCGCCTACCCGGAACTGCATCTGTGCGGGCACGAGCCCGGCGAGGACCCCGAGCGGGTCATGACCGCGGGGGCCCAGCCCCTGGACGGCCCGCGGGGCGCCCGGCTGGCCGCCCTCGCCCGTGAACTGGACATCTGGCTCGTGCCCGGCAGCGTCTACGAGCAGGGTGCCGACGGCCGGATATACAACACCGCCCCCGTCTACTCGCCCGCGGGCGAGCGGGTCGCGGCGTACCGCAAGATCTTCCCGTGGCGCCCTCACGAGACCACGGCGGCCGGCTCCGACTTCGTCGTCTTCGACCTGGCCGGGCACGGACGGGTGGGCCTGACGATCTGCTACGACGCCTGGTTCCCCGAGGTCACCCGCCACCTCGCCTGGCAGGGCGCCGACCTCGTACTGAACCTGGTCCGCACCCCCACCGTCGACCGTGCCCAGGAAGTCGTGCTCGCGCAGGCCAACGCGATCGTCAACCAGGTCTTCATGGCCAGCCTCAACGCGGCCGCGCCGGACGGCCTCGGGCGCAGCGTCGTGGTGGACCCCGAGGGGCGGATGCGTGCCGAGGCCGGGCCCGGGGCGGAGGAGGTCCTGACCGACGTACTCGACCTGGCCGAGGCCCGGCGGGTGCGAGCGCGGGGCACCGCGGGGCTCACCCGGGTGTGGGACCCCTTCGAGGACGGCGGGCCGCCGCTGGAGCTGCCCCTGTACGCGGGCCGTATCGAGCCCGAGCGCTGGCGTCGCGGCGCCGGTGTGGGCGAAGGCGCCCGGCGTGTTATTGAATGAGGTGTGCGGTCGGAGATCTCGGGGCCCGCCGCACGGGTGCGAGTACGGCCCGGCGCCGTGCCGGGGCCGGCGAGCGAGCTGAGAGAGCCGTATGGACACACCCTCTCCTTCGTCCTCTTCGTCCTCGTCGCCGTTCGACCTGGTCAGCAGCGCCTTGGGCAAGTACATCCCGCGCGGCGGAGCGGCGCCGGCCGACGCCTCCGGAGCGCCGGGTGAGACCACCGCCCGCGTACGCGTCCACCCCGACCCGGCGGCCGGCCTCCAGGAGCAGATCCTCGGCGCGGTCAACCTGGACCGGGAGCTGCGCATCACGCGCAGCAACCTGGACGCCCCCGTTTTCGCCGGTCTGGACGTCGTGACCGGAAGCCCCTTCGTCGACCTGCTGCCACCCTGGGACGTACCGACCGTCACCCGGCGGCTGCGGCAGGTCCTGGAGACCGGCGAGGCACATGTCGCCCGGGTCCAGCGGCTGCGGCGCGCGGACGGCTCGGAGCTGGTCGTCTCGATGAGCATCCTGTCCGCCGCGGCGCCGCAGGAGGGCCTGACCGTCTCCCTGATCGCCATGGCCAGGAGACTGCACCTGTACGCCGCCGAGACCGCGATCGGCACCTCGCTGGACATCGGCGAGACCGCGCAGTCGCTGGCGGAGTCGCTGCTGGCCTGGGGAGACGTGGCCGCCATCGACCTCGACTTCGCCGTGTGGACGGGCGAGGGGGTCACCGAGCACGGCCAGGGACGCATCCGGCTGCGGCGGGCGGCCCTGGTGCCGGACCGGGTCTGGCCCGAGGGGTACGTGACTGAAGGTGACGACCTACCCAAGGATGCGAGTCATCTGCTGTCGCAGGCGATCCGGCGTGACGACGCCGCCCAGGCCATCGTCATCCCGGACCGCGAGTCGATCGAGCGGGTCCTCGGCAGCCCGAAGCTGGTACGTGCCCTCGTCCCCAGCGACCGGTCGGCGGGTGTGGCCTGCATCCCGCTCGTCCTCGACGGGTCGCCGCCCGTCGTGCTCGGCGTGGCGGAGGTCTGGCGGCGGGCCGACCGCCCCTTCAACGACGGCGAGCTGCTCGACCTCCAGGAACTGGTGGCCAGAACCTCGCACCACGTCGACCTGGCCCGGCAGCACCAGCGCGAGCACACCCAGGTGCTGGCCCTGCAGCGCCGACTGCTGCCGCGCACCGGCGGCGACACCGTCGAGACCGCCAGCGTCTACCAGCCCGCCACCCCCGACAGCGCGGGCGTCGGCGGTGACTGGGTCAACAGCTTCCCGCTCCCGGACGGCCGTACCGCCCTCGTCGTCGGCGACGTGGTCGGGCACGGCCTGGGAGCCGCGGCGACGATGGGCCAGCTGAGCATGGAGGCCCGCGCACTGCTCTCCGCGGGGCTGGCGCCCGACGAGGTGCTGGAACACCTGGACAAGACGGTGACGATGCTGGACGACGCGGAGTCGGGGCTGGCCGCCGGCTACAGCGCCCTCGGATCGACCTGCTGCATCGCCGTCTACGACCCGGTCAGCCACCGCGTGGCCCTGTCCAGCGCGGGCCACCTCCCCCCGGTCCTGGTACTTCCGGACGGACGCGCCGCGCCGCTCGCGGTCCGCCCGCATCCCGGCCTCGGCGCGGAATTCGCCCTGCGGGAGCCGTTCGGGGTGCACACGTTCGCCGCACCCCCGGGCTCCCTGCTCGCCCTCTACACCGACGGGCTGGTGGAGGATCCCGCCGTGCCGATCGACGAGGGCATCGGCAGGCTCGCGGACGCCGTGTCCACGGTGCACCCCTGGGACGTCCTGGAGGAGGCCGCGCGGTGGGTCGTCTCCGGGCTGTCGCCGCAGCGCGGGCGCGACGACGTGACCCTGTTGCTGGCCCGCATGATCGGCTACCGCAAGGGGGACACCGCCACCTGGCGGCTGCCCGCCCGCGACGACGCGGCCGCCCGGGCCCGCACGCTGGTCTCCGCGCTGCTGCGCGAGTGGCGTACCGGGGACGACACCCGGGACAGGGCGCTGCTCCTCGTCAGCGAGCTGGTCACCAACGCGGTCCGGTTCGCCCGCGGGCCCATCACGGTACGGCTGATCAGGGCCGGTCACGGACTGCTGTGCGAGGTCGGCGACACCGGCAACGGCCGTCCCCGCCTCGGCCGCGGCGAACTGCTCGACGACGGCGGTCGCGGCCTGCACGTCGTGCACCGGCTCACCGCCCGGTGGGGGGTGCGGTGGACGGACACCGGCAAGGTGGTCTGGGCGGTGGTGGCCAGGTGACGGCGCGGCCGCGCTACAGCCACTCTCCTTCGAGGGCGGTCGCCGTGAGGCCCGGGGCCGCCGCGTACAGCACGGCGCGACTGCCCGGCCGCTGCCCGGCGTCGTGCGCCCGGCGCATGATGTCGAACACGGCGGCGCCGCCGCGGTTGCCGCTGGTGTAGCTGTCCCGGCTGTGGTCGAGGAGCCCCGACGGCCACTCCTCGGGCATGGTCTGCTCCATGTACTCCAGCACGCGCGTCCCGCCGGGGTGCGCGAGCAGCACGTCGGGGTGCCAGGAGTTCGGGGCGTCCTGGTAGCGGTCGTGCAGCCAGTCCCACATGGCGGTGACGGTGTTCTGCACGGCGCGCGGGCCGCGCCGGTCCATCACGAAGTGGGTGCCGTCCGCACGCGTCTCCAGGCGGTGCAGGTCCTGGGTGTCCGGCAGGGTGTGGTGCCAGGAGGCGTCCAGCCGCAGCACCGACTGGGGCCTGCGGCGGCCCGTGACCACCGTCGCGACCGCGGTGTCCGCGAACAGCAGCCGGACGATCAGGGACTCCAGGGTGTCGTCCGCGGGCTGGTAGGTCGTACTCAGCGCCTCGGAGATCACGACCAGGACCACCCGGTCGGGGTCGGCCGCCACGAGGTCGGCCGCGAGTGCCAGGGAACGGGTACCGGCGACACAGGCCCACTGCGAGGCGGGCAGCAGCATCGCGTCGCCGCGCAGCGGGAGCCGGTTGGCCAGGGCGACGTCCAGACCCGGCAGCGCCGGGGTGGTGGAGTTGCTGGTGATCAGGCAGTCGACGTCCGAGACGTCCAGCCCGGCGATCTGCAGAGCCCCGCGCGCCGCCCGCTCCCCGTACGCCTGCACGGCCTCCCACGCCGGGGCGGTGCGCTCCTGCACGGTCTGCGGTGCCGGCACCGCTTCGAGGGCGGCGACCACGCGGTCCACGTCCTGCTCGGTGAACCCGTCGCGGACCAGCGCCTCCCGCGCGGGCCCGGTGCCGGTCGCCGGCAGAGCGCCCGAGGCGCCGGGCGCCACGGCCGTCTCCAGCGGCAGCATCCAGCCCCGGGTCTCGATGCCGGTACTGGCCGCGATGCCGTCGATCCGGGGCGCCCACGCCGCGTCCGGGTGCCGTTCGCGGACCTCCTCCACGATCTGGCTGGTCTTGACGGCGTGCTCGCCGTGTATGACGGCGGGCGGGCACAGGTATGCGGCCACGATTCGCACCTTTCTCCGGTGAACAAGAGAGGGAAAGTCCCGAGTGCTGTGGCATGGCTCACTCCAGCACCCCACGTCCAAGTCCATGCCGACGCGCGTCACTTCGGGCGTCGGCATCCGATTCGAGCATGGCGGCTAAATGGACATTTGCGCTGTGACTCAGACAACTTGGACGGCTCTTGTCGTGCGTGACGCTCCACACATCCCTGTGTGGAACCGCTCCGGAGGTACCCCTCTCAGGTCAGTTCGCCGTTCCGGGCCACCACCCGCCCGCCGGCCCGGTGCCCGCCCTCTCGTTCGGGCCCGATGCTGCTCGCTTCCGGTGCTGCCCGGCCGACGGGTCCGCCCATGCCGTCGTGTTGGCCGTGCCCGTGTATGGTGCGCCGTGCGCTTGGACAGACAGGTGCACCGGAGCCGGTGGAAGACGGGTTCCGGGGGATGGGGTCCGCGGGCGGTACCTGCGCCCGCCTGATCCCTTGTCCTGTGCCGTCGGCCCTGGTGAAGGGGCCCTGTTCCGAGGATTTCCTGACATGACTACCGGCCCGCCCAACGGCAACGCGACTTCTGTCGTGTCACTTTCCGTCACGGATCAGGCGGCCATCGTGGTGCTCCACGGTGAGATCGACCTGACTGCACATCACGAAGTGACCCTCTGCTTCGAGGCGGCGGTTCGCTCGGGACTGCCGCTCGTGGCGGATCTTTCCGGGGTGACGTTCGCCGATTCGACCGCCCTCAACATGCTGCTGCGAGTGACTCAGGAAGTGCCGCTGTCGCTGGCTGGTCCGCTCGCCCCGCAGGTATCCAGACTGTTCGAGGTCTCCGGGGTGGGCGCTGTGCTCATCGTGCTGGCCTCCCGTGAGGCCGCGGTCCGGCACGCGTCCCGCACGGCGGGCGCTCGGAAGAGCGCCTGACCGCCGTCCATCGGCCGGCCCGTGTCGTCACGGTCATGGGGCCGGAGAGGTTCGCCGCCTCGCCGGGAGATGCCCTCACTCGCCCACGTGCCACTGCGCCGCCGTGGGTTCCGAAATGCCAGGATGGCACCGTCACTTCCTCGGCAAGCCTCCGACGAGACCATGTCCGGACCGCCGCTCCCGTCGAACGCCGGAGCGCTGCCGACCGCGGCTGCGACCACGACACGTACCTCCGCCTGGAACTCAGGGGGTGGCGCGCGTCGCGGCCCTCGACCTCTCGTGCGCACAGGGCGAATTGGGGTACCGCATCCGCGAGGCCGAGAACGACCCGAGACGGACGACCGCCCGAAAGCTGTAGCACGGCCCTCCTGGCCATCCTCACGTCGACGTTGCGTCGTTTCGGTTCGCATCCAGGGGACAGACGCCAGTAGGCCGCGGACGGGGACGCACGGTGCAAACTGGCATCGCTCCTTCGCGAGTGGGACTCCGGAGGACGAACCGTGAGCGACAGCATGTGGCAGTACCAGCCGACCACCGGTCACATCCAGGGCACCGACCTGACCGGCTTCAAGGTCGAAGCCAGGGACGGCGACATCGGCAAGGTCGCCAAGCACTCCAAGGAAGTCGGCGACCAGTACATCGTCGTCAACATCGGTGTGTGGATCTTCGGCAAGGAAGTGCTCCTGCCCGCCGGGACCGTCGTGGCCGTCAACACGGACGAGAGGCTCATCCAGGTATCCCGGACCAAGGACGAGATCAAGTCTGCTCCGGATTTCGACAAGGACGAGCATCTGGGTGACCCCGGCTACCACGAGCGGATCGGACATCACTACGGTCACGCCCGCGACATGCACGGGACGCCCCACACGGGTGTCGCCCACGGCACCCCCACGCCTCGCGCCGCCCAGGGCGCGCCGGGTACGGGCACACCCTCGAGCCCCACTGGCCTGTAGCGCCGCTGCCAGATACCGGCGCGGTGGGGGCGAGGCGAAGCCGTCACCTCGCCCCCACCGCACTCTGCAGGGGAGCCACCATCAGCGAAGACTGTGCCGAACCCCGCGTACTTCCCGGGAGCCCGGGCAAGCACGCGCCCGTGATTCCGCACGATCGGCCGGACCGGCAGGCAGATCCGAACGAGGATTCGAGCCGGCCGGTCAGTGCGCCGATCGAGTGATGCGCCCCTCCCGCGGCCGACCGGACGCGCCTGTTCCACCCCCGGGCGAGCGTCAATCGGTGTCCGAGCCATGGTGTGAAATCCGCTGGTGGGGTACCGGACTTGTGCCGGTTCCGGTTCGTTCGGACAGTAGGGGGCCGGCCGGCCCAGCCCGGCACCGTGTTCCATTCACCGGCCGGGGGAGTGGGTTGCCCCCTGGGACACACAGGGGGCAACCCACTCGGTGCGCTCGTTCTCCGCAGAGCAGTGAGCGACACCGGTCAACTGTAGATACCGCCACCGACAATCCGGGCCGCGTTGAGACCCGCCGAGTTCTCGCGTTCGCTGTTTCGGCAGTACCGGGAACCGCAGCGGCACCCCCGTCATGGACTCGCCGGCGAGCAGCATCCACGTGAGCTGGGTCTTGGCGACGTGCCCACCCACGATGCGGCCCCCGCCGTCGAAGCCGGCGCACGGTGCCGCAGCCGTGGGCCGCAGCAGATCCATGGCGTCGCACCCTCCGCGGCGCGTGCGGCAGCGGCTTCAGCGGCCGCTGGGCGACGGCGGCGCGCATCCCTCGACCCAGGTGACTCACCGTTACCGGCGGGCCCGCGCGCGACCGCCCCTGGATCGCCATACTGGCAGGGTGGCGGACCAGGAGGAGCGGACGGTCCGGCGCCTGGAGCGAGCCATCCTGGCCTTGCTGGAGCGTCGGCGCGCGGACGCGACGATCTGCCCCTCGGACGCCGCACGCGCGGTGCACGAAGGGGACGGCGACGGTTGGCGGGCACTCATGGAGCCGGCCCGCCGCGCGGCCGGACGGCTGGCCGAGGCCGGCGAGGTCACCGTTACCCAGCGCGGTCGGCCCGTCGACCCGACCACGGCGCGTGGCCCCGTCCGGATCCGCCGCGCCCGCTGACCGGCTCGGTCGACGACGCCGTACATGCGGCGGCAGAGCGCGTCCGTGGGCGCGCGCACGTCCGGTGCACCGCTTCAAGGTGCGGACAGAGGGCGTGGTCGTGACACGGGTGGCCTCGGGGCCGGTCTCCGGTAGGGGAGTCCGACACGCTCGCCTCGTTCAGGTCATGACGGGCTGGATGAGTGTGTCGTCCGCCTCGAGCCGGAGCGCAGCACGGCCTCCAGGCCCTCGGCTTCCTTGACGCCCGCGACGGCCGGGTTCTCCTCCGGGAGGGCGGGTAGCGGCGGGGTGTCCAAGGTGCGCTCCCGGCAGAGTCGGGCGGTCTCCTCTCGGAGCAGGACGGGCCTGCCCGGCCTCGGTGTCCGGTCTCCCGCAGTCGTCCGGCCCACCTTGACGCGGGCTCGCGGCCCTCCCATACTGGCGGCCAAATCGATTTGGCCAAATCGATTTGGCTCTCCGTCCAGGGCCGGATCGCTGTTCCACCCCGAGCGTGCTGTAGGCCCGAACGGAGTCCAACGTGACCAGTGCCCACCAGAGCCGGCCGCCCCAGGCCGGACTTACCGATCAGCCCCCGCAGCCCCCACCCCGGGAGTCCGCCGCCGACTCGCGGTCCACGCCCGACGCCGGTGAACGGTCGGGAGCCCACCCCGTGGACGAGTCGCGCCCGTTCCACCGCGTCCTGCTCTTCGGCGTCCAGCACGTCCTCGTGATGGCGGCCACGCCCATCTCCGCGATCTTCCTGATGAGCGCCACCCTCGGGCTGGACGACGGCCTCACCGTCGACCTGCTCTCCGCGGCCTTCGTGCTCTCCGGCGTCGGATCCCTCATCCAGTCGCTCGGCCCATGGAAGTTCGGGCCCCGGCTGCCGTTCGTGATGCTGCCGGGCGGCGCCCCGCTCATCCTCTTCCTGGCCATCGCCGAACAGCACGGCCTGCCCACCGCCGGTGGTGCCGTGATCCTCACGGCGGCGTTCTGCTTCGTCGTACTGCCGGTGTTCTCGCGGCTGCTGGCCTTCTTCCCCGCCCTCGTCATCGGCACGATGATCGTGATCGTGGGCGTCAACCTGGTGAAGGTCGGCGCGCTCCTCGTCACCGGCCCGCCGGGCTCACCGGGCTTCGCCGACCCGGGCGACCTCGGCCTGGGCATGGCGACGATCGGGTTCACCATCGTCTTCTACCTGCTCTTCACCGGCGTCCTGCGCCAACTGGCCGTCATGCTCGGCCTGCTGGCCGGCACCGCCCTCGCCGCGGCGACCGGCGCGATCCACACCGGGTCCCTCGCCGACGGACAACTGGTCACCCTGCCGCACCTGATGCCCTTCGGCACACCCGAGTTCAACCTCGTCGCCGCGCTGCCCCTGATGCTCTACAGCCTGGCCTCGATGGCCGAGGCCACCGGCCAGACCGTCATCAACGCCGAGGCGGTCGGCAAGACGATCGACAAGCGCACCGACGTCCCGAAGACCGTCCGCGGCGACGCCCTCACCTCGCTCCTGGGCGGCTGCTTCGGCCTGCCTCTCATGGTCACCAGCGGGGAGAACATCGGCATCGTCCGCGTCACCGGCGTCCGCAGCCGTTTCGTCACCGCCGTGGCCGGAGTCGTGCTCGTCGTCATCGGGCTGCTGGCGCCCGTCACCCACGCCATCAGCGTGATCCCGTCCGCGGTCGTCGGCGGCACCGCCATGATCGTCTTCGGCGTCATCACCGTACTCGGCATCCAGATGCTCGGCCGGTCCGACCTCGACCGGCACACCAGCACCTTCGTCGTCGCCGTCGCGCTCGCCCTGGGACTGCTCCCGATCCTGGTCCCGGGCGTCTACGGAGGCTTCCCGCCGAACGTCCGCATCCTGCTCGAGAGCGGCGTCGCCGTGGGGGCGTGCGCCGCCGCCGTGCTCAACGTCCTCTTCCACCACGTCAGGCCGGGCATCGCCGCGCGGCTGACCAACCCCCGCACAGAAAGCGACCGATGAACCGACTCGACCGCGCCCCCCTCACCGGCCAGGGCCCCCTGCTGCTCGCGCCGGACGCCGTCCTGCTGCCCGAAGGCCCCACCGACGGGTATGCCGTACTGGTCGACGACGGACTCTTCCAGGCCGTCGGACCGGCGGCGGAGCTGGCGGGGGCCCATCCGGGACTCGACACCGTACGCCTCCCCGGACACCTGCTGATGCCCGGATTCGTCGACGCCCACCACCACCTCACGCAGAGCTTCGGAGCGGCGCTCGCCTTCGGGGAACCGTCGGAGATCTTCCGCCGGGTCTGGGTGCCACTGGAGGGAGCGCTGGACGAGGAGTCGGCGTACACGGCGGCCAAACTGGCCTCCTTCGAGGCCCTGCGCGGCGGTTTCACGACCGTCACCGACGCCGGCACCCGCGCCGACGTCGACGTGGACGTGGTCGCCTCCGCCGCGCGGGACGCGGGCATCCGCTGCGTCCTGGGCCTCGTGTGCAACGACACCGACCGCGAGCCCGGGAGCGACCCCCGGGCCGTCCTCGACGACGCCGAGAAACACCTCGCCCGCTACGACGGCGATCCGCTCGTCCATCCCTCCCTCGCCGTCTCCATCCCCGAGGCGGCCACCGAACGTACCCTGCGCGACACCGCCCGGCTGGCTGCGGAGGCAGGCGCCGTCGTGCAGATCCACGTCAACGAACATCTCGCCGGCGTCGAACGGTCGCTCCTGAGCCACGGGCTGCGCCCCCTCGAACACCTGCACCGCGTCGGCGCCCTCGGCCCGCAGTTGCTCGCCGCACACGCCACGCTGCTCACCCCGCGCGAACTGTCCCTGCTCGCCGACACGGGCGCCGCCGTCAGCTACAACCCGGTCGCCAGCGCCTGGAAGGGCAACGCGGTCGCGGCCGCGGCCGACATGACCGAGCGCGGAATCCGCGTCGGCCTGGGCACCGACGGCACCCGCGGCGACGGCTTCCGGCTCGCGGAGGCCGCCGAGTTCGCCCAGCGCCTGGCGTACGGGCTGACCACCGGCGACTCGTCGTGCGGGGCCGGCTGGACCTGGCTGGAGCACGCCACACGCGGGGGAGCGGACGCCGTGGGTCTCGGCGGCCGCACGGGGACCGTCGCGCCGGGCAGGGCCGCCGACTTCCTCCTGGTCGACATCGACACACCCGAACTCGCGCTCTCCTGGGACCTGCCCTGGGAGCTGGTCCGGCGCGGCAACCGCGACCAGATCACCGCCGTCTTCGTCGCGGGGCGGCTGCGCATGTGGCACGGTCGCCCCACCGACTGGGACGGTGCCGCGCTGGTGCGACGCGCGGCCGAACTGGCCCGAGCGGCGGTGACCAGGGCGGGCGTCGTGCGGGCACACCCCACCTCCACCGAGGCCCGGGCACGGCACGAGCGGACGGTGATCCTGTGAGCTGGCCCTCGCTGGTCGCCCTGGCCGTGACGGTGGCCGTCGCCGCCTTCGTCCAGGGCAGCAGCGGACTCGGCTTCGCGCTGGTCGTCGCGCCCGTGGCCGGCATCCTCGCCCCGGGTCTGGTCCCGGTGTTCGTCCTGGCCGCGATGATCCCGCTGAACCTGTACGTCGCCTGGAGGGAACGGGCGTCGCTCGACCTGCGGGGCGCCGGCTGGATCACCGGGGCACGGCTCGCGGCCACCCCCGCGGGACTGGCACTGCTCTGGCTGATCCCGGAGCGCAGCCTCGGCGTGTTCGTCGGGGCCGCGACCGTGCTCGCGGCCGTGGTGAGCCTGGCCGCGCCCGTGTTCACTCCCGGCCGGGCCGCCTACCTGGGCGCGGGCGCGGTGACGGGACTGACGGAGACGGCCACCGGCGTCGGCGGTCCGCCGCTCGCGCTGGTCTACCAGCACCGGTCACCGGCCGAACTCCGCTCCACCGTCGCCGCCTGCTTCCTGGTGGGGGAGGTCGCCTCCCTGGTGCTGCTGTTCGCCACGGGGAAGGCGGAGCCGTCCCAGCTCGGCTGGGCGGCGGCGGCGCTGCCGGCGATCGCGCTGGGCGCCGGGCTCAGCCGCCTGGTGCACCACCGGCTGGACGCCCGCAGGATGCGACTGTTCGTGCTGGTGTTCGCGCTGGTGTCCGGGGCCGTCCTGCTGCTGGGCTTCTGAACGGGCCGGGACTGAACGGCGGGGCGACGAGGGGGGTCAGCCCTTCCCGCCCCGCTCCCGGTCCCGTACCGACGAGGCGCGGGCGATCACCGCCGGTTCCGGGGACTCGGCCACCGTCGGCGTGGTGGTGTCCCCGCGCAGCCTCCGCAGCAGCAGCTCGACGGCAGCCGACGCCGCCTGCTCCAGGTGCAGGTCGACCGCCGTCAGGGGCGGTTCACAGGTGCGGGCGCGCAGGCCGTCGTAGCGGGTGGCCACCATGACGTCGTCCGGAACGGACCGCCCGCTGTCCCGGACGGCCCGGACCGCGCCCACGGCGAAGGCGTCGACCATCGCGCACACCGCGTCGGTGCCGGGGTGTTCGGCGAGGAGCGTGGCGCAGGCCTCGTAGCCCGCCTGTTCACCACCCGACTCGGCGACCCGCGCCACGACCGGGGGCCAGCCACGCTCCCGCGCCATGTGCTCGTAGGCGGCGACCGCGTCCACGGACGAGTGCCGGGAGCCCGAGCCCACCATCAGCGCCGGCCGGGTCGCGCCCTGGTCGTGCAGGTGCCGCAACAGCAGCTCGGTCACCCGCCCACCGCGCAGATCCACGTACGGCACGTCCTCGTCCGGCGCCATGGGCCTGCCGAGCGCCACGTACGGCAGCCCGCGCTCGCGCAACTGCGCCGCAGCGGCGTCCGCGGTGTCCGGCTCGACCACGATGGCCCCGTCGATGTCCACGGAGTACAGCGCCGACCCAGACTGGACGGGCGGTACGAGCACGAGCGCGAAGCCGTGCGTGAGGGCGCTCTCCGCGGCCGCCGCCGCGACCTCCATGTAGAAGCCGAGCCGGGACGGGCCGCCCGCCACGGCGAACGGCATCGAGGACGCCAGCGCGATCGCCTTCGCCTCTCCGCGGCGCAGCCTCTGGGCCCGGAGGTTGGGCCGGTATCCCAGCTCCGCGGCCGCCTGCCTGACGCGTTCCCGGGTCCGGGGGTCGACCTTCCCCAGCCCGTTGAGGGCGTGGGACACGGTGGTCCGGGAGACCCCCGCGACGCGGGCGACGTCGGCGATGGTGGGCTGTCTCGGGCCGGGGGCGGAAGCGGTCATCCGCGCGGACTCTCCTCGCTGGCGGGGAAGGGCGTACCCGACCATCTTCCCCGACGGCGCCGCTCACCGGGAGTTCGGCCGCGCTCAGCCCTGCTGCTGCCCGGCGCCCTCGAGGGCCTGGCCGGTCATGTCGGTCACCTCGGCGGCGGGCGGGGCCTCGGCGTCGACCTCGGTGCCGAAGTCCGAGAAGTTCATGACCGTGCTCATCTTGAGTTCCTTGGGCGACGAGCCGCCGTCGGGCTTCGCGGAGGCGGAGGCCGGTGCCTTGACGGTCATGTCGATCTGCTGGCGCCGCAGCCTGCCGTCGTCGTCGAGCCAGACCTGCATCGGCAGCGTCGGGCCGAGCTGCTGGCGCATCAGTTCGCCGCCGGGCAGCTCGGCGACGTCGACCGACACCCGGTAGTGGGTGGTCTCGGCGCCGTCGACCTTCTCGGTGCCGACCTTCTTGACGTCCTTGTCGGTGATCGCCTTGGCGTAGGCGGCGGTCTGGGCCGGATCGCCGAGCTGCTGACTGCCCAGGCCCTGCTGCTGGGCGACCTTCTTGAGGTCGATCTTGATCCAGGGCTTGCCGCCCGCGTTCTGCCCGGGCACCTTCTGGTACAGGACCTGGTCGACGACGCGCTGCTCGATCTTCTTGTTCTGGGCGGTGACGGTCATCACGCTGTCGCCCTCGGCCAGATCGATCGTGCCCTGGCCGTCGGTCGTGATCCGCTCGTCCCCGGCGGTGAGTTCCATGTCGATCGTCATGCGCGCGGACCCGGCTGCGGCCGTCTTGTCGTAGGCCGCCCGGACCGCCTTCGTGTCCTGCCCCTGGCCGCCCCCGCCGGAGCCGCTGTCGCTCGCACTCGAACTCGCGCTCGCCGATGCGCCCTTGTCCTTGCCCATGTCCTCGGCCTGCGAGTCGCCGTCACCCCCGCATCCCGCCAGCACCACGCTCGCCATGACGGCGGCGGTGCCGATCGCGCCGGCCTTCATCCCCCTGCTGCGCATGTGAATCCCCTTCTCCTCAACGGCTCTCGGCCGCCGTCACCCGGCGTCCGGCTTTCGAGCCGCATGCCCGTGATGAGGCTCAACACGCCTATTGCTGCGTCGTTTTGCGGATGGGACGGGCCTGGCAACCTCCGCGGCCGTCGTGCGGTCCTGTCGAAGGGGGCCGGCGGTGGAAGAAGGCCGGCCGGACGACAGCCACGAGCGAGGGTGGAGATGGCGGAGCTGCACACCACGGTGACCTGGGTCGACGTACGCGAGCGGCTGCCGCGGGCCGGTCACCCCGTAGCGGCGGCGATCACCGGACGGTATCCGGCCGAGGCCACCGCCGATCCCGCCACCGCGCGACGGCAGGAATTCTGGCTGGTGAGGACCATGTACTTCACGGACCGGCACCACACCGAGACCGGCGGGGTGCACCGCGACTGTTTCGTCGACTCCGACGGCGTCGTGCGCTTCCCCCACGACCCGGACAGCGACGACAGCGTGACCCACTGGGCCGAGCTGCCCACCCTGCCCGGCGAGGCGACGCACCTCCTGCTCGGCGACGACGTGCGGCCGGCTCTGCTAAAGGCGTGGAACATGGGCTGAGGCGTCTGATCCGGCGGTCCGGCTCGGGCGCCCCGGGGTGAGGCGTGTCTCATCCGGGCCTGCCGCCTTGTCTATGCAACAAGTTGCATAGAAGGATCGGGGCATGGCGCTCGAACACGCGATCCTCGTCTCGCTGCTGGAGAAGCCGGGCTCGGGTTACGAACTCGCGCGCCGGTTCGAACGGTCCATCGGGTACTTCTGGACCGCGACCCACCAGCAGATCTACCGCGTCCTCGGACGCATGGAGGGTGGCGGCCTCCTGCACGTCCGCGACGTCCCGCAGCAGGGGCGGCCGGACAAGAAGGAGTACTCCGTGGCGGCCCCCGGCCGCGCGGTGCTCTCGGCATGGCTGCACGAGCCGGTCGAACCGGAGAGCGTACGCCACGAACTCGCCGTGAAGATCCGGGGAGCGGCCTTCGACGACCCGACGGCGCTGATCTCCGAGGTCGAGCGCCACCGAAAGGTCCACGACGACCGGCTCCGGCGCTACCTCACCGGGGAGCAGCGGGACTTCACCGGGCCCGAAGCACCCGACCCCCTGGACGTCGGCCAGGAACTCCAGCACGTCGTCCTGCGCGGCGGCATCGCCTACGAGCGCATGACCATCGCCTGGCTCGACGACGTCCTCGACACCCTCCACCGGCTCCACGCCGGGAAGTCCCGCGCCTGAACACCCGGCGCCCCCCGCACCAGTACCACGTCCGCTCCCGCGACCCGCTCCGGAAGGCACCCCTCATGGCCGACCAGTTCCTGTTCAACCCGCGCACCTACGACCCGGCGCACTTCGACCCGGAGACGCGCAGGCTGCTGCG
Source organism: Streptomyces sp. NBC_01723 (assembly GCF_036246005.1). Classification (NCBI taxonomy): domain Bacteria; kingdom Bacillati; phylum Actinomycetota; class Actinomycetes; order Kitasatosporales; family Streptomycetaceae; genus Streptomyces; species Streptomyces sp. NBC_01723. The sequence goes on from NZ_CP109171.1 coordinate 8,495,858, forward strand.
CGCCACGGTCGACTGGTTCGAGGCGCGCGGCAAGCGCAGGCTGATCGAGGACTACCGCTCGCGCGTCTGGCTGGAGGACTTCCTCGCCTTCGCCGCGAAGGAAGGACTGTTCGCCACCTTCCTCACCCCCGCGGCGGACGGCGACCGGCCGGACCAGCGCTGGGACACCGCCCGGATCGCCGCCCTCAACGAGATCTTCGGCTTCTACGGCCTCGACTACTGGTACGCCTGGCAGGTCACCATCCTCGGCCTCGGCCCGGTCTGGCAGAGCGACAACACCGCCGCCCGCGCCCGCGCGGCCGAACTCCTCGCCCAGGGCGAGGTGTTCGCCTTCGGCCTCTCCGAGAAGAGCCACGGCGCCGACATCTACTCCACGGACATGCTGCTGGCACCCGACGGCAGGGGAGGCTTCCGGGCGACCGGCTCCAAGTACTACATCGGCAACGGCAACGCCGCAGGACTCGTCTCGGTGTTCGGCCGCCGCACGGACGTCGAGGGCCCGGACGGCTACGTCTTCTTCGCCGCCGACAGCCGCCACCCCGCCTACCACCTGGTCAAGAACGTCGTCGACTCCTCCAAGTACGTCAGCGAGTTCCGGCTCGACGACTACCCCGTCGGCCCCGAGGACGTCCTGCACACCGGACGGGCCGCCTTCGACGCCGCCCTCAACACCGTCAACGTCGGCAAGTTCAACCTGTGCACCGCCTCGATCGGCATCTGCGAACACGCCATGTACGAGGCCGTCACCCACGCCCACAACCGCATCCTGTACGGCCGCCCGGTCACCGCGTTCCCGCACGTGCGGCGCGAACTGGTCGACGCCTACGTGCGCCTCGTCGGCATGAAGCTGTTCAGCGACCGCGCCGTCGACTACTTCCGCACCGCCGGCCCGGACGACCGCCGCTACCTGCTGTTCAACCCGATGACCAAGATGAAGGTCACCACCGAGGGCGAGAAGGTCATCGACCTGATGTGGGACGTCATCGCCGCCAAGGGGTTCGAGAAGGACACCTACTTCGCCCAGGCCGCGGTCGAGATCCGGGGTCTGCCGAAGCTCGAGGGCACGGTGCACGTCAACCTCGCGCTGATCCTCAAGTTCATGCGCAACCACCTGCTCGACCCGGTCGACCGTCCGCGGGTGCCGACCCGCCTCGACGCGGCCGACGACTCCTTCCTCTTCCGCCAGGGCCCGGCCCGGGGACTCGGCTCCATCCGGTTCCACGACTGGCGCACGGCCTTCGACGCCTACGCCGGGGTGCCCAACGTGGCCCGGTTCCGCGAGCAGGCCGACGCGCTGTGCACGTTCGTGACGACCGCGGCTCCCGACGAGCGGCAGAGCCGCGACCTGGACCTGCTGCTCGCGGTCGGCCAGTTGTTCGCCCTGGTGGTGCACGGCCAGCTCATCCTGGAGCAGGCGGAGCCGGCCGGCCTCGACGAGGACGTCCTCGACGAGCTGTTCGCCGTGCTCGTGCGCGACTTCTCGGGCCACGCCGTGGAACTCCACGGCAAGGACTCCGCCACGCAGGAGCAGCAGAACTGGGCCCTCGGGGCCGTCCGCCGCCCGGTCGTGGACGAGGCCCGCTCGGCCCGCGTCTGGGAGCGGGTGGAGGCGCTGTCCGGCGCCTACGCCTGACGGGCCCACGACGGGGACCGGGCCGGTGGCGGCGGCCCGCGCCCGCTGGTGAACACTGGGCGCATGGAGTTCTTCTGCTACCACCGCGACCGGCCCGGCTCCCTGGCGCTGCGGCATGAGCTGCTGGAGGAGCACTGGTCCTACATGGACGGGTACGCGGAGGAGATGATCGCCCGCGGTCCTACCTTCTCCGGCGACGGCGAGGCTCCCACCGGCAGCGTGCACATCCTCGACCTGCCGGATCCCGCCGCGGCCCGCGCGTTCGCCTTCGACGAGCCCGGCCATCAGGCGGGTGTCTACCGGGACGTGATGCTGCGCCGGTGGCGGAACCTGCTGGGGCGCACCATGTGGGACTTCCCCGGTGGGCCGGCCGACGGCAACCGGTACCTCGTGCTCGGCCTCGGCTCCGGGCGGGCGGCCGACCTCGCCGTGCCGCCCGCCCAGGACGAGCTGATCGCGTACGGCCCCCTGCTCTCCGACGACGGCGCCGGCTGGCTGGGCACCGCGGCGCTGGTGCGGGCGCCGGACGCCGACTCGGCCCGGTCCTGCCTCACACCGGACCGGTACGCCGGCATCGAGGTGCACGACTGGCAGTTCGGCGGACGACCGTCCTGACCCCGGTGGGCGCCCGCACGGCCACGTCTCAGTGCAGCCGGCCGAGCGCCTCCCGCACCCTGCGCGCGTCCCGCAGCCGCTGCTCATAGGTCGCGCCCAGCACGAGCAGCACCACACCGGCGAGGGCCGGCGGCACCCAGCGGGGCAGCGCGTCGACGGCCTGGGCGATGTACGGGGCGAGTTCGTGCAGCGCCACCAGCGCGAGCGCGCCCCCGCCGAGCAGCAGCGGCGCCTGGAGCCGGTGCCGGGCACCCGCCAGCGTCACCGCGAGGGAGGCCGCGCCGAGCAGAAGCGGGCGCGTCCAGTGCGGGTCGCCCCAGGTCGCGAGCAGGCTCGGCACCAGAGTGACGGCCAGCCCGGCACCGTACGCCGTCCACGAGGAGACCGTCGGCTCGCGGCGCCGGCGCAGCAGGCCGACGACGAGCGCGGGCACGGTCACCGGGAGGGTGTAGGCCTCCGGCGTCGTGACGTCCCAGGCGACCAGTCGGACCCAGGCCGCCAGCAGGAACATCGCGGCGGCCGCGCGACCGACCGGGCGCCGGTCGGGGCGCAGCGCGGTCCCGGCGGCGACGACCCCGCAGAGGGCGAGCACCAGGGCCAGCGTCGGCGGATCCGTCACGGCGAGCGAGAGCGCGAGTATCCCCGCGGCCGCACCGGCTCCCTCGACCGGGACGGTGGTCCGGGAACCTCCGCCCAGTCGCGCGGCGATCAGGGCGGCGACGGCGGGCACGACGACGACCAGCAGCGCCGTGTGGTGCGGCTGCCATCCGGCGGACGCGCCGACCGCGCACGCCAGCGCCGCGGCGTACCCGAGGGCGGCGGGGGCGGCGAGCCAACCGAGCGCCGGGCGGAACCCGGCCGCACCGAACAGGGCCGCCAACGCCACGAGCACACCGAGCGTCGCCGGCTCGGAGGCCAGCGAGAGGAAGGCGAGGTGGACCGAGGTGACGAGGGCCAGCAGGAGGGCCGTCAGGGGCAACGGCGACGCCTCGGCGGCGGGACGCCGTGCCCACTCGGCGTACCCCAGGGCGGCCAGGACCACTGCCCCCTGCGTCACCAGACCCGCCTCGTAGGGCAGTTCGAGCACCACCGGCAGCACGAACAGGGCCGCCCACCCCAGGACGAGCGCGCCCACCGCGGTCGCCGGGCGCTGGATCGCGCGCCGCTCGGCCACCACGAGCACAACGGCGAGGGCGGCGAGCACGAGCGGCACGGTGGTCGCGTACGGGGGCCAGGGCAGGTGAGTGAACACGGCGTCCCGCGTGTCCCCGGGCACGCCGGACCAGGGCCGCTCGACCCCCGCGACCGGACCGAGAAGGGTCCCGGCGAACAGCGGGAGGGTCCACAGCACGGCGTACCCCTGGACGGTCACCGAGGCCCACACCAGCCCCTGACGAAGCGGCCGGGGGAGTGGTGTGCGGACGACCGCGAGCAGGGCCAGTGCGCAGGCCAGGCACCCGGGCACCGCCCACTCACCGGGCACCGAGACCCGCAGCACCCCGCCCGCCCCGGCGACCACACACAGCCCGGCGGCCAGTGCCGCGCCCAGCCCGACGTCCTCCCTCGGGGCGAACCCGCCGGCGAGCAGCGCGACCACCGCGGCGAAGACCAGCAGCGCCGCCGCCCGCGCGGCCTCGCCGGGATCGGCCGCGGTCCAGCAGAGCCCGCCGGCCGCGAGGACACCGACGGCACCCGTACTCAGCGCCCCGACGACCGCGACGAGGCGCACCGGCACGAGGGCCGTGCGCAGGGCGAGCGCGGTGCCGCCCGAGGCGGTCACCAGCAGCACGGCCGTGAGTGTGTGCGCACCCGCGCCGACGGCGACCGCCCACAGGGGCAGGGGCAGGTGCGCGATCCCCACGGCGAGGGGGAGCGGCAGTCGGAGCGTGCGGCGCACGTCCTTCGTCGTCGAGTCGGCCTCCGGCACGGGGCGCCCCGCGGCCGGCGGCACGAGTCCGCCGGTCACCACGCCGTAGGCGGCCCACGTCGCCGCCAGCACGGCGGAGGCGACAGCCGTGTACGCGAGACCGTCCGTGCCGCTGAACGCCACCTCGTACAGCGCGTACGCGTCCAGCGAGGTCAGCGCCAGCCCCAGACCCGCCACGGCCTCGGCGGTCGACCGCAGCCCGCGCCGCAGCAACGCCAGGGGCGCACCCAGCGCCCCCAGGGTCAGCGCACCGAGCACCAGGCCCCGCCCGGTGATCCCCATGTGGCCCCAGCTGACCAGGGTGAACGCGATCGCGGCGATCGTCAGGAGGATTCCGCCGAGGACCAGCAGCACGTTCTGCACGCCGGGTCCCGTCGCCTCCGGCCTCGGGGGCGGGACGGCGCCGGGACCGGCGGGACCCCATCCGGTCGGCGCGGCGGTCGCCCGCAGGGTGTGGATCAGCCACTCGCGGCGGCGCAGCAGGACGGCACGTCGGGCGTCGAGCTGCCGCAGCTCGGCATCGAGGAACCGCAGTTCCTCGGCCGGGGGCGGAAAGTTCGTCATGCCTCGGAGTGTGACCGCCGCCACGTGGCCGGACATGAGCGCGGATACTCAGTCCGTACTCAGGTACCCGCCGGTCCGGACCCCCGAATCACCGGCGCTCTCCCGGGCACCCGGCAACCGTCAGGTTCACGAGCCGGAGGAGAGACCATGCCGCAGACACCCGAGGAACAGACACCCGAGGAACAGCGCCGCATCCGCTACTGCAAGGCATGTGGCACGCCCGCCGGGAACGGCACACTGTGCGAGCACTGCGGGTCCGTCCTGGAGACGCCCGACGGCAAGGGGCTGACGGAGGACCAGGGTGCGGCCGTCCGGAGGGACTTCGAGGAACGGCGCCCATAGCGTGCCGAGTGCCGGGTACACGGTGCCGCATGGCAACGAGCACCGATTCCCCCGCACCCCTGTCGGCCGTGCGCCGGCTGCGCCAGCTCCGCCGCACCCGGGCCTCCTACCTGGTCGGTCTCGCCCTGTGGGCGGTGTCCACCGCCTGGACGGGGTGGGAATCGCCCGGCAGTCGGCAGATGTGGGTGTCCGTGCTCCTTCTGACGGTCTTCGCGGCCCTGCTGCTCATGACCTCGCTGTGGACCCGCCGTCTGGAGAAGGCGCGTCCGGCCAGGCCCGCACACCACGCGGCACCGCGACAGGCGGTCGGTCCGCACCACGCCGGCGCCTGAGACGACGGCGCTGGTACCGCCGCGACGAGCGGCGTCCGTCCTGCCGTCGGTGTCAGTCGTGCGGTGGGCCGGGCGCCGAACTGTCGTCCGTCTCGATCCGCTCCGCCCCGCGCATGCCCGGCAGGGTCCGGTGGCCGCCGGGGGAGTGGCGCTCGTCGTCGGGCGGAGCCACGACCAGGACCTCGTCGGCGGCGGTCCAGACCCGCCGCTCCGACTTGCGGGGCGCCAGCCGGACGTCGTCGGGGCCGCCCGAGGCGTGCGGGCGGTACCCGATGGCGCACTCTCCGCGCGCGAGCGCGGCGGCCACCACCGTGGCGAAGGACGCTTCCCGACCCGTCAGCACATAGCGGGAGGCGGGGTGCAGGGCCAGCGCGCCGCCCCTTGAGGCGAACAGCTCCTCGAACAGCGAGGCCGTGGCCGGGGCGTGGGAGATCCGCGTCATGACCAGGGCGGTGAGTTCCGCACGCACCACGGCGGCCGACCGCGGGCCGAGGGGTGCCAGCGCCCGGCTGCGGTGGTCACTCAGCTCGGCGACCACGGGCAGCGGCCGTCCCGCCGACTCCTCGCACGACCGCAGGGTCAGTAGCGTCAGCAGCGTCTGGTCGTCCGGCCCGAAGGAGACGGTCCCCTCGTCGGGCCCCAGGACGATCACACAGTCGTAGCCGAAGAGGTCGAGCTCCGCCGCCTGCTCCGGCAGGGCCGACCCGCCGGTGCGGTGGGTGACGGTGAGCCGTCCGCCGCTCACGCGACCCACGAGGCGGGACGCCGCGGGCGCCGCCCGCGGTGCGGTCATGATGTCGAGGACGGAACCGGGGCGTGCCGTGCGGCTCAGCAGGTCCGCGACCAGCGGGGCCCGGCTGTTCCACCCCAGCAGGAGGAAGCGTGCCGGCGGACCGGGTGGCGCGACGGCCGGGGCCAGCACGCCGGCGTCGACGTGTGCCTCCCCATCCGCCGAGCGTTCGGGCCGCTCGTCCGGGGCGACGACGATCAGGCGGTCGCCCGGCCCGCACCGGGTCCGCGCCGCCGGGGTGAGCAGGGCACGTCCGTCCGGCAGCAGGAAGCCGACGGGGCACGCTCTCGCGTATCGCAGCGCGAGCTCCCCGAACTCCAGTCCCACGGCCTCCGGTTCGTCGACCACGTGGAACTCGGCCCCCGCCAGGTCGAGGAGGTCCCGCAGCGTGGCCACCAGCCCGGGGTTGCGGGCGGCCTGCACGAGCAGCCGTGCAGTGGTGGCCTCCGTCTCGAGCACGGTTCCCCGCGCGCCGGCGGCGAGCCGGGCGGCCGTCAGGTGGCGCTCGTGGCGCACCGCGGCGACCACCGGCGGCCCCGCCTGCTCGCCGAGCAGGGCCCGCAGCGCCAGCAGGATCCGGATCACCTCGAGGTCGGCGTTGTCGTCGTCGGACGGCATCACGAGCACGGAATCCGCCGCCGACGGCGTGAGCAGGGCGAGCGCGTCGGGATCGGCCGGTGAGCCGGAACGGCAGACGATCCGGACGCCGCCCGTCGCACCGAGCGCGGTGTGCAGCGAGGCCGCCATCTCGGTGGAATCCCGGTCCGCGAGGACGGCGACGACACCTCTCGGCCGGGCGGACTGGGCCGCGACCAGCTCACCGACCACCGTGAACACCTGGTCGGACCAGCCGAGTACCACCGCGTGCCCGCGCTCGAGCACCGTGGAGCGCCCTCGCCGCAACTCCTCCAGCCGGTCACCCAGCCCGGTCGTGACGACGCCGACCAGAGTCGACACACACAGCAGCGCGATCAGCCCGAGGACCACGGACAGGAGCATCCGCAGCGGCGCGCCCGTGATCCCGCCCAGGCGCAGGGTCTCCGCGCTCGTGCGCCACACCGCGACCAGCCGCTCGGAGCGCGAACGCGGCGCCTGGGGATCCGTCCAGACCAGCAGCGTGCTGACCGGTACCACGACCGCCAGGCAGCACACGGCGAGCCAGCCGAGCAGGGCCCCGGTGCTCCGGGCCAACGTCCGGTCGAACGCGTAACGCGCCCGGTCCCGGCACGAAGCCGGTCGATGCCGCCGCTCCACAGCCACCTCCTGCCAACCCGCCCGGCGTCCGCCGTCAGCGGCAGAGTGCTGGCAGCGACTCTCGCGACACACCGTGCCAGCTGGATATTCACCCTTACGGGAGGCCGCTGGAGCACCGGGAGCGGGTGCCGCGCCGTCGCGGCCCTGCCACAACGGGCAACGCCGGGGAAGCCATTGGTCCGGACCATGGCACCCGCGGCCGGTCCGTGCGGGCAGACGTGGGGCCTCGGCTTGCTGTACTTCCAGTAACAAGATCATTCTTGGTTCCGCGTCTCAGCTCCCCAGTGACAGGAACCCCGATGACCACGCCGCACGACCGCCTCGAGCAGGCACGCCACGACTACGAACGGCACCTGCGGAGCTGCCGTCAGTGTGAGGCGGACGGTGCGAAGTGTCCCGTGGCCAAACACCTGAGACGCCTCTACAACAACCAGCTCAGAGCGGGCTGACGAGCGCGCCGCGCTACGCGGTCAGACGGTGGTGGTGACGCGGTCCTGGCCGTTGGCGGCGGGTGGCTGCGCGGCCAGGGACTGCTCCAGGGTGTCGAGCGCCTGGCGCATGCCGGCGATGCGCTCGGCGAGAACCGCGGGGTCCGGCGCGGGAAGGCTCACCACGGCGGCCCGGGCCGCGAGTTCACCGTCGCCCGTCGGGCGCCGCGCGTCGTCGAGCGCCGCGGTGTCCAGTTCGCGCGCCTCGTCGAGGCTGTTGAGGACGACGCCGATGAGGACGTTGACCAGGACGAAGGACGCGAGCATCACGTAGGAGCCGTAGTACAGGATGCTCAGCCGGGAGATGGACAGGCCCGAGTACACGGCATCCTGGAGGCCCTCCAGCGTCATGAGCAGGAAAAGGGTGAGCATGGCCCGGCCGAGCGAGCCGTAGTGGGCGGGGTCGCTGGAGCCGAAGCAGAGCCAGCCGATCATCGCGTAGACGTAGAGGATGACGGCGCCGACGAAGAGAAAGCTCACGGTGCCGGGCAGACTGCGCGACACGGCCAGGAACAGGACCCGCAACTGGGGCAGGAACCTCGCCGTGCGCAGTACCCGTACCAGGCGCAGCAGCCGGAGCACGGTGGCGTTCTCCCGCACCAGGGGGATGTAGGCCGAGGCGACGACCATCAGGTCGAACACGTTCCACCCGTCACGCCAGAACGCTCCGGGCCGGTCGGCGTGCGCGGCCACCCGCAGCAGCATCTCCACGGTGAAGAAGGCCAGACAGCCGTGCTCGGCCCAGCGCAACTGGCCCATGTGGTCGGCGGCGAAGCCGTGGTAGGTCTCCGCGCCCAGCAGGGCGGCGTTGAGCAGGATCACGGCGAGGACGGCCAGGGAGAAGAGGCGGGCCTCGGTCACGGCGCGGCAGGCGGCCGCGAGCCGGGCCCGGACGGGAGCCGGGGCGGTGGTCATGGGGATCTCCGATGCGGGACTGAGTCGGGCACCCGCCACGGAGCGTGCGCTGCGACCCCCGGGCGGCAGGAGCGGCTGCCCCCTCGCGCCTAACGCACGAGACGTCCTCAGGCTGCGGCGCGAGGGGTAAATGACCACGGGATTCATCCACTTCGGCGAAGGCCCGCTCCCGCAGGCCCGCGCGCGCCGCTCGTCAGGGCCGGCCGAGGGCCTCGGCCATCCAGGACTGGAACGGCAGATGTCCGTCGACGACCTGCCAGTCGTTCACGGTCCACACGAGACGCCAGTACCGCTCCACGAGCGGGTCGTGTCCCGCCTCGAACTCCCGGGCCATCCACTCCCGCAGCGCCGGGCCCGCCGGGCGGCCGAGAACCGCTGCGAAGCGTGCGACCACGGAGTCGACGACGGGGACGGCCCCGGCACTGTCCGGCTCGATGCCCGTGTCCCGCGCGGCGGCGACGGCCTCCCTGGTGAAGGACACCAGCTCGGCCGCCTTCTCGGACTCCACCCGCGGCAGGGCCGCTTCGTCGGAGGCGGCGAACGCCCCGTTCGCCAGGCGGGCACGGAAACCGTCGTCGGCCATGAGCTCGGCGATCTCCACCCACGCGGCCAGCTGGGCGTCGGACGGGTCGTCGGGCAGCACGGGCAGCGCGGTGCCCAGTACCGCCGCCGCACCGCGGGCCTGCGGTGTGCCGGGGGTGAGAGCGGCGACGAAGTCGGCGACCAGGCGCTTCCGTTCCTCGGCGGTGAGGTGGGTGAGGCGGTGCATGAGAACGGTCTCCTCGGGGCTGGAACCACGCTCGGCGACGAGCCGCAGAACGCTCTGACGCAGGCGCAGCGTGCGGATCCGCAGTGCGGTGGCTTCCCTCTGCGCCGCCGCGACCTCCGCGACGGAGAGGCCCTCGTCCAGGACGCGGCGGATGGTGGTGAGATCGACGTCCAGGTCCCGCAGGACGCAGATCAGGTGCAGCCGCCCGACGGACGCGTCGCTGTACCGGCGGTAGCCCGCCGGGGTGCGATGAGCCGGGGGCAGCAGTCCGGTGTCCGAGTAGAACCTGATCGTCCGCACCGGAACGCCGGTACGGACGGACAGGTCACCGATCGAGTGCGGGAGCGTCGCGCCGTTCATGACGCCCACTCTCCGGTCTCCAGCCACTGGAGAGTCAAGCCTCAGCGACCGCGGCCGCCCTCATCGGCGGCTCCCGGAAAGGCGCAGCCGCCAGCGGAGCCTGTCGTCGAGCACCTCGCCGGTGCAGGTGAAGCCCGACCGGGCGGCGGCCGCGGCGGAGGCCCGGTTGTCCGGGTGTATGTCGGCCACGACGGTGTCGACGCCCTGTCCCCGGAGCCAGCCGAGCATACCCAGAGCCGCCTCCCCGCCGATGCCCCGGCCCTGCCAGGGCCGCCCCGTCACCAGGGAGATGACCGCGGTCGAGCCCTGGTCGGAACGTGTGACGATCGCCTGCGCGAAGCCCGTGAGACAGTCGGCCTCGCGGAGGTGGACGACCCAGTTGCACCACGAGACCGCCGGATCCGGCGAACCGGCGACCAGGTACGCGTAGCGCGTACGCATGATCTCCGCCGTGGGCGGTGCCCCGGCGAAGAACGCGTACAGCGACGGGTCGGCGAGCACTTCGGCCATCTCGTGCGCGTGGTCCACCCGAAGCGGTACGAGCACGAGCCGGTCGGTGTCGATCCGCTCGGCTGCCATCTCTCCTCCTGCCCTTGCCCCGTCCTCCCCTTGACCTCCCGCGGCCGTGCCGTCCCGCCGGACGAACCCGGCGGGACGGCACGGCCCGACGTGCGGCGGCCGGGTCAGCCGAACGTGTTGCTGCCCTCCGTGCCGATGCCGGTCACCGTGTCACAGCAACATCCCAGGTCGTGCAGACGATCGGCCTCCATCATCTCGGTCGGCTCCAACAGCTGAAGATCGTTGACGTTGTCCGACATTGGTTCACCTTTCTGTTGTGGGTTCTCGCGTCGTACGGACGGCGCCCGGCGTGTTCGGTGCCGCGAGCGTGAAGTCGTCCGTCATCCACCAGCGCTCGCCCCCAAGGCGGAGGCGATGCAGGAATCCGATCGGTCCGGCCATCCCCAGGTTGTAGCTGTGGTTCAGTTCGGTGTCGGATTCCGTCACGACGACCAGGCGGTCCTCACGCAGCGCGCAGAAGTGCCACAGCGCCGTGACGTGGTCCGCGGCCCAGTCCCGGTACCGCTCCTCTCCGGTGAGGGCCGCCATGTCCAGGAGGAACTCCCCGTTGCCGGCGAGCCCATGACAGTGCGTGTGGGCCAGCAGCCACCTCCGCTGGTGGGCGCTGACGGCGGCTCGGTGCGCGGCAGCGCGGAAACGGTCGTCGCCGGTCGCCCGCCACAGCCGAATCAGGAAGGTGCCGATGCCAGGAGCGCCGTTGCACCACCAGCACGAGATGCGGGCACGCTCGTCCCCGTCGCCCTCCGGACCGGTGACCGGCCACCGGATGCCGGCCCCGTCCTCGCGGGCCGCGTCGAGCAGGGACTCTCCACCGCGTACCGCGATGTCGAGCAGGTCGGGCCGGTCCAGCTCCCGCGCGGCGGCGAGGACGAAAGCGGCGATCCCGGCGAGCCCGTGTGCGAAACCGTGGTCACCGGCGTCGGTCGTGGTGCGCATGGCCTCCGGATCCAGCCACCTCCCGCCCTGCGCGGTGCGCGCGCCGAGCAGGGAGGTGACACATCGCTCCGCCCGGTCCCGGAACTCCTCGTCCCCGGTGCGGCGCCACAGGTGCAGTTGGGCGAGCCCGTTGCCGGCCAGCCCATGGGTGATGTCGGCCTCGTGCCACACGGTGGGCAGGCGCTTGGCGCGCCCGGCGCATCGCTGCCGGACCTCCTCGTCGCCGAGGGTGTCGGCGGCCTCGTACATGGCCCAGTACGTGCCCGCGCGACCGAAGTACAGGCCGGGGAGCTGCCGCGGCTCACGGTCGGCGCGCTGGTCCAGCCAGGTCAGGGCGGTGCGCAGGGCGCCGACCAGCCGCTGCCCGCCGTATCCGGTCAGCGCCCCGCGGCGGAGCACCTCCAGCGTGCCGCCGACACCCGCCTGGACGGCGAACGGGTCGAAGCGCTGTCCGCCGATCGCCGGAACCGGCCAGGGCGCGCGGTCGGAGGACGGGTCGAGGGCGGTGACGAGCTGGTCCCAGCCGTCGGTGAGCAGCCGGTCGGCGTCGAGGGGGACGCGACGCCGCGGCTTCCCGGCCGCCGTCGGCTGCGCGGGCGGTGCGTGCAGGACGTCCCGCACCTCGGCGGGTGCGGGGCGCTCCTCGGGGTTCTCCCGCATGAGCCGGGTGATCAGCGGGGCGAGGGCGGCGAGCGCCGGACTGTCCTCGGAAGCCGCCGTCACCAGATGCCGCACTCGCTCGTCGTGGGAGCGCGGTGCGACGGTGCGCGTGGTGCCGGGCCGGTCCTCGGGCAGGAGGGGAACGAAGCCGGTGCACAGGTGGAAGAGCGTCGCCCCGAGACCGTAGAGGTCCGCTGCCGCGGTGGCCGGGAAGGTCTTGTCCGAACCGAGGCACACCTCGGGCGCGGTGAAGCCCGGAGTACCGACACCGGTCACCGGCTCCTCGACCGCCGCCACGAACTCGGTGTCGATCAGCAGCGGGTCCCCGCCCGGGGTGACCATCACGTTGCTGGGGGCGAAGTCCCTGATCACCAGCCCCTTGTCGTGGACGGCCGCGACCAGTTCGACCAGGCGCCGGGCCGTGGGCAGCACCTGCTCGGGTGCCAGGCCCCGGCCGGGTTCGCCGAGCACCCGCTCCCGTGCCCACCGGTACAGGGTCGTACCGGGCACCTCCTCCTCGGCGAGGAAGAGGTGCCCCTGATGCTCGAAGAGGTCCACCGGCCGGACCGCGATGCCCAACGGCTCCAGCGCGGTCAGTGTCCGGTACTCGTTGCGGAGGTGGTCCCGCGCGTCGACGCCGTCAGCCCTCGCGTCGATGTGGGGACGCGCCTCCTTGACCACCGTCCGGCGGTCGCCGTCGTGCCGGTCCAGCGCGCGGTAGACACCACCCCTGTTGGAATGCCGGATGGCCTCCCGCACCAGGAAGCGGCCGCCCAGCAGAACGGGGGAGGGGACGCGGGCGATCGCCGGCGTCCCGCTGTCGTGCGCGTTCGCCCCGTCGGTCGCCAGGGCCGGCAGGGTGGCCCACGGCGGGGGCGAGAACCAGGGATTGCGGGTGTCGGGTGTCCAGCTGCCGTCGGGGGCCACGAGGACGGGGACGTAGAAGCCGTCGTCCTCCAGCCTGGGCGGCAGGCCGCCGAAGCCTCCGTAGCGGTAGTGCACGAGGCTGCCCGGCCGGTAGGCGCGATCGGAGAGAACGGCGGGCCCCTCCAGGCCCTCGGTCGCCTCGTGCAGGGCTTCCAGCAACCGGACGAACTGGGCGTCGTCGTCCGGATAGACGGTGACGAACTTGCCCCCGGCGCCACGGTCCGTGCGGGGAGAGAGCAGGCTCCGCAGGCGGCCGGGGTCGTGGGCGAACTTGAAGGCGGCCCGCTCCCGCAGAAGGATGCCGGCCGCAGCCGTCAGCACCCGTTCCGCGGAGCGCGGGGTGGCCGACAGATGGATCTTCCAGCCTTGCACACGGAGCCCGGCGCCGGGCGGGGTCACCACACACCACAGGTCACGGACGTATGTCCGCCAGCCCTCACCCGGCACGAACTCGTCAAGGAGACGGGAAAGGATGCCCCGATAGGCGTGGTCGTCACCGACCGGGCCGGAAAGGGGGGCCAGAGTCATTCGGCACCTCATCTCGACGGTCGCCTTCAGTCTGGGATCACCGGATATGTGCCGAGCATCCGCGTGATATCCGGTACACCTCACGGGGAGTTGCGTGGAGCACATCCGGCACGTCACCCGCCCGATGTTGTGTACATTCTGTAAGGGCGGGCGCAGTCGTCGCGGGAGAGACGGCCCCGGGTGTGCTGGACCCCGTACTCGGAGCCATGATCCCGTGTTTGACGGGACGGAAGGTGGAGGCAGGGTGGCGGCGCCACAGTCATGGGCCGGCGGCATGCCCGCGTCCGCGAGGACCTCCGCCGCGGAGGCCTGGCAGTGGCGGGAACCGTCGGTGCTTCTGATCGAAGACGACCCGGGCGACGCCCTGCTGGTCGAGGAACTCGTCGCCGACAGCGCGTTGAAGATGCGCCTGCGCTGGGCCCGGTCCATGGCCGAGGCCCGTGAGGTGCTGCTCGTGGAGGCGCCGGACTGCGTGCTCCTCGACCTCCACCTGCCGGACGCCCACGGGCTCGAGGCCGTGTCGATGGTCCACGCCCTGGCCGACCAGGTCGCCGTCGTGGTGCTCACCGGCCTGGCCGAGGACGAGACCGGCCTCGCCGCCCTCATGGCGGGCGCGCAGGACTACCTGGTGAAGGGCCGCGTAGAGCCGGAACTGTTCGGCAGGGCCGTGCGGTACGCGATCCAGCGCAAGGAGGCCGAGCAGGCCGCGGTGGCGCTGCAGGCCAGCCAGATGCACGCCCGGGAGAACGCACGGCTGGAGAGGGGCCTGCTGCCCCGCCCGCTGCTGCACGGCACCGGCGTGGACGTCGTGGCCCGCTACCGCCCCGGCCGCGCCCAGGCGCTGCTCGGCGGCGACTTCTACGACATCGTCCAGAGCCCCGACGGAACCGTGCACGCCGTCGTCGGTGACGTCTCCGGGCACGGCCCCGACGAGGCCGCCCTGGGCGTCGCGCTGCGCATAGCCTGGCGCACCCTGGTGCTCAGCGGTGTCACCGGCCCCGAGCAGATCGGCCGCCTGGAGGAGATCCTCGTGGCCGAACGTGCCCGCACCGAAGTGTTCGCCACGCTGACCAGCCTCATCCTTCCGCCGGGCGCACCCTGCGCGCGGATGGTGCGTGCCGGGCACCCGGGCCTGCTGCTGCGCACCGACGGCGACGTGCGGTGGGTCGAGGTCGCCGGGGGACCGGCCCTGGGCGTGGTGCCGGGCCTGGCCCACTGGCCCGTGCAGGAACTGCCCCTCCCGCCGGGAGCGGCACTGGTGCTCTTCACCGACGGACTCTTCGAGGGGTACGTCGGCCGGGGCAGGGAGCGGCTCGGTGAGGAAGGGCTGCTCCGGCTCGCGAAGGAGGCGGCCCGGCTGGCCCCGGAGCCGTTCGTCGACGGTCTGATCGACCGGGCCGAGGACCTCGCCGAGGAGCAGGGCGGCCTCGCCGACGACGTGGCCGTGCTGCACCTGCGCTGGAACGCGCGGCAGGAGAACGAGAACAAGGGTGGAGACGAAGGCAGTGGCTGACGAGACACGGCGGCCGCGGGGCGGCGGCCGGCTGACGGTCCAGGGCTGGTTTCAGCTCGTACTGGGCCTCATGGTCCTCATCGTGGTGGCGGGCGCCGTGGTCGGCGCCCAGGTGCAGGGGCGCACCACGGACCTCACCGACCAGCTCACCGACCGCGTCCAGCCCGCCCGCACCGAGGCATACCGGCTGCAAGCGGCCCTGGTCAATCAGGAGACGGGCGTACGCGGCTACGCCATCGCGGCCGACCGGCAGTTCCTCACCCCCTACGAGCAGGGCAGGAAGGACGAGGCCCGGGCCGCGGCCCGGCTGCGCACGCTCATCGGGGACCAGCCCGTGCTCCTGGCGGACCTGCAGAAGGTCCAGCGGCAGGCGGCCGAGTGGCGACGCGTCTACGCCACCCCCCTCGTGGACGGCGTCACGCCCGGTGAACCCAGGACCGTCGACCAGACGAGCGCCGGGCGGGGCAAGAAGGTCTTCGACGCGATGCGCGTCGGCTGGAACCAGCAGAACCGCGACCTCGCCGACGCCGTCGAGGACGGCAAGGCCGACCTGGCCGACGCCCGCACGCTGCGCAACCTGACCTTCGGCGTCATGGTGGCGGCCTTCCTGCTGGCCGGTGTGGCGCTGGCGATCGTGGTGCGCCTGCTGGTGGCGCGCCCCCTCCGGAAGCTGCGCGAGGCCTCACGGAAGGTGGCGGGCGGTGAGTTCGAGCACTCCATCCCCGCCGAAGGCCCGGCCGACCTCACGGCCGTGGCACGGGACGTCGAGGACATGCGGCAGCGGATCGTGGCCGAACTCGACGCGTCCCAACGGCAGCAGGGCGTCCTGAGCCGCCAGGCCGCCGACCTGGACGAACAGGCCGTCGAACTCCGCCGCTCGAACGCCGAGCTGGAGCAGTTCGCCTACGTCGCCTCCCACGACCTCCAGGAGCCCCTGCGCAAGGTCGCCTCCTTCTGCCAGCTCCTGGAGAAGCGGTACGGCGACAAACTCGACGACCGGGGCCTGCAGTACATCGACTTCGCCGTCGACGGCGCCAAGCGCATGCAGGTCCTGATCAACGACCTGCTCACCTTCTCCCGGGTGGGCCGGCTCCACGACGCCGCTGTGGAGTGCGGTCTCGACGAGTCCCTGTCCAAGGCCCTGATCAACCTCGACACGGTCATGACCGAGACCGGTGCGCAGGTCGAACGCCCCGAGGAACTGCCCCGGGTCGTCGGCGATCCGACCCTGCTGGTCATGCTCTGGCAGAACCTGCTCGGCAACGCAGTCAAGTTCCGCGACCCCGACCGCGCCCCACGGATCCGGATCACCTGCGACGAGGACCCCGACACCCCCGGGGTCCGGCGGTTCTGCGTCACCGACAACGGGATCGGCATCCCGGAGGAGTTCGCCGAGAAGGTGTTCGTCATCTTCCAGCGGCTGCACAGCCGCGACGCGTACGGTGGCACGGGCATCGGCCTGGCGCTGTGCAAGAAGATCGTCGAACACCACGGCGGGCGCATCTGGATCGACACCGCCCACACGGGCGGTACCCGCTTCTGCTTCACCCTGCCGACCGTCGGGAACGACACCGGCGACATCGACTCCCGCACCGAGGAAAAGGCCCTGGCATGACGACACCCGCCACCCCCATCGACGTCCTCCTCGTCGAGGACGACCCGGGCGACGAGCTGATGACGCGCGAGGCGTTCGAGGACAACAAGATCGGCAACACCCTGCACGTGGTCCGGGACGGCGAGGAAGCGCTCGACTTCCTCTACCGTCGCGCCGGCCACGCCGAGGCCCCTCGCCCGGACCTGATCCTGCTCGACCTCAACCTGCCCAAGTACGACGGCCGGCAGGTCCTGGAGCAGATCAAGTCCGATCCCGAGCTGAGCGACATCCCGGTCGTCGTCCTGACCACCTCGGCGGCCGAGGAGGACATCCTGCGCAGCTACAAGCTGCACGCCAACGCCTACGTCACCAAGCCGGTCGACCTGGACCAGTTCATCGCCGCGGTCCGCCAGATCGACGACTTCTTCGTCCAGGTGGTACGCCTGCCCCGACGCGGCCTCTGAGCGAGCGGGGCGGAGACGGCCTCCTTACGGACCCTCCGCGCCGAACAGGGCCTTCGCGAGCGGGTCCGCGCCCAGGAACGCCGTCAGTTCGGCGCGGTCGGGTGCGGTGGCCGGGCCCCGGCGGCCCACCGCGAAGGCCGCCGCCGCGTTGGCGCCGCGTGCGGCTGTCAGCGGGTCGTGGCCCTGTGCGAGCAGGGCCAGGAACGAACCGACGTGGGCGTCTCCCGCCCCGTTGCTGTCGACCGCCTCGACGGGGAATCCCGGCACGTGGATCGGCGCCTGGCCCGGCAGCGCCAGCCGGCAGCCGTCCTTGTCGGCCCGCACGAGCACGCCCGCCGTCGGGGCCAGGCGTTCCCGCAGGGATGCCACCGCGGCCCCCGGATCCTCATGTCCGGAGAGCAGGCGGGACTCTCGCGCGTTGAGGCTGAGCCAGTCCGTGCGGGCGAGGACGGGCGCGAGGACGGCCTCGGGAATGTCGGCCACCAGGGGCGCCGGGTCGAGGCAGAGCGTGATGCCCGCCGGGAGCCCGGACGCGAAGGCGGACAGCAGGGGGCCGTTGGCCGGCAGCACCAGACCGTAGCCGGAGAGCTGCACCAGGTCCCCGGGGCGCAGTCGCCCCGCGACCGTCTCGATGTCCGAGGGCCGCAGCGTGGCCTCGACACCGAAGCTGGTGACGAAGGTGCGTTCGCCGCCGCTGTCGATCAAGGCGACGGTGAAGCCGGTGTCGGCCTCCGTACGGGCGGGAAGCAGGGTGCCGATGTCCTCGGCGGCGAGCGCCTCGCGTACGAGATCGCCGTACGGACCGGTGCCGTGCAGCCCGGCGAAGACCGCCTCCGTGCCGAGCCGACGGGCCGCGACCAGGGTGTTGAATCCACCGCCGACGGTCGTCCCGCCGTGCGTGCCGATGACGTCCCCGCCGCGTTCCGGCAGCGCGGGCACCTCGATCACGAGGTCGGCGATCACATTCCCGGCGAGGACGAGACGGCCGGTCATCGTCCGGCCTCCTGGAGAGCGGAGGGCACGGTCGGGTTCCCGCTGCCCGCGGCGGAGCGGGTACCGCGGTCGAACAGCGCGTACACGGCGGCGCCGACCGCCATGGCGATCGCCCAGCCGAGCCCGTTCTGGCCCAGCCAGGTGTCGGAGAGCGGACCCGCGAACCAGACGTCCGCCTCACTGGTCGCGGCCTCGGTGAAGAGCAGGCCGGCCACGATGGCGGCGACCCAGCCCAGGACGGCGGGCAGCCGGAAGCCGCCCGAGTACCAGTAACGGCTGGTCGACGTGGTGTCCATCAGCGCCTCCGGATCGTAGGCGCGCCCGCGCAGCGAGTCGACCGCGATCACTCCGATCCAGGCCGAGATGGGAACGGCGAGCAGGGTCAGGAACGTCGAGAAGGGCCCGTAGAAGTCGTCGGCGATCAGCATGAAGTAGATGCCGCCGGCGAACATCAGCACCACGTCGAGGGCGACGGCGGCGGCCCGCGGTACCCGGAGCCCCAGGGTGATCATCGTCAGCCCGGCGGAGTAGGTGGAGAGGTGGTTCGACATCAGCAGCCCGCCGAAGGCCGCGACGAGATAGGGGATCGCCATCCAGGAGGGCAGCATCGCGTTGATCGCCGCCACCGGGTCGGAGGAGGTGGCGAGCGTGGGATCGCCCGCCGAGAGCAGTGAACCAAGGGAGATCAGCAGGACCAGGGGGATGCCCGCGCCGAAGGCCGAGGCCCCGATGAGCCGCCGGCCGGGGACGGACCGGGGGAGGTAACGGGCGTAGTCGGCACCGGCGTTGGCCCAGCCGATGCCGGTACCCGCGGCGATGAAGCCGATCCCCGCGATGACACCGCTGGCCGGACCCGCCGGGGTGCCGAGGACCTCGGACCAGTCGACGGTGGCGACCAGGAAGCCCATCACGACCAGGTTGAGCGCGCCGAAGACGACCGTGGCCCACTTGTTGATCCACATGATGGTGGCATGGCCGAGGCCGCTGATCAGCAGCGTGCAGCTGATGAAGACCAGCAGGCAGACCAGCGTCAGCACGGTGTTCCGGCCCACCCCGAAGGCGGTGTGCACCATGGCCAGCAGCGCGTACGCCGCGGTCGTGGTGGTGATGGTCTCCCAGCCGACCCGGCTGAGCCACGTGATGAGGGTCGGACCGGCGTTGCCCCGCTGTCCGAAGACCGCGCGGGAGAGGGTGAGCGCGGGCGCCCCGCCCTTCTTGCCGGCCAGACTCAGGGCTCCCACCAGTGCGAAGGAGCCGAAGGAACCGACAGCGGCGACGAGGGCCGCCTGCCAGATGTTCAGGCCGCGGAAGGCGACGAGAGTCGCGCCGAGAGGGAGCCCGAGAATGCTGATGTTGGCCGCGAACCAGGTCCAGAACATCTGACCGGCCTGGCCGTGCCGCTCGTGGTCGGGGACCGGCTCGATCCCACGGGTCTCAATGGCGCCGACGCGATCGTTCGTCTTCGAAGCGGTCATGACGGAACCTCCTTGCTGGTGCGGAGGGGCGGGGCGTGCGCGGCGGCTCAGCGGAGTGCGAGCAGCCGTGTGGTCAGGGGTTCGAGTTCCAGGGAGTTGACGGACCGCAGCGTGTCCACGGCCTCGGCGGGCAGCCCGGAGAGCCCGGCGACGGACCCGGCGACGGCACCGGCGATCGCGCCGATGGTGTCACTGTCACCGCCGAGGTTGGCGGCGAGCAGGGCGGCCCGCCAGGGATCTCCGTCGGCCACCGCCAGGACCGCGAACGCGGCGGGCACCGACTCCTGGCTCGCGACGCTGGTGCCGACGAGCGCGACGATCCGGTCCAGCGCCTCGGCCTCCGGGAGATCCCGTACGAGATCCCGTGCCCAGGTGATCCGGGCGGCGATGTCGGCCCCGGCGACCCAGTGGCCGCGCCGCGCACCGGCCCGGGCCGCGGCCACCGCGGCGGCAACGGCGTCGTCCAGCGAGCCGCCGCCGACACCCGTGCTGACGGCGGCGGCGACGGCGGCCGCGCCCGCGATGCCGAGCCCCGTGTCATGGGTGACCTGGCAGGACTCCACGACATGGTCCAGGAAGACGTCCAGCGGCTGGACGTCGAAGGCGATGCCGACCGGCGTGACCCGCATGGCCGCGCCGTTCGTCGTGCCGTTCCTGCCCGCCTCCCGCGCCGGAACACCGCCGGCCACCGCGTCCAGGGCGGCCTTGGTGGAGGGGCCGAGGAGGTCGAAGGAGCCCTTGGCCTTCATCTCCTTCTCCCAGTCGAGCAGGTCGTGGGCCAGGCGCAGGGGATCGATCCGGCCGCGTCCCTCGGCGATGAGACGGCCGACGATGACGGCCTGGTCGGTGTCGTCGGTGACGGAGCCCGCCGGCATGCCGGCGCTGACCGGGTTGTCGGGGAGCGCGGGCCGGAAGCCGGTGAGCCTGCCGTAGACCCGGACGACGTCCTCCCGGGACATCACCTGTGTGGGCATGCCGAGAGCGTCGCCGAGGGCGAGCCCGTAGTAGGCGCCGAGGGCGCGGTCGAGTCGGTCGGTCACGGTCGGCCTCCCTGGCCCGAGCGCACGTGCAGTTCGAATTTGGCGGGATCCAGCAGGCTGGTGACCTGCTCGACGACCGAGCCGTCGCCCGCTCGGTACACCTGGGTGAGCCGCAGGAAGGACTCGCCGGGCGAGCGGTGCAGCAGAGCGGCGTCCGGCGCGTCGAGCCCGCGCACCGACACCACACCCTCGCCGGAGACGGTGACCCGGCCCGCGGCGATCAGCGCCCGGCTCAGTGAGCCGTCGACGAGGCCGCGTTCGGGCAGCCCGGCCAGGTCTCCCGTGGCCGGGACCCTGCTGCGCTCCAGCGACACGCCCCGTCCGTCGGCGAGTCGTCTCACCCGGTCCAGCGCGATGAACGTACCGGAATCCGTTCCGAGTTCGGCGGCCAACTCGTGGTCGTCGACCTCCTCGAAACGCAGGGTCTCCGAGGTGAGTTCCGTGCCCTGCTCGGCGAGGGCCTTGGTCCAGCCGAGCCGGTTGTCGATCGGCGTCCCCTCGAAGGTGACGAAGGAGCCGATCCCGGCATGGGTGGCGATGAGCCCTTCCTCCCCGAGGGCTTGCAGCGCCTGCCGCAGAGTGGTGCGACTGACCCCGAAACGCTGGGTGAGCGCGTGCTCCCCGGGGAGCCTGCTGCCGTCGGAGTGGACTCCGGCCCTGATCTCGTCGGAGAGGACGCGGACGATGCGATGGTGTTTGTGTACCTGTCCAGGCATGTCCAAACAGTAAATGAACAAGTCTGGTCAGGTCCATAGCCGACCGAGGATTTCCCGAACGGCGCGATCACGCGGAATCGGGCGTGCTAGATTCCCCACTTGAACATGGTTCCCATTATCGAAAGAAAGCGTAGGTAGGCCACGTGCCTCCGCCCTCGACATCCATACCGACGGCGCGCGCCGACGCGTTCACCGCGGACGAGGCGCCCTCGCCCGCACCCGCCGCGGGAGGCGGCGGCCGACTCGCCTCCCGCACGGGACTGCTGCTGGCCTGCGGCGCGTTGACCGCCCTCCTGCTCGCTTCGGTCGTCGTGGCCATCGGCCTGGGACCCGCGGTCATCACGCCCGGGGAGACCGCCCGCCACCTGTGGGCGGCGCTCAGCGGCGGCGGCATCGGCCAGGACGAGGTGACGACGTACCAGATCATCTGGCAGATCCGTACCCCACGCGTGCTGCTGGCGGCCCTGGTCGGGGCCGGGCTCAGCGCGGTCGGCGTGGCGATCCAGGCCATGGTGCGCAACGCGTTGGCCGACCCCTTCGTCCTCGGCGTCTCGTCGGGCGCCTCCGTCGGCGCCGTCGCCGTAACGGTCACGGGCGGGCTCGCGGCCCTCGGCATCTACGCCGTCTCCGCCGGAGCCTTCGTCGGCGCGCTCGCCGCCTCGCTGCTGGTGTACGCCGCGTCCGCCAGCCGGGGCGCGCTCTCCCCCCTGCGACTCGTCCTGACCGGCGTGGCCATGTCGCTCGGTTTCCAGGCCGTGATGAGCCTGATCGTCTACTTCGCGCCGGACAGTGAGGCGACCAGCATGGTCCTGTACTGGACCATGGGCAGCTTCGGCGCCGCGACCTGGGGCTCGCTGCCCGTCGTGGCGGTGGTGGTCACGACCGGGCTCCTGGTCCTCCACCGGTACGGGCGGGTGATGGACGTCCTCGCCCTCGGCGACGAGACCGCGGCGAGCCTGGGCGTCGGCCCCGACCGGCACCGCAAGGGGCTGCTGGTACTCGTCTCCCTCGTCACCGGCGTCATGGTCGCCGTCAGCGGTGCCATCGCCTTCATCGGACTCGTCATGCCGCACGTGGTGCGCATGCTCGTCGGCGCCACCCACGCCCGCGTCCTCGCCGTGGCACCGCTGGCCGGAGCGATCTTCATGGTGTGGGTCGACCTGGCGGCCCGGACCGTGGTGGCCCCCCGGGAGCTGCCGCTCGGCGTCATCACCGCACTCGTGGGCGTGCCGGTCTTCATCGCCCTGATGCGCCGCAAGGGCTATACGTTCGGGGGGCGTTGACATGGATCTGAGGCTCGACGGACTCTCCGTCGTGACCGACGGCAAGAGCCTCGTGCGCGGCCTGTCCCTGGACGTGCCGGACGGGCAGGTCGTGGGTCTGGTCGGCCCGAACGGCAGTGGCAAGTCCACCGCGCTGCGGTGCGTGTACCGTGCCCTGCGTCCCAGCTCCGGAACCATCTGGGTGGGCGAGCGGGACCTGGCGCGGCTGCCGCTCCGCCAGAGCGCGCGGACCATCGCGGCGATGACCCAGGACGGCGCCGTCGACTTCGACTTCACGGTCGAGGAGGTGGTCGCACTCGGTCGCGCGCCCCATCTCCAGGGGAACCAGGCGCTCAGTGGCCGGGAGCGCGAACTGTGCGAGCGCGCGATGCACCAGCTCGACATCGGTCACCTCGCACGGCGGGGAGTCCTGACCCTGTCGGGCGGCGAGCGCCAGCGCGTCCTGCTGGCCCGCGCCCTCGTCCAGGAACCGAGCATCCTCATCCTGGACGAACCGACCAACCACCTCGACGTCCGCCACCAGGTCGAGCTGCTCTCGCTGCTGCGCGGGTCCGGCCTCACCGTCCTCGTAGTCCTGCACGACCTCAACCTGGCCGCGGCGGCCTGCGACCGCCTCGGCGTGCTGTCGCGGGGCCGCCTCGTCGCCTCGGGCACGCCCGCGGACGTCCTCACGACCGAACTGGTCGGCGACGTCTTCGGCGTGACGGCCAGCATCGTCCCGCACCCGCTCACGGGCGGTCCCCAACTCCTCTACTCGCTCGGCTCATCCCGGTGAAAGGCGCCACACGACATGCGTAGAAGTCCCTTCCCCGTCCCGACCCGGCAGCGTGCGGCTCTCGGATCCGCCCTGGTGGCGGCGCTCGTGCTCAGCGGCTGCGGCGCCGAGGTCGAACCGGACGCCAAGACGTCCGCCGAGGTCACCGTCAAGCGCTGCGGTGAGCCGGTGCGGTACAAGGTCCCCGAGCGGGCCGTCGCCTACGAAGCCGGCAGCGCGGACAAGCTGTTCGCCCTCGGCCTGACCGATCACGTGCACGGCTACGTCATGCCGCCGGCCAACCCGCCGGTGAGCGAGTCCCCGTATGCGTCCGAGTACGCCAAGGTGAAGATGCTCAGCGACGACCTGCTCAACAAGGAGGTCGTCGTCGAGGCCAAGTCGGACTTCGTCGTCGCGGGCTGGAACTCCGGATTCAAGGACGAGCGGGGCATCACGCCGGCCATCCTGGACAAGCTCGGCATACAGAGCTTCATGCACACCGAGAGCTGCTTCAACTATCCCGGGTATCCGGAGAAGGTCACCCCCTTCGAGGCCCTCTACACCGACCTCGAACGGCTGGGCAGGATCTTCCGGAAAGAGGAGAAGGCCAAGACGGTGGTCGACGGCCTCAAGGAGCGCGTCGAGGCCGTCGAGGCCAAGGCTCCGGCGGATGACCCGGTCCCCGTCTTCCTCTACGACTCCGGAACCGACCAGCCGTTCACCGCGGGCAATCAGGTCCCGCCCAACGACATCATCAAGTCGGCGGGCGGCAGGAACGTCTTCGACGGACTCGACGAGCGCTGGACCCAGGTCAACTGGGAGTCGGTCGCCGAATCGGAGCCGGAGGTCGTCGTCATCCTCGACTACGGCGACCTGCCCGCGAAAAAGAAGATCGACTTCCTGAAGAAGTCTCCCCACACCAAGGGGCTCCCCGCCGTGCGGAAGAACAACTTCTTCGTCCTCGACTACAACGAGGGCATCAGCGGACCCCGCAACATCGACGGTCTGGAGAAGTTCGGCGCGTACCTGCGGCGGCTCGCGGACTGACCGGGCGATGCCGTACGGCACCGGCGAGGTGCCGTACGGCAGTCGCGCGTCGGTCAGTCGCGCACCAGCACGGGCAGCCGCGCCGGAGCCTCGGACGGCGAGGCGGCCGCGTTGCCGAAGTTGCCCTCGACCTCGGACTTCTCCGCCGCGTTCGGGTACGGGTTCGTGCAGGCGACGCCCGCCGTGGAGCCCGACATCAGGCTGGAGCACGGCCCGGGTTTGCGGTCCGGCAGACCCAGGATGTGGCCGAGTTCGTGGGACGAGATGCGCACCGTGTTGTAGCCCTGGTCCACCGCCTGGCGTCCGATGTAGACCGTGCCGTTGCCCAGTGAGGTGGTGTAGGCACGCGGCCAGCCGTTGTCGGCCAGGATGCGGATGTTGGCCCGCTGCCCGGACGCGGCCGGGCGCATCTCCACGCCCTCGACACTCTCGTTCCATATCGCCGCGCCCCGGTCGACGGCCGACCGGAACTCCGCGGAACCGCTCGCGTCGTAGGTGAGCACCGTGGCCGCGGCCAGGGGCCGCGCGCCGCTCGGGGCGTCGGCGGCCACGGCCTGGCCGCTCAGCAGGGGCATGGACATCAGCAGGGCTGCGGCGATACCGCCGGTCAGCGTACGGACGTGCATGTTCGACCTCCTTGTGGGGGTAGGAGTCGTGCTCATGACATCATCAGCGTCCCTGCCCGCTCGACCCGGCGGTCAATCCGCTATTCCGCCCGGTGTCGAACAACCGCGCTGATAGCGTGGCGCCCTGAGCGAGGGGGAGCGGGCGGCACGTGACTTCGACTGAGTTCCTGATCGGCGGGGATCTGCGAGTACGGCGGCTCGGCTTCGGGGCCATGCACCTGCCGACGGACCCGGACCCGGCCCGCAGGACCTCGCTCGCGGTCACCCGGCGGGCGGTCGAGCTGGGCGTCACCCTGATCGACACCGCGTACCTGTACGGCGGCGGAGCCAACGAGGAACTCCTGGCCGAGGCCCTCCACCCCTATCCCGATGACCTGCTGATCACCACCAAGGTCGGCGTCGCCCGGTCGGGCCCCGATGGCGAGTGGCGGCTCGACGGCCGGCCGGCAGTTCTGCGCGACCAGGTCGAGCAGGCTCTGCGCCGACTGCGCGTCGAGCGGATCGAGTTGCTCCAGCTCCACCGGATCGACCCGGAGACCCCGCTCGCCGACCAGGTCGGCACGCTCCGGGAGCTGCGGGACGAGGGGAAGATCGGCCGGATCGGACTGTCCGAGGTCACGGTGGGCGAACTCGACCAGGCACGCCGGATCGTCGGCATCGCGAGCGTGCAGAACCGCTACAACCTGCTCGATCGCGAGCACGAGCCGGTGCTGGCGGCCTGCGAGGCGGCGGGGACCGCGTTCCTGCCCTGGCGCCCCGTCGCCTGGGGAGAGTCGGGACAGCGGGCCGAGGTCGCCGCCGTGGCCGCCGAAGTCGGAGCCACCCCCACACAGCTCGCCCTGGCTTGGCTCCTCGGCCACTCGCCGGTCGTCCTCCCGATCCCGGGCACCGCCCGGATCGACCACCTGGAGGAGAACCTCGCCGCCGAGAACCTCCACCTGTCCCAGGCCCATCGCGATCGCCTCGACCGCCTCGCAGACGCTCGGAGCCGGGGAACGGATCAGTAGCGCCACCGGTGTGGAAGCCGAGTGACGGAAGTGGCGCGCATTGGTCTAGGCCTAGGCGCTCCGGGCTCGTATGGTCGGCGGTGGCCGGCGGCACGACCTTCCCCCCCACCCGAGTTGCGAGCCGGCTCGGACGACGCCCCACGACCGCGACCCCGAGCAACGGGTGAACTCCCCCCACTCACCGCCTCCGGGAGGCCATGGTGAAAGTTCCCACCAGATTGTCGGCGATCATCGGCACGCTCGGTCTCGTCGGATACCTGGCTCTGGCCACGGCGTACGCCGACGAGCCCGCCATCGGCACGAGCGCCCCGCAGGTCGCGCTGACGGAGGTGGCCCGGGCCACGAACCCGACCGCAGGTGCCGCGGGACCCGGCGACACGGTCTGGATCGCCGAACGCGCGGGAACGGTCCGGGTCCTGAACGACGCCGGACTCGGCGAACCCGTCCTCGACATCTCCGACGAGACCACCACCGACGGCGAACGCGGCCTGCTCGGCGTGACCTTCGACGACGACTTCGCGCACTTCTACATCTCCTACACCGACCTCCAGGGCACGAGCACCATCGACGAGTTCGCCGTCCAGGGCGGGTCGATCCAGGAGGACACCCGGCGCACCGTCCTGACCCAGGAGCAGCCCGAGTCGAACCACAACGGCGGCGACATCACGTTCGGTCCCGACGGCTACCTCTACATCGCGTTCGGTGACGGCGGAGGCGGCGGCGACCCCGACGGCAACGGGCAGAAGCTCGACACCCTGCTCGGCAAGCTGCTCCGGATCGACCCGCGGGGCGGCACCCCGTACGCCGTCCCGAAGGACAACCCGTTCGTCGGCGACTCCAACGCCAGGAGCGAGATCTGGTCGTACGGACTGCGCAACCCCTGGCGGTTCTCCTTCGACGCCGGCTCCGGCGACCTGCTGATCGCCGATGTCGGCCAGAGCGCCTGGGAGGAGATCGACTGGGCGCCCGCGGACAGCAAGGGCGGCGAGAACTACGGCTGGGCGCAGATGGAGGGCACCCACCCCTTCCGCGGCGGCACCGAGCCCGCGAACCACGTCCCGCCGATCCACGAGTACGACCGCAACGGCCTCGGCTGCTCGGTCACCGGCGGCTACGTCTACCGCGGCCAGGCCATCACGGACCTCGAGGGCCAGTACGTCTACAGCGACTACTGCGACGGCACCCTGCGCTCCCTGGAGATCGAGAACGGCAAGGTGACCGCCGAGCACGACCTCGGTGTGAACGGCGGAGAGGTCGTCTCCTTCGCCCAGGACACCGACGGCGAGCTGTACGCCCTGGCCATCGGCGGCACGGTCTGGCGAGTCGACCCGGCGTGACATGAGGGAATGACGGAGCGCCGGAAGGGCCGCACTTCGCAAGGGTAGGGTAGGCGAGTGACCCTCGTCGTGCGGCCCGACCGCGTCGTCCGACGCCCCCGTTGAGTGGGCGCGCCTGTGACCGGTGCGCGGGAGCGCGCGGTGCTTCCAACGGGTCCCCGCGTGTGGTGGGGGGCGATCGCGGCCCTCGCCGGGCTGGTGGTCGTCGCGCTCGGGATTCTCTATGGCGGTGCCGGCGGGCCCGGGGTGGTGGACGCGCGGGTCGGGGCGGCGGTGGACGGTGCGGGGGCGTCGTGGCGGCACGTCGCCCTGGCCACGGACTTCCTGGGGGAGCCCGGGGGAGCGGCGATGCTGGTGGTGGCCGCGGGGGCGGCCGCCCTGCTGCTTCGGTGGCCTCGTGCGGCGGTGCTCGTCGTGGCCGGTCCCGGCCTGACCGTGGTGGCGACGAAGTTTCTCAAGCCCTTGGTGGGACGCACCATCCACGACGGTCACCTCTCCTACCCGAGCGGGCACACCGCTTTCCTCACCGCGTTCGCCCTCGCGGTGGCGCTGCTCGTGACCGGCCGGCTCCGGCTCGGCGGCGCGGCCGGCCCGTCGCTCGTGCTTGCCACGGCGACGGTGGCGGGCGCCGCGATGGGCTGGGCGCAGGTCGCCCTGGGCGCGCACTACCCGACGGACGCGCTCGGCGGCTGGTGCACCGCGCTGGCGGTGACACCGGCCACCGCGTGGATGGTCGACCGGACGGCCGACAGGCTGGCCGGCCGGATGTCCGACGCCCCTCGGCCGGAGCGCCGCTGACGCCACGTCACACCGAACGCCGGAACACCGGCTTCACCGGTCGTCCCCCCATCCACGGTGTGGGATCACCCGCGTCCAGCGCCTTCCGGTACACCGCACACGCCTGCGCCACCACGTCGACGGTGTGATCGATGTCGGCGTCACTGAGCGCGTCGCTCACCACCAACGACGGGGCCAGCACACCGCCCGCGAGGAGCCGGCGCAGGAACAGGGTGCGGTACCGCTGCGACGGCCGACGGTTCTCGTCGAGGGTGGCGAAGACCAGGTTGCTGGCCCGGCCCCGGACGACGACGTGGTCGGACACGCCCATGCCGGCCGCGGCGTCGCGGACACCGGCGGCGAGCCGCTCGCCGAGCGCGTGCAGCCGGGCGGTGACGTCCTCCTCGACGTAGGTGGTCTGCACGGCCATCGCGGCCGCCAGCGAGTGCGTTTCGGCCCCGTGCGTGGTGGACAGCAGGAACACCCGGTCGCCGGAGTGACGCAGCCCGCCCCACTCCATCAGATCGCGGCGCCCGGCCAGCGCGGAGACGGCGCATCCGTTGCCCAGCGCCTTGCCGAAGGTGGAGAGGTCGGGGACGACGCCGTACAGGCTCTGGGCGCCCGCCTCGGACCAGCGGAAGCCGGTGATCATCTCGTCGAAGACCAGCACGCAGCCGTGCCGGTCGGCCAGTTCGCGCAGACCGGCGAGGTACCCGGGCGGCGGCTCGGTGTGGGTGGCCGGTTCGAGGATCAGGCAGGCGACCTCGTCCCGGTACCGGGTGAGCAGTTCCTCGGTCGCGGCCAGGTCGCCGTACGGGAACGCCACGGTGAGGTCGGTGGTCGCCGCCGGAACACCGGCGGACATGGGCGTGGTGCCGATGAACCAGTCGTCGACGGAGTAGAAGGGATGGTCGCCGCAGATGGCGACTCGTGCGCGCCCGGTGACGGCGCGGGCGAGACGTACCGCGGCGGTGGTGACGTCGGAGCCGTTCTTCGCGAACTTCACCATCTCCGCGGTCGGCACGGTGGCCAGGAAGCGTTCCGCGGCCTCGACCTCCACGACGGACGGCCGGACGAAGTTGCTGCCGCGGTCGAGTTCGCGCCGTACCGCCTCGACCACCCGCGGGTGCGCGTGCCCGAGGCTCACCGACCGCAGGCCGGAGCCGTATTCGACGTAGCGGTTGCCGTCGACGTCCCACACGTGGGCACCGCGGCCGTGGCTGATGACCGGGGCCAGGTCGTCGGGGTACTGGTCGTCGCCCTTGGCGTAGGTGTGCGCGCCCCCGGGAATCATGGCGTGCAGCCGCTCGTTGGCCTGCCGCGACCGGGGCAGGAGGAAACCTCCGGACTCTTGGGTGTCCACGCGTACTTCAGCCCTCTCTCTGCTTCAGGACCTGGGCGAGGCTCGGCGCCTCCCGGTCCCGCTGGGACATCGACATGGGCGGCAGTGGCCAGGGGACGGCGAGTTCGGGGTCGTCGAAGGCGATCGTGACGTCCTCGGCCGGATCGTGCGGGCGGTCGATCCGGTAGGAGGTGTCGGCGGTCTCGGTCAACGCCTGGAAGCCGTGCGCGCACCCCGCCGGGATGTACAGGGTCATCTGCGTCTCGCCGGACAGTTCGAAGGTGGCCACGTTGCGGTAGGTCGGGGAGCCGGGCCGCAGGTCGACCACGACGTCGAAGATCCGCCCGTACGAGCACCGCACCAGCTTGGCCTCTCCGGCACCCGAGCGCAGGTGCATCCCGCGCAGCACGCCCCGGACCGAGCGGGACACGCTGTCCTGGACGAAGGCGTCCGGGTCGAGGCCCACCGAGCGGACCACGTCGGCGTCGAAGGTGCGGCAGAAGAAGCCGCGCTCGTCGGCGTACGGCACCGGCTCGAAGAGGTACGCGCCGGTGATCTCCGGGACCGCGGTCGCCTTCATGAAGTCTCCTGTCGGGCGGGGGCGTCGGCGTTGCCGGCCGAGCGGAACAGGGTCGAGGTCAGGACGGTGAACTGCCGCTCCAACCGCCGGACGGCGGCCTCGTTCCGCTCGGCGAGGGTCAGCCGCAGCTCCGCCGAGCGCTTCTCCAACTCCCGGAACCGTTCCAGCAGATGCTCGGCGTCGACCTCACGGGCCGGGTGGCAGTACGGGGCCAGCCCCATGCGAGCCATCAGGGCGTCGCTCTTGGCCGAGTAGCTGAGCGCGAGCGTCGGCGTCCCGACCTTCAGCGCGCAGACCAGGTTGTGGTACCGGGTCGCCACCACGGTGTCGGCGGCCGCCGTCTCCTTCATCAGGTCGGCGAGCGAGGCCGTCTCGGCGACGGTGACCAACGGCGAGTCCACCGCGTCGACGATCCCGTCGGCCACGGGCCGGTCGAGCTCGTCGCCGGTGATCAGGCGGACCGGTCTGCCCTCCGCGACGAGCGCCCTGACGAACCGGGTCGTCCCGTCGAGGTAGCGCCGGTGGATCTCGTCGGCCCTGGCACGGTCGTCGTTGCCGCCGTAGAAGGCCATGACACCGACGCAGACCGTGCCCGGCGGAGCCGAGGGCACGCCCGTCGCCGGTGTCGGCAGGGCGAACGCGAGGTCTTCGTAGACCTCGTCGCGGGCGGTGTCCACGCCCATCGCCCGCATCGCGTCACGGGACATGTCGTCCCGGAACGACCGGTACGCGGCCAGCCGTGCCGACCAGCGCGTCAGGACCCGGGTCGGCCGCCGGCCGATCGTGGCCGCGCCCACGCTGACCAGCGCGACCCGGGTGCGGAGCAGCCGCCCGGTCGCGCAGAGCAGGAACAGCGAGTACGGGAAACCCCACGGCCGCAGGGGCAGTGTGGCCTCCAGGACGCCCGTGCCGGGCACGATCACCACGTCGTGCCGGCGCACCCAGACGGCGGTGCGGGCGGCGTCGACGAGTTTGCCGAGCCCCTTGGCCGCGATCGCGCCGGCCCGCGAGGCGGTCCGGTACTCGCCGCTGTACCAGTTCAGCCGCGTCGCGGGGATCCCGTATCGCCTCTCGACGTCCTCGGGTCCGCCGCACAGCGCGTCCACGACGGCCTCCGGGTGCTCTGCGCGGAGGTACCCGAGCGCCGCCTCGAGGGATCCGTCGTTGCCGACGTTGCCGGAGCCGAGCAGCCCGAACAGCCCGACGCGCACCGGCGTTTCGTGCGGGGCGGTCATGCCTGCCTCCCCTCGCGGCCGGCGACGAGCGCGTCGACGGAGACGGTGAGCCGGCCCGGGTCGACCGGCGCGCGGTCCTCGACCCGCTCACCGGCACCGGGCCGGGCCCGGCTGGTCATCCACGCGGCGAGGTGGCGGTAGCACGCGCGCCGGTCCCCGGCCGACAACGGCGCCCGCCGGATCGCCGCGACGAAGCCCCAGAGGTACTCGGCGAGCAGCCGGGGCGTCGGGTGCAGCGGGCCCGCCCGGCGCGGGTCCAGGTTGACGCACCGGGCGCGCTTGCCCGGGTTCGCCCGCTCGGCGCGGGTGGGGTGGTCGCGGCGGAAGTACAGCAGCTCCGGGACCTGGTGGAAGGGGCCGTGCAGGGTGATCTCGGCGACGAAGGTGCGGTCCGCGTGGTGGTAGCTGTCGTGCGGTTTCACCCGGCGCAGCACGTCGGCCCGCATCACCCCGTAGAAGTCGTCGCCGCCGGGCTCGAACAGCAGACTGCGGAAGCGCTCCGGCGCGTGCGGCGAGTCGGTCGCGAGCCCGTACTCGTAGGGGACCTTCACCTCGCCGTCGCCGTCCACGACCGCCTGGCCGCTGTGCGCCAGGATCACGTCCGGCCGCTCGTCCAGCGCCTGCACGCACCGCCGCAGCAGGTCCCGGGCGTACAGGTCGTCGTGCGAGGCCCATTTGAACAGCTCGCCCCGGCACTCGGTGAACACGTAGTTGTGATTGGGCGCGGCGCCGATGTTCCTGGGCAGCCTGAGGTACCGGATCCGTGAGTCCCGCGCGGCGTACCGGCGGCAGATGTCCCGGGTGCCGTCGGTCGAGGCGTTGTCGGAGACGACCAGCTCGAAGTCCTCGTAGGTCTGGCCGAGCAGGGCGTCGAACGCCTCGGCGAGGTACTCCTCGCCGTTGTACACGGGCAGGCCGATGCTCAGCCGGGGATGGGCGGTCATGGCGTCCTCACTTCACGGATGGAATGGTGGTGGCGCTCGCGCAGGGCGGCCCGCAGTTGCAGCCACCAGACGGCGGAGCCGCAGGCGGCGGCGGTGGCGACGCCCCAGGCGGAACCGGCCGTGCCGGCCGCGAAGGCACCACCGAGCCCTCCGCCGACGTAGCAGACGGAGGCGAACAGCTGGCAGCGCAGGCTGCGCCGGGCCGCGGCCAGCGCGCGCAGCCCGGCCGCCGCGCCGGTGCCGAGGCCGGCGCCCGCGACACCGAGCGTGACCGGCACGACGATGGCCGACGCGGCGTACCAGACATCACCGAGTACCAGCTCGCCGAGCCGGTCCGGGACCAGCAGCAGCGCCGCGCCCCAGAGCAGTGCGCCGACGGCCTGCCCGCCGCCCAGGAGGAGGCAGAACCTGCCCAGCCGCCGCGGGGCCTCCCGCAGTACCCGGGCCGCCTCCGCCACGGTGACCAGCGACAGCCCCATCAGTACCGCGAGGAAGGGGCCGAGCAGCAGTTCGGCTCCCCGGATCACCCCCACCGCGCCGACGCCGACGATCACGCCGAGCCCGTACGCCCGCAGCTGGCTGGAGCCGCTGACACCGACGTTCTCGACCAGGTACCGGTAACCGAGGTCTCGGTGGTCGCGCAGCCAGTCGCGCGCCCCGCCGAACCTGGGCCGGATGCCGGACTGGAAGCAGCCGTACACGGCGGCCACCGCGGCGGACGTGCCCCACGCGACCACGAATGCGGTCACGCTGCCCACACGGGCCGCCACCACCATGGCGGGGACGAGCGCGACACCCCAGACGACGTCGTTCACGAACGCCTTGCGCCCCTGACCGGCGGCGAAGAACGAGTACCGCCAGGCGTCCTGCAGCAGCAGCCCCGGCAGCATGAGGCCGAGGCCGGCGAACGCGGGCCCCACCCGGCCGCCCATACCCAGGCCGACCACCAGACACACCGCGCCGACGGCGGTACCGACGCCGAGCGCGGTGCCCGACGACCGGGCCACCGCCCCGCGCCAGGACGCCTCCGGCACACCGCTGAAGCGCACCACGAGCGGGTCGGTGGCCAGCCCGCGCGAGACGCTGAGCACCACGCCGTACGTCACCCAGGCCAGGCTGAACACGCCGAACGCGGTCAGCCCCAGCGAGCGGGCCACGTAGATCCCCACCGCGAAGTTGGAGATGCTGGAGGCCGCCTGGTCGGCCAGTCCCCAGGACAGCCGGCCGGCCATGCCCGCCATGGCCCGCGTGCCGCTGCGCCGGGCGGGTCCGGCCTCGTCCGCCGAGGCCGTCGTCGTCTTCTTCCCTCCGGTGGTCATGGGCGTCATGCCTTGAGCAGCCCTGCGCCGTGCAGGGCGTCGGCCGCGTCGGCGACGGTGTCGAACGGGAGCCCGGACCGCTCGGCGATGTCCAGCAGACCGTGCTCGCCGTCGGAGAGGCTGAGCACCCAGAGCATGGCCATCTGGGCCTGCTTGGCGTCACTGCGGCCGCCGAGCGAGTCGTACAACCCGCGCCGCCCCAGCTGTGGTTCGCCGTAGGGGCTGAGGTTGACGTACCGCCGGTCGCGGTCCAGCACGGCGAACGCCTCACGGCAGACGGCGAGCGTGTCCTCCATCGCCCGGGGGGAGACGAAGTCCAGGTTGTCCGCCGAGGTGTGGTACTCGGGGTAGCCGGCGTACGGGGTGCGGGTGAGCGAGCCCACGCCGAGGTCGAAGCCGGGCGAGCAGAACTGACGCTCGTCGTAGCCGTACGGGGTGAACTCGGTGACGTGGTGCGGGCGTTCGGAGACCTCCAGCACGTGCCGCATCACCCGGTCGATGCCCGCGTCACCGCGCCTGCTCCGTTTGTAGGTCAGCTGGCCCCGGTCGCCCGCGCAGGCCAGCACCAGGCCGTGCTTGACCCGTTCCACACGCTCCGCGTTGCGGGCCAGCCAGGTGATGGCCCCGATGGTGCCGGGCGCGAACAGGAACCGGTACGTGTAGTACGGCGTCCGTTCCGCCAGCTCCCGCGCCAGGAACGTCGCCACCGCGATGCCGGCCAGGTTGTCGTTGGCCAGCGACGGGTGGCAGACGTGGCAGGAGACGATCACCTCGTCGGGAACCTGCCCGGGGACCACGTGCTCGGCGTAGGTGAGGTGGCCGTCCGCGAGGGTGGAGTCGATCCGGACCTCGTAGTCGCCGTCCGGCAGCGCGTCCAGGGTGTCCTGGGCCAGGCAGAAACCCCAGTCCGGCTCGTAGTAGCTGGTGCGGTACGGCACCCAGGCCGGGCGGTCCGGCAGGGTGTGCAGGTGCGCGCGCAGTTCGGCGAGCGGCATCGTCGCCGACACCGGGACGCTGTAGCCGAGCACGTGCAGGCTGGACGCGGCGAAGTCGACGACCCGGTTGCCGTGCGCGTCGGCGATGTACGCGTCGCGGATGTTCCACTCCTGCGGCACCGTCCAGTCGAGCACCTGCGTCCCGGTCGGCACCTCGTGCACCCGCAGCGGCAGGTACTCGTCCACGATCTCCAAGGTGGCCCGCACCCCGTCGCCCGTGATGCTCCGGCACAGCGGATACATCCGCTCCACCAGCGCGTGCATCCGCTCACCGGCCGCCGTCACCGGCTGTGCGCCGGCCGTCGTCATCCGCGCCACCGCAGGGTGTCGTCCACGGAGCCGGCGGCGGAGGCCGCACGCAGCACGGCCAGCCGGGTGAAGCGGCGCTCGAAGTCCTCCCGGGTCAGCCCGTGTTTCCGGTAGGCGTCGGCGAGTTCGAGCGCGCCCTGCTTCACCGTCCACTCGCAGTCGAAGCCGGGCACCGCGGCGCGGAACCGGGAGAAGTCCACCCGGTACGACCGCGGATCGGCACCGGTCTCCCCGGTGATCACCACGCGTGAGTCCGGCACCGCCGCCGCGACCTGCTCGGCGATCTCGGCGACCGTGACGTTGTTGACCTCGCTGCCGATGTTGAACGCCCGGTCGTGCACCGCCTCCCGAGGCGCGGTCAGCGCGGCCGTGAAGGCCCGGGCGATGTCCACGGCGTGCACCAGCGGACGCCAGGGGGTGCCGTCCGAGAGCACCAGCACCTCACCGGACAGGAGCGCGTGGCCCACCAGGTTGTTCAGCACGATGTCGGCGCGCAGCCGGGGCGAATGGCCGAAGGCGGTGGCGTTGCGCATGTACACCGGGCTGAAGTCACCGTCGGACAGCGCGTGCAGGTCGTCCTCCACCCGCACCTTGGACTCCGCGTACGGCGTCACCGGGCGCAGCGGGGCGTCCTCGGCCACCAAGTTCGACAAGTCGGGGTCGCCCGCGGCGCCGTAGACCGAGCAGGTCGACGCGTACAGGAAGCGCCGCACCCCGGCGTCGCGGGCCAGCCGGGCCAGCCGCACGGACGCGTGGTGGTTGATGTCGTACGTCAGCTCCGGCGCCAGGGAGCCCAGCGGGTCGTTGGAGAGCGCGGCCAGGTGGATCACGGCGTCCACCCCGCTCACGTGCTCCGCCGTGACGTCACGCAGGTCGACCCGGTGCCCGGGCGGGTCCTCGGGCGACGGGCCCAGCAGGCAGTCGGCGAACAGGCCGGCGTCGAGACCGACGACCTCGTGCCCGGCGGCCGTGAGGACGGGCGCCATCACGGTGCCCAGATAGCCCTGGTGTCCGGTCAGCAGTACGCGCAAGGTTGTTCAACCCCCCAGGTTGAGAGTGAGTTTGGTGACGGCGAACGCCTCGGCGTAGCGCGCGTGGCATTCGATGCCGCGGATTCGGGCGAGACCGAGGAAGGCCTCACGGTCGTACCAGGGCCGGTGGCGCTGCGAGGGGTAGTGCTCCTGGAGCAGCCTCACCTTCCGCTCCGCGATCTCCGGCGTCAGCGGCTGGTAGGCCACCGGACGCCCGAGATCGCCGTCCCACTTCGCGATCTCGTAGCGGAGCACGAGGTGGTCGCGGAACGCCGTGGTCATCAGCTCCGCCAGGCCGCGGTGGTCCTGGTGCGCGTCGTCGGTACGCGGCGCCAGCACGAGATCCGGTTCGGTCCGCTCGCGCAGCTCCTCGACCGCGGCCTTGGCCTCCTCCCAGTGCGCGGGCATCCGGCCGTCCGGCAGCTTGAGCACGGTCAGCCGCAGATCGGCGCCCGGGCAGAAGGCGTCGAGCGCGGCCAGTTCCTCCTGCTCCCGCTCACCGCCACCGCCGGACAGCACCAGCGCGTCGACGCGGACACCCGGCCGCGCGAGGCACAGCGTGAGCAGGGTGCCGCCGGCACCGATGGCGATGTCGTCGCAGTGCGCGCCCACCGCCACGATCCGGTCCAGGGGGCCCGCCCCGAACCCGATCACGCGCGCGCTCCGACGCCGGCCCGCTCCCACACGGCCCACGGACGGTCGCCCTGGGCGTAGGCGGCGTCGAGGGCGGCCCGCTCCTTCACCGTGTCGGTGGGCTTCCAGAAACCGCGGTGCTGATGCGCCACCAGCCGTCCCCGCTTGGCCAGTTGGGCGCATCCGTCGGCGACCAGGTCGCCGTTCTCCGGGATGTGGTCGAAGACTTCCTGACGGAGCACGAAGTAGCCGCCGTTCTCCCACAGCGGCAGTTCGCCGACCGCGGTGATGCCGCCCACCAGGCCGTCCTCGCCCAGCTCCACGCAGTGGAACGACGACTGCGGCGGGACGACCATCATCGACGCCCCGGCATCGCGCGCGGCGAACCGGTCGATCATCTCCGGCAGCGGGGCGTCGGTGAGCACGTCGGCGTAGTTGGCGAGGAACATCTCGTCACCGTCCAGGTGGTGGCGCACCCGGCGCAGGCGTTCCCCGATCGGCGACTCGATGCCGGTCTGCGCGAACGTGATCGTCCAGTCGGATATGTCCGTGGACAGCAGCTCGGTGCGCCCGCCGCGCAGGACGAAGTCGTTGGACGTCGTCTCCTCGTAGTTGAGGAAGAAGTCCTTGATGTGGTGCGCGCCGTACCCGAGGCACAGGATGAACTCGGTGTGCCCGAAGTGCGCGTAGTACCGCATGACGTGCCAGATCAGCGGGCGTGGGCCGACCATCGCCATCGGCTTGGGCACGTCGTCGGAGGTGCCGCTGCGCATCCGCATGCCGTAACCGCCGCAGAACAGGACGACCTTCATCGCTTGACCTCGACAATGCTCAGTTCCGGGATGGGGAAGACCAGCCGGCCGCCCCAGTCGTGTACGAAGGACAACTGCTCGACCAGCTCGTCCCGCAGGTTCCAGGGGAGGACGAGGACGTAGTCCGGCCGGTCGGTGCGGATCTGCTCGGGCGGCAGGATCGGGATGCGGGTGCCCGGGGTGAACCTGCCGTGCTTGTAGGGGTTGCGGTCGACCGTGTACGGCAGCAGGTCGGGCCGGATGCCGCAGTGGTTGAGCAGGGTGTTGCCCTTGCCCGGCGCGCCGTAGCCGACCACGGTCTCGCCGCGCTCGGCCGCCTCGATGAGGAAGCGCAGCAGGTCCCGGCGCACCTTGGCCACCCGGGCGGAGAACTCGGTGTACCCGGACAGCTCCTGCAGCCCGGCGGCCTTCTCCCGGGCCAGCACGTCGGCCACCCGCCGGGTCGGCTCGCCCGCAACCTCGTCCGGCCGGGCCCACAGCCGGATGGAACCGCCGTGCGTGGGCAGCAGCTCGACGTCCACGAGGGCGAGCCCGCCGCTCGCCAGCGCCCGGATCGCGGACGCGACCGTGTAGTACTGGAAGTGCTCGTGGTAGATCGTGTCGTACTGGTTCTCCTCGATCAGCGTCAGCAGGTGCTGCACCTCGATCGAGACCCAGCCGTCGTCGGCGACCAGGGCGCGCAGCCCCTGGGTGAAGCCGACCACGTCGGGGATGTGCGCGTACACGTTGTTGGCCACGACCAGGTCCGCCGGGCCGTGCTCGGCGCGGACGGCGGTGCCGGTCTCCGGGTCCAGGAACGCCGTGAGCGTGGGTACACCCGCCTCCCGCGCCGCGGCG
This sequence comes from Streptomyces sp. NBC_01723, assembly GCF_036246005.1. Lineage (NCBI taxonomy): Bacteria > Bacillati > Actinomycetota > Actinomycetes > Kitasatosporales > Streptomycetaceae > Streptomyces > Streptomyces sp. NBC_01723. The sequence continues at coordinate 8,534,140 of NZ_CP109171.1, forward strand.
CCGACGTTCACCGAGGGCTCGATGCCCAGGCAGCGGATCCCGCGGTCCGTCACGTGCCTCAGCAGGTACCCGTCGTTGCTGGCGACCTCGACCACGAAGGCGGCGGGGCCAAGATCCAGCCGCTCCGCTGCGTCGGCGACGAAGGTGCGCGCGTGCTCCACCCAGGAGGTCGAGTAGGAGGAGAAGTACGCGTACTGCGTGAACGTCTCCTCAGGCGTGATCAGCGGGGGTATCTGCGCGAGCCAGCAGCCGGTGCAGACCCGCAGGTGCAGCGGGTACGCGGGCTCCGGTTGGTCGAGCTGGTCCGCGGCGAGAAAGCTCTCGCACGGAGGCGTCGCCCCCAGATCGACGACGCTCTCCATCGCCGTCGAGCCGCAGAGTCGGCACCGTGTCATCTCCTGCCCCCATCCCCGCTCGCGCGGGTGCCCCGCCGCGAGCCAGTGTTGGTGTTGCCTGCGGTCGGCGGGCCGTCCCCGCCGCCGGACCGACCCGCGACCGCGGTGCGGTATCCCTCCATCAGGCGTTCCAGCCCGACGGCCGGGCTGAAGCCCTGCTCGTAGCGGAGCCGGGCCGCCCGTCCCATCTCCCGGTTGCGGGACGCCTCGGCCGTGATCCGGCGCAGGCACGAGGCGAGCGAGGCGGGCTCGCCCGGCCGGTGCAGCAGCCCGCTCACCCCGTCCTCGACGAGTTCGACGAAGGCGCCGTGACCTGCGGCGACGGCCGGGACCCCCGCGGCCATCGCCTCCACGACCACCAGGCCGAACGCCTCCAGCCAGGTGGACGGCGCGACCACGGCGACCGACCGCGCGACGGCCTCCCGGCACTGGGCCGGGTCGTACAGCCCGACGTACCGCACGTCGTCCCGGCCCGCCGCCCAGGCGGCCACCTCCCGCTCCAGCGGCCCCGCGCCGGCGATCACGAGCGGTACGCCCACACCACCACCGGCGGTGATCTCGTCCCACGCGGCCATGAGCAGCCGCACGCCCTTGGCTTCCGCGAGGCGGCCGAGGAAGAGGAGGTGCTCGCCGGGGCCCGTCCGTCGGGCGACGGGGTCGGGCACGAAGTTGTGCTTCACCGACAGCCGTTCGGCCGGCATGCCCGCTCCCACCAGCACGTCGCGCTGCGCCGCGGAGATGCAGAAGAACCGCTCCACGCCGGACCACCAGCGCCGCCGGTTGACCGACATGCTGACCGCGAGCGGCACCGTCGCCAGCCGGGAGTTCCGGTAGCAGCCGTGCCGGACCGCGGGCAGCGGACCGGACCCGACGCACTCGGTGCACGGCCGGCCGTCCCGCTGCAGGGTGCCGGGCGGGCACACCTGGGTGTAGTTGTGCAGCGTGGCGACGGCGGGCACACCCGCGTCGGCACAGGCGGCCAGCACCGCCGGCGACAGGAGCGGGAAGACGTTGTGGATGTGCACCACGTCCGGCCGTTCGGCACGGAGCCGCGCGGTGAGCTCCGCCCGCACCGCCGGATTCCACGGCACGAGGAGCGGTACCGCGACCTTGCCCGGCAGCGACCGGGCGGCGATCTCGTCGCTGCGCCGCTCGAACAACTCGACCCGGTGTCCGGCCCCGCGCAGCAGCGCCACCTCCTGGTCGACGACCTTGTTCTCCCCGCTCGGCTGCGCCGAGGCGTAGCGGTTGTGCGCCACGAGGACGTGCATCTCAGGTCACCTCCGGTGTGCTGCGGGCCCATCGCGGGACGTGTCGGTCGGGGGCTCCCGGCGCCGGGAGGGGAGTGGCCGCCGAGGCGGGAGTCGCCAGCAGCGACGCGGCCACGGCCAGGTGCAGCAGATACGGCGAGGCGTCGCCCAGCCCTGCCTCGGTGTACGACGCGATCGCGCAGTAGCTGATCAGGAAGATCGCGCAGGCCCTCGACAGCGAGGGCGGCCGCAGCAACGCGACGGCGCCCAGGACGACGACCATGCCCGCGACGAGTGCCACACCGGTCACGCCCTGTTCGTGGTAGACGGCCAGCCAGCTGTTGTCGATCGGCAGCCCGCCGAACGACTTGTCGCCCAGGCCCGCCCCGAACAGGTACTCCGAAGTCGTCCGGGGAGCCGCCAGCAGGGCGTCCCAGACCTTGGCCCGCCCCGTGAGGCTGGTGAAGTTCTCCTCGCTCTGGCCGCGCAGGAACCACGCGTGCAGCGCGGAGCCGAACACCACCGCCGCCAGCGCGGCGCACCCCACCGCCCGGATGAAGAACCGCCGGGCGGCGGCGCTGGTCAGGACGAGCGAGCCGATCGCCAGGGCCAGCCCGACGAGCAGACCGAGCGTGGCGGTCCGGGTATGGGTCAGCATGAGCAGGACGAGTGCCGGCACGACGATCACCGCCGCACTGGTCCGGTCGGTCCGGTGGCCGAGCACGAGCAGCACGGTCAGGCCGATGACCACCGCGGCGTACTGTCCGATCTGCGGCGGGGTGAGCGGCCACAGAGCGCCGACCAGCCGCCCGCCGTACAGGTCGGGCAGGGCCGTACCCGGTGAGACGACCGCGCCGGCGGCCACCGTCCCGAGGACCGCCACATACATCCGGACGTGGTGCCGGACGAACGTCGTGCCGCCGTCCCACCAGCGGCTGAGCAGCCACAAGGTGGCGAGGAAGAGCGCCAGCCGGGCGCAGCGGAACAACGCGCCGAACCCGGACTCCAGGCTCAGGCTGGAGATCACGCTCGGCACCAGCAGCAGGGTGAGCAGGAGGAGGAAGGAGCTCGCCCGGACCCGCAGCCGGAGGTTGACCACGAGCGCCAGCGCGAACGCGGCGACCAGCGCGCCCATGGTGACCATCTGGATGAGGGAGCGCGGGAGCGGCACGATGGTCACCGCCCCGGTGGAACCCAGCGTGTTGAGGACCAGCAGCCCCCAGACCGTCGCCACGGTCCTCGGCGTGGTGTGCTCGGTGGCCATCTCAACCACCGTCCCGAGCACGGAAGGTACTGCCCTCGTCCTGCCGGTACGGCATGCCCTGCCACTGTCCGGCGTCGAGGGTACGGCTCGGGTCGTGGGCGACGAACGTCCACGCGCCGAGGTAGACGTTGTCGTACCAGCGGTTGTGCTGCTCGCCGGTGATCGCCTCCGCCACCCGCTCGCCCTGGTACGGCGACCAGTCCGGGTAGGTGCCGTAGTTGGCCAGTACCGCCATCCGGTCGCAGAGCGCCGTGCAGTCGACGACGGACTTGTCCAGCACGAAGCGGTTGTCGTGGATGTCCACCCGCTGGGTCTTCCACCGGCAGTCGGCGTACAGCGGTGCGGTGGCGATCGCCGGCTGTGCGCACCGGTCGGTGTCCTTCACCAGGAGCGTGCACTCACCGGAGGAGGTGTTGGCCGGGCTGTTGCAGAACCGGTCGGCGTTCTCCCACAGCGTGATCCCGGACCAGTTGTTCTCCAGCGTGTTGCCGTAGATCTCGATCCTGTCCGTGCGGGCCCGGATCCGCGGTTCGCCGCCGGACTCGGACACGTAGACGGTCGCGAGCGGGAAGCTGTCGCCGCGGTCGGCGTACCTGCGGCCCTCGACCCAGTTGTTGCGCCGGATCGTGTTCTTGCGGACTACGGCGTTGTAGCTGGTCTCGTAGATCAGCGCGGCTCCGTCGTTGGCCTCCAGCACGTTGCCCTCGATGCGGAAGTCGTTGTTGTTGGTGTCCGCCCACAGTCCGGCTCCGCGGTTGTCGTGCACCCAGTTGCCGCGGACGTCGGCGCCGTCGACGGCCCAGAACTTGACGCCTCCGGTGCAGCCGCAGCCCGGCCGCCGACGCTCCCAGTCGTCCCTGTTGTTGCCCACGATCTCGTTGCCCTCGACCACCAGGCCGGTGATGCCGCCGCCGCCCTTGTACGCGTTCATGCCGTACTGGCCGTTGTCGCGCAGACAGCTGGCGCGGACCCGCTGGCGGGCACCGGCCATCAGCCCGGCACCGGAGTTGTGCTGGATCGTCGCGTGCTCGATCACCCACCCGTCGGCGGAGTCGTGGTTGACCACGCCCTCGTCGTGCGGCGCGACGAACCCCTGCACGGTCAGGTGGCGGATGGTCACGTCGCGGGCGGTGCCGCCGAACGCGTACTGGTTGGTCCTCCGGCCGTCGAGCACCGCGCCCGGGGCACCGAGATAGCGGTTCCCCTCCTTGGGGACGACCTGCGCGTAACGGTCCGGCTGGAGCCGGTGGGTGCCCGGACTCAGCCAGAACGTGGTGTTCGGCGGACTCTTCCTGGTCTTCGCGGCCAGATCGCCGGCGACCGCGGGGTCCACCGTCACCGCGCCCGCGGGCGCCTTCGCGGGTCCGGCGGCCGGCTCGGCGCACACGCGGGCCACCGACGCGGTCGGTGCGGCGGTCGGCTTCGGCCGCGCGGCCTGCGTGCTCTCACAGCCGGTCACCGCCAGCAGGGTCAGCGCCAGCGGTGCGGCAGGCAACGCCCAGCGCCGCCACTTGATCCCCACGCGGCCCCCTAGCCGTGGAACCTGAGTACGGTGGTGAACCCCTCGGCCCCGTCGGAGAAGCCGGTGCCGACGAGCGTCGTGGCGGGTTCCTTGCGCCCGAAACCGGGGGAGTACCAGCCCAGCGGCGGATCGGTCTCGCCGCGATGCGCGCGCCAGCTCAGCTCCCCGGGCAGGTCGAGCACGGCGGAGCGCTCCGCGCCGTCCCGGGTCCAGCTGAGGGAGGCCCGGCTCCCCGTCAGGTCGGCGGCGATCGCCGGACCGAGGTGGAAGGCCAGCCGCACGGACCGGCGCGGGCCGCGCACCTCGTCGACCACCTTCAGCTCCCGGCTCGGGGCCGTCAGCTCCACGCGGCGGCGGTGCACGGAGCGCTGGTATCCGTCGTGCTCGGCGCACCAGCGGGCCGTCCCCCCGTCCAGGGCCCCGGACGGGTCCGCGACCAGCACCCGGCTGCGGGCGTGCCGGGTCCACAGGAACGGGCCGCCGGAGACGGACTGGTCGGCGTCGTCCAGCTGCAGGGTGTTGTGACCGAGCGTCGACCGGAAGTACCGCCGCCACACGGGTTGCCCGTGGTAGCAGAACGTCCCGGGGTCGGCGAGCACGTCGACGCCGTCCTGCCGGACCTCCACGGACAGCGCGTCCGCGTGCGCGTGCGCGGCGATGGACAGGAAGCCGTGCGGACCCCCGTCGCAGCGGCACCAGATCCCGGCCGGTCCGCGCAGGACGGTGAGCCCCGCGTCGGCGAAGTGGGCCGGGCGCCTCGCCGGGCGGGCCACCGGGGACACGGCTCCGTCCGTCGGGTACGGCCGGATGAGCGCGGCCAGCATCGGCGTGCGAACGTCGGTAACGGCCACCTCCGGCCACCAGGCGCGCCGCCCGAACACCGCGTCCCCGGTGGCCAGCAGCGAGCCCCAGCGGTCGGTGCCCGCGCCGTCCACGACCAGACCGTGGCCGTCGTCGGCGTCCCCTTGCCGCGGCGGCCGCAACCGGTCGTCGACGATCGCCGCGAGCACGTCGGTCATCCGCAGCAGCACCAGCCGGACCGTCGGCGGCACCGGCACGTCGGCGAGGTCCGCCTCCGCCAGTGCCGCCAGGCCGAGTTCCAGCACGAGCCCGTGGTACTCCGTGGCCAGCTCGCGGTTGAGGCCGGACCGGAAGGTGTTGCCCCGCAGGTGCCGCTCGAGGGACCGCAGCGCGTCGGCCCGCAGCCGCGCCGAGGAGGGGAACCACCCGAAGGCGCAGGACGCCGCGAACTGTCCGGCGGCCTCGGCGATCACGTGGTTGTTGGCCGAAGACCCCCGGCTGGGGAAGGCGGCCAGCCAGCGCTGGTGGTGCCAGATCTGGTTCAGCGCCACCGGGTTGTCCTCGAACAACTCCGCCGCGCCCGGCCAGCCGTCGAGCAGCCGGCGGACCCACACCCACGACAGCAGCCGGATCCCCAGCTCGATACCGCTGGTCCAGTGCACCCCGTGCAGCGGCGCGTTCGCCGCCCACCACGACCGCAGATGGTCGCTCACTCGCTCCGCGTACCGCTCGTCGCCGGTGATCGCGTAGGCGGCGGCGAGCACGGTGAGGTACTGGTGCCGGGACAGCTCCCAGATCTGCTTGATGTCACCGACCACCTCCTCGTCCCGGTACGGCACCCCGAAGGCATAGCCCCAAGGAGCCCGGCGCCCGGTCTTCGGGTCGTACCACCAGTCCGGGTCGGCCAGGTCGTCGCGGACCACCCCGAAGTACTCGACGTGCCCGGCCATCAGCCGGTCGGCCTCGGCGACGAGACGTTTCGCGGCGTCCGGCTCCACCGCGGCGACCGTCCCCGCGGGCAGCACCGCGGTGAACCGGGCGCCGGTCACGGTGGGGCAGTTCGGTGGCGCCGACCGCCAGCGCCGCCTGCGCAGGGCGTCGCCCGCCCGGCCGCCTACCTCCCGCGGCCCCATCCGGGACAGCCGCCGCAGGTACCAGCCCGGACTCCCCGCGTTCGCAGTCATCGCGCCGCCGCCAACGTGACCGGCGCGCCGCCGGCCAGACTGGTCCCTACGGCGAGGGTGGCCGTGGTGGTGGCCACCAGCGACTCCAGCGGCACCGGCATCGGCCGGCCGGTCCGCACGGCCCTGATGAACGCGGCCAGTTCGGCGTTCTGGCCCTTGTCCCGCGCCTTCGGCAACCGGGAACTCACCCACCGCTTCCGGCCGCCGTCGTAGACGGAGGCACGGACGAAGTCGTCGAGCCGCAGCGCCCGGCCGTCGGCGACCAGGTCCAGCGTCTCCTTGGGGAAGCCGGACGGGCCGGTGGTGAGGTAGCTGATGGTGGCGGTCGAGCCGCCCGGGTAGCCCAGCACCACCTGGAGGTCCTCGTTTCCGGGCGTCGCCATCGCGTACACCGAGACCGGGTCGGCGTCGAGCAGCCGGCTCGCCGTGTCGATGAAGTGCCCGCCCTCACCGGCGAACCGGGAGCCCTGGGTGCCTTGTTGGAGGTACCAGCTGCCGTGCTCCAGCCGGCCCGCGTTGACCAGGTAGCGCAGGCTCGCCGGCCCGGTCCGCGCGCCGAACCGCTCCCGGGCCTCCTGCAGCAGCGGCGCGAACCGGCGGTTGAAGCCCACCTGCAGCCGGTCGTTGCCCGACTCCTCGACCGCCGCGAGCACGCCGGCCAGCTCGTCCTCGGTCAGCGCCAACGGCTTCTCCACGAACACCGCCTTGCCGGCCAGCAGCGCCCTTCGGGTCAGCTCGGCGTGCGAGCTGTGCCGGGTGACCACGAACACCGCGTCGATGGACGGGTCGTCGAGCACCGCGTCGAGTTCCGTGGTCGCCTCGGCGAAGCCGAACTTGCGCTGCGCGTTGGCCGCGGACAGCGCCGTCGTGGTGACGACCGTGGACAACTCGACGCCCTCGCGCTGTGCCAGGTGCGGCAGCAGCATCGACGTCGCGTAGTTCCCGGCGCCGACGAACGCCAGCCGCACCGACGCCTTGCCGGACCGGGCCGGTGCGGTGGCCCCGCCGGCGCGGCGCACCGCGGGCACGGTCATCTCCGGGGCCACCGTCTCCTCCGTGTGTCCGGGGTACCGGAACAGCACGGCCACGGCCTTGAGACCGCCGTCCTTCAGGCGCTGGTACGTCTCGACGGCGTCGTCGAAGTCGGCCGTGTGGGAGACCAGGGGCTCCACGTCGACGCGACCGCGGGCGACGAGATCGAGGAAGCACGCCAGGTTGCGACGCTCGGTCCAGCGCACATAGCCGATCGGGTAGTCGCGCCCCTCCAGTTCGTACTCCGGGTCGTAGCGGCCGGGACCGTACGAGCGGGAGAACCGGACGTCGAGCTCCTTCTCGTAGTACGCGTTCCAGGGCAGGTCCAGGCTGCACTTGCCGATGTCGACGACCCGGCCGCGGTCCCGGCTCAGCCGGGCGGCCAGCTCGACGGGCTCGTTGCTGCCGCCGCCCGCGGCCAGGTACACCTGGTCCACACCGTGACCGCCGGTGAGTTCGGCGACGGCGTTCTCCACGGCCGGTGAGGAGGGATCGCCGCAGGCCGCCGCGCCCAGGCGCTCGGCGAGATCGCAGCGCACCGGGTCGGGGTCGGCCCCGACCACGCGCACCCCCGAAGCGGCCAGCAACTGCACCACCAGCTGACCGATCAGCCCGAGGCCGATGACCAGCGCCACCTCGCCGAGCTGCGGCTCCCCGCGGCGTACGCCCTGCAACGCGATCGACCCGACGGTGCCGAAGGCGGCGTGCCGCGGCTCGAGGCCGTCCGGCACCCGGGAGTAGAGGTTCTTCGGGACCCAGTTCACCTCGGCGTGCAGCGCGTGCTCGTTGCCCGCGCACGCCACCACGTCACCCACGGACACGTCGTCGATCCCGGCGCCGACCTGCTCGACCACCCCGCACAGCGAGTAGCCGAGCGGCGTGTAGGAGTCCAGCTTGCCCATCACCTTGCGGTAGGTGGCGGGCACTCCGTTGGTGGCCACGCTCTGCACCACCTTGGCGACCTGGTCCGGCCGGGAGCGGGCCTTGCCGACCATCGACATGCCGGCCTCGGACACCTTCATCAGCTCGGTCCCGGTGGAGATCAGCGAGTAGGCGCTCCGCACCAGCACACCGCCCGGCTTGCACCCCGGCACCGGGACGTCGAGCAGCGTCAGCTCGCCGCTCTTGTAGTTCTGCACAACCTGTTTCACCGAAGTCCTCTTGTCTCTACGCCGTCGAGGGAGAGTTCTGGCCGGCCCCGGAGAGCACGCCGCGATACCAGTACTCGAGGGTCAGCACGTGCCACAGATGCTTGGAGTAGTCCCGGTGCCCGGCGGCGTCCTCGGCGACCAGCCGGGCCAGCGCGTCGCGGCGCAGCAACCCGGCTCGTACCAGCTCGCCGTCGTGCACCACCTCACGGACCAGCGGTGCCAGATCCCGGCTCATCCAGGCCCGCAGCGGAGCGCTGAACAGGCCCTTGGGCCGGTACACGATCTCCCGGGGCAGGACGGAGACGGCCGCCTCCTTGAGGACCGCCTTGCCCTGGCGTCCGGCGATCTTGCGGTCACCGGGCACGGCGAAGGCCGCCTTGACCACCTCGACGTCCACGTACGGCACCCGCACCTCGGTCGACGCGGCCATGCTCGACCGGTCCGTGTACGCGAGGTTCAGACCCGGCAGGAACATCCGGGCGTCACCCAGGCACATCCGGTTGACGAAGTCGTCGAGGTCGTTGTCCTGGTACACGTCGGCGTGCTCGGTCAGCACGTCCTCCACCGTCCCGGCCAGGTCGGGATCGACCAGGGCGAGCAGCTCGTCCCGGTCGTACATGGTGTAGCTGCGCCGGAACGCGGTCTCCTCGGGCAGTTCGGCGAAGGAGAGGAACCGCTTCGCGAAGCGCACCGACCGGTACCCGCGACGGGCCGTGGCGACCGGCAGCCGGTCCACGGCCGCGGACACGCCGCGCCGCAGGGGACGCGGGACGCGCTGGTAGCGCAGCGCGAGCAGGTTGGCCAGGTGCTTGCGGTACCCGGCGAACAGCTCGTCGGCGCCCATTCCCGAGAGCATCACCTTGACCCCGGCCTCCCGGGCGGCCTCGCAGATCAGGAACGTGTTGATCGCCGCGGGGTCGCCGATCGGCTCGTCCAGGTGGTACGTCATCCGGGGCAGCAGGTCGAGCACGTCGGGTGCGATCTCGATCTCGTGCAGGTCGACGCCGAACTGCTCGGCCACCCGCCGGGCGTGACGCAGGTCGTCGGGCATCGCCTCGAACCTGGCGTCCTCGGCGCGGAATCCGATCGTGTACGCGGAGATCCCGGGCCGGTCGCGGGCGGCCAGCGCGGTCAGGTAGCTGGAGTCCAGCCCGCCGGAGAGGAACGTCGCCACGGGCACGTCGGAGAGCAGGTGCCGCCGGGTCGACTCCTCGACGACGGCCGCGACGTCCGGCCGTTCGCCGCTCAGCGCCCGCTCCCGGCCCTCGGCTGCAACGTCCTTCAGGTTCCAGTACCGGCCGCGCTCCACCCGGCCGTCGGGCCGGCACCGCAGCCAGCTCCCCGGCGGCAGCTTCTCCGCCCCGCGCAACGCGCAGCGCGAGTCCGGCACCCAGTAGTACAGCAGCGAGGCGACCAGCGCCCCGTGGTCCACCTCCAGCGACCCGCCGGTCACGGCGGCGAGCGCCTTCAGCTCGGAGGCGAACACCAGGCCCTCGCCGCGCCGGAGCAGGAACAGCGGCTTGACGCCGAGCTGGTCGCGGGCGAGGACCAGGTCACCGGTCCGCTCGTCGAAGATCCCGAACGCGAACATGCCGCGCAGCCTGGGCAGGCAGTCGGTGCCCCAGCGCCGCCACGCCTCCAGCAGCACCTCGGTGTCGGACGTACCGCGAAAGCGCACCCCGGCGGCCGCCAGCTCGGTGCGCAGCTCCGGCGCGTTGTACAGCTCGCCGTTGTACGTCAGGACGAGGCCCCCCGAGACCATCGGCTGGGCGCCCGTCTCGGTCAGGTCGATGATGGCCAGCCGGCGGTGCCCGAGGTGCACTTCGCCCTCACCGACGGGGTGGCTGTAGCGGCCCGCCCCGTCCGGGCCGCGGTGGGCGAGGACGTCGGTCAGCCGGTCGGCCACGGCCTTCCCGTCCGGCCATCGGTATGCGCCTGCGATGCCACACATGTCCTATCGCCCCTCCTGGTCGCTGTCCGGGACCCGCGCCGCCCGCATCGGCAGCCGCTCCGTCCGCGGTCGTTCGGTCCCGTTCCGCACGGTTGGCCGCTCGCTGCGGCCGCGCAGCGCGTGGGCCTGCCCGTCCCACAGCGTGCCGTCGGTCCGGTCCCGTGGATCGGGGTCGATCAGCACCACACCGATCACCGTGACGCGCTGGTCGGCGAGCTGCCGTGCCACGGTGTGCAGCCAGGCGGCACTGCCGTGCCCGGCACGGACGACGAGCACGGTACGGCTGCCGAGGTGCGGCAGATCGGTCCACGCCGTGCCCGGCGCCACCGAGCCGACGCAGAGCCGGCGCTCCTGCTCCGGCCCGGCCGCGGCGGTGCCTTCGCTGCCGATCACGGCCGGGTCTCCCGGCTTCGGGCGGCGCCGGGCGAGCGGGAGGCCGGGCAGGGCGTCGACGACGACCACCGGCTCCTGTCCGTCCCGCGCCGTCAGTGCCGCCGCGAGGTCGAGGGCGATCACGCCCGCGCTGCGCGCACACCCCAGTTCCAGCAGGGACACCGGTTCCGCGGAGCCGCGCACGGTGCGGGCCAGGGACGTGGTGAGCCGTGAGCGCGCCGCCCGGATCCGTCGGCGCCGCCAGAGCCTGGGCGACCCGCGGCGGGGCAGCTCCGCGACGACCGAGGCCCCGACATGCGCCGCGATCTCCCGGCGCAGCACGGGGCGGTCCGCCACCAGGGAGCCGACCGCCGCCAGCACGAGCCCGAGGACCAGCCCGAGGACGAGTCCGATCCCGGCGTTGGTGACAGCGGTCTTGGGCAGGGAGTGGCGCACCGCGCGGGGGGCGTCCACGATCTGTGTGCCGGAGACGATCCCGGGTGCGCCGGTACGCGCCTCCGCGGCCCGCTGGTCGAAGTCGGCGACGCGTGAACTGAGTTCGGCCCGGCGGGCGAAGAGCGATTCGAGGCTCGCCGACGCCTTCGGGTCGCTCTCCGGTGACCGGTCCCCGATCGCCTTGTTGACCTCGGCGAGTTCGTCCCGCGTGCGCTCGCGCTGCTCGAGCAGGGCTTTGGACTCGGCGTCCGCGGTCGCGCGCATCCGACGGACGTGGTCCGCGACGAACGCGTCGGCCAGCGCCTCGGCCCGGGCCACGGCTTGAGCGTCGCTGTCGCCGGACACGGTGATCTCGAGCAGGTTGTTGGTGAGGCCGGTACCCCGGTAGTCCGCCATGAAGTCCTCCGGTTTCTCCGGGGACTTGAGGGCCCGCAGGGCCGCCTCGGCGATCCGCGTCGTCCTCAGCAGCTCGACGTCGGTGCGGATCAGCGTTCCGGTGTCGTTCGGCTGGTCCTCCTTGTGGGCGACCAGCACCTTCGTCACCGCGGTCGGTGGCGGCGGCAGCAGGACGGCGAACGCCCCGCCGGCCACCAGCCCGAGCATCGCCAGGGAGCACCAGAGGCGGCGGCGCCTGCGCACCGCCACCACCAGCGGCTGCAGGTCCAGCAGCGGAGCGGCGGCGGGAGAGTCCGCGGTCCTGTCCGTCGTCATGCCGAACCTCCCCTCGCGTCGTCGCCGACCGCGACCGCCGACGCCGTGTGACGCGGAGGGCGCGCGGCCGCCCGGGCCCGGGGGGCCAGGACGGTGGTGGCGACGACGACACCGACGACCTCATGCCCGGCGTCCGCACAGGCTTCGGCGATGCCGGCCAGCTCGCCGGCGGTCCGACTGCCCGCGCCGAGCACGACCAGGGCACCGGACTCGGCGTCGCGATCAGGCACCATCGGCCGCTCCACCGAGATTTCCGCCACCCGCAGCAGCGCATCGCTCCCGGCCTCCGCGACCAGTTGCCGGGCGGCCCGACGGGCGGTCTCGTCGCCGTCCGGTACGACCACCAGCAGCCGCCGAGGGGCCGGCAGCCGGTCCCGGAGGCGAGCGCACACCCGCCGGTAGCGGATCCGCCTGCCCTCCTCGTCGCCGGACGCCCGCGGGGGCGGCGTGTCCCACGGCGTGTCGATGCCCAGCAGGCCGCCGATCCGGGACCCTCGGCCACGGCCTTCCGGTCGGGACGCCGACCGCTCACCGGGTACGTCGACGGTACCCAGCAGCGCCGAGCCGAGCGCCCCGGCGATCTCCTGGCCGGTGCGCGGCCGGCGATTCATCCGTGCGGTGACGAGATGGCCGATGACCGCGAGCAGGAGAAACAGCAGCGCCCCGCCCACGACGAGGTGCACCCGCGTCGGCGGGGCCTCGCCGGTCGGCCGGGCCGCCGGCCCCATGACGACCAGGTTGGCCTTGCCCGTCGCGCCGTCGGCCTGCTCCAGCTTGTTCATGGCGTCCGCCAGGGTGGTACGCAGCTTCGCCAGTTCGGTGCGGGCCTGCACGCTCTCCACGGTCCGTCCGGGGTCGGCCGAGTCGGCCAGATCGGTGATGCGGCGGTTGGTCCGCACCACCTGCTGCCGCAGCGCCTCGGACTCCGTGGCCGCGTCGGAACCGGTGTTGTCGCCCGCGATCCGCGCGGCGAAGGAGACGAACTGCTGGGCCACCTCGTCGGAGAGCCGCTGCGCGCGCCCAGGGCTGTCGGCCGTACCCGAGATCTTGATGATGTTCCCGTCGGTGGCCTTGGCGCCCACCTGCTCCCGCAGGTCGATGCCGTCAACGCCGCTCCAGTGCAGCGCGGCGGCCGCGCGGTCGACCACCTCCGAACTGGTCGCGATCTCCGCCTGGGTCAGCAGCTCGCGCTGCTCCCACTGCCCGGGCAGGAGGACGGATGCCGACGTCGTGTATCTCGGCGGGAACAGCAAGGAGGCGCCGTAGCCGACGAGTGCGCCCAACACGGCGAGGACGGCGAAGAGCCGCCGACGCCTGCGCAGCATCCGCCCGATCGTGACCAGACGTATGGTGTCATCGCTCAACGGTGCGGCTCCCGCCCTGTACTGACGTGCCGGCCGACGGCACCGGAGTGCGGCCGTCGCAGGCGGCGGCGTAGGCGGCGAGCAGCGACCGCTGGGAGTTCCGCCAGGAGAGCTGCCCACCGATCCGCTCCTGACCGAGCTTGCCCATCCGCTCCCGCCGCTCCGGGTCGTCGAGGAGCAGCGCGATGAGCCCGGCGAACTCGGCCTCGTCGTTGGCGGGCGCGTAGACGGCCGCGTCGCCCGCGGAGACCCTCGCCTCCCGGAGGTCGAACGAGACGATCGGCCGGCCCATCACCATGTACTCCAGGACCTTGTTCATGGTCGACACGTCGTTGAGCGGGTTGCGCGGGTCGGGGGAGAGGCAGACGTCCGCGGTGGACAGGTAGCGCACCAGGTCGGCGTCCGGAATGCGCCCGGTGAACTGCACCTGCTCCGCGAGCCCGAGCCGCCGGGACAGCTCCACCATCTCCTCGAAGGTGTCACCGGCACCGACGAAGACCGCGTGCCAGTCGGTCCGCCCGAGGTCGTCGCGCAGCCTCGCGAGGGCCCGCAAGGCGTAGTCGACGCCGTCCTGCGGGCCCATGACGCCGAGGTAGCACAGCAGATGGGGCTTGCCGCGCTTCAACTCCGGCTCGGGCGGCACCGGGTGGAACCGGTCGACGTCGGGAGCGCTGCGGACCACGAAGACGTCCGCCGGGCGCCGGCCGCCACGGCGCACCGCGACGTCCCGGTAGCTCTCGTTCGTGGCGATCACGACGTCCGCGGCCCGGTAGGTGAGCCGCTCCAGCGCGCGCACACCGCGGTAGAGCAGGTCCTCGCCTCGGCCGAACCGGGACAGGTACAGCTCGGGAACCAGGTCGTGCTGGTCGAAGACGAACCGCGCGCCGCGCCGCTTCATCCACAACGCGGGCAGGAACAGCAGGTCGGGCGGGTTGCAGGCGTGGACCACGTGGACCGGGCCGACCTTCCGGGCCAGCCGGACCGTGTGCCACAACGCCGCCCCGTACTCCCGCAGATAGCCGGCCGGTCCTCCGGTGGCCGCACGCAACGGGTAGCGGTGGATCCGCACCCCGTCGATCTCCGCCTCCGGCTCCGTGTCCCGCTTCGTTCCCCGGGGGCAGATGACGTGCACCGTCCAGCCCGCGTCGCGCAGCGTCGTGCACTCCTGCCACACCCGCCGGTCGAACGGGACCGACAGGTTCTCCACCAGGATCAGCGCGCGCCGTTCCGGCCGGGCACCGTTCTTCGCGTCGTTCGACGCCGTGTCACCAAGCAAGGCCCACGTACCCCGGTTCGGCCCGGCGCGCCTCGGCGTCGGGAAGGTGGACGAGATCGACGATCACCGGGCCGCCGGCACCGCGGGGCAGTGCCGACAGCACGGCCGGGTCCCTGGTCCCGACCACGCACACTTCGGCGTGGTCGAGCACCTCCTCGACGGAGTCCGCCAGGAGCTGCGCGAGGTGCGGCAGCCGCGTCTCGATGTACTCGCGGTTCGCGCCGAGCAGCCGGGACAGGCTCACGTTGGCGTCGTAGATCCGCAGGTCGTACCCCTTGCCGAAGAGCCGCTCCGCCAGCTCGACCAGCGGGCTCTCGCGGAGGTCGTCGGTGCCGGGCTTGAAGGACAGCCCGAGCAGCCCCGCCCGGCGTTTGCCGGTGCGCTCGACCAGCTCCACCGCGCGCTGCAGATGGTCGGAGTTGGAGGGCAGCACGTGGGAGAGGATGGGCACCGACACATCGGCCCGCTGCGCCGCGTGGACCAGGCTGCGCAGGTCCTTGGGCAGGCAGGAGCCACCGAAGGCGAAGCCGGGCCGCAGATAGGCGGGGCTGATGTTCAGCTTGCGGTCGGCCAGGAACACGTCCATCACCTGGTGCGAGTCCACGCCCAGCGCCTGGCACACCGCGCCCAGCTCGTTCGCGAAGCCGATCTTGAGGCCGTGGAAGGCGTTGTCGGCGTACTTGATCGCCTCCGCCGTCGGGATCGGCACCCGGAACACCTCGCCGGGCAGGCCGTAGTACAGCTCCATCACCGCCTCGCCGCTGGCGGGATCCAGCTCGCCGATGACGGTCTTCGGCGGGTCGAAGAAGTCCCGCACGCTCGTGCCCTCGCGCAGGAACTCCGGGTTGACCGCGACCCCGATGTCCACGCCGGCCGTGCCGCCGACGGCCTTCTCCAGGATCGGCACCAGCAGGTTGAGGCAGGTGCCGGGGAGCATGGTGCTGCGGAACACGACGGTGTGCCGCCCACCCCTTTCGGCCAGCGCGGCGCCGATCTGCTCGGTGACCCGCTCCAAGTACGTGGTGCACAGACTGCCGTTGGGCTCCGACGGGGTGCCCACGCAGACCAGCGACACCTCGCTGTTCATGACCGCCTCGCGGACGTCGACGGTGGCGCGTAACGCGCCGCTCCGCGTGACCTCGGCGATCAGCTCGCCGATCCGCTCCTCGACCACCGGGGCCTTGCCGTCGTTGACCAGGTCGACCTTCACCTGGTTCACGTCCACCCCGATGACCTCGTGGCCGATGCCGGCCAGGCACGCGGCCGACACACAGCCCACGTAGCCGAGCCCGAAAACGCTGACTCTCATGACGCGTTCCTCCCCCCAGGCAGGCCCACCGGGCCTGCGGTCCGTGCGCCGGCCGGACCACGGCTCCGGCGCATCAGTAGGCCCCCTGGCCGTAGAACACCGCACGCAGCGTCTTCCACAGGATCACTGTGTCCAGGGCGAGCGACCAGTCCTCCACGTACCGCAGGTCCAGCCGGACCGCCTCGTCCCACGACAGGTCGCTGCGTCCGCTGATCTGCCACAGGCCGGTGAGTCCGGGCTTGACCAGCAGCCGCCGCCGGATGTCCGGGCCGTACGCGGCGGACTCCTCCGGTAACGGGGGCCGCGGGCCGACGAGCGACATCGATCCGGTCAACACGTTGAAGAGCTGCGGCAGTTCGTCGAGCGAGTACCGGCGCAGCACCGCCCCGACCCGGGTCACCCGCGGGTCCCGACGGAGCTTGAACAGCAGGCCGGCGCCCTCGTTGCGATCGGCCAGCGCCGCACGCGCCCGGTCCGCCCCGGCGACCATGGTGCGGAACTTGAGAATGGTGAACTCGCGGCCGTTCTTGCCGACCCTGCGCTGGCGGTAGAAGGCCCCGCCCCGGCTGTCGACCAGCACGAGCAGCCCCACGAACACCATCAGCGGCGCGAACAGCACCAGCAGGATCGCCGCGCCCGCCCGGTCGACGATGCCTTTGATTGCGCGGCGGCCCCCCGTGAAGGTCGGCATGCTGACCCGCAGTAACGGGATCCCGAGCACCGCGTCGATGTGCAGCCGCGGTCCGGCCACCTCCATCAGCACGGGCGCCACGACCATCTCGGTGTCGCTGCCTTCGAGGTTCCAGGCCAGTCGCTGCAGCCGGTCCGGCGACCAGTGCGGGTCCGGAGTGACGGCGACGACACGGTACCCGTCGCGGTGGACGTGGCCCGCGACGTCCGAGAGCCTGCCGACGACCGGCACGCCGTCCAGTTGGTCACCACCGTGTTCCTGACCGTCCGTCCCCAGACCGTCCGTCGTGCACACCGCGTCCACCCGCCAGCCGAGATGCGGGAATCGTCGGGTCCGCGTGATCAGGTCGCGCACGGTGGCCGGACTCCCGGCGGCGAGCACCGGTATCAGGCACCGCCCGTCCTTCCGCTGCCGGTGCAGCCACAGTCGCAGCACGTACCGCGCGGTCATGGTGACGAGCGCGATCGCGGGAATGGCGACGAAGATCCAGAGTTTGATGTTGCGCGAGGTGAGGGCGATCCCGCCGAGCGCCAGTACGACGGTCGCCATGAACAGTGAGCGCCCGAGCCGGCGGAATTCCTCGGCACCCTGGCCGAGCACCCCCGGGGCCCACGACCGGCTCACCGCGAGCGCGCCCAGTACCAGCAGTTCGGTGCCGAAGGCGAGAATTCCCCACTTCTCGTGCCAGTTGGCCGCGTCCCGGGCCCCGAAGAAGTTGCCGATCGCCGCCACCACGACAGCGGTCGCCACCGTATCGGTGGTGATCACGGTACGGCGGTACCGCTGCTCCCAGTCGACCGCGGGCCGGCCGGCCGCCCCGTTCGCCAGGCTTTCGCCCGCAGCCGGAAAAGGGCTGACTATTCCCCCTTGCCGCACAGAACCCCCCAGGTCCCCAGTGATTCGACGTGTTCGCCCAACACTGTTTTGCTCTGCCGGGAGGCCCCCGCCTTCCGTGCCGATGCGGCAATGCAGAGCTACTTGAAGCGGAGCTAATTGAATTCGAGGCGTGCCGGTACCCGCCGAAACCTTGGGTGCTCCCCTCACCCAAGCCCTTTCGGGCTCCAGGAATTGATCATCCCCATGTCCGGTACCGAGGGCGCGTGGCCGCAAGGCTGACCTGCCGAAGTACGGACCTATAGATCATTACTGGTCGCCTCGTGTCGAAGCACGGTCAATGTAGACCATCGGGGCTCGGTGTGAAGAGGGGATGTGTGTAATTTGTGTTCAACCTTTGAGGTTGCCTCCATTATTCGGTCACGCTTTACCGTGGCCCCGATGCCGCCCGGAGTCCGGCGACGGCCTTGATCGAATTTGCGATGCTTCTCACCCCCGAGCCCTGACCGTCAGTCACGGAACCGGTGCTGAGCTGCGGGTCTTGTGCCGTGTGATCGTCCGCGCACGTCGCCCGCGGCTTTGCACGCGGTTGCCCGATCGCGCCGTCCCGCCGGCGAAGAGCGCTCTCCGGCGGAGATCGCCCGCCCGCCGGGGAGGGGCGTCGGGGATCAACATCGGCCGGATTGCGGCGGGGTGGAGCCTCGGCCGTCGAGGGAGTGCGTGCGGGGGGAGGTCGCCGCAACTCCAAACCGGCGCGCGGTGTCGTGGACTCGGCCGTCGGTGATTCCGGGCGCCGTTGGCCTGCCCGCGCAACTGGACAGGCTCTCCCCAACCGGGTGAGTCAGGGGGCTTGAGATGGCCAGTGGGTTTCAGCGGGCGAAGGTCCGGGCGATGTTCGAGGTGTTCGACGCCGACGGCAACGGCCTTCTGGAGGAGGCGGACTTCGCGGCGCTCGTGGAGAGGTGGCGCCTGCTGCCGCGCGTCGCCGCCGCTCCTGAGCTGACCGAGCGGGTACGGGGTGGGCTCATGGGGTGGTGGCACCATCTGTCGGCCCTCGCCGCCGAGGAGGGGGAGGGCGCGGGGCAGGTCGACATGGACGTCCTGATGGCGATGGTGGACCGGCTGCCGTCGATGCCCGAGGCCGTCACGGCCACGGCCGACACCATCTTCGACGCCGTGGACGAGAACGGTGACGGACGCATCTCCCGCGCCGAGCACCAACGGCTCATCGACACGTGGCACGGGCGCGGCACGCCGACGGGGGACGTGTTCGACCGTCTCGACCAGGACGGCGACGGCTACCTCGGACGGCCGGAGTTCGCGCTGCTGTGGCTGCAGTTCTGGATCAGCGACGACCCGGCCGAGCCCGGCAACGTGATGTGCGGTCCACTGGCCCCGGCCGCCTGACGCCGCGGGCGCCGACACGGGAGTACCGTGTCGGCGAGCCGGCCGCCGGATGGCGCGCCCCGGCGATCGTGGGCGGCGACCGGCAGCCGCGGCTCCCGCCTATGCCCGCCGCAGCGCGGAGCCGCCCGCGAAGCGTGCTGCGGAGCCCAACTCCTCCTCGATACGGATCAGCTGGTTGTACTTCGCCGTCCGGTCGGAGCGGGAGAGCGACCCGGTCTTGATCTGACCGCACCCGGTCGCCACCGCGAGGTCCGCGATCGTGGTGTCCTCCGTCTCGCCCGAGCGGTGCGACATGACGGCCGTCCAGCCCGCCTGGTGGGCCGTGGTCACCGCGGCCAGAGCCTCCGTCAGGGTCCCGATCTGGTTGACCTTGACCAGGACGGAGTTGCCGACGCCGGTGCGGATCCCCTCGCGCAGCAGCGTCTCGTCGGTGCAGAACACGTCGTCGCCGGTGAGCTGGCAGCGGTCGCCGACGCGGGCGGTCAGCTCGCGCCACCCGTCCAGGTCGTTCTCCGCCATCGGGTCCTCGATGGAGACGACCGGGTAGGCGTCGATGAGCTTGGCCAGGTAGTCGGCGTGCTCCGAGGGGGTACGCCGCACTCCCTCGCCCGCGTAGTCGTACACCCCGTCGCGGAAGAACTCCGACGACGCCGGGTCCATGACCAGGCCGATGTCCGTGCCGGGGCGGTAGCCGGTGCGTTCGATGGCGGTCGTCACGAAGTCGAGCGCCTCCTCGGCCGTACGCAGGGCCGGTGCGAAGCCGCCCTCGTCGCCGACGCCCGTGGAGTGCCCGGCGCTCAGCAGGTCGCGGCGCAGGGTGTGGAAGACCTCGCTGCCCATGCGGACGGCCTCGGCGAAGGTGTCCGCGCCCACCGGGGCGATCATGAACTCCTGGAAGTCCAGCGGATTGTCGGCGTGGGCGCCGCCGTTGACGATGTTCATCATGGGCAGCGGCAGGAGGTGCGCGTCGGCCCCGCCCAGGTAGCGGTAGAGGGGCTGGCGGCGGGCCGCCCCGGCGGCCTTGGCGGCGGCGAGCGAGACCCCGAGGATCGCGTTGGCCCCGAGCCGGGACTTCGTGGCCGTCCCGTCGAGGGCGATCAGCGCGCCGTCGAGGCCCGCCTGGTCCGCCGCGTCCCGGCCGCGCACGGCTGCCGCGATATCGCCGTTGACGTGGGCCACGGCGCGGTCGACGCCCTTGCCGTGCCAGCGTGCGGAGTCTCCGTCACGCAGCTCCACGGCCTCCCGGGCACCCGTCGAGGCCCCGGAGGGGACAGCCGCGCGCCCCAGGGACCCGTCCTCCAGTACGACATCGACCTCGACCGTGGGATTGCCTCGGCTGTCGATGATCCGGCGGGCGGTGACGGTCTCGATGACGGCCGCGATGTCTTCGGCTGCCTGTGCGGACATGGGAGGTCCTTCCCGTTGTCGTGTGCCGTGGCCCCGGCTGCGACGACGCTGGCGCTGAGCCCGACAGCCCAGACACTACAGCAATGCTGAACAGTTTTGCTGCTCAGTTTTGCTGTGCAGTACTGCTGTGCAGTCTCGCTGTGCAGGTCAGGTGCACAGCGACGCTGGTCAGCGGGATAAAGTGCCGTATGCCCACCTCGGAAGCCGCCGCCATCGCCGCCGAACTGCGCACCGCGATGGGAAAGCTGACCAGACGCGTCAAGCACGAGGACCGCATTCCGCTGGGTCAGATCGCCGTCCTCGGCGCACTCGACCGCGCCGGGGCCATGACCACCAGCGAGCTCGCCGCGGACCAACGCGTCCGCCCCCAGTCGATGGCCCGGGCGGTGGGTCTGCTCATGGAGAAGGACCTCGTCACCCGCCGCGCGCACCCCACCGACGGCCGCAAGACGCTGGTGGAGCTGTCGGACGCGGGCCGGGCCGCGCTCGAAGCGGAACGCAACCGCAGGGCCGGCTGGCTCGCACAGGCCATCGACGCCGGCCTCGACGACGAGGAACGGGCACTGCTGGCCCGGAGCACCGCGCTGCTGGAGCGGCTCGCGGACTACTAGGACGGGTATCGAAAGTCGGCCCCGCCCTGGTCAGGCTGGGTTCGCGTGCTCACCGGCCAGGAACGGACGCAGCAGTGTGAGCAGTTCGCGCGGGCGGTGCAGCGGAATGATGTGGCCGCAGTCCTCGATGACGTGTCCGGTGAGATCGTCGGTGAACGGTCGGAGCTGGCGTTCCAGCGAGGCGCCGACGGGCCGGGCGCCCACCGCCATCGTCGGCACCGTCAGGCGGGCGGTGGCGACCGCCCGCTTGATCTGTGCCGCACTCTCGGGCAGCGCCCGGTAGTACGAGAACGCGCGGCTCAACGCCTGGCGGCCGGTGTATGCGCGGACGAAGGCGTCCCGAAGGTCGGGGCGCACCCCGTCGCCGAGCGTGCCGGCGCGCAGAAACCAGTCGACGTAGTCGGCCTCGTGGCCCTGCAGCACGGTCTCGGCGAGGCCGGGCGCGGCGGAATGGAAGCCGAACCACCACGGCGGCCCGTCGGCGAGGAAGTCCTCGGCGCCGGGCAGCGTGCCCAGAAGGGACTCCATGACGACCAGGCGCCGGACGAGCCCGGGGCGACGCAGGGCCAGGAGGAAGGCGGGCGCGCTACCCGCGTCGATGCCCACCGCCGCGGCCGAGGACACGCCGAGCGAGGTGAGAAGCGCCGCGGCGTCCTCGGCCAGGGTGCCCGCGTCGTACCCGGAGGAGGCGCGGCTGCTCGCGCCGAACCCGCGCAGGTCCGGCGCGATGACGCGGTAGCGGCCGGACAGGTCGGCCATGACGTCCGTCCACAGCTCCCAGGTGTGCGGGAAGCCGTGCAGCAGCAGTACGGCCGGGCCCGATCCGGCGAGAGCGACGTTCAGTTCGACACCGTTGACGGGGACGCGCCGCAGTTCGGGCATGGAGAGGCTCCAGGTGGGTGGTGAGGAATGGTGACCTGGTCACGCTATGGAACTATCCTGGTCCGTCCAAGACGGCACTTTCCCTTCAGGTGGTGAGCCCTGAGTGACCACAACGAGGCCCGGCGAACCCGGCAGGCGGCCCGGTGAGCGGGGTGATCTGCTGGATCCGCGCTGCCCGGCCCGCCAGTTGCTCGACCGTATCGGCACCAAGTGGACGTCGATGGCGGTCAAGGTGCTGGCCGAGGTGGCTCCCGACGAGCTCCGTTTCGCCGAACTGCGGCGCCGTATCCCCGGCATCTCGCAGAAGATGCTGTCCGTCACCCTGAAGAGCCTGGTCCGCGACGGCCTGGTGGCGCGGCGCGTGGAACCCACCGTGCCGCCCGCCGTCCACTACCGGCTCACCGAACTCGGCCTGTCCCTCGAAGGACCGCTCTCCGCCCTGCGGGTCTGGGCCGAGACACACATGCCGGAAATCGACCGCAGCAACCAGCTCGCCGACGAGTCGTCCGCCGGCTAGATCGCGGGCATGCCCCAGGACCACACCACCAGGAGGAACCGGTGCCGTACCCGCACCTGCTCACCCCCGAGGAGAAGCTCGCCGACGCGAAAGAGCTGTTGAGTCTCCCTCGCATCGTCGTGATCTGCGGCTCCACCCGCTTCATGACCGAGATGAACGAGGCCGAGCTGCGGGAGACCAAAGCAGGAAGGATCGTCGTCAAACCGGGCTGTGACGTGAAGTCGCCGCACGAACTCTGGTCCGATCCTGGCGAGGCCGGGGCGCTGAAGGTCCGACTCGACGATCTGCACCGGGCGAAGATCCGGCTCGCCGACGAGGCGCTCGTGGTCGGCGACTACATCGGAGACAGCACCCGAGCCGAAATCGCCTACGCCCGGTCGCTGGGCAAGCCCGTGCGCTTCACGCACCCCGAAGTCGCCCCCGACGCCTGACCTTGTCGGGGTGGCTCCGTCCGCCGCCCACGCCGCCGGTCAGCGGGTGCCCGACCTGCCGGGGCACCCGCTCCCTCCGCCACC
This sequence comes from Streptomyces sp. NBC_01723, assembly GCF_036246005.1. NCBI lineage: Bacteria > Bacillati > Actinomycetota > Actinomycetes > Kitasatosporales > Streptomycetaceae > Streptomyces > Streptomyces sp. NBC_01723. The sequence goes on from NZ_CP109171.1 coordinate 8,557,042, forward strand.
GTCAGACGGCCCCGCGAACCCGTTCGCCGACCCTCTTCTCGGAACCGAGAGCCCGCAGTATCTCCTCGACGCTCTGCTTGGCGTCGCCGAAGAGCATGCTGCTGTTCTCCCGGAAGAACAGCGGGTTCTGCACGCCCGCGTAGCCGGAGGCCATCGAGCGCTTGAAGACGATGACGCTCTCCGCCTCCCAGACCCGCAGCACGGGCATACCCGCGATCGGGCTCGACGGGTCCTCGGTCGCCGAGGGGTTGACCGTGTCGTTCGCGCCGATGACCAGCACGACCGACGTGTCCGCGAAGTCGTCGTTGATCTCGTCCATCTCCAGGACGATGTCGTACGGCACCTTCGCCTCGGCCAGGAGCACGTTCATGTGCCCGGGCAGTCGCCCCGCGACGGGGTGGACGCCGAACCGGACCTCGACGCCGCGCTCGCGCAGCCGCCGCGTCAGCTCCGCGACCGGATGCTGGGCCTGCGCCACGGCCATGCCGTAGCCGGGAGTGATCACCACCGACCGCGCCCCCGCGAGCAGCCCCGCCGCCTCGTGCGCCCGGATCTCGCGGTGCTCACCCTGCTCCGCGTCACCGCTCGGCGGAGCTTCCATGCCGAAGCCGCCGGCGATGACGGAGAGGAAGGAACGGTTCATCGCCTGGCACATGATGTAGCTCAGATACGCACCGGAGGACCCCACCAGGGCCCCGGTGACGATGAGCAGGTTGTTGTCGAGCAGGAACCCGGCGGCCGCCGCGGCCCACCCGGAGTAGCTGTTGAGCATGGAGACGACGACGGGCATGTCGCCACCGCCGATGGAGGCCACCAGGTGCCAGCCCAGGGCGAGCGCCAGGACCGTGACCGTCACCATCAGAGGCAGGCTCGGACTGACGGTGAACCAGACCGTGAACACGGCGAACAGGGCCAGCGCGCCCAGGTTGAGGGCGTTCTTGCCGGGCAGCGTCAGGGGCCGGGACTTGATCCGGGCGGACAGCTTCAGGTACGCCACGACCGATCCGGTGAAGGTCACCGCGCCGATGAAGACGCCGATGAACACCTCGGCGTGGTGGATGCGGATCAGATCGGCGGGGATCAGGGTCTGCGAATCGTGGGCCTCGACCTCCAGGTAGCTGTTCCAGCCGACCAGGACGGCCGCGAGGCCGACGAAGCTGTGCAGTACCGCGATCAGCTCCGGCATCTGCGTCATCTCCACGCGCCGCGCCTGCCACAGGCCGATCGCGGCGCCGATCACCGTGGCGAGCAGGATCAGCACGACCGGACCGGCGGAGACGCTCTGCGCCGAGACGACGATGGTGGCGGTCAGGGCGAGGGCCATCCCCGCGATGCCGTAGACGACACCGGCGCGTGAGGTGCGGTGCTGGGAGAGGCCGGCCAGGCTGAGCACGAACAGCAGCGCCGCCACCAGGTCGGCCGCGCGGGAGGCGGTCATGGACGTCATCAGGACTCGCCTCTCGAGAACATGGACAGCATGCGGCGGGTGACGGCGAAACCGCCGAAGATGTTCACACTCGTCAGCAGGATCGCCACGATGGACAGCACGGTGACGAGCGTGCTCTCGTGCCCGACCTGCAACAGGGCACCGATCACCACGATCCCCGAAATGGCGTTGGTCACCGACATCAACGGTGTGTGCAGCGCGTGGTGCACCTTGCCGATGACGTAGTAGCCGATGACCACTGCCAGAGCGAACACCGTCAGGTTCTCGGCTAGCTGGGCCGGTGCGAAGGCGATCAGGAGGAACGTGATCGCCATCCCGAGGCCGATCAGCCCGAAACGCCCGGCCGGGGTGAGCCGGGACTTCCTCGCGGGCACGGGCGCTGCCGTCGACGCCGCGGGCTCCGTCGCGGCCGGGGCGGCCGAGACGGCGACCGGCGGGGGAGGCCAGGTGACCGCGCCCGAGCGCACCACGGTCACGGCCCGCTGCACCACGTCGTCGAAGTCGACGACGAACCGCCCGTCCTTGCCGGGGGTGGCCAGGGCGAGCAGGTTGACCAGATTGGTGCCGAACAACTGGGAGGCCTGGGCCGGAAGTCGGGACGCCAGGTCCGTGTAGCCGATGAGGGTCACGCCGTTGTCGGTCACCACGGTCCGGCCCGCGACGGTGCCCTCCACGTTGCCACCCTGCGCGGCGGCCATGTCGACGACGACGCTGCCGGGTCTCATCGCCGCCACGTCCGCGGCGGTCAGCAGGCGCGGCGCCGGCCGCCCGGGGATCAGGGCGGTGGTGATGACGATGTCCACGTCCCTGGCCTGCTCGTGGTACAGCTCGGCCGCGGCCCGGTCGTAGTCGGCGGAGGTCGCCCTGGCGTAGCCGTCGGTACTCGCCTCCTGGGAGGCGTCCACCGCCAGGTACTCGCCGCCCAGGGAGCGCACCTGATCGGCGACTTCGGGGCGCGGGTCGGTGGCCCGTACGACCGCGCCGAGGCTGGACGCGGCCCCGATGGCGGCGAGCCCCGCGACCCCGGCCCCGGCGACGAGGACCTTCGCGGGCGGCACCTTGCCCGCGGCGGTGACCTGCCCGGTGAAGAAGCGTCCGAAGGCGTGGGCCGCCTCGATCACCGCACGGTATCCGGCGATGTTCGCCATGGAGCTGAGGACGTCCATCGACTGGGCCCGCGAGATGCGCGGCACCGCGTCGAGGGCGAGCACCGTGACGTCCCGCGCGGCCAGCGCCTCCAGCAGTTCCGGGTGCTGAGCCGGCGCGATGAGCGCCACCAGCGCCGCACCCTCGCGCAGTTCGGCGATCTCCTCGCCCAACGGCGGGTTGACCTTCAGTACGACGTCGGCGGCCCAGGCCTCGCCGATACCGGCCCCCGCCTCCGCGTAGGCGTCGTCGGCGAACCCGGAGGCCGTACCGGCTCCCGACTCCACGACGACCTCGTAACCGAGGCCGAGGAGCGAGCGGACCGTGGCGGGCGTCGCGGCGACGCGAGTCTCTCCGGGTATGGACTCGGCGACGACGCCGACGCGTTGCGGCGGATGGTGAGTGGAGTGGTGTCCAGTCATGTCCAGTCTCTCGTCGAGGCGTTGTTGCCGGGTTCCGTACCCAGACGGGGGCGACCGGGCACCGAAAACGTGATCCCGGTCCGGCGCGTCGGCGCGGGCCGGCCGAGGGTTGGAGCCGCGGGACCGGCAGAAGGGAGCACGCCGTCATGCGCCATGCCGTTCCCCGACCACCCTCGCGCCGTACGTGAGCGGGCAGGCCCTGCCCGTCGTCACCCACGTGGCGGAAGGGGACCAGGGGCGGCTGGGCGGGCGACTCGCCCTGGTATATCGCCTCCGTCGACGCTCGCAACGGCGTCGTCCGCCTCGTGCCCGGCGGACAGCGTGCACCGCCCGAACACCCACACCGTCTGACACCCGGCGAACTCGCCGCCCCGGCCGTATGGTGCGGAGCGCGTCCCGAGTGACTGGCCTCCGGGCCGGCCCGTAGGCTCGGCACATGGTCGGGAAGCGGGTGCGGGACGAGGGTCGGGGGCCGGGGCGGCCGCGTGAGGAACGGGTCGATCGCGCGGTGCTCGACGCCGTGGTCGCCCTGGTGACGGAGAGCGGCCTGGCGGCGGTCACGATGGACGCGGTGGCCGTGCGGGCGGGAGTGAGCAAGCCGGCGGTCGACCTCGTCGGCCGTCGCCGAGGCCGCCGTGATCGGATTGCCCGACGACGTGCTCGGCGAGGAGGTCGCCGCCGCGGTGACCCTGCGTCCCTGTGCCGCGGCCACGCCGGAGGAACTGCGGGAATTCGTCCGCGGCCAGGTCGCCGCGTACAAGTATCCCCGGATCGTCTGGCTGGTCGACGCCCTGCCGAAGGGGGCCACGGGCAAGATCCTCAAGCGGGAGATCGCGGCCACCCGGCAGGGAGAGCCGGGCTGACCTGCCACCTCCCGCGCAGGCCGTCCCCCTCACGCCGACGAGCAGCGGTCGTCTCCCGCCCACGGGCAGCCGTTCACGGCGGGGGTCGCGCCATTCGCCCTGACACGGACAGGCGGTCGACGGCGGACCGCTGTCGACCGCAGGGGCGTTCTCCCGTCTACTTGTTCTCTTCGCTGCTGTCGTGGGGACCCGCGCCGGGCCGGTCACTGCGGTGGCGGCTGCCCGGCAGCATCTCCTGGACCTTCGCCTTGAGGCCCTGCCGGATCATGCCCTGCCGGTCGCTGTCACCGTGCAGGACCGCCGAGGCGGCGGCCTCGATCTGGTCCAGGGAGGCGTGCGGAGGGATGGGCGGCACGGCGGGGTCGGTGCGGAAGTCGATGACGAACGGCCGGTCGGCGGCGAGCGCGCGGTCCCAGGCCGCCTCCACGTGCTTCGCCTTCTCCACCCGGACCCCGTCCAGGCCCATGTGCCGGGCGATGTCCGCGTAGGGCAGGTCGGGGATGTGCTGCGACGCCTCGAACTGCGGGGCGCCGGACATGGCACGCATCTCCCAGGTGACCTGGTTGAGGTCCCCGTTGTTCAGCACCGCGACGATCAGCCGCGGATCGGACCACTCGCCGTAGTACTTGGCGGCCGTGACCATCTCCATCATGCCGTTCATCTGCATGGCCCCGTCCCCGACCAGGGCGATCGCCGGCCGGTCGGGGTGGGCGAACTTCGCACCGATGGCGTACGGCACGCCGGGGCCCATGGTGGCCAGGGTGCCGGACAGCGAGCCCCGCATCCGGCCGCGCAGACGCAGGTGCCGCGCGTACCAGTTGGCGGCGGAACCGGAGTCGGCGCTGAGGATCGCGTCGTCGGGCAGCCGCCCGTCCAGGGCGTGGACGACGTACTCGGGATTGACGGGCTCCGCGCTGACGGCGGCCCGCCGCTGCATCACCTCCCACCAGCGCGCGACGTTCTTCTCGATCCCCTCGCGCCACGCGCGGTTCTCCTTGCGGTGCAGCCGGGGCAGCAGGCGTTGCAGCGTCTCGCGTGCGTCGCCGACGAGGTTGACCTCGAAGGGGTAGCGCAGGCCGATCATGTGCGGGTCGATGTCGATCTGCACCGCCCTGGCCTGGTCCAGCTCCGGCATGAACTGCGTGTACGGGAAGCTGGAGCCGATCATCAGCAGCGTGTCGCACTCCTGCATCAGCTCGTAGGAGGGACGGGTGCCGAGCAGCCCGATGGAACCGGTGACGTAGGGCAGGTCGTCCGGGAGCGCGTCCTTGCCCAGCAGCGCCTTGGCCACCCCCGCGCCGAGCACGTCGGCCAGCTGCTCGACCTCGGCGCGTGCCCCGCGCGCCCCCTGGCCGATCAGGACCGCGACCCTCTCACCGGCGTTGAGCACGTCGGCGGCCGCCCTCAGGTCCTCGTCGGCCGGGACCGGGGCGTAGCGGCCCAGGCCGAGACTGGAGGGCACCATTTTGAAGTCGTGGGTGGGCGGCTCGTAGTCCAGGTCCTGGACGTCCGCGGGAAGGATGACCGCGGTGACCGTGCGCCTGGCGTACGCGGTGCGGAAGGCGCGGTCGATCAGGTTCGGCAGCTGCTCGGGCACCGTCGCCGTCTCGCAGAAGTCGGAGGCGACGTCCTTGTACAGGGCGGCGAGGTCCACCTCCTGCTGGTAGGAGCCGCCCATGGCACTGCGGTTGGTCTGCCCCACCAGCGCGACCACCGGAACGTGGTCCAGTTTGGCGTCGTAGAGGCCGTTGAGGAGATGGATCGCGCCCGGCCCCGAGGTGGCCGCGCACACCCCGACCCGGCCGGAGAACTTGGCGTAGCCCACGGCCTGGAACGCCGCCATCTCCTCGTGCCGGGCCTGCACGAACCTCGGCCTGTTCTCCGCGCGCCCCCAGGCGGCCAGCAGGCCGTTGATGCCGTCGCCCGCGTAGGCGAAGACATGCTCGACATCCCAGTCGCGCAGCCGCTGGAGGACGTAGTCGGACACCTTCGTACTGGCCATGCGAACCCGCTCCCTCACTCATCCCGGAGACCGGCTGGGTAACCGGGCCGATGAGCGGGAAACACCGCCCGCCCGACCACGTCCGGGCGGTGCGTCAGGTCCCTTCGCCCGAGTCGGGTTCGGCCATCCTGCGGTGGGCCTCGGCCTTGAGCCGGTCGGGCAGCACCTTGTTCGCCAGTCCCTGTGCCTTGGTCCTGGCGGATCCCGTGGTGAGCTTGTCCTTGCCGGCGAAGAGCGCGTCCAGCCCCTGCCGCGCCACCTGCGCCGGGTCGTCCTTGTCCTGCCGGCCGACCGGGGTGTCGTCCATGCCGGCGCGGTGGAAGAAGTCGGTCTCGGTGGGGCCGGGCATCAGCGACGTCAGTGTGACGCCGGTGCCCTCGAACTCGTTCCGCAGGGCCTGGGTGAAGGACTGGAGGAACGACTTCGACGCGTTGTACACCGCCTGGTAGGAGCCCGGCATCGTCGACGCGATGGAGGAGGTGACGAGCACCCGTCCGCCGTCGCGGGCGGCCATGTCACGGAGGACGAGTTTCGCCAGGTGGACCGTGGACCGGACGTTGAGGTCCACGATCTCAAGATCGTCCGCGAGGTCGGTGTCGACGAAGGCGCCGCCCCGCCCGACACCCGCGTTGAGCACGGCGACGTCGAGCGGGCGGCCGGTCGCGGTGACCGCGGCGTAGAGCGCCTCGGTCCGTTCGGGGAACCGCAGATCGGCGGGGACGGTGTGGACGACGGTCCCCGCCTCCCGGATGCGCCCCGCCGCCCGCTCGAGTCGGGCCTCGTCCTCGGCGTTGACGATCAGGTCGTGTCCCCGCTCGGCGAGCTGCCTCGCCAGTTCGAGGCCGATACCGCTGGAGGCGCCCGTGACCAGGGCGAAAGGCTTGACGTCGTTCATGGCCGCTTCCCAGGGGTGTGAGGTTCAGGAGGACGTCGGACAGACCGGGGTACGGGCCCCGGCCGCGTGGACGGGGCCGACGCCCGGGTTCCCCGGATCGCGGCCCCGCAACGGGGCACCGCCGCCCGGCCCGCGCCACCCCCGCGTCGACCTTGTCCGTGCGGGTAGTCGGGGTGGCATGAGTGAAACGGACCCGACGAAGAACGTGCAGGACTGGGCCACCGGCGAGGAACCCGCGACCGGCCCGCAGCTGAGCTATCTCCGGACGCTGGCACGCGAGGCGGGTGAGGAGGTCCCCGAGAACCTGACGAAGGCGGACGCGTCGCGGATGATCGACCGCCTGCAGCAGGCCTCACCCCGGACGAAGGAGGCGGGTCCGGGCGGCGGAGAGGCCATCTGACCGGCACACCCGGCCCGGCTGACCGGAAGCGGGGCCGGACATGCGTGGAAACGCTCGCTGCTGCTGCTGCGCGCCGCGGACGCGCCGGCGGACACCACCGGTCTGAGCGAGGTCCGCCAACGCGCCCGCGAACCGGTCAGCGGCGACCTCGAGCCGCACTACGTCGGCCTGGTCCTGGCCGAGCGGCGACGCATGCGCCGACTGATCGACCGGACCGGCGTCGCTCCCATGGAGTACTCCTACGAGACCTACTCGATCGACGCCACCCGGCCCACCGCCCGGGCGGCACGCGAGAAGCGCACCGTCGTCGTGCACAGCCCCGAGGAGCTTGCCGACCAGTACGGGCCGGACGCGGTCGCCGCCTTCGGACAGCTCGGCCTGCACACGGCGGTGTGCGTTCCGCCGCCCGGCGCGGTCAGCTCGTTCGGCACCCTCGTCCTCGGCTGGGCCCACCCCTACGAGATCGACGTGCTGGAGCAGGCCGCGCGGGCCTCGCTGGCCGGATACACCGCCCGCACGGTCGAGCGCGCCCTCTTCGTCGACGACCGCGCTCACCGACCGAGCGGCCAGCATCCTGACCACCCACCGGCGCGACGATCTCCCGGCGCCCCTGTCACACCTGGTCGACACCGTCGCGGGAACGACCGCCCCGGACGACATCGTCCTCCTCGCCGTGCGCGTCAAGGAGTGAGCGACGCACGGCGCGGGAGACCTTCCGGCGGTGACCGGCGGTTTCCTGGACTCCGGCTCCCTCACCGGGCCGCGGGGGACTCGCCCGGTCGGCCTCCGCGACGGAGCGCGCCTCGATGTCGGGAGCCCTTCACGGCGGCTCGCCGTGCTGCCGTTCGCGACCGCGCGCCGTTCTGCCCCGCTGCACGGCCCGTCCGGCCCTGCCGCTCCCGCGCCCGGCCTCGGGCGAGGCCTCCCGCGCAGCGCGCCCCGACGTCTTCCCGACGACCTCACCGGCGCCGTCGCCCACCTCCCGGACCGCCTTCCCGGCACTCTCGCCGACGCCCCGGACCGCGTCCCCCGCTCCTTCCGCCAGCTCTCCCGCGACCCGGCCGGCGCCGCCGCCCAGGTTCTCGGCCGCGGAATCGAGGCCGGACGTCAGCTGCTCGAGGATCTGCGGATGGGCGTCGACGGTGGACAGGACCCTGCCGACCATTTCGGCGACGTTGTCCAGACGGACCTTGAGCATGGCCTGCGCCTGGACGCCCTTGATGTCGAGCTCCACGCGGCCGAGCGAGACGTCGGCCCCGACGTTCAGCTTGAGGAGTTCGAGCACCTCCACGCTCAAAGACACCCTGGCCTGCAGGTTCTCCACGTGCAGGCTGATCTCCTCGACGTGGAGCTCCGGCACGTCCAGGAGCACGTCCGGCTCGCCGTCGTGCCCGGCACCGGCCGCTGCCTCCTCCTCGTCGTCCCACTCCTGCTCGAACGTCTCGTTCTCAGCGTCGTCGCGGTCTGGCATAAGACCCCTCACATCGCATAGGCGTCTCTTTTCATACTGCATCAGCCGCACGTCGGAGCGCAGAGGGAGCGGTCACGACGTCCCGGTGCCCGAGTCCACGGTGATGTCAGGCGCGGACATGTGCCCGTGCAGCGGCAGCCCTGTCAGGTCCGCCGCCGGCTCGGTGTCCCGCAGGGTGTCGCCGAGCCACTCGCACATCAACACGGTCGCGTCGTCCTGCAGTTGCCCGTCGTGGTAGTCGAGGACGGCCTGCATCAGGCGGCGCAGCGTCTCCGGGACGGGCAGGCCGTCGGCGTGGTGGCGGATGAGGAAGTCGGTGAAGCGCTCCACCCCGAACTCGCTGTCGTCGCGACGCCGGGCGTCGGTGATGCCGTCTGTGTAGAGGACGACGCGGTCGCCCGGCTGGAGCTGTTCCCGGCAGACGGTGCTGGACAGGTTCAGGTCGGTGCCCATGGGGTGGGCCGGCGGACACTGCAGGTGACTGACCCACCGGTTGCCGCGGATGACGATGGGCGGGTGGTGACCGCGGTTGACCCAGCTCAGCATCCCCGTGCGGGTGTCGAGGGTGGCGAGGACGCCGGTGACGTACCGGCGGTGGCCGTACTGCTCGACCAGGGCGGCCTCCACCGCGGCGCCCTTGGCGGCCAGACCGGAGCCCTGGCGGCGGGCGTTGCGGCAGGCTCCCAGCGCCAGGGCGCCGCACAGGCCCGCCGCGTTGTCGTGGCCCATGGCGTCGAACAGCGTCAGATGCACCAGCGGCCCGTCGAGGGCGTACTCGTACACATCGCCGCTGATCTGGTAGGTCGGCTCCATCACGGCGGAGATGACGACCCGCCCGTCGGCATAGGTGCGTGGCGGCATCAGATTCCACGCCATCTCCGCCGCGACGTTCAGCGGCTCGGTCCGCATCAGCCGGGCCAGTGTGTCGCTGGAGGTGCGCTTGGTGGCGATCAGCAGGGCCACGAGCGCCGCGAGACGGTCCGCGTCCTCGCGGGCGCGGTCGTCGTCGTGCGCCGAACGCAGGCGCAGCAGTCCGATCCGCTCCGTACCGTCCACCACGGGCACCCACCAGTCGGTGCCGGGCTCCTCCTGGGGCGCGGCGGAGGTGAGCAGCCCGCGCTGGTAGGCCCGCCCCGGGGCGGTGCCCTCGATGCGGATCTCCCGCTCGGCCCCTCGCGGCGGCCCGTCCGTCCCGGCCAGCAGGTGCAGACCCTGATGCCCGAGGTCCGCGACGTAGATGAGGACGTCGCTGAAGCCCGCGGCACGCGCGTGCGTGCGGACGGTCCCCGGCAACGCGTCCACCGGCATGAGGTGGCCGGCGTCCAGCAGGCCGGCGAGCATCGCCCGGGCCCCGGCGTCACGGTCCACGTCCACGGCCAGCTCCCTCCCGCTCGGCAGCCGCCCCCGCGTCAGGTACTGGGGCCCATCGCAGCACAGGAGGCCCGCATGCACCATCGGAGCGGTCACGTCAAGGGATCCTGGGTTCCCCGGGGCCAGAGGGCCCCGAGGAACTCGGGGCTGTCTGCTCAACCCCTGGACGGCGAGTAGCCCCGCCTAACGCGACTCACACCCCCACACCCGCCCCGACTACCCGCATGGCCGCCGTGCCGCCCCGTTCATCCCCGGCGTCCGGCCGGCGACACGAACGCCGCAAGCCCGTCAGTGAAGCCGCCGCGTCGGGGTGCCCGGCTGACAGGACGGGGAACGCGCAGGTCAACGGCTCGTACGGGCCGCAGGCAGCCCGGTGATGCGCCGCGTCCCGCCTCCGACGCCGACCTGGACCGACGTCGTCGCGATCGCTGCCGGGGTCGCCGGCTCAGTGCGGCCCGGGAGCGGACGCGGGCCGGGCCCTTCGCCGCCGTCGCACACCTACGTCGCCACCGGCTTCGGCAGCTGGGGGCTGAGCGGCGGCATCATGGCCGCCGGCGGATCACCGCCCGGATGACCGGAGAGGAGTGCGCGTGGCTAGGCCCGTACGACCCGCGCCGTAGGCGCACGGCGGTGCGCGAGGCACCCGCCCTGCTCGAAGCGCAGGCCGAGGTCGCCGGCCACGTCGTCGGCGACGGGCTGAGGCCCGCACTCCCGGTGGACGCGCTGCCGCCCGGCGAGGGCGCGGTGGTCAAGGCGGACGGCGACCGCGTCGCGGTCAGCACGCTCCACGCCCTCTCCCCGCCTTCCGGCACCGCCAGAACGCCGTCGCGGCGTCGGCCTCCAGCGGCTGATCGGAGACACGCCGCGCATGCCGGTTGACCTCAACCGCTGTGCACAGCAGGCTCGTTCGCGGACACGAGGGGCCCGCGGTGCCTCGCGGGACGGACGACGACCTCCGAGAGAACGGGGTGAAGGACTGTGGCGACGCGTCGCGCGGTGATCATGGCAGCGGGTGCCGGGGCCGTGGCGTCCGGTGTGCCGGCGTCGGCTGCCGGCGCGGACGGGCCCGCCGGGAGCGACGTGTTGGTGGTCGTGGAGAAGGGCGGCCACGCCGTCGGCTTCTACGAGACGACGTCGGGACGGCTGCTGCGGAAGGTGGCACTGCCCGACTACCCGCACGAGATGGTCGTCGACTCCCATCGGCGGTTCGCGTACGTCGGCCACTACGGAGTGCGCATGGCCGCGACGGCCGGCGAGGGCGGCGCCGCGGTCTTCGTCATCGACCTCGCCGGGCGGACGCTCGCCCGGACGATCGACACCCGGCCTTTCAACCGCGTCCACGGCATGGGCATCGACGACCGTGACCGCCTCTACGCGCTCAGCGAGGAGAAGGCGATGCTGCTCGGCTTCGACACGCCCTCGGCCGACCAGGCACCGACGCGGGCCGTCCCCGCGCACGGCGTGAAGACCCACCTGTTCACCCTCAGCAAGGACGGCGAACGCGCCTATGTCACCGGCCTCTTGTCCCACACGGTGAGCCTCGTGCGCCCCCACGACGCCTCCGCCCCGCCGCTGGTGGTGACCCCCGGTCAGCTGCCCGAGAGCAGCTGCCTCAGCCGCGACGAGAAGACCCTGTTCGTCGGCGCACGCAAGAGTTCCGCCCTGGTCGCCGTCGACGCGCGGACCATGAAGGTCCAGCGGAGCCGGAAGGTGGGCGGAGACCCGTTGCGCGTCTACACCGTCGACGACGACCGGCTGCTTGCGACGGACATCGCCGCCAACACCATCACCCTGTACAGCACGGCCCTCCGCCCGATCCGCTCGCTGCAACTCGACGGCATTCCGGCAGCCGTCTCCTTCCACCCCCACGGGCCATTGGCGTACGTGTCCCAATTGGGCACCAACAGCGTTGCCATCGTCGACCTGGAACGCTTCGCCGTCGTCGGAGGCTTCGACACCGGCCTGGAACCGGACTCCTCGGCCCTGCTGCCGACGGTGCGATAGGAACGGCCGCGGCCGGCACGCACGGGTGTCCGGACCGCGCTTCTCGGCGGACGTCAGGCCGGAACCGCACCGCCGAGGATCAGTTCGACCTCGTCCCCGGCGACGGCCGTGCCGCGTACCACCCAGCCGCGTCCGCCGATCGAGGTCCCCGCTCCCGTGGTGTAGGCCGCGACGATGAGCACGGGGTCCGCCGGACCGTCCGTCGACAACCGCGCGTCCGCGATCACACCGTCGGAGAAGCGCACGTCCACGTCGATCGGGGTCGGCCGCGCCGCGAAGGCCCGCGGATCGGGCAGACCCTGGACACGGCACCGCGCCCCAGGGAACAGGTGCGTGCGGTCACACACGGCCATGTACGTGTCCGCGTCGGCCGGCCCGGTGGGGGACGGGGGCATGCGGGACCTCCGCGAGAGTGAGAGGACTCCTGCTTCGCTTGGCGACTCTAGGCCACTCCTGCACGCCCCCACCGCAGCTACGGGGGTTGTTTCGGTCCTTCACGTCCTTGTGGGGTGGCGGCGGTATTCCCCGGGCGTAGTCCCCGTGACTCGCTTGAAGGCGACGCTGAGGGCGCTCTCGGACCCGTAGCCCACGGAACGGGCGATCGAGGCCAAAGTGGTGCCGTCCTTCCGCAACCGTCGGGCCGCGAGCTCGATGCGCCAGTGGGTGAGGTACTCCAGGGGCCCCTGGCCGACCGCGGTCCTGAAGCGCGCGGCGAGGGTGGAGCGGGACACGGCGGCGGCGTCGGCCAGTTCGGCCACGGTCCACGGGTGGGCGGGGTTCCGGTGCAGGGCGGTCAGTGCCGTCGCGACCACCGGGTCCGTGAGTCCGGACAGCCATCCGGACGCTGCCCGTGGAGACCGCTCGAGATGCAGCCGCAGCATGTGGACGAGCATCACCACGGCCAGGTGCTCCGCCACCAGGGCGCCGGCCATCGGCCGGTCCGTCAGCTCCTGGTTGATGGCGGTCAGGGCCCACCGCACGGTCTCGGCGTGCGGGGTGCCCGCGGAGACGTGGAGGACCGGCGGCAGCTGGTCGAGCAGCAGGTCCTGCGCGCGGCTGCTGAAGGTGAAGCCACCGCCGAGGAGAAACACGTCCGACCCCTGGCCCGCGTGGGCGATGCCGTCGACGGCACCGGCGAAGACCGTGCTGCCCTCCACCGGATCCGTCTCCGGGTCGCTGCGCAGAATGTAGGAGCGCGGCCGGGTCAGCAGATAGCAGTCGCCTTCTGCCAGCTCGAACGGTTCCGGCACCCCGTCGACCACCAGCTGGCACGAGCCCCTCCGGACGGCGTTGAACTTCACGACAGGGGGCGCGTCGAAGCGGACGGCCCAGCGCCCGCCCGCGACCAGCCCGGCGGAGAGGTGGCTCCGGGTCTCCAACAAGGTCAGGACGTCCTCGAGTGGATCCATCGCCGACCTCCCCTCCTCGCTGTCTCTGCTCCGACCGCTTCGGGACGTCGGACGCTGACTAAAGAATTGCGGATTCTGAGTGATAGTGCATCCAGTGGGCTCATCGTAGCGTGGACGCATGACGACGAATCCGAGCCCCCTGACCCCCCGTGACTGCCGCCGCCCCCTGCCGGCCATCTCCGCACCGCTGACCACTTCCTTCGGGCCCGACGCTCGCGCCCGCGACGTCATCGAGGGCGCGGACCTCACCGGTCGCCGCGCCGTCGTCACCGGCGGCGCCTCCGGCCTCGGTGCCGAGACGGTCCGGGCCCTGGCCGCCGCCGGCGCGGAGGTGACGGTCGCCACGCGCCGCGTCGAGTCCGCGGAGCCGCTCCTCTCCGAGCTGACCGCCGCCGGGGGAGCGGGCCGGGTGCACGTACGCGCCCTCGACCTCGCGGACCTTTCCTCGGTCGACGCCTTCGCGAACGCATGGCGCGACCCCCTCGACATCCTCGTCGCGAACGCCGGGATCATGGCGTTGCCCACGCGCACTCTCGGCCCGCGCGGCTGGGAGATGCAGCTCGCCACCAATTACCTGGGCCACTTCGCCCTGGCCCTGGGCCTGTACCCGGCCCTGCGCGATGCCGGCTCGGCGCGCATCGTGGTCGTCAGTTCGGGCGCCCACCGAAGCGCGCCCTTCGACTTCGGCGACCCGCAATTCGAGCGGCGGCCGTACGACCCGTGGACGGCGTACGGGCAGTCGAAGACCGCCGGCGTCCTGTTCACGGTGGGCGCCCGCCGCTGGGCGGCGGACGGCATCACGGCCAATGCCCTCAACCCCGGCTACATCCTCACCGGCCTGCAACGCCACGTGGACGACGACACGATGCGGGCGTTCGGCGTGATGGACGACCAGGGCAACGTGAAGCCGCTGCCGTACTACAAGACCGCGGAGCAGGGTGCCTCCACCTCCGTCCTGCTGGCCGCATCCCCCCTCCTCGAGGGTGTCACCGGCCGCTATTTCGAGGACAACGGTGAGGCCCGCACCGTCCGCGCCGAGGACGAGGGGCCCGGTGGCGTGGCCGAGCACGCGCTCGACCCCGAGGCGGCGGACAGGCTGTGGGGCTACGCGACGAGCGCTCTGCGCACCGACTGAGAGCGGCCCGGCCGTCGACGTGACATCCCGCAGGAGTCCGTCGGCGCACCTGGTGTCAGCGCGCCGCCTGATCCGCCGGCTCGTGCGGCCGGGTCTCCGCGAAGGAATACGGCGGCCAGGGACCGAGGAAGCGGATGCGCAGCGCGGGTTCGCCGGCCCCGGCCTCGCTCAGCACGGCGCCCACGGCGTCGATGTCCTCCCGGCGCACCAGCAGGGCGGCGGAGAGCACGGCCGTTTCGCCCGGCGCGCGCTGGGCCGGACCGCGGTCTCGCAGGTCCTCGGCCACCGACAGCAGCCGGCGGCGCAGTCCGGCGTGCAGGCTGTCCGCGAGCTGCCCGGCGGTGTTCTTCTCGCGCTGTTCGCGCTGCTTGGCCAAGAGCCTGCGCATGCCCGGGGAACGTCCATCGTCGCCGCTCTCCGTGTCCGCGGCCCGCGCGCCCGGCTCACCGCCCGTGCCGCGCTCCAGGGCGACCTCCACCCGCAGTTCGCAGCGTCCGGCGAGCGCGTCGAGCTGACCGGTGACCGCGTCCCGCTGGTCCCTGACCCAGTCGCCGAGCCGCTGTTCGGCGCCGCGTCCTGACGCCGTGTCGGCGGCCACCAGGACGTTGAAGGTCATCGGCAGCAGGCTGCCGGTGCGCTCCCAGACCGTCGTGACGGCCTCGCTCTGCTCCGCCACCCATCGGCGTACCTGGTCGTCGTCGCCCTGGAAGGGTTCCGGCACGGCATCGTGCACCAGCGCGGCCACCCCGGTCCCCTGGACGGGCACCAGCCGCAGCCGGCGTCCGTCGAGTCCGGTGACTCCGTCGGCGGCGCCCGGCCGGTCGGGGAGCAGGGCGTAGACGTACAGCGCGCTGTCCTCGGTCATCGCCCGGCCTCCTCCGCCCAGCGCTGGGGGTTGATCAGCTTGTCCACGACGTCGTCGACCACCTCGTCCAGGCCGCGGTGCAGATCGGCGACCGACGCGACGATGCCGTGGTCCTCCTTGATCTGCTCCATCGCCTCGTCCAGCTCCAGCAGGGCGTCGGCGAGGCGTTCGGACTCCTCCGGGTTCAGGTCGCCGCCCTCGATACGGCGCATGGCCTGGCGGTCCAGTGCCTCCTGGATGACCTCGACCAACGTCACCACGAGGGACAGCACTCCGTGTTTGAGGCTCTTCTCGTCGACGGTCAACGGCATGTCGTCCCCTTCTTCCTCCGCGTCATGTCACGTTCCTCGCGGCGCCGCTCACGCGGGCGCCGTCAGCCTGCCGACCGACTCGAACCGCCGGACCCAGGCCACGGGGTCGTCGGCCGAGAGCCGGTGTTCGTCGCCGCCGACGGTGCGCAGCAGCAGGACGCTCCCCTCACCCCCGGGCCCGTACCCCGGTGCCCGGCTCACCTCCGTCAGTTCGTCCGTGGCCAGCACCAGTGCGGGCCGGCCGTCCACCGGCGACTTCCAGGTCAGCCGGTCGGCCGTGAGCCGTGCCCGGCCGCCCCGCCACAGCGGACCGGACCTCCGCGGCTCCTCGTACCACAGGTGTCCGTCGGCGAGCGGAGGTTCCTCCTCGGGGACGCCGGGCGAGAGCGACGGCCCGAGGCTCCCGGCCAGGGAGCGGGTGAGCAGGTCGTGCAGGGTCTCGGGCTCCCGCGCGGAGATCAGCTCCCGCCGGCCGTCGGCCAACGCGACCTCCAGACGGAGGCGTTCCTCGCCGCCCACCGTCTCCTCGGGCCTCAGCCGCACGTCCCGTACGGCGTCCAGGTCCGTCTGCCAGAGCACTTCGCGCGGCTCGTCGCGCAGGACGACCAGGCGCCGGTCGGTGAGATACACGCTGCCGGGTCGCCATCCGTGGTAGACGCCGCCGCTCAGCAGGTGGCCGCCGCTCATCCGCCGCACGACGCTCTCGTCCTCGCGCAGTCCGAGGCCCCGGGGCACGGCGGAACGTTCCGCCCACTCCCTGGTGGCCTCGTCCCAGTTGCGCATCATGCCGTACTCCAGCATCGTCTCCATCCCCGCGATCGCCGCCCGCACCGAGACGCCGATCAGTGGGATGTCCGCTACGGCGACGATGAGGTCGAGGTGCAGCACCGCGCCCTTGTTGAGCAGCACTTCCACCAGGTCGTCCAGGGTCACCCGCGGTTCCCGGGTGGGACGCATCGGCGGCTGCTCACTCGCCACGGGGCTCGGCCTCCCGCTCGGCGGAACGCCGGGCGCGCTTGCTGTCGCCCTCGCGGTCACCCTTGTCGCCGTCGTCGTCCCTGCCGCCCTCCACGGCCGCGTCGTCGCGGCTCACGACGGCGGTCTGGCCGGACGCCTCCCGCATCTGCGCCTGCGCACTGCGCCAGCCGCACCAAGGGCACCACTGGTTCAGCAACTGCTCCACGGGGGCGCGCTTGCCGCACGCCGGACAGGACTCCTTCTCCTCGCGCGTCTCGCGCCACGCGGCGGTCTCGGTGTCCGTGCCGGAGGGGAACTCCAGCCCGTACCGGGCCGCCGTCTCGAAGGAGGCGAGGGCGGCCCGCAGGCGGATACCCAGCAGTTCGACGCCGGCGACCGAGACCATGATGTCGGCGTTGAGCACGAGGCCCTTGTCCAGAAGGGTCTCCACGACGTGCGCGAGGCTGCCCTCGCCGTCCCGCCGAGGCTGCATGGGGGCCGCACCGACGGCCGGAACCGTACGGGCGGAGGGCTCGCGCGCGGCGGCAGTGGCGGGAAACCCGCCCTCACCCGGGGAGGTTCTTCCGGTAATGCTGCTCATCCCACCCGCCTGTCCGGTCCCGCGCCTTTCATACCCGGCGACCGCTCGCGCACGGTGGCCCGCCGTGTGACACGGGGCACCGCGGGGGCCGGTCCGGCCCGTCACTCAACGAGCGCGTACACACCGATGATCACCACGCCGATCAGCATGTCCATGAATCCCGCCCGCAGAGACGACGCCCAGCGCAGGCCGGCGGTACGGGCCGCCGAGATGCCGAGGCAGAACAGGGCGACGGTGTTGAAGAACAGGGCGACGTCGGCGGCGGTCTCCTCGGACCACCAGTGCGCCACCGCGCCGAGCAGCAGGCACACGGTGGGCAGCGCGGCCGCGACGAGGGGCCACTCGGCCAGCACCGCGCGCAGCCGGCTCGGCCTCGCCCCGCCCTCGGCGACCGCACGTTGGGCGATGACGTGCGCGTAGCCGTGGGCGGCGCTCGACGCCAGCGCGGTCAGGAGCACCCACAGCGCGTCCTCGCCGGGGTCGGCGACCTCGCCCGGCACGTCCAAGGCCGCCACCAGGGCGCTGGCCAGGACCAGGCCGTAGATGCCGCGGAACAACCACAGCTCGGCGGTCCTGGGCGGCAGACCTCGCCGTCGGGCGGCACTGTCGGAATGGACGTGGTCGGCGGGTTCGGACATCGCGTCGCCTCGGTGCGGGGGAGGAGTGGGTCGGCCCATGCTCGCCCGCCCGGCGCCGGCGAACACGGTGCCACGCGGTCGAGCCGGGCCGTTCGTCCGAAGGAGCCGACGCCGGACCCGCATGTCTCACCCCGGACGGCGATACCGCCACGATCACGCGGTGCGCAGACGGCGTTACGAGCGATCGAACAGAGCGACGACGCTCCGAGGAGCTTCCGGGCCGAAGAAACGCTCCAGGTTCCGCGCCGAACGGCCGGCAGCATCGCCGCCACGCGGGAACAGCCGCGCTTCGTAGGCGGTGAGCGCCGCCTCGACGTCACTTTGCCCGACCAACTCACCCGCCAGGTCCGCGCCGTCGTACAGGGCAAGGTTCGCGCCCTCGCCGGCGAAGGGCGACATCAGATGCGCGGCGTCGCCGACGAGCGTCACGCCGGGCATCCTCTCCCAGCTGATTCCGACGGGAAGGGCAGGGATGGGCCGGAGCCACGGTTCCGCGTCGCTCTCCGTCACGAAGGCGGTCAGCAGCGGCGACCAGCCGTCGAACTCGCCGACGACCCGTCCAAGGCCGGCGGACGGATCGCCGGAGCCGACCGACCTCATCCACTCCTCGGACTTGTTGAGCGCCACGTATCCGCGCACCCGCCCGTCCGCGTAGCGGTGCACGATGATGCCCTTGCCCGGTGCGACCGCCATCAGCGTGCCACTGCCGATCGCTGCCGGGCTCGCCCGACGGGTCCGGTCGCCCGAGGCGAGGGCGACCTCGACAAAGCACATTCCGCTGTTGGTTCGTACCCGGCTCCATCCTCCTCGTCGGACTCTTCACCCAGCCCGCCCTCCCCGCGCCGCTCCTTCCCACCATCGCGATCGAGCCCGCACCCCCGGTCGTCGCGAGTAACGCGTGGTTCACCATGAACGGGGGCCGGGCGGATCTCGTCGCCACCGCACTCGCCGGCTACGCGCTCCTGATGGCCCTGGTCCAGCTCTCCCTGAACTCGACGCGTCCCCAGGTGCCGTGCCCGGTCATGGCACCGGCTCACCGCGGTCGATCCGTGCGGACAGGTGCCGCGTAGGATCGCCGTCCGAGGGGTGATGGCATGGTCATGAGGCAGTGGTGGGGAACGGCGATCGTGGCGGCACTGCTGCTCACCGGTTGCGGTGGCGGCGCCGAGGCCGACGGCGCGAGCGACAAGGCGGCCGCGCTCTCCGAGGACCAAGTGCGGGACGTACTGCCGGACGACGAGGCCATGCCCGGCTGGAAGCGGTCCGCTCGGCCCACGGCCGTGAAGATGAACGACCTCTACCGCCGCGAAGCCTGCCCGAACAAGGGCAACGCGGGCTGCGAGGACTCCCGGTTCTTCGGCGCCTCGGCCTTCCGGCACGACGACAACGCCGCGTACGTCAGCTTCCTGGTGATCGCCTACGACAGCGAAGAGGCCGCCGAGAGTGCGTACCGCGTGCTGTGGGACGGCCACTACGGCGAGAAGGCCGGACCGAGTGCCAAGTCGCTCGAACTCGGCCCGCTCGGCGATGAGCGAGACGCGCGGTTCGGCACGTCCGGCTTCAACGGCGAGCCCGGCGCGGTGACGCAGACCCGGGTGGGTACGACGTTGCTGTGGACCGAGTCGGCCTCCACCGGCAAGGGCGGCATCGACGAGGAGAACGTGCGGGAACTGGCCACGGTGCTCGCGGACCGCTCCCGGCAGGCGCAGAACGGGGATGCGGTGTCGGCGAGCCTCGGCGGCTGACCCGGACCCGGCCCGATGGTGATGTCGCGTTCCGTTCTGCAGCGCGGAGATCTGGTGGGCAGAATCGGTTCCATGGAGGCGGATCAGTCACCGGAGCGGACCCCTGATGGTCATTTCGTCGTCGTCAAGGGGCGGAAGTGGCGGGCGACCGACCCTTCCGTCCCGGAAGAGGCCGCGGCCCGTCTTCGACGCCATTTGATGTCGGCTCGGCGTGCGGTGCGCCGTGCGCTCGCCGAGAGCGACGCGAGGGCTGAAGCGGCGGCGCGTGCGCGGGTCAACCGCGCGAAGATTGCTTTGGGGGAGCGCGGTACGCCCTGGTGGGAGCAGTCTGACGGGGCGCGTCGGGAGCGTTGGGAGGGCGGGTTGGCGGAGCTGGATGAGCGGGAGTCGGACGTGTAGGCGGCGTCCGGGGTTGCGGTGCGAGAGCGGGGCGGCCGGCATGGGACAAGGCCCCGAGGCCGACCCGCTGAGGCAATCTCCGGGCGGTCAGGCGAACCTCGGCTCGACACGGAAGTGCCGCCACGGGAACGGCGTCCGCCGACTCCACCAGCGCCCTCCACCCTCACCGGTCGACAGCGATGGCGATCTTGCCACGCGGGCGTCCGCGACCCTCGCCGGTGGAGCCGCCCTCGAGCAGAGCGTGCGCCTGCGCGATGTCGGCCAGCGGTAGAACGGCTCCGATCACCGGCCGGATCTTGTCCTGCTCGACCAGTCGGCCGAGGGCCGCGAGCTTCGCGCGGTCGGGGCTGACGAAGAGGAAGTGGTAGGTCGCGTTCACCCCCCATGCGGCGAGCAGGTTCTGAGGTTCGGGGATGTCCACGATGGACACCACCCGGCCCCGGTCGGTGAGGACCTCCGGGCTGCGGGTGAGGGTGTCCCCGCCCACCGTGTCCAGCACGACGTCCACCCCACCCAGCGCGCGGACCTGCGGCACGTAGTCACCGGCCGAGAAATCGATCGCGTGGTCGGCTCCCAGACCGGTGACGAACTCGTGATCCCGTGCCCGTGCGGTGGTCACCACCTCGGCCCCCAGCGCGTCGGCGACCTGGATGGCGACCGAGCCGACCCCGCCCGCTCCACCGTGCACCAGGACTCGTTCACCGAGCCGCACCTTCGCCCGTTCGACCAGTGCCTCCCACACCGTCATGCCCACGAGTGCGAGACCGGCGGCCTCGACGTGCGACAGCTGTGCGGGCTTGGGGGAGACCAGGGCCTGGTCGACGACGTGGAACTCGGCGTAGGTGCCCTGTCCGGCGAAGACCGGCGCCAAGTACCAGACCTCGTCGCCCGGCTGGAACTCGTCCGCCCCGGGGCCCGTCTCGACCACCACGCCGGACACGTCGTTGCCGATCACCGTGGGCAGCGCCACCTGGTCTCGGTAGTCGCCGCGCCGGGTCTGCAGGTCAAGGGGGTTGACGGACGTGGCCAGCACACGCACCAGCACCTGTCCGGGTCCGGGCGTGGGTCTCGGCAGCTCTCTGGCGGCGAACGCGGTGTCCGCGTTGCCGAAACGGACGAGTTCCATGACGCGCATCGAAGTGGACATGCGGCGATCATAGATCGTCATATTGCGAATCGTCAATATGTAAGTGGGTTACGATCATCGCATGTTCTCGGAGGCGGAGTTGCTCGCTGTGTTCCGGGCCCTGTCCAATCCGGCCCGCCGACAGATGCTGGTGTGGCTCAAGGACCCGATGGGTTTTCCCGGCCAGGAGCCCGGCGATGTCGAGATCGGTGTCTGCGTGAGCGACATCCAGCGGCGGACCGGTCTCGGGCAGTCGACCACGTCGCAATACCTGGCGATGCTGCGGGAAGCAGGGCTGGTGGTCGCCACCCGGCGAGGCAAGTGGACCTACTACCGCCGCGACGAGGCGAACATCGCCCGCCTCCTGGAGACCCTGCGCGACGTGTTCTAGGTGTATTGATCACGAGCGTTGTCAACGAATGCCCGGCTGACCGTTCACGGCAGGCGGCTTCTCATCGAGCGTGTCCGCACGGGCCGTCCGGTCGCGCATGTCGCAGCCGAGATGGGCATCTCACGCGTGACGCCCACAAGGACGACACCGCACCGCACCCCGGCGACGTGCTGCGGCAGGCTGCCACTGAATCGGTCTGGCCTCTCGACCGCGCTGTCGAAGCGGCAGCGCTGGCGAGCGCCGGATTACCGATGCGGTGCTTTCCTTCGGCAGGATGGGCGCATGACCGAGACCGAGATCCGCACGCCCCGTCTTCTGCTCCGTAGCTGGCACGACGACGACCTCACGTCGATGGCCGACATCAACGCGGACCCACGGGTTATGCGCTGGACTGACGACGGCTCGGTGCGCGACCTGGAGCACACAGCCGAGGACATCGAGCGTTGGGAGGAGGAGTGGGACGAGGAGGGCTTCGGACTCTTCGCCGTCGAACTGCTGGCCTCGGGTGAACTGATCGGTTTCACAGGCCTGTCCGTGCCCGAGTTCCTGCCGGAGGTGATGCCCGCGGTGGCGATCAGCTGGCGGCTCGGATCACCGTTCTGGGGCCAGGGATACGCGTCCGAAGCCGCGCACGCCACACTGGAGTTCGCACTCCAGGACCGCGGCCTGGACCGTGTCATCAGCATCAGCCGGTTGGGGGACAACGCCTCCGAGAACGTCATCCGCAAGCTCGGCATGGCGCCCGAGCGGGAGACGACCCACCCGGTATACGGCTACCCACTGCGCGTTCATGCCATCGACCTCACCGAGTTCCAGGCATGAACCCGCCCAGCCGTCGATCATCACAAGACAGCCGACCACTGCCCCTGCGTCCCTGAACGCATTGATCGCGGCGACAAGGACACCCAGGATGGGACGGCCCCTCCCTGCCACTGACATGCTCCTTCACGGAACCGGGGACAGAGCCCGTTTCGAAGTCCGTGAAAGCGGCGGATCGCTACGTTCATGCCTGCTCAGTCGGCGGTGAAGGCGGGGTAGTCGGTGTAGCCCTTGGTGTGACCGGCGTAGTGGGTGTCCCCGTCACTGTCGGCCAGCGGGTGGCCCTGCGCGAAGCGCTCGACCAGGTCGGGGTTGGCGATGAAGGGGGCTCCGAAGGAGACCGCGTCGACGATGCGGTGGTCGAGGAGCTCGTTGCCGAGTGTTCGGGTGAAGCCCAGGTTGGCGACGATGTTTCCCTGATAGTGGGCACGGTAGCGGGAGAAGACGGTGATGCGCTCGTCGATGGTGCCGGGGGTTCCCAGGAGGTGCAGATAGGCCAGATCGCTGTCGTTCAGCCTCTTGAGCAGCTGGTCGTAGTCGGCGAGGGTCTCTTCATCCGCGGTGAATGCGGTCCCGCTGGTCCAGAGCGGGGACATCTTGACGCCGATTCGGTCGCTGCCCCACACATCGCTGACGGCGTCGAGGATGTCGTTGAGGAACCGGGCGCGTTTCTCGCTGCTGCCCCCGTAGGAGTCGGTGCGCTGGTTGAGACGGGGGTTGAGGAACTGAGGGATCAAGTGCTGGCCCTGGGCGTGGATCTCTACACCGTCGAAACCGGCGCGGCGGGCGTTGTCAGCCGCGTGGCGGTAGTCGGCGATGGTCTGGGCGATCTCGGCGCTGGTGAACGCGCGCGGGGTGACCGTGTCCTTCGGACCGGAAGGGGTGAAGGACTGTTCGCCCGGGTTGATGGCCGAAGGGCCCGACGGCAGGCGTCCGCCGAAGTGGTCGGGATGCGAGACCGCTCCGACGTGGCCCAGCTGGGAGACGATGCGCCCGCCCTCCTCGTGGACGGCTTCGGTGACCCTCGACCAGCCGGCGGTCTGCGTGTCGGTGTAGATGCCGGGGACGTTGATGAAACCGATCGCGTCGGGGCTCACCCATGTTCCCTCGGTGACGATCAGTCCGGCGCTTGCGCGCTGTGCGTAGTAAGTGGCGTGCAGATCGGTCGGGGTCAGCTCGGCGTTGTGGGCGCGGGCGCGGGTCATGGGGGCCATGACGACGCTGTTGGGAAGTTCCAGCGCGCCGAGGCGGACGGGCTGCAGCAGGGGCTGGGTTGTCATGGGTGTTCTCCTTGGCATGAGGGTGGATGGGAGGAGGGCGGGGGACGGGGAATCGGGGTCGGACTCAGTCCTGTTTGAGGGCGTGGAGACCTGAGAGCGGGCCGCCGAGCTGCATGAGGCGTCCGCCCTCGCGCAGAGGGCCGAGGTCGACGGGGGCGAACCCGAAGTCGGCGGTGAGGTCCTTGACGGTCGTCTTGGCGTCGGCGTCGTCACCGGCGAGGAACAGCACCTGACGTCCGGCCGGGTGGCGCGGGTCGGCGGCGATGTAGCGGCCGTAGAGGGTGTTGAACGCCTTGACGACGCGGGCTCCGGGGAGCATCGAGGCGACGTATTCACTGCCGGTCAGCTCGCCCAGGTCCGCGGTCTGCGCATGCGGCGGAGGGGAGGCGAACTGGTTGGTGGCATCGATGACGATGCGTCCGCCGAGGTGCGGCAGGCCGGCCGCCACGTCCGGGATCTGGGGCCAGCCGACAGCGAGGACGACGAGCCCTGCCGCGGCGGCTTCCTCCGGGGTGCCGGCGCGGGCGAGTGGTCCGAGCTCCTCTGCGAGCCCGGCCAGGGAGGCGGGGCCGCGGCTGTTGCTCAGTACGATCTCGTGGCCGCGGGCCACGGCATGACGTGCGATGGACCGGGCGACGGTTCCGGCGCCGAGGGTTCCGATCTTCATGACGGTCTCTTTCGCAGGGTTGAGGACGGGACGCTGGTGAGCAGGACTGTTCCGCTCTTGCCGGGGCGGCGGACATGTTCGACGGCCGTGGCGAACTCGGCGAGGTCGTAGCCTGCCGCGACTTCGAAGAGCTCGGGAGCGGTCGTGGCCAGGCGGGTGGCGAAGGAGATGTCCTCGGCTCGTTCCTCACGCGTCCGGGTCATCCACTGCCCGATGGACAGGCCCCGTACGGTCAGGGCCCGCGGGGTCAGCGCCAGGGACTCCAGCGGCGTGCTGCCGGGACCCAGTTGGCCGTAGGTGATCAGCGTTCCGCCGTCTTCGAGCAGCCCGGTCAGCTCACCGGTCAAGGACCCACCCACTGCGTCCAGTACGACCCGCGCGCCCCGGCCGCCGCTCGCCTCCCGGACCTGGGCGCGCCAGTTGGCGTCGGCCGTCGATATGGTCGGCAGTTCGGGGAAGCGCTGCCGCAGTGTCTGTGCCCCTGTGGCGTCTCGTACCAGGTTGACGAGTGGGATGCCGTGTTCGAGCGCTGCGGCGCTGACCATTTTTCCGACCGACGAACCGGCGGCCGTCTGAATGACCGGTCCCGACCGGCTGTGCCGGGCGTCTTCGACGGCGCGCAGCAACGTGAGCAGAGTGAGTGGGTTGACCAGCATCAGGGCAGCGGTCTGGTCACTTACGCCCTCAGGTACCGGCACCACCAGATCGGCCGGCGCCGTGAGGTGTTCGCTCCATGCGCCCGGTACCGGGAAGAACGCGACCCGCTGACCAGGCAGGAGATGCCGTACGTCGTCGCCGACGGTGTCGACGACGCCCATTCCCTCCAGCCCGGGGATCCGTGGCGTGGCGAACCGCTGTTGCGGCGCACCGGCGAATCCCTGCACTCCTGCCAGGTCACCGGGGTGGATGGGCCGGGACAGCACCCGCACCCGCACCTGCCCGGCTGCCGGGGCCGGTGGGGGTGGCCGCTCACTCAGGCGCAGTACCTGGCTGGCCTCTCCGTGCCGATCGTGCGCGATGGTCCGCATGACACTCCCAATCCCATAATGATGACGACTGACATTGAAACTCTTGGTATGATGATGAGTGACATCGAAAAGGTCAAGTCGAGAGTGACGTGAGAGGACGGCAATGCCGCGCATCACCAAGGAGGACAAGGCCCGCAACCGGGAGAACATCCTCGACGCCGCGGGCCGCATGTTCCGCCTGCGGGGCATCGACGCGATCGGCATCGCAGAGCTGATGAAGGAGGCCGGACTCACTCACGGCGGCTTCTACAACCACTTCGCTTCCAAGAGCGAACTCGTCGTCGAGGTGTGCGGAGCCTCTTTCGCCGCTTCGCTCGGAAGCCTGGCCCGAACGATCGAGGAGGGCCCGGACCAGAGCGGCTCTCCCCTGAAACGGGTTGTGGACGGATACCTTTCCACGGCACACCGTGACGCCCCGAACGGCGGCTGCCCTTCCGCGTCCCTGGTCACCGACGCCGGACGCCACAGCGAAGCCGTACAGCGCGCGTACGCCGAAGGGGTCGAGGGTTATCTGGCGGGCTTCGCCGCCGAGTTCCTGCGCGAAGCCGAGGAGGAGGGGCGTGAGCTCGACCCCGACGAGGCCCGTCGCAAGGCCATGCGGCTGCTCAGCGAAATGGTCGGCGCGATGATGCTCGCCCGCGCCGTCCGCCATGTCGAGCCCGACCTGTCCGACGAAATCCTGCGGACCGGCCGCGGCAACCTCCTCGACTGACGGTTCGCCACCGCGCAGGCGTCCCGGACGGAGGTGCGGGCGCCGCGACTGAGAGGGCGGCGGCGGACTGCCGCCGGCAAGCGGGGGAGCCGTAGTCGACGGCGTCGTAGGAGCGGTTGAGGGCTTTGGTGACCTCGAATCGGGCGGCGGCGTACCGGTCGGGGTCGCTTCCCGCGGCGATCAGGTCGGCCACCGATCGGCAGGCCGCCGCGACCGACGCGCGCTCCGCCACTCCGGCCCGCAGAGGCCAGGCGGGAGGGGTGATCCAGACCGGGTGGATGGGCTTCGGCCCAGCCGCACCCGCAACGCCGGACGCCTCTTCCCTCGGCTCCGTCGGGTCACTTCCTGAGGGGCGGGCCGTGAGCGGCGGCGATCCTGCCCCGAAGCATGAGGTCCATCACGGCCATGTAGCGCTGGGCACGCGGTCGGCCGAGTACGAACGGATTGCCCCCCTCCGGCTGCTGCCGCAGCTTCTCGGCACGCTGGAGCCCGTGGTCGTTGGGGTGATTGGAGAGTTCTACGTCGACACCCGCCTCGCGCATCCGTGCCCGGAAGGAACGGATGGCCGCCCGGTAGGACCGAAGTTCCGTGAGGCTCACGGGCGGATTGGTGCCGCCCCACAGCATGGCCGTATGGCGCATGCGTCCCGCGCGCAAGGGGATGATCGGCGAGACGGTGCCTGCCGTATGGCCCGGCGTGTGGTGCAGCCGGATGCTGGTGCCTCCGAGTGCGAGGCACTGGCCGTCCGCGATCTCCAAGTCCCTCGCGGGTGCGTGGTCCGGGTCGGCGCGGGCGACGAGATCCCAGTCGGCCGGCGTCATCAGCACGCGTGCGCCGTATCGGTCGGCGAGGTACTGGGCCCCGCCGAAGTGGTCGTCATGGCCATGGGTGACGACGACGTACCTGATGGTCTCGGGTGCGGCCCCCACCTCCCGCAGCCCGCCCACGACGACGGCCTCGGCCTCCGCGGAGGAGGTGAGCGCGTCGATCAGGACGATGCCCTCTCCGGTGAGCACGGCCATGGCCGACACCCAACCCGCGCTCAGCATGACCAGGTTGTCGAAGAGCTTGATCGGCGCCGGTGAGGGCGGCCGGGGAAGTTCGACACCAGGGGTCAGGGCCCGGGCAAGGGCGAGCAGGACCGGGTCGCTGCCGGCCAGCGCCCGAGCCCGGTCGTAGTAGACCTGCCCGCCCCCTTCGGCAGTGGCGGCAGCCGAAGCAGCGCCGGGCGCTCCGGCACCGGCGACCAGTCCGAGCGCGGCAATCCGGGTGAACGAGCGTCTGGTGAAGCCTGCTGCCGAGTCGCCGGGAGACGATGACGGTCGCATGGGCTCTCCTTGCTCTCCTGAAGGAGCGTGTGGTCGTGGGCCACCCGGGAGTCACGACAGTCGCCAGAGCCTGCGACGTGACGACTGGCCGCAGTCGACCAGGATGCCAGATCACGCGTGCGGCAGGAGCTGTTCGCGCACCCATTCCGGGGCGGGGTTGGTGTGCGGGCGGCCCGCCACGACGACGGTCGGCACGGTCTCGTTGCCGTCGTTGGCATCCCGCACCGCTGTGGCTGCCGCCGGGTCGCGCCAAATGTTGACCCAGTGCAACTGGCGTCCGCTGCGGCCCAGCCGGAAGCGCAGTCGTATGCAGTACGTGCAGCCTGGCCGCCAGTAGACGACCGGCCGGCCGTCTACCGCGGCGCGGTCTTGTGCCTCGCGCGCACCGATCGACCTCGGGAAGACGAGGGGAGAGTGCACGCCGGCGAGTACCAGGAACACCAGTAGGAGTGCCGCGGCAGTGCCGGGGTCCCCCGTGAGGGCCGGCCGAGTCGCGACGGCTGAGCCGCAGAGCACGAACACCATCGGCAAGATCCAAGCGCGCATCATGATGACGCAGGCTATCGCTGAGCCGAACTGCCCAGGAGCCACCGCCCCATTTCGCAGACCGAACCGGCGCCGAGGGCCGGCGCGAGTATCGCCGTCGGTCGCCCGACGGCCCTGGCGGACGAACCTCCGCGCCTCCGGGTGGGTACTCACTGGGGGCCCCTCCGAGGGAGAGTCCATGGCTACGGATCACCCCGCCACGATCCGTCCACCAAGATCACGCGGGCGGGCTGACCCGGGCAGAGGGGCGCGTGACCATGTGGATGTCGAACGTGTCGGCGCCCAGACCGCCCGCGATGCCCATGAAGAGCAGAGCGAAGGTGGCGTTGACCAGTACTTCTGCGTGGTCGGCTGTCTCACTCAGGCCCGACACGGGGAGGTCTGTCCGTTCCCCGGGGCGACGTGAACCGAGCAGCACGTCGTGTCCTGCGTCCCACCATCCGCGGGCCGGCGCTCGGGCGACGTTGCCGGTGCCGAGTAGTGCTGGACGCGGCGGCGTGCGCTCCCCGCGTGCGTGGCAGGGCGGCGGCGTACAGACCCTCGCCTGTGCGCAACAGCGGTGTCATGATGGTGAGTTATGGCTGAGGGGGACGGTGTGGTGACGCGCGGTATCCGGATCCGGCTGGACGGGACCGAGAGGGCGACTGACATCGTCGCCCTGCACAAGTGGCTGGAACGGGAGAAACCGCTCGCCGACCTGGCCCGGATCGACCAGCTCCGCATCACCGAACAGAGCCGGACCGACGAGGCCGGCACCCCCATGGGCACCGGCATGGACATCGTCGTGGCGGTCCTCGGGGGCGCCGCAGGCGCGATGTTCCAGGGCGTGGTGGACCAGGTCAGACGATCCGTGGAGGCATGGCAGGCCAACCGCCGTGCGGTGGAGGAAGGCGATCCGCCCCAGGTGCGCGTCGAGCCGGTGCGACCCGACGACAGGTAGGCGGCCGGTGACCGGTTACGACCCGCGGGGGAAGGCGAACCGGGCGCTGTTGGTCGGAGTGTCCGAGTACGACAACACGGCGCCGCCGGACGGCGTGCCCGGCGACCTACCCGCGGTCAAACACAACCTGAACCGGCTGGCGGAGGCGCTGCGGCACGGCGGTGTGTTCGCCGAGCGGGAGATCACGGTGTGCCGCTCTCCCGACCAGGGCACCTTCGACCAGGAGCTGTGGAAGGCGGCCAACGAGGCGGACGGTGTCCTGCTGCTGTACTTCGCCGGGCACGGGGCGATTCCGAACGCGGGCGACGAGCTGTTCCTGCAGATGCGCAACGCACGCGTGGTGGCGGGCGGCCACGCGGTCTTTCCGGGCGCGGTGCTGTTCAGCCTGGCGCAGGCGATGCTCACCGCCAGTTCGGCACGGCGGATCGTGGTCGTCCTCGACTGCTGCTTCGCCGGCAACGCCGCCTGGGTCCGCCCGGAGACCCCCGACAAACGGCGGCTGCTGCTGATGAGCGTGCAGCCCAATCACCGCATCGACGCGGGTGATCCCGACACGCCGACGCCGTTCACCGCCGAGCTGGTGAAGCTGTTGGAGGCGGGCGGCGATGTGTCGTTCCGCGCCCTCGTGGACGACCTGCGGGCCCGGATGTCCGCCGCGGGTCACCGGACGGTACGGGGTGACGCCTGGGAACCGGAGAGCCGTGCCGAGCCCGGCATGGACGTGCTGCTCGCCGCCGGGCCAGGGGGGACCGGAAGCCCGCCCGCTCCTGACCCTGCCCCCGGCCCCGGCCCTGCCCCCGGCCCCGGCCCTGCCCCCGGCCCCGGCCCTGGGCCTGTGCCCTGGGCCCCCGACCCCGACCCTGGGCCTCTCCGTCGGGTCGGGGCGGTTCTGGTCGGATGGCTGGGCGGGATGGGCGCAGCCTGGGGGGCTTTGATCCGTCGTAGGCGTGACTCCGGGGCCCGGGAGGGTCAGGGCGGCGACGGGAATCCCGGTGTGCGGGCGGGTGACACGGGAGACGAGGACGGAACGAGAGGGGAGTGGCGGCGGACGCGGCGGCTGGTCGCCGGGGGTGTCGTCATGCTGGTCCTGGCCGTCACCGCCCTCGGTATCGGCGTCTACCGTCATTTCGTTCTGACCGGCGGCCCCTCCTCCTGCGCCCCACCCCTGGAACTGCGGGTGCTCACCGACCCCGACCTCGAGCCGACCGTCCGGGCCGCAGCCGACGCGTATCTGACGTCGGAGGCGAACACCACCGGCGACGACTGTCGCCGCAGCGGCATCACCGTCTACAGCGCGGGCGCCGCCGACGCGGTCACCGCCCTGCGCAAGCAGACCGGTGCCTGGCAGGAACCCCGCGAGGCCGACACCAACCCGCAGCGCGACGTCGGCCCGCAGCCCGACGTGTGGATACCCGCTTCCCCGGCCGACGCCGCCCGGGCCGTCGCGGGGCAGGACACCGACGCCGTGGCCGAACTGGACGCCGACCGAGAGCCCTTCGCGTACTCTCCCGTCGTGCTCGCCGTCCCGCAGGGCATCGCCGTCGACGAGCTGGACGACCGTACCGGCCCCCCACTCACCCGGATGATCGACGACCTGCGTGCACGGCACGCGGACGCGGCCGTGCGCCGCCCCGACCCGGAGTTCACCGACACCGGGCTGCTGGCCACGATCGCCCTGTACGGCACCCAGGGCGCGGCCGGCGCCGACGGCCCCCGCCGCGCCGAGGGCCGGGTCGCCCAGTCCGGGCCGCCCGCTCCGACCGCCGCCGAGCTGCTGTGCGCGCTGCCCGACGACGACGCCGTCGACAACCGCACCGCGGCCCTCGTCCCCGAGTTCCTGCTGAAGAGCGGCATCGGCTGCGACAGCGCGCGCCGCACCCCGCGCATGGCCCAGTACCCGGGTGACGTCCCGGGTCTGGAGCCGGTCTTCGTCCGCGTCCGCTGGCAGGGCGCCGACCGCGACGAGGCCGACCGGGACCGTGAGGCGGAGGCCTTCCGGGAGTGGCTCACCGGCGAGGGCGGCCGGGTGGCCTTCGCCCGGGACGGCTTCCGCGCGGCCACCGGCGACCGGGCCCTGCTGGACCCCACCGAGGTCGCCGAAGGGGTGCTGAGGGCGCCGTCGCCGCTCACCGAGTCCGCCGGACGGGACGCGATGGAGGCGTCGTTGGGGGAGTACCGGGGCGCCAACGGGCCCGGCCGCGTGCTGTTCCTGCTCGACAGTTCCGGCTCCATGGCCGGCCAGTGGGAGGGGCCCAGCGGTGGGCCAGGCCTGCTGAAACAGTCGCTGGGCGGGCTCGGCGACCGGGACGAGTACGCCGTGTGGGCGGTGTCGGACGCAGGTGAGGACACGTACGACACTCTGCTCCCCTTCGGCCCGCACTCCGGCAAGGACGCCGAGCGAGCCATCGACCGTGAGGCCCAGGTCCGGGACGCCGAGGCGAACCCGCTCGGGGCGCTGCGGGCCGCTCTCGACGCCATGGAGGTCCGGGACGCCGTCGACGAACGCCCCGGCCTGATCGTCTTCGTCACCGACGACGAGGACGCGGACCGGCTCGCCGACGACGGCTTCGGCAACCTCCTGGACATCGCCCGCGCGAGAGGGCTGCCGATCGCGATGGTCTCCCTGAAGGGCGGAGGCTGCGACGCGGGGAAGCCGGACGCCCGGATCTCCAAGGCCAGCGGCGGCCGGTGCCTGGACGCCGACGACGATCTCGGCGCCGCCCTGCACGACGAGGTCGCGCGCACCGGAACGGGGGAGACCTGATGCGCGGAGTACGGCTGCGACGACAGTCTCGGCGGCGGCTGGTGGTACTGCCGGCAGCGCTGTGTCTGCTGCTGCCGACCGCGTGCAGTGGTGGTGGCGGCGACGGCGGAAGCGGACCCGCGGCGCCGCCCTCCGTCGACGTGCCCGGCGACATCGTCGTCGCCAGCGGCCGGGACGTCACAGGCAAGAACGGCGTCCGCCAGCGGCTCATCGACGCCTGGAACACCGAGCAGGAGAAGGCCGGCACCGGCTACCGGGCCCGACTGGTCGAACTCCCCGGCAGCGCCGACGAACAGCGCAGCCAACTGCTCGGCGCGCTCCAGTCCGGCAGCGCCGCCTACGACGTGGTCAACCTCGACGTCACCTGGGTCCCGGAGTTCGCCGCCGCGGACCTGATCAGCCCACTGCCCGAGACGCTGCTCGACGACGACGTCATCGCCCCCGTCGCGAGCACCGCCCGCTGGGACGGCAACGTGTACGCCGCCCCCTTCAACAGCGATGTCGGCCTGCTTTACTACCGCCGCGACCACCTGAGCCAGGCGGACGTCGAGCAGACCGACCTGACGGGCGGCCTGGACTGGCCGGAACTGAAGACGCTGATCAATGCCGTCGGCGACCACAAGCCCGACGGCTACGACAAGGGCTGGACGACCCAGCTCGCCACGTACGAGGGGCGGACGGTCAACGCCGTGGAGGCGTTCGCGTCGGCCGTACCGGACCTCACGCTCACCGGCGAGGACGGCCACTACGACGCCACCGTCGAGGAGTTGACCGAGGGCATCAGCGAGCTGCGCCGTCGCACCGAGGCCGCGTACGTGCTCCCGGACGCCTTCCACTCCGACGAGGCGGCTTCCCTCGGTGACTTCACCGCGGGCCGCACCACCTTCCTGCGCCACTGGCCGTACGTGTATCCCGCCCTGCACCAGTCGTTCCCCGGCGACGACCGGCTCGGTGTGACCGCGTTGCCGGGGCGGGCCGTCCTCGGCGGCCAGAACCTCGCCGTGACCGCGGCGTCCCAGCGCAGGACCAAGGCGGCCGACCTGATCGAGTACCTGACCGGCAAGGAGAGCGAACGCTGCCTGCTGGACGCCGGTTTCGCGGCGACGCGCAGCTCCGCATACACGGACGATGCCGTGACGTGCGCGGTGGGTACGGCGAGGCCCTCGGCGGCGCCGACCGGGGAGAGCGCCGACACCGTGCCCCGCGACGCGGCCGGCCGCCCGGAGTACGCCCGCGACATCCTGCTGCCCGCCCTCCAGAAGGCGGTGCACCGCCCCCGCACCCCGCTGTACGGCGCCTTCACCCAGACCTTCACCACCGAGCTGGGCGCCCTCTTCGCCGACGACCCGCCGAGTGACGGGGAATTGGCGCGCCGCTTGGACGAAGCGCTTAGACGCGCCCTGCCGGACTGAGGGGCGGCCGCGCCGGGCGAGGGCCTCAGATGTTCGGTCACGTTTCCTCTCGACGAGCCCCGGGCCGCCGACGAGGCCATGGCTGAGCGGACCGCCGGGCGGATCATCGGGGCCACGGCTGGTGGAGTGCCTTCGGCAAGCGCAGGGGCCGCGGGAGGGACGCCGAAGCCGGGCCGCCAGTCCATGGTGATCTGGTGCGGCGGGACTTCACCGCAGCCGGGCCGGACTGGTAGCGGCTGTGCCGGGCTTTACCGAGCACGCCACCGGAGAGGGCAAGCTGTACCCGTGTGCCGTCAGGGCGTGTACTGCTGCCGCGGCGTGGGGTATTCCATCGACTCCCGGATGAAGTCAAGCCTCGCCCACGATGGAAGGCCAGCCGCATCCTTCACAGCCTCGGAGACTCTCCGCAACCGCTCTGCGCGGTATGTGCCCCGCGGCTGTCTGCTCACCACCACGCACGCGGAGGGGAACTCGGCGATGCGCTGGAGCAGATCGGCATCGTCCACCCGCAAGAAGGCTCCGAGCATCGCAGGCCTCAGACTTCTCGACCGCCGCTGCTGTTCGAGATCACGCCGGAACTCGTCAATCCCCTCGATGAGACCAGACAACAGGTTCGTCCCGAAATGAACGGGACGATTGCCGTCCTCCAGGACTGCCTGTACGTCGAATCGCTTGGAGAACGACGGATCCATACGCCCGTCCGGGCATTAAAAGGGGATCCAAGACGGGACGAAATCCTGTCTCAGAGGGTCGTAGGAGCGCACCACAGCGGGCGGGTGCCGAGCCCGGTGACGTCCAGGGCGAGTTCGGCGTACATCGCGTTCGCCCACGAGAACCAGGGGCGGGTGAAGCGGCGGGGGTCGTCCTTGTGGAACGACTCGTGCATCTGGCCCGTGCCCGCGTCGGTCGACAGGAGCCTGCGCAGAGCCGTCAGGCGCTCGTCCTCGCCGCCGGTCAGGCCCTGCACGGCAATGGCGATCGGCCAGATGTGCTCGTCGGGTGTGTGCGGGCTGCCGATGCCCTCGGCGGCGGTGCCCCGGTGCCAGGTGGGGTTGGCCGGGGAGAGGACGAACCGTCGTGTGGCGAGGTAGAGCGGGTCCGTGACGGGAACGTCCGCGATCAGGGGCAGCGAGAGCAGTCCGGGCATGTTGGCGTCGTCCATCAGCAGCGCGTTGCCGTGGCCGTCCACCTCGTACGCGTAGACAGTGCCGAACTCGGAGTGCTCCACGGTGCCGTGCCGCGCGGTGGCTGCCCGCAGCTCCGCTGCGAGGTGGGCTGCGTTCTCGGCCAGCTCCATGTCACGGGCGGGGCGGGCCAGTTCGGCGACGGCGTCGAGGGCGGCGGCGGCGCACAGGTTCGCGGGGACGTTGTACCCGTAGGCGCAGGCGTCGTCGCTCGGCCGGAAGCCGCTCCACGTCATGCCGGTCCGGGCGACGGGCGTGCCCCGGCCCGCGTTCGGCAGCGTGTCGCTCGGTGAGCCGCCCTCGCGGCGGAAGCGGTACGTGGAGAGGCGTTCGTGGTCCTGCTCCGTGCGCCACAGCGCGATGACCGTGCGCGCGGTCCGCAGGGTGTCCGGGACGTGGTCCGTCCGCCCGGTCGCCACCGAGAAGCGGTGGGCCAGCAGGAGGGGGAGCGCGAGAGAGTCGACCTCGTACTTCTCCTCCCACACCCAGGGGTCCTCGCACAGGTCCGCCGGGTCGTGGGCCTGTCCGGACGGTCCGGCGTTGAAGGCGTTGGCGTACGGATCGCGGGCGATCTGGGCGAACTGGCGGCGCAGCACGGCGAGTACCAGTTCCTGAAGGCCGTCGTCGTCGCGCAGCAGGGCCAGGTACGGCATCAGCTGCGTGGTGGAGTCGCGCAGCCACATGGCGGGGATGTCGCCGGTCACGACGAAGGCCGTGCCATCGGGCATCGGCCGGACCGTGCGGGCCAGGGTGTCGTCCAGGCAGCGCGTCAGCATCCGGCCGAAGCGCGGATCACCGAGGTCGTCGAGTCGTCGGACTGCCTCCCGGACGGTGGGGTGGTCCTTGACGCTGGTGGGGAAGCTGGGGAAGCCCATGGGGCGGCCTTTCGGCTCGGCTGGGGTGCGTCCCGCATCGGCTGCGGGTGCGTCCCGTAACGTGGGGAGTGGGTCCGGCGCCGGCGGGTGCGTGGTGCGGACGCGGGTGTCAGGTGCCGGCCGACGGGCGGTCGGGCCCGTTCCCGGAGGGGGCTCCGTGGCGGACCACGTGGGTGGGGACGGTGACGCGGCGGGAGGCCCGCGGCGCCGCGTCATCCTGTTCCAGGCGGTCGATCAGCAGACGTGCGGCCTGGCGGCCGATCTCGTCGGCGTCGTAGGAGACGAGGGTCAGCGGCAGCCCGAGGACGTCGGACAGGTCGAAGTCGTCGAAGCCGGCGACGGGCAGGGTGGTCCCGGCCTTGTACAGGGCCCGGATGGCGCCCTGACTGATGCGGTTGTTGGTGCAGAAGAGCGCGGTGGGGCCATCGACCCGCCCGAGCAGGTCCAGGGTGGCCCGCTCCGCGGCCGCGGAGTCGACCAGGCCCTGGCGGATCAGGGAGTGGTCCGGCTCGACGCCGACCTCCTCGTGCGCCGCCCAGAACCCGCGCAGGCGCTCGGCACCGGTGTAGAGCGCCGGCGGGTTGCCGAGGAAGGCGACGCGGGTGTGTCCGTCGGCCAGGAGGCAGGCGGTGGCCTCCCGCGCGCCGTGGAAGTCCTCGACCAGCACGCAGTCCGTGTCCAGACCGGCGGGCGGCCGGGCGGCGAAGACGACCGGGACGTGCCGCATGGCGCTCGCCAGGTGCTGCTGCCGGCTGCCCGCCGGTACGACGATCAGCCCTTCGACCTGGTGGTCGACGAGTCCGTCGATGAGTTCGGGTTCCCGGTCGGCCTCCTCGCCCGAGTTGCTGAGCAGCATGCGGAAGCCGTACTCCGTCGCCACCTCCTGGACGCCGAGCGCGAGGCGCGAGTAGAAGGGGTTGGCGAGGTTGGTGACGACGAGACCGATCATGCCGCTGCCGCCGAGGCGGAGACTGCGGGCGGTCTGATTGCGGCGGTAGCCGAGTCGGTCGACCGCCGCGAAGACCCGCTCGCGGGTCGCTTCCGACACGCCCGGGTCGTTCTTGAGTACGCGTGAGACGGTCATGGCGCTGACCTGCGCGAGCTTGCCGACGTCGTGCATCGTCGGCCCGCTACCCCGGCGAGCGGTCATGCTCCTGCCCCCTCCTCTGCCCGTCTGCGTCTCGGCCCCGGCCCTCATGGAGCGTCCCCTGCCTCACGCGCCCAGTGGGCGGCGCCGAGCAAGGGGGCCTCCTCGGGCCGCCGGGCCGGCAGCACGGGTACGCGCCGTCCACCGGCCGAGGCCAGCCCCGCGGTGAGCGCGGGGTGGATCAGCCCCCACGACCGGGCCACGGAGCCACCGATGATCACCGCGGTCGCCTCGAAGCGGTCGGTCCAGGGAGCCAGGGCTCGGCCGAGTGCGTCGAAAGCGTAGCGGAAGGCTTCGCCGGCGGCGGCCTCCCCCTTCCCGGCGCGTGCGGCTATTTCCCGGACGTCGGGCAGGAGTGCGTCGTCCGCCCCGGAACCGGTGGCGGGGCGGGTGGGAGCCTCCGCGCCGGCCTCCACCAACGCCCCCGCACCCCCGACCGCCCCCGCCCCGCGGAGCGCGGCGTAGTGGGCGCGGAGGCCGCGGCGCGACACCGTGTCCTCGAGGGGCCGGCCGTGCACGGTCAGCCGGTGCACGTGGCCGCTCGGCGGCACCAGGGGGCCGGAGTGGACGGGACGGCCGCGGGACAGGAACGAGGACCCCACCCCCGTGCCCAGCGTCAGGCAGACGACGCGATCGTGGCCCGCGGCGGCACCGGAGCGGTACTCGCCGACGGCGAACGCGTCGGCGTCGTTGAGGAAGCACAGCCGCTCCGCCCGGCCGGCCAGGCGTGCGCGCAGGCCGGCGCCGACGTCGACGCCGGACAGGGACTCGAACTTGCCCATCCCCTCGAAGCGGCCGACGCCGGTGGCATAGTCGAAGGGACCCGGCATCGCCACACCCCAGCGCGGGCCGTGCCCGGCGGGCAGCGCCAGGGCCGCCGCGGCGACGGCGTCGAGGACCACGTCGGCCTCCGCGTCCGAGCGCAGACGCGTGCGGACCACCGTCGAGGGGAGCACACGGCTCGCGGCGGGGTCCACGAGGGCTGCGGTGACGTGCGTACCGCCGATATCGAGCACCGGAACCGGCAGCGGGGCCCGGCCGGTGGGGGACCCGGTCACGGCTCCACCACCAGCGCCTTGACGATCCGCAGCTCGGTGTCGCCCAGGGCGCGGACGCGGTAAGGGCCGACCGCGGCGGGGACGGTGAGGGTCTCGGCGAAGGCGAGCGGGTGCGTACGGCCGTCCGCCGTCTCGACGACGGCGCCCTCGCCCGCGGCCAGGTTGAGGATGTGGAAGCGGCCCGCGGTGTCGTCGGGGATCGCGGAACCCGGTTCCACGACGAGGCGGTGCACCGCGTAGAACATCTCGGGCAGGGCACCGACGACCTCCTCGCGCCAGCCGTCCCCGGCGCGCAGCGTGCGCGGCTGCTGAACGAGGTCCTTGACGACGTCCTCCCCGCGCCGGTCCGTGTCCAGGTTGGCGAACCCGTGCTCATAGGGCAGTGGACGGGACGCACCGGCGGCGTCCTTGCGCAGCCAGTCGTAGAGCCGCAGGGAGTAGAGGTACGGGGTGGCGCTCACCTCCAGGACCAGGTTGCCCGCGCCGGAGGCGTGCGGTGTGCCCGCCGGGATCATGAAGAGCTGACCCACCGTCGCCGGGTGGGACTGGACGTGGTCCTCGACGGGCACCGGGGCGCCGTTCTCGACGGAGTCCTCCACCTGGCGCCGCAGGGTGTCGACGTCGGCCCCCTCGGTGAGGCCGAGGAGCACCCGGGCGCCGTCCTCGCTCGCGGTGACGTAGTACGTCTCGTGCTGGGTGTACGGCCAGCCGAACACGTCCCGCATGTACTGCTCGCGTGGGTGGAGATGCAGGGACAGGTTGCCCCCGCCCACCGTGTCCAGGTAGTCGAACCGGATCGGAAAGGACGTGCCGAACCGGCGGTGCACGTCCGCGCCGAGCAGGTCCACGGGGCGGGTGACGCACAGAAGCTGGAAGGGGACCTCGACCTGCGGTCCGCCCCGCTCGCCGACCAGGACGCCCGCCTCGGGCGCGATCAGCTCGTAGCCGAGGGCCGTGTTGCCGGCCTGTGGGGTGAAGCCGAGTTCGCTCGCCGCCCACCGGCCGCCCCACGGGGTGGAGTTGAAGTACGGACGGGTGCGCACCGGGCCCCGGGCCAGGTGGGCAAGGGTGGCGCGCAGGGCCGCCCCGTCCAGTGCGGCCGGGGCGGCCGGGTCCTGGACGTCGATCCATCGGTCGATCCGTTCCGCGATCGCGTCGCGGTGCCGGTCCAGCACGGGCCAGTCGGTGTAGAACAGGCGCACCAGGTCGCCGGGTGCGGCGGGGCGGCCCAGGTTGACGCCGACCGGCAGCTCGCCCTTCGACACCGCCGCCTCGGCGTACCGCTTGGGCAGGTCCGCGTACCAGAGCAGGTCCGGCTCGCACAGCGAGGCGCCCGGCCCGTACGCCACGACCACCGCATCTCCGCCGGGGCGCTCGGGCCGCGGAGGGGAGTCGAACAGGTCCTCGACCCGGGCCTGGGACAGCGGGGTGAAGAACGGGTCGTCGTCGGGAACGGGGCGGGCCGCCGGCCGCTCGCCGGCGGCCGGCCCGTAGTGGGCGCGCACGTCGACCAGGTCCGCCTCGCGGCCCGCGGCGCGAACCGCCTCGGCGAGGCCGTCGGCCAGCGCGGCCCAGTCCAGGGCCGCGGGACCGTCGACGGCCAGGACGAGCGGGCCCGGCGGCAGGCCGACGGCCAGGGCGGGCCAGCCGGCGACGACCTCGCCGGCGACCGGCTCGTAGCTGGGGAGGGGGTCGTACGAACGAGACGCGGGCACAGCTGCTCCTTACTCGGCTCCACGATGCTCGTTAACGATAACAGTGCATGGCTGAAGGAGTCCATGCCCGTTCCGTGGGCTCTCGGCTATGTCTTCATGCACTTGACCTGCGTATTTGCCCCAGAACCGCAATGGAACTCGAATTTCTTCGAGTCGAAGCCTTGCTGTGGCCGGAATGGTGTCGTTAACCTCCACGCAACACGCACTGGGCAGCTCCGGGCCTCAATGGGTCCCGCGCACCCCGTGATTCACATCCGGCCATGCAGGTGGCCCGATTCCGTGAAGGTGATCCATGTCAGCATCGGGCAGGACCAGCAGCGCGACCGCGCCGCTTGCCCGGCGCCGCCTCCTCGTCGGGGCGGCCGCCGGTGCGG
Source organism: Streptomyces sp. NBC_01723 (assembly GCF_036246005.1). Taxonomy (NCBI): domain Bacteria; kingdom Bacillati; phylum Actinomycetota; class Actinomycetes; order Kitasatosporales; family Streptomycetaceae; genus Streptomyces; species Streptomyces sp. NBC_01723. The sequence goes on from NZ_CP109171.1 coordinate 8,596,489, forward strand.
CCGCCCTCACGACGGGGGGCTGCGCACGGGGAGCGAGCACATCCGCGCAGCCGGGGACCACGAGCATTTCCAACGACAACGCCACCTGGGACGACGGCTACCGCGCGGCCGGCCGGGAACTGGAGAAGATCACCGGTTTCGCGCTGCGGCCGCTGTCGAATCCGTCGGTCACCTCGTACCAGCAGGTCGTACAGATGACCCTGCAGACCTCCAAGGCCTCGGACCTCGTCAAGTGGGCGTCGGGCTACCAGCTCAAGCGCCTGGCGCGGGCCGGTGGGCTCACCGACCTGACACACGTCTGGGAGGGGTACGCGGCCAAGGGGTGGGTGCGTGGCACGTCCCGGGAGGCGGTCTCCTACCGCGGCAAGGCGTTCGGCATCCCGCTGTACGAGTCGTACTACGTGCTCTTCTACAGCAAGCCCGTGTTCCGGAAGCTGGGCCTGTCCGCCCCGGGCAGCTGGGAGCAGTTGCTGCACTGCGCGAAAGTCCTCAAGCGCAACGGGATCACCCCGTTCCTCGCCAGCCAGGTGGGCGGCTGGCCCGCGATCGAGTGGTTCCAGGAACTGGTCAGCAAGGTCGACCCCGGCTTCTACGGGCGCCTGGTGGCCGGCGAGGCCTCCTACACCGACGAACCGGCCCGCCAAGCGATGGACATCTGGCACGACTTCATGCGCAGGGGCTGGATGACGCCCCCCGACTTCGACCAGGCCCGCGGCCCCGGCGCGCTGAAGGAGGGCACGGTGGGCATGTTCCTGCACGGCACCTGGCAGGCCTCCGGCATGTCGGCCGCCGGCATGAAACCCGGCACCGACTACGGCGCCTTCATCCTGCCGACGGTGCGGCCCTCCACGCCCAAGAGCGTGATCGCCGAGTCGGGGGTCTTCGTGGTGCCCGGCCGCGCCTCCTCGCACGAGGCGGCGACGGCCAACGTCGGCGCCTGGCTCACGCCCTCCGTCCAGCGAGTGTGGAGCGACTTCCTCCAGGACAGCTCCGCCAACCCCACGGTGCGCGCCGGCAATCCGGTGGTGGCCGAGCTCCAGCGGGACATCGCCCGCAACCGCCGGACGGCCCTGGTCCGCTACTGGGAGGCCAGCCCGCCCAGCCTCATCCAGGGCAACACCAACGACCTCGGCGGGTTCATGGCCGGGCAGACCTCCCCGGCCACCACCCTGCGCCGGATGCAGGAACGCGCGCACGGCGAATGGGCGGCCTGGAAGCGAGACGAAGCATGAGCACTCCGGTGACCGACCGACGCCCTCCGACCGCCGCCGGACCCACGGGCCCCCGGCGCACCCTGCCCACCCCCCGGACCCACCGGTGGGTCGCCGTGCGGGAACGGGTGGCGGCCGCCGGCTTCATGGCCCCGGCGGTCCTGCTCGTGACACTGTTCCTGCTGGCGCCGTTCGTGTGGACCATCCACCGCGGCTTCTTCAGCGACACCCGGACCTCGCCGTTCAGCTGGTTCGACAACTACGCGCTCTTCGCGTCCGACCCGGCCCTGGCCCGCTCCATCCAGAACACGCTGATGTGGGTGGTGGGCACGGTCGCCCTCCCGTTCGTGCTCGGGCTCGCCATCGCCTGCATGACCAACGCCGGCCGCTTCTCGCGCCTCGCGCGGCTGTGCGTCGTCCTGCCCTACGCGCTCTCCGGGTCCGCGGTCGCGGTGGTGTGGAACTTCATGCTCACCACCGACGGCGCCGTCAACCAGGTCCTGACCGGCATGGGACTCGACTCGCTGGCCCAGGGCTGGCTGCTGACCTGGCCCGGCAACACCGTCGTGATGATCCTCGCCAACGCCTGGCAGGCCACCGGCGTCGCCGTCATCCTCTTCCTCGTCGGACTCCAGTCCATCCCGCCCGAGACCCTGGAGGCCGGCGCCCTGGACGGCGCCGACGGGCGGCAGCAGTTCTGGCACATCGTCCTGCCCCAGCTCCGTCCGGTCTCGATCATCGTGATCGGCATGAGCCTGGTCAACGGCCTCAAGTCCTTCGACCTGATCTGGGTGCTCACCCAGGGCGGCCCCGGACGGGCCACCGAGACGCTCGCCGTCTCCATGTACAACGAGACCTTCCTTGAGCTGCGGCCCGGCGCGGGAGCGGCCATCGCGGTCGTCCTCACCGTGATCGTGCTGGCGGCCTCCTGGCTCTACCTGCGCCGCCAGCTCGACGTGAAAGGCGAATGACGATGCCCCTCGGCCGACTTCTGCGCAACGCCGTCATCGGGGTGCTCGCCCTGCTCTGGCTGATCCCCACCTGGCTCCTGGTCGTCAACGCGCTCGTACCCGCCGGGAGTTACACGGGCAGCCCGCACTGGCTGCCCCGGGAGTTCGGGCTGTTCGACAACATGTCCCAGGCCTGGGAGCAGGCCGACCTGGGCCCCGCGCTCGGCAACAGCCTGCTGTACTCCGTGGTCAGCGCCGTGGCCGCCGCGGTGATCGCGGGCTTCGCCGCCTTCGCCACGATCGTCATGCCGGTCAGGCGGCAGGCCCTGTGGTTCTGGGTGATCTACTCCGGCACCCTCCTGCCCCTCCAGGTCTTCCTCAGGCCGCTGTTCCTGTCCTACGCGCACACCTCGCTCTACGACACCCAGATCGGCCTGGTGCTGATCTACACGGCCATCGCGGTCCCGTTCGCCTTCTTCGTCATGCGCAACTACGCCCTGACACTGCCGCGTGAGGTGGTGGAGGCCGCGCGCATGGACGGCGCCTCGTGGTGGCGGGTGTTCTGGCAGATCCACGTCCCCCTGACCCGGTCAGCCATGATCGCCGTGTTCGTGTTCCAGTTCGTGGCCGTCTGGAACGACCTGATGTTCGGCATCACCATGGTCACGAGCCGCAACATCCGCCCCGTCATGGCCGCGCTCGCCGACCTCCAGGGCAACTACTCCAACGTCGGCCCGCCCATCGTCCTGGCCGGCGCCCTGCTGGTCTCGCTGCCGACGCTGCTGCTGTTCTTCTCCGCCCAGCGCTTCTTCGTCAGCAGCCTCAAGATCCACCGCTGAGCCCGCACGCCTGCCCGCCGCCTCCCCCTCAACGTCCTCATCATCGCGAAGGGACACCGTCATGCCGAGATCGCTGCTCACCCGCGCCGTAGCCCCCGTCCTCTGCGCCGGCCTGCTCTGGGCCGCCGCCCCCGCACAGGCCCGGACCCCCGCGGACGCCCAGAGCCCCACACACCCCCGCCCGCTCTCCTCCGCCCAGTGGGCCGACCGTGCCACCGGCGCCTACCGTGCCCTTCAGAAGCACCTGTACGAGGGCCCCGGCCGCCACGGGCTGTACCTGGAGCACACCCCCCGCCAGGCCTCCGACCCCGAGCACTCCTACCTGTGGCCGTTCCGCGAGGCCGCACAGGCGGCCGTCGACATGCAGCACCTCCCGCGCACCGGGGCCGCCTACCGCCGCGACGCCGCCGAGCGCTTCGAGACGGCCGAGCTCTACTACACCCCCGGTGAGCGACCGGGCTACGAGTCGTACCTGCCCGCCCCCCTGGGCGCCGGCGGCGACGTGTACTACGACGACAACGCCGTCGTCGCCCTGTCCCAGCTGGACCAGTACGAGGCGACCGGCGACGAGCGGTACCTGGAGCGGGCCGAAGCGGTCGTGCCGGTCGTCTCCCGGGCCTGGGACGACGACACCACCAAGGCGTGCCCCGGCGGCATGGACTGGTACGACGGTCCCGGCAACACCATCCGGGCCACCAACGTCACCGCCCTTTCCGCCCAGCTCGCCGCCCGGCTCTACGAGCACACCCGCGACCCCGCCCACCTCGCCAAGGCCGAGCAGTGGTACGGCTGGGTGTACTCGTGCATGCGCACCGCGCCCGGCCTGTACGCCAACGACCGCGGCGACGACGGCAGCACCAACGGGACGCTCTGGACGTACAACTCGGGCGCCATGATCGGCACCGCCACCGCCCTCCACCGCGCCACCGGTGACGCCGGCTACCTGCGCAAGGCGGTGGAGGACGCCCGCGGTTCCCTGGCGTACTGGGCCGAGGGCAGCCGACTGCACGATCAGCCGGCCGTCTTCAACGCCTTCTACTTCAAGGACCTGCTCGACCTGGACGCCGTCCGACCCGACGGGGCCTACCTCAAGACCATGAGCGCGTACGCGGACAGTACCTACCGGACCAACCGCGACGCCACGAACGGCCTGTTCCGCTTCCAGCCCTCGAACGGTGGCGACTACGACCCCGCCGCGCCGGCCGCGACGCTCAACCAGTCGGCCATGGTCCAGATCTTCGCCACCCTCGCCGACGCCACCCACCAGCGCCACCGGTCCTCCTGACGCCACCCACTTGCGCCACCCGGTCCTCCTGACGCGGCCGGCCGCGCCACCGCACCCTCGACGCAAAGGACACCCACGCACATGCCCAAGCCACCGCTGACCCGGCCGTCCTGGTGGGACTCCGACATCGCGCGCGACCTCCTCAGGGAGCGCGTGGCCACCACCGTCGGCCTCGGCGGCCTGCGGGTGCGGCTGTCGGGGGAGCCCCTGTTGCGCCACGACGCGACAGGCGGACTGCTGCAGTCCGTACGGCTGCGGGTGGAAAGCCCCGACGGCGCCCGCCCGCGACCGCCCCTCACCAGGGCCCGCGTCACCACCAGCGGGGGCACCCCGGTCCACAGCGAGCTCGTGCCGGGGCCAGGGGGCGACACCCGCCTCCTCGTCCCGGAGGTGGACGCCCCCACCCCGCTGCTGATCGAACTGCCGGAGCTGGAGGAGGGCACCCTGCTCGCCTTCGAGGCCCACCCGCAGCGCCACTGGACGCTCCACCTGGTGCAGCACTCCCACCTCGACATCGGCTACACCGACCCGCAGGGCCGGGTGATGGCCGAGAGCCGCGCCTATCTCGACTCGCTGCTGGAACTGTGCCGCGACACCGACGACTGGCCTGAACCCGCCCGGTTCCGCTGGGCCGTCGAGGGGTTCCACTCCTTCCAGGACTGGCGGGCCAACCGCCCCCGCCGCCAGGTGGAGGATTTCCTGGACCGGGTGCGCGAGGGACGCGTCGAACTCACGGCCATGCCGTTCAACCTGCACACCGAGACCTGCTCCACCGACGAACTCCACGAACTGCTGCGCCCGGTGGCCGAACTGCGCGACCGCCACGGCATCGACATCACCACGGCCATGCAGACGGACGTGCCCGGCCAGGTGGTGGGCCTGCCCGACGTCCTCGCGGACCACGGCATCCGCCACCTGTCCGTGGCGCACAACTGGGCGGGCCGCGCCGCGCCCCACCGGGTCGGCGGGGAACACCTGCCCCGCCTGTTCCGATGGCAGGCGCCGAGCGGCAACAGCGTCCTGGTCTGGCGCACGGACACCCCGCACGGGCTGGCCTACATGGAGGGTTCGATCCTCGGCTTCGACGAGTCCTACGACCACGTCGACGACCTGCTGCCCGCCTACCTCAGCGCCCTGGCCCGCTTCCCCTACCCCCACCAGGGACGCGGCATCCCCGGCTTCCCCGCCCTCGGCCTGCCGGACACCGCCGACCCCTACCCGTGGGACGTGCTGCACCTGCGCGTGCTGGGCAAGTTCGCCGACAACGGCCCACCGCGCCGCATCATCTCCGACACCGTGCGCCGCTGGAACGAGGAGTGGGCCTACCCGCAACTGCGCGCCTCCCGCAACCAGGACTTCTTCGAGGACGCCGAGAAGCGCGTCGGGGACCGGCTGGAGACCTACCGGGGCGACTGGAGCGACTGGTGGGTCGACGGCGTCGGCGCGGGAGCCGTCCCGCTCGCCGCCACCCGGCGCGGCCAGGCCGCCCTCGCCGAGGCGCAGACCGTGGCCGGCTACGCCCACCTGATGGGCGTCCCCGGCAGCACGGCCGTCACCACGGACGCGCCGGCCGTCTACCGGTCCGCCTCACTGTTCAACGAGCACACCTGGGGCGCGGGCGACCCCTGGACCCACGGGGAGCACGGCCACGGGTCCGGCGAGAAGCAGTGGCACTGGAAGTACGCCCAGGCCATGCGCGCCCACGACGACGCAGAGACGCTCCTGGACTCCGCGTCCGCCCTGCTCGGCGAGGCCTTCGCCCCCGCCGCCGGCGCGGCGGCGTCCTTCTACGCCGTGAACACGTGCAGCTGGCCGCGGAGCGAGACCGCCAGGCTCTTCCTCCCGGAGAGCACGGTCGCGCTCGACGAGCCGGTCCGGGTCCTCGACGCCCGCACCGGCGAACCGCTGCCCTTCGCACAAGAGGCCCAGAGCAACGAACGCCACCGCGCGGCCGGCCGCTTCCTGAACGTTCCCGTCGCGGACGTGCCGGCGTGCGGAGCCGTGCGCCTGGACGTCCTCACCGGCGCACAGTCCCCGGCGGCTCACGACGCCGAGGCGGCGGCGCTCGGGTCCGCCGACGCCACCGTCCTGGTGAACGACCACCTGCGCGTGACGGTCGACCTGCGCGAGGCGTGCGTCTCCTCGATAGTCGACAGGGCCACCGGCCGCGAGCTGGTCCGCCAGGACGCCGTCGTCGGCTTCAACGGCTACGTCTACGACGAGTACGCCACCGCCGGCGCGTTCAACCACCAATCCAGCAAGACCGTGGCCGACGACTCGATGCACCTGCTCGCCTCGCGCCGTACCGCCCCGCCCGCGGCGCTCGTCGACCGCACGACAGACGCCACCGGGCACACCCTCGTCTACGAGTGCGCCCCGGCCGGCACCCGCCGACTGCGGGTGCGGGTGCACCTCCCGCACGGAGCGGCCCGCGTCGACATCGAGAACCGCATCGACAAGGACGCGACCCTCACGAAGGAAAGCGCCTACTTCGCCTTCCCCTTCGCCCTCGACCACCCCGTCGTGCACACGGAGGCCACCGGCGGCGTCCTCGGCACCGACCGGGAGACCGTACCGGGCTCGGCGGCCCACATGCGCGCCGTCCGGCGCTGGATCAGCCTGAGCGACGGCACCCGCCACGCCGCACTGGCCACCACGGACGCCCCGCTCGTCCAGCTCGGCGGGATCGTCATCCCCTACGTCCCCTATCCCCAGTCGCTGCCGCAGGAGGAGCCTGCCACGGTCTTCTCCTGGGTGCACAACAACATCTGGGACACCAACTTCCCCGCCCAGCAGGGCTTCGACCACGTTTTCCGCTACAGCGTCGGCTTCAGCACGGGCGAGGAGGACGCCGACACCCTCGGCGTGCGCGTCGCCGCCGTCACCGGCCACCCCCTCGTCCCGGTACGCGCCCGCGCCTCGGCCCGGGCCGAAGTCCCGGCGCAGACCCGGTTCCTGACGGTGAACGACCCCCGGGTGCGGCTCGTCGGAGTGACAGTCCCCAACAACGGCCGCCTGCTGGTGCGTCTCCAGTCGGTGGCCGACACCCCGGTCACCTGTCGCCTGAGCACCCCCTTCAGTGTGGCCCGCGCCTTCCGCACCACCTACCTGGGCCTGTGCCCGCGCGAGGCCGGGCCCGCCCCGGACGGCACCGTCCCGGTCGACGTACCGGCGCTCGGAACGGCTGCCGTCGTCCTGGAACTCGCCTCACCGATGCCCGAGGAGGACTGACCTGAACGCCCCCACGGGGCGTGGAGCCGATGTCGCAGAAGATCGGCCTCCCACCCGGAGGGCGTGGCCCGTCACTTGGTGGAGGAAGGATCACCAGCCGAGAGCAGCACGGTCGACGGGTTGGACATCGGCGAGGACGCCTGGGTCAGCATGGTTGTCCGGGAGGCGCGCATCGTGACGCGGGTCGGCGGCAGTCTGCCGAGCGTGTCCGTCGGCGACGGTGCTCTCGAGGGGACCACCTGGTTCTGGCCGGGGGAACGGCATGTCGCCGCACTGGCCGACTGCACCGGCGTCGAGGTCTTCGACCGGCATACGGATGACGACGCCGTCCTCCAGAAGGGGGCGGACGCCCGCCGGTATCCGGGCACCGTGATCGGGTCCCGGCCCGCCGGTTCGCGCCCGGAGCGCGGCCGCTGCCCGCCGACGGTGACGAGTCGTAACGGTCAGCGCGTGAAGTCCGTCTCCTCTATGCGAGTCTGCACGGTACGGCCGCTTTCCCAGGCGTTGGCACCCGGTGCCACTTCGGGTGTGGGAATGTCCTCCCGGTTCTCGCGCTTGCGGGACGTGGAGAGGCCGAGCCTGTCGTCCCGAGCCCGGATCATCTCGTCCGACGCCTGTCCGTCCTCGGTGAAGCCCATCATCAGCTGGGGGATGCCGTAGGGAAAGTCGTCGCGGTCGTACTGCCAGGTGTGGAACGTCTTGCCGTAGGTGGTGACGAGATCCTCGAAGTAGGCGTGTTCGGCCAGGTCGGGGATGCCGGGGGCGGTGAGGATGCCGGACTTGACCTCGTAGTGGTGGCTGTGCCAAAGCCGTTTCTCGTCCTGGGGCAGGCCGCGGAAGCGTTCCTCGCTGATGATGTACTCGATGCCGATCAGGCGGGCGTCGGGCGCGTTGCGGTCGAAGATGACGCACTGGTGCAGGTCGTGCTGGAGGTGGATGCAGAGGTGCGTGGCTTCCACCTGCCGGCCCATGTCGTCGGCGTACATGTGGAAGCCGTTGAGGTAGGTGCTCATCGCCTCCAGCGGGTACTTCCGCTGCATCGAACCGGCCGCCAGGTCCAGCGCGCGGTGTTTGAGCGAGTGCCCCTTGCCGATCTTGCCGACCGTGGCCGCTTTGCGGCCGATCAGGAGACCGGCCGCTGCCGTGACGCCTGCCGCGGCGCCGATACCGACGCTCGCGGCTGGTCCCAGGCCGGAGCCGCGCGATCGGTGCGTGCCCTGTGTGAGTCCCATGGGCGTCGGGTCCCCCGTGCCGCGTGGCCGTAACGGGCCGCGTACCGGTACCCGCGTGCTGCGCACAGTCCCGGACGATCCCGGCGAGGGTGGCAAGACTGCCGATCCGTCGTTTGTCCATGAGCGCGGGAGGCACCCCGGAGTGCGGCCAAGTCGATGTTCACGAATTCCGGAGGCACTCGCTGCTGACGCGACAGTCAGCTCTCAGGAGCGCGCCTTGGCGGGTCGCGCTGCATCCACTCCGCACCTCACCCTCGCTCGGCGTCGACTCCGGCGGGACAGCACGGTGGCCGGAACGAGGAGCACCGCGCCGAGGAAGAAGTAGCCGTTGATCACCATGGTCTTCCAGAAGTCCCGTGACCCTGTGTCAACGGCCTCCTTCTCCATCCCGAGCAGGCCGTGCGGAGTGAGTCCCGTCGCTGTGGTGACGTTCTCGACGAGACCGGGCACGCCCCGCATCGTCAGCACCGCGCAGCCGATCCACAAGGGCACCCCGTGCCATACGAAGCACACCACCAACCAGGCGACGGCAGCGTACGCCCAGCGACGGAGGGTTCTGCCGGGTTCGGATTGCATGACCTCGACGCTACGGGCCGGGGCCGGACGAGGCGCGTCGGCTCACAGGAGGAGCGCCTCCACCGCACGGGGGAGATGCGCAAATACGGGGGAGATGCGCGTATATCGAGCGGGAATGGGCGGCGCCCATACGGTTTGCCGCCGCCGCGCGGGCCGATGCGGACGGACGCTGTGGTGTAGAGCGGGTCGTCCGCGGTCCCGGCCCGGCTGGTGCCGGAGCGGGTACTACAGGGGGTAGCGAGTCGTGTGCGCAGGCCTTGGTGGCAGCGTGAGAGACGTGGGGAACTAGAGTGAGCGGACAGTTCCGACGGGCGTGCTGAGGCAGGTGGTAGCGACATGCAGTGGCAGAGGTTCGCTGAGCAGATGGCTGAGCTGGCCCGGGATCTCCTGGAGAAGTCCTCGGTCCAAGAGACGCTGGATGCGATCTCGACGGCCGCGGTGGACCTGATCGAGGGCTGTGATGCGGCGGGGATCCTGGCGGTGCGCAAGGGCAAGGCGATCACCCTGTCCTCGTGCGGAGAGATGGTTGAAGCCTCCGATCGCATCCAGGGCCAGCTCGGTGAGGGGCCGTGTTACGACCTCGCCCGCCGCGTGAACGGCGAACGCACCTACCGGATCGCAGACATGACCCGCCCCCAGCCTGCCTGGCCGGCCTACGCCGAGGAGGCTCGCAAGCTGGGGATCGGCAGCATGGCCGGCATCCTCCTCTACACCGACAAAGAAGACTTCGGTGCCCTCAACCTTTACGGCCGGCGCCCCGGCACCTTCACCAAGGACATGGAAACCGCCGGCTGGATGCTCGCTTCCCACGCCGCCGTTGCCCTGGCCAGCGCCCGCACCATCGACCAGCTCGAACACGCCATGGAGACCCGCCACGCCATCGGCGAAGCCATGGGCATCCTCAGGGAACGCCACCACATGAGCGAAGACGAGGCCTTCAACGTCCTCCGCCGTCTCTCTCAGCACCACAACATCAAGCTGCGCGACGTGGCGCAGCAGTTCCGCACCGAGCACGAGCGCCCCTGACCCGATATCGGGCCGGGGGCACTCGGAGTCCTGCCGGAATCCTGCCGCGCCACGCCGGGCGAGCCGCGGGTGCCTGCCTCTACCCGGGGGTGGCCCTTGAAGGGGCGTCGGGTGTCCTCTCCGCGTGAGACCGTCGGCCGTGCGCAGGAGGCCGGCTCGCCTGAAGGGGCAGCTCAGCTGTGATCTGTTTGCCTCCGGCGGCCCGCTTCACGATAAGGGCGCTGCTGAGGGCCGAAACGATCCTGAGCCCGTGTCCTCCTATGCGGCGGGGGTCGGCCGGCTGGGGCTGGGGCATGACGGGAGAGGTGTCCCGCACGGTGATCAGCAGCGTGCGGCCGTGGTGGGCCCGCCGGAGTTCCAGACTGCCGGGGCCTGGCGCGTGTCGTGTGGCGTTGGTGACCAGTTCACTGGCCACGAGCCGGATGTCGTCGGCAGCGGCTGGCGGCACCGCCACCCGGTGGGTGTGGTGCAAGGCGAGCAGGAGTGCGTCGACTTCGGCCCGGGCCCGGGCGGCCGCGAGTGTTGCGTCGCTCCAGGTCAGATGTCGCCGCAGACTGTCGTCCGGTCCCTGCCCCTCCGCCTGCTTCATAAGCGGGTAAGACATAGGTTGTCACTTTCAGTAGTGAAATTTGGTGCTCTTGACCTTGTGGGCTGAGCAGCGTCTACCCGCCCGGGACCGTGTCATGGGAGCCGCCGACCGAACACACAAACAGCAGACGGCCTCCTCCGGGCAGTGTGCGCCAAACCGGGCGGCTACAGGGCGACTCACTCACGGTCGACACGGCGTCCCCCTGCCTGTCCCCGCGGACCCCTAACACGGGCGGCGCCTTCGGCGAACGCCCCACTCCACCGTGCTGCGCGGTCTGAACGCCGCGTTTCCTGCCGCCGTGCCACTGACGGTTCCCGCCCGCCCTCCCCATCGCCGCCGAGTCCCGCGAAGGCTACGACCGGGACGCCTTCCGCCACTGGAACCCACCGGCGCCTCTGCCTGGGAAGCGAAAGGCCGGGAGGCGTACGTCAACGACCTGGAAGCGGGGACCGGCCTCGTCGCGGTCACGGCCCGCTCCACCCCGTCCATGGCCGACCAGGCCCCGGCGACGTGGCTGCCGCCGGCTGCCGCAGGCAATCCGCGGGGCGACGCCTCACCGGGTACGGCCTTCGTAGGCCGCCGGGCCGGGCCCCTGCCTGGGGTGGGGCGGGGGGATGGGAAACTGGCGGGTATGGATATCCGCCGCAGGAACAATGTCACCGTCACCGGCCGTGCGGATGCGCCGGTGCTCCTGCTGGCGCACGGGTTCGGCTGCGACCAGAACATGTGGCGTTTGGTGCTCCCCACGCTGGCTGAAAGGTACAGGGTGGTGCTCTTCGACTACGTGGGCTCGGGCCGGGCAGACCCGACGGCATGGGACGAGCGCCGGTACACCTCCCTGGAGGGCTATGCGCTCGACGTGCTGGAGGTCTGCGAGGAGCTGGACCTGCGCGACGTCACGTTCGTGGGGCACTCGGTCAGCGCGATGGTCGGGGTGCTCGCGGCGGCGAAGGCGCCGCGGCGCATCTCCCGTCTGGTGATGGTCGCGCCCTCGCCCCGCTACATCGATGAGGACGGATACCGGGGCGGGTTCAGCGCCGAGGACATCGACGAGTTGCTGGAGTCGCTGGAGTCGAACTATCTGGGCTGGTCGGCGGCGATGGCCCCGGTCATCATGGGCAACGCGGAGAGGCCGGAACTCGGCCAGGAGCTGACCGCCTCGTTCTGCGCGACCGACCCGGACATGGCCCGCGTCTTCGCCCGTACGACGTTCTTGTCGGACAGCCGCGAGGACCTCAAGACGGTGACGGTGCCGACGCTGATCCTGGAGTGCAGGCAGGACGTGATCGCCCCCCGCGAGGTCGGCGCCTACGTCCATGACGTCATCCCCGGCAGCCGGCTGGTGACGTTGGAGGCGACGGGGCACTGCCCGCAGCTGAGCGCGCCGCAGGCCACCGCGGGGGCGATCGTCGACTTCCTCGGAGCGGTCTGATGATGTGCCGCACCGCCCAGGAGCCCGAGCCGGGTGAGGAGCAGGGCGTAGACGCCACGGACGCAGTATTCACATCGCTGCTGGAGGACAGCGCGGAGGAGCTGTACGAACAGGCCCCGTGCGGGTACCTGTCGACGCTGATGGACGGCACCATCGCGAAGATCAACACCACGTTGCTGCAATGGCTGGGCCTGGACCGGTCACAGGTGGTGGGGCGGATGCGGTTCACCGACCTGCTCAGCGTCGGCGGCAAGCTCTACCACGAGACGCACTTCGCGCCGCTGTTGCAGATGAAGGGCGAGGCCAGCGGCATCGCCCTGGACATCAAGACGGCCGGCGGCCAGCGGATGCCGGTGCTGGTCACCTCGAAGGTGAAGACCAGCCAGGACGGTGAGCCGCTGCTGATCCGCACCACCGTCTTCGACGCCCGCGACCGCCGCGCCTACGAGGCAGAACTGCTGCGTGGCCGCCGGGCGGCGGAGGAAGCGCGCCGACGCTCCGAGGCCGACCGGGCCCGGCTCCAGGAAGCGCTCGCCGTCCTCCAGCAGAGCCTGCTGCCCACCCAGCTGCCCGCGGTTCCTGGCCTGGAGGCCGCCTCCTACTACCACACGGCCTCCCCGGACCTGCTGGGCGGAGACTTCTACGACCTGTTCCCCCTGGGCGACGGCCGGTGGGCGTTCTTCCTCGGAGACGTGTGCGGCAAGGGCCCCCAGGCCGCCGCAGTCACCTCCCTGACCCGCTACACCCTGCGCGCCGCAGCCCTGCACGAAGTCGACCCCGTCACCGTGCTGACCACGTTGAACACGGTGCTGCACGAGCGATACCAAAGCGGCGAAGGCCGCTACTGCACCGTCATATTCGGCGTCCTCGAACCCCACGATGGACGCGTCGGCGTGCACCTGGCCGCCGGCGGACATCCCTCCGCGCTGATCCAGCGCGCGGACGGCAGTACCGACTTCCTGCCCACCCCCGGCGGCCTGCTTGTCGGCGTCCTGCCCCAGGCCTCGTTCGCCGCCGCCCGCACCGACCTGCTGCCAGGCGACACCCTGCTCCTGTACACCGACGGCCTGACCGAGGCCCGCACCGGGCCAGAGCGCGAGCTGTACGGCGAGGACGCCCTGCGCGCGTTCGCCGCCGGTCAGCCGCCGGCGGGCCCGCAGGCGCTGATCACCGCCCTGAGCGGGCTGCTGGCCTCCTTCGGCGAGGGCCTGGACGACGACACCGCACTGCTCGCCCTCGGCGTGCCCACCCCGAACCTCACCGCGAGCGAAGACCCGACATGAGTTCATTGACGATCACCACCCGAGACGCCGCCATCGGTCCCGTACTGGAGATCACCGGTGACCTCGACCACCACACGGCACCCGACCTGCGCAAGGCCGTGGAGAGTCTCACCCTGGCCGCGGGTCAGCTACTGGTCCTGGATCTGGCCCGTCTGGACTTCTGTGACTCCAGTGGGATCAGCGCGCTGATCTCCGCCCGCAGCCTGGCCACCGAACAAGGCGCCGGCATAGCCCTGGCCGCTGTCCCCGCCAACACCGCTCGCATCATGGGCATTGTCGGCCTGGACCGGGTCTTCACCATCCACCACGATGTCGCGGCAGTCACCGCCGCCCGTTCCTCCGATCCGAGCTGTCGTCAATCGATCATCTGACGACAGGCAGGCGGGACGTCACATGAACCCCCGCGATTTTGGGATCCGCGGCGGCGCGAATCCAACCAAGTTCCGCCTCGTCCGGCTCCACCTGGAGACAGGCCGACCCCTCCGACGGCTGCAACACCCGTGCCGAGGTCCACTGCCGCTACATCGCCGAGTGGGTGGGCACCAAACTGCGCCGGCCCCTGTCGGCGGATGAGGCCGAAGCGGCGGCCATGCGCGACGTCGCGGCCGACTGCTCCGAGCAGACCGTCACCTACGAGCCGGCACTGTAGGGGGTACGGCCCGGTCGACCGCACTGACGCGGCCCGCCAGCAGAGCGCCCTCGACCTTATGAACGCCGCGCTCTGACCGTCAGCCGATTAGCCGTAGCTTCGTGGAGGACAGGCCGAGGCGGATCGTCTGGCCCCAGGTGAGTTCGAGCGCGTCGCTCTCCATGCCGTCCCCGAAGGCGACAAGGCGCTCGGACTCCACGGTCACCGTGAGCCGCGCGTCCGCCGACAGTTCACCCGCGTTCAGGCGTGTTCCCGTGGCGGGGGACGGCCACGCCTCCCGGACGAACCAGGCGAGCCGCGCCTCCGTGGGGTGCGGCAGCCGCCACTCGGTGGACCGGTCCCGCCACGCGGACCGGAGCCAGCCGCTCGCCCCCGTTCCCGTGCCGATCAGCACCCCCGACGAGGCCTGGGTCTCGACGACACCCCTGTCGCCGTCGAGACCCAGGCGGTACCGGGCGGTACGGTGACCGGCCGAACCGACGTAGATCTCGTTGAGCGCCACCAGGCGTTGCGTGTCGTCGGTGATGGCCTCGACCATGCTCAGCTCGTCCCCGCCCGCGGAGACGGAGAAGGCGGCGGGCAGCAGCCGGGCGGCGTCCGCCGGCCGGTGCCGCACCAGGACACCCGGATTGCGGCCGGGATCCGCGTCGACGCCGACCACCGGCCGGTCACCGACGTACTGAGCGACGTTGGCCACGAGCCCGTCCTGCCCGACCGCCACCACGACGTCCTCGGGACCGAACAGGAAACGGTCCAGGTCCGCCCGCTCCACCTGCGCGCGCCGCCAGCTCAGCGGCACCGCGGCCGACACGAGCGCGAGCGCCCGCTCCACCCGGTGATGCCGTTCGACGACCTCCTCGATGGACCGGCCCCGCGAGGACAAGAAGAACGCCGCCTGCCCATGCGTGCCGTGCCGGGCGACCAACTCCTCGTACTCGGTGGCGCGATGCACGAGGACGGCCCGGGGCGCCAGGCTCACGCCGCGGGCTCCTGGCCCGCCCCGAGCCGTGCGAGCAGCCCGGTCAGTACATCGGGGGAGACGGTGACGCTGTCGATGCGCGGCAGGTTCTCGGCGAGGCGGGTGCCGGTCAGGGCGCGCAGGACCGCCACGTCCACGTCGCCGTGCACCCGCAGCCAGGCCGCCTGCGCCTGGGCGCGGGCCTCGCCGACCGCACGGGCGCCCTCCGCCTCCGCCTGCGCGAGGCGCACCGCCCGCTCGGCCTCGGCGCCGACCCGGACCGCGTCGGCCGCCGCCTTCTCCTCCTCCTCCCGGCGGCTGTTGGCGCCGCGCTGCTCGACCAACTGCTCCTCGCGCCGCGCGAGTTCGATCTGGCTGGCCAACTCGTTCTCGGCGATCGCGCGTTCACGCTCCACGGCGACCGCGCGCCGCTCGTACGTGGCCCGGTCCGCCTCCTGCTGGATCAGCTCCCGGGCGGGGGTGCGCAGGGCACGCTCCACCTCCGGCTCGGGCCGCACCGCCATCACGCGGACGGCGACGACCTCGATCCCCGTGGAGGGCAGCCGCGGTTCCTCGCGGAGTCCCTGGAGTACCCGCTCGCGCACCGCGGGCACGCCTTCGGCGAGAGCCGCCGCAAGGGATGTGCGGGCCAGTACTTCGAGAGCGTGCTGCTGAGCGCTCTCGGTCAACAGCGTGGCCAACTGCTCCAACGGGGCGCCGCGCCACACCCCCGTGTCGGGATCGACGGAGAAGTCGAGTCGTTCGGCTGCGACAGCGGGGTCGGCGACGCGGTAGGTGACCGTCGCCTGCACGGCCACGTCCTGGAAGTCGACGGTCCGGGCGTGGAACGTCATCGCCAGCTCCCGGTCGTCGACCGGCACTTCGGACAGCGCGGCGGCCAGTGGCCGGAACCAGAAGCTCAGCCCGGGACCGTCGTGCGTGAGCTGCCCCGCACGGTGGTGTCGTATGTGAGCCGTGGGCGCCGCCCGCAGATGACGCCAGCCGAAACGCTTGGTGATGTCGGCCATGAGCCCCCCTCTCCTTTAGAGTCACATTGACTATAAAGAAGAGGGGGGATAGCGTCAAGGGGACGAGAAGGGGCTCGTGCTCGGCGGGAAGCGGACGTTTCTCGCCAATCGGCGGAGGAGCCCGGGCCTCGTGACGGCGTCCGCTCGCGGCCTGGCTGCGTAAGGCAGGTCGAGCCGACCGTCGGCCAGGACCAGCAGGAGTGGGAGCTCAAGCTCGGGGCGTGGATCGGCAACCAGCACAGCAGGGCCGCCACGCTGGCTCCGGAGCGGGCGGAGCAGCTGTCCGCCACCGGGATGCGGTGGCGGTGGAGGCCCCGACGGTGGGGCCGAGGTGTCGGCTGACGGGCGGCCGCTGGTTCTCCTACTACGACCAGGTGTGGGTCACCTCGGCCTCTGGCCTCGACATCGACCGCATGGGTCCGCTGGCCGAGACCTGGGACAGCGGCGCCTCGACCTCGTCTGCGCAGCAGCGGGAGGCGTACGCCAACGACCTGGGCGCGTACGCCAGCCTCGTCGCGGTCACCGCCCGCTCGAACCGGTCCAAGTCGGACCAGGACCCGGCGACGTGGATGCCGTCGGCCGCCGAAGTGCACTGCCGCTATGTCGCCGAGTGGGTGGGTACCAAGCTGCGCTGGACCCTGTCGGCGGATGAGGCCGAAGCGGCGGTCATGCGCGAGGTCGCGGCCGGCTGCCCGGAGCAGACCGTCACGTACGGGCCGGTGCCGTAGAGGGGGAGGCCACCGTCCTCTTCCTCGGCCTGAAGGTCGGAACCGGAGCACCTCAGGCGTTCGCTGTCTCCCCGCGCCGGCGGAGTGCGGCGTTCACGGCATGTGTGACCGCCTCGACGTGTACACGAGGGCCCAGGCCGCCGCGCGGCCCGAGGACCCTGTGGGCCGGTAGCCGTTCCGGGCGTCGCCGTGTGCGTCGACCCCTTGCGGGTAACAGGGACCCATCCGTGTACCGCCTGCGGTAGACCGAAGCCCAGGCCCGAGCGAGCGAGGAAGGTGCCGCGTGTCCTCTTCCCTGGTAGAGACAGTCGACATCAAAGCCCCCGTGTCCGTGACCTGGTCCCTGTGGAGCGACGTGACGAGGTGGCCGTCGTTCCTGAGCCACGTCCGCCTGGTGCAGCCCTTGGACGAGCGCCGCTTCGCCTGGCAGCTTGCCCTGCCCGGCGCGGACAGGAACTTCGTCGCCGAGCTCACCGAGGTGGTGGAGGAGAACCGGATCGCCTGGCGGACCACGGAGGGGGTGGACCACGCGGGCGTCGTCACCTTCCACCGGCTCAGCGACACGACGAGCAGGGTCACCCTCCAGATCGAGTACGACCCCAAGGGGTTCATCGAGCACTTGGGCGCGCTGACGAACCTGGACTCCGCGCTCGCCAACTACGACCTGGGTGAGTTCCAGAAGCTCGCGGAGACCGCGGCGGCAACCTGAGAACTGGAGGCCTTCGAACCGCGCCTGACGGGGCGAGGCTGGTCGTGGAAGACCCGGCTTCGCCCCCGTCACCGCGCGCCTGGATCCGGTCGGCCGCGATCAGGACAGTACTGAAAGGAGCCGTCCTGGTAGGACTCGATGAACGCCTTCCTGATCCCCGTGACCAGTGAGGACTTCGGGCACTGTCTGCCTGCCGAGAATCCGGGAAAGTTCTCGACTATGACCGGCGAGCTCACCGACGCCGAGTCTGAGGACCACTTCATCGACGACGTCATCGTGCAGGACATCCGGAGCGGCGCCGCTTCGCCGACGCGGCAGCGACAGAGCAGGAACAACGGCACCTGGTCTACACCGAGGGCTTCGCTACGTGCGCACCGTGTGCCGGTCCAGGTCGGGCTCCCTGGCCACGGAAGGGTGGCTCCGGACGGTGCGGGTCAGGGCGTGCACGTCCTCACAACAGCCTTCCGGCATGGTGCCCGACACGGGTGATCGGTCCCGTTGGACCGAAGGAACGGGACACCTCGCCCAACAGTTGTTCCCGCGTATGAGCGAAACAATTGCAGTAGTGGCAGGCGCATATGGCGGCCCCGAGGTCCTGTCGGTGATCGATGTCGCCGTCCCAGGGCCGAAGCCGAACCAGGTACGGATCAAGGTCCGCGCGGCCGATCTCGTGGGCAGCGATGAGGCGGTGGATGTCTCCGTGGAGCTCGTGCCGGACCGCTTGCGTATCGCCACCATCGCGGGCCGCGAGCGCGGGGCTCGCGCGGGAATCAAGCTCCTGGGTGGTGTGCCGGGCGCGGATCCCGGCACCGAGATCCGGGAAGCCGCCCGCCTGCAGCTCACGGAAGCCGCGACAGCAGGCCGCCTGCGCATCGTGATCGCGGACAGCTACCCCCTGCGCGAGGCCGCCCCTGCCCACCGCGAGATCATGGCCGGCCACACCACGGGAAAGATCGTCCTGGTCCCGTAACCCGTTCCTGTTCCCGCACCGCTGAAGCCACACCGCGAGCCGTCGCCCGCGCAATCACCGGTCCCGGTACGCAACGGATCGGGTGCGTGGGCGGCATGCGACCAGCTCGTCAGGTGTCCATGTCCTCGTTCTTGGCGCTCCATTCGATCAGCGGATGCAGGACACGCATCAGGCTGGCGCCTTGTTCGGTGGGCCGGTACGTGATCTGGACCGGCGTCGTTGGTACCACGAGCCGCTCAATGAGTCGGTGGCCCTCGAGTTCACGCAGACGCTGGGACAGAAGGTGGTTCGAGATTCCGGGGATCCGCGCTCGGTAGTCGACGAATCGGCGCGCGCCCCGCATCGCCGCCAGGAGCACCGCGGCGCTCCACTTCTTGCCCACGATCTCGACCGAGCGCTGAAAACTGCGGCACACGTCGTCGTCGATGTGTTCGTAGCCCGCTTCCGGGCGGCTCTGGCCCGCGGTGGCGGAGGAATCATCGGGCTGTCGAGGACCGGTCATACGGTCACGATACTGGAGCGTGTCACTTTTGATGACCTGGTCATGTCCCGCTTGTTGCCTGTGATCATCGCCGTGCAGCCTTGGTCCATGAACGCACACTCGGCCTGTCACCACGCGCTATGAACTACGGGCACGCGCTGAGGTTCGGGCTGCACCTGCCCTCTGACGCCGACTGCGGGCCCGGCCGGTTGGTCGAAGTGGTGGGCCTGGCCGAGCAGTGGGGACTGGACTTGCTGGTCGTCCCGGCCGGAACCGCCGGCGACGATCTCGAACCGTCGACTGTGGCGTCCTGGATCGCCGCGGCGACGGTCTCTCTCGGACTGGTGCTGGAGGCACGCCCCGCCACTCTCCATCCGGCGATGCTCGCACGAGCCGTCGCAAGCCTGGATCGGCTCACCGAAGGCAGGGTCGAACTGGCTTTCCGAGCGGGCCCGTCAGCCGCCGCGCCCGGGACAGCCGATTCGGTCGCGGCACTGGGTGAAGCGATCGCCGTCGTTCGCGAGCTCTGGAATGTCCTCGACCGTGGCCTCGGCCGGTTCACCGGCCGCTTCTACCGTCTCGCGGGAGCTGAGAAGGCCGCGCCCGCGCACGACGTGCCGATCTCCGTGGACGGCCAGGACCAAGACCTGCTCCGGCTGGTCGGACTGCGGGCTGACGAGTGGTCGACGGGGTGCGACGCCGCCACGCTGACGCAGGGCAACCGCGCAGTCGACGAGGCGGCGCGAGGGGCAGGCCGCGATCCCCGCGAGATCCGCAGACGGGTCACGATCCGCGGTGGCTTCGGCGAGCGGACAGGCAGGTTCACCGGGACCGCCGCGGACTGGGTGAACGACCTGCTGCCACTCGTCGTCGAGCACGGGGTGGGCACCATCGTGCTGGACACCGAGGAGCGAGACGTCGCGGCAGGCTTCGCGAGCGAGGTCGCCCCGGCCCTGCGGGCGGCCGTGGACGCGGTGCTTCCGCGCGGATGGTCGGGCGCGCGGGTCCGGCGGTCCGCCGTGCGCGCCAGGCGCCGGCCGGGGATCGACTACGAGGGCGCTCCGCCGGAGATGGCCGAGGTCGTCGAGCCCGGTGATCCGGCCTACGCCCGGCTGCGGTCCGGGTACCTGCGCGGCGGTGCGCCCGGCATCATCCTGCGGGCGGCGACGAACGAGCAGGTGACCCGGGCGCTCGCGTTCGCCCGCCGGCATCCCGGCGTGGCCCTGTCTCGGCGAAGCGCCGGACACGGGGTCTCCGGCCGCTCCACCAATGACGGCGGGATCGTCATCGACGTGTCACTGATGAACGCGATCGAGGTGCTCGACAGGAAGACACGCCGGGTGCGCATCGGCCCGGGTGCGCGCTGGGCCGAGGTGGCGGCCGCACTGGAGCCCTACGGCTGGGCGTTGAGTTCGGGCGACTACGGGGGCGTCGGGGTGGGCGGCCTCGCCACGGCGGGGGGCATCGGGTACCTCGCGCGCGGGCACGGACTGACCATCGACCGCCTGCGGGCCGTGGAGATGGTGCTCGCGGACGGCTCCGTCGTGCGGGCCGACGATTCGGAGAACGCCGATCTCTTCTGGGCCGTGCGAGGGGCGGGCGCGAACTTCGGGATCGTCACTGCCTTCGAGTTCGAGGCCGACGACGTGGGCGCGGTCGCCTTCGCCCGGCTCACCCAGGACGCGAGCGACCTCGAGCGCTACCTCGTCGAATGGGGCCGGGCGGTCGAGGACTCACCGCGGGACCTCACCAGCTTCGTCATCGTGCCGCCCCCGCACGGCGGGCGACCAGCGCTCGCGGTGAGCAGCACCATGGTCGACTCCTCGGACCCGGAGACCGTGCGCGCCCGGCTGGAGCCACTGGCCGCGATCTCCGCGATGTACGCCCAGCACATCGTCATCACCTCCTACGCGGCCGTGATGGACAACGCGAGCGACGACCCACCGGTCTCCCACGGTGAACCGGTCTCACGCAGCGGTCTGCTCCGGCACGTGACCCCGCAGTTCGCCGCGGCGGCGGCTCGCGTGATCCGCAGCGGCGCGATCGGATGGTTCCAGCTCCGCTCGGTCGGCGGCGCCGTCGCCGACGTTCCCGCGGACGCCACGGCCTACGCCCACCGCGACGCGAACTTCTCGCTCGTGGTGATGGGCGGTGCCGACGAGGTGGTCGACCGGGCCTGGGCCCGGCTGAGCCCCTTCCTCGACGGCCTCTACATCAGCTTCGAGTCCAGCCTCCGGCCCGAGCGGATCGCCGCGGCCTGGCCCCCACGGACCCTCTCGCGTCTGCGTGAGCTGAAGAGCGTCTACGACCCCGAGGGCGTGTTCGGCGACAACTTCGCCCTCACGCCCGCCGCGAACCACCCCGGAGGAAGCACCTCATGAGCGACTACGGCCACGAACTGTGGTTCGGCAGCTTCATCACCCCCACCGCCCGCCCGCCTCAGGCGCCGGTCGAGCTGGCCCTGACCTCCGAGAGGGCCGGCCTCGACCTGGTCAGCTTCCAGGACCACCCCTACCAGTCGGCGTTCCAGGACACCTGGACCCTGATGTCGTACGTCGCCGCACGCACCGAAAGGATCCGGATCAGCGGCAACGTGCTGAGCCTTCCGCTGCGGCCCCCGGCCGTGCTGGCCCGCGCCGCCGCGAGCCTGGACCGGCTGACCGGCGGGCGAGTCGAACTGGGCATCGGCGCGGGCGCGTTCTGGGACGGCATCGTCGCGATGGGAGGCCGCCGGCTCGAACCGGCCCAGGCCGTGCGGGCGGTGGAGGAGGCCGTGGACGTGATCCGAGGGCTGTGGGCCACCGACGAGACCGGGCCCCTCCGTGTCACCGGGGAGTTCTACACCGTGAACGGCGCAAAGCGCGGCCCGGCACCCGCCCATCGCATCCCGATCCGCATCGGTGCCTACAAGCCGCGCATGCTCCGGCTGACGGGCAAGATCGCCGACGGTTGGCTGCCCTCCCTGGGATTCCTGCCCGAGGGCCCGGCATCGCTGCGCGCGATGAACGAGCAGATCGACGAGGCCGCCTCCGCCGCCGGTCGGGAGCCCGCGGCGGTCAGCCGCCTGCTCAACCTGAGCGGCCGATTCACGTCCGGCGCCGGCGACGGCCTGTTGCAGGGGACTCCCGGCGACTGGGCCGAACAGATCGCCGACCTCGCCCTGCAGTACGGCGTATCGGGGTTCATCCTCGCCTCTGACGAGCCTGCCGACCTGAACCTCTTCGGTCACGAGGTCGCGCCGCGCGTCCGCGAACTCGTCCAGTCCGAACGCGTGACGTGATGCGGTGGGCGCGTGGCGGGTCCGGTGACGGAGCTGCGACAGCGGCAGCGCCGACGGAGCTGTTCGGACGCCGCGAGGAGACCGCGGTTCTCGACGGGCTGCTTACGCAGGCCCGCGGCGGGAGCGGTGGCGCGCTCGTGGTGTGGGGCGAGCCGGGTATCGGCAAGTCAGCTCTGCTTCGCCACGTGCACGGCCAGGCCGCGGACTTCGTCCGGCTGAGCCACTCGGCCACCCGGCCCGAGTCGGACCTGGCTTTCGCGGGGCTGCACGGGCTGCTGCGACCGCTGGCCGATCGTGTCGGGCTGCTGGCGACGGCCCAGGCCGCCGCTGTGCGTACCGCGCTCGGGCTGAGCGGTGAGTCGACGGACCGTCTGGTGGTCGGGGCGGCCGTGCTGTCGCTGCTCTGCGGACTCGCCGAGCGGCAGCCCGTGCTCGTTGTGGTGGACGACGGGCAGTGGCTCGACGAGGCCACCGCGCTGTGCCTGGGGTTCGTCGCTCGACGCGTGGGAGCGCATCCCGTGGTCGTCGTGCTCGCCGATCACAGCGATCCGGCCGCCCGGCCCTGGGAAGGCGTGGCCGACGTGCGGGTCGACGGCCTGAGCGACGAGAGCGCGCGGCAGCTTGTGGCGGCCGTGGCGCCGCTCGCCGACAAGGCGACGGCGCGGAACATGGTCCGGGAGGCCGGGGGCAACCCCTTGGCGCTGCACGAACTGGCCACGCTCGGGGGCGACCTCGACGACGCCGAGCATCGCTGGAAGCGAGGACGACCGTCCGTCGGGCCGCGTCTGCAGCGGGCTTTTCGTGCCGGGATCGAGGCCCTGAGCCCTCCGGCGCAGTTGCTGACCGTGCTCGCGGCGGCCGAGGAGCACGGCGACCGGCTCACGGTGCAGCGGGCCGGCCGTGCGTCGGGTGCCGGTGACGCCGTCTGGGAAGAAGTGACCAACGCGGGCCTGCTCCACGTGGCGGGCAACCGCGTCGGTTTCCGGCACCCCGTCGTGAGCAGAGCCGTCTACGAGGGCTGCGGTGCCGCGACGAGGCGCCGGGCTCACCGCGCCCTGGCCGCCACGATGCCGGACCAGGCGGAGGAGCGCGCATGGCATCTCGCCGCCCTGGCCCACGGACGCGATGAGGACGTCGCGCGGCTCCTCGAACGGACCGCCGCCCGCTCCCGGCTCCGCGGGGCCACGAACACGGCGGCACGGGCGTGGTGGCGGGCCGCCGAACTGTCGGCCGCACCGATCGACGCCTCACAACGCCTTGCCGAGGCGGCCCGGGCTTCCTGGGACGCCGGGTGGGCAGCCACGGCGGAGCGCCTGCTCGATGACGCGGAACGGCTGGCCCCCGGTGCTCACGTCTCCCGGCGGAGCCGGGGTCTGCGGGGGATCATGGAGTTCGCCCGGGGCATGCCGGAGATGGCGCACCACTTCCTGATCACCGACATGAAGCGCGTCCCGGAACCGGGAACGGCGCTGGAACTGGGCACGCTGGCCATGCGCGCCGCCTGGTCCGTCGGACGCGGCGACCTGCGGGACAGAGCGCTGGAACTGCTGCTCGAAGACGACGTCGCGGGCCGGACCGGATTACCCGGCACGCTTGCCTGGTGGAGCGACGACGTGTCTGCCGACGCGGCGTCGGCGGACACCCCCGACCTGGGTGATGCCGCCGCGCGGGCCCGTACGACCATCCTGCCGTTGCTGCCGCCGACACCCCTCGCCCTGGCCTGGGGGATCGACAAGCCGATGGCGGATGCGTTGCGCCGCCGGTTACCGCATCTGCGGCGGCGCAGCGAGCGCGCTCGGCTCGCCGCCGCCCTGGCCCAGACCGCGATGCTCGACAACGCTGCCGGCCGCTGGCCGCAAGCGGAGTCCTCGGCCGCGGAGGGACTGCGGCTGGCCAAGGACCTGGGTGCCGACCACATCGCCTCCCACTGCCGCACCAGCCTGGGCTGGCTCGCCGCGGCGCGTGGTGACGAACGCGCCGTCGCGGAGGCCACCGCCAGGACTCTGGAGACGTCACTCCCGCAGGGCGTCCGCGCGCTGAGCGCCGCCGCGTACTGGAACCGCGGCATGGCCTCGCTGTTTCGCGAGCGTCCCGAGGAAGCACTGGACATCCTGGTGCGCCTGACCGAGCCGGGCCATGGCGCGGAACACTCGACCTTCGCGCTCCTGGCCGCTCTCGACACGGCCGAGGCGGCCGTGCGCGTCGGCAGAAGCGACCTCGCGGACGAACGGGCACGGGTGCTCGAAGCCTGGGCGCGGCGCACGGGAGCGCCGTGGGCGCGCTGTGCCGCGCACGTCACGCGCGGGCTCCTCGGCGGCGCCCGGGCCGAGGGTGCCTTCCTGGCCGCACTCGACGTGCCGGGTGCCCGATCCCACCCGCTGCTCTACGCGCGCGCTCAGTTGTCCTACGGCGAGTGGTTGCGACGGGGCCGCCGGCGGACCGATGCGCGCGTCCGGATCGGCGCCGCCTTGGAGGCGTTCGACCGGCTCGGTGCCGAGCCGCTGCGCCAACGCGCGCAGCGCGAGCAGGACCTCACCGGAGCGCCGGGACGCCGGGGAAGCTCGGACACCAGGGCGGTGAACCGGCTCACCGCCCAGGAACAGCGAGTCGCCCAACTGGCCGCCGAACAGCTGACGAATCGCGAGATCGGCGTACAGCTGCGGATCAGCCACCGCACCGTGGGCCACCACCTCGGGAACGTGTTCGCCAAGCTCGGCATCAACACGCGAACCGAGCTGAGCGACCTCCACGCCGGTTGTGAGCCGCCGTGAGCGCAGGCAGGCCGCGGCGGGGCGGAGCGGGCGCGCGACGCCTCCGGCGGAAACGACGGATTGCCCGCCCGATTCGCTCACCGGCCCTGATTTGTAGCGTCGCTGACGTTGTCCCGCGGACCCGCGGCGAAACACCGTGCGACGCATGACGAGAGGTCACCTCATGCCCAAGTCCGAAACCCTGCCCCACGCGCGCCACTACATCGACGGGCAGTGGCAGGACTCCGGCTCCCGCGGCGAGTCACGCAGCCCCGCGACCAACGGCCTGCTCGGCACCTTCGCCGACGGCGGTGCGCGGGAGGCGAGGGCCGCCGTGGCCGCGGCCCGAAGGGCCTTCGGCTCCACCGCCTGGTCCCGCGACCGCCACCGGCGTGCGGCAGCGCTGCACGAACTGGCCGACCGGCTGGAGCAGCGCAAGGACGAACTGATCACCCTGCTGGCGCGGGAGAACGGGAAAGTACTCGCCGAGGCGGCCCTCGAAGTCGAAGGCACCGTGCCCAAGCTCCGCTACCACGCGGCGCTTTCCCTCACCGACCACGGCAGGGCCGGGGAAGTGCGGCCCGGCATGTACTCGATGACCCTGCGCGAAGCCGCGGGTGTCGCCGCGGTGATCGTGCCGTGGAACTCACCGGTCATCCTCTCGGCGCGATCCTTCGCACCCGCCCTGGCGGCCGGCTGCACCGTGGTCATGAAGATGCCGGCGCAGACCGGCCTGGTCAACGGAGTGCTGAGCGAGATCGTCGCCGACACTCCGAGCCTGGACCCGGGCGTGTTCAACGTCTTCACCGAGAGCGGCAACGCCGGGGCTCCGGAGCTGGTCTCCTCCCCGGACGTCGACGTGATCAGCTACACCGGCTCCACCGCGGTCGGCCGCGTGATCATGGAACAGGCCGCCCCGACGCTGAAAACGCTGTCCATGGAGCTGGGCGGAAAGACGCCGATGCTCGTCTTCGACGACGCCGACCTGGACGCCGTCGTGCCCGTGCTCACCAAGGCCGTCACCATGTTCGCGGGCCAGTTCTGCATGACGGGCAGTCGGATACTGGTCCAGCGCGGCGTGGCCGACGAACTCCGGCGGCGGCTCGTCGCCGCTCTCGAAACGGTCCGGGTCGGGCCCGGCGACGACCCCGCCAGCGAGATGGGCGCCATGATCGACGAAGGAAACGCCCAACGGGTCGAACAGACCGTGGCCGCCGCGGCCGACTACGCCACCGTCCTCGTGCGGGGCAAGCGGGATCGGGCGCTCCTCGGCCCGTCCCTGATCGAGGTCGCCGACGTGTCCTCGCCGATCGTGCAGCGCGAAGTGTTCGGGCCGGTCGCCACCTTCGAGGTGTTCGACTCCGAGGCCGATGCCGTGGCGCGTGCCAACGCCACCGAGTTCGGCCTGGCCGCGAGCATCTGGACCCGTGATGTCGACCGCCCCCTGCGCGTCGGCCGCGAACTGCAGGCCGGGACCGTCTGGACCAACACCTGGGCCATGGTCCACGACCAGTTCGAGGAGGGCGGCTTCAAGCAGTCGGGAGTGGGCCGCCTGAACGGCATCCGCGGGATCGAGGAATTCCAGGAGACCAAGCACCTCGTGCATGTGGCACCGCAGCTCTGACAGCTCTCGACGGCGGAATGAGAATCGATGACCGAGACGGACGACGTCGGCCCGGCCGACGTCACCCTGCTGACCGCGCGCGCTGTGGAACCCGGCTACGAGCAGGACTTCCGGGAGTGGTTCGGGCGGGTGACCGACACCGCCTCAGCGTTTCCCGGACACCTGGGGGACGGGTTGTTCCGGCCTGCCACGGCCGCCGGGCCATGGGTTCTGATCCACCGGTTCCGCGACCAGGAGGCCGCGCGGCACTGGACGACGTCACCTGAGCGGGCCGCACTTTTCGACCACTGCGAGGGCCATCATCAGAGCGAGGTGGCGCGTCGCGAACTCTCCGGAATGGAGACCCTGTTCACCACTGCGCACGACACGCCCACGACGGCGCCGCCTCGGTGGAAGATGGCGCTCGCCGCCTTCGCGGCCGTACTCCCGATCTCCCTGATCGGCAACGGTCTTTTGGGGCCGGCGCTCCGTGCTTGGCCGCTTGTGGCGCGGGTGCTGATGCTCGCGCTGCTGTTCAGTACGTTGATGACGTATCTGATGATGCCGGCTGTGACTCTCGTCCTTCGCCGTTGGCTCTATGCCGCCACCTCGACCGCGCGCGAGGGACCGACGCGATGACGCGGCCCCCGGGGCGCACCGTCCCGTCTTACGGCTCGGCTTTCAGCGGGACAGTTCCGTCGTCTGACGCAGCAGTTCCAGGGCCGGGTCGCGGCCCTCGGCCTCGGCGAGGCGGCGGACTTCCCGCAGCGGCTGGTTGATCACGGTGGCGGGGTCGAATGCGGAACCCCGGACGGGCACCGCGACGGGAAGTACGCCGTCCGTGCGGCGGGCCGCCCGGCGTCGGGAGGCCGGGGCGAAGCCGGACAGGTAGATCGGGGGCCGGGGGCGCTGGAGCGGCTTGGGCCCGATGTGGGCGGCGGGGAAGGTGTAGTGCCTGCCCTCGTGTCGCGCGACGGGCTCGGTGGTCCACACGGCTTCCAGCACGTCCAGACACTCGTCCAGCCGCGGGCCCCGCTCCTGCCAGGGAACGCCCACTCCCTGGTACTCCTCGGGCGACCAGCCGGTTCCGAGGCCGGTGATGAGACGTCCCCCGCTCACCACGTCGACACCGGTCAGCGACCGGGCGAGCAGCAAGGGGGAGTACCAGGGTGCGACGAGGGTGGATGTGCCCAGCAGCACCCGTTCGGTGACGCTCGCGGCAACGCTCAGCGCCACGAACGGGTCGAGCATGGTGCGCGGCTGCCACGGAATCGTGTCCGTGTCCATGTAGGGCTCTTCGCAATCAGGGGTGTAGTCGCGGTCTGAATCCGCCGGCTTCGAGGAGCGACCGGGTGATGTAGTGAGTCAGGTTCCGGAAGCCGAGGGCGGTGCCGCGGAGGTGTTCGAGGCGGCCGTTGATCGCCTCGGTCGGGCCGTTGGACGTGCCGGGCAGGTCGAAGAAAGCGAGGACGTCCGCGGCGCGTTGCTTCAGAGTGCGGCCGAGCTTGCGCAACTCGACGAGCGCGGCGGGGACGCCGCTGGCGAGGGCGTCGATCACCGCTTGCATGGCCTTCTTCCCCAGGGAGCGGTCGGGCTCGCGGTATGCGGCGGTCATGCGCTGGTAGGTGCCCCAGATCGCCTCGACCTCGACGTGCTCGGAGATGGCGAACAGCGCCTCGAGACGCGCGTGCTGACGGCCTGTGAGCAGTCCCGCGCCAGTGTGGAGGGTGCGGCGCGCCTTGTAGCGCGGGTCGTCCTTGCGGCCCCGGCGGCCGAAGATGTCTGTCTGGACGCGACGTCGGCAGACGTCGAGGGCGTCGCCGGCGAGCACGGTGACGTACTTGTCCCCGAACCTTGTGTGACGCCAGACGTGCTCGTCGACACCGATCACCCGGGCCCCGTCGAACCGGGCCCGGTCGCCGCTTGCCCTCGGTGAGGATCGCGGTGTTCGCCGTGTGCCAGCCGACGCCGAGACCGGCCGCGGCGCGCGAGACCGTGAGGTGATCGACCACGATGGCTTCCAGTGCCCATCGCATTCCGCCGCGAGAGAGCTTCGCCCCCGGCTCCGCCGCCGCAGCGGTGTCCTGCCGCCAGACCCGCCCGCACCCTGTGCACTGGTAACGACGAACACGAACCAGCAGCGTCGTGGGCCGATGACCGAACGGGACATGCGCCAGGCGGCGCGTCACCGTGTCGCGAGGCGTGCCCTCGGCCTCGCAGCGTCGGCACCACGGGTCCGGCCCGGCGACCCGGCACTCCAGCACCGTCCGCTCCGGGCTGCGGTGCTGCCCGACGACGACCAGGCCGCGGTCATCGAGATCGCAGAACATGGTCAAATCGGGCGCGCTGAACGTAAGGTGGGGCAACGTCGAGGTCTTCCGGCGATGGGCAGTGTGAGAACTTCCATCTTGGAGGGCCTCGACCTCTACCCGGCGCCGATCGGGCGCTCCGTGACTACACCCTCATCCGCGAAGAGCCATAAATGTCCCGAATCGCGCTGCGCTCGATCGTTGTCCTGATCGTCGGGCTCTTCGAGGATCATCCCGACCGAAGACGCTCAGGCATGGCCACGCCACGCCTGCATTGCCGCTATGAGGGCCAGCTGTGCCTTCGCGGCCAGCTGGTGTCGAATGCCACCTGAGCAGCCCGCGTCGTGGGGCACGCATGGGCACGATTCGGCGATGCGGATGAGCGCTGCACGGCGCGGGGGAAGCGGTGGGCGAGCGACGCAGTCGGCGCCGCATTGAAGAAGAGGGATGGAGGGCGAGGTCCCGCTGGTCGGCAGAGTTCTTCGACACGGTGCGGGTCAGCTCTGTGTGATCAAGTCAGGGTTAGCTCGCGGATCGCCATCTCCTCGGGTCCTGCGGCAGTGCCTCTCCAGGGTTCAAAGATCGGAGTTCATTCGGTCGGGGCGGGACAGATGCTGCCGATGACCTGTTTCAGCGGCCCGTGTGATCGCCTCGAGTACCCGGTGGCGATCGAGTGCGACCGCGAAATCCGGCGCATCGGCGGTTCCGTCACGGAGGTCGGCGGCGAACTGGGCGTAGAGGCGGGCGACCCCCGCTGCGGGTGCGTCGAGTTGCAGGTCGGGAGCCGCATAAGCGGGGGGGACCTGTAGCACTTGGACAGGCTCGCTGCCGCGGCTCAGCGTGATGGTGAAATCGGTGAAATGGATGTAGCCCGACGCCGACTCCACACGCACACTGCCCTCGGTGCCCTGGATCTCCCATACCATCGCCGAGCCGGCAGACTGCCCGGCACTGTAGTGCAGCGAAGTGACGATCCCGCCTTCGAGAACGCCGGCGACGACGATCTCATCCGGCGCGTCCTTCGGCAGCGACGCGCCATCGGAGAGGCGGACGCCGTCACCGCGCTGATTGGCGACGACGGCGGACAGACTCTCGAACGTGCCGAGCACGCGCGCAAGCGGTTCGAGCCCGTGGCCGAGCATGATGCTCAGGAGCGTGGCGCCATTCTTTGCCTGAGCCATGTACTCGACCGGCGGGTCATATCGGCCGACCCACATGTCGTCGGCCAAATGCGCTCGGATGCTCGTGCTGAGCGGCTTGCCAATCACGCCTTGCGCGATGAGGTCGCGAAGGAAGAGGACCGGCGGGTGCAGGCCGCCCTGCAACCCGACGACCGTCCGCAGCCGCCGCTCGCGGGCAAACCCCTCCAGCGCTTCGGCCTCCGACAGGTTTCTTGCGAGCGGCCATTCGCAATAAACCATCTTGCCCGCGGCCAGCGCGTCGGAAACAATCTGCTTGTGATCCGGCACCTTGACCGCAACCACCACCAGGTCGACCTCCGGTCGCACGACCAGAGCCTCATGTGTGTCGAAGGCGAGATCGGCGCCCAGCCGACGAGCGGTCGCGTTCGCGCTCTCCATACGAGTCGTACTGACGGCGCGGATCTGGAATGCGTCGAGCGCCTGCAGCGCCGGGACGTGAGCAATTCCGCCCCAACCCCGATCGGCACTGGCCCCGACAAGGCCGACGCCGATCCGGGTATGTGCTGAATTCGTCATGAGGATGCTCCTGCCTTGTGCAGCCCCGGCAAACGCTCTCCGGGCTGCGTCACGATGATTCGTTTCCGGAAAAATGCGTGGGCACTCGGGCTCACCATGGCGAGCGAGCAATTATTGCCGTTCGCCATGGTGAGCCCGAGTGACCCAAGCGCAGGTTTTACACGTGAGCCCAGTGGGCCTCGAGTTCGCGCGCGACATCGGCCGCACGCTCGATCATCGGCCAGTGCGAGCTGCGCAGCTTGAAGACGGCACGTGCGCGTGTGGCATTACCGAGCTCGTCGGCGAAGCGGTGAGGAAGGAACGGATCGTCCAGGCCCCAGATCACTAGCGCTGGTGCGGTCACCTTGCTCAAACCTGGCTTCCACTCTGCCCCGACCTCGATCGCCGAACGGTAAAGGGCGAGAATGCTTGCCCTCATGGTGGCATCGATATGCCGGACCGCTTCGTCTGCCGCGTCGCGCGGCATCTGCGCCTCGTTGAGACTTGCTGCGAACTCCTCGAGGTCGAGGTCCGCCATCCATTGCTCGCCCTCGCCCGGCGTTTGCCAGATCTTGGCAAGATAGTGCCACGGATACTCCGGATCGATCGGTCCGCTGATGCCTGTCCACGTCCGCACCAGATCTGGCCGGACAGACGCGAGACGGCCCGTGAGCAGAGACCCCCAGTCATGACCGACCAGGTCGACGGGTTCGCCGATTTCCGCGATCTTCTCAATGAGCCAATCGAGATACTCTTCCTTCGTCGACGTGAATCCCTCTGGCAGCTGTACGCCAAACCCGGGGAGATCGATCGTCACAATATCTTCGCGTCGAAGATGGGAACGGACGGTGTCCCAAAGCCGGTGGGTATCAGGTACACCATGGACGAGGACTGCAGGCATTTCGGATTCTCCAATTGATTGTTGTCGTGGTTGGACGGCCGGTCGGCCGAGTCAGGGAAGGAGGATGACTTTGCCGTGGGTGTGGCCCGTGGCGACGAGGCGATGAGCGTCCGCGGCCTCGTCGAGTGGGAAGCTTCGGCCGATGCGTGCGGTCCATGCGCCGGCGGCGATCAGATTCAGGGCTTCCTGGACAGGGCCGCGGTCGCGGTTCCCGCTGCCCCCGGGGCTGAATACGACGCGGTGTTGCGCGGCATCGCGGTCGGCGAGCGTCACGATCCGGTCGGGGCCGCCGAGAAGATCGACGAGGGCGGGAAGGAGCCCCTTGCCGGCGGTGTCGAGCGCGGCGTCGACCCCGCCCGGAGCGGCGGCACGGATGCGATCGACCAGGCCCGGGCCGTGGGCGACAGGGGTCGCTCCGAGACTCCTGACGAAGTCGGCGTTGTCAGTCCCGGCGACGCCGATCACCGTCACACCGCGCTGTCGCGCGAACTGCACGGCGGCGCCGCCCAGAGCACCGCTCGCGCCGGTGACCACGAGCGTCTCACCCGGGCGAATGTTCAGAAGCCCGAGAGCCCTCGCCGCGTTGTCGGCGCCGATGACAGTAGCCGCGGCCTCCTCGAAGGAAACGCCGTCGGGGATCGTCGCGAAGTTGCTGCTGACCGTGTACTCGGCGTACGAGCCCTGGGTGGCGGAGTCCGGCCACCCGGCGACGCGGTCGCCGACCACGCCCTCGTCGACGCCCGGGCCGACCGCCTCGACGACGCCGGCGAACTCGAATCCGATGATGGCGGGAGCACGCAGGCGGAACACTCCGGCGCGTGCCTGGATCTCCGCCGGGTTCACCCCCGCGGCGTGAACCCGCACCAGTACCTGACCCGGACCCGGCACCGGTCGCGGAGCCTCCGCAACCCGCAACACGGAGGGTTCGCCGAACGAGGTGATGACGACGGCTTTCATGATGATCCTTCTCGTATACAAGGGTTTGCTCGCACCGTTCAGAACGGTGTCAGGTCAGGAAGACCGGAGGGTTCTCGCCCCGCAGGCGGTAGTCCGGCCGGGGCCGTTCGAGGCGGATCGATTCGAGCACGGTGTACGCGTGGTACTTGGTCTGGGTGGTGGCTCCTGCCAGCCGTTCCCACCAGAGCCGGCCGTCGCTCGTCTCCTTCTCGAGGACGTGGCGGGTGGTGTAGTTCGCCATGGAGCTGATCCAGTTCTCGGTACCGACGAAGATCCTGTCCCAGCCGGTGCCGGTCACGATGTCGGCGAGCGCATCCGAGCGGCTGAACCGCTCGACCGCCGCAGTCGCCCCCTCGAGCACGTCGGTGAAGTACTCCACGCACAGCTTCACCTGCTCGTAGGTGCCGTAATGCATGTGGTGCCCGCCGACGAAGTAGTCGAAGTCGTATTCGAGGATCTGGGACTGGGCCTCGTACCAGCCGGAGATGTTCTGCGAGGCGTCGCAGTGCATGAACGTGACGCTTCCCGGACTGACGATGTCGACGGCCGTGAGCACCTTCTGCCGCGGTGCGTAGATGAAGATGTTGCCGGGGCAGTGGTTCTCTCCCCTGTAGGAGAGCTGCAGGCTCACACCGCCCACTTCGAGGACGAGTTCGTCGTCGAACGTCTTCGTCGGCAGGGGGCGCTTCGGGTCGGGGAAGCGCTCCAGGAGTTCCTTGGTGATGCGGTGGGCGACGATCTCGACGTCGGGACCGAACACGGAGGCCGCGCCGATGTGATCGGCGTGCCAGTGGCTGTAGATGACGTGGGTCACCGGTCGGTCGGTGACGTCCTCGATCGCCGCCAGCATGTTCTCGCCCAGCGTCGGGGGTGCGTCGATCGCGACCACGCCCTCCTCGGTCACCACGAATGCGGCGTCGTAGCCGGCACTGGTGACCCAGTAGAAGCCGCCGCGCAGTTCTTCCACGTGGTAGCCGTACTTCTGGAAGTGCTCGCTCTGGAAATACGGGGGGTAATAGCCCGCGGGGTCCAACGGGTCGTCCGCCCCCGCGCGGGGGAATCCATAGTGGTCGATCCCGTAGAAGCTCGGGGTTTCTTCGACGCTGATGGGTATCTGACTGCTCTGGCACACCGGCGGGACGCCTTTCTGTGTTCTTGGGAAGCTGTCGAACGGGTGGTCTATCCCGGTGATGTGAATCGAAGGACTGCCTTGGTGACGCGGCCTGAGCCCGCATCCTCGAACGCGGTGTTGATATCGGCGAAGTCGTAGAAGGACAGCAGTCGGTCGATGGGGAACCGGCCCGCTCGATAGAGCTGGGCAAGGTCGTTGATCAGGAGCGACGAGACGGCGTCGCCCTGGATGATGCCCTGAAGCGACTGGCCGAGCGTGAGCCGGCCGGCGTCGAGCACGGCTCCCGCTCCTTCGTGGAACGCCACGAAGCCGAATCGGCCCATCGGTGCCAGGGCGCCGACCCCGGCGTCGAGGTTCTCCGCGCGGCCGCTCGTGTCGAGGACGTACTCCAGACCGCGTTCGTCGACGGTCCGGAGCGCGCCGGTCAGATCCTCGACCCGGCCGGGGTCGACGAGGTGCGTCGCTCCGAGATCGTGGGCCAGATCGAGGCGGCCGGCGTCGACGTCGACGGCGACGATGGTGGTGGCACCCGCGACATGTGCAGCCATGACCGCCGCCAGGCCCACCGCGCCCACGCCGAAGACCGCGAAGGACGCTCCCGCCGGAACGGCGAGGGCCTTGAGTACGGCCCCCGCGCCCGTCTGCAGCCCGCACCCCAGCGGCGCCATGACGTCGAGGGGCAGATCGCGGGGGACCTTGATCGTGTTCCGTTGGTGGGCCAGGGCGTGGGTGGAGAACGAGGACTGGCCGAAGAAGTGACCGTGCGGCTCAGTGCCGTGGGCGACGTGGAGACCGTTCGAGCCGTCCAGACGGGCACCGGCGAAGTTGGCTGCCCAGACGTTGTCGCAGTAGGCCGCGTGAGAGGACCTGCACGGCTTGCAGCGGCCGCACGAGTGGTAGGAGAGGACGACGTGGTCACCGGGCTCGACGGTGGTGACAGCGGCCCCCACGCGTTCGACGACTCCTCCTCCCTCGTGCCCCAGCACCACCGGCAGCGGAGTCGCCATTCGCTGCGCCCGCACGTGCGCATCGGTCGCGCATATTCCGGTCGCGACCATGCGAACGAGTACCTCGTCGGGCCGCGGGTCCTCGATCTCGATGTCGCGAAATTCGAAGGGCCCGTCCTGCGCTTCGAGAACAGCGGCGCGCGCGGAGGTGGTCATACGCCGTGAGCCTGCCGCGAAGCGCCGCGAGCGCCATAGTGACGAGGGACTGACATCATCAACGACTCCCTGATCGGGGTTGTGGGTCTCAGGAACCCTTCAGCGGCCCGAACCTATGTCGGCCGCCCGTGCCCGCGGATCGGTCGCCGTATCCGTCACGGCAGTAATGCACGGTGCCGCGAGGTGCGATGGCGTCAGCACCGGACGCCGGTCCGAGCGGCTTGTTCGACTCGGGCGATGAGACGGCTGTTGTGGGCGGCGTGCTGGAAACCCGGGGTGTGGTGGGTGCCGTTCGTGATGTCGCGGGCCAGGCTGGCGTAGACCTCGCCGACGTTGATGGAAGCGCCCGTCCAGATGTCGGCGGCGGTGGGTCCCGCGCCGGTGGCGACCGGGCGGTCGGGCGCGGTGAAGTCGACGCTCGACGAGAGGGTGAGGTCGCCGACCTGAACGCCCGCGGGGTGGTCGCCCGTCAGCTTCAGCCAGCCCTCCGATCCGCGTACTTCCAGGCTGAAGTGGGCGTCGGGGGCGGGCACGCCCGCCAGGATCTGCACTCCGACCGGCGCCCCCGAGGAAGTCTTGGCGATGGCGTCGAGGTGATCCGGGACCTCGCGGACGGTGATCGCGCCGGTGTCCACCAGCTTCACCTGCGGCCAGAGGAATTCGGTGCGGGCGTCGATCTCGGTGATGTCGCCGAGAACGGCCTCGACCACATCCAGCACGTGACCCGCGGCGATGGTGAGGAAGCCGGCTCCGGACGCTGCCTTGTCGAAGTACTCATACGCGCTCACCGACTCCGGGCCGTTGCCGAAGGTCGTCGCGGCGACTCGCGCCGAGAGCAGCCGCCCGAGCCGGCCCTGAGCGATGATCTCCGCCGCGCGGCGTACCGAGGGGTTGAGCCGGCCCTGCAGGCCGATCGCGGTGTGCAGAGAGCCGGCCGCGTCAGCCATCTCTTCCGTCTGTGCAACGGTCGCGCCCAGCGGCGACTCCGAATACACGGCCTTGTTCGCCGCGAGGGCCGCCAGGACGAGTTCGCGGTGAGCCGGTACCTTCACCGCGACGGTGACGAGGTCGATCGAAGGGTCACCGATGAGCGCGTAGGGGTCTGCGAACCAACGCTCGGCGCCGAACGCCGCGGCAGCGCTGCGCGCGCTCTCCTCGTGCCGCGTCGCCACACCGGCCAGGTGGAAATCGGGCTGTGCCGCCAGCGCGGGTATGTGCGATGCGCCCGCCCAGCTCGCCTTCGTGTCCGCGCCGATGATTCCGACGCGAATGAGATTGCTTGACATGATGTGGTGTTCCATTTCTTTCGCTGAAGCAAGACGTGGTGTGGTGCGCGGGGCGAATCGGCGCGTTCGCGCTTCTCTCACTGGTCGACGGCGGCCATGTCGGGCTCGGCATGGCGTTCGCCGGACGCCGGTGTGAGGTTGTTCAGGCGGGCGATCTGGCCCGGGGTGAGTCGGATGACGTCGGCGGCGCTGTTCTCCTCGAGGCGGTCGATGCGTGTCGTCCCCGGAATGGGCGCGATGCCGTCTCCTTGCGCGAGCAGCCAGGCCAGAGCGACCTGCGCGGGCGTGGCCCCGACCTCGTCGGCGACCTCGCGTACCTGGTCGACGATGCGCAGGTTGCGCGTGAGGTTGTCGCCGGTGAACCGGGGATTGGAGCGACGCCAGTCGGCGGCGTCCAGACCGTCCAGGGTGCGGATGTCACCGGTGAGAAAGCCGTGTCCCAGCGGTGCGTAGGGAACCAGTCCGATGCCGAGCTCGCGCAGCGTGGGCAACACCTCGGCCTCCGGGTCCCGCGTCCACAGCGAGTACTCGCTCTGGACAGCGGCCACGGGACGGACCGCATGGGCCCGGCGGACGGTCGCCGCTGCCGCCTCCGACAGTCCGATGTGGAGGACCTTGCCCGCCTCCACCAGCTCGCTCAGCGCCCCCACCGTCTCCTCGATGGGAGTGTTGGGGTCGACCCGGTGCTGGTAGTAGAGGTCGATGCGGTCGGTTCCGAGCCGCCGCAGTGAGCCGTCGACAGCCGTGTGAATGTTGGCGGGGGTGCTGTCCGGGCCCGGCCGGCCGGTGTGGGAGACGAGGCCGAACTTGGTGGCGAGGACGACTTCGTCCCGGCGGCCCTTGATCGCGCGACCCAGCAGTTCCTCGTTGACGTAGGGGCCGTACACCTCGGCGGTGTCCAGATGGGTGACACCGAGGTCGACGGCGCGACGAATGGTGCGGATCGACTCGGTTTCGTCCCGGCCGGCGCCGGTGTAAAAGGCCGACATCCCCATGACACCCAGGCCGATGCGCGGGACATCGAGCCTGCCGAGCGACGTGGACTGCATCTGTTGTCCATTCCGTGTGGGGCGGGCCTCAGCGCCGCAGCGAACTTGACGCGTCAAGTTCTACTCCTTCGAACTTGACGCGTCAATAAGTGGGTCTAGGATGTCCTCATGGCGAGGACGGCAGATGACACGAACGGCCGGCGCCGTCGGCGACCACGGAACGGGCCGACATCCGAGGCGACGGCTCGTGCCGACGAAGGCTCCGACTCGGGGGCGTCCACCGGTCCGGTTGCCGAGACGCGATGGCTGAACGGCGACGAGCTGGCGGCGTGGCTGGCCAACTCCGCGATCATGATCAGCCTGCCGGCCGCGCTGGATGCGCGCATGCAGCGCGAGGCTCAGCTGACCTTCTTCGAGTACATGGTGCTCTCGGTCCTCTCCGAGCAGCCGGATCGCACCATGCAGATGAGCGCCCTGGCCGCGCAAACGGCGGCGTCACTGTCGAGGCTGTCCCATGTCGTCGGTCGGCTCGAGAAGCGCGAACTGCTCGCACGGAAGCGGATCCCCGGTTCCGGAAGGCGCACCACCGCGACGCTGACCGAGGCCGGTTACGACGTAGTGGTGGCAGCGGCGCCGGGGCACGTAGCCGCAGTCCGCGAGTACCTGATCGATGATCTCGAGCCCCACGAGCTGGCGGCACTGCGCCGCATCGGTGCCGCAGTGGACGCGGCCATCAAGCGCGAGCAACCCGATGCGAGCTCTGCAGCTTCGCCTTCGCCCGAAGCACCGACGATCCACAGCGGACCGAGGCGTACCGCGGACTGATGGAGGAGCAGCGCCACGCGGTCCGCCAGCACGTCCGCGGCGCGGTCCTCGGCGTTCTATGCCCGGCATCAAGGCCGTCATCCGGAGAAGGAGGACCAGGCGGCCAACCGGAAGAAGAGGGGACGGCGCGGCGGACGGCCGGTCACCCACGATGCGGACCTGTACAAGGACCGCAACACCGTCGAACGCCTGATCAACAAGCTCAAAGCGTGGCGCGGGACCGCCGCCCGGTACGACAAGACGCCGGACAGCTACCTCGCCGCCCTCCACCTCCGCGGCACCGTCATCTGGCTTCACAGCCTCCAACCGACACCTTGCTCGCGACTCCCCAGGGCCCTAGGAGTTGTCGTCAAATGTCACGCCCACATCAGCAGCGATGCGAGGGTGACGGCTGCCCGGAAGGACTCGGCGGTCTTGTCGTAGCGGGTGGCGATGCCGCGCCATTGCTTGAGGCGGTTGAAGCACCGTTCGACGACGTTGCGCCGCTTGTAGACCTGCTTGTCGAAGGCCGGCGGGCGTCCGCCACGGCTGCCGCGTCGGAGCCGGTTGCGGGTCTGATCGGACCGTTCCGGGATGGTGTGCCGGATGTTCCGCTGCCGCAGCCAGGTGCGTATGGCCTTGGAGCTGTAGCCCTTGTCGCCGATGACGTGGCCGGGTCGGACCCGGGGCCGGCCCGGCCCCAGCCGGGGCACCCGGATCGCCTCCATCACGGCGGTGAACTGGGTGCAGTCGTTGGTGTTGCCGCCGGTGACGGTGAAGGCGAGCGGTCGGCCCACAGCGTCGCAGGCCAGGTGGATCTTGCTGGTCAGGCCGCCTCTGGACCGGCCGAGTCCCGGGGTCCGGAGCCCCCTTTTCGCGCTCCGGCCGCGTGCTGGTGGGCCCGGACGATCGTGGAGTCGACCGACACCAGCCACTCGATGTCCCCGGCCGCGTCGGCCTTGGCCTGGGCAGCCCGGAGCATCCGCTCGAAGGTGCCGTCCTTGGCCCACCGGCGGAAGCGGGTGTGCAGCGTGGCCCAGGAACCGTACCGCTCGGGCACGTCCCGCCAAGCCGTACCGGTCCGGAACTTCCACACGATCCCGTTGAGGACCGTCCGGTCGTCCAGCCGCCTGCGGCCTCGCTCGGACCGGGGCAGCAGCGGCTGCACGAACGCCCATTCGGCATCGGAGAGTTCATGGCGACGTATCACCCGACCATGATCTCCGACCGAAGATTATTTGACGACAGACCCTAGGTCGTCACGTCCGCGCAGGAGCTCCTCCGTCGGAGTGCGTCGGGAAGTGCACCCAGAGCAGGTTGATGTAGTCGGTGTCCAGGCGTTTCAGGCTGGCCTCCGCCGAGGCGACCATGTTCTTGTGGCTGTTGCCGGTCTTGGAGATGTCCGGCTGCCAGGTGGCGCCGAGGGGGAACTTGGTGGCCAGGACGAAGTGGTCGCGGTCGGTGGAGATCTGCTTTCCGGTCAGTTCCTCCGACTCCTCGAACTGGTAGCCGTCCGCGCTGGCGGGGAAGGTGCCGCCGGCCTCGGCGAATCGGTCGAAGATCCGGCGTGCCTCGTCCGCTTGGCGCCGGCGCCCCAGTCGGTGCCGAAGTTCGCGGTGCCGAGCGTGTACTCGGAGGCGCGCAGTCCGGTCCGGTGGCCGAAGGCCGTGTCATGCGTGAGGTGTCTTTGCGTGGGGGGTGGGAAGGCGGTCGCGCCGGGGTGGACGGGGGTGGGTGTCAGCCTGCGTTCGGCTGGTGTGCCGCGGACAGGTTCTGCTTGACGTATCGGCTGGTTCCGTCGGCGAGGATCTCGGGCAGGCCGGTCTCGATGCCATGCAGGGCCTGGGCCGCGACGTCGGCGGCGGCGACTTTCTGGTCGGCGGGTACGTCGGCGGCCATGTCGGTGTCCATGTAGCCGACGTGCAGCGCCGAGACGGTGATGCCGCGCGGCGCCAGTTCCTCACGGGTCGCGTCGCTCAGCGCCCAGGCTGCGGCCTTGGAGGCCGCGTAGGAGCCGAGGCCGGCCGGGTGGAACCAGGACAGGGCGGACAGGACGTTGAGTACGGCGCCGCCGCCGTTGCCCTCGATGACGGGGGCGAAGGCCCGGGTCGCGGCGAGCGGGCCGAAGAAGTTCGTCTCCATCTCGCGACGTACCTCGTCCAGGTCGCCGCCGATCAGCGTCGCGCCGGTGGAGATGCCCGCGTTGTTGATCAGCAGCGTCGCGTCGTAGGTGATGCGGGCGGCCTCCCGTATCGACTCCTGATCCGTCACGTCGAGGCGCAGCGGGGTGACGCCCGGCAGGTCGACCGACTCGGGACGCCGGGCCGCCGCGTAGACCTTCGCGCCGTGCTCGACGAGCTGGGCTGCCAGGTATCGCCCGAGCCCCCGGTTTGCGCCGGTGACGACCGCGACCGCGTTCTTCAGTTCCATGCTCACTCCTGGTCCTGGCGGGCACCGGCGGTGCCCGCAGCAGATTAGATTATGGAGACAATCTAAACATGGGTTTACGATAGATGCCAGCCGACATCCAAACGGGAGGTGGCCATGGGCCGCGTATCGCAGGCGCAGGCGGAGGAAAATCGCAGGCGGGTGGTGGACACCGCATCCCGGCTGTTCCGGGAGCAGGGCACGCAGGTCAGCGTCGCCGACCTGATGAAGGCGGCCGGCCTCACCCACGGCGCCTTCTACAAGCAGTTCGCGTCCAAGGAGGCGCTCGTCGGCGAGGCCACCGCCCATGCGTTCGCCGAGCTCGCCCGGCGCTACGCCGGGGGACTCGAGCGGTACGAAGAGCGGCGCGACGCCGCCCAGCGGGTGCTGATCGACACCTACCTCTCCGTCGAGCATCGCGACGGCCCGGCGGACGGCTGTCCGGTCGCAGCCCTCGCCTCCGACATCGCGCGCGAGGGCGGGGGGCGTGAGGCCCGTCGCGTCTACACCGAGGGGGTGGCCGACTTCGCCGATTTCCTCGCCACCGACGACCAGGACGGCATCGTCCGCCTCTGCACCCTGTTCGGTGCGCTGGTCCTGTCCCGGGCCACCAACGGCTCTCCGCTCTCCGAAGAGATCCTCGCCGCCGCGCACGCAACCTTGACCGAAGCAGGCTGATTGAGGGCGCGGTGCGGGTGCACGTCGACCGCGCGTGTGGGTGCCGAAGTGTCTGTGGCCGGGCGGAGGTGTTGAGGGAAGGGGGCTGGCGCCTGGTGTGCCGGTCCCACCGTGCGCGAGTCGGTTCCGTGTCGCATGCCCGTGAAGTATTGGTTGCGCAGCCGACGTCAGCGTGTCAGCAGGACTGCGATCTGCTCACGGATGGCGCGTTGGACGCCCGCAGCATCGAACCACCCCCGCCCCCGTCCCCGGTCGCTGTCGGTGCTGTCCCGTAGAGGAGCAGAGCGTCAGGACTGACCGCCTCACCCCCGCCGAGGGGGTGGTGGACTTCGGGAATCCAGTCCAACTGGTGGCACCGAAGGCTGGCACGCGTCCCTACGCCGGCAGGCGTCCTGGACGAACGCCAGCCCGGTGTCCGTCACCGTCAGCGCGTGCCCGATCCGTAGCCTCGCGGCGGTCGGGTCGGATACGGTCCGCGACGGCCGCCAGCCCCGCAGCTCCGGCCGCTCGGAGGCGATCTGCGCCCCGTACTGGGTGAGGAACCAGCAGCGGGTCCGGCCGGCTTGCGGCAGCGTCACCCGGTCCACCGGCCTTTTCTTGCACGGTTTGGGCAGCTGCCGCCGGGTCTGCTTGATCCGCATTCTGGGCGTGATCAGTACATGTATCTGCTCTGTCGTCCCCGTCCGGTACTGCGTTACAACGGCCAGCGCCGGCCGGTCCCCACGGCCCGCGTCCGCGTGCACCGTCCCTCAAGCTCCTGCCGTGAAGGGGGCATGCGGTGCCGCACCGTCGCGGAACCGCTGATCCTGTCCACGGCACTGGCCGGCCTCGCTCAGGCCGTCGGCTGTGTGGGTCCGGCCGTGGTTGCGAAGTGAGAACACCGTTCCCGGCTTCGCCTGCAATCCCACCACGGGCCGGTCCGGCAACTCCGTTGGTATCTGTGCTCCCCACTTGAACCCGCAGCTTAAGGATGTAGGCTGCTATGCCTTTCATGGGGTGGTGGGGTGTCTGGCATTGTTCTTTTTGTGCGCCTTTTGCGCTGGTCGTGGGCCGAAAGGAGAAGGGGAGGGGAGGGGGTGTTGGGGGGTTGGTGTGTGGGGTCGGGGGGTGGGGTCGGGTCTTGGTCTTGGTGTGTGTTGGCGGGTGCCTGGGTGCTGGCCTGGTGGGAGGTGGGTGTTGTTCTGGGCTATTCGCTGTTTGCCGATGCGGCTGTGGGCCTGGTGGGCGTGGTGGGTGTGGTGGGTGGGGTGGTGGTGAGGGTGGTGGTGAAGATGGGTTGGTTGTTTTGGTGGCCGGTGATGTGGATGGTGTGGGGTTGGTGGGGGTGGGGGTGGGCGTTGATGAGGCAGGGTTGGTCGAGTTCGGCGTATTTGGTGAAGTGGGTGGTGAGGTGGTGGGGTTGGGTGGTGGGTTGGCCGAGGAGGGCGGTGGCGGCTTGGCGGGCGGCTTCGAGCAGGAGCATGCCGGGGATGTGGTCGACGTGGTGGTCGAAGAGGATGGGGTGGCGGGTGTCGGTGCGTAGTTGCCATTGGTGGGGGTGGGGGGTGGGGGTGAGGACGACGTCGGCGGGGGAGTGGCGTCCGACGGTGTGGGGGGCGGTGGGGGTGGTGAGGGGGATGGGGGTGTGGTGGGGGGTGAAGACGTGTGGGGGGCGTAGTCGCCGGTATACGGCGGGGGTGACGACGCTGAAGGAGATCTGGCCGTGTCCGGCGGGCTGTCCGTGGCGCTGGAGGGTGGTCTCGTAGCGCAGGGCGGCCAGGCGTCGGCCGTGTCGGGTGATGTCGGTGCAGGTGATGTGGAGGTCGAGGTCGGCCGGTGCGTGGCCCACGTGCAGCTGGCCGGGTTCGACGGTGAGGGTGAGTTCTTCCAGCAGGAAGTGGTGTCCGAGGGGGACGCCGAACTCGGCGTGTGCGAGCAGGGCTCCGGCCTGGCGGATCGTTTCAGCGGCGATGAGGGGGTCGTGGTTTCCGTTGAGGGGGGTGAAGAAGCTGTGGCCGCGCGGCCATTGTGCGCGCATGGTGTAGCGGGTCTCGGTCAGGCGTTGCCAGTCGGTGAGCATCACCTCGGCGACGGCTGCCCGGTGGACCAGTTCGCTGGGGACGGTGGAGGTCCAGGGTCCGTGGCCCGGGACGGCCGGCAGGTGCGGCAGGTGCGGCAGGTGCGGCAGGTGCGGCGGGTGTGGCGGGGCTGTGGGTGGTGCCGGCTGTGCGGCCGGCGGTCTGACGGTGTCGAACGTGCTCGCGGTCATCGCTCCCCCAGAACGAGATCGGAGATGGTCTGCGGAGGCCCAAAAGATAGAGACCACCCGGTTTGATTTCCAGAGGAATCGCAGCCTCCGCCCGGGAATGTTGCGAGCCGGCGTCGAGGGCCGGTCCGGTGGGCGGCCTTGGGTGCCGGCCCGCTCGTGGGGGTCGTTGCAGTTCACGCCGTGCCGGTCCGGGCGGGTGTGGGCGGGTGGCGGGCCGAGTGGTTCTCGAGCGGGGCTGAGGCGGTCCTGCAGCGGGGCGGGGCACGGTGGCTGCAGTGGAGAGGAGCGGACATGGGTGAATCCGGTGCCCGGGCCCCGGTGTTGCGTATCGAGCGCGGCCGGGCCGGCGAGCAGGAACTGGCCGCGCTGACGGCGGTGCTGTGTGCGGTACTGGCCCGGCGGGCGCGGGCCGCACACCGCGTGCCGGCCGCGGGGCAGGAGCCGCCCGGCGCGGCGTCCTGGCGCCCGGAGAGCCCCCGGGCGGCCCACCGCCCGCCCCACTGCTGGCAGTAACACCCCCGGCCCCCCCCGGCCGTCCGCCGCCCCGTCCGTCCTGCGGCCGA
Organism: Streptomyces sp. NBC_01723; assembly: GCF_036246005.1. Classification (NCBI taxonomy): domain Bacteria; kingdom Bacillati; phylum Actinomycetota; class Actinomycetes; order Kitasatosporales; family Streptomycetaceae; genus Streptomyces; species Streptomyces sp. NBC_01723. Next base: position 8,640,453 of record NZ_CP109171.1, read on the forward strand.
CGGCACGAACACCCCCCACCCCCCACCCCCCTCGTCCCCGTCCGCCGCACGACCGGTGAGCAGGGCCGCCAGACCCCAGACCCACGCCCAGACCAAGACCCCCAGACCCAGACCCCCAAGCCCAGACCGGGACCCAACCCCCAACCCCCAACCCCCAACCCTCAACCGCAGACTTCAGGCCAAGACCGAACCCAGGCACAGGCCCAAGCCAAGACCCAAACCTCAGACCCGGACCCCCCTAGCCCAGACCGGGACCCAACCTTCAACCCTCAACTGCAGACCTCAGGCCAAGGCCGAACCCAGGCCCAGGCCGAGGCCGAAACCCAAACCTCAGAGCCAGGTGCCGAGACCGCAACCCAGAACCAAGCCCAGAACCAGGCCCAGAACCAAGCCCAGAACCAGGCCCAGAACCAGGCCGAGACCCAAAGCCCAACCCCAGGCCCAGAACCAGGCCCAACCCCAGGCCCAACCCCAGGCCCAGGCCAGACCCAAGCCCAAACCCATGCCCAAGCCGAGGTCCGGGCCCATGCCCAGGCCGAGGTCCAGGTCCAGGCCAGGTCCTGCCGTTTCCTCCGTCCCTGGTGTGTTGTTCGGCCGGGGCCCCGGGAGGGTGGGTCGGGGGCAGCCCCGGCCGGGCGGCGGGTGGCGGGCGGGGGGCGGGGGGCGGTTGCGGTTGTGGCGGGTGGCTGTGTCCGGCGGGTCATTTTTCAGCTGATGTGTGTGCGCACGGCACCCACCCCCCTGTAAACCGCACAGACGGTTTGTTAACCTGGTGGTTCGTGCCGGTCGCGCCCGGGAGGGAGGCATCGTGACAGTCCTCAATGACGTTTCTCAGGTGGCCGCGGGGCCGGCGGGCGGGCGGGGGTGTGTCGCCGAGCTGCACGGGATCCGTGCGCGGGCGCTGGCCGGGCCGGGTGATCAGGCGACGGCGGCGCAGCGTGCGCGGGGGAAGCTGACGGCCCGTGAGCGGATCGGGCTGCTCCTGGATGCGGGTTCTTTTTGTGAGGTGGAGCAGTTGCGCCGGCACCGGGCGTCGGGGTTCGGTCTGGAGGGCAAGAGGCCCTATACCGACGGGGTGGTGACCGGGTGGGGCACGGTTGAGGGCCGGACGGTCTTCGTCTACGCGCATGATTTCCGTATCTTCGGCGGTGCGCTGGGGGAGGCGCACGCCGCGAAGATCCACAAGATCATGGACATGGCGGTTGCGGCGGGTGCCCCGCTGGTCTCCCTCAACGACGGTGCCGGGGCCCGTATCCAGGAGGGCGTGTCCGCGCTTGCGGGGTACGGCGGGATCTTCCAGCGCAACACGCGGGCGTCCGGGGTGATCCCGCAGATCAGTGTGATGCTCGGCCCGTGTGCGGGCGGCGCGGCCTACAGCCCGGCGCTGACCGATTTCGTGTTCATGGTCCGGGACACCTCGCAGATGTTCATCACCGGCCCGGACGTGGTCAGGGCCGTCACCGGTGAGGAGATCACGCACAACGCGCTGGGCGGTGCGGACGTGCACGCCGAGACGAGCGGCGTGTGTCATTTCGCCTACGACGACGAGGAGACCTGTCTGGCCGAGGTCCGCTACCTGCTGTCCCTGCTGCCGCAGAACAACCGGGCTCATCCGCCGCGCGCGGAGTGCACCGATCCGCCCGGCCGGCGCTGCGAGCGCCTGGCCGCCCTGGTTCCCGCGGACGGCAGCCGCCCCTACGACATGGCGGATGTGATCGGGGAGATCGTCGACGACGGGGAGTACCTTCAGGTCCACGAGCGCTGGGCCCGCAACATCATCTGCGCGCTGGCCCGCCTGGACGGCCAGGTCGTGGGCGTCGTCGCCAGCCAGCCGCAGGCCCTGGCGGGCGTCCTGGACATCGAGGCCTCCGAGAAGGCCGCCCGCTTCGTGCAGATGTGCGACGCCTTCAACATCGCGGTCCTCACCCTGGTGGACGTCCCCGGTTTCCTGCCCGGCGTCGGCCAGGAGCACGGCGGCATCATCCGCCACGGCGCCAAACTCCTGTACGCGTACTGCAACGCGACCGTGCCCCGCATCTCACTGGTCCTGCGCAAGGCCTACGGCGGCGCCTACATCGTCATGGACTCCCAGTCCATCGGCGCCGACCTCACCTACGCCTGGCCGGCCAACGAGATCGCCGTCATGGGCGCCGAGGGCGCCGCCGGCGTCATCTTCCGCCGCCAGATCGCCGCCGCCGAGGACCCCGCCGCCGTGCGGGCCCGCATGGTCAAGGAGTACAAGGCCGAGCTGATGCACCCCTACTACGCGGCCGAGCGCGGCCTGGTCGACGACGTCATCGACCCCGCCGAGACCCGCGAGGTGCTCATCGCCTCCCTGGCGATGCTGCGCACCAAACACGCCGACCCGCCCTCCCGCAAGCACGGCAACCCGCCGCAGTAACGGAGCACTCCGCATGGCCCGACAGCAACGAGCGCTGCGCACCCGCCAGGCGCTGATCACGGCGGCCGCCACGGTCTTCGACCGCGACGGCTTCAGCGTGGCCTCGCTCACCGCGATCAGCTCCCTGGCCCAGGTGAGCAACGGAGCGCTCCACTTCCACTTCGCGAACAAGGCCGCCCTGGCCGACGCGGTGGAACAGGCCGCCGCCCAGCGGCTTCAGACCATCGTCACCGCCCACGAAGGCAGCGCCGGCAACTGCCTGCAGCTGCTCGTCGACACCTCCCACGACCTCGCCCGCCGGCTCGCCGCGGACGTGGTGCTGCGCGCCGGCTTCGAACTGGGCCGCAACCGGGTCCGCGGAGCGGGCCAGGCACTGCACCGCCAGTGGCACGCCTGGGTCGCAGCCGCCCTCGAACGCGCGGCCGGCGAAGGGGTGCTGGGCGAGGTCGCACCCGAGACGGTGACGTCCTCCGTGGTGGCCGCGACGACCGGCTTCGAGGTCCTGGGCACCCGCGACCCCCAGTGGCTCTCGCACGCCACCCTCACCCGCTTCTGGCAGCTCCTGCTGCCCCGGCTGGCCGCCGCCCCCGCCCTCACCTCCCTCACCGCCGCCGGCACCCGCCCCCACTGACCCCCCCCCGGAGAGGGCACGCGGCCCCCCCGCCCCCACTGACCCCCCGGAGAGGGCACGCGGCCCCCGCCCCCGGGGACCCGCACCCCCGGGGATTCGCACCCCCCGGGGATTCGCACCCCCCGGGGACCCGCACCCCCGGGGATTCGCACCCCCGGGGACCGGCCTCTGCTGACTCCTTGTCCCGGCCCCGGGCAACCCCCGGCACCCCGCCGGCCCCGGCCGCCTCGGTAACCCCGGCCGCCCCGGGGCGGGCAGCCCTGCCCGGGAGGCACCCGCAACCCGCAGCCGACCTCCTCGGTTCCGGCCGCCCCCACCCCGCAACCCGTGGGCGGCGGAGCCCGGTCCCGGCCGCCCACACCCCGCAACCCGCAGCCCGCAGCTGCCGGGTCCTCAGCCTTCGAGCCGACCGTGCCGGCCGCCTGCGGCCGCCGTCCCGCCCGCGCGCGCCGAGTGCCCTGCGGCTTGGGCCTGCCACCGCCGCAGCGGCCTCCCGTCGCGGCTCCGGCTCCGGCCGGCACGCACCCCCAGCTCTGCCCCGCCCCCACGCCTGCCCACTTCCGCCGCGTCCGGACGCCCTCCGGGCCTGTCCCCCCGGTACGTCCTCGCGGCCTGTCCGCCGTCCCCGTACGCTCGCCCTCCCGCCGCGCCCGGACGCCCTCCCGCCGCGCGCGGGCGGACACTGCCCCGCCCTCGCCCATAACAAGACCATGCGCCCTGTTCTTTGGGGGGCCGTGCCCGGGCGGCGGTTCCCGTCCGGGCGTCCGTGCCCCGGACGGAGCAGCCGCCGGGAGGCCGGAACCTGCCCCTCCAGCGTGGCATACCGGCCTCGACTCCACCTGGAACATCGCCCCCGCGGGCGCGGCAACTCCCCCCGTATGAAGGGCTTTCCGTCCTGGTGGCACGAGCGTGCGCCCGGCGTCCGCCGCCGTCGGCCCCGGGCGCCGGGATGGCCGGATGTGCGCCACCCCCATTGACAAACCGACTGTGCTGTTTTTTTAATCGTCTTCGAGCCAGTGTCGTCGAGAGCCCTCCGGGTGTCCAAGCGGCGGCCCTCGCGGCACGGACCCGCAGCAACCGGCATGGGACTCCAAGGGGGACAAGACAGTGGACATCGAAGTTCTGGGCGCGCTGTCCGTACGCGAGCACGGCGTCTCGATCACACCGACCGCCCCGAAACCGCGTCAGGTGCTGGCCCTGCTGGCCCTGCACGCCGACCGGGTGGTCCCCGTCTCCTGCCTGATCGAGGAGCTGTGGGACGACGAGCCGCCGCGCAGCGCCCGCACCACCCTGCAGACCTATGTGCTGCAGCTGCGCGAGCTCATCGGCGCCGCGCTGGCCGCCGGCGGCGAACGCGACGTCACCGCCAAGGACGTCCTGGTCACCCTGCCCGGCGGCTACCGCCTGGACAGCCGGGGCGGCCGGGTCGACTTCCGCGAGTTCGAGCAGCGCGCCGGGGCCGGCTACCGGGCCGTGGACGCCGAGGACTTCACGGGCGCCGCACGCAGGCTGCGCGAGGCCCTGGCACTGTGGACCGGCACCGCGCTGGCCGACGTGAGCGCCGGCAGCCGGCTCGGCCTGGAGGTCAAGCGCCTGGAGGAGTTGCGGCTGTGCGCGCTGGACCAGCGCATCGAGGCCGACCTCAGACTCGGCCGCCACCGCGAACTGCTGTCCGAGCTGACCGTCCTGGTCAACCGGCACCGGATGCACGAGAGCCTGCACGGCCAGTTCATGGTGGCCCTGCACCGCTCGGGACGGCGCGGCGAGGCGTTGAGCGTCTACCAGCGGCTGCGGGCCACCCTCGTGCACGAGCTGGGACTCGAACCGTCGACGACGATCAGCCGGCTCCAGCGCTCCATCCTCACGGCCGCCGCGGAGACCGCCCCGGCCCGCGGCCCGGAGGCCACCGGCCGGGCCGTGGCCCGCGTGGGCTGACCCCGCCCCACCCCGCCCCGCCCGTGAGCGGGCAGCGGCCCCGCCACCGCCGCCCGCCGCAACCGCAGGGTCAGGCCCCTCCCGCCGGCCGCGGACACCCCGAGGCTGCTATGTCGTGTCAAGCCGCTTGAGTGAGTGCTTCGACGTTGCCGAGTTGGTTCCGGTCGGAGCGCTCAAGGATCTTGAAGACCTGGCGGCAGATCACTCGCTTGAGGCATCGCTGCGCGTCACGGGAGGTCTTACCTTCGGCGATCTTGCGTGCGACGTACGTCTTCGTAGAGGGATCGAGCCGCATCCGGATCAAGGTGATCGTGTGCATGGCCCGGTTGAGCTGCCGGTCGCCGCTGCGGTTGAGCCGGTGTCGGTTGGTCAGCCCGGACGAGGCAGGGATCGGCGAGACTCCAGCGAAGGAGGCGAAGGCGGCTTCCGAGCGGAATCGTCCCTGGTGAGACCAGCTGACCAAGATCTGGGCGGCGGTGATCGGTCCGACTCCGAGCAGGTTGAGAAGCGCGGGGGCCTGGTGCCGCACCAGCGTGAGGATCTCGTTCTCGAGCCCCTTGGCCTCGGCCTGCAGGGCCTGGACGCGTTGGGCCGTGGACCGCATGGCCCGCACCGTCATCCGGTGCTCCAGGTCCTGGGCCGGGCGGTCGCGGAACTGAGCGCAGTAGGCGATCTGTTCGAGGCGCTTGAGCTTTCGCAGCTCGGAGCGGAGGCCGTCCGGCGCGGAGACGATCAGGGCCTTAAGCTGGTTGATCGCGGCGGTGGAAGCGAGGACCGCGCCGTGACGGGTGGCAAGCAGCACCCGCAGTGCCTCGCGTTCGCCGCGGAGGCGGGGCTGGATCAGATGCTCGGTGGTCAGGGCCTCCTTGGCGGCCCGGACGGCGTCGAGCATGTCGGTCTTGCGGCCGCCGCGGTTGGCCGCTCGTTTTGGGCGGCAGACCTCGACGACCTGCTCGCCGGCCTGGTCCAGGAAGGCCGCGAGGCCGGCGCCGTAGCTGCCGATGCCTTCCAGGGCCCAGCAGCGGCGGCCGGGGACCTGCTGGCGGGCGAAGTCCAGCAGGCGTCGGTAGCCGCGGGCGTGGGCCGGGGAATCGGTGCTGGCCAGCACGGCGCCGATGGGGCTGACGGCGGCCGCGGCGAGGGTGTCGCGGTGGGTGTCGACGCCGATGACGCCATCGACGTGTTCTGCGAGCATGGTCATGCGGCTGTTCTCCTCCGGGCGGACGACCGTGACGGTGTCGGCCTGGGTGGAGTCACCACGTGGCGGAACTGTGATGAGTCACGCCGGAAGGCGGACAAGCTGCTGATCAAGCCAACGGGTGGGCCAGGCCGACGCCCGCGTCCGGCAGACATCTCGGGGGAACGGCAGCCCTTGACGGAACGCCAGTTATCTTGCGAGTCATGCCGGATCACGAGCGCCGAGCCTGGCAGCAACCCATCCCGGGCCGCAGAAGAACTCTCACAGTTGTCTTCTTCGCGGTCCTGCAAGAGGGCCGCTGGCCTCCGGTCCCGGCATGACTGTTGCCCCCTGTCGATGGGATGACCTGGGGGGTGGTGTCACCGGGTCCGAGGGGTGCCGTCACAGACGCTGATCAGAGGCCCGACCACCGCCCGGCCGGGCGCAATGCCCGGCCGCTGCGGGCGGCAGGTCTGCATACCGTGGATGCGCGAGAACGGCCTCCGCCCCTGGGGCCGGCACGCTGCGAGACCTGTGGGGGCACGGTGACCAGTATCGACGGGGTGGGCATCTTCCGTGGCCTGGACGTCGGCAAGCAGACGCATCACGGCCACGGCCTGACTCCGGCCGGGAAGACGGTGTTCGACAAGCCGCCACCGCATCAGCGTCCTGTTCGCCATGCTCCGCGACGGAACCTTCTACGAACCGGGAAGCCCCCCCGCCGCTTGACGAAAGACACAGAGGCACCCCCCGCGCGGCGGGACCGGCCGGCCGGCTTCAGCACAGCCCCCCCCCCCCGCCCCCCCCCCCCCCCCCCCCCCCCCCCCCGGGCGGGCGGCGGGCCGGCCTCCCTCCACCCGGACTGCACCGGGCCGCGCCGACGGCTCCCGCCGACGCCCCCCCCGTGTGCCCACCCACCGGACCCAACACCGGCTGCCCAGACGGCAGTTCACCTCCCGGGGCCGGCGCCTCCCCGGCACCCCAACACCGCGTCCCGGAACGGCAGTTCACCCTCGCCCCCGGACCTCCCCGGCCAGCCCCCCGGCCAGACCTCCCTGGCGGACCCTCTCTGAGCGGACCTCCTGGTTCCCTGACCGCTCCACGCCCCCGGGACGGCGGCATCCGCGGCGTCCCGGCCGTCCCGGTCCTCCCGTCATCGCGGCCCAGCCCTGCGGCCGCGTCCTGCGCCCCGGGCGGGCCACCGCACGGGCGGGAGGGCCAGGACCGGGGAGCGGCACGGGCCGGGAGAGCCAGGATGGGCGGTCCCAGCCCGGTGCGGTGCGCGGCGCCCCCAAAGGCCCGGGCGCGGTGGTGCCGGCAGCCGACGCAGCCGGCCCGCACGGGCCGTTGCGGGCACCGCCCCCTGCGTCCGCCCGGATGCGGTGCCCGCCCTGCCCCTTCCGTCCGCCGGTGAGCCGCTGCGCTGCGCTCCGCCGCCCCGGCCAGTCTTGCCCCCTGTGGGCGGCGCCCTGAGCCCCGTACGGGGAAAAGTGGGCCTGGGCGGGGCCGGCCGTTCGGAAACAGAGGGCGACGCCGCCCGGGAGGGGGGCGATTCCCGCTGCCGGCCCAAGAGCCGGCGCCCCCCTTCCCGGATTCCGGCTTCCGGACGGTACGCGTGAACAAGAAACCGGGCGCCGCGCGTCCGGTTTCCCTATCCGGCCGCCGCACCCTCACGCCGCTTTCCCGGTGTGGCCGCCCGGCCCCGGCGACGGGTAAATGGACGGCTCCGCGCACGGGCCGGCGCAACAGGGGCGCGCCGTCTTCTCGCCGTGTGCAAAACGGCGTGCCGCCCATACGGCAGGAACTGCTGGGAGGGGGGCCGCAAGGATTCCGCTCGATGCCTCCTCGACGAATGGGCGGGCGCGTGGTTGCGGCGGGATACGGCGGGCCTCGTGCATCCGTCGTGGGGTAAGGACAGCGGGCCCCCGCGTGGCGCAATATCGACCGAGCCTCGGGCACCGGTTCGAACGCCGGCTCAAAAGCCGAGTCCAGTTGTCGAGGTACGGGGAAGGAAGCCATGGAGATTCGTGTTCTGGGTCCGCTGAGTGCCGACGTCAACGGGATGTCGATCGTTCCCACGGCCGGGAAGCCGCGCCAGATCCTGGCCCTGCTCGCGCTCTACCCGGGCCGGGTCATGCCCGTGCCCACGCTCATGGAGGAGATCTGGGGCACCGGACTGCCCCAGAGCGCCCTGACCACCCTGCAGACCTACATCCTCCAGCTGCGGCGCCGGCTGGGTACCGCGATGGGGCCCGGCGCTCCGGGCACCGCCAAGGACGTCCTGGCCACCCGGCACGGCGGCTATCTGCTGCAGATACCGGCCGAGGCGGTCGACGTCCACGCCTACGAACGCCTCGTCGCCGAGGGCCAGCAGGCCTTCGAGGACGGCGAGGACGAGCGGGCCGCCCGCACCTACCGCACCGCGCTCAGCCTGTGGCAGGGGCCTCCGCTGGTCGACGTTCCCGTCGGCCCGGTCCTGGAGATCGAGGCGATGCGGCTGGCGGAGAGCCGGCTCGTCACGCGCGAGCGCCGCATCGACGCCGACCTCAGGATCGGCCGGCACGCCGAAGTCACCGCCGAACTCACGGACCTGATCGCCCGCCACCCCGAACACGAGGGGCTGCACTCCCAGGCCATGGTGGCGCTCTACCGCTGCGGGCGGCAGGCCGCCGCGCTCGACGTCTTCCACCGGCTGCGCCGCCGCCTGGTCGACGAGCTGGGCGTGGAGCCCTCGCCGCAGCTGCAGCGGCTGCACCAGGCGATCCTCGCCGTGGACCCCCAGCTCGACCTGGCGTCCGGGCCGCGACGCACCTCTACCTTCGACCTGTACGCGGCCTGACCCGGCGACGGCCCGGCGGCTGCACCGCGTCCGTCAGCGTGCCGGGCCGATGTCCTTCAGCAGCGCGCGCTCCAGCGCGGTCAACGGCACGTCGGGGCGCAGGCGTTCGGGGTGACCCGGCGCAGGCGCGTCCACCAGGCGGGTGTCGGCGCGGGCCGTCTCGCCGGCGAGCTGGACGGCGCCGACGGCGACCATGGACTGCCAGACAGTGGTGGCCAGGGCGCGGGACAGCCGGAGCAGACGCCGGGCGATCGTCATCGGGGCCCCCTTCGGTCGGCGGATCGTCGTGCCACTCCGCTCAGGCTGGAAGCGGCCCCTCGAGGACCGTCTGACGTCCTCTGGACTCCGAGTCGAGCGTTCGGTGACCGGGCTGGAGGTCCCGGCGCAGTGATGGTCGCGGGGGCCGGTGTTCCGTGACCCGACGTGGTGTCACCCGGTGCGGGAAGCGGCCGTGGGACGGGTGTGAGTGGGGCGGGCGCAACTCCTCAGGCGAGCGTGAAGGCCCTGGGCCGGTGTCGGTGTGGGCGGTGGGGGAGTGGCCGGGCTCTGGGCCGGTGTGGGTGTGGGCGGTGGGGGAGTGGCCGGGCTCTGGGCCGGTGCCGGTGTGACGCGGCGGGGGAGCGGCCGGGCCCGGTCTTGGGGTGAGGAGAGCGCCCGGACGAGTGGCCGGGTCGGGTGCGGGGGCGGCGTGGCGTTTGCCCGGCGCGGCCGTCCGGACACCGGTGTGGGGGAGCGGTGCCGCAGGGTGGGGCAGGGAGGTCGTGCCCTAATCGATCCGGCGTCCAGCACGGTCGTCGTTCACGGGGGCGCCCCGTGTTCCGCTGCGGATTCCAGCGGTGTTCGAGAAGCGGACGAGTCGTTCTCCACCGGATCAGGACACAGTCCATGGCGAGCCTGTACCCACAGGCGGGCGGCGTCCACGGCGGCCCGCCCCGCCTTCCGGACGCCGAGACGAGAGAGGTGTGGGGATGTATCTCGCGCCCGTGCACCGCATGGCCCAGCACGCGCAGGTCGACGCCCCCGCCGGCGTGCTCTACGGTCTGATCGCCGACGCGCTGCGCTGGCCCATCTTCCTGCCGCCGACCCTCCATGTCGAACAGCTCGAGTTCGACGGTGAGTCGGAGCGGCTGCGGATGTGGGTCATGGCCAACGGCGAGGTCAAGTCCTGGACCACCCGACGTGTCCTGGACCCGGTGGCGCACCGGGTCGACTTCCGCCAGGAGGTGCTGCCCCGGCCGGTGACCTCGATGGGCGGCAGCTGGACCGTCGAACCGCGAGGCCCCGAGCGGTCGCTCGTCACCCTCAGCAACGACTTCACCGTGACCGACAACGCGCGCGCCGACGTGGACTGGGTGAAGAGGGCCACCACCGCCAACAGCCGGGCCGCCCTCGACAACCTCCGGCAGCTCGCCGAGCGCTGGCGCCGCCTCGACGACCTGGTCCTGTCCTTCGAGGACGCCGTGAGCGTCGACACCCCCGTCGAGCCGGTGTACGACTTCCTGCACCGGTTCGGCGACCGGCCCGACGCGGTACCCGGCGCGAAGGGGATCGACATCGCCGAACGCGGGCCCGGAGTGCAGCTGATGACCGTGGAACTCGACGGCGCCGACGGGACCGCGCGGACGACGGAATCGGTACGGATCGGATTCCCGCACGCCGGGCGCATCGTCTACAAGGACATCAGGGACACCGAGGAGCCGGCGCTGCTCGCCGCGCACGCGGGGGAATGGTCGGTCGAACCCAACCCCTGGGGCGCGGGGGTCACCGTCGTCGCGCGGCACCACGCGGTCCTCGACGAGGACGGTGTCCGCGAGCGGTACGGCGACGGCGTGGACGCGGTACGCCTCGCACGTAAGGCCCTGCGCTCCCGGCTCGCCCGGGAGAGCGGCGTCGCGCTGCGGCTGGCCAGGGAGCACGCCGAGTGCGCGCCGGCCCGCCGGGCCTGAGCCGCACCGCCTCCCCCCGGGCCGCACCCCTCCCGCTCATCGCGCTGTTCTTGCCCCTCCGCCCCCGCCGGACGGGCCGACGTTGGAGGTCGCACGTGAACGACAGTCTCACCGCGGGTTCCGGCACGACCGTGGCCGCGGGTGTGACCGCTCACGCCCGGGTCCCGCGGGTCTTTGGTGACGGAGCCGCCCGGGCCCGGTACCTCGAGGACCTGCTCGGCGACCCCTTCGCCGACGGCAACCCGCACGGCCAGCAGGCGCTGCTCGCCGCCGACGAACGGCGCGAGGTACCCGCCGCCACCGAAGACCTGCTCGGCCGCTTCAAACTGGCCGCCGAGTTCGTGCCCACCGTCCTGGGCGGCCGCTTCACCGGCGTCGAGGCACTCACCCAGGTGCTGCGGCCGGTCTTCCGCAGGGACGTCGCGCTCGGCTTCGGCGCCGGGGTGACCGCCCTGTTCGCGGCGTCCGTGGTGTGGACCGCGGGCGACGAGCGCCAGCGCCGGGACACCGCGTCGCTGCTGCTCGGCGGCGGCCGGATCACGATCCTGCACCGCGAGTTCGCCCACGCCAACGCGATCCTGCGCGGCGAGTACACCGCACGGCCCGCGCCCGACGGCTACGTGGTCGACGGCCGCAAGGACGTCGTCATCAACGCCGACCGCGCCGACACCTTCGTCGCCTACGTCCGCACCGCGCCCGGCGACGGCCCGGACAGCCACTCCGTGTTCCTGCTCGAGAGCGGCAGGCTGCCGGCGCACGCCGTGCACCGGCTGCCCCGCGCCCGCACCCACGGCATGCGCGGCGCACACTACGCGGGGCTGCGGCTCGAGGACTGCCCGGTGCCCGCCGACGCCCTGGTGGGAGAGCGGGGCGAGGGCGTCAGCCTCTCCCTGCGCACCTTCCAGGTCAGCCGGGCGCTGGTGTCCGGCGGTGCTCTGGTCGGCGGAATGGACAGCGCGCTGCGCTACGCCGTCCGGGCCGTCAGCGAGTCCCGGCGCGGCCTGACACTGCGCGGCCGCCGCGGCCGGGTGCTCGCCGGAGTCTTCGCCGACCTGCTCGCCTGCGACAGCCTCGCCGTCACCGGTCTGCGGCTGCTCGACCTGGCGCCCGAGCACGCACTGGTTCCCTCCGCCGCCGTCAAGTACGCCGTGTCGGCACTGCTCCATGAGGACCTCGACGAACTCGCCGCGGTGCTCGGTGCGCGCGGGTACGACCGCGGCCCCGCCTACGGCGGCTTCCAGAAACTCGTGCGCGACCTCCCGGTGGCCGGGCTCGGACACGCCGGCACCGCCGACACCCAGGCCGTGCTCGTCCCCCATCTGCGCACCCTCGCCCACGCGGCCCGCGACGCAGACAACGGACAGGAAGCACCCGGCGCCCTCTTCACCCCGGGTGCCGGGCGCAGCGCGCTCGACTTTAGACGGCTCGACGCAAAACCCCGCGATCCGCACAGCGGCTGCGACGGTCTGCTCGCCGTACTGCCCGGCGCCGCCGCCCGGCTCGACGGCACGCGGGACCGCGGCCCCAGGTGGGCCGCGCTCGCCGACCTCGCCCGCGCCTTCGCCGCCGAGGTGCACAGCCTCGCCCAGCGGTGCGCCACCCTCCTGGGGCGCCCGGACACCGGGGCGCTCGCACCGGCCGCGTACGTCCTCGTCGACCGGTACTGCCTGCTGCTCGCGGCCGCGTCCTGCCTCGGGGTCCGCGAGAACGCCGGCCTCGGCACCCCGGACGGCGGCCTGCTCGCCGAGCCCGAGTGGGCGCTGATCGCCCTGACCAGGTTCGGCCGCCGCCTCGGACTGGACGTGCCTGACCTGCCGGACGGCATCACCCAGGAGCTGGCGGCCCGGCTCGTGGACCGGTACCGCGACGGGCGCAGCTTCGACCTCTACGGGATGCGGCTCGCGTGAGGCCCCCACTGGGCAGAAACGATCCGGCCCGGGATGCCGGCCGGCCCGGGAGCCGGCCGCCGGACCCGCAGGACGACGCTGGGAGGCGAACACCATGAACCACAGGGAGCCTGTGGCCGCACGCGGGGACGACGGCCGCGTCACGGACGACATCGACTCCCGTGACGCCGTGGGCGTCCTCGACACCCTGCGGCGTCTGAGCGCACTGGGCGTCGTCGCCACCGCGCACGGTTCCGCCGTCGCGCCGCCCGTGCACATCCCGCGCCCGGACAGCTCCTGGCTGCGCATACGCGAGGACCTCCTGGAGCGCGGGACCACGGTGGCGTACGCGACGTGGACCGAGTGGTTTCCCGCGGTGCTCACCACGCCGCGCCTCGAGGCGCTGCTGGGGCGGGACTGGAACCGCTACACCGGCACGAACGACCCCGCCGTCCGCAGCCGGTTCGCCGCTTCCCGGCTGCTCATCAAGTACACCGCGGCGGCCGCGCTCGGCATCCGGCCCGAGGACATCGACATCGCCTACCGTCTCGGCGGCCGCCCCTACCTGCGCGGCCTCGACCAGGTGGAGGTCGCGCTGACGCACACCGGTGAGCTGATGGCCGTCGGGATCAGCCGGATGGGCCGGATCGGACTGGACGCCGAGTGCGCGGACCGGCGCTTCGACCTGGACCTGATGCTCGGCCGGATGTGCACGCCGGCCGAGGTGGCCGAACTCGACGCGCTGTCCGCGCAGCAGCGGGCGGCGTGCGTGCTGCGGCTGTGGACCCTGAAGGAGGCGTACACCAAGGCGCTCGGGCAGGGCATGCGGCTCGCCTTCACCGAGTTCGGCTTCGGCCTCGCCCTCGGCGGCCTGCGCACCCCCGACGGTGCCGCGGCACTCGGCGACGAGTGGGCGTTCGCCACCCATCCGGTGCTCGGCCGCTACCTGATCAGCGCGGCCTGCCACGACGCCGGGCTCGACCCGGCCGGGGACACCTCGGTCACCACCATGCTGGACCCGCGCCTGCTCACGGCGATGACCCCGCCCGGGGAGGAGGGCCCGGCCGTGGACATCTGAGCCCCGCGGTGATCAGCCCCGTACGGGGGGCTCGCCCTCGGTGAACAGGACCCGGAACGACAGCTCGCCGATCCGCCACCCGGCAGCCGTCCTGCGGGCCTCGCCGGAGGCGAGCGTCCCCGCACGAAAGAGCGGCGGCCGGTCCCCGCCCGGGTGATGCACGTGCGTGGTCAGCACGTTGGCGCGGAACACCGCGCTGTCCCCGGTGACGGTCACCACCGCCGGCGAGCCCAGGTGCTGGGTGCGCGCGAACGCCGCGAGCGAGGCGCGGTGCCACTCGGCGAGTCCGGCGCACCCCTGGTGGCGGCTCATCGGGAAGGCGACGGTCGCGTCCTCGGTGAACAGGCTCCGGGCCCACGCGTCGTCGGGCTCCTCGTCGTCGAGCGTGACCAGATAACGGCCCATGAGTTCGGCGACCACTGCGGCGTCCGCGGAATCGGCGGCCGCGGCCGAATCGGCGGGCAAGAGAGGGGAAGTCACCGCTCGAGCATGGCGCCGGGCGCGGCCGGCGGACCAGCACCCTGCCAGAGATCTGACATTACCGGCGAAGTTCTGTAATGGATTGCGCAAAGCCTGTACCGGACTCGCTTTACCGTTCCTCCATGGTCCGGCAATACTCATCAAACACCAGTCGGAAGAGGGAAGATGGACACCTTTGACGCGGACGTGATCGTAGTAGGAGCAGGGCCCACCGGACTCATGCTCGCGGGCGAGTTGAGTCTCCATGGAGTCTCCGCCCTGGTCGTGGACCGGCTTGCCGAACCCATCAAGGAATCCCGCGCCCTCGGCTTTTCCGCGCGCACGATCGAGGAATTCGCACAGCGTGGACTCATATCCCGGCTCGGCGATGTCGACGTCATTCCGTTCGGTCATTTCGGTGGAGTGCCGCTCGACTACCGGGTCATTGCGAACGGCTCGTACGGAGCCCGCGGAATCCCCCAGTCGCGGACCGAGGGCATGCTCGCCGGCTGGATCGCGGAGCGCGGTGTCGAGGTGCGCCGCGGAGTCGAGGTCACCGGCGTCGAACAGGACGACGACGAGGTCCGCGTCCACGTGGCCACCGCCGAGGGCACCGGCACGCTCCGCGCCCGCCACGTCGTCGGCTGCGACGGCGCCCGCAGCGTCGTGCGCACCAGCGCCGGGATCGACTTCGACGGCACCGCGCCCACCGTCGAACTGCGCTTCGCCGACATCGCCGGCGTACAGCTGCGCCCGCGCTTCAGCGGCGAGCCGGTGCCCGGCGGCATGGTCATGGTGCTGCCGCTCGGTCCGGACCGCAGCCGCGTCATCTACTACGACCGCGCACAGCCGATGCGCACCGGCCAGGGCCCGATCACCTTCGACGAGGTCGCCGAGGCGTTCCACCGCCTGTCCGGCGAGGACATCAGCGGCGCCACACCGCTGTGGGTCTCCTCGACCACCGATGTCAGCCGGCAGGCCACCCAGTACCGCAAGGGCCGCGTCTTCGTCGCCGGCGACGCCGCCCACATCCACCTGCCGATCGGCGCCCAGGGCATGAGCGCCGGCATCCAGGACGCCGTCAACCTCGGCTGGAAGCTCGCGCTGGACGTCAAGGGCCTGGCCCCCCAGGGGCTGCTCGACAGCTACCACTTGGAGCGCCACCCGGTCGCAGCCCGCATCCTCGCCAACACCCTCGCCCAGCGCACCCTTTACCTCGGCGGCGAGGAGGTCGCGCCGCTGCGGCAGGTCTTCGCCGAGCTGGTGCGGCACGAGGAGGTACAGCGCCACCTGGTGGGCATGGTCACCGGGCTCGACATCCGCCACGACGTCGGATGCGACCGCCACCCGCTGCTGGGCCGCCGCCTGGAGGACAAGCAGGTCACCCGGGACGGCGTGAAGCAGGGCGTCTTCTCCTTCCTGCAGCCGGGCCGTGGCCTGCTGCTCGACCTCACCGGGAGCGAGGATCTGCGTGCCGCCGGCCACGGCTGGTCCGACCGCGTGGACACCGTCACCGTGCAGGACGCCGAAGACGGCCTCGGCGCCGTGCTCGTCCGTCCCGACGGCTACATCGCCTGGGTGGGCGCCGCCGGTGAGGGACCGGCCGCCGGTGCCACGGGCATGCCGCTCACCGACGCGCTCGCCCGCTGGTTCGGCCCCGCCGCCTGACCGGTCCTTTTGACCGCACACACGTATCCCGAGGAAGCGAAGGAACCATGCCGATCATCTCCACCGAGGACAACTACCTGACCGTCCTCAACCTGTTCACCACCGACACCCCCGAGCACCAGGAGCAGCTGCTCACCGAGATGGGCAAGATCGTCGACACGGCTGCCTACGAGGGATGGATCTCCTCGACCGTGCATGCCGGGCAGGACACCCCCGGCACCGCCAACCTGATCCAGTGGCGCAGCGGCGAGGACCTGGAGAAGCGTTACGCCGGCGACGAGTTCAAGCACCGCACACTGCCCGTCTTCCGCGAGATCACCACGGCCATCCGGCTGCTGCAGAACGAGATCGCCTTCTCCCAGGCCCACCCCGGTCTCGGCGGCCGCGTCGAGGTCTCGCCGGGGCGCGACGACTACACGGCCATCGAGGTCCACCGGGTCGCCGAGGCCGACCAGGCCGAGCTGGTCAAGCTCCTGGGCGAGGGCCAAAAATGGCTGGTGAACGTCCCCGGCTACCGCTCGCACAGTGTCTTCAAGGGGCTGCGCGCCATGTTCGTCGAGGGCGCCTTCGCCGTCGTCTACTCCCAGTGGGACAGCAAGGAGAGCTACGAGGCGTTCCGCGACCTGCCCCACGCGCGCAAGCCCAAGCCGCGGCAGACCAACGACGAGCGCATCGCCGAGCTGCAGATCGCGTGCGACGCGAACACCTACCGCGTCGTGCACACGCGCGCCGCGGGCGAGTAACCCGGCCCGCGCACCGGGTGGCGCGCGCCGGCCCTACGGCGTCGGCCGCCGGCCGGCACCCGTGCCCCGCGCACCCCATCGGACCCGCCAAGGAGCGAGAACTATGCACAGCACGCTGATCGTGGCCCGCATGGCGCCCGGCTCGAGCGCGGACGTCGCCGAACTGTTCGCCGAGTTCGACGCGACCGACATGCCGCACCGGATGGGCACCCGGCGGCGCCAGCTGTTCGCCTTCAACGGCCTCTACTTCCACCTCCAGGACTTCGACGAGGACAACGGCGGCGAGCTGATCCAGGGCGCCAAGGACGACCCGCGCTTCGTGCGGATCAGCGACGACCTCAAACCGTTCATCGACCCCTACGACCCCGCGACCTGGCGCTCCCCGGCCGACGCCATGGCACGGCGCTTCTACCGGTGGGAGGCGTCCGCCTGAGCGGACGGCACACCACCGGCGGGCCGCCGGCCGGCCTGTGCGCACCAGAAACGATCAGCTGGGGCGCGCCACCGCCCCGAGACCGAAGGAAGCACCCCATGGCCAGTATCCAGTTCACCCTCGACGACCTCCGGCGCATCCTTCTCGAGGCCGCGGGTGCGGACGAGAACGTCGACCTCGACGGAGACATCCAGGACACCACGTTCGCGGTCCTCGGCTACGAGTCCATCGCGCTGCTGGAGACCGGCGGCCGCATCGAGCGCGAGTACAACATCGTCCTGGACGACGACGACCTCGGCGACGACATCACGCCGCGCGACCTGCTCGACATCGTCAACGCCCAGCTGTCCCTGCCCGGGGCCCGGGCCGCCTGAAAGGGAGCACCCCATGTCCGACTCCACCCGCAGGGTCGCCCTCGTCACCGGTGCGACCAGCGGCATCGGCCTGGAAGTCGCCCGGCTGCTGGCGCACCAGGGACACCAGGTGTTCATCGGCGCGCGCGACGCGGACAACGTCGCCCACACCGCCAAAGCGCTGCGCGAGGAGGGCCTCGACGTGGACGGCCGGCAGCTCGACGTCCGCGACGCCGCCTGTGTCAAGGAGTTCGTGCTCGGTGCCGTCGCCGCGTTCGGCACCGTAGACGTGCTCGTCAACAACGCCGGCCGCTCCGGCGGCGGTCCCACCGCGGACATCACCGACGAGCTGTGGAACGACGTCATCGACACCAACCTCAACAGCGTGTTCCGGATGACCCGTGAGGTCCTGACCACCGGCGGCATGCGCGCCAAGGACCGCGGCCGGATCATCAACATCGCCTCCACCGCCGGCAAGCAGGGAGTCGTCCTCGGCGCCCCCTACTCGGCCTCCAAGCACGGGGTCGTCGGCTTCACCAAGGCCCTCGGCAACGAACTCGCGCCGACCGGCATCACCGTCAACGCCGTCTGTCCCGGATACGTCGAGACGCCGATGGCCCAGCGGGTGCGGCAGGGCTACGCCGCGGCGTACGACACCAGCGAGGACGAGATCCTCAAGAAGTTCCAGGCCAAGATTCCGCTCGGCCGCTACTCCACGCCCCAGGAGGTCGCGGGCCTCGTCGGCTACCTCGCCTCCGACACCGCGGCGTCCATCACGTCCCAGGCACTCAACGTCTGCGGCGGCCTCGGCAACTTCTAGGCCGCCCGCCCACCGGGAGCCCGCGCTCCCGCCGTCCGCACAGCCGGTACCGCCGAGGAGAAGCCGTCATGACGACTCGTGAGGTCGAGCACGAGATCACCATCAGCGCGCCTGCCGCCGCCGTCTACCGTCTCCTCGCCGAGGTGACCAACTGGCCGCGGATCTTCCCGCCCACCATCCACGTCGACCGCGAGGAGACCGGCGGCGACCAGGAGCGCATCCGCATCTGGGCCACCGCCAACGGTGAGCCCAAGACCTGGACCTCGCACCGCACCCTCGACCCCGAGGCCCTGCGCATCACCTTCCGCCAGGAGGTGCCGGCACCGCCGGTCGCCGCCATGGGCGGCACCTGGATCGTCGAACCCCTCGACGAGGGCACCTCGCGCGTCAGGCTCCTGCACGACTACCGGGCCATCGACGACGACCCCCACGACCTGCTGTGGATCGAGCGGGCCGTGGACAGGAACAGCACCAGTGAACTGACCGCGCTGAAGGAGAACGTCGAGCGCGTCCACGCCGCCGACGCGCAGGAACTGACCTTCTCCTTCACCGACACCGTGACGATCCACGGCTCGGCCAAGGACGCCTTCGCCTTCGTCAACGAGGCGGGGCTGTGGCCGCAGCGGCTGCCGCACGTGGCCCGTGTCCGCTTCACCGAGGACACCCCGGGCCTCCAGGAGTTGGAGATGGACACCCGCGCCAAGGACGGCTCCACGCACACGACGAAGTCCTACCGGGTCGTCCTGGGCCACCACCGCATCGCCTACAAGCAGGTCACGCTGCCGGCCCTGATGACCCTGCACACCGGAGTGTGGACCTTCGAGGAGACCGAGGACTCGGGTACCACGGCCAGCTCCCAGCACACCGTCACCCTCAACACGGACAACATCGCCCGGATCCTCGGCCCCGAGGCGACCGTCGCCGATGCCCGGGCCTATGTGCACGGCGCGCTCAGCACCAACAGCCTCGCCACCCTCGGCCACGCCAAGGACCACGCGGAGCGGAACCGCTGACATGGCCGGCGCCCCGCACCCTAACGGCCGGTCTTCGCGCACCGGGCCCGCCGAGACGGTCGACACCCAGGTGATCGTCGTCGGCGCGGGCCCCGTCGGCCTGCTGCTCGCCGGTGAACTGGCGCTGCGCGGCATCCAGGTGACCCTCGTCGAGCGGCGCCACGGCCCGACCACGGAGTCCCGGGCCTCCACCCTGCATGCCCGCACCATGGAACTGCTGGACAGCCGGGGTCTGCTCGCGGACCTCGGCAGCCCGCCGTGCGAGCCGCGCGGTCACTTCGGCGGCATCCCCCTCGACCTGACCCTGCCCGGTCCCTACCCCGGACAGTGGAAGGTGCCGCAGACCAGGACCGAGGCGGTCCTGGAGGAGTGGGCCCTCGGCCTCGGCGCCGACCTCAGATGCGGCCACACCCTGCACGCCGTGCGGGACCTCGGCTCCCACGTCGTGGCGGCCGCCACCAGCCGCCACGGCACCCGTGTCACCCTGCGCGCCGCCCACCTCGTCGCCTGCGACGGCCAGGACTCCACGGTGCGCAGCCTGGCCGGCGCCGGTTTCCCCGGCACCCCGGCCGCCCGCGAGCTGCTGCGCGCCGACGTCGAGGGCGTCGACATTCCGAACCGGCGCTTCGAACGCCTCCCCGGCGGCCTCGCCGTCGCCGCCCGCAACCCCGCCGGCGTGACCCGCGTGATGGTGCACGAGTTCGGTGCCGCGGTCCGCGAACGCGCCGGCGCCCCGGACTTCGACGAGCTGGCGGCCGCCTGGAAGCGCGTCACCGGGGAGGACATCACCGGCGCCACCCCGCTGTGGGTGGGCCACTTCGACGACGAGAACCGGATCCTGGCCCGCTACCGGCACGGCCGCGTCCTGTTCGCCGGGGACGCCGCCCACCGGCAGATGCCCATCGGAGGCCAGGCACTCAACCTCGGCCTCCAGGACGCCTACAACCTCGGCTGGAAGCTCGCCGCCGCCGTCGACGGCACCGCACCCGCCGCTCTCCTCGACAGCTACGACACCGAACGCGCCGCCGTCGGCGCCGCCGTCCTCGGCAACATCCGGGCCCAGGCCCTGCTGCTGCTCGGCGGCCCCGAGGTGGAACCGCTGCGCACGGTCCTCGCCGAACTCGTCGCCCACGAGGAGGTGCGTGCCCCTCTCGCCGCAATGATCAGCGGCCTCGACGTCCGCTACGACGTCGGGGGACCCGAGCACCCACTGCGGGGGGCGCGGCTGCCGCACGTGCGGCTGCGCGTCGGCGAGATCGTCTGCACCACGGCCGAACTGCTGCGCTCCGGGCGCGGGCTGCTCCTGGGTCTCGGCGCCCCGCCGCCGCGGCTCGACGCCACCGCGGCCGGCCGTGTCGACACGGTCACCGCGCACCCGGCCCCCGGCTCACCGCTCGAACGGACACCGGCCCTGCTGGTCCGGCCCGACGGCCACGTCGTCTGGGCGGGCGGCAGGGACGGGAACGGGCTCGCCGAGGCGGCCGGGCGGTGGTTCGGCATTGCCTGAGCCGTTCGTCCCCGGACCGGACACTTCCCGCCCTCGCACGCCCCCGCCGAGCACGGACCACTGAAGATGAGAGGGATTTGACCACCATGCAGGACACCACGATGGACGCCGACGTCATCGTCGTAGGCGCAGGCCCGACCGGACTGATGCTCGCGGGCGAACTGCGCCTGGGCGGGGCGGAAGTGATCGTCCTCGACAAGCTGCCCGAGCCCACCGGCCAGTCCCGCGGCCTGGGATTCACCGCCCGCGCGATGGAGGTCTTCGACCAGCGCGGGCTGCTGCCGCGCTTCGGGCAGGGCGAGACCCTGGAGGTCAGCCCCGTCGGCCACTTCGGCGGGGTCCAGTTCGACTTCACCGCCCTTCAAGGCGCCCACTTCGGTGCCCGCGGTATCCCGCAGAGCCAGACCGAGGCCGTCCTCGCCGCATGGGCCACCGACCTCGGTGCCGAGATCCGCCGCGGGTACGAGGTCCTCGCCGTCGCCGACGGCTTCCTGGACGGCGACCACGTCGAGGTCACCGTGGGCACCGCGGACGGCGTGCGGCAGCTGCGCGCGCCCTACCTGGTGGGCTGCGACGGCGGCAAGAGCACGGTGCGCAAGCTCGTCGGCATCGACTTCCCCGGGACCGAGGCCACCCGGGCGATGTTCCTCGCCGACGTGACCGGCCTCGACCTCAAGCCCCGCTACCTCGGCGAGACCCTTCCCAACGGCATGGTGATGGCCGCCCCGCTGGGCGAGGGCGTGCACCGCATCATCGTGTGCCCGCACGGCGCCGCCGCCCGCAGCGCCGACGACACCGTCACCTTCGAGGAGGTCGCCAAGGCCTGGGAGCACATCACCGGCGAGGACATCAGCGGCGGCGGCGCCGAGTGGGTCAGCTTCTTCAGCGACGCGACCCGCCAGGCCGCCCAGTACAGACGCGGCCGCGTGCTGCTGGCCGGCGACGCCGCGCACATCCACCTGCCCGCCGGCGGCCAGGGCCTGAGCACCGGCGTCCAGGACGCCGCCAACCTCGGCTGGAAGCTCGCCGCCGTCGTCACCTCACGCGCCGACGAGGCCCTCCTCGACACCTACCACGCCGAGCGCCACCCCGTCGGGCGCCGCCTGCTGATGAACACCCGCGCCCAGGGCATGGTCTTCCTCGGCGGCGACCAGGCCGAGCCGCTGCGCCGGATCATCACCGAGCTGACCGGCCACGACACGGTCCGCCGCCACCTCGCGGGCATCGTCTCCCACCTCGACATCCGCTACGACGGCATCGACGGCAGCGAGCCCGGCGACGGCGGGAGCACGCACCCGCTCCTCGGGCGCCGCCTCGGCAAGACGCCGCTGACCGGGCCCGACACAGAGACCGACACCTTCGCCCTGCTGCACGCCGGACACGCTGTCCTGCTCGACCTCGTCGGCGACCCCGGCCTGCGCGAGGCCGCCGCGCCCTGGGCCGGCCGCGTCGACGTCGTGACCGTCACCGCCCGCACGGCCGACCGCGGTGCCGTGTTCGCGGGCGCACAGGCGGTGCTGGTCCGGCCTGACGGACACGTCGCGTGGACCGGCGCCGGCGCCGTGGACGGCCTCGCCACCGCCCTCGCCCGCTGGTTCGGCGAGCCCGCCGGACACTGACGTACGCAGTGAGGGGTGCCGCCCAAACCAGCGGGCGGCACCCCTCACTGCTGCGCCAGAGCTACCGGGACTGTTCGCAGTGCAGCGGGCTTCAGCCCGGTGGTGAAGCGAATCTGAGAGCTGCTCTGACCTCAGCTGTGTGCACGGATCCGCATCGTTCACCTCAGCCCAGGTCAGAGCGGCCGGTTCTGCTGCTCGATGTACTGCTTCACGATGCTGGGCGGTGCGCCGCCGACGGAACCGGCGAAGTACGAGCCGGACCAGAGTCGTTGTGCCCGCCAGTAGTGGCGGACGAGGTCGGGGAACTCCTGGCGCAGCCGCCGGGAAGAGACGCCCTTGAGGCTGTTGACCAGCTTGGACACGGCGACCTTCGGCGGGAAGTTCACGAGCAGGTGGACGTGGTTGTTCTCGCCGTTGAACTCGACCAGCTCGGCCTCGAAGTCCTCGCACACGGCCCGCATGATCTCCTCGCACCGCGTCAGGTGTCGATCGGCGAAGACCTTGTGCCGGTACTTCGTCACGAAAACCAAGTGGACATGCATGCGGAAAACACAGTGACGACCAGTACGAACATTCTCATCAATACCCATAAACCAATTGTGTACCGTGATCCGCGTGCAGCTTCGGTACAGCTTCCGTCTGTACCCGAGCGCCGGTCAGCGCAGCGCGTTGGCGAGGGCGTTCGGGTGTGCGCGGGTGGTCTACAACGACGCGCTCCGCGCTCGGGAGACCGCCCGCAGCGAAGGCATGCCGTTCCCGAAGGCCGGGGACCTGTCGAAGGCGCTCATCACCGAGGCGAAGAACACCCCGGAGCGGGCCTGGCTCGGCGAGGTGTCGGCGGTCGTCCTCCAGCAGTCCCTCCGCGACCTGGACACCGCGTACAAGAACTTCTTCGACGGGCTCAAAGGCAAGCGCCCCCGTATGGGCGCACCCCGGTACAAGTCGCGGAAGGACACCCGGCAGGCCGTCCGGCTTACCGCGAACGCCCGCTGGTCGATCACGACCGGCGCAAAGCTGCGTCTGCCGAAGATCGGCGACGTCAAGGTGAAGTGGTCGCGGACGCTGCCCTCCGTGCCGTCGACGGTGACGGTGGTCAAGGACAGTGCGGGCCGGTACTTCGCGAGCTTCGTCGTGAAGACCGGCCCGGAGGAAGCCCTTCCCGAGGTCACACCCGAGCTGGGCATCGATCTCGGGCTCGGGCACTTCGCGGTCCTCTCCGACGGGACGAAGGTCGACAGCCCGCGCTTCCTGCGCCGCGCCGAGAAGCGCCTGAAGAAGGCACAGCGCGCCCTCTCCCGCAAGGAGAAGGGCTCCAGCAACCGGGACAAGGCCCGGATCAAGGTCGCTCGCGCACACGCGAGGGTGGCCGACGCACGCCGCGAGTTCCACCACCAGCTCTCCACGAAGCTGATCCGCGAGAACCAAGCGGTCGCCGTGGAGGACCTGGCGGTGAAGGGACTCGCCCGCACGCGCTGGCCAAGTCCGTCCACGACGCCGGATGGTCGGCGTTCGTGAACATGCTGGAGTACAAGGCCGCACGGTACGGGCGCACCTTCGTGAAGACCGGCCGCTTCGAGCCGACCTCCCAGGTGTGCTCGCAGTGCGGCGTGAAGGACGGCCCGAAGCCGCTGCACGTCCGTGTGTGGACGTGTGGGGCGTGCGGGTCGGTCCTGGACCGGGACATCAACGCGGCGGTCAACGTCGCCAAGGCGGCCGGACTGGCCGTGTCAGCCTGTGGAGCGCAGGTAAGACCGGGACTCGTCCCGGCACCGCGCAGCGAAGCAGGAACCCACCCGACACCGCAGCCTTCAACGCCGCGGTAGGCGGGAATCGCCGTCCTTCAGGGCGGCGAGGATGTCAACGGAGACTGGCCTCCACCACCGAGATCGCCGCGGGCGTCTGCACCACCCGCTCCAGCCGGAAGCCGGCCTTCGCCAGCAGTTCCCCGTACTGCCCGGCCGTCCGCTCCCGGCCGCCCACCAGCAGCATCAGCCACAGGTCGACCAGCTTCGAGGAGTGCGCGGCGTTCGGCTTGTCGGGCACGACCATCTCCATCAGCAGCAACCGTCCGCCCGGCCGCATAGCGGCCCGCACGTTGCGCAGGATGCGCAGGGCCTGCTCCTCGGGCCAGTCGTGCACGATGTGCTTGAGCACATAGGCGTCCCCGCCCCCGGGCACCGGCCCGAACAGATCGGCGGACACCACCTCGCACCGGTCGGCGACCCCCTGCCCGGCCAGGTAGTCGGCCGCACCGTTCTCGTCCACCCGGGGATCGGCCAGGATGCCGCGCACGCCCGGCGACTTCCCCAGGATCCCGGCGAGCAGCTCGCCGCGGCCCGCGCAGAAGTCGACGACCGTGCCGAAGCGCGAGAAGTCGTACGCCGCGAGAACCGGCTCGGTCTCGGTGGCGGACATCGCGCCCATGCCCTTCATGAACACCTCGCCGTACTCCGGCTTGGCCTCCATGAACTCGAAGGCGGTCATACCCCGCAGCTTCGGCAGGCTCGGCTCGCCGGTGCGCACCGCGTCGACGAAGTGCGACCAGTCCTCCCAGTGGATCGGGTGGCCCATGAGCCGGGCGATGCCGCGCATCGACATCGGCGCGTCCTCGAGCAGCGCCGCCCCCATCGGGGACATCTCGAAGGAGCCGTCCCCGCGCTCGGCGAACACGCCGTTCGAGGCGAGCAGCCGCATCAGCCGCTGCAGGGTCTGCGGATGGGCGCCGACGCGCTCGGCGAGCCGTTCGGCGGACAGCGGACCGTCTCTCAGCGCTTCGGCCACGCGCAGTTCCGCGGCGGCGTAGAGGGCCTGGCTGAGCATGGCGCCCTGGACCATCTCGAGCAGCGAGAACGGTGCCGGGGCCAGCTTGCGTGCCAGCCGCTGCAGACCGGTACGCACGCCTTCGACGACCCGCACGACGCGGGCGGGCGGCAGGGGCATGGGTTCCTCCGTGGTGGGCGGCGGGCGGCCGGACGGCTTGCCCGCGGGCGGGCGGGTCGACGCGCAGCGGACGCGACGGTCCGCGTGCACGAAGGACACCAACGGTCCGGCGGCGCGCACGGGCCGCGCTCGCAGCCGACTCGAGCGGACGTCGCGGCCCTCCAGTTGGTCCCCACCCGCGCTCCGGGGGCAGTCGAGGCAGCCCGGTGACGATCGGGACCGTCCGGCTCGGCTTGGCCGAGCAGAGTCCCGGAGGGGGCCGATCCCGTGAAGAAGCTTGCTTCGTCCGCCGCGCTGTCGGAGCG
Organism: Streptomyces sp. NBC_01723; assembly: GCF_036246005.1. Classification (NCBI taxonomy): domain Bacteria; kingdom Bacillati; phylum Actinomycetota; class Actinomycetes; order Kitasatosporales; family Streptomycetaceae; genus Streptomyces; species Streptomyces sp. NBC_01723. The sequence continues at coordinate 8,666,206 of NZ_CP109171.1, forward strand.
CGCCGATCGCATCGCCGCACGCTCTCGCGCCGGCAACTGGAAGAAGCCCCCGCGACGCATCGAGGCGTCCGAGTGCATCACCTGCGACAGCTGCCTGCGCGGCTGCCCCGCGGAGTTCGGCGCGATCTTCGACCGGGGCCTGGACGTGGTGATCGTCCCGGAGCTGTGCTCGGGCTGCCCCGCCTGCGTGCTCGAGTGCCCGGTCGACTGCATCTACGTCGACGAGGACTGGACCCCGACCGACGACGCGCTGTGGAACCACGTCGAACTCACCGCCGCGAGGGCCGCATGAAGGAGCCCGCGGGGCGCCCCGAATCCCGCCGCGCCGCCAACGCGAGGAAGCGAATCAGCCGCCGTCCCAGCCGGCTCGGCACCCCCGCCGGCAGCACGGCCAAGCCGGACCGGGTGAGCGACCCCGACGCGGGGTTTTCCGGGCTGCTGCGACGCGTGTGGCGACGGGCGAGCGAGGCCGGGGACCCGCGAGCCGCGCTCGACGTCCTGCTCACCCTCGACGGACACGTCCCCGCGGACGTCCCGTTGCGGGCCCTGAACCGTGCGGAACAGGCGGCCCTCCTCGCGCTGTTCGGCCTGAGCTGGCGTGACCCGGACGACCTCGGTGACAGCCCCGCCGACTCGCCCGGGGCCCGTGCGGCAGCGCCCGCGCGATCGGCCTCCCGTCTGTCCGGACGCCCCGCCTTCCTCGGCGAGATCGGGCTCACCACCAACGGCCGCATCGCCCTGCGCACGCCCGGCGCCCGCCCCCTGGACCCCCGCGACCTGGTCGGCGGAGTGCTCCGCGTGCCGTACGACCGCGCCGCGCTCGCCGCCTACCGGCGCGAACTCGAGCGCGCCCGGCAGCACAGTGCCGACAGCGTCGCCGACTGCCGCTTGTGGCTGGCCGGGCAGGGTCCCGAGGGCCGGGCCGCGCTGGTCGACCAGGCCCGGGAGGCGGCGCTGCGCACCGCACCGTTCGTCCTCCACCAGGAGGACACGCAGTACACGAACTTCCGGGGGCAGAACACGCTGACCGGCAAGACCCTGTGGCCCGGCCACCCCGACTGCGCGCTGAGCGCGCTGCAAGACCTCCCGTTCGACCTGTGGTCGGACCAGGACGTCCAGCTCGTCGTCTGCCTGACCCTGCTCATCCACTCGGCCGGCTTCGGACGGATCGAAGAGGCCAACGGCACCCAGCTGACCGTCGACCACGTCGCGTACACGCTGGAGCGGGTGCGCCGCGCCTACAACGCCGTACCCGGGCCCGAACCCGTGCCCGCGGCGGCCTCGCGGCGCGTCGCCGACCTGGACCGGCTCGCCGTGGCGCTGCGCGAGCGACGCCGGGAGCTGGGTGGGCGCGCCCAGTTGTACCGCGAGATCCACGGGGTCCTGATGCACAAGGTGGAACGGGTGGCCGCTCCTGCGGGGCCCGTCGCCGGGGCCCGCGAGGACGCCGTCGCCGAACGCCTGCGCGCGAGGCTGCCGCTGGCCGGCGGCACGCTCGCCGAACTCGGCCGGGAGCTGGCCGCCGCGCCCGGCTGGCTCGCCGAACCGCACGGAGCCTTCGGCACCGGCCTGGAGTCCCTGGTGTACGAGACCGTGGCCGCCACCGTCGACGCCTTCGGTGCCGACTTCGCGATGAGCCGCGGCATGCGCTCACTGCCGGACCTGGTGCGCGCGCTGCGCGGCGGGAGCTGGGCGGAGATCTGCGACTGGGACATCACGCACTTCTTCTGCTGCGTGGTGCCGCGGCCGGCGGCCGCCGCCCACTTCGGCGGCTCCGAAGCCGCACTCGCCGACGCCGCCTGGGCGATGTCCTCGCGCATGCAGTACAACTCCTGGCACTTCGTCGCCGGCAATCTGCCCAGGGTGCCCGAGGTGGTGGCCCGCGACCACTTCGTGCCGCCCCTCATCCCGGACGTCGCGTTCTTCTCGGACCAGCACCACCACGGGCACGTCAGCAACAACGTGCGCTTCTCGCTGCGCTCCCCGCAGTCCGTCGAGGTCGACGGCCGCCGCTTCGACGGCTTCATGGACCTCAGACTGCTGCGCTGCGCCGGGGACCCGTTCGGCGAGCAGGACCTGCTCGCCGCCCACCGGGTGTCGGGGTTCATCGCCCGCGCCACCTCGCTGGCCGCCGGGCTCGTCGCCGCCGGAACGGACCTCGAGGTCACCGCGTTCGACGCCGGCTGGCACTGGAGCGCCGTCACCGGCCGGCAACCCGCGTCCGCGGCCGGCCAGGAACGCCGAGCGTCGTGAAGGGAGACCGATGACCGCCCACGGCGTCAGCCGCACCAGGGAACTCCTGCGGCGGGGCGAGGTGTCCGCCGTCGAACACACCGCCGCCGTCCTGAGCGCGGCGCGCGAGCGCGACACCCTCGAGGCGTACGTGGCCGTTGCGGGCGAGGAGGCACTGCGCGCCGCACGGCGCGCGGACGCCCGTATCCGGGAACTCGGCGCCGACGCCTGGCGGACCATGCCGCTGCTCGGGACCACCGTCTCCGTGAAGGACCTGCTGCAGACCCGTCACCTGCCCACCCGGCGGGGCTCGCTGCTGCCCAACGACCGTCCCCGTGAGGATGCGCCCGCGGTGGCCCGGCTGCGCGCCGCCGGTGCCGTCGTCGTCGGCAAGACCGCCACCTCCGAGTACGGCTGGAGCGCCTCGACGGTCAGCCGCGTCGCCCCGCCCACCCGCAACCCCTACGACCCCCGCCTGACCGCGGGCGGCTCCAGCGGCGGCGCCGCCGCCGCCGTGGCGACGGGCCTGTGCGACGCGGCCCTCGGTACCGACGGGTCCGGGTCGATCCGGATACCGGCGGCGTTCTGCGGCGTCGTCGGCTTCAAGCCGTCCCTCGGCCGCATCCCGTACGTGCCCAACAGCGCCGACCGTCTCGCCCACCAGGGCCCCATCGCCCGCACCGTCGCCGACGCCGCGCTGCTCGCGCAGGTCATGGCCGGTCCGCACCCGGCCGACCCCGACTCCGGCCTCGGCTCCCTCGACGCGCCACGCACCGCGCGGGCGCTGCGGATCGGCTGGATCGAGTACGACGGCACCGCCGGCGAGGTCCGCCGCGTCACCGAACAGGCCCGCCTGGCCCTGACGGACCAGGGACACCTGGTCGAGGACGTCGAGGTGCGCTGCACCCACCTGTACCCCGCGCTCGTCGACCTCCTCGCCGCCTCCGAGGCGGCCGGGGCCCGTCCCGAGGACGACGAGCGGGCCGACCCCGGCCGCCTGGCGGTGATCCGGCACGGACGCACCCTCGGGGGCGCCGACGTGATCCGTGCCGAGGAGGTCCGCCAGAACCTGCGCGCCACCCTGCGCACGGTCATGGACCGCTACGACATCCTCGCCATGGCCACCGTTGCGGTCGAGCCGTTCGCCGCCGACGCCGTCGGTCCGCCCTGGGCGGCCGATGCCCGGGACCTTCAGTGGCTGGCCTGGGCACCCGCCTCGTACCCCTTCAACATGACCGGCCAGCCGGCCCTGTCGCTGCCCGCCGGACTCACCCGCGCCGGCCTGCCGGTGGGTGTCCAGCTGGTCGGTCCGGTCGGCGCCGACGACCTGGTCGTGCAGCTCGCCGGACGCCTGGAGGCCGACCTCGGCACACCGGTCCCGCCGGGCGCGCGCGTGCCGGAACCCGCGATCGCCCGATGACGCACGCCCGTGGAAAGGACGTTCCCATGTACGCCAGGTCATGGTCCTCGCCCGCAGCGCAGGGCAGTGTCGGGCAGCCTTCGTTCGTGGCCGATCACGGGCTGTGGGACGAGGCCCGGACCGCCGCGGCCGAGCGGGTCGAGGCGAGCCTCGCCGGCCTCGACTTCGTGCGCCTCGTCTTCGGCGACCCGCACGGTCTGGCCCGTTCCAAGACCCTCACCGCCGACGCGTTCCGCACCGTGCTGCGCAACGGCATGAACTTCAGCCCCGGCCCGTTCGTCTTCGACACCGGACACGCCGTCGCCGTCGACTTCCTCGGCGACCACGGCATCGGCGTCGACGAGATCGCCGGCGCCGGGAACTTCGTCCTGGTCCCCGACCCGCTCACCTTCCACCCGCTGCCGGGCGGCGACGCACGCACCGCCTGGGTCATCGGGGACGAGTACCTGCGCGACGGCAGCCCGCACCCGCTCTCGTCGCGGACCGTGCTGCGGCGCGTCGTCGACCGGTACACCGAGCGGGATCTCGCGCCCGTCCTCGGCCTCGAGGTCGAGTGGTACCTCACCCGGCGCCTCGACGACGCCCCCGGCAACACCGGCAACGGCTTCGGGCTGCAGGGCGGGGCACCGCGCGTGTCCGCCCTGAACGCCGGCTACCAGTTCAACCTCGACGCGTACTACGACACCGTCGCCCCCCTCACCGACCCGCTCGCCCTGCACCTGCTCGCCCTCGGCCTGCCGCTGAGGTCGATGGAGCACGAGTCGGGGCCCGGCCAGGTCGAGACGACGTTCGCCCCGATGTCCGCCCTGGACACCGCCGACGCGATGCTGCTCTTCCGCACGGTCACCAAGAGCTGGTGCGCCCGACGCGGACACCACGCCTCCTTCATGTCGCAACCGCTCCTGGACGCCGCCGACCCCAGTGGCTGGCACCTCAACCAGTCGGTCACCGACCTCACCACCGGCACCAACCTCTTCGGCACCGAAGGCCCCTCCGGCGGGCTGTCCCCGCACGGCAAGGCGTACGCGGAGGGGCTGCTGAACTGGGCCCGCGAACTGTTCCTCCTCTCGGTGCCCACCGTCAACGGCTACCGGCGGCTCGCCGCCGAGCACACCCTGGCGCCCACCCGGCTCGGCTGGAGCGAGGAGGACCGCAGCGCCATGCTCCGCGTCGTCGGCCGCGGTGCCGGGGCGCACATCGAGAACCGGATCGGCGAGCCGTGCGCCAATCCGTATCTCGCCGTCGCCGCCCAGCTGTTCGCGGGCCTCGAGGGGATCGCTGCGCCGGCCGCACCCGTGGAGGCCGCCGGGGCCGCGGTGCCGGGCGATGCCGGCCTCGTACCGCAGGGGCTGCGCGAGGCCCTGGACGCCTTCCGCGCCGGCCGTGCCGCCCGGCTGCTCGGCGACCCGCTCGCGGCCTGCCTGGCCAAGCTGAAGGAGAGCGAACTGCGCCGCTTCGAGGCCTGGTGCCACACCTGCCCGCCGGCGCCCGGACAGGTCACCGAGTGGGAACAGCGCGAGTACTTCGGCGCCTACTGACCCCCCGCCCCCCAGACGAAGGGCGTCGCATGATTGCCCGCTACACGCTGCCCGACATGGCCCGCCTCTTCGACGACCGCACCCGCTACGCCACCTGGGCGCGGGTGGAGATCCTCGCCTCCCAGGCCCAGGCCGACCTCGGCCACATCCCCGCCCGGGCCGTCCAGGACATGCGCCGTGCCCGCGTACCCGACCCCGAGCGGGTCGCGGAGATCGAACGCGAACGCGACCACGAGGTGCTCTCCTTCCTCGCCGCCTGGTGCGAGGACATCCCCCAGCCCTCCGCCCGCTGGGTGCACCACGGCATGACCAGCTACGACCTCGTCGACACCGCGCTGGGCCACACCCTGGCCCGCGCCACCGACCTGCTCACCGCCGCCGCCCTGCGCCTGCGCCGCGTCCTGACCGGCCGCGCCCTGGAGCACTGGGACACCGTCATGGCCGGCCGCACCCACGGCATGCACGCCGAACCCACCACGTTCGGCCACAAACTCGCCACCCACGCCTTCGCCGTCGACCGCAGCCTGCACCGGCTCGCCGCCGCCCGCCAGGCCGTCGCCGTGGGCACCGTCTCCGGCTCCGTGGGCACCTACGCCCTGATCGACCCGCGCGTGGAGGAACACGTCCTGGCCGCCCTGGGCCTGGCCGCCGAACCCGCACCCAGCCAGGTCGTCGCCCGCGACCGCCACGCCCAGCTCCTGCAGGCCGTGGCCACCCTCGGCGCCTGCGTCGAACAGATCGCCCTGGAACTGCGCCTGCTGCAGCGCACCGAGGTCCGCGAGGTCGAGGAACACCGCACCGGCGCCTACCAGGGCTCCAGCGCCATGCCCCACAAACGCAACCCCACCACCAGCGAACGCCTGTGCGGCCTGGCCCGACTGCTGCGCGGCTACGCCGACACCGCCCTGGAGAACGTCGCCCTGTGGCACGAACGCGACCTCGCCCACCAGAGCGTGGAACGGGTGATCCTGCCCGACAGCCTCTGCGTCGGCCACTTCCAGGTCACCAGGGCCGCCGACCTCGTCGACTCGCTCACCGTCGACGCCGACCGCATGCGCGCCCACCTCGATGACACCGGCGGCCTCCTCTACAGCTCCGCCGTCCTCGCCGACCTCCTCGCCGGCGGCACGGAACGCGAACACGCCTACCGCAGCGTGCAGGCCGCCGCCCACCGCACCCTCGCCGGCGGCGAGGACTTCGGCGCCGCCCTGGCCGCCCACGGCATCCACACCACCGCCCTGGCCCCCGAGCGCTACCTCACCCACCACGACGTCATCCGCACCCGACTGGAGAAGCTGCATGAGCTGGAAGACTGAACGCGTCACGGGCGCCGCCCTCGACCTGGACGAGGCCCTTCGCGTCTACCGCGACTCCGGCCTCGGCGCCCGCCGCCCCCTGGCCGACCGCGCACGCTTCGCCGCCATGCTCGCCGGCGCCAACCTCGTCCTGGCCGCCCGCGACGAACAGGGCACCCTGCTGGGCCTGGTCCGCGCCGTCTCCGACTTCTCCTACGTCACCTACGTCAGCGACATCGCCGTCGTCCGCGCACACCAGCGCCTGGGCATCGGCCGCGCCCTCATCAACGCCACCCGCGACGCGGCACCCGCCGCCAAACTCGTCCTGCTGTCCGCGCCCGCGGCCGCCGGCTACTACCCGCACATCGGCTTCACCCGCCACGAGTCGGCCTGGGTCCTCACCCCCTGACCGGCACGCCGCCCAGACGGCCAGCAGGGCTGTACCGGCACTCCACCGCGCGTGCCTAGATTCACCCCCCGGGGGCCGCCCACGCGCCCGCGGCCCGCCGTACCGGACCCCCCGGGGGAGGCATGACCCACACACCGGCACAGGCCTTGCTCGCCGCCCGCCCGCCCGAGCGTGCCGCCCCGCGGACCGCGGGCGGGCACGAGCCGGCCGCCGCCCACGCGGCGGCGGCCCTCAGCCGGCCCTCCGGGCGCCGCGTCCTGGTCGTCGACGCCGACACCGGCAGCGCCGACCTGCTCCTGACCCAGCTGCGCCGCCACGGCCACCACGCCCTCGGCGTACGCCGCGGCGGCGACGCGCTGCGCGCCCACGAGGACGCCGACCTGGTCCTCCTCGACCTCGAACTGCCCGACCTGGACGGCCTGGAGGTCTGCCGGGCCCTGCGGGCCGTCAGCCGGGTGCCCGTCATCATCGTCACCGCCCGCGCCTCCGAACTCGACTGCGTCCTGGGCCTGCAGGCGGGTGCCGACGACTACGTGGCCAAGCCCTACGGCCTGCGCGAGCTGATGGCCCGCATCGAGGCCGTGATACGCCGCGCCGAGTGGCAGCCCGCCGCCGCCCGCGAGATCCGCCACGGCCTCCTGCACATCGACACCGGCTCCCGCGAGGTCCTCGTCGGCGGCGAGGAAGTCGCCCTGACCCGCAAGGAGTTCGACCTGCTGTGCCTGCTCGCCTCGCACCCCGGCACGGTCGTCCCCCGCAAACAGCTCCTCCAGCGCATCTGGGGCGACTCCTGGTCCCGCCGCACCGTCGACACCCACGTCAGCAGCCTGCGCGGCAAACTCGGCGACAGCGGCTGGATCGTCACCGTGCGCGGCGTGGGCTTCATGCTGGGCAGCCCCCAGCCCGGTGCCCGGCCCTGAAGGCCCGAGAACGGGGACCGGGCGGTGCGTGCCGCCGCTGGATCTTTCCGGCCGGCGCAGCATGTGCGGCCGCGCCCGCGGCCGGTGCGCGTCACAGGGACGCCAGCCAGAGTGCGGCCGCGTCCGGGTGGCCGAAACGGAAGGTCTCCACAGGGGCGAAACGGGGATCGCGCAGGCGGCGCCCGACTTCGCGGCGGCGGGCCGCGTGCTGGGACCAGGCCCACAAGTGGATGTGCCCGCACCGGTGACGCCCACCGCCAAGACCCGTCCCACGGGTGCACGCCAGCGCGGAGACCGGAACGTGGTCACAGCTGCGGCAGCCGGTCCGCCGCCGTGGGGGAGCGGCAACGCTCGAGCCGGAAGAACTGAGCCCACCCCACCCCGGGGCGGCCCGGTGATCCGGCCCCGGGGTGGGCCGTGCGGCAGACCAGGCGCCGGCTCGGCGGGCGGCCGCACCACACCTGCGCCGCCGTCGAGGACGGCCTGTGACCCGTACCCCCCAGCGCGGCTGGGCGGGCACTTGAGGAGTTCTCAAGCCGGTCTCATGCGCCGCCGCCGACCCTGAGTGAGGCGTGATCACCAGAACGCGCCGTTCCGCTCACACCCGTTGGGGAGACCAGCCATGCAGATCCGCTCGCGTCTGACCAGGTCCGGCCTGCTGGGCGCCGCCACCGTCGCCGCCCTCGCCTTCACCGCCGCCCCGGCCTCCGCGGCCCCGGCCGTGACCGCCACCCCCGCGGCCGGCCTGGCCGACGGCCAGTTGGTGACCGTGTCCGGCACCGGCTTCCCGGCCGGCGCCGAGGTCGCCGTCTCGCAGTGCCGGGAGGCCACCACCTGCACCGACACCCTGGCCAGGGCCACCGTCGGAGCCGACGGCACCTTCCGCACCCCCTACACCGTGCGCCGGCAGTTCACGGCCACCGACTGGAGCACCGGCACCGGTTCCACCGTCACCGTGGACTGCGCCGCACAGGCCTGCCAGCTGGTCGCCTACCTGGAGGCCACCGGCCCGGTCGGCACCGGCATCTCCTTCTGACCGCCCGGCAGGCCCGTGCGCGGACCCGGGCCCGCCGGCCGGTGCCGCGACCGGCGGGCCCGGGCGGGCCGGGGGCGTTCACGCCGGCCGGGCCGGGGCGCGGGAGTCCGGCGGCGCCGGCCGGCCCGCACACCACGGCAGCCCGCCGGCGCCGGCCGCTGCCCGCCTGCGGTAGTCCTGGACGCTCATGCCGGCCAGTTCGGCGAAACGGGCGGCGAGGACCTGCGCGCAGGGGCAGCCCACGGCCCGGGCGAGCTGCGCCGTGCCCAGCTCGCCCTGGCGCAGCAGTTCCATCGCCCGCTCCACCCGCCGCACCGTCACATAGGCGTACGGGGACAGGCCGTAGGCCTCCCGGAACCGCGCGGCGAGCAGCCCGGCCGGCAGGCCCTCCGCGCGGGCGAGTGCCTCGACGTCCAGCGGCCGCGTACTGTCCCGGTCGATGCGGTCGCGGACGCGGCGCACCTGCGCGAGGTCCCGCAGACGCTGCGCGGCGCACATCGCCTGCCGCCATCCCGGATGGCACATCACGCGCCCCCTCGCCCGGTGCCGCCGGTGGCGCGGGGCACCTCCCGGATACGGACCAGGTTGCCCGCGGGATCGCGGACCGCGCACTCCCGCACCCCGCCCGCGCGCCGTGCCGGCTCCTGGACGATCTCCGCGCCGGCGGCCTGCACCCGGGCGAACGTGGCGTCGAGGTCGCCGGTGGCGAGGACGATGAGACCCCAGGTGCCCTTGGCCATCATCTCCAGGACACGGCCGCGCTCGGCGTCGGTGACCTGCGCGCCGGCCGCCGCCGGCGCCAGCAGCAGGGCGGTGTCCGGCCGGCCGGCGGGAGAGACCGTGATCCAGCGGGTGCGGCCCCGCCCCACGTCCTGGCGGACTTCGAAGCCCAGGACGTCCCGGTAGAAAGCGAGGGCGGCGTCCGGATCGTCGTGCGGCAGGGAACTCGTATGCAGGCGGAGGTCCATGACCGCACGCTAGCCGCGCCCCGGCCCGGGCGGCTTCTCCGTTCCTGACGCCTTCCCCCGGCCGCCACCTGGACGGGTCGTGCAGCGGGGCGCGAGCCGGACTCGAGCACATCCCCACCGGTGCGAGCCATCCTGTTGAGCCGACCGGCCCGGGAGAGGTGACTGTGGACGCGGCAGTGGACATGGCGATCGACCGCATACGCGAGCTTTTCGGTGAACCGCTGAGCGTTTCCCGCCTCGCCGAAAGAGCCCGGCTCGGCCGTTTCGAATTCTCCCGCCGGTTCAGGGAGACGACCGGCATGAGCCCCGCCCAATTCCTCACCGCCGTGCGGGTGCACGAGGCGAAACGGCTCCTCGAGTGCTCCGGCGCCCTGACCGCCGAGGTCGCCGCCGCCGTGGGGTTCGCCGGCCCCCAGGCGTTCTGCGCCGCCTTCACGGCCGCGACCGGACTGTCGCCCGCCCGCTACGGCAGGCTGTGCCGCGAGCAGGGGCAGGCCCCGCCCGCCCCGGACCCCGGCCCCGGCCCGGAGCGCGGCGCGGTCGCCGGAACGGTCCGCCTGCCGGCGGGCCACGGCGACGCCCGCGTCTACCTGGGCGTCTTCGCCACGCCCGTCGTGCGCTACCCGGCCCTCGCCGAGACGATCGTCGACGTGCCCGCCGACCGCCCGTCCTGCTACCTGCTGTCCGGCGTCCCGGCGGGGCACTGGCACCTGCTCGCGGTGGCGGCCGCGGCGCCCGGCGCCGGCCACCCTCCCCGCACCGGCCCGGTGCCGCTGGCGGGCGGGGCCGGCGCGGCCGTGACCGTCACCGCGGACAGCGTCACCAGCGCGGCGGTGCGGCTGCGCCCGCCGCGGCCGGCCGACCCGCCCGTCCTGCTGGCCCTGCCCCCGCTGCGGCCGCCCGCCGACGTTGTGCCCCCGGCCCCGTGCGCGGCCTTCACCCAGCCCGAGCCGCACCCGGCGGGCATCGTGCGGACGGTGGCGGACGGGCCGCCCTCAGGAGCCTGAGGGCGGCGGGGTGCGGCACAGCTCCTGGCGGGCCCTGAGCTGCTCGGCGAGCAGCAGCCACTCCCTGCCGATGTGATCGGCGATCGGCGCGATGACGGCGAGCCAGTGGGGCGGGACGGCGTCGGCCAGGCGCCGCCAGTCCTCGCCGGGCCCGGCGGCGTGGGTCTGCATCCAGCGCAGCAGCTCCCGGCCGCCCGCGGTGTAGCGGACGGCGGGGTCGGTGGCCATCCGGGCGGTCACCGTCGCCCAGGTGGGCGGGGTGTCGGTGTGGTTGCGGCGCTGCCCCCGGCTCTCGGCCGGCCCGGCCACCCGCAGCGGCGGACGGCCCCCGCCGTCACCGGCCGCGGCGGCGGGTTCGGCCGGCGGCGCCTGGGGCGGGAGCGCACTGGGCACCGGCCGCACGTGCGGCGGCCGCAGGGCGCCGGCCCGCCGCCCGCCGCGCTCGGGGCCCTCGCCCCGGCGCAGCCGCGCGCTGACGTCGTGGACCGTGCCCAGCGACACGTCGGTGGCCCGGGCGACCTGGCGCAGCGGGGCGTGGGGGTGGGCGGCGATGTACTCGGCGGCCCGCCGCCTGCCCTCACCCGCGTCCACCGGACGCCGCCGGCCGTCCTGCCCGACGCGTTTGCCGGCCGGCGGCCCGGTGAGCGCGGACCTCTCGCGCAGCGACGCGATCGTCTTCGCGCTCAGACCGGTGACGGAGGCGATGGCGCGGTCGGACCAGTCGGGGTGGGAGCCCAGGACCCGCTCGGCGCCGGTGACCCGGTCCGCCTTCGCCAGCGGCAGGCCGTGCGAGCCGTTGGTCTGCAGGGCGATGACCAGGGCTTCGGAGTTGGAGCAGTCCACGAAGCGGGCCCGGATGCTGTGCGCGCCCATGAGCCGGGCGGCCTCCACGCGGTGCAGCCCGTCGATGACGCGGCAGCCGTCGGCCTGGACGAGGATGGGGGGAAGGTCCGCCGCCTCCGCGGCGTCCACCAGCAGCCGCACATGAGCGGCGTCCGTGCCGCCCTGGCGCAGCAGGACACCCGGGGCGAGCGCGGCCAGCACAACGTCGCGGGCCGGCAGTCGCTCGAAATTCCCCGGGTCGAATGCGCGGTGCGCGGGCGCCGCGACGCCCTCCATCCGGACGGGACTCAATGCACTCGTTATCGGCACGGCGTGCGCGTTGCTCTGAGCCATTCCTGTAACTCCCTCTCTGCTGCCGCTGGCGACGAGGGTCGCAGGAGGGTGTCCAGCCGTGGTGGAGAGCAGGTCGACGGCGCCTCGAAACGGGCCGGGAGGGGGGCCCGCCGCGCCGGCGGCGGACACCCCCCGGTCAGGCGTCGCGGCGCCGCAGCTGCACCGCCGCGACGGCCAGCAGCGCCGCCGTCCACAGCGCGAGGACCCCCAGGCCCTGCCACGGCCCCAGCAGGTCGCCCGCGCGGGCCTGCTGCTGAGTGATCATGAAGCCGGCCTCGGTGGGAAGGGCGGCGTACACGTGCTCGCCGACGCTGCCGGGCAGCAGGCCCGCCATCGGGGTGATCACCAGGACGAAGCCGACGACGGCGGTGATGCTCGCCGCGGTGTGCCGGATGATCGCGCCCACGGCCAGCGCGAACAGGCCCAGCAGCGCGAGGTAGAGCCCGCAGCCGAAGACGGCCCGCGCCACGCCGGGGTCGCCGATCGAGACCGGCGCCTTGCCGTCCAGGATCGGCGCGCCGATGAAGAAGGAGCCGAACGCGGTCACTTCGCCCACCGCCCACACCAGCAGCGCGAACACCGTGCCCTTGGCCGCCAGCATCGGCAGCCGCCCGGGCACGGCCAGCAGGCTGGCCCGGATCATGCCGGTGGAGTACTCGGAGGCGATCGCCATCACGCCCAGCACGCACACGGCGAGCTGGCTGAGCAGGATGCCGCTGCCCAGGATGGTGCCCGTGGGGTCCATCCTCATCTCCGCCTGCTGGGACGCATCGGTCTTGTCCCAGTTCGCGATGCCCATCTTCATGAACAGCGCAGTCAGCAGCCAGGTGAACACGACCAGCACGGCGAGCGACCACACGGTCGAGCGCACCGAGCGGATCTTGGTCCACTCCGACAGCATCAGGCTCGCGAAGCCGGGCGCGCGGTCCTCGGCCCGCGGCGCGGACGCCCGGCCGGGCGCGGTCGTGGCACTCACTTGACACCTCCGGCGGTGGGCACGCCGGCTTCGTACTCGACGGCGTCCTTGGTCAGTTCCATGAAGGCGTCCTCGAGGGAGCCGCGCCGCGTCGACAGCTCGTGCAGCACCAGGTGGCCGGCGGAGGCGAGTTCGGCGATCCGGGCGGCCTCGAGCCCGGTGACGTCCAGGTCGGCGTCGGCGGTGGCGGTCACGGTGGCGCCGGCCTCCCGCAGCAGTTGCGCCAGCTTCTCCCCGTCGGGTGTCCTGACCAGCACGGACTGCTTGGTGCTGCGCTCGATGAACTCCTGGGTGGAGCAGTCGGCGACCAGCCGGCCGCGCCCGACGACGATGAGGTGGTCGGCGGTGACGGCCATCTCGTTCATCAGGTGGCTGGAGACGAACACCGCCCGGCCCTCGGCCGCCAGCGACTTCATCAGCGTGCGGATCCACAGGATGCCCTCGGGATCGAGGCCGTTGACCGGCTCGTCCAGGACCAGCGCCCTGGGATCGCCCAGCAGCGCGGCGGCGATGCCCAGCCGCTGGCCCATGCCGAGGGAGAAACCCCCCGCGCGTTTGCGGGCCACCGACGCGAGCCCCACCTGCTCGACGACCTCTCCGACCCGGCGCCGGCCAAGGCCCTGGCTCTGGGCCAGGCACAGCAGGTGGTCCCAGGCGCTGCGGCCGGTGTGCAGGGCCCGCGCCTCCAGCAGGGCCCCCACCACCCGCAGCGGACGGGCCAGTGAGCGGTAGGGCACCCCCTCGACGGTGGCGGTGCCGGCGTCGGGTGCGTCGAGCCCCAGCAGCAGACGCATCGTGGTGGACTTGCCTGCGCCGTTGGGGCCCAGGAAGCCGGTGACCCGGCCGGGCTCGACCGTGAACGACAGGTCGTCCACGGCGGTCTTGTCGCCGTAGCGTTTCGTGAGGTTCTTGGCCTCGATCATGGTCACCTCGGTTGAATGGCCGGCGAGAGTTCTCGCCGGAAAAAAATCCCCGGCCACCTGTGATAGCAGGACCGCTATCTGTTCAGTAGTCGCAGCCTGGAGCCCGTCGTGAACGATGGCCCGCACAGCGGCGCGCAGATTAATTTGGCCACGGTGGCCGTCTGGCAGAGCGCGTGTTTCATCTGCTGCATTTCCTCAGTTGAACCCGGAAACCCACGAGGGTGGTCATGAATTCCAACACGAACGGCCCGGCCCGCTCCGGGCGCCGGCCGGTGGTCGGGATCTGCGCGCGGACGGCGCCCGTCACCCTCCAGGGCAGCGACCTGGTCGTCTCGCTGGCGCTCGGCACGCACCTGACCTACCTGTCCGAGGCGGGCTGCACACCGCTGCTGCTGCCGCTGCTGCCCGGCGCCGAGGACATCGCCGGCCGCCTCGACGCCCTGCTGGTGCCCGGCGGCCCCGACCTGGACCCCGCCCTGTACGGCGCGCCGGCGCATCCCTCGACGCGGGCCGTGGACCCGGCCGCCGACCGGGTCGAACTCGCTGTTGTCGCACGGGTGTTGGAGGCGCGGCTGCCCGTCCTGGCCGTCTGCCGGGGCATGCAGCTGCTCAACGTGCTGCACGGCGGCACCCTGCACCAGCACCTGGCGGACGTCACCGGCCACGACGGCCACCGCCCGCGCGGCCGGTCGTTCACGCTGGGCCGCCGCCCGCTCAAGCTGCGGCCCGGCAGCCGCGTCGCCGGCGTCCTTGACGAGGCCGAGCCCATGACGGCCTGCCACCACCACCAGGCGGTCGACCGCCTCGGTGAGGGCCTGGTCGCCACCGGCTGGGCCGAGGACGGGACCGTCGAGGCCGTGGAAGTGGCCGGCCACCCCTTTGCGGTGGGCGTGCAGTGGGAGGCGGGGCAGACCGCCGACCGGCGGCTGCACCGGGCGCTGGCCCAGGCGGCCCGGGCCGGCCAGGCCGTGCCGCAGAAGTGAACCAACCGGAAAACGGCGCCTGGACGGGCCGCCTGATGTCGATCCCCATGCGAAGGAGAAACATGTCGCCGCGGATGCCCAACCCCTCGTTGGTGGTTCCCGACGTTCTTCCGCCGATGCGCGCGCTGGTCAAGGCCGTCAACAGCGTCGGTGTGCCGCTGCAGACGCTCGTGCTCATCCACCTCAGGGTGAGCCAGATCAACGGCCGCACGGTGCAGCTGCCCACCAAGCAGCGCGAGTTCGAGGAGGCGGGGGAGGAGGACCACCGTCTGCCGCTGGTGGAGGTCTGGCGGGAGCAGACCTGCTTCACCGACGCCGAACGCTCCGTGCTGGCCCTGGCCGAGGCGGCCACGCGCATCGACGGCCGCCCGGACCCCGTCTCGGACGAGGTGTGGGAGGAGGCCGCGCGGCACTGGAACCAGGTGCAGCTGGCCGCCGTCGTCATGCACATCGGCCTGGTCAACCTCTGGAACCGGGTCAACGTCGCCACCCGGCAGGAGCCGGTGGACTGGCGGATCAACCCCAAGACGTGGACCCCGATGACCAGCCGGCTCACCCCGGCGCCGTAACCCGCGACGCGTTCGGGGCCTGGCCCGGCGGCCGCAGCCGCCGGACCAGGCCCCGAACGCGTTTTCAGCGGCCGGCGGTGGCCGTGCCGAGGACGGCGAGCAGCGTCCGGGCCTGCACGTTGACGTAACGGCTGTGCCCGGCCAGCCAGTTCAGCTGGCCCGGCGTCACCCACAGGTAGCCGCGCGGAGCCCGGGCGGGCGTCGTCGCCTCGTCTGTCTCCACGATCAGGTAGCGGCTCTCGGCGTTCAGGAAGCGGCCGCCCTCCTCCGAGTGCACCGCCGAGTACCGCACCCGGTCGGGGCGGGCACCGAGGAACGCGTCGAGGAACGGCGGGCGCGGCCCGCCCGCGGGCGGCTCGTGGTTGGAGGGCACGCACTGCACGGTCGGCGCGAGCTCGACGGTGTCGAGGAAGCCGCCCTCAAGGCGGGCGTGCACCAGGACGTGCCCCACTCCCTCGAACACCCGGTAGGCGAAGCCCACGACACCGCGCTCCACCGGCTCGATGAGCGGCTGGCTCCACCCGGCGACCTCCCGCCCGGCGCCCTCGACCGAGACCGCCACCACCCGGAAGAACCGGCCGTCCGGGCGGCCGATCTCCCGCGCGCCCCGTCGCCACCCCTCGACGCCGGCCAGGGGAACCCGGCGGGCGTGGACGTCGTGGCGGGCCCGCTCCCCGGTGAACCAGGCCAGCAGCTGGCCGTCGGAGGCCAGCGCCCGGGTCCCGTCCGCGGGCGCCGGGGCGCTCGCCAGGACGGTGCGCGCGTCCATGTTCACGACGTTGTCCTGCCCCAGCAGTTCGAGGATCTGCCCGAGCGTGAGCCAGCGGAAGGAGTCGTCGGCCGCAACGTCGCCGTCCACCTCGACGATCATGTTGCGGTTGCGTTTGCGGTAGAACCAGGCGCCGTGCTCGGACTGCAGGACGTCGGTCAGGACCCGGCCGGCAGCGGGGTCGAGGAAGTGCTCCAGGTACTTCACCTCCGCCCCGCCGTGCGCCTTGGTGTAGTTGCTGCGGGTGGCCTGCACGGTGGGGGAGAGCTGCACCAGGTTGGGGTTGCCGGGCTCCATCTTCGCCTGCATCAGGAAGTGGAGGACACCGTCGAACTCCTTGGCCAGGATGCCCAGGATGCCGATCTCCGGCTGCACGATGATCGGCTGCTGCCACCCGGCCCCGTCCACCGTGACGTCGAGTCCCTCGACGGTGAAGAACCGCCCGCTGCGGTGGTGGAGGTTGCCGGTGCCCGCCGCGAACGACCACGCGTCCAGCTCGGCGAAGGGGATCTTGCGCACCACCGCCGCGGTGCGCAGGCGGTGCTCCTCCAGCCAGCCCGGTATCCGCGCGGTGGCCGTGTGCGCCCCCTCGGGCGCCGCGGCGGAGCGCGCGAGCCGCTCGGCGGTGCCCGCCCGGGAACGGTCGACCAGCAGCAACGTCGCGCTCATGCCCGCACCCCGCCGTCCGTGAGCGGCTTCCACCAGCGGGGGTTGTCCCGGTACCAGGCGACGGTCTGCGCCAGGCCCGCCTCGAAGGCGGTCAGCGGCCGGTGGCCCAGCTCGCGTTCGATCTTCGCCTGGTCCAGGGCGTAGCGCCGGTCGTGGCCCTTGCGGTCGGTGACGTGGCGGACCATGTCCGCGCCCGCCCCGCACAGCTCGGCGATCCGGTGGGCCAGCGTCAGGTTCGCCACCGCCGTGCCGGCACCGATGTTGTAGACCTCGCCCGCCCGGCCGCCGGTCAGTACCCGGTGCACCGCCCGGCAGTGGTCGTCCACGTGCAGCCACTCCCGCACCTGCCCCCCGTCCCCGTACACGGGCACCGGACGCCCCTGGAGCAGGTTGGTGACGGCCAGCGGGATGAACTTCTCGGGATGCTGGTAGGGGCCGTAGTTGTTGGAGCAGCGGGTGACTGACAGGTTCAGCCCGTGCGTGCGCACGTACGCCAGCGCCACCAGGTCGGAGGCCGCCTTGGACGCGGCGTAGGGCGAGTTGGGAAGCAGCGGGGACTCCTCGCTCCACACGCCCTGCTCGATGGAGCCGTACACCTCGTCCGTCGAGATGTGCACCACCCGCCCGACACCGGCCGCCAGACACGCCTCCAGCAGCGCCTGGGTGCCCTCCACGTTGGTGCGGACGAAGACACCGCCGCCGCGGATGGAACGGTCCACGTGGCTCTCGGCGGCGAAGTGCACCACCGCGTCCTGGCCGCGCACCACGCCGGCCAGCAGCTCCCGGTCGAGGATGCTGCCGCGCACGAAGGCCAGCCGCGGGTGCGCGGCGGGCAGGTTGTCCCGGTTTCCCGCGTAGGTCAGGTCGTCCAGGACCGTGATGTGGGCGTCCTCGAACTGCGCGAACCCGCCCTCCAGCATGGTCCGTACATAGTGCGAGCCGATGAATCCGGCACCGCCCGTGACGAGAATGTTCATGAGACCACGTCGCAGTCGCCGTACCGCGCTCGGAGCATGTCCGTTTCCCCTTGTGTGTTCCGGCCGGAAGAAGAAAAAAAAGGGGGGACTCGTGACGGGCGTCCCCGTCCGCCGATGCTGAACGGCCGCCCTCGAAACCCTCTCGAGACGTGCTCGAAAGGAAGACTTCCGAAGACGGCCGCCGGCCGGAAACAAAAAAGCGGGGAAAGCGAGAGAAGGCGAAAAGGGGGAGTGGGGGAGCGGGGGTCAGCTGTCCTGCAGCAGCCCGACGACGTTGCCGTCGAGGTCGGTGAAGGTCGCCACCCGGCGGCCGCCGCCGACGTCCTTGGCCGGGCCGGTCACCGTGGCACCCGCGGCACTCACCTCGGCGAGCTTGCCCTCGATGTCGGCCACGTGCCAGTAGGCGACCTGCGCGTCCTGCGCCCCCGCCGGCACCAGCCCGACGTGCTGGCCCGCGACGTCGAAACCGACGTAGTACTCCGAGTCGGTCTGCGGCTCGATGCCGAACAGGACGCTGTACAGCTTCTTCGCCGCCGCCACGTCCGCCACGGGATGCAGCACGGTCTTGATTCCCTGGATGGCCGAGTCAGCCATGGTCACTCCCGGGGGGGTTGGAATGGGTTCGCCTCATGCTAGGGAGCCCCGCCGGCGCCCCGCACCCTCACACCCCCTGCCTCGAGCCGGTCTCCAGGCGCTCTTGAGCGTGAGCCGACAGGGCGGTGCCACGCTGCCAGCGCGCTGAAATCAGGAGGGGAAACTGTGAGAAGACTTGCGTTGGTCTCGCCAGTGATCGCGGCCGGACTGCTGGGCTCGGCCCTCGTCCCGGCCGCATCCGCCGACCCGGCCGCCGCCACGCCCGCCGCCGGGCCCGCCGCGGTGGCCTGGACGCCGTGCCCGGGCGGGGACCCGGTCCTGGGCGACATGCTCCAGGGCCTGGAGTGCGGCACCATCGAGGTGCCGCTCGACTACGGCGACCCCGGCGGCCGGCAGATCAGCCTCGCGCTGACCCGGGCCCGGCACACCGCCCCCGACAGCGAGTACAAGGGCGCCGTCATCCTCAACCGGGGCCAGTGGCCCGGCGGCATCGGCCGCGACCTGCCCACCCGCTACGCCCAGGGCACCACCGGCCTGGCCCAGGACGTCGGAGACGCCTACGACTGGATCGGCTTCGACCCGCGCGGTGTCGGTGCCAGCGAACCCTCCGTCGTCTGCGACAGCGACTACCTCGACCCCGGCCACGCCCAGCCCGACCCGGTGCCCGCCACCCCCGCGGCCGAACGCGAATGGACCGAGCGGGCCCGCGCCTACGCCGCCAGCTGCGGCGAGGAGTACGGCGACGTCCTCGCCCACCTGGGCACCGAGGAGGCCGCCCGCGACCTCGACCGGATGCGCGCCGCCCTCGGCCTGCAGAAGATCACCTACTTCGGCACCGACTGGGGCACCTACCTCGGCTCCATGTACGCCACGCTCTACCCCCACCGGGTGCAGCGGATGGTCCTCGACAGCGTGGTGCGCCCCAGCACCGTCGGCTACCGCGGCAGCCTCCACAAGAACGTGACGTCCCAGCGCAACGCCGAGATCTTCTTCGCCTGGGTCGCCAAGTACGACGCCGTCTACCACCTGGGCGACACCGCCGCCGAGGTCGAGGCGCACTACTACCAGGGCCAGGACGCCCTGCGCGCCGCACCCGTCGACGGCAGGATCGGCCCCTCCGAGTGGGCGGACGTCTTCGAACCGGTCGTCTACCGCAGCTGGACCTGGCTCTCGCGCGCGCAGATCCTCTCGGACTGGGTGGTCGACCAGGACCCGGCCTCCCTGCGCGCCAACTACTCCCCGCCGGGCTTCCCCCACCAGAACCGGCACGCCATGACCAACGCCGTCAACTGCATCGACGGCCCCTGGCCCAGCGACTGGAAGAAGTGGCACCGCGCCCACAGCCGCCAGTACGACGCCGGCAACCGCTTTTTGACCTGGACCAACGCCTGGTACAACGCGCCGTGCGCGTTCTGGCCCCAGCCCGACCGCAGCGAGCCGCACTCCATCGGCAACCCCTCGGTCGACGTCCTGCTGGTGCAGCCGCAGTACGACACCGCGCACGGCACCGCCGGCGCCACCGAGACGCACCGGCTGTTCCCCAACTCCCGCCTGGTGCTGGAGAAGGGCGGCCACAACGTCGGCGCGGCCCTGTCCGCGAACAACAACACCTGCCTCAACACCCATGTCGGCGACTTCCTGCGCGACGGCACCCGCCCCGCCTCCCGCAGCGGAGCCGACGCCACCTGCCAGGCGGCACCGGACCCGGTCCCGGCTTCCTGACCCGCCGTACCCGCCGTAGCCGCCACACCCTTCGGGCCCCGCACGGCGACCGTGCGGGGCCCGACCGGCCCGCCCGCCAGGTCAGCGCGGGGCGAGAACCGGGCCGGTCCGGCGGGCGGCGACCACGCCCTCCAGGGTGCGCGCCAGCTCGCCCGGCGAGGGCAGGGCCAGCGTCTCCTCGCCCAAACGGCGGGCGTTCGCGCGCAGATCCGGGTCCCCGAGCAGGCGGACCAGCGCGGCACGGACCGCGGGTCCGTCCGCCTGAGCGGGTGTCATGGCCAGCCCCGCGCCCGCGCGCTCGAGGCAGCCGAACTTCAGCGGAGCGTCGAACGCCCGGCCGATCAGCAGCTGGGGAACGCCGTGACGCAGGGCGCAGCCGAACGACCAGGTGCCGCCGTGGTGCACCACCGCCGAGCAGGTCGGCAGCACCTCGGACAGGGGAACGGACTCCACCGCACGGGTGTTGGCCGGCACCTCGCGCAGCTCCCGCCGGGTGCGCGGCGGCAGGGCCAGGATCAGCTCCATCTCCAGACCGGCCACCGAGTCGAGGATCTCCTGGACGCGCTCGACGGGCAGCAGCCGTACCGGCCCGTCGTCGAGCGAGTCGCCGAAGGTCATCAGGACCCGCGGCAGGCGCGGCGGTCCGGCGAGCCATCCGGGCACGACGGCCTGACCGTTGTAGGGGACGAACTGCACGGGAAGCGTGTCCGGCCGCGGGTCGGGCCGGAAGGCCTCGGGGAACGGGGCGATGGTGAACTGCCCGTTGACCAGGTCCTCGGAGAACTCCACGCCGTACCGCGCGGACCAGCCGGCCAGCCAGTCGCGCAGCGCGTCGGCGCGCCCCTGCGGTGGCTGCAGGGCCTTGGCACGCAGGAAGTCCTCCCGCAGCCGGGTGTACACGTCGACGGAGTACAGCACCCGGGCGTGGGCCGCGCCCACCGCGGCGGCGGCCACCGCCCCCGCGAAGGCCTTGGCGCCCCAGAGCACCAGATCCGGCCGCCAGGCGCGGGCGGCGGCGACCAGGTCCTCCATCATCGGGTCGTTGGACCTCCGGGCCTGCGGCAGCACCAGGTCGTCGAAGACCCGGGAGGCCTGCTCCCAGCTCAGCCGCTCGCGGTCCGGCCGCAGGTCGAACAGCGGGTCCAGGCCGCCCTCCTGCGGGGCCCTCCTCGCGGCGGAGGCGCGCTCCGACGTCTGGCGCCGGTCCCGCTCCGCGCGGACCCGCGGTGCCTCACCGGGACCGACGCCCAGCCCCGTCAGGCCGGCTCCGGTGACGGCGTCGAGGAGGTCGGGCCAGCCGGCCACGCGCACCTCGTGCCCGGCCGTCCGCAGCGACCACGCCAGCGGCACCAGGTTGTACAGATGAGTCTTCCAGGGAAACGGCACGACGAGAACGCGCACGCCGTACTCCTCTCGAATCGTGGGGGGCGGAATGGAACGCACCCAGGAGAATGGCCCCTGAACCCGCCGTTCAACCGCTGAATCGGCGCAGTTGAACAAGCCGTTCCGCGTGGTCAAAAGGACGTAAAAATTCGAGAACTTGACAGAGCGGATCGCTGAAAGGGACCGTCGGTGCACTCGGTTGCCGATTCAGCATCAGGAGGTGAAACAGATGAAGACGCTTCGTCAGTGGAACGCGCTGCGCTCGCAGCGCAAGGGCGGTGTCCGCCCGGCCGGCTCGCACTTCAAGTGGGCGGCCTGACCAGGGCAAGCTCTTAGTCTGTGGAGGGCCGTACGGGCCCTCCACAGACTGGGTTTTCGACCTCATGAATCACTGACCCGGGCAATCGAGGTGGAACCAGTGCACCGATGGAGTTACGAGCGCTTTTCCGTTGAACAGAAAACCCTGAGTGGGCTGGTGGACCGTTTCCTGGCCCACGAGCCGTGGCAGAAATCCCGCGATCCGCTGACCGACCGGGAACGCGCCGAACTGCGAAAGACGATCGCCGGGTTCCGGCATCCCCGGATCGTCGAGGAACTCTGTGCGCTGGCGGCCACCCACCCGCGCGCGGACATCCGGCTGTCGGTGCTCGAGGGCGTCGAACCGTTCCTGGCCACCCATCCCGCGGCGCGGGAGTTCCTGGTCTGGCTGCTCGGCGACGACGAGGACTTCGTCGTGTTCACCGCCGCGAGGATCGCCGGACGAAACCGCGTCGGCGAGGCCTACGAGGAACTGGTGCACATCACCGGGCCGGCCGAGGCCGGCCTGTTCCGCAGCACCAAACCGGTGGGCATCGGGGCCGCGGTCGTGGCCAAGGCGATGGACCGGATCCTGGGTGCCGACGACCGCGCGGCCCGGCTGGGCATCGAGCGGGAGCACTCCGGGACCGGGCAGCTGCCGCCAGAGACCGCGCTGGACGAGCACTGGGACTACGACCCGGAGAACCTGCCCCCCGTCCCCGACGGCATGGTGCGCATCCCGGCCTCGGAGTTCGTCGTCGGCATCGGCATGGACGACGTCGTGCACCCGCTGTACGACGTGGACGACGCGGTCCCCCGGCAGACCCGCCACCTGCCCGACTTCCTCATCGACCGGTACCCGGTGACCAACGGGCAGTACGACGCGTGGGCGGACGGCCCGCAGGCCGCCGAGCACGCGCTCTGCCACCCCGAGGAGCCCGAGGGCAAGGACCACCGCCGCGGGATCGCCGGCGACACCCGGTTCGGCCCCGACCACCCCGCGACGGGCGTCGACTGGTTCGACGCCTACGCCTACCTCGCCCACCTCGGCAAGCGGCTGCCGACCGAGCTGGAGTGGGAGAAGGCCGCACGCGGCGAGCGGGGATCGCGCTATCCGTGGGGCGACGAGTTCGACCCGGACGCCCTGCGGTGGTTCGGCGCCTCCTTCGGACCGGCGCGGAGCCTGGAACACTGGCGCGACGTCCTGAGCACCTTCGACGAGAAGACCCCCGAGGTCACCACCGTCCCGGTCGGCTCCCACCCCAGGAACGTCAGCGCCTACGGGGTCGCGGACCTGGTCGGGAACTGCTGGGAATGGACGGACACCAACTTCTTCACCCGCGACCGGATGAATCCGATGATCTCCGGCAGGCCCCGTACCGAATGGGCGACGGCCGAGGAGACCTCGGTGGTGATCCGGGGCGGCGCGTGGACCTCCATGCGGGAACAGGTCACGGCGTACTTCCGCGGCAAGGACCTCTTCACGGACCGGCACAACGAGATCGGATTCCGGGGGGTGATCCGGTGAGCTCCCCGCAGCGCATCCCGCGATTCACCTACGACGGCACGGTGACGGCGGAACAACGCGCCTTCTACGAGCAGTACGGGTTCGTCGTCTACCGCGGCGTGTTCGACGCGCAGGACGTGGACATCATCCGGCGCGACGCCGAACGCCTGGAACGCGACACCCTCGACGGGAAGGTGCCGGCCGCCCGCCGCGACCGGGTGATCAAGCCGTCGTACGACGAGGACGGCCGGGCGACCCTGCACCGGCTGCCCTATTTCACCCTGCACTGCGACGCCACCCGGGACCTGATCGGACGCCGGAACCTGGACGCGCTCGGCCCCGGCCTGCTGGGCGGGCCGACCTGGCGGTTCGAGGACGCCATCGACGGAGCCGTGTGGCAGATGAAACGCGGCAGGCGCAGCTCGTACAGCGCGCTGGACTGGCACCTCGACTTCCCGCACGATCTCCCGGTGACCCCGCTGGTGAACGTGGGCATCTACCTGGACGACGCCACCGTCCGCAACGGCTGCCTGGTCCTCGTGCCCGGATCCCACCGCTACCCGCCGCGACGCCTCGAGCCCGAGGGGCTTCCGCTCGAGGCGCAGGCGGGCGACGTCATCTGCCACACCTACAACATCCTCCACCACTCGGGCCCGGTGCTGGACGACACCAGCCGGGCGACGCTGTACGTGTACTACTCGGCGGGTCAAAAGCCCACGGCGGGCACGGAGTACAGCCATCGGGCGGGCGAGGACTTCGCCAGCATGATCACCGGAGCGGAGGCCGGCACGCGATGACGATCACCGAGCAGTTCTCCCCCGGCCCCGCCGCCTCGGACGTCCCGTCCGAGGTGCTGCGGATCGCCGGCTGGACCGACGGGCCCGCGGCGGAACGCGACGCCCTGCTCGACGGCTATGTGCGCACCCTGGAACGGCTGACCGACCCGCCGCTGCTCGAGGAGTGCCTGGCGGTCGGCCTGCTGCACGACACGCCCGAGATCCGCCGGCGGGCCCTCGCTGCCGCCGTACGGCTCGCCCCGGACCTGGCGGCCGAGGCCGTCGGGTGGGCGCTGGCCGACCCGGACGAGACCGTGCGGGGGCCCGCGCTCGCGTCCCTGGCCGGGACACCGGCCCTGCGGTCCGCGGGCGGCCCGCAGGCGCTGCACGCCCTGCTGGCCGTGCTCGGCCGCTCCCCGGACCAGATCGCCGCGGGCGTCGGCAACTACGTGACGGTGGCGGACGCGCACGCCCTCGCCTCGGCGCGGACACTGCTCGCCGAGGCGGGACCGGCCGAGTCGGTCCTGGACGACCTGCCCGTCCCGCTGTCGGCCGACCGGCTGCCCAGCCGGCTCTCCCTGGAGGGCATGCGGCACATCCCGGCCGGACGGCTGCGCCGCGGGACCCGCCCCGGCCGGGAACGCTCCTGGGGCGACCCGGCCGCAGCGGCGGTGGACGAGGTCGAGGTGGCGGGGTTCCACCTGGACACCCTGCCGGTCACCAACGACGCGTACGACGCGTTCGTCGCCGACGTCGCCGCCCACGGCCACCTGTGGTGCCACCCGGACGAGCCGCGGGGCACCGACCACACCCGTTCCACCGCCGACGACCCCCGCTTCGCCGGTGACCACCCCGTGACCGGGGTCAGCTGGTACGACGCGGTGGCCTACGCCGACTGGTGCGGCAAGCGGCTGCCCACCGAGGACGAATGGGAGCGCGCCGCGCGGGGCGACGACCACCGCCACCACCCGTGGGGCGACACGTTCCGCCCGGAGCGGGTGCGGGGCCTGCACGCGGTCCTCGCGCGGGACGCGGACGGCGACCCGGACCGCGAGACGTGGCTGAACCGGCTCGCGGACCTCCGCATCACCGAACTGACCGCGCCGACCGGCCCGGTGAACGGCCTGCCGGGCAACGAGTCGCCCTTCGGGGTCCGGGACCTGTGCGGCAACGTGTGGGAGTGGACGTCCACCCGGTACCTGGACGGCCTCCCCTTCCGGCCGCGCTTCGGCACGATGGACCCGGGCGACCTGTGGGGCGAGTGGTCGGCCGAGGTCAGCGTGCGCGGCGGGGCGTGGAGTTCACCCCCGGCCCTGCTCACCGCCGTGAGCCGGGCGGGCAAGACGCTGGTGACCAGGAGCCCGGAGATCGGTTTCCGCTGCGCGGTGAGCGAATCCGAGGCACAGCGGTGAAGACCCGAGCACGGCGGGCGCGGCGGGTGCTGCCCGAGGGCTACACCCGCTGCCTCGCCAACCCCGACTTCCGCCGGCTCCAGCCCGGCTTCCTGGTCTCCTTCCTCGGCGACGGCATGAGCTTCGTCGGTGTGGCGTGGCTGGCCGTCGAACTGGCCGATCCCGCCGACCGGTCCATCGTGGTGGGCCTGGCGGTCGCCGCCTACAGCCTGCCCGCCGCCATCGGCTCGCTCACCCTGGGACGCTGGCTGAGCGGGCGCAACGCCAGAAGCCTGATCCTGCTGAACGCCGTCCTGCGCGCGGCCGTGTTCACCCTGATCCCGGCCCTGTACTGGCTGGATCTGCTGGACGTCACCACCTACATCGCCCTGCTCGCCGCCTCCTCGGTCCTGCACGCCTGGGGGATCGCCGGACGGCAGACGTTCGTCGCCGAGACCCTGAAGGACGAGGACCGGCTGGCCGGACACGCGCTGGTGGGCAGCCAGGAGCAGCTGTCGTTCATCATCGGGCCGCCGCTGGCCGGTCTGGTGTCGGCCGCGCTCGGGCCCGCGGCGGTGCTGGCCGGTGACGCGGTCAGCTATCTGTACCTCGCCGTCGTGTCGGCCCGGGTGCGCGGCGCCGGCAAGATCGGCCGCCGTCCGCCGGTCCCGTTGCGGCGCAGCGGCCAGACCCTCGCCCGCCACCCGGAACTGATGGGCCTGCTCGCCCTCACCTTCGTGTTCTACCTGCTGTACGGGCCGATCGAGGTGGCGGTCCCGGTCTTCGTGGCCGAGGAGATGGGCGGAGATCCCACCGCACTCGGGTGGATCTGGGGCACCTTCGGCGTCGGCGCGGTCATCGGCGCCCTGGTCGCCGGAACGCTGCGGCGGCTCCCGCTGTGGCCGACCGCGCTGGCCATCGTGGCCGGCTGGGGGCTGGCGATCCTCCCCTTCGCCCAGTTCGGCACGCTCGCCGCGGGCATCGTGGGCTTCGGCCTCGGCGGACTGATCTACGCGCCCTACGGCCCGGTGACGATCACCCTGCTGCAACAGAAGGCACCCCTGGAGGAGCTGGTGAGCCTCAGCGCCTTCCGCAGCGCGATCCTGGTGATCGCGACCCCGCTGGGCGCGGCGCTGGGCGGACCGCTGGTCGGCGCGCTCGGCCCGGGGGGCACCATCCGGCTGTCCGGCCTGACCACCGTCGGCCTCGCCGTCGTGGGCGTGGTTGTGCTGCTGCTGGTGAGGACGCGCCGGCACCGCGGGGAGCGGCAGCCGGTGTCCGGGCGGCAGCACGCCGGCCGGACCTGAGCGGCCTGACGGGCCACCCGGGCCCGTACGGGCAGCGCGCACCGGCGCCGGGACCTCCGCGCCGGCCTGCTCGGCGCCGCGGCCATGCGCGGCGCCAGACACGAGGAGCGGTGATGAAACTCGGACAGGACGAGATGCGGAGCCGGTTCGAGGGGGAGCGGTCCGTCCGGCTGGGCACGGTCGACGAACGCGGCGGCACCCATATGGTGCCCGTCATCTTCGTCGTCGACGGCGACGTCTTCTACTCGCCGACCGACCGGCCGAAGAACGGCAACCCGCGGCCCAAGCGGCTGCGCAACCTGGACCACGACCAGCGGGTCACGGTCCTGGCCGACCTCTACGACGACGACTGGCTGAAGGCCTGGTGGGTACGGCTGCGCGGCACCGGCCGGGTGGTCGGCGAGAGCCCGGAGCGCACCCACGCGCTGGGTCTGATCGACCGCAAGTACGCGCAGTTCGACGGCGCCCGCTACCTCAAGGACGGCGGACCGGTGCTGGCGGTGGACATCAAGGACTGGCTCGGCTGGGCCTTCAGCGACCTCCCGGCGCAGACCGGCCGGCCGCGGCGGCCGTGGCACGAGCGGTGGCTGCGGCGTTCCCGGTGACCGGTGGGCGCAGGACGTCTCCACCCGTCCTTGACCGGCGGTGGAGACGTCCTTGCCATGCTGCGAGCACTACCAAGACCGGCACGTACGGCAGTCCCCGTCGCCCTGATGCGCAACGCCGGCGCGGGTCTGTCTGCCACCTTCCGAAAGGACGACCATGGGATCAGTCGAGGTTCCGGTTCTGATCGTGGGCGGTGGCGGATGTGGTCTGTCCGCCTCCGTCTTCCTGTCCGACCAGGGCGTCGATCATCTGCTGGTGGAGCGGCACCCGGACACGTCGAGGGTTCCGAAGGCGCACTACCTCAACCAGCGCACGATGGAGATCTTCCGCCAGCACGCGGTCGCCGACGACGTGCTCGCCGAGGCGGCACCGCTGGAGAAGTTCGGCAAGGTGCGCTGGCAGACCACGCTCGCCGGCGACGGGCCGCTGGACCGGCGCCTGATCCACGAGATGGACGCCTTCGGCGGCGGTGAACTGACCGGGACCTACGCGGCGGCCGGACCCGTGCTGCCCGCCAAGCTGCCGCAGATGTGGCTGGAGCCGATCCTGCGCCGGCACGCGGAGGACCGCAATCCGGGCCGGATCCTGTTCCACCACGAGGTGATCTCCTTCTCCGACGAGGGCGACCACGTCGTCGCCGAGGTGCGCGACCTCGACACCGGGGAGCTCACCACGGTCACGTCGAAGTACCTCATCGGGGCCGACGGGGGCCGCATGGTCGGAGCCGCGGTCGGCATCGAGATGCAGGGCCCGCCCGGGCTGGTCAACACCACGACCGCGTACTTCTCCGCCGATCTGTCCCCGTGGTGGGAGGAGGGCACGCTCATCACGCACTTCCTCAGCCCGGAGGACCCCGACCTGTCCAGCAACCTCATCGAGATGGGGCCGAGCTGGGGCAAGGCGTGCGAGCAGTGGGGCCTGCACTTCGCCCCGGGCCCGCCCGGACGCTGGGACAACGAGACGGTCGTCCCCAGGATCCGCGAGCTGCTGCGCATCCCGGACCTGGAGGTGACGGTGCACCAGGTGACGGACTGGATCGTGCACGCGCACCTCGCCGACCGCTACCGCGTCGGCCGTGTGCTGATCGCCGGCGACGCCGCGCACCGCCAGCCCCCGGCCGTCGGCCTCGGCCTCAACACCGGCATCCAGGACGCGCACAACATCGCGTGGAAGCTGGCCGCGGTGCTCGGCGGCCGGGCCACCGAAGGCCTGATCGACACCTACGAGAGCGAACGCCGGCCCGTGGGCCGGGAGAACGTGGACTGGGCGGTGTCCGCCGCCGTCCACCACCAGGCGGTCATCGACGCCGTGGGCGCCGGCCACAACATCCCGGCGGGGCGCCGCAGGCAGCGGCTCGAGTCGTACTTCGACCCCTCGCCGCTCGGTGACACCGTGCGGGCGCGCGCCCTGGAGATCTTCCACACCCACCGCGGGGGCTGCCAGTCGCTCGACATGGAGGTCGGCTTCCACTACGAGGACGGCGCGCTCGTCCCGGACGGCAGCGAGGCGCCGGCCCGCGTCCCCATGCGCAACGAGCACCGGCCGACGTCCCGCCCCGGACACCGGCTGCCGCACGCCTGGATCACCCGCGACGGACGGCGCCTGTCCACGCTCGACACCACGGACAGCACCGGCTTCACGCTGATCACGGGCCCGCAGGGGACGCCGTGGAGCGAGGCGGTCGCGCGGGTGGCGGAGAAGTTCTCGGTCCGTGTCGCCACGGTGTGCATCGGCGACGGCGGTGAGTACGCCGACGCGGACGGCGGCTGGGAGGCCGTCCGGGGGATCACCGGCGCCGGCGCGCTCCTGGTCCGTCCCGACCAGCACGTCGCCTGGCGCGGCACGGGCGCCGCCGAGGACCCGGAGCAGGTCCTGGCGAAGGCGTTCGCCGCGGTGCTGGACCGCTGACACGCCCGGCAGACCGAAGGGGCCGTGCCCGAAGTCACCGGGCCCGGCCCCCTTCGGCATCCGCCGGGACGGCTCAGGTTGCGACCGCGACCGGACCGGCCGCGGCGTTCTGCCTCACCCAGGCCAGCACCTGGTCGGCGGCCTGGCGCGCGGAGGCCATGCACACGCCGACGCCGACACCGTCGTACAGGGCGCCGCACACCGCGAGTCCGGGCTGGGCGGCCACCGTCTCCCGGATCCGCCGCACCCGCTCGAAGTGGCCGACGGTGTACTGCGGCAGGGCGTCCTGCCAGCGGCTGACCCGGGTCGCCACCGGGGTGCCCCGGACACCGGTGGCCTCGGCCAGCTCGGCCGTCGCCAGCGCCACCAGGCCGGCGTCGTCGCGCTGCAGCAGGCCCTCCTCGCCGAACCGCCCGATCGAGCAGCGGACGATCTCCACCTCGCCGGCCAGGTGCGGCCACTTCACCGTGGTGAACGTGACCTCCTTGACCGCCCTGTTCTCCACCGCGGGCACCCGGTAGCCGGCGTAGCCGCGGCCGGAGAGCCCGCCGGGGAACGCCGCGCGGGGATAGGCGAGCGTCACCATCGCCACGCTCGAGTACGGCACCTCCCCGAACGCCGAGACGGCCGCGGAGGTGCCCGGGACCCCGGCCAGCAGCCGGCCCGCGGGACCGGCCGGAACGGCGACGACGACGGCGTCGGCGTCGATGTGCTCCGCGCCGGCGGCCGAGCCCACGGTCAGGCGCCAGCCGCCCGCGACCCGGGTGAGCTCCCGGACGGGAGCGTCGGTGCGCACCGACGCGTCGGGCGAGGCCGCCAGCACCTGGCGTACGAGCACGGGGGGCAGCGAACCGAATCCGCCGTCCAGGGTCGCCACCCGCACCGGCGGCGGCTTCTGCCCCTCGGCGAGCACCGGCGTCAGCGAGCCCGCCGCGTCCGCGAGCGAGACGTGCGCGCGCGACGCCTTGGCCAGCGGCGTCAGCGTGGCCTCGAACGACAGGTCCGCGGCACGGCCGGAGAACACCCCGGCGAGGAAAGGTTCGACGAGCCGGTCCACGACCTCCTGGCCGAAGCGCCCGCCGACGTGGTCCGCGACCGAGACGTCGCCGACCCGGTCGAAGGACGGCAGCACGAGGTCCTGCCGGGCCCGGCCGACACCCTCGGCGGAGACGACACCGGACCGGGCGAGGTCGTCCATGTCGCACGGCACGCCCATGAACTGACGGTCCGGCTGGCGCCGGATCCCGCCCCGGGACCAGATCGCCGACGCGGTCTCGCCCGCCGACATGATCGTCTCGCCGAGCCCGGCGTCCTGGATCAGCCCGGTGGTCCTGCGCCGGTTGGCGTACAGGGACTCGGCACCCTCGTCGACCGCGACCCCCGCCACCTCGGAGACCGACAGTTTCCCGCCGAGCCGGGACGACGCCTCCAGGACCGTCACCCGCACCGGCTCGTTGCGGAGCCGGAACGCCGCCGCCAGTCCCGCGATACCACCCCCGATGACGACCACATGGGGCTTTGCGCTCACCTGATCCTGTTCGGTGCCAGCCATTCCACCAGATCCTTCGTGGTTGGAGTCGTAGAGGCCGTCCCGGCGCCGGGCGCCCGGCGCCCGGACGGGTGCCTGGCAGTCTGGCCGGAAGGACCGGCCCACCGGTCGAGAGTGCCTAGAGGGCCGTGCGGGCGGCGCCGAACCAGCGCTCGAGGGCCTGGCCGAGGTCGTCGGTGGTGCCGGGTGCGGTCCAGGCGACGTAGCCGTCGGGGCGGACGAGGACGGTGTCGGGGGTGGTGGCCGCTGTGCCGGCCGCGGTTGCGGTGACGATGTCGACGCGGTCGGTGTGGTGGCGTGCGGTGTGTGCGGCGGTGTCGTCGGTGGTCAGGAGCAGACCGCGTCCGGTGCGCAGGAGTTCGGCGACGCGGGCGCGGGTGCCGTCGGGGAGGGCGAGGGTGTGCTCGGGGGGCATGCGCCGGCCGAGCAGCGGGTGCTCGCCCTTGGCCAGGTCGTAGCGGACACCGAGGTTGCTCAGCATGCCGGCCGCGTACTCGGCGGCGTCCCGGTGGGCCAGCAGCTCGCCCACCACCTCGCGGACCGGGTCCATGTCCTCGCCGGTGAGCCGCAGTTCGATCGCCGCACGGGCGTTGCGCGCCAGCTGCTCGCCGACGGGGTGACGCTCGGCGTGGTAGGTGTCGAGCAGGCCCTCGGGGGCCCACCCGCGGACCGCCGCCGCCAGCTTCCAGCCCAGGTTCACCGCGTCCTGGACGCCCACGCTCAGCCCCTGCGCCATGGCCGGGGGCTGCACGTGCGCCGCGTCGCCCGCCAGGAACACCCGCCCGCGCCGGTACTCGGCGGCGGCCCGCGAGGCGTCGGTGAAGCAGCTGATCCAGCGGCACCGCCCGTGGTGGATGGACTCGCCGGTGAGCCGCTGCCAGGCGTCGGCGAGGTCGGAGAAGGAGAGTGAGCCGCGCTCGCGCGGCGGCGGCGTACCGGCCTCGTGGACGACGACCCGGGTCACGCCGTTCTCCAGGTCCATCGCCATCACCATGCTGCCGCCCGGCAGGTTCTCGCCGATGCGCCGCTTGCGGGTGTCGATGCCGGTGACGTCGGCCGTGAGGAAACCGCGCCGGCCGTCGGTGCCGGGGAAGCCGATCCCGGCCAGTTTCCGGACGGTGCTGCGCCCGCCGTCGCAGCCGACGAGGTAGGCGGCCCGCTCCTGGGCCGGTCCGTCGGGTCCGTCGACGCTCACCAGGACGCCGTCGTCGTCCTGCCGCAGACCGGTCACCTCGCGGCCGCGCAGCACCGGTACGCCGAGTTCGCCCACCCAGTCCTCCAGCATGCGCTCGGTGCGGAACTGGGAGACCCCCCGGTGCCCGTAGTGGTCCTCGGCCAGCATGCCGAGGTCGATCGGGATGCCGCCGAAGTGGCTGTCGGCGGGCTCAGTGGCGCCGAGACGGCCGAGCAGGCCCCGCTGGTCGAAGCACTCGGCGGTGCGCCTGGTGAAGCTCGCGCCGCGCGACTGGCGCGTCGGGGCGGGCAGCGACTCGTGGACGGCGACGTCCACGCCGCCGAGCTTGAGTTCGCCCGCCGTCATCAGCCCGACCGGGCCGGCCCCGACGACGATGACATCCCTGGCCATGTGTCTGCTCCTCTTCGATGGGTTTCGCCGGGCGCTCACCGGTCGGCGTACTGCGGGGTGGCGGCGCCGAACCAGCGCTCGAGGGCCTGGCCGAGGTCGTCGGTGGTGCCGGGTGCGGTCCAGGCGACGTAGCCGTCGGGGCGGACGAGGACGGTGTCGGGGGTGGTGGCCGCTGTGCCGGCCGCGGTTGCGGTGACGATGTCGACGCGGTCGGTGTGGTGGCGTGCGGTGTGTGCGGCGGTGTCGTCGGTGGTCAGGAGCAGGCCGCGTCCGGTGCGCAGGAGTTCGGCGACGCGGGCGCGGGTGCCGTCGGGGAGGGCGAGGGTGTGCTCGGGGGGCATGCGCCGGCCGAGCAGCGGGTGCTCGCCCTTGGCCAGGTCGTAGCGGACACCGAGACCGCTCACGACTCCGGCGGCCTGCTCGGCGGCGTCCCGGTGGGCCAGCAGCTCGCCCACCACCTCGCGGACCGGATCCATGGCCTCGTCACCGAGGTAGAGCTTGGACGCCGCGCGGGCGTTGCGGATCAACTGCTCGCCGACGGGGTGGCGTTCGGCGTGGTAGGTGTCGAGCAGGCCCTCGGGGGCCCACCCGCGGACCGCCGCCGCCAGCTTCCAGCCCAGGTTCACCGCGTCCTGCAGTCCCGCGCTCAGTCCCCACGCGGCCAGCGGCGGGATCTCGTGCGCCGCGTCGCCCACCAGGAACACCCGCCCGCGCCGGTACTCCGAGGCCAGCGCCGCGGAGTTGCCGCACGCCCACAGCCACTGGCAGTCCGCGTCGTCGATCGACTCGCCGGTCAGCCGCCGCCACGCGTCGGCGACCTGGGAGAACGTCAGCGCACCCGGCTCCGGACGGGCGGGCAGGCCGGGGTCGTGGACGACCACGCGGCAGCGGCCCGCGCCCAGCGGGGTGCACACCACCATGCGGCCGCCGGGAAGCCGTTCACCGATCGGCCGGGGGCGCGGGGTGACACCGCTGATCTCCGCGGTGTACATGCCCCTGGTGGGCTCCCAGTCCCGGGTGGGGATGCCGGCCAGCGCGCGTACGGTGCTGCCCGCCCCGTCGCAGCCGGCCACATACCCGGCGCTCTCCTCGCCGGGCCCGTCGGGACCGGTGTAGGACACCACGACACCCTCGGGCGTTGGCCGCAGAGCGGTCACCTCGCGGCCGCGCAGGACCGGCACGCCGAGGTCGGCCAGCCAGCCGCCCAGCGCCTGTTCGGTCCTGGCCTGGGACAGGCCCAGCACCCCGCTGTGGTCCTCGTCGAGCATGCCGAGGTCGAAGCGGACCCCGCCGAAGTGGCCCATCGGGCCCCACCGGAACTCGCCCAGCCGCTCCAGCAGCCCGCGCTGCCCCAGCGACTCGGCCGCCCGCCGGTTGAAGCCGAGTGCCCGAGACTCCCCGGCCGGGGCGGGCAGCCGGTCGTAGACGGCCACGTCCGCTCCGCCCAGGCGGAGCTCTCCGGCCAGCATCAGGCCGGCCGGCCCCGCACCGACCACTATGACGTCAGTCTTCTTCATTTCATGAGGCCCTCTGCGCTGCGGCAATGGTTGGCCTTTGTGAAGCTACTCAGGGCGATGTCCGGCCGCAACGATTCCGAATTCCGCGGGCGCGGGCGAGGCGTTCGACCGCGTATTCGGCGCCTTTGAACGCGGCGGTGAACGCTTGAACGTGGAGAGTGCACCGCAGCAATATCGTCGGGTGTCTTCGGTTTTCGCTTCTTCCCACGGTGAATACGCGCATGACCGGCCGCAGAAAGGAAGCTGACGTGACGGTCGAGAAGGTCGCCCTGGTCACGGGGGCCAACAAGGGCATCGGTTTCGCCGCCGCACGGCGACTCGGTGAGCGGGGGATCGCCGTCCTCGTCGGCTCGCGCAACGAGGTGCTCGGCAAGCAGGCCGCCGACGCGCTGGCCGCCGACGGCATCGCCGCGACGCCGCTGCGGCTCGACGTGACGGACCCGGCCTGCGTGGCCGAGGCCGCCCGCGAGATCGAACGGCGCCACGGACGCCTGGACATCCTGGTGAACAACGCCGGTACCGCCGGCGGCTTCACCGGCGCACCGAGCGAGGCGAGCGCTGCCGATCTGCGGGAGGTCTACGAGACCAACGTCTTCGGCGTGGTCACGGTGACCGGCGCGATGCTGCCGCTGCTGCGCCGCTCCCCGGCCGGGCGAGTCGTCAACGTGTCCAGCCACGTGGGGTCGTTGACCCTGAACTGCGACCCCGGCTCCCCGCTGGCGAACGTCAGCATGATCGCCTACCAGTCCTCGAAGACCGCCCTGAACGCGGTCACCGTCGCGTACGCGAAGGAGCTGCGGGGGACCCCGGTCAAGGTCAACGCCGCCCTGCCCGGAGTGGTGGCCACCGACCTCAACCGCCACCGCGGTCGCCGCACGCCCGCGGAAGGGGCCGAGATCGTGGTCCGGCTCGCCCTGCTGGACGAGGAGGGCCCGTCGGGCGCGTGCCTGTCGGACGAGGGGCCCGTCCCCTGGTGACGCCCGACCCCTGACCCCGACCCCCGACGCACGGCGGCCGCCCCGCGGCCGCCGCATCCGACCGCACCACCGGGCCGGCCCCGGTGGGCACGAGACTTGGAGAAGACAGTGGCGCTTGACCGAACGATCCTGGTGCTGGGCGGTACCGGCCGGCAGGGCGGGGCGGTGGCCCGCGAACTGCTGCGGCGCGGGCACACCGTGCACGCCCTGGTCCGCGACCCCGCCAAGGCGGCGGCGAGGGAGCTTCAGGAGTCGGGCGCGGTCCTGGTCCGCGGGGACATGGACGACGAGGCGTCGCTGACGGCGGCGATGCGGGGCGTCCACGGGGTGTTCAGCGTCCAGACCTTCCGGGGCCCCGGCGGCGTCGAGGCCGAGGAGCGGCAGGCCAGGGCGGTGGCCGACGCCGCGGTACGGGCCGGGGTGCGGCACTTCGTCTACAGCTCGGTCGGCGGCGCGGACCGCGACACCCGGGTCCCGCACTTCGAGAGCAAGCACCGCACCGAGCAGTACCTGCGCACCCTCGACCTGCCGACGACGGTGCTGCGGCCGGTCATGTTCCACGACATCCTGCTCGACATCGCCCCGCGCCCCGTCGAGGGCGAGCTGGTGCTTGCCATGTGGCTGGACCCCGAGACCCCGGTACAGCTCATCGCCACCGCCGACATCGGCGTGTTCGCGGCCGACGCCTTCGAGGACCCGGACGCCTGGCTGGGCCGGGTGGTCGAGATCGCCGGCGACAGCCTGACCGGGCCGCAGATGGCCGCGGCGTTCGAGTCGGCCGCCGGCGTCCCGGTCCGCTACCAGCGGCTGCCGATCGAGCCGCTGCGCTCGGCCCGCCCCGACCTCGCCAACATGTTCGACTGGTTCGAGCGGGACGGATACCGCGCCGACCTCGAGCAACTGCGCCGCAACCGGCCCGGCCTCGTCTCCCTGGAGACCTGGCTGGCCGGCAGCTGGACGCCTCCCGTCACCACGGCGGGCCGCTGAGAGCGGCCCCTCAGGTGAGGACCGGCTTCCCGGTGCGGGTGCGCTTGAGTTCGAAGAACCCGTCGGTCGCGGCCACGGCGCGTACGCCGTCCCACAACCGGGTCGCCGCTTCACCGAGCGGGGTGGGGGAGACCACCGGGCCGAAGAACGCGACGCCCCCCACCGCGACGACGGGCGTGCCCACATCGGTACCGACCCGGTCGACGGCGTCCTGGTGCGAGGCACGCACCGCGTCGTCGCAGGTGTCGCGGAAGGCCGCGTCGGCGAGGCCGGGATCGAGGTCCGCGGCGGCCAGGGCCGCCGCGTAGGTGGAGCGCTCCTTGGGCGCCTGCTCCAGGTGGAAGCGGGTGCCGAGTTCGGTGTAGAGCCGGCCCAGCGTCCCGGGACCGTACTTCCCTTCGGCGGCGGCGCACACCCGCACCGGCTCCAGCCGCAGGGCCAGGTCCCGGTGCCAGCGCTCGGGCAGATCGGTGCGCCCCTCGTTGAGCACGGTCAGGCTCATCAGGTGCCAGCGGATCTCCAGGGGCCGCTGCCGGGCGACCTCGAGGACCCAGCGGGAGGTCAGCCACGCCCAGGGGCAGGTCGGGTCGAACCAGAAATCCACCGTGGTCGGGGTGTCGTGCCGCAACGGGTGCCTCCTCGATGTAGCCGGGCCGGAACAATTTGACAAGCCAGGCCGGAATTGTGCTGGAGCGGTACTGGACCCAGCCCGTTCAACCGCTCACATTCCCCGGTTGAACGGCCTGCGTGCAATTACGTGAATGCCGAGGTTGCGGTTTTGAGAAGTGCCCGCCTATCGTCTGGAATCCGCGAGAAGAGGCGCTTGGAAAGGAAAGGCATGTCCGTGCTGCCCGAGGTTCGTGACCAGTCCGACTCGTACTCACTGCTGCATCTCATCCAGGGCGCGGTGATCACCCAGGCGATTTCGGTCGCGGCCCGGCTCGGCATCGCGGACGTACTGGCCGACGGCCCGCTGTCCGCCCGGGACATCGCGGCCCGGGTCGGGTCCGACACCACGGCGACCCACCGCGTCCTGCGCGCGCTCACCGGCCACGGGGTGTTCGCCGTCCGCCCGGACGGCCGGTACGAGCAGACCCCGCTGTCCGACAAGCTCCGTGAGGACGCGACGGACTCGATGCGCGGCTTCGCCCTGCTGATGAACCACCCCACGCTGTGGGAGGAGTGGGGCCACCTGATCGACACCGTGGAGACCGGCGAGGCCAACCTGCCCAAGCTGCGCGGCATGGGCGCGCTGGACTTCTTCCACGCCAACCCCGACTACGCGCGGGTGTTCTTCCAGGCGTTCGGGGGGCTCTCGGTCTCGGAGACCGCCCCGATCCTGGCCGCCTACGACTTCTCCGGGTTCGGCACCGTCGTGGACGTCATCGCCGGCCGCGGCAACCTCCTGGCGGGCATCCTCCAGCAGGCGCCCGACACCAAGGGCGTGCTGTACGACTCCGAGATCGCGACCGTGGACTCGCCGGCGCTCTTCGAGGCCGCCGGGGTCGCGGACCGGCTCACCATCGAGCACGGCGGTTACCTCGGCACGCTGCCCGCTGGCGCCGACGCCTACCTGTTCAAGCACATCATCCACGACTTCTCCGAGGCCGACGCCGTCACGGCGCTGCGCAACGCGCGCGAGGCGATCGCCCCCGGCGGCAAGCTGCTCGTCGTGGAGTACGTGGTCCCGGAGAACAACGAGAAGCACCTCGGCCACACCATCGACCTCTGGCTGATGCTGATGCTCGGCGCCCGCGAACGCACCCGCGCCCAGTACGCCGAGCTGTTCGCCCAGGCCGGCTTCGAACTCACCCGGGTCGTTCCCACCAGCGCGCCGATCTCGGTCATCGAGGGCATCCCGGTCTGAGGCCGCCGCGAGCATCCGACCCATCCACGCATACCGCACAGGAGAAGACCCGATGACCCCACGGACGGAAAACCCCTCCCTGGTCGTTCCCGGCGCCCTGCAGCCCCTGCTCGACCTGACCGAGGTCATCGGCAGGGTCGGCGTGCCGCAGACCACCCTCGACCTGGTCCGGCTGCGCGTCAGCGAGATCAACGGCCGCACCTACACCTTCCCCGACGGCCCGGAGCACGCGGCGGCGGACGAGCGCCTGCCGCGGGTGGCCGGCTGGCGCACCGAGACCTGCTTCGAGGACGCCGAACGCGCCGCGCTGGAGATGGCCGAGGCCGTCACCCTGATGACCGACCCGCAGGACATGGCCTCCGACGAGATCTGGGAGAAGTCCGCCCAGTACTACACCGACGAGCAGCTCGGAGCGCTGGTCATGCACATCGGCCTGGTCAACTTCTGGAACCGGGTGAACGTCGCCACCCGCCAGGAAGCCGCGGCCTGGCGCTGAGACAAGGGAGAGAGCACTGTGCTCAAGCTCATCAACGCCGGCCTGGGCAGGACCGGCACGACCTCACTGAAGGTGGCCCTGGACCGGCTCGGTCTCGGCCCCTGCTTCCACATGTTCGACATCGTCGGCGACACCGACCGGCTGCGGCAGTGGGAACGCATCGTCTGCGACGGCGACAGGCCCGACTGGGCCGCCGTCTTCGACGGCTACGGCTCCGCGGTCGACGGCCCCTGCGCCGTCCACTACCGGCCCATCAGCCAGGCGTTCCCCGACGCCAAGGTGGTCCTGACGGTCCGTGACCCCGACAGCTGGTACCGCAGCACCCACGACACCCTCTACCAGTTCGCCCTGCGCAGCACGGCGAACCCGCCCGAGCCCGGCAGCCCGCAGGCACGCCTGTTCCGCATCACCAACACCATGGTCTGGGACGGACTGTTCGGCGGCCGCTTCGCCGACAAAGACCACGCCGTCGACGTCTACCACCGGCACAACGAGGAGGTCGTACGCACCCTGGGCGCGGACAACGTCCTCGTCTACGACGTGCGCCAGGGCTGGGAGCCGCTGTGCGACTTCCTGGGCGTCGACACCCCGCGCGAGGCGTTCCCGCGGACCAACGACACCGCCTCCATGCGGCAGCGGATCGCCCGGGCGGCCGGCGCCGCCGCGGCGCCGGCCGCCGGCTGACGGGACGAGGAGCCACCGGTGCTGATAACGGAAATGACGGTCCCCGGCGCCTACCGCGTCGAACCCGAGCCCCTGAGCGACCGGCGGGGCCACTTCTTCGAATCCGTGCGGGCCGACCTGCTGCTGGCCCAGACCGGCTGGCAGTTCACGGTCCGCCAGGTCAACTACTCCGTCTCCCACCGCAACACCCTGCGCGGCATCCACGGAACCACCCTCCCGCCCGGACAGGCGAAGTTCGTCACCTGCGTGCGCGGCAGCGCCCTGGACATCGCCGTCGACCTCAGGGTGGGCTCACCGACGTTCGGCCACTACGACGTCACCCACCAGAGCCCGCAGACCGGGACGGCCGTCTACCTGCCCGACGGCGTCGGCCACGCCTTCCTCGCCCTGAGCGACGACACCTGCATGAGCTACCTGTGCTCCCAGGAGTACGTGCCGGGATCGATGATCGACATCGACGCGCTCGACCCGGCACTCGCCCTGCCCTGGAACCTCACCGCACCGCCCATCCGCTCGGACAAGGACGCCGCGGCACCCACCCTCGCCCAGGCGGCCGCGGCCGGCCTGCTGCCCACCTGGCAGCAGTGCCCGCCGCGCCCGCCCGCCGCGGCACGGGCCGGACAGTAGCGGGACACACCACGGCGGCCGGCCCCTCGGGGGCCGGCCGCCGCGGTGGGCTCACCGGACCCCGCTCACCCGGCCGCCCCGACCAGGGCGCGGGCGCGGATACAGGCCATCAGCCGCGCCTGCCGCACCAGATCACCGTGGTGCACCGCCCGCGCCGCCGGATCGGCCACCGCCGCGTGAAACGCGGTGAACACACCGACGAACTGGTCCGAGGCCGCGGCCAGGATCCGCGTCTGACGGTCCTTCTGCTCCAGACGCAGCACCGGACGGGCACCGACCGAGGGCGTGAACGCCCACTCCAGCACCAGCCGCCCCTCACTGCCCCACAGGTCGTACGTCGAGCGGTAGCCGTGGGACAGACCGAACGAGCAGTGCGCACTGACCCCGTCGTCGTCACCCAGCAGCGCTACCCCGGACACGTCCACGCCCAGCTGCGCGTCGAACCGCAACGCGGCCCCCAGCACCCGCGCCGACGCACCGAGATACTCCTGCGCCGCCCGCACCGGATAGCAGCCCACCTCCCACAGCGCCCCGCCCCCCAGCTCCGCCTGGTACTTGATCTGGCCGGGATCGGTCGGCGGGATCCCGAACGACCCGTTGAAGGACCGCAGTTCACCGATGGCCCCGCCGTCCACCAGGGCCCGCGCCTGCGCGTGCTGGGGATGCCGCAGGAACGCGAAGTTCTCCATCACGGCCAGCCCGCGCTCCTCGGCGAGCGCGACCAGGTCCCGGGCGCTGTCCTCGTCGGGCACGGCGGGCTTTTCCAGCAGCACGTGCTTGCCCGCCTCGAGCGCCCGCCGCGCCCACTTGGCGTGCTCGCTGTTCGGCAGCGGGATGTAGACCGCGTCGACACCGGGCGCCTCCAGCAGCCGCTCGTACCCCTCGACGGCCGCGCAGCCGGCGCCACCCGCGACACCCTCAGCCTTCTCACGGGAACGGCTCGCGACGGCCGCCAGACGGAACGGGGAGCGGCCGATCGCCGGCAGCGCCCGGCGCACCGCGATGTCGGCGCACCCCATGATGCCGATACCGGCCCTCGACCCGGATTCGAGAAAGGGCGTCAGATCTTCGATTTCCACAGGCCCACCTAAACGACGTCAGTAAATACGAATGCCTGAACCGGTATGCCGCCAGCCTGAGTACGCGGGCCCGTGCCTGTCAACAACACCGAATGCGAAGGCACCGCCGCGGGGAAAACTTCCGGGCGGACACCGGCCCCCGATAAAGTGCGTGGCACGCCTAATTGGGCACGAAGTCACTGAGGAGGCGCCACGGTGAAGGGCATCATCCTGGCCGGCGGCAATGGCACGAGACTCCATCCGATCACCCTCGGAGTTTCGAAGCAAATGCTCCCGGTCTACGACAAGCCGATGATTTACTACCCGCTGTCGGCCCTGATGCTGGCGGGGATCACCGAAATAGAGATCATCACCACGCCCGAGGACTCGGACATGTTCCGGCGGCTGCTGGGCGACGGCTCCTGGCTGGGCATCACCCTGACCTACGCCGAGCAGGACAAACCCCGCGGCCTCGCCGACGCGTTCCTGGTCTGCGCGGACCACATCGGCGACGACTCCGTGGCCCTGGTCCTGGGCGACAACATCTTCCACGGCTACGAGTTCGGGCCCATGCTCCAGCGCGCCGCACAGGACCTCACGGGCTGCGTCCTGTTCGGCTACCCGGTCCGCGACCCCGAGCGCTACGGCGTGGGCACCCTCGACGAACAGGGCCGGCTCGTCGCCCTGGAGGAGAAGCCCGCCGACCCGCAGACCAACATGGCCATCACCGGCCTCTACCTCTACGACAACCAGGTCGTCGACATCGCCCGCCGCCTGCGCCCCTCGGAACGCGGCGAACTGGAGATCACCGACCTCAACCGCGTCTACCTCGAACGCGGCCAGGCCCGGCTGGTGCCGCTGGGGCGCGGGTTCGTCTGGCTCGACACCGGAACCCACGACGCGCTCATGGAGGCCGGGGACTACGTCCAGGTCCTGGAACACCGCCAGGGCGTACGCATCGCCTGCCTCGAGGAGATCGCCTACCGCATGGGCTACATCGACCAGGAGTCCTGCTACCGGCTCGGCAGCCGCCTCGCGAACTCCTCCTACGGCCGCTACGTCATGGAAATGGCCCAGGCCGGCTGACTCCGCCCCGCCCGCGCGGTCCGCGCACCCGACCCGACCACGAAAAGAAGTGCGACAGCCATGAAAATACTGTTCACCGTCGGGGGCAGCCAGGCGGCCGTCTTCGGCGTCGCCCCGCTCGCCGCCGCCGCCCGCAACGCCGGCCACGAGATCCTGCTGGCCGCCGACGAACCACTGATGGCGGCCGCCCAGTCCGTCGCCCTGCCCGCGGTCTGCATCACGCCCGACCGCATGCGCTACGGCCAGGACGCCATGACGGCCACCGACCGCATCGACGCCCTGCTGGAGGTGACCCGGCAGTGGACCCCGGACCTGGTCGTCGGCGGCCTCTCCCACGTCCCCCGCCTCCTCGCCGCCCGCCTCAAGGTCCCCTTCGTCCGGCACATCTGGTACATCGCCCCGATGGCCCGCCGGGACCGCACCGCCATCGCCGAACTCCAGCCGCAGCTGCAGCGCCTCGGACTGACCGGCCTGCCCGAGCCCGACCTCTTCGTCGACCTGTGCCCGCCCGCCCTGCGCCCGCCGGGCGCCTCCGCGGCCCGGTCGATGCGCTGGGTGCCCCGGGTCAGCCAGCGCCGCGTCGAGCCGTGGATGTACACCCGCCCCGCCGGCCGGCGCCGGGTGCTGATCACCGCCGGCACCCGCAACCTGATGCTCGACACCCCCGGCAGCTCGCTGCGCCGCCTGGTGGACTCCCTGACCGGGGCGGGTGCCGAGGTGCTGATCGCCGCCCTGCCCGAGGCCGCCGAACGCTACGGCGCCGAACTCGGCGGCGTACGCATCGGCTGGATCCCCCTGGACGTCGTCGCCCCCACCTGCGACCTGGCCGTCCACCACGGCGGCGCCACCACCGCCATGACACTGATCCACGCCGGCGTGCCCCAGCTGATCGTCCCCGACAACGGCTACGGCAAGGCCGTCGCCCAGGCCGTCAGCGGCTACGGCGCCGCCGTGATGGTCGACCGCGACCGGCCCCAGGACGGGCAGGACCTGGACGAGGTGACCGTCACGGCCTGCCGGGAGATCCTCGCCGACCCGACGTACGCCGAGCGGACCCGTACCCTCGCCGCCCACAGCGCCGCGCTGCCCACCCCGGACGAGGTGCTGCGCGAGATCGAGGCCCTGGCCGCCCGCTGAGCGGGAGCCCGCACCACGCGCCCGCGCCCCGGGACCGGCGGAGAACCCTCCGCGGTCCCGGGGCGCGGGCGCGTGCCGGCCGTGAACGTGGCCGGCCCTCAGACCAGCGCCTCCAGCCTGGGCACGATCTCGGCGGGCGTGGGCAGCGTCGAGATCTCCTTGGCGAGGAACTGCGTGCGCTCCGTGTAGCCGGGGTTCTCCAGCAGCTCCCGGCAGGCCGCGGCGATCACTTCGCCCGGCTCCTTGTCCGGCTCCTGGGCCTGCGGCCACAGCG
This sequence comes from Streptomyces sp. NBC_01723, assembly GCF_036246005.1. Taxonomy (NCBI): domain Bacteria; kingdom Bacillati; phylum Actinomycetota; class Actinomycetes; order Kitasatosporales; family Streptomycetaceae; genus Streptomyces; species Streptomyces sp. NBC_01723. Next base: position 8,709,408 of record NZ_CP109171.1, read on the forward strand.
TCCTGCCGGCACCGAAGCCGGTGATGGCCTTGGCGATGGCCTCCCGGTGGTAGTTCGGCGGGAACTCCGGCGGGTTCTCCGGGATGACCAGCTGCGGCACCCCGTTGGCCATCAGCGTCGTCGCGGTGGTCGCACCGCCGTGATGGACCGCCAGGTCACAGGTGGCGGCGGTGACGTCGATGGGGATCCAGCCCACGCGCGCGTCACCCAGCTGGTCGCCGAACCGCCCCACCGCGCCGGGGTTCGCCGCGATCAGCGTCTCGGCACCCAGCTTGTCCAGCTCCTTGACCAGCAGCGGCATCGACCAGCCCGGGTCGCGGAACATCAGACTGCGGAAACCGGAGGTGATCACCACCCGCTTGCGGCCGCCCTCGGGGCGGGTGTACATCCAGCGCTCCAGCCGGCGCTGCGGGTTGCTGGGGATCCAGCGCATCGCCTGCGCCGCCGGATCGCCGGCCGGCCGCAGCGAGGGCGGCGTCGAGTCGAGCAGCAGGTCGGGCTCGAGCAGCCCGTCCACGCCCAGGCGCTCCATCTCCGGCCGCAGCTCGGCCTCGGCACCCGGGTCGATCCCGGTCAGCGGAATGCCCAGGTACTCGATGTGGCGCACGTAGGGGACCTTCAGGTGGGCGGCCAGCAGCATCGCCGCGTAGCTCTGCGAGCTGCCCACGACCACGTCCGGCCGCCAGTCCCGGGACAGTTCCAGCAGCGACTCGACGCCCGCCAGGCCCATCTTCGCGAAGCCGCGGCCCTGCCCGAGCATCTCCTCGTCGCCCAGCTCCCGGGGGAACCGCAGCCCCTTGCCCGGGTTGGTGACCCGCATGAAGTGCCGGATCGGGTCCACGGTGAAGCAGAAGGTGGGCAGACCGATGGCCTCCGCGGTCTCCACCCACGGCTCGTGGGCGGCCAGCACGACGTGGTGGCCCGCGTTGCGCGCGGCCGTCGCCAGCGGAGCGGCGGCGTAGTAGGTGGCCTGGCTGCCTGTGGTGACGAACAGGATTTTCATGGCACTCCGGATGCTTTTCGTGGGACGCGGCCAGCAGCATGTGCGAACACTGCCGATGGTCCGCAGGGCGGCCTTTCTCTGTCAAACATCGTTAATTGGCAATCCCGTTCAATCGCGGAATTCCCGCAGTTGAACAGAGTATTCTTTGGGCCTCGTTGCGCACCGTTCGGCCGCTGACCATCATGGGTCCGGTACGTGTGGCCAGGAAGCCCCAGAAACGGATACCGGAAGTCGGTGGCACATGAACAGCCTGATCTACGAAGCCCGGATGGCCCTTCGTGACGTCATGGAAGTGAACATCTACAGCCAGGGAAACGACAAGGTCTACCTGACGGTTTTCCCCGAGCTGGTCTGGGAGGGCACCGAGAAGACGCAGCCGGAAAAGGTCGTCCGCAACGTCATCGGCCGGCTCCACGACATGTCGCTGGACGTCGCGGGCGGTGAGGGCGCCGTGCGCGCCCTCCTGGACGCCGGCCCCGTGGAGATCGTCCGCAAGGCCGCCTGACCGCACCCCCGACGCTTTGCCCGCCGTGTGCCCGCGCCGACCACCGCCGCGGGCACACGCCGTGTCAGTGGTGGCCGCCCACGTGCCGGTGACCGGCCGGAGAGACCACCAGCGGACGCACCATGTGCTGCTCGTGCTCCAGCATGTGACAGTGGTGCACCCCACGGCCCACCACGGGAAAACGCACCGCCACGGTGACCATCTCACCCGGCGTCCCCTCCGGCCCGGGCACGATCCGGCCGGCCGTGCCCACCCGGACGGTGTCCTTCTCCCCGAGCTCGTGCGCCTCCAACTGCGCCGCCCCCAAAAACGCGGCCGGCCTGGCCGAACCCCGCACCACCCGGTCGAAACCGCTCACGTCGTAGTGCTCCCGGGACAGCACATGGAAGTGCGCCAGGTGAATGTGCATGGGATGCGGCGACGCGGCCAGATTCAGGTACTTCCAGATCTCCACACCGCCGTGCGCCACGGTGAACGCGTTCCCGTCGTCGTAGGCCATGGCCGTACGCCGCAGCGTGGTCACCACCCCCTCGCCGTCCCGGACCTGGACGACACCCGCCGAGGGCAGGGTGATCTGCTCCGCCTCGGCCGCCTCCACCTCCTCCATCTCCCACAGCTCGGGCACGTTCGCCGCACCCGGACCGACCAGCACCACCCACCGGGGACGCCCGCCGTGCGGCAGATCGTGATGCGTGGGCCGCTCGAAGCCGGGCGACAGGGTCCGGGGCAGCGTGAACCGCCCGCCGGATCCCCGGCCCGCGACACGGAACTGCATCACATCGGGCTCCAGCAGGTCGTCACGGACACTGGAACCACCCGGGCTCACACCGTCCATCGTGTTGACCAGCTTCACCGACCGGCCGCGCAACGCACCGAAGTCGACCAGCACGTCCACGCGTTCACCGGGGGAGAGGTTCAACGCCCCCTGAACCGGCAGCGGCCTGCCGACCAGCCCCTGATCAGTCCCGATCACCTGGAACGCGCCCGCCACGGGCGCGCCGTCCGCCAGCAGCATCAGCCGGTAGATCCGCGAGTTGGCCGTATTGACGATCCGGAACCGGTACCAGCGCGGCTGGACCTCGAGATACGGCCACACCACACCGTTGACCAGGGTGTAGGGAGCGGCATGCGCCCGCATGAGCTTCGTATTGACCATCTCCACCTTGTGCACCAGACGCCCGGCCATGGCCCCCGACCCGTCCAGATCGAAGTTGCGGTCGCTCAGCACCAGCGGCACCTCGAACCGGCCCCGCGGCAGCCCCAGGGCACGCTCCTCGGCGTTGCGGCACACGAACAGACCCGCCAGCCCCGCATACACACTGAACCGGCTCACGTGATGGGTGTGATCGTGATACCAGAGGGTCGTCGCGGCCTGGTCGTTGGGATACGCCGACAACTGCACCTCGCCCGGAGCGAGCAGGTTCTCCATCCAGCCGTCGTTGCCGCCACCGGTCAGCATGCCGTGCAGATGCACCGCCGCCCACGGCCCCAGACCGGCCACCCCGGCCACCTCCTGGCAGCCGTCCGTGCCGGGATAGTTGGACAGCGGATCCGGCATGGGGCCGCCGGGCCGCCCGAACTCCACAGCGGTGACCGGGATGTTCCCCGTCAGCGCGTTCTCCCAGGCCACCCGCAGCCGCCGGCCGCGGACCGTCTCGATCGTCGGACCCGGATAACTGCCCTCGTACGTCCACATCCGGACCGCCGGCAGCTCCGAGTGCACGGTGACGTCGGCGGTACGCATCCGCACGGTCAGCTCGTCGAACCCGCCGCGCTCACGCGGACGCAGCACCGGCGGCGTGCGCAGCGGGTCCTTGAACTTCGTCAGCAGCAGTCCGTCCGCCGACGGCTCGGCGCCCCCGGCCGGAACCGGGCCGGGCGAGGCGAAGACGGACGACGACGACACGAACGCACCCAGCCCGGCGACGGCACCACCGCGCAGCAGGGTGCGCCGGCCGACCGAGTACGGATCCGGTATTGCGGCAGACGCGGTCTCCATGCGCCGGATCGTAGGCAATGACCCCTCCAGAACCGCTCGAGGCCGACTGCACACCCCCCGGCCAGGCGCCCGCCTACACCACGGCCATCTCGCCGTCCCGCCGCACCAGCGTCGCGTAATGACCGCCCAGGGCGAGCAGTTCGTCATGGGTGCCGCGCTCGGCGACCCGCCCCCCGTCCAGGACCAGGATCTCGTCGGCGTTGCGGACGGTCGACAGCCGGTGCGCGACCGTGATCGTCGTACGGCCGGCGCTCGCCGCGTCGACGGCCTGCTGCACGGCCCGCTCGGTCTGCGTGTCCAGCGCACTGGTCGCCTCGTCCAGCACCAGCACCGGCGGATCACGCAGGATCGCCCGTGCGATGGCCAGCCGCTGCTTCTCCCCGCCGGAGAACCGGTACCCGCGCTCGCCCACCACCGTGTCGTAGCCGTCGGGCAGCGACATCAGATAGTCGTGGATGTGCGCCACCCGCGCCGCCGCGACCAGCTCCTCGTCACTCGCGTCCGGCTTGGCGAACCGCAGATTGTCCGCGACCGACGCATGGAAGAGATACGTCTCCTGGGAGACCACACCCACAGCGGCGGCAAGCGTGTCGAACGACAGGTCACGCACATCGACACCATCGATCGTCACCACGCCCGACGTCGCGTCGTACAGCCGCGGAATGAGGTAACTCAGCGTCGTCTTGCCCGACCCGGTCTCCCCGACGACGGCGAGACTGCGCCCCGCGCCCACCGTCACATCGACACCCTCCAGCGTCGCCCGCTCGGCCCCCGCATAGCGGAAACCGACCCCGCGCAACTGCACCTCGCCCCGCAGACTCGCCGGCACCACCGGCCGCTCCGGCTCGGCCACGTCCACGGGCAGGTCGAGATACTCGAAGATCCGGCCGAACAACTCCAGGGAACTCTGAATGTCCAGACCGATCGTCAGCAGCCGCTGCGCCGGCCGGAACAGGATCTGCTGGAGCGTGGCGAACGCGACCAGCGCACCGATGGAGACGGACATGTGGCCGCCGCCGGCACTCAGCCCCGCCACCCAGTAGATCACCGCCGGCATGGCCGCCATCACGATCCAGATCGTGGACTGATACCACAGGCCCGCCGTGCTGGCCCGCACCTCGATGTCGGTCAGCTTGCGCGACTGCCCCGCGAACGCGTCACTGAGCGAACGCGAACGGCCCATGGTGTGACCGAGCATGATCCCGCTGACCGACAGCGACTCCTGGACGTTCGACGACAGGTCGGCGAACTGACGCTGCCGCGCACGGGTCAGGACCCGCAGCTCGTCCCCGACATGACGGCTCACCCACACGAAACCCGGCAGCACGAACAGCGAGGCGAGGGTGAGCCGCCAGTCGAGCAGCGCCATCGCGGTGACCGTCGTGAGCACCGTGGTCACGTCCGACACCAGCGCCGTCGCCGTCGTCGTCACCGTCACCTGCATCCCGCCGATGTCGTTGGCGATCCGCGACTGCACCTCACCGGTACGGGTCCGGGTGAAGAAGGCCAGCGACATGCGCTGCAGATGGGAGTAGACGGCGGTCCGCAGATCGTGCATGACGAGCTGGCCGACCTTCGCGGACAGATAGGTCTGCCACACGTTGAACGAGCTGTTCGCGACCGCGACGACGACCATGCCCAGCGCGAGCACGGACAGCAGCCCCGTCCTGCCCTGCGGCAGCGCCACATCGATGATCTCGCGGATCAGGAACGGATTGACGAGAGAGACCAGCGACGAAGCCACCACCAGCACCCCGACGAACAGCAGGCTCCTGCGGTAGGGACGGAACAGCTTGAGAATGCGCCGCTTGGGCACAGGAACATGAGCAGCGGCCGGCCCGGTGCGCCTCACCTGGGTCTCCTTCTTCGTCGGCTTGTCCTCGGGCGGAACGTCTGGCAGGCCGCACACCGCGGCCACCTCTCACAGGTCCTTGACCGGCGCCGTCCACCGCACGAACTCCTCCTGCGACAGAGGCGGCAGACACGGCTGCTCGACGAGCGGCAACGCGTACCCGGACCACGGACGGGGCGGCAGCGCCCCGAACCATCCGAACCCCATCCACATGACGCCCTCGCCGAAACCGCGGCCCAGCGCCCTCATGGCCCTGGCCGGTGCCTGCCGTGCCCGCATGACGGTCTCCGTTTCGCCGGCCCACCCCGTTCACCGCCACCCTGACCCAAGCGCCTCAACAACCGGCGGGCGATCCGTCGACTCCGGCTGGAGGCCCGGCCGAGCCCCTCAGCCGCTGCCCGCAGCGGCCGGCCGGGAAGCCCGGGGCACGGCGAGCGCCTCCCGCACCGCGCCGGCGGCCTCGGCGGCCTGCGCCCGGATCTCCGCAGCGGCGGTGGTCTCCAGCAGGTTCCCCCGCCGCAGGGCCCCGATCGTCCACAGCCGCACACCCCGCACACCCGCCGCGGGCACCAGCCGCCCCTCCTCCCCGGTGCCGAGACCGACACCGGCCGGACCGGGCCGGGCCTGACCCTGCTCCAGCAGGCAGCGCACCAGGGGACCGCCGGTGCCGCGCAGGTCCATGCGCGCCCCGGTGCATGCGACGACCGCACCGACCCGCAGCCGCCTGCCGTCGCTTACTGGAGTTCGCTCAAGCGTTCGGTCGCGCGGGTGCGTCCGGCGACGATGATGGTGCCGTCTGCTTCCACGACGGTTTCGGCGGTGGCGTGAGTGAAGCCTTCGCCGGGGAGTTTGATGGCGACGACCGTGATGCCGTAACGGGTGCGGACGGCGCTGTTGGACAGGAGGAGGCCGATGATGTCGGCCGGAGGGTTGGTCTTGACCATGGCGAAGTCGTCCTCGAACTCGATGTAGTCCAGCTTCCGGCCTCGTACGAGGTGGGTGACGCGCTGGCCCATGTCGTGCTCTGGGTAGACGACGTGGTGGACGCCGGCTCTGTGCCACCGACGACCAGATGAGACCTTGGCTTCAACCCGTCCACGTCTGAGTCGTCGACGCCGGTGTGCTGGTGACGTGTGGATTCGGTTCCGGTGGTACGCCGGCGCCAGGGATGTGCTCAGGCGGCTCGGCCGGTGAAAGAGCGGCTGAACTGCTGGCCCGACTGGACCATGCCGCGGACGTTGCCGAGCCGCTTCCTTTCGTACTCTCCGAGAGCCTGCGCCACCGTCGATCCGCGCACGCCCGCAGCAACGGATTCGGCGACGGCCTCGGCGTCGTGGAGCGATGCGCTGAAGCCCGAGCCGGTCATCGGCGTCGGCACATGCGCGGCATCTCCCACCAGGGCAAGACGCCCGTTAACGAGTTTATCGGGGACGTACTCGGCGATGGGGGTGCCGATGACGGCACGCCGCTCGATGCAATCGAGGATGGCCTCACGCCAGGGCGACGGCCACAGGTCTTCGGCTTTGTCCGCGAGCTCGCGCAAGGTCGCCTCCGGTATGTCGCCGGAGGTGAGCGACCGACGCACGACGTTGCCGACAACACTGCCCGTTTCGCATAGGAGATTGTTGTGGCTCGCGTCGTACCAGGCCCAGCCGACCTGGCGCGAGCCCGGGGCGACGGAACCGTCGGGGCCGGGCAGTGGGTAGCCGAGGAGATAGTCCTCTCCGCCACTGAGGATGTCGACGTCCCGCGGCAGGCGGCGCGAGGACGCGAGCGAGGACTCGTTGGTGAGGCCGAGCCAGATCAGGTAGCCGGCGAACGCCGCGTCGGGCTTGTCGGGTGCGACGCCGACGCGCACGACGCTTCCGTGGCCATCCGCTCCGATCACGACATCACCTCGGAATGTCTGCTGGTCCGAGGTGATCACCCACGCGGAATCCGCGTCCTGGTCGACGCTCCGTACGAGCGTATGGGGGCGCAGCTCGATATAGGGGTCGGCGTCGGCGGCCGCCCGGAGCCGGGCGTGGACCGCCATCCAGCTCTGCACACCGGGGGCCACTGAACTCAGTGGCGCCGAACCGCCGTGTGCGTGACGAGATCCCGTGATTCTGCTGAGGAGGCCCTCACTCACCCCGCCGAGAGCAGCCCCCTTCCGGGCCCGAGGGGCGGCTCCCGATCGCTCCAGCATCGTCACGTCGACTCCGGCGTGCGACAGGGCCAAAGCGGTCATCAGACCCGCGAGAGATGCACCGACGACGATGGCGGCGCCCTGGCGCTCGTCCCGGTTCCCGGAACGGGGCACGTCGCGCATAGCTGTGGTCATGCTGTTGTTCTCCTCAGGGGAGTCGTCACGGTGGTGGTGTGGCCGGGCGCGCTGTGGCGGACGCCGAGGCTCGGGGTGAACATCTCGGCGGCGCTGTCCAGCGTGCTCACCGGGCTCTTGCCAGTTGGGGCCCCATCCCCACGGAAGGGGGACACTGACCATGCAACCGGCAATGGCGATGACGTGGGAGTCTCGGTTGTGAGGGGCACCTGCAGGGACCCCCAGCTGGCATCCTGCAGGCCACGCCCTTTGGACCACTGGGCACTGCCGGACGCTCAGTGTGAGAGCAGCGCGCCGAGGTCGATCTTCCCGCTCTGCACTTGCGCGTCGTGGGGCTCGTTGAGTCCGCCGTCGGTGATGTACAACCGCTTCCCGCGCACTGCGGTGGCGGTGGGCGAGGCGAGGCCGTCCGAGGCGGTCAGCACGGTCCTGGTGGTGCCGTTCGGATAGACGACCACGATCTTGTTCTGTGTGTTCAGCGCGGCGAACACGACGTTGGAGTGGTCACTGAGGAAATTGAAGTCATCGATGCCAGTGAGGCCGTCGGCGACCGTGTGGATCCGGCCCGGAGTTCCGGTGGCGGTGACGGGGACCCGCAGCAGGGTGCCCTTGCTGAGGTTGGAGACCCATACGGCGCCGTTGTGGAAACGGAGTCCGTTCGCACCGTACGGCACGGGGGCGGACGCCTTGATCGCGAGGGCGGGGTCGACCAGCCAGGCGGCCGCGGGGCCGCCGGCGACCGGGACGGCCCAGACGGTGCCCTTCTGGCTGTCGGCGACGTACAAGGTGCGCCCGGCCGGATCGATGGCCAGACCGTTGGGGACTCTGTCGACGGGCAGGGCCGCGATGCGGTGAGGAGTGCCGCCGGGCGGCAGCTTCCACACCCCGTTCCGGGAGGCGTCGGAGGACCAGACGTTGTAGTAGACGGTGCCGTCGTGGCCGCGAGTGTTGCCGGTGATCCCGTCGCCCTTTTGCCCGGTGACCAGCACCGTGCGGTGCCCGGACGGCGTGATCCGCACCAGTGCCGGCCGTTCGCCCGCGGGCGTGCCCACCATCGAGACGGTCAGCGAATTGTCCGGGGCGACGGTGATGTTCTCGGGCACGTCGCCGGTGGCGAAGTCGAAGGCGGCCACGGTCTTCACATGGGTGACGGCGGGCTGCGCGTCCGTTTGTCCGGTCGCGGCGGACGCGTACGGTGCCGAGACGATGACGGCTGCCGTCGCGGAGATCGCCGCGAGCTTGAACGGCTTCTTCATGGATATGTTTTTCGTGGTCATTGCACTCTTTCGTTCTTTCCATCGGCGCCGCACGGGTACCGAGGTGTTCAGCGCTTTGGAGGCAGCAATGGGGAGAGCCACGACCGGGCCCAGGCCCGTGAGCCGTTCGGGCCCGGCCGGAGGGGGGGCGTCAGCGGCGCTGACGACGTGCCTGATCGGCTGGGGAGTCCCTAGTCGGGGATTGGGAAGCCGGCGTTCTCCAGGTTGAGCGAGTCCGGGTCGGGTCCGCCGCGTACGCCGGTGTCGAGGGCGTCGATCGCGGCCACCTCGTCGGGTGTCAGGGCGAAGTCGAAGACGTCGAAGTTCTCGGCGATGCGATGGGCTTTGACGGACTTGGGGATCGCGCAGAAGCCGTGGTCGAGGTGCCAGCGCAGCACGATCTGCGCGGACGTCTTTGCATGCTTGTCGGCCAGGGCCGTGATGACGGGGTCCTCAAGAGGGTTCGTCTCGGCGCCTCGGTAGACGTAGGAGCCGCCGATGGGCGACCACGACTGGGTCAGGATGCCGTGGCTTTCGTTCGCTGCGCGCCACTCGGGCTGCGTGTAGTAGGGGTGCACCTGGATTTGGTTGACGGCCGGGACGATGTCGGTGCGGGAGATGAGCTCTTCGAGCTGTTTGGGCGTCTGGTTCGACACGCCGATCGCACGGACGCGCCCCTCGGCGAGGAGCTTCTCCGCCGCCTTGTACGCCGCGATCGTCCTCTCGAAGTCGGACGGCAACGGCTGGTGCAGCAGCCACAGGTCGAGCTGCTCGATGCCCATTTTGCGCAGACTTACGTCGAAAGCCCGCAGCGCGGAGTCGTAGCCGTAGTCGCTGATCCACACCTTGGTCGTCACGAAGATCTCGGAGCGGTCCATGTCGGAGCGGGCGATCGCCTCACCGACCTCCCGCTCGTTGAAGTAGGCGGCGGCGGTGTCGATCAGCCGGTAGCCGTCGTGCAGCGCGGTCAGGACCGCGTCGGTGGTCTCCTCGGGGGCGCTCTGGTAGACGCCGAGTCCCAGGGCGGGGATCTGGACGCCGTTGTTCAGGGTGATGAGTGGGTTCGTTGCGGTCATGGTTCGCTCCAATCGTGGTGGGCGCACGCAGCGGTGCCCGCGTGAGGACGGGAAGGGGGACGCGGGCTCAGTCGGCAGAGACTGCTGTGGGCAGCTCGACGTCTGTGAGGTCGGCGCAGTACGTCAGCAGCCGATCCTGCACTTCGGGCGACTGCGTCGCCGGGTGCGGAGGGCGGGGCTGCTGGTGGTGGAAGTAGCGGCCGGTGACCAGCGCCGCCGCGTCGTCGGCGGCCGCCAGCCATGCCTGGGTCACCGGAGCCAGCCGCAGGTCGTCGGTGGCGCCACTGCCGCCCATCTTCGTGGCGACCCAGCCCGGGTCGACGGCGTTGGAGAGCACCTCGGGCCATTTCCTAGCGACGGCGAGCGTGAGAGCGGTGACGTGGAACTTCGACTCCGAGTACGCCTGGGAGCCCTGCCACGGCCGCGTCGTCCACTGCGGGTCCCACAGGGTGGCCTCGCCGCTGTGGTGCATGCCGGAGCTGAGATAGATGAGCCGTCGAGGCGGTGTGATCAGCGCCGTGAGGAGGTAGGGCGCCAGCACGTTGACCGCGAAGACGTCCGAGAGACCGTCTTCGGTCTCCACCTTGCCTCGCCCGTAGTAGCCGACGCCGGCGTTGTGGATGACCGCGTCGAAGGTGCCCAGGTCGTTGACCTGGGTGGCCACGTCGCGGCTCTGGGCGATGCTGGAGAGGTCACCGACGGCGACGCCCGCGTGGTCCGGGAGCGCGGCGTGTGCGTCGCGGGCCCGGGTGTTGTTGCGTGCGTGGAGCGCCACCGTGTGGCCCTGCCGCACGAGCAGTTGGGCGGCCATCAGGCCGAGGCCGTCGGTGGAACCGGTGATAAAGATGCGAGCCATGAGTATGTCCTGAAGGGTTCGGACCCCGCCTGTCGCTAGTCCGGGTCGCTGACCCGATTGCTGGTGGTGACCTTGAGGGGTGCGTCGAGCAGCGGGAGGAGTTGCTCGACGACCTTCGTCACGTTCGGGTGCTCGGCGTGTTCCACGACGGCTTCGGGCGAGGCCCAGCCGTCGACGATGTAGAAGGTGTCGGGCTCGTCCGACTGCTGGTAGAGGTCGTAGTAGAGGCATCCGGCTTCGGCCCGCGCGGGGCCCACGAGCTCCAGCAGGAGCTCCTTGACCTTGGCGCGGTGGGCAGGGTTGCCGCGTACCTCGCAGATGACGTGGCGCTCTGCCGACTTGAGCGTGGTCATGTGGGTTCCTCCGTCAGTTCTGGCCGGCGTAGACGCGGGTCATGCCGCCGTCCACGACGAGGTCGACGCCCGTGATGTAGCGGCTGGTGTCCGAGGCCAGGAAGACGAGGGCGTCGCCGATGTCCTCGGCCGTTCCCACGCGTCCGGCCGGGATTTCCTTCGCGACGCGCTCGACGTAGGCGGCGATGTCGTCGTCGCTCAGCTTCTGTTCGTGGCTGTAGCCCTCGGTGGGCACCACTCCGGGGCTGATCGAGTTGACCCGGATCCCACGGTCCTTGAGGTCCGTCGTCCAGCTGCGGGCGAGGGAGCGTACGGCCGCCTTCGACGACGCGTAGACGGCGAACCCGGGCAGCCCCATGTCGGCGGTGATCGACGCGTTGAGGACGATGGACGCGCCGTCGCGCAGGACGTCCAGCACGCTCTGCACCGTGAGGATGACGCCCTTGATGTTGATGCCGAGCTCGCTGTCGATCTGCTCCTCGCTCAGCTCAGCGAGGGGCGTGGCGTGTCCGCCACCCGCGTTCGCGAAGAGTATGTCGAGGTGGCCGTGCGCCGCCTTGATCGTTTCGGCGACGCGCAGCATGTCGCTCTTGCTCGTGACGTCGGCTCGGATCCCGGTGGCGGACGGGCCGAGCTTCTCCGCTGCGGCGTCAAGCACGTCCTTGCGCCGGCCCGTGATGTAGACGGTGGCTCCCTCTTCGATCAGACGCTTGGCGGCGCCGAAACCGAGTCCGGTCGTGCCGCCGGTGACCAGGGCGATCCGCCCCTTGAGTGCCTGCGCTTCCATGTGAACTTCTCCTGACGGGCAGGGCCCTCCTGACGAAGCGCCTTGAACGACGCTTCGTCAGGAACGGGCCGAGGGAGGATGATGACTTACCGGTTGATGGTCTTCTGCTGCGCTGCGGTGTACCGCTCGCCCTTGATCTGCACCTGGGCAACTGCCTCTTCGATGCGCCCGAGGTCCTCGGAGGTCAGCTCCACGTTGTCGGCGCCGATGTTCTCTTCGAGGCGGTGCAGCTTCGTCGTGCCCGGGATCGGTGCGATCCACGGCTTCTGCGCCAGCAGCCACGCGATGGCGGTCTGAGCCCGGGTCGCCTGCTTGGCGTCCGCGATCTCACCCAGCAGCGCGATCAGCGCGAGGTTGGCCTCACGCGCCTCTTCCTCGAAGCGCGGCAGCACGTTACGGATGTCGCTGGCCTCGAACTTCGTGTCCTGACTGATCGCGCCGGTCAGAAAGCCCTTGCCGAGCGGGCTGAACGGCACGAAGCCGATGCCCAGTTCTTCCAGGGTCGGCAGGATGATCTCCTCGGGCTCGCGCCACCACAGCGAGTACTCGCTCTGCAGGGCCGTGACCGGCTGGACCGCGTGGGCCCTGCGGATGACGTCCTCACCCGCTTCGGACAGGCCGAAGTGCTTGACCTTGCCTTCCTGGATGAGATCCCGGACCGTGCCGGCGACCTCTTCGATCGGCACGTCGGGGTCCACCCGGTGCTGGTAGAACAGATCGATGCGGTCGGTCTGCAGACGCTGCAGGGACTGCTCGGCGACCAGCCGGATCCGCTCCGGCCGACTGTCCAGCCCCGCTGCGGGGTTGCCGTCCTTGAACCCGAACTTCGTGGCGATGGAGACCTGGTCGCGCACCGGCGCCAGGGCCTCCCCCACCAGCCTTTCGTTCGCTTCCCCGTACCCCTCCGCGGTGTCGAAGAGCGTCACACCGCGCTCGGCGGCCGCCCGGATCAGCTTGATGGCCTCACCGGTGTCCGCGGCCTGGCCGTAGCCGAAGGTCATTCCCATGCAGCCGAGCCCGATCGACGACACTTCAAGCCCGCTGTTTCCCAGTACACGCTTCTTCATTTCGTTCTCCTTTCGAGTGGCCACGAGCGACGACAACGCCCTGGCCGGTGCAGGTCCTGATGGTCGTGAGGTAGACGGAGCGGCGCGGGGTCAGCTCGCGTCGGCGCCCTCGACGATGTTCTTCAGCTGGGTGATCGCGGACATCGCATTGGGCCAGCCGGCGTAGAACGCGATGTGGGTGATGGCCTCGACCAGCTCGTCCTTCGTCACTCCGTTCTCCAGCGCCTTCGGCAGGTGGAAGGCAAGCTGGTCGGCGCGGTAGAGGGCGACCAGGGTGGCCACGGTGATCAGGCTGCGGTCCCGCTGGGACAGTCCCTCACTCGCCCACACCTCGCCGAACAGGACGTCGTCGGTGAGCCGGACCAGTTCGGGCGCGAAGTCGCCGAGCAGCTTCTGTACGGCGGTCTGTTCTTCAGTCATGGCATTTCATCCTTTCTGCGTGTTTAATTAGCTGAAAAACTTAATCAGCAGATTTGATTGGTTTATTGCAGGAACACCCCGTGGTGTTCCGGAATCAGGCCGCCACGTGGTGAGCCTGAGCCTTGTGCGAGGTCTCCTCGTCCGCCGCAGGCAGGGACATCTGAGGCACGGCGGTCCGGGTGGCGCGCATCGCGGCGAGGACGAGCAGGGGAATCAGGCCCAGTCCGGCCATGACCGCGCCGACCACCTCCGGTCCGGTCACGCCCAGGGAGGTGTCCAAGGTCGTGCCCGCCAGCCAGGAGACGAGGGCGATCCCCACGTTGAAGGCCGACACCGTCAAGGCAGCGGCAAGGGCGGGCGAGGAGTGTCCGAAGCGCACGGCCAGCGGGGTGGCGATCGATGTGATGCCCAGACCCGTCACACCCAGGAGCACCACCAGGACGACGGTCGCCACAGGGCTGGTGGACAGCGGGATCAGCAGGAGCAGCACCAGCACCGAGGCGACGGAGGTGGTGATGAACGTGGCCAGCGGCCTGCGGTCGCCGAGGCGCCCGGTGATGTTCGTGCCCAGCAGAGCACCGACGCCGAAACCGACCAGCACGAGAGGTACGGCTCCTTCGGAAATCCCGGTCCGCTCGGTGAGCAACGGAGAGATGTAGCTGTACGCGGCCATGAATCCACCCGTGACGAGCGCGGTGGCGGCAAGGACCAGCCACATACGGCCATGGCGCAGGACGGCGAGCTGGGAGCGGACCGAGGGTGTCACCTCGGCGCGTTCCTCGGCAGGGATGAACCGGCCGATGACCAGGGCAGCCACGACCGCGAGGGCGGCCAGCGCCCAGAACGTGCCGCGCCAGCCGATCGCCTGGCCGACCCAGGAGCCCAGCGGCACACCGGCCACGATGGCCAGGCTCATTCCGCTCATCATCACGCCCATGGCGCGGGAGGCGGCGGCCGGTCCCGCGGCGGAGGTGGCCACGACCGAGGCGACGGAGATGAAGGTGCCGGTGGCCAGCGCGGTGACCACGCGTGCCGCGAGCGCGACGGTGAAGGAGGAGCTGAGTGCGGCGATCACGTGGCCGACGGCGAATACGGCAAGCGCCATGACCAGGGTGAAACGCCTGGGCAGGCGCAGCGTGGCGATCGAGATCGTGGGCGCGCCCACGATCATGCCGACCGCGAACGCCGTGATCAGCAGGCCGGCCGTGGAGACGCTGACGCCGAGGTCGGCGGACACCTCGGACAGGAGGGCCGCGATGATGTACTCGCTGGTGATCATCAGGAAGGTGCCGAGGGCCAGCAGCGGGACGACGAACGGCAGCCTGGCGGGCTTTTCTCGGTGAGAAGACATGCGGAGGTAGAGCCTTTGCTGAATATGGGGTGAAACAGGGAGCCGCGTCGCGGCAGCGGCCGAGGGCCGGCGCCGGTTCAGCCGAAGGAGTCGGCCTTGATGCTGTCCGGGTCGGGACCGCCGCGCAGGCCGGTGTCGAGGGCGTCGACGGCGGCCGTCTCGTCGGCGGTGAGCGCGAAGTCGAAGATGCCGATGTTCTCCGCGATGCGGTGCGGCGTGACGGACTTCGGGATCGCGGACAGGCCGTGCTCGATGTGCCAGCGCAGCACGATCTGCGCGGGGGTCTTGCCGTACCTGGCCGCGATCTGAGTGATGACCGGGTCCTGCAGCGGGCTCTTGCCCGCCTGCGGGGCCTCGGGCCAGTACAGGTTCACCGCGCCGAGGGGCGACCATGCCTGGGCGACGATGCCGAGGCCGGCATGCGCCTCGCGCAGCTCGCCCTGGATGAAGTACGGGTGCAGCTCGACCTGGTTGACCGCCGGTACGACGTCGGTGCGCACGATCAGGTCGTCCAGACGCTCGGCGCTGAAGTTGGAGACGCCGATCGCCCGCACCCGCCCGTCGGCCAACAGCTTCTGTGCCGCCTTGTACGCGGCGACTGTGGAATCGAACTCGGACGTGTACGGAAAGTGCAGCAGGTACAGGTCCAGGTAGTCCAGGCCCAGCCTGCCCAGGCTGGCGTCGAAGGCACGCAGGGTCGCGTCGTGGCCGAAGTCCGAGAGCCACAGCTTGGTGGTCACGAAGACCTCGCCGCGGTCGACGCCGGAGGCGGCAATGCCCTCGCCGACCTCCTTCTCGTTGCCGTAAACGGCGGCGGTGTCGATCAGCCGGTAGCCGTGCTGGAGCGCGGTCGTGACCGCGGTGGCGGTCTCCTCCGGTGGGCTCTGGAAGACGCCGAGGCCGAGCGCGGGCATCTGCACGCCGTTGTTCAGCGTGATCATCGTGCTCTTGCCAGTCATGGTGGTTCCTTGCATGAGCGGGGACGGACCGATACGAGGTTCGATACCGGTCGGCCCCAAAGCGGGGCACTAACCATGCAACCGGGAACGGACACGATGAGGGAGTCTCCGCTGTGAGGGGTAACAGCAGGGACCCCCAGCGGCATATGCGCAGGCCAAAGCCCCGCCCCTGCTGCCGGCGGCAGCCGGAGCAGGCGGGGCTATGGACGTCGGTTCAGTTCTCGGAGTCCGCCCCGGCGGACTGCACATCCGCGGCCTCGGCCGTGGCGGACCAGCTCGCCAACAGGTTCAGCGCGTCCGCGGCCGCGGAGCCGGGGGCCGCGTTGTACAACGCCACGACCAGCCCCGAGCCGTCCGGCAGGTTCATCGATTCGAAGTCGAGCTCCAGCTCGCCGACGACCGGATGCCGGAAGCGTTTCGTCCCCTCATGGAAGACGTGTACGTCGTGCGCGCCCCACATCACACGGAAGGCGTCACTGCGAGTCGACAGCTCACCGATCAGGTTCGACAGCTCGCGGTCGTACGGGTTCTTGCCCGCCTCGACCCGCAGCGCACCCACTGCGCCCCTGGCGATGCGTTCCCAGTCGACGTAGAACCGCCGGGCCGCGGGACTGAGGAACACGAACCGCACGGTGTTCGCCCCACAGACCGGATCGGCGTACATCTCCGAGAACAGTGCCCGCCCGAGCGGATTGGCCACCAGAATGTCGAATCGGTGATTCTTCACGAACGCCGGCATGCCCGGCATCCCGTCAACGATGCGCTGCACGCTGGGCCGCACAGCCGGCCGGGCAGCCCGGCGCCGCACACGGGCGGGCGTCGCGTTCGCCGCCCGGGCCAGGTCGTACAAGTGCGTGCGCTCCGTGTCGTCAAGCCGCAGGGCCTGGGCGAGCGCGTCCAGGACACTGTCGGAGACTCCGCTGAGATTGCCGCGCTCCAGGCGCGTGTAGTACTCGACGCTGACTCCGGCGAGCGTCGCGACCTCGTTCCTGCGCAGCCCCGGCACCCGGCGTTGTCCGTACACGGGCAGACCGGCCTGCTCGGGCGTGATCTTGTCACGGCGAGACTTCAGAAACGCACTGATTTCGGCGCGGTTGTCCATGCGCCCAGAGTAGGTTCGCCGCACACAAACTGAGAGACCCTGTCATTACCCCTCACAGCAGTAACCCCCAGTGCCAGCCCTTTCCTGTTGGGTGGAGCCGCAGGTCAGAGGAATTTCGCCGCTGGATACCTCCCCGCCCCCAGGCTGGATGCGGATCACGGGACGGGACCGCGCAAGCCGACGGACCTTCCGGACGAGTCGCCACCACAGTGCAGAGGGCTACCATCCGCCCGGCTCCGGACATCAAGCCCTCTGGAAGCCGATCAGCAGCAGCGGCGCCCGATGCAGCCGACCAGCCAACACGCTCCAGGCCGCATCAGCCCCGAGGAAGCCGGCATGACGGTCCTCTGCGGTGAGCGCCGCGTCCCCGGGCTGCGCCGTGAGGAGGCCCCCGCCTTGCACCGTTTACTACATGTATTGACCCGCAGGGTTGTTCACGCGGCTAATGGGTGGCTGACCATCGAGTGCGGTGTGGCACCGGTGGTAGTTGTAAGTGTGGAGGAAGTCTGCCAAGGCTTCGGTGCGCTCGGCGTTGCTGGAGTACGGGCGCACGTACGCCCACTCGTCGAGCAGGGTGCGATTCAGGCGCTCCACCTTGCCGTTTGTCTGGGGGCGATAGGGGCGCGTGCGTTTGTGGACGATGCCGGCAGCGCTAAAAACTCCTAACGGAATGACTCACAAGGCATCGTCGGGCCCTGGGGCAGTGGGTAGCAACCAGGTGCGAGGATGCTGTCGTGTTGGATGCGATCAACGCGGTGGACTGGGATGCCATACCAGGCCATCCCAACTGGTATGAACCGGCTCGTGCCGCCCACGGTTTGCGCGCGCTGGCGGATGCAGCGAACCTGGTGGAGGCGGCTGAGGCCAGCTCACTGCTCGGCGGCGGCGGAATCGTCCATGGCCACAGTGCCGCGGTGTTTCCGGCGGCGGCGGTCGCGACCCCTCTGCTCCTGGACATCGCGCAGCAGGGTCACCCGGCGGCGCGGGACGCCGCGTTGGGGCTGGTCGATGAGGCCCTGTCGTCCTATCCCCACGGCGAGTACTCGCGGGTGACGACGTCCTACGGCACAGCGGTGCCGATCTGCTGCGCCATCGCCCACCAGTTGCAGGCTCGCTCAGCTCTCCTTGCTGGACTGGGCAAGCGGGGCAAGGCACTGCTTGCCGATGCGGCCGAGCACTGGCGTTTCAAGATCCGAGAGTGCGTCGCCGAGAGCAATGACACGGCAGCCTTCGGGGCTCTGGTCGGCTGTTTCCCGAGCGGCGTACACGCAGCGGAACTACACGTCGGCGGCGAGATCGCCGTGCTGGACGAGGTTGCCCTCGAATACCCACCCGAAGACGGCTCTGCTGAAGCGTGCCTGCGGGTGACGGGACGGCGACCAGCCGAACTGCCGCCCGGCGCCGCCCTGTTCCCAGCAGAGTGCGGTGAACGCATGCACTGACCAGCCTCTACAGTTCACAGTCCATGCGGTACAGGGGCCGTCTGCCGGGCTGAGATGAGACGCCGAACCCACTTGTGAGCGGTGGTGCGGGAGATACCCATTTCATCGGCCACGTGGGCGACGGGTCTGCCGGACCGAACCCGGTCGACCAGCAGCCTGCGGCCGTGGATGGTCAGCCGGGCATTGGGGTGAGACACGACGACCTCTGCGGTGGTGGGGAGATGCGTGGAGGTGAGGAACGGCCCCATCCCCTCGCCCCTGAGTGGGGATTACGGGCCTCGCCGCACGCGACGGCGCCGGGGCCGGTCGTCAGCGCGTCCTGGGCTACACGTTCTGGGGCTGGGGGTAGAGCTGCTCGATCCGGTCTCGTTTGGTGTACATGTCCCAGTACTGCTCGGCGAGCTCGTCAGGGTCGACGAGGGGGAACTCTGCAGTCGATCCCGTAGAGGCGATGAGGGCGCTCAACTCGCTGCGGTCGATCGTCGCACCGACGGAGAGGGTGCCGGCGTAGATTCCCGCCTCGGCGACCTCACCGTGGAGAGAGTGCAGGTAGTTACGGGCGGCGGCGCCGACGGGGGCCAGGCCGCTGAGCCGGGGCAGGGGGTGGACGGCCGTGACGCCGGTGGTCAGGAGGAAGGCTCCATCGCCCCGCTCTGTCCACTCCGGCAGAACTGCACGTACCACTTCCACCGGCGTCAGCAAGAACATCGGAATGCCCTCCTCCAGGGCGGCAGCATCCATCTCGGCGGCTGGAATCAGACTCTGCTCGGTGCTGAACGGCCCGTACTCGATCACGTCGACGCGGCCGAAGCGGTCGCGGATTCTCGCCACCAAGGCCGGTACTTCGGCGGGCCTGGATAGATCGGCGGTGAACCCGGCTGCCTCGATGCCGGCCACCGCCAGCTGCTCTACGAGTGCGTCGAGGCGCTGCTTGCGGCGCGCGACCAGGGCGACACGGAAGCCTTCGCGGCCGAAGCGGCGGGCGACGGAGGCGCCGAGACCGGTGCCGGCCCCGAAGACGGCGATCACTTTGGACATGCGGTGGACTCCTTATTCCGGTCATCTTGACCCACGGGTCAACTTACGGGTCGACGGTAACATGCAAGTTGACCCGATGGTCACGTTCTGCTGACCGGCAGCACGCGGCGAGGGATACGCCAGGCCGACCAGGAGGAATCACCGCATGCGGACCGACGCGCAACGGAACGCGGAGAAGCTGCGAGCTGCCGCCGCCGAGCTCTTCCAGGAACGTGGTCTGCAGGTGCCGCTCAAGGAAATCGCCCGACGGGCGGGCGTGAGTCACGGCACCCTCTACAACCTCTTCGGCACGCGTGAGGCCCTCATCGACGAGGTGGTGACCGACCGCGCGGCACACCTCCTGGACCAGGTCGGCCAGCAGGCCCTGTCCTTGGAGGATGCCTGGGAGGGATTCACGTATTACGTCGAGAAGCTCTGCGAACTTCAGGCCACCGATCCAGCCGTCGCCGACGTGGTCAGCGGACGTTACCCGAACGCGAAGCGACTCATGACCGCCTGCGCCCGGAGCATGGGCGCCGCACGGCAGATCGTTGAGCGGGCCCACGAAGCCGGCGCACTCCGTCCCGATTTCACCAACGCGGATCTGGTATTCGCCTTTGCCGCCAATGCCCTGCTGGCCCGAGCCACCGGCGAGGCCGCACCAAGCGGGTGGCGCCGCCAAGCCGCCTTCCTCCTAGACGGCCTGCGCACCGAGTCCTCCCGCCACCCCCTGCCCGCGAGCCAACCGACCCCACAACAAGTCCACGACGCTATGGCAAGCCTCGGCGACAAGGCATAGAACGATCGAGGGTGGCACGCGCGACCCGGCAGCACATCCATTGCCCACAGGTCGCACGTCTGGCGAACGCTGACCGTCACAGCGAGGCCGCCCACGGCCCTACCTCGACCCGAGAAACGCCCTACATCACCGCGGTGCCGCCTGGGGGGTGAACGTGTCTCCAGCGCCTTCACCCGAGCCACAAGCGTTGTGTCACCGTCAACAACGCTCGTGGTCAATACAACTACACCGGGATGAAACGCGGGAAACTGCGCGGCGTCTCCACGAGCGTCCTGCGCTCACTCACCCGCATCCTGCGCATGGACGAAACCGAGACCCAGCACCGCTCAACACGCTGAACTTGACAGGGAAGACCAGGTGCGCGGGCCAAGTGCTCGCGGCCGCCAGAGCGCCGGCGCCGCGACGGTGGGCCAGGCGCTGCTGCAGCCGCTCGGACGCGAGACGGCCGGACTCCCACACCACCAGCTCACCGTCCAGGCCGGTGTCGTCGGGCGGCTGCGCCAGGGCTACATCACGGTGCCGTGGGCTGGTAGCGCAGGAGCACGGTCTGGGAGTCGAAGGTCCGGGATTCGACGAGCTCAAGATTCAGTCGCTCCGGGGACTCCGGGATGTTCTGGCGGACGTGACGCGCTGAGAACTGTCCAGGCGTCCACGACACGGCGCCGGTCTCCAGCGGCCGCGCCACCGTACGCTCCGGGTTGATAAGCGACTCGGGTGTGTGCAGGCCGGGGAGACCGGTGCGCCGCTGTGGAGGCCACAGCCGCATAACGCACGGCATGGACATGGTCAGGACGCAAACTCCGTGCGTCACTCAAGAAGAGCAGGGACTCAGGTGCGCCCGCCGTGATCGGAGGTGTGCCTCTGTCATGCGGTGAGACTGTCCGAGGCTGGTCGTGGCAAGCCCGAGCGGTCTCGACTCGGCTCCTAGTTAGCGGCGGTGCCGCGTTGCGCGGAAGTAGCAGTTGAGGCTGTCGTAGGTCACCAAGTGATAGTGGTGGTCGAAGAGCTGTTGCCAGATCTGCCCCCTGAGCCCCTTGCTGCTCATGCGCTCCCCCTGGACGGGGCAGGAACGTTCGGGATCACGAGAGCGAGGACCTTGGACAAGCGCCGGATCTGTTCGTTTCGGCAGGTGGGGCGGTTGATCATCACCCCGCGGCCACGTCTCCACCCGCGTTGCGCATCATGCGTTGCAGGACCTTCAGGGTGATCAGGTATTCCTCGTCCGGGATACCCGTGTGCACCTGTGTCCGGCTGGCGCGCTGAGTCTCGGCGGCGCGCTGGTGCAGCGCCCTGCCATCGTCGGTGATCTGGAGCCGGCCGGTTCTATCCAGCACGAGCAGCTTCCGCTCCACCAGAAGGTCGATGTCGGGAGCAAGGCCGGCGCCAACGTCCAGGTTGCCCTGCTGGGCACTGATCACCTCCTCCCGCGTGGCACCGCTTTCGCTGTGCAGCACCTGGTGCAGCACCCACCACTGAGGCTGTGTGATTCCGATGGCCGCGAGCCGCCCCCTGACATACGCCGTAAGCGTCTTGTTCGCGGCCCACGTCCAGTACCCGATCGGCTGGTTCACCAGCTCTTCGTCGTCGTGCGAGTACTCCATCGCGCCACCTTCTCTCTGCCGGTTCGCCCACCGCGCTGTCCGAGCGGCTACGCCACGCGGACAGCCGGACGCCACCCCGGCTCACCTTGGTCACCAGTAACTACCGAGTCGGCGTCAGCCGTCTGCGCGCACCGCTGGGAGCCTGCGCCCGTAGGCAAGCAGCAGGAGCTCCTGAGCGGGGCGCGCCACCTGGGCGCCCCTGCCGTACGACCACTCCAGGTCGGTGGCCCGCAGTTCGACGTCGCCGAGGTGCGCCCGGAAGAAGCGGAGCGTGCTCGGCTTGACGGTTTCCAGCACGATGCGCAGGCGTTCCAGGGGGACTTGTCGCCCGAGCCCGAGCGCGACGGTGATGTCCAATCCGTGAATGACATCGTGCCCGAGTGCCGCCGCCGGGCCGCCTACCGGCGGCCTCCAGGGGTGATGGGCATTGTCCCGCAGCGCTGCGGCGAGTTCATGGGGCGTGAGGACAGCGGCGTCGCGGCGCGCGGCGCGGTCGGTCATCCGGTGCAGGTTGCCTCCCGACCGAGCCAGCTCCAGCGTCGTCCTGCCGAACGAGTACCTGAATCCCATGCTCATGTGTGCGGCGACCTCTCGCACCCGCCACCCGCTGCACAAGGTCGGCGCATCCCACTGGTGCTCGGTCAGTCCGTCCAGCACGTCCGCCAGTTCGCGCCGCTCGGCCGCGATCTCGGCACGGACGTCCACGGCTGCACTCTTCATGATCACCAGCGTCTCGGACGCTGTGCCAGAAGTCCAAGAGACGGTAATTCTCGCAACTAGCATCTCCGCTTATGGAGCTCCGCCAGCTGCAGTACTTCCTCACCGTCGTCGAAGAAGCCAACTTCACCCGCGCCGCGGCCCGCCTGCATGTCGCGCAACCGGGGGTGAGTGCCCAGATCCGGCAGATGGAGAGGGAACTTGGGCAACCCCTGCTGGACCGGTCCGGTCGAAGGGTTACCACCACCGAAGCGGGCGAGGCTGTCCTTCCCTATGCGCGGGCAGCACTTGCGGCCATCGAGGGGATGCGGCAGACGGTGGACGAGTTCACCGGCCTGGTCCGAGGGCATGTCACCATCGGCGTCGTCTCAGGCGCGGCCACCGACGGGTACGACCTGGCCGCCTTGCTCGCCGACTTCCACGACGAGCACCCGCAGGTGGAGATTTCCCTCACCGAGGACACTTCAGCACGCATGCTCACCGCCCTGCGTCGCGGTGAACTCGACCTCGCCATCGTCGGCGTCACCGACGACGACCCCCCGCCGGGCATCAGCCTCCAAGTCGTGATCGACACCCCACTGGTCGCCGCCATGACCCCAAAGGATCCACTGCTCCTCCCCGCCGGCCGCACAGAACTCCCACTGACCGAGCTCGCCGACCGCCCACTCATCAGCCTTCCACGCGGCACCGGCATGCGCGGCGCACTCGAACGCGCCTGCCGACAGGCCGGTTTCCAGCCACGCATCGCCTTCGAGGCCGCCGCGCCGAGCCTGCTGACACGCTTCGCCGCCCGCGGCCTCGGAGTTGCCATCCTCCCGGAACTCCCGCCCGAAGCCGCGTCCGCTCTCGGCCTCCGCACGCTCCCCCTGACCTCCCCCCGCCTCCGCGGCCGGATTGCTCTCGCATGGCCGACGGACGGTCCCCACACTCCGGCAGCCAAGGCCCTCCTCATCCGCATGCAAAAGGCCCTCCCGCCGACCCAACCCTCACAGCACTAGGAACGCGGCCAGGCGCCACCCCGAAGTCTCCCGCGGGTGCAGAAACAGGCACTCGGCGTCACGGCCACCGCGTCCGCCACGGCCCGCACCACCTCCCCGCCCCCCCCGCAGCAGACCCCGCGCCCGCAACTCACCGAGCGCGGCCGCCGTAGCTGGCGCCAGACGGTGACGGTGCACACCTCCCACGTCCGCAGGTCCTCCGCCCCGTTGAGGTAGAGCCAGACCGTGCCCTGTCGGCGGGGCAGGCCGCGGGGGCCGCCGTCGCGCAGAACCCGGTTCCACCGCTCGGCCTCCGCGCCGATGCCGGGCGCGTCGAGCGCGGCTGGAGCCGACGGGCCCGGGGAGGGGTCGGGGCCGGCAGCGCCGTCAGTACGTGGCCAGCAGGCCGCGGCTGCGCAGTACCCACCGCTCCAGCGGGCTGAAGATGAGCAGGTCGATGGCGATGCCGACGATGAGGATGAGGAGGATGGCTTCGAAGACCATGGCCATGTCGCTGGCGTTGCGGCCGTTCTCCAGCAGCTGGCCCAGGCCCACCCCCAGGTCGGGGAAGGAGGCGATGATCTCGGCGGCCATCAGTGAGCGCCAGGAGAACGCCCAGCCCTGTTTGAGGCCGGCGACGTAGCCGGGCAGGGCGGCGGGAAGGACGATGTGCCAGGTGCCCTTCAGTCCGGTGGCGCCCAGGGTGCGGCCGGCGCGCAGGAAGAGGGGGGAGACCTGGTCGACGCCGGAGACGAGGCCGTTGGCGATGGAGGGGACGGCGCCGAGGAGGATGACGGCGTACATCATGGAGTTGTTCAGGCCCAGCCAGATGACGGCGGGGGGTACCCAGGCGACCGAGGGCAGGGACTGGAGGCCGGACAGGATGGGGCCGATGGCGGCGCGGACGACTTTGACCCGGGCGACCAGCAGCCCGAGGGGGGTGCCGATCACGAGGGCGAGCAGGAAGCCGGAGAGTCCGCGCGAGACGCTGGTCCAGATGTAGCCGAGCAGTTCGCCCTCAAGCCACGCCTGGTGGACGACGTCCCACACGGCGGAGGGCGCGGGCAGCCGGTTCGGGTCGTCGACGATCTTGAAGGAGACCAGGGCCTGCCAGATGGCGAGCACCAGCAGGACGGCGACGGCGGGCGGCAGGACCTTCTCCACGAAGGTCTGCCTGAAGGGGATCCGGGTCCTGTGCCGGGTCTCCAGGGCGTCGAGGCCCGCCTCCAGACCGGCGAGGTCGACGTCACCCTTGAGGGAGGGATCAGTGCTGGCCATGACGGCGGATCTCCCCACGCAGTTCTTCGGTGATCTCGACGGAGAGTTCCGCCACGGCGGTGTCCTCGATGCGGCGCGGCTGCGGAAGGCCGACCGTCCACTGGCGGGCGATGCGCCCGGGGCGGGAGGACAGCAGCACCACGCGTTCGGCGAGGCGGACGGCCTCGCGCACGTTGTGGGTGACGAACAGGACGGACAGCTGGGTCTCGCGCCAGATGCGGGTCAGTTCGTCGTGCAGTACGTCGCGGGTGATGGCGTCGAGTGCCGCGAACGGCTCGTCCATCAGCAGCAGTTTGCTCTCCTGGGCGAGCGCCCGGGCGAGCGCGACGCGCTGGCGCATGCCGCCGGACAGTTCGTGCACCCGCTTGCCGTGCGCGCCCGACAGCCGGACGAGTTCGAGCAGTTCCTCCGCCTTGTCACGGCGCTCGGTCTTGGGCACGCCGCGCAGTTTGAGGGCGAGTTCGATGTTCTTGCCCGCGGTGAGCCAGGGGAAGAGGGCGTGCTCCTGGAACATGAGGGCGGGGCGTCCGTCGGTGGTGATCTCGCCGGTGCTGGGCCGGTCCAGGCCCGCCACCAGGTTGAGCAGCGTGGACTTGCCGCAGCCGGAGGCCCCCAGGAGGGTGACGAACTCGCCGGGCGCGACATCGAGGGTGATGTCGTCCAGCACGAGCTGCTGCCCGGCGGGGCCCGCGAACGACTTCGAGACATGCTCGATACGGGCGGCGCGCGCGGTGGTGGCCGCGGCCTTCCCGGCGGTGCCGGCTTCACCGGCCCGGGTGTCCTCGGCGACGGGCGGGGTCGTGGTCGTGGCCATGGTCGGTCGAACCTCCTGGTCCCTGGTCCTGGTCCCTGGGCGTGATCGGCGCCGGCTGCTAGGGCCGGCGGCCGAGTCCGGCGTCGTCGACGGTGGGCTTGCCCTTGGCCTTGAGGACCTTGTTGAGCAGTGTGAGGTCGTAGATGCCGCCCAGGTCGGGCTGGTCGAGCAGGCCGGCCTTGACGGCGTGTTCGGCCTGGGCGTCGAGGGTGGCGGCCAGCGGGTCGTCGGTGAGCTGGATCGACTTCCACGCCGGGTCGAGGACGTCGGCGGGCAGGGCCTTGCCGGTGTCCTTCTCCAGCTGCTTGTTGGCGGCGGCCTTGGCCTCGTCGGGGTTGGCCTTGATCCACGCGTTGGTGTCGACCGAGGCCTTCAGCACCGCCTCGACAGCCTTCGGGTGTTCGGTGAGGAACTTCTGCGACACGATGATGTTCGTGATCACGAACTTCTTGTTGGGCCACAGCGTCGACTCGTCCAGCAGTACCTTGCCGCCCTCGGCGACCAGCTTCGACGCGGTCGGCTCGGGCACCCAGGCGCCGTCCAGGGAACCGGACTTGTAGGCGTCGGGTGTGACCTTGTTGTCGCTGCGCACGACGGTCACGTCGCCCTTGCCGGACTGCGCGTCGGTCTTCCAGCCCTGCTCGGCGATCCAGTTCAGGAAGGCGACGTCCTGGGTGTTGCCGAGCTGCGGGGTGGCGATGCGCTTGCCCTTGACGTCCTTCAGCGACTTGATCTTGTCCGGGTTCACCACCAGTTTGACGCCGCCGGAGGCGGAGCCGCCGATGATGCGGAGGTTCTTGCCGCCGGACTTGGTGTAGCCGTTGATCGAGGGGGAGGGGCCGATCCAGCCGATGTCGATGGAACCGGAGTTCAGCGCCTCGATCTCGGAGGGGCCCGCGTTGAAGGTGGCGTACTTGGCCTCGGTGGCGCCCAGGGCTTTCTGGAAGAAGCCCTTCTGGTTGCCGACCAGCGCCGTGGCGTGGGTGACGTTGCCGAAGTAGCCGATCCGGACGGAGTCCAGACCGTCGGTCTTCTCGGCACCGGCGGCGACCTTGGCCCCGTCGTCCTTCTCGGCCTGGGAGCCGTACCCGCAGGCGGCGAGCGCCAGCAGCGGCAGGGCGGCCAGGACCGCGACGGTGCGGCGCAGGGCGGTGGTGGCAGGCACGGGAGGTGTTCCTCTCGTTGGTCCGGCTCTCACGCCTGTCGGGTCGTCCGAGGTGTCAGGTCGTGGCCGGGAGGTCGGCTTGTCTTCGGCTGTGCGGGTGGGGGGTGTGGGCGCGCGGGCAGTGCGCGTACGTCAGCGCGCACATCGCGCCACTCCGCCCTGCCCGCTGCCGAGGGCACCGCTGCCGACGCGGCCGCCCTCCTTTGCGAACGTGGAGTAGAAGTCAGGGGAGTTCATGCTCAGAAGTCCCACCCGTCTTCGTCCGCCTCGTCTTTGACCGGCTCCGGCGTGGCGAAGGACTCACCGGCCATGCCGGCGGTGAGGGTGGTGCCGTCGCTGGGGTCGATGAGGATGAAGGAGCCGGTGCGGCGGGAGTCGGCGTAGGAGTCGGCGGGCAGGGGTTCGGCGGTGCGGATGGTGACCCGGCCGATGTCGTTGGCGGCGAGCTGTCCGGGGTGCGGGTGCAGGGACAGGTCGTCGAGGGTGAGGCGGGCCGGGATGTCCTTGACGATTGCCTTGACGGTGCGGGTGCCGTGTTTGAGCAGGACCCGGTGGCCGACGGTGAGGGGGGCGTCGGCGACGTGGCAGACGGTGGCCTCGACGTCCTGGCTGGTGGCGGGGGCGTCCTTGCGGGGCACGATCAGGTCGCCGCGGGAGACGTCGATGTCGTCCTCGAGCAGCAGCGTCACCGACTGCGGCGTCCAGGCCTCCTGGACCGGCACCCCGAGCAGGTCGATCCCGGACACCTTCGAGGTGCGTCCGGAGGGCAGGACGGTGATCTCGTCGCCGACGCGGAAGGTGCCCGCGGCGATCTGACCGGCGTACCCCGGTAGTCGGGATGTTCGGCGCTCTGCGGGCGGATCACGTACTGGACGGGCAGCCGGGCGTGGCAGTTTGCGAGGTCGTGGCTGACCGGCACGGTCTCCAGGTGCTCCAGCACGGTGGGTCCGCCGTACCAGTCCATGACCGCGGAGGGCTCGACGACGTTGTCCCCGGCCAGTGCGGAGATGGGGATCGCGGTGACCTCGGGGACGCCCAGCTCGGTGGCGTAGGCGGTGAACTCCTCGGCGATCGCGGCGAACACGGGCTCGCGGTAGTCGACCAGGTCCATCTTGTTCACGGCGAGGACGACGTGCGGCACCCGCAGCAGCGCGGCGATGGCCGCATGCCGGCGGGTCTGTTCCACGACCCCGTTGCGGGCGTCGACCAGGATCACCGTCAGCTCGGCGGTGGAGGCGCCGGTGACCATGTTCCGCGTGTACTGCACGTGTCCGGGGGTGTCGGCGAGGATGAAGCGGCGCCTGGGGGTGGCGAAGTAGCGGTAGGCGACGTCGATGGTGATGCCCTGTTCGCGTTCGGCGCGCAGGCCGTCGGTGAGCAGGGCGAGGTCGGGGGCGTTTTGGCCGCGGCTCGCGGAGGCCCGCTCCACGGCCTCCAGCTGGTCGGTGAGGACCGACTTGGAGTCGTGCAGGAGGCGTCCGACGAGGGTGGACTTGCCGTCGTCGACGGAGCCGGCGGTGGCGAACCGCAGCAGCGTCGTCTCGGACAGCTGCCAGATGGACAGGGCTCCGGTGGGTTCGGTGGTGCGGGTCATGTCTAGAAGTACCCCTCGCGCTTGCGGTCTTCCATCGCGGCCTCGGACATCTTGTCGTCGGCGCGGGTGGCGCCGCGTTCGGTGAGCCGGGTGACGGCGATCTCGGCGATGACCTTCTCGATGCTGTCGGCGTCGGAGTCGACGGCGCCGGTGCAGGACATGTCACCGACGGTGCGGTAGCGCACCAGCCGCTTCTCCACGGCTTCGCCGGCCCTGGGGCCGCCCCACTCACCCGCGGTCAGCCACATCCCGGCGCGGGCGAACACCTCGCGTTCGTGGGCGTAGTAGATGGCGGGCAGTTCGATGTTCTCGCGGGCGATGTACTGCCACACGTCCAGCTCGGTCCAGTTGGACAGGGGGAAGACGCGGACGTGTTCGCCGGGGGCGTGGCGGCCGTTGTAGAGGTTCCACAGTTCGGGGCGCTGGCGGCGCGGGTCCCACTGGGAGAACTCGTCGCGCAGCGAGAACACCCGCTCCTTGGCGCGGGCCTTCTCCTCGTCGCGGCGTCCGCCGCCGAAGACGGCGTCGAACTGTTCGGCCTGGATCTTCTCGGTCAGCGGCAGCGTCTGCAGCGGGTTGCGGGTGCCGTCCGCACGCTCGCGCAGGACGCCGCGGTCGATGTAGTCCTGCACGGAGGCGACGTGCAGCCGCAGCCCGTGCCGTTCGACGGTGCGGTCGCGGTAGTCGAGGACCTCGGGGAAGTTGTGCCCGGTGTCCACGTGCAGCAGCGAGAACGGCACCGCCGCGGGCGCGAACGCCTTCAGCGCGAGGTGCAGCATGAGGATGGAGTCCTTGCCGCCGGAGAACAGGATCACCGGCCGCTCGAACTCACCCGCCACCTCACGGAAGATGTGCACCGCCTCCGACTCGAGAGCATCGAGGTGGGGGAGTGCCTCAACGTCCTCGGGCACCGCCTCGCGCAGTTGCGGCGCTACCGTCATGCCAGGCCCCTCTCGGTCAGAAAGGTGTGCAGTTCGGCGGCGGTGTCGGCCACCGTCCTGCCCTGTGTCCGGATCCGCAGCTCCGGCGTCCCTGGAACCTCGTACGGGTCGTCGACGCCGGTCAGCCCCGTCAGCTCACCCGCCGCCTGCTTGGCGTACAGGCCCTTGACGTCGCGCACCGAGCACACCTCGACGGGGGTGGCCACGTGCACTTCCACATACGGCGTGCCGTTCGCCTCGTGGCGCTCGCGGACCGCGTCGCGGCTCTCCGCGTACGGGGCGATCACCGGGACCAGTGCCGTGACGCCGTTGCGGGCGAGGAGTTCGGCGACGAAGCCGATGCGCTGCACGTTGGTGTGCCGGTCCGCGCGGCCGAAGCCGAGGCCCGCGCAGAGCAGTCCGCGGATCTCGTCGCCGTCGAGGACCTCGACGCGGCGGCCGGTGACGTGCAGCCGTCGGGCGAGGGCACGGGCGAGGGTGGACTTGCCCGCGCTGGGCAGCCCGGTCAGCCACACGGTGGCGCCGCCCGCACCGGCGGCTGCCCCGGCGGGGCCGGTCCTGGTGGCCGGGGTGTGCGCTGTGGTCACGGTGGGGCCCTCCTGGACGGGGGATGGCGTGGGGGAGCGAGCAGAGGCGGTGCTCAGGCCGTGGCGAACTCGGCGAGGGTCCGGCCCAGGACGTCCATGTCGATCCGGTGCCAGGAGCCGGGCAGTTCCAGCGACCGGCCGGCGGGCAGGGCGGCCGCGGTGGCCCGTGCCGCCGCACGCAGCCACTCGCTGGTGCCGGAGCTGTTGAGGACGAGGGTCTGCGTGGTGTACCCGGCGAGCCGTCCGGCCGGGACGGTGCAGTCGCCGCAGATCGCCACGTCGTAGGCGAGGGTGTGGGCGTTCGCCTCGTTGACCGCCCAGATCGGTCCCTTGCGCCACTGGGCGACGGTGTCCGGGGTCAGCCCCAGGAAGCTGCCCAGGTAGTACTCGACCGCCTCCTGGCGCCGGTCCTCCTCCATGAGGACACGCAGCGTCTTGGCGACGTTCCACGGCGGCTTCGGGAAGCCGTCGACCCGGTAGAAGGGCTCGTGCAGCGCGAGCCTGGAGATCGCCGTCCCGGCGAGCGCCGCCTCGACGGCCAGGTTCGCGCCCGAGGAACCGGCGAACACCACCGCCGAGCCGCCCGCCTCCTGGATCACGGCCTGGAGGTCCTCGATCTCGCGGGCCACGTCGTAGTGGGGGCTGTCGCCGCTCTTGCCGCGGCCGCGGCGGTCGTAGACGTAGGTGGTGCAGTGCGGCGCCAGTTCGGGAACGAGCGCGTCGAAGATGGTGTGGTCGCGGAAGGAGCCGTTGAGGAGCACGATCGGTGGTCCGTCGCCGGCCTTCTCGTAGGCGATCGTCGTGCCGTCCCGGGAAACGACCTTGCGCATCACGTACTCCTCACGCCGAAACGGAGGTGCTCTCACCTCCCCGTCTGGCGGCATCCTCGGCCGCCGCGCTGGACCACGGGTCGAGGACCGGTCGCAGAGCCCCTGCGCCGCGCTCGTCCCCCACCGGCCGCGCTCCCCTACGCCGCCGCCCGGCCCCTCCCGCCCCCGCCCGCACCAGCGGCCCGCGAGCCGCGCCACAGCCGCAGTCCACCCGACCGCCCTGTCATGACAGTGGCGAAGCAAGGCGCGGCGGCAGCCGTCAGCGGCGCGTCAGTCCCTGGGGCGGCACCGGCGGCGACAGCGGGCCGGGCCCGTCGTCCCGTCCCGCCGCCGACCACCGGGAGACCGACATGAGCGACCGGGTCGCACTCGGCCAGGTGCACGCCGCGCTCGTCTCCCTGCCCGGGGTGCGGGACGCGGCCGTCGGCCTGGCCGGACACGGCCCGGACGGCCCGCGGATCGTCGCCCACGTGGTGACGGGCACGGCGCCGGCCGACCTGCGTGCCGCCCTGGCGGCGCGGCTCCCCGCCCACCTGGTCCCCGCCCGCTTGTACCGGGTGCCGCACATCCCCCTGCGCGCGGACGGCAGCACCGACCGGCCCGCCCTGGCGCACCTGACCTCACCGGAGCCCGAGCGCGCGCGTGAGCCCGATCCCGATCCGGGGCCCGATCCCGATCCGGGGCCCGATCCTGATCCGGGGCCCGGGCGCGAGCCGGTGCCGCCGCGTGCGCCCGAGCCGGACCCGGTGCCGCCCCGTGAGCCGCAGCCGCTACCGGCCACCGCCCCCACACGCCCGGGGGAGTCCCGCCACCACCCCCCAGGCCACCCCCCAGGCCACCCCTCAAGCCATTCCCCGGACCACCCCGCCCCCACCCCTCACCCTCCACCGGCCACCCTGCCGCTCACCCCCCACCAGCACACCCTCCTCCTGGACGCCCTCGCCCACCCCGACCCCGGCCGGCACGTGGAGCAACTGCACTGGCGCTGGCGCGGCCCCCTGGACACCGAACGGTTCACCGCCGCCTGGCAGTCGGTGGCCGACCGGGAGACCGTCCTGCGCGCCGCCTTCGACTGGGAGAACGGACCACGCCTGCTCCTGCACGCACACGCCGGCATCGAAGTCGTCCGGCATCCGGCCGGCTCCGTCGGCTTCCAGCACCTGAGCACACGCGACCGCACACGCGGCTTCGACCTGCGCCGCCCGGCCCTGCTGCGCCTGAACCTCCTCGACGACAGGGCCCCCGCCGGCGCCGGCCACCACCCGGGCGTGCGGGTGCTGCTCACCTTCCACCACGTCATGCTGGACGGCTGGAGCGTGGCGGTCCTGCTGCAGGAGTTCTACCGCGCCTACCTCGCCGGCGGCCGCCTGCCCGGCGGCGAACGGCGCCCCGACATCCGCGACTACGCACGCTGGCTCGCCCGCCAGGACACCGCCCCCGCCCGTGACTTCTGGTCCCGCGCCATCACCCCGGGCACCGCCCTGGTCCTGCCCGGCGTGCCGGGACCGGCCACCGGCCGGAACGGGACCGGCCGCAGCGAGGCCCGCCTCGGCGCCGCCCAGGCCGGCCGGCTGCGCGCCTGGGCGGCGTCCTGCGCGGCCACCGAGGCCGGCGCGCTGCAGGCGGCGTGGGCCCTGCTGCTGTACCGGGCGGCGGACGCCACCGGGCCCGCCACGGTGGGCTTCGGCGTCACCGTGCCCGGCCGCGGCATCGCCCTCGACTCCGTCGAACGGCTGCCCGGCCTGCTCACGAACACGCTGCCCGTGACCGTGCGGGTCGACCCCGCCGCGCCCGTCACCCGGCTGCTGGCCCAACTGCGCGACGCGGCCCTGGACATCGCCTCCTACGAGTGGGTCTCGCTCGGCCAGGTCCACCGGTGGAGCGGGTGCCGCGCAAACGAGGAACTCGCGCAGAGCGCCATCGCCGTCGAGACCCTGCGGCCCGGCCGCGACGACCTGCGCTCCGCCCTCGCCGCCCAGGGCATCAGCGTCACCCCACCCCGCCCGGCCGGCGCCCGGACCCTGTTCCCGGTCACCCTGTCCGCCCGCCGCGGCACCGACGACGGCCTCGTCCTGACCGCCGTACACGACCGCTCCCGGATCGCCGACGCCGACGCGTCGCGTCTGGTCGGCCAGTGCGCCCGGCTGCTGCGCGAACTGCCCCGACTGGGGGGCGGCACGGGCGGCGTGGCCGCCGCGCTCGCCGCCCTGGCCGGCCAGCCGCGGGTGCGGATGGCCCAGGCACCCGCCGGGCCCGCTTCCAGTGAACCGACCCGAGGAGAGCCCCGGCCATGACCACCCCCCGTCGGCGCCGCACCCCGGCCCACGCCCCCGGCCACCCCGCCGCCGGCCGGACACCCGCCCCCGCCCCCACCCCCGTGCCCGGATCCGAGGACGCGTCCGTGCCCGGATCCAAGGACGCGTGATGAACACGCAGCACCTGCGGATCGCCCTCGTGGGAGCCGGCCCCCGCGGCCTGTCCGTACTGGAACGGATCTGCGCCAACGAACGCGCCGCCCCCTCACCCCGCCGGGTCACCGTCCACCTCGTGGACCCCGCACCGCCCGGCGCCGGACAGGTCTGGCGCACCGACCAGTCACGGCTGCTGCTGATGAACACCGTCGCCTCCCAGGTCACCGTGTTCACCGACCCCACGGTCACCATGAAAGGACCGGTGGAACCCGGCCCCGACCTGTACACCTGGGCCCGCTCCCTGGCCCGGACCGCCACGCCCGGCGGCCCCTTCGACGACGCCACCCGCGCCGAGGCACACGCCCTGGGGCCCGACGCCTACCCCACCCGCGCCTTCTACGGCAGCTACCTGCAGGACGCCTACCGGCGCATCAGCCGGCGGGCGCCGGCCCACTGCCGCATCGTCGAGCACCGCACCCGCGCCGTCGCGCTGCGCGACCAGAGCGACGAACCCGGCGGCCCCCAGATCCTCACCCTCGCCGACGGCACCCGCCTGCGCGGCCTGGACGCCGTGGTCCTCGCCCAGGGCCACCTGCCCCGCCGCCCCGGCGCCCAGGAATCGGCCTGGACCCGCACCGCCGCGGAACACGGCCTGACATACGTCCCGCCCGCCAACCCCGCCGACCTGGACCTCGACACCATCCCACCCGGACAGACC
This sequence comes from Streptomyces sp. NBC_01723, assembly GCF_036246005.1. Taxonomy (NCBI): domain Bacteria; kingdom Bacillati; phylum Actinomycetota; class Actinomycetes; order Kitasatosporales; family Streptomycetaceae; genus Streptomyces; species Streptomyces sp. NBC_01723. The sequence goes on from NZ_CP109171.1 coordinate 8,743,208, forward strand.
GTGCTGATGCGCGGACTCGGCCTCAACTTCTTCGACCAGATCGCCCTGCTCACCCTCGGCCGCGGCGGCCGCTTCGTCCGCCGCCGGGGCCGCACCGTCTACCTCCCCTCCGGCCGCGAGCCACGCCTGTACGCCGGCTCCCGGCGCGGCGTCCCCCACCACGCACGCGGCGAGAACCAGAAAGGCCCCAGCGGCCGCCACGAACCACGCCTGCTCACCGCCGCCGCCATCGACCGGCTGCACCGCCGCCGGCGCGAAGGAGAACCGGTCCGCTTCACCACCCACCTGTGGCCGCTGATCTCCGCGGAAGTCGAGAGCGTCTACTACGAGACACTGCTGCGCACCCGCCACCGCACCCGCCAGGCCCCCCACTTCGCCGCCGCCTACCTCACGGCCGCCACCGCACACGAGCGCGAACACGTCCTGGACACCCACGGCATCACCCCCGCCCAGCGCTGGGACTGGGACCGCATCCAGCACCCCGCCCGGGGACGGCACTTCGCCGGCCGGGACCAGTTCCAGCACTGGCTCCTCACCCACCTGGACCAGGACATACGCCAGGCACGCGCCGGCAACGTCGACGGACCGCTCAAAGCAGCCCTCGACGTCCTGCGCGACCTGCGCAACGAAATACGCCTCGCCGTCGACCACGCAGGCCTGGACGGCGCCTCGTACCGGGACGAACTGGCCGGCTGGTACACCCCCCTCAACGCGTTCCTCTCCATCGGCCCGCCCGTCTCACGCATCGAGGAACTGACCGCACTGATCGAAGCCGGAACCGTCCGGCTCCTGGGACCGGGCACCCACGTGTCCCTGAGCACCGGCGCACACGGAGCCCGAGCCGCGTTCGTGGCCGGCGCCGGCCAGGTGAGCGCCGCCCCCGTCCGCGCCGGCGTCCTCATCGAGGCCCGCCTGCCCGAACCCGACCTGCGCAACACCGCCGACCCCCTGCTGCACAGCCTGCTGACCACCGGCCAGGCGACGCCCTACCGGATCAACAGCACCGGCGGCGCCTGGGAATCGGGCGGCCTGGCCGTCACCACCCGCCCCTACCACACCGTGGACGCCCAAGGCCGCGCCCACCCGCGGCGCTTCGCCTACGGCGTCCCCACCGAGTCCGTGCACTGGGTGACCGCGGCCGGTATCCGCCCCGGCGTCGACTCCGTCATCCTCGGCGACTCCGACGCCATCGCCCGCCACGTACTGCGCCTCGCCCCCGCCCGGCCCGCCACCCCCCTGCCCGCACCCCCCGCCGGCCTGCTGGAGAGGACACCATGACCGAGCACGCACCCCCCTTCGACGGCGGCCCGGACGCCGGACTGTTCTCCCCCGTACGGGCCGGCACCCCCGTCGAAGAGGCCGTCGGTGAAACGGCCTGGCTCCAGGCGATGCTGGACGCCGAAGCGGCCCTCGCCCGCGCCCAGGCCGCCCTGGGCACCGTCCCGCACTCCGCGGCCCGCGCCATCACCCGCGCCGCCCGCGCCGAACGCTTCGACCCGCGCGCCCTCGCCCTGCAGGCGCGACAGACCGCCAACCCGGTCGTCGCACTCGTCGCCGCCCTGACCGAGGCGGTGGCGGCCACCGACCCGCAGGCCGCCGAATACGTCCACCGCGGCTCCACCAGCCAGGACATCCTGGACACCGGCACCATGCTGATGTGCCGCCGGGCCCTGGACCTGATCCTCACCGACCTGGACCGCACCGCCGCCGCCCTGGCCCGCCTCGCCCGCCGGCACCCGCGGACCGTCATGGCCGGCCGCACCCTCACCCTGCACGCCGTCCCCACCACCTTCGGCCTCAAGACCGCGGGCTGGCACCGCCTGGCCGTCGACGCCGCCGACCGCGTCCGCGCCGCACACCGCGGCCTGCCGGTCTCCCTCGGCGGAGCGGCCGGCACCCTCGCCGGATACCTGGAGTTCGCCGGCCCCCAGGCCCACCGGGCACCCCACCGCGACTATCCGCAGCAGCTCGTCACCGCCTTCGCCACCGAGACCGGCCTGGCCCGGCCCGCCCTGCCCTGGCACGCGCTGCGCACCCCGGTCGCCGACACCGCCGCCGCCCTCGCCTTCACCACCGGCGCCCTGGGCAAACTCGCCGCCGACGTACAGGTCCTGACCCGCACCGAGATCGCCGAGGCCGCCGAGCCCGCCGCCGCGGGACGCGGCACCTCCTCGGCCATGCCGCACAAACGCAACCCCGTCCTGTCCACACTCATCCGCAGCGCCGCCCTGCAGGTGCCCCTGCTGACCGCCGGGCTCACCCAGTGCCTGGTGACCGAGGACGAACGCTCGGCGGGCGTGTGGCACGCCGAGTGGCTCCTGCTGCGCGAGGCGCTGCGCCTGGCCGGCGGCGCCGCCCACACGGCCGCGGAACTGGCCGCCGGCCTCACCCCGGACCCCCAGCGCATGCTGCACAACCTCCGCCTGACCAAGAGCCAGGTGGTCAGCGAACGCCTGGCCGCCCTCCTGGCACCCCGCCTGGGCCGCACCCGCGCGAAAGACCTCCTGGCCCACGCCTCGCTCACCGCCCACCAGCAGCAGCGCCCCCTGCTGGACGTTCTGGCCACCCTGCCGGACGTCACCGCGCACCACACCGTGGAAGAACTCGAAAAGCTCCTCGACCCCACCGCCTACGTGGGCGCCGCACCGGCCCTGACCGCCCACGCCCTGACCGCCCCCACCCCGCCCCCGCCCGCGGAGTGACACCGGCACACCGCGGCAGCTGCCGCCAACACCCGCCCGCACGTGGCCGATTCAAGCCGTGCTCCAGGCACGTCGGCGAGGCTCAGCACCAGCCCACACGCTCCCACCACGGCGACCGAGGAGGTGCGACACCATGCCGGACGGCACACCCCTCACCCTCTACTGCCTCGCCCACGCCGGCGCCGGCGTGTCCGCCTTCACGCACTGGCCCGCCACCACCGGCCCCGCGGTGCACGTCGTCCCCCTCCTGCTGCCCGGACGCGGCGCCCGCCGCCGCGAAACCCGCGCCACCACACGCGCCCAGCTCCTCGAGGCCCTCCTGGGCCCGCTGGCCGAACAGATCACCGACGGCCGCCCCTACGCCCTGTACGGACACAGCCTGGGCGGCGTCGTCGCCCACACCCTCACCCGCGCACTGCTCGACCTCGCGCTGCCCGCCCCCGCATTCCTGGCCGTCGGCGCCAGCCCCCCGCCCCACGCCGCCACCCCCCACCACGGCGAGCTGAGCGACACCGACCTGCTGCGCTTCGCGAGCGACCTCGACGCGGCACCCCACGGCCCCCTCGCCGCCCCCGGCAGCCTCTGGTACCGCACCGTGCTGCCCGTACTGCGCGACGACCTCCTGCTCGCCACCGCCCTGCGCACCGCCGCGCTCGCCGACGCGGCACACCGCCCCCTGCCCGTGCCCGTCCTGGCCGTCGACGGCCACAACGACCCCGTCGTCGGCGCGGCCACGCTCGACGGCTGGGCGCGCTGGACCACCGGCCGCTTCGTCCGGCGCACCGTCCCCGGCGGCCACTTCTTCGTCCGCGGCCCGCACGCACCCCGGCTGATCGGGCGCGCCTGCCGCGTGGTGCGGCGCACTCGGCCCGTACCTGGGCTCATAACTGGAGGACAACTGTGAGGGACAACCGATGAGGCGGGTCGTCATCACCGGCATCGGGGTCGTGGCCCCGGGCGGCGTGGGCACCCGCGCGTTCTGGAACACGCTGACCGCGGGCCGCACCGCCACCCGCGGCATCACACTCTTCGACGCGAGCACCTTCCGCTCACGCATCGCCGCCGAAGCGGACTTCGACCCCGCCGCCCACGGCATCGGCCCCGCCGACGCCACCCGCCTCGACCGCGCCGCCCAGTTCGCCCTCGCAAGCGCCCGCGAAGCGCTCGAGGACAGCCAACTGGCCGGCGTCCTGGACCCGGTGCGCACCGGCGTCACCCTCGGCAGCGCCGTCGGCTGCACCACCGGCCTCGACACCGAGTACGGCGTGGTCAGCGAAGGGGGCAGCACCTGGGAGGTCGACCACACCCGCGCCGTCGCGCATCTCTTCGACTACTTCGTGCCCAGTTCCATGGCCGCCGAGGTGGCCGGCGCCGTCGGCGCCCAGGGCCCGGTCTCCCTGGTCTCCACCGGCTGCACCTCCGGCATCGACTCCGTCTGCCACGCCGTCGACCTGATCCGCGAGGGCAGCGCCGACATCATGGTGACCGGCGCCACCGAGGCACCCATCTCCCCGATCACCGTGGCCTGCTTCGACGCCATCAAGGCCACCAGCCCCCGCAACGACACCCCACAAACCGCCTCACGCCCCTTCGACCGCTCCCGCAACGGCTTCGTCCTCGGCGAGGGGTCGGCCGTGCTGGTCCTGGAGGAGTTCGGGCACGCCCGCCGCCGCGGCGCCCACATCTACGCCGAGATCGCGGGATTCGCCGGCCGCAGCAACGCCTACCACATGACCGGCCTGAAGTCCGACGGCGCGGAGATGGCCGAGGCGATCCGCGCGGCACTCGACGAAGCCCGCCTGGACCCCACCGCCGTCGACTACGTCAACGCCCACGGCTCCGGCACCAAACAGAACGACCGCCACGAGACCGCAGCCTTCAAACGCAGCCTCGGCGACCACGCCTACCGGGTCCCGGTCAGCTCCATCAAATCCATGATCGGCCACTCCCTCGGCGCGATCGGCTCACTCGAGATCGCCGCCAGCGCCCTGGCCATCGAGCACAACACCGTGCCCCCCACCGCCAACCTGCACGAGGCCGACCCGGCCTGCGACCTCGACTACACCCCGCTGACCGCACGCGAACAGCGCACGGACACCGTCCTCAGCGTCGGCAGCGGATTCGGCGGCTTCCAGAGCGCCATCGTCCTGACCCGGCCGCGACTTGAGGAGGCGGCATGACCACGGCCACCCTCGACCGACCCGCCCGGCGCGCCGCCACCGGCGCCACCACCGGCTCCGTCGTCACCGGCATCGGCGTCACGGCCCCCAACGGGCTGGGCACCGAAGCCTGGTGGGCGGCCACCCTGCGCGGCGAAAGCGGCATCCGCCCGCTCACCCGCTTCGACGCCTCCCGCTACCCCGTACGCATCGCCGGCGAGATCCCCGGATTCGTCGACGAGGACCACCTGCCCAGCCTCCTGCTGTCGCAGACCGACCGCGTCACCCGCCTCTCCCTGACCGCCGCCAAGGAAGCCCTCGACGCCTCGGGCAGCGACCCCGCCACCCTGCCCGGCTACGGCGCCGGCGTCGTCACCGCCTCCTCCGCCGGCGGCTTCGAGTTCGGCCAGCGCGAACTGCAGGCCCTGTGGTCCAAGGGCGGCCAGTACGTCAGCGCCTACCAGTCCTTCGCCTGGTTCTACGCCGTCAACACCGGCCAGATCTCCATCCGCCACCAACTGCGCGGCTCCAGCGGCGTCGTCGTCGCCGAACAGGCCGGCGGCCTCGACGCCCTCGCCCACGCCCGCCGCCAGATCCGCAAAGGCGCCCGCCTGATGGTCACCGGCGGCGTCGACTCCGCCCTGTGCCCCTGGGGCTGGGCCGCCCACCTCGCCACCGGCCACCTCAGCACCACCGCCGACCCCGCCCGCGCCTACCGGCCCTTCGACGCCCGCGCCGACGGCCACGTCGTCGGCGAGGGCGGCGCCCTGTTCGTCCTGGAGAACGCCACCGCCGCCCGCGAACGCGACGCCCCCGTCTACGGCGCGTTCACCGGCTACGCCGCCACCTTCGACGGCCCCGGCACCCCACGCCTGGCCGACGCCGCCCGCCTGGCCCTCACCGACGCCGGCCTGGACGCCGCCGACATCGGCGTCGTCTTCGCCGACGCCGCCGGCACCCGCACCGCCGACCGCGCCGAAGCCCAGGCCCTCGCCGCCCTGTTCGGCCCCCGCGGCGTCCCCGTCACCGCACCCAAGACGATGACCGGCCGCCTCCTGGCCGGCGGCGCCACCCTCGACACCGCCGCCGCCCTGCTCACCCTGCGCGACCAGATCATCCCGCCCACCACCGCCACCACCCGGCCCGCCGCCGACTGCCCCCTCGACCTCGTCACCACCCCCCGCGAGACCCGCGTCCGCCACGCCCTCGTCCTCGCCCGCGGCCGCGGCGGCTTCAACTCGGCGGCCGTCCTGAGCGCCGTCTGACCGGACCGGCCGCCGGAACGACATCCCCCGCGTTCCGGCGGCCTCCCCGGCGGGTTAAATCCAGGGGTAAACACGTCGGCGAATCGGAGGGTAACGAATGCTACGGTGACCGGCGGAGGTGACCGGGTTCCATGCCGACGGAAGAAGAGCTGTTCGCGGCCGTTGACACACTGCTCGCCGGTGAGCCGCACCTGCCCGCCCCCGCCGAGCGGGCCCGCCTGAGAGAGAGGGCCGGCATCACCCAGGCCCGCCTCGCCCAGGTACTGCAGACCACGGCGCAGACGGTGAAGAACTGGGAGTCCGGCCGCGCCGAGCCCCGCCCCCCGCGGCGCCAGGCCTACCAGCGCCTCCTCGACGGCTGGGCACAGCAGTTCCCGCCCGCCGGCGCCCCCGAGGACACCCTCACCCCCGACGCCCCCGAGACTCCCGACGGTGCGGACACCGCCGCCCCCACCCCCACCGCCCCCACCCCCACCGCCACGGCACCCAGCCCCGCCCCACCCGCCACCGCCCGGCGCTTCGAACACGGCCCCCTCGCCGTCATCGACGCCGAGACCGGCCCGACACAGGCGTACTGCGTCGACGGCCTGGTCCTGGACGTGCCCGCCAAGTCCCTGCCGGCGCTCGTCGACTGGGCCCTGACCGAGGCCCGGCTCGGCCAGGCCCGCCTGCACGCCCACGGCCGCGACGCCGACCCCCTCCTCGTCCTCACCCCCTCCGCCCTGCGACGCTACGGCCTGCCCACCACCCTGACCGACGACGAACGCCGCAACGGCCGCCTCCCCGACAGCCACCGGACGGTCCGGCAACTGGCCCGCGCCGACTGGAAACTGACCCGACGCGGCCTGGGCCCCTGGGCGAGGATCTACCGCCCCGCCGACGGAGCGCGCCGCCACTGCGTCCAGCTGTGCATCCCGGCCTGGAACGCCCTGGACGCCCGCGAGTGGGACGACCGCGACACCCCGCGGCTGCCCACCATGCACCCGGCCGACCTCGCCCGCTACCTCACCACCTACGCCCAGCGCGTGATGACACCGCGCGGCACCGCGGCGGTCACCGGCCTGGAGCTGATGACCGCGCTGCACCCGCCGACCCGCGCACAGAAGGACCCCGCCACCGGCGAGTTCACCCGGGCCCTCAACGACGACGCGCTCACCGCGGTGCACGAGGCGGTGGAGTGCGAGGTCCCCGACGAACACCCCCTGCTCAAGGGCCGCTTCGCCCGCCACCACCTGCGCACCCCGGCCGAGATGCTGATGGAGGAGCCCTACGACTGGTGCCGGCCCCTCACCGACGAGGAGTGCATGCGGCCCTACCTGGTCGCCATCGACATCAACATGTCCTTCGCCGCCGCCGCCAACGGCCTCACCGTCGGCCTGGGCGGCCCCACCCACCGCACCGGCAACCCGCCCTTCGACCCCTCACTGCCCGGCTCCTGGCTGGTCGACCTCTCCCACGTCGACCTCTCCCGCATCCAGATCAACGGCCGCACCATCGACGCCGGCCGGCTCCCCTCCCCGTTCACCCCCAAAGGCGAACACCCCACCGGACCGGCCTGGTACGCCACCCCCACCGTCGCCTACGCGGTGGAACTCGGCTTCGAGGTCGCACCCGTCGAGGCGTACGTACGCACCCGCAACGGCCGCTACCTGGACGCCTGGTACAAGCGGCTGCGCGACGCCTACGTCGCCACGATGGCCGACCTCGGCGTCACCACCGGCATGGACGGCGCCGAGTTCCTGCGGGCGATGGCCCGCTCCCGGCACGCCGACGCGGCGCCGGCCCTGCTGGCCGGCGCCATCAAGGCCACCGCGAAGGGCGGCATCGGCAAACTCCGCCAGCGCAGCCGCGGCCAAGTGCCCCACTACGAACCGTGGCCGGCCCTGCAACGTGAGACGTGGCGCCCCGACATCCGGGCCGCCGTGCTGGCCAACCAGCGCGTCGGCCTGCACCGCAAACTGATGAAGACCGCCGCCGCGGCCGATCTCTACCCGGTGGCGATCGGCACCGACGCCGTCGTCTACCCCTCACCCGGGCCGTCCCCGCTGGACGTCCTGCCACACACACCCGAGGGCCGGCCCCTGCCGGGCACCTTCCGGCTCGGCATCTCCCCGGGCATGGTCAAACACCAGGGCACCCGCACGGTCCTGTGGGCCGAGGAGCAGTTCGAGCAGCAGGGCGGCGTCTTCAACATCGCCAACCACGTCAAGAACGATCCGCCCACCGGGGAAGGGGAGTAGCCGACGATGACAGACCCGGTCGGGGACGGCCTGGACCGCTCCCTGGAGGCAGCCTTCACCCGCCCCCTTCCCCGCAGCGCCCAAGCCCGGATGAGGTACCTGGTCAAGCAACTCAAGGGCACCGGGGCCGTCGCCCGACTCCTCGGCGTCTCCCAGCGCACCGTGGAGCGCTACGTCAAGGGACAGCTCAAACGGCCCCGCCCGGACCTGCGCGACCGCATGGAACGCGAGGTCAGAAAGCGCTGGCAGCCGAAGGTGCGGCAACGGGCCAGGACAAAGGCGTCCACCACAGACGGCCTGATCCTCTCCACCCGGGCCCGCTTCGGCTTCACCGCGGCTCCCGGCACCACGGACGACGCCCGAGTCCGCGACATCACCCAGGCCCTCACCCCCCAGTGGGCGGACCGCCTGTTCACCGCCCGCGACCAGGGCGCCACCGAACAGCAGCTCCAGCGCATCGCCGCCGAGGGCCTCGCCGAGATGTACTTCCGCTACAACAACACCCGCGCCCACGGCCTGGGCGTGGAGTTCACCGACATCGACCGGCTCGACATCGGCCTGTAGCGCCCGGCCCGGCCCGCACGAACCCGGGGCCCCGCTGCTAGCTGTAGGGCCCCCACCGGCGGTTCAGGGTGTCGTACGTGTACCGGGGCAGGCCCTCGATGGCGCTGGTGCGAAACGGGCGGCCGCCGTCGTCGATACGGACCGTGCCGGTGCGGCCCTGGGAGGACCAGTCCAGTTCCAGGTACCAGCGGCAGTCGCACGCGCGGGTGCCGGCGGTGACCAGCAGCACTTCGGGGTCCGTCGCGGAGACCCGGTAGGGCATGCGCACGGCCGGGATCGGCGTGCCGGAGTCGTTCCCGGCGACCGCACGGGCGAGGGGGCGGTCCTTGTCCAGGTCCACGGCGAAGGACCGGGGTGTGACGGCGCCGCCGCAGCCCTGGTCCATGGCGTAGGCGCTGCCTTCGGCCGGCGCGGTGCGTCCGCTCACCCGCACGCGCAGCGCCTCCAGCACGACGGCGGTGTCGCTGCGCCCCTGCACCGTCAGCTGCACGAGTGTCTCGCCGCCGTGCACCGCCCCCTGCGTCGCCGCCCAGGGCGCGGCGTCCTGCGGGGCGGGGGGAGGGGGGACCTGGGCGGGCTCCTTGGCGATGACGTAGTCGTGCCCGCAGCCGAGTTTCCAGGCCTGGGAGTTCACGGACCAGGCCAGCGGCAGGCGGGCGGGCTGCCCGCCGCCGCCGGCGGTGGCGGACGCCGCGCCGGACGGGGCCGTGGTGGCCGGCTTCTTCCCGGGTGCGGTCGGCTGCGCAGAGCGTGCGGCGCCGGGGGTGCGGCTCGCGGGGGGCGAGGTGCTCGGCCGCTGGGATGCCCCGGTCCTTGCCGTGCTGGAGGCGGACGGGACGGCTGCCGCCCGGGCGGGAGTGCCGGCGGGCGCCCGCTGCCCGTCCGCCAGCGCGGTCAGCGCCCCGAGCGTCGCGAGCACAGCACAGGCGCAGGCCAGTGCGGCCACAGCACGTCTGCGGCGGTACCACGGCCGGCGCGGCGGGGACAGCGCGGACCCCGCGGGCGCGAGATCCGGTCCCGCGGCCGTGGCACCCCCGCCGGCCCCGGCCGCAGGACCCGGCCCGACGGCGCCCTCCACCGCGGCGCCCGCACCGTCCTGCGCCGCCTCGTCCGCGGCATCCGCTGCGTGAGCGGTGCGGGGCCGATGGCGGGCCGCCACGGCCAGGAGCCAGCAGCGGTGAAGTTCCAGGCGCTGTTCGGGCGTTGCCCCGCACAGCGCCGCGAAGCGTTCCACGGGCGCGAAGCCGAGCGGCACCGCGTCGCCCGCGCAATAGCGGTGCAGCGTCGAGGTGTTCATGCCCAGCCGGCGGGCCAGCGAGCCGTAGCTGCGGTCGGTGCGCTCCTTCAGCGCCCGCAACTGCGCCGCGAACCGCGCGACCTCACCGCCGCCTTCGTCGTCCTGTGCCGACACAGGTCCCCCGTCCTCGTTGCGACCCACGCCCCGGCCCGGGACGGCGTCCCAGGCATCCGTGTACCTGCACGTCAGCGGGGCTGGGATGGTTCCACCGTGTCCGGTCGCCGGCGGGCTGTTGCACCCGCCCGCCGCCCGGGCCGATGCTCTGGGTGGCGCACCGGCCGGGCCGGATCCGGCCGCCGTCCACGCACTCGTCCCACGGGGGGAACACCCATGTCCATGCGCATCCGAACGGCCGCCGTGACCGCCCTGGCCGCCGCCCTCACCGCCGGCGCGGTCCTGACGGCACCCGCCGCGACCGCTACACCGAAGACGCCGGCGCCCGCGTTCCTGTCGGCGTCCCAGTTGCCGCCGCACCCGACGTCGTCCTGGACGGCCGGGCCGGTCACCGAAGGCTTCCCCGAACAACTCGACCTGTGCGTCCACACGGAGGGCGTGCCCTCCTACGACTACCGCCACCGCACCTTCCGCACCGACCTGGACACCGGCGCCGTGCAGCTGACCGTCGTCGCGGACACGGCCGCCCACGCCAAGGCCCTGGCCAAGCACTACGACGACCTGATCCGCACCTGCGCCGACCGCATCGAGGAGTCCTCGCCCGACACCGTGGCCGAGGGCCGCGACTTCGGCACGCTGCCGGTCGAGGAGGGCGCCCGCGTCCGCGGCCTGCACACCGAGACGTCCTGGGGCGCCACCGACATCGCCCTGCTGTCGGTCGGACGGGACAACAGGACCGTCACCGTCGTCCAGTGGGCACAGCTGGGCGACTTCACCGACGCGCCCGTGGCCGCCTTCAAGAAGACCACGACCCGGGCCGTCAACAAGCTGTACTGACCGGCCCGCCACCCCAGAGCCGGGTCCGTCCTCCCGCCACGGGGGTCGGGAGGACGGACCCGCCCCGCTCACCCCGCCCGGGCCGTGTCCACCACGAGCCAGCGCTCCGCGGGGTGGCGCACCGCGTCACCCGCGTAGCCGAGGAGGTGGTGGACACGGCCCGGCTCGCCCGCCACGACGTCCTCCAGGACGAACGTGTTGTCCTCGGCGGCCGGGACCGGCGGCAGGCCGGCAACCCGGCTGCCCTCCATCCGCCGCACCGTGACCTGCTGCACCGTGACCTACGACGCCCCGGCCAGGGCCGGCCCCTCCGGCTCCAGGCGTCCGCTCACCCTGAACGGTCCCGCGGCGACGGCCGGTGAGTGCGTCACGTCCGCGAACCTCGACGGGGCCAGGGCCTGGCGCGTGCGGATCGTGTGCAGCCAAAACCGGCTGCCCGCCTCGTCGGAGGTCACGACGAAGAGCTGTTCGCCGTCCCCGGAGAACTCCATGCCGCGCGGGACGACGCGCCGGCCCGCGGCCTCGTCCTCGAAGCTGATGCGCAGCGGCTGCCGCCCGACGGCCGGGTCGGCGAACGCCAGGGTCAGGTCGGCCTCCTCGCCCGACGCCGCGCCGCCCTGCGCGAACCACGTGCCGTCGGGGCTGAAGGCGACGGCCGTGGGCGCCACGCCCTGGGGCAGGGGCGCGTAGGGGTTGTCCAGGAAGCGGGCGTCGCGACCGCCGAGCAGCACGGTCCCCCTGTCCCCGTCGGCCACCGCGAGGACGGAGCCGTCCGCGGAGAAGGAGGCGTCCCGGAAGTCCATGCCCGGGCCGGTGCCGTCCTCGGTGAAGCGGCGCTCGCCCAGGAACTCCAGCACGCCGCCGTCCGCCCCGTCCGTCACCCGGTAGATCCCCAGGTCCGGGTCGTCGCGCGGATCCGTGCGCTCGGGAGCGGTCACCAGCAGTGCGCCGGGCCCCCCTTCGAGATGGACCGGGGAGCCCGTGTACATGACCGTGCCGGCCTCGCCGCCGGCTCTCGCGGCGACGTTGACCGTGCCCAGCCCGCCGGCGCACCCTGCGGGTGACTCGGCGGGCCGGCTGGTGAAGAACAGCCGGCCGCCGGTGTGCACCAGTTCCCGCCCGCACCCGTCGGCCGGCGCCGCGACGGGGCCCAGTCGCTCCAGGATCCCGCTGCGGTGCGAGAAGGCCGCGATGTGGCCGGCCTGCCCGGCGTAGACCGTCGAGCCGTCCGGCTCGACCGCGACCCCGGACAGCGGAGCGTCCGGCCGCGCGCTCGCGAGGGCAGGCCCGGTGCCCGCGTAGAGCACGCCGAGCAGTTCACCCTCGCGCGACCCGTCCGGTAAGACCCGGTCGCCGGCGATCCACACCCGCCGGCCGGCGTCGTCCACCGTCATCTGCGTGAACGTCGCGGCCGCCAGCTCCATCCCCGGCCCGGCCGGCACCACCACCTCCCCGGCACCGTCTGGGGCGGCCGACGCTGCCCCGGTGCCCGCCGTCAGCGCGGCCCCCGCCAGCACCCCCGCCAGCAGCACCCCCGTCATCCGGCTGCTGCCTCTTCCCCACGTGTTCCTCAACGCCGATCCCCCCTGTTGCCGGCAGCGCCACCCCGGACTGGGCGACGCGCGTACGAAAACGAAAACGCCGTCAATGATCTGAGAAAGCCTGCAAATTGTCATAGCCGACTCACACCGATGTCCAAGCGGCACAACGGGTCTGCCTCCGTTGACGCGAAGCGGGGGCGGCGTGGGTTCAGGCGCCGACGGGCTCGTTGGGCGGGGCACCGGTGGCGACGACGGCCGTCCCCCCCCGAACCGCCCAGCCACTGGGGACGGTAGCTCGCGAGCCGGCGCGGCCGGACGCGTCGACGCCTTCCGGACGCACTTGGTGGACCCAACTGCATGGCACCTGCAGACGAATGTGCGTACGATCCGTACCTTCGCATACACATTCGCTTGCGCATTCGCATGCGGTGATGCTGAGGGTGGGGATGTACATGAACAACGGCTACCGCAGATCCGTGCTGCCAAGTGGCGCCTGAAGAGCCGTCTGGGGGCCTTGGCGGCAGCAGGCCTGCTTGCCCTGATGCCGCTCGGCGTGGCGCACGCGGACGAGCCCAACCCGCCCGCCACACCGACCGAGCAGGGCATCGCAGGCGGCAGCGGCGTCGGCTGCGCCAAGGACGAATCCACTGCGGGCACCATCGGCAGCCCGCAGCCGCGGCTGACCGCCCGTGTCCACGGCGACACCGACAACTCCCAAACGGCCGGCCTACGAGCCGACTTCACCGTCGACAGCCGAAACGCGGACGGCTCATGGACACCAGTGACTGCCACACTGGCGCCCTCCACGGGCTTCGTGGACGACGGCACGGTCGTCACCGCCACCCTGACGACGACTCTCTCCCCAAACACCCTCTACCGTATGAACGCCGTCACCCGGTCCTATACCGGCAGCCAGTACACGGTCTCGGCCGCCACCGCATTCTGCTACTTCACGGTGGATCCGACGGCCCCGCTGGCCCCCAGAATCATCTACGGCGGGCCCTACACCGAGTGCACCTCCACCCACTGCACTGCCCACGGCGGCGCGGGCATCCCGGGCACCTTCACCCTCGCCCCCGCCGATGGAGACTCCCCGATCATCGGCTACCGGTACAAATTCAGGACCGACGCCACATGGACACACGTCTCCGGATCCTCGGCGACCATCACGTTCACCCCGCCGTCCCGCACGTTCGAGACCCTGGAGGTCGCGGCACAGGACACATTGAGCCGGTACGGGGCCAGCACGACCACCTCCTTCATGGTCGCGTAACAACGACCCACACTCCCGGCGCCGGCTCCCCTCCGCAGGGAGCCGGCACCCAACCGAAGACCATCGCAGACAAGGGCCGGCCCCCGACGCGGCGAAAGCGAGCACCCGGCACCACGACTGAGCCAGGCAACTGCACCCAGGCGAAGGGAGCCCGCGTCCCTCACCGATCAGGACAGATCGACACCCAGCCGGATCTGACTGTCCGCGGTGGCCACGATCGTCTCGCGGACGCTGCGGGGCCCCCAGCCCAGTACCAAACTGGCCTTCTCGTTGCTGATCACAGAGATGCGGCCGTGCAGGACTGCGGCGTCCAGCAGGAGCTCAGCGGCCTGGAAGGGCAAGGACTGGCCGCCCTTTCGCCGAACAGACGAGACGGGAATGCCTCCGGCCGCCGGTAGACGACCGTGAGCTGCTATGCCCCTACCTGGCCGTACAGATGGCCAGAACACCGCGGAAGCGCACGGGTCCGCTCTTTGGGCGGAACGTCACGGCTTATGCGAACGGCCGGGAGGTCGACCTGAGGCGCAACGACCAGCGCATCCCGATCACGGACAGCTGCTCCACCCGCTCCGGCGACAGCGCCGCGGCCCTGCTCCGCTGATTCCCGACCCATGCCCCCAGCCGAAGCTCCCGCTCCTCCCACTCCTCGCCGCTGTCGCCGTCTCCGCAGATGACGATCCGCTCGACATGCTGCCTCGGGACTCGAAGGTGCCCCTCGCGCTCGTAGAACTGCTTGGCGGCGGCGTAGTTCATCGCCCACTTGTCGGCCTGCGTACGGCGCGGCCGCGGCTTCTCGCCCTCGCTCGCGAACTCGATCCCGAGGATGTGCTCACACATCCACTGCTGGACGGTCGTGAGCTGGTCCCACCCGAGCCGCACCGACTGCACCCACCGCCCGAGGTCCTCGCCCTGGCGCACGGCCTCGCCCGCCTCGGTGGGCAGCGTCTCACCCGCGTCCAGGTGCATCCTCACCAGGTGGAAGCAGCGCTGCCACGTCACCGGCCAGCTCGGGCACCAGGACGCGTCGATCTCCTCCAGCTGCTCACGCCGCTCGTCCGACAGCGCCCCGGCCAACGACTGAACCGGCAGCCCATCGGCACGCCGCTGCTCGATTTCCTGAGCCTTCCGAGCGGCGGCCCGCGCGTTTTTCAGAAAGATGCCCACCCGATACCCCTGGAAGGTGGCGTCCAGCGGGGCCAGGAGGTGGCCGTGTTCGGCCGCCCACCCGCGCGCGGCGGACAGGCCCTCCTCCCACGCGACGTCGAAGTGCGACCAGATCATGCCGAGCTTCTCCAGCTGCGCGACGCGGTCCTCATCCATGTCACCGCGGGCGTAGAACCTGCGCGCGTCGGCGGTCCACTGCCCGAGCGGGAACCCGGCGAGCGAGGCCGGCCACCCGGTGGCTTCCGCCTCCTGGTCGTCGACGGCGGGCACGCGGAACGTGAACGGCACCTTCAAGTCGCCGTGCACGCGGGCGTAGATGACGGCGGCCTCCACGCCGCGCCGCCAGTGTTCGTGTTCCGGGTTGAGGACTCGCAGGTTGATGAACGCGGCGAGGGCGGCCGGGTCGCGGGGCGTGGAGAACTTCAGCAGGGCCTTGGCGGGGGCACTGACGCCTCCGGAGCCCTCGCCGTTCCCACCCGCGCTCTTCCCGCTCTCATCCCTGCTGACGGGCTTGTAGCGGCTCGGGGCCTGCTGCTCCGCGAGGCTCTCCACGATCCGCGCGTCGTGCGCCCGCAGCGCCTCCAAGAGCTTGGCGAGCCCGCCGAACGCCCGGGAGGTGAGCATGTTGTCCGCCGTCTCGCCCGGCCCGAGCAGCACCGGCACCACGAGCGACGCCATCTTGCCCTCGCCCGGCTGCATCCGCAGCGCTCGTCCAACCGCCTGGACCAGGTCGGGCATCGAGCCGCGTACGTCCGCCCAGTACACGGAGTCACAGCTTTTGGTGTCGACCCCCTCGCCCAGAACCTTCACCGAGCACAGGAAGCACTTCTCCACCACGGTCCCGTCCGTGGCGATCCCGGCCGCGAACTCACCCAGCAGACGCCGCCGGTGGAGCGGCTTGTGGTCGCCACACAGCCAGTCCGCCCAGATCGTCTTGGAGTACAGCTCGGGGTCGCTGGCGTGCAGCTGCGCGGCGACGTTCGGGAGGCCGGCCGCGAACGCTTCGGCCTCCTTGACGACGTGGTGGAAGACGAGCGTGCGCCGGAAGTTCTCCTCGGCCGAAGCCTTCACCAGGGCGGTCTGCAGAGCGGCGAGCCGGGCCCCGCGGACCTCTGCCGAGCGGCCTTCGGCGCCCAGGAGCTGCGCGGCCTGGAGGGCGGTGTCGGTGACGTCCACGCATACGACCTGGTAGGGGGCACAGATTCCCCGGTCGATGGCCTCCGAGAGGGTCAGGGTGAACGCCCTGCTGCCGAAGAGGCCCTCGGGGTCGTCTTCCATGCTCGCGACCAGCTCGCCGGGTGCGCCGGCCTCGTCCTCGTCCCCGAGCTGCCACAGCCGGGGCGTGGCCGTCATGTAGAGGCGGCGCAGGGACGGGATCTTATGGTTGTCGTGGACGACCGCCCACGGCTTCCCGATCCGGCCCGAAACACGGTGGGCTTCGTCCACGACGATCAAGTCCCAGGCCGCGAGGCCTCCGGCGTGGGCCCGCTCCAGCGTGCCCAGACCGAGACTGGCGTACGTGGCGTACACGGTCACCTTCTCCAGGCCCCGCGTCCACTCCACCAGCTCGTCCACGTCCGTGGTGTTGGGGAAGGACACCTCCTCACCCCGCAGCGAGGACACCCCGATCGTCGGCCCCCTACGGCCCCCCTCCCGCCACGCGGCCTCGGTCTGCGCCAGCAGGTCCAGCGAGGGCACGAGCACCAGCACACGGCCCGCATGGAGCTCCTCCGCGCTGTGGGCCGCCACCAGAGTCTTCCCGGACCCGGTCGCCATGATCACCTGCGTTCGAAGCCCTCGCTCGGGCACACGCGATCTTGCAGGCAATTCGAAGGCACGTAGTACCGAGTCCACGGCTTCCCGCTGGTGAGGGCGGAGTTCCTTCACGATCTTTTCGCCCTCCTTCTCATGGCGACCATGCCTGCACGGTGTGCCGTGGAAAGCTGCATGTAGATTGGTTGTCCCGGTAACCAGAGCGGTGCCAGCACCAGCCAGTCGGAAGAAGTCGGGACGCGGACATCGGAGACAAGACCGATGCTACCAGTGCTGCCAATCCACTCCAGAGCCTATCGGCGATTAAAAATGAAGCACACTGCCCTTACCGGTGGGAAGTGAGGCCAGGGCAGGAATTGACTGTCGGCGGGTAGCCGAAGCCTATGAGTCAGTCCAGGTGGCGAGGTCAACATCCGCTCCCGGCCCGAACGGTGAAGATCCTTCGATTCGGGCGCTGGTTCCACGCAGCGTTCGCGTTGCTGTGGTGCGCGCTGCTGATCGACAGGGTCGTGGGCGATGAAGGTACGGCAGCGGTCGCGTGGGCGGCTGCGTGCGCAGCCATGTTCTTGGCGTTCTTCCTCGGCACTCTGTGGACCCTCCACCGTCACCGACAGGAAGAGACGATACGGCTCCGGCACTAGCGTCCGGTGCCCCCTCGTATGAGAGATGACGGTTGATGCGCCCGCTGCCTGGGGGTAGCCGATAGGCATGGCAGACCATACATACCGGTTACATGAGGGCCGGGCCGAGACGCTCCGGACGATGCGGTGGGTGCAGCTCGCAGTGGCTGCCCTCATGCTGGTCTGGTTCGGACTGGCATTGCGGAGGGGGGGGAGTACGGGCCCGCGGGCTTCAATCTGTGGTTCCCGGGGGCCTGCGCGTTTATCTGGCCGGCCCTCGCGGCCCAGAGTTTCACCCGACCGAAACGCCATCAGGACGCGATTCAGACAGATGACGGGAGCCCCCTGTAGCCGCTCGGATCGGGTGCGGTGCTCGTTGGGCGCGTTCCGGGGTAGCCGGGGTGGCATGCGGAGACGGGAACGGCTGGCCGGGTGGTGGTCTCGGCAATGGGTGCGCTGGACAACTGCTGTGGCCGTGTGGCTTGTCGTTTGCGGGGCGTCCGCGGTGGTGTGGCGCGCCGTTACAGGCAAGACGTGGCTCGACGCGCTTGTCTTCGCGGTTCTCGTGGCCGTGGTCAATGTGGTGGCGCAGTGGATGGCGAGCCGGGCCAAGAGGAAAGCAGCAGCGCGTGACGGCTGAGTGAGCCAAGCCCCGCGCTCCGTGCCCTTGCTGCTCGGGCCGGCCCTTTGTGGCGCACAGTGCTCTGAAAGCCATGAGTCGTTGTACTCATGCGTGGCGGTCTTCCCGCGCGTCACACTGCCTTGACCGTGACAGACCATCAGGAGGGGCAGGCGTGATGAGTGCGCGTAGGACCGTAGCAGTGGCGTTGTTGGCGGCTTTCGGGGCGGTGGGTGCAGGGGCGGTGCCGGCCGCGGCGGATGGTGGTCTTCTTCCTCATCCCGGGCCTGAGGGCTTGGTGTGGGTGCAGGAGTGGACGGGTGATGGCGGGGTCGCGTCCGGTGGGGCATGGGAAGGGCTGCCGACCGTGCTCACGGTGGCCTGCGAAGGCGGAGGCAGTGCGGCGGTGACGATGGAATCGCAGCAAGCACGCGTGGCTGAGTTTACGGTGGACTGCCCTGCCGGCAGCGCGGGTGTGGGCTCGGTGACCATGGACCCCGGGGTCGTGCAGCGAGGTTCTTTCACTGTGGGCGTTGACGCCTCGAATGACAGTGTCCGCTGGGCTCTGACCGTGACCCAGCCCGAGTAGAACCGCCCGCCCCAGCCCCTTCTCCTCGCCGCCCGGGCCGCAGGCCCGTTGCCGCATCCCGCGCAGCGGGCGCGGCCAGGTGGCTGGAGCGCAGCGGAGGCCACCCCAGCAGGGCCGTAGGCCCTGCGCTCTGGGAGCGCAGCGGACTGAGCGTCACCGGCCCGGCGCAGCCGGGCCGGTGAGTGGGACGCGCAGCGTCCCGCTCCGCTCCCGCTCCGCGGGAGCGGAGCGGGAGCGCAACACCCGCGCGCAGCGCGGGTGTTCGCTTGCACATCGCGCAGCGATGTGGCA